>NZ_AP021884.1:917500-3452774 GCF_009938015.1 Sulfuriferula plumbiphila | reverse complement strand
AAATAGGAGATTGATTCGAGGTACATGGAAGCGTTGCAGCGCGGGTGAGCGCATACCCGGAGAAAACACAGAACGCAGATTCTAACCCCCGGCAGCCAACTTATCCACAGGCAGTCAAGATAATTACAGGTTGACAGATAATGCAATAAAATAGTCTAATAATGTGTTTTACAGAATCATTTTCCCTGGGATTTGTCATGAAGCGCACTTATCAACCTTCCGTTATTCGCCGCAAACGCACCCACGGCTTTCTGGTTCGTATGAGAACCAAAGGTGGCCGTGCTGTTATCCGGGCCCGTCGTGCCAAAGGTCGTGCCCGTCTCGCAGTTTGAGTCGGCTATTATAGCCAACCATGCAACGGTAGCTGGAAGGCAAGACTGGCGTTTTCCTAGGCAATCACGGCTGTTGAAAACGGATGAATATTCATCCGTTTTTAATTTTCGTTGCGGGCACAGTGGCCGTTTTGTTCGTGTTTATGCCAAACCCAATCAATTGATGTATGCGCGTTTGGGTATCGTCGTTGGAAAAAAGGAATTGCGCACCGCAGTAGCGCGCAACCTGGCTAAACGCACGGTGCGGGAAGCATTTCGCACAAACCAGCATAACATCCAGTCACTGGATATTATTGTGCGCATCATGAAACCGTTCGACAAGACCAATGTCTTGCAAGTACGCGAAGAATTGCTTCGATTGCTGCATAAATCCAAACGATGTCTCGGCTCCTGATATACCTTGTCAAGGTTTACCAATATGCGATCAGCCCCATGATGGGCACGCATTGCCGTTTCACGCCGACCTGTTCTCAGTACGCTGTCGAGGCGCTCACCAAACACGGTGCGGCCAAGGGTTTTTGGTTATCGATGCGTCGACTATCCCGCTGCCACCCGCGTCATCCGGGTGGTTATGATCCTGTACCCTAAATTTCCAAAGCCAAAATGGATACCCAAAGACTAATCCTGTTTGTCGTATTTTCCTTCTCTTTGCTGATGTTGTGGGAGAACTGGCAAAAACACGATCAACCCTCAGCAACGGTAAGCACTACGACACAGGCAGCCACAACCGGCGTGGCGCCCGTACCGACCCTGGATCAGCAGCATGCAGCGCCGACCCCGACAGCGGTTGCACCGGGCCTGGTAAATGGTGCGCGCGCAGTGGTAACCACTGATGTATTGCGTGCCGAAATCGATGCAAACGGCGGAGATTTGCGTAGCCTGGCGTTGACGCGCTACCAGGATGCCGTAGACAAGAAAAAAACCTTGCAACTACTGGAACAAATGCCCGGACATGAATACGTTGCGCAATCCGGTCTGATTGGTGCGGGCCTGCCGACCCATAAAACGCTGTTTCAGCTGACCCCGGGTAATTACACCCTGGCCCCTGGACAAGACAAGCTTCAGGTACCGCTTAGCTGGACTGACCCCGTTACCGGCGTGCGAGTTACCAAAACCTATACCTTCCACCGCGATAGTTACGTGATTGATGTTGGCTATCAGATAGCCAACCCGGGCAAGCTTGCCCTACCCGTTTATGCCTATTTTCAACTACTGCGTGACGGCAAGGCGCCGGAGGGCGAGTCGCATTTTATTCACACCTACACAGGCCCGGCGTTGTATACCGAGCAAAGCAAATTCAAAAAGGTGGACTTCAAGCAAATAGACAAGGGAGAGCAGAACTATCCCCGCTACGCCAACGATGGATGGATCGGCATGGTTCAGCATCACTTCGTGTCGGCATGGTTGCCCAAGAACGGACCTAAGCGCGAGTTCTACACCAAGCCGGCGGGCGATGGCTTATATAGTGCAGGCGTCATCATGCCAGAGGGTAACGTGCAACCGGGAGCCAGCCTGAGGTTTTCTACACCGTTATACGCTGGGCCGCAGGTGCAGAAAACCTTGACCGCTTTGGCGCCCGGGCTGGATTATGTGGTGGACTACGGCTGGCTTACACCCATCGCCGCGCCCATATTTTGGACTTTGCAGAAAATCCACCAGTTTGTTGGCAACTGGGGCTGGTCTATCGTCATTCTGACCATTCTGATCAAATTAATGTTCTTCCCGCTTTCCGCGAAGAGTTACAAGTCCATGGCGCAGATGCGTGGGCTGGCACCACGCTTGCAGCGACTCAAGGAGCAGTACGGTGACGATCGCCAGAAACTGCACCAGGCCATGATGGACTTGTACAAAACCGAGAAAATCAACCCGCTCGGCGGCTGTCTGCCGGTGGTAGTACAAATACCGGTGTTTATTGCGCTGTACTGGACCCTGCTGGGCAGCGTGGAAATGCGCCAGGCGCCATTCGTGCTGTGGATACATGACCTGTCTGCACCCGATCCGTACTATGTGCTGCCGATTATCATGGGGATTACCATGCTGATCCAGACGCGCCTGAACCCCACCCCCCCGGATCCGATCCAGGCCAAGGTCATGATGATTATGCCGGTAGCGTTCAGCATATTTTTCTTTTTCTTCCCGGCAGGGTTGGTGTTGTACTGGCTGGTGAATAATCTGATATCCATTAGCCAGCAATGGTACATCACCCACCGTGTCGAGGCCGCCAAGACCGGCCATGGCAAGCACTGATAACGACACCATTGCTGCGGTTGCTACCGCGCCAGGGCGCGGCGGCATCGGCGTAGTACGCATTTCCGGGAAACAACTAACGCTATTTGCCAAAGCCATACTGGGGCATGAGCCCAAACCACGCCTAGCCCGGCTATGCAGATTCCGCGACAGTCAGGGCGATGCGCTGGATGAGGGCATCGCCCTGTATTTTCCTGCACCGCATTCGTTTACCGGTGAGGATGTGCTCGAGCTGCAAGGTCACGGCGGTCCGGCCGTATTGCAGCTCATCCTGTCGCGCTGTTTCGAATTGGGCGCACGTCCTGCGCAGCCCGGAGAATTTACCCGCCGCGCATATCTGAACGACAAGCTTGACTTGGCCCAGGCCGAGAGCGTGGCGGATCTGATTGATGCGGCATCGGCAGAGGCGGCGCGCTGTGCATTGCGCTCTTTGACCGGCGTATTTTCGCAACGCATCCATGAACTGGTGGATGCACTGATCAATCTGCGTATGCTTGTAGAAGCCACGCTTGACTTCCCCGAAGAAGAAACTGATTTCCTGAAGGCCGCGGATGCCTTTGGCAAACTGGCCGCAATACAGGGCGCCCTGGAAAAAACCAGGCTTGGCGCGCGCCAGGGCAGTGTGCTGCGCGAGGGGATTCGTGTGGTTTTGATTGGACAGCCTAACGTTGGTAAATCCAGTCTGCTCAATCAGCTCGCCGGGCAGGATGTGGCGATTGTCACGGCGGTCCCCGGTACGACGCGCGACACGGTGCGCGAAACCATTCAGATACAGGGTGTGCCACTGCACATTATTGATACGGCGGGACTGCGTCAAACCGAGGACGAAGTCGAGCGCATCGGTATTGCACGCACCTGGGAAGCGATACGCCAGGCCTCGGTGGCGTTATTGCTGGTTGATGTGCAGCATGGCGTCACTGCGGCAGAGCAGGATATCATCGCAGCGCTGCCAGGCACGCTGCCGTTATTGACCATCCATAACAAAATTGATCTTGGCCATGAAACTTTCTGCAGGCGGGGCAATGACCTCTATCTATCAGCCAAGACCGGTGAGGGGATAGATATCTTGCGCACGGAGTTGCTCAAAATTGCCGGATGGCAGCCGGAGGGAGAAGGTTTATTCATGGCGCGCGACCGTCATCTGATTGCTTTGGCGCAAGCAGCCCAGCATATCGAGCGGGCCAGAGCGGCTGGTGGCAGACTGGAATTCTTTGCTGAAGAATTGAGACTGGCACAAAACGCCTTGTCCACAATCACAGGTGAATTCAGCGCCGACGACTTGCTGGGGGAAATCTTCAGCCGTTTCTGTATCGGAAAATAGGTCAGAAAAGCCAAAACCGCTCAGAACGCGCTGCATCGAGCGAATGCCGCGCTATCCATCCCAGGGTATTGGGTGGTGCAAAATAATGCGCCATAGCGCCCATGCGCTGGTCGTTTTTGAGGCGGGTTTCAAAAATGGATGTTCGCAATGTTTCACGTGAAACAAACTTAACCTTTGTACGGGTTCGGCGTATCATTCCGAGTCTTGTGTACTTGCGTCCTGCAGGACAAAAATCCATGAATTTCCCTGAACGGTTTGATGTGATTGTGATAGGCGGCGGGCATGCCGGCACTGAGGCGGCGCTTGCGTCGGCACGCATGGGCCAAAAAACACTGTTGCTCACACACAATATCGAGACGCTCGGGCAAATGTCGTGTAACCCATCAATCGGCGGCATCGGTAAAGGTCACTTGGTAAAGGAGGTGGATGCCTTGGGCGGCGCCATGGCGGCTGCGACGGACGAGGGCGGTATCCAGTTTCGTATCCTGAATTCTTCCAAAGGCCCGGCAGTGCGCGCGACACGTGCTCAGGCCGACCGCGTACTGTATCGACAGGCGATACGCAAGCGTCTGGAGAACCAGCAGAATCTGTGGCTATTCCAGCAGGCAGTGGACGATTTGCTGCTGGCCGGCGCGCGCGTCAATGGCGTAAAAACCCAGCTGGGGCTGATATTTCATGCGCGCGCCGTAGTGTTGACTGCGGGCACTTTTCTTGCGGGTTTGGTACATGTCGGGCAATCCAATTATCAGGCAGGGCGCGCGGGGGACCCTCCCGCAGTCAGCCTGGCATACCGCCTGCGGGAGCTGAATTTGCCGGTGGGCCGCCTCAAAACCGGTACGCCGCCCCGTCTGGACGGGCGCAGTCTGGATTATTCGGTAATGGAAATCCAGCCCGGCGATGACCCGGTACCGGTGTTTTCCTTCCTTGGTGATGCCGCCCAGCATCCGCGCCAGCTGCCGTGCTGGATTACCCATACCTCGGAAATAACGCACGAAATCATCCGCAACGGGCTTGACCGATCACCGTTGTATACCGGCGTTATTGCCGGTGTAGGGCCGCGCTATTGCCCGTCTATTGAAGACAAGGTAGTGCGTTTTGCCGAGAAGGCCTCGCACCAGATTTTCGTCGAGCCGGAAGGTTTGACCACCCATGAGGTATATCCGAACGGCATTTCGACCAGCTTGCCGTTTGATGTGCAGATGGCGCTGGTGCGCTCCATCAAGGGCTTTGAAAAGGCCCATGTAACGCGACCTGGCTATGCCATTGAATATGATTATTTTGACCCGACCGGACTGAAAAGCTCTCTCGAAACCAAAGCCATACACGGCTTGTTTTTTGCCGGGCAGATCAATGGCACAACGGGTTACGAAGAAGCTGCCGCACAGGGAATTCTGGCCGGCATCAATGCCGGTTTGTACGTGCAGGAGCGCGCGGCGTGGTGCCCGCAACGTAATCAGGCCTATTTGGGCGTGCTGGTGGATGACTTGATCACGCGGGGCGTAACCGAGCCCTACCGCATGTTCACCAGTCGTGCCGAATATCGCTTGTCACTGCGCGAAGACAATGCCGACCTGCGTTTGACCGAAATGGGCCGCAAACTGGGCGTGGTCGATGACCTGCGCTGGGATGCGTTCATGCGTAAACGCGATGCTATCGAGGCCGAGCAGGCGCGTCTGCGCAGCATATGGGTACGCCCGGATACACTGGTTGAGACAGATGCGCTGCGCGTTCTCGGCAAGCCGATAGAGCATGAATACAATCTCTACGAGTTGTTACGCCGCCCTGATGTAAATTACGCGGGTGTATTGAGCTTGCCCGGTGCGGGCCCCGCTGTGAGTGACCAGCAAGTGGCTGAACAGGTAGAAATTCAGGCCAAATATCAGGGTTATATTGATCGCCAGCATGATGAAATCGAACGCGGTCGCGCCCAGGAAAGCCTGCAATTGCCGGCTGAATTGGATTACAGCACGGTGCGTGGTTTGTCGGTGGAAGCGCAGCAAAAACTCAACCGCCACAAGCCGGAAACCTTAGGACATGCCTCGCGCATTTCCGGGATAACCCCGGCGGCAATTTCGGTGTTGCTGGTGCACTTGAAACGGACCGGCTCCGCTACGCAACATAAAAATTACGCATGACTCCGCACCAGCAACTGGAGGCGGGCGCCAGCTCGCTGGGGCTGGCGCTGGATGGAAAGCAGCTGGTCAGGCTGATGCAATACCTTGGCCTGATCCAGAAGTGGAATCGCGTGCATAACCTGACCGCGCTGCGCGATCCGCAAAAAATACTGACGCACCATCTGCTGGATAGCCTCGCAGTGTTGCCGCATGTTCGCGTCAACCGCTTGCTGGATGTGGGTAGCGGTGCGGGTTTGCCGGGCATCCCATTGGCCATTGCCCGCCCGGACTGGGAAATCACACTGTCAGATAGCAACCACAAAAAGTCCAGCTTTCAGCAACAGGCGGTGATTGAATTGGGTTTGAGCAACGTGCGGGTAGCTTCCGGGCGGGTAGAGGAGATCAAGTCTGGACAAAAGTTTGATGGCGTGATCTCCAGGGCGTTTGCCGGGGTTGGAGAATTCATAGCCTGCACGCATCTCTTATTGGCTACGGCGGGGCGCTGGTATGCCATGAAGGGGGTGCGCCCGGACGAGGAGCTGGCACAATTGCCGGCCGGAGTCGAAGTGGAGCGGGTCGTGCCATTGACTGTGCCCGGGCTGGATGCGCAGCGTCATCTGATTATCCTGAAAGCGGTGTAATGGCAAAAATTCTGGCAGTAACCAATCAAAAAGGCGGGGTAGGCAAGACCACCTCAGCCGTCAATCTGGCCGCAAGTCTGGCTGCGCTAGGGCAGCGTGTTCTGCTGGTAGACCTGGACCCGCAGGGCAACGCCACCATGGGCTGCGGTGTGGATAAGCGCAGCCTGCGCCATACCGTATACCATGTATTGCTGGAGCTGGCGCCTTTGCCGGAGGTGCGCCAGCATTCCGACAGCGGCAAGTTTGACTTGTTGCCGGCCAACCGCGAACTGGCGGGTGCCGAGGTGGAGTTGGTGGATCAGCCGCAGCGCGAGATCCGGCTCAAAAAAGCCCTGTCGGCAGTGACGGTGGAATATGACTACGTATTGATTGATTGTCCGCCGGCGCTTAACCTGCTCACGGTGAACGGACTAACTGCCGCTGACGCGGTGATGATTCCCATGCAATGCGAATATTACGCGCTGGAGGGCCTGTCCGATCTGGTCAATACAATTAAAAAAGTACGCGCCAACCTCAACCCGCGGCTGGAAATAGAAGGCTTGCTGCGCACCATGTTCGATCCGCGCAATACGCTTGCCCAGCAGGTTTCAGATCAACTCAAGCAGCATTTCGGCAGCAAGGTTTACGATACCGTGATCCCGCGCAACATACGGCTGGCTGAAGCGCCCAGTCATGGCCGCCCGGTATTGTCGTACGACCGCAATTCCAGGGGTGCGCTGGCTTATCATGGTCTCGCAGCAGAGATTCTGCAGCGCAGCATTGATTTAAAGTAAGCGCACACCAGCTCAAAAGAAGAGGATTAATCCATGGCGAAATTAAAAGGTTTGGGGCGCGGGCTGGATGCCTTGCTGGGTGGAGAAGATGCGCCCGCTACGCAGGGTGAGTTGCGCAGTTTAGCGGTGACTCAGCTGCAACCCGGGAAATACCAGCCGCGCACCCGGATGGACGAGGCCTCGTTGCGGGAATTGGCGGACTCGATCAAGGCACAGGGTCTGATGCAGCCGATTCTGGTGCGTGAGGTGGGTCCTGAGCGCTATGAAATCATCGCTGGCGAGCGACGCTGGCGCGCCGCCCAGCTGGCCGGCATGAGCGCAGTGCCGGCGGTGGTGAAGGTGGTGCCGGACGAAGCGGCGCTGGCGATGGCTTTGATCGAGAATATACAGCGTGAAGACCTCAATCCGCTGGAGGAGGCCACCGGCATTCAGCGTCTGATTGATGAATTCGGCATGACCCACCAGATCGCTGCAGAAGCGGTAGGGCGCTCGCGTAGCGCGGTGACCAACCTGCTGCGCTTGCTCAATCTGTCCAAGCCGGTTCAGGCTATGGTAATGACGCAGCAGCTGGACATGGGTCATGCGCGGGCATTGTTAGCGCTTACTCACAACAAACAGAACGAAGCTGCGCACGTGGTCGTGCAAAAGCAACTCTCGGTGCGCGAGACGGAACGGCTGGTTGGGAAAATGCTCAACCCGCCTATTGCAGCCATCAGGAAAATAGACCGGGATATACAGCGCCTCGAAGAAGAACTGTCGGATCGTCTGGGTACCCAAGTCAACATCCGGTCGCGCAAGGGCGGAGCCGGAAGGCTGACGATAGAATATGTCAGCCACGAACAACTGGAAAGCATACTCAACAAGCTCTAAACAACTATCCCGGGTGCAGTGACAACCCCACAGCGCTGCTGCAATGAGTGCCACGGATTTCCTCATCGCAGCATCAAGCCATCTAATCATTGCATTAGGTATGCTAATTAAGGTATCATCCGCGTCTATTTACAGGTGGGCATGCCCGTCTGTGGCTTGAATGCGCGCAACAATTCCGCAACACCCAAAGCCTAAGCTGTTCATCCGCCGAGCCCTGCTTGTGCAGGGGGTGCTTGTGCTGATGGCGACGATGCCGGTTTACGCGGTATCCGGACAGGCGACGGCCTTTGCAGTGGTATTTGGCGGTTTTGTTGCGCTGGCCAATAGCGCTGTGCTGGCCTGGCGCATGCGCGCCGCCAGGCGGCTCATCAATACCGATGTGCAGCAGGATTTGCGGATGCTATACCGCACCGGCCTGGAGCGCTTTGTGTTGGTGGTGGCCTTTTTGGCGCTGGGCATGGGCGTCTTGAAGCTTGACCCGCTGGCCTTGATTGCGGGGTTTGTGCTGGGACAATTAGCCTGGCTTGTCGGCGTCACGATAAGCGGGGTCCGACACATTGAAGATTGATTATTAAATATTTAGAGCAGCGCTATGTCAACTGAAGCACTCACTTCTTCGGAATATATCAAGCATCACCTGCAAAACCTGACTTATGGCAAGTTGCCGGGCGAGGCGCATTGGCACCTTGCGCACAGCGCCCAGGAAGCCAAGGTCATGGGGTTCTGGGCGATCAATCTGGACACCCTGGGCGTGTCATTGGTGCTGGGCGTGTTTTTCCTGTTCCTGTTCCGTCTCGTGGCAAAGCGTGCCAGCAAAGGTGTGCCGGACGGTTTGCAGAATTTTGTCGAATGGATTGTTGAATTCATCGATACCAGCGTGCGTGGTTCTTTCTCGGGCAAAAACCCGCTGGTGGCACCCCTGGCATTGACCATTTTTGTCTGGATTCTGTTAATGAATCTAATGGACCTGCTGCCGGTGGACTGGGTTCCGCAGATTGCGCATCTTGCTGGTTTGCCGTTTTTCAAGGTGGTGCCCAGTACCGATCCCAATGCGACATTCGGTATGGCCATCGCGGTGTTTTTCCTGGTGATTTACTACAGTGTCAAGATGAAGGGCGTGGGTGGCTTTGTGGGTGAGCTGACCCTGCAGCCATTTGGCAAGCTGGGCTTGCCTGCCAACATTTTCCTCGAGGGTGTCAACCTGATTGCCAAGCCGGTATCCCTGGCGCTGCGGCTGTTCGGCAATATGTATGCGGGTGAGATGATCTTTATTTTGATCGCGCTGATGTTCGGGGGCGGTCTTGGCATTGGCCTGTTCGGCGGGGCATTGCAGTGGGGCTGGGCGGTATTCCATATCCTGATTGTCACCTTGCAGGCGTTTATTTTCATGACGTTGACCATTGTCTATCTGGACATGGCGCATCAAGAACACCACTAATCACCGGTTTCGCTTTAATCACTTTAACTTTAGTCAGAGGAGTAATCAAATGGACATGATCCACGCAGTGCTGTATATCGCCGGTGCCCTGATGATGGGCCTGGGCGCTCTGGGCGCCTCGATCGGCATCGGTATTCTCGGTGGCCGTTTCCTGGAAGGTGCCGCACGTCAGCCTGAGCTGATCCCCATGTTGCGTACCCAGTTCTTCATCGTCATGGGCCTGGTTGACGCGGTGCCGATGATCGCTGTTGGTCTGGCCATGTACGTGCTGTTCGCAGTGGCTGGCTAAGCTGGAACTTACTAACCGTAGAAAGGTTCTGGCATGAATATCAATGCTACCCTGATCGGGCAATCCATCACGTTTTTCGTGTTTGTGTGGTTCTGCATGAAATTCGTGTGGCCGCCCATCATGAATGCGTTGGCTGAGCGCAGGAAACAGATTGCCGACGGTCTGGCCGCTGGTGAGCGCGGCAAGCACGAACTGGAGCTGGCCTCCCGTCGGGCTGTTGAAAACCTGCATGAAGCCAAGCAGAAAGCGGCTGAAATTATTGCCCAGGCAGACAAGCGTGCGGCGCAGCTGGTAGAAGAAGCCAAGGCTGCGGCCAAGCTTGAAGCCGAGCGCATGATTGCGGGCGCGCAGGCCAGCATTGCGCAAGAGACCGTGCGAGCGCGGGAAGCGCTGCGCGGCCAGGTGGCCGGGCTGGCGGTTGCCGGCGCAGAAAAAATCCTGCGCCGCGAAATCGATGCCAAAGCCCATGCCGAGTTGCTCGACGCCATCAAGAACGAGCTGTGACCATGGCAGAAATTGCAACCATCGCCCGACCATACGCACAAGCCGTGTTCAGCCTGGCCAAACAGGCGGGCGCGCTGGATGCCTGGTCCGGGCAGCTGGCGCTGGCCAGCGCCGTGGCCGCCGATCCCGAGATGAAGCGCCTGGCGGCCGACCCCCGGGTCAGCGCCGAGCAGCTTGGCAGCCTGTTTCTCGCGGTGTGCGGAAACAAGCTCGGGGCAGAAGCGGGCAACTTCATCAAGCTGCTGATCGAAAATGGCCGCCTCGGCGTGCTGCCTGAAATCGTCGCCCAGTTTGAAGCGCTCAGGGCCAGCGAAGGCGGCGTGCTGGATGCGGCGGTCACCAGCGCGTTTGCCCTCAGCGCCACCCAGTTGGCCGAACTGTCTGCCCGCCTGGAGAGCCGCTTCAAGCGCAAAATCAACGCCAGCGTCACCGTTGACCCCGCGCTCATTGGCGGCGTCATTGTTGCCGTGGGTGACGAAGTGTATGACGCCTCGGTGCGCGGCAAGCTGCAAGGCATGGCGTACGCGCTAACCCGTTAAGAGATTCCGTCTAGGAGCCATCAATGCAACTCAATCCCACCGAGATCAGTGATCTCATCAAGAGCAAAATCCAGAACCTGGCCGCGGCCTCCGAGCTGCGCACCCAGGGCACCGTCGTTTCGGTGACTGACGGTATCGTGCGCATCCACGGCTTGTCCGACGTGATGCAGGGCGAGATGCTGGAATTTCCCGGCAACACCTTCGGCATGGCGCTGAACCTGGAGCGCGACTCCGTCGGAGCCGTGGTGCTGGGCGAATACGAACACATCACCGAAGGCGACACGGTCAAGTGCACCGGCCGCATTCTGGAAGTGCCCATCGGCCCCGAGCTGATCGGGCGCGTGGTGAACTCGCTGGGCCAGCCGATTGACGGCAAGGGCCCGGTCAACACCCGGCTGACCTCCCCCATTGAAAAAATCGCGCCTGGCGTGATTGCGCGTCAATCCGTGACCCAGCCGCTGCAAACCGGCCTGAAGTCGGTGGACGCCATGGTGCCCATCGGGCGTGGCCAGCGCGAGCTGATCATCGGCGACCGCCAGACCGGCAAGACCGCCGTTGCCGTGGACGCGATCATCAACCAGAAAGGCACCGGCGTGATCTGCATTTACGTCGCCGTGGGCCAGAAAGCCTCGTCGGTTGCCAACGTGGTGCGCAAGCTCGAAGAGCACGGCGCGATGGGTCACACCATCGTGGTGGCGGCGACCGCGTCCGACTCGGCCGCGATGCAATACATTGCCCCCTACGCCGGCTGCACCATGGGCGAATACTTCCGCGACCGCGGCGAAGACGCGCTGATCGTCTATGACGATCTGACCAAACAAGCCTGGGCGTACCGCCAGATTTCCCTGCTGCTGCGCCGTCCGCCCGGCCGTGAAGCGTATCCCGGCGACGTGTTCTACCTGCACTCGCGTCTGCTGGAGCGCGCCGCGCGCGTCAACGCCGACTATGTGGAAAAAGCCACCGGTGGCGCGGTCAAAGGCAAAACCGGTTCGCTCACCGCATTGCCGGTGATCGAGACCCAGGCGGGCGATGTCTCTGCGTTCGTTCCGACCAACGTGATCTCGATCACTGACGGCCAGATCTTCCTGGAAACCGACCTGTTCAACGCCGGTATCCGTCCCGCGATCAACGCCGGCCTGTCGGTGTCCCGCGTCGGCGGCGCCGCGCAGACCAAGGTGATCAAGAAGCTGGGCGGCGGTACCCGCCTGGCGCTGGCGCAGTACCGCGAACTCGCGGCATTTGCCCAGTTCGCCTCCGACCTGGACGAAGCGACGCGCAAGCAGCTGGAACGCGGCAAGCTGGTCACCGAGCTGATGAAGCAGAACCAGTATGCGCCGATGAACGTCGCGGAAATGGCGCTCACCCTGTTTGCGGTGAACAAGGGCTACATGGACGACGTGGAGGTGAAGAAGACGCTGGCGTTTGAAGCGGCGCTGGCCTCCTACGTGAAAGACAAGCATGGCGACCTGCTGGACAAAATCCAGAGCAGCGGCGACATGGCGGCGGACACGGAGGCGGCATTGGCCCAGGCCATCGAGGCCTTCAAGTCCTCCGCCGTCTACTGATCGGAAAGCAATCATGGCTGCCGGAAAAGAGATACGCACCAAGATCAAGAGCGTGGAAAATACGCGCAAGATCACCCGCGCCATGGAAATGGTGGCGGCTGCGAAAATGCGCAAGGCACAGGAACGCATGCGCGCTGCGCGCCCTTACGCCGAGAAGATCGGCAACGTGGCTGCCCATCTGTCCCAGGCCAACCCGGAGTACAAGCACCCGTTCGTGGTCAAGCGCGATAGCGAAAAGCGCGTCGGCCTGATCGTGGTCACCACCGACAAAGGTTTGTGCGGCGGCCTCAACACCAACGTGCTGCGCCTGGTGGTGAACAAGATGAAACAGTGGGATGGCGCCAAACTGGGCGTGGATGTCACCGCAATTGGCAACAAGGGGCTGGGCTTCATGCAGCGTACCGGTGCCAACGTAGTGTCGCACATGATTGCGCTGGGTGATACACCGCACATGGACCGGCTGATCGGGCCGGTCAAGGTGATGCTGGATGCCTACATGGAAGGCCGGATTGATGCGCTCCATGTAGTGTACAACCGCTTCGTCAACACCATGAAGCAGGAACCAACGCTGACCCAGTTATTGCCGCTGGCTGCCGAGCCGAGCGACCAGCCCGTGCACCACTGGGACTATATCTACGAACCGGATGCCAAATCGGTGGTGGATGCCTTGCTGACGCGCTACATCGAGGCGCTGATTTACCAGGCGGTAGCCGAAAACATGGCCAGCGAGCAAAGTGCGCGCATGGTGGCAATGAAAGCGGCGTCCGACAACGCCAAAAACGTGATCGAAGAGCTCAAGCTGGTTTACAACAAGACCCGCCAGGCCGCGATTACCAAGGAACTCTCCGAGATCGTGGCTGGTGCCGCGGCCGTTTAAGCAATTTTGTTATTTCAAGGAACGACGATGAGTCAAGGCAAAATCGTACAAATCATTGGCCCGGTGGTTGACGTGGAATTTCCGCGCGACAGCTTGCCCAAGGTCTATGACGCACTGAAAATGGACACCCCCGAGCTGACCCTGGAAGTTCAGCAACAGCTGGGTGACGGCATCGTGCGTGCCATTGCCATGGGCACCACCGACGGCCTGCGCCGCGGCATGCTGGTGAGCGGTAGCGGCGCGGCGATTTCCGTGCCGGTGGGGATTAAAACCCTGGGCCGCATCATGGACGTGCTGGGCAAGCCGATCGACGACATGGGCCCGATCGGCAACGAAACCAGCTGGGGCATCCACCGCAAGGCGCCGGCCTTTGACGAACTGGCGGCGTCCAACGAACTGCTGGAAACCGGCATCAAGGTGATCGACCTGATCTGCCCGTTCGCCAAGGGCGGCAAGGTCGGCCTGTTCGGGGGTGCTGGCGTGGGCAAGACCGTGAACATGATGGAACTGATTCGCAACATTGCGGTGGAGCACAGCGGTTACTCGGTGTTTGCCGGTGTGGGCGAGCGTACCCGTGAGGGTAACGACTTCTACCACGAGATGAAAGACGGCGGCGTGCTGGACAAGGTGGCCCTGGTCTACGGCCAGATGAACGAGCCGCCGGGCAACCGTCTGCGCGTGGCGCTGACCGGACTGACCATGGCCGAGTACTTTCGTGACGAAGGCCGCGACGTGCTGCTGTTCGTGGACAACATCTACCGCTATACCCTGGCCGGCACCGAAGTATCCGCGCTGCTGGGCCGGATGCCGTCTGCGGTGGGCTACCAGCCTACCCTGGCGGAAGAGATGGGGCGCCTGCAGGAGCGCATCACCTCCACCAAGAAGGGCTCCATCACTTCGATCCAGGCCGTGTACGTGCCTGCCGACGACTTGACCGACCCGTCGCCGGCGACCACCTTTGCGCACCTTGATGCCACCGTGGTGCTGTCGCGCCAGGTGGCCGAACTGGGGATCTACCCGGCCGTGGACCCGCTCGACTCCACCTCGCGCCAGCTGGATCCGCTGGTGGTGGGTGAAGAGCATTACAGCGTGGCGCGCGGCGTGCAGTCGGTGCTGCAGCGTTACAAAGAGTTGCGCGACATCATCGCCATTCTGGGCATGGATGAACTGGCGCCCGAAGACAAGCTGGCGGTGGCGCGTGCGCGCAAGATCCAGCGTTTCCTGTCGCAGCCGTTCTTCGTGGCCGAAGTGTTTACCGGCGCGCCCGGCAAGTACGTGTCGCTGAAAGACACCATCAGCGGTTTCAAGGCCATCGTCAACGGTGAATACGACCACCTGCCCGAACAGGCGTTCTACATGGTCGGCACCATTGAAGAAGCCGTCGAGAAAGCCAAGACCATCCAGTAATCCCAGTCAGGGTGCAGACGCTGCCTGCACCCGCTGAACGCAACACAGGGAAGCGAGATTTATGGCCATGACCATTCATGTAGACATCGTCAGCGCAGAAGCAGAATTGTTCTCCGGCACCGCAGAATACGTGGTGGTACCGGCGGAAATGGGCGAAGTGGGTATTTACCCGCGTCATACCCAGATGCTGACGCGCATCAAGCCCGGCTCGGTGCGCATCAAAAAGCCTGACGTTGCCGAAGAAGAAGTGATTTATGTATCCGGCGGAATGCTGGAAGTGCAGCCGCATGTCGTGACCATCCTGTCAGATACTGCCATTCGTGGCCACGATCTGGATGAAGCCAAGGCGCTGGAAGCGAAACGCCATGCCGAAGAAGCGATGCGCAATCATGCTTCGAAAATGGATTACGCCAAGGCGCAGGTTGAACTGGCCGAGGCGGTTGCACAGATTGCGGCAATCCAGAAGCTGCGCAAGCGCAGCTAGTTGTGCTTTGCGGCAGACAAAAAAGACAACCCGCAGGTTGTCTTTTTTGTTTATTTAACAATCAGTGATAAACCTTGAAAGCTGACAGGCTGATTCTATAACGCTGCTAAACTGCAGCGGGCGGGCTACCAAAAGCTAGCCGAAATAACTCAAACCGGAAGGAGTTGCCATGAGTTTTGTCAGCGAGTTCAAAGCATTTGCCATTAAGGGTAATGTGGTTGATTTGGCGATTGCGGTCATTATTGGGGGCGCATTTGGCAAGATAGTGGATTCGTTTGTCAAAGACATTGTCATGCCTGTCATCGGCCAACTGGTAGGCGGCGTAGACTTCAAGGAGCTCTATATCAACCTTGGCAGCAAGACGTACGACACCCTGGAATTGGCAGAAAAAGCGGGTTCCCCGCTGATTAAATACGGCGTCTTTATCAATTCCGTCGTTAATTTCACGATCATAGCACTGGCTATTTTTGTGGCGCTAAAGGCGATGAGCAAGTTGCAAAAATCTGCCCCGCCTGCCGCTCCGGCAGCCCCTCCAGAGGAGGTATTGCTGCTGCGTGAAATCCGTGACAGCCTGAAAAAATAAACCCCGGTACCTGGCAACACTCCACTGCGCTTACCCGGCTGGGCGCTGTGTTTTAAGAAATGCATCCACATCCGCATACAGCAGGCGCACACCCAGCTCCGACCTGATACGCTGGTTAAGCAGGCGCCGGGATTCGCGCATGAATGACAGCAGCGGCGCGGGCAGTGTCGCCTCGGCCTCGGCGCGCGTGATGCGTGGCGGAGCGGGCAGACCGAAGGTCGCTGCAACCCGCGCAAAATAATCTCCCATATTCATACGGCTATCATCGCTGGCATGATAGATACGTCCGGCGCGTGCATGAAATAACGCATAAATCGCAATCTGTGCCAGATCATCGGCATGGATGTGGTTAGTGAACACGTCGTCTTCGGCACGCAGCGCAGGCGTGCCATGTTGCAGGCGTTCGATCGGTAGTCGTTCGGCAGCATAGATCCCCGGTACCCGCAGAATGCTGACGGCCACTCCGTTGCGCCGTCCCCAGCGGCGCACCTGCTGCTCGGCATCGAGCCGCCGTCGCGCACGTGCATTTTGCGGGCGCGGTGGACGGGTCTCATCAATCAATGCCCCCGCGCAGTCACCGTATACGCCGCTGGTGCTGATGTACACCAGCCGGCGTGGTAAAATCCGGCTTTTTCCCAGTATCGACAACAGCTTGCGCGTGCGCATATCGTGCTCACCGCAGGCGGGCGGCGGTGCGAAGTGCAGCACCCAGTCCGCGACACCCGACAGACGCGCCAGGCTGGCATGGTCGTCGAGATCGCCGCGGACAGGGGTAATGCCCGCTTCGCGCAAGCGCTGTGCCGATTGCGGCGTACGCGCCAATCCATACAGCCGGTGTCGTGGCGCCAGCAGGCGTGCGCAGCGCAAGCCCACATCGCCGCAGCCGATAATCAGAATATTTGCCATTAGTGTATTTTAGAGGAAGTTCATGCCCTACCAGATTACCATTCAGCCCAGCGGCCACATTGTTCATGCGGATGACGACGAAACCATCCTCGCCGCTGCGCTGCGCGAAGGCTACATGCTGCCCTACGGCTGTCGCAACGGCGCCTGTGGCACCTGTAAGGGCAAGCTGGTGTCGGGCGAGATAGATTACGGCGAATACCAGTCCGGCGCACTGTCCGACGCCGATATCGACGCGGGCAAGGCGCTGTTCTGCGTGGCACGTCCGCTCAGCGACATCAGCATCGAGTGCCGCGAAGTCGGCGCCGCCAAAGACATCCAGATCAAAACCCTGCCGTGCCGCGTACACAAGCTGGAACGGCTTGGTCACGATGTCATGGCGCTGCACCTCAAACTGCCTGCCAACGAGCGCCTGCAATTCCTCGCCGGGCAATATATCGATATTTTGCTCAAGGACGGCAAGCGCCGCAGCTTCTCGCTCGCCAATGCGCCGCACAACGATGACTATCTGCAGCTGCATGTGCGCCATATCCCGGGCGGCGAATTTTCGGAGCACATTTTCACGCGCATGAAAGAGAAGGACATCCTGCGCTTCGAAGGCCCGCTGGGCAGCTTCTTCCTGCGCGAAGACAGCGACAAACCCATTATCTTCATGGCCGGCGGCACCGGCTTTGCCCCGGTCAAGGCCATGCTGGAACACGCCTTCCACCACCACATTGACCGCGAGATGGTACTGTACTGGGGCGCACGCCAGCTACGTGATTTATACATGCCGCAGCTGCCCGGCCAGTGGCAGCAGGAATATCCCAACTTCACCTTCATCCCGGTACTGTCCGAGCCTGCCCTGGAGGATGCCTGGCCTGGCCGTACCGGACTGGTCGCCGACGCCATCCTGCAGGATTTCCCGGACTTGTCCGGCTACCAGGTGTATGCCTGCGGCGCACCGGGCATGGTGGATGCCGCGCATAAAACCTTTCTTCAGCACGGCCTGCCGGAAGACGAATTTTTTGCCGATGCGTTCCTGTACCAGTCCACACCCGGCAAGTAAGGGCATGGCGTTAACGGCAACATCCAGCCGCACCAGCCAAACATGATTGCCGGCATTCCCGTCGAATTCATCCTGTTCGCGCTCACCCTGCTGGGTGTGGCGGTGCTGCATCAGCACAATCTGCCCATCGCGCTGGCCGGGCTGACGGTGATCTGTGCGTATAAATGGCTGGCGCTGGACTATGCGCTGGGGGCACATTTCCTGCGCGAATGGATGCTGGTGCTGAACTTGCTCGGCCTGCTGCTGGGCTTTGCGATACTGGCGAAGCACTTCGAGGATTCCGGCGTGCCCGACCTGATGCCGCGTATCCTCCCGGACGACTGGAAGGGCGGCTTCGTGCTGCTGTTGCTGGTGGCGCTGATGTCGACTTTTCTCGACAACATCGCCGCCGCCATCCTGGGCGGCGTGGTGGCGCGCAAGGTTTTCAGCGGGCGCGTCAGCGTGGGGTATCTGGCAGCGATTGTGGCGGCCAGCAACGCCGGTGGCGCGGGTTCAGTGGTGGGCGACACCACCACCACCATGATGTGGATCGCCGGCGTGCCCGCGCCGCATGTCGCCGATGCGTTTATCGCGTCGGGCGTGGCGCTGCTGGTGGTGGGCGTGTTCGCCAGCCGCGCCCAGCACCGCCATCAGCCGATCCAGGCCGACCCGCGCCCGGGCGCGCAACTGGACGCTGAAGAGCTGGGCATCCTCGGCGTGGTGGTGCTGACGCGCGTACTGGTGGCGGCGCTGATTATCGGCGGCGCGGTGGCGGGCAATGTACTGGTGGATTTCCCCGCGCTGGGGGCGTGGATCGCAGTGTTGATCGGCGGCCTGTTCCATCCCATCCCTTGGGCTGAGGCGAAAAACGCCTGGAAGGGCGCGCTGTTCCTGATTGCGCTGGTGCTGGCCGCGTCACTCATGCCGGTGGCCGCGTTGCCGCTAGCCGGTTGGCACACCACGCTGGGCCTGGGCTTTGTCAGTGCGGTGTTCGACAATATTCCGCTCACCGCACTGGCATTGAAGCAGGGCGGCTACGACTGGGGCATGCTGGCGTTCGCCGTGGGTTATGGCGGGTCGATGATCTGGTTCGGTTCGTCCGCCGGGGTGGCCATCTGCAATGGTTTCCCGGAAGCCAAAAACACCTGGCAGTGGCTAAGACAGGGCTGGTTCGTGCCGCTAGGCTATGTGCTGGGATTCTTCGTGCTGCTGGCGCTGCTGGGCTGGCACCCGGACGCGTTGAAAGCGACAGGTTCCTAGCCTGGGTAGCTGACGCTGCTGTGCTTTTGATCGCCATGCGCTGGATGACAGATGCAAGCAGATGGTGCTATTGTTAAAGCCGATGATGGACAGTCTTACAGCGATCCTGTTTAGCCCCCTGCCGATAGATGTGATGCTCGGCGTCATCGTATTCTGGATCGCGCTGGGCGTTCTCGGTCTGTTCGCCCCGCTTGATCTGCGTTTTGTAGGGCATGTCCTGTTTCCGCTGGGTGCAGTGGGCGGGCTGGTCCTGGCGGGTGCCGGCTTGGCCGGCATGGGAGAGCGGCCGGAGACGGCCACCCTGGCGCTGGGGCTGCCCGGCCTGCCCTTTCACCTGCGGCTGGACGCCCTGTCGGCATTTTTCCTGGTGCTGCTCGGGGCTGCGTCGGCCGGAATCTCCATTTATTCGGCCGGTTATTTCCGCAAAGGCGAGGGCGCGGCACCCGGCGTGTACGGCCTCCAGTATCACTTTTTCCTCGCCGCGATGGCGCTGGTGATGCTTGCCGACGACGCGTATCTGTTCATGGTGGCGTGGGAGACAATGGCGCTGTCTTCGTACTTCCTGGTCACCAGCAACCACAAGCTTCCCGAGATCCGTCGCGCCGGTTTTCTGTACTTGTTGATCGCCCATCTCGGTGCCATCGGCATTCTGTTGAGTTTTGGCGTGATGCAGGGCGGTCACGGCGACTATACGTTTGCGGCCATGCGTGCGAGCCATCTGAGCGAATTCTGGGCCAGCGTGACGTTTCTTCTGGCACTGTTCGGTTTCGGCGCCAAGGCGGGGATTTTGCCGCTCCATGTCTGGTTGCCGGAGGCGCACCCCGCGGCGCCTTCCCCGGTATCCGCGCTGATGAGCGGCGTGATGCTGAAGACGGCGATTTACGGACTGCTGCGCGTGACCTTCGACCTGTTGCCGGCGCAGCTGTTGTGGTGGGGTGTGGTGGCGCTGTTGCTGGGCCTGCTGACCGCACTGTTCGGTGTCATGTTCGCGGCGGTGCAGACCGACATGAAACGCCTGCTGGCTTATTCTTCGATCGAGAACATCGGCATCATTCTGGTGGGCATCGGGCTGACGCTGATCTTCCGCGCCTATGCGCTGGGCGCGCTCGCTGCCATCGCGCTGGCGGCGACCCTGTATCACTGCCTCAACCACGCGTTTTTCAAGAGCCTCCTGTTCCTGGTCACCGGCACGGTACTGCACTCGACCAGGGAGCGCAGTCTGGGCAAGCTGGGCGGCCTGATCCGCAGCATGCCCTGGGTCGCATGGCTGGCGCTGATCGGCACCCTTGCCATTGCCGGACTGCCGCCGCTCAATGGTTTCGTCTCGGAGTGGCTGCTGCTGCAAGCGTTTCTGGCGACCCCGAGCCTGCCCAGTTCCTACCTGAGCATGCTGGTGCCGGTGGAGGCCGCGGCGGTGGTACTCGCCATCGCCCTGGCGGGCTACGTCATGGTCAAGTTCTACGGCGTGATCTTTCTCGGCCAACCGCGCGAGGAAAAACTCGCCACGGCGCACGACGCCAATTGGCTGGAGCGGCTTGGCCTGGGCTGGCTGGCGCTGGGTTGCGTGGTGCTTGGCCTGGCGCCCGTGTTCGTGCTGATGCAACTGGATCAGGTTACCCGGCTGCTGACCGGTTACACCGTGGGGGCTACAGCGGCCCAATCCGGCTGGCTGTTTGTCGTAGCGACGTCCCCTGAACACGCGAGCTACAGCCCCCTGCTGTTTCTGCTGGGCATATTGACCTTGCTGCTGCTGACTTTCGTGCTGGTGCGCAAGTTCTACCATGGGCGGATGCGGCGCGGCCCCGCCTGGGACTGCGGTTATCCGCAGCAAACGGCGCGCATGCAGGATACGGCCGAAGGGTTCGGGCAGCCGATCAAGCAGATCTTCGAGCCGTTTTTCCGCATTGAGCGCCAGATGCCGGGTCCGTTCGATGCGCACCCCCGCTATCAGGGCAAGGCGGAGGACAAGCTGTGGTATGCGCTTTACCTGCCCATCGCGCGACTGGTCGAGCGTCTTTCCCTGATGATCAGCACCTTGCAGCATGGCCGCATCCACATTTATCTGCTGTACAGTTTCGTTACGCTGCTCGTCCTGCTGCTGTTTACCCGATGATCTCTTCCATTTTCTCCCAGCTATTTCAAACCCTGCTCATCGTGGTGCTGGCGCCGCTGCTGCTGGGCTGGGTCAACCAATGCCGCGCCTGGCTACAGAACAGGCGCGGCGCCGGCGTGCTGCAGCCGTACCGGGTTTTGCACAAGCTGTTCCACAAGGACGCGGTGCTGGCGGACAATGCATCGTCCCTGTTCCGCACCGCCCCGTATATCCAGTTCGCTTGCATGGTGCTGGTCGCGAGCATTGTTCCGATAGTGGCGACGGACCTACCGTTTGCCGCAGCCGCTGACGTCATCGCGCTGGTGGGACTGTTTGCGCTGGCGCGGCTGTTCGCGGCGCTCGCGGCCATGGACGTCGGTACTGCGTTCGGCAGTATGGGTGCGCGGCGCGAGATGCTGGTGGCCAGCCTGGCGGAACCGGCACTGCTGATGATACTGTTCACGCCCGCGCTGATCGCCCATTCCACCTCGCTCACCACCATCGTCGAGGCGCTCGCGCACCGGGAAGTCGTGCTTTATCCCAGTCTCGCCTTCGCCGCCGTGGCTTTTGCCATGGTGGCGCTGGCCGAGAATGCCCGCATCCCGGTCGATAATCCCGCCACCCATTTGGAACTGACCATGATCCACGAGGCCATGATCCTCGAATATTCGGCGCGCCACCTGGCGCTGATCGAATGGGCGAGCGCGATCAAGCTGAGCAACTACAGTGCGATCGGGATCGCCTTGTTTCTGCCGTGGGGCATCGCCGGTGCGGGTGACTGGAGCGGCGTACCGCTGGCATTGGCGGTGCTGTTCGTGAAACTGCTGCTGGGTGGCGCCGGGCTGGCCCTGCTGGAGACCCTGTCGGCCAAGCTGCGTATTTTCCGCGCGCCGGAGTTCCTGGGAACCGCATTTCTGCTGGCGGTCCTGGGGATGCTGATGCTGGAGCTGTAAACGATGGCTACATTTACCGGACAGCTGATTAATTTTCTGGCCGCGCTGCTGCTGCTGATCGCCTTCGCCATGCTGTCGCAGCGGCGTATTCTGTCCCTGATCCATCTGTTCGCCTGGCAAGGGTTTGTACTGGCGCTGAGCACCACGGTGGTGGCGTACTCCACCGGCCAGCCCCATTTGTATTATTCGGCCTTTTTGACGCTGATGCTGAAGGCGTTCCTGCTGCCCTGGATACTGCACCGGCTGATTATTCGGCTCAATATCAAGTGGGACGTGGAAACCATGATCAACGTCCCGACGACCATGCTGGTCGGCATCGCCCTGGTGATCTTCGCCTTCAACCTGGCGGCGCCGATTTCGCAGCTGGCCGACACCATTACCCGCAGTACCCTGGGCATTGCCATGGCCAGCGTGCTGCTGTCATTCCTGATGATGATTACCCGGCACAAGGCAGTGGCGCAGGTGGTCGGCTTCCTGGCGATGGAAAACGGGCTGTTCTTTGCTGCCACCAGTGCCACCTACGGCATGCCGATGGTGGTTGAGCTGGGCATTGCGCTGGACGTGCTGGTGGGAACCTTCATTTTCGGTATTTTCTTCTTCCAGATCCGGGAAACCTTCGACAGTCTGGACATTAAAAACCTGGAAAAACTGAAAGAGGATTGAGGTGGAAATTCTTTGGCTGCTGGGTGTTCCTCTGTGCGGCGGGATATTGCTGGCCCTGTTTGGCCACAAGCGCTGGGCGCACGAACTCAACACGCTGATGAGCCTGGCCACTTTCATCGTCGCCGCCGTTCTCACTGTCCGCATTGTCAATCGGGGACCGATGACGGCGTTCAGCGAACAGTTCTTCATCGACTCGTTCAACGTATTCCTGGTCGCGCTGACTGCCTTCGTGGGATTCACCACCGCGCTGTTTTCGCGCTCCTACATGCGCATCGAACAGCTCCATGGCAAGCTGTCGGCGAATATGCTGCGCCTCTACCACAGCATGTACCAGCTGTTCTCCTTTACCATGCTGCTGGCGCTGACCACCAACAACATGGGTATCCTGTGGGTGGCGATGGAAGCGGCCACCCTCACCACCGTGCTGCTGGTCAGCCTGTACCGCACCCCGGCCAGCCTGGAGGCGGCGTGGAAGTATTTCATCCTGTGCGGCGTCGGCATCGCGCAGGCGCTGTTCGGCACCATCCTGCTGTATTTTGCGGCGGAAAAAATACTCGGCGCCGGCGGCAACGCGCTGCTGTGGACGCATCTCAACGCGGTGAAAGGCCACCTGGAACCCACTGTGCTGTCGCTGGCCTTCGTGTTCCTGCTGGTGGGCTACGGCACCAAGGTCGGCCTGGCGCCGCTGCACAACTGGCTGCCGGATGCCCATGCCGAAGGTCCGACGCCGGTTTCCGCGGTGCTTTCCGGCCTGCTGCTGAACGTCGCGCTGTACGCGGTGGTGCGCAGCAAGGTGCTGGTGGACGGGGCGCTTGCCTCGCATCTGGCCGGCAACCTGATGATGGGGTTCGGCCTGTTCAGCGTGGTGGTCGCGGCGTTTTTCCTGTCGCGGCAAAAGGACGTCAAGCGCATGTTCGCCTACTCCTCGATCGAACACATGGGGCTGATGACCTTTGCGTTCGGCATGGGCGGCGCGGTCGCCACCTTTGCCGGGCTGCTGCACATGACGGTGCATTCGCTCACCAAGTCGTCCATCTTCTTTACGGTGGGACACGCGGCACAGAAAACGGGTTCACAGCTGATCGAAAACATTCGCGGCCTGATCGATACCAATCCCACCATCGGCTGGGGTCTGATGCTGGGCAGCCTGGCCATCCTCGGCATGCCGCCGTTCGGCGTGTTTGCCAGCGAATTCCTGATCATTACCACCGCCATGCATGAGCATCCCTGGGCCACGCCGTTCCTGCTGGTGGCGCTGGGGGTCGCCTTCGCCGCCATTTTCACCCGGGTGCAGGAAATGGTGTTCGGCGAAACGACGGGCCAGCGTCTGCCGCACCCGCCCGCGCTGATTCCGGTTTTTGTGCATCTTGCCCTGGTGTTGCTGCTGGGACTGTATATCCCGCCGTATCTTGCCGACTGGTACCGTCAGGCAGCACGACTGATCGGCTGAAGGAGCGCCATGCGTATCGAAGATTTTGACCTTGCACTGTCTCCGCTTCCCGGTGCGGCGCCGGTGTGGCACGGCGATGTGGATGCCGCAGCATGGCGCCAGGTGTGCCGGCAGGTGCATGACAAGGGTGGTCGTCTGGTCGCGCTGTGGGGAAGCGACCGGCGTGAGCTGGAGCGAGGTTTTGCCGTGCACGCGGCGCTGGTCATCCGTTCCGGGCTGGTGTGGCTGACGCTGGCCACCGACAATGACCGGTATCCAGGCATCGACGATATTTTTCCGGCGGCGAGCCGCATGCAGCGTGCGTTGGGCGACCTGCTCGGCATTTATCCGCATGCCCCGCAGGATGCACGGCCATGGCTGCGGCACAGCGCCTGGCCGGCAGACCAGTATCCGTTGCGCAAGGATTTTGACGGCAGCACCGCGCATCCTGCGCAGCCGCAGGATTACCCGTTCGTCACCGTGGAAGGCGACGGCGTGCACGAGATTGCAGTCGGGCCCGTGCACGCCGGGACGATCGAGCCCGGTCATTTCCGCTTTTCGGTGATTGGCGAACGTATCCTGCGCCTGGAGCAGCGCCTGGGCTACGCTCACAAGGGCGTGGAAAAGCTGTTTGAGACGATGACGCTGGAGGGCGGGGCACGACTCGCAGGCCGGATCAGCGGTGATTCCACCGTCGCCTACGCATGGGCCTACGCGATGGCGGTGGAAAGCGCAGTGAGCACGGTGCCACCCGGCCGGGCGCTGTGGCTGCGCGCCCTGCTGCTGGAACGCGAGCGCCTGGCCAACCATCTTGGGGATCTGGGCGCGCTGGGCAACGATGCCGGTCTGGCCTTTGGCCTGGCGCAGTTCTCCTGTCTCAAGGAAGACCTGCTGCGCAGCAACGCGGCGCTGTTCGGACACCGCTATCTGATGGACAGCATCGTTCCCGGCGGCGTGGTAAACGATCTGGATGAAACGGGGGCTGCCCGGCTGATGGCCGAGCTCGACGCGCTCGACCAGACCGTCACCCGCCTGCGCTACATCTACGACGACCACGCGGGGCTGCAGGATCGCTTCATCGGGGCGGGTCAGGTCACCCCGGAACTGGCCGCCCGCCTCGGGTTGTGCGGGCTGGCGGGACGCGCGAGCGCACAGGCCTGGGATCTGCGCGCGCAGTTTCCGACGGCGCCTTATGACAGGCTGGATGTGCGCATGGCGACGCACCGCAACGGCGATGTCGCGGCGCGGGTGGCGGTACGCTTTGACGAGGTGAGCGAGGCAATACGCCTTTGCCGGCTGATTTTGAAAGGGCTGCCGGGCGGCGCGATCTTTACCATATTGCCAAAAGCCCCCGACCACGCGATTGGCGTGGGCTGGGTGGAAGGCTGGCGCGGCGAGGTCTTGGTTGCGCTGGAGACGGGAACGGACAACCGCATCCGCCGCCTGCATCCGCATGACCCGTCGTGGCAGAACTGGCCGCTGCTTGAGCACGCCGTGCTGGGCAATATCGTCCCGGATTTCCCGCTCATCAATAAGTCGTTCAACTTGAGCTATAGCGGGCACGATTTATGAGGAATCATGTACAAGATCATTAGGCAGATCCTGCAGTCGGGCATAAAAACCGAGACACCGCCGGGCATCGACGACGCATTGCGCTGCACGGCCCAGCGCCTGGAAAATGCAATCCTCGAGCGCTTCGGCGGCGCGTTGGCGATTCGCCACGTGGATGCCGGCTCGTGCAACGGCTGCGAGCTCGAAATCCACGCTCTCAGCAACCCGTATTACAACCTGGAAGGGCTCGGTATCCATTTTGTCGCCAGCCCGCGGCATGCGGACATGCTGCTCGTTACCGGCCCGGTTTCGCGGCATATGGAAACGGCGCTGCAGCGCACGTATGAAGCCATCCCGGAACCGAAACTGGTGGTGGCAGTGGGAGACTGCGGCTGTAGCGGAGGCCTGTTTGGCGAAAGCTATGCGAGCCGCGGGCGCGTGGCCAGCGTGATCCCGGTGGATGTTGCCGTACCAGGCTGTCCGCCGCCGCCCTTTGCGCTCATGCAGGGCATTCTGACTGGAATCAGCAGTCGCATGGGCTAGCCAAGTAATTTGAACCGGGAAAAAGCAGTCGGCCACGGAGAGCACGGAGGGAAATGAGAAAGCAAAAGGCAAAAGGCAAAAGGCAAAATTTAAGACGCTTCCCCGGGCTTGATTTTTGCCTTCATTGTTTCCCCCGTGCTCTCCGGGTTAACATGATCCCCATCACCAGCGTGGCGATTTTCAGGCCGTCGTAGGCCGTAATCGGAACCGGTCAGAATTCGTTCTGCAGCTTTTTGTAACCCTTTACCAGGTTGATGTTAGTCTGCGCCACGTCTTCGGAGAAGTCTTCTTCACGGAAGCCGACCTGCTCGATTTTGCTCAGATCTGAATCAGCGTGGATGTTGGTGGTGGAGGGGATGTGGAAGCCGTCGGGCAGCTCGCAGCCTTCCACCACAGAGTTGTGGCGCACTACGCAGCGCTTGCCCACCACACAGTTGAACAACACCGAGTTGAAGCCAATGAACACGTTGTCGCCGACCACGCACGGGCCGTGCACGATGGAACGGTGGGCGATGGAGGTATGCTCGCCGATCAGCACCCGCGCACCGGATTTGGAGTGGATTACCACACCGTCCTGAATGTTGGAATTGGCGCCGATGATAATCGGTTCCATATTGCCGCTGTCATCCACCTCGTCGGCGCGGATCACTGCATACGGTCCGATAAATACGTTTTCGCCGATGAACACCTTGCCGCAAATAATGGCAGTCGGGTCAACAAAGGCGGATTCGTGGATGACGGGTAAATCCCCGCTGGGATTTTTGCGGATCATGTGCGTGGCTCTCCATTGGGTAGTGCAATATTGCATTGCTTGAAAATGCGCGCAGTACAGGTACGACAAATTTCCGAGTCGAGTTTGGGATAAATTGCGTCGATCGGGCGCGATTTGGTGGGGAAAATATTGGCCTCGCCGATGTCGTCCAAATAGTGTCCTTTCACCAGTAGATCACGTACCCCATTTTGCATCCGGTAGAAATACAGCCCACCACCCATTTTTTTGCGACGCCTGGCTTCCTGCATGAGCATTTCTGCGCCCGCCACATCGACAAAGTTCATGCCGCTGGCAGCAAACAGCACGTGTTTTTGCTGTGGGTTAATCTCGTCAATCTGTTGCAGGGTTTGCTGCACATGGTTGACCGCACCGAAGAAAATCGAGCCCTGTAAGCGGATCATTTTGAGCTGCGGGCATTCGGGGCGTCCATCCACCGGCACAAAGTGGTAGCTGTCCGGTTCCGGGTCAGGCACCACATCCACCAGCGCCGGGCGCGAGGTGCGGTACAGATAAAGCATCAGCGATAGCATGATGCCGAAGAAAATGCCTTTCTCCAGGTCAATCAGCGTACCGATGATGGTCACCGCCAGCACTGCCGTTTCCTGTTTGCTGGTATGGAAAATGGAATGGATGTGGTGGAAGTCAATCAGCGCCCACGCCACCAGGAACAGAATCCCGGCCATCGCGGCGGTGGGCAGGTAGGCGGCGAGTGCCGCCACCAGCATCAAAATCAGGATCAGGAACAGTGCAGAATACACCGCGGCCAACGGAGTTTTTGCGCCTGCAGCATAGTTCACGCCGCTGCGGTTGAACGAGCCGCTGGAAGCGTAGCTGGAGAAGAAACTGCCGAAAATGTTGGATAAGCCCTGGCCGATGAATTCCTGGTTGCCGTCAATACGTTGCTCGGATTTCACCGCGATGGCGCGCGAGATGGATACGGCTTCGGTGAGCGCCAGCATGGTCACAATCAGCGCCGGGAAAACCACCTGGCTGATGGCTGTGAGCGAAAAATCCGGCAGGGTGAACGGTGGCAGGTGGGCAGCCAGCGCGCCGACGGTCTTGATGTGGGTGGTTTCGGCACCCCCTGCCAGGTTGTTGATGATGAGCGCGGCCACACTGCCCACCACCATGGCAATAATCATGTACAGCTTGGGCATCAGTTTGCGCGCCACGATGCCGGTGACCAGGGTGATGACACCCACCGCGGTCACGTAGGGATTGATTTTGTCCAGCTGCAGGAACACCTGGTGCAGAATCTCGTGGAATGGCAAGCCGCGTGCCATGTTGAGGCCAAGGAAATTCTTGATTTGGCTGGCTGCGATCAGCACCGCGGCGCCCGCGGTAAAGCCGATCACTACGGTGTGCGAAATGAAGTTGACCAGTGCGCCCATGTGCGCCAGACCCATGATGAACTGGAAGATTCCGGTCAGGAAGGTGAGGGTGAGTACCAGGCTGATGAACTGTGCAGAGCCGGGTTCAGCCAAGGGGCTGACCGAGGCAAACACGGCTATCGAAATGGCGGTAGTCGGCCCTGAAACCAGGTGCCAGCTGGAACCAAACAGCGCAGCAATCACCGCCGGCACCATTGCCGCATACAAGCCAAACTCCGGCGGCAGGCCGGCAATGGTGGCAAACGCCACCCCCTGCGGCAGCACGATCATTGCCCCGGTCAAGCCCGCAGTCAGGTCAGCCTTGGTGGTATCGCGGTTGACCGTAGGCCACCAGCGCAGGAACGGGAAAACCTTATACAGCCATAGATTGCAGGCGAGCATGTCTTTCAAGGGGCACCTCAGAGTCGGTAAATCGCTTTAAAAAGAGCGAGGCGGCGATAAACAGCGGAATTATCTGATATTTAACCCCCTGCGGCAAACTGCGCGTCCCGTCTGGCGTGGTCGACGGCAGCAGTTTCGGCTAAACTGCACGGCAATGTCGAACCCGTAAAACCCATGCCTTCTCCCTATCTCCCCCTCGAACAAGCCATTACCGCGCTGCGAGCGGTAATGGCTCTGGATACGCCAGCCGACGTGGTATTGAGCCGTTATTTCCGCGAAAATCCGATGCTGGGCAACAAGGATCGCGCCTTTATCGCAGAGCTGGTTTTCGGCGTGCTGCGCCGCAAGCGCTCGCTGGAGGCCGCCACTGGCAAAGGCACGCCACGTCAGCTGGCGCTGGCCTGGCTGGTGCGCGTGCAGGGCATGAACATGCGCCAGCTGGAGCCGCATCTGCGCGGCCCGGAACTGGACATGGTACCGCAAATCAAGGCGCTGGATCTGGCGACGCAGCCGCTGGCGGTGCAATGGGATGTGCCGGACTGGCTGGCAGAGCGCTGGCTGGCGATATATGGCGCGGAGGCTGCGGCGCGCCTGGCGCAGGCGCTGCTGCACCCCGCCCCGCTGGATTTGCGCGTCAACACGCTGCGCGCCAGGCGCGACGACATGCTCGCCGTGCTCAACGCGGCGGGCATGAGCGCCACTGCCACGCCGTATTCACCGGTCGGTGTCCGTATGGCAGACAAGCCGGTGCTGGCAAAATACAAACCGTTTCTGGAAGGCCAGATCGAGATCCAGGACGAAGGCAGTCAGCTGCTTGGCTATCTGGTGGCGCCCCGGCGTGGCGAGATGGTGGTGGATTTTTGTGCGGGGGCGGGCGGCAAAACGCTGCTGCTGGGAGCGCTGATGCACTCCACCGGGCGGCTGTATGCATTCGACGTGTCGGAAAAACGCCTGGCCAAGCTCAAGCCGCGCCTCAAGCGTTCTGGTTTGTCCAATCTCACGCCGCAGCTCATCACCAGCGAAAACGACACGCGCATCAAGCGCCTGGCCGGCAAGATTGACCGGGTGCTGGTAGACGCACCGTGTAGCGGCATGGGCACGCTGCGCCGCAACCCCGACCTGAAATGGCGCCAGTCGCCCGACAGCGTAGCCGAGCTGTCTGCCAAGCAGACGGCGATTTTGGCTGCCGCGTCGCGTCTGGTGAAACCGGGCGGGCGGCTGGTGTATGCGACCTGTAGTTTGCTGCCGGAAGAAAACGAGCAGGTGGTCGAGGCGTTCATTGCCGCCAACCCGCGTTTTGTGCTGAAAAATGCAGCGGAAATCCTGCAGCAGCAACATGTCGCGCTCGACACCGGCGACTATTTGCGGCTTAACCCGGCTGAGCATGGCACCGATGGCTTTTTTGCAGCAGTGCTGGAAGCGAGTTGACATGCGCCAAGCCATCGTGTGGCTGGTGCTATTGTCGTGTAGCCACCCCAGTTGGGCACTTCAGGGTAGCCGCACGCTACCGGTGCTGCCTGCCGTGGGCACGCTGCAGGTGGCATTTACGCCGGGCGACGACGCGGCGGCGCTGGTGATTGCTGCGCTACGCGATGCGCGCCGGCAGATTCGGGTGCAAGCGTTCAGCTTTACCCATCGCGCCATTGCCGATGCGCTGATTGCCGCGCATCAACGCGGGGTGGACGTGGCGCTGATCGCCGATAGCGAGCAGACCGATAGAATTTCCACCAGCGTGGTGAGGTATATGGCGGCGGCCGGTGTGCCGGTTTATCTGGATGCCGAGCACGCCAGTGCCCACAGCAAGATCATGGTCATCGACGCCGATAGCGCGCCTGTGGTCATTACCGGCAGTTATAATTTTACCCATGCGGCGCAGTATCGCAACGCAGAAAACCTGCTTGTTCTGCGCGGAAACTCGGCGCTGGCTCAAGCCTATGCCGTTAACTGGCGTCGCCACCGTGAACACGCAATTGCGTTAAGCCCATGACCCGACCTGTTCCGCTCGAAAATCTGTTGTCTCAGTTGCTTAACGAAACCCATCAGAACGAACTGGGCTGGCAGTTCGCCGTTCTCGTCGTATGCGGCCTGGCGAGCTGGGGGGTGATGCGCTGGATTTGCCCGCGTCTGGCGCAGGTGCATGGCACCTGGCGCCTCGGTCTGGAAGGGCTCAAGCGGATTGGTTTGTCGCTGGTTACGCTGGTGCTGGTATTGATCGGACGAGAGATTCTTGAGCCATGGCAGCCGGTGCATGTGTTGAACATTGCCGTGCCGCTGCTCGAGGCCATGGTGCTGGTGCGCACCCTGGTGTATATGCTGCGCTACGCATTGCGCAGCAACGAGGCCATCAAGACATGGGAGCGGTTAATCGCCTGGATTATCTGGATCGGTCTGGCTTTGCATATTACCGGTGTACTGCCGCGCATCCTGCATGCGCTGGATAGCGTCTCATTTGACGCGGGCGCCCACCATTTCTCGCTGTTGCTGCTGCTCGAGGCGGTTATCGTCATCGTGCTCGCGGTGGTAGGCGCGCTGTGGCTGGCGCAATTCGTCGAAACGCGCCTGATGCGCGTGAGCCGCATGGATCTCAATCTGCGCCTGGCGCTGATCAAGGCGACCCGCACCCTGCTGCTTATTACGGGCGTGTTGATTGCATTGCCCGTGGTGGGCATTGATATCACTGTGCTGTCGGTGTTTGGCGGGGCCCTGGGTGTAGGGCTGGGCCTGGGGTTGCAGAAAATCGCCAGTAACTATGTATCCGGGTTCATTATTCTGCTCGATCGCTCGATCCGCCCGGGTGACATGCTCACGGTGGGCACGGGCTATGGTGAGGTGAGCCAGATCAATACCCGCTATACCTTGCTTAAAGCGCTGGATGGTACGGAAATCCTTATTCCCAATGAAACGCTGATTACCTCAACCATAGTGAATCACTCGCTCAGCAAGCGCGATATCCGCATGGCGATCCCCATCCAGATCAGCTACGAGAGCCCGCTGGAACGGGCAATGGAGATATTGACAGCAGCAGCGGCAAATCACCCGCGCGTGCTGCAGGGCGATAGCAAGGAGGCGCCCAGGGTTTTGATAAAAAATTTTGGCGAGAGCGGCATTGATCTGGAACTGGGCGTGTGGATTTCTGACCCGGAAGGGGGGCAGGCCAATCTACGTTCCGATCTGTATATGGAAATATGGAGGAATTTCCGTGCTGGCGGGATTGAAATCCCGTATCCGCGCCGTGACATTCACATCATTCAGCCCGAGAATCAAAACGTTTAATGTGCTGGACACATTTCTGTTATATTGCGCAGTGGAGGACATATATTAGGATAAGACTATCTTGACTTGATTTATGCCTTCCGCACTGCGATTCGCAGTCATTCATTTGAGGTAAGTGAAACTATGGATTTATTAGCAAACGGTCTGGTGGGGCATCTCCCCTGGTGGGGTTATGTTTTGGTAGCCTTGGCGCTGACCCATGTGACCATCGCCGGCGTCACGATCTATCTGCATCGCCATCAGGCGCATCGCGCCCTGGAGCTGCATCCCATCATCAGTCACTTCTTCCGTTTCTGGTTGTGGCTGAGTACCGGCATGGTCACCAAGGAATGGGCGGCTATTCACCGCAAGCACCACGCCAAATGTGAAACTCCTGAAGACCCCCACAGCCCACAAGTGCTCGGCCTGAAAAAAGTCTTTTTTGAAGGCGCAGAGCTCTACCGCGCCGAATCGAAAAATCGGGAAACCCTGGACAAGTATGGTTCCGGTACCCCAGACGACTGGCTCGAACACAACGTCTATTCGCGTTACAGCGGTAAAGGCATCGTCCTGATGATGTTGATTGACCTGGCGCTATTCGGGCCAATCGGGCTGACTATCTGGGCGGTGCAAATGGCCTGGATACCGGTTACCGCTGCCGGCATTATCAATGGCGTCGGCCACTACTGGGGCTATCGCAACTTCACTTGCGAAGATGCCAGCACCAATATCTCGCCATGGGGCATCCTGATTGGCGGCGAGGAGCTGCACAACAATCACCATGCCTACGGGAGTTCGGCCAAGCTGTCCAATAAATGGTATGAGTTCGACATTGGCTGGATGTATATCCGCATTATGGAAATTTTCGGCCTGGCCAAGGTGAAAAAAGTTGCGCCCAAGGTGCGCATGACCAAAGGCAAGGCAGTCTGCGACCTTGACACGCTGCAGGCGATCATCACGCATCGTTATGACGTGCTGACCCGGTTTGCCCGCTCGGTGAAAACGGTGTACGCGGATGAGGTGCTTAAACTCAAGGCTTCCCTGCCCCAGCTCAATGACAGCAGCATGGCTAAAAAAGTCAAACATTGGCTGCATCTGGATGCTGCAGACCTGCGTGAGCAGGATAAAGCGAGTCTGTCGGAAGTGCTGAACCAGAGCAAGGAGTTGGCCACGGTATATGCCATGCGCCAGGATCTGGCAGGGCTGTGGGCACGTTCCAGCGCCACCAAGGAACAGCTCCTGGCCCAGCTGCAGGACTGGTGCCATCGTGCCGAGTCCAGCGGGATTGAGTCACTGCAGAAATTTTCCCGCAAGCTGCGCTGCTACGCCTGATCGCATGTCCTGCCGGGTATGCAGGGTCCAATAAAAAACCCGCCTATGGCGGGTTTTTTATTGGACAAGCCGGCTTATTTCAGCTTGATTTCCTTATACAGCACATGCTTGCGTGCCTTGGGATCGAATTTCATGAATTCTAGTTTTTCCGGCGTGGTGCGCTTGTTTTTGCTGGTAGTGTAAAAATGTCCGGTACCTGCGGTGGACTCGAGTTTGATTTTTTCGCGGATTTTGCTGGCCATGTTTTACCCCTTAAACCTTCTCGCCCTTGGCGCGCATCTCTTCGAGCACAACTTCAATGCCCTTTTTGTCGATCGTGCGCAGCGCAGCAGTAGAGACGCGCAGACGCACAAAACGGTTTTCTTCTTCAAGCCAGAAGCGGCGTGACTGCAGATTGGGCAGAAAACGACGTTTGGTCTTGTTGTTGGCGTGGGAAACGTTGTTTCCCGACATCGGCGCCTTGCCGGTAACCTGACATACACGGGCCATAATGACCTCCCTACGGAATTCGGTAAAACGCGATTTATACCACATTTCCTTTGTCGGCGTCAAAGCAATCCGCGTTCCGCAAACGACACGGCGTTGCCATTGCCCACGACAAAATGGTCAAGTACCGTCACATCCACCAGCGCCAGCGCGGCTTTGAGGGCCTGGGTCAGGTTCTCGTCGGCCCTGCTGGGTTCAGCAGCGCCGGAAGGATGGTTGTGTGCCAGGATCAATGCGGCGGCATTGTGTGCCAGTGCGCGCTTGACCACTTCGCGCGGGTATACGCTGGTTTGCGTGAGTGTGCCCCGAAACAGTTCTTCGACGGCCAGTACACGATTTTGCGTATCCAGAAACACTACGCAAAACACTTCGTGGGATTGGCCCGCCAGCGCCAGGCGCAGGTAATCGCGCACCGCGTCGGGGGAGGCGAGTGCATCGGTCTGACGCATGGATTCGCCCAGCGCGCGCCGCGCCATTTCCAGCACCGCCTGCAGTTGGGCATATTTGGCGTCGCCCAGACCGTGTACGGCACAGAATTCGCCGCGGCCCGCCGCAAACAGGCGGGTCAGGCTGCCGAACTGGTGCACCAGGTCACGCGCCATGTCCACTGCGCTTTTGCCAGACACGCCGGTGCGCAAAAAAATGGCCAGCAATTCGGCATCGCTTAACGCTTGCGCGCCGCGCCGCAGAAGTTTTTCCCGGGGGCGGTCGTCCTCCGGCCAGTCGCGAATCGCCATTCATCCCCCTATTCCCGTAAAATATGCTTATTGTTCAAACTATCCACGCGTTGGCGTGAGGCTATCATGCCGGATTTGCAACATAAACGCATTCTGTTGGGCATCACCGGTGGCGTGGCGGCGTATAAGGCAGCGGAATTGACGCGCCTGCTGGTCAAGGCCGGCGCGGAAGTGCGCGTGGCGATGAGTGCGGCAGCCACGCAGTTTGTTACCCCGCTAACCTTCCAGGCGCTGTCCGGCAAGCCGGTGCTCACCCAGTTGTGGGATACCGATGTGGATAACGGCATGGCGCACATCGAATTCACGCGTGGTGCAGACGCGGTGCTGATTGCCCCGGCCAGTGCCGATTTTATTGCCAGGCTGGTGCATGGCCTGGCAGATGACCTGCTGTCCACCCTGTGCCTGGCACGCGCTTGCCCGCTGCTGGTAGCGCCCGCGATGAACCGGCAGATGTGGGAAAACCCGGCAACTCAGCGGAATATTCATCAATTGCGTGTCGACGGAGTAGCGCTGCTGGGGCCCTCCGCTGGAGAACAGGCATGTGGAGAAACCGGTCTGGGGCGGATGCTGGAGCCGGCTCAATTGCTGGCAGGGCTCAGCGCGCATTTTCAGCCCAAACTGCTGGCTGGGCTGCGTGTGCTGGTGAGTGCAGGACCCACGCTGGAAATGATAGATCCAGTGCGCGCGCTCACTAATATCAGCTCCGGCAAAATGGGCTACGCGGTCGCACGCGCAGCCCATGAGGCGGGCGCAGCGGTGACGCTGGTAAGCGGCGCTACTTGCCTGGATGCGCCGCTGGGCGTCACCCGGCTGTCGGTAACCAGCGCTGAAGACATGGCGCAGGCGGTGGAGAGCGTGGTGGGTGATGTGGATATTTTCATCAGTGTGGCGGCGGTGGCGGATTATCGCCCGGCCACCCGCGCGACCCAAAAAATCAAAAAAAGCGAACACACACTTACGCTTGATCTAATTCCCAATAAAGATATTCTCCAGAAAATCGCGGACCGTGCAGACGCGCCATTCTGTGTCGGCTTTGCAGCGGAAACCGATAATCTGCTCGAGCATGGCGAGGCCAAACGTCAACGCAAACACCTGCCCCTGCTGGTTGTCAACCGCGCCCAGGACGCACTCGGCAGCGACGACAACGAATTGTTGCTACTCGATGACGCGGGCAACCACTGGTTGCCGCGTGCCGGCAAACTGGTGCTGGCGCGCCAACTCATCGCCCATATTGCACGCCTGTATTTACAAAAAACCAGGGGAAACCATGCTGCGCCAAATTGATGTCAAAATTCTCGACGCCAGACTAAACAACGACTTGCCCAGCTATGCGACTCCGGGTGCCGCAGGCATAGACCTGCGTGCCTGTATCGATGCGCCACTGGGACTTGCTCCCGGCCAGACCGAGCTGGTTCCGACTGGTATGGCGATTCACATTGCTCAGTCCGATCTGGCCGCGTTGATCCTGCCGCGCTCCGGGCTTGGCCACAAACACGGGATCGTGCTGGGCAACCTGGTAGGACTGATTGATTCGGATTACCAGGGGCAACTGTTTGTTTCGATGTGGAATCGCGGCAACCAGACATTTGTTGTCAAACCGCTGGAGCGTATCGCTCAACTGGTCATGGTGCCTGTGGTGCAAGTGGCGTTTAATGTGGTGGAAGAATTTGCTGCATCCGAACGCGGCGCGGGCGGCTTTGGCAGTACCGGCCGGCACTGAGCAATGGTCGAACTTCATCGCTGAGAGGTGCGCGCGAAGGGCAGTCACCCGCAACCAAAATCCAGGCATGGTAATTGCTGCTGTTTTGCTAGACAAAACTTACCGCTGACAGATATTTCAGGCCAATATCGAGTCAGCAATAACCCTGGATGGATGGTAGGCTCACAATCATGAAACCCTCTTTGGCGCGATTTAGCATGGCGCTTTTTGCTGCGCTGGAGATAACCCTGGTGCTGACGATGTTGGCTGTGTACTGGGTTTCCAGTCCGGCACGCCACGCTGCATCTGCGCCGGGAGAAGGCTTGGTGATTGCCCAGCAGATCGAGGGCCTGGCACACGACGTACACCAGACAGCGAAACTGATTGCCAGGCATCCGCAGACCATAGCCTGTTTAAAAAGCGGCGCTGAAGACCTGTGTCGCAATCAGGCTGCCAATATTTATGCCCTCAATGAAGGTGTGCAAATTTTTTTGGTACCGGAGCAACGAGTGAACAGCCAGGCGGGCGATGCGTCCGTGCTGCCGGAGGCCTATACGCGTTTTGTGGTGGGCCCGGATGCGCATCCCACTGCCGCCGCCAGCATGAGCTTGACCGTTTCTGAACCTGTGGTAGAGGGCACGACCCAGTTGGGTCACGTCATTCTTACCCAGGCCGTGCCGCATCTGCAGGATCTGTTTGATACCCTGCCGTTGCCCGGCGGCTATCTGGAGCTGCGTCAGTACACCGGTCCAGGCACATACACCGTTGTGCGCCGGCGCGGTGACGAGAGTCTCAAGACCGGTTCTGCGGCGCAAGAGATTGCGCTGGCCGGAACGCCCTGGAAGCTGGCGCTATGGAAAGACAGCCCCCGGCCCGCGATCGCACTACTGACTTATTTCACGGTATGGCTGGTATTGTCGGTGCTGCTGACAGCGATGGTGTGGCTGCTTTACCTGCGGTTACGCACCTGGATCAATGAAGATCTCAACGCTATTGTCAATCTGGTGACGGATATCCGCAGACAACGGGTGCGTTCTTCATACCACGTCAATCTGGCGGAATTCGAGAAACCGCTGGCTATGCTGGTAAAACTGGCACAGCTCACCGTGGGTAAACAAAAGGAAGTCGAGTCGCAAGCCAGTCTCGATCATCTGTCGCAGGTATACAACCGGCGCAGTTTTGATGTCCGTCAGGGCGAGCTGTTCAAAACACTACAGCAAGGTCAGGTGCACAGCCTGTTGATTATTGACATCGACAATTTCAAATATGTAAACGACACTTACGGCCACGATGCGGGCGATCAGCTCATTGCCCAGTTCGGTCAGGCGCTCAAGGTGCACCTGCGCGCCAGTGATTTCGTGGCGCGCCTGGGCGGTGATGAGTTCTGCGTGATTTTTCCGAATACGCCGCTGCCCCGGGCAGTAGAGCTGGCTGAGCGCCTGCGCGCCAATCTGCCCGCCGTGCTGGAACTGACCCCCGGTGTGTTGCACCGTCTCAACTGGAGTGGCGGTCTGAGCGAATACAGTCCAAAAGACTCTGCAGAAAACATGGCGCTTATCCGCGCGGACGGGGCACTCCTGGAAGCCAAGCGTGGAGGACGCAATATGACGCGGATCAAGGCCGCCGCGTAGCATCATCTTTGCGCGTCCTTGCACCGTACCACAGCCCAGGCGGCTACCAGCATCAAACCACACAGCAGCAGTACGGCATGATTGCCCCAGTTCACAAACGGCGTCGCGCCCTGATAGCCTTGTGCTGTGCCATTGAGCGTGGCGCGGGTGAACAGGGGCAGCTGTTGCAGCACTCGCCCCTGTGTATCAATGATGGCCGTGGCACCGGTATTGGTGGCACGCAGCATGTAGCGCCCGGCTTCCAGCGCACGCATCTGGGAAATCTGCAAATGCTGCCAGGGCGCTACCGAATCGCCAAACCACGCATCATTGCTCACGTTTACCAGTAGCGTGGCGCGCGGCAATTGATGGATGATTTCTTCGCCAAACACGTCTTCATAGCAGATATTCATTGCGACATGCTGGCCCGCCACCGGCATCGGCAGCTGATAGGCATCGCCGCGTGCGAAATCAGAGAGCGGGATGTGCAGCACATTGATAATCCATCCGAACAACCATTTCGCCGGGATGTATTCGCCGAATGGCACCAGGTGAAATTTACGGTAGGTTTGCGTGGGTGCGGTACCAAAGCTCAACACGCTGTTGAAATAGCGCCCATCCGGGAATTGTTCCGGCATCCCTACCAGCACGTCGCCACCATGGGCGCGCGCAGTCTGCGCCAAATCATTCAGGTAGCTGGCCGGTACCTGGTCGTAAAATACCGGAATGGCGGTTTCCGGCAGGATGATAAGCCGGCCCGGACTGGCAGCCACCATGGCGCGGTAATCGCGCAGGGTACTGACCAGCTTTTCCGGTTGCCATTTCATGTCCTGCGCAATGTTGCCCTGCAACAGGCTGACCGCGACGGGCGCACCAATGGGTTGAGTCCAATGAATCTGGCTCAAACCCCAACCCATCAGCCATAGCACTGCGGCCATCAGCACATACCGCAATCGTCCCAGCGCCAATACCGCCGCGCTTAGCGCCAGCATCAGCGATACCCCATACACACCGAATAGCGGCGCAAAACCCGCCAGGGGGCTGTCTGGTACTTGCGCATAGCCGATTGCCAGCCAGGGAAAGCCGGTAAAAATCCAGCCGCGCACCCATTCCCCCAGCACCCACAGCGCGGGTATTGCCAGTAGCCAACGCCATACCCCGGCGTTGCGCAAGCCGTGCTGGCAGCCCCCCACTGCGGCCGGAAACAAGGCGAGGAACGCACAGAACAGGCCCGTCGCCAGCAGCGCCAGCGGCAACGGCATGGCGCCGTAGGTATGCAGGCTGATGTATACCCAGGACACGCCGCTGCCGAAATAGCCCAGGCCGAATAAAAATCCGCTGAGCATTGCCTGGCGTGCGCTATGTTGATGACGCCACAGCCAGATCAATCCGGCAAGGCTGAACAGGGGAATGACAAACGCGTAAAACGGCGCAAAACCAAATACGCTGACAGCGCCCAGCAACAACGCGGCAATGGGATGCCAGCGCGGCACCCGGATGGGATGTGCCAAATTAGGCCGCTCCGCGCATCTGTGATGCAATCTGCTGCTGCGCGGCAAAGTCCAGCATACGCTGGATAGAACGCACGGCACGGCAGCGAATCGGCTCGGCAATATGGATTTCGTTATCTCCGGTTTCCAGTACCTGCGCCAGTTTTTGCAGTCCATTCATCGCCATCCACGGGCAATGCGCGCAACTGGTACACGTCGCACCCACCCCGGCAGTAGGGGCCTCGAGGAAAATCTTGCCGGGTGCGACCGCTTGCATTTTATGGAAAATGCCATTATCGGTTGCAACGATAAAGGTCTGGTTGGGCAGGTTCTGCGCGGCGCGGATCAGCTGCGTGGTGGAGCCCACCACATCGGCCAGTGCAATCACTCCAGCGGGCGACTCGGGATGCACCAGCACCGCAGCGTCCGGGTGTGCAGCCTTCATTTTTTGTAGCGCTTCCGCCTTGAATGCCTCGTGCACCACACATGAACCCTGCCATAGCAGCATGTCGGCACCGGTAATTCTTTGCACATAATCACCGAGATATTTGTCCGGCGCCCACAGAATTTTTTTGCCCTGCTGGTGCAGGTGCTCGACGATTTTTACCGCGGTGCCCGAGGTCACCACCCAGTCTGCGCGTGCTTTCACCGCTGCCGAAGTATTGGCGTAGACCACCACTACGCGTTCCGGATGCTGGTCGCAAAATGCGGAAAACGTATCTGCCGGACAGGCCAGATCGAGCGAGCAGTTGGCTTGCAGGTCCGGCATCAACACACGCTTTTCCGGGTTAAGGATTTTCGCGGTTTCGCCCATGAATTTGACTCCGGCCACAATCAGTGTACGTGCCTCATGGGCATGACCAAAACGCGCCATTTCCAGCGAATCGGAGACGCAGCCGCCGGTGTCTTCGGCCAGGTCCTGTATATCTGCAGAAGTATAGTAGTGCGCCACCAGCACCGCGTTGTGTTGCAGCATCAGCATCCTGATGCGGGCAATGAGTGTTGCGCGCGCGCTATCGGTGAGTTGCGCTTCCACCAGCGGCGGCGCAATGATGTGAGGCACTTTGGGCATCTGGATCAGGGGCAGGGCGTTCATGGTCGGCCTCACTTGAGGTAGAGCACCGCGCCGGGGTGTTGCACGCGGTAGAGTTTTGCCGGGCGGTGGCTACCCACACGGCGGCTGGTGCCGGTTTCGCTGATGAGATCAAGCGCCAGGATGTGCTTGCGGAAATTGCGCTTGTCCAGCGCCTCGCCGCGTATGGTTTCGTAGACTTTCTGCAATTCGCCCAGGGTGAATTCCTTTTGCATGAATCCGAATGCCACGGTGGAATAATCCAGCTTGGCGCGCAGCCTTTGCTGGGCCAGCGCAATAACCTCGCGATGGTCGAAAGCCAGCTCCGGCAACGCATCCATTGGGAACCATGCGACTTCCGCCGCATCCGACCCCGCCACCGGCGAGAGGATTTCGCTTGGCGCCAGCGCGTAATAGGTCACGCTGATGATGCGTTCGCGCGGGTCGCGATCGGGCTTGCCGAAGGTATAGAGCTGCTCCAGGTACACGCCCGTCACCCCGGTTTCCTCGGCCAGCTCACGCAGCGCGCAGTCTTCCAGGCATTCGTCCGTGTCGACGAAGCCGCCCGGCAGCGCCCAGCAGCCCTGAAACGGTGCGCTGCGGCGCCGGATCAGCAACACCGCCAAGCGCTCTTCACGAATAGTGAACAGCGCGATGTCGGTTGTGACCGCCGGGTGTGGATGGTTGTAGCAAAACGATTTCATTGAGGATTTGCCATGGTGTAAAAAATACACCACAAAGATAGTGTTGTTAAGACACTATGTCAAGCAGATTGTGAGACGTTTGCCGGCGCATCTTGCGATGCCTGTTAAAATGGCCACATGAAACAACTTGTGCTTGATATCGTTGCCCCCCCCGCCCCCCGCCTCGCCAATTTTGTCATCGGCCGCAATGCGGAATTGCTGCACGTCTTGCGTGAGTTGGCTGAGGGTAAGGGTAACGAGCGTCAGCTGTATGTATGGGGAGCGCCCGGCAGCGGCAAGACGCATTTGTTGCAGGCTGCGGTGGCCACGGCGGTTGAACGTGGATGGGCAGCACGCTGCGTCGACGCTGCAGAATTTATGGATGCTATGGACCGGGCGGTAGATTTCCTGGCAATAGATGCCGCACACAGGCTCGACGCCGCCGCCCAGATTGCCCTGTTCAACCGCATCAACGCGCTGCGTGAAGGCCATGGGCGGCTCTTGGTCGCGGGCAATGCCGCGCCAGCGCAGCTTGAGCTGCGCGTTGACCTCACCACACGTCTGGGTTGGGGTTTGGTGTATCAGGTACAGGCGCTCACCGACGCGGAAAAAAACCAGGTACTGACCACCTACGCTGCGGGTCGTGGCTTTAGCCTGCAACCGGGCGTGGCCGAGTATCTTTTGCGACATTGGCGCCGCGATCTGCCGTCATTGCTCGCGGCGCTGGATACCCTCGACCATTACTCGCTGGAAACCCAGCGACCCGTCACCGTGCCGCTGTTGCGTGAAGTTTTGCACGCTGAATGAATAAAAAGGCGGCTTGCGCCGCCTTGTGAACATTTAATGGATTTCCAGCCGCCTGGCTGAAGTAGCGGCTTTTTTGGGTAAGCGCAACTCCAGTACACCATCGTTGTACTTGGCCTCTGCGGCGGCATCGTCAATGTCGCTGCCCAAGGTAAAGCTGCGATATGCCTTGCCGTAGTAGCGCTCCGAGCGCAGCAGTTTTTCACCGTCCTTGTCCTCGGTTTGGCGTTTGGCTTCAGCGGTGAGCGAGACCTGGTTCCCGTCTATGGTGACGTGGATATCTTCTTTTTTCACACCGGGTACTTCGGCTTGCACGGTGTAGGCCTGGTCATCCTCTTTCACATCCATCTTGATTTGTACGGCAGCCTCACTATTAGCGGCGCGCACCGGACGGAAAAAGCCGCGGAACAGATCATCAAACGGTTCGACGGTAAAATCAAAAGGGTCGTAACGGGAAATATTTGCCATTTCAAAACTCCTTTTTCTCAGGTTGATAATCAGGCACCCACGCTGTATGGATACCTGCCTGAATCAAATATATTTCCTGTCAAGGGAATTTCAAGGGCCATTGCATTTTACTTGCACTGTTAACCCGGATACTCACTATCCTGGGCGATAGAACAGGCGCTTAACATGATGCGGCGCTGCTCAGGAGTTTCCAGGCTGACGCGCCCCAAGGTGCCGTCACGGTAATCCTGCAGGAGGGTCAACGCCGCTTTTTCCAGGTCGGCTTCACCCCCCTTCAGGCGATAACCACGACGTTTGGCGATGGCTTCGATGACACCGACCCCGTCCAGCCCATCCAGTGCAAAACCATAACGCGCCTGCAACAGGGCGGGGTAATTTGCCACCACGCTATTTGCAAGGAAAGTGGCCACTTCTTCGTCAATCACCGCGTTGCGCCCTACCGCGTGGCTGGCTGCCAGCATCAGGCCATCGCTTTCATGCTGAATTTTCGGCCATAACATGCCCGGGGTGTCCACCAGCGTCATGCTGTCATTGAGTTCCAGCCGCTGTTGGCTTTTGGTCACCGCGGGTTCGTCACCCACCTTGGCCACACGGCGTTTGAGCAGTGCGTTCATCAGGGTGGATTTGCCGACGTTGGGAATGCCCATGATCATCATGCGCAGCGGCTTGATCGGTGTGCCGCGATGTGGCGCGAGTGCCAGGCAAAGTGCGGGAATCCTGGCGACATCGCCGGTTTTTTTGCACGATAGCGCCACCGCCTTGACGTCCTTTTGCGCGTTATAGAATTTGAGCCAGGCTTGTGTTGCGGCCGGGTCGGCCAGATCGGCCTTGTTGAGGATTTTCAGGCACGGGCGCTGGCGTGCGAGGCGCAGCTCGGCAATCATCGGGTTGCTGCTGGCCTCGGGCAGGCGCGCGTCGACCACCTCGATCACCATGTCGGTCTGTGCCATGGTTTCGGCGGCCTTTTTGCGCGCCGCGGTCATGTGTCCGGGGTACCATTGAATTGCCATGCGTAATCTACAATCTAATCAAAAGCTTATTTTACCCTTAGGCAAGGCATGCGTGTTGTCTGCCGTAGCACGGTAAAATGTTCCATTGGCACCGGATTGAAGGCAATACATGCTGCGCATTACCGAACTCAAACTCCCGCTCGACCATCCCGAAGCCGCGCTCAGGGCGGAAATCCTGCGCCGTCTGGGTATCGCCGGCGATGAACTTCTGGGCTACACGATTTTTCGGCGCGCGCATGATGCGCGCAAGCGCCCGCTGATTACCTTTACCTACACCCTTGATGTCGACGTCCAGGATGAGGAGGCGGTGCTGCGCCGGCTGAAAAATGATCGTCATGTCGCGCCTGCGCCAGACACCGGCTACCATTTTGTCGCCCACGCCTCGACCAGCTTGACCGAGCGACCGGTGGTCATCGGCACCGGGCCATGCGGTATGTTTGCCGGGCTGATCCTGGCTCAGATGGGGTTTCGCCCTGTCATCCTGGAGCGTGGCAAGGCGGTGCGCGAGCGCACCAAAGACACCTGGGGCTTGTGGCGCAATGGGATACTGAATCCGGAGTCCAATGTACAGTTCGGTGAGGGTGGCGCAGGCACGTTTTCTGACGGCAAGCTTTACAGCCAGATCAAGGATCCCAGGCACTTGGGGCGCAAGGTGATTGCCGAGTTCATCCAGGCTGGCGCACCGCCGGAGATCGCCTTTGTCAGCAAGCCGCACATTGGCACCTTCCGGCTGGTCGGCATGGTGGAAAAAATTCGCGCCACGATTGAATCCCTGGGGGGCGAAATACGCTTTCAGAGCCGGGTAGATAATCTGGATATCGAAGACGGCCAGGTGCGCGGCGTGACGCTGGCCAGCGGCGAGCACATCGTTGCACGCCATGTGGTCCTGGCGGTGGGGCACAGCGCACGCGATACCTTTGAAATGCTCTACCAGCGCGGCGTGCATCTCGAGGCCAAGCCGTTTTCGGTGGGGTTTCGCATCGAGCATCCGCAGTCGCTGATTGACCACTGCCGCTTGGGTGAGCGCGCCGGCCATCCTGAGTTAGGGGCAGCAGACTACAAGCTGGTTCATCACGCGCAAAATGGTCGTGCGGTGTACAGCTTTTGCATGTGTCCGGGCGGCACGGTGGTGGCGGCGGCGTCCGAGCCGGGACGCGTAGTTACTAACGGCATGAGCCAGTATTCGCGTAACGAGCGCAACGCCAATGCGGGTATCGTGGTGGGCATCACCCCTGACGACTACCCCGGTCATCCGTTGGCGGGGATCGCTTTTCAGCGCCACTGGGAAGCGCGCGCGTTTGAGCTGGGTGGGCGCGATTACCGTGCACCGGGGCAATTGGTGGGCGACTTTATTGCCGGGCGCGCGTCTACCGGATTCAGCACGGTATTGCCGTCTTACACGCCGGGGGTGAAGCTGGGCGCGCTCGATAGCAGCTTGCCCGATTATGTCATCGCCGCAATGCGCGAGGCACTGCCGGCGTTTGACAAACAAATCCGCGGTTTTGCCATGCATGATGCCGTGCTCACCGGCGTGGAAACGCGCACCTCGTCACCCATCCGTATCACCCGTAACGCAGCGTATCAGAGCCTCAATACCCGCGGCCTGTATCCGGCGGGAGAGGGTGCGGGCTATGCGGGCGGGATTTTGTCCGCCGCAGTGGATGGCATCAAGGTGGCCGAGGCGGTGGCGCTGGCGCTGTTGCACGCATAGGCGCTAAATAGAACCGCAGGCACTCGTTTTAGTCTGACCAAGAACACAAGCAGGTGACCTTAATATGCCAGACCCAGATACACACCTACCCATTGTCGCGCCGCATCCATGGTTGATTGACCAGATTGCGTTTGACTGCATAGCGCATGAGCGCATTGTCAGCGAAGATACCTGGTTTTATGTGCTAGCTGCCGCATCGTTTGTGGAGAGTTTGTCTGATTTGTACACACACAATCTGCTGGGCCACATGGAGGACGATCCCGAAGCCAGCCAATGGCTGCGCGAGCGCTGGGAACCGGAGGAACTGCAGCACGGACGCGCGCTGCGTCGCTATGTGGAGACGGTGTGGCCCGCATTTGATTGGCAGACGGCGTTTGACGGATTCTGCGCAGACTATCGCCCGTATTGCAAACCCGAACTGCTGGAGCCTACGCGCGCGCTGGAGATGGTTGCACGCTGTGTCGTGGAAACCGGTACCTCGGGCCTGTACGGTCTGCTGCAGCAGATCAGTCCGGAGCCGGTGCTCACCACGCTGGTGGGGCATATCCGCAGCGACGAAGTGGGACACTACAAATACTTCTATCATTTTTTCCTGCGTTATCGCGAGATAGAGCGTCCGTCACGCTGGCAAGTGGCGCACGTGCTGCGGCAGCGACTAGGGGTGATCGGTCAGGAGGATGCCTATCTGGCAGTAAAAAATGCATTTGAGGTGCGCAACCCGGGACGGAAATTCAGCCCCGAGGATTTTCAGCGTTTTCAACATACTGCAGGGCACTGGGCCCGTACCGATTACCCCTATGAAATGACCGTGAAAATGCTGCTCAGGCCGTTGCGGTTGCCGGGCTTCATCAACCGCATGGCCTTGCCGCTGCTGATGCGCCAGGCACGACGCGTAGTCGCGCCATAGCGTGCACAGGCTCGGCGTTTTGATACGACCATTCGGCTAGTTCAGGCAGCAGGCCGCATCTGGCGTTGATACAAAAACTCCAGCACACGTGCGCGCAAGTGATGGTAACGCGCGTCGTTAGCCAGCGCCAGGCGGTCGCGCGGACGCGCCAGGTCCACCGTAAGAATTTCGCCGATGGTGGCGGCCGGGCCGTTGGTCATCATCACGATGTGGTCGGACAACAGCACCGCCTCATCCACATCATGGGTCACCATAATGACCGTGCTTTTGGTCTCGGCGACAATTTTCATTAGCTCGTCCTGCAGGTGCGCACGGGTCAGTGCATCAAGTGCGCCGAACGGCTCGTCCAACAGCAACACCTTGGGTTCCATCGCTAACGCGCGGGCAATGCCGACGCGCTGCTTCATGCCACCGGAGATTTCATGCGGGCGTTTGTGTTCTGCGTGAGCCAGCCCGACCAGTGCCAGTGCATCGATGGTACGTTGCTTGAGCTTGGCTTTGTTCTCCTGCCGACCAAACACGCGCTCCACCGCGAGGTAGATATTTTCGTGACAGGTGAGCCAGGGTAACAAGGAATGGTTCTGGAACACTACGCCACGTTCCGGTCCTGGCCCCTTGATCTCGCGCCCGGCACATAGCGCCATGCCACTGCTGGCGTCCTGCAGGCCGGCCACGACGTTGAGCAGGGTTGATTTGCCACAGCCGGAGTGTCCGATCAGGGTGAAGAATTGCCCTTGGTCGATGTTCAGATTGATATTGTGCAGCGCGTGAAATGTCCCTTTTTTGGTGGGGAACGTTACATCCACTTTTTCCAGGTATACGAATTTTTCCATTTTGATCTCCTTCCGAGAGCCAGTAACACTAGCGGGTAGCGACTAGCCGGTTAAGCGGCTGGCTATCGCGCACAGTCAGAATTGCACTTCGGCCTGTAACCAGAACTTGTCTATGTCCTGGGCGAGAACAGGATTCCGCGTCCGGTTCAAGGCATTGGTATCACCGCGATAAGTCGCGTATTTAGCCAATAAGGTAAGGTATTTGCCTAATTTTTTCGAAGCTTGTGCATCCCACTCCTTGCCGTATTGATAGCCAAGGTGATCGGATGAAAAATCATGGTAGGCGGCAAGCAGGCTGACGCCTCCCAATGCACCTCCTGCGCTGATGAAGGCGTCTTTGATACCATCTTTCGGGGTAGTGAGAAATTTATCGGCCCAGCCGTTAAATGCATGCAGTGTGGCAAGCGGCGTAGCGAAGCCGTATATCCCGTCTCCGCCCAACAGTTCATAGTTGAACTTGATCTGCATCCCTTGCAAACCGAGGCCCAGCATGGCGTAGCCATAGTCGGCGTCAATCGTCGATGCACCGTTGCTGTAATTGCTTTGCTTGGCGTATTCGGCGGTATAAAGCAGTTTCGTTTTGTCGATTGCATAAGCGCCATCGAAACGCAGGCCCAGTGTTTTGTTGGAAGCAGTGACCGGAATAGATTGTCCAGGTTTATAGTCCAGAAAGTAGCCGTAGCCGACAAGCGTCCCTGCTTTGAGGCCTTTATAGCCAATATTGAGAAGGTCGCCATCCATCCGAAGGTTGCCCAAAGTGGGATTTTTGTCGCTAAAAATCCGGTTGACGTTGGTAATGTGTGCGTAGGAGGCGGCGGTTGCAGGCAGCGTGGTATTGACCAGCGTTAAGGCGTCGAAGGTTTGCTCATTCTGGCGCCATCCAACATTGCCGATAAAGCGTTGATTGTCATAAACGATCACTTGGCGGCCATACTTGAGCGCGGTCTTGGGGATGCCCTTGAAGCCTAGATAGGCCTGATTGATTTCGGTATCTGCTGGATCCGCCACCACCGGATATTGGCTGAGGTGGTTGACCGTACTGTTATAGCGTTCGCTACCGATCGCACGCACATCCTCAAACTGCACGAAGGCGTCGAAGTTCTTGTAATCGCCTGTGGCATATCCAAGTTGTGTGCGCAACGTGGAGGCCTGGGCTTTTTTGGCGATGCCTTCCTGGTCGACCCATTCGTAACGATAACGCAGGTCGCCAGAAATTTTACCTCCGGTCAGTGCTTCCACGAGCGTCTCGGCGCTTTGCGCCATAGGGGCAAAAGCGACAAGGCAAACGCCCATACACGCAGAATAGGTGAGGCTGTGACGTACCTTTTTCTTGTTCATTAAATACTCCGCAAGCGTTCATGGCTGGTTATAAAAAGGAATTTTTTCATCCACATCGATTAGCCCTATCAGCCTGTTGGCCGCCCTGTCAACCTGGGCGCAGGAGCGCAGATCAGGCGAACAAGCTTTATTGCTGCCTCACTCATAATCAAACCGTTTCGCTATCAGTACCAGCAGCTGTTCCAGCAACAGGCCAACGATGCCCACCACAAAGATGGCAATGATGATGTGTGCGACGTTGAGGTTGTTCCACTCGTCCCAGATCCAGAAGCCAATTCCCACGCCGCCGGTGAGCATTTCGGCGGCGACGATTACCAGCCAGGCCACGCCGATGGACAGGCGTATCCCGGTGAGTACGTGTGGCACGACGGCAGGGAACAAGATACGGCTGAATACTTTCCATTCGGACAGATTGAGCACGCGGGCGACATTGAGATAATCCTGTGGCACCTGGCGCACGCCAACGGCGGTGTTGAGTACCATCGGCCAGATGCTGGAGATGAAAATCACCCAGATCGAGGCGGGCTCGGCGCGGTGGAACACCAGCAGGCCAATCGGCAGCCAGGCCAGTGGCGACACGGGCCGCAGCAGGCTGATGATGGGCGCGGTCATCTCCGCGAGGAACCTGAAGCGGCCTATCATGAAGCCCAGAGGAATGCCGACCAGGGCGGCCATGCCAAAGCCGAGACCCACTCGATACAGCGAATACAGGATGTTCCAGCCTATGCCCTGGTCGTTGGGGCCATTGTTGTAAAACGGATCGGCGAATAACGCCTGCGCTGAAACCCAGGTTTTGTAAGGGCCGGGCAGGTTGCTCGTTTCCTGGGCGATCAATGCCCAGATACCGATAAAGGCGGCTATGCCCAACAGGGGTGGAGTCAGGACGCGCAACACGGTGCCGAGCTTTTCTTTAAGGTTGAGTCTGAGCCGGGGTTCGGCTGGTTTGACTACCGGCTCGGCGACTTCCACCATGGTATTTGTCGTGCTGGCGTCATTTGCGGGCGGAATGGGTTGCAGGGTTCGGTAAACGGCACTCATGGTGAATCTCCTTGATTTCTGTTTGCCTGCGCATGTGACGGCCGTCAACGTGATCAGCCGGCAATAGCTGTGGTGTCATGCCGTGGCGCACGCAGCCGGCTTCATGGCGGTGGCCAGTGTGGTGTAGGCGCTGATCCAGGCCAGCTTTACGGCCGGCGTGAAGCCCTCGCCCAAGCCTTGGCCGAGCGTCCAGATCAGTGCCTCTCCCACGGTGTCGTAGTGGCGGTCTTTCACCCCGTACCCGGCATGGCGCCGCCCCAGGTCTTCAACGGCACCCAGAATCGGCCCCAGCTGGTCGAGGCTGTTGACTACCGTGTTGATCATGGCCATCAGCTTGCGCCCCTGCCCGGCCATGTCGCCTTTGAACATGCCGCGCAGGGAGGGATCCAGTTCAAACAGCCTGGTGTAAAACAGGCCTGCGGCAGTGTCCTTGATGGGCAGAACCTGTTGCCAGCTGGACTTGACCAGGGTGATTTGCTCGGGCGTCATGATCGTTTCCTTGTGAGTTTCAGATGGGCTAGGCTTTGATCTTGAAGCCGTTGGCGTATTTCTTCGGATCCTTGCCGTCCCACACCACCCCGTCGATCAGCCTGGCAGAGCGCATCGGGCTCTTCGGTACGGCGATCTTGAGCTGGGTGGCGGCCTCGGTGTAGAGCTTGATCTGGTTGACCTTTTGCGCCTCGGCCAGATAGTCGGGATCAGATTTGAGCAGACCCCAGCGTTTGTGCTGGGTAAGGAACCACATGCCGTCGGAAAGATAGGGGAAGTTCACCTTGCCGTCGTTGAAGAATTTCATGTAGTTCGGATCCTGCCATTTCTTGCCCAGGCCGTTGTTGTACTGGCCATGCATGCGGCCTTCAATGGAGTCGACGTCGGTGTTCACGTAGGACTTCTCGGCGATGATCTTGGCGACTTGGGTACGGTTGCTCATGGTGTCGATGTAACGCGAGGCATCCAGCACCGCCATGATCAGCGCACGCGCGGTATTGGGGTGTTTGGCGACCCAGTCGGCGCTGGTGCCGAGGATTTTCTCCGGGTGGTCTTTCCAGATTTCCTGGGTGGTGACGGCGGTGAAACCGACATTGTCGCGGATGGCGCGCGCATTCCACGGTTCGCCCACGCAAAAGCCGTCCATGTTGTCGACGCGCATGTTGGCAATCATTTGCGGCGGCGGCACGGTAATCACCTTGGCCTCGGTGAACGGGTTGACGCCGTAGGTCGCCAGCCAGTAATACAACCACATGGCATGGGTGCCGGTGGGAAAGGTCTGGGCAAAGGTGTATTCGCGCGGCTCGGCCTTGATGAGCCTGGCCAGGCTTACGCCATCCACCGCGCCTTTGGCCTTGAGCTGATCGGATAGCGTAATCGCCTGGCCGTTGTTGTTGATGGTCATCAGATTGGCCATGTCTTTCTTCGGCCCGCCGATACCCATTTGCACGCCGTAAATCAGGCCATACAGCACGTGCGCCCCATCCAGCTCGCCGTTCACCAGCTTGTCGCGCACGGCGGCCCAAGAGGCTTCCTTGCTCGGCATGATTTTAATGCCGTATTTTTTGTCGAAGCCCAGCACGCTGGCGATGACCACCGAGGCGCAATCGGTGAGTGGAATGAAGCCGATTTTGATCTCGGTTTTTTCTGGTGCATCAGAGCCTGCTGCCCAGGCACCACTGCGCACGCCGGGGGCAACCATGCTCATTAAGGCGGCGCCGCCCAGAATGCCGGTGGATTTTTTGAGGAAATCACGACGCGTGTTTTCCGGGGTGGAGGAAGTGACGTCAATGTGGCTGTCGTTTGGCTGGTTGCTCATTGTGGCTGCTCCGTATGGGCGTGCAGATTGCCGTCGCCGGGTTTCTGCAGAATCAAGATAAATGCGCTTGCGGAGTGCCGCCCGCCGTTGGACAGGACTCGGAGCCTATATAGCAAGGCTCGTGCCTGTTTGAAATAAATTAATCAAGCAGATGATTTATATGGATTAAATTTCCTGTTCAGAGAAACCGGGACGAGACGGGCAATGCTGAATGCGCACGACGACAGTGCGCGCAATACGCGCTTTGGCACAACGATGGTTCAGCCGTGTTGGTCAAGCTGTTGCAGAATGGACTCGGCGATTTCCACCAGGCGGCGGTTTTCGGACATGGCGGCGCGGCGCATGGCGTGGTAAGCAGCGTCTTCAGGCAAGCCCCGATGTGCCATGAGTTTGCGTTTCGCGGCGTCAATCACATTGCGCTCGTGCGTCTTGCGCGCCGCCTCAGCGGCGGTCCGCAACAGTATCTGGTGTTCTTCAAAACGTACCCGCGCCACTTCCAGGATCGGACGGATGCGCTCGGCGTCCAGCCCATCCACCACATAGGCGGATACCCCGGCCTTGAGCGCCGCACGGATGGATTCGCTGGCGTCATCCTGGGTGAACATGACCACCGGACGCGGGCAGTCGCGGGTGGCGATGCAGAGGTGTTCAAGGGTATCGCGGTCAGGTGAATCGGTACCCATGATAATGATGTCGGGCGCATGTGCCGCCACTGCGGCGGCCAGTTCAAAAGCCGAGTTCACCACGTCGGCTACCGCATAGCCCTGGTCGCGAAACGCCTGTTCCAGCCGGGTGGCGCGGGTGGCGTCATGATCGGCAATCAGTACGGTCAACATGGGTGCTTCCTTCAAATACACGCTACAGACCAAGCAAGCATCATGCTAAGCCACGATCAGCAGGTAAACCAGCAACAAGTTGAGCACAATGGAAAATACCGCCAGTGCCTGCCAAACCCGTGCCGGGTCGCGCGTCAGCAGTGGCGTGCGGCGCGGTGCACCGAGCGGGTGGCGCTCGCCTTGCTCCAGCGCCAGCAACATTTCTTCGGCGGTCTCAAAACGGTTTTTGGGCTCAAACGCGACCGCCTTCAACAGCAGGTTTTCCAGCCATTGCGGGATTTCCGGGCGGTAGCGTGTGGGGGGGGGCGGATCGCCAAATCTGGGGTGCTGAAACGGCTCGATTTCACCATAAGGATATTTGCGCGTGAGCAGGTAATACAGCGTGACCCCGGCGGCATACAGCTCGCTCTGCACCGTGGCGGCGGCGCCTGCGATCAGCTCGGGTGCCATGAAACTGGGCGTGCCCGCACCGCCGCCGGTGTCGTGCAGGCCACTGCTGGCCGCGACGCCAAAATCCAGGATGCGCAGCTTGCCGTCCTCGCCCAGGTGCAGGTTGGCTGGCTTGATGTCGCGGTGCAGGATGTTGAGCCGGTGCAGCGCTGCCAGCCCCTTGATCAGGCGAATGCCGGTTTGCGTGGCTTCAGCGATGGAAAAATGCCGGCCGGCGTCGAGGTGCTGTTGCAGCGTGGCGCCCGCGTGCCAGCTCATCACGTAGTACAGTGCCGAGCGCTCGTCCGCTGCCAGCGGCAATACCTGCGGGAAGTAATGGGCGATGACCTTTTTCGCCAGCCACTCCTCCTGGATCAGCGCAGCGGCAAATTCGGGCTGATTGGCCGCCCGCGGCGGCAGGGTTTTCAATACCCACAGGCGCCCGTCGCTGCGCTTGCGTACCTTGTAGAGCAGGGACATGCGCGATTCGTGCAGCACCTCGACCACTTCGAAATCATCCAGCCGGGTACCAGGTTTGAGGCGGGGGGGTACGGGCAGGCGACGTTCGGCGGCGAGGTGGTCGCGCAGGTTGTCCTCTGCCACTGCGTCCACGCGCACCACCACGGCGCTGGCGTTGTCCTGGCCACCCTGTTTGTGCGCCAGCCTGACCAGTTCGCCGGCGGCCAGCGCCGGGTTGCGGTGCAGGTTGAGCGCGCTGTGCATGCCCAGCTCGCCAAGCGGTTCCCATACCCCGTCCGATACCAGCACAAACACGTCTCCCGCCTGCAACTCGCCTTCGGCAAAATCCGCCATCAGGTGGCTGTCCAGCCCTACCGCGCGTTTGAGCACATGGCGCATGTCGGGACGATCCCATACGTGATCGGTGGTAAGTTGGGTGAAGACATCGCCGCGCAACCGGTAGATGCGTGAATCGCCCACGTGCGCCAGATGGTAGCGCTGACCACGCAGCACCAGCGCGGACAGCGTGCATGACATGCCTGCCAGGTCACGGCGGGTGGTGGCCTGGGAAATCAGCCAGCGGTTGATGGCGCCGAGCACCTTGTCCAGCGCGTGCTGCACCTCCCAAGTGTCGGGCGTGGCGTAGTAGTCAGCGAGCAGCCCACGCACGGTGTATTCCGCTGCCTCGCGTCCGCCCGTACCGCCAGAAACGCCATCCGCCAGCGCCGCCAGCGCACCCTTGTTGGCGAGCTGCGCGCCTTCCGGGGTGACGAAACCGCAGAAATCCTCGTTGCGCTCACGCGGTCCGGTGGTGGAAGTATGAGCTATGGTGAGTTGCAGGGGCATGGGGAAATCAGCGACTGGATTAACAGGATTATTTGCTGGATTTACAAGATAGATAAAAGATAACGCTCATTGCTCAGGGGTATCGCGTTCATCCTGAGAAATCCTGTTAAGGATGCTCTGAACAACCCCATCCACCGCGCAGCGGCAGGCGGCGCTGCTTTAAATTTCAAATCAGCCACGCGAAATGCTTAATAAGCGCCTATTCCCGCGCTGTTTTTAGAGTTTTTAGCCCCGTTCAGGCCGCTTTCCTGATTTCCAGGCGCACTCATCCCGGTAGTGCCATCAGTTTGTGCCGCGCCATCCACAGATTGGATAGCGCAAACAGGGTGATGAGCTGGGCCGTATTCTTCTTCAATCCTTTGTAGCGCACCTTGGCGAATCCGAACTGGCGCTTGATCACCCGGAACGGGTGCTCTACCTTGGCGCGGATACCCGCCTTGAGTTTCTCCAACTGGTCGATCAATGCATCAATGGGTTTGTCCTTGTCCAGCGCCCGGCGCTTGCCCGGGCGCATGGCGATGTGCCAGTTGATACTCGCTTTGGCGTCCGGGCGTTTGGCGGCACCCTGGTAACCGGCATCGCCATACACTTCTGTTTCCTCGCCATGCAACAGCCCATTGGCTTCGATCACGTCATGCACATGGCCAGCCGTGCCGCGCACGGTATGCACCAGTCCGGAATCGGCATCCGCACCAATGTGGGCTTTCATGCCGAAGTACCATTGATTGCCTTTTTTGCTGGAATGCATTTCGGGGTCGCGGGTCTTGTCTTTGTTCTTGGTCGAGGTGGGCGCCGGGATCAGGGTGGCGTCCACCACGCTGCCGACTTTGAGCAGCAGGCCTTGCTGGATCAGCAGCTGATTGACGGTGGCGAGAATCTGTTCGGCCAGCTGGTGGTGCTCGAGCCGGTGGCGAAAGCGCAGGATGGTGCTCTCGTCAGGCAGGCGGGCATAGTCTTCGAGTTGGGCAAATTCGCGGTACAGCGGGATGTCGAAGAAGGCTTCTTCCATGCCCGGATCGGACAGGCTGAACCATTGCTGCATGAAGTGGATGCGCAGCATGGTTTCGAGCGGGAACGGCGGACGCCCGTTGTTGCCTTGGGGGTAGTGCGGGGCAATCAGCTTGACCAGCGCTGCCCACGGTACGACGTGTTCCATCTGCTCGAGAAATTCACGCTTGCGCGTGCGCTTGAGACTGAGGTCTAGATTCAGGGTGGTTTGTTTCATGGGCTTAATATTGCCACAATGGACTCGGGTGCGGGGCGCAGAAGTGGGGGTTTTGCAGAGTTTCCTTAATCCTGCGCCTGATTTTAATGCTTAAATACGCGCCCCTGCCACGCCTGGCGCCCCCCAGGTGGTGCGCCAGCGGGTTTTGACCTTGACGAGCCCGACCAGGGCCACCAGTGCCAGACACGCAAAAATGATGAAGCCAGTCTGATAGCTGCCGGTGAGCTGGCGTGAATAGCCCAGACTGGAAGCAAGATAGAACCCACCCACGCCGCCTGCCATGCCGACCAGGCCGGTCATTACGCCGATTTCGCGGCGGAAGCGTTGCGGTACCAGCTGGAACACTGCGCCGTTGCCCATGCCCAGTGCCAGCATTGCCGGCACGATTACCGCCAGCGCCAGAATCGGCGTGGGCATGCCCACACTTACCGCCAGCAGGAACAGCGCCGCCAGGGTATACATGATGAGCAGACTGCGGATGCCGCCGATGCGATCCGCCAATATGCCGCCGATGGGGCGTACCAGTGAGCCGGCGAACACGCAGGCAGCGGTGAAATAGCCCGCCGTGACCGGTGACAGACCGTACTGCGTGTTGAAATAGATGGTGAGGCTGGACGCCAGCCCGACAAAACCGCCGAAGGTGACGCTATAGAAGAACATGAACCACCATGCGTCTTTGTCACGCAACACGTGCAGATATTCCGCCATGGATTTGGCGGGGGGGCATTCCGGACTGTCCTTGGCAAACAGCAGATACACTGCCAGCGCCACGCCCAGCGGAATCAGCGCCAGGCCGAACACGCTGTTCCAGCCGAACGCCACCGCCAGGCCCGGTGCGAACAGAGCCGCCAGTACGGTGCCGGAGTTGCCCGCCCCGGCAATGCCCAGCGCGGTACCCTGATGCTGCGGCGGATACCAGCGCGAAGCCAGTGGCAATGCCACCGCAAACGACGCCCCGGCAAAGCCCAGCAACATACCCAGAATCAACACCTGCTGGAAGCTATGGATACCGCCCAGCCATGCCCAGCCCAATGCGCCAACCACGATAAGCTGACCGATCAAGCCGGCCTTTTTGGGCTTGAGGTGATCCACCAGCACTCCCATGACAATGCGCAACAGCGCGCCGGCCAGGATCGGCGTGGCCACCATGATGCCTTTTTGCGCGGCGTCCAGCCCCATGTCATTAGCGATCTGCACGCCAAGCGGGCCCAGCATCACCCACACCATGAATGACAGGTCAAAATACAAAAATGCGGCAAGCAGCGTGGGCGGATGCCCGGCTTTCCAGAATGATTTATCCATTTTCAGCTTCCTGCGGTAACGGTCATTTTAAATCCGGCGTCCCACGGGCCGCCGGTCAGCAGACATCTGATGCAATGCGCGTGCCAGGTATTTAAAAGATATGCATGACACTGTTTATAAAAGGATATTTATGGGTCTTTGAGAGTCCGTCCAGGCAAAACGGGCAATCGCGCCTCTGCTTGGTGCGTAAGCGAGTAGCGGTGCACCGAACCGGTGAGGCGCCACACAATTTGAAATGACGTTATTTCTGGTAGGGTTTGGAATTCATCGTTGCACCGGTTTTTCCTGGCAGAGACGGGGTTTTGTGATCCGGCAGGTATCCGGGAATCCCATCAGCCGTACGCATGCGCGGGGTAAACCGGGTCAAAACACCTTGTTCGTCAACTCTTTGCCCCAGAAGGAAAAATTGACGAAGCGCATTGCAGGGATGGACGACGCTTCGCCCAACTCGTCAAAACAACGTATGGATAGCTTTTCCAGATCACCCGAGGAGAAAAACAATATTTCTCAACCGCGTCAACCCGGCAGCGACGCCACCAGCCAGGCAGCAATGGCGGCCAGCAGCGTTTCGCTCTCTCCAAGTGCCGGCAGGGTGTCAAAGCCAACACTGGGATAACGTGCGCGCAGTTTGTCCATCAGGACTGGGAAATCGCGGCACAGGTGGCCGCCGGGACCAAGAAACAGCGGCGCTACGGTGACATGGCTGGCACCCGCTTCGACTTGCGCAGCAACGGCCTCTGCCAGGCTGGGGGTCATCAGTTCCAGGTAGGCCACGCTTACCTGCCAGCCCGGACGCTGGATGGTGGCCAGTTCGGCAAGGCGCTGGAACGGTGCCGCCCATTGCGGATCGCGCGCGCCATGCGCGAACAGCACCAGACCGTTCATCGTTTGGGCACCTGCGTGAGCAAGGCTTCGGCGTGTGCCCCCAGGTAGACATACAGGCCCAGTCCTACCAGCAGGCCGACGGCGGCAAACATCATCCACACTGCTTCGCCCATTTCATGCGTTACGCCAAGGGCGGATTTGAACATCAGCAGCAGCGCTTCGATGGACACGGCAATCAATATCGCGGCGATGAAGCGGGTGATGGTGCGACGCGTGGAACTGTGGCGGAAAATATCCTTGTGCATCAGGACTTCCTCTTCGAGGATGGTTTTGCCCAGGTCGAAAATGGCCAGCGCCAGGGTCAGGAAAATAATCACGCTGAACGGTTTCAGATGCAGCGCGGCGGGGTCGTTACTCATCGCGGGCAAGGCCAGCAATTCCGCAAAGGCAGCGTAGAGCAATACCCCGGCTACGGCAACCAGGCCCAGCACAATGACGCTGTATATGGTTTTGAAGGCGGGCTGGAAACGGCGCCGGGCGTGGTCACCCATCATGAATTCAATCGCGCTGCTCAGATCGATATCCAGCACCACAATCATGCGCGCGCCGCTGGTCGGGTCGGTAAGCGGCAGTGCGGCCGACACGCACAGCAAATTACTGGCGCTGGACAGATACGGTGGTGTAATCACTACGCCGCTGCTGGTCCGGGCGAGCTGATAATAGGGACGCATACTGCGGTCGCGTCCCATGCCGCTGCTGTCGCTGCCTGCCGCATTGCCCGCCGCAATATTGGTGGTGGCCTGGCGGCCGGCACTGTCCAGCAAATAGAGCAGTTCGACAAACGGATAATGCCTGACCACGCAATTCAGTGCCTTGACGCGCGCTGCGTCGTCCACCAGCAACTGCACATCTCCCATGCCGGTGAGGATGGAGGAGAGCAATTCACTCAACGCATCGCGATACTGATGGTAACGCTCGATGACGGCGAGATAGCTCATGCCGCTCATGGAGTGCTACTCATGCAATACACGGGGTGGCGACGGGCTTCAGGTCCAGCCACACCTCACCCCTCTCGTCCACCTTCACATGCAGACAAGGCGCATGCCCTTCGTCTGGCGCCTCGGCCGCGCCGCTGTCCAGGCCGATTTTCCAGCCGTGCAGCGGGCAGGTCACGGTTTTTCCGGCGACGATGCCTTGTGACAGCGGGCCGCCCTTGTGCGGGCAGTGATCATGCAGGGCGAACACTTCATCACGGGCGGTACGGAAGATGGCGATGTCGCCCTGCGCCGATTTCACCACACGTGCGCCGAGGCTGGGAATTTCGCCCAGCGTGCAGATTTTTTTCCATTCGCTCATGTTGTTTCCTTCACTTCATGTATTGCCACAGAGCACACAGAGGCCACAGAGAGGACGCTCACCCGGTTTCCTCTGTGCTTCTCTGTGGCTAAAGGTTTAAACCGTCAGCATTTCGAATTCGTGTTTCAGAACGCCTTCCCTGGCGCGTTCTACCCACGGGTCTTTTTCCACCTGCAGCGCAAATATCATACGTGCATGCAGCGCTTTACGCCCGGCGCTGTCTTCGAGCACACGCTGCCTGATGTAATCCATGCCGACGCGATTGAAGTAATGCACGGTGCGTTCCAGGTAGAAGCCCTCCTCGCGGTAGAGCTGGAGGAAGGCGGTGGTATATTCCATCACCTCTTCGGGGGTCTTCACCTTGACGAAGAAATGCGCGACTTCGGTCTTGATGCCGCCGTTGCCGGCGATGTAGATTTCCCAGCCGGAATCCACACCGATAATGCCGACGTCCTTGATGCCTGATTCGGCACAGTTGCGCGGGCAGCCGGATACCGCCAGCTTGACCTTGTGCGGCGCCCACATTTTCCACAGCGCTTTTTCCAGATCCACGCCGAGCTGGGTGGAATCCTGCACGCCGAAGCGGCACCATTCGCTGCCGACACAGGTCTTCACTGTGCGCAGCGCCTTGCCATAGGCATGCCCGCAGGGCATGTCCAGGTCGGCCCACACGCCCGGCAGGTCTTCCTTTTTCACCCCAAGCAGGTCAATGCGCTGGCCGCCGGTGACTTTCATCGTGGGGATGGCGTACTTGTCGGCGACGTCAGCAATGCGGCGCAACTCGCTGGAATTGGTCTGGCCGCCCCACATGCGCGGGATCACCGAGTAAGTGCCGTCCTTCTGGATGTTGGCGTGGGCGCGTTCATTGATGAAGCGCGACTGCGGGTCGTCCGCTGCCTCGCCGGGCCAGGTGGAGATCAGGTAGTAGTTCAATGCCGGACGGCAGGTGGAGCAGCCGTTGGGCGTGCGCCAGTCCATAAAATCCATGACTTCCGGAATGGACAGCAATTTGTTGTCGCGGATGACTGCGCGCGCCTCGGCATGGGTGTGGTCGGTGCAGCCGCAGATGGATTTGGTTTTGGGTGCTTCCGAATAGTCGCCGCCCAGCACCGAGGCCAGCAATTGCTCCACCAGCCCGGTGCAGGAGCCGCACGAAGAAGAGGCCTTGGTGTGCTTGCGTACGTCCTCCAGCGTGAACAGGCCTTTTTCCTTGATCGCCTTGACGATGCTGCCCTTGCACACGCCATTGCAGCCGCAGATTTCCATTTCGTCGGTCATCGCGGCGGCGCGGTTGTGGCCGGTGTGGCCGAGGTCGCCGACGTGGCTCTGGCCGAACATGAGATGGTCGCGGATGTCGGAAATGTTGCGGCCTTCGCGCAGCAACTGGAAATACCAGGCGCCGTCCACGGTGTCGCCGTACATCACCGCACCGGCCAGCTTGTTGTCCCGGATCACCAGCTTTTTGTATACGCCGCCTACCGGGTCGGATAGCAGGATTTCCTCGCAATCCTCACCGCCGGTGAAATTGCCGGCAGAAAACAGATCAATACCGGTGACCTTGAGCTTGGTCGAGGTCACCGAACCGGTGTAGCGTCCGATGCCGAACTCGGCCAGGTGATTGGCGGCAACTTTGGCCATCTCAAACAATGGCGCTACCAGCCCGTAGGCGGTGCCGCGGTGGTTGACGCACTCGCCGACGGCATAGATGCGCGGATCGTAGGTTTGCATGGTGTCGTTCACCACGATGCCGCGATTGCAGTAAATGCCTGCGGATTCCGCAAGCGCGGTGTTGGGGCGGATGCCCACCGCCATCACGACCAGGTCGGCGGGCACGGTTTCGCCATCCTTGAATTTTACTGCTGCCACGCGCCCGGATTCGCCGCGCACCAGCTCTGCGGTGTGTTTTTGCAGCAGAAACTTCAGTCCCCTGTCTTCCAGGTTTTTTTGCAGCAGTTTGGCTGAGGCCTTGTCCAGCTGGCGTTCCATCAGCCATTCATTGATATGCACGACCGACACGTCCATGCCGCGCAGCTTCAGACCGTTGGCCGCCTCCAGGCCGAGCAGGCCGCCACCGATCACGACCGCGTGCTTATGCATCTGGGCGGCTGCGATCATGGCATCGGTGTCGGCAATGTCGCGGTAGCCGATCACCCCCGGTAAATCATTGCCAGGTATGGGCAGGATGAAAGGATTGGAGCCGGTGGCGAGGATAAGCCGGTCATATTCCGCTGTGGTGCCGTCGTCCGCCATGATCACGCGCTTTTTGCGATCAATGTGGGTAATCCTCTTGTTGAGATGAAGGGTGATGCCATTGTCGCGGTACCAGTCCACATCGTTCAGCATGATGTCCTGAATGGTCTGCTCGCCTGCCAGCACCGGCGACAGCAGAATGCGATTATAGTTGGCATGCGGCTCGGCGCCGAACACAGTGATGTCGTACAGATCCGGCGCCAGTTTCAGCAATTCTTCCAGGGTACGCACACCCGCCATGCCGTTGCCTACCATGACCAGTTTCATTTTCTGCATTGCAATACACTCCAAGGGTTAAGCTGAATCACGCTGCCTTGACGGCAGTCTCTGCACAGGTTTCAAGGTGAGCCAGGCTGGCGACTTCACCAATCACCATGATGGCCGGGCTGCCGATGCCAGCCTGCTGCGTTGCGGCTGGCAAATTGCTTAAATTGCTCTTGATTTGGCGCTGCCGGGCAAGTGTGCCATTTTGTATGACAGCTGCGGGCGTGGTGGAGGGCAGTCCCGCTGCCAGCAGTTGCGCCACGATATCCGGCAGGTTTTTGATGCCCATGTAAATCACCAGTGTGGTGCGTGCTGCTGCCAGCGCTGCCCAGTTCACACTGTTGCCGTCGCGCGTGTGGCCGGTGACAAAGGTCACGCCGGGCGCCCAGTCACGATGGGTGACCGGGATGCCCAGCGCGGCCGGGGCGGCGATGCCCGAGGTCACGCCGCTGATCACTTCTATAGGGATACCCGCTGCGCGCAAGGCTTCAATTTCCTCGCCGCCGCGACCAAACATGAATGGGTCGCCGCCCTTGAGCCGCGCGACCACCTTGCCGGCGCGTGCCTCGCTAATCATCTGGCGATGGATAAAGGCCTGCGGCGTGGACTGGCAGCCGCCACGCTTGCCGACTTCGATGATGCGCGCGCCACCGTGTGCGTGGTCGAGCACCGCGCGGTTCACCAGATCGTCCACCAGCACCACGTCTGCTGTGCTCAGCAAGCGTACCGCTTTTAACGTCAGCAACTCCGGGTCGCCAGGGCCTGCGCCGATTAAATAAACTTTGCCTGTTTGCATGGGGTTGCCTTGTTTCAAATGGGTCAGACATAACAAAGCAATACTTGTGCCTAATCATATATTATGAAATAAATAACTGTATTTAATAAACAATTCTGATATTATCAGGGCGCGCACAAAGCGATGTCTGCACCCAGGCAGTGCAAGATAAAACTGCATGCACCATGATGGGTTTGGATTCAAAAACCGATATCCGTTGGAGTAGAGTTAGCCACCGCCGGCTGGGTGGAACAAATGCGGTACAAAGACTAAAATCAGGCAGCAGCAAGGCTGGCGGTCTCCATGGCAACAATGGCCTTGGCCTGGTTCATGTCGCTGGTGTAGCCCGCGCCATACAGGCAGCAGGCGAGCTGGTTGACCATGGGCAGCGGTACGGGATGCTGACCTGACATCGCTTCGCGTATCCAGGTGGCGGTAGCGGGTGCGTCGATGGTGTCGGGCAGGCTGGGCAGGGTTTTGAGCGGGCCGATTTCGGCCTCAAACAATATTTGCTGCGCACCGTCTTCAAAATATTCCAGGTCGGGACGGCGTTTCGGATTGGCGAAGGCTTCGCCTTCGGTGCCCCGCAGCAGTAGCGCACGTCCGCCGGTGGCCTGAAAAAAACCGCGCATTTTCTCCAGGTAATCGGGGTGCGATACACTTACCAGACGCAAGCTGTCGCCGCCGAACGGGTCAATCATCTTGGCCAGTGAATGGCCGGAATTACGCACGCCGAGGCGGTTGCGCAATGCCAGCAGATTGGCCAGTCCAGGCGACAGCGCGGCAGTGGGGACGAAGGCGATGCGCTCACGCGCCAACGCCTCGTTGGCCTGGCGCACATTGGCGCAGGGCAGGATGCCCAGTTCGCGCAGGATGTACGCGGTGGCGACCCGACCACCTCCTTCCAGCGTGCCGTGCAGCAGCACTGGCACACCGAACTTGACCAGCAGCAACGCCAGTAACGGCGTCAGATTGGCCTGGTGGCGCGCGCCGTTGTAAGTGGGCAGCACCACCGGGCGTACCCCGCCGCCCGGCGCATCCAGCTGATACACACGGCGCTCCAGCGCCTGATAAAAGCCGAGCAGCTCGTTCGCCGACTCGCCTTTCATGCGCATGGCAATGAGGATCGCGCCCAGTTCCAGTTCCGGTACGCCACCGTCGAGCATGGCGCCGTACAATTGTTCGGCCTCCTCCTGCGCCAGTTCGCGTGCACCGTGTACACCCCGGGCGATTTCCTTGAGTATGGCGGAATAACTCACGCAGCCTCCTGTTTATGCGCCAACACCATGCGCCTGAGTTCGGGCACGCAGGAGCCGCATTCCGTGCCGCATTTGAGGCGGGCTTGCAGCACAGGTAAGTCAGCGCCTTGTGCCACGGCTTCCAGTATCTGGGTTGCCGGGATATTGAGACAATTGCAGACAATGTACCCACGGCTGCTGCTGCCGACTGGCGGCGTTGCCAGCGGTGCCAGTACCCAGGCGCGCAGCGGGGCGATTTCTGCCCCTTCGGCCATCATTTCTTTCAGCCAGTCGCGCGCCGCGGTCTCCCCGGTCAGGCGCACGCCGACCACACGCCCGTCTTCCACCATGACGCGCTTGGAAATGCCGCGCCGGGGATCGTCGTAGCGCATGATGCTGGCCTCGTCCTGCATGTCGAGGAGCGTGTCGATTTCCGCCAGCATCTCGGCCGAGAGCGGCGTGCCGTGCGCCACGCGCAGCACCAGCAGCGGGTTGTTGTCGCGGCCATACAGGCCGCAGCTGGCGTAATCGAAGCGCGCCAACAGCGGCTGGATACGCAACATGCGCGCCACCGCGTGATCGCGCCGCATCACTGCCATGTGCCAGGGTAACGGCGCTTTTTCCACCTGCACGACGGCGTGCTTGAGTTCCGGTTGGCGCGACACCGGGTCGCGCTGGTCGGCGGTGACGGTGTTGACGCCGAAGCCGCTCATATAGCGCCCACCCCAGTGCATGGGCATGAATACCTGTCCCACGCGCATGTCTTCGCTGGCTTCCACCGGCACCAGCAGTTCGCCGCGCCGGTTTTTCACGCGCACCAGGTCGCCGTTCTTGAGGCTGCGGCGCGCCATGTCGTCAGCGTGCATGGATAAGACCGGTGTTTCCACATGACTGAACAGCCGTGCCACCATGCCGGTGCGACTCATGCCGTGCCACTGGTCGCGCAGGCGGCCGGTGTTGAAGTGCAGCGGATAGCGCGCGTCAATCACTTCGGCGGTGGGCAGGTAGCGGGGGCTGGCAAAGCGCGCGCGGCCATCGGCGGTGGGGTACACGCCGTCGGCGTAAAGCCGCACCTTGCCGGTAGTCGCGCCTTCCGGGAACGGCCATTGCTGCGGGCCCTGTTCATCCAGCAGGGCGTAGGACAGGCCGGTGATATCAAGATCGCGACCGCGTGTGGATGCACGGTGCTCGTTGAACACGGCTTCCGCGTTGACATAGGGAAACAGGGTTGTACCTGGTTTGCCCAACTGCGCGCCCAGCCGACGCGCGAAGTCTGCGGCGATTTCCCAATCCGGGCGCGCTTCACCCGGGGCAGCAATGGCGGCCTTCAAATGGGTGATGCGGCGCTCGGAGTTGGTGACTGTGCCTTCCTTCTCGCCCCAGGCGGCGGCGGGCAGCAGCAGGTCGGCGTAGTCGGCGGTTTCGGTAAAGGCATTCACCTCCTGCACTACCACGAATTCGGCCGCTTCCAGCGCGGCGCGCACCAGTGCCTGATTGGGCAGCGACTGCGCCGGGTTGGTGCAGGCGATCCACAGCGCCTTGATCTCGCCGCGCGCGACTGCTTCAAACATTTCCAGCGCGGTCTTGCCGGGGATTTCCGGTACTGAGTCCACGCCCCACAAGGCCGCCACTTCGGCGCGGTGCGCCGGGTTGGCCAGATCGCGATGCGCGGACAGCAAATTCGCCATGCCGCCCACTTCGCGCCCGCCCATGGCATTGGGCTGGCCGGTGAGGGAAAACGGCCCGGTACCGGGGCGGCCGATCTGGCCGGTGGCGAGGTGCAGGTTGATCAGCGCAGCGTTCTTGTCGGTGCCGTGGCTGGACTGGTTCAAGCCCTGGCAATACAGTGACAGCGTGGCGGGGGACTGCCCGAACCAGCGCGCGGCAGTGATGATGTCCGTCGCCGGCACGCCACACAGGCCGGCCACTGATTCCGGCGTGTACTCGCGCACCGTGGCGCGTAGCGCATCGAAGCCGCTGGTATGCGCGGCGATATAGGCCGCGTCGGTCATGTTTTCCCACAGCATCACGTGGAGCATGGCGTTGAACAGCGCCACGTCGGTGCCGGGCAGGATGGGCAGGTGCAGGTCGGCCTCGCGCGCCGTATCGGTGCGGCGCGGATCCACCACGATGACCTTCAGATCAGGGTTGGACTTGCGTGCATCCTCGATGCGGCGATACACGATGGGGTGGGCGTAGGCCGTATTCGACCCGGCAATGAACAGGCAATCCGTCGCGGCGATATCCTCATAACAGGCAGGCGGCGCATCCGCGCCCAGCGTGGCCTTGTAGCCGCTCACCGCGCTGGACATGCACAGACGCGAATTGGTATCCACGTTGTTGGTGCCGACCAGCCCCTTGGCCAGCTTGTTGAAGACGTAGTAATCCTCGGTCAGCAGCTGGCCGGAGATGTAAAAGCCCACTGCGTCCGCGCCGTGGTTGCGGATGATCTCGGCAAAGCGGCCGGCGGCATGGTCAAGCGCGCTGTCCCAGGACACCCGCTCACGCGGTGTGCCGCGTTCGCTACGCAACGCAGGATAGAGCGCACGTGCGTCGAGCTGCGCGGCAGCCAGATGCAGGCTTGCGCCCTTGGTGCACAGGCGGCCGAAATTGGCAGGATGGTCAGGATCGCCGCGCACGCCGGTGATGCGCGCGCCGTCGGTTTCGATCAGCACGCCGCAACCGACACCGCAATAAGCACAAGCAGATTGAATGGGAGGGGGTGAATGCAGGGAAGTCATGCACTGCAATTTAGCAATCGCCGTGCCAGATGTTTTTTACTTACAGATCAATGGGTTTTTTTCATCACCCATCTCCATGTCAGGCAATGCGCCAAATTTAGGTGCGCTTTCAGTTCGCCCCGCACCACTTGGGTGCGCTGCAATTTGTGCGTGGAAATTGCATGTTTTACTGGAAAACCAGGCGGAATTTTTTAGGTCAAATAAGTATGTTCAAAGCACTGTCACAATCTGATTGTAAATGTTTTATTTTGAAACGATTTGAAACAGGCCTGCATGGTTATGCTGATACTATAAGTATTCATTTCAGTGTGTTATGAGGAGGGCGATATAATGGATAAGTCAATGTTGATTGGTGTGGTAGCCGGAGCAGTGGCGGTTACCGCTATTGGTGGTGTTGCCGGGTATAAGGTGCTGCATCCCGAACCCACCTATGCCGACGTCGTCAATGTGCAACCGGTGACCAAGGACATTCGCACAGCGCACAAGGTTTGCAAGGAAGTGCCCGTCACCCGCCAGGCGCCGGTACGGGATCAGGACCGCATTGCCGGAACTGCCATCGGCGCGGTGCTGGGCGGGGTTCTGGGCAACCAGATCGGCGGTGGCAACGGCAAGACCGTGGCAACCGTAGCCGGTGCAGCCGCCGGGGGCTATGCGGGTAACCGCGTGCAGAAAAGCATGCAGGAATCCGACCGGCAGACGGTCATGGATACACGCTGCAGAACCGAGTACAGCAACCAAAAGAAAATACTGGGCTACAACGTGACCTACCATCTGGGCGAGAAACAGGGCGTGGTGCGCATGGACTACGATCCGGGTCAGCACATACCTGTCAGGGACGGCCAACTGGTTCTCACCCCGCCGGTTAACGAGAATCCGTCCTGATAATGAACGGCGTGATGCTGCGGATCGTTCCGTCAGCGTCGCGCTCACTTAGCCGCATATCCCGCTCCAGATGCGCATAAGCAGGCAGCGTCTGCAGGCGGGTATCCTCAAGCGCAGCCCCGGCGGTAAAGTGGTACATGCTCTGGATGAAAGTATCCTTGATGCCCAGCAAGTCATGTACCGCATCGTCAAAGTAACAGCCGATTCCGGTGCCGCGCACACCCGCCGCTTCGGCCTCGAGGTAGAGCACCTGTCCCAGCATGCCGGCTTCCCAGAATAGCTGGCGGTAGGCCCATGGCCCCAGTGCCAGGCTGGTGTCATATTCGGCCAGCATGGCGAGGCTGAATGCGCCGTCGGCGGCGATATCCTGATGGCAGGACAAGGTGCGTGCCGCATTCCTGGCATCAGCCGCAACCAGCCGGAACAGTGAAAAATGCGCCGGGCAGCCTTGTGTTCGCACCCACTCGAAATCGGGGTTCAATCCCGCGCGCAATTTCGCTTCAATACCCGCGTTGCGCAGAAAAAGATAAAGCCCGGACGCGACATCGTCGACGCGATGGACGAACAGCAGCAAATGCACGCGCGGCGCCCACGCGATTGCGTCCCAGGGCGGCACGGCGCGGCGCGGCAAGCTCATGTCCAGCATGCGGTAGAAGGTATCGGCAGGCAGCGGCGGGGCGATAGCGTCGAAGGCTTGTGCGCTGCGTCGCTGGCGGATGATTTCGACGGCCGTGTGAGCACCCGCGTTGCCGGCCGGCTCGGGCAGCGCGGGTGGCCGCCAGCTGGTCTCCTGCGTCGCGGATTTCGCGCAGGCATGCGCCACTTCATCAATCACCGGCCATCGGTGCGAATGATGTGCAGCCAGTACATTCGCGTGCCCCAGCCATTGGCCGCGTCGTGCAGCGTTCATCAGCGCGGCGCGGCTGGGTGCGTCGGCGGCGCAACCCGGCGCTGACGCTGTCACCAGCAAAATCGTATCCGACCATTCACGTTCGGCCGCGCCAAAATCCGGGTCGCGGTCAACGCCAAGGATCGCGCCGATCTCCGCGTCGCCCCATGTACTCAGCACACCTGCCTGCCAACCCAGCGTGGCGGCTGCATAGCGCACGGCGGCAATCGCATGGCCAACGTCATGCTGGCAATACCGAAATGCGCGTTCGCCGTATTTCCAGGCTTCGCGCCAATGGATCGAAGTTAGTCCCACCAGAAATGAACCGGGCGGCAGGATGCGCTCGCTCCCATCGGTTGCCGTGTCGAAGCGGCAGCGCTGCTCGAGCAGGTGATCGCGGCTCACATAGTGGTGCACGCCATCCTCGAGACCATTGCAGCCTGCGCTCACCAGGTAAGCTTCGGTCGGGTGAAGATTGCCGCTGGACGGGTTGCAGCGCAGCGCCCAGCGTGCGCTATCGTATTGTTTCCATGCAGAGAGACCGAAGGAGAGCTCGAGCAGGGCAGCGATGCTGTTCAGCGTCAGCGCCTGCGGCGCGATCTTCCCCGGCGTGTATAGGTCGGCATAGGGCGGGTGCGGCGCAGCGGCCAGCAAAGGCAGTTCCAGCTGCGGGCTGCCAACAAAACTGCGGAAAGGATCGGGCTGATTTTTCCAGTCCAGCTCGCCCGGCCCGGCAGCATAGCCTTGCAAATGATGCTTGGTGCGCTGGTGGTACGCCAGCACGGTATCGAGCGCATTTTTCATGGTTTTTTAACTTGGAGAAATAATTTAAGCCACACAGAAAAGAGAACATGGAGTTGGCGCGGTAATAACAAACTTTATGTTGAATCGGCAATATTCTGAACTTGCCAGGTGATACGCTCTCTGCAAGTTGTGTAACATCAATTGCCTTCAGGAGATTCAATGCGCAAAACCCTTCTTGCCCTTGTTTTCGTATCCTCATTGCCGGTATCTACTGCCTGCTCGGCAGAAAACGACATGCGTCCCGGATTATGGGAAATCACCACGACGTCAGACCTGTTGCGCCTAGTGTCACAGATTCCACCAGATCAAATGCAAAGTTTAATGAACCTGGCCAAGCAGCACGGAGTGGATATGCCCCAAATTCAAAATGGCGCAGCAATGTCCAGTGTTTGCGTAACCCAGAAAATGGCCGACCAAAAAATCCCGCCCGGTTTTTATCAAAATAAATCCGGATGTATTGCCCAAAACGCCACTCATGCCGGCAACACATACACCTGGGACTTCGTTTGTGCCAACCCCAAGCTGAAGGGGAATGGAACGGCGCAAGCGGTGTTTGCCAACCCGGAGAACTTCACCGGACGAACTGAATTCGACGGCGTTGCACAAGGCGCCCCCGTCAAGGAGCACGCTGATATCAGCGGTCGATGGATGAGTGCAAGTTGCGGAGCGGTGAAGCCGCCGCAGTGATCTCCTTATCGCTTTCGTAAAGGATCAAGCAGCGAGGAAAGACCGTTGTGATCCAGCTCCTGCATCAACGCCAATAGACGACCGATTTCGCCGGGTGGAAAGCCTGTGCGAGCAAACCAGTTAAGATACTGTCCGGGCAGATCGGCAATCAGGCGGCCTTTGTACTTGCCGTAAGGCATGACGCGGGTAACCAGGCGTTGTAAATCTTCGGGATTCATCGCTATCGGGATTACTGGTACGATTTAACGCGATCGAAGTGTGCTGGAATGGGTGCGGCCCATATTGTGCATCGATCTGTGATGCGCTACAAATGGACACTACTGACCCGTAACTGGCATTGAGCGATGACCACCAAAGGAGTGCTGTCGACAAGCTCCGGTAGTTCGACATACCCGGGAAACAAGATTTGCAGTTTTTTATTGTATCTTGGGGGACAGGTGCAATATGCGCTTGCTGACAGGTTGTAATCGACCTTATGATCGTCCGGGAGGTGGCAGGTAAGCAAACCGTTGCTGAAACGGGGCCACATGCCTGTTGCCGCTATGAATCCACACTTGTTTACGCTTGCGTGTTACGGCAACACCAAACCGGCCAAGGCCAAAAAGGGCGAGGCTGGCCGGTTCTGGCGCAGCGCTGGGATGTAACCTGAAGCTTCATGCGACCATTTTTTGCCTTTCGCACAACGCGTTGGGCTGGCGTTAGAGCAGGATGTGCCCAGTGTGCTGCCATGGGATGACGGGTATTTGGCAACCGGCGAACAGGCTTGATTTGATACGGGATACAGATGGCGTATGGTGGTCCACGCCAGCACCAATCTGGTCCTGCGGGATTTGCAGCTGCGTTTCTTCGGCGGGATGAATCGGCGTGGCGCGGGAACCCGCTTTCGATCCGCGGGCGAGAAACTGAAGATGCAAGACAAGGACATCCTGATTGGACCGCTGATGGAAGAAACATGGCTCACCCTGAAGCAGGTGGCTGCCGCCTGCTATATGGAACCGCAGAGGTTGCTTGCCCACATCAAGCAGGGCCTGTTCTCCCACGCGGAAGGGGTGGCCGGGGTGTGGCGCTTCTCCGCCGTCGTCTCCCTGCTGCGCGCCCGGCGCATGCGTGGGATCGAGCAGGGCTGTGATGCCGTGCTGGTGGAAATGGACGCTCTGCGCCTTGCCGGCGGGGAATGAGCGTGCGTGCCTGGCATCGCCACGTTGTCGCCAACCGGCTGCAGAGCCTGCTGCTGGTGGCAGTCCTGCTGGGCATCAGTACTTTGGTGGGCAGCCTTCTGTCCGGTGCGACCGGGTTGTGGCTCGCCCTGGGTGCCAGCCTCGTCGTCCTTCTGATCGAGCCGGTTGCAGTCTCCCGGTTGACGCTCGCTCTGTATCGCGCCCGACCCCTCACCCGGCAGGAGGCGCCCGAGGTCTGGCGCATGATCGAGACCCTGGCCGAACGCGCCGGCCTGCCCGCCGTGCCCGTGCCGCACTACGTGCCCAGCCCAATGGTCAACGCGTTCGCGCTTGGCAGCCGCCACGATTCGGCCATCGCCCTCACGGACGGCCTGCTGCGCAACCTGACGGCGCGCGAACTGGCGGGCGTGCTGGCCCATGAGATGGCCCACATCGTCCACGACGACCTGCGGGTGATGGGGCTGGCCGACTATGTGAGCCGGATGACCTCGCTGTTTGCCCTGACCGGGCAGATTTCCTCCTGATGGCCTTGCCCTGGTGGCTGGCAGAGGCGGTGCAAATCAACTGGCCGGGCCTGCTGCTGCTTGTCTTCTCGCCGCAGCTGGCGCTGCTGGCCCAGTTGGGATTGTCGCGGCTGCGCGAGTTGGACGCCGACCTCGCCGCCGCCCGCCTGACAGGCGACCCCGAAGGTCTGGCCCACGCGCTCGCGAAGATCGAACAGGTCTCGCGCGCCTGGCGCGCCTGGCTGCTGCCCGGCTGGGGCAACCCGGAACCCTCATGGCTGCGCACCCATCCGTCCACCGAAGAGCGCATCCAGCGCTTGCGCGCCCTGTCCGGCTCGATCCCGAAACAAATCTGGCAGGAGGCGGCCGTGTCCGGCGCCGGTCCTTCCCCCATCCGCCGCCCGCCCCGCTGGTATCCCGGTGGGGTCTGGCGCTGACTGAGCGGCCGTGGCCGTCCCTTGACGTTGAAGAGGAGCAAGCATGGAACAAAAAACCCAATGGAACCTCATGTACTGGGTCGTCGCCGCGCTGCTGCTGCTCATGCTGCAGGACTGGTGGCAGGCCGCGCGCACGGTGGAACCGGTGCCCTACAGCGAGTTCGAGCAGGCTCTGGCGCAAGGCCGGGTGGCGGAGGTGCTGATCACTGACAAGACCATCACCGGCAAGCTGAAGGTTCCGGATGCCAAGGGCAAAACCGTGATCGTCGCCACCCGCGTGGAGCCCGATCTGGCCGCGCGACTGTCCCAGTACCACGTGTCGTATGCCCGGGTGGTGGAAAGCACCTTCCTGCGCGATATCCTGTCCTGGATTCTGCCAACGGTGGCATTCTTCGCCGTATGGTTTTTCCTGTTCCGCCGCTTCGCCGAGAAGCAGGGCATGGGCGGCTTCATGACCATCGGCAAGAGCCGCGCCAAGGTCTATGTGGAACAGGACACGGGCGTCACCTTCGACGATGTGGCGGGGGTGGACGAGGCCAAGGCGGACCTGCAGGAAGTGGTGGATTTCCTGAAAACCCCCCAGGAATATGGCCGGCTCGGCGCACGCATTCCCAAGGGGGTGCTGCTGGTGGGGCCGCCCGGCACCGGCAAGACCCTGCTGGCCAAGGCGGTGGCGGGCCAGGCGCGGGTGCCGTTCTTTTCCATCTCCGGCTCCGAGTTCGTGGAAATGTTCGTGGGCGTGGGCGCGGCGCGGGTGCGCGACCTGTTCGAGCAGGCGCGGGAGAAAGCGCCGGCCATCATTTTCATCGACGAGCTGGACGCCCTGGGCCGCGCCCGCGGCGCCGGTCCCATCGGCGGCCACGACGAGCGGGAGCAGACGCTCAACCAGCTGCTGGTGGAGATGGATGGCTTCGACGCCTCCGTGGGCCTTATCATCCTTGCCGCCACCAACCGGCCGGAAATCCTCGATCCGGCGTTGCTGCGCGCCGGGCGCTTCGACCGCCAGGTGCTGGTGGACCGGCCGGACAAGAAGGGCCGCGTGGACATCCTCAAGGTGCACGTGAAGAAAATCAAACTCGCGCCGGACGTGGATCTGGAACAGGTGGCCGCGCTCACCACCGGCTTTTCCGGGGCGGATCTGGCCAATCTGGTGAACGAGGCGGCGCTGATGGCCACCCGCCGCCGCGCTGAGGGCGTAACCCTGGACGACTTCACCCGCGCGGTAGAACGCATTATCGCTGGCCTGGAGAAGAAGAACCGGGTGCTGAACGACAAGGAACGGCGCACGGTTGCTTACCACGAGATGGGCCATGCCCTGGTGGCGCTGGCCCTGCCGGGCACCGACCCGGTGCACAAGGTGTCCATCATCCCGCGCGGCATCGGTGCCCTGGGCTATACCATCCAGCGCCCCACCGAGGACCGCTATCTCATGACCCGCGAGGAACTGGAAAACAAAATCGCTGTGCTGCTGGGTGGACGCGCTGCCGAGAAGCTGGTGTTCGGCAGGCTTTCCACCGGTGCCGCCGACGACTTGGCCAAGGCCACCGACATTGCCCGCGACATGGTCGGCCGCTACGGTATGGACGAGGATCTGGGCTACATCGCATACGAAGCCCAGCGGCCACGCTTCCTGGACGTGCCGGAGATGACGAGCGGCGGCTGCCGCGTGGCCGAATCCACCCAGACACGCATCGACGAGGCCATCCGCGCCATCATCAAAACCGTGTTCGCTCGCGCCTTTGGCATCCTGGAGGCGAACCAGCCGGTGCTGGAACGCTGTGCGGCGGAGCTGCTGGCGAAGGAGACCCTGGACGAGACGGCCATCCGCGAGCTGACCAAGAATCTGGTGGCCCCACCCCTTGGCGGAACCGGAAATTCCCCCAATTAGTCATGCAGTGCCTCTTTTGGAAAAGCTCGAATGGCCAATTCCTTGCACAACTGGCGCGACGTCCAAGGCAAGAGTCGCGCCAGCGGCTTGCCATGCCCAACAAATACCGCCAGCATGATGGCCCTGGCCGCGCTCATTCGGCGTGTTTGTTCACCGCCGCCGGGTTGCCCCAGCATGCAATATCATCCACTTCCACGCCCACCCACCATAATTTGCCGACGCTGTCGGCATCCATTCCGCCGACGATACGCTGGCCGTCCCCCAGTCTGATGCTCTCTGCGTATTCCTCAGCTTCGCTGATGGTGCGGAACACATGCCAGGATACAACCCTGTTGCTGGCGTCACTGACGGGCAGGCTGCGATATTCGTTGAGAAAGCTGGTTAACATGGCAGTTCCTTGTAAAGGTGGTTTGCGTATATGCATCATCAGTATAGAGAACAGCAGTCCCTATTCAATCTCGATCATCCGTCCATCTGCGGCAATCACCGCGCAGCGCACGGGCTGGCCGGGGTGAAGATGGCGGATCGCGGTACGGTAATCCTCCAGCTGGGCACGGTGACGGGTGGCGAGTTGTGCAGCGCTGGCGTCGCTGCCGGATTTGTAATCGAGCACCCAGACTGCGTCTGCCAAGCCCACCACACGGTCGATACGCCGCGACTCGCCATGGGCGTCGAGATACGTCAGTTCATTATGTGCAAAGCAGTATTGGCCGGGGTCGAAAAAGCGCGCCAGCAGCGGCGTGCCAAGCAGCCGCTGGGCGTGTTGCCAGGCACTGTCGAATTCTGCCGGGTTGCCCAGTTCGGTTTTCAGGGCCATAGCAGCGGGTGCGCGGGCGGGAGGGGTGATGCGTTCCAGAATGGCGTGCAGCACGATGCCGTAGCTGATCTCACTGCTGCCCACCGGCGCGATGCGGCGCCCGGTGGGCTGTGGCTGATTGAGGCCGGCGGACAAGGCGGCAAGCGTGGCGGGCGCCGGCACGACTGGCGTTGACGCAGGCATCGGAGCGTCGAGATCGGCGCCGAACGTGACGCTTGCGGCGTCGGCATCGGTGCGCAGCGCAGCCAGAATCTGGCCATGCCAGTTGTCGTTTTGTGACTTGCTGGACGCGCCGCTGACGATGAGCGCCTGGCGCGCGCGGGTCATCGCGACATACAGCAGATTGAAATTTTCGCGCTGGGCGTGGCGCGCTTCGGCGTCGAAAAAATCGGCCTGGAACGAGGCGCGCAGGGTTTTATCACCATACACCGAAAAATGTGCAGGCCGCGCCGCGCCCGGTGGCCAGTCGGTGAGCACGGTATAGGCATCGGTTCTGGCTTTGCGCGCACCGGCGTCGAGCAGCCAGACGATTGGCGCTTCCAGCCCTTTGGCGCCGTGGATGGTGTGCAGGGTGACGGCATTGTCCAGCTGCGCGGTTTTGCCTTCGTCCGGACTGGCATCGTTGCCGGTTTGCTGCAGCAGATCAATCTCGTGCAAAAAGCGCGGCAGGCTTGGGTAACGCCCCCCTTCGATAGTCAGCGCCAGTTCCATCAGCGCGTCCAGATTGGCATGGATGCCGGGGATCAGCGCGGTTGGCGCGGCGGCGGCATAGCGTGCCTGCACCTCGCCGGTAAAGTAAATATTGTCGAGCAAATCGTGCACCGGCAGGCGCCCGGCCCGGGTGTGCCAATCGGTCAACAGTGTGGCGGCACGCTGCAATGCCGGGCTGGCGTGCCCGTTGTGTACCAGGGTGCGCAGGCGCTGCCGCCAGGTGTCGCCCTCAGCGCCTGCCAGCATCAGCAAGTCGGTATCAGCGCAATCGAACAGCGGTGCGCGCAGCACGCGCGCCAGGTGCAGGTCGGCGTCAGGGGTGGTCAAGAACGCCAGCAGGCTCAATAAATCGCCCACTTCCAGCGCATCCAGCAGCCCGCCGCGGCGCGTGGTGGCGAACGGAATGCGTGCCGCCTTGAGCGCGCGCTCATACACCGGCAGATGGGTGCGGCTGCGCACCAGGATCATGACATCGCGGTATTCGGCACGGCGCGCGCCGGTTGTTTCGTCGTCAATCAGCCAATGGCCGATGATCTGGTTCAGGCGTCGCGCCAGTTGCTGCGCTTCCAGTTCACGCACCCCGGTGTCGGCATCGCTGTATGGCGTGGTGAGCGGATTGCGGTAGCCATGCTCGATAACGGCCTGCTCCGGCGCCTGCGCCAGCGCCAACACTTCGACCCGGCCGGCGCGCTGCGCATCGTGCGCAGCGTGAGGTCTGAACAGGGCGTATTCATTTTTCACCGCGGCAAAAGTCTGGTTCACCGCCTGCACTACTGGCGGCGCACTGCGGCGCGTGGTGTGCTGGGTGAGGTAGGCCGCGCCGCGCCCGGTCAAGTAATTGCCGGCCAGGTCAAACAGCTGCGCCTCGGCGCCGCGAAAACGGTAAATCGACTGCTTGGGGTCGCCCACCAGGAATACGGTGGGCATCCGCCCGGCCTGTTCTGCGGTATCAAACCAGCTCTGCAGCACGCGCCATTGCAGCGGATTGGTGTCCTGGAACTCGTCCAGCAAAATGTGCCGGTAACGCGCGTCGAGCTTGTATTGCAGGTATTCGGCCTGGTCCGAATCGCTCAATAGTCGGGCGACTTGCCATTCCACATCGGCAAAATCCAGTACCCGGCGCGCGTGCTTCAGTGCCTGGTAATGTTCCAGCAGCGCGTCACCGAGGCGCAATGCCTGGCGGTTGAACTGGTACACGCGTTGCGTCTGACGCGCGGCCTGGGCAGCCATCAGGCGTGCGCCGACGGTTTGGTGCAGTTCCAGCAGCCGTAATAATGCGCACTCACCCATTTTTTTAGCGTGCGTGACGCTATAGCTGAGCGTTTTTCTAATCTCGCCATGTTGCGTCAGTATCGCTGCACACAATGTATCAAAACAGTCGTCGGCGCTGGCGTTGGCTGACAAAGCGAGCTCGCAGGTTTGCGCCATTTTGATGCTGGTTGGGGTGTGTTGGCCGAGTAATTTGAGATATTCCCACATCAACGCTACCCAAGCCGCGTCACCCAGCAGCGCGCCCGCCACATCGGCGTCGGGCGCCACCGGCAGGGCCGCCTCCAGCTGCGCGACGGCGTAGGCCGCGCGGTCTGGCTGCCCTTCCGTAAACGCCCACCACTCGCCGCGCCGGGCCAGGAACGCCGACAATAGTGCGCGGGTGTTGTACAGGCCGATATCGGCCAGCAGGCCTTGCATGGCCAGCGCCAGCGGTGCGGTCGGCGCGCGCGCCAGATCATCGGCCAGCGCATCCCAGGCCGCGGCTTCCAGCGCATGCGTCTGCTCGGCCAGGGAGAAGCCTGCCAGCCCGGCCTCCAGCGGGGCACGCTCGATCACCGTCAGGAACCAGGCGTGGAAAGTGCTGATGGTGATGCCCGGCTGTGCGTTGAGGACTGCTTCGAACAGGCCGCGCGCACGTGGCAGCAAGGCTTCAATTGTCTCCGGCGGCAGCGCACGCTCGGCCAGAAAAGCGCGCACCGCGTCGTCTTCAGCCGTCGCCATGAAACGCAGCCAGTCATCCAGGCGCGCACGCATCTCGCGTGCCGCCTTGCGTGTAAAGGTAATCGCCAGAATTTCCGACGGCGCTACCTCGTCCAGCAACAGCCGCACCATGCGCGACACCAGCAGCCAGGTCTTGCCACTGCCGGCGCACGCTTCGACGACGACGGCCTGTCTCGGGTTGAGCGCAGTCCGATTGAATTCGCCAGGCGTCACGCGTCCACCTCCGGCCAATAATCCTTGCGGCACAGGCCGCGCATTTCGCACCACTGGCACGCGCTGTCGGCACCCTGGGCGGGTAACGCTGCGCTGGCGTGTAACTGCTCGAACATGCGCACCAGGCGTTCGCGCGTGGCAATGGCTGCTGCATCCGGTTCGGCATCCAGCGGCAGCGTTTCGATTTTTTGTTTGCCGTCGAGTGCCACAAACGCCGCCTGGCCGACGTCGTTGCCCAAGAGCAGCGCATAGGCGGGAAGCTGGGTGTCTTCGCCCGGGGTTTTGGCCTTTTCCTTGAGTCCGGCTGTATTCCCCGTCTTGTAGTCGAGTACGGCACGGCTCGCCTGCAGGCTGTCCACGCGGTCCAGCCGTCCGTACAGGGTGATTTGCTGGCCGTTGTCGAGATCGAAGGTTGTTGTTGCATCGATCTCGCCCGCTTGCCAGCGCCAGCCCTCCTGCTCGCGCGCCAGTTGCCACGCCACGTAATGCGGAATCTGTGCCGTCCATCGGTACTGCCAGGCGTGGGCGAAGTAGTCGTCCGCCAGCACCGGGGCGAAAGCATCCCCGGTGAGCTGGAGCAGGTCGGCTGCAAGCACCTCGGGCGGGATGCCGGTGGTTACGGGGTGCGTCTGGTGGAAGCGATGCAGGATGGCATGAACCAGCTGGCCGTAGTCGGCTTTTGCCAGGTCGCTGCGGATTTCGTCGAGCGCATTCAGGCGCAATACCTGGCGCGCGAAATACTGATACGGGCAAGCCAGCAGGCTGTTGTAGGCACTGACGCTGATTCTGGCTGGCACCTGCGCGCTGTTGAGGACCGGGCGCGGCACCCGGGTGAGTGCTGGCAGCGGCGCGGGTGCGGGCGCGGTGACCTGGGCATGAGGCAGCAGCGCGGCGAGGCGGGTGTCGGCCAGATCGTCATTCCAGGCTAATTGGTGCAAAGTTTGCAGCCGCTCGAACCACGGGCTCACCGGGTTGTGCTCGCCATCCTGCCAGGCGCGCCAGAGCACGCGGATGTGCGCCACATTGGCGATGAGCTGGACCAGATCGTACTGGGCCTGCTTCAGGCTGTCCTCCTGGGTGGGCAGGCCCAGCTCACGGCGCACGCGCTGGTTGAAAAACACCGAGACGCCGGCATTGCCGGGCAGGTGGGCGGCGTCGGCGCCGAGGATCAGCGCGGCGTCGAAATCGCGCAGGCGCGTGGCCGCCAGATGGGTGAACACCACCGGACTGTCGATGCCGGTGTCGACAAATACCGCGCGTTCCAGTTCGCCGCCCAGCCAGCGCCGGAATTCGGCGAGTTGAAAGCGCCCGCTATCGGGCAGCAACTCGTGTTCGCGGCGGGCCAGCAGCGCTAGCACCTGCTGGCCCGCCGCATCGTGCACCAGGCGCTCGTGCGCGCCCAGCGCGTTCAGGCTGTTGGCGAGCCGTGCCAGCCAGTCGGCCAGTGTGAGCTCGGTGCGCGCCGGCAATACCGCGGCTGCCTGCTGCAGGCGTTCCAGCGCGCCGAGCGCGGCGCCGTGTTCAGCGAGATTGCCGAGGCGCGTTTTGAGCCCGTTCAAGCCGGCTGCCGGGCCGTGGCGGCGCAGCGCGGATTCCAGTTGCCAGGCGGCCTGGCTGCGCGTGGCGGCATCCCGGTCGGCCAGCAGGTAAGGCGATTTCAGCAGGTCGAGCACGTCCTCGAAGCGAAAGCCGCCGGTGAGCGCTTCCAGCCAGCGCATCAGCACCGTGCTGGCGGCGGTGGTGGCGAGGGTCCAGCCGGTTTCGTCGGCCACCAGAATTTGCGCACGTTCCAGCAGGGCGCGGGCACGGCGCGCGCTGAGCCGGTCCTGCACGATGACCGCAATGCGCTGTTTGCCCTCGGCCAGCCACAGCTGCACCTGGGTAGCGCAGGCTTGCGCTTCCTGTTCCAGACTGGCGGCGCCGAAGCAGGCGAGGCGCCCGGCCAGCGGGCTGGCAGACTGGGCGTTGCGCATGGCGTGCGCGCGCTGTTTGATGGGTGGGGCGTGAGCGTCGGCGGGCCACGCGGCGGCCAGCACGTCGAGGACAGCGCTGGCGGTGTCGGGGGCAATGACGACGAGCGGCTGGCGCTCGGCATAACGGGTGAGGCAGGCCTGTTCCAGCGGCGAACAGCCCGGCAGCCCCACGACGAACAACGGCGCCGCCGCGGTTTCGGCCAGGGCCGCCAGCTGCAAGGTGTAACGCGCCGTGGCGTCCTGCGCGCCGTGGGCATCGGCGGCCAGTGCGTACCACAGTTCGTGGATCAGGCGCGCTTCAAAATCCAGTCCGCGTCCGCTCTTGGCCTGGTAGGCGGCGCGCAACTGTTCGGTAAATGCGGCCAGGCTGTGGGGCAGATGCACTGCATGCAGGGTGAGTTCGTCGAACAGGCGCAACAGTTCGTCGCACACGCCCCATAAATCAGCGGCGTCGAACCGGGCGCCTGCCCTGAGTGCCTGATACAGCAGCGCGGCGCGGCGACTGTCCGGCAGGAGCGGGGCGCTGCTCGGCACAGTCGCGGCCCAGGCCGGGAAGGTGGTGATGCGTGGCGGGATGAGAAACGGCAGGCCGCAATGCGCGGCGAGAGCCTGCTCGAGCCGCCGCGCGGCATGAAAATTGGGGACGAGGACGCAGGCGCGCGACAGATCAGGCAAATCATCTGCCAGCTGCGCCAGGATGCGCTGGGCGGCGCATTTAATCATTTAATCAGGTCGGGCACCCGCGTGTGGATCTAGCGTTCCAGCAGTGGCAGCTTGCCGGGTTTGCCGTTCCACTCGTCCGCATCGGCGGGCGGGTCTTTGCGTTCAATGATAGGCTTCCAGAGCGCGGCCAGCTCGGCGTTGAGCGCGGTGCAGTGCTGCTGGTCTGCGGGTACGTCATCCTCGGCGAAGATGGCTTCCGCCGGGCACTCAGCCACACACAGGGTGCAGTCAATGCACTCGTCGGGATCGATCACCAGAAAATTGGGGCCTTCGCGGAAACAATCCACTGGGCAGACATCCACACAGTCGGTATATTTACATTTGATGCAGTTTTCAGTGACGACGTAAGTCATAGCGGCGTTCCTAGCAAGATCAAATACAGGGTGCGGACATTTTACCAGCAAGCGCGAATTGACGTCGGCTTCACATCCCGCGCTTTTTTCGCTAGCATGTGGAAATCAACCCATAAACAACCCATAAAATTGCGCTGACCTGCAATTCATCCCTTACATCAAGAAGCGAGGATTCCATGATCGAGCATATTCACTACGTCACCGACGACTCCTTTGAGGAAGAGGTATTGCAATCCACCTTGCCAGTGCTGGTGGACTACTGGGCAGACTGGTGCGGGCCGTGCAAAATGATTGCGCCGATTCTCGACGAAGTGGCTAAAGAATACTCAGGCCGTCTTAAAATCGCCAAACTCAACATTGACGAAAACCAGGCCACCCCACCCAAATTCGGCATTCGCGGTATCCCCACCCTGATGATTTTCAAGAACGGCAACGTCGAAGCCACCAAAGTCGGCGCACTGTCAAAATCACAATTGACGGCTTTTGTTGACAGCAATATCTAGTTCCGTTATGGTGCGCCTGAGCCTGTCCATTTATTAAAACTTCACCCCGGACATCAGGCGCACTTTCCCCTTCATCGTTGTTCCCCGCCTTCCCTGCAAGGCACACGAGTCTTCACTACATGCACTTATCTGACCTGAAACAGTTACACGTCACCCAACTGCTGGAAATGGCCGTCGAGAATTCTATCGAGGGCGCCAACCGCTTGCGCAAACAAGAGCTGATCTTCGCCCTGCTCAAAAATCAGGCCAAAAAAGGCGTGAGCATTTTCGGCGAAGGCACCCTGGAAGTGCTGCCGGACGGCTTCGGCTTCCTGCGTTCGCCGGATACCTCATATCTTGCCAGCCCGGACGATATCTACATCTCGCCGTCGCAGATCCGCCGTTTTAACCTGCACACCGGCGACAGCATCGAGGGCGAGATCCGTATCCCCAAGGATGGCGAACGCTACTTTGCCCTGGTCAAGGTGGACAAGGTCAATGGCGAGTCGCCGGAAAACTCCAAGAACAAAATCCTGTTCGAAAACCTCACCCCGCTGTTCCCGACCCAGCCGTTGCTGCTGGAGCGCGACATCAAGGCCGAGGAAAATATCACCGGTCGCATAGTCGACATGATTGCGCCCATCGGCAAGGGCCAGCGCGGCCTGCTGGTGGCCAGCCCGAAATCCGGCAAGACGGTGATGCTGCAGCATATTGCCCACTCCATCGCCGCCAATCACCCGGATGTGGTGATGATCGTGCTGCTGATTGACGAGCGCCCGGAGGAAGTGACCGAAATGACGCGCTCGGTGCGTGGTGAGGTGGTTGCCTCGACCTTTGACGAGCCCGCCACGCGCCATGTGCAGGTGGCGGAAATGGTTATCGAAAAAGCCAAGCGTCTGGTCGAACACAAAAAAGACGTGGTGATCCTGCTCGACTCCATCACGCGTCTGGCACGCGCCTACAATACCGTCATCCCATCCTCCGGCAAGGTGCTCACCGGCGGTGTGGATGCCAATGCCCTGCAGCGCCCCAAGCGCTTTTTCGGTGCGGCACGCAATATCGAAGAAGGCGGCTCGCTCACCATCATTGCCACTGCCCTGATTGACACCGGCAGCCGCATGGATGACGTGATCTACGAGGAGTTCAAGGGCACCGGCAACATGGAAATCCACCTCGACCGGCGCATGGCAGAAAAACGCCTGTACCCGGCGATCAATGTCAACCGTTCCGGCACGCGCCGTGAGGAGTTGCTGATCAAGGCAGACGTGCTGCAAAAAATCTGGGTGCTGCGGAAATTGCTCTACCCGATGGACGATCTGGAAGCGATGGAATTCCTGCTCGACAAGGTCAAGGCCACCAAAAACAACGCTGATTTCTTTGATTCAATGCGCAGCGGACGCTAAGCCCTTGCGACAGCAAGGATTTTGCTGGATAATGCCGCCTTTCCGCGTACCCGCCGCGGCAACTGAGGACAGACCATGAAAGCCGATATTCACCCCAACTACCCAGAAATCACTGTCGTATGCAGCTGCGGCAACAAGTTCACCACGCGTTCCACCATGTCTAAAGACCTGCATGTTGAAGTGTGCTCGGAATGTCATCCGTTCTACACCGGCAAGCAGAAGATCGTCGACACCGCGGGCCGCGTCGAGAAATTCCGCCAGAAATACGGTATTAAATAATCGCGCCGGGTATCGTCTGCATAAGCGCAATTCAAACAAGGCAGCCTCGGCTGCCTTGTTTGTTTTTTGCGGTAGAATCTGCGCATGAAATTCGTCATCTGCCCAGGCCGCGCCCGCGGCTCACACCACATTGCAGAACAAACGCTGGCATAGCGCCATTCCTTCGTTACTCACCCTGCTGCTGGTACTGGCCTGGCTGCTGCCGGGGCTGGTCGGACATGACCCATGGAAGGGTAATGAGTCGCGCAGCATCGGCTTCGTACATAGCCTGCTGTCTGGCGCACCGGCCGCGATTCCTACCCTGGCGGGTGAACCCTTGCCAGTGCATCCGCCGCTGTTTACCTGGGTCGCGGCCAACGCTGCCCAGAGCTTGTCCGACTGGTTACCGGTACACGATGCGACGCGCCTTACCGGCGGCATGTTTGTATTGCTGGCGCTGATTTTCAGCGGATTCACCGGGCGCCTGCTGTACGGCAGTGAACACGGGCGTTTGGCAGTGCTGGTATTGATCGGCAGTGTGGGGCTGCTGGTGCGCGCGCATGAAGCAATTCCGCAAAGCGCACTGCTGGCGGCCTACGCGCTGGCGGGTTTCGGGTTTGCCCTGAGCCTGCGGCGCCCGCTGATCGGCGGCGCACTGGCGGGCACCGGCATTGGCATGGCGTTTATGAGCATTGGTGCGGTGGAGGCGCTGGCACTGTTGCTGGCTGCAATGCTATTGCCTGTCATGGCGCCAGCCTGGCGCACCCGTGCCAGCCTGGCGGCAGCACTCGCCATGGTGGTGAGCGCTTTGCCCTGGCTGTTGATCTGGCCGTTGATGCTGTATCAGCAGGCACCCGGCGTGCTTGCCGAATGGTGGCACGTTGACACCCTGGGGCGGTTCGCACTGCTGCCTGCGCACGGTGGTATGGGTACGCTGTATTACCTGACTTTTCTGCCCTGGTTTGCGTGGCCAGCGTGGCCGCTGGCGCTATGGGCGCTATGGAAGGCGCGCCGTCATGGCCTGACCGCGCCGGGTATCGCACTGCCGCTGCTGATGTTTTTGAGTCTGCTCGGAGTACTCTCCCTCACCAATGATCCACGTGAGATCCACGGCCTGCCTTTGCTGCTGCCGCTGGCATGGCTGGCTGCGGGTAGCACTTACACCCTGCGCAGGGGCGCGGCCAATGCCTTGTACTGGTTTGCGATGATGACTTTCCTGGTGGTGATTGCCGCTGCCTGGGTGTACTGGAGCGCTTTTGATCTGGGCGTGCCCGCGCGTCTGTCTGCGCATGTGCATAAAATCCAGCCGGGTTATACGGGTGAATTCAGGCCGCTCATGGTGGCGCTGGCGCTGGGTTACTGTTTTGCCTGGCTGGTGCTGCTGGTGCTGCTCAAGCGCACGCCACAGCGCCCGCTCATTGCCTGGGCAGCGGGGATTACGCTGGCCTGGGGGCTGGCGGCGAGTCTGTTCATGTATCCGGTCAATGCACGGATGAGTTATCGCAGCATGATCAGCAGCATGGAACCGGCTTTACCCAGCCATGGTTGTGTCGCCAGCCAGGATTTGAACGAGGCGATGCGCGCCATGCTCGACTACTGGATCGACTTGCGCACGCTGCCGGTGAAATCGCTCGCACAGAGTCATTGCCCGGCATTGCTGGTGCAATATGACGAAAATTTCCCGCCCGAGCTGACTGCAGACTGGCGCGAAGTGTGGCAGGGTAACCGGCCTGGCAACCGCTCCGAGCGTTTTGCGCTGTATCGGCGCGTGCAGGCACGGCACTGAATGGCGCAGTCGCCGATCAGTGCGATTATTCTCGCTGGCGGCGCCGGGCGACGCATGGGCGGGCAGGATAAAGGTCTGGTTAAATTGCACGACCTGCCGCTGGTGGTGCATGTGCTCGCGCGCATCCTGCCGCAAGTGGATGAAATCCTGATTAGTGCCAACCGCAATCTGGACGATTACCGGGCGCTGGGCTACCCGGTGGTGATGGATGTCACGGATGGATTTCAGGGACCGCTGGCAGGAGTGCTGGCGGGTTTGCATGCGGCCCGCCATGAGTGGGTGCTCACGGTGCCCTGCGACACCCCGCTGCTGCCTGCCGATCTGGTGCAGCAGCTTGTCGCGCCGCTGCTGGCCGGGCACGCAGAGATCGCCGTTGCCAGCGCGGGCGGACGCGCCCATCCGGCCATCATGGTCTGCGCGCGACGTCTTGTCGATGATCTCGACCAGTATCTCGCCGGGGGCGGCCGTGCCGTGCATGGCTGGCAGGCGCGGCACCGTACTTCCGGCGTTGAATTCGCCGACGCGGCGGCGTTTGTCAATGTGAACCAGCCAGAGGATTTGTTGCGCCGCGTGGATTAAGCTAAAAACGGCACTCACCGTGGCTGCTTTTCCAGAATTAAACGCGGTTCAATGCAGCCTTGGCAAGCTCACAATGTAGGCCGTAGGCACATGCCAGGCACGCGCGATTTCCTGCGCGCGCGCCTGATCCTCGGGATGGACGAATACCATCACCTGCGCATCATGCTGCTGTGCCCAGGCTTCCAGCGCCTGCCAGCGCCGCCCACAGGATTCCTCACCGAGATCGCTGCTGACTTCCACCAGTGCCAGCGTCTCGCCGCCGGTACCCGGCTGTTTGGCCCGGATGTCCGGTTGCATGTGGATGTTGAGTATGGGAATGGCAAGCTCATCGGGCTCGCGAAACCCGGCCAGATCATGCACCGCAAATTCCGCATTGCCCATGGTTTTGAGGGTTTCGACGCCGGATTGCAGCATGTTCTCGCGCTCCCGCTGAATCGCGTCCGGTAACATGGATAGAGACATGGCGTGCTCCTGTGACTGTAGATAGTACACCTGAATATAGACCAAATCGCCGATCTGTCAGCCGCCAAAAAATGTCGGACATTTTTACATGCGCCGCGCAATATGAAGGGTGGGCTGCCGTAACAGATTGATTTCATTTGGTGTGAGTTTCATGGCATGGAGTTTGCTCGAGCGCTCTTGGCAAACGGGCTTCATCATTGCGATTCGATTACGGGGCGGCGCACCATGTACCTTGTTCTGAGCATTATTTTCAGTTGCCTGGCGGTGTTTTTTTATGTGCCAAATTTTCTGGATATCCCGTTCGGCGTGATGACTGCGCGTGTGCTGTTTGAGCAACTGGTCTTTGTCTTTGCGGTGCTGGTCGTGCTGGCTACCTTCGCCCGGTCGGTCGAAAAAGAGGGTGTGTGGCCGTGGAACAGGCGCCGCATGCCGATGCGCGGACCGCGTCCGGCGGATCGCGACTGACGCACGTCCATCGACTTCCGGGGTAAAATGGCCGCTTTGTAACCCCGCTTCCTCCGCTGCCATGCCCGTCAACCTGTCTCCTCCCCAGTCTGAACAACTTTTGCCGGTTGCCGGCGTCACCATCGGCGTTGCCAGTGCAGGCATCAAGCAACCGGGCCGGCGTGATGTGACCGTCATGCAACTCGCCCCCGGCAGCCGTGTGGCCGGCGTGTTCACGCAAAACCGCTTCTGCGCCGCGCCGGTGGCGGTTGCAAGACGCCACCTGCAAAAAGCCGCGCCGCGCATGCTGGTCATCAACACCGGCAACGCCAACGCAGGTACCGGTGAGGCCGGAATGCAAGCGGCCAAAATGGTATGCGAGGCGCTGGCCGGTCTGGCAGGCTGTGCCGAGCGCGAAGTGCTGCCGTTCTCCACCGGAGTGATCATGGAGCCGTTGCGCGCCGACAAGATCATCGCTGCACTCCCTGCCGCACTGGCCGACTGTCGCGCCGATAACTGGTTCGCCGCCGCCCACGCCATCATGACCACCGATATCGTCGCCAAGGCGCTGTCCAGGCAAGTGCAGATCGGCGGCAAGACGGTGACCATCACCGGCATCGCCAAGGGCTCCGGCATGATCCACCCCAACATGGCGACCATGCTCGGCTACGTGGCGACCGACGCCGCCGTGAGCCAGGCCGCGCTGGAGGCAATGGTCAAACACGTCGCCGACCATTCCTTCAACTGCATCACCGTAGACGGCGACACGTCCACCAACGACTCGTTCATGCTGATTGCCAGCGGTCAGGCAGCCAACGCCGAGATTGTCAACACGGCCAGCGCCGATTACGCTGCGCTGGCCGCTGCGGTGACGGAAGTGGCAACACGGCTCGCCCAGGCCATTGTGCGCGATGGCGAAGGCGCGACCAAATTTATGACCATCCGCGTTGAAGGCGGCAGCAGCCGTGAAGAATGCCGCCAGATTGGCTACGCCATTGCCCATTCGCCGCTGGTGAAAACCGCCTTTTTCGCCTCCGACCCCAACCTCGGGCGCATCCTGGCCGCCATCGGCTACGCGGGCGTGGATGACCTCGATGTGAACACGCTGCGGCTCTACCTCGACGACGTACTGGTGGCGGAAAACGGTGGCCGCGCAGCAAGCTACCGGGAAGCCGACGGCCAGCGTATCATGAAGCAGGCGGAAATCAGCGTGCGCGTGGTGCTCAACCGGGGTGAAGCTGCCGCCACGCTGTGGACCTGCGATTTCTCCTACGACTACGTGAAAATCAATGCCGAATACCGCAGCTGACCTGGCGCAGCTACTGGCGCGCGCCGAGCGCGTGCTGGCGCGGCTGGAAGCCTGGCTGCCGGCGGTGCCGCCGGTGACCGACTGGGACGCGGCGCTTGCTTTCAGATGGCGCAAGCGCGGCGACACCGGCTGGATCGAAGCCGTGCCGCACCCGCACAAAATCGAGCTGGCACTCCTCACCGGCATCGACGAACAAAAACAGCGCATCGAGCAGAACACGCGCCAGTTCCTGGCAGGCCGCCCGGCCAACAACGTGCTGCTGACCGGCGCGCGCGGCACCGGCAAATCCTCGCTGGTGAAAGCGCTGCTGAGCCGGTTTGCACACCAGGGCCTGCGCCTGGTCGAAGTGGACAAGGCCCACCTGGTGGATCTGGCGGATATCGCAGAACAGCTGGTCGGACGGCGCGAGCGCTTTATCGTGTTTTGCGATGACCTCTCGTTCGAGACCGGTGAGCCGGGCTACAAGGCGCTCAAGGCCGTGCTCGACGGCGCCATCGCCGCGCCGCCGGACAATGTGCTGGTCTACGCCACTTCCAACCGCCGCCACCTGATGCCCGAATACATGGCAGAAAACGAGCTCACCCGCCACGTCGGCAACGAGGTGCATCCATTCGAGGCAGTGGAAGAAAAAATCTCGCTGTCGGAGCGCTTCGGTCTGTGGCTGTCGTTTTACCCGTTCGACCAGGATGTGTATCTGGCCATCGTGCAAACCTGGCTGCAGGCCCTGGGCGTGGTGATCAAAGACCCCGACGCCATGCGCCGCGCTGCGCTGCAATGGTCGCTCACCCGCGGCGCGCGTTCCGGGCGCGTAGCATGGCAGTTTGCGCGCGATTATGCGGGGCGGCAGCGAGGCGGCAAGCGCAAATAACGACGACCTGCGACAAGGCCGATCACGACCAAGCCTATACCCATAGCCCGGATGACCAAATCATCCGGGCTTTTTTGCCTGCGGTGTGCGCTTTAAGTTTGTGTTAATAATTCCCCGCGTATTCTCCCCGTCATGCTTACGTAAACCGTGTGGGCAGAGCATAGAAGGGGAAAATCATGAATAAGCTATTGAACAGAGTGCCGGAAGTGACGTTATTTTTCTGGCTGATCAAGATCATGGCCACCACGGTGGGTGAAACGGCGGCTGATTTTCTGTCGGCCACACTGAATCTCGGTTTGGGCATGACCTCCTACATTATGGGTGGCCTGTTAGTTGTCGCCCTGTTGATCCAGTTCAAGCTGAAACGTTATGTCCCCTCCAGTTACTGGCTGGTGGTTGTTCTGGTCAGTATCGTCGGCACGCTGATTACCGATAGGCTGGTCGATGAAGCAGGTGTGAGCCTGGTGACCACCAGTATTATTTTCGGCGCCGCATTAATAGCGACATTTGCGCTCTGGTACGCCAGCGAAAAAACCCTGTCCATACACTCTATTTACACTGCTAAAAGAGAGCTGTTCTATTGGGCCGCTATCCTGTTTACCTTTGCCCTGGGCACCGCGGCGGGCGACCTGTTTGCCGAAGGTATGCATCTGGGTTACGCGCCTTCCGCATTAATCTTTGGCGGGGCCATCGCGGCGATTACCTTCGCGCGCTATGTCTTCAAGTTGAACGCGGTGCTGGCATTCTGGCTGGCTTACATCCTCACGCGGCCGCTGGGTGCATCCATGGGTGATTTGCTGTCCCAGCCGGTGACCAATAGTGGCATCGGTCTGGGCACAGTCGGTACCAGCGCGATTTTTATGGCGGTGATCATGAGTCTGGTGAGTTACATCAGTTTGCAGCGGAAGCGGCAGCTGCTTCCCGCATCCACTACGAAATAAGCGTTTGCCCAAGTCCTATCATCATCGGCCAGGGCGGCGACAAGTCGCCCTGCATTGACTATGCTGGAACACTTCAATACGCAACTGTTTTTACTGCTCAACGCGTCCGCAGGCTTGCACGGCATTTCATTATGGACGGTCACTGCCATTGCCGAGTGGTTGATCTGGCTGGTACCGGCTGGTTTAACCGTATTGTGGCTGTTCGGCAAGGTTGAGAATCAGCGTGCCGCCGTCAAAGCGCTCGTTGCCGGGCTGATCGCGCTGGGCGTGAATCAGCTGATTGCCATGCTGTGGTTCCATCCGCGGCCATTCATCGCAGGTATCGGTCATACCTATCTGCCTCATGTTGCGGATAGCTCATTTCCCAGCGATCACGTGACGTTGTTGCTCTCAGTAGGCTTGGCGTTATGGACAACCGACTCGATCCTGGCGCGCCGTCTCGCAGGTGTGTTACTAGCTATTAGTCCGCTAGTGGCATGGGCGCGGATTTATCTTGGGGTTCATTTTCCGCTCGATATGGTTGGAGCGTTTGGAGTTGCGACCGGCGTGCTACTGTTGGTCAACACCATAAAAGGACAAAACGCTTGTTATAAACTGGCTGAAATGATTGAAGGCATGTTTGCCATGGCGTTTGGTCGAAAACGTTCTTGATACAAAAAAGGAAATCCATGCAGTTTAAAATTTCCGCGCTGGTTTTGCTGCTGGGCGCGTTGTCGGGCTGCGCCACTTATGCGCCCAAGCCGCTGCCCAAGCGGGCGAATTTGCCGCAGTCGGCGGCTTTGATCACGCTCGACCCGGCACGCCTGCCGTTCCGCAATCTGTCCAGTCACATTTTCAACCCCGCCGACGGGCTGGACATGGATGAAGTGGCGATGCTGGCCGTTGCCAACAACCCGCAGCTCAGGCAGGCAAGAGATGCGCTCGGCATCGCCCGCGCCCAGTCCTTCGCCGCCGGGCTGTTGCCTGATCCCCAGCTGGGTTTCACTTCCGACCACCCCACCAATGGCGCGCTGGGCAATACCAATTCCTTCAATTTCAATCTGAACTACGACGTCAACGCGCTGTTGCTGCGTTCCTCGCGCAAGGGTGCGGCGCAGGCTCAGGCGCAGCGGGTGAACCTGGATCTGCTGTGGCAGGAATGGCAGGTAGTGAGCCAGGCGCGTCTGCTGTTCACCCGCCTCACCGCCCAGCAGGCGTTGATGGCGCAGTTGCAGACTGCACGCAGTTTGCTGGCGGATCGCTACCAGCGCAGCCAGCAGGCACTGGCGGCGGGCAATATCACCCTCGATCTTGCCAGCGCCGATCTGGTTGCCTTGCAAAATATAGAGCGCCGGATCAACGAGCTGGAACGCAGCCGTTTGCAGAATCGCGCCAGTTTGAATGGCTTGTTGGGGCTGTTGTCCACCACGCCCTTGGCGCTGGTGGGCCAACCCCGCGCGGCGTTGATGGACGCCGCAGCGGTGCAAAGCGGGCTGGTCGAGCGGCTCAATCAGCGCCCGGATTTGCAGGCGCTGCAGGCGGGCTATCGCTCCCAGGAAGAAAAGTTTCGCGGTGCGGTACTGGCGCAGTTTCCGGCGCTCACCGTCGGGCTGACCCGGGCGCGCGACACCAGCGGCTTGTATACCATGGGCTTTGGCTTGACCATGAGCCTGCCGATTTTCAACCGCAACCGCGGCAATATCGCGATTGAAAATGCCACCCGCACAAAATTGTTCGATGCATACCAGGGGCGCCTCAACAGTGCCTACAGCGAAGTCGCCACCGCGCTGGAAAATCAGCCCCTGCTGCAAACCCAGCTGCAGCGCACACGCCAGGGTGTGAAACAACTGCAAACCGTTGCCCGGCGCGCCGAGGCGGCGTTCCACGCGGGCAATCTGGCGGCTGCGGATTATGTGCGGCTGCAAATCGCGTTGCTGGATAAACAAACCGAAGTCATCAATTTGCAGGAAGCGTTGATGGAACAACAGATCGCGCTGGAAACCCTGCTGGGCCCAGATCTTCCCGAACAAGCCAGCAACAGGAGAGCCCGATAATGCGCCGTGGAATTTTTTTGTTGGGCTGGCTGCTTGCAGCCAGCCCGGCGTGGGCAGCCGATGCCGCCAGCGTGGCGGTGCAAACCGTGGCGCTGAAACAGCAGATGATGACCGAGACGATATCCGGCTACGGAGTGGTGTCGCCGGATACGCGCAGCCTGCAAAACATCAATCTGCCGCGCGCCGGACAGGTGGTCAGCCTGCTGGTGAATGCCGGGCAAGTGGTGAAAAAAGGCACACCGCTGCTGGAATTTGGTACCGGCCCGGATGCTGCGTTGAGCTACCGGCAGGCCAGTGTGGCGGTGCGCTTTGCCGCGAGCGAAGTGACGCGTATCGAGCAACTGGTGGGCCAGCAATTGGCCACGCAATCGCAACTTGCAGCGGCGCAAAAGACCTGGGCAAATGCCCAGGCTGCGTTGCAGGCACAGCAAAAAATGGGCAACGGGCGCAGTCAGGAACGCGTAGCTGCGCCGTTTGACGGCGTGGTGGTGAGCATTTCGGCCGCGCAGGGCGACCGCCTGGCTGCCGGCGCGCCGGTGCTGCAGCTGGCGCGTGCCGGCGGTCAGCGCGTGGTGCTGGGGGTGGAGCCGGAAGACGTGATGCGGGTGCGTCCGGGCATGGCAGTGAGTGTGGCGTCGGTGTTTAATGAGGCGCGCAGGGTAATGGGACGGGTGGCACAGGTGTTTGGCATGATCAATCCGCAAACCCAGTTCGTGGACGTGCTGGTGGAAGTGCCCAATGGCGGGTTGATTGCCGGCACGCGCGTGCGCGCCAAAATCCAGCTCGGCCAGCAGCCTGCCTGGGTGGTGCCGCGCTCCGCGGTGCTGCGCGATGCGCAGGGGGCTTATCTGTTTCAGGTGCAAGCAGGCAAGGCACACCGCGTTAAGGTGCACACCGGGCTGGAGCAGGGCGGAATGGTGGCAGTGAGCGGCGCTTTTAATCCCGGCCAGCCGGTGGTCAGTCTGGGCAATTATGAATTGCAGGACGGCATGGCGGTACGCGGGAGCGGGCGATGAACTTCACCCAGTGGATGCAAGGACATCGGCGTTCGATTCTTTTTCTGCTGGTGTTGCTGGCAGTCGCGGGCGTGCTGGCCGCGTTCAAACTGCCGGTGACCCTGTTCCCCAACGTGGATTTTCCGCGCGTGCTGGTATCGCTGGACGCGGGTGACCGCCCGGCGGATCTGATGATGCTGGTAGTGACCCAGCCGGTGGAGGAGGCGGTGCGACGCGTGCCCGGCGTGCGCGGTGTGCGTTCCACCACCAGCCGGGGTACGGCGGAGGTGTCGGTGAGCTTCGACTGGGGCATCGACATGGGGCTGGCGACCTCGCAGGTCAATCAGGCGATTACCCGAATCCTGCCGAATCTGCCGCCGGGTACCCAGCTGGCGACCAAGCGCATGGACCCGACGATATTTCCGATTCTGGCGTACAGCCTGACCTCGACCACGCAATCGCAAACCGCGCTCTACGATCTGGCGCGTTATCAGCTGCGCCCGCTGCTGTCCAGCGTCAACGGCGTGGCGCGCATCCAGGTGATGGGCGGTGCGCAGGAGGAGTACCAGGTCACCGTGGACCCGGCACAGCTGCTGGCGTACGGGCTGACACTGACGGACGTGGCGCAGGCTTTGAGCGCGGCCAATGTGGTCACCGCGGTGGGGCGGCTGGAAGACCACTACAAGCTGTATCTGGCGATTGCCGACGCGCGCCTGAAAAATGTGCGCCAGATCGGCAACACGGTCATCCGCAGCGGAACCAGCGGCATTGTGCGCCTGGACGATGTGGCGCAGGTGAGCGATGGCGTCGTGCCGCAGTGGATCAAGGTGAATGCCGATGGCCGCCCGGCGGTGCTGTTCAACATCTACCAGCAGCCCGGCAGTAACAGCGTGCAGATTGCCCGCGATGTGCATGCCAAGCTCGCCGCGTATCAGTCGCAACTGCCGCCGGGGGTGAAGCTCGCCAACTGGTACGACCAGAGCGTGCTGGTACTGGACTCTGCCGCCAGCGTGCGCGATGCGATCATGATCGGTACCGGGCTGGCGGTGCTGGTGCTGTTCGCCTTTCTGCGCAACATCAAAATCACCCTGATCGCCGCGATTGTCGTGCCCACCGTGCTGGCGGCGACGGTGGTGTTGCTGTATGCCCTGGGCATGAGCTTCAACATCATGACCCTGGGCGGCATGGCGGCGGCAGTGGGGCTGATTATCGACGATGCGATTGTGATGATCGAGCACATCGTGCGGCGGCTGCGCGGTGCCACCGGAGAACGTCATCATGGCCGGGTGATGGCGGCGGCGATGGAATTCATGCGCCCGCTGGCGGGCTCGTCGGCTTCCACCATCATCATCTTTTTGCCGCTGGCGTTTTTGACCGGCGTGACCGGCGCGTTTTTCAAGGCGCTGTCGCTGACCATGGCGTCGGGACTCATTATTTCCTTCTTCGTCACCTGGCTGGCGGTGCCGCTGCTGGCGGATCATTTTCTCACCGAAAAAGACGCCAACCAGAAAGAAGGCGGGCGCCTGACTGAATGGATGCATCGCCGCTACGCCGCGTTGATGCAACGCGTGCTGGCGCGGCCGGTGTTGATTCTGCTGCTGGTCGTGCCTTTGCTCGGCGTGGGTTTTGTTGCGTTCAACAAGGTCGGCTCCGGTTTCATGCCGGCGATGGATGAGGGCGGCTTCATTCTCGACTACCGCGCCGCACCCGGTACCTCGCTCACCGAGACCGACCGCCTGTTGCAGCAGGTAGAGGCCATCATCAAGGCCAACCCCTATGTGGATACCTATTCACGCCGTACCGGCACGCAACTCGGCGGAGGCATCACCGAGGCCAATCAGGGCGATTTCTTTGTGCGCCTGAAAGCGGGCAAGCGCCCGCCGATCGATACGGTGATGGGCGACATCCGCAGCCAGGTCGAGCACAACGTGCCGGGGCTCAAAATCGAAATGGCACAATTGATGGAAGACGTCATCGGCGACCTCACCTCGGTGCCGCAGCCGATCGAGATCAAGCTGTTTTCGGATAATCCGGATGAGTTGCAAAGCGCTGCAACAAAAGTGGTGGCGGCGATCAACCAGGTACCTGGCGTGGTGGATACGCGCGACGGCATCAACCCCGCCGGCGACGCGCTGGAGATCCGCGTGGATCGCGTCAAGGCAGCGCTGGAAGGGATGAACCCGGACAGCATCACACAGACGCTGAGCGGCTATCTGTCCGGCGTGGTCACCACGCAAATGCAGAAAGGACCGAAACTGGTCGGCGTGCGCGTATGGATTCCGCAGGATCAGCGTGCCATCACACCGGACGTGGGCAAGCTGTTGATTCGCGCGCCCGATGGACATGTGTTCCCGCTCAGGCGTGTGGCGCAGATTGTGCCGATCAGCGGTCAGCCGCAAATCCGGCGCGAGAACCTCAAGCGCATGGTGGCCGTTACCGGGCGCATCAGCGGGCGCTCGATGGGATCGGTCATTGCCGACATCCAGAAAGCGATGGCCACACCCAAGCTGTTGCCGAAGGGGATGTACTTCGAATTGGGCGGCCTCTATAAACAGCAGCAAATCGCCTTTAAGGGCTTGATGGCGGTATTCGTCGCTGCGATCGGGCTGGTGTTTCTACTGCTGTTGTTTCTGTATGAAAGCTTCCGCATGGCGCTGGCGATTCTGGCGATTCCGCTGCTGGCGGTATCGGCGGTCTTTATCGGGCTGTGGGTGGCAGGCATTGAACTCAACATCTCCGCCATGATGGGCATGACCATGATTATCGGCATCGTTACCGAAGTCGCGATTTTCTACTTTTCCGAGTACCGTGATCTGATCCGTGAAATGCCGTTCCCGCAAGCGCTGATCGAGGCCGGCAAAAACCGCATGCGTCCCATTGCCATGACCACCTTCGCCGCCATCCTCACCCTGCTGCCACTGGCCTTCGCCATCGGCCAGGGCTCCGCCATGCAGCAGCCCCTGGCCGTGGCCATTATCGCCGGACTGGCGGTGCAGCTGCCGCTGGTGTTGCTGGTGATGCCGGTGCTGTATTGGCTGCTGGCAGGCAAAGCAGACGTCTCAGCGGGGTAACACACTGTTACAGTTACGATGCAGTCGGAAATGGCGCAGAAACGCTTGTCGGCCATGATGCAAGCGTGGATTCGAAAACGGATTGCCACATCACGACAAGGAGATCAATCATGCGTACAACCCAACTGACCGCCGGCGCAATTGCCATGATGGCGCTTAGCACTGCTGCACTTGCTGACCGCCCCGAGTATTTCAGCGACCGTGCGCAGGTGCTGTCTTCCACGCCGATTTACCAGCAGGTGAACGAGCCGCGCCGCGAGTGCTGGACCGAAACGGTGGGCAGCGAATATCGTAATGAGCCACGCTCCTACGGCGGCGCCCTCATCGGCGGCGTGGTCGGCGGCCTGCTCGGCAATACCGTGGGGCAGGGTAATGGCCGTACTGCCGCCGCCGCGGTGGGTGCGGTGACCGGTGCGCTGGTGGGCGATAACATCAGCAACAACGGCCGCAGCTATGGTTACTCGCAGCCGCGCCAGGTGGAACGTTGTCAGACCCGCGACAACTATCGCCAGGTAGTCAGCGGCTACCATGTGGTCTACCGTTATCAGGGGCGCAACATGAGTACCACGCTGCCCTACAACCCCGGTCGCTTCATTGACGTAAATGTGGCGGTGGCGAATAACAATGGCGACTATGGCCGTGACAACTGGCGCGGTCAGCGCGGCTACAAACCGGTGCACCACCGTGACTGGAATGACGATAATGACGACTGATGTTTTTGTGCGCTGTGATGCAGGCGTTTAAGTTTGCCTTAAGTTGCCCGGTCTAGGATGAAATCCCGGTAAGGTAATTTTGCCTGTCCGCATTGATTTAATCAGGAGCAACATTATGAGTAACCGTGCATTAAAAACTGTTCGTAACCCACGCTTTATTACCTTGGTAATGGCCGCCGCGCTGTTCGGTGGCGCAGTAGCCGCCCATGCCTACACCGGCGAGAAATTTGCCCGCGATGCCAAAGTAGGCATGACGGAAGCGCGCACCATTGCACTCAAGGCGCACCCCGGCAAGATTACTGACGAGGAGCTGGAAAAGGAAAATGGCGGCAGCGGTTTGCGTTATTCGTTCGATATTCGTCAGGGTAAGGTCACCCACGAGGTCGGCGTGGACGCGCAAACCGGCAAGGTGCTGGAAAACAAGGCGGAAGGGCCTAACCCCGACTAAATAAACGTGACCTGCCCTGCCCCGCCCCTTGGCGGGGTTTTTACATCGGCCTGTTTTCAAGTTTCAGGAGGGGAAAATGCTGATCGAAGTCGCGGATTTGAAATTATCGATACACGCCAATCCAGTTCTTAGCGACGTACGTTTAACCATGCAGGAGGGTGAAATTTACGGTCTGCTTGGCCCTAACGGGGCAGGCAAGAGCACGACGCTTTCAGTATTGACCGGTCTGCGTGCGGCGGATTCTGGCAAGGTCAATGTGATGGGCCTGGCCCCGCTGCGGCAAAAGCGGGAATTGCACGGAAAGATCGGTGTGCTGGCTGAGGATTCCGGGTTCTATGGCTGGATGAGCGCACACGGCTACCTGCACTGGATGGCCCGGCTATATGGCCGCGAATTGAGCGCGGATGAAATGGTGCGGCGCATGGAGCAGGTCGGTCTGAGCGCGGCAAACCGGCAGGCGATAAAAACTTATTCGTGTGGCATGAAACAGCGCCTGGGGTTGGCGCGGGCGCTGCTCAATGATCCACCATTATTGATTCTGGACGAGCCCACCAACGGACTCGATCCGCGCGGCCGGCGCGAGATCCACGACGTGTTGCTGGCATTGAGCCGCGAGCACGGCGTGGGCATTCTGCTGTGCACGCATCTTCTGGACGACGTGGACCGCCTGTGCAGCCGCATTGGCATTATCCACCAGGGCAAAACCCTGCTCGAAGGGGTGCTGACCGAGTTGCTGGCGGAAAAGACCGGCGCCAGCCGTTACCGGCTGCGGGTGGCTTCGCCCGGCACCGCATCAGGCGCGCTACCGCAGGGGGTGAATCTGCTGGCGCAGGAGGGCGGATGGCTGCACCTGGATATCGCGCCGGGCATTCATCCCGACGCAGCGTGGCGGGCGCTGTTCGCGCTGGGCTGGCGCATTATCGAGATCCGCAGCGAGGACGGCGGGCTGGAAGCGCTTTATCTGGGCATTACGGAAACGGAGGTGGCGGCATGAATCCGATTATCTTGATCGCCAGCAAGGAAAGCGGTGAACTGCTGGGCAGCGGGCGCGGATTGGGTTGGCTGCTGGCACTCTCCGTCATTCTCTCGGTGCTCGCATTATTGCTGGTGAGCAACACCGAATTGAGCCTGCTGGATAATGCGCAAGTGGTGTACATGGTGATGGGCACGATCACCGCGCTGGGCGGATTGCTGGCGCTGGTGCTCGGCAGCGACGCCATTGCCGGCGAAAAGGAGCGCGGCACGCTGATTCCGCTGCTGCTTACCCCGCTCACCACGACGCAAATGGTGCTGGGCAAAATGGGCGGACAGGTGGCCGCGTGGGTATTGATGTACGCGCTGAGCCTGCCTTACCTGTGGGCGGTGGGCAGCAGCGGCCAGAACCTGGTGCAGGCGATCGCTTATCTGGCGTTGTTCGGTACCCCGGTGGCACTGGGGTTCGGCTTTTACGCGATTGGCCTGTCGGCGCGTTTCGGCAATGTGCGTACGGCGCTTCTGGCCGCACTCATCACGCTGATGTTGCTGGCAAGCCCGCTGCTGATCGGGCCAAGCTTGCGGCAAAGCACGCTGGGCAAGCTGTTCGACATGGTTAATCCGTTCTCCGCCGCGCTCAATACCTTCGACAGTGTGGTGATCGACTCGCAGCCGTTCAGCATGCAACTGGGCCGCTTGTCGGTAACGCTCATCTGGCTTGCGCTGGCATGGTGGTTCGCCCGGCGCAGCGCCCGGACCATGGAAATCTAGGAGACTGCCATGAAACGCATGATGTCATTATTTGCGCTGCTGGGGGTGTTGTTGGGAGCCGGTTCGGCCTGGGCCGATGCGCCGGTGCAAATCACCCTGGTGCCCGATCCCCAGAACCCGGCGCAGCCGAAAATGGGTGACTGGTTGAAGTTCCACAGCGTGATCAAGAACACCGGCCGCCAGCCTGTTTCAGGGCTGGTGGCATGGATCAGCCTGGTGCAGGTTGATCCGGGCAAGGAGCAGCCGGTGGATCTGGAAGACTGGAGCGCGCACAAAGCCGTGCTGCGGCCCAGCCTCGCACCGGGACAAAGCTTCAGCGTCGACTGGCCGATACGCTTGATCCAGGCGGGTAATTACCGCGTGGTGATCAGCGCTGCGGAACGCACCGCCAGCACACTGTTGGCCAGCCCATTCGCCGACTTTCATGTCGAGCGCAAACCCACTATCGAATCCGGGCGTATCCTGCCGGTGGCGCTGGGCATGCCGTTGCTGATCGCAGCCTTCGCCGGTTGGCGTTTGCGGCGATAATCTCCCAGGTAGGATGTGATGGTTCTGGCATTGGGAAAGGAAAATCAATGAGAATACTGCTGGTAGAAGACGATGCGATGATCGGTGAGAGCGTCGAAGAAGGGCTGCACGGCGAAAACTACGCCGTGGACTGGGTGCGCGACGGACGCGGCGCAGAGCTGGCGCTGGGCAATCAGGTGTACGATCTGGTGCTGCTGGACTTGGGTTTGCCGAAAAAACAGGGTCTGGAGGTGCTGGCGGATTACCGCAAGCGCGGCGGCGCAGCGCCGGTGCTGATTCTCACCGCGCGCGATGCGACGCCGGATCGGGTGAAAGGGCTGGACGCGGGGGCGGACGATTACCTGGTCAAGCCGTTTGATCTGGACGAGTTGTTCGCGCGCGTGCGTGCCTTGTTGCGCCGCCATGCCGGGCGTGCCCAGCCGGGTATCAGCCATGCCGGACTCACGCTCGACCCGGCCAGCCACGAGGCCAGCTTTCAGGGTCAGCGGCTGACCCTGTCGGCGCGCGAATTTGCCCTGTTGCAGGCGTTGCTCGACCCGCCTGGTCGGGTGTTGTCGCTGGCGCAGCTGGAAGAAAAACTCTATGGATGGAATGAGGAAATCGAGAGCAACGCGGTCGAGGTGTATATCCATCGGCTGCGTAAAAAACTCGGCGCGGACTTCATCCGCAATGTGCGCGGCGTCGGCTACAAGGTGGCCAGCGCAACATGAGGCCATTGCGTCAGCAGTTGCTGATCTGGTTGCTGGGCGGGATGCTGGTGAGCACGCTGCTGGCCGGGGTGGTGCTGTATATGCAGGTGCAGGAGGAAGCCAACGAGCTGTTTGATTACCAGCTCAAGCAGATAGCCGTTTCACTGCCCGCACAACTGGCGTTGTCCACGCCGCCGTTATGGGCCCCCGACCCGGAGGAGGATCAGGACATCGTGGTGCAGGTGTGGAGCCGTAGTGGCGCGGCGCTGTATGCGTCCAATCCTGGCCACGCGCTGCCGCGCTACCAGGCCAGCGGGTTTCATGCCGTGACGGTGCGTCACGAGCGCTGGCGCGTGTATGGCATGGCACGGCACGACCGTTTCATCCAGGTCGCCCAGCCCACCTCGGTGCGGCAGGAACTGGCGGCGGGGCTGGCACTGCGTTCGCTGCTGCCGTTCCTGGTGTTGATCCCGGCGCTGGCGCTACTCATCTGGGTGGCGGTGGGACGGAGTCTGGCACCCTTGCAGCGCGTCGCCGACGCGCTGCGGCGGCGTTCTCCCGATGCCATGCAGGCGTTGCCCAACGAAAATCTCCCACCGGAAATACGCCCCCTGGTGGATGCCTTGAATAACCTGCTGGACCGCCTCGATCAGGCACTCGCCACGCAGCGCGCCTTCGTCGCCGACGCCGCGCACGAGCTGCGTACGCCACTGACTGCGCTCAAGCTGCAATTGCAGCTGGCCGAACGCGCCGGCACCACTGCACAGCGCAGCGCCGCCTTCACCAAGCTGGACGAACGCCTGGATCGCGCCACCCATCTGGTGCAACAGCTACTCACCCTGGCGCGCCACGAGCCGCGTCTGCAAGCGCGCAAGTTCGACGCGGTAAACTTGCATAAACTCGCCCAGCAAGTGGTGGCCGAGCAAAATCCGCTGGCCGAGAGTCGTCATATTGATCTGGGTGTGGCCGCGGATGCCGGGGATGTGGTGGTGCAAGGCCACGCCGATAGCCTGCGCATCCTGCTCGGCAATCTGGTCGACAATGCCATCCGTTACACCCCGCCGGGCGGGCGTGTAGACGTCAACGTGCAGAGTGTGAACGGCCAGCCCATACTCAGTGTGCAGGATAGCGGCACCGGCATTCCGGTTGCCGAACGCGAGCGCGTATTTGACCGCTTCTATCGGCGCGAAGGCAGCGGCGTCACAGGTAGCGGGCTGGGGCTGGCAATCGTCCGCAACATCGCCGAGCATCATGCCGCCACGGTGCGTCTGGCAGATAACCCGGCGGGAGCCGGGCTGCTGGTCAGCGTAGCGTTCCGGAAGTAGTCGGGCAACACCGCGCCCTGGCTTGCAACGCGACGCTAGCCCATCTGGCGTCAATTACGCCACCTTGCCGATGATCTCGTCGATCTTGATGCCCAGGCCATCTGCCACGCGGCTGCCATATTCCGGATCAGCCTTGTAGAAATGCCCGATCTGGCGTGCCTGGATAAAGCGCGGCACCGGTTTTAACGCGCCCACCAGGTTGCCGATGAGCTGGGTTTTCTGGCCGGCGTTCATCAGCCGGTACAGGTCGCCCGCCTGGCTGTAGTCCTCGTTGCCGTCACGGTGGTTGTAGCGGTCGGCGTCACCGCTGATCTTCAATGGCGGTTCTTTCATACGCGGATATTCCACCGGCCCGTCGAAGCTGTTGGGCTGGTAATTGACCGCGCCACCGTTGTTGCCGTCAAAGCGCGTCTGCCCGTCGCGGTGGTAAGTCTGCACCGGACATTGCGGCTTGTTCACATCCAGCGCGGCATAATTGATGCCGATACGGTAGCGGTGCGCGTCCGGGTAGGACAACAGCCGTGCCTGCAGCACTTTGTCCGGCGAAGCACCTATGCCGGGGGGCATATTGCCGGGCTCGAACGCAGCCTGTTCCACTTCCGCAAAGTAGTTCTGCGGGTTGCGGTTCAGCTCCATGATGCCGACATCAATCGGCGGGTAATCCTTGTGCGGCCAGACTTTGGTGAGGTCGAACGGGTGGATGGGGTAAGTCTCGGCCTCTTTCTCAGGCATGATCTGCACCTGTACTTTCCATTTCGGAAATTCGCCGCGTTCAATCGCGGCGTGCAAGTCGCGCCGATGGTAGTCCAGATCGCTGCCCGCAATTTCGCTGGCTTGTTCATTGGTCAAGGTCTTGATGCCCTGCAGGGTTTTGAAGTGCCATTTCACCCAGTAGCGTTCGCCCTGGTCGTTCCACAGACTATAGGTATGGCTGGAGTAGCCGTTCATGTTGCGATAGGTAGCGGGAATGCCGCGGTCGGAAAACAGCGTGGTGACTTGATGCAGCGATTCCGGCGACAGGCTCCAGAAATCCCACTGCATGGTGTTGTCACGCAGGCCGGTAGCGGGGTCACGTTTTTGCGAATGAATGAAATCGGAAAACTTCAGTGGATCACGTATGAAGAACACCGGCGTATTGTTGCCCACCATGTCCCAGTTGCCTTCCTCGGTGTAAAACTTGAGGGCAAAGCCACGCGGGTCGCGCGCCGTATCGGCCGAGCCCAGTTCCCCCGCCACAGTGGAGAAACGCGCGAACATCTCGCAACTGTTGCCTACCCTGGAAAACAGCTTGGCGCGGGTGTATTTTGAAATGTCACCGGTGACGGTGAATTTGCCGTAAGCACCTGCGCCCTTGGCGTGCACCACCCGTTCCGGCACGCGCTCGCGGTTGAAGTGCGCCATTTTTTCCATCAATTGGTAGTCTTGCATCAGCACCGGACCGCGCGGACCGGCGGTCTCGGAGTTCTGGTTGTCCGCTACTGGCGTACCGGCGGCAGTGGTCATATAAGGGCATTCGCTCATCTTCATCTCCTTTGATGTACAAGATGTACAAAATGAATACATTCCATGCAAACACTAAGGGCGTTTGCACAGCTTCCATTTAAGCTCACGCTACATCATTTAACCAATTGTTTATTTCAAATGCTGCAATCGAAATTAACTATTGCTGCGCACGAGCGCATCACCTTGCCCGCTACTGGCGGAAAGATGGCGGCGTGTTTGCTTTTACAGGAAATTTCGGGTGAAAATGAAGGTGGCCGGCGGGTGAGGGGGAAGCAATCCTGGACAACGACTCCAGCCTTGTGCGTAGAAAACGAAAACCGCGCAACCTTTGCCGGAACAGCGGTGTTCCTTGTGATTTAAAGCAAGTCTGGAATAGGCCACGCAGTTGTCTTAAGGCGCTTTGTCTTTATCGCCGTGATAAAACGGCAAATAGAAAATTTTGAATTGTCTGTTGGCTAAACAATTCAAATGCAAACCGCGGATGACCTGCTGCAAAAGGCGCGCCAAGCAGCAGGTATCCTTATACTATTAATTTGCTGGTGCCGGCTCTTTGGTAGCAGTCACTTCCACTTCCACGCGGCGGTCCGGCTGCAGGCAGGCGATGACTTTCGGGCTCTTCCGTCCGGCGCATTCCCCTGGCTTGGTAACTGGATTGGCCTTGCCTACGCCCTTCGCATTAATAAGGTTGGCCGGTATACCCTTGCTTACCAGATAGTCCTTCACTGAATCCGCGCGGCGTTCCGAAAGTTTCAGGTTGTATGCGTCACTGCCGATGCGGTCGGTATGGCCGGTAACCTGAATTTCATCGTACTTCGCGGCATTGAGATCACGCACCAAATCGTCCAGCGTTGTCTTGCCCGCTGGTTTCAGCGTCGACTTGTCAAAGTCGAACAGCGCATCAGCAGACAAAGTGACCTTCTGCGGCATAACTGCTGCCGGTGCAGGTTGAGGTTGTGGTGCAGGCTGCGCTGCCGGGGCTGCCATCACAGGTTCAGGCGTTTCCTCTTTCTTGACCAGTTTAGGGTCGCATTCAGACGTCGCCATCGCAGGCGTCCAGTAGCCGGTATGCCAGCACTCGCCGTAGTTGTTTTTGACGACCTTCCCATTCGAATCGACCAGATAGCCGTAGTTAGTGGAATTTTCCGCCATCGCCATGCTCGGCAATAATGCAGCAGCTATGCTGGCGATAATCAGTTTTTTTGTTGCAGTCATGATTGTTTCTCCCGCGTATTTTGAATGATATGGGCATAAGCCATTTTAGAAAATCTGCGCCGCCCGCCGTTGCCTACGATCATGCATCGTGAATTCAATCAATATTAAACCAAACTCCTTCGAAATCGTGACCGTTGCATCATTATCCTCTTTCTTCTCCAAAATGCTCTGTGCGTTATCGTACATATAGAAATACCGCAGTAGACCCCAGGCATTGTGTGACCTCACCCGGGTTCCATCTTGGCATTCGGTCAGCTGTGCTCTGTCCAGCCGTGGATTCAATCTCGAAGTGTTACATGCGTTACAGAAATGCCGATGATTCACCTGTGCTTTGACAATTTCGCAGCAGCGTTGAACGTTAATTGACCAGCAAGTATTCACAGCGACCTGAGTCATGAGTAAAGCCCTCATCACCTCACAATAGCTGAGCTTTTACCAAGCGTCGAGTATTGCGTCAAGAAGAAAACGCGCCCTTGAGTCGGCGCGGCGCTGTCATCGAGCCCCCTATCCAAAGGGCGGCAAACGCGAACCTTCCCCGATCGGCGTTGAACGCATGCACCACGACTAAATTATACGTGTACCTACACGGACTGAATATCCCTCGTCTCAGATACGGAAGCCCTAAATCATATCCTGCGCTATCACGGTTTCCGCTTCCGTTGCAGCATGTGCGATGAGTACGGTATGCCCGCTATTCACCGCATCCTTTACAATATCTGCAAACCGCCCTTCTTTAACACCAGCTCCAGCAGATGCTCCGCGAGTTCAAATCCGACCGGACATGACCGAAGCGACATTGCCCAAGTAATGAACCGTCACAAATCAACCATAGGCCGGGAGATGTTGCGTAATCGTGGAGAGCGTGGCTACAGGCCCAAGCAGGCACATGCGCTCTATCAGGCCCGGCTGCTGGCGTGTGAGAACGGCCCTCGCATTTGCGCCGATACATGGTCCTTGGTCGAGACCAGGCTTACCGAGACCTGGAGTCCAGAGCAGATCTCTGGCTACTTCAAGGCCAACGGGCAACCCACCGTCAGCCACGAAGCCATCTACCAACGTATCTACGCGGACAAACGCGCCGGTGGTACCCTGCACCGTGCCCTGCGCTGCCAGAAGCTCCGCAAGAAGCGCTATGGAGGTCGTGATCGACGTGGCACGATTCCCCACCAGGTCTCGATCGACAAACGTCCTGCTATCGTCGCCAGCCGCAAGCGTTTCGGTGACTGGGAGGCGGACTTGGTCATTGGCGCCGGACAGAAGCAGGCCCTCGTCACAATGAACGAGCGTACGTCTCGCTACGCTTTGTTCGCCCACGTCCCGTTCAAGACCGCGCAGGCCGTCTCGGACACCCTGATTTCCCTGCTGACGCCTTTTGCGGCCTGCGTCCATACGCTGACGACAGACAACTGCAGAGAGTTCGCCCAGCACGAGCGAATCGCCAAGGAACTTGATGCTGACTTGTTCTTCGCTCACCCCTATTCCTCCTGGGAACGGGGCGCCAACGAGAACATGAACGGCCTCATCCGCGAATTCTTCCCAAAGAAAATGCGCTTCGATTCCATTACCAAAAAGGACATCTCTATCGCCATGCATTACCTCAACCATCGACCCAGAAAGTGCCTCGGCTTCAAAACACCTCACGAGGTTTTTTGGAAGAAGCTACACTCGCGTCATAACGCGATTGCACTTCAGGCTTGAATCCGCCCATGAATAGATACGATATGCCGAGTGCCTGCCAAGCTCTGTACGAGATCGCACATAGTGAGACAAACCGATTTGGGTTTGCCGCCAGTTCGGGTGGCCTGACGAGAACCGGATCGTGTGGGAAGGGTGGGGCTGGCGATGCCACTTCGATGCCGGATCGGCTTGGGTTACACTCCTCCGCATGACTCTCACTGAATTGCGTTACATCGTCGCAGTCGACCGCGCGCGCCATTTTGGCCGCGCGGCGGAGGCTTGTTTTGTGTCCCAGCCCACGCTTAGCGTCGGCATCAAGAAGCTGGAAGACGAGCTGGGTGTGGCACTGTTCGAACGCGGCAACAGCGAGGTGACGGTGACGCCGGTTGGTGCACGGATTGTCGAACAGGCGGCGCATATTCTGGAACTGGCCGGTGATCTCAAGGCGCTGGCGCAGCAGAGCAAGGACCCGCTGGTGGGGCCGTTGCGGCTGGGCGCGATTTATACCATTGCGCCGTACCTGTTGCCGCAGTTGATCCCGCAGCTGCACGCGCTGGCACCGCACATGCCGCTACTGCTGGAAGAGAACTTTACCGCCAGGCTGGCGGAGAAGCTCAGGCGGGGCGAGCTGGATGCGATCATTATTTCGCTGCCGTTCGACGAGCCGGGTATTGATACCCTGATGCTCTACACGGAACCGTTTCAGGTGGCGCTGCCGGCGGGGCATGCATGGTGCGCGAAGTCCACCATAAATGCTAACGAGCTGATCCAGGAGAGCCTGCTGCTGCTGGGCTCGGGGCACTGCTTCCGCGATCAGGTGCTGAAGGTATGCCCGGCACTCAATCGCACTGCGGCTACACCGGGCAGCATGCAGAAGACTCTGGAATCGAGCAGTCTGGAAACCATACGCCATATGGTGGCTTCCGGGGCGGGGATTACCGTGATGCCGTGCACGGCGGTACCGACTGGGGCAACTGAGCAGGGGCTGCTGGTGTTCCGGCCGTTTTCCGACCCCGCGCCGGACCGGCCGGTAGCACTGGCCTGGCGCAAAAGCTTTACCCGCCCGGAGGCGCTGGAGGTGGTGCGCCAGGCGGTGCTGTTAAGCGATTTGCCCTGCATAAAGGAATATAAGTCTTCGACCATCATCCGATAGAATTTTAATATCTATTAAATTACAATAATCAATTAGATAAATCTATCGTATCTCCGTAACATGCGATGCGTGGGGGGAGTGCCCGCCCAGCCCCGATGAAACATCTGGGCTGGCAACCAAAAAGGAGATGCAAAATGGAATACCCTGAGTCTGTCACAGTCAAAAACATCGAGTCTGCCTTTGCAGGCGAATCGATGGCTTATATCAAGTACATGTACTTCGCTAAAATATGCCGCGCTGCGGGAGACGAGGCCTCTGCCCGGGTGTTCGAGGAAACCGCCATGCAGGAAGTGCAGCATGCCTTCGGCCACCTCGATCTGCTCTATCCCAAGACCGAGATGACCGCGGCGCGCTGCCTGGAAATGGCGATCGAGGGCGAGACCTACGAATACACTGAGATGTATCCCGGCTTCCGCCATGCGGCAGTCGAAGAAGGCAACCACGCTGCGATAGTGGAAATCGACGAGCAGATCGCGGAATCAAGGGAACACGCAGCGCGCTTCCAGGCGATTCTGGAAAAAGCGGCAAAACGTTTCGCGGCGCTCGCCAAAGTGGAAGAAAAGCATGCGAATCACTACCGTGCCACGCTCGCGCAAGTGACGGCGTAAGGTGCTCAGCCAGGCAATTTTTGAATTCAGGAGCAAGATAATGAAAGTATGGACATGTGTAGTGTGCGGTTTTATCTATGACGAAGCGGCTGGCTTGCCGGAAGAAGGGATCGCTCCCGGCACGCGCTGGCAGGACATACCCGAGGGCTGGGCTTGCCCCGACTGCGGCGTAGCCAAGGCCGATTTTGAAATGGTGGCAGTGTAGGGCGCCACCCGGTCACGATTAACCTGGAAACAGCGCTTAGCCACAGGGAGCACGGGAGAAAGCCAAGGATTCGGGAACGCGGATTTTGCGCGGTGGGTGATAGGGGCAGACTGTGCAACGCATTGATCCCAATTATGTTTCCATGGTTAAAAGCCGTTTTTGAGATACAAGGAAAACAAATGGAACACATCGTCATCATTGGCAGCGGCCTCGCGGGGTACACGCTGGCACGCGAGTTGCGCAAACTGGACAAGGCCGTGCCGCTTATCATCATCACCGCGGATGATGGCCGCTATTACAGCAAACCGCTGCTGTCCAATGCATTGGCGCAAGGTAAAACCGCCGACCAGCTGGCAGGCGCCTTTGCCCCGGTCATGGCAGAGCAGCTCAACGCCGAAGTGCTGGCCTTTAGCCGGGTTGAGGAAATTGATCCGGTGGCTCGTAGCGTGCGCGTCGCCCAACGCGTCATCGCATACAGCAAGCTGGTGCTGGCGCTGGGCGCCGATCCGGTGCGACCGCAACTGGCGGGGAATGCAGCGGACAGCGTGTTGTCAGTCAATGATTTGATGGACTATGCGCGTTTTCGTGAGCGTATGGCTGGCGCCAGACGCGTGACGATTCTGGGCGGCGGACTGATCGGCTGTGAATTTGCCAATGACTTGTCGCACGCAGGCCACCAGGTGGATATCGTGCACCCGGCCCTGCACCCGCTGGATCGGCTGCTCCCCGAGGCCGCCGCGCAGGATTTGCAGCGTGGGTTGGCCGGGGTGGGGGTGACCTGGCATCTTGGGCATACCGCCACGGCAGTCAATCATGCGGCGGCGGGTTATGCGGTAACCCTGGATGATGGTGTGATAATCGCCGCCGACGCTGTGCTTGCCGCAATCGGCCTGCGCCCACGCGTGACGCTGGCGCAAGCGGCCGGCATCCGCGCGGCACGCGGAATTCAGGTCAACCGCTTACTCGAGACCAGCGCCGCTGGTGTGTATGCACTGGGTGATTGTGCCGAGGTGGCGGGCCACGTGTTACCTTATGTCATGCCGCTCATGGCGCAGGCGCGAGCGTTGGCTGCCACGCTCGCAGGCACGCCGACAGAGGTGGTGTATCCCGCCATGCCGGTGATGGTGAAAACGCCGGCATGCCCGGTGGCGGTTGCCACTGTTGCGGAAGGCCTGGCAGGAAGCTGGCAGGTGGCTTGTGGGGAAGAAGGAGTGTGCGCCCTGTATCAGGATGATCAACAAGGCTTGCTTGGCTTCGCATTGACCGGAAAACAGGCCGGCCAGCGTCAGGCGTTGGCCAAACGGCTGCCAGCACTGATGCCCTGAGCGGGTTGCCGCCAGACTGATTTTTATGACTGTCAGGGTGGCTACTCCACGTCTATGATGAATAGCGTGACGCGCACGCACGTTCAGCCAGCCAACAAGGACCAGTCATGCAAATACCCCTGCAAATTACTGTACGCGACATGCCGGCTTCCGAGGCTTTGGACAGCCACATCCGTGAAAAGGCCGCCAAACTCGAACGGTTTTACCCGCCCCTGATGGGCTGCCGCGTGGTGGTGGAGATGCCCCACAAACATAAGCACAAGGGCAAGCAATTCAACGTGCGCATTGATCTCACAGTGCCAGGTAGCGAGATCGTTATTAACCATGATCAAAGCGAAGATGTTTACGTTGCCCTGCGCGATGCCTTTGAGGCGGCCAAACGCAAGCTGGAGGATTATGGCCGACGCCAGCGCGGCGATGTGAAGACCCACGAAAAGCGGCCCGGCGAAACCGAGCCGCCCAGTGCAGAGGACGCCCCGCAAGGTACCGAGATCCCGGCTGCCCGATAGCGCGTGCACGATACGAATTGCTGCTAATTCCGTCTCCCGGGAGGATGCTGGGCCGCTCGCCACGAACCCATGTATTGAACCTAAAAACCGTAGTTGATCGCTCATTTCCCTCATGAGAGCCGCATGAATACTGAGTGTTCTGCCTTCGTTCGCATTCACCTTCTGGGTGACATTGCTACGCACCCGCCGGTACGTCCGGTCGCGCGCCTGCCTTTGTCGCGCCTCGTTGCAGGCCGCGGCCTGCTGCCTCGTTGCTTCGCGGCAGCCACACGCCCAGACGCACCATCAGGCGCGTCCAGCTACGGTTTCTAGGTTGAATCCATCGCCGATGCCCGCACCAGCCGCGCCCCATCTTCCCGAACTGACGCCCGCAGCGCAGACGCGATTGGTGGCGTCATTGCGAGAACCCGCGTGTTATTCGCATTCCGCTGTCAATATGCAGGCGCTGGAAACCCACATCTCTCACGTGCTGCTGGTAGGCGACTATGCCTACAAAATCAAGAAACCCCTGGATCTGGGCTTTCTCGATTTCTCCACCCTGAACCGGCGTCGTTTCTGCTGCGCCGAAGAGTTGCGCCTCAACCGCCGGTTGGCGCCGGACATCTATCTCGACGTGGTCCCCATCGGCGGCAGCGTTGACGCCCCGCATATGGGCATTGAGCCGGCTATCGAATACGCGGTGAGAATGCGCCGCTTTGGCCAGGAGGGGCTGTTCGACGGGATGTTGGCGCGCGGTGAACTGACCGCGGCGCATATGGATGGCCTGGCGGCGCTGATTGCGGATTTCCACACCCGCCTGCCGGCGGCGAGCCAGGGCAGCCAGTATGGATCGCCGGAAAATATCATGACCCCGGTACGCCAGAACTTTGACCAGCTGCGCCCGCTACTCATGCGCCCCGATCTGCAGGCGCAGCTGGAGGCGGTTCGGGCTGCTGCCGAATCCGCCTATGCACAGCTCCAGCAAACCTTTGCCGTGCGTCGGCGGACGGGATGGGTGCGCGAGTGCCACGGTGACCTGCATCTGGGAAACATTGCGCTGGTGGATGGGCGCATCATTGTGTTCGACTGCATCGAGTTCAACCCCAACCTGCGCTGGATTGACGTGATGAGCGAGCTTGCGTTTCTGGTCATGGACCTTGTCGTCCGCAACCACACGCCGTTGGCATTCCGCTTTCTCAATGCGTATCTCGCCCGCAGCGGTGACTACGCCGGGCTGGCGGTACTGCGGTTTTATCTCGCTTACCGTGCTATGGTGCGCGCCAAGGTGAACGGCATGCGTGCGCGCCAGCCGGACGTGGGCAAAGCCGAAAAAGCCCGTGCGCTACGCGACTGCCTGCGTCATTTGAAGCTGGCACTGGCGTTTTTCAAACCGGATCAGCCAGCGCTCATCATCAATCATGGCCTGTCCGGCAGCGGCAAGACCGTGTTCTCCCAGTCCATGCTGGAAACCCTGGGCGCCGTGTGTATTCGCTCCGACGTGGAGCGCAAGCGCCTGCACTACCTGCGTGCCGATGCGCGCACCGGTTCCGGGGTGGAGGGCGGCCTGTATTCCCGCGCCAGCACGCGCGCCACTTACCAGCGCCTGGCAGAACTGGCATGGCCTGTTATAGCGGCAGGATTCCCGGTAATCGCGGATGCCACCTTCATTGCCCGCTGGCAGCGCGATCAATTCCACGCGTTGGCGCAGGCACTTGGCGTGCCCTTCGTCATCGTTGACTACCGCGCCAGCGTATCCACCCTGCGCCTGCGGGTACAGGCGCGGGAACGCCTCGGTACGGACGCTTCCGAGGCGGGCCTCGCTGTACTCGAACGCCAGCTCGAAACCCGCCAGCCGCTGGGCGCAGACGAGCGGCGCTGGGCAATGCGCCTCAATACCGAGCGTGCGCTAGACCCTCAGCGCTTGCGCCGCATCTGGCAGCGCCTGGCGCGCAGAATCGCCATGCTGCGAGAGGCTGCGTTCAAAGGTGATCTGTAGTCTGGTTACAGCGCAGAGAAAATCTGTTCAGCTGCGATGCAGCAGGAAAGACAGGGTGCTGCAGGACTCAGGGAGACCCACTGAAAAAGCCTGTTCAGTGACCCCGTGACCCATTTCAAATTATGACGGCTCAGGCATGGCCGGCTTGTTCCTCGGCGATTTCCTTGTGTACCTGCGCCATGTCCAGTTCACGTACTTTGACTATCAGGTCTTCCAGCGCAGAAGCGGGCAGGGAGCCGGGTTGCGAGTAGATGATGACTTTTTCGCGGAACACCATCAAGGTTGGAATGGAGCGAATCTGGAAACTGCCTGCGATTGCCTGCTCGGCTTCGGTATTCACTTTGGCGAAGATGATATCGAGGTGATTTTCCGAAACCTGATCGTAGATCGGCGCGAAGGCACGGCAGGGGCCGCACCAGGGCGCCCAGAAATCAACAATGACGAAATCGTTTTCCAGGACGGTGGATTCGAAGTTTTCCTGGGTAAGGTCGAGGGTGGCCATGCGAGCTCCAAACGGCGGTGAAAGATAAAGCGCAATTGCTACGGCAAGCCCATGCAACACGTTCCGTCAAATCTTAGCATGTTCGTGCTGTTCTCGTCACAGTGTGCCGGCTATTTGACCAGCAGGGTATTGCCCGGATTTTTGGTGGGATGGTTCTGGGTGCGATGCATTGCCTGTCTGGGCTGGGCGAGACTGGTTTTGACTTCCACTCGCTGCACGGCCTGAATGATCTGCGTGGACAGCGCGCGCGCCTGTTGCGCCGTGAGTGCCAAAACGCAGTTGTCCGGAGTCAGGGTGATGACCACGCGATCTTCGCCGGTCGGCTGCTCGGATACGCTGACGATAACCGCTTGCCTGCTGTCCAGTGCTATCACGATGCTGTCTCCTGCTCAATAAGTTTACCCCTCTGTCGCATGATGCGTGCCATGCATGGGCCGGGGACAACAACCATTAAAACAGGGGTACCTGACGCGGTGATGACAGCAGATGGGGGAGGAATTTACACGGAAAATCGACAACGCCGTTGAGAAGCTGACGTTTAATTCAGGTTCTCACAGGCGCAAGTGCCATGCTGCTACGCACTGACGCAATGGAGGGCATTGCGTAGCGCCGGTGCAGGACTGGGACAATCGTGTCGCAGCTGCGCTGGTGTTGCTGCAGGGTGAGACAACGGAATACCCTGCATCTGGATCAGTTCAAGGTGATAAACGATACCTGCTGTCACGCTGCGGGGGATGAATTGCTGCGCAGGTGACTGAGCTGCTCAAATCGCTGCTGCACTCAGATGAAACGTTGGCGCGGCTGGGCGGGGACGATTTTGGCATGGGCATGAGCTCGTTTTTCTATCCCAGGAACTTGCCGGTGGACTGTGTGAAAATCGACGGCGAGTTTGTGAAAAATATCCTCAACGACAAAGTCAGCCTGGCGATGACCGAGGCAATCACACGAGTGGTCAGCATGATGGGAATCCAGACCGTGGCGGAATACGCCGAAAGTACCGCGATCTTGGAGAAACTGCGTGAAATTGGCGTGGGCTACGCACAGGGGTATGGCGTCAGCGAACCGATTCCGCTGGAAGAAACCAGCAATGTTTCAACGCCGGCAGAATTGCGTATACGCAAACAGCAGCTCGCATAGAATGCTAAATAAACTGGAGCACACTGTAAGGTTTTGCCGGGAACTGCGACCAAGCAGGGTAATGGTTGGCTACGTTGACGGTTAATGCAGTGAACTCACAACGCGGCAAACTATCTTATTGAAGTGACGAGCCATGCCATCCCCAGTGCGAGGAATATCCTATGTTGATCAAGAAGCCCGGCGAATTGCAAACCGCAGACGTTACGCCGCAAGAAATTTATCTGCAACGCCGTGATTTCATGCGCGCCGGATCGGCCCTGGCGGCCGGACTATTGCTGCCCGGCATGGCACAAGCCACCACCCGACTGACTGGCATGGTGAAAAGCCGCTACAGCACCAGCGAGGAAGAAACGCCGTACAAGGATGTCACCACTTACAACAACTATTACGAATTCGGCACGGATAAATCCGACCCTGCTGAAAATGCCCATACCCTGCGCACGCGGCCGTGGACAGTTTCGGTGGAAGGTGCGGTCAAGCGCCCCAGGGTATGGGACATCGATGCCCTGCTAAAGGCATTTCCGGTTGAGGAGCGTATCTACCGCCTGCGCTGTGTAGAGGGGTGGTCCATGGTGATCCCCTGGGAAGGCTTCCCGCTGGCCAGCCTGATTCGTCAGGTGGAACCTACCGGCAACGCCAGATATGTCGAGTTCACCACCCTGCACGACCCGGCGCAGATGCCCGGCCAGCGTTCCGGTGTGCTGGACTGGCCGTACACCGAAGGCTTGCGTCTGGATGAAGCCATGCACCCGCTGACCATTCTTGCTGTGGGCCTGTATGGGCAAACCCTGCCCAGTCAGAATGGCGCGCCGATACGCGTGGTCGTGCCGTGGAAATATGGTTTCAAAAGCGCCAAGTCCATTGTACGCATCCGCTTCGTCGAACAGCAGCCGAAAACTGCCTGGGGACGTGCGGCACCCAGTGAATACGGGTTCTATTCCAACGTCAATCCGCAGGTGGATCATCCGCGCTGGAGTCAGGCCAGGGAGCGCCGCATCGGCGAATTTTTCAAGCGCAAGACCGAAATGTTCAATGGCTACGGTGACCAGGTTGCCCAGCTGTATCAGGGCATGGATTTACGCAAGAATTTTTAGGAAGTGCGGCTGTATGTGGAACGCATTGCACAGCCTTTCGCTGCGGCAGACTGGTATCGCCAAGGCGGCGTTGTTTGTTGCTGCGCTTGTCCCGCTGGCGCGGCTGGTATGGCTGGGGATCAATGATGGGCTGGGTGCCAATCCGATAGAATTCATCACCTACGCTACCGGAACCTGGACGCTAATCGGTCTGCTGGTCACGCTTGCCATCACGCCGCTACGTAAATTTTCCGGCTGGAACTGGCTAATCCGGCTGCGCCGGATGCTGGGCCTGTTTGCCTTTTTTTACGCCTGTCTGCATTTCACTACTTACATCTGGCTGGATCAGTTTTTCGACATGCAGGCGGTTGTGAAGGATGTAATCAAGCGGCCGTTCATCACGGTGGGATTCCTCGCCTTTGTGTTGTTGATTCCGCTCGCAGCAACGTCTACCACTGCCATGATGAAACGGCTGGGCGGGAGAAACTGGCAAAGACTGCATCGTCTGGTATACACGATAGCAGTGCTTGGGGTTGTGCATTACTGGTGGCTGGTGAAAAAAGACATTACCCAGCCGCTGATATATGCACTGGTACTGGCGGCATTGTTGGGAATCCGGCTGATATTTAAAGCACGGGTCGGCATACCGGTGGTCATGCCAGGACATAAGGCGGAGCTAGAATAAAGAAAGGCGGGGAAAAAATCCCCGCCCGTTTTTTGCTGCTGGGCTCAGGAACCCGTGGGGCCGAGCGGTTTCGGTGCCATGGGTGCCATCGCCGTGGCGGCTTTGACCACAGGCTTCTTGGCGACGACTTTTTTCGCGGCAGGTTTTGCCGCAGCCTTTGCAGCGGGCTTCGCTGCGGCCTTTGCCAGCGGTTTTTTCGCCGCAGGTTTGGCTGCAGTTTTGCTCGCGGCCGCTTTCGTAACGGGTTTTGCCGCGGCTTTTTTCACTGCCGGCTTGGCAGCTGGTTTCTTTGCCACTGGTTTGACGGGGGCCTTTGCTTTTGCTGCCGGCTTTGCTGCTGCCTTTTTCACAACCGGCTTTGCCACTGCTTTGCTAGCCGCAGGTTTGGCCGCAATTTTTTTTACCGCCGGTTTTGTCGCTGCCTTGACGGCTGCTTTCGCAGCTGGTTTGGCGGCTGCCTTTTTCGCCACTGGCTTTGCTGCCGCTTTGGCGGGTGCTGCCTTCTTGGCTGCGGGTTTGGTACTGCTCTTTGCAGTTGTTGCCATCACTATATCTCCTCTAAAAGTTAAACAACTGAGTTGCCACTTCGTGCAGAGTTTTGCAAATGCACTTCCAAGACGTTGGGCATCTACGATTTATCCGGCTCTCAACTCCCGAAAAAAACACTGCAAAGGGTTGATGATCGCGCTTCTCCGCTTGGTGCCGCTAATTCTAGAACAGATTTTTTTTAAATGCGCAATATGGGGAGCAGATTTTGAAAATATTTTTTGTGAATATTGTATCGAATCAAAACAATATCGGTTCGCTACAATCTGGGTAAGGTGTGTTCCAGCGCAAACAAATGTTCGATTGGTTCGCGTTCGCGGATCAGAAAGCTGTCTTGTCCCCTGACCATAACCTCGGCGGCCCGCGCTCGTGTATTGTAGTTGGAGCTCATCGACATGCCATAAGCTCCGGCGGAAAGGATGGCGAGCAGGTCGCCCTGGCGCAGATCGAGACGGCGCTCATGGCCGAGGAAATCGCCGCTCTCGCACACCGGGCCGACAATCTCGTACACCTCGCCGTTACCTGCACGCGGCACGACTGGCACGATGTCATGGTGCGCGTCATATAGGGCAGGGCGCATCAGGTCGTTCATTGCCGCATCGACAATGGCGAAGTTTTTTTCTGTGCCGCGCTTGATGTATTCCACGCGCGTCAACAGCAAACCGCCATTGCCGACCAATGCGCGCCCCGGTTCCAGCAGAATGGTGTGTGCACGGCCTTGCAGCTTGACGAGCAGAGCACTGATATATTCGGCTACTGGCGGCGGCGTTTCATCCTGATAGCGGATGCCGAGACCGCCGCCGAGGTCGAGGTGATGCAGCACAATACCTTCCGCTTCCAGTGCATCCACCAGCGTCAGCACACGATCCAGGGCATCTGCAAACGGGCGCGTTTCGGTGAGCTGGGAGCCAATATGGCAATCAATGCCTTCGATTTTCAAGTGCGGCAATGATGCTGCCAATCGATACAGACGCAGCGCATCTTCGTGCGCCACGCCAAACTTGCTGCCTTTGAGACCGGTGGAAATATACGGGTGGGTATTGGCATCCACGTCCGGATTGACGCGCAAACTTACAGGTGCAATCTTGCCCATCTGGCCGGCTGTCTCATTGAGGCGGTGCAACTCGGCTTCGGATTCCACGTTGAAACACAGAATCCCGCAGTCCAGCGCCAGACGCATTTCAGCCGTCGTCTTGCCCACGCCGGAAAATACCACCTTGCCAGGATCGCCTCCCGCTGCCAGGACGCGCTGCAGTTCTCCTCCCGAGACAATATCAAATCCGGCCCCCAGACTGGCAAACAGGCGCAGAATGGCGAGATTGGAATTGGCCTTCATCGCATAGCAGATCAGATGGTTGCGGCCATGCAGCGCCTGGTCGAAAGCCTGGAATGCCTGTGTCAGCGCCGTGTGTGAATACACATAACAGGGTGTGGCGTAGGTATCGGCAATGGCTACCAGGTCAGCGGACTCAATATGGAGATGATTGTGTTGCAGCGAGAGAGGGTTCATTTAGCGGCGGGTTGCGCAGGCGCAGGTTTTTCGGGAAGATATAAAGCGCCTTTAGTGCCGCACGCTGACAGCATCAGCAGCAACAAACAGGCCGCGCAATAGGATAAGGTGCGGTGAGGCATGGGAGCCTTTCAAGGTGGGCGGGAACGCCTGTTCATAATTTACGTAGCGCATTTTACCATGACCGAAACTGAATACCGTCAGCTGGCCGACGCCGCCTTTGCCCATATCGAATCAGTACTGGAGCATGCGGGTAACGACCTGGATTACGAACTGGCCGCCGGTGGTGTGCTGGAAATCGAATTCGACAACGGCAGCAAAATCATTATCAACCGCCAGGGAGCAAACCAGGAAATCTGGGTTGCCGCCAAATCGGGCGGCTTTCACTACCGCTGGCAGGACAATGCCTGGCGCAATACCCGTGACGGTAGCGAGTTGATGCAGACGCTCACCAGCCTGATCGCCCAGCAAGGCGGTGGTGATATCCGCTTTGATTAATTTGTAAAAGAAGTATGGCGGCGATACTATTCTGCCATGGACAAAAGCGCCGCACAATTTTTCGAGCTGATCGACCGCCTGGGCAACCTGGTACGCGTCAATCTACGCGGCGCAGGCAGCCAGCATAGCCTGCAGCCCGTGCACCTGCAGGCGCTGATCTACCTCTCCATTGCTAACCGATACAGCAACACCCCGCAAGCCCTAACCGAATATCTCGGCCTTACCAAAGGCACGGTGTCGCAAAGCCTGATGTTACTACACCGGCGCGGGTTGATAGAGCGCCAGGGCGATGCCAGCGACAAACGCCTGGTGCGCCTCGCGCTCACCGAATCCGGCGCGCAACTGTTAAAAGCAATTCAGCTACTGCCGGAGTGGACACAGGCTGTCACCTGCATCGCCCCGCAGCGCAGCAAAATCGCTCTTGCCGTACTCAAGGAATTGCTGCTCGCCCTGCAGCTCGGCGCAGGCAACCGCAGCTTTGGCGTGTGCAACACCTGTCAGCTCAACCTGCATGAAGGCCCACGCAGCTACCGCTGTGGGTTGACTGGGGAAAAACTGAGTTTGCCTGATACGCGGATGATTTGCCGCGAGCATCAGCCCAGGCAGAAGCCGCGGCGTTGAACGGCGGCAGCTAAAAACCGCGCGAGCCACGGACGATCCTCCCTTTATCGCGATTCCAAAGATTTATTTTCGCGTCGGTACCGATCTCAATAGCTGTTGCTTTCTTTGGTGGCCCGGGGTTCTCCCTGGACAAGCGCTTTACCCGTTTGGGCAGGTTTCGCCTGCCTTCGTTTGCGGCGCGTGGGCGCGTCAACTGCAGCCAAGGGACGATGTCTAGTTGCCAGTCCCGTAGTACTTGACCAGGTAGTCCACGATTTTTGGAATGTCGTCCCTGTTGATTGGGGCGTGCATAACGTTGACCATTTTGTTGACCTCGCCCTCCCAGCCCTTGCGGTCGAGGAATACCGAGTTCATCTGAATATAGTCGGTGCTGTGACACACCGCGCAATTATTGGCGACCAGTCCCATGTTGGCGCCTGGCTTGAGCTGGATCTGGCTTTCGTCCGCCCAAGTGCTAGCGGTCGTCAGTGCCAGGCTGAGAAATAGAATCAGGTTTCGCATTTCCGTCTCCTTAGACCACGTCCACGGACACTTTTTGCACTACGTTGTGGTGATAACCTGCCGGATTCCAAATGAGTTCAAAGTTTTGGGTGCTGCCGGCCCGGTTGGTGGCTCGGGCGAGAATGTCGTAGCGGCCTTTTTTGGTGGGACGAAAACCGTAGCTGAACTGGCGCCAGGAATAGTTACCATAATCCTTGCCCAAGGTCGCCTCGCGCCAGGTGTAGCCGCCGTCGGTAGACACCTCCACCAGCCGGATGCCACGTCCGGCATCCCAGGCGATGCCCTTAACCTCTACCGGTTGTCCCAAATGAAAGCGCTGGCCATTCCGGATATTGGTCATCAGTGAATTCACCACCATTTCGGTAATGGGCGTCATGGTGTCGGTGGGGCGTTCCTGTGACACGAAGCGATCGATCCCCGCAAATTTTCCGATGGGTATCCGGTACGCTATGCGCATCCAGAAGCCGTCCCAAGGCTTGTTGATGACATTGATCTCGGTAATCATTTTTGTCCAGTAAGTACCCGTCCATCCAGGTACTACCAGCCGCACCGGAAAGCCGTTCAGATGGGGAAGCGGCTCGCCGTTCATCTCCCAGGCCAGGATGGTATTTTCATCCAGCGCTTTCCACAGGGGCAGGCTCTTGATGAAGTCCGGGGTCTGGGGAATCACTGGGCCCTCGGCACCATTGAGGGTTACTTCGAGCGCATCTTTCTTGATTCCGGCCTTGTTCAGCACGTCCTTCAGCCGCACGCCGGTCCAGCGGGCGTTGCCCATGGCACCGTAGCCCCATTCCACACCTGCCACATGGGGCTGAAAGAAGCCTCGCCGGTTACCGGAACACTGGTTGAGAGCGACGATTTCCACATGCTCGTAGTTGTTTTGGAGGTTATCCAGCGTCAGTTCGATGGGTGTATTGACCGAGTCTCCGCCAATTTTTAGGCGCCAGTCGGTGGCACTCAGTTTGTCCGGAATGCCGGACAGGTGCCAGCGCACATAGAAGCTATCGTTGGGGGTGAACATCTGGTTGAAGTATTCCACCGGGGTTTCGTAGTTGGGCGCCCGGTAGGTACGTTTGATGAGGGGGTTTTTGCCGGGCAGGCTGGCCAGGATGGATTCCGCCATATCGCCATCAGGGAGCGTGGGTGGGGAAATGGAGAATGCATCTGCCCACGCATGGCGCGGCAGCAGCACGCCGCTGCCCATAACCATCAAGCCGCTACTGAGATTTTTCAGAAACGTGCGCCTGTTGGGCATAACCACCTCCTTGCCATTGTTTTTGATCCCGCCGTTACCGGGTGCCTAGCTATGCCAATTGGCATCCGCGCATTTCGCTGCGTGACCGCTATTCGGGCGCAGCGCGTATATTTGAGTGAAGCCTGCGGTTCAATCTAGTAAACAGGCTCGGCCTTGTCAAGGTGAGAATTATGGAAAAAATGCAGGCTGCCGGGGTATGCGGCAGTTGTATTGTTTTTTCGCGTTGCCATTTGGTGACACATTAAATTCCAAATATCTTGTTGTTTAATTTGATAATAATTTAAGGCCATAGGTATTCGTTGTCTCAAACAAGAGACAAATGTGGCATGCAGATCCTTCTGATTTATCCCGTTCCCCGCGCAACCTTATTGTTTATTAAGCGTTTTTTAAATTGGTGCATATCTTGCTCATCCAGCCAGCGAGGTGCCCACTTGAGAGAGGGCGGATTTATCTTCCACAGGCAAATGGGAATTTACCCACTGACAAAATCACGAGCCGCCATGAGGGACTGAGGATGCCATGAGGGACTGAGGATGCCATGAGGGACTGAGGATGCCATGAGGGACTGAGGATTGAGGAGGGAAAATGAGCAATAAAAAAATGCAAAGCATGTCCAGCGGTTTAAGCCAGAAGCATATCCAGGGAGCGTTTAAAACGCCCCCTTCAATCAAAGTGCTGCCAATGGAATATGGCCAGCAAAGCAGGCTGGCAAAAATATTTTCCGAAGCGCATCCGGGACGCGCGCTGTTACTGCTGGACGAGAACGGCACCATTAAATATTGCAGTCCTGCGGTAAGCGGCTTTGGCGCGGGCATGCAGGCATTGATCGACCAGCCAGTGACAAATTTATTGCCGGAGCTTCCAATCAGGCAGTCCACTCCGGGCGATAACCTGGCATATGCCTCATCCCAGTTCCGCGGCAGCCAGTGGCTTGCTTTCAGCGGACAAGATAGTCAAGGCAGAAAGCGGTATTTAGAAGCCACACTCATGGCACTGGAACTGGATGGCCGCTTACTGTTTTTACTCGAATTGCGTACGCCACAAACCCATGCAGACGAGGACGAAAAACTGCGGCACTTTCAGGAAGCATCGGAATCGAGCGGGGATGCAGTGGCAATCACCGATACGGAAGGCTTGATCGTATACGTGAATCCGGCATTCGAGACACTTACAGGTTATAGCAAAGACGAGCTCCTGGGGCACACACATGCCCTTGTGAAGGCGGATGTGCACGAGGCGAAATTCTACGCGAAGATGTGGGAAGTTTTGCAGGCCAACGGGACTTTCCGTGGCCAATTCGTGAACCGTCGTAAAAATGGCACGCTATTCTATGAGGACAAGATCATTCGCCCCTTCCGCAATGCTTGCGGAAAAACCACTCATTTTATAGCCAGCGGCCGCGATGTCAGCGAGCGGGTACAGATCATGCGGCGACTGGAATACTTTGCCAACTACGACGGCCTGACCGGTCTGCCGAACCGTAACTTGTTTCTGGACAGATTGCAGCAGGCGCAAGCGCACGCATTACGCTGCGGCGAGGGTTTTGCCCTTATGTTGCTGGATATCGATCAATTCAAGACTATCAACGACAGGTTCGGCCATGCCGTGGGAGATGCGGTGTTGCAGACTGCTGCGTCTCGGCTCAAGCAATGCCTGCGCGAGGAGGATACCGTAGCCCGTCTAGGTGGAGACGAGTTCTCCCTGCTATTGGAAAAAGCTGCATTGCGTCAGGATGTGAAAAAGGTACTTGAAAAAATTACTACCCTGTTACGGGAACCGCTCACCGTCGACGGTCAAAATATCTCCATCCAGGCCAGCATTGGCGTCGCGTTCTATCCTGAGCATGGCGAAGACGGCCACACCTTGCTCAAATATGCCGATAGCGCCATGTATCGAGTCAAGGCGGCGGGAGGCAACAACCATCTGTTTTTTGATAAAAAGGAGGTCTTGCACCATACCCGCTGTGGAGGTTTATTTGCAGGTGGGTAACACGGATTTACTCATGTGCGAGCTTTTGGCTGGTTTACCTTAAATGAAGGCAGAGAACCAACCAGGTCCGGCCCCCCACCGCTCCTACAAAATTGCACTTCCAGAGGTTAAATCACAATTCAATTTTGACCGGAAATGCAATTGAGTCAAAGATAAATATCGGGAGAGATCCAGTGTCCGAGCTTTCTGACCCACGACAGAATTATCTTCTCGCTGCGATGCACGCAGAGGCGTTCGAGCGAATTGCTCCGCATCTTGAACTGGTGTCAATGCCCTATACAGAAGTTCTGTACGCATGTAATGAGGAATTGCAATATGCCTATTTTCCCACCAGTGCCACCGCCTCGCTGCTATGCGGTCTGGAAGACGGCGTATCTGTGGAGGTTGCTGTGGTTGGTAATGAGGGAATTTTGGATGTTTCGATTTTCATGGGATATAACGCGGCACTCACCATGGCTACCATCCAGACTGCTGGCTATGGTTATCGCTTGCCGGCGCAACTGCTAAAGCGGGAGTTCGACCAGGGTGGATCATTGCAACATCTTTTGATGCGTTACACCCGCACGCTCATCATCCAGATGGCCCAGACTACCGCCTGCAATCGCCGTCATTCCGTGGAGCAGCAATTGTGTCGCTGGCTGCTTCTAAATTTTGATCGCGTACATTCCGGCAGCCTGGCCATGACCCAGGAAGTGATTTCCAATATGCTTGGGGTGCGCCGCGAAAGCATCACTGAAGCGGCGCGGAAGTTGCAGATGGACGGGCTGATTAGTTACTGTCGTGGACACATTAAAGTGCTGGATAGACCAGGGCTGGAAACTCATGTTTGTGAGTGCTACGACGTGGTGAAAAAGGAGTCCGAGCGGTTTTTCTCCGACTTGAAGGTATCGGGCGCTGCCGGAGAAGAAGCTCGCTGCGTTCAGTAACTGCGCGTTGTGGTGGGGTGCAATTTGCCGGTGCCGGTTCAGGTGATGCGTGTCGTATATCCGATAGCCGCAAGGAGCGCGCCTGCGTCAGCGTTACGATGGATTGCGGGCAAGGTCAGCCGTGGTTGCTTTACCGGTAAAGCAAGGCCGAGCAGGATTGAAGCATAACTGTTTATTCACGCCATGTGATGGATTGATCCTGTGCCAGGATATCAGGCACCCGTTAGCGCACCTCGTCCCCGTGCAATCGCCGCTCTTACCTGCGCGGGCGCAGTCCCGCCGATGTGGTTGCGGCTGTTCATCGAGCCTTCCAGCGATAGCACGGCGTAAATATCTGCTTCTACCAAGGGTGAGAACTGCCGCAATTCCGCCAGCGATAGCTCTGCCAGATCGCGGCCTTTCGCTTCCGCATGGCGCACTGCCAGTGCTACGGCCTCGTGCGCGTCGCGAAACGGCAGGCCTTTTTTCACCAGGTAGTCGGCCAGATCGGTGGCGGTGGCGAAACCTTGTAAAGCTGCAGCGCGCATGGCTTCGGGTTTGACGCGGATGCCGGGGAGCATTTCGGCGACGATGGCAAGGGTGTCGATGAGCGTGTCCACGGTGTCGAACAGCGGTTCCTTGTCTTCCTGGTTGTCCTTGTTGTAGGCCAGCGGCTGGCCTTTCATCAGGGTGAGCAGCGCCACCAGGTGGCCGTTGACGCGGCCGGTCTTGCCGCGGATGAGTTCGGGCACGTCAGGGTTTTTTTTCTGCGGCATGATGGAGGAGCCGGTACAGAAGCGGTCGGCCAGGTCAATGAAGCCGAAGCGCGGGTTCATCCACAGGATCAGTTCTTCGGACAGGCGCGACAGGTGGGTCATGATGAGGCTGGCGCAGGCGCTAAATTCAATGGCGAAGTCGCGGTCGGAAACGGCGTCGAGCGAGTTCTCGCAGACGCCGTCGAAACCCAGCTCGCGCGCAACCATTGCGCGGTCTATCGGGTAACTGGTGCCGGCCAGCGCGGCGGCGCCCAGCGGCAGGCGGTTGACGCGTTTGCGACAATCGGCGAGGCGTTCGGCGTCGCGCTTGAACATTTCAAAATAGGCCATGAGATGGTGGCCGAACGACACCGGCTGCGCTACCTGCAAATGGGTGAATCCGGGCATCACCACGTCGGCGTTGGTTTCCGCTACGTCGAGAAGCGCGCTTTGCGCCTGGCGGATGAGACCAAGCAGGCCGTCAATGTTGTGGCGCAGATAAAGGCGGATGTCGGTGGCGACCTGGTCGTTGCGCGAGCGGCCGGTGTGCAGGCGCTTGCCGGCGTCACCGATTTTGGCGGTGAGTGCCTTCTCAATGTTGAGGTGGACGTCTTCCAGATCCAGCGACCACTGGAACTGCCCGGCGTGAATTTCCGCGAGGATCTCGGTCATGCCGCGCTGGATGGCGGCGAGGTCGCCAGCGCCGATGATGCGCTGGTGGGCGAGCATGGCTGCGTGCGCCAGTGAGCCCTGGATATCGAACTCGGCGAGGCGGTAGTCGAAACCGATGGAGGCAGTGTAACGCTTGACGCGCTCGGATACCGGTTCGGTGAAACGGCCTGACCAGAGCTGCGGGGTATCTTGCGGGGTATGGGACATGTTAGGGAACCTGATCAATAAATGGATGCGGCCAGCAAACTAAAGGGCGGTGGTGTTTTGGCCGAATTACAGCACAATGCTGCACAATACCCGGATTATGCCAAAGCCCACCACCTCCGACTATCCTGCCCAGTTACCGGATTTCTGCAATCTGGGCGTCACCCTGCGCATTTTGGCCGGGGTAGAGGGGCTGACGCTGGCAGCGGCCTGGCTGCGCGCCGATGCGCTGGAGGACGTGTGGCACCTGTTTGTCGAGCAGTCGGTGGTGGTGCAGCCCGCGCTGCTGGTGATGCTGGCACTGTTGTGTCTGGGCAAGCCCTGGCTGTTGCGGCTGTCCTACAAAAAGGGCGTGGTTGCGGTGCTGCTGCTGGCTCTTGCCAGCCATGCCGGGGTAACAGGCATGATGGGCCGGCTGTTTGCCGACACCATGCTGAGCAGCTTTGGCGTGCGCGATACGGTCAATGTGATATTGGTAACGGGGCTGTTACTGGGCTATTTTTACCTGCGCGGGCGGGCGCTGTCTCCGGCCTTGTCCGAAGCGCGCTTGCAGGCTTTGCAGGCGCGCATTCGCCCGCATTTTTTATTCAACAGCCTCAACGCGGTACTCAGTCTGGTACGCAGCGAACCGCGCCGCGCCGAGCGTGCGCTGGAAAACCTGGCGGATCTGTTTCGCGTATTGATGGCGGATAACCGCCAGCTGGTGCCGCTGGCCAGCGAAGTGGCGCTGTGCAAACAATATCTGGAACTGGAGGCGTTGCGCCTGGGCGAGCGTCTGCAAGTGGTCTGGCATATCGACAAAATGCCCGGTGAAGCGCTGATCCCGCCACTGGTATTGCAGCCGCTGGTGGAAAACGCGGTGTATCACGGCATCGAACCCGCCAGCCAGCCGGGAGAGATCAGCATCAATCTGTATTGCAACGATGGCCAGGTGCACCTGGTGATCAGCAACCCGTATCAGCGCGAAGGACGCCACCACGGCGGCAACAAGATGGCGATGGGCAATATCAAAAGCCGCCTGATGCTGCATTTCGATGTCGAGGCCAGCCTCAAAACCCAGGTACGTGACGCGGCCTATCAGGTGCACATCACGCTGCCTTATCGGGCCGCCGCGAAATGAGCGCGCCATTGCGAATCCTCATCGTGGACGATGAAGCCCCGGCGCGTAATCGTTTGCGTGACCTGCTGGCGGATTGTGCGGCGGAGTTGCCGACCACGGTGGTGGGCGAGGCCGCCAATGGCGTACAGGCGTTGCAACTGCTGGGCCATACTGCGGCAGATGTGGTGCTGCTGGATATTCGTATGCCGGTGATGGATGGCCTCGAGCTCGCCCAGCATCTTGAGCGGCTGGATGCGCCGCCCGCGGTGGTGTTCGCCACTGCTTACGATAGCTACGCCATCCAGGCATTTGAATTGAGCGCGGCTGACTACCTGCTCAAACCGGTACGCAGCGAGCGGCTGGTCGCGGCGCTGCGCAAGGCGCGCGCGCTAAATCCCGCTACTACCGCGCTACTGCGCCAGCACCATAGCGCGGCGCGGCGTTTTCTCAGTGCGTGCGAGCGCGGGCGGATTTTGCTGGTGCCGGTGGAAGAGGTGATTTATCTGCGTGCCGAACAAAAATACGTGGCTGCCCGTACCCTGACCCATACCTATCTTCTGGATGAGTCGCTGATTAATCTGGAGCAGGAATTCGGCGCGGCATTCGTGCGCGTGCACCGTAACAGCCTGGTGGCGCGTAGCGCCATAGAGGGGTTTGTGATTCGCCCGGGTGAAAGTGAGGGCGCTGAGTCGGCTGGCTGGGTGGTGCTGCTGAAAGGGCTGGATGAAACCCTGCCGGTGAGTCGCCGGCAGTATGCGGTAATCCGTCAGTTCAAACGCTGAGCCAATTTGCTGCTGGCTACCTTGCTCAGCCCAGCATCAATCGCGGCATCCAGGTAGCCGCCGTAGTAATCCACCGGCCCCAAACCCACGAGCGGGTCTGCGACTGTGTTGCCGCGGTAGTCGAATACGACGATGGTAGGCGAGAGCCCTATCCGGTGCAGCCTGGCAAAGTCACCCTGGGTGGTACGTTTGCCGTCGAAATCAATCAGGCTTTGCGTGCTGCCTACCTCCACACGGCGCATCAGTACCTTTTTGGCATATTCCGGATTGCGCCGCATGGGCAGCAGAAATTCGTTGAGCAGGCGTTCGCAATAGGGACAATGCGGCGCCCCAAACATTATCATGATGGGCACGCCCCGACTTTTTGCCAGCTCGGCATCGGCCTTCAGGTTGGTGCTGTAAGGCACGTTCGGGGTCGCCGCACGCGCCGGGGATAGGCCGGTCCATGCTAGAATTCCCATCAGAAATAACGCTGTGAGTTTCATGATTTTTGTTGTTCCATGCGCAAATGCGCTAATTGATGCCCCATTTTACGTGCAGGTTGCCCTTTGTTATATAGTCCAAATTACCCGCAAACCACCCCGGATGAATTAATCATCGCTTCGCGCGAGAGCGCGCTTGCCATGTGGCAAGCCGAACACATTGCTGACCGCTTGCGTGCGCTTTATCCGCGAATGCGGGTGAGCATCCTGGGCATGACTACGCAGGGCGACCAGATCCTCGATTCCCCCTTGAGCAGGATTGGCGGCAAAGGTTTATTCGTCAAGGAACTGGAAACCGCGATCGCCGAAGGGCGCGCGCACATTGCCGTGCACTCGATGAAAGACGTGCCGATGAATTTGCCGGAAGGCTTCCGGCTCGCTGCGATTGGCGAACGCGAAGACCCGCGCGATGCGTTTGTCTCCAGCACCTATGCCAGCCTCGATGCGTTACCCGCAGGCGCGCGCGTCGGCACTTCCAGCCTGCGCCGAGAATGCCAGTTGCGCGCACGCAACCCGCAATTGATTATCGAGCCGCTGCGCGGCAACGTGCAAACCCGCCTGCGCAAACTCGACGAAGGTCAGTATGACGCCATCATCCTCGCCGCCGCCGGACTCAAACGACTGGGGTTGGGCGCGCGCATCCGCAATGAAATCCCCCCCGAACAAAGCCTGCCCGCGGTCGGCCAGGGCGCGTTGGGTATTGAGTGTCTGGCCGGACGCGATGACCTGGTGGCCTTGCTGGCACCCCTCAATCATATTGATACCGCCGACTGCGTGCGTGCCGAACGCGCCATGAGCCGCGCCCTGGGGGGAAGCTGCCAGGTACCGCTGGGCGGTTACGCACAGGTTGCGGGTGATATCCTCAGCCTGCGTGGGTTTGTGGCGGAAATTGACGGTAGCCGCATCATCAGCGGCAGTGTGTCCGGGGCGCGTCAGGACGCTGAAATCCTGGGCTGCCAATTGGCAAATCAGCTCCTGGCACAGGGCGCGGGCGCAATCCTCGCGACGTTGTCGGCATGAGCGCCACACTCAATGGGCGCGGCGTACTGGTGACACGACCCGCACATCAGGCGGCGCATCTGGCTGAGCTGATTGTTGCCGCAGCGGGCAAGCCGGTGCTATTCCCGGTGCTGGAAATCCTCGATGCCGCCGACCTGCAGCCCTTGTATGCGCTGATTGACCGGCTGGACAGTTTTGATATCGCCATTTTCATCAGTCCGAATGCGGTGAACAAGGCGATGAACCTGATCAAGTCGCGCCGTGAATTGCCCGCCACGCTAAAAATTGCCGCCATCGGGCGCGGCAGCAGCAAGGAATTGAAACACTTTGGCGTAACCGACATCATTGCTCCCAGCACCCGCTTTGATAGCGAAAACTTGCTGGAACTGCCGCAGTTACAGGCGGTGGCTGGCCAGCGCATCGCCATCTTCCGCGGCGACGGCGGACGCGAGGTGCTAGGGGACACGCTTACCGCACGTGGTGCCAGTATCGAATATGCCGAATGCTACCGGCGCAGCCGCCCGGATGCCTCGGCAGGCGGGTTGCTGCGTCAGTGGTCACGTAATGAGATTAACGCTGTGACGGTCACCAGTTCGGAAGGGCTGCGTAACCTCTATGACATGTTGGGCAAGCTGGGACGGCAGTGGCTGAAAACCACGCCGGTATTTGTGCCACACGCGCGCATCCTGGAAGTGGCGCGCGAACTCGGGCTGGAGCAGGGTGTGGTCACCCCGGCCGGAGACGAGGGGCTGGTGCAGGGCATGATTGAATGGTTCAGGACGCATCCATGAGCGAACAGCCACAAACCGACGACAAACCGGATTTGCTCGACTACCTCGGGCGTTTGCAACCCGCGCTGATACTGGCGCTGCTGGCGCTGGGGATTGCAGGTTGGCAGTGGTGGGACAGCAATAATCGCATCCATCAGCTGCAGGCCGAGTTAGGCCAGCGTCTGGCGGCGTCGAGCAGTGTGGAGCAGGAAAGCCGGGTATTGAGCAAACAGGCGATGGATGCCACGCGCGATCTGTCAGTCAAGCTGGGAGAGATCCAGGGCAAGCTGGCCGATTCGCAAAACCAGCAGCTGGCGCTGGAAGCCTTGTATCAGGACCTGGCGCGCAGTCGCGACGAATGGACGCTGGCCGACATCGAGCAGATCGTGCTGTCCGCCAGTCAGCAATTACAGCTGGCAGGTAACGCCAGGGCCGCGCTGATCGCATTACAGAGTGCCGATACGCGTCTGCAGCGTTTAAACAAGCCCCAATTTACAGCGCTGCGGCGTGCGATCAATGATGACATCCAGCGTCTGCAGGCAGTACCGCAGATTGATACTGTGGGGATTACGCTGCGCCTGGATGCGTTGATAGTCGACGTGGACGATCTGCCCATTGCCAGCGATCATGAAATTCCTGCCGCGCAGACGCGCACACGGCATCCGCAGCCAGCCGGGATGGCAAACCGTTTTGGGCGTGAAGTCTGGCAGGAACTCAAAGGCCTGGTACAGGTGCGGCGCATGGATGCCCCCGACAGCGCGCTGCTGGCACCGGAACAGGTGTATTTTCTGCGGCAAAATCTCAAGTTGCGCCTGCTCACCGCGCGCATCGCCCTGCTGGCCCACGATGAAACCAGTTACAAGGCTGATCTGCAGGCCGCCCAGCACTGGGTGAAACGTTATTTCAACAGCAGCGACGCACGTGTGACGAATGCCCTGGTCAGCCTTGGCAAGCTGGCCAATAGCCCGGTCAGCATCCAGCTGCCGACCCTGTCGGAAAGCCTCGCGGCACTGCAATCGAGCCGTATTGGGCGTAACCGTTAATGCGCGCGCTAATCTGGATTGTTCTGCTGTTTGCCCTGGCGGTGGGCTTTACCCTGGCCGGCAAGTACGACCCGGGCTATGCGGTTTTGGTGTATCCGCCGTATCGGGTCGAGCTCTCGCTCACGCTGATGGTGGTCGTGTTCCTGGGGTTGCTGGTGCTCGGGCACCTGTTCTTTCGCCTTGCCTCGGCAACCTTGCGCCTGCCGGAACAGGTGCGCGCTTTCCGCGCCCGGAAACGTGAACAAAAATCGCGTGAAGCCCTCAGTGAGGCGCTCACTGCCTTGCTGGAAATGCGCTACAGCCGGGCTGAAAAACGTGCGGTCGAAGCACTCACGCTGGATTCTGTGCCGTGGCAGGCAGCGCTGATTGCTGCACGTGCCGCGCATGAAATCAAGGCCTACTCGCGACGCGATGGATACCTGGCGCAGGCTGAACAGCTGGCGCCCGACCAGGCTATGGCGCGGCTGGTGACCGAGGTCGGCTGTCTGTTGGACGAACACCGTGCCGAGGCGGCTTTGACCCGTCTCAAGCAGGCCGTTGCACTTGACCCCGGGCATGCCGGCCTGCAAAAGCTGGAATTGCGCGCGCAGCAAATGTTGAAAAACTGGGACCGGGTGCTGGAACTTGCTGCCGCGCTGGAGAAGCGTCAGGCGCTGGAACCGGTAGTGGCAGAACAGTTGCGTCTTAATGCGCACCTGGAAAACCTCAAGCTGAACTGTAATAACGCAGCCGCGCTGGCCGCCACCTGGCAAAAAATTCCCGGCGTCGAGAAAATCCAGCCACGCCTAGCCCAGGCGGCGGCCAGCGTATTTGCCGCGCTGGGTGAAACCAGAACAGCCATCGAAGTCATCGAGCAAAGTTTGGCGCAGCAATGGGATGAAACCCTGGCGCGCGTCTACGGCGAGATTGATGGGGCAGATACGCTGCACCAGATCGAGCGCGCGGAAAAATGGCTGTCCGAACACCCGCGTGATGCGGCGTTGTTGCTGAGTCTGGGCAGATTGTGTGCGCGTCAGTTGCTATGGGGCAAGGCGCAAAGTTTTTTTGAAGCCAGCCTGGCAATTGCGCCCGCTTCCGAAACCTGCTTTGCTCTCGCGCAACTCCTCGAGCAAATGGGCCAGCCCGAGGCCGCCTGCCAGCATTACCGGCAAGGCATGGCGCTGATAGCCGATACTGGACAGCCTGGTAGATATTGTGGTTTCACCCCGTCACCGCTGCCTTCCCCTCATCCAGCAAGAATTGCTTGAACGCCTGTGCTGTTGCAGACAGGCGTTTATTTTTGCGGTGCACCACGAACCAGTAACGCTGAATCGGAAAGAATTCCACGTCGAGTAGCGCCAATCGTTTGGTTTCCAGTTCCAGCGATACGGTATGCAGCGACACCACCGCCAGACCCATGCCGGCTTGCACGGCCTGTTTGATGGCCTCGTTGGTGTTCATCACCAGACCCGTGCGCGGGGCAATTTGATGGGTCTGGAAAAAGCGCTCCGAGGCACTGCGGGTGCCTGAACCTGCTTCGCGCACAATCAGCGTCTCGTCGGCCAGACGGCTGACCGGGATGTGTTTTTGCCCAGCCAGCGGGTTATCCGGCGCTGCAATCACCACCAGCGGGTTTTCCATGAAGGATTCGGCGATCAGGTCATGTCCGTCGGGTGGCTGCCCCATCACCGCGAGATCAATCTGATTATGCTCGAGCTGACCCAGCAAGGCCTCGCGGTTGGTGACGTCCAGATTGACCGTGACGCGCGGATGCGTCTGGCGGAAACTGGCCAGCAGCTGCGTGGCAAAGTAATTCGCGGTGGAGGCTACGGAGATTTTCAGGTTGCCGCGCTCCATACCCTTGAGTTCGGCAAACACAGATTCTGCCTCGGCCAGTTGTTCGGCGATGGTTTTGCTATAGCGGTACATCTCCCGCCCGGCTTCAGTCAAGAATATCTTTTTGCCCAGCTGTTCAAACAGCGGCAGACCCAGATTTTCTTCCAGCAGCTTGATCTGCATGGAAACTGCCGGCTGGGTGAGGTGCAATTCCCGGGCTGCGCGGGAATAGCTCAAATGCCGCGCAACGGCTTCAAAAACTTTTAATTGGCGCAAAGTAAGATGCAGCATGCAGGATTTATACCATAAGTTAATACTTATGGTAACAATCAAAATGATTGAATATCTCTTATGAGTTTATCCCGCTACACTGTGAACCACTGTCGAAGTCAGCCTAGGACAATGTTGTGCGGGTCTCGATGGATCATTGTTTAACTATTGGAGGTTGTAATGGCCGTTAAAACTTACAACGCCGGTGTGAAAGAATACCGGCAGACTTACTGGATGCCGGAATACACTCCGCTGGATACCGATCTGCTGGCCTGCTTCAAGATCACCCCCCAGCCTGGCGTGGACCGTGAAGAAGTTGCCGCCGCCGTGGCCGCTGAATCCTCCACCGGCACCTGGACCACTGTGTGGACCGATCTGCTGACCGATCTGGACTACTACAAAGGCCGCGCCTATCGCATCGAAGATGTGCCTGGTGATGACACCTGCTTCTACGCCTTCGTGGCTTACCCGATTGACCTGTTCGAAGAAGGCTCGGTGGTCAACGTGCTGACCTCTTTGGTGGGCAACGTGTTCGGCTTCAAGGCGCTGCGCGCCCTGCGTCTGGAAGACATTCGCTTCCCGATCGCCTACGTGAAGACCTGCGGCGGCCCGCCCCAGGGTATTCAGGTCGAACGCGACAAGATGAACAAATATGGCCGTCCGCTGCTGGGTTGCACCATCAAGCCCAAGCTCGGCCTGTCCGCCAAGAACTACGGCCGCGCGGTGTACGAGTGCCTGCGCGGCGGCCTGGACTTCACCAAGGACGACGAAAACGTCAACAGCCAGCCGTTCATGCGCTGGCGCGATCGATTCGAATTCGTACACGAAGCTACTATTAAAGCTGAGCGGGAAACCGGCGAGCGTAAAGGTCACTACCTGAACGTGACTGCGCCGACTCCGGAAGAAATGTACAAACGTGCCGAGTTTGCCAAGGAAATCGGCGCGCCGATCATCATGCACGACTACCTGACCGGCGGTTTGACGGCCAACACCGGCCTGGCCAACTGGTGCCGTAACAACGGCATGCTGCTGCATATCCACCGCGCCATGCACGCCGTGCTCGACCGCAACCCGCACCACGGTATCCACTTCCGCGTGCTGACCAAAGTACTGCGTTTGTCCGGGGGTGATCATCTGCACTCCGGCACCGTGGTCGGCAAGCTGGAAGGCGACCGCGACGCCACGCTGGGCTGGATCGACACCATGCGTGACGAGTTCATCAAGGAAGATCGCAGCCGCGGCCTGTTCTTCGACCAGGACTGGGGTTCGATGCCTGGCGTGCTGCCGGTAGCATCCGGCGGCATCCACGTGTGGCACATGCCTGCGCTGGTCAACATCTTCGGTGATGACTCGGTGCTGCAATTCGGTGGCGGCACGCTCGGCCACCCCTGGGGCAACGCCGCCGGCGCCGCCGCCAACCGCGTGGCGCTGGAAGCCTGTGTGGAAGCGCGCAACCAGGGCGTTGCCATCGAGAAGGAAGGCAAGGATATTCTGACCAAGGCCGCTGCACACAGCCCGGAACTCAAGATCGCCATGGAAACCTGGAAAGAGATCAAGTTCGAGTTCGATACCGTGGACAAACTGGACGTGGCCCACAAGTAAGCAGTGTAGGGTGGGTTAGGGCGCAAGCTGCAACCCGCACCCACCCAGCGACTAACGACTAACGATTAACGCTAAAGGAACTTTCATGAGCGAAGTAATGGACTACAACTCCCGCCTGAGCGACCCCGCCAGCCGGAAATTTGAAACCTTCTCCTATCTGCCTGCGATGGATGCCGCCAATATTCGCAAGCAGGTGGCTTACCTGGTGTCCAAAGGCTGGAACCCGGCTATCGAGCACATCGAGCCACAGTACTTGATGGATTCCTACTGGTACATGTGGAAGCTGCCAATGTTCGGTGAAACCGACGTGGAAAAAGTGCTGGCCGAGGCCGAAGCTTGTCATAAAGCCAACCCGGACAACCACGTGCGTCTGATTGGTTATAACAACTTCAACCAGTCGCAAGGCGCGGCCATGGTGATTTATCGCGGCAAGACTGTTTAAGTCGCGGCGCGGGCAACCGTAGCGAAGCCCCCGCTGCCGTGAGGCTGCGGGGGCTTTTTTGTGCGCATAAAACCAAATGGATTAGACAGGATTCACAGGATGCGGCGTTAGTTAAATCCTGTGAATCCTGCCCAATGAATTACTTTCCAAATCCGGAGTTCGACATGAGTGACCTGATCGCGCAGTACCGCATTGAAAAAGAACCCTATTACCGCGGCGTGTCCGACGAAGTTGCGCTGTATGAAGCGGCCTACTCGGTGCGCATGCCGATGATGCTGAAAGGCCCCACCGGCTGCGGCAAGACCCGCTTCGTCGAATACATGGCGTGGAAACTCAACAAGCCGCTGATCACCGTGGCGTGCAACGAAGACATGACCGCCTCCGACCTGGTCGGCCGCTTCCTGCTCGACGCCAGCGGCACCCGCTGGCAGGACGGCCCCCTGGCCATCGCTGCGCGTCACGGCGCGATCTGCTACCTCGACGAAGTCGTCGAAGCGCGCCAGGACACCACCGTGGTGATCCATCCGCTGACCGACAACCGGCGCGTGCTGCCGCTGGAGAAAAAAGGCGAACTGATCCATGCGCACCCCGACTTCCAGCTGGTGATCTCCTACAACCCCGGCTACCAGAGCCTGATGAAGGATCTGAAGCAGTCCACCAAGCAGCGTTTCGGCGCACTCGACTTCAACTACCCGGCGCATGACATCGAAACCGAAATCGTCGCCCACGAAACCGGCGTCAGTGCCGACGTGGCAGGCAAACTGGTATCGATCGCCGAGCGCGCGCGCAACCTGAAAGGCCATGGTCTCGACGAAGGCATCTCCACGCGCATGCTGATCTACGCCGGCAGCCTGATCGCCAGGGGCGTGGAGCCGACCGCCGCGTGCCGCATGGCGCTGGTGCGGCCGATCACCGATGATCCGGACATGCGCGATGCACTCGATGCAGCGGTGAGCACGTTCTTCTGAAGGCGCGCGTCTGAAAGCAGTTTAGCCACAGAGATCGCGGAGGACACAGGGAATAGCCAAAACAATTCGGCGACTGGCGACGATTCGCACAGCCGGACTGTGTGCATTCTCTGTGTGACCTCTGCGGCAATCGAATTAGGGTATAAGCCATGTCCATCAATCTGGAAGACTACAAAGACATACTCGGTGAACTCTCGGAAAGCTCGCGTCTGATTTTGCAATCAGCATGGCATGATGCAGCCCGTGTGTTCAGCCCGGCGGGTCTTGAGCGCTACCTGCAGGGCGCCAAATCGTTGCGCGGCCTCGGGCGCGGCTGCGATCTGGTGGCCACCTATATCCAGAATGCCCCGGCCATCGCGCGCGTGGTAGGCGAGGACGTGGTTCCCGAACTGGTGCACAGTGCCATGATGATGGCGTCCAAAACCAGTGGTACGGTGATTGAGCTGATGCTGGCAACGGCACCCACCGCTGCCGAGCGTCTGGGCGACGCGGAGTTGTTCAGCAAGTATTTGCGGCTGCTTAACGTGCTGCTGGCGAGCGCACCGCGCGGGGTAAAACCCATGCTGGAAAATCTCGATACCCTGTTCGGCCAGCTCACCCTGGGAGGTTTGCGGCGCTGGGCGACCTGGGGCGCACAGGCGCACCGCACCAATTACGAAGAGCAGATCAAATATTTCGGTCTGCAAACCCTGGAATCCAAGGCCATCCTGCAACAGGAACGCAAAGGCACGTTGTTCGTAGACGTGCAGCGCCGCATCAACATGTATTTGCGCGCGCTGTGGGGACGTGACTTTTTCATGCGCCCCACCTCAGGTGACTTCGAAAAGCGCGAGGGCTACCGGCCCTATATCGAGGATTACCTGATGCATCTGCCCGATGCGTTCGACGACTTTGTGCTGCGGGCCGGTGATGGCAGCGAGGGGGGACGGATTTCGGGACTGGAACTGTACCGCGCCACCGCTGCGCACTGTGCGGCGCACATTGTTTACACGACCACACCGATCTCGGCAGAGAGCCTGAACCCGATGCAGATGGCGGTCATTTCTGTCATCGAAGACGCGCGCGTGGAGCGCCTCGCCATCAATGCTTTCCCCGGTATGGGCCAGCTATGGGCGCAGCTACACACGGCAACTCCGGCGCAATCCAAAACCTTTGGCGACTACCTCAACCGCATCGCCCGGGCCTTGCTGGATGCCACTTATCAGGATGACCATCCCGTCATCAGCCGTGCGCGGGAGTTATTCGCCGCTGAACAGGGCAGGCTCGCCGATAACCAGTTATCGTGGGATATAGGTGTGACGCTGGCACACGAACTGAGCCTGTTGCGCATCCCCTACCAGGCGCGCACCGATCTGCTCACTGCGCCCTACCGCGACGACAACCGCTACTTCTGGGAATTCGAGGAATTCGATTTCGACAAGGCGGCAGGAGCCGGCTACGACACGATCCAGCAAGTGCGCAAGAACGTCAGTCTGATGGAGTTCGTCAACGAGATTGACTGCGAGCTGGCTGGCGACGATGCGCAGGAAATCTGGGTGCTGGGCAGCGAGCTGTTTCCCTATGAGGACAATGGCGTGTCCTACAACGATATGGAAGGCAAAGAGCCGGTCTCCGCGCCTTACCATTATTCAGAATGGGACTACCAGATTCAGCTGGAACGGCCGAGCTGGGCAACAGTGATGGAAAAGCGTGCCAAAGCCGGCGACATGCAGATCATCGACGCCATCGCCGCGCAGTACAAACGCGAAATCCAGCGCATGAAATTCCTGCTCGACGCAATGCAGCCGCAAGGCGTGCAGCGCATCCGCAAGCTGGAAGACGGCGACGAGCTCGACATCAATGCGGCGATCGCGGCGATGATCGACATCCGCATCGGCAATCAGCCCGACCCGCGCATCATGATGCGCTCGGTGCGTAAAGTGCGCGACATCTCGGTAATGGTACTGCTCGATCTGTCCGAATCCACCAACGATAAAGTGGCGGGCCAGGATTTCTCGGTGCTGGATTTGACCCGTCAGGCCACGGTTTTGCTGGCGGATGCCATCAACAAGATCGGTGACCCCTTCGCCATTCATGGTTTCTGCTCGGATGGCCGTCACGACGTGGAATACTACCGCTACAAGGATTTCGACCAGCCCTATAATGAAGTGCCCAAGGGCAAGCTGGCAGGCATGACCGGCCAGCTGTCCACGCGCATGGGGGCAGCCATTCGCCATGCCGGACATTACCTGAAACAGCAGCGCTCATCCAAGAAGCTGTTGCTGGTGATTACCGATGGCGAACCCGCCGACGTGGACGTGCGTGACCCGCAATATCTGCGCTTCGATGCCAAGAAGGCGGTGGAGGAAGTCGCCAAGTACGGCGTGACGACGTATTGCATGAGCCTGGATCCGCGTGCCGACCAGTATGTCTCGCGTATTTTCGGTGCGCGCAACTACATGGTGGTGGATCACGTCGAGCGCCTGCCGGAGAAGCTGCCGATACTCTATGCTGGCCTGACCCGCTGAATGCACGCAACATTGCGCCTCCCGCAGGCGGCGCAGTCATGTTTGCGGGCGTTCCGGCAGAATGTCAGTTGCACTCAAGCCGAACATCTCCTGACGCGCAGCATTGCTGATCGCCAGTACCGCAGGGTGCGTCAGGCGACGTTCAGTGGAAATTGCGTAAAACTGCTCGATTACCGCATTGGTGTGCCCCAAAATCATCCCGCCGGATTGTTGTTGCACCAAATGGGTAATTGCGCTGGGCACGGCGTAAATTCCCACGCCTTCCTTACCGAAGGCGTTGAGCAGGGCACTGTCATCGAATTCGCCGACGATACGCGGACGAATGCGCTGCTCGTCCAGCCAGCGCACTAGCTTGGGGCGCACCGCAGCGTCCTCTCCAGGCAGTAGCAGCGGCGCACTGTCGAGCAATTGCGGAAACCTGCCGTCATATGCTGCAGCCAACGCTGGCGCTGCCAGAAATGTAAGCCCGCACTCGCCCAGCAAGTGGCTGAACCCGCGCACATTGAACTTGGACGGCATGGGACGATCGGCGATAACCAGATCCAGCAGATGTACTGCAAGTTCGCCCAGCAGGCTGTCCAGCCGACCCTCGCGACACAACAGGCGCGGTTTTTCCTCGATACGCATGGCGGGTTCCAGCAGGCGGTAGGCAACGGATTTGGGTACCACATCGGCGATTCCGACCCGAAACTGCATGGAGCGACTGGCGGGGTGGTGGCGCAGCGCTTCTTGCAATTCTTCACCCAGTACAAAAATTTCCTCGGCGTAGCCCAACACCAGCCGTCCTGCTTCGGTCAGCTCCAGCGTGCGCCCGCTGCGACGGAATAACTGGGTGGCGAGCGCTTCTTCCAGTACACCCAGTTGGCCGCTGATGGATTGCGGTGTCAGATGCAGGCGCTCAGCGGCTTTGCCCACTCCACCGGCTTTGGCAACCACCCAGAAATAGTGCAGATGCTTGTAATTAAGTGCGCTCATAAATGTTCCATTTTTTCGATTATTTATTAAGTAATATTCGAATATTAATTATATTCACTGTGCCATAAACTGCAACAGTTGTTAAATCCGCAAGTAGAAAGAAGGGGCAAACCGGCATACAGATACGCGACTTTCGCGGACTGTATTTCTGCAAGGACTCTATGCCGTCAGCAATCCCTGCGGACGCTGCAGCCAGTCCGGGGATTTGGCGCTTGCGCGCGAATCGGCCGAGTAAACCCTATGTCGTCGTATTTTTGGAAAGGACGCATCATGCACCCAATGCACCCCGTTAACGCTGCTCAAGCAGGCGCTGCCAGCCAGTCGGCCGCTGCTACATTCGCCGCCAACAAGGTGATCCGCAACACCTACATGCTGCTATCGGCTACGCTGTTGTTCAGTGCGCTGGTGGCGATGGCGTCGGCGGTGCTCAAGTTGCCGCACCCCGGTCTGATTATTACGCTGGTGGGCTATTTCGGTCTGCTGTTTCTTACCAGCAAATTCCGCGACAACGGATTGGGGCTGGGCTTCGTATTCGCGTTGACCGGCTTTATGGGCTACACCCTGGGTCCCATTATCAGCCACTACCTTGGCCTGGCTAATGGCGGCCAGACCGTGGCCATGGCGATGGGCTTGACCGGCGCAATCTTTCTCGGCTTGTCCGGCTATGCGTTGACCACGCGCAAGAATTTCAGCTTCATGGGCGGATTCCTGATGGTGGGCATCATCATGGGTTTTGTGGCCAGCCTGGCAGCGGTGTTTTTCGAGCTGCCCGGGCTGTCGCTGGCGGTGTCGGCGATGTTCGTGCTGCTCATGTCCGGCCTCATCCTGTATGAGACCAGCAATATCATTCACGGCGGGGAGACCAATTACATCATGGCTACCGTCACGCTGTTCGTCAGCATTTTCAATCTGTTCACCAGTTTGCTGCAGTTGCTCGGCTTCATAAACAGCGACGAGTAAACAGGATATATCCCGTGGACACTGTTTGAAACAGGCAGGCTAGGCAGGATTGCAGGGCACGGATTAATTTCAACAACGGGTACCCAATGAAAGCCATAGAAAATTTCCTCGAACGCCTGATGTTTGCCAGTCGCTGGCTGTTGGCGCCGTTTTACCTTGGGCTGGTGGGGGCCATTGGGGTATTGCTGTGGTATTTCGGCGTGGAATTCCTGCACCTGATTCCCATGGCAATGCAAGGTGAAGGTAGCGTCGTGGTGGGCGTGCTGTCGCTGGTGGATCTGGTGCTGGTGGCGAACCTGCTCATCATTATCATTTTTGCCGGCTACGAAAACTTTGTTTCCAAGATTGACGTTGGTGACCATGAAGACCGCCCGGACTGGATGGGACATGTCGATTTCGCTGATCTAAAAATGAAACTGATAGGCTCCATCATAGCCATTTCCGGGATCGAGCTACTCAAGGCGTTTGTGAGTGTGAGCACGCACACCAACGAGCAGATGGCCTGGAAGGTGGGTATCCACCTCACCTTTGTGGTGACCGGCGTGATGTTCGCCGTCATGGATCGCTTGGGTGGGCCTAAAAAACAGGGTGCGGGCGGCTGAACGAATCACGCATATTTCATCCATTGCAAAAGGAGTTGCCATGAAACGCATTTTTCTGTTCCTTGCCACCAACCTTGCCATTGTGCTTGTGCTGTCCATCACCCTGCGCGTGCTGGGTATAGAGCCCTATCTCACAGCGCAAGGGCTGAATCCGGGTTCGTTGCTGGTATTTGCCGCCGTTATGGGCATGGGTGGATCGTTCATTTCGCTGGCGATTTCCAAGTGGACGGCCAAGCGCTCGGTGGGTGCGGTAGTCATTGAGAATCCGCGCACGCCTGCCGAAATCTGGCTGGTGGATACGGTGCGTCGTCAAGCCCGGCAGGCCGGCATCGGCATGCCCGAAGTGGCGATTTACGATGCGCCCGAAGTGAACGCATTTGCCACCGGCATGAATAAAAACAACGCGCTGGTGGCGGTCTCCACTGGCCTGCTGCAATCCATGACCAAGGAAGAAGCCGAGGCGGTGCTGGGGCATGAGATATCCCACGTTGCCAACGGCGACATGGTGACGCTGGCGCTGATACAGGGGGTGGTGAATACCTTCGTCATGTTCCTGTCGCGCGTCATCGGTTATCTGGTGGATAAAGTCGTGTTCAAGACCGAGCGCGGCACCGGCCCGGCGTTTTTCGTCACCATGATCATTGCCGAAATAGTGCTGGGCGTGCTGGCATCGATCATCGTCATGTGGTTCTCGCGTCAGCGCGAATTCCGCGCCGATCGCGGTGGCGCGACGCTGGCCGGGCGGCAGAACATGATCGCCGCGTTGCAGCGCCTGCAGCGGGTACACACCGCGCCGTTGCCGGAAAAGCTGGCGGCATTTGGCATTGCAGGCGGCGGCGCGATGGATGGCATCAAGCGCCTGTTCATGACGCATCCACCGCTGGAAGAGCGGATTGCTGCCCTGCAGGCGGCGCGCTGAGACTGGGTTGAGTGAACATGAACCCGGCTGTGTCGATCGCTGAACCCTGGATGTGGGCTGCCTTCATCGGTTTTGTGCTGGTGATGCTGGCGCTGGATCTGTTCGTCCTCGGCGGCAGAAAAGCCCACACGGTCAGCGTCAAGGAGGCCGCGCTGTGGTCGTTGGCGTGGTTCTGCATGGCGCTGATCTTCAATGCGGGCATGTGGTGGCACCTCAACGGCACGCTGGGCGCAGAGGTCGCCGACAAGAAGGCGCTCGAGTTCCTCACCGGCTATCTCATCGAAAAATCCCTGTCGGTCGACAACGTATTCGTTTTTCTGCTGATTTTTGCAGCGTTTCAGGTCAAACCGGCGTACCAGCGCCGGGTGTTGGTCTACGGCGTACTGGGCGCCATTGTGCTGCGTGCGGTGATGATTCTGGCGGGTGCCTGGGTGGTGCGCGAGTTCAGCTGGGTGCTGTACCTGTTTGGTGCGTTCCTGCTGGTGACGGGTATCCGCATGCTGGTGATGGCGGAAAAAACAGCCGATCTGGAACAGAACCCGGTGCTGAAATTTGCCCGCCGCCACCTGCGCATCAGTGTGGGCGAGCACGGCGAAAAATTCAGTGTGGTTCAGGGTGGCACGCGCTATTTCACGCCGCTGTTTCTGGTGCTGATTTTGATCGAAACCACCGATGTGGTGTTTGCGGTGGATTCGATCCCGGCGATTTTCGCCATTACCACCGATCCATTCATCGTGTTCACCTCGAACATTTTCGCCGTCATGGGGCTGCGCGCGCTGTACTTTCTGCTGGCCGACGTGGCGCACCGCTTTCATCTGCTCAAATACGGCCTGGCGCTGGTGTTGAGCTTCATCGGCGGAAAAATGCTGATTGCACCCTGGTACCACGTGCCGGTGCAGGCGTCGTTGTTCGTTGTCGTGGTGTTGATTGGCGCGAGTGTGCTCGCCAGTCTGGTTGCCACACGCCATAAGGGTGTCGAGTGATGCGATTTTTGTGGGCAGGTTTACTGCTTTTGCAGGTACTGGGCGGCTGCGCCAAGGCGCTGCTGGCGCAAGGCGTGCCGGTTTACGACGTGCGCCGTCCCGACGAATGGCGGCCCGGTGTGGTGCCGGGCAGCCCCACGCTGGCGCGCGAGCTGATGGAAAAACACAGCTACGGCAAAGTGTATAACGTGACGCATGGCATGCAAGACTGGCTGAAGCCATCCTGTCGTCCGCGGTTAGTTCATGCCGCTGGCATGGTGTTGATGCAATTGATATGGACCGGCTCCCATGCATGAATTGAGTAACAATCCATTCGCGCGCCGCATCATGCTCGGCCTGTTTCTGGCCGGGCTGGGGGCGGGCGTGTATAGCGTGCTCAATCCGTTCCTCGCCGCCATGGCGTGGGCGAGCATTCTTGCGTACACCACCTGGCCACTGTTCGCCCGGCTGCGCCGCAGCCTGGGCGGGCGCGCCAATCTCGCCGCGTTGCTGATGACGCTGCTGGTTGCGCTGCTGTTGATCGTGCCCCTGCTCGGTTTCGCTGCGCTGTTGCAGGGTGAATTCATGCAAGGCGTGCATCAGGTCACCGACCGGTTGTTGCGCGGCGACCTGCGCCTGCCGGGTTGGACGGCGCAACTGCCCTGGGTGGGCGGCGAGTTGCAGGACTGGCTGGCACGTGCGAACGCCGATCCAACCGCCATCAAACAGCAATTGCAGCAATTTCTGGCGGGTTTCCGCGGCGAGATGGTGGGTGTGCTTGGTGGAGTGGGACGGAATCTGGTCAAATTCGGCTTCGCCCTGCTGACGCTGTTTTTTCTGTACCGCGACGGAGAACGCGCGCTGGGACAGCTGCGGAAGGTACTCAATGACATGATCGGCGCGCGTATCGACGGCTATTTCGATGCCATCGGCATCACTACCCGTGCCGTGCTCTATGGCATCGTGCTTACTGCGCTGGCGCAGGGTGCGCTGGCCGGACTGGGCTATTGGGTGGCTGGAGTAGCTTCGCCACTGTCCATGGCGGTATTGACCGCAAGTATCGCTCTGATTCCCTTCGGTACACCGTTTGTGTGGGGTAGCCTGTCGATCTGGCTTTATATGAATGGTCAGCACGCCCAGGCCATCGGTCTGTTTTTATGGGGCGCACTGGTCGTCAGCTGGGTCGATAACCTGATCCGCCCGCTGGTCATCAGCGGCGCGACGCGCATCCCCTTTGTGCTGGTGATGTTCGGTGTGCTTGGCGGGGTGATCACGTTTGGCCTGATCGGCCTGTTTATTGGCCCACTGATTCTGGCGGTCGCGCTGGCCGTGTGGCGCGAATGGCTGGAAGATAGCTGCGTGGAAACAAAAACAACGTAGAAGCAAATCAGCGCGTTGTTCGCTTATCCCGGTGATGTATCTACTTTTATGAATGCATTTTGTAAAAAAGATTAATTTTTGTTCTGTAATATTCGAGCATACACTAGCTTGCAGAAATTTCCGCAGGGGCGGGTATGTTCGGGAATACGCCTAATCTGATTGAGTCGAAGCGACCACTCTTACATTGAGCTGCGTTGCATCACCCTGGCTCATACCTTTCCCCTGCCCGGATTAAATAAACGCTGGTATTTGCCAACGGCAAATACCACGCGTCGTTTGCTTTAATCATCAAGCTGCAAAAAATACGGCCTGCCATAGGACAGGCTACTGGGCACTTTGCCTGCCGCACATACGCAAGGGGATGACGCTGAATGATGGATAAATTTATCGTACTGCTGGTTGCGCTGCCATTGCTGACCGCTTTTGTGGCGCAGCTGCTGTCAGACAAGCTTGGGCGCCGTGTCGTGACCTTGAGTGTGGTGGCCGGGACCCTGACTTTTGCTCTCGCTGTATTATTGCTGGCGTTCAAGCTGAGCGGTCATGGCGCCAGCCGTATCGTGCTCGCGCCGGTGTGGGGCAGTCTTCTGTTCGATTCCTTGACCTTATTGATGGCGGTGGTGATATCCGGCATCAGCTTGATAGTGCATGTATATTCCGTGCGCTACATGGCCGAGGACCCCGGATACAGGCGGTTTTTCGTGCTGCTCGACGTCATGACCGGGGTATTGCTGCTCACCATCGCGGCGGGCGATCTGATTACCTTGCTAGTAGGCTGGCACCTGATAGGCGTGGTGCTGTTTTTTCTGCTCAATCACAATAGCCGCAGCCTGCAAGCCTATCGTTATGGTTTTTGGTCGTTCATCACCTATCGCTTTGGTGATGTGCCGATGGTGTTGGCCGCCATCCTGCTCTACCGCATGTTCGGCACCTGGTCGTTACCGGGCATTTTTCAGCAGATTACCGTCCACCCGGATGCGCTCACCGTCTTTGGTTTGCCGTTGAGCGAAACGGTCGCAGGGTTGATTGCGCTGTCGGCGTTTGCGCGTTCCGCGCAGTTTTTGCTGCATACCTGGCTGCCCTATACGATGGATGGTCCGACGCCGGTGTCGGCGCTGATGCATGCCGGTATCGTCAACGCCGGTGCCTTTATCATCAACCGGTTTGCGCCGGTGTTCGTCGAAGCCAACGGCGTGTTGCACTGGGTATTTCTGGTCGGCCTGGTGACGGCGGTCATCGGCTCGGTGTTGATGCTGTCGCAAAACGACATCAAAAAAGCGCTAGGTTATTCGACCATGGGGCAGATGGGCTTCATGATTATGGAATGCGGCGTGGGCGCGTTTTCGCTCGCTGTTTTCCACTTGATTGCGCACGGCTTGTTCAAAGGCACGCTGTTTCTTGCTTCTGGCGGTGTCATCGGCAAGGCGCGCCACGACGACGGCGTGCCCAAGGATGATCTCTACACGTTTGTGATTGAGCGACGTCCCACCGCTTATCGTCAACCGTGGATATTGATGGCGGCGATTACCTTGGCGGTGCCGGCGTTGGTGTTCGGCCTGGCACATTGGCTGGTGACAGACAGCCTTGTGATTGAGCAGGGTGCGATTATCCTGCTGTTTTTCGGCTGGGTCACAGGTGCCCAATTGCTGTTTTCCATCCACCGCATGGACAGCGAAACACCTTGGCGTCTGGTGACGCTGGCGGTTTTCTCGCTGACCCTGGTGGTACTCGGCTATACCTTCATCAGCCATGCATTCGATCTGTTTTTGTACCCTGATGCACAGTTTCGCGCACGCATCTACGCAGCGGCAGGCATTACCCAGTCCGAGTTTTACATACTGGTTGGCGTGCTCACGGCAGTCATCGTGTTTGGCTGGATGCTGGCCTACCGTGCGGCCAGTTATCACAACGAAGGACGCAAACAACCGAAACGCAGCTGGCTCGATTTTTACGCGCTGATTTCACGTGAGCTCTACATTGCGGATGTGTATGCGCTGTTGGGGCGCGGGCTGATTGGACTGTCGGCACGCTTGAATCTGTATCTGAGGTGGATTTGATATGGCAATTCTGATTCTGCTTGCAATAGGGATATTTTTGCCGCTGTTTCCGCTCAGCATGGTATTGACAGCCTTTTTTAAATACGTGCCGTGGGCGTGGCTGCGCGCCCTGATAGTGCTTGCCTGGCCTCAAATCGGTTTGACCATCGCATTTTCTACGCATGCGCAGCTGCCTCAGTGGGTGGTGGGATGGGGGCTGTTGACGGCGGCGTTGTATGCGCTGCGCATGCTCAGCCTGCGGGATGTCAGTACATGGATTGCATTCATCGCGGCGTCTGCCTTTGCCTTGCTCTGGATTGGGTTGGTCAACGCCAACAGCGAGGCGATGTTGCGTTTGCAGGGTCTGGGTTTTTCCGCCTCCTTCATCATCGCGGCCGCCGTGGTTCCCATGCTCAAAAATCGCTTGGGGGCGGCCTATAGTGGCTTGCATTGCGGTATGGCACAGCGTTTGCCACGGTTGGCGGGCGTGTTGGTACTGGCCGTGCTGGCGGCGATTGCGACACCGCTGTTTCCCTCGTTTTTTGCACTGATGGCGGTGTTGTCAGAGGCGTCGTTTATGGCTGCGGTGGGTGTGTCGATGGTCTGGCTGTTGTGGAGTTGGGCCGGAGTGCGGTTGCTGCAAGGGTTTTTGCCCGGCGTGTGGTCACGCGCGCAAACACCCCCCGATTTGAGTCTGCGTACCGCGTGGCTGTCTGGTTTGGGATTGGTAACGCTTGTGGGTGCCGCTACGGTACTGAGCAGTATGGGACTTACGGGAGGGTGGTAAATGAGCCTGGCGCTTGATCGCAAGTTAAAAATTCGTGCCATGGTATACGTGGCAGGCGAGCCGATTCCGTATTTTTGGCCGATGCGTCACTTCATTCACCATAATCCTTTGCACGGTCTGGAAAAACTGCCTTTTGCGCAGGCGGTAGAAAAGGGCCAGGCGCTTTTTCATGGCAAGGGTTTTCTGCCGCGCAAGACGTACCAGCGCTTTTTGCAGGAAGGCAAAATTGACCGCGCCAGTCTGCTGACGGGGGTGCAAGACTTCGTCGCCACGCGGAGCAGCGTGCCGGGTGTGGATTTGTCGCATTGGCTGATGACGCTGCTCACTCAGGTTGCTGAGCCGCTGAGTAAGGCATGCGTCGTGGCCGGTACGCGTGACGTGCACCACGCGCTCAATGGCAAGGTGTCCGAGTGTGTGGCGCCCGTCGACATGGCCGCATTGGCCGCCTGGTTGCACGAAAAGGCAGGCGGCGCGCGGCCGATATACGAGGCGGTTGATACCTTATTTGGCACGCATATTGGCACGACACTGGATGACTTGTTGATTAAAAGCTGTCTGGATTTTTTTGACGAAGGTCAGTCAGCTTGGACTATGCCCGGGCGCGAATCGGGGCTATTCAACGCCTGGCGTGAATTGTCCAGGCGCAACGTCAGACTTTTTTTGCGAGGCGTGAATATTAGCCAAATCCTGGCGCAATCGAGTACTCCGGAAGGCGTGATTGCCTACGCCATGGATACGCTTGCCGTGCCGGAAACGCGCTGGGCGGACTATTTTTCGCGCGAGCTGGTGCACTTGCATGGTTGGGCCGGTTTTATCCGCTGGCGTTCAAACGCCCAACATTACTACTGGGGGCAGCATTATCCGGCCGACATGGTTGATTTTCTGGCAGTACGGCTGGCGCTTGGATTGGCCTTGCTTAAAGAGGAAACCGATTCGAATGTGCCCGGCAGTGCGCCTGAATTGGCGAAGTTCATAGACACACACACTGCGGAAGCTTTCCTGCGGTATGAGTTCTACAGCGGTGATGTGGTGCCGCAACTGGCAGCCAAGGTGGAAGACGCCATACTGCGTGGCAAGCAGTCAATTATCAGCCGCGTGTTTACCACTTATGTCGAGCGTAAACGTGCTGACGAGGCGATGTTGTTGGCGCAACGTCTGCACGATTGGGGCACGCAGGCGTCGGCCACTTTTTGCTTGACGTCGTTATCAGTCGAGGCGCTGGACAGTTTGCTTGCCACGGTCGAGGCATTCGAGCAGGCCGAGGGCATGCTGTGGTTGCGCGCCATGGAGGCACGAGCGATGCAGGTGTTGCTGCGCGACATTGATGTCACGCCGCCAACACCGCGTGACAAACGTCCGTTTGCGCAGGCGCTGTTTTGCATCGATACCCGTTCCGAACGCATCCGGCGTCAGCTGGAGCACATAGGCGATTATCAGACCTATGGCATTGCCGGTTTCTTTGGCGTGCCCATAGGCATACTCGAGCTTGGCAAGGGCAGCGAAACCCATTTGTGTCCGGCTGTGGTCACGCCCAAAAACCTGGTGCTGGAAATGAACGCCAGCGGTCCTGTTGACGAATCCGTGGTGGGTGTATTTGAACACGCCCTGCATGAGCTAAAAAACTCGGTGCTGGCACCGTTTGCGGCGGTGGAGGCCATCGGGCTGCTGTTCGGTTTCGACATGATAGGCAAGACTATTGCGCCATTGGCATATAGCCGTTGGCGTCGCAAACTGTTTCCCGCCAAGCCGATGACGCGTCTGCTGCTGGACAAGCTAGGCCGTGAGCAGGCGGATTCCATCCTGCGCGCGGTACAGCGTGCCGTCATTGTCAAAGCGGTAGAACACGAATTGGGTTTGCCGCCCGAACGCATTACCGACGACTTGGTGCGTCAGTTGCGTGAAACGGCGCTCACAAAACAGTTGCCGAGCGATGAATTGGCGCATCAGTTGGGTCTGGAACTGGCTGCGTGCAACGCCTTTGTTACGCGACTGCGCGACGCCTATCGCATCAATCGGCAGTTTTCGCGTCTGCAATTCGAACGCCTGGGGCGGATTGGCTTTACCAGTAACGAACAGGCGCACTTGCTCGGGCAGGCGCTGCGCTCCATCGGATTGATTGAGCATTTTTCACGTTTTGTGTTGTTGGTCGGGCACGGCAGTGAGTCAGAGAATAATCCGTATGAATCCGCGCTTGATTGCGGCGCCTGTGGTGGCAATTCAGGCATTTTTAACGCACGTGCAATGGCGCAAATGGCCAATAAGTCGGAAGTGCGGCGGCGCTTGCGCGAGCAGGGGCTGGATATCCCTGCCGACGTGTGTTTTGTGGCCGCGTTGCACAATACGACGACTGACGAAATCACCATTCTGGACCGCGAGCTGATTCCGCCCGCGCACCTGATTTACCTCGACCGTTTGCACAAAGGGCTGAAGGCGGCGTCCCGCTTGTGCGCACAGGAGCGCATGGCGACACTGGTTCCGAGCGACATCGGCGTACCTCCGGACGCCAATGCATCGAGCCGCCTGGCGCGGCGCAATGCCAGCGACTGGTCACAGGCACGACCCGAATGGGGCTTGTCGCGTAATGCCTATTTCGTCATAGGTCGGCGGCAGCTCACCCAGCGTGCCGGGCTGGCAGGCCGTGCCTTTCTGAATTCCTATGACTGGCGCGTCGATCCCAAGCGGCGTTTGCTGGAGTCCGTCCTGACCGGCCCACTAGTGGTCGGACAATGGATCAACATGGAGCATTATTTTTCTACGGTCGACAATGAGCGTTATGGCAGCGGCAACAAAGCGTATCACAATGTCGCCGGCCGCTTTGGCGTGATGAGCGGCAATCTGAGCGATTTGCGTACCGGCTTGCCGGCGCAAACCGTGCTCAAGGAGGGCCATCCTTATCATGAGCCGCTGCGACTGATTACGCTCATTGAGGCACCATTTGAACACGCCCGCAGCGCGATAGAAGGCGTCGTTACCATCAAACGCCTGGTGCAGAATGGCTGGATACGCATGCTGGTGCTCGATCCTGAAACCCTCGCAGTACATCTTTATGACCACGGCGCATGGCAACAAGTGGACTTGCCTGACGCGTTTGTTCTCGAACCCACCGGGAGTGATTGAAGCATGAATAACCTGAATCTGAGTACGCTAAAAAAACTCGAAATTATTCTGGAGGGTGAACATCAGGCGTTTGCCACCGACTTGCTGGAACGTGCTGGCGTGACCGGCTATACCATCGTCAATCATCTGTCAGGAAAAGGTAGCCACGGTTTTCATGAGGGGCACGTGATGTTCAATGAAGACTCAGTGTTGATCATGATCATCACCGCCGTATCGGAAGAGCTGGTGCAGCCCATATTGGAAGGCTTCGCGCCGTTTTTTAACGAACATACCGGCGTGATTTTCGTATCCGATATTCAGGTTAACCGTCTGGTCAAGTTCCAGGGCTAAATGCAGCGTGCCAGCAGTGCGATGTGCGTTTACGCGTCGACTTCGGCTTGCGGGATTTTTATGAAGCGACTGCTTTCCTGCAGCACAAAATCCTTGAAAGCTGCCGCCGCTCCTGAAAAGCGCTTGCCGCGCCGATGCACCAGATACCAGTCCTTGACGATGGGAAAGCCTTCCACATCCAGTATTGTCAATCGACCCAACGCCAGCTCCAGCTCCAGTGTGTGGATCGATACCATGCCCAGGCCCAGCCCCGCCATAACGGCATGCTTGATGGCCTCGTTACGGCTCATTTCCATGGTGGTCTTCATGCTCAGGCCGCGTTGTTGCATGAAGCGCTCAATGGCATTGCGTGTGCCGGAGCCTTGTTCGCGCACGATAAAGTGCTCCTGCAACAGCCTGTGCAGCGAGATGCGGCCGGCTTGAACCAGCGGATGGCTGGGCGGTGCGATGACCACCAGCGGGTTGCTCATGAACGAGTCGGCTTCCAGATCCAGTCCACTGGGGGGCGTCCCCATGATCGCCATGTCGGGCAAGTTGTCGGCCAGTTGCCGCAAAAGCGTAGCGCGGTTGGTCACGTCCAGATTGACGGTGATACCGGCATGCTTGCGGCAAAATTCGGCAAGCAGATAGGGCGCGAAATATTTTGCCGTGCTGGTCACTGAAATATTGAGTGCGCCGTGTTTAACACCTTTCATTTCGTCCAGAACCATGCTGATGTCGTCGAATTTTTGCGCAATGGAGCGACTGAATTCGTACATCTCGCGTCCGGCCTCGGTGAGAAAGATTTTTCTGCCCATGTGCTCGAACAAGGCCATGCCTACATCCTCTTCCAGCTGCTTGACCTGGGTCGAAACAGCGGGCTGCGTCAGGTGCATTTCTTCTGCTGCCCGGGTGTAGCTCGCGTTGCGCGCGACGGCTTCAAATAAACGGAGTTGCCTGAGCGTGAAATTCATGTCTGTCCTCGCGTGGGAAAGGGCGCGTAACTCATTCAGTAAGGTTAATGTATTTCATAATTATTATTCATTTTAAATTATGTTTTGATTTATTTATAGTGGGACGACTGCTGGGGTCGGGCTGAATCAATACAGTCGGATGTCGGTGTTTGAGAGTGCGTCGTGGGAAATGCGTCATTTTTAAGTGTTGCTTAAAGGAGAGTGTGATGAGCGTCAAAAAATTTAATGCGGGTGTGAAGGAGTATCGCCAGACTTACTGGATGCCGGAATACACCCCGCTGGATACCGACATCCTTGCGTGCTTCAAGATTACCCCGCAAGCTGGTGTGGATCGTGAAGAAGCGGCCGCCGCCGTGGCAGCCGAGTCTTCCACCGGCACCTGGACCACTGTGTGGACCGATCTGCTGACCGACCTGGACTACTACAAAGGCCGCGCCTACCGCATCGAAGACGTACCCGGTGATGACACCTGCTTCTACGCCTTCGTGGCTTACCCGATTGACCTGTTCGAAGAGGGCTCGGTGGTCAACGTATTCACCTCCCTGGTCGGTAACGTGTTTGGCTTCAAGGCCTTGCGTGCCCTGCGCCTGGAAGACGTGCGCTTCCCCATCGCCTACGTGAAAACCTGCGGCGGTCCGCCCCACGGTATTCAGGTCGAGCGCGACAAGATGAACAAATATGGCCGTCCGCTGCTGGGTTGCACCATCAAGCCCAAGCTCGGCCTGTCCGCCAAGAACTACGGCCGCGCGGTGTACGAGTGCCTGCGCGGCGGCCTGGACTTCACCAAGGACGACGAGAACGTCAACAGCCAGCCGTTCATGCGCTGGCGTGATCGCTTCCTGTTCGTGCAGGACGCAACCCTGAATGCGCAGAACGAGACTGGCGAACGCAAGGGCCACTACCTGAACGTCACCGCGCCGACTGCGGAACAGATGATTGAGCGGGCTGAATTCGCCAAGGAAATCGGCGCGCCGATCATCATGCACGACTACATCACCGGTGGTTTCACGGCCAACACCAGCCTGGCCAACTGGTGCCGCAAAAACGGTGTGCTGCTGCACATCCACCGCGCCATGCACGCCGTGCTCGACCGCAATCCGCACCACGGTATTCACTTCCGCGTGCTGACCAAGATTCTGCGTCTGTCCGGGGGTGATCATCTGCACTCCGGCACCGTGGTCGGCAAGCTGGAAGGCGATCGTCACGCCACGCTGGGCTGGATCGATCTGATGCGCGAATCGTTCATTCCGGAAGATCGCTCGCGCGGCATCATGTTCGATCAGGACTGGGGTTCGATGCCTGGCGTATTGCCGGTAGCATCCGGCGGCATCCACGTGTGGCACATGCCTGCGCTGGTCAACATCTTCGGTGATGACTCGGTGCTGCAATTCGGTGGCGGCACGCTCGGCCACCCCTGGGGCAACGCCGCCGGCGCCGCCGCCAACCGGGTGGCGCTGGAAGCCTGTGTGGAAGCGCGCAACGAAGGTCGCGAGCTGGAGCGCGAAGGCAAGGAGATCCTCACCAACGCCGCCAAGGACAGCCCGGAACTCAAGATCGCCATGGAAACCTGGAAAGAGATCAAGTTCGAGTTCGACACGGTGGACAAGCTGGACGTTGTTAACCGTTAATTTTCAATGGCTTAAACGCGCACATTTAATTTGCGCTGGCCGTGCCGGCTGGCCGGTCGGCGACTCAAGAAAGGAATAGCAATGTCAGACATTCAGGATTACATCTCGACCCCCAAGTACGAAACCTTCTCGTATCTGCCTGCCATGGCGCCGGAAAAAATACGTCGTCAGATTGCCTATATGGTCAGCCAGGGCTGGAACCCGGGAATCGAGCATGTAGAACCTGCTCGCGCAGATGCCTACTACTGGTACATGTGGAAATTGCCGATGTTCGGCGAACAGTCGGTCGACGCCATCATTACCGAGCTGGAGGCGTGCAAGCGTGCGCACCCAGGTCACCACGTCCGTCTGATCGGCTACGACAACTACTCGCAGAGCCAGGGCAGCTCGTTCGTGGTGTTCCGCGGGCGTTAATCTGCCATTTAACGGGTCATTCAGTAGACGGCCCCCGTCGGGGTCGGGTTGAACACGGAAGGATATAAAGCATGAGTGATGCTATTGCAAACACGGCAGCAACACCTCGTTCAGCGCGCGCGGCTGCCTTGGCGCGGCGCCAGGCGTTGTCGCAAAACGGGCGTACCGCGCTGACGGCAAAACTGCCACAAGCGGCAGCGCGCCCTGCAGCGGCTACGGCTTCACGCCCGGCACCGGCGGCAGTGGATATGCAGCCTGCTGTGCCAGCGCCCGGTGTTATGGCACCAGGCGGTCTGTCCGGCAAGTCGCTGTCACGTACGCGCCGCGAAGCGCTGTCGCAAGGCGGCCGGGCTGCGCTGGCTCAGGGCAAGACGAGTGCGCCTGCAGTGCGCCCGGCAACGGTGCATGCGGCTGAACCGGCGGCATTGCCCGAGGCGGCAGACTGCGGTTGTGGTTGCAAAGGCAAAAACAAGCTTGACGACAGCAAGGACGAAACAGAACAAGCGCTTGACGCCGTGTGCAGCCTGGTGGAGAGCGAACCGGTTGCGCCGGCTGGCTCGGCGGTTTCGGCAGTACGCAAGCTGTGTCAGGCGCGGCGCAGTGCGCTGGCCAGCCAGGGCAAGACCGCCGTCAAGTCTGCTTACAGAACGGCTGCGTCTGAGCGGCGCAGCAACGGCAAGTCCGCGTTCATGGCGGGTTTGAGCGGGCGCGATGCGGCGCGTGCGCGGCGTGCTGCCCTGTCTAACGAAGGGCGTGGAGACAGCCCGGCGTCGCGTCCTGCAGGGCGGGTACGCCCCAAGGCGCCGGTCAAGGTGGAAGTGGGTACGACCTTGACTGGCACCAGCGTGACAGGCACCCAGGTCGAACGGACCGGGAAAGTGACCGGTAACGAGCCGGGCAGCTGCCGCGTCATCACCGGCACGGAGTACATCGGTGCCGAGCAATACGAAGCCTTGTGTCCGGTCAAGCCCGCCCCGGCGCCGGCCAAGGTCAGCATCAGCAATACAGGTCGCGGTCAGCGCGTCAGTGGCGTGGACGTGGATCGCAGCGCACAGATGACAGGTAGCGAAGCGGGTGCGTGCAAGCCAGTGACCGGCACCGAATATCTGAGCGCGGACAAGTTTGAATCGTTCTGCGCGGCCAAACCGCTGGCCGCGCCTGCCAAGGTAAATCTGGCATCGACCCAGGCGGGACTACCGGTGAGCGGCACGCTTGTCGGGCGCAACCCGAAAGTGACGGGTGACGAGCCGGGCAGCTGTAACAGCAAGCTCACCGGCAGCCAGTATGCGCAGGATCAGTCGGTCAGCGCCTGTCGCAGCGGCAATAACGCACCGCATAAAGTCAGCGTGATGAGCACGGTCAAGCAACAGGCGGTGACTGGCACGGACGTTGCGCCGAGCGAACTCATTACCGGCGCAGAGCGCGGTGCGTGTGCCGCAGTGACCGGTACCGAGTCCAACGGTCTGGCTCAGTACCAGGCGTGCAACCGCGCGCCGCAGGCGCTGCCCGAAAAAGTCGGGCTGATGCGCACCCGCCATGATCAGCAGGTATCCGGCACCCTGGTTGAGCAAAGCAGCAAAGTGACCGGCGGAGAGCAGGGCGGCGCGCTGATGATTTCCGGTACCGAATATATCAATACGGATCCGCGCGCAGGCTTGAACGATGCCGCACAACAACAGGCTTCGCGTGCCCTGATGGCCAGTCGCGGCGCGCAGGCAGGATTGGCGTTGCGCGCCGCACGCGGTGAAAACGGCAGCAAGGTGACCGGTGCCGAACGTGGCGAAAGCCAGGTATTGAGCGGCACACCCTATGCCGGCGCGTATCAGCGCGTGTCGCAGCGCGGTGCCAACAGCAATCCGCATCCTCTCAGCCGCGCTGCGATGGATGCCCCGCGAATAGCGGCAGCGGTGCCGGAGCCTGCGCCAGTGCGGGGGGAGTTCAGCATCGCCACGCCGTCACGCACCGCGCGGGACAGCAGCTTGAGCCGTATTACCGGCACCGCGTATGGTGCAGTCGGCCGGATTACCGGCCCGGTGAATCTGGCCGCCGGGCTGGTGTCGGGTACGCCTGAATTTCGCCACCAGGAAGGCGTCTCGGCGCTGATGGCAGCACGAGCCCCGGCACCTGTCGCTGACGACATGCGCAGCCGCCTGACCGGCGACGGACGCGAGGGTGGGTTTGCGATTACCGGGGCAGCCTGGCGGCGCAATGAGAGCGTGACGGGTACCGAGGGCGATGCAACGCGCCGCAACCCCACCTTGCGTGGTGAGCAGCGCAGTCTGATGGTGGGCGCAGCGCAGCTCAAGAACCGTGAAAAGCCGGACCTGCCGATGAGCCGTATCACCGGCAGCAGCGGTAACGATGCCAAGGGTTCCGCGATTACCTACTCCGGCGGTGCGCGCGGTTGACGCAGTGTTTTTTCCAAATTTGAACAGGTCACGCACGCAATGAATACGAGAAACCGACCCGGGCGCAATCTCGGCCCGCAGCCCGCAGCAAGACGCCCGCCTTACGGCCTGGGTACGCCTGCTGGTGCGCTGCCGGCGCGCCACGGGCAGGACTTGTATGGCGCGCGGAGCGTGGCGCAGGCCTCTGTTGAGTGTAACGCCAACTGTCTGGTGGACAACGGGCGGCTGCGTCACCATCCGCTAGCCAATCAGGAAGAAAATCAGCGCCTGCTGGCGCACGAATTAAGTATAAAGGATCGCTTCGATGCCATCGTGCCGGTGCTCAAACGCATTGCGGGGCTGCAGCACGAAGTGGATTTCAGTGACCGTGCGCAACAGATTGCGCGTGAACAACTGGGGTTCGAACTGCCTGCGCAGATTCTGGCCGATGCCTGGATAGCTGATCTGGATATGCGTGCCTTGTATGGCGAATGCGTCATGCAAACCGTGCGTCTCATGGCGGCGCAGGCGGAGCTCAACAACCCGCATCGTGGTACAGACGAGGCCGTCGCATTTTTTCTGGATAGCGGCTACCACGCGGTTGATATCTCGCCCTGCTCGGATGGCCGTCTCAAGGGGCTGGTGCGTTACATACTGCGCCTGCCGGATGGTGCGGTGCGCAGCCGCAAGGCCTACGCTGGTGCGATGTTCGATGTGGACGCCAATGTCAAACGCTGGGTTGAAACCGAACTGATGCGGTTTCGCGAGGGCCGGCCGGTCACAGCCGACGCCGGTACCCGTTATCTGAAGGTGGTGGTGTATCACTGGAGCAGCTCGGATCCGACGCACGAAGGTTGTGCCGCGCATTGCAGCAATGTGACCCGCGCAGCTGAAGCGGGGTTGAAGCGACTAGGCGAGTTTCGTCAGGCGATAGAAAACAGCTTTTGCTGCGGCGCATCGGTGGACACCCTGCTGATCGGCGTGGATACCGATACCGATGCGATCAAGGTACACATACCCGACGCCAAAGGCGAAATGAGCCTGTATCGGTTCATCGACAATATGGATGTGTATCACAGCAGCGCCAATGATGATCCCAGTGCCGCGCGGCTTAAGATCTACCAGGCAATCCAGGCGGCCAGCTCAGTCGGTGGCTGGGGCAGCGGCGAGGGTGAGCCGCACGAGGGAATGCGGCGTTTGATTGCAACACTGCTGATCAACAACCTGTCGCAGATCGACTATGTATGCAGCAACTGGCGCGGGCGCTACGCCGACATCGGTCACGCCGAACGCTTCATCAGCGTGGGCGACGGTTTCGAGGAATTCCAGTTGCGCAACCTGGCGTACTTTGCCCACCTGTACACGGTGGAAGAAGGCGCGACGGACATGGATGTGGGCATCAGCATTTTTGGCAAGCTGAATATCAAGCACGGTTTGCCTGCGCCCGTGGCGATTCACTATCGCTACGACAGTCGGGTGCCGGGTTGCCGCGAGCGCACGGTAGAGCGTTGCCGCCGGGTCAAGATGGCCATTGAATCACGCTACACGTCACTTAGCCAGAAAGGTCTGCTGATTTGCGGCATGACCGTGCAAGACAAGCGTCCGGGCAGCCCGATAGAACGGGTTGAGGCGGAAACGGCATAAATTGGTACAGGAGCAGCGATGAAGATTTGCCAAGTAGAGAAAACGCTGGTTTCGACCAATCGCATCAAGGATTTGGGGCACCGTCCGCTGCTCGTCGTGCGGGAAAAAGTGGGCGGCCCGCGTCAGGTAGCCGTCGATGCAGTGGGGTGTGTAGCGGGAGACTGGGTGATCTGCGTGGGGTCGTCGGCCGCGCGTGAAGCGGCGGGCAGCAAGGATTATCCGAGTGATCTGACCATAGTCGGGATTATCGACCACTGGTCGGAGGGCTGACATGGAGATCATGCGTGTGGTGTCGGAACTGGTGGCGACGCGGCGCGTACCGGGCCTGCAAAATTCATCGCTGCGGGTGCTGGAAGATGCTCAGGGCAAGCTGAGCGTGGCCTGCGACCCGGTGGGCGCGCCACCCGGCAAGTGGGTGATCACGACCGGTGGTTCGGCTGCACGCATCGCAACGGGTGACAGGGCAATCCTGACCGACTTGACGATTTGCGGAATTATTGATGCATGGGACGCCGGTAACGGTAATTGAGCAGCTTTTTTAACAGAGAAGGAGTTTTGAAATGGCAAACGTAAGCGGAATTGCACTGGGCATGATTGAAACCCGTGGCCTGGTACCGGCGATTGAAGCGGCCGACGCGATGACCAAGGCAGCGGAAGTGCGTCTGGTGGGCCGTCAGTTTGTTGGCGGCGGCTACGTGACCGTGCTGGTGCGTGGTGAAACCGGCGCGGTGAACGCAGCCGTGCGTGCCGGTGCCGATGCATGCGAGCGCGTGGGTGACGGTCTGGTGGCGGCACACATCATTGCGCGCGTACACAACGAAGTCGAAAACATCCTGCCCAGCCCTGCAGCGTAAGGCAGACACGAATTTAACCGAAACAGAGAAGGAGTTTTGAAATGGCAAACGTAAGCGGAATTGCACTGGGCATGATTGAAACCCGTGGCCTGGTACCGGCGATTGAAGCGGCCGACGCGATGACCAAGGCAGCGGAAGTGCGTCTGGTGGGCCGTCAGTTTGTTGGCGGCGGCTACGTGACCGTGCTGGTGCGTGGTGAAACCGGCGCGGTGAACGCAGCCGTGCGTGCCGGTGCCGATGCATGCGAGCGCGTGGGTGACGGTCTGGTGGCGGCACACATCATTGCGCGCGTACACAACGAAGTCGAAAACATCCTGCCCAGCCCTGCAGCGTAAGGCAGACACGAATTTAACCGAAACAGAGAAGGAGTTTTGAAATGGCAAACGTAAGCGGAATTGCACTGGGCATGATTGAAACCCGTGGCCTGGTACCGGCGATTGAAGCGGCCGACGCGATGACCAAGGCAGCGGAAGTGCGTCTGGTGGGCCGTCAGTTTGTTGGCGGCGGCTACGTGACCGTGCTGGTGCGTGGTGAAACCGGCGCGGTGAACGCAGCCGTGCGTGCCGGTGCCGATGCATGCGAGCGCGTGGGTGACGGTCTGGTGGCGGCACACATCATTGCGCGCGTACACAGCGAAGTCGAAAACATTCTGCCCAGCTCGCCTGATGCCGGCATGGGCGGGCGTGACGGCGATATCAGCTAAGGCGATTGCCTGAGTCACAGTGCCATGTCGATGTATGCCGATCCACGATTGAGCGGATATCTGTCACGCGCCCTCAGCCACGAGCTGGCGGCGGTACAGCAGTATCTCATGCAGGCCAAACTCACTGGCCTGTGGGGCCTGTCCGAAATGAGCGCACGCCTGCGTGACGACGTGAATGAAGAGCTGGTGCATGCGGGACGCCTGATGGAAAGGATGCTGGTGTTGGGTGTGCCTTCCAATGCCACGCAGTTGCCACCTGCACGACCCGGGCGGAGCGTGACGGAAATGTTGCAGATAGACCGTGCGCTGGAAATAGAGGCGATACGATTGTACGAAGAAGCCGCACAGTATTGCGCCCGGATTCGCGACAGCGAGACGCAGGCCCTGTTCGCCGGCATTTTGCAGGATGAACTGGGCCACCTGGGCGAACTGGATCGAATGTTGATGGATTTGGCGGGGGTGGCGTGATGAGCGAAAACGAGGCTAAGCAGGCGGGTGCCGCGCCTGGAGGAGAGCGGATTGCAAGCCTGAATCTGCGGTTTGATTTTGCCAGCTATGCCGACACGCGTCGATTTCTCGACCAGATGGCGGATTTGTCCAAGCGCGAGGATTACTACCCCGACGTGAGCTTTGGCAAAACTTACGCCAACATCAGTATTGATGGCGATGGGCAAACGGCGTTGCAACAGCGCAACTCCAACTTCATCAATGAAATGAAGGCATTGGCGGCGCAACTGGGGAGCAGTTGACAACGGCGGTCGGGACAGCGCAGCAGCGGCGCACGTTGAGCCATTACGAGACGGGGTGGTCATGTCGAACCGAATCATTGCAGTCATCAATCAAAAGGGCGGTACCGGCAAAACAACCCTGGCGCTGAACCTGGCTGCAGGCTTGGCGCAGCGTGGCAGCACCCACCTGGTGGATGCGGATCCGCAGCGCTCGATCACTCAATGGGTCGGCATGGGGGGCGGCAATTCGGGTCTGCCGGGTGTCGCCCAGCTGGGGGGCAATCCGGCGGGTGTGCTGGGCAAGCTCGCGCGCAGTCACCGCTACGTCGTGGTGGATTGCCCACCGACGGTGCAAGGCGAGACGGTCGCCGCCATCATGCGCATGGCGCATCTGGCGCTGATACCGATATTGCCCTCGCCGATTGACTTGTGGGCGAGTGTGGATATGGCGCTGGCAGTCAAGCAGGCGCAGCGCGACAACCCGGATCTGCGCGCCTGCCTGGTGCTCAATCAGCTGGAATCGCGCAATGCGCTGTCGCGCGACATGCGCGAGGCAGTGGCTGAATTCGATGTGCCGGTATTGTCTGCCGGCATGCAGCGGCGCGCAGCGTATCGCAGCGCGGCAGTGGAAGGACTGAGTGTATATGGCGTCGGCAAGCGGGGTCAGCATGCCGTGTCGGATATTGAAGCAATCATCGAGGAGGTCTTATGTCTGTGAAAAAGATGGGATCCAGGCTGGCGCAGGGCGTGCGTGACATCAAGGCGCAACAAGCGCAGGAGGCCGTAGCGACGCCAGCCGTTGCAGCGCCTAAACGCGTAACTAGGCCGGAAACAACCAAGCCCGCTGCCGCGCCCAAGGCCGCCAAGCCCGACGTGCCGCCGTTCGTGCATCCGGATCGAGTGTGGCCGGATTGAGTTGTCCGCATACGGCCAAATAAAAACCGATTCGACAGTCTTTACATGATTTTTCAGGATCGCCAGCTTGCTTGACCGGCTTGTCACATCCTGTAAACCCTGTCTCATCAAAGCTGCGTAATGCAGCATGGAGTTCGATATGAGTGACCTGATCGCGCAGTACCGCATTGAAAAAGAACCCTATTACCGCGGCGTGTCCGACGAAGTTGCGCTGTATGAAGCGGCCTACTCGGTGCGCATGCCGATGATGCTGAAAGGCCCCACCGGCTGCGGCAAGACCCGCTTCGTCGAATACATGGCGTGGAAACTCAACAAGCCGCTGATCACCGTGGCGTGCAACGAAGACATGACCGCCTCCGACCTGGTCGGCCGCTTCCTGCTCGACGCCAGCGGCACCCGCTGGCAGGACGGCCCCCTGGCCATCGCTGCGCGTCACGGCGCGATCTGCTACCTCGACGAAGTCGTCGAAGCGCGCCAGGACACCACCGTGGTGATCCATCCGCTGACCGACAACCGGCGCGTGCTGCCGCTGGAGAAAAAAGGCGAACTGATCCATGCGCACCCCGACTTCCAGCTGGTGATCTCCTACAACCCCGGCTACCAGAGCCTGATGAAGGATCTGAAGCAGTCCACCAAGCAGCGTTTCGGCGCACTCGACTTCAACTACCCGGCGCATGACATCGAAACCGAAATCGTCGCCCACGAAACCGGCGTCAGTGCCGACGTGGCAGGCAAACTGGTATCGATCGCCGAGCGCGCGCGCAACCTGAAAGGCCATGGTCTCGACGAAGGCATCTCCACGCGCATGCTGATCTACGCCGGCAGCCTGATCGCCAGGGGCGTGGAGCCGACCGCCGCGTGCCGCATGGCGCTGGTGCGGCCGATCACCGATGATCCGGACATGCGCGATGCACTCGATGCAGCGGTGAGCACGTTCTTCTGAGACGTTGCCGGGCGCGGTGCAGGCAGTCCGACCCACTCCGTCCCGCTAACCCGTCTACGCCCGACTTGGCGTCGGCCTGAGGCTTGCGCCAGAGTCATTCCCGATAATTTGCCGGAGCAGCATGATGGCGCTCGAACTCGAAAAGTATCAAGACATTCTGGACGAGCTCGGAGAGCATGCAGGCGAAGTGCTGCGTGCCTCCTGGGGGGAAGCCGCGCGCGTATTCAGCCCGCGTGGACTGGAACGCTATTATCTGCAAGGCGCAACCGGGCTCAAATCCTTGGGGCGCGGCACTGATCTGGTGGTGTCGTTCATACAGAGCGCGCCCGCCGTGGCGCGCGAGCTGGGCGAAGATGCCGTCGGTGATCTGCTGGCCGCCGCAATCAAGATGTATTCCAAGACCAGCGCCGCGGTGATCACGTCGATTTTTTCGACCAGTCCGGTGGCCGCCGCGCGGTTGGGCGATCCCGAGCTGTTTCGCGGCTATCTGCACCTGCTCGACACATTGCTGGCCCAAGCGCCGCGCGGCGTGCGCCCGATGCTGGATCACCTCGGCACGTTGCTGGGCCAGCTTACCCTGGGCGGCTTGCGGCGCTGGGCGCTGTGGGGCGCGCAGGCGCACAAAACCAATTTTGACGGACAGCTGAAATATTTCAGTCTGGACAGCCCGGAATCCATCGGCGTGTTGCAGCGGGAACGCAAGGGCACCCTGTTTATCGACGTGCAGCGTCGCATCGGAATGTACCTGCGCGCCTTGTGGGGGCGCGACTTCTTTCTGCGGCCCACCAGCGGCGATTTCGAGCAGCGCGAGGGTTACCGTCCCTATATCGATGGCTACATCATCCACTTGCCCGACGCCTACGATGATTTTGTGCCGGATCCGGCCGCTGACGAGGCGGAACGGGTTGCCGGCATTGCCCTGTACCGAGCCAGCGCGGCGCATGCTGCATGCCATCAGGTCTACACCGTACGGCAGTTTGACAGTACCGGCCTGAGCAGTTTGCAAAAGGTGCTGATGGGCTTGATCGAGGATGCGCGCGTAGAAGCGCTGGCACTGGCAAAATTTCCTGGCCTTCGGCAAACCTGGCTGCCACTGCATACCGCGACGCCGCAGTCGGGCGACGGTGCAGTCGCATTGATGGCACGGCTGGCGCGCGCGCTGCTGGATGATACCTACCAGGATATGCACGCCTGGGTCGCGCTGGGGTGCCGTTTATTCCGCGTCCGCTGTACTGAATCCGAGCCCACCGTGTGGGTGCGTGAGGTGGGTATCGAGCTGGCCGATGCGCTGCTCGCGTCAGGCGCAAATTACAGCCATACCAATGACGTGATCGACATCGTTTACCGTGACGACAACCGCTACATGTGGGAGTTCGAAGACATACTCGAAGCCGGTCAGGTGGTGGCCGGTGTGACCACCCAGCAGTTGCGCAAATATGTCAGCGTGATGGAAATGATCAATACGCTGGACGTGCCAGGCGCCGGCGACGATGCCAACGAGATCTGGGTGCTGAGCAGCGAATTCTTTCGCGACGAGGAAAGCACCAGCATCAACCAGCAGGAAGGCCGCGAACCGCCGCCGGATCCCTACCACTATGCCGAATGGGATTATCAGATGCAGCTGGATCGGCCGGACTGGTGCACGGTGCTGGAGAAGCGCCCGAAAACCGGCGAGGTCGAGCTGATCGACGAGATTGTCGTCAAGCACAAGCCGCTGGTCGCGCGCCTCAAGTACCTGATCGAGGCAATGCAGCCGCAGGGGGTGCAGCGCCTGCGCAAGCAGGAGGATGGCGACGAGATCGACCTGAACGCTGCGGTGCGCGCCATGATCGAGATGCGCATGGGCGAGCAGCCCGACCCGCGCATCATGATGCGTAACGTGCGCAAGGTGCGCGATTTGTCCGTGCTGCTGCTGATAGATTTGTCCGAATCCACGAATGACAGCGTGCTGGGTTCTGACAGCACGGTGCTGCAGCTGGCGCGTGAAGCGACCGTGCTGCTGGCCGATGCGCTGGACAAAATCGGCGATCCCTTTGCGATTCATGGTTTTGATTCCAATGGCCGCCATGACGTGGAGTATTTTCGTTTCAAGGATTTCGACGAGTCTTTCAACGACAAGGCAAAGTCCCGTCTGGCGGGCATGAGTGGGCAATTATCCACGCGCATGGGTGCGGCGATGCGGCATGCCGGCTCGCTGCTCAAACGGCAGCCCAGCAACAAAAAACTGCTGCTGGTGATTACCGACGGCGAGCCGGCCGACAATGACGTGCGCGATCCGCAATACCTGCGATTTGACGCCAAGAAAGCGGTGGAGGAGCTGACGCGTAACGGCATCGCGACCTACTGCCTGAGCCTGGATCCGCGCGCCGACGAGTATGTGTCGCGCATTTTTGGTGCGCGCAATTACATGGTGGTCGATCACGTCGAACGCCTGCCGGAAAAACTGCCGCTGCTCTATATGGGATTGACCCGATGACCCGCACTATGAAGACCCTTGCGGCCACGCTGTTTCCGTTTTTGCGCTGGTTCCCGCTCAGCGGTGAAAAACCGCGCGCGGATCTGGTAGCCGGCATCACTGTCGCGTTGATGCTGGTGCCGCAAAGCATGGCCTATGCCCAGCTTGCAGGCCTGCCTGTGGTATACGGCCTGTATGCGTCACTGTTGCCAGTGGTGGTGGCCTCGATGTGGGGTTCGTCGAATCAGCTGCACACCGGGCCGGTGGTCATGCTGGCGCTGATCTCGGCGGTGATCATCATTCCATTCGCTTCGCCTGGCAGCGACAAATTCATCGAGCTGTCCATCATGCTGGCATTGATGGTCGGTGTGTTGCGTCTGGCGCTGGGGATGCTGCGTCTGGGGGCGCTGGTCAACCTGCTATCCAGCCCGGTCGTGGTCGGCTTCACCAATGCCGCCGCGCTGATTATCGGACTGTCCTTGCTTGCCGAGGTGCTGAACGTGCCGTTCCTGCGCAGCGATGTGTTCATGGCAGATTTATGGCGGGTGGTGGCGCAGGTGCAGCATGCGCACCTGTCAACGCTGGGATTTGCCTTTGCAACAGCCGCCATCATGCTCGGCTTGCGCCGTTATATGCCGAAAATCCCCGGTATTCTGGTGGCGGTGGTGTTGACCACACTGGTGAGCTGGGCAATCGGTTTTGAGCGTAACCAGACTGTGCCCTTGTCAGCCGTGACGACAGCCGCGGCGCGTTCCAACATTGATGCGTATGCCCAGACAGAACGTCAGCTGCAGGTTTCGACCAGCCAGCTTTCCGATATCAACCATCGGCTGCGTGAATTCGACATGGGTTCACCCGATGCCATGGAGAGGCGGGCAGGGCTGCATGCCCAGGCCGAACTGGCGCGTCGTAAAATAGCCCGGCTCAAGGCAGAAAACAATCAGCGCAGAGTGCAGCTCCATGCGTTCCAGTTTGTACGCGAAGCGCAGCCCGACGGGCAGGTTAGCTACCGGCCCGCAGCCGAGGGCGAAGGCGCAGAATGGCGCTTTGGCAAGGTCAAGGACGGCCAGGTCAGCTTCAGCGGCAGTGGTCGCGTGGTCGGTAACATTCCGCTCGGCTTGCCGTCATTTTCGATACCCAGGTTGCAGGGCGATTTACTGCTGCCCCTGCTGCCTGGTGCATTGGTGATGGCGTTGATCGGTTTTCTTGAGGCGCGTCGATTTCCAAGGCGATTTCAGCCATGACGCGTGAGCGCATCAACCCCAGCCGCGAACTGATCGGGCAGGGTCTGGCAAACATCGTTGGCTCGTTCTTTCAGTCGTTCGTGGTCAGCGGCTCGTTCTCGCGTTCTGCGGTGGCAGCGCGTACTGGTGCGCGTACCGGGCTGTTTGCCGTCATCAGCGCGCTGGTGGTGGCGCTGGTGCTTCTGTTCTTTACGCCCTATCTGTACCATCTGCCCCTGGCAGTACTGACGGTGATTGTCATGCTGTCGGTGTTCGACCTGATCAAAATCCGTCCGCTGTTGATGGCGTGGAAGGTCGATCGCATGGGCGCGGTGACGGGGGTGTTCACGTTTGTTGCGACCCTGGCCATGGCGCCGTCCATCGCCAATGGCGTGTTGGCCGGCGTGGCGCTGACGATTATCATATTCCTGGTGCGACGTATGAAGCCGCGTGCCGTCTTGCTGGGACAGATGCCGGATGGCAGCCTCGCCGACATGAAGGCGCATGCCCTGCCGCCGGTCAGTCCGCATTTTGTGACAGTGCGCTACGATGGTTCGCTGGATTTCCTCAATGCGGCGCACTTCGAGGATGTGATATTGCGTGCCCACGCCGATTTTCCGCAGGCAAAAACTATACTGGTGATCGGCAATGGCATCCACAACATCGATGCCTCGGGCGAGGAAAAAATACGCGAAATCGCAAAATACATGCACGATGCAGGCGTGAAGCTGGCGTTCAGCAGCCTGAAGCAGCCGGTGCGGGAGAAGTTCGACAGCGCCGGCTTGCAGCACTTGCTGGGCGAAGACAATGTGTTCAAGAGCCGCGACATCGCGTTTCAGGCATTGCAGGCGCGCTACGCGTCTGGCGTGCATGTCGATGCGCACCCGATTCAACCGGAAAAATGAAAGCACCTCATGCCACTCGTTGATATGCAGGACATGCTCGGTCATGCCTACCGACACGGTTACGCGGTGGGTGCATTTGGCGTGGTCAGCTGGAATATCCTGGAAGGCGTGGTCGCCGCCGCCGAGAAGATGCGTGCGCCCATCATCCTGAGCATTTCCAAGTCGTACCCCGGTACCGACAACATCGAATCGCTGGCACGTGCAGTGACCGAAATGGGGCATCGTGCCACCATCCCCGTGACCTTTCAAGTCGAAGTGGAGAGTGACCCTGCCAGCGCAGAAGCCGCGATTGACATGGGTTGCTGCGGCATCGTGTTCAATGCGTCCTCGCAGCTATTACCTGACAACGTGGCGTTGACGCAAAAAGTGGTCGCGCTGGCTGCGCCGCTCGGGGTGCTGGTGGTCGGTCAGGTGGGGCTGATCGAAACCGGGCTGGAAGACGATCAAGCCGATGCCTCGGGGAATGGCGCGACCACGCCGCTGGAAGCCAAATATTACGTTGATCGCACCGGAGTAGGGTGCCTGGCGGTGTCCGTCAGCCGGATCAATTCTGGCGGCAGCAGCAAGTATAACTTTACCCGACTGTCGAAAATCAACCAGGCTGTCGGTATCCCGCTTGGCATTCATGGCAGCGCCGGTTACACCGATGACCAGATGCGTCGCATGATCGGTTTTGGCGCAGCCAAGATCAATTACAGCGCGGCGCTGCTCGACATCGCCGCACGCCGCATACGCGACAATGTCACGGCCGGGGCGTCAGGCTATGCGGCGACGGTGGCCGGTGTGCGCGAGGCGGTGCAGCTTGAAACCGAACGCTGTATCCAGGTCTGGGGCAGCAGCGGCCGTGCAGCAGAGGTATTGCAGCAATGCCGCGTGCGCAAACCTTTTGCACTGCTTGCAGAAAAAACGGTGTGACTACGTAATCGGTCGCAAATCGGCTAAAATGCAACACTGATTTTAACCGGACGCGCATCATGATCCAGCAACACAACCGTTTCGCACTGCGTGTTCTGCACTGGGTCGAAAACTTCGGTCTGGGGATCATTCTGCTGGTCACCCTGGTGGCCGGATTTCAGGAACTGCGCATCATGGTCGATGCGGGCACTGTCACGCTGACCGATCTGCTGCTCTTATTCCTCTATCTCGAAATCGTCACCATGCTCGGCCTGTATTACAAACAGGGCAAGCTGCCGGTGCGTTATCCCATCTATATCGCAATCGTCGCGCTGGCGCGTTACATCGTGCTAGGCATGAAAGAAATGGACGAATGGCGTCTGCTGGGGGTGGCCGCTGCGGTGCTCATGCTCACCCTTGCCGTCTTGGCGCTGCGCTACGGGCATACCCGCTTCCCCTATCGCGAAGATGGCGCGGATGGCGAATAAAAGAAAGATCAGAATGGATACACCTCTAATCGGCATCGTGATGGGCAGCAACAGCGACTGGGAAGTGATGCAGCATGCCGCACTGATGCTCAAATCGCTGGGCTTGGCTTTCGAAGCCAAAGTTGTCTCCGCGCACCGTACTCCCGACCTGCTGTTTGACTATGCCGCCAGCGCCGCACCACGCGGACTGCGCGCCATTATCGCCGGCGCTGGCGGCGCGGCGCACCTGCCGGGCATGCTGGCTGCCAAAACCACCGTGCCGGTGCTGGGTGTGCCGGTGCCTTCCAAATATCTGAAGGGTATGGATTCATTGCTCTCCATTGTGCAAATGCCCAAGGGGATTCCAGTCGCCACCTTTGCCATTGGCGAAGCGGGTGCGGCCAACGCCGCGCTGTTCGCCGCTGCGCTGCTGGCCAATGGCGATGCAGCGTTGGCTGCGCGTCTGGAGGCATTCCGCGCCGAGCAGTCCGCAGCTGTGCTCAACATGCGCCTGCCGGAAGCCTGACCGATGAATCAGATGATATTGCCCGGTGCCACCTTGGGCATGCTGGGCGGTGGCCAGCTTGGCCGCATGTTCACCATTGCCGCCCGCACCATGGGCTACCGCGTGATGGTGCTGGATCCCGATCCCCTCAGCCCGGCCGGGCAAGTAGCGGACATGCATCTGTGCGCCGACTACCAGGACGTCATGGCGCTGTCGCGTATGGGACGCGAATGCGCAGCGGTGACCACTGAATTCGAGAACGTCCCGGCGCAAACCTTGCGTGCGCTGGCGCTGCATTGCCCGGTGAAGCCGGGCGCAGAGGCAGTGGAAATCGCGCAGAACCGGGTGGTGGAAAAAACCTGGCTGCATGCGCATGGCTTTGCCACCGCGCTGTTTGCGGTGGTCGCAGCGCAGGCGGATATCGCCGCCGCCTGCGCACAGGTCGGTTTCCCCGCCGTGCTCAAGGTGTCGCGCTTTGGCTATGACGGCAAAGGCCAGGCGCGCGTTGCCAGCCTAGATGAAGCGCAGGCCGCTTTTGCAGCGATGGGCGGCGAAGTCTGCGTACTGGAGAAAATGCTGGTGCTGGAGTGTGAGCTGTCGGTGGTATTGGGGCGCAATGAAGCCGGCGCATGCGCGCTCTACCCGGTGTCGGAGAACATTCACGAAGCGGGTATTCTCGACATCAGCATCGTGCCGGCACGGGTGGATCAAACCCTGGCGCAAACTGCGCGCGCCATCGCGCAGGCCATTGCCGACCAGCTTGACTATTGCGGCGTAATGGCGGTGGAATTTTTTGTAGTGGATGGCGGCAAACTGGCGGTGAATGAAATCGCCCCGCGCCCGCACAACAGCGGCCACTACACGCTTGACGCCTGTCTCACCAGCCAGTTCGAGATGCAGGTGCGCACCCTGTGCAACCTGCCGATTGGCGCCACCACACAGCACACTCCCGCGGTAATGGTGAACCTGCTGGGCGACCTGTGGGGCGATAGCCAGCCCAACTGGGCGGCGCTGCTGCGACATCCGGCAGCCAAGCTGCACCTGTACGGCAAACAATCCGCCCGCCCGGGGCGCAAGATGGGGCATTTCACCTGCGTGGATGCCTCGCTGGAAGCCGCGCTGGCATTGGCGCGAACCATCCGCGCACAGTTATAAGGCATGCTGATTTTTTCATAGCCTGCTAGCATGTAAGTACGCCTTCTTAAGCGGAGCTTATATGTCCGAATTTCATGACTACCTGATTGTCGGCGCCGGGCTGGCCGGCGCCTCGGCTGCACAGGCAATTCGCGAGCTCGATGCCGACGGCAGCGTGCTGATGCTGGGCGCAGAGCCGCTGCCGCCGTATCATCGCCCACCCTTGTCCAAGGGTTTATGGCTGGGCAAGGACAACCCCGACGACATTTTCGTCAAAAGCGCCGAGCAATGGCAGGCATTCGGCGTGACCCTGCGCCTGGGCGATACGGTGGCGGGGCTCGATGCGGATAGCAAGCACATCACTACCGCCAGTGGCGTGCGCATCGGTTTTGGCAAGCTGTTGCTGGCGACCGGCGGCACGCCGCGCAGTCTGGCCGCGCCACCCACGCTGGCTGGACGTATCCACGGCCTGCGCACATTGACTGACTACCACCTGCTGCGCTCACTGGCACACGATGGCTCGCAGGTGCTGATTGTCGGCGCTGGTTTTATCGGTGCAGAAATGGCGTGCGCGCTGGCTGCCCAGCCCGGGGTGAGTGTCAGCATGATCTTTCCCGGCGCGGCACCGCTGGCCCGGATACTGCCGCCGTCGCTTACCCAGGTACTGGTCGAGCGTTATCGGGCGCATGGCGTGTGCCTGTATGGCGGGGATCGCGTGGCCGAATTCAGCCCGGGGCAGCGCGGCATCACTGCCCGCACCGGGCGCGGCGAGCAGATCGAAGCCGACTGGGTGCTGGCCGGGGTGGGTCTGGATTTAAACCTGGCACTGGCACAGAGCGCGGGTTTGGCGGTGGACAATGGTGTGCGCGTGAATGCGCGCCTGCAGACCAGCCACGACGACATTTATGCCGCAGGAGACATCGCCAGCTATCCCGATCCGGTGTGGGGAGAGGCAATCCGTACCGAGCACTGGGATCACGCTCAGGCGTCGGGTCGTACTGCCGGACGCAACATGGCGGGTGCGGATGAGCCCTATACCCATCAGAGCATGTTTTTCAGCGATTTGTTCGACATCGGCTTCGAGGCGGTTGGCACTTTGTCGAGCCAGCTGGAGATCTGTGCCGATATGGCCGATCAGGACAAGGGTGTGGTTTACTATTTGCAGGACAGCCAGGTGCGCGGCGTGCTGTTGTGGAATACCTGGGATCAGGTGGACGCCGCGCGCGAACTCATCGCCGCGCGGCAACTGGTAACAGCGGACGGCCTGATGGGGCAACTGGGCTAGTGTTCGACATTGATGCTGCTGATTACCTGCTCGACGATGCCGAATTTGCTATGATCAACCCGGATTTTCACCGGCATGTAGTTGTAATCCTGCGCCAGCCACACATCAATCGCGTCTTCGCCCGCTTCCGCGTTGCGCGCCAGGTGCAGGGTGCGTAGCTGTCCCAGCGGCGTATCCAGCAATTCGTCGCCCACCACATGCGCAGTATAGGGTTTGAGGCCTTTTCCGGTGGTGACATGGAGTAGCTGCTCGTCCTGGAACGGCGCCAGCATCGCCAGCTGGAAGGTCACGCTGAGGATATCCTGCGCGCCGGGCAGCAGTGGCACGGTGATGGCGTTGCTCATCTTGCCTACGGTGACAGTGTGTTGCCGGTAATCGAAGTGGGCGGCGGCGGTTTTGTCGGGTGTGGGTTTGCCGCGTTGGATCCAGAAATCATCCGGGGCCAGTCCCAGCGCGGTGATATGCCCCTGGCTGATCTGCACCAGCTTGCCCGGCTGGATCAGCGCGATCAGGCCGGTGCCCTCGGTAATGCTGGTCAGCACGTAACGATCGCCAATGACTTGCCAGATATAGGCGGCGCGGCCCACTTTGAATCCATTGACGCCCTTGAATACGGTGTAGCGGATTTCGGCCTTGCCGGGCATGGCGTTAAGTGGCGGCGGCGGAGGCGTTGCTGGCGCGCTGGCGGATGCGTCGGCAGACGGTGCCCGGGGCGCGGCGGGCGGTGTTTCGACCGGTGCGGGTGCGGCAGGTGCTGCAGCTTCAGTTACGGGCGCGGGTGGCGCTATCGGTTCGCGGATTGGTTGCGCCGGAGGTGCAGGTTTGACACGCGGCATGGGCCTGGGACGCGGCCTGCGCGTGGCCTCGACCACCGGTTTGGGTTTGAGAACGGGTTTGGGGAGCGGCAGCGGTTCGAGACGTGCCTGAATCAGCGTTTCATGGCTGTTGTCGGCAGGTAGCTGGAAGCCGGGCGTTGCCAACAACAGCAAGTGCGTCAGCACCGATATCGCCAGCGCCAGCAAGAAAATCCTGCGCATTCGCGATGACGTATTCAACCTAGAAACCGCAGTTGGACGCGCCCGCCGGTACGTCCGGGCGCGTAGCGATGTCACCCAAAAGGTGAATGCGAACGAAGGCGGAACACTCAGTATTCATGCGGCTCTCATGAGGGAAATGAGTGGTCTACTACGGTTTTTAGGTTCAAGGCGCTGAACCGGTCACTGGCAGCAGCCATGCATGGGTTTATTCGATCTTGATCTGGTTGAGTGTTTGCAGCGCGGTGGCACCGTCATCGACGATGCGTACCTGGGCGGGCAGATAGCGCTTGTCGCGTGCCAGCCACACCTCGATCTGTTTTTCGCCTTGTTCCGGCTGGTTGCGGTAGTGCAGGGTTTTGAGCGCGCCTACCGGTGTGGCAAGAGTCTCCTCGCCCACCAGCGTGTATATTTCGTGGTTCAGGCTGTGGCCGGTGGAGACATCAAAATCCAGTGTTTTCGCACCCGGTTTGACGAACATGAACTGGTACAGTACCGATAGCCGATCCTGGGCATCCGCAGGCAATGCGACGGCCTCGCTGCGATCCTTGCTGGTGTGCGTGACCTGCCTGGTCTTCCAGTCGAAACTGGAGCTGATGTTTTTTTGTGGGGCGTCGCTGCGGGTTTGCTCAAATTTTGTTGGGCGCAGGCCGTGCGCGGTAATTTTCCCTTCGCTGATGCTCTCCAGCTGGCCTTTGAACAGCACGGCGAGCGGGCCCGCGGCGCGGGTCTGGCTGTCAATACGATAATTGTTACCGTTGCGTGTATAAGTTTCATGCACGGAGCCGACTTCAAGGCCATTATGCGTAAGGCGGTAATCAATTTGGATCTGGCGCGGGGCGGCGAACGCAGGTACAGCTATCAAGGCTAGCAGCAGAGCTATATAACGCGTCATGACGGGCTTCCGGAAATGAATAGAATCTGTTCAGACCCGTCATTGTCGCGCAAGTTTACTCGTCCGTCGCTTTGTTCCACCAGTCGGCCCTCAGCAAACCAGGCAATTGCCTTGGGGTAGATGTGGTGCTCGGCTGCCAGTACACGCGCCGCCAGGGTATCGGGCGTGTCATCGGACCGCACTGCCACCGCAGCCTGCAGGATGATGGGGCCATGATCCAGCGTGGGGGTGACGAAATGCACCGTGCAACCGTGAATTTTCACCCCTGCGGCCAGTGCGCGCGCGTGGGTATCGAGGCCGGGAAAGCTGGGCAATAGCGACGGGTGAATATTCATCAGTCGCCCTGCGTAATGTGTCACGAAGCCGTCGGTGAGGATGCGCAGGTAGCCCGCCAGCACCACCAGCTCCGGCTGGTAACGGTCAATAGCCTCGATCAGTGCGCTGTCAAAATCCACGCGGCTGGCGTGCTGCCTGTGATCCAGCGCCAGCGCCGGGATGCCGTGGCTGCGCGCCAGATCCAGCCCGGCAGCGTCGGGACGATTGCTGATCACGGCGGCGATCTCCACCGGGAGTTGGGCATCCAGTATGGCCTTGAGGTTGGAGCCGCGCCCGGAGATGAGGACGACCAGCTTCATCAAGCCACGCCGCGGCTGGCCAGGTAATCCTCGTAGTTGCCGTCGTACACGGTCGGGCCCTGGCCGGTGATCTCGATGACGCGACTGGCCAGCGAGGACACGAAGGAGCGGTCGTGCGAGACGAAAATCACCGTGCCCTTGAACAGTTCCACAGCCGTGTTGAGCGACTCGATGGATTCCATATCAAGGTGGTTGGTAGGCTCGTCCAGCACCAGCACGTTGGCACGCGACAGCATCAGCTTGCCGAACAGCATGCGCCCCTGCTCGCCGCCGGACAGCACGCGCACCGATTTTTTCGCATCGTCGCCGGAGAACAGCAGCTTGCCGAGCACGCCACGCACCATCTGGTCGTCGTCACCGGGCTGGGTCCACTGCTGGATCCAGTCGAACAGGGTGAGGTCGGAGTCGAAATCGGCGGCGTGATCCTGACCGTAATAGCCGATCTTGGCATTTTCCGACCATTTGACCGTGCCGGCCTTGGCCGGCAGTTCGCCGATCAGGGTTTTGATCAGGGTGGATTTGCCCACGCCGTTTTCTCCGATGATCGCCAGGCGATCCCCGGCCTCGATCATGAAGCTCAATTTGGAAAACAGCGGCGTGTCGTAACCAATGGCGAGATCCGTCACCTCGACCACGTTGCGGTGCAGCGGTTTTTCCTGCTCGAAGCGGATATACGGATACTGGCGCGAAGACGGTTTGATCACGCCCATGTCCTGTTTCAGTTTGTCGATCTGCTTGACGCGGGAAGTGGCCTGACGTGCTTTGGAGGCGTTGGCGGAGAAGCGCGACACAAAGGTTTGCAGTTCGGCGATCTTCTCCTTGGCGCGGGCATTGGCGGAGACCAGCCCCTCACGCGCTTGCGTGGCGGCCTGCATGTACTCGTCGTAGTTACCCGGGAAAAGCTGGATCTTGCCGTAGTCCAGATCGGCCATGTGGGTGCAGATCGAGTTCAGGAAGTGACGGTCGTGCGAGATGATGATCATGGTACTGGTGCGCTGGTCCAGCACGGTTTCCAGCCAGCGGATGGTGTTGATGTCGAGGTTGTTGGTGGGCTCGTCCAGCAGCAGGATGTCAGGGTTGCCGAACAGCGCCTGCGCCAGCAGCACGCGCAGTTTCCAGCCCGGCGCGACTTCCTGCATCGGGCCGCTGTGTTTGTTGGTGGGGATACCCACGCCCAGCAGCAGTTCGCCCGCGCGCGCTTCGGCCGAGTAGCCGTCGAGCTCGGCAAACTTGCCTTCCAGCTCGGCTGCGTGCATGTAGTCTGCCTCGGTGGCTTCCGGGTTGGCGTAAATGGCGTCCTTTTCCTGCTTGACCGCCCATAGCTCGGCGTCGCCCTGCATTACCACATCGAGCACGATCTGGTCTTCAAAACCAAACTGGTCCTGGCGCAGCCAGCCCAGCTTTTCGCCGCTATCCAGCGCGACGTGGCCGGCGGTCGGGGTGAGCTGGCCGGCGAGAATTTTCATGAAGGTGGACTTGCCGCTGCCGTTGGCGCCAATCAGGCCGTAGCGGTTGCCGTCGCCGAATTTGACGGTGACGTTTTCAAACAGGGGCTTGGCGCCGAACTGGATGGTGAGGCCGAGTGTGGAGATCAAAATGCATTACCTAAGGATAAACAGGAACAGGCGCCATTTTACCAGCGTGGCGCCGGACTTGCTGGCGTGCATTACCAGGGGCTGGCGGGCTTATGACCGGCTCGGGTTTGTCAGCCTGGTTTGCCAGTGCCCACCGCTGGGAATGTCGAGGTAATAACCCTGTACCATGTCCACGCCCATTTCTTTCAGCATCGCGTAGATTTCGCGGCTTTCCACAAACTCGGCAACGGTGGTTTTGCCCAGCCCGCGTGCCACGTCCACAATTGCTTTGACGAATACCTGGTTGTCGCGCTCAAAGATGATGTCGCGGATGAACAGGCCGTCAATCTTGAGAATGTCGGCCTTGATGTGCTTGAGATAGGCGAATGACGCAAAGCCGGTGCCAAAATCATCCAGGCAGATGATGCAGCCGGTGTGGCGCAACGCCTCGATGAAACGCTGCGCGTCCTGCAGGTCGGACAGTGCGGAAGTCTCGGTGATCTCGATCATCAGGCGGCGCGGTTCAACCTTGGCAGAAAGCAATTCGTCGGAAATGAAATGTGCCAGGCCAGGGGCGTCCAGCGAGCGTCCTGAAATGTTCACTGCCAGTGCCGGAATCTCCGGCTTGGCCTGGAGCAGCGCAATGCTCTGCTTCAGCACCCAGCGGTCTATCTGCAAAATCTGGCCGTTTTTTTCTGCCAGCGGAATGAAATGACCGGGCATGATGAGCTGTTGCGGGTCAGTCTCGTCACGCATTCGCAGCAGCACTTCCAAGTGTGCCAGTGTACCGCTTTGGGTGTGATAAATTCCCTGAAAGTGCAGTATGAAGCGGTCCTCCTCCAGCGCCCGTCCGATGCGCTCATTCCAGCTCATGCGCTGGATCATTTCACGCGAGGTGTCGAGATCGGCACGGTAGCTGCGCCAGGCATTTTTGCCCGCTTCCTTGGCCTGATACATGGCGGCATCGGCGTGGGCGACCAGTTGTTCGGCGCTGTCCGCATGCTGCGGGTAGGCGGCAATGCCGAGGCTGCAGGTCAGGCGCAGGTTTTTGCCCTCGAAGCGGAACGGAATCTGCGCCACCGCGCGCACGATGCGTTCAGCCAGCGACTGAGCGTCCGCTTCGCTCGCATCCGGCATGAGTATGGCAAATTCATCACCACCCAGGCGGCAGAAGACTTCGTTGCTGCGGATCAGTGCGCCCACTGCGCCAGCCACGCGAATCAGCATCGAGTCACCGGCGCGGTGGCCAAAGGTATCGTTGATGTATTTGAATTCGTCCAGGTCAAAAAACAGCAGGCTGCCGCTATTGCCGTGACGCGTGACGTCGCCCACCATGCGCCCGAGTTCGTCTTCAAAGCGGCGCCGGTTGTAGAGGCCGGTGAGCGAGTCACGCTCGGCCAGATAAATCAGCTGTTCAGCGGTCTGGCGTTCGCGCGTGACGTCCTCAAAAATCAGGATACGCCCGATGATGCGGCCATCCTGCTCACGCACCGGGTAGGACAGCTGGGTAATCATGCGCCCGTCGGTCATTTCGATTTCCAGGCTCTCCGAACTCTCGTGCGTGCCCATCACTCCCATGATGTGACGCGAGAAATGGTCCGGGCGCGCCAGCACGCAGCCTGAGTCGTTGAGCAGATCGGCAATCTCGCGTCCGACCAGATTGTCGGTGTTGCGGATCATCCATATCTGGGTGAAGGCCGGGTTGGTATAGGCTACGCGGTTGTTGATGGTGACAAACAGGATGCCCATGTTCATCGCCGACAGCAGCGCCAGCAGGCGGGCCTTTTCCTCGCGCGTTTCCGCGAGATAGCGGCGCTGGATGGATTCGGCCTGCTGCAGCGCTTCGATGCGGCTGCGCAGGCTGGCCGCCATGGCGTTGAAGGCGTGGTTCAGCTGTCCCACTTCGTCACGGCTGGTGACCGGGAGATGGATATTGAGATTGCCCGCCGCCATGGTCTGGCTGGCCTCGGCCAGCCGGCGCAAAGGACGGGTCAGCCACAGGCTGATGACGAACAGCAGCACAAATGACGCCGTTAACGCCACTCCGCCTATCGCCAGGGTTTTGTATTTCATGCGCGCCTCGGCGCGCGTGAGAAAATCGCTGGAAATGCCGAAATACAATGTGCCATAACGCGCATCTCCCAGCGTGATGGGCATGGCGGAGTCGAATATGCCATTGCTGCCCGCATCGGCGAAGCTCTGGTCTTGCCGGGGTAATTTGCCGTTATCCAGACCCGCCGCCGCCAGTTGCCTGCCTTGCGCGTCGGCCACGACCAGATAGCGCAGGCCTTTTTCCTGGTGCATCGAGTCAAGTAATTCCTGAATCCCGGCCAGATCGCGTTGGAACAGCGCAGTGCCGAGCGCGGCATTGAGCGGCGCGCGCAACTCCTGTACGCGCAGTTCGGCGCTTTCCAGCAGGCGTTGCCGGGTGTCATGCAGGCTGGTGAATGCCAGCAATCCCAGCATGGTGAACTGCACCAGCATGGCGGCCAGCAGCAGTTTGACCCAAAGAGGATAAGCAATGCTGCGGATCATGGGGAGGATTCTTTCATCAGGCGCTGCGTTTCCGCCCCGTAGCGTGCCATCGCTGCCAGGCTGTGCGAGTTTGCGGGGAGGATGCGTCCGAAGTGGTTATGGTCAAGGAACAGGCGCCCCTGCGGGGTGGCGCCGAAGCTCAGCAAGGCGTCCTGCACCGCCCCGGCTGTGGCTGGGGAGAGGCGGGAATTAGCCATGAAAAAAAAGCTTTTTACCGCAGTGGTTGCCCCGATGATGCGCAGCTTGCCCCGCGCTGCTTCCGGCAGCTGATTGAAAAACAGGACGTTTATTATGGCTGCCGGAACCTCGCCGTTGATCACGGCCAGGGCCGCATTGTTGTGGGTGCCCCGGTTCAGAAAGCGGTAGTCTATATCACGGCGCAGGCCGGCCTCTTGCAAATAGGCTACCCCCAGGATCGTTACGAATGCCAGGGGATCGGGGATGGCGATATCGCGGCCCCTCAATTCGGCGGCGGTGTGCAGTCCGGACGACGCAGCCACCACCAGCAAGCCGCGGATGGAGCTGGCATAAGTGGCCAGTGGTCGATAGCCGGCTTCGTGTTCGGCCAGCCATGCCAGGTGCGGTGGGGTCAGCACGATATCGAAGCTGCCGCGTTGGGTGGCTTCAATGAAGGCGCGGGGGGTTTTTGCCGTATAGAGTTGTACCGGTCGTGCGAGTCGCTGCTGCAGATAATCGGCGAGGAGCTGATACAGCCGGAATTGGCGCTGGGGCGACAGGTTGGGAAACAGTCCGATGACGAGCGGTGTGGTCGCCGCGTGGGCGCCAAGCGGCAGGCTGCAACATAGTATCAGGGCGCATAGCTGGCGTCGCGTCGGGTTCATCGCGCCGGATTATATCGGTTTGACGAACACTTTGGAGCGGCGCTGGTAGTTATACAGCGCCTGCTTCCGGGTGGGCAGCTCAGTGACATTGGCTTCTTTGAAGCCGCGCTCGATGAACCAGTGCGCGGTACGCGTGGTGAGCACGAACAGGCGTTTCAGTTTCAGCGCGCGCGCCTTTTTTTCGGCGGCTTCCAGCAGCGCGTCGCCACGGGCATTGCCGCGGTAATCGACATGTACCGCCAGGCAAGCCAGCTCGCCGGCGCGCTCGTCGGCAAACGGGTAGAGCGCGGCGCAACCAATCAGTATGCCGTCGTGTTCCAGCACGATGAAGCGTTCGATTTCCATTTCCAGCCGTTCGCGCGAGCGCCGTACCAGCATGCCGTCCTCTTCAAGCGGCCGGATCAGTTGCAGGATGCCGCCGACATCGTCTATGCCGGCCGGGCGCAGGGTTTCCAGCCGTGCCGGGGTGAGCATGGTACCGATGCCGGCGTGGGTGAACAGCTCCGACAGCAGCGCGCCGTCGACGTGGCGACTGATCAGATGGACGCGGCTGACGCCGTGCTTGCTGGCGGTGATGGCGCAAGGCAGGTAAAAACCCACGTCCTCGGGCAAGGGCCGTTTGCCGGCCGCGATCTTTTCCGCCTCCGGCACGGTGAGCACGCGTAGCAGGCCACCCCGAGCGTTCTGCACACCTTCGGTTTCCATCAGGAAAATCAGCTTGTCCGCACCCAGCGCCAGAGCGGCGTTGGTGGCCACGTCCTCCAGCGACAGGTTGAATATTTCGCCGGTGGGCGAATAACCGAGCGGCGACAGCAGCACGATGTCGTTGTCTTCCAGGCGCTGGCGGATGGCGGCGGCGTTGATCTTGCGCACCTCGCCGGTGTGCAGCAGATCCACCCCGCCGCGCACGCCCAGCGGCCGGGCGGTGACGAAATTGCCGCTTGCCACGCGGATGTCGGCGTTGGCCATCGGGCTGTTGGGCAGCCCCATCGACAGCAGCGCCTCGATTTCCACCCGCACTTCGCCTACCGCTTCCTTGACGCAGGCCAGCGCCGCATCGTCGGTGACGCGCAGGCCGTCGGCGTAACGGATCACCGCGTTGCGCTGGGTCAGGTGCTCTTCTACTTGCGGGCGTACTCCGTGCACCAGCACCAGGCGTACGCCCAGGCTGTTGAGCAGGTTGAGATCGTGCGCCAGGCGGGTGAACTGACCGTCGCTGAGCACTTCGCCGCCAAAGGCGATAACAAAAGTCTTGCCGCGAAAGGCGTGGATATAGGGCGCGGCAGCGCGGAACCAGTGGACGAAGGCGGAGGGTGGAGAGGCAGGCATACGGTCCTGTTGTTGGATTTGGATTGGATGTGCTTGAAGTGTATAACAAATTCCGCGGGCGCGTTACAGGTCTCCCCACAGGGTTTGCATTGCGGCGAGTGCCGCCAGCGCGGCAGTTTCGGTGCGCAGCACACGCGGCCCCAGCCGGATCGGGATGAACCCGGCAGTGAGCGCCGCGCTGTATTCATCCGCGGCAAAGCCGCCTTCCGGCCCCGCCAGCATGGTAACGTCGCCGCCGGGCCGGGGCAGGGTATGCAGGGTGTGTTGCGCATCCGGCGCGAACATCAGCTTGAGCGGCGCCGTGGCGGACTGTGCCAGCCAGACCGGCAAGGGGGCAATATCGGACACCTCCGGCACACGGTTGCGGGCGCATTGTTCACAGGCGGCAATCACCAGGTTTTGCCAATGGTTGCGGCGCTTGTCGGCACGCTCGCCCGACAGTTTCACCACGCTGCGCGCGCAGGCAACCGGCTGGATCGCGTGTACACCCAGTTCCACCGCTTTTTGCAGGGTGTAGTCCATGCGCTCGCCGCTGGAAACGCCTTGCGCCAGCGTGACGCGCAGCGGTGTTTCGCGTTCCACGTCTTGCCGCGCATCCACGTGCACTTCCACCTCGCGCTTGCCGATGTGGTGGATATTGCCCGCCCACTCGCCACCCTGGCCGTTGAACAACGTTACCGCGTCGCCTGCAGTCAGGCGCAATACCCGTGCAGCGTGGTGCGCGCAGGCGTCCGGCAAGGTGATGAGGGTATCCGGGGCAAGAGTGTCGGGCAGGTAAAAGCGTGGCATGGCGGCTAAAAGAGGGCTGAGGTGCGTGATATGATAATGCGCATCGCATTGTAATTGGAGTTGAAGCAAATGGTCAGCCTGCAAACCCCCGTCTGCAATTTTGGCTGGAAAGCCCCGGATTTCGATCTGCCCGGCGTGGACGGCAAGCGTTACACCCTGCAATCGGTAATGGGCGAACATGGTCTGGTGGTGATGTTCATCTGCAACCACTGTCCCTACGTGCAGGCCATCCGCCCGCGTCTCGTGCGGGATTGCCGTGAGCTGCGCGATCGTTACGGCATTAACAGCATTGCCATCATGTCCAACGATCCGGCGGACTACGCGGAAGACAGCTTCGCCAACATGCAACGGGTCGCTGCCGAGTTCGACTTTCCCTTTCCTTATGTGTACGACGCAAGCCAGGCTGTAGCACGCGCTTACGACGCAGTGTGTACACCGGATTTCTTTGGATTCAATCGTGGCTTTGAGTTGCAGTATCGTGGACGCTTCGACGCTTCGCGCAAGGAAACCGCCCCGGAGGGCGTGCGTCGTGACTTGTTCGAAGCCATGGTACAAGTGGCACAGACACAAAAAGGCCCGCTGGAGCAGATTCCCGGCATGGGCTGCTCGATCAAGTGGAGGACGGCATAAATCTGAAAAAAGCGATTAACTGCGGGGAACACGGAGAATACGGGGTAAAATCCCGGGTGAGCCGGGTGAGAGTGGTGAGTTCTGAAGTCTTTGGTTTTGCGAGACAGGTCGCCCATCCCTGCGGACCCTGCTCTCCTCGTGTCCCCGTGGTTCAATAAGCAACCGTTTTTTAGGATAACAGTCGTGCTGCAATCCGTCATTGAGGTTGTCAGGCGCGTCGCCCTGGCCGAGGTGATGCCGCGCTATCTGAAAGTTGCCCACAGTCGCAAGGCGGACGGCAGTTTGTGTACCGAGGCAGACCTGTCGTGTCAGGTGGCGCTGGTGCGTGAGCTGACCCGCATCGCTGCGTACCCGGTGCTGGGCGAGGAAATGACTGAGGCCGAGCAGCACCGGCAGTGGGCGGTGGGGACTGACGGGCTGTGGTGTATCGACCCCATCGATGGTACCTCCAATTTCGTCAATGGGGTGCCGTATTTCGCTGTATCCGTGGCGCTGATGAAGGCCGGGCGTAGTGTCATGGGCGTGATTTACGACCCGGTAGCCGACGAGATGTTTTACGCTGAAAAAGGCCACGGCGCTTTTTTGAATGGCGAACCGCTGCCGATCAGGACCCGTTCGCCCGACTTGCGCCACAGTCTGGCCGGGGTCGAATTAAAGCGCATCAGCGACGCCATCGCGATGCAGGTGGTGTTGCATCCCCCCTTCAGCTCGCAACGCAACTTCGGCGCCAGTACGCTGGATTGGTGTTACACCGCAGCAGGGCGATTCGATGTTTATTTGCATGGCGGGCAAAAACTCTGGGACTACGCTGCCGGCTGCCTGATTATGGAAGAGGCGGGCGGACAAATGTGTACCCTGGCCTGCGACGATTTCTGGGCGGATAACCTGTGGGAGCGCCCGGTGGTGGCGGCACTGGGTGTCGATTTGTTTGCGGAATGGAAAGCCTGGATACGCGCGGCGGATAAATGAACAGGACACACCAATTAAAAACTTTGATTATCGCCAGGACGATTTGAAAAACCCAGCACGGCGCCTTAAAAACCGGGCATTTCCCGCCATAAAGCCACGGCTTTCCCCGCCAATTCAGGCGCTTGCCGCGCTTGCCCAAATTGGCCGGCTCGGCCATAATCAAGAACTTTCACTGCATTTTTTGATGTGAAGCAGCGATGCTGTGCCGCTTAGACATTTGAATTATCGAGCCTGCGGGCAAACCGCTGGTTGCAAATATTCTGTACGTTCCCTCTCCGGGTATGCCGGTTGCAAGCCTGAGGGTGCGTTTTGGCAGCATTAAACGTATTTTTATCAACCAAGGAAGAAGCAATGGCAACTCGTACCGATCTCGCAAACGCTATCCGGGCGCTGGCCATGGACGCGGTGGAACAGGCCAAGTCCGGCCACCCCGGCGCGCCCATGGGTATGGCGGAAATCGCCGAAGTGGTGTGGAACCACCACCTGCGGCACAATCCGGCCAACCCCCATTGGCCTGATCGTGACCGCTTCGTGCTGTCCAACGGCCACGGCTCGATGCTGCTGTATGCGCTGCTGCATCTGACTGGCTATGACCTGCCGATGGACGAACTCAAGCGCTTCCGTCAGCTGCACTCCAGAACCCCGGGTCATCCGGAGTATGGCTACACCCCCGGCGTGGAAACCACCACTGGCCCGTTGGGTCAGGGCATCACCAATGCAGTGGGCATGGCGATGACGGAAAAGCTGCTGGCTGCCGAATTCAACAAGCCTGGCCACGAGATCGTCAATCACCATACCTATGTGTTCCTCGGCGACGGCTGCCTGATGGAAGGCATTTCCCACGAAGCCTGCGCGCTGGCCGGAACCTGGGGTTTGGGCAAGCTGATTGCGTTCTGGGATGATAACGGTATCTCGATTGATGGCCACGTCGAGGGCTGGTTCACCGACGATACCCCCAAGCGTTTTGAGGCATACGGCTGGCATGTGATCGCCGGTGTGGATGGGCACGACGCGGTTGCTGTCGAGGCCGCCGTTCAGGCTGCCAAGGCAGTGACCGACAAGCCCACCATGATCTGCTGCAAAACCATTATCGGTAAAGGCTCCCCCAATAAGGAAGGCACCCACGATGTGCACGGTGCCGCACTGGGCGCGCAGGAAATTATCGATACGCGCAAGCATATTGGCTGGGATCACCCGGCGTTTGAAATCCCTGCCGACATATACGAAGGTTGGGATGCCAGGACCAAGGGCGAAGGCCTGGAAAGACTGTGGAACAACAAATTCGCCGAATACGCTGCAGCCTTCCCGGCTGAAGCAGCCGAATTCAAGCGCCGCATGGCCGGTGATCTGCCAGCCAACTGGAACGAGCACCTGGCCCAGGCTGTTGCCGCCATCAATGCCAAGGGCGAAACCGTCGCCACGCGCAAGGCTTCGCAAATCGCCATCAATGCACTGGCACCGGTATTGCCCGAGTTTCTCGGCGGTTCTGCCGATCTGACCGGTTCCAACCTGACCAACTGGACCGGCTGCCACCACGTCCATGGCAACAGCACCGGCAACTACATTTCCTACGGCGTGCGCGAGTTCGGCATGTCCGCCATCATGAACGGCATGGCGCTGCACGGCGGCGTGCTGCCGTTCGGCGGCACCTTCCTGATGTTCTCCGAATACGCCCGCAACGCGCTGCGCATGGCCGCGCTGATGAAGCAGCGCGTGATCTGGGTATTCACGCACGATTCCATCGGCCTGGGCGAGGACGGCCCTACCCACCAGCCGGTGGAGCAGACCGCTACCCTGCGCATGATGCCCAACATGGACGTGTGGCGTCCGTGCGATACCGTGGAAACCATTGTCGCCTGGGGACAGGGCGTGCAAAAACGCAGCGGTCCCACCAGTCTGATTTTAAGTCGCCAGAACCTGGCCTTCATGCCGCGTGACGAAGCCGCCATCGCCAATATCGCCAAGGGCGGTTACGTGCTGAAAGACGCGGCCAATGCCAAGGTGGTGCTGATCGCTACCGGCTCCGAGGTCGAGCTGGCAGTGAAGGCGCAGGAAGCCCTGGCTGCTGAGGGTATCGCCGCACGCGTGGTATCCATGCCGTGCACCAGCGCCTTCGACCGCCAGGATGCCGCCTACCAGGCCAGCGTGCTGCCCAAGGGCATCGTGCGCGTTGCCGTGGAAGCCGGTGTCAGCGACGGCTGGCGCAAATACGTCGGCCTGGAAGGCGCGGTGGTGGGTATCGATACCTTCGGCGAATCCGCGCCGGCACCTGATTTGTTCAAACACTTCGGCTTTACCGTCGACAATGTGGTGAAGGCGGTTAAAGGCGTTCTGTAAAAACCATTTGAACCACGGAGTACACGGAGTAAACCTTTCATGGGTTCCCTCCGCGTACTCTCCGTGTACTCCGTGGTGAAAGATTTTGTTTTCAACTTAGTCCTTAAGGAGTAACTCAACAATGACAATCAAAGTTGGTATTAATGGGTTTGGCCGCATTGGCCGCATGGCGTTCCGCGCAATCGCCAAAGATTTCCCGGGTATCGAAGTGGTCGCGATCAACGATCTGCTTGACCCTGAATACCTCGCATACATGCTCAAGTTCGACTCCGTGCATGGCCGTTTCAATGGTGACGTCGCAGTTGAAGGCAATAAGCTGATGGTCAATGGCAAAAAAATTCGTTTGACCGCCGAGCGCGACCCGAACAACCTGAAATGGGGTGAAGTCGGTGCCGACATCATTATCGAATCGACCGGTTTCTTCCTGACCAAGGAAACCTGCCAGGCGCACATCAACGCAGGTGCCAAGAAAGTCGTGCAATCCGCGCCTTCCAAAGACGATACCCCGATGTTCGTGTACGGCGTGAACCACACCAAATACGCCGGCGAAGCGATTGTTTCCGCCGCTTCCTGCACCACCAACTGCCTGGCACCGGTCGCCAAGGTACTGAATGACAACTGGGGCATCAAGCGCGGCCTGATGACCACCGTGCATGCGGCTACGGCAACTCAAAAAACCGTTGATGGCCCGTCCAGCAAGGACTGGCGCGGTGGTCGCGGCATCCTGGAAAACATCATTCCATCGTCCACCGGCGCGGCCAAGGCCGTCGGCGTGGTGTTGCCGGAGCTGAAGGGCAAGCTGACCGGCATGGCATTCCGCGTGCCGACTTCCGACGTGTCGGTGGTTGACTTGACCGTGGAGCTCAACCAGGAGACCTCCTATGCCGACATCTGCGCGGCCATGAAATCCGCTTCCGAAGGCGCGCTCAAAGGCGTGCTGGGTTACACCAGTGAGAAAGTGGTTTCCACCGATTTCCGTGGCCACTCGGCACCTTCAGTGTTCGACGCTGAAGCCGGTATTGCGCTGGATTCCACTTTCGTCAAAGTCGTGGCCTGGTATGACAATGAATACGGTTATACCTGCAACATGCTGCGTTTTGTGCAACACGTGGCGAAATAACCGAAAGCAAGCGGCAAGTCATGACCTGCGCAAGTAACATCGCGTTTGATTGACTTGCCCTTGCGCATGTAACGATGTGAGCTTTAAGGTCTGGGACATTCCCAGTCCTTAAACCTTACTTTTCTGGAGAATCACAATGGCAGTTATCCGCGTTACCGACCTTGATCTCAAAGGCAAACGTGTTTTCATTCGTGCCGACATGAACGTGCCGGTCAAAGACGGCAAGGTCACTTCCGACGCCCGCATCACAGCGTCCATGCGCACCATAGAACATTGCCTCAAAGCCGGGGCAAAAGTCATGGTTACGTCTCATCTTGGGCGTCCGACCGAAGGTGAATACTCCGAAGAAAATTCGCTCAAGCCAGTGGCTGATGTGCTGAGCGCCAAGCTGGGTAAGCCGGTGCGGCTGGTGAAAGACTGGATCGACGGCGGCTTCGATGTCGCCGAAGGCGAACTGGTGCTGCTGGAAAACGTGCGCTTCAACAAGGGCGAGAAAAAGAGCCTGGACGAGACTGCGCAAAAGTACGCCAAGCTGTGTGACGTGTTCGTGATGGATGCTTTCGGCACTGCCCACCGCGCCGAAGGATCCACCCATGGCGTCGCCAAGTTCGCCCCGGTGGCGGCTGCCGGCATTCTGCTTACCGAAGAACTGGAAGCACTGACCAAGGCGCTGCTCAGCCCGGCGCGTCCCATGGTTGCCATTGTTGGTGGTTCCAAGGTGTCCACCAAGCTGACCGTGCTGGAAGCTCTGTCCGAAAAAGTGGATCAGATGGTAGTGGGTGGCGGCATCGCCAACACCTTCCTCAAGGCCACCGGAAAGAATGTCGGCAAGTCCCTGTGCGAGGACGATCTGGTTCCCGTTGCCCAGGCGCTGATGCAGAAAATGACCGCGCGTGGCGCCACCATTCCCGTCGCAGTTGACGTGGTGTGCGGCAAGAAATTCGACGCCAATGAACCCGCCGTGCTCAAAGATGCAGGTGCGGTGGCGGATGACGACATGATTTTCGACATTGGTCCAAAATCCGCCCAGGAGCTGGTGGATATCATCATGAAGGCCGGTACGGTAGTGTGGAACGGCCCGGTGGGTGTGTTCGAGTTCGACCAATTCGGTGCCGGCACAAAAAAAATTGCTGAAGCGATTGCCAGCACCAAGGCCTTTACCCTGGCTGGAGGCGGCGATACGATTGCGGCGATACAAAAATATGATATCTACGACAAGGTATCTTACATCTCCACCGCTGGCGGCGCTTTCCTGGAATTCCTGGAGGGCAAGAAATTGCCTGCTGTCGAAATCCTTGAGCAACGCGCGGCAGGCAAATAATCCATTAACGGTGTCTGGCTAGCTGCGGACGCCACTACGCGGGCAGGAAACTCTGCGCGCTGGCGTGTCTCTGGCTGGTCTTTTTCAGAGTAAACAAATTCATGATACGCAGAACAAAAATCGTCGCCACGCTTGGCCCCTCATCCAACGACCCGAAAGTCCTGGACAGGATGATGGAGGCAGGTGTGGACGTGGTGCGTCTCAACTTTTCGCACGGTATTGCGCAGGATCATATTGACCGCGCCGAGATGGTGCGTTCGCTGGCGCGTACCCGGGGTCGTGCCGTGGGCGTGCTGGTTGACCTGCAAGGCCCAAAAATCCGTGTCGGCAAGTTCGCCGATGGCAAGATCACGCTGCAATCCGGCGCCCGTTTCGTGCTCGACGCCACGTGCGAACTGGGCAATCAGGAACGCGTCGGTCTTGACTACAAGGATCTGCCCAGGGATCTGGAACGCGGCGCCACGCTATTGCTGGACGATGGCCGCATCGAAATGTGGGTTGAAGAAGTCAAGGGTGCGGAAATCATCTGCAAGGTGGTACAAGGCGGCGTGCTGTCCAACAACAAGGGCATCAACCGCAAGGGCGGGGGGCTGTCCGCCGCCGCGCTGACTGAAAAAGACATCGAAGACATCAAGACGGCGGCGGCACTGCAGGCCGATTATGTGGCGATTTCCTTCCCGCGTTCCGCTGCTGATATGCAGCTGGCACGCAACCTGCTCCGCGCCGCCGGCGGCCACGGCATGCTGGTAGCCAAGATCGAGCGTGCCGAGGCGATTACCGCGCTGGAAGAAATTCTCGATGCTTCCGATGCCATCATGGTGGCACGTGGCGACCTCGGCGTGGAAGTGGGCGATGCCGCTGTGCCTGCGCTGCAAAAGAAAATGATCCGCATGGCGCGGCAGCGCAACAAGGTGGTCATTACCGCCACACAGATGATGGAGTCCATGATTTCCAGCCCGATACCGACGCGCGCTGAGGTTTCCGATGTGGCCAACGCGGTACTGGACGGTACCGATGCAGTGATGCTGTCAGCCGAGACTGCCGCAGGCATGTATCCGGTGGAGGCGATTGCTGCCATGGATCGCGTGTGCTGCGAGGCAGAAAAGGAAATCGAACGTGATTTCATCAATTTCCGTCTCGACAAAAATTTCAACCGGAAAGATGAATCGGTAGCGATGGCAGCCATTTTTACTGCCACTCACCTGCCCAATGTGCGCGCCATTGCAGCACTTACCCAGTCCGGGAACACCTGCCTGTGGATGTCGCGCATGAGCACCGGCGTGCCGATCTACGCCTTGACACCAGAAGTGGAAACCCGTAGAAAAGTTACCTTGTACCGCGGCGTCTACCCGGTAAATTTCAAGACCGATTCCAGGGATCGCGATCAATTGCTGATTGAAGCCGAGAATGAACTGCGCCGCCGCGGTGCAGTGCGGGACGGTGATTTGATTGTGCTTACCATCGGCGAACCGATCGGCGAATCCGGGGGCACGAACACCATGAAAATTGTAACAGTCGGCGAGCACAAGAAAGCTTAAGGTTTTTCAGGATTTGAAATCTATTTATTATTAACCAAGGAGAAAATCATGGCACTCGTATCCCTGCGCCAACTGCTGGACCACGCCGCTGAAAACGGCTACGGTCTGCCCGCGTTCAACGTCAACAACCTGGAGCAAGTCCAGGCCATTATGGAAGCCGCCGATGAATGTGGCAGCCCGGTCATCATGCAGGCCTCTGCAGGTGCGCGCAAATACGCAGGCGCCAGCTTTCTGCGCCATTTGATCACCGCCGCGGTTGAAGCCTACCCGCATATTCCTGTTGTCATGCACCAGGACCACGGCGCCAGCGCCCCGGTGTGTATTCGTTCCATCACCGACGGCTTCTCTTCGGTGATGATGGACGGCTCCCTGCAGGAAGATGCCAAGACCCCGGCCAGCTACGAATACAATGTGGAAATCACCCGCAAGGTAGTCGATATCGCCCATGCCGTGGGTGTTTCCGTGGAAGGTGAACTGGGCTGTCTGGGTTCGCTGGAAACAGGCATGGCCGGCGAGGAGGACGGTGTCGGCGCTGAGGGCATGCTGGATCATTCCCAGTTGCTGACCGATCCGGAAGAAGCCGCCGATTTCGTCAAGAAAACCGGCGTGGATGCGCTGGCTATCGCTATTGGCACGTCCCACGGCGCCTACAAGTTCACCCGTCCGCCCACCGGCGACATCCTCGCCATCGGCCGCATCAAGGAAATCCACGCGCGCATTCCCAACACCCACCTGGTGATGCACGGTTCTTCTTCGGTGCCGCAGGAATGGCTGAAGATTATCAATGACTTCGGCGGTGACATGGGCGAAACCTATGGTGTGCCGGTGGAAGAAATCATCGAAGGCATCAAGCATGGCGTACGCAAGGTCAATATCGACACCGACCTGCGCATGGCATCCACTGGCGCAGTGCGCAAGTTCCTGGCGGAAAACAAGAAGGAGTTCGATCCACGCAAATTCCTGATTGCCTCCACCAAGGCCATGAAGTCGATCTGTAAAGCGCGCTACGAAGCCTTCGGCAGCGCAGGCCAGGCAGCCAGGATCAAGCCGGTTGATCTGGAAAAAATGGCTGCGAAATACGCCAAGGGCGAGCTGGCCGCGATTATCAAATAATTTTCGGTCCGCACCCCAATAGAAAAGGCAGCTTAGGCTGCCTTTTCTATTGGGGTGTCTTCTTTTCAAGACCGCGCGCATTGCCTGATCGGCCTCAAGCACGCGTTCAATCAATAACAATAAATTGTTTGACCTTGGCTTTAATCCTGAGACAGGATATATTCCACACTATTAGTATGGTTATTTGCCATCGTGGTAAAGCAATTGTTCGTTTTTTAAGTTATGGGATAAGGGGAAAATCATGTTGCGGCAATTGCTGATGAAAGCTTGCAGGATCGACCAGGTTGCCACCTGGTTAGTTGTATCGATTCTGTCGTTCACTTCAGTCAACGCAGATGCCGTACCTGCTTTCGCTCGACAGACCGGGCAAAACTGCGTCGCCTGTCATGCCGGCGGACAATTTCCCGAACTTACCCCTTACGGGCGCTTGTTCAAGCTTACCGGCTATACCATCGGGCAACGTGCGCTGCCGCTTTCGATGATGGCCGTGCTGACCGCCAACAAAGTGAAGGTCAATGATCCCGCCGCTACCGGACACGCACAGGACGGAAAGCCCATATTCAGCACCGCCAGCCTGTTCATTGCAGGAAAAATTTCCGACACAACGGGCGGGTTCATGCAGATCACCTATAACAATTACGCCGGTGATACCGGTTACGCGGGGCATACCGGTTCAGACAACCTGGATCTGCGTTACGTCGACCACTTCATCAACGACAAGCAGGATCTGATCTACGGCCTCACCCTGCACAACAACCCCGGCGTGCAGGACGTGTGGAACAGCACCCCGGCCTGGGGCTACGGCGTGGTGCCCGGCAGCACCGCAGCAGGGGGCGCGCTCACCCCGATGCTTGACGGCGGTCTCGCCCAGCAAGTGGCGGGAATCGGCGCCTATGCCTACTGGAACAAGACGGTGTATGCGGAACTCACCGGCTACCGCACCGGCGATGGCATCTTTTCCTTCATGACCCAGGGTAATGGTGGCCAGATCAACATCAAGGGGACCAATCCCTATTTGCGGCTGGCGCTGACGCACGAATGGGGCCCCCACAATGCGATGATCGGCCTGTCTCGCCTGGACGTCCATCAATACACGGATCCGACCAGCCACTCCGGACCAACCGACCGCTACCGTGACAATAGCATCGACTTCCAGTACCAGTATCTGCTCGACCCGTATACGGTCACCGCGACGCTCACCCGCATCCATGAAAACATCGACCCCGCAACGGCAGGGCTGCTGTCCGACACGGTCAATTCCCTGAGGGCCAAGGCATCCTTCATCTATCAGGCAAAGTACGGCGCCACCCTCTCCTATTTCGATGTCAGCAATAGCTCGAATGCAAATGGCTTCTTCGCCTCACAGAATCCACCCGTCTCCCGGACCGGAACGCGTGGCTGGACACCCGAGATATTCTGGATGCCGGTGCAATATGTGCGGACCGGCGTGCAATACACCATGTTCAACGCGGACAGCGCAGCGCCTAACCCGAAAGCCAGTGACAACAACACGCTTTTCTTCTATGTATGGGGCGCGTACTGACAAGCCGGTTTCAATGACTTGGTGCGTGCGTCGTCTTGACGGTGCACGCCCGGCATGAATGATGGAATATGCGGAGGCTGAACAATGAAAACTGCCACAATTACGCTAGTACTGGTGCTGGCCGCTATCGGCACAGGCTGCACGACGACGAAAAATTCTTCCCGCAATCTGGGCGACCCCGGCGTACCCGGCAAGACGCTGGCCGAGCAGGTGTGCTCGGATTGCCATGGCGTCACCGGCAATTCGATCAACCCCACCTTCCCCCGGCTGGCCGGACAGCAGGAATGGTACTTGATCTCGGAGTTGAAGGAATTCAGGAGTCACAACCGCCTGGATCCGGCAGGATACGAGTATATGTGGGGCATCTCCAGGAGCCTGACAGACGCGCAGATCAGGGAGCTGGCCGCCTATTATGCCGCGCAGAAGCCTGTTTCAGACACGCCGGGAAATACCAAACTGGAGAACCAAGGCAGGGCAATTTTCGCTAACGGCATCTCCAGCGAGGGTGTTCCGGCCTGCCTGGCCTGCCATGGCGCAGAAGATGCCGGCAGCGGGCAGTTCCCGCGCATTGCAGGACAGCATGCCGACTATATCGTCAGGCAACTGAATGTGTTTCAGCGGACCGAGGAGCGCTCCGATGCAGCAGCCATGAAGGTGGTCGCCCACAATCTCAAGCCGGAGGAGATTAGGGCTGTAGCCGCTTATGTCTCTACCATTTCATCGAAATAGCCGCCAACGCAGCACATTAGGCGCCGTCGGCTGATTTTTCAACCAGCAGCGTATGCAACCGCCGGCTGTCTGCACGCAGCACATGAAACTTGAGGCCGTCGAATTCGATTTCATCGCCGCGTTTGGGCAGGTGGCCGAACCGGCTCACTACCAGGCCGCCGACGGTATCGAATTCCTCGTCGGAAAACTGCGTACCCAGCACGGTGTTGAAATCGGCAATTTCGGTAACGGCCTTAACCCGATAGCGCCCGGCCTTGTCCCGGATGACATTGTCTTCGGTTTCGTCGAAATCGTATTCGTCCTCGATGTCGCCGACGATTTGCTCGAGCACGTCTTCAATGGTGACCAGCCCGGCGACGCCACCGTATTCATCAACGACGATGGCGATATGGTTGCGGCTGGCACGAAATTCCTTGAGTAGCACGTTAAGACGCTTGGATTCCGGGATGAACACTGCCGGGCGCAGCATCTCGCGCACGTTGAATTCTTCGCCCGCGTTATAGCGCAACAAGTCCTTGGCGAGCAGAATGCCGATGACGTCATCCTTATTTTTATCAATTACCGGAAAACGCGAGTGCGCGGTTTCGATGACGTACGGAATGAATTGCTCGGGAGTATCGTTAATGTCCACCATATCCATCTGCGCGCGCGGGATCATGATGTCGCGTACCTGGATTTCCGATACCTGCAGCACGCCTTCGATCATGGACAAGGCATCGGCGTCGAACAGGTTGTGCTGATAGGCGCTGTGCAGTATTTCCACCAGTTCGCCACGGCTTTCCGGCTCGCGTGAGAGGAATGCGCCGAGGCGCTCTAGCCAGCTGGATTTGGCGGGTTCTTCCATGTTAAATCTGCTCCATTTCTACATAAGGATCGGCAAAGCCCAGCGCGGTGATGATTTCCGTCTCGCGCGCTTCCATGGCCTGTGCATCGTCATCGTTTTCGTGATCCAGGCCGTGCAGGTGCAGTACGCCGTGGACGATCAGGTGCGCATAATGGGCGATAGCCGATTTGCCTTGCTGCAGTGCTTCACGACTCACTACAGGAGCACACAGAACCAGGTCGCCACTGACCACCGGGGCTGAGGCATACACGAATGACAAAACGTTGGTGGCATAGTCGCGGCCACGGTAGTCGCGGTTGAGTGCATGGCCTTCCTGCTCATTGACCAGACGGATGGTGATTTCGGCATCGCGTTCCAGTGCGGCACGCGCAAAACGCATGATCTGGGCGCGGCTGGGCGCATCGGTTGCGCGTACCGCGCGTTGCACGGATAGCGTAAGACGCGGCCGCGCCGGTCTACTTCGGGGCGAGGGTTCAGCGCGCTTGGTCACGCTTTTCATAGGCGTTGACGATGCGCGCAACCAGCGGGTGGCGCACGACGTCTTCCGACAGAAACTGGGTGAAGGCAATGCCGCGCACATCGTGCAGCACTTCGCAGGCGTCCACCAGGCCGCTTTTCTGATGGCGCGCCAGATCGACCTGGGTCACGTCACCAGTGATGACAGCCTTGGAGCCAAAACCAATACGGGTGAGGAACATTTTCATTTGTTCTGGGGTGGTATTCTGCGCTTCGTCCAGGATAATGAAGGCCTGGTTCAAGGTGCGTCCACGCATGTAGGCCAGTGGTGCGATTTCGATGGTGTTGCGTTCGAACAGCTTGCCCACTTTGTCATAGCCCAGCAAATCATAAAGCGCATCGTACAACGGGCGCAAGTACGGGTCTATCTTCTGCGCCAGATCCCCAGGCAGGAAACCAAGACGCTCGCCCGCCTCGACCGCCGGGCGTGTCAGTACAATACGTTTGACGGTGTCGCGCTCCAGGGCATCCACCGCACTGGCAACGGCGAGATATGTCTTGCCGGTTCCTGCGGGCCCGACGCCAAAGGTGATGTCATGCGCCTGGATTTGGGTGAGGTATTCGGTCTGACGCGGGGTGCGACCTCTGAGATCGGCGCGCCGTGTCATCAACACCGGTATGCTGTCTGGCGCCGGGCTGGTAGTGCTGTGGTGTGCGACTTCGACTAATGCCAGCTGGATATCATCCACGCTGATTGGCTCGCCTGCCTTGCGGTAGAATGCTTCCATCAACTGGGCGGCAAGCCGCGTCCGGCTTGTTTTTCCGGTAATGCGAAAGTGCTCGCCACGACGCGTGATGAGCACGTCCAAACCGGTTTCGATCTGGCGCAGGTTTTCTTCCAGTACGCCGCACAGATTGGCCAGCCGGGTGTTGTCTACGGGAGCGAAGGCGATTTCCATTAATTTGCAACCATTTCGCCGCGTAGCGAGTGTGGTTCCGCGCGGCTGATGACGACGTCGACAAAATGGCCGATCAGACGCGGATGACCCAGGAAATTGACCACGCGATTGTTGTCGGTGCGTCCGGCCAGTTCGCTGGCATTCTTTTTGGACACGCGATCCACCAGCACGCGCTGGCGGCTGCCCACCATACGCTGGCTGATGGCCTGCGCATTGGCTTCAATACGCTGTTGCAACTGCACCAGGCGCGCCTGTTTGACGGCGTGCGGCACATCATCAAACAGCTCGGCAGCCGGAGTGCCGGGACGTTTGCTATAGATGAAGCTGAACGAGCTATCGAAACCCACATCCTCAATCAATTGCATCGTGGCCTCGAAATCGGTGTCGGTCTCACCCGGAAAGCCGATGATGAAATCTGATGACAGCGCAATGTCCGGCCGCGCCTGGCGCAAGCGGCGGATGATGGATTTATATTCCAATACGGTGTAACCCCGTTTCATTGCCGCCAGGATGCGGTCGGAACCGGCCTGTACCGGCAGGTGCAGATGCGAAACCAGCTTGGGCAGACGCGTGTAGGCCTCGATCAGGCGCGCGGTGAATTCGCGCGGATGGCTGGTGGTATAACGGATGCGCTCGATACCGGGGATGTCATGCACGTATTCGAGCAGCAGGGCGAAATCGGCCATGTCGCCATCTCCCATCGCACCCCGGTAGGCGTTCACATTCTGCCCCAGCAGGTTGACTTCTTTCACGCCCTGGTCTGCCAGCCCGGCGACTTCGGCCAGGATATCGTCAAACGGGCGCGATACTTCTTCACCCCGGGTGTAGGGCACCACGCAAAACGAACAGTATTTGGAGCATCCTTCCATGATGGAAACAAAGGCTGCCGCGCCATCCGCCCTGGCGGCAGGCAGGTGGTCGAATTTTTCGATTTCGGGAAACGAGATGTCCACCTGGGGCTGCCCGGTGGCGCGCCTTTGTGCAATTAACGCCGGCAGGCGGTGCAGAGTTTGCGGTCCGAACACCACGTCTACATAGGGTGCGCGGGCAACGATGGCGACGCCTTCCTGACTTGCCACGCAGCCGCCTACGCCGATAATCAGATCGGGATTGGCGTCCTTGAGTTCGCGTACCCGCCCCAGGTCGGAAAACACTTTTTCCTGCGCTTTCTCGCGCACCGAGCAGGTGTTGAACAGAATGACGTCCGCATCAGCCGGGCTATCAGTGGGGGTAAGTCCGTCAGACGCGCGCAGCACGTCGGCCATCTTGTCCGAGTCGTACTCGTTCATCTGGCAGCCGAAAGTTTTGATGAAAACTTTTTTCACAATGAGCGCCGGGCAGTTATCAGACTGAGGGCGAAGAAATCGGGTGGTGGTGATGGGCGGAGTCGAACCGCCGACCTATGGGTTATGAATCCATCGCTCTAACCATCTGAGCTACATCACCCCATGAAGCAAAGCGCGGAATTATCCGGGTTATGCCCTTGTCCTGTCAAGATTGGCGACGGTACGCCCATGTCATCATCGCCACGCCAGCCACGATCATCGGCAGCGACAGCCATTGTCCCATGCTGAGTCCCAGGCTGAGCAGGCCGAGAAAATCATCCGGCTCGCGCGTGAATTCGACCAGAAAGCGGAACAGGCCATAGCCAGTCAGAAACAGCCCCGACACCGCGCCCATCGGACGCGGCCGGGCGGAATATAGCCACACGATGGCAAACAGCACGATGCCCTCCAGACCGAATTCGTACAGTTCCGAGGGGTGGCGTGGCACATTGTCCACGGCGGGAAAGATCATTGCCCACGGTAGGTCGGTAGGCCGTCCCCACAATTCGCCATTGATAAAATTGCCGATGCGCCCTGCGCCCAGCCCGAGCGGCACCAGCGGTGCAATAAAGTCGGTGATGGCGAGCCAGGGCTTGCCTGTGCGCCGCGAGAATAACCACATGGCAAAGATCACGCCGAGAAAGCCGCCATGAAATGACATGCCGCCTTCCCATACATAAAAAATTTCGATCGGATGCGCAAGGTAATAGCTGAACTTGTAAAACAGCACGTACCCGAGCCGGCCGCCGAGGACGGTACCGAGTACGCCATAAAACAATACGTCATCCAGATTCCTGGTGGTCCAGCCAGAGTCCGGATGTTGCCTGATGCGCCAGCGCCCGAGCACCAGTACCAGCATGAATGCGGTCAGATACATCAAGCCGTACCAGCGAATGGCGAGCGGCCCGATGGAGAGGGCGACGGGGTCGAACTGGGGATGGATCAGCATAGTGCGCGGTAATGGGATAAAATTGGCAATTCCGTATTATCGCACTAATCAGAGGTTAACCATGCCCGTCTACCGCTCCCATACCACCACCCACGGACGCAACATGGCCGGTGCCCGCGCCCTGTGGCGCGCCACCGGCATGCAGGATGGCGATTTCGACAAGCCCATCATCGCCATCGCCAACTCGTTTACCCAGTTTGTACCCGGCCACGTGCACCTGAAAGACATGGGGCAGCTGGTGGCGCGCGAGGTCGAAGCCGCCGGCGGTGTGGCCAAGGAATTCAACACCATCGCCGTGGACGACGGTATCGCCATGGGGCACGGGGGCATGCTGTATTCATTGCCGTCGCGCGAATTGATTGCCGATTCGGTGGAGTACATGGTCAACGCGCACTGTGCCGACGCGCTGGTGTGCATTTCCAATTGCGACAAGATTACTCCCGGCATGCTGATGGCGGCAATGCGGCTTAATATCCCGGTGGTGTTCGTGTCCGGCGGGCCGATGGAGTCCGGCAAGGTTACCATCCGCGGCAAGGTCGTCAAGCTCGACCTGGTGGATGCGATGGTATCCGCTGCCGATGCGCGCGCCTCGGATGAGGACGTGATGATCATGGAGCGTTCCGCCTGCCCCACCTGCGGCTCGTGTTCCGGCATGTTCACCGCCAACTCGATGAACTGCCTGACCGAGGCACTGGGACTGTCGCTGCCTGGCAACGGCTCCACTCTGGCGACGCATGCAGACCGCAAACAATTGTTTTTGCAGGCCGGGCGCCTCATTGTCGATCTGGCAAAACGTCATTATGAGCAGGACGACTATACGGTGCTGCCGCGTTCCATCGCCACGTTTGAGGCATTCGAAAACGCCATTGCGCTCGACATCGCCATGGGCGGTTCCACCAATACAGTGCTGCACCTGCTGGCGTCCGCCTTTGAGGGCGGCGTGCCGTTTACCATGAAGGATATCGACCGCATGTCGCGCAAGGTGCCCAATCTGTGCAAGGTGGCGCCTGCCTCGCAGCAATACCATATGGAAGACGTGCACCGCGCCGGCGGTGTGATGGCTATTCTGGGTCAGCTTGACCGCGCCGGACTGTTGCATCGTGACCTGCCCACGGTGCACAGCAAAACCATGGCTGAGGCGCTGGAAAAATACGACGTGTCACGGACTGCGGATGAAACCGTGCATCAGTTTTATCGTGCCGGGCCGGGCGGCGTACCGACGCAGGTGGCATTCAGCCAGGACAGGCGCTGGCCTGATCTCGACCTGGACCGCGCCAACGGCTGTATCCGCGACAAGGCGCATGCTTATTCCCAGGACGGTGGCCTGGCAGTTTTACACGGCAATCTGGCGCTGGATGGTTGCATCGTCAAAACGGCTGGTGTGGATGAAAGCATTTTTAAATTTTCCGGGCCGGCGCGGATTTTTGAATCCCAGGATGCTGCCGTGGAAGCGATTCTTGCTGACCGGGTTCAGGCAGGTGATGTGGTCCTGATCCGTTATGAAGGCCCCAAGGGCGGCCCTGGTATGCAGGAAATGCTGTATCCGACTTCCTACATTAAATCCAAAGGGCTCGGCAAGGTCTGCGCGTTGATTACCGATGGACGGTTTTCGGGGGGGACCTCGGGTTTGAGCATCGGCCACGTGTCGCCAGAAGCGGCCGAGGGTGGCGCTATCGGTCTGGTGGAGGAAGGCGACAGCATAGAAATCGACATTCCCAATCGCAGCATCCACCTGGCCGTGAGCGATGCTGAACTGGCGCGCCGCCGAACGGCGATGCACGCCAGGGGTGACAGGGCATGGCAGCCGCTAAAGCGTGACCGGGTCGTGTCAGTGGCGCTGCGCGCTTATGCGGCGATGACCACGAGTGCTGCCACTGGCGCTGTGCGCGATGTCAGCCAGGTGGAACGGCACAGTCGCATCGATGTGCAATGACCCTCAATGAAAACCATCCTGATCGCCAATCCCAAGGGTGGCAGCGGTAAAACGACGCTGGCGACCAACATTGCCGGCTATCTGGCTGCAACCGGTCAGCCAGTGCGCCTGCTGGATATGGATCGCCAACAATCGGCCAGCGGCTGGCTGTCGTTACGACCCGAAGCGCTGCCGCCTATCAAGCTGTTTTCAGATAAGGCTGACAACCATGTAACGCACGAAGGCTGGCTGGTGATTGATTCACCCGCTGGCCTGCATGGCAAAAATCTTGAACGTGCGCTGAAACTGGTGAATCGGGTGGTCGTGCCTATTGCGCCTTCACTGTTCGACTTGAATGCCAGCCAGGAATTTCTGGATGTGCTGCAAACCGAAAAAGCGGTGCGCAAAGGCAAGATTTCTGTCGGTGTGGTAGGCATGCGCATGGCGCCGCGCACTCGCGCTGCCGCGGCACTCGAGCAGTTCATGATACAGCTGGATATGCCGATACTGGCGTACCTGCGCGAAGCTCAGCTATACGTCAACGCTGCCTTCGAGGGAAAATCCCTGTTTGACCTGCCGCCGTACCTGGCCGAGCGCGAACTGGAGCAATGGCAGTATCTCCTGTCCTGGCTGGATGCCTGAGCTTGATGACAGGCTTTTCCTGGTAGATTTTACTGGACGTTGTGCAGCAAATTGTACGGCTTGTGGGCTGGCACAATTCGGGTAGTATTGCATCACAGACAGTAGATTCCTGATGTATTTTTTTACCCAGTTAAGTTCCAATGAGGAGAGCACAATGAAAGCATGGATGGGGATCGCTACCGCTGCGATAATCGCGCTGGGCGCGGGTCCGGCAGTTGCGGCAGATTCGGGTTTGTCACTGGCGCAGAAAAACGCCTGTATGAGCTGCCACGGCGTGGACAAAAAAATTGTCGGTCCGGCATACAAGGACGTCGCTGCCAAATACAAAGGTGACAAGGGCGCTGAGGCCAGGCTGATCGAGAAGGTCAAACGCGGCGGTGCAGGCGTGTGGGGTCAAGTGCCGATGCCGCCCAACCCGCAAGTCAAGGACGCTGATCTGAAGACTATTGTGAGCTGGATACTCAGTCTCTGATCCGGTATTGCATGTTGTTCCCCGAGCCGGCTCCTGTGGCCGGCTTTTTTTCGCCTGCAGACCGCTCTGCCAGTCGTGTGCCTGTCTTATTGCATTCACGGTTTTTGGCGTTTGTGGTATAAGTTACCGATATTTGTGTGACGGAGAACGCGTTGAAACCCACCGTATTGAACGCATTGCTGGTTGCGGCAATGGCTGCGCTGGTGCTTGGCGGCTGCGGCAAACACGACGGCGCTGCCTCGGCGGATAACCTCATCAAGATTGGTTCGGTGGCGCCCCTCACCGGGCCGCAGGCGCATCTGGGCAAGGACAACGAAAACGGCGCACGCCTGGCCGTGGATGAAATCAACGCCGCGGGCCTCACCCTGGGCGGCAGGAAAATGCATATTGACCTGTTGAGCGAAGACGACCAGGCCGATCCCAAGACGGCCACTACCGTCGCGCAAAAACTGGTGGATAGCGGCGTTGCCGGCGTCATTGGCCATCTCAATTCAGGTTCCACTATCCCGGCGTCTACCATCTACCACGACGCAGGCATCCCGCAGATATCGCCTTCCGCCACAGCCATCGCGTATACCGCACAGGGTTACAACACCGCGTTTCGCGTGATGACCAATGACGAACAGCAGGGACATGTGCTGGGCCAGTATGCCGTCAACAAACTCGGCGCCAAAAAAATCGCCATCATCGATGACCGCACTGCGTACGGTCAGGGGCTGGCCGATGAATTCGCCAAGGCCGCCGAGGCGGCCGGCGCGGAAATTGTCGGGCGTGAATACACCACCGACAAATCCACTGATTTCATGGCAATCCTTACCTCGATCAAGTCCAAAGCCCCCGACCTGGTGTTCTTCGGCGGTATGGATCCGCAGGCCGGCCCAATGGCGAAGCAAATGAAGCAGCTTGGATTAAAGGCACAGCTGCTGGGTGGTGACGGCATGCAAACGCCCGAGTTCATCAAGCTGGCAGGTGCCGACGCCGAAGGCGCGATTGCCTCCAACCCGGGTCTGACACTCGACGCCATGCCCGGCGGCAAGGCTTTCAGGGAAAAATTCACTGCGCGCTTCGGCCCGATCCAGAACTACGCCCCCTATGCCTACGATGCGGTGTATGTCATGGTGGAAGCCATGAAACGCGCCGGTTCGTCCGATCCGGCCAAATACCTGCCCGAACTTGCCAGAACCGATTACCAGGGCGTGACCGGGAAAATCCGTTTTGACAGCAAGGGCGATGTGAGCGGAGGGGCGGTGACGCTATACCAGGTCAAGAATGGGACCTGGCATCCGCTGGAAACCGTATACAGCGGCAAATAGACGATTTTTCTCAGCGCGCAGCATGGATATTTTTGTTCAGCAGTTAATCAACGGTCTGGTGCTGGGCAGCGTGTACGCGCTGGTGGCGCTGGGCTACACCATGGTGTACGGCATTCTTGAGTTGATCAACTTTGCCCACGGCGAAGTGACCATGATTGGTGCCATGGTTGCATTATCGGTAATCTCGGCGCTGGTTGGCAACGGGGTGGCCTTGCCCGGGGTGGTCATCGCGCTGCTGGGCTTGCTGGCAGCGATTCCGGCATGCATGGCGCTGGGTTTTACCATCGAGCGGCTGGCTTACCGGCCGCTGCGCAATGCCCCGCGTCTGGCACCGCTGATTACTGCAATCGGGGTATCCATCGTGTTGCAGAATCTCGCCATGCTGATCTGGGGGCGGCAATATATTTCCTTCCCACCCATTCTGCCGCAAGGCCGGCATCAATTACTGGGTGCCAGTATCACCGATGTCCAAATCGTCATTCTGGTTACTTCCGTCATGCTGATGCTGGTGCTCACCCTGCTGGTAAAAAGAACCCGCCTGGGGCGGGCCATGCGTGCCACTGCACAATCGCCACAGATTGCCGGTTTGATGGGGGTGAATGCCAATACCGTGATCTCGCTCACCTTTGTGATGGGCTCGGCACTGGCTGCGGTAGCGGGCGTGATGGTGAGTGCCTATTATGGCCTGGCGCACTATTACATGGGATTTCTGTTGGGGCTCAAGGCGTTCTCGGCAGCGGTGCTGGGCGGTATCGGCAACCTTGCCGGCGCCATGTTCGGTGGCTTGTTGCTGGGGGTGATCGAGAGCCTGGGCGCGGGTTATATCGGCGACTTCACCGGTGGCTTCCTCGGCAGCAATTATCAGGATGTATTCGCCTTCTTCGTGCTGATCCTGGTGCTGGTGTTCAGACCCTCCGGCCTGCTGGGTGAGCGGGTTGGTGAGCGCGCCTGACTTATGCCACGCAGCAAGCGTCAAGTCTGGTTAACGTTTATCGCGCTGGGTGTGATGCTGGCCTTGCTGCCGTTTGTGGTGGATTTTGGACTGGGGCGCTCGTGGCTACGCATCATGGATCTGGCATTGCTGTATGTGATGCTGGCACTCGGACTGAATATTGTGGTGGGCTATGCCGGGCTGCTGGATCTTGGCTATGTTGCTTTCTACGCAGTGGGTGCGTATTGCTACGCCCTGCTGGCCTCGCCGCAATTTGGTCTGCACTTGCCGTTCTGGGCGGTGCTGCCCATCGGCGCAGCAGTCGCGGGCCTATTCGGCGTGCTGCTGGGCACCCCCACGCTGCGCCTGCGTGGCGATTATCTGGCTATTGTGACGCTCGGCTTTGGCGAGATCATTCGCATTTTTCTCAACAATCTCAATGCCCCGGTGAATATCACCAATGGCCCGCAGGGCATCAACCAGATTGATCCGGTGAGCCTGTTGGGCATGTCGTTGGGTAAAACCCATCAGCTGTTCGGAATCAGCCTGTCTGCGCCGCACCAGTATTACTATCTGTTTTTGCTGCTCACCCTGCTGGTGGTATTCATTTCCATGCGCCTGCAGGATTCACGTATTGGCCGTGCCTGGGCGGCGATCCGCGAAGACGAAGTGGCTGCCGAAGCGATGGGTATCAATGTGCGCAATATCAAGCTGCTGGCGTTTGCCATGGGCGCCACTTTCGGCGGTCTGGCGGGCGGGCTGTTTGCCGGGTTCCAGGGCTTCATCAGCCCGGAGAGCTTCAACCTGATGGAATCGGTGATGATCCTGTGCATGATTGTGTTGGGCGGCATGGGCAATATTCCCGGCGTGATCCTGGGTGCGCTGCTGCTCACCGTGCTGCCCGAAGCGCTGCGCTATACCGGTGACCTGCAGCGCGCGTGGCTGGGACATGTGGTGGTGGACCCATCCGATTTGCGCATGCTGCTGTTCGGCATGGCCCTGATTCTGGTCATGCTGTTTCGCCCTGCCGGGCTGCTGCCGTCGCGCCAGCGCAAGCGCGAACTGGTTGCCGAGGGTGACGTCGCGGTGCAGGAGCAGGCCAGTGTTTATGATGCAAGGCGATGAAGGCGATGACCGAACTCATCAGGCTGGAGCAAATCAGCAAGCACTTTGGCGGGATTCACGCGCTCAAAAATGTTTCGCTGCAAGTGCACGGTGGTGAAATACTCGGGCTGATTGGCCCCAACGGCGCGGGTAAAACCACGCTGTTCAATATCCTCACCGGGCTGTATACCCCCAGCAGCGGTAATATCGAATTCAAACGCTGCTCCATGCTGGGCATGAAACCACACCAGGTGCTCAAGCTGGGGATTGCGCGCACTTTCCAGAATATCCGTCTGTTCGCCAACATGACTGCGCTGGAGAATGTCATGGTAGGGCGCCATGCGCGTACCCGTGCGGGCGTGATCGGTGCAGTGCTGCGCAACGCCGCCACACGGGCGGAGGAGGCAGCCATTGGAGCGCGCGCGCATCAGTTGCTGGAATGGGTGGGCATTGCCAGCCATGGCCACCTGCTGGCCAAGCATTTGTCATACGGTGATCAGCGCCGCCTGGAAATCGCCCGTGCGCTGGCCACCGATCCCCAGGTGCTGGCGCTGGATGAGCCTGCGGCAGGCATGAATCCGGTAGAACGTGACACGCTCAGGCAGCTGATCTGCCGCCTGCGCGACCAGCTCGGTTTGACGGTACTGGTGATTGAGCACGATGTGAAACTGATGATGAGCCTGTGCGAGCGTATCGCCGTGCTCGATTTTGGCGAGCTCATCGCGCAAGGCACGCCCGACGAGGTGCGCCGAGATAGGCGCGTTATCGCCGCCTATCTCGGCGGGGGGGCGGGGTGAGCTTGTTGTCAGTCGAAAATCTCGCGGTTGCCTACGGCAACATCCAGGCCGTGCGTAGCGTCAGCCTGAGTGTGGGCGAGGGTGAGCGGGTATGCCTGATCGGTGCCAACGGCGCGGGCAAAACCACCTTGCTCAAAGCGATTGTGGGGATGCTGCCGCCGGCAAAGGGTGCCGTGCACTTTGCCGGGCAGGCCATCACGCGCAAACCCGCGTATCAGATCGTACGCTTGGGACTGGCCATGGTGCCGGAAGGACGCGGCATTTTTTCGCGGCTCACGGTGGCGGAAAACCTGGCCATGGGGGCCTATGCCAGACGCGATGACGCCGCCGTGCGCCAGGAAACAGATGCCTTGTACCAGCGTTTTGAACGCCTGGGAGAGCGCCGTAACCAGCCTGCCGGGCAACTCTCCGGCGGCGAACAGCAAATGCTGGCGATAGGCCGCGCGCTGTTGTCGCGTCCGCGCCTGCTGCTTCTCGACGAGCCCAGCATGGGTCTGGCGCCGATGATGGTGGAAAAGATATTCGGCACCTTGCGCGATATTGCCGCACGCGGCGTCAGCATTTTCCTGGTCGAGCAAAATGCCCGCCTGGCGCTGGCAAGCTGTGATCGCGGCTATATCATGGCCAGCGGAAGCATCACCGGTGCGGGTGCAGCGGCTACGCTGATGGGGGATGCAGCGGTGCAGGAGGCGTATTTCGGCGCTTGAAACGGTGTAGGCCACGTTCAGTAAGCACGGCGTCGAGCGGTGCATCCCACGGGTCGTGCGGCAGTTCGCCGTTGATGCGCTGGCACTCGAACGCCACGCCCACCAGATAAGGTTTGCGCCACGCCAGCCGGCGCCGCAGATAGGCCAAGGTCGTATCGTAGAAGCCGCCGCCCATGCCGATGCGGTTGCCGCAGTCGTCGAATCCGACCAGTGGCACAAACAGCAAATCCAGCTGGCGTGCATGCAGCTGCTGGGTGGTGGTGTTTTCCGGAATGCCATAGCGGTTGGCTACCCATGATTGCCCCGCTTGCAGGCGGTTGAACCGCAGCGTCTTGCCGCGTCCGAATGGCAGCATCGGCAAATAACACGCGCGGTGCAGCGCGAGGGCGCGGTTGATCAGCGGCACGGTGCTGATTTCGGCGCCGTGTGCGAGATAAATGCCGATGCGTTGGTAGCGCGTCAACAAGCCGTGGCGCAGGGCATTGCGCGTCAAATTGGCGGCAGCGCGGCGACGCTCAGTCCGGCTGATAGCGGCGCGGCGCTGGCGCAGGGATTTACGCAGTTCGGATTTGTTCATGAGGGTGGGGTGCTCCCCGCGATGCAGTCTGGTCGCTATCTTGAACCTGCGGTTCAAGGGGTCGCAGCGCAAGTACTTTAGGCGCATTAGCTTGTAACGCGCACACCGGTACCAGATATAGCCGCAACCAGGTCAAATTTATTGGTTCAAAGAATTCGCGGCCAGGGCAACATCGCAGGGAGCATTAACTGGGTTCGGAAGAAGAGAACAGCTCGTTTTGTTCGGCCATCGCTTCGTCCAGTAACGCTTCCATGGAACTCATTCTACGCTTGATGGCGGTGATGTCAAAACCCGTGTCCTCCCTTGCGGACAATAGCTCGTAGGCAATATTCAGCGCCGCCATCACGGCAATCCGCTCAACCCCGATAACCTTGCCCTGTTCGCGTATTTCGCGCATTTTCTTGTCCAGATAAGCCGCTGCGGAGAGCAAAGCATCTTGCTCGTGTGCCGGGCAGGCGACGCGGAATTCGCGTCCCAGAATGTTGATATCCATGCCTTTGCTGTCGCGACTCATGCTTCATCCTCGGGAATTTTTTCCAGCAGGGCTTCGATACGGACGCGTGCCTGCGTCATGCGCTCGGCAAGCAGCTTTTGTTCGCCGGTTGCCGCAGCAATCTGCTGGCGCAGCTTCTGGTTCTCCGTGCGCAGATTCTGGCACAATTGCACCATCTGCTGAATTTTAGACTCAAGGGCGTTAAGTTCACTTTCCATGCAGACACTATAATTTGGAAAATTCAGTCGAGTCAACAGCTAATCGGATTAACTAAAAGTAATGTTTAAGCAGTCATGAGCGATATAAACCAGTTTGTTGATCCCAATGCGGACTTTGACGAAAATAACCCGTTGCGTGAAGATGCCGTGCATTATCCCGGCACGACCAGGCGGGGTAAAGCCTGCGAGCTGGTAGACAATACCGGCCAACAGCTTGACGCGACGGAATGTCAGGATATCCTCAATGGGCTGGTCGAGAATGAGGTGTTCGGGTTCCGTACCCTCTCAGCCAGCGGCGGCGAAACCATCAGCCTGGAGCGGCGCGAGTCCACCCACGTTCAGGTGGGCGATGACTTGTACCGTCTGATCGTGTTCCGTTATCAGGCACGCATCGAGAATTTCTGATGGCTTATCTGCTCGATTACATCAAGTCACGCTGGGTGCCGAAAGGCCGCGTGGTGACGGCTGGTGTCCCCCCGGAGGCGCGAGTGGAGCAGGTGCCGGTGACGCGCGCCCTGGTCGCGCGTCACCTTGCGGCGTCCTCCCGGCTCCCCCAGGACGCGGCAACGGAAAACGCGATTTTCATGGCGCTGTCCGACCCCCTGTTCCTGCAGACTGGCCCGCGGCCACTGGCGCAGCAGCTTATTGCGGCGGGACTCGGCGCCGAGCTGGAAGCACTGGTGAAACTGCTTACCGTACTGACGCAGGAGGTTACCCGGCGCATGTATATTGATGCGGCCAGCCGGCGTCCGGAAGCCATCGGCATTCGCCTGTTTCCGCTTCACGCCACTGCGGATGCGACCATACAGGCGCTGTGCGCGACAGATGCCCATGGACTGGGCACGGGCGTCTATCCTTTTGACGCCGTGCCCGACAACCCCACGCCCGGCCAGCCGTGCCCTTTCTACATCCGTGTCGTCACGCAGAATTAGCCGTTTAAACGGGAAACTGATGCAATACCAGTGCTGCCCCCGCAACGCTAAGCGAGTGTGGGCGTGTCATCTGAGTGCGGCGCTGGGGCTGGGCAGCTATGACACGGTGAATGGCCGCGTGGGCTGTGCAGGTCAGGCAGGTGCAACGCGCTTTAGTCTGGGTGCGGGCTATGACAAAACCAATGGCGGTTTCTCCGCGGCACGTCCGGGCACATTTGGCCTTGTGGCGGATGACGACGGCGCCAGGAGGCGTAATGCCAGCTTGAGTCTGGAGCATGCGCTGAATGCCGGGAACAGCATTGGCCTGAGCGGCTTTTATAATCATGACCGGGTCGAGTACGACGCCGGTACTGCGAATGATTACGCGCAAAACCAGGTCAGCAGCTGGCCGGCATAAAATCAAAGCCAGCGTTGACTGGCAAAATCCGCAAGACCGCACCACCGGCAATGTGCTTGCGTATCGCGCCAGCCGTCACGGCACACTGGATTTGTCCAAAATCCCTGGCGACCTGGAATTGGGCACACAAGTAATCGCCTCGGACAAGGATTATCAACTGGTGAATGGCTACAATACGCCGGGTCTGAATGCTTTTTGCCGGCGTGGAGTACAATCCACCCTGATTCGTATCAGGGAGATCGCCGTATCGTTGCCGCTTAAGCACCGTTTGTGGATACTCGCTGTCCTGGCTGCGGTCATGGCGGCTACGCGCATGAGTGACTTCGGCACCTCCGCGCTGCTGCCCGACGCCGGCGTATTTCGGCCTGATTCCCACCTGCGCGTTGTTGTGGGGTGCGGGGCGCTGGCTGACGCGTCGTGGGTGTGGTGGCGTACACGCTGGCCGTTGTCAAATATTTTCCGCCGTATCTGGGCAGCGCTGCGCTGTATCTGGTGCCTGCCTGGCTGGTTTTCCGCCTCATGCATAACCGCCGCGCCACTGCAAACTGACCGGGAATCCGTGCGCTCTTAAGGTGTGAGCAGGCAAGCCCTGCCCTGCCGCAGAGCAGTCTTCGCATAAACCTGGAAAAGCAGTTAGCTACGGAGTTCACGGAGTAAAAATAACGGATTGCAGGTCGTCTGGCATTCACCCGTTGGGTGGGGCCATAAAAAACCCCAGGATTGCTTTCCTCCGTGAACTCCGTGGCGGGGCTGGTGCTGCTTGAAGTCATGGCGCTGGGCGTGCCGGTGGTGTCCACTGCGGTAATGGGCACGCGCGATATTCTGGCCGCCGGGCGCGGCTGTCGCGTGGCCGGGGATGACCCCAGAGCTTTTGCTGCCACGCTGCGCGAAGTGCTCACCGATACCGTACTGCGTGCGCGCTTGAGCAGCGAAGCAAGGCAGCATGCGCAGGACTGGAGCGCCCCGCAGATGGTGCGGCAGATGCTGGGGTTCTACCGCGCAGTGCTGGCCCGCCGTTCAAATAGATAGCCATGTGCGCGATAATGGCGCGCATGGTACACACGGATTCACCTTACATCGGCCGCTTCGCCCCTTCGCCCACTGGGCCGCTGCATTTGGGTTCGCTGGTGGCCGCCCTCGGCAGCTACTTGCAAGCGCGAGTGAATGATGGGCAATGGCACCTGCGCATGGAAGACCTCGACACCCAGCGCTGTATGCCCGCTGCGGCGGACGATATTCTGCATGCGCTGGAGCGATTTGGTTTCAAATGGGATGGCGCGGTGGTGTATCAGTCGCAGCGGCTGCCTGCCTACCGTGCCGCCCTGGATCATCTGCAGGCCACAGGTCAGGTATACGGTTGCGCCTGTACCCGGCGCGAGATCGCCGATTCCAGCCTGCACGGTATCGAAGGCGCGGTCTATCCCGGCACCTGCCGCCACGGCGTGCCGTCAGGCCGGGCGGTGCGCGCGCAGCGGGTGCATACCGACAATACCCTGATCTGTTTCGATGATGTGCTGCAAGGCCGCGTATGCCAGCAGCTGCAAGCCGATTTGGGCGACTTTGTCGTGCTGCGCGCCGATGGCATCTTTGCCTATCAACTCGCCGTCGTGGTGGATGATGCCCAGCTGGGTGTGACCGAAGTGGTACGTGGCGCCGACCTTCTGGCTTCCACCCCGCGCCAGATATACCTGCAAAATTTACTGCGCTTGCCCCACCCCACCTATCTGCACCTGCCCGTCGCACTCAACGCAACGGGGCAAAAGCTTTCCAAACAGAGCAACGCCCCTACACTGAATCCGCACAATCCGCTTGCGGATCTGTGCCGGGCGATGGCCTTTCTTAGCCACCCGGTGCCGGATGATGTGGACACCCTGGACGGGTTCTGGAGATGGGCACGGTCTGCCTGGCGCCCGCAACAGCTACTGCGTATGGGCAACATGGCAAGATTGTAGGCCGGTAGTGGCGTGCTATGCTTTGCACCCGAGAGGAACCCGACATGGCTTTACCCGAACGTACCCAGCAGGTGATCCAGACTTATGCGCAGTTTATTCACGCCATTGCCACAGCCTGCCTCAAACCCGAGTTGATGACGCAAACCCAGAAGATGCTCGCGCAGGCCGAGCAGCAAGGCTGGGGCGCGATGGTGATGGCGGTGCGCCAGGTGCTTGCCGGCAAGCGCGACAGCAGTGTGTACGCCGGGCTGGATGACGATGACCGCATTATTGTGGAGGCGATCCTGCGCGGGATTCAGGATCCCGCCACCTTACCCGATCCCAATCAGCAGCCTGACCCCAGCGCCGCTGCGCCGGGGCTGGCGGGAATGATACATGCAGCGGCGACGGGCGATGTGTCAGCCCTCTCCGCGCTGGCAGACATGGCCGAGCAGATGGTCAAGGTGGGCGGCGACATGGGGCGCTTGGGTGGCAGCCTGCGACGCCTGGTCAACGGCGAACGCGATGTGGATCTGCTCACCCGCGGCATGAGCGCGAACGGTCGCGATCTGGTAGCCAAACTGGTGGATGAACTGGCTCGCTTCAACGTGCATTGAGCCGGCGATTCCGCTATCATCGGGTCACGTTTTTCGTAAGGAGTCATGGCAATGGCAAGAACCGTAAACTGTATCAAGCTGGGGCGCGAGGCCGACGGGCTGGATTTTCCGCCGATGCCGGGCGCGCTCGGCCAGCGTATTTATGAGAATGTATCGAAGGAAGCCTGGGCCGGCTGGATCCGCCAGCAAACCATGCTGGTGAACGAGAACCGCCTTAACCTGGCCGACGCCAAGGCGCGCAAATACCTGCTGGAGCAGGTGGAGAAATATTTCTTTGGTGAAGGTGCGGATGTGGCTGCCGGTTACGTGCCGCCAGCCAAGTAATTTCTCTGCGCAGCCAATAAAAAAGCCGGATTGATTCCGGCTTTTTTATTGGCTGAAAAACGTGATTAACGTTGTGCGACGCGTTCGATTTCTTCCACGGTGGTGTGGCGCACGTCTTTGCCCTTGACCATGTATACCACGTATTCGGACATGTTTTTGGCGTGATCGCCCATGCGCTCGATGGCCTTGGCGACGAACATGATGTCGATGAAAACCGAGATGGTGCGCGGATCTTCCATCATGAAAGTGATGAGGTGGCGCAGTACCAGGCGGAATTCCTCGTCCACCTGCATGTCCTGGCGCACGATGTCGGCGGCGCTGGATACATCCAGACGCGCAAAGCCGTCCAGGGCGCGGCGCAGCATTTCCAGCACCACGTTGGCCATGTATTTGATCTCGTTGAAGCGCGGCTGGGTGAGGCGGTCGGACTCATGAATGCGCCGGGCCATGCGCGCGATCTTGGCGGCTTCGTCGCCGATACGCTCGAGGTCGGTGATGGTTTTGACCACCGTCATCACCATGCGCAGGTCGGATGCGGTGGGCTGGCGACGCGCGATGATCTGGGTGCAGTCTTCGTCCAGCCCGACCTCCAGTGCGTTGACTTGGTGGTCGTTGTTGATGACCTGCTCGGCCAGTTCCAGATTGGCGCTGATCAGCGCTTCGATGGCGTTGGAGATCTGCTCCTCGACCAGGCCACCCATTTGTAAGACGCGTGAGCGGATGCCTTCGAGATCAGCATCGAATTGTTTGTATGTGTGTTCGTGCACCATGGCGGAGGTACCTCCTTCAGATAGTTCCGTGATTATAGCGTCAGGCCGGTGCAGGACAATGACGTATTCATGACAAACATGTGTATTGCGTTTCATCCATGGAAAGGAATTTCCACACTGGTGCCGTCTACCGTGAGGGTTAACACCCAGTCGCGCCGGCCGGTTATGCACACCGGCAGCAATACTTGTGCCTGCCAGTTGCCAGCGCCGCTGGATAGCAGATGGTAACGGTTAAATCCCATGTCCATGCCGCGCATGATAAAGCTGGCATAGACCTCGCGTGCCGCAGGAGCATGCAGCAGCAGGGTGAATGGATGCAGCCCGGAAGGCGGCGCGGAAAAGCGCAGCTCGACGGGCCTGCCGGCGACTTCAAACCGGCACAGCTTGGCCGGGTCAGGGCAGGATACCGTTTGCGGCGCGTTCTCATCGGGCTGCAACACATGGTAGAGCTCGGCTGCAATCAGCGCCAGTATCAAGCCGATCAGCGCGGCGCAGTTCAGCAGGTAACGCCGGTTGCTGGTAAACAGTCCGGCTAGACGGGTGCCGAATTTCATAGCCACGCACCGCGCAATAGCGCCACACCATGCGCACCGTGCCGGCGTGCGCGGTCCAGATCGGCGCTGCCAAGTCCACCCAGCGCATAGATGGGCAGGGTGCGCCCGGTGCAGAGCGCAGCGAAGTTGTCCCAGCCCAGTGCAGGCGCGCCGGGGTGGCTGGGCGTGGGCAGCAGCGGCGAGAGCAGGGCGAAATCGCAGCCCAGCGCTTCGGCGCGATCCAGTTCGGCAGCATTGTGGCAGGAGGCCGCCACCAGCGGCAGATCAGGGCGGCTGCCAAGCTCGCCCAGCTGCGCGGCGCTGAGCTGCACGCCCTGTGCGCCGATACGTTGCACCAGCGCCACATCGGCATTCACCAGCACGCGCGCCTGATGGGCCTGGGCGCGCGCCAGCACGGCACGGGCAAAGGCTTCCAGCGTGGCGGCGGGCATGGATTTTTCGCGTACCTGGATCAGCCTGAGGCCGCCTTCCAGGGCATTATCCAGATGCGGCATGAACCCCGCCGGATCACTGCCTGCCTGGGTAATGCCATAAACTGCCGGCAACGCCAGCGCCGCGAAAACCGGGTGGTTGGCAGGTAGCACCGGGGCGACGCCGATAGTCCCGGGGGTTTGCCAGGCCAGGGTCTGGCCTTCTTTGGCATGCGGCTCACCGTGCCAGCCGCTGACGCGAAAAAAAGACAGCGTGACGTGTGCGTGCGGATAATCGAAATAACGCGTAATCCACGGCGTGGCATGGGTCACCTCGATGCCGAGCTCTTCGTGGAGCTCGCGTACCAGCGCGGTGTGTACGGTTTCGCCCGGCTCGACCTTGCCGCCCGGGAATTCCCAGTAGCCGGCATAGGGCTTGCCGGGTGGGCGGCTGGCCAGCAGGAATGCCCCGTCGGCGCGGGTTAAAACAGCCACCGCGACCTGGGTACGACGCATTGATGCGGGTTCGTTCATGCCTGATTACGTTGCCTGAACATGCGCCAGGGGGCGAGCAGCATGGCGAGCAGGGTGCGTTTCAACAAGGGCATGGCTTCTTTTGCTGGCAAGTTGCTGGCGCGTAACGCCAGATAAAAAGCGAGCGCGAAGCTCACTGCCAGATTCACCAGGCCAATCAACAGCACCCCAGCAGTAGACAGCGCAATGGTCTGCCACGGCAGGCTCCAGCCCATGGCCTGCCAGCTGTAGGCGAAATTGGCGGAGCTGAACGCGATGTGACGAATATCCAGCGGTAGCCCGGAGAGTTGGCCAAACGCTGACACCATGCCCAGATAAAAGCCGAAAAAGGCATTGCCGGCGAGGCCGCCAAGATGGTTGCCGGTGTATGCGACGATGGCCTTCCAGCCGCGCCGGGTCACCAGGTAAGGCGGCCAGCTCAGGCATGCCAGGCGTTCCGGGATACGGTTATAAACGCTTTTGTTGTCGTAATAACCACTGACAATACCGGATAAAAACAGTCCCGCTCCGGCCACGCCGGCATACACCAGATTCATCGGCGCGGCTGGGCTAACCTCACTCAGCAGGCGCTCTGCCTTGTGCGCGTCGACCGGTTGCACGCCGAAAAAATAGGCGAGTCCGCTGCCGATCAGTGCGGCGGTGATAAACGCCAGTAACAGGTTGCCGGCAATCGCCGCAGACTGGCTGGTGTATACGCTGGTGACAAAACTGGACAGGACCTGGTCCTGATCCTTGGTGCTGCGCGCACGAGCGATGGTGTGCGCTATCAGACTGGCTGTCATCGCGGGCTGCTTGGTGGCGATGGTGAAATTCAGCACAAATACCAGCAGAAAGCCCAGCGCGTAATTCAGGCTCACCAGCAATGCCTCCTGCAGGGGAGCCAGATGGGATTTGATGATCAACACCTTGAGCAAGGCCATGGCGGCGACGATGATTCCGGCGCCGGCGGCAGAACGGAACATGCCCATCAATTCGCTGCGGCTGTCGGCAATATAGTGCTGCCCGGTGCGCCCGGCGTGCTGGGTGATCTGGTATGCCAGCCTGCCGGTGGTGGCGGATACCAGATTGCGCACGCTATAACGTTCGTTGGTGGTGGCGCTGAAAGCGAGAAACAGCGTGGTCAGGATGGGCACGCGCGCTGCTATGGAATCTGCCTGCAGCAGTTCAAGCAGGCGGCTTATGCGCGCAATCTGCTGGTGCAAACGGTTGCTTAACAGGGTCAGATTGACGCTGGTACCGACGCTCACCGCGCGGCGCTGGATACGCTCCAGAACCGCTTCGCACTGATCCAGCAGCACCATGGCGTGACCAATGTCGAGCGGCCCCGGATTAACCGCCAGACTGAGCTGAAGCAGTGCGTAAATTTCTTCATGCTGCGCCAGAAATGGCGAGGCATATTCTTCCAGCGTCGGCTCAATACGCAGCAGCTCGGGGTCGAGCCCTTCGGCAGCGATACGGTGTGACAGGCCGTTGATGGCATCCAGCAGCATTTGCCGCAGTGCAGCGGCGCTGCTGTCATCCAGCGTGTCCAGATTGAGCGCGTACAGCAGCCGGTACCAGAGCTGTATATCCACTGCGGCTATCCATTCCGTGTCGCGTGGGGTCAATGTCTCGTCCAGCCAGTCACGCAGCGAATCCGGATCGGCAACAGGCGGCAGTAATTTGAAGCCAATGCGGCGCGACAGCTCGGTACCGACGCCCCGACGCGGCAGTATTCCGCTGTCGCGCAGCAGGTTGGCGGATTTTTTCGCCAGCAATAGTCCCAGCAGATGAAAGCGTAATGCCTGTGCGTAACCGGCATTGCGTTCAATCAGGCCAAGCAGGTCGGCCAGATGCGTCGCGGCGCGCTCGCTGGGTTCAGACGTGCCGGGACGAAGGTGAAAAATCAGGCGTTTGATCAGCGTCGGGTCGGCAGCCCCGGTTTCGGCTGCCATGCGTTTCAGCGTGCGTTCCAGGTACGGTGCGGTGTAATCCATGCGTGAATCGTGGTTCCTCGTAGTCCGGCAGCAAAAGGTGGCACAACGAGGCGCCGGAAGTTCAGTTTTTGTCAGTGATGCGGGCATGCTTCAACGCACTGGTGGCAACCTGTACGCGATTCTGCATGCCCAGTTTTTCCATGATGTTGGAGAGATGGTTGCGCACCGTGTTTTCGGACAAATCCAGGCGGCTGCTGATGGCCTTGTTGGATAGCCCCTGTGCGACCAGTTCGACGATCTCGCGCTCGCGCTGCGACAGTTTGCTGAACATGTCCTGTTTGAGTTCGCCGCGCGCCAGCTTTTGCATGATGTGGGACGGGAACATGCTGTTGCCTTGCGCCACGGATTGAATCGCGTTGATGAGCTGTTCCGGATCGGCGCTTTTCAGGATATAGCCATCCACCCCGGCTTCGATGGCTTCGCTGATCTCGAAATCTTCTCCGGCCATGGTCAGCATCACCGTGCGGATGCCGCGTTTTTTTAATTCCTGCACCAGGCTGAGGCCATCGCCGTCGGGCAGAATGCGGTCAAGCAGGGCAATCTCGGCCTGACTGCCTGTGGTCGCCAGCCACTCGCGGGTGGTTTTGATGTCCGCGCATTGTGCATTGACCTGCATTCCCGGAGTGTTTTCCAGGGTGCGTGCAATACCCAGACGGGTGAGCGGGTGGTCGTCTATCAGCAGGATGGAAATGGTCATGGTGGCAGCCTCCAAGCCGGTTTGAAGCAGGTGTTATGCGTACATTGTAACCATCAACTCAACGATATTCACAGCGGCAGATTACGCGGCTTGTGCGGAGCATGCCAGAACAGGCGGTCGTACAGCGCACGCGGCAGCAGACCCAGCACCCACGCCACCAGCGCCATTTGCCAGGGCAGGGTGAGATAGCGTCGCCGGCGCGCGATGGCACGGGCAATTTTCGCGGCCGCCACATCGGCTTGCAGGATGAAGGGCATGGGATACGGATTGACCGCCGTCATCGGCGTGACGATGTAGCCAGGGCTGATGGTAGTCACTGCCACGCCGCTGTGGAAGAGTTCGACCCGCAGCGACTCCAGATAGGTAATGGCGGCTGCCTTGGACGCAGAATATGCTGCGCCACCGGGCAGGCCACGGATACCCGCTACGCTGGCGATACCTGCCAGCACGCCCCTGCGCGCGTCGCGCATGGCAGCGACGAAGGGCTGAAAGGTGGTCACCATGCCGATCACATTGATGTCCATTACGGCCTGGAATACCTCAAGATCCGCAGCATGTTCGGTGAGTGTGCCGACGCTGATGCCGGCTGCGGCGATGACGACATCCGGCACGCCAAAGCGCGCGATAAAATCGGCGCCTGCGGCCTGCATGGCAAGATGGTCACGCACGTCCAGCGGGTAGATGGCGCAGCCGGGCAACTCGTTGACAAAGGGCGCGAGCTTGTCCGCGCGCCGTGCCGCCAGCCCGAGTTGCGCACCCTGCGCGGCATAGTGACGGGCAAGTGCCGCACCCACACCGCTCGATGCGCCGGTGATGAAAACGCGCAGGGCGGTCATTGCGCAGCTGGCCTAGTGACGCTTAGTGTTTTTTGGCTGACGCATGCCGGACTTGTTTCGAATGCTCTTTACGCACTTTTGCAATCAGGCTGTCGAGGGTCCTGAACAGCGCGTCTTCGCTGCCGGTCATGGACACCGAGGTGGAATACTTGCCAGCCACTACAAACGCCGGCACGCCGTCGATTCTGGAGTCGCGGGTGAGCTGGTTGGCGCGCATCACCTTGCTTTGCACGTCGAAGGAGTTATAGGTATCGGCAAACGTCTTGCGGTTGATACCTTGTTTGGCTGCCCAGTCGAACAGCACGTCGGGGTTGTTGAGATCGATCCCCTGCACGTGAATGGCGTTGAATACGTCATCATGCAGGGCCGGTACTTTGCCCAGCAAATCCAGCGTGTAATAGGCCTTGGCCAGAGGCAGCCAGGATTCATTCAGCACCGCAGGAATGCGGCGGATGGCGACGTCCTTGGGCAATTTTTTGATCCAGGCGTTGAGTGCCGGCTCGAGATGCGAACAGTGCGGACAGCGATACCAGAAAAATTCCGCCACCTCGATTTTATTGCCGCTGTCTGTGTTGAGTTCGGGGCTGATTACCTGGTAATCCTTGCCCGCCACGGGGTGCGTCGCATCGGCATGCGCCAGCGGTAATGCACCCACGCCCAACAGGGCAATCATCAACACAAATTTGCGCATCAGGGACATCGTCTTCTCCTCGGGTTACGGTGTTGGGTTCGACTGCGTATTCGTGGTTGCGTTCTTGACCCGTACCAGATGGGTCTTGATCTGGTTTTGCTCCAGCGTGGTACGTGTCTTGTTGAGCTCATCCATGCTGCTGAATGGGCCCACGCGAACCCGATGCCATATGCCCTTGCCGGGGATTTCAGCAGTCTGGATGGCCGCCTCATAGCCAAGCAGTGCCAGGCGCGCCTTGAGGTTGTCAGCATCGGCGCTGTCGGGGAATGCACCCGCCTGCAGATAATAGCTTTCACCTGCAGGCGGCGTCGGGTTCCGGTGCAAATCCTGGTCGGTCATGGCGGCTTCGTTGCCGGGTAATATTTTGTAAAAATCGAAGCGGGGTTTTTCTTCTGCGGGGGTACTGGCCGCAGGCGGAGTGGGTGCGGTTTTGCCCTTGCTCTCCATGGCGGCGGGTTTTTCGCGTGCGGTGAACGGGTTGCTTTTGTCCACCCACAGTGCAATCGCGATGGCAATGGCGAGCCCGATGAGCAAACCGATGAGTATGCCGGAAAATAGCGAGCCGCCTTTTTTCTGCTCGCTGGGGCGGGATTTGTAATCGCGTGCCATGGGGTGTGGAGTCCTTATTGGGTGTTGCTTACATTTTGTCCGGGCAGCTTACACCCAGCAGCGTGAGGCCATGGCGCAATGCATGGCGGGTGGCGGTGATGAGGGCGAGTCGCGCATGGCGCATGGCTTTGTCGTCGACCAGAAACTGCTCGGCATTGTAATAGGCATGCAGGGCGCCAGCGATGTCTTTGAGGGCGTAGGCAATCGCGTGCGGTGCCAGTTCGCGTGCGGCCATGTCCACCACCCCAGGGTATTCGGCGAGGCGGTGCAGAAGGTCGAGTTCATAAACGCTGGTGAGCGGGGTGCAGTCAGCGTCTGCCAGGAGTGCCGGATCACCGCCCCATTGCGCCAGCACGCTGCAGATGCGCGCATGGGCGTACTGGATGTAGTAGACCGGGTTGTCGCTGGTTTGTGACTTGGCCAGATCCAGGTCGAAATCCAGGTGCTGGTCGGACTTGCGCAGCACATAGAAGAAACGTGCCGCGTCGTTGCCGACTTCGTGCCGCAACTCACGCAGGGTGACGAATTCGCCCGAACGCGTGGACATCGCCGCTTTCTGTCCGTTGCGATAGAGCACAGCGAACTGCACCAGCGCCACGCTGAGTTTGTCGGCGCAAAGTCCCAGTGCCTGCAATGCACCGGTCACGCGCGCAATATAGCCGTGGTGATCGGCACCCCACACGTCAATGAGCCAGTCGAAGCCGCGCTCCAGCTTGTTGAGGTGGTAGGCAATATCCGAAGCAAAATAGGTGTACTGGCCATTTTCGCGCTGTACCACGCGGTCTTTTTCATCGCCGAAGCGGGTGGAACGGAACCACTTGGCGCCGTCCTGCGTGTAGATGTGACCGTTTTTTTCCAGCAGCGCCAGCGTGCGCTGCACGATGCCGGAATCGTACAGGGATTGCTCGGAGAACCACTGGTCGAATTCGACACCGAATTCCAGCAGGTCGTTGCGGCAGTCGCCGAGTTGCTCGGTGAGCACCAGGTCGTGCACATAAGCGTAATCGGCGCCCAGCAGCATTTTGGCATTGGCGATCAGCTGATCCAGATGCGCGTCGGGTGCGGTTGCGAAATCAGGCGCGCCATCAAGCACGCGCCACGGCTCATGCACGTAGCGGTCGGCGTGCGCATCAAACATCATTTGCGCCATGCCGCGTACGTAATCGCCCTGATAGGCATTGCCCGGGAAAGGTAGCTGGATGCCGCATAATTCGAGATAGCGCAGCCAGGTGGAGAGCGCCAGGATGTCCATCTGGCGTCCGGCATCGTTGACGTAGTACTCGCGCGCCACGTCATATCCGGCGGCGGCCAGCACATTGGCGAGGCTGGCGCCGTAGGCCGCGCCGCGCCCGTGTCCGACATGCAGCGGCCCGGTGGGATTGGCCGAGACGAATTCCACCTGCACCCGTTTGCCGTTGCCGCTGCGGCTATTACCAAAGCTGTCGCCCTGAGCAAAGATGTGCGGCACGATCTGCTGGTAGGCGGCCGGCTGCAAAAACACATTGATGAAGCCGGCGCCGGCGATTTCGGTTTTGTCCACTAGCGGCGAGGCAGGCAGAGCAGCCTGGATGACCAGCGCCAGTTCGCGCGGGTTGCGGCGCAAGGTTTTGGCCAGTTTCATCGCCACGCTGCAGGCGTAGTCGCCGTGCGCAGCGTCGCGCGGATGTTCGATTTCTACTGGCGCATCACCTGCCTCGGGCAGCGCAGCGGCAATGGCTGCGCGGAACAGCGCGATCAGGTGCGGTTTGATTTCGGTGTAAGGGGCGCTCATGGTGCAATCTGCAAAAAAGGTTGCCTATTATAGCTGCCTGTCCGCATGGCCGTGTAGGCATCATATCTCCAGCGGATCCACATCCAGATTCCAGCGCACGTTATTCGCCTTGAGTGCATATAGCTGCGGCATCCAGGCACTTAAAAAAGCCTGCAGGACTTTGCGTGTGGGCGACTGCACCAGCAGCAGGGCGCGTTCTGCGCCGGCCTTGCGCGCCATGGCAGCCTGCGTCGGGTCGAACAGGGTGACGCCGGTCATGTGCGGTGCGGCGCATTGTGCCTTGTGCAAAAAAGCCAGCGCGGTATCGAGCCTGCCTGCTTCCGCGCGCAGTACGGCCTGATGCACGAACGGCGGGAACCCGGCAGCGGCGCGCTCAGCCAGCAGGCTCGCGGCAAAGCCGGCATAGTCATGGCGCTGCAGCAGGCGGTACAGATGGTGCTCGGGGAACTGCGTCTGTATCAATACCTCACCCGCTGCGCCGGCGCGCCCGGCGCGCCCGCCCACCTGCATGAGTTGCGCGAACAGGCGCTCGGTAGCGCGAAAATCCGGGCTGTACAGGGCGCTGTCGGCATTGATTACCCCCACCAGCGTGAGCTTGGGAAAATCGTGCCCCTTGGCCAGCAGCTGCGTGCCAACCAGGATATCGGCTGCGCCCTTGCGTATGGCGCGCTGCATGTCCGGCCAGCTGTGTTTTTTGCGTGTACTGTCGCGATCAACCCGCAGGATGCGCGCTTGCGGGAAGTGGCGGGTGAGGCTGTCTTCGATGCGCTGGGTGCCAAAACCGCCCGGTTTGAGGTCGAGGTTGCCGCATGCCGGGCAGGCGTGCACCACCTGTTCGACATGGCCGCAGTGGTGGCAGCGCAGCTGGTGCTCGCGCAGGTGCAGCACCAGTTTGGCGGAACAGCGTGTGCATGCTGCGCTCCAGCCACATTCAAAACACATCAGCGCGGGGGAATAACCGCGCCGGTTGACGAACACCAGGCTCTGTTGTCCCGCGTCGAGACGGCTGCGAATGGCAGCCAGCAAGGTGGCCGACAATCCTTCATCGGGCTTGCAGCTGCGCGTGTCGAGCAGGCTGATAGTGGGCAGGCGGGCGTGGGCGATAGCACGCTGATTAAGGCTGATGAGCGTGTAGCGGCCTCCCTGCGCATTGTGCCAGGTCTCCAGCGCCGGGGTGGCTGAACCGAGCACCACCGGCACGCCACGCTGCTGCGCGCGTACCACGGCTACATCGCGTGCGGCATAGCGCAAGCCGTCCTGCTGATGGAAAGAACTGTCATGCTCTTCGTCCACAATCAGCAGCGCCAGTTGTGGCAACGCGGCAAATACCGCCAGCCGGGTACCCAGCACGATGCGCGCGCGCCCCTCGGCGGCGGCCAGCCAGTGCGTGAGGCGTTCGCCCTCTGCCATGCCGCTATGCAGGGTGGCGATTGCAATGTGCGGAAAGCGTGCGCGAAATACGCCGGTGAGCTGCGGCGTGAGATTGATCTCCGGCACCAGCAGCAATACCTGCCCGCCACGCGCCAGTGCGGCCGCCACCAGATGCAGATAAACCTCGGTCTTGCCGCTGCCGGTAATGCCATGCAGCAGGAATGCCTGATAATGCGCAAACGCCGCGCTGATCTGCGCCACCGCATCCTGTTGTGCAGCGGTGAGTTGCGGTGGCGCATCCGCCTCTGCAGGGTGAGGGTGCAGCGTGGCGGGCTGGATGATTTGCGCTGCCCAGCCGCGGCTGACCCAGGCTTTCACGATGCTGCGATAGCCGCGGCAGATTGCGGCCAATGCCGTGCCGGGGTGGGCCTGGCCGTCCCGCATGTGGTCAAGCAGTGCGCGCTGGGCAGGTGCGCGGGCGGGCAAATCGTCTGTACGCAGCGTCAGTCCGGCTGCTGTGAGTTGCCATGCGCTGGCAAGTTTGACTTGCACTGGCTGCGAGCGGCGCAGGATCGTGGGCAATGCGGCCATCACCGTAGCGCCGAGCGGGTAATGGTAGTAATCGCTGCAGAAATTCAGCAGTCGCAGCAGCTCGGTCGATAGGGCCGGGGCATCACGATAGACTTCCAGTACCGGCTTTAATTTGTGTAGGGCGTAGCTGCTGTCCGGGAGCAGGCCCATGACCACACCCACCATCTCCTTGCGTCCGAACGGCACGCGCACGCGCTGGCCAATGTCGGCTTTTGTTAACCCCGGTGCCAGGTAATCGAATAACCGGGGTACCGGTATATCCAGTGCAATCTGGGCAATGGGTGGGGCGCTGGGCATGGTAGGCAGGATAGCGCAGTTTGCTCGGGTGAATTCTGCAATTGGTTGCTAAGACATTCTCATCGCAGAGAAAATCGAGTTATCCACGCAATCTGTGGATAACTTTGTGGGCAAAGTTCTAGTAAGCCTGCAAAGGCAATGACGCTAAAGACTTTTTAGTTCCGGCGTAAAAAAACGGCAATATAAATATTCATTACAAATCAATATGATATATGTTTTTATTGCAAGTCAAGCAAGTACGCTCAGAAATGGAAACGAACGCTCAATTATTGTGCATAAGTATTCTTCGATATTGACTTTTCTAATTGCCCGCACCTGCATGATGCCTTTCTCCACGTTACCTTCGTTACCCGGTAATGTGGTAAGGGCGGCTCAATTCATGCACCGCATGTGCCAGTGCGGCTGCGTTTTCCGGTGGTGTGAACTGGGAAATGCCATGACCCAGATTGAATACATGTCCGTTGCCGTGACCATAACTGGCTAATACCTTGCCAACTTCAATGCGCACTGTGTCCGGGTCGCTGAGCAGTATGGCCGGGTCGAGGTTGCCCTGCAGCCCTACCTGGTCGCCCACCCGTGTCCGTGCGCTGCCAATATCCACGGTCCAGTCCAGCCCCAGCGCGTCGCAGCCGGTGGCGGCCATGGCTTCCAGCCAGTTGCCGCCGCCCTTGGTAAACAGGATGACCGGTACTTTTGCGCCATCGTGTTCACGCTTGAGATTGGACACGATCCCGGCCATGTAGCGCAGCGAGAATTCGTGATAAGCGGCGTGTGACAGGACGCCGCCCCAGGTGTCGAAAATCATCACGGCCTGCGCGCCGGCTTCGATCTGGGCGTTCAAATAGTCGGTGGCCGCACGCGCATTGGTGGCGAGGATGTGGTGCAGCAGATCCGGACGCTGGTAGAGCATTTTCTTCACAGTGGCGAAGTCAGTGCCGCCCTGGCCTTCGATCATGTAGCACGCCAGCGTGAACGGGCTGCCGGAAAAGCCGATCAGCGGCACGCTGTTGTCCAGCGCGCGACGGATCTGGCTGACTGCGTCGATTACGTAGCCCAGGTGTTCGACCGGATCAGGCGCGGTGAGTGCACGGATTTCCCATTCCTCGCGCAGTGGGCGCTCGAACTTGGGGCCTTCACCTTCGGCAAAGTATAAGCCCAGCCCCATTGCGTCGGGAATGGTGAGGATATCGGAAAACAGGATGGCGGCGTCCAGCGGAAAACGCGCCAGCGGTTGCAGCGTGACTTCGGTGGCGAGGTCGGGATTCTTGCACAGCGACAGGAAATCGCCGGCGCGGGCGCGGGTCTGGTTGTATTCCGGCAGGTAGCGCCCGGCCTGGCGCATCAGCCATACCGGCGTGTAGTCCACGGGTTCGCGCAGCAGGGCGCGCAGGAAGGTATCGTTTTTTAGCTTGGGCATGGGGCGCTTTTCTTTAAGAACTGGTTAGCCATGGAGGGCACGGAGAACACAGAGAAGCGAACCGACAATTTCCGGGTTTTCTCTGAGCCCTCCGTGATCTCCGTGGCAAGCGAATTTAGGTTTTAAACAGGCTTACCACACGCCTAGATAGCCGAGTATGCCTTCTGCAGCCTCGCGGCCCTCGAATACTGCGGTGACGACCAGGTCGGAGCCGCGCACCATGTCGCCGCCGGCAAATATTTTCGGGTTGGCGGTCTGAAACTTGTGCTGGCGGCCCCTGGCCACCACGCGGCCACCTTGATCGGTGGTGATGCCAAAATCGGTGAACCAGGGCTGCGGGTTGGGACGGAAGCCGAAGGCAACGATGACGCGGTCGGCGGGGATGATTTCTTCGGAGCCCGGTACCACCACCGGGGTGCGACGACCACGTGCGTCGGGCGGTCCCAGCTCGGTGGTGACCAGCTTCACGCCTTCCACCTTGCCGTCGCCGACGATTTCCACGGGCTGGCGGTTCCACAGGAATTGCACGCCTTCCTCTTTGGCATTGCCAACTTCGCGCCTGGAGCCAGGCATGTTTTTCTCGTCGCGCCGGTAGGCACAAATGACGGAACTCGCGCCCTGACGGATGCTGGTGCGGTTGCAGTCCATCGCCGTATCGCCGCCGCCCAGCACCACCACGCGCTGACCGGTCATGGAGTGGTAATCATCCCCCGGCTTTTCGAAGCCGAGGCAGTGGTTCGCGTTGGAGATCAGGAATGGCAACGCTTCCAGCACGCCGGGCAGGTCTTCACCAGGGAAGCCGCCTTTCATGTAAGTGTACGTGCCCATGCCCATGAACACGGCGTCGTATTCGTCCATCAACTGCTGCATGCTGACGTCTTTGCCGACTTCCACGCCGAGACGGAATTCCACACCCATGCCTTCGAGCACTTCGCGGCGCCGCGTCATGACCCATTTTTCCATCTTGAATTCGGGGATGCCGAAGGTAAGCAGGCCGCCGATTTCCTCATAGCGGTCGAACACCACCGGGGTCACGCCGTTGCGCGCCAGGATATCGGCGCAACCCAGTCCCGCCGGCCCCGCGCCGATAACGGCGACGCGTTTGGTGGTTGCCACTACCTGGCTCATGTCGGGACGCCAGCCGGCCTTGAACGCTTCTTCGGAGATGTATTTCTCGATCTGGCCGATGGTCACCGCGCCGAAGCCGTCGTTCAGCGTGCATGCACCTTCACACAGCCGGTCTTGCGGACACACGCGGCCGCATACTTCGGGCAGCGAGTTGGTCTGGTGCGACAGTTCCGCCGCCTCGAACAGCTTGCCCTCGTTGACCAGCTTGAGCCAGTTGGGAATGTAGTTGTGCACCGGGCATTTCCACTCGCAATACGGGTTGCCGCATTCCAGGCAGCGCCCGGCCTGCTCGCCGGCCTGGGTGGCGTCCATCGGCGCGTAGATTTCCTTGTACTCCATGCGCCGAATCGGCGCCGGAGTCTTGGCGCCGTCCTGGCGCGGGATGTTCATGAATTGAAAAACGTCAGACATGGGCTATTCCAGTGGGGCACAGGGCCGTTTTAATCTTTCAGCAGAGAATCCAGCGTAACCGCCTTCGGCTTCACCAGCCAGAAACGCGCCACTACCCCGGCGAAGTTCTCCAGCATCCAGCGCCCGCGCGCACTATTGGTGTGCAGTACATGGGTTTCGATGCGTTGCCTGAGGAAATGGCGGTAATCCGCGGTCGGCTCGGTATTGATGCGGTGTATGTCGATCAACTCGTTGTTGTAACGGTGCATGAACCCGTCGCTGGCATCGTAGACCAGGGCGAAACCGCCGGTCATGCCTGCGCCGAAGTTAAGGCCGGTATCGCCCAGCACCAGCACACATCCGCCGGTCATGTATTCGCAGCAGTGATCGCCCACACCTTCCACCACGGCGTTGGCACCGGAATTGCGGACCGCGAAACGCTCGCCGGCCATGCCGGCAGCGTACAGCTCGCCGCCAGTGGCACCGTACAGGCAGGTATTGCCGATGATGACGGCGTCGTGGGCGACGAAGCCGGAGCCGTGCGGTGGCTGGATGGCAATGCGTCCACCCGCCATGCCCTTGCCTACATAGTCGTTGGCGTCGCCTTCCAGCAGCAGCTGCAAGCCCCGGTGGTTCCACACGCCGAAGCTCTGCCCGGCCGAACCTTTGAGCTTGAGCGTCAGACAGCCCTCGGGCAGTCCTGCCGCGCCGTGGGCACGGGCGATTTCGCCGGACAGGCGCGCGCCGATGGAGCGGTTGACATTGCGCACCGCATATTCCAGCGTGGTCGGGGTCCGGGTAAGGATGCACGCTGTCGCATCCTTGACCATTTGCTCGGCCAGCTCGCCCTTGTCGAACGACGGGTTGGACGGCTGCACGCAGAAGCGCGGTTCGCTGTCCGGGATGCTGCCCTGGCTGAGCAGGGTTTGCAGATTGAGCCTGCCCTGGCGCGCAGTGTCGCCTTGCGAGAGCTTGAGCAGATCGTTGCGGCCGATCAGCTCTTCGATGCTGCGCACACCCAGCCTGGCCATCCACTCGCGCGTTTCCTGGGCGACAAAGGTGAAGAAATTGACCACCATTTCGGGCAGGCCGACAAAGTGCTGCTTGCGCAGGCGCTCGTCCTGGGTGGCGACACCGGTGGCGCAGTTGTTGAGGTGGCAGATGCGCAGATATTTGCAGCCCAGTGCAATCATCGGTGCGGTGCCGAAACCAAACGACTCGGCGCCGAGAATGGCGGCTTTCACCACATCGTAGCCGGTTTTCAGGCCGCCGTCGGTCTGCACCCGCACGCGCCCGCGCAGGCCGTTGGCACGCAGCACCTGTTGCGCTTCGGTCAGCCCGAGTTCCCACGGTGTGCCGGCGTATTTCACGCTGGTCAGCGGGGAGGCGCCGGTGCCGCCATCATAGCCGGAAATGGTAATGAGGTCGGCGTAAGCCTTGGCCACGCCGGCGGCGACTGTGCCGACGCCGGGTTCGGCCACCAGCTTCACCGACACCAGCGCCTGCGGGTTGACCTGCTTCAGGTCGAAAATCAGCTGCGCCAGGTCCTCGATGGAATAAATGTCATGGTGCGGCGGTGGCGAAATCAGTGAAATGCCGGGCTTGGCGCAGCGCAGCCGGGCAATCATTTCGGACACCTTGTGGCCGGGCAGCTGACCGCCCTCGCCGGGCTTGGCACCCTGGGCAATCTTGATCTGCAATACCTCGGCGTTGACCAGGTAATGCGGAGTCACGCCGAAGCGGCCGGATGCCACCTGCTTGATCTTGGATGTTTTCAGCGTGCCGTAGCGTACCGGATCTTCGCCGCCTTCGCCGGAGTTGGAACGCCCGCCGATGCGGTTCATGCCCTGCGCCAGCGCTTCGTGCGCCTCGGGAGAGAGCGCGCCGAGCGACATGCCGGCGGAGTCGAAACGCTTGAGGATTTTTTCCACCGGCTCGACTTCATCCAGCGGAATGGGCTGTATGTCTTCACGCAACCCCATCAGGTCGCGCAGCATGGCGACCTGGCGGCCGTTTACCAGCGCAGCGTATTCCTTGTATTTCTGGTAATCGCCGGACTTCACTGCACTTTGCAACTGCATCACCACGTCCGGGTTGTAGGCGTGGAACTCCTCGCCGAAGATGAACTTAAGCAGGCCGCCCGGGCCGATCGGGCGCATCGGGTTGAAGGCGAGACGCGCGAGTTTTTTCTGGTCTTCCTCGAAGTCCTCGAAATTGGCGCCGGAAATGCGCGACACCGTGTCTTTCAGGCACAGATCAACGACTTCCTCGTGGATGCCGACACCCTCGAACAACTGCGCGCCGCGATAGCTCGCCACGGTGGAAATGCCCATCTTGGACAGCACCTTGAGCAGGCCCTTGTCGGTACCCTTGCGGTAGTTGGCCAGCGCCTTGGCGGGCGGCAGCGCGATTTCTCCGCTTTTCACCATCTCCAGAATGGCCTGGTAGGCCAGATAGGGGTACACCGCGGTGGCGCCGTAACCGATCAGGCAGGCGATCTGGTGCGGGTCGCGCGCAGCGCCGGTTTCCGCCACGATGTTGCAATCGCAGCGCAAGCCTGCACCGATCAGCGCGTGATGCACCGCACCTACTGCAAACAGTGCATGGATCGGCAGCAGGGTTCTGCCAATCCTGCGGTCGGACAGCACCACAATGACGTTGCCCGCCTGCACCGCTGCAATCGCGTCGGCGGCGAGCTTTTCCAGCGCGGCCTTGAGGCTGGTCTGCGCCGGATCGTAGCTCAGCTCCAGCGTGATGGACCGGTATGCCGGGTCGGTGAGCGTTGTGAGGTGGGTGAAGGCGTCATGCGACAGCACCGGCGACGCCACTTCCAGGCGGTATGCATGCTGTGGCGTTTCCTCAAACAGGTTGCGCTCGGGGCCGAAGCAGGTGTTGAGCGACATCACAATCGCCTCGCGGATCGGGTCGATCGGCGGGTTGGTGACCTGGGCGAACTGCTGGCGCAGGTAGTCAAACGGCGAACGCACTTTCTGCGACAGCACGGCCATTGGCGTGTCGTCGCCCATCGAGCCGACCGCTTCCTGGCCGTCCTCGGCCAGCACGCGCAGAATCTGGTCGCGTTCCTCGAAACTGACATTGAACAGCTTCTGGTACACCGCCAGGCTGGGGCTGTCCATGACCGGGCAGTTGGCGTCCTGCTCCAGGCCCAGCTCCAGGTGCCGGGCGTTTTTCAGCCATTCGCGGTACGGGTGGGCGGACTTGAGTTCGGCCTCGATATCCTCAGGCAGCAGGATGCGGCCGGTTTCCAGGTCGGCGGCAATCATCTGGCCAGGCTTGATACGGCCTTTCTGTATCACATCTTCCGGCGCGTAGTTCCACACGCCGATTTCCGAAGCGATGGTGAAGTGACGGTCTTTGGTGACCACATAGCGCGCCGGGCGCAGGCCGTTGCGGTCGAGCAGGCAGGCACCGTAGCGGCCGTCGGTCAGCACCACGCCGGCGGGGCCGTCCCACGGTTCCATGTGCATGGAGTTGTATTCGTAAAAGGCGCGCAGGTCGGCGTCCATCGAAGGCACGTTCTGCCATGCCGGCGGAATCAGCATGCGCAGCGAGCGGAACAGTCCCGCGCCGCCCATCACCAGACCTTCCAGCATGTTGTCCATGCTGTACGAATCGGAGCCGTTACTGGCGACGATGGGGCGCACGTCATCCATATTCGGGATCAGCGCTGTGGCGAACTTGCGCTCGCGCGCCAGCGACCAGTTGCGGTTACCCTGCACGGTGTTGATCTCGCCATTGTGAGCGAGGTAGCGGAACGGCTGCGCCAGACGCCATTCCGGCCAGGTGTTGGTGGAGAAGCGCTGGTGGTACACCGCCAGCGAAGAAGTAAAGCGCTCGTCGCTGAGATCCTGGTAGAACACCGGCAGCGCGGCGGGCATCACCAGGCCCTTGTACAGAATCACTTTGCCGGACAAGGTGGGGATATAGAATGTCTTGTCGCCGGCCAGTGCTTTTTCGGTGCGGCGGCGTGCGATGTAGAGTTTGCGCTCAAAGGTTTCTGCATCCAGCGAATCCGGGCAGTTGACGAACACCTGCTCGAAATGCGGCAGCGTCGCGAGCGCGTATTCACCGCACACGGAAACGTCCACGGGCAGCTGGCGGTAGCCCGCCACGCTCAATCCCTGGCCTTGCATCTCGCGGGTGAGGGTGTCGCGCGCGGCGGCGGCAAGGGCTGCATCCTGATTCAGGAACACCAGGCCGGCAGCGTAGTGCTTCGCCAGATCGAAGCCGCATTCGGTCGCAACTGCGCGCAAAAATGCATCCGGTTTCTTGAACAGCAGACCGCAGCCGTCACCGGATTTGCCATCCGCTGCCACCGCGCCGCGATGGGTCAGGCAGGCCAGCGATGAAATTGCCGTCTGCACCAGCCAGTGGCTGGGCTGGTCATCCAGCTGAGCCATCAGGCCGAAGCCGCAACTGTCCTGTTCAAAATCGGGGCGGTAGAGGGTACCCTCCAGCCAGCTTTGTCTGTCCATTGGCGATAACTCGAAATCTAGAGCGAAATAGTCCAATTCTACTCGCCCGTCAGGTATCAGGCAACGCTAATATTCACGCGTGTTCAGGGGGATTTGGCATTCACTGGCTGGCCCAAGACAGGCCTGACTGAAATGCGTCGGAATGGCGCCGCAACAGAGCACATTTATTTGCCATTGAAGTAGGCCTAAACTTCGTCCAGCAGTTCAATCCAGTGCCGAACCGGCGTGGCGGTACCGGATTGCAAATGCGTCAGGCAGCCGATATTGGCAGTTGCAATCACTTCGGGCTGGCGCGCCTGCAAATGGCCAAGTTTACGCTCGCGCAGCTGATTGGAAATTTCTGGTTGCAAGATCGAATAGGTGCCGGCCGAACCGCAGCACAGGTTGGACTCGCTGACCGGTACCACCTCAAACCCGGCCACGCTGAGCAGGGCTTCCACCACGCCGGTGATTTTTTGGCCGTGCTGCAGCGTGCACGGGGCATGGAAGGCGACGCGCGCGCGTGGCTTGGGAAGCGGCGCAAACTGGCTTTTGAGCACCTCCGCCTCGGCCAGCACGATTTCGCTGAGATCGCGCGTCAAGGCCGACACCCGCGCTGCTTTGGCGGCATAGGCTGGGTCGTGCTGCAGATAATGCCCATATTCTTTGACTGTGACACCGCAGCCGGAGGCGGTCATCACGATGGCTTCTGCCCCCGCCTCGATATGCGGCCACCAGGCGTCGATATTGCGGCGCATGTAATCCAGTCCTTCGCCTTGGGCGTTGAGGTGGTAACTGACCGCACCGCAGCATCCGGCTTTATCCGCTGCAAGCAGGGTGATGCCGATCTTGTCCAGCAGCCGTGCCGCCGCTGCGTTGATGTTGGGCGCCAGCGCCGCTTGCACGCAGCCTTCCAGAACCAGCATGCGGCGCGCATGGCGTGCGCGCGGGCGGGGGGTGGCGGCCTGCTTGCCGGGTAGCTTGGTTTTGAGACTGGCGGGCAGCAATGGCCGGGCAGCGCGTGCCAGCGCAAGCAGGCTGGAAAACAGCGCCGGATGCGGCAGAACCTGGCGCAGGGCATAGCGTTGCATGGCTGCCAGCGGGTTGCGCGGAACCTGTTTTTCGATCAGGTCACGGCCAATATCCAGCAGTTTCGAGTATTCCACCCCGGACGGGCAGGTGGTTTCGCAGTTGCGGCAGGTAAGGCAGCGATCCAGGTGCAGCTGGGTTTTTTCTGACACCTCGCCGCTTTCCAGATACTGCTTCATCAGGTAAATACGCCCGCGCGGCGAATCCAGCTCGTCGCCGAGGAGTTGATAAGTGGGACAGGTGGCGAGGCAAAAGCCGCAATGCACGCAGCTGCGCAGGATGCGTTCCGCCTCAATGCCCTCGGGCGTAGTGCGGATGAAATCGGCGAGCCGGGTTTGCATGGTCAGAACTCCGCGTAGAGCCGCCCGCGGTTGAAAATTCCGTGCGGGTCGAAGTGTTGTTTCAGACGCTGGTGCAGCGCCAGCATTGCCTTGGGCAGTGGCTGAAATACGCCGGCAGATTTGTCTGCCGCACGAAACAGCGTGGCATGGCCGCCCGCCCGGGCTGCGCCGCTACGGATCTGCCCGGGCGGGGCGTCGGACTTGAGCCAGCGCTGTGCCCCGCCCCAGGTGACGGCCTGTTTGCCGGGCAGTGCAATGGGTGGGGTGGTGGCGGGCACTGACAGCCGCCACAGCGGCATATCGCCCGCAAACAGCGCGGCAGTCTGTTCGCGCGCCGCCAGCCAGAAGGCAGCACCGTGCGGGTTCACTTCACCGCCCAGTTTTACTTGTGCAGCATGGATTCCCGCGGCGCTCCCTTCCAGCCGCAGCATCATCACGCCGCCTACCCAGGCGGCGGCGGAGATCGGCAGCGCCTGGCCAGCGAGCTGGTTCATGCGGGCGATGGCGCTGCCCTGATCCAGTTCGAATTGCAGCGTGATCTCATTGGCCGGGCGTGGCAGCACTTTGAGCGAGGCTTGCAGGATTACTCCCAGCGTACCCAGCGCGCCCGCCATCAGGCGCGACACGTCATAACCGGCGACGTTCTTGATGACTTTGCCGCCGAAGTTGAGCACGTCGCCGCGGCCATCCAGCAGCTGCACGCCGAGCAGCGCGTCGCGCGCGCTGCCGGCGTGGGCGCGGCGCGGCCCGGAGAAGCCACACGCCAGGGTGCCGCCGAGCGTGGCATGTGCGCCGTAATGCGGCGGCTCGAATGACAGCATCTGCCCGTTGGCGGCGAGCAGGGCTTCGATTTCGGCCAGCGGTGTGCCTGCCTTTGCAGTCAACACCAGTTCGACCGGTTCGTATTCGACGACACCGCGGTGCATTGAAATATCGAGCAGCTCGCCCAGCGGCGCGTTGCCGTACCAGTCCTTGCTGCCGCCGGCGCGAATTTGCAGTGGCGCCTGTGCGGCGATGGCGGTGTGCACCTTGTCAATGATTGCTTGCATCAGGCACCTGTCAAAATCGCGGCAATTCAGGATGCGGCAGTTGCCCGCCGTGCACGTGCATCGCGCCCAGTTCGGCGCAGCGGTGCAGGCTGGGCACGGCCTTGCCCGGGTTCAATAATCCCTGCGGGTCGAACGCGGCCTTGACCGCGTGGAAAGCCTGCAATTCGAGCGGGCGGAACTGTACGCACATCTGGTCGATTTTTTCCACGCCGACACCGTGTTCGCCGGTAATGGTGCCGCCATGGGCGACGCACAGCTCGAGGATTTTTGCGCCGAAGGCTTCGGTTTTTTCCAGCTCGCCGGGGGTGCTGGCATCGTAGAGGATGAGCGGGTGCAGGTTGCCGTCGCCGGCGTGAAACACGTTGGCGACACGCAGTCCGTATTGCGCGGACAGATCGGCAATGCCGCCCAGCACGGCAGGCAAGGCGCGGCGCGGGATGGTGCCGTCCATGCAGTAGTAGTCCGGCGACATGCGCCCCACGGCAGGGAAGGCGTTTTTGCGCCCGGCCCAGAATTTGAGGCGCTCGGCCTCGTTATTGGCGGTGCGGATTTCGGTCGCGCCGCTGGCGGCGAGGATGTCGTGCACGCGCAGCACAGCGTCAGATACTTCCTCGTTGGTGCCGTCCACTTCCACCAGCAGAATGGCTGCGGCGTCAAGCGGATAGCCGGCATGGACGAAAGCTTCCGCCGCCGCGATCGCGGGTTTGTCCATCATCTCCAGACCGGCCGGCAGGATTCCCCCGGCGATGATGGCGCTCACCGCTGCACCCGCCGTCTCGACCTGGTCAAAAGCCGCCAGCACTACTTGCGCGCGTTCCGGTTTGGCCAGCAGCTTGACGGTGACTTCGGTGATGACGGCGAGCATGCCTTCCGAGCCGTGCATCAGCGCCAGCAGGTCGTAGCCGGGGCTGTCCAGCGCCTCGCTGCCGATCTCCAGCGCCTCGCCGTCCATGGTCACCGCTCGTACACGCATGACGTTGTTCACAGTGAGGCCGTATTTCAGGCAATGCACGCCGCCGGAGTTTTCCGCCACGTTGCCGCCGATGGAGCAGGCAATCTGCGAGGACGGGTCAGGCGCGTAGTAGAGGCCGTACGGCGCTGCGGCTTCGGAGATGGCGAGATTGCGCACGCCGGGCTGCACGCGCGCTGTGCGCGCCAGCGGGTCCAGACGCAGGATTCTGTTGAATTTGGCCAGCCCCAGCAGCACGGCGTCTTCACGCGGCAGTGCGCCGCCGGACAGGCCGGTTCCTGCGCCGCGCGCGATGACGGGTACCCGGGCAGCATGGCACAGCCGCAAAATGGCGATGACCTGGGCTTCGGTGTCGGGCAACACCACGACGCCAGGCTGGCATCGATACGCAGACAGGCCATCGGATGCATAGGGCGCCACATCCTCGCGTACGGTCAGCACGGCGGAGGCGGGAAGCAAGGCTTGCAAGTCGCGGATAACAGAAGCGGCGATCATGGTTGTCCTGTGTGGATTAAACCTAAAAAACTTGGTTCTAAACCACGGAGGGCACGGAGGAAGGCAATCTTGAGGATTTTAGGGTCTCACCCAACGGGTGAAAGCCAGACGATCAGCAATCCGTTGTTTTTACGCCGTGTCCTCCGTGAACTCCGTGGTTAACCGCTTTTTCCAAGTTGAATGGGGAATTCTACTGCCCTTGACCCTCCGTTGCCATGCGCTTTTGCGCAGTCAGGCGCAGCCAGGCCTGGGTCAATGCGTGTTCGTCGCCCACATTGCCAGGGAAGATCACTACCGGAATCCCGGGGAAAGGATGGTCGGCGGGGGTCAGCACCACGCTGCAGCCGGGCAGAATCTGGCCCACCAGCCGCGCGGTGGGCAGCGCCAGCCCCTTGCTCAGCATGTCGTTGGAGGTGATGCCGCCCTTGCTGATGATGAAGCCGATGGTGGCGGGCAGGCCGCGCACCACGTCCATCAGAAAGCCGGAAACGTGTTCGCCGAATGCCAGGCGTGTTGCCTGGTCGGGAAACTGGCGCTCCACCCGGCTGGTGAACACCACTGGCGTCAAACCATGCTGATGGGCCTGGGCAACCTGCGCCAGCACCTCCCGCAGCAGTGCCGGGCTCTGCTCCGGCATCCGGCTGACGTCCACTTCCACGGCCACGATGCCTTCCTGCTGCAGCAGGATTGCAAGCTGTTCGGTGGTCTTCTTGACATGCGAACCGACCACGACCACGCCGGGACGGCCGTCCTTGACATAGCGCTGCATGTCCTCGGCCGGCACCGGTTGCGGCGGCAGTCTGGCCAGCGCGGTGAGCAGACTGGCGGCGCTGCGGAACAGGAAGCGCTTGCCCTGGCTGGCGGCCTGTTCGAGATCGTCGGCGAAGCGGTTGAGGTCGGTCTGGTTTTCCGCGTCCACCACGCAGCAGGCATTCCCTTGCAGCGCCATCAATCGGTCCAGCGTACCGGCGCGGATAGCGCTGAGGGTGAAGCGCACCACCGTATTAGCCTTGATCCTGCCCTGGGTTTTTTCTTCGACATAATCGGGTAGAAAACTGTGGCGGTAGCCGAACACGGAATCGCGCGCGAATTCGGTTTCGTGCACCGGCACGGCCTTGCCGCCCACCTTGAGGTAATGCACGCTGTCCACGGTGAAGCGCCCGCCTTCGAAAAAGGCCGGTATCAGAAAATGGGCGTCGAACGGGCCCAGCTGTTCTGCCATCACGTCGGTTTCCACCGGGTAATGGCCGCGCAGGGTCGAGTCGGAGCGGCTGACGAACAGCGCCGGCCGATCAAATCCGGCCATCGCCAGTTTCAGGTTATGGCACGCCGCGCGTGTCACCTGCGCAGCCTCAACGGCGCCCATGCCGCGGGTGTTGGTGAGCACGAACATTAGCGGCGAGGCGTCCGCCAGCCCCTGCTTTAGCGTCCCGACATCCCAGCGGGTGAGCAGCAGGCAGCCGTGCACCGTCTGCGAGCCGGTGGGGTCGTCGTCCAGAACTATGATTTTTGGCGGCATTTTATTTAAACCTGAAAGCAGCAGCTAAACCACGGAGAACACGGAGTTCACGGAGAAAACCAAGCTTATTTCCTTTCAATATCTTCTCAATATCTTTGCCCGTTCAGTGAAAGCGCGTATTTGCATAACCGATGGAATTGCTCCGTGTTCCCAGTGCGCTGCGTGGTTAATCGCTGGTCCTGTGGTGCAAGCTTGTTAAACTTCAAGCAAAGCCAGTGCGCGCTGTTCCAGCGTCCTGGCGTTCATGCCGTTGAGGTCGAACAGCTGTCCCGCGCTGGCGGTGGTTTCGCCGCGCTGCCAGCAGAAGGTTTCACGACGTGCTGCACGTGTTCTAAGCAGTACCGGCTCCAGCATTGCAGATGGCCCGCCGGTGACCGCAATCAACGCGTCGCCGTGGAACAGGGCATCGAAATGCGCGTCGCTCATGAATTTGCCGTCGGGCTGCGCCACCGTGTTCCAGGAAACGTCCGTTGGGCGGTACAGGCGACGCGGATTGACCACGGAGACGATGCGCACGCCGACACCTTGCCTGGTCAGCGCTTCAGCCGCCTCGAACACCGGCAGCAGCACCATGTCGCCGGTCACCGCGAACACCACCTTGCCCTTGCCATCCTTGTCCAGCAGGGTAAGCGCACCTTCCTCGATCGCGGTGCGGCTTTGCGCCAGCGTGGTGCGTACCGGCAGCGGCGTCTTCGAGGCAGTGATCACGATACCCTTGTTGTGGGTTTTCAGCGCCCAGTCGTAAGCCGCCTGAATCGAGTTGGCGTCGGTCGGGAACAGCGGGAACACATTGCCGTTGCGCATCATGGCGGCGAAATAGGCCTCGACCTCAGGGCGCTGGTGGGTCCAGCCGTTACGTCCCTGCTCCAGCGCACCGGCGGTGAACAGCGTTACCGTGCTGGGTGTTTTGCGACGCAGTTCGGCCATCGCCTGGATCACCGTCTGCCAGATCGGCAGACCATTGATGACGAAGGATTCATACGAGCACCACAGCGACCTGCCGCCGAACAGCGACACCGCAGCCGCCAAGCCGGCGCAGGCGTCCTCGCTGAGCGGTTCGTAAACCTGGCCGTGAGGGCCCTGAAAGTACAGCTCGTCCACTGTGGGGTGGCGGATGGTCAGCGCCTTGTTGATGTTGGCCATGGCCGAGGCTTCGTTGCCGTCGGCATTGGTGACGATGAAGCGCGGATCGCGCTTGCCCACCGCGGCGACCACCTCACCAAACGCAGTGGTGGGCACCTTGTTTTCCTTGCCCGGTTCGAATTCGGTCAGCGGCAGCTCGCCGAGGTCGGGCAGCTCCAGCTCGAATTCCGTCACCACGGTTTTCACCGCCGGGCCGCCGCCGGCATGGCGGAAATTCTCACGCACCAGCTGCCAGGCTGCGGTCGACAGCGCGCGGCGCTGCAGGCCGGCCTTGACATCCTCGCTCTCCAGGGTGTGATGGGCATAGAGGTTGTGCGACTTGGAACCGGTGGCATGCACTCCGGTGCCTTTCAGCTGCTTGAGGATCAGCACCGACAGCTCGCCGTTGAGCGCGTTCTGGGCGGCGGCGTGGCTGGCCTTCAGCACCGCTCCGGTAAATGTCACGCGCTGCTGCCACGAGAACAGGGAGCTGTCGACATAGGCGCCATCCTGGTTCTGATCGTCGAATTCCCTGGCGTCCACCAGATACACATGCTTGAAGCCGTGCGCCTTCCAGTAGGCCGTCATGCGGGCATTGTCCCAGGTCGAGACCATGCTGTGATGCTCCTGGGAGTAGCCGTTCCACACCAGGATCGGCAGGAAGTTGGTGACTTTGGGGTAGGCGGTGTTGAAATGCACCATGGCGCTCATGATGTAGGGTTCACCCAGACCACCGTCGCCGATGGTGACCGGGAACAATTTGCCGGGGTGGAGCAGGGCGCCGGCCATGGCGAAGTGCTGGCCCTGGCCCAGTGGGCCGGCGGGTGCCAGCAGGCCGGGAATGGCACCGGAGAGGTGGCCCAACAGGCCGTGGCTTTCGCGGAAGCGGTCGCGCATTTGCTGCACCGTGGCGATGCCCATCTCCTCGAGCGAGGTGTCGAGGAACATGGCGCTATAGAAACCCGGCGCGTGGTGGCCCACTTCGGTAACGATATTGGTGTGTCCCAGCATCACCATGGAAGCATAGGCTTCCGCGCTGCTGGCGAAGCCGCCGGGATGGCCCGAGGATTTGGCGCCGGTCACCTGTAATGTGAGATAACGCAGGGCATCCGCCACCAGCAGCGTCTGATAGGCCGCCCTGGCATCGCCGCCATCAGTCACGCCATGAACTTTGTCAGACAGACACGGCGCATCGCCCATCTGTTCGAAATCCGGCATGGATTCCGCGAAATATTGAATTCCCTGGCAAAACGCCGGGGTTGTTTGAGGCTCGATCAGTTTTTTTTCCGCGTTCATTTTCTTCTCCAGGAAATTCGGAAACTGCTACAACGACAGAACCTGTCCATCGTCCTAAATTTCATATTGTGAAATTACAATTCGCTTTATGGAAAATACTAACAAAGCCCCTGCATAATTGCAATGCGTTGCAGCGGGTTTGGTCAGGCGACGCGGTTCTGCGGTGCGCCGCGCAGGTAAGCTTCGATGTTGTCGATGAGCTGGTCGGCCAGCGTTTGCATTGCCGCGCGGCCCGACCAGGCGATGTGCGGAGTCAGGATGAAGTTGGGTGAATCCAGGTCCAGCAACGGGTTGCCTTCCTGCGGCGGCTCTTTGCCCAGCACGTCGAAGCCCGCGCCGCCGATTCGCCCTGTGCGCAGTGCGTCGAGCAGCGCTGATTCATCCACCAGGCCGCCGCGCGCGGTGTTAATGAGTAGTGCATTGGGTTTCATCAGTCCGAATTCTGTGGTGCTGATCAAGTGGCGGGTTTGCGGGTTGAGCGGCACGTGCAGCGAGATGACGTCGCTTCCCCGAAGTGTGCTATCGAAGGCGGTATAGCCGGGACGTACCGTCGCCGCCCCCTTGTGCTCGGCGATCAGGACTTTCATGCCGAACGCCAGGGCGAGCCGTTCCACCGCCTGGCCGATCGCACCATGGCCGATTAATCCCAGAGTGCTGCCATGCAGGTCGCGCACCGGGTGGGTGAACAGGCAGAATTGGTCGGCGCGCTGCCATGCGCCATTACGCAGGTCATCGCGGAACGCCAGCAAATTGCGGCGCAATGCCAGCATCAGCATGAATACATGTTCCGGAACAGTGTGCACTGAGTAGTTGCGGATGTTGGACACCACGATGTTGCGCGCGCGGCAACAGGCGATGTCCACGTTGTCGGTCCCGGTGGCGGCAACTGCGACCATCTTCAGCCCAGGTAATTGCTCCAGCGTTTCGCGGTGCAGCGCGACCTTGTTGGTGATCGCGATGGAGGCATCGATAAGCCGCGGCAGAACCTGATCCGGTGCGGTTGCCGGATAGTCCTCCCAGCGGTGGGGAAAAGCCGGGCGGCGGATGGCGGCGACGATGCTGTCAGAATCGAGAAAAACGATTTTTTCCATTGGGGATCGTCCTAGTCGCCACCCATGCCGGACATGCGTTCCAGCACCTTGACCAGCGCAGCGGAATCCAGGTCGGCAGCGCCGCTGCCCATCAGGGCGTTGAGGTGCTGGGTGACCAGGGCGGCAGCGGGGAGGGCCACGCCCAACTGATGCGCAGTCTCCATGACAATGCGCATATCCTTCTGGTGCAGGCCGACCTTGAAGCCGGGCTTGAAATCGTTGTCCAGGATGCGCTTGCCGTGCACTTCCATAATCTTGCTGCCGGCAAAGCCGCCCATCAGCGCTTCGCGTACCTTGGCCGGGTCGGCGCCGTTGCGGCGGGCAAAGGTCAGGGCTTCGGCCACTGCTTCGATGGTCACCGCCACCACGATCTGGTTGCAGGCCTTGGCCACCTGGCCGGCGCCGCTGTCACCGACGTGGACGATGTTCTTGCCCATGCATTCGAACAGCGGCCTGACGCGTTCGAATACCTCCGGCTTGCCGCCCACCATGATCGACAGGGTGGCATTGATCGCCCCGGTTTCACCGCCGGAAACCGGGGCGTCCAGCATCTCGATGCCTTGCGCCGCCAGCCGTGCTGCGAACGTCCTGGTGGCAGTAGGCGAGATGGTGCTCATGTCCACCACCACGGTGCCCGGACGGGCGCCATGCACCACGCCCTGTGCGCCGAACAGCACGGCTTCCACGTCGGGCGTGTCGGACACTATCGTGAAGATGATGTCGGCTTGGGCCGCGACTTCAGCTGGTGAAGCACAGCCCGTAGCCCCTGCCGCGGTCAACCTTTGCAGGGCTTGCGCGCGGCGCGCAAACGCGCGCAGTGGATGGCCGCCTTTGATCAGGTTAATTGCCATCGGACAGCCCATGATGCCTGGGCCTATGAAACCGACAGTGATAGACATGCTGTCTCCTCGATCAGATTTTCAAATAAAAATATTTTTTTAGAATTGATCAACCAGCCATAGACTAAATGGCAGCGTGAACCAGAACAGCAGCGTACTCCATCCCACCAGCAGCGCTCCCGCTTCGGTGTCCAGGTGGAAGCGGTCGGTGAGGATCAATATGGTCAGCATGGTGGGCATGCTGGTCTCGATTATCGCGGCATATTGCGGTTCGTTCGCCGGCGCAAACAGCAGCTTCGCGGTGATCCATGCCAGCAAGGGCATCAACAGCAGCTTCACTGCAGCCGTCGCCAGGATAACGCCGTTCGGCCTCAGTTTGCGCCAGGGGATGGACAGGCCGAGCACGAACATCATGATCGGTATGGTCGCCTCGCCGATCATCCGCGCAGCATGAACCAGTGGTTCGAAGGCCAGACCGGCGATATGCAGCGTGGCGCCGATGATGAATGCCCAGATGGGCGGCATTCCCAGCATCACGCGCCAGATGGGTTGGCGCCCGAGGGCGGCTTCTGGCGGCCCGAGCCGGGTACAAATCCACACCCCCAGGCTCCACACCAGCGGCATGGTCATCAGCATGTCATGGAACGCCGGATAGCGGGCTGCCTGCGGGCCGTAAAGGAAGCTCAGCACCGGCATGCCGATGAAGAAAGTATTGCCGAACATGCCCCCCACCACCAGCGCTGCGCGGGTGCCGTTGTGCAAATTGCGTCCTACCGGCGAGTGATAAAGTAAGAGATACAGCACCACAGCGGCCAGCAAAGAGCCGATCCCGCCCAGCAGCGGTACCAGCAGCAGCCCCGGTGTAATCGGTGTGGTGGCTGCAATGGAAAGCAGGATGGCAGGAAAAAACAGATTGAGCACCAGCCGGTTGAGCTGGATACGCAGGGTTTTGCTGGGGATTTCCTGAAAGTAGCTTGGCCATATTGCGCCCGCGCCCACCAGGATGGCGATCGGCAGCATCACCTCGATCATCAATTTGGCCAGATGATTCAGATCCATGTTTTCGTAAAACCCGGGTATGAATAGGCATGCACGTGAGCGGGCATCGGCGCAACGCGGTCATCAGCCGTACCTGGCCTGTTAACCCCGTCAGGCGCGGAGGTCATGGTTTCAATGTGGTGGAGAATGAGCGCTTGCGTTCATCCCAGCGTCGGCATCACCAAGGTCGAGGCGCTATGCTCCGACTGTTCCGGCCAGCGGCTGGTGATGGCCTTGGTGCGGGTGTAGAAGTACACGCCTTCCATGCCGTGCATGTGCAGGTCGCCGAACAGCGACGCCTTCCAGCCGCCGAAGGAAAAGAACGCCATCGGCACCGGGATCGGCACGTTGATGCCGACCATGCCGACTTCGATCTCGTGCTGGAAACGGCGCGCTGCCGCGCCGGAGCGGGTGAAAATGGCGGTACCGTTGGCGTAGGGGTTGTTGTTGACCAGATTGATGGCTGCATCGAAAGTCGCAACGCGCAGCACGATCAGCACCGGGCCGAAGATTTCCTCGCGGTAGATGGTCATCTCGGTGGAGACGTTGTCGAACAGGGTTGGCCCGACAAAGAAGCCGTTCTCAAAGTCGGGCACCCGGATGCCGCGCCCGTCCGTCACCAGCGTGGCGCCTTGTGCCACACCGCTATCGATGAGGCCGACGATCTTGTCGCGGTGTTGCGCAGAAATCACCGGGCCCATTTCGACGCCCTTGCGGCTGCCCGGACCGACCACCAGCTGCTCGGCCTTTTCCTTGAGCTTGGCCACCAGCGCGTCGGCGACATCGCCTACCGCCACTACGGTGGAGATCGCCATGCAGCGCTCGCCGGCGGAGCCGTAGGCGGCGCCCATGATGGCGTCGGCGGTGAAGTCCAGCGCAGCATCGGGCAACACCACGGCGTGGTTCTTGGCGCCCCCCAGGGCCTGCACGCGCTTGCCGTGGCGCGCCGCAGTTTCGTAGATGTACTGCGCCACCGGTGTCGAGCCGACGAAAGACACGGCGCGCACGTCGGGATGGGTGAGCAGGGCGTCCACCGCTTCCTTGTCGCCGGGCACCACGTTGAACACGCCGTCGGGCAATCCTGCCTCCTTGAACAGTTCCGCCATGCGCAGGCTGCACGAGGGCACTTTTTCCGAGGGTTTGAGCACGAAGGTATTGCCGCAGGCGATGGCGAGCGGGAACATCCACATCGGCACCATCGCCGGGAAGTTGAACGGCGTGATGCCGGCGCAGACGCCGATCGGCTGCAGCATGGAATGGCAATCCACACCACGGCCGACATTCTCGGCGTGCTCGCCCTTGAGCAGATGCGGGGCGCCGACAGCGAACTCCACCACTTCGATGCCGCGCTGTACCGAACCGGCAGCATCCTCCAGGGTCTTGCCGTGCTCTTCACTGGCGATCTGTGCCAGTTCGGCGCGATGGATTTCGAGCAGATCGCGGAACTTGTTCAGGATGCGGCTGCGGCGCAGCGGCGTGGTTTCGCGCCAGGCCTGGAAGGCTGCCCTGGCGGCCTCCACCGCATTTATTACATCGTCGCGACTGGCCAGTGGCACCCGCCGGATCACCTCGCCGGTTGCCGGGTTGGTCACGTCGGCCACGCGGCTGCTGCGGCTTTCGGTGCGCTGGCCATTGACCCAGAGCGGAAGAACTGGTTTTGACATGATTTGACTCCTGGTTGCATTGATACTGCAGGGAAATGAACCCGGTTCGTCACGATTGGGCAATGACGATATATTGGCAGTGGGTTTCGCGGATAGTCAGTGCGCCGACCAGGCCGACCACGGCAAACGCCAGCATGATGCCCAGCCCGGTCTGGTAATTATGTTCCGAATAGACCCGGGCGCCGGCCTGCATCCGCCCGTTCCAGCCCTGATCCATGACCCAGCCTACCAGCGGCTGCAGTACTGCAGCACCCAGGAAGGCGCCGGTGTTAATGACGCTGGTTGCCATCCCGGACAGGGCGGGTGGATTGACTTCCTTGACACAGGCCCAGCTAAGTGTGAAACCGGCAGCGCTGAGTCCCATGACGGCAAACAGCAGATAATTCTGGCCGGACGACAGGTGCCAGCCGAATACGATGGGTAGCCAGCACAGCACATATACCGTCAGACCGCTGACGATCACCGGCAGGCGTTTTCCGATCCGATCGGACAGCGTGCCTAACAGCATCGCGCCCACAGCGAAACACAGCAACAGCAACATGGTGTGATTGGAGGCGGTCGTGCGTTCCATCCCATAGACATCATGCAGGTAAGGTATGGCCCACAGCCCGGCAAAGGCGAACAGGCTGCCACCGATGCCGAGATTGGGCCAGAAACCGGGCCACGTGGCACGATTCTTCATGACTTTGAGCAGGCCGTCGTACCAGTGCCCATGATGGTGCGGATGCGCCTCCTTGCCCTCCAGTTCGCGCATGGTCGGCAGGCCCGCTTCGCCGGGATGGCTGCGCACCATAAACCACACCAGTACTGCCAGTACCAGAGAGAATGCGCCGACGGCGACAAATACATTGCGCCACGAGGTCTGCGAGACGATCCAGACCAGCGGCGTGGCAGCCAACATCGAGCCAAGGTTGCCAAGCAGCAGCGACATGCCGCCAATGGTGCCGAAATGGCGGTCATGAAACCATACTGCATTCAGCTTCATTAGCGAGATGAACATGGCAGCGACACCGCAACCCACCAGCAAGCGTCCCAGGGTTGCGAGGGCCAGCGTATCGGATACGCCAAAAAGCAGGGACCCCAGCCCGGATATCAATGCACCAAAAGCGACGACTTTCCGTACGCCCATGGTATCGGCCATGACGCCGACCGGAATTTGCATCACGGTATGCGCATAAAAATACGCAGCGGCCAAACTGCCCAGCGCCGCGCCGCTGGTGTGGAAGGATTGCTGCAAGTTATTTGCGATGGCAGCTGGTGCCAGGCGATGAAAGAACGCCAATATATAGCCGATCACCACCAGGGTATAACTGGTCCAGCGCAGACGGCGCATGCGGGTGTGGACATGCCTGGTCATGGCAGCGCCAGATAAAGTGGCTTGCGCAAGTCGATCCAGGGATCAGGCCGCTGTTCTATGGATGTCTTAGCCATGCAATGACTTCACCTGCATTTTTGTCCGGCGGGAAAACAGGGTAGAACACCTTGACGATTACTCCGCCTGCAATAATCCACGTCAATCTTTTAAGCAGGGTCATGGCGCCGACTTCGAAAGTGGGCAATTCCAGGGCACGCACCAATATCATGCCGGCATCGCTCAGCAGCGCGTAGGGAAGACGCAGCCTCTCAACCACTTCACGTTGATATTCCATGGTTTGTGTACTGAGGCCATAGACGTCTACGCCCAAGTCACGCAGTTCCTGATAATGGTCGCGGAAGGCGCAGGATTGGGGGGTGCAACCGCGCGCCCCCGGGATTTCATCCCAGCCGTGGGGCAAACTCAGGTCGGGCCGTCCGGTCAGCGGATAGCAGTAGATGACGGTTGTGCGGGGGAGCGCCGACACATCCACGGACTGTCCCGATGTGGCCTGCAGCTTTAGCGCCGGAACGCGCTTTCCCAAAAGGCGGCCACCCGCCCCGTCGTCTATGGGCACGGGCAGGCCTTCTGGCAAGGTATTCAGATCGGCCATATCAGATACGTGTGGTGAATGAATTAATGCGCCGCACCCAGGTAGGCTGCCTTTACTGCAGGGTCATTCTTCAGTTGCTCGGCCGGCCCGTGACAGGAAATCCGCCCGTTTTCCATGACATAGCCGTAGTCGGCGACATTCAGCGCGGCCGCGGCGAACTGTTCGACCAGCAGCATGGTGATGCCGCGCGACTTCAACTCGCGGATGATGCGGAACACTTCTTTCACCAGCAAGGGAGCCAGGCCCATTGAGGGTTCGTCCAGCAGCAGCACCTCGGGGTTGAGCATCAGCGCCCGTCCCATGGCCAGCATTTGCTGCTCGCCGCCGGAAAGCGTACCGGCCAGCTGCTCGCGCCGTTCCTGGAGGCGTGGAAACAGGTCGAATACCCGGTCGAGGTCGCCTTGCACATTGCCGCGTTCGCGCCCGAAGGTAAGCCGTGGGAAAGCGCCCAGGAACAGGTTGTCGGTCACCGACAGGGTAGAGAACACGCGCCGGCCTTCCGGCGAGTGAGCCAGGCCGGTACGGGCGATTTTGTGCGAAGCCATGCCGGTGATGTTCTTGCCGTTAAGGCGAATCTCCCCACCAGCCGGCTTGATCATGCCGGATACTGCACGCATGGTGGTGGTTTTGCCGGCGCCGTTGGAGCCGATCAGGGTGACGACTTTGCCCTGCGGCACGTCGATGGAAATGCCGTGCAGCACTTCAACCTTGCCATACGCGGCATGCAAATTTTTTATCTGTAACATATTTTGGACCTCTTAGGCTGCATCGGCGTTGCCGCCAAGGTAGGCTTCAATCACCTTGGTGTCGGACTGTACTTCGGCGGGTTTGCCTTCTGCGATCTTCTGGCCGAAATCCAGCACCGACACGGTGTCTGAAATACTCATCACCACGTCCATGTGGTGTTCGATGAGAATGACGGTGATGCCATGGTCGCGGATCTTCTGGATCATGCCGACCAGCTCCTTGATGTCCGGGGCGGTCAGGCCGGCTGCCGGCTCATCAAGCAATAGCAGGCTCGGATTCAGCCCCAGGGCACGGGCGATCTCCAGCAGGCGCTGCTTGCCATAGGGCAGGTTGCGCGCTTCCTCGTTGGCCAGGTCGGCCAGGCCGACGAACTGCAGCAGGCTGGCAGCACGTATGCGTGCCTCGCGTTTCTCCTTGAGGCAGCGCCGGGTGTGGAAAATGACGTCAAGCGTATTGCTGCGGTAGGTATGGTGCAGCCCTACCAGCACGTTTTCAATCGCGGTCATTTCTCCGAACAGTTGCACATTCTGAAAAGTGCGCGCGATCCCCTCGCCAGCGATGGATGAGGGTGCGGAGCCGGAAATGATCTTGCCGTTGAATTCGATCTCGCCTTCGGTTGGCTTGTAGATGCCGGTGAGCACGTTCATCAAGGTGCTCTTGCCCGAGCCGTTGGGGCCGATCAGGCCGTGCACGGTACCTTTGGCGATATCCAGTTGCACCTTGTTGAGCGCTTTCAGGCCGCCGAATTGCATCACGACATCGCGCGCTTCCAGCAGATTGCCATTGGCGGTGACGGCACGATCCGGCACCGACCAGACATGCTGGGAGTCACCCTGGGCGGTGATGATTTCATGGCGATGTATCCACTGCGGCCGGTATTTCTGCACAATGCCGCGCAAGAAACCCATGATGCCGTCCGGCAGGTAATAAATCACAAACAGTATCATCGCGCCGAATATCGTCAGCCGGTAATCGGTGATGTTGTGAATCCAGTAACCGAAGACGGCGAGCCCCACGGTAAACAGGAGCGGAATGGCAACCTGGCGCGGGGTGCGCTTTTTGGCGAATACCGCGTAAAACGAATAGAGCACTCCCAGTACGGCAATGCCGAGCGCGATCTTGCGGAACAGGTCGATATCCGACAGTACGTTGGGCAGCATGACGATGATGATGGCTCCCAGGATCGGGCCTGAGCGGGTCTTGCGCCCGCCCATGATCAGCGCCAACAGGAACAGGATGGTCAGCTCGAAGTTGTAGGTGTTGGGTGAAATATATTCTTCGGAATAGGTGAACAGGCTGCCCGCCAGGCCTGCCAGGGCGGCGCTGAAGATAAAGGCGTAGACCTTGTAGGCATACACGCTCACCCCCATGCAGTCGGATGCCACCGGGCTGTCACGCAGGGCTTCGAAGGCGCGCCCGAGGTAGGATTTGACCACGCGATGCACCACCACGATGGTCAGTAGCAGCGCCACCAGTACGATGTAGTAGTAGTCGGTGCCGGTGACTTGATGACCGAAAAATATCGGTTTGCGCAGCGAAATGCCGAGCGGGCCGTTGGTGAGAAAGTCCATCTCGTTGATCAGGATCTGAATGATGGTGCCGAACGCCAGGGTCACCATGGCCAGGTAGGGGCCGGTTACACGCAACGCAGGCAGGGCCAGGATGGCGCCGAACACGGCGGTGATGACGATGCTCGCCGGCACCGCGAGCAGGAATGGCATGCCGAGCTGAAAGTTGAGCACGCCGGCGGTGTAGGAGCCGATCCCGAATAGCGCCGCATGGCCGAGCGAGACTTCGCCGACATAACCCACCACGATGTCGAGGCCGAGCAGCAGGATCGAGTAGATGCCGATGATCACCATCAGGTGGATGTAGTAGGGGTTCGACCAGACCAGGGGTAGCGCTGCCAGCGCGGCCAGGGCCAGAATCAGGGAGGTTTTCTTGAGGGTGCCCATGTTATACCTTGTTGATCACGGTTTTGCCGAACAGACCGGCTGGCTTGACCGACAGCACCAGCAACAGCAGTACCAGACCAGGAACGTCTTTGTAGCCGGTGGAGAGGTAGAAACCGGTGGTGGTTTCTGCGATACCCAGCAGCAGCCCGCCGACGATCACCCCCATGCCGCTGTTGAGGCCGCCGATAATGGCAACAGCAAACGCTTTCAGTCCCAGCACTACACCCATGGTGGCGCCAGTGAGGGTCAGGGGAGCGATCAGCACCCCGGCGAAGGCGGCAGTCATGGAGCTCAAGGCATAGGAAAAGGTGATCACCATGCGGGTGTTGATGCCCATCAGTCCGGCGGCGTCACGGTCGTTGGAAGTTGCCACCACCGCCTTGCCGTAGATGGATTTGCGGTTGAACAGTTCCACTGCCAGCATCATGCCGAGGGCGCCTACGACAACTACTATTTCCATCGGCAGCACGTGAATACCGTGGAATGTGAGCGGCGTTTCCGGCAGCGGCGAAGGAAACTTGAGATCGTCGCGGCCCCAGATGTTTTCCGCCACGTTTTTGAAAATGATGGCCAGGGCAATTGTGCCCATGATCCAGCCGAATTCGGATTTTGTCTTGAGCGCGGGGCGCACGGCGACGCGTTCCACTACGGCGCCCTGCAACGCGCCGAAAACCAGCACCAATGGGATCATCAGCCAGTAGCTCATGTGACCAACCAGGGTAAGGCCGACCAGCGCACCCAGCATCAGCGCTTCGCCTTGACCGAAGTTAAGGGTGCGCGAGGTGGCAAACGTCAGTTGATAACCAAAGGCAATCACGGCGTAAATCATGCCGAGCGATATGCCGCTTACAATCAGTTGCGCGAGGATTTGCATGGAGAGCTTTCCATCTGAAATGAGCCGGGAACTGACCTTGTCCCGGCTCATGGAGTTGCGATAGGTTCGCCCGGTTGCGAATTACTTTTTGGGATGAGTCTTGACCTGTTTCTTTTCTTGCGCCGGTGTGCCGAGGTCGGCATCGTAGGCATAAGCCACGCGCCCGTTCTTGACTTCGCCCATCACGGTCATGTTCATGGTGATGGCTTCATGATTGTCGTGGGTGTAGGGGTGGTTGTAAGTCGTGATCACACCATCCACCTTGGTATGCAGGTTTTCCAGCGCTTCACGGATTTTTGGTCCGTCGGTGCTGCCAGCCTGCTTGATGGCGGCCGCCAGAAGGTACATCGAATCGTAACCCTGGGCAGCTGAAACCGGGGAAGGAATGCGATCGACTTTATATGCATGCTGATAGGCGGTAATAAATGCCTTGCGCTTCGGCGTGTTGGGTTCCTGGATGAAGGTCTGTGGCATGCGTGCACCTTCGCCGTTTTTGCCGGCATTGTCGATGAAGTTGCCCATCGACAGGGTCCAGCTGCCGATCATCGGTACTTTCCAGCCGAGTTTTTCCATCCCGTTGGCGATTTGCGCCAGTTCAGGCCCGATGCCGTAAGTCAGGATCGCCTGGGCGCCGGCTTGTTTGGCCTTGAGCAACTGGGCGGTCATGTCCACATCCTTGATATTGAATTTTTCTTCCGCGACCGGCTTGATGCCTTTCGCTGCCAGCGCTTTTTCCAGGTCTTCGCGGCCGAGCTGGCCGTAGTTGGTGGAGTCGGCCAGAATTGCCACCTTGGTGAACTTGCGCTTGTCGATCGCGTCATTGACAATCAGCGCGGACTGGATGGTGTCGTTGGCGGAAGTGCGGAACACGTAGTTGTCAGGATATTGCGGCGGCAGGAACTGCTTGGTGACGATGGAACCGGTGGCGACGTTGTTGATTACCGGAATTTTCGCTTCCTCATAGAAGCGCTGGGCTGCCAGCGACACCCCGGTGTTGATGAAGCCCAGTGTCGCGACCACATGTTCCCGGTTAATCAGTTCCTGGCTAACCTGGATACCGCGGCTGTTATCCGCCTGGTCATCACGCTCGATCAGCTGAATCTGGCGGCCAAGGATGCCGCCTCTGCTGTTGATTTCTGCCGCCGCCAATTTCACGCCGTCACGCATGCTGACACCCATCGGCGCGGACCCGCCGGTGAAGGGGCCGGAAACGCCGATCTTGATGGGTTCTGCCGCAATCGCCGCGGTGGAGGCGCACAGCGCAAGCGCTGCTACCAATGCCTTAAGGCTGATATTCATAAATTGCTCCTTGGATCGTGGTTGTAATGTCAAACCGCAGGACGGATTGACGGTGCGTTCCATACTGCGCAGCGCGCGACGACGGAATTTCATATTGTAAAACTCATTGCTGCACTATGGGATACTCTAGCTGATAAATTTTCCAGTTTCAAGAATTTGTGCGAATACAATAATATTATCAAGTTATTGATAATATTATTTAATTCTAATTCTTATTAAGAACAGCGGTATTTTGCTGCCATCCTGTCAACCGCATACCAAAATGATCAGTACGCGATAGGGGCCGTGTGCGCCCAGCGTGACGGTCTGTTCGATATCTGCAGTACGTGAAGGACCGGAAATGAAATTGACCGCGCGCGGCGGGACCTTGTATTCCCTGCGCAGGAGATCCCAGGCGTCTTCCATTGAGGCGACGATACGCCGGGTGTCCAGAATGGCAACATGGGTTTCCGGCAGCAGACTATTGCCGGGTGGCGTCTCCGGGCCGGACAGCGTCATCAGCGTGCCGGTTTCGGCAATCGCGCAAAATGTGCCGGTGATGCCAACCAGATCCTCGCTGTCGGCTGGCCGTACTGCAATCTCCAGATTAGCCTCGTCCCACGGCAGGCTGGCGAGAACGGGCCAGCATACGCCACGGGGCGGCAGACCCCGCTCGGCAAGGTAGTGCGCCAGCCGTGCCGGAATCTCGGTGCTATCGGCGACTTCGATCACATCGCTGGATAACTGTAAGGCACGCTCCCTGAAATGCGTTACCAGATTATCCGGTAAAGGTGGTGCCGGTCCGCGCGGATGCGCGGCAAGGTAGGCGTCGATCTCAGCCGCGGTGCTGCTGCTCAGCGCCTTGCCGATGCGTGCCAGAATTCGATCCCGGGCGCTCATGACCGTTTCCCCTGGCGGTAAAGTTCGCGAAAGGTCTTGCCCGCCGGTGCCGGTAGATCCCGGCCACCGGTCCAGCCTGACGCGCCGGGCAGGCGATGCAACAAGCCTTCTGTGCCCCCCGCGTATTTCAAAACCCGGACTGTGATTTTTGTTGCCATGGCATAGACGGCCGGGTGGCGCGCCATCCACGACCAGAGTTTGAGGACGAGGTTTCAGTCCTCGCGCCATCTGTTCCTCGCGCAGCCGGCGCAGCAGATCCGGCAGAGGGATCTTCACCGGGCATACCACGCCGCAAGCGCCGCACAGGGTGGAGGCATTGGGCAAGTCCGGCGCATTCTCCAGACCAACGAAAGTCGGTGTCAAAATCGAGCCCATCGGTCCTGGGTAAACCCAGCCATAGGCGTGGCCACCAATGTTCTGATACACCGGGCAATGATTCATGCAGGCGCCGCAGCGGATGCAGCGCAGCATGCTCTGCATTTCGCCGCCGAGCAGGCTGCTGCGGCCATTGTCGACAAGAATGATGTGAAAATGCTCGGGCCCGTCATGATCGCCAGCGTCTTTGACGCCGGTCAGCACCGACACATAATTGGTAATGGATTGGCCGGTGGCGGAGCGCGGCAGAAGCCGCAGCAGGGTGGTCACATCTTCCAGTGTCGGCACCACCTTCTCGATGCCGGTAATGGCGACATGTACCCGCGGCAGTGTCGTCACCAGGCGGCCATTGCCTTCGTTGGTGACGATCAGCGCCGAACCGGTTTCCGCCACCAGGAAGTTCGCGCCGGAGATGCCCATGTCGGCGGAAAGAAACGCCGGCCGCAGGATTTCCCGCGCTTCGCGGCATAACTCGGTAATGTCGGTCTTGCGCGGACGCCGGTGCTTGTCCGCGAACAGGTCGGCAATTTCCTCCTTGTTCTTGTGCACCACCGGTGCCACGATATGGGAGGGTGCTTCGTGGGCGAGCTGCAGAATATATTCACCCAGGTCGGTCTCGACTACCTCGACGCCCTGGCGTTCCAGCGCTTCGTTGAGGCCGCATTCCTCGCTCACCATGGACTTGGATTTGGCCGCCTTGCGCACGCCATGCCGGGCGGCGATTTCGGCAACAATGCGATTGACGTCGGCGCCGCTTTCCGCCCAGTGCACTGTCGCGCCGCGGGCGCTCGCCTGCTGTTCGAAACGCAGCAGCCACTGGTCCAGGTTGTTCAGCACGCGGTCGCGGATCGCCGCCGCCGCTGTACGGCTTGCCTCGAAATCGGCGATTTCACCGATGACCGCAGCGCGCCCGCCTACAAAGCGGGTTTGCAGGCGCGACAGGGCGTTCTGGAGATTCTCGTCGCTGAGTTTTTCCGTGACAGAGCGTTTGAAATGGATAGCGGAGACTTGCATCACGCGCCCCCCCCGTTGCCGGCCAGTACTTCCGCGATATGCAGAACCTGGGTGGTGTGATTGCCACGGCGGCGCAGGCGCCCCTCAATGTTGAGCAGGCAGCCGAGATCGCCAGCGACGATGGCATCGACGCCAGCTGCCTCAATGTGGCTGCACTTGTTGTCCGCCATGCGTGTGGATAATTCCCCAAACTTTACCGCGAACGCCCCGCCAAAACCGCAGCAGGTAGTGGATTCGACCATTTCCTGCAAAGTCACGCCGGCCATTTTCGCCAGCAGGACGCGGGGTTGGTCTTGTATGCCCAGCTCGCGCAGGCCGGAGCAGGAATCATGGTAGGTTAGCGTGCCGCGGAAGTGTCCGGGAGCTTCCCCGAGCCTGGCCACGTTGACCAGGAAATCCGTCAGTTCGTAAGTGCGCTGGCCAAGGAGAGCAATTCTGCTCAGAACAGCGGGGTCATCGCTGAACAAGTCGGGGTAATGTACCCGGATCATGCCGGCGCAGGAGCCGGAAGGCACCACAACATAGTCGCACGCTTCAAATTCGCCGAGCAATTTCAGTGCCAGTGTTTGGGCGGTCTCCCGGTCGCCGGAGTTGTAGGCGGGTTGGCCGCAGCAGGTCTGATCTTCTGGTACAACGACTTCGCAGCCGGCTGCTTCCAGCAAGCTGATTGCGGCGAAGCCGATGCGGGGGCGCATCGCATCAACCAGGCAGGTGACAAATAAACCCACGCGCATTACCTCGTCTCCAGGATATATAGCAGTTCAATACTTGCCCGGCCACGCATGACGGCGTAAGCAGGTTGACACTACTTTGCCACCGGGAAAATTTTTTGCATAATGATCCCATATTTCATATGCTGCAACAGCGATGCGACAGTATTCGGTTTAAGAGGGAATGACAATTGAGCGAAGTTGAATCCAGATCGTCGATTCAGGTCATCGACCGCATGATGAAGCTGCTGAACGTATTGGCCGACCACGCCGAACCCCTCGGCCTGAAACAATTGGCAGCCCAGACCAGCCTGCACCCATCCAGTGCGCATCGCATCCTGGGTGTCATGGTAGAAAAAGGGATTGTGGAACGCGTCGAACCGGGCAACTATCAGCTCGGTATCAAGCTGCTGGAGCTTGGAAACCTGGTCAAGGCGCGCATCAACGTACGCCAGGTGGCGTTACCTTTCATGCAAAAACTGCGCGACGAACTGGACGAAACCGTCAACCTGACCCTGCGCCAGGGGGACGAAATCGTCTATATCGAGCGCGTGACGGCGGGCAAGTCGATGATGCGCGTCGTACAAGTGGTCGGGACGCGGGCGCCGCTTCATATTACGGCTGTCGGCAAAATCTTTCTTGCCCAGGATGGCCAGCAAAGTTGCGAGGAATACGCGCTGCGCACCGGCATGCCGGCATTTACCAAAAACACGATTACCACCCTCGAGAGGTTGCGCGAAGAGGTTGAAAAGGCTAGCCGCGTCGGATTCGCTATCGATAACGAGGAGGCGGAAAAAGGGGTTTGCTGTATTGGTGCCGGAGTTTGCGATTCTTCAGGGAAGCTGGTGGCCGGGCTGTCCATTTCGGCTCCAGCGGATCGAATAAATTTCAGGAGGTCAGGCAGGGTGAAGGAAGTCGCCGACGAAATCTCCAGGGCCATGGGCTATCCCGGATAAAGTGGATCGCAACGTTTTTCCATGGAAAATTGGAAAAACAGGCAGCGGACATAAGGACGGGAAAAATCGGATAGACTGGTGATGGCGGATGGTAACAAACCCACCAGGTCCATTAAGGGGCAAGCTTTGCAGGAATCTTTTTACCGGCCCGACAGCGAATTGCTGCGCACCACGCGTACCCTGCCCGCAGCCATATACAATCTTGCCCATACGCTACTGGCGCAGAGTCAGACCGGCTGTGTATTCGTGCCTATCCGCACCATGCAATATATGGCAGTGCTGGATAAGGCGGAATTCATTTTTGTGGACCGGGAACGGCCCGGCCTGATCGAACTGGCCTGGCAATCATTTCATCCGGGTAGCCGGATCGCGCTGGAGGACCCGGTGCCGTTCGACCTGGTGTATTACGATAAGCGCGCAGCGCACACCATGCAGCGCCTGGTTGCGGAATTTTACAAGGCGCTGATGCTGTTATCCGAACGCCGGATTGCCGATGCACCGCCCGCCAAAATTCTCAGTTTTTCGCGTAAGTGCTAGATGAGCGCAGCGAGGACGTGGCATCGAGCCTGAGTGCGACAGTACTGGCTGCGCGATGCTCCAGCCAGGTTTTGATACGTTCAGCGTCGGTAACACGCGCATATTTCCCGGCATCCAGCAAAACAATAATCACCTCTTTTTGCGCGATTTTCGCTTGCATCACCAGGCAATGCCCGGCTTCATTGATAAATCCGGTCTTGGACAGGCCGATATTCCAGTTTTCATTCCTTACTAATCGGTTGGTGTTATGAAATTCGACACGTCGCACGATATGTCGCCACTCTTTTTTGCGCCTGTGGCCGACGCGCACCAGCGCTGACCGAGTGATTTCATAGCTGCCGGTGGTAGTGATGTCGCGTATTTGCGGGTAGCGCGCGGCAGCTTCCACCATTTTGGCCAGATCCTCGGCCGTGGAACGGTTATTGCTGGATAACCCGGTAGGGTCTTCAAATGTAGTGTGTCGCATATTGAGTGCGCGTGCCTTGTTGTTCATGGCATTGATGAAACGCTGAAGTCCGCCTGGATAGTTTCGCGCTAGGGCATGGGCAGCACGATTCTCCGAAGCAATCAGCGCAAGATGGAGGAGCTCCCCGCGACTGAGTGTGGTGCCGACAGCCAGGCGTGAGCTGCTGTGGCGCAAATTGTCCACATCGAGCGGGCCGATGGTGATGGCTTCATCCATGGGCAAATGTGCGTCCAGCATTACCATGGCGGTCATCAGCTTGGTAATGGAAGCAATCGGGGTCTGGACGTCAATATTTTTCTGATACAGCGTCTGTCCATTGTTCTGATTGAGCACCAAAACGGACAGTGCATTGAGTTGTGGTTCATTCAGCGGAGTGCTGGATATTGCAGTTGTAGCATTCTCCGCAACGGAGTGATGGTGGGTGTGACGAACCGCAGCATGGGCATGCAAGGCCGACATTGCAGAGAGTGAAGCGATCAGGAGCGCGAATAGCTTGGCATTCATGGCGTATAGGGCGTGGGCCGTGTTGGATGGAATGTATCAAAAAAAGCGGCACTTGGCGCAATAACTTTAGATTTATTTTAACTATCGAACCAGGCATTCAGAAAGTCCGGATTTCCATTGACACGCAGAATAATTTCAAATTATAAAGAACGACATGGGAGCTGATCTACATAAAATGCTCGAAAAAATAGACATAACTATGCTCCCATCGCTCCCGCATCTATTGCTCAAGCTACTGGCTGTTTGCGATCAGGAGGATGTAACTATTGGGGATGTGGCTGCGCTGTTACGGCAGGATTCCGTATTGAGCGCGAAGGTGATTGCCTGCGCCAGCGCACGTGCCCCAGTTGCAATGACACGACAGGGTTTGCTGCTGTCTGCACTGCAGACACTGGGTGTGGAAAAGGTGCGCGCGATTGCATTGAATTCGGCGCTGATTGGCGCCACCGTTAAATCGGCAGTTGATTGGTATGCAATCCGCCAGCTGTGGCGGCATGCCGTGATCACTGCGCATCTGGCCCAGGCACTGGCGGTCAAAGCGGCTTATGCGGATAGTGAAGAAGCCTATCTGGCGGGCTTGTTGCACGATATTGGGCGCAATGCATTATGGACGGGCTTTCCCGCTGAATATGTCAACGTACAGGACGGCACGCACGATGAGGGCGTACTAATGGCACGCGAGTCACGCATGCTGGGGGTTAACCATGCCGAGGCGGGTGGCGCAATAGTCCGCAGCTGGGGCATGCGCTCGTTCCTTGCGGATGCGATACGTTATCACCATGAGTCGGCAGCCCGGCTCACCAACGCTCATCCGCTGCTGCGGATTGTGAGCGTGGCTCAGCATCTCACCGAGCTGGACGAGGCTACGCCCCATGATGCGCAAATGTTGAGTTTGTTGAATCTCACACCCGCCGATGCGCAGGCAGTTGCACAGCTTGCCCATGCGCGCTTGCGTGAGGCAGAGCATACCTTTGAGCTGAATACCGCAGCGGCAACGGAACCGGAAGATACGTCCGCGCGCGAAGAAGAAGGTGAGCGGCGGCGCCATCGGGCAGACCCCGGCCGAGTGAATCCGTCTGCCCAGGAACTGGCCGACCAGGGTGTGCGCGAGCAGCTGGCAGAACGTGTCCGCGATATGGTGCTGTTCGATACATTGAAAAATGGCATGTTTGCGGCAGTCGACAATGCGGCCTGGCGCGGGGCGCTCAGCTACAGTCTGCATGCAGCATTTGGGTTGAAGGATGCGATCTTGTTTCTGCCGCACGGGCGGGACGGCATGTTGCGAGGAGTGGGTGATGGTGCTGACGGTTTGGCAGGGCAAATACTCATTCCGCCGGATGATCCATACAGCATGCTGGCACTTACTCTGCGTCAGGGGCAGCCCGCGCATAGCCTGCAGCCGGATACCCAGCCGTTGACCGTACTGGATGAGCAGGTGATTGGTCTGACCGGCAAAAGTGGCATGTTGTGCTTGCCGCTTCTGGATGCGGGTGTGCCGTTGGGATTGGTGGTATGCGGGGTGGATCCGGAAGAAGTTGCATTGCTGGACGAGCGTTTGTCATTGCTGACGCGTTTTATCCGACAGGCGGCGCGGGCGCTACGACAAAAACAGGCTGCCCCGGCGGTGCCGGCGCCACGTATCGAGCAGGCAGGAAAAATAATGCATGAGGTCAATAATCCGCTCAATATCGTCAAAAATTATCTGCGCATCCTGGGTGCCAAGCTGCCCCGGGAAGATCCGGCACACGGTGATCTGAAAATCATTACCGACGAAATTGAGCGCGTCAGCAGTCTACTCAAGGGGCTGCTCGGGAGGCCGGGTAATGGCCCCAGAGTGGCTGCGCCTGTAGATATTAACCGGGTCGTGCTGGAAGTGGTGGGGTTGCTCAAGCCAACCATGCTCACGCCTGGGCGGATACAGGTGGAAACCCTGCTCGCGGCGGATCTTCCGGAGCTGATCAGTGATGTGGGTCAGATCAAGCAGGTGCTGCACAATTTGATTAAAAATGCTGCAGAGGCAATGCCGGAAGGCGGCAAGTTGCACATCGCCTCAAGTCGATTGCAGCGCGGCGCGGACAGTTGGGTAGAGCTGTGTGTTGAGGACGGCGGATCCGGCATCCCCGATGCAGTCCGTGCCAAATTATTCCAGCCAGTCATTACCACCAAGGATGGAGACCACGCCGGTCTTGGATTATCCATCGTGTACGGTCTGGTGCGAGGCCTGGGTGGTGCGATTGAATGTGAAGCACGGCCTGCCGGAACCGCATTTATTGTGCGTCTTCCCGCCAATAGCAAGCGCCATTAGTCTTTAGCAAGGATACCCATGCTGGCAGAATTAAAACAGCGCATCATCGAAGGGCAGGTACACCAGGTATTCAGTGTACCGCGCATCCTGGTAGTCGATGACGAGCCGCTGCTGCGCGACAGCCTGCGCGATATTTTGCTGCAAAACGGTTACGAAGCCAGCGTGGCGCGCAATGGTCGCGACGCACTGGTGCAGATTGCGCGCCAGCACTTTGACGCCATCCTGCTGGACCTGTTCATGCCTGATATTCATGGCACCGAGGTACTGGATTTCATTGCCCGGCGCGGACTGGATACGCCGGTGATTGTGGTCAGTGGCGATGACTCGGTGGATTCGGTGATCGACGCGCTGCGTGGGGGGGCCCAGGATTTTTTGCGCAAGCCATACCAGCCCGATGAAATGCTCAAGCGTGTGGGAAACGTCATTCAGCGCCGCCGCCTGGAGCTGGAAAACCGCTCCATGCTGCAGCAGATGGAGCAGTCTGAAAAATGGCACCGGTTTCTGGTCAATAGCTCGCCTGATTTTATCTATACCCTGGATTGCGAAGGTCGTTTCACTTTCGTCAATGACCGCGTCGAATCACTACTGGGCTACAGGCACGAAGAGTTGCTCGGCCAGCATTACACCGTCGTGGTTCACGACGATGATTTTGCCCATGCCCAGTATGTGTTCAATGAGCGGCGTACCGGAAAACGCGCTTCGCGCTACGTTGAGTTGCGTCTGAAATGCAAGGACTGCACACGCCCCAACGCACCCGACAGCCGGGTTCTGGTGGTCGAGCTCAACGCGATCGGGATGTACGAGCAGTCTGACAACAAGTTTGCGTCGCGCTATCTGGGTACCTACGGCGTGGCGAAGGACATCAGCGAGCGCAAAAAAGCCCAAGAAACCATCTATTATCAGGCTTACCACGACCTGCTCACCGGCCTGCCCAATCGCGTGCTGTTCAAGGACCGCCTCAATCTCGCCATTGCCCAGTCGCGCCACAATGGCGAGATGTTCGCCGTAATGTGTCTGGACATGGATCACTTCAAGGTGGTCAACGATACGCTTGGCCATGTTTTCGGTGACCAATTGCTGCTTGCCGTCGCCGCACGCCTGCACGGATGCTTGCGTGAAGGCGATACGTTGGCGCGCATGGGTGGGGATGAGTTCAGTCTGTTGTTGCCACAAATCGGCGGTATCGAAGTGGTGGCGAGCATTGCCGACAAGGTGAGTGGCGCATTGGGCAAGCCATTTCACATCGACCATCGCGAATTGTTTGCCACGGTGAGCATAGGCGTATCGCTCTACCCCAACGACGGCGAAACGGGCGACAGCCTCATCAAGCACGCCGACATTGCGCTCTATCACGCCAAAACCTGCGGGCGTGACAATTGTCAGCTGTTTCACATGGGCATGAATGTGCCGTTATCCAACCGTCTGTCACTGGAGAACGACCTGCGCCATGCCCTGGAGCGTAATCAGCTGGTGGCATACTACCAGCCCCAGGTCGATCTTAAACGCGGACACATAGTTGGGTTCGAATGTTTGATACGCTGGCAACATCCGGTGCGTGGGCTGGTTTCACCTGCTGAATTCATCCCGCTTGCAGAAGAAACCGGCATGATCGCCGCTATTGGCGAATGGATGCTGAATACCGCATGCCATCAGCTCAAAACCTGGAAAACACAGGGGCTGCCACCGGTGCGGCTGGCCATTAACATTTCCCCGCGCCAGATGGAGCAGCCCACATTTGTCGACCATATTCTGGATACGATACACCAGCATGACCTGGATCAGGGCGTGCTGGAAGTGGAGATTACCGAAAACCTGATCATGAAAGACGTTGAGCGCACCGTTGAAAAGCTCAAACAGCTGAGTGCAAGCGGAATCAAGATTGCAATTGATGATTTCGGTACCGGTTACTCCTCACTCAATTATCTGAAGAAATTCCCCATCCACACCATTAAAATTGATCAATCCTTTATCGCGGATATTGAGCGCGACGGCGATACCTCGATCGTCACAGCGATCATTGCCATGGCCAAAGGCCTGCACCTGAACCTGATAGCCGAAGGGGTAGAGACAGAAAACCAGCTTGCCTTCCTGCGCAAGATGGGGTGTGACGAAATACAAGGTTTCCTGTTAAGCGAACCGCTAACAGCGCAGGCCGCTACCACTCTGCTGGCAGAAAACATCACTCTGCCGGCGATGTTTGGTGGTGGATAGTCGGTCCGCGTGCCAACACCTGGAAAGCGTATCCGCCTCACGCACGTCACGGTGGAGGCGGGGCTGCCACAGATGCCCGTGCTCGCCTCGAAGAATTGCCTGAATGTCCCGACTTTGAATCCTGCCATATATCTGGTGCCGGTCAGGTATTCCCGCCGGTTCAGCTTCGGTCTTAATCGTGTATCCACTGAAGCGCCGATGCCCACTTCAGTAAGCTGGATCAGTAAGATCGAATTCTGGTTCGGCATCCGCAGCCGCCGCATATTTTGTGAAAAAAGTGAAATTTGCAGTGCCCGGTTTTGATAGTTGTTACCAATTTCTGCCAATGAACAATTTGGGATGCTATTAAACGGTGTTTCGGCTGCTTGCAGGAGGGATGCCTGTCGAGATTTTGCCGGAGGGTATTCCGGAAAAAAGATAAAAAAGTTATACGGCGCTTGCGGCCGTCATTCTTTTTTATGGTGTTGGTTGGTGGCCAGGGGCAGAATCGAACTGCCGACACGCGGATTTTCAATCCGCTGCTCTACCAACTGAGCTACCTGGCCGTGAAGCCCGCCATTAGACCCTGTGAGGGTCATTTCGTCAAGTTTTTTTCGGGATTGCTGGCGTAAAAAAAGCCTCTGACTGGTGTACGTCAGAGGCTTGCGTGGCGTGTTTAGCCCTGCGCTCAGTGGGCGTGGATGCCGGTGTTCTGGCGCACATAAATCTCGTCCCACATTTCCGCCGCATGTGGGTCGCGATATAGCAGCGAACCCATAACCACCATCAGAAAACCCAGCGGGATGGAAATCAGCCCAGGGTTCTTGAGCAGAAAGAAGGGCTTTTCCAGACCGACGATGCTGGTCTTTCCTTCGTACTGTTTCAGGTCATCCCGGGCTTTTTTAATGGCCTTCTCCAGCTTGTCGATTTCGTTTCTGGTTTTGGCAATTTCCGCAGCGTCGGTGATGCTGGCCAGTTGGGTGCTGAGCGTAGCCAGCTTCTCCACTGCACCAGGCGTGGCGGGCCTGGCCAGGGTCGCAGGTTTGGCCGGCTCGGATTTTTTGCACGCGGCAAACAGTTCGCACACAAAACCTTCGCCAGGCTGTGCTGCCACGGCAGGTTTGGCTTCTACAGCGGGCTCGCCCTGCAGCACCTTGTTGGCGGCTTTCACCACGTCCTTGGGGTAGGTCATGTTGGGCGAAACCATGACCAGGGCAATGGCGGTAATCGCACCCACCAGCATACCCAGGACCACGCCGCCAGTGTTGCAGCGTTTCCAGTGCAGGGTGAGGAGCACTGCTGGCAGATTGCTCGAGGCGGCCACGGCGAAGGCCATGCCAACCAGGTGAGCCACGTTCTGGCCTTTGGCAGCGATGCCGATGACAATGGCGATGATGCCCACGATCAATGTGGATATCCGCGCCGCTTTTACCTGCTCATCCGGTGTCGCATGGTCGCCGCGGATGACACCCACATAAATATCGTGGGCCATCGCGGAAGCGGAGGCGAGCACCAGGCCGGCCACCACGGCGACGATGGTGGCGAAAGCGACGGCCGCCACAAAGGCGAGGAAGAAATTGCCGAGCATGGAATGCGCACCTCCGCCCAGGTACTGGGCCAGAATGGGTGCTGCCATGTTGCCGCCCTTGTCCAGTGCTGCGATGTTGGCGGGGCCCACGTTGATGGCTGCACCCAGACCGAGGAACAAGGTCAGCAGGTAGAAGCCGCCGATGATGACCATGGCCCACATCACGGACTTGCGCGCTTCCTTGGCGTTCGGCACGGTGAAGAAACGCATCAGGATATGGGGCAGGCCGGCGGTGCCCAGCACCAGCGCCAGGCCCAGGGATATCTGGTCGATCGGGCTCTTCAGGAACAGACCGGGCTCCAGGAAACGCTGCCCCAGCTCCTCGGGGGTCATATTGGTTGCCGCAGAACCCAGCAGCTTGGCGACCTGTTGCTGCACCCCCTCATAATGAACCACGCCGTTCAGAAAGCCGGGCAGGCTGAAGCCGTACGGCGCCCACACCAGTACCACCAGGACGACGGAGGCAGCCACCAGCAGTACGGCTTTGACGATCTGTACCCAGGTGGTGGCGACCATGCCGCCAAACACCACATAGGCCAGCATCAGCAAGCCCACTGCGATGACCGACACCTCGTAATCGATGCCGATCAGGGTTTTGACCAGTATTCCGCCACCCACCATCTGGGCGGTCAGATAGAAGATGGACACGGTGATGGTGGTAATGGCAGCGATGGTCTTGGCCTTCTTCGGGTCATTGCGGAACGCCAGGATGTCGCCCAGGGTGTATTTGCCGATATTGCGACACGGCTCGGCAATCACCAGCAGCACGGTGATGTAGGCCATCAGAAAGCCCACCGAGTACATGAAGCCATCGTAACCATAGAGGGAGATCAGGCCGGCGATGCCCAGGAAGGAGGCGGCGGACAGGTAGTCACCGGCAATCGCCCAGCCGTTCTGTAAACCCGAAATAGAGCGGTTGGCAGCATAAAACTCAACCGCGGTATGGGTGCGTTTGGCTGCCCAGTAGGTAATGGCCATGGTCAGCGCGATGATGCTGCCGAACACCGCGAAGGTGATCCATTTGTATTCCGCGCTGACCGCCCCTTCACCGGCGCGGGCGGCATTGCTAAAAATGCTGAGCAGGATGAGTCCCAGCCATTGGGGCATATTGTTCAGAATTCGCATGGCGTCAGGCTCCCAGGTTGTGCGCGTCGTTGACGATGTCTTGTGCCATGGCGTCGAATTCGGTGTTGGCCTTGCGCGAATAGATATAGGCAACCAGCCACGCCACCACAAACTCGGACAATGCGAACAGGAGGCCGATATTGACTGGCCCCCATACCTTGATTTTGAATATTTCCTGGAAATACGCTGTGCCGATCGGCAGCAGAAAGTAATAGATCATCGAAAAAATCATCAAGCCCCACAGAAACCGGCTTTTTTTGCGGTGTAATGCCTGGAAGCGGGGATCAGCATCAATCGCCCGCCAGTTCATTTTGGTGGTGGTCATGTTGCCTCCTGTGGCGGTTGGGCATGGCTGCCGTTGAGCAGGTGCCGTTATTATTGATTATTGGTAGAACGCCCGGTGCTGAGGTGTCGGGCGCAACGTGATGCTACTACTGCAAAGCCAGTTCCTGCAAACCCAATAAAAAACCCCGCCGTAGCGGGGTTTTTCGGGGTTGCCAAGAGGCAGGGTTACATCATGCCACCCATGCCGCCCATACCACCCATGTCGCCCATGCCACCGCCGCCACCGCCGGCGGATTTGTCTTCCGGCAGTTCCGCCACCATGGCGTCGGTGGTCAGCATCAGGCTGGCCACGGAAGCGGCGTTTTGCAGCGCGGTGCGGGTAACCTTGGTAGGATCGAGCACACCCATTTCCACCATGTCGCCGTACTCGCTGGTCGCCGCGTTGTAGCCGTAGTTACCCTTGCCTTCCAGCACCTTGTTGACCACCACCGAGGCCTCGTCGCCGCAGTTGATGACGATCTGGCGCAGCGGTTCCTCGATCGCGCGCAGCACGATCTTGATACCGGCGTCCTGGTCGTGGTTGTCGCCTTTCAGCTTGTTGACACCAGCCTTGGCGCGCAGCAGTGCCACACCACCGCCGGCAACGATGCCTTCCTCGACCGCAGCGCGGGTAGCGTGCAGCGCGTCTTCCACGCGGGCTTTTTTCTCTTTCATTTCGACTTCGGTTGCCGCGCCGACTTTGATCACGGCAACACCGCCAGCCAGCTTGGCTTTGCGTTCCTGCAGCTTCTCCTTGTCGTAGTCGCTGGTGGCTTCCTCAGCCTGGCGGTTGATCTGGGTGATGCGACCCTTGATGGCGTCTTCCTTGCCTGCGCCGTCGATGATGATGGTGTTGTCTTTACCCACCTCGATGCGTTTGGCTTGACCCAGTTCGGCCAGCGTGATTTTGTCCAGCGTCAGACCGACTTCTTCAGCGATCACGGTGCCGCCGGTCAGGATGGCGATGTCTTCCAGCATGGCCTTGCGACGGTCGCCGAAGCCAGGGGCTTTCACCGCACAGGTCTTGAGGATGCCGCGGATATTGTTCACCACCAGCGTAGCCAGGGCTTCGCCGTCCACATCTTCAGCAATGATCAGCAGCGGGCGGCCAGCCTTGGCGACTTGCTCCAGTGCCGGCAGCAGGTCGCGAATGTTGGAGATTTTCTTGTCATGCAGCAGCACGAAAGGATTGTCCAACAGGGAGATTTGCTTGTCGGCGTTGTTGATGAAGTAAGGGGACAGGTAGCCGCGGTCGAACTGCATGCCTTCCACCACGTCCAGCTCGTTTTGCAGGCCTGAACCGTCTTCCACGGTAATCACGCCCTCTTTGCCGACTTTGTCCATGGCCTCAGCGATGATGTCGCCGATGGAGCTGTCGGAGTTGGCGGAGATGGAACCCACTTGAGCGATTTCCTTGCCGGTGGTGCAGGGTTTGGAGATTTTTTGCAGCTCGGCGATGATGGCGGTGACAGCCTTGTCCATGCCGCGTTTAAGGTCCATCGGATTCATTCCGGCGGCGACAAACTTCATGCCTTCCTTCAGCATGGCTTGAGCCAGCACGGTTGCAGTGGTGGTGCCGTCACCGGCCACGTCGGAGGTCTTGGACGAGACTTCCTTCACCATCTGCGCACCCATGTTCTCGAACTTGTCCTTCAGCTCGATTTCCTTGGCCACCGAGACACCGTCCTTGGTGATGGTGGGGGCGCCGAAAGCGCGATCCAGCACCACGTTACGGCCTTTGGGGCCGAGGGTTACCTTAACGGCGTCGGCCAGAATGTTCACGCCGACCATCATTTTTTGGCGGGCAATATCACCGAATTTTACGTCTTTTGCAGGCATTTTTTAGCTCCTAAAACTTTGAATCAATTGGTATGCTTTGGCAGGCCGGATTATTCGACGATGCCCATGATGTCTTCCTCGCGCATCACCAGCACTTCTTCGCCGTCCAGCTTGACGGACTGGCCGGCATATTTGCCGAACAGCACGCGGTCGCCGACTTTCACATCCAGCGCGCGCACTTTGCCGTCGTCACTGACTTTGCCCTTGCCCACGGCAAGCACTTCGCCCTGGTCGGGTTTTTCGGTGGCGCTATCGGGAATCACGATGCCGGAAGCGGTCTTGCGTTCTTCCTCCATGCGTTTGACAATCACGCGGTCGTGCAGCGGACGAATTTTCATTGCTCTATCTCCTGGAAAAAATCGCTGAATCAAGGGTTGCGTCAGTGGCTGATACAACCCAAAAACGGATTCAGCCGAGATTGCTGTTAGCACTCTTGGCTGAGGAGTGCTAATAATAGGGGCATAAGGTGGCAATTTCAAGGCGTAACTGAAAACTTTGCGTTACAAAGTTTTAATAAACTATCAAATGCCATCGAACTGATATATTGATTGCCTCTATTCGACTATCATTTTGTTATTCATTACCAATGAATTGATAGTTCATGAAAATCCCCAGCACGCCTCCCTCCATGGCCGATCTCATGCCGGGTGTGAGGCCGCAACCGTGCTGCATTTGCTGACAGCAAAGTCCGTCAACACGATGCAGAGCGCTTACCTGCACTGGGACGAGTTGCGCTATCGCACACCACCACAAGGCATATCTGTCAGCGAGTGGTGGCTGGCGATCAAATTTGGGTGTATCAATTTGGCGCGCACGCTACCATTCCTGGACCAGGTCGGCCAGCCGTTCAGCTTATGTACTGGCCGAGCCGGTGTTGAAAAGTCTGCGCTTCGTGGATAGGAATGCGGGTGGGGCGGTGTGGGTAGACGGCCCGGTGGTGAATGCGACGCAGCGTGACCGCTATCTGGTCAGCGCCTTGATTGAAGAGGCCATCACGTCCAGTCAGCTGGAAGACGCCTCCACCAGTCGTCGCGTGGCAGAGGAAATGCTGCGTACTGCGCGCAGGCCCAGAGACACTGCGGAACAAATGATCTTCAATAATTTCGCCACCATGCAGCATGTCCGCCAAATCGCGAACGAGCCCTTATCGCCGCAAATGCTGTTGAATTTACACGCCATGTTAACCAGCCGGACACTGCAAAACCCTGCTGACGAAGGCCGGCTCAGGCAGGATGACGCAGTCAAGGGGGTGGAATCGATGGTGCAATACTGCACACGCCGCCCGCCGCTGCAGAGTTGCCGGAGCGGCTTATCCGTTTATGCGCGTTCGCCAACGGCATGGAAGCCGACGAGCCGAATTTTCATCCGCTCATCCGGGCCCTGCTGCTGCATTTCATGTTGGCTTACGATCGCCCTTTTGCGGAAGGCAACGGGCGTGCTGCCAGGGCATTGTTCTACTGGTCCATGGTGCGGCAGGGCTATTGGTTGATGGAGTTGGTGTCCATCTCCAGCGTGTTGCGCAAAGCGCCAGCGCAATATGCGCGCGCATACCTTCACACCGAAACCGACGCTGGCGATACGACCTACTTTATCCTGCAGCAACTGAATGTCATCGAGCAGGCGCTCGACGCGCTGAAAACCTACGTGCAACAACGTGGACAGGAAACCCGGCAGTTGGAACAAACGCTGCATAGTCTCGGCTCGACTGTGGATTTGAACTTGCGCCAGCTTGCCTTGCTCGCAGGTGCGCTCAAACAGCGTTCCAATCGCTATACGGTGGAAAGCCATCGGCGCTCGCATAACGTAGCATACGCTACAGCGCGAGCAGATTTGCTGGCTTTGGCCAGCCTGGGCCTGCTGGAACAGCGCAAACGCGGGCGTGCATGGGAGTTTTTGGCGCCGGCGGATTTGCCTGAGCGCATGACGCGTCTGGGAGCAGAGAAATAATGAACAATCACGATTGGCTTGCGCGCAGCCGCACCGCCGTCTGGCACCCCTGCACGCAGATGAAACAACTGGAAGGCTTCCCGCCGGTGCCGATTACGCGCGGTGCAGGCGTGTGGCTGTACGACTTCGAGGGGCAGCGTTATCTGGATGCGGTGTCGAGCTGGTGGGTGAATCTGTTCGGTCACTGCAACCCGCGCATCAATGCCGCGCTGCGCGAGCAGTTGGAACAAATCGAACACGTCATGCTGGCTGGTTTTACGCACGCACCGGTGATTGAGCTATCGGAGCGACTGGCGCGCCTGACCGGACTGGGCCACGCGTTTTACGGCTCGGATGGTGCGTCGGCGGTGGAAATCGCGCTCAAGATGAGCTTCCATTACTGGCGCAACAGCGGCCAGCCGGGCAAGACTGAATTTGTCAGTCTGCAAAACAGTTATCACGGCGAAACACTGGGTGCGCTGTCGGTCACCGACGTCGCCCTGTTCAAGGACACCTACGCGCCGTTGTTGCGCCACAGCGTACAGGTTCCCAGCCCGGACTGGCGGCTGGCCGAGCCGGGAGAATCACCAGAGCAATATGCCCTGCGCGCGGCCGAATCACTGGAAAACCATCTCGCCAAACACCATGCGGCCACTGCCGCACTGATTGTCGAGCCGCTGGTGCAGGGCGCCGCGGGCATGGGCATGTACCATCCAGCCTATCTCAGGCGCGCGCGCGCGATCTGCGACCGCTACGGCGTGCACCTGATTGCGGACGAGATCGCCGTCGGGTTTGGACGCACCGGTACCATGTTTGCGTGCGAACAGGCGGGCATCCGGGCGGATTTTATCTGTTTGTCCAAGGGTATTACCGGCGGCTATTTGCCATTGTCGGCGGTGCTGACCACGGATCAGGTTTATGCTGCGTTCTACGACGATGCCACCGCGCGCGGCTTTTTGCATTCCCATTCCTACACCGGCAATCCGCTGGCCTGCCGTGCAGCACTGGCGACGCTGGACATCTTCGAACAGGACGATGTGCTGGCGACCAATCAGGCCAAAGCGATATATTGGGATCGCATTGCGGGGCCATTGCGTGAACATCCGCGTATCCGGAACTTGCGGCGTACCGGCATGATCATGGCGTTTGAAGTGGATCAGGCGCGCGCCGGTTTTGCCCGGCATTTTTATCACGCCGCGCTGGCACGCGGGCTCTTGCTGCGTCCCATCGGCAACACCGTATATTTTATGCCGCCTTACGTGATTAGCGAGGAGGAACTGGAAATGCTGGTAACGAACACCATATGCATATTACAAGCGGCGCCCGGCATTTAGCCAATGGTTGCGCTGATGTGGGCATAACACAGACCTTTTCATTGCACGGAGGCGATATGATTTTCCGACAGTTGTTTGAACCGGTTTCCAGCACTTATACTTATCTGCTGGGCTGTGAGGAGACTGGCCAGGCGCTGCTGATTGATCCGGTATTGCCAACCTGGCAACGCGATCTGGCCGAGATCAACGCACTCGGGCTCAAGCTGGCTTACACCATTGATACACATATCCACGCCGACCATATCAGTGCGGCGCGCAAGCTCAAGCAGGAGGCAGGCAGCCGCATTGCCCATCCGGCGCTGGATCAGTTGTCGTGCGCCGATGAATTGCTGGAGGACGGCAAGCCGTTCACGGTAGGAGGCATCACGCTCGCTCCCCTGCATACTCCAGGCCACACCGATCACCATTTTGCCTATGCCGTGGAGGGGCGCGTGCTGACCGGAGACGCTTTGCTGATTGACGGCTGCGGCCGCACCGATTTTCAGAATGGCGATGCGCCGACCTTGTACCGCAGCGTGCATGACAAGCTGTTCACGCTGGCGGAAGATACCCTGGTGTACCCTGCGCATGACTATCAGGGACGACGCGTGTCCAGCATCGGCCAGGAAAAAACCCGCAATCCGCGCCTGGGCGGCAATAAGCCGCTCGCTGAATTCGTCGAGATCATGGCCAATCTGAAGCTGGCCTATCCCAAATTCATTGACTATGCGGTGCCCGGCAACCGCGAATGCGGGCAATGCCCGTCCGGTGTGCCGGAGGATCTGCAGCAATATTGCGAGCAGGTACGTGTCAGCCGGCAGGGTTGATGATGGCTTCGAGGCTGAAATGGGCGGTTGCGTCACTCCGTACTCGATACGGAATGACGCCGTTTTGGTTGTTCTCCGTCAATTAGCTGCCTGCAGCCCCGCCTGCTGCATCAGTGCCCGCACATAGCGGCTGGGAATGGCGTAGGAAATGGCGCTGGGATCTTTCAGCACGTTTTCCTTGGTGCTTTTGATGAAGGTGCTATTGACGGTGCCATACACCAGCCCGGTCTGCGGATCGTATAGCGGGCTCCCGCTGTTGCCGGGGTAGGAGATGCCATCCAGCTGAAATATGCTGAACGGATCCGCTTCCCGGCGCAGGGTTTTGGCGTCCAGATAACGCGCATTCGGTGCGGGACGCACGATAGGGGTAATCGCGGATATGCCGGCACGGATGGAGGCAGGATACAGCCCCAGCACACTGCCAATCGGGAAGCCGGTGAAATACATCTCCCAGCCTTCCTGCACGGCATCCGAGTCGCCTATTTTCAGCACCGGCAGCGGCGTGCCGGAAAATTTCAGCAACACCACATCGTGTGCCGGATCGCTCACTTCCACCTGCGCCTGGCGAAACTGGGTGGCCTCGCCCTCACCGATAAATATGCCGAGCACTTCTTTATGGTTGAGGTCAAGCAGCTGCTTGACCACGTGATAATTGGTGACCACATGCAAGCCGTCGCCTACCGCATAGCCGGTGGCGCGAAACTCTCCGCGCGGGGAACGGGCGGGTTCATAGGTGCCCACTGCAACCACGGCGCGCTTCACCTTCTGGATGGTTTGCGGCAGCGTGTCTGCCTGTGCGCTGAGCAGGGGCGACGTCGCCACGGCTACGATGCTGACCAGTATCACGTGCAGTCCGTGCAGGATGATCCGTTTCATTGTGCTCCCCTCTTCAGGCCAGAACAGGCATGATGCCTACAAGCCAATGATTTGCAAAGCCCCGCGCTTTCGGGGCTGCTCAAGTTTCAGTAGAATGCCTTGGCACAGAAATGGCTTCGGGTCGCGCATTACAATTCAGGGAGAAGGGCATGAGTGTTGTTGCAGTTGTGGGTCTGGGTTACGTGGGACTGCCGCTGGCGGTGGAATTCGGCAAAAAAATGGAGACCATCGGCTTTGATCTTTCCGCTGCCAAGGTGGAAAGTTACAAGACCCACTGCGACCCCACTGGCGAGGTTTCGACGGATGAGCTGAAAGCCGCCGATAAACTGACGGTGACCACCGATCCCGCCCAGCTTGCCCGCGCCGACTATATCATCGTCGCAGTGCCCACCCCGGTGGGCGATGCGCACCAGCCGGATTTCTCGCCGCTGATCGGTTCCAGCACCTCGGTCGGCCGCCACCTGAAAAAAGGCGCAATTGTGGTGTACGAATCCACGGTTTACCCCGGTGCCACCGAAGAAGTATGCGTGCCCATCCTGGAGCGCGAATCCGGCCTGAAATGGAAGCAGGGCTTCCACATCGGTTACTCGCCCGAGCGCATCAACCCCGGCGACAAGGAACATACCCTTACGACCATTTTGAAAGTGGTGTCCGGCGACGACGCGGACACCCTGGAAAAAGTCGCACAGCTGTACGAGCTGGTGATCAAGGCCGGCGTGCACCGCGCCAGCTCGATCAAGGTGGCCGAAGCCGCCAAGGTGATCGAGAACACCCAGCGCGACCTCAATATCGCGCTGATGAATGAACTTGCCATCATCTTCGACCGCATCGGCATCGACACCCTGGAAGTGCTGCGCGCCGCCGGCACCAAGTGGAACTTCCTGCCGTTCCGCCCCGGCCTGGTGGGCGGTCACTGCATCGGCGTTGACCCGTATTACCTCACCCACAAGGCGGAAATGCTCGGCTACCATCCCGAGGTGATCCTGGCCGGCCGGCGCATCAACGACGGCATGGGCAAGTTCATCGCCGAGCAGACCGTCAAGCACATGATCAATACCGGCAGCCCGGTGAAAGGCCGCAACATCCTCGTGCTCGGCCTCACCTTCAAGGAAAACTGCCCCGACCTGCGCAACTCCAGGGTGATCGATATCATCAGCGAGCTGCAAAGTTACGGCGCCAACGTGATCGTGCACGAACCGCTGGGCGAGCCCGCCGAGGCCAAGCACGAATACGGTGTGGACCTGACCCCGTGGGCCGATATCCCCGAGGTGGACGCGATTGTCGCCGCCGTCGCGCACCAGGAATATCTCAGCCAGCCGTTGGCCGGTCTCACCGCCAAACTCAAATCCGGCGGCGTGTTCATCGACGTCAAATCCGCCTACGACCCAGCCGCCGTGCAAGCCGCCGGTTACGTGCTGTGGCGCTTGTAGCATGAGCCGCTACGCGGAAGTCTGCGCGCAGCTCCGGGATGCGCCGAAAACCTGGCTGGTCACCGGCGTGGCCGGTTTCATCGGCTGCAACCTGCTGGAAAAACTGCTCCAGCTCGACCAGCGCGTGGTCGGCCTGGACAGCTTCGCCACCGGCCACCGCTACAACTTCGACAAGGTGCAGGCCAGCGTCACCCCCCGACAATGGACACGCTTCAACTTCATCGAAGGCGACATCCGCAATCCGGACCACTGCCGCGCTGCGTGCAATGGCGTGCACTACGTGCTGCACCAGGCCGCGCTGGGCTCGGTGCCGCGCTCGCTGGAAGACCCCGTCACCACCAACGGCGCCAACATCGACGGCTTCCTCAACATGCTGGTGGCCGCGCGCGATGCACAGGCAAAACGCTTCGTCTACGCCGCCTCCAGTTCCACCTATGGCGACCACCCCGGCCTGCCCAAGGTGGAAGACCAGATCGGCAAGCCGCTCTCCCCTTACGCCGTCACCAAATACGTCAACGAACTGTATGCCGACGTGTTCTCGCGCAGCTACGGCTTCCACACCATCGGGCTCAGATACTTCAACATCTTCGGCCGCAGGCAGGACCCCGAGGGCGCCTACGCCGCCGTCATCCCGAAATGGGTCGCCAGCATGATTGCCAATGAGCCCGTCTACATCAATGGCGACGGCGAAACCAGCCGCGATTTCTGTTACATCGACAACACCATCCAGGCCAACATCCTGGCTGCCACCACCGACAACCCAGAAGCGGTGAACCAGGTCTACAATGTGGCGGTGGGCGACCGCACCACGCTGAACGAACTGTGCGAGCACATCAGACGTTTACTGGCAGCGCGCTTTCCGCACCTGGAAAACTTCAAACCCACCTACCGCGCTTTCCGCGCCGGCGATGTCAGGCATTCGCTGGCGGATATTTCCAAGGCACAGCGGCTGCTGGGGTATGAGCCGACGCACCGGCTCGGAGAAGGGCTGACCGAAGCGATGGACTGGTATGTGGGAGATTTGGCGGGAGAGTAAGGCGCTGGTAGAGAGACGAGATGGGATCAGGGCAATCGCGGATATACCGCGGCTGCATGCAGCGTTAGTCCGGAATCGATAAGGGAGGATGATTCATATGAAAGTTCGTACATTGTTTTTGCTGATTGTGCTGGGCGCAACGGCCGTTTTCGCGGCGCTCAACTGGAACGCTTTCATGGCGCCGGCCACCCTCTCCTTGGGATTTGCCTCGGTTCAGGCACCGCTCGGATTAATCATGCTGGGTCTGTTGATCCTTCTCACGGCGTTTTTCCTGATTTTTGTGGTCTACCTGCAGACATCGGTTCTTTTCGATACACGCCGCCATGCACGCGAACTCCAGGCCAGCCGGGAGCTTGCGGACAAGGCTGAAGCCTCGCGCTTGACCGAATTGCGCGCATTTATGGAGAGCGAACTGAAGCGGCAGGCCGCGTTGGATGCGGAATCGAGGGCGGCGGTACTGGCACGACTGGATCAACTCGATCATGATTTGCGCGCTGCGGTGGAACAATCGGGAAATACGGTCAGCGCATACATCGGTCAGCTGGAAGATCGTCTCGACCGAGGGGCGCATGGCCTGGCTCCGCGCCCGCTATGAATTAACGAGTAAGCAGTAAGCGCTTGCCCGGCGGTGGATCACTTGCGCGGCATCCCCCGGCGCATTGAAGGCGAGTCCGTGCTTGCAGAACCGGTTGAGCAGCTCACCCAGATCCATGAATCGCACATGACCAGTCCATGGAAGCCTGACCTTGCGGGTGAACGGCGCACAACACTGCTCAACATGATTGTGGGCTTCGAAATCGAAATCACCGACATCCAGGGTAAGTGCAAACTGAACCAGAATCGCCCGCTTGAAGACCGGCAGCGTGTGGTTAAAGCATTGAGCCAATCACGCAATCAAACTGAGACCGCAGTTGCAGCACGCATGTCGGCTGCAACTGATGTGACAGGCCGGTTAGACAGGCAAGGTGAAAATATGTGAACATGGGTAGCCTGACCCCAAGCATCCTCCGTCAGGCCTGAAATAGGAGGGTATGATGTTGATCCTGCATGACTTGGAGCGATCGGGTAATTGCTACAAGATTCGCTTGTTTCTCTCTATTCTCGGAATCACGTATCAAAAGATTCCCCTGAATACCAGCGCTGGCGAAAATCAGCGCCCTGAATTTTTGGCATTAAATCCGCGCGGGCAAGTCCCTGTGCTTGTCGACAACGGGTTGCCTATCTGGGATTCCACCGCCATTCTTGTTTACCTGGCCCGCCAATATGGCGGAGAAACATGGTTGCCTGTTAGCCCCCTTCCCATGGCGAAGGTCATGCAATGGTTAGCCTTGGAACAGAACGAGGGGCGCTACGGGCTTGCCCGCTCACGGGCTATTAAGCTCAATAATCCGACTGTCTTTGCACGAACAGGTAACTTGGAGGACAGCCAGGCACTGGGTAAGATCGCCCTCGCTGTTTTGGAAAAACAGTTGGCCGAAAGTGCATGGCTTGTTGCAGAGGCAGGGGGTCCCACCATTGCCGATATCGCCTGTTATCCCTACGCGGCGTTGGCACCGGAAGGGGGGATAAGCCTGGCACCCTTTGCTGCCGTTGGAATCTGGTTGGACCGAATGCGCAGCTTGCCCGGGTATGTCGGTTTGCCGGCAGCAGCAGGAGCGGGTAAGCGGTCGGGGACATAGGTAACAAGGTGGTGTGGCGGTCGGCATTTCACCGGTTTTTTCCCTGAGCGCCCGGCAGTCCCAAGTGCGCGATGATGCATGAAACCCCGGGGGGATACTCCCGTCGCTGAATATGGCTTTTAAAGCTGGATGCTATATTGAGCGCAATGGAAACGAATGCATAGCGGAAAGAGGTCATGAATATTACGGACTTGATGAAGGAATGGGAAAACTCGGCAAGTGGCCATCTGACAGCAAAGGAATATCGCATCCGGCTCCCGCTTCACGATGCGGCGAAGATCGCAGCGCTGGTCGAGATGTACCCGCGCCGCAATGAAACGGCCATCATTACCGAGTTGTTAACGGCTGCACTGAACGAGCTTGAGCGTGCCATGCCTTATATTCAAGGCAGCAAGGTGATTGCCCGGGACGATCAGGGCGATCCGATTTACGAAGACGTTGGGCCTACCCCCCGATTTATTGCCTTGAGCAGGAAATACCGGGTGGCGCTGGAACAAGACTTTGGAGAGAGCACAGAATCACCCTGAAGCTTCGTCTACGAAGCGCCGGGCGCACAGCACGGCATGCGCGTTCTTATTGAAAGCTTGTGGCCGCGAGGTCTGGATAAACAGCATGCGAAGGTGGACGAGTGGCTAAAAGAAATCGCCCCGGGCACGGAACTGCGCAATTGGTTGGCTCACGACCCGCCAGGTGGGCCGAATTCCAGACCCGTTACAAAACTGAATAGGCCGAAAAATCCGCGCTGCTTGCCCAGTTAAAACAGATGACCCCGAGAGGCACAATAACGCTGGTTTTCGCGGCGCAGGATGAGCAGCACAACAGCGTGATTGTTTTGAAGCGATATATGGAACAATACCCTCCCGACAGCGCATGCTGCACCGGCCGGCGCTTGGCCGCGCTAATGGCCGGCGGACTCGCAACCTGCACGCAATGAGGCGATGGCGCGCCTATCTTGAATAGGCTATACGCTCGCAGAGATCAGCCGCAGGTCTGCATTACGCTACGGTGAGCCGCATTAGACTTGTGTCAGGGCAATAGAAGACAAAACACCATAAGGAGCGGTACGGTCATCGGTTTGTCACCGCTTTGCGTCATGCTGCATGCATGACAATGTGCCTGCAACTGCAATTGAAGCTAATGGCTGCCGCAGGCCAAAGGGATGCATTTGGAAACCCTTTGCCAACTCACAGTATCTAAATGGCCGCCCGGCCCATGAGTATCCTGGATACGTGGCCGTTGCGAAAACTTTTTAATCACGCGGGATATGATTTGCAAGCGCATGAAAAATTCATGGAAAGAGAATATCTATCTGCAACGGGAAGAACTGGCGCGCAAGCTGCACGAACCGCTGGCGCACCTGGCCGAACAATGCATCCCGGCATGGGGTGAGCGCGAGCAACTGGATGCGATTCTCGCGCAAGGCTTTGCCAGCATTCCCTATTGTGCATTCCTGTACTGCCTGAGCACCGACGGTATCCAGATTTGTGACAACGTTGGTCAGGCGGGACTCGCGCCGGAACATTTTGGACGCGACCGCTCCCAGCGCCCGTACATGAAGGAAGCCGTGCCGGCGTGGGGATTTCTGCTCTCCGATGCTTACATCAGCCTGGTGGGGCACCGGCCGTCGCTCACCGCCCTGCAGATTGTGCGCGCGGATTCCAGCACGCTGGGCTATCTCGGTGCCGACTTTGACCTGCGCGATCTGCCGGTGACGTCAGAACTCTACGAAGAGCCTGGCTATTGGCGACAGGTGAAGGGTGATCCGGCAATTCGCGGCACGGTGTTTCAACAATGCCGAGTGGAAAGCCCCCTGGACAGCAATCTGGAGCAGGCATTATCCATCCTCGAGGAACTGCTGACGCTGCGTGGCGTGTTTCAATGCCAGATACACTTTTCCAGCAGCCAGGTCACCATCTGGACCGTGGACGACCCGTTCCGTTATCGCATTCTGGATCACGAAGCACTGAGCGATCCGGACATCTGTCTGGTGTTCCCGTCCCGTCCCTACCCGAACGATGCGACCATCCCGCAGCACAATATCGCTCGGATTCTGGGCATCATGCAATCCCTGCGTTTCGCCGATCCAACCATTTATCTGCGCACGGCCTCGATCAACATTTTCAACGGCATGGTCAGCCTGACCTTCTCCTGCGATGGATCGCACTACATGCCCTATGTTGAATTTCTGCTGAAGGATACGTCATTCTGGTTTTGAGCATGATTCGGGGGGATGATCGGCACATGAACACCGGATTCCCCGTTTTGGCACATGTGGCCGTTTTCAACAACGATTCCGCAATACGCCATGAATGTTACTGGCGGTAATTTCGGGGTCAATCCTGTTCCTGCCTCAGGCACGTTCAATCCCCGCTAAGCCCCACGCACTGGTCAGCGCGTTTATAATGGCTGCCCATGGCGCCTGACAGCACATTCAACCTCGTTCCCCGACCAGCAGTGTTTCGTACCGCCTGGCGGAGAGCGCTTCATTTCAAACGTTCTTCAAGGAGACCCAGGCAAGATGGAACAAAGCCATTATTCACGGTTTGAAACAGCAGAGCTGATTCTGCGGGATCAATTGGCGATTGATCGTACGCTGTTAGCGAATGAACGAACCTTCCTGTCATACCTGCGCTCGGGCGTCGCATTGCTCATTGCCGGCGTATCGATTATCCATTTCTCACACCAGGGATGGTTTACCGCGGTGGGATTTTTCTGCCTCCCGAGCGGGGTCCTGACAGGCATATTCGGCTTCTGGAGATTCCGCAAAATGAACAATGCCATTGCGGTTGTCCGGGTCGGGCTGAATAACATTTCGGCGGCAGATTAACCCATCAATTGACCTCTCCCGAGGCGCTGTTCGCCTGGCTGGCAGAAATTGCATCCGGCCTGGCTACCGCATGGGACTGTGCAAAGCGGTAGCGGGCAGGCCGCGCGCGATCTGGCAATGACCCGGTGGAACCGGTGGGCGACAGAACCCGCGCGCTGCGCATGCCCCACGGCGGGTGGCATGGCCGTTGTCATTGCGAACGATATGAATCCGGGCTATTTTGAAAAACCTGCGAACGCATCGTGAACGATGCACTCTATATGCAATTGTCAAGCCGCGCTGCCATGCCCTACGTCCACAGCTTCCCCCCGATTGCGGATGCGCAGGCGCGCGTGCTTATCCTGGGCAGCATGCCCGGGAAAATTTCATTACAGGCGCAGCAATACTATGCCCATCCGCGCAACGCGTTCTGGCGCCTATTGGGTGAGCTGGTTGGTGCGCGTGCCGAGTTGCCGTACGCGACCCGGTTGCAGATGCTGAAATCCAGCGGCATAGCGCTATGGGACGTGCTTCAGTCATGCGCGCGGGAGGGCAGCCTGGATTCCGGTATTGACGATGCTTCAATCATTGCCAATGACTTCGCATCGTTCCACCTGGCGCATCCAGATATTGCCCATATATTCTTCAATGGTGCCAAGGCTGAAGCTTGCTACCGCAAGTATGTGCTTGCGGGCCTCAGCAACCAGTCCGGCGCGCTGCAATATCAGCGTCTGCCTTCTACCAGCCCTGCCCATGCCTCTTTGTCCTATGCGCAGAAACTCAAGGCATGGGAAATCGTAAAACTTAAAGCGCAGGGTTTGTAATCAGGTTTGCCTGTGTGCCGCAGGATATAATGAGTCAATCTCAAGTCAAAAAAACCTTCAAGGACGCCATCATGCTCATCACCTTTCACACCGACGCGTATGCCGATATCACCATGTTCGGCGATGTCGCACTCAACCTGCTCAAACTGATGGGGCACAGCGCCACGGTACCAGGGGCTATATTGGCTGCCGATGTGCCCGCTGCGCTGGAGCGGCTGCGTGCGGGCGTTGCCGCGGCAGTGCCGGAATCTGGTGACGCGGCGGGCAACGACGCCGACGAGCAGCCGGTGAGCCTGGCGCACCGCGCCTTGCCGCTGATCCAGTTACTGGAGGCGGCGGTGGCGGCCAAATCCGATGTGATGTGGGATCAATAATGGCGTCTGTCAGCCTGTCCGACTGTCAATTCAGATCGAACAAGGAGAGCCCATGACTCAAGCACGCAACCCCGGGCGTAACGCGGGCATGCTGGCCTTGTTGCTGGCTGCCGTGCTGTGGGGCGGGATGTTTCCGGTGGCCAAGTCGGCGCTGGTGACGCTGGATGCATTCTGGCTCACGCTGATTCGCTATGGCAGCGGCGCGCTGTTGTTTGTGGCTTTGCTGGCGGCAATCGAGGGACGCGCCGCGCTGCGCCTGGAGTCGCGCACACTGGCATTATGGCGCTATGGGTCGGCGGGGTTTGCCGGGTTCAGCATTCTGGCGTTTCTCGGGCTTGCGCGCTCGCAGCCTGAGCACGGCGCCATCATCATGGCGCTGATGCCGCTATTGGGCGTGCTGGTCAATGCGCTATGGCGCGGGGTGCGACCCACGCCATTGAATATGGCGGCAATTGCGCTCGCTCTGGGTGGCGTCGTGCTGGTGATCACCAAGGGGCACCTGGGCGCGCTGCTGCACGGTGGTGAAGCGGTGGCGGATTTATTGATCCTGGCCGGTGCATTGTGCTGGGTAATCTACACGCTGGGCGCGCAGGATTTCCCGGGCTGGTCACCGCTGCGCTACACCGCACTGAGTTGCCTGATGGCTGTGCCCAGCATTGCTGTCATTACCCTGCTGGCCACGCTGGCGGGCATAGCGCAAGTGCCGGCAGTGGGAACGCTGGCCGGACTCGCCAACGAGCTCATCTACCTGATCATGCTCGCCGGCGTGGTTGCGGTACTGGCGTGGAACATGGGTATCAACACACTCGGCGCGGGCGGCGTGCTGTTTATCAATTTTGTGCCGGTCACCGCACTGATCATCGGCTGGTTGCAGGGACATCGCCTGAGTGCCGCAGAACTGACCGGCGCGCTGATTGTCATGGGTGCGCTGGTGCTGGGCAATCTCGGCCGGCGGCCTGTGGCGCGTGCGCCAAAATCCAGCCTGTGTCGTTGCGGTGCAGGTGAATAACCGCGCTATCGCGCCGGTCGGCAGGATGCCGAACGCCATGCCGCATCTGTCCCTGCGCGCGATTATGTTGCGGCTCCAGCTGTTGATTGTATTGCTGGCGTGGAGCACTGCGTGGGCGGGCAATGACGCCTTGCCGCAACCGGTGCAGGCCGCACTGCGCCAGGCCGATATTCCGGCCGGCCATGTCGGCGTGGTGGTATGGGAGACGGGCAAGCCTGGGCCGCTGCTGACGCATGGCGGCGCGCTGTCATTCAACCCCGCATCCACCATGAAGCTGGTTACCAGCTATGCCGCGCTGGAACTGCTGGGCCCCGCCTATACCTGGAAAACCGAGCTGTATACCGACGGCAGCCTGGTCGATGGGGTGCTCACCGGCAACCTCTACATCAAGGGTTATGGCGACCCGCAACTGACCCTGGAGCGCTTCTGGCTGCTGCTGCGCGAGTTGCGTAGCCGGGGCGTGCGCGAGATTCGCGGCGACCTGGTACTCGATCAGAGTTATTTCAGCCTGTCCGACGCCGACCCGGCGCGCTTCGACGGTGAGCCGCGCCGTGCTTACAACGCTGTACCCGCCGCGCTGATGGTGAATTTCAACAGCACCATGCTGCGCCTCACAGCGCTGTCTGGCGGCGTGGCTGCCTACGCCGATCCGTTGCCGCCTGGCATGCGCCTGGTCAACAAGCTGCAGCTCGACAACACGCCGTGCGGCGAATGGCGCGACCGTATCGATATCGAATGGCTGCCCGACAACGGTAATAGCCGCCTGGTATTGAACGGCAGCTACGCGGCGGCGTGCGGCGAGAAAAGCACTGCGTTCAATCTGGGCGACGCCAGCGCAGCGGTGGCTGATGCATTTGGCACGCTGTGGCAGGAATCGGGAGGGCGCCTTGCCGGCAGCTGGCGCGTGGGCGAGGTGCCTGCCAGCGCCCAGCGCCTGATGGTGTTTGAGTCGCCGCCGCTGGCTGATGTGGTGCGTGGCCTCAACAAGTTCAGCAACAATGTCATGGCGCGCAGTTTGTTTCTGAGCCTGGGCGCGGTACGCGGCGGCGCGCCCGGCACCACGCAGAAATCGGCTGATGCGGTACGCAACTGGCTGGCAGGCAAGGGCCTGCATTTTCCCGAACTGGTACTGGAAAACGGATCCGGCCTGTCGCGCATCGAGCGCATCAGCCCGCACAGCATGGCGCAATTATTACTGGCAGCATACAGCAGCCCGATATTCTCCGAGCTTGAATCCGCGCTGCCCATCGCCGCCGTGGATGGCACCATGAAATCGCGCGACAAGGACACTCCGCTGGCCGGTCATGCGCACATCAAGACCGGCACGCTGGAAGGCGTCAAAACCATCGCCGGTTATGTGTCCGACAAGGCCGGACGGCGTTTTGTGGTGGTATTTTTTATCAACGACACGAATGCGGCGGCAGGCGGCGCGGCGCAGGATGCGCTGCTGGAATGGGTATATGGCGGGCGCTAATCAGGCCGCCTGAAGTTGCTGGCGCGCGGCTGCAGGCGCGCAGTCAAATCACTGTCCTGGCTGTAAGTCAGCTTGTAGATACTGTCCGATCTTTACGGGAGGGTGAGCGACTGCTGCAAAAATCCACATCACTGGTTCAAGGCCCAAGGGCGCAATAACCAAAGGGCATTGCGCCGCATGAGCTGGAGTGGGCAGGAGATTTTTAGGCCATCGTCCCAAGCCCACACCCGGGAAACCAGCATTCCGGAACGGCAAACCCCTTAAGTAATGGGCAGACGCAATTCAGTCGTCCTGGTGTCCTTTGCCATGGCCATGGTCTCTCCCATGACCGTGGCCGGGCTCGTCGGCATAGCCGCGTTTACCATGGTTTTCATGATCACGTTCTCCGCCTCTGTCACCATGATCCTCACGATAGTGCGGCACATACACCTCGTTGTACCAGTCATCCTGCACGAAATAGACCGGCCGCCCGCAGGCATTGTATTCATGGCAGTGTTTGCGCCAGTGTTTGGCGTGTCCGGGCGGCACATGCAGATAAATCGGGCGCGGGGCGACACCGACAGGAAGGCGCTGGATCACGATGGGCTCCGGATAGATTAGCAGCGGTTGGGGATAGTTGTTGCCAATGTCGATACGGCCATAAAAACCCGGCTGACCGATACTGACCGAGACGCCGACATCGGCAGCAAGCACCGGGCTGGCCACGATGGCCAGGATTGCTGTAAGCAGGAAGCGTTTCATGTGTGAACTCCTTTATCAGGAATTGTTATGCAGCGTTGCAGCCCGTCAACTTAACGACGGGATAGGATAAGCATAGCGCAGTTGTTGCGTATATTTAGGTGTTATGTCAGATATGCGCCGGTTCGATATTCGCGCCTTGATGGTGAAATGCTCTCGTGCTCAGGCCCTGCCCAGGCCGAGTTCGTCCCATATCGCATCCACGCGCTGTTTCACGTCGGCATCCATAATGATCGGCGTGCCCCATTCGCGGGCGGTTTCGCCCGGCCATTTGTTGGTGGCGTCCATGCCCATCTTGCCGCCCAGGCCGGATACCGGGCTGGCGAAATCGAGGTAGTCAATCGGGGTGTTTTCCACCAGCAGCGTATCGCGCACCGGATCCATGCGCGTGGTGATCGCCCAGATCACTTCTTTCCAGTCGCGGATATTGATATCGTCATCCACTACCACGATGAACTTGGTGTACATGAACTGGCGCAGGAAACTCCACACGCCGAACATCACGCGCTTGGCGTGGCCGGGGTAGCTTTTCCTGATGCTGACCACGGCCAGGCGGTATGAGCAGCCTTCCGGCGGCAGGTAGAAATCGACGATTTCGGTGAACTGCTTTTGCAGCAGCGGCACGAACACTTCGTTGAGCGCCACGCCCAGCACGGCGGGTTCGTCGGGCGGCTTGCCGGTGTAGGTGCTGTGGTAGATCGGGTTGTTGCGCAGGGTGATGCGTTCGATGGTGAACACCGGGAAGCTGTCCACCTCGTTGTAGTAGCCGGTGTGGTCGCCGAACGGGCCTTCCTGCGCCATTTCGCCGGGATGGATGACGCCTTCCAGCACGATCTCGGCGCTGGCAGGCACCTGCAAATCGCTGCCGAGACATTTCACCACTTCGGTCTTCGCCCCCCTGAGCAGCCCGGCGAACTGGTACTCGGACAGCGAATCCGGCACCGGCGTGACGGCGCCGAGGATGGTGGCCGGGTCGGCGCCGAGCGCGACGGCGACAGGAAACGGCTGGCCCGGATTCGCCAGCTGGAATTCGCGGAAATCCAGCGCGCCGCCGCGATGCGCCAGCCAGCGCATGATGACCTTGTTGGGCGCGATGACCTGCTGGCGGTAGATGCCCAGGTTCTGGCGTTTTTTGTGCGGGCCGCGGGTGACGGTCAGTCCCCAGGTGATGAGCGGCCCGGCGTCGCCCGGCCAGCAGGTCTGGACGGGCAGGCGCGACAGGTCCACGTCGCGGCCCTCCCAGACGATGTCCTGGCACGGTGCGCTGCCCACTTCCCTGGGCGCCATGTTGAGCACCTGCTTGAATACCGGCAGCTTGTCCCAGGCGTCTTTCAGGCCTTTGGGCGGTTCGGGTTCTTTCAGCAAGGCCAGCAGTTTTCCCACTTCGCGCAGCGCTTCGACCGAGTCCTCGCCCATGCCCAGCGCCACCCGGCGCGGCGTGCCGAACAGGTTGGCCAGCACCGGCATGCTGTGACCCTGTGGATTCTCGAACAGGATCGCCGGGCCGCCCGCTTTCAACACCCGATCACAGATTTCGGTGATCTCGAGCCTGGGGCTCACTGCGGCGCTGATGCGCTTCAATTCGCCGATTTTTTCCAGTTGTGCGATGAAGTCGCGCAGGTCGCGGTATTTCAAGAGGTCTCCCGGATGCGGCTGAGTGTCGCCGTGGTCGAGGTGGAATGCAAAAACGGAATGGAATGCACCTGTCCGCCCCAGCCCAGCACTGCGCGGCCGCCAACGATGGCCTGCACCGGCCAGTCGCCGCCTTTGACCAGCACATCGGGGCGAATCGCGAGGATGAGGTCGAGCGGCGTGTCGGTGTCAAAGCTTGCCACGGCGTTCACGCTGGCCAGCGCGGCGAGCACGGCCATGCGGTCGGCAAGGGGATTGATGGGACGATCCGCGCCCTTGTTCTGGCGCCGCACCGAATCATCCGAATTGACCCCGACGATCAGCGCCGCGCCGAGCGCGCGGGCTTGCGCCAGGTAGGTGACATGTCCGCGGTGCAGGATATCGAAGCAGCCGTTGGTGAACACCAGCGGGCGCGGCAGACGCGCGAGCAGGGCGGGCAGCGTTTGCGGTGTGGCAATCCTGGCCTCGAAATCAGGCAGCGGGTAAACGGATTTCAACGGTTAGGGCTCGTTCATGAATAACCTGGACTTACGCTGGGGTCGCTTTGGGCGCAGCCCAAGGCGCGAGACGCGCGGTTGTGTCATTCACAACAAGCGGCTCGCAACGCCGGGATGCGCCCAAAGCGACCCCAGCCTGAAGGGTTGCCGTGTATTCGGGCGTCTGCGGCGTTGCAAAGCTTGCGAATGGAATAACCATTCGCCGCGCTTCGCGCCTTGCATCCATCCCGAATACACGGCAACGTAAGTCCAGGTTATTCATGAACGAGTCCTTACTGAACAATCTGGAAAATCTTGACCACTTTGCGCACGCCGCTGGTGGTGCTGGCGAGCTGCGCGGCGTCCTCAGCCTCTTGTGAGGTGACCAGGCCCATCAGATAGACCACGCCGTTTTCAGTGACCACTTTGACGTAGTTGACCTGGAAGCGCTTGGCGTCGAGAAAGCGCGCTTTGACCTTGGTGGTGATGTAAGCGTCGTTGCTGCGCGAGGAGAGCAGGGACACCGGCCCCACCACGGTTTCATTGTATACCTTGCGCACATTGCCCACGCCCTGGGCGATGTCGGCGATTTTTTGTCTGGCTTCCGGCGTCGGCACTTCGCCGGTGAGCAGCACGTCGCGATTAAAGCTGGTGACATTGACATGCGTATCTTTCGGATAGGCTTCACCGATGCGGCTGCCGGCGCGCAGTTCGATTTCCTGATCTTCGATGTAGGTGCCCGAGCTGCGGCGGTCCGCCGCCATCAGTGCGCCTGCGCCGATACCGGTTGCGACCAGCGGTACGCAACCCTGCAATTGCAATAGTGCCAAACCCAGTGCGGCGACAGTCAATATGGTGCGCATTATTCGACTCCTAAAATGAGACAATCGATCCCATCGCACAGGCAGTGGATGGTGAGCAGGTGGACTTCCTGAATCCGTGCCGTGGAAGTCGCAGGTACGCAGATGTGGACGTCATCGTCACGCAGAAGTTCGTCTATCTGCCCGCCGCCGTTGCCAGTGAGCGCCACCACGCGCATGTCGCGGGCGTGAGCGGCACGAATGGCCTCGATCACATTGCGCGAATTGCCGCTGGTGGAAATCGCCAGCAGTACGTCGCCCGCGTGACCCAGTGCGGTGACCTGTTTGGAGAAAATCTGGCTGAAATCGTAGTCGTTGGCAATCGAGGTCAGAGTCGAGCTGTCGGTGGACAACGCAATCGCGGCCAGACCGGGGCGCTCCATTTCGAAGCGGTTGATCAGCTCCGAGGAAAAATGCTGCGCGTCCGCCGCCGAGCCGCCGTTGCCGCAGGACAGGATTTTGCCGTCCGCCAACAGGCACTCGCTCATGTGTTCTGCTGCCAGTGCGATGGGCACGGCGAGCGCATCCATGGCGTCCATTTTGAGGCGGGCGCTGTCGCCGAAGTGTTCAGATATGCGTGCGATTAAGTCCATAGGCTAAATTATGACACACGCCATGCGCTATGCACCGAAGGCGTTTGGTATCCATTCGATCTCGTCGCCGTCAAACAACAGCGCGTCAAACCGGCACGGCGGGGGTTTTCCAAGCTGGCCCAGATAGTGCTGCGCGGCAGCAATGAGTTTGTGCTGCTTGCGCATATCAATGCTGGCGGCCGCGCCGCCAAACGCGCGCGAGCGGCGGCTGCGCACTTCCACGAATACCAGCGTGGCGCCGGCACGCATGATCAAATCGATTTCGCCAAAACGGCAGCGATAGTTTTTTTCCACCAGTTGCAGCCCGTGCCGGGCCAGATACAGCGCGGCAGCCTGTTCGGCCTGCGGGCCGCTGGCGCGCATCAGGATTTGCTCCGGCTGGCCGTGCCAGCGACAATAGCGGGATTGGTTCGCGGCGGCGGTAAACATGCATACATGCGGGACATTATATGTGGTGGCAACGCCCATCGGAAATCTGGGCGACATCACCCAGCGCGCGCTGGAGGTGTTGCGGTCGACTGACCTGGTCGCTGCGGAAGATACCCGCCACAGCGGTCAGCTGCTCACCCGGCTGGGCATCCAGGCGCGTTTTGTCGCGCTGCACGAGCATAACGAGCAGCAGGTCGGCGCGCGCCTGGTGGCGGACATGCGGGCCGGGAAGAATGTGGCGCTGGTGACGGATGCGGGCACCCCGGCCATTAGTGACCCCGGCACCTGGCTGGTGGCGGCGGCGCACGCAGCGGGGATTACGGTGGTGCCGGTGCCGGGCGCGAGCGCGGTGGTGTGCGCGCTATCGGCGGCCGGGGTGGATGCGCCGCACTGGCTGTTTTATGGATTTCTTCCCGCCAGATCCTCGGCGCGGCGCCATGCCCTGGCTGCGCTCGCCAGCCTGCCCTATGTGCTGGTGTTCTACGAAGCCCCGCATCGCATCCTCGACTGTGTGACGGATCTGGCTGAAACCCTGGGCGGCACGCGGCGGGTGACCCTGGCGCGCGAGCTGACCAAGCTGTTCGAATCCATCCACAGCCTGCCGCTGGGCGAGGCACAGGACTGGCTGGAAGCCGACCCCAACCGGCAAAAAGGCGAATTCGTGCTGATTGTAGAAGGCGCGCCCGCCGCCGATGCGGATGAGGACGCAGTACGCCTGCGCGACGCGCTGGCCGTGCTGCTGGAAGAACTGCCGGTGAAACAGGCGGCGCAACTCGCCGCCAAACTCACCGGCCTGAAGAAAAATGCAGCTTACGAACTGGCTTTGCAGATGCGTGATGCCTCGGCAGGCCACCAATGAAAAACCTGAAACCCAGGCCGCAGAGCGATGCTTTTCTCTGCGTACTCCGTGCCCGGCTAATGCGCCTTCGACAGGAATGAATACACCCATGGACACAATTACACTTGCCCGGCCTGACGACTGGCACCTGCACCTGCGCGATGGTGCCGCCATGCAATCGGTGTTGCCCGACACCGCACGGCGCTTTGCCCGTGCCATTGTCATGCCCAACCTCAAGCCGCCGGTGCGCAGCGTGGAAGATGCGCGCGCCTACCGTGAGCGCATCCTGGCGGCCTTGCCTGCCGGTTCGAATTTCCAGCCGCTGATGACACTCTACCTCACCGACAACACCGATCCTGGCGAGATTGCCCGCGCCCAGGCCAGCGGCTTTGTGCACGCGGTGAAATACTATCCGGCGGGGGCGACCACCAACTCGGATCTGGGCGTGACCGATCTGGCCAACTGCGGCGCGGTATTCGCCGAGATGGAGCAACACGGTGTGCCGCTATTGCTGCATGGCGAGGTTACCGACCCGGCAGTGGACGTGTTCGACCGCGAGGCCGTGTTCATCGAGCGCCATCTGATCCCGCTGCACAAAAAATTCCCCGCGCTGAAGATCGTGCTCGAACACCTCACCACCCAACAGGGCGTCGATTTTGTGCAGGCCGCGCCAGCCAATATTGCCGCGACCATCACGGCGCATCATCTGCTGTACAACCGCAACGCCCTGTTCCAGGGCGGTATGCGCCCGCATTATTTCTGCCTGCCCGTGCTGAAGCGCGAAGCGCATCGCCAGGCATTGATTGACGCCGCCACCAGCGGCAACGCAAGATTCTTTCTCGGCACCGACAGCGCACCACACCCGGTTGGCGCCAAAGAAACCGCCTGCGGCTGCGCCGGTATCTATACCGCCCATGCCGCCATCGAACTCTACGCCGAAGCGTTTGAAACGGCGCGCGCGCTGGACAAGCTGGAAGCCTTCGCCAGCCATTTTGGCGCGGATTTCTACGGCTTGCCGCGCAACAGCGAGCGCATCACTCTGAAGCGCGAAGCCTGGGCCGTGCCTGATGCACTACCCATGGGTGAGACAATGCTGGTGCCGCTCAGGGCAGGGGAATCGGTGGCATGGCGGATGGTCAACGAAGCGGGATCAGTCCCTGGCCCGGGGTGCCTGGATGTGGCAGTTAACTGACAGCCTGCCACGCCGGGAGCTGGACAGGCTTTGATGATAGTATGCTTTGAAAGGGAATGAATTAGGACGTAAGCGTTGCATTGTTTCGACAAACTGTAAAAAGTTAAGTTGACAGTCATGAGGAAGCTTCATGTTTACATTGACGATTAGTTTGGACTCCCTGGCTTTATACATTGTTGCGGCTGATATCCTTATCCTGCTTTCATATGTGCTGTATCTCTTTCACAGGAAAAGACAGCTTAATAAGGCGATGGATGCGATAACGGATTTCATAACAGGGTACTTCAATAATAGCGGAGCAGAGACACGGGTGACTTGTTTTAAGCTGGACGCTAACAATCACTTCGTTACCCTAATAGAATCTGAGCCATTAAAGCGGTTCCGTTACTCCATCATTTTAGAAAATAACCTGATATCCCATATTTTCAAAACCACAGGCATAGTAATTGAAAAAATTTACTGGCGGTTTCCAATTAAACCTTCCCCGGAAATAATTGCAACACCTGATGGAAATAATTTAGCGGATGATGATTCATATTTTTCAGATGCGTATGCCCTGGCTAAGGCACAAGGCGAGTACCAGGTCTCTGAAGTGCCATGGGATCAGTATGAAAACTCAACAGTAGAAAAATGAACTATTCGTTGCACAAAATCCCGGATACCCCGTGCTGCCACACCACATTTCGACCCTGCCGATACCAGTCCGTAAGGCGTGGGGTGCCGTTAATGCAAAACGGTTAATGGCCGATGCCTGCGTCCGGACATTTTTTAATGATACGGCGCTCATAATTCCATCGTAATTGATTGATGCGCAATGAAATGGCTGATTCCGCGTCCGTATCGCCCCGCCCATAAGTAGCGACAGGATTGCGCGTGATGCGTATGCCTTAAAGGCGGCCAGGGGCTGGCAGCGCCCACCGGCACCTTGCAGGCCGCCGGCAAGCATGCCGACGATGGGCAGATTGTTCATGCCGAAGCCGGATTTCTGTAGCTCCTTCACCCCTTGCTCCGCTTGTTGACGGGTGTCGAAAGTGGCGACGGCGGCGCACTGGTTTGCTTGCATGGTTTCCAAGATTGCGTTCCTTTCTGTGTGCAGCAACTCTGGAACGGATGAGCTGATCAGCGGGGAATATGCCCCACGGCCGGGCGCGGTCCGCGGGGTGGGGGCCAATGTGTGGCCGGCTTGTGGATGGAAATCAGGGTTTGCAATTGGGTCTGTGGCTGACTATAAAGAACATTCTGATTTGCCAGTCAATCCCCTCATGTCAGCCACGCTCGTTACCGACTTGTCTCGTGCCCAGTTTGCTTTGACCGCCCTGTTTCATATTCTGTGGCCGGTTCTCACCATCGGGCTGTCGTTTTTTCTGGTGGTGATAGAAGCGCTCTGGCTCAAAACCGGCGATGTTGACTACTATCGGCATGCGCGTTTCTGGGCAAAACTGTTTGTTCTCAATTTCAGCGTGGGGGTAGTAACCGGCCTGCCGCTGGAATTTGAATTCGGCACCAACTGGGCGGGGTTTTCACGCTTTGCCGGAGATTTTTTCGGCGCGGCGCTGGGTTTTGAAGGTGCCATGGCATTCATGCTGGAGGCGGGTTTCCTCGGCATCATGCTGCTGGGCTGGAAACGCGTGCCGCGTGCCGTGCATTTCTTTGCCACGCTGATGGTGGCGGTGGGCGCCAGCTTGTCGGCGCTGTGGATAGTCATGGCGAATTCCTGGATGCAGACCCCGGCGGGCGGATCGGTGGTGAACGGACGCTTTGTGGTTACCGATTTCTGGGCTGCCATGTTCAATCCGGATATGGTTTGGGGCGTGAGCCACATGTGGGTGGCCGCGCTGGAAACCAGCTGCTTCGTGGTGGGTGGCGTGTCCGCCTGGTATGTCCTGAAAAACCGCAATCCGGCGTTTTTCATGAAAAGCTTCAAGATGGCGCTGCTGGCGGCAGTGCTGATTGCCCCCTTGCAAATTTATCTGGGCGATGGTTCCGGAAAGTCCGTATTTAATTACCAGCCAGCCAAGGGCGCGGCGATTGAAGGCCACTGGCACACCAATCCGGTTGGCCGGGGCGCGTCGTGGGCGGTTGCCGCCTGGCCCGACGCAGAAAAAGGCGCCAATGACTGGGCGATTGAAATCCCCAATGTGTTGAGCCTGTTGGCAACCAGCACCTGGGACGGCCAGGTGAAAGGTCTGCTCGACATTACCCCGCAGGATCGGCCGCCCGCACTGCCGCTGTTGTTTTACAGCTTCCGCCTGATGGTGGCGATCGGCCTGTATTTCTTTGCGCTGATGGCGGTGAGCCTGTGGCACGCATGGCGCGGTGGCTGGCAGGAGGCGGCCTGGCAGTCACGCCCGTGGCTGCTCAAAGGCTGGCTGTGGGCGGTGCCGCTGGGCTATGTTGCGGTGGAAATGGGCTGGATCGTGCGCGAGGTCGGGCGTCAGCCATGGCTGATCTACGGCGTGCTGCGCACCAGCGAGGGGGCGTCGCAGCTACCCGCATCCAGCGTCGTGTTCAGCATGGCCGGATACACATTGATCTATATCGTGCTGGCGATTGCATTCTTTATCTTTGCCAGACGCTGGTTGCGTAAGGGCCCGGAGCTGACGCTGGAACCGCCGCTGCGGGCGGTCGCCTGGCGGGATCGGCGCATCTGATCGAAGGGTTTTCCTGCGGTGTAATCATTCAAGGACGAACGCTGTATGGACGTGCAAAGTTTCCTGGTGGCATTCTGGATTGGCGTAGCCGGGCTGTCGCTGTTGCTGTATGTGGTTCTGGACGGATTTGATCTGGGGGTGGGCATCCTGTCGCTGGTGGCATGCGATGAAGACCGCCGCGGCCTGATGATGGCGAGTCTCTCCAGCGTGTGGGATGCCAATGAAACCTGGCTGGTGCTGTTGGGCGGGGTGCTGTTCGGGGCGTTTCCGCCGGTATACGCAGCATTGATGCAGGGCCTGTATATCCCGGTCACGGTGATGCTGTTTGCGCTGATCATGCGCGGCGTGGCGTTCGAATTTAGCCATGCCAGCGGGCGCAAGTGGCTGTGGAACCTGACCTTTGGCCTGGGCAGCCTGGGTGCGGCAAGCAGCCAGGGGATGATACTGGGAGCGCTGATTCAGGGCTGGCCGACGTTGGCGGGTAACTATGTGGGCAGCGGCTGGCACTGGTTTACCCCATTCAGTCTGCTGACCGCGTTGGGCGTGGTGCTGGGTTATGCGCTGATGGGGACCGGCTGGCTGATTCTCAAATCCACCGGCGAGATGCAGGATCGCGCCTACCGGCGCGGTTTTTTGCTGTTGCTGGGAACGCTGGCGACGGGTGTGCTGGTGCTGGCGTTGACGCCGTTGCACAACGCCCATATTGCCAGCCGCTGGACCGGAAGCGCGGCGCTGCCTTATGCGCTGGCAGGAGGGGTAGCCATTTTCGCAGCGCTGCTGACCATGTGGGCCTATCTCAAGCGGTATGAATACTGGCCGTTTTTTGGCACGCTGCTGCTGTTTGTGGCGTCGTTCATCGGCCTGGTCGCGAGCCTGTATCCCTACGCCATCATCCCCGCATTGACCTGGAGCGCCGGCGCCGCTTCCTCCGGTACGCAGCTGTTCATGCTGGTCGGCATCCTGCCGCTGATACCGATCATGCTGTTCTACAACGGCTATCAGTATCTGGTGTTCAGCGGCAAGGTGGATGGGGCGGCTTACGGCGACGATGAGGCCGAAGCGGCTTCCGGCGCATCCCGCTGAGCGGGACGCCCGAAGCGCCCATAGCGCAGCGCGAGGGTCGGCAGGACAAGCAGGTTGAGCAGCGTGGAGGTGATCAGCCCGCCCAGGATGACGGCGGCCATCGGGCCTTCGATCTCGTTGCCGGGCGCGCCGCTGGTCAGCGCCAGCGGCAGCAGTCCCAGGGCGGTGACCAGCGCTGTCATCAGGATCGGCGACAGACGCTCCGCAGCGCCGCGGATCGCCGCTGCCTTGTCCCATGGCACGCCTTCCACCTCGACCAGATGGCGGTAGTGGGAGATCAGCATGATGGCATTGCGCAGGGTAATGCCGAACAGCGTGACGAAGCCCACCAGCGAGCCGATGGACAGCACCCCGCCGGTGACGAGTACCATCGCCACACCGCCGGCCAGCGCGAAGGGCAGGTTGGCAAACACCAGGATGGCCGAGCGCACCCCGCCCAGCGCCATGTACAACAGCAGTGCCACGCCCGCCGCGGCCAGTGCCGAATGCAGCAGCAGATCCTGTTGCGCGCGGGCCTGCTCAGGCGCATCGCCGGCAAACACCAGGTAAGTGCCGCGCGGCAGGGTGACCTGGGCAGCGATGCGTTTTTTCACCGCGTTGACGAAACTCGACAGCGCGCGCCCCTTGACCTCCGCAGTCACTACCTGCAGGCGTTGCGCGTCGTCGTGCAGGATCAGATAGCGCCCGTCGGTCTGGGTGATGTCCGCCACGTCGCGGAGTTGCACCATGCGACCGTCCGGCGTTTTCAAGGGCAGCTCTCCCACCTGTGCCGGGCTTTGCCGCAGGCGTGGCGCCAGCACCACCGCCACATCGAATACGCGGTTACCCTCGTACACCTCGCCTACCAGCCTGCCGGCGTAGGCAGTTTCGACCGTGCTCAGGGCGTCTACCGGGGCGATGCCGAGCCGCGACAGGGCACCATCGTGCAGGTGGATGACCAGTTGCGGGCTGCCTGTCGGTGCCTGCACCTGCACTGCGCCGGCGCCTGCAACGCCACGTATCGCAGCGGCGATTTCCTCGGCCTTGCGGTCAAGGACGTCGAGGTCGTTGCCATAGACATTCACCACCAGCGGTGCGGTATAACCCGAAATTGTTTCATGGATGCGCTCGGTGAGGAAGGTATTGACCGAGAAGCTCGCTCCCACGAAGTGCACAACGGCGCTGCGGATAGCGTTCAACACGCGCTGTTGTCCGGCGCCCGAGAGCGGGGCCAGGTCCACCTCGAACTCGCTCGAAAATGCCCCCGCCGGATCCGACACCTGGGTTGCCCGCCCCGCGCGCTGGGCCACCGAACGTATCCCCGGAATTCGGCTGAGCGCCCCGCTAACGCGCTGCCCCAGCGCGAGTGACTGGGGCAGCGAAGTGCCGGGCGCCATTTTCATGTGGACGATGAAATGCCCCTCGCGCAGCGTCGGCAGAAAGCTGCCTTGCATGAATGGCAGCACGGCCAATGCCGTACCGCACAGCAACACCACGACCAGAATTGCTGCGCCCGCGCGCCGATCGATATCGGCAAGCAGACGGGTGTAGCGCGCCTTGAGCCATTTACCCAGGGGCGGTTCATCTGCCTCGGCTGCACGCCGCGCCAGCAACGCGCAGGCAAGCGCCGGGGTAAGCGTCAGCGCCACCACCAGCGAGGCCATGATGGCCGCGATATAGGCGAGCGCCAGCGGGCCGAACAAGCTGCCGGCGACGCCGGACAGCGTCAATACCGGCACGAACACCAGCGCCACGATGAAGGTGGCGTAGATCACCGCGCCGCGCACCTCGAGCGAGGCATTCAACACCACCTGCGCTGCACCCAGCGGAGCGGCCAGCAGCCGGTTTTCGCGCAGGCGCCGGAAAATGTTCTCCACATCGACAATGGCGTCGTCCACCACCTCGCCGATGGCGATGGCGAGTCCGCCCAGCGTCATGGTATTGAGGCCGATGCCGAAGTGATTGAGCACGATCACCGCAGTCAGCAGCGAAAGCGGGATCGCGCTGGCCGAAATGACCGCGGCGCGCACGTTGAACAGGAACAGGAACAGCACGACCAGCACCAGCGCGGCGCCGATCAGCAGCGCCGTGCGCAGGTGGCTGATCGCGGTTTCGATGAAGTTGGCCGGGCGGAACAGGTCGGGATGCAGGGTCACGCCTTCGGCAGCAAGGGCCGGTTTAAGCTGCGCGAGGCGCTGTTCCAGCGCCCGGGTCACGGCCAGGGTATTCGCGCCGTACTGTTCCTCGACCACCAGCATCACCCCCGGCTGTCCCTCGATCGAGGCCGCGCCCACTGCGGGGGCGGGTGCCACCGTGACATTCGCCACGTCCGCCAGGCGCAGCGTGGCGCCGCCCTGATTGCGCAGTACCACCGCACCCAGCGCCGCGGCGGAGAGGGGCTGCCCGGTGGTTTCCAGCGTGATGCGCTGGTTGTTGTTTTCGATAAGGCCGGCGCCGCGCACTGCCGTTGCCCGCTTTGCTGCGTTGACCACGTCCTGGATAGCCAGGCCGTAACGCACCAGTCTGGCGGGAGCGATCTGGATCTGCAACTGCTTCACCTCGCCGCCGAACACGGAGATGCCTGCCACCCCGCCCACCGCAAGCAGCTGTGGTTTGACGCTCCAGTCGGCGAGGGTGCGCAGTTCCATCAGGGAGCGCGACTTCGAGGTCAGACCGAGGCTCAGCACCACGCTGGTGGAGGAAGCCAGCGGCAGCAAAGCCGGTGCCTTCACGCCCCGGGGAAGCGTGCCGGCAGTGCCGCCCATTTGCTCTGCCACGACCTGCCTGTCCCGGTAGATATCGGTGTCCGGAGCGAAGGTCAGGGTGATCATGGACAGGCCCTGAAACGACCTGGAGCGTAGGGTCTTGATGCCGGTCAGGCCGGCCAGACGGTTCTCCAGGGGCTGGGTGACAAGCACTTCCACCTGGGCGGGAGATAAGCCCGGCGCTTCGGTCTGCACCTGCACCTGGGGCGGCGCGAATTCCGGAAATACATCCAGCCGCGCATGGCTGAGGGCGAACAGGCCATACCCCGCCAGCAGCATTGCCAGGGCGATGACGACGCCGCGAAAACGGATGGCAAAGCGAACGACGGGGGTCAGCATGCGGGAATGTCCTTTCAGCCTAAAACGGCTATTGAGCCACGAGGGTCACGGGGAAAATAATGAAGGCAAAAGGCAAAAATCAAGCCGGGGGGATGCCCTGGATTTTGCCTTCCGGTTCCCGTGACCCTCGTGATTAAGGCTTGTCCATCTTGAAACCAGCCTGGATGTTTCATAACGTGCGCGTTCTCGGCTGCTAGCCGTCGTCATCGCCGCCACCGCCCGGGCTGCCCGCTTGCGGTTTCGGCTGGAATTCCTGCGAGAACAGCAGGGCTGCGCCCTTTACCGCAACGCGCTCGCCGCCGTGCCACCCGCGCGCAACAAACCAGCCGCCGGGTGCGGGCGTATCGACGGCAATTTCGCGCCGGGTGAAATGCGTGTCGTCGTTCCGCACATAGACCCACGGCCGGTTGGCGTACCAGACTACAGCCGAGTTCGGGATCGTTACGCCTTCGAGAGATGGGCCGGCGGGCAGAAATGCCTCGATGCGCATGCCAGTGCGCAATCCCGCGCGCGGCGCCTGGTAGAAATAAGTCGGGCTCTGGATGACCGGGTCGGCCAGCGGCGAAGGCGATACGAGGCGCGCAGTGATCTCGCCGCCGCCGGTTCCGGGCAGGCCGATGCGGATCGTAGGCGGCGGCAAAGCCGTCGGCCCGCGCTGCGGCAGCGCCACCGACAGTAAAGCCTGCTGTCCGGAATTGAGCGCCTCCAGTTGCGGTGAGCGTGCGGCGAGTGCCCAGCCCGTCAGCACATCGCCCCAGCGGCTGCGTGCCGTGTCACGGGCAGCCAACAATGCTGCCCGTGCCGATTGCCGATGCGCGCGGTCTGCTTGCCAGGTGGCGCGTGCCGTCTCCGTCACTTTGTCCGACACGGTGTGATCCTGGCCATTGAGCAGAGCCAGGCGCCGATATTCGCGTTCCGAGGCCGCGGCCTGGGCGCGCGCCGCATCGGTCTGCAGTTGCGCCGAGCGCAATTGCCCGCGCAACTGCAGCAGCGGTCCCGGGTCCAGTACGCTGGCGTAGGCGCTGGTCTGCGGCTGGAAACGCGTTATGGGCAGCACCTGCGCCTCGATGCCGCTCGCCGTCATCTGCTCGGGGCTGATCGCTACCGTACCTGCGCCCGTCGTGGCCGTTTGCGGATTACCCGCCGGGGTCATGGGGAGGGTAGGCGTACTGCGTATCCAAATGACTGCGCCGGTAACCATCGCTGCAGCGATGATGCCCGCGAGGATATTGCGCTTGTGCTTCATGGCCGGGATCCTTGGTTGGCAGACGCGTCGCGCCGGGGGTCAGGCAGGGCGCTGGCGCTTATTCCGGCCGCGCCGTCCAGCGGGCGTTCGACTGCGTCTTCGAGCGCGCCCAATGCCCGCTGTGCCTGTATCGATGCGGTCAGGCGGGTATTTTCTGCGGCCAGGGCTTGCAGCCGCGCTTCGCCCAGCGCGCTGCGATCGGTGTAGCCCGACATGAATTGACGCTGCGCGGACTGCACGCGTGACTGTTGCGTAGCGGCCAGGGACTGTGCGGCGTCCAGTGCCACGAGCGCCGCGCGGTAGCCTGCAAGCGAGCGCTCAGTCTGAGCTATGCCCCGGGCTTGCAGGGCGATGAACCGGGCCGCGGCCAGCTCGCGTTGCGCCTTGGCCTGCGCGATCTGGCCTTGGTTCTGGTTGAACAGCGGCAGCGTCAGGCTGATCCCCAGCGACCATTTGTTCGCACCCTGGTCCCACTTGTAGCCGGGGCCGATTTGCAGATCGGGGTATTGCCGGGCAATTTCGAGCTGCAGCGCGGACTGGCTCGCCGCATACTGGGCGAGCGCCGCCAGCAGGTCGGCGCGATTGGTCAGTGCTGCGCGGCGCACCGCCGGTGCAGGGATTTGCGCTGCAGAAAGCGGACGGTTGAGGGCATCGAAAGAAAGATTCACGGTGCTGAGGGCCGCCACCGGCACCCCCACTGCTGCGGCCAGTGCCACCCGGGCTGCAGCGGCGCGGCCACGCGCCATGTTCAATTGCAGGTGCGTATCGGCCAGTGCTGCCTGCGCAGCATCCACCTCGCCGCGCGCCGCCTCGCCGGCCGCGAGGCGGCGCTGCATGGCATGCAGCAGGTTTTCGCGCAGGTTCAGCGTTTGTTTGAGGATGGCTGCTTCGCGAAATGCAGCATCATAGTCAAGCATGCGGTTGCGCACATGGCTTCTCACCTGCCAGGCCACTTCGGCAAGATGGAAGCGTGCGGCATCGCGCTGATAGGCTGCCTGTGTCTCCCGATAGCCGCGCCGTCCGGCAGTTTCGATCGGGAAATTCAGTATCCAGCCCAAAATCCAGGGCGACATCCCGGCGACCGCATCGGCATTATAGGCCGGTGTGAAATTCAGGCTCGGATTGGGCCGTTGCCGGGAAACCTGAACCCCCGCTTCAGCCACATTCTGCTGCGCACGCGCCACCCCCAGATCGGGATGGTAGTACAGCGCCGCCAGCGTCAGCATGTCGAAATCCCAGGTGGAGGGTGGCCCGACCGGCAAGGTGCCAGGCAGATGTGCCTGCACATAGTTTTTGAGGCCGAGGCCGGTAAGGGAGCGGGCTTCGAAGCGCGCGGCGCTGGCTTGCGGTGACAGCGGTCGAGGCGCGTAGCTCGCGCACCCGGCGAGCGCACTCACCAGCAGGAATAAAGGTGCTGCGGTGCGGCTGAAGCGGGGCATTGGCATCATCCTGAGTACGGCAATATGTCGATGTCCATGGCTGAATGTTGCGCCATGAAAACTTACTTTATTCTTAACGGCGTTGTTGTTTTTATCAGCGGACAACCCGTTCAGCGCGTTTTTGCCCGCGAGAGCCGCCAGCCCAGCACAAACAGCGGCACCGCCAACAAGGCCGAAAACAGATAAATCCGCTCCAGCGGGACCAGGCTTTGCAAAGGCCCGAGCGCAAACGAGCCGATGCCCTCACCGGCCATCAGCGCTGCCACCATCAGGCCGGCCATGCGCGTCTGCTGCCCGGTGCAAGCCGCCAGGCCATATGACATGGAAAACGGGAAATAGACGCTGCATGCTGCCCCGGCTGCGGCAAACATGCCTGCCAGCGCCCAGGCGCTGGAGAGAAAGGGCAGGGCGGCGAAGCAGGCACCCATGCCGAGCGGGGCGGCCAGATAAAACAGGCGCTGCGCTACGACGTGCTCCGGCACCAGTGCCAGCAGGACGCGAAACAGCGTCATGCTGCCCCAGAACACGGAGAGCGCCAGTGCCCCGTAATGCGCCGGCAGCGCCTTGTTCACGCTGATGTAAATATTGGCCCAACTGCCAAAGATGCCCTCGCAGATGGCATAGATGAATACGGCCAGGGCAAACAGCAGCATGGAGGCTTGCCAGCGCGGGGATTCACCCTGCCCGGGCGCGCCCGCCGGTAGCGGCAGAATCAGCACCAGCCCGAATCCTGCTGCCAGCATGAGCGGCCATGCGCCCCAGCTGGTCCGGGCAGCGATGCCATGCAGGATGAGCGGGGAGAGTGCGGTGGCGCCGCCGATGCCGGCGTTGAGCAGGGTGACGGCGGTAGTGGCGGTGCGGGGAAACAGCAGGGCGGCATAATGGTTGATGGCGACCAGCGTCAACCCGAATCCCACGCCCAGAAACAGCGTTTCCAGCAGCAGCAAGCCATGCGCCAGCGTGCCGCTACTATAGGCTGCGCCGGCCAGCAGGAGCAGGGCGAGCACGTTGGCCGCAACGCCGGCGCGGAACAGGCCGGCGCTGCCGATGCGTTTGTGCAGCGCGCCGGCCGCAAGCGCGCCGAAAATGGCGCCCAGCGTCTGCGGCAGGAACAGCACGCCATAGGCGCTGCTGGACAGACGGTAAGGCGGGGCGGCCAGAATAGTGCCGAGCGCCGGAATCAGGACGAAGGCGCAACCTTGCAGGAAGCCTGCTGTATAGACTGCGACGGCGCTGAGTTTGGCCATTTTCAACCTGTACGCCAATCACCCTGGGCGAAACGCTGGCGCAGATGCGCGCCGACGCGCAGCGCGTTGGCCATGATGGTCAGCGATGGGTTGACGGCGGCGATGGAGGGCATGAACGACGCATCCACCACGTACAGGTTGTCCAGTTCATGTGCCTTGCAATTGGGGTCGAGCACGCTTTGGCCGGGGTCGGTGCCGAAACGCGCCGTGCCCACCTGGTGGGCCACCGCCTCGATGCCCATGCGCTGGGTGAAGACGAAGGGGTAGCCAAGCTGTTTCAGGATGCTTTTCCAGCGCCCGACCAGGCGCCGATGGGCGGCCGCGTTGGTAGGCTGATAGTGCAGCCGGATGGTGCCGTCGGCATCCAGGGAAACCCGGTTGTGCGGGCGCGGCATGTCCTCCGTGGTCAGCCACCAGTCCAGCGAATGTCGCGCCGCCCACTGCGCCAGCGGCCAGGGCAAGGCCGGGCGCTGGGCCTTGAGGATGGCGGGGGTGACCTTGCCGAGATTTTGAATATGGCCGAGCGGGTAGGGGAAATCCGCGCTGCCCGCATCATTGTAGAAATCGTTGATGGCGATGGTCTTCTGAAACACGGTCGGGTTGCGGCGGCGCGGATCGATGGCAATGCAGGCGCTGTTGAGGTGGCACATGTAGTTGCGCCCGAGCTGGTCGCTGCCATTCGCCAGCCCGTGCGGGTGCTGGGTATTGGCCGAAGCCAGTAACAGTGCTGCCGAGTTGACGGCACCGGCGGCGACGACGATGACGCGGGCGCGGTAGCGTCGCGCACCCTGCGGGCCTTGCGCCTCCACACACTCCACGCGGGCGCCATCGGCGCTGGTGAGGAGCCGTTGTACCCGGGTGCCAGGCAGGAGATGAACGTTAGCGTGCTGCAGGGCGGGACGCACGCCACAGGTTTCCGCATCGCCCTTGGCGTGCACCAGGCACGGGAAGCCGTCGCAGCTGTCGCAGCGTATGCATGGGCTCTGCTGCGGATGGGCTGCGTCGCGATCCAGCGCCAACGGCAGCGGAAAGGGATGCAGCCCGAGCGCTTCCAGCTGGCGCGCGACTCCGGCAATGTAAGGTTCATGGGTGAACGGCGGCCATGGGTAGGCGCCGCGCGGCGCCTCGGTGGGATCGGCACCGGCCAGGCCATGGGCGTAGTACCAGCGCTCTGCTTCATCGTAGTAAGGACTCAGGTCTGCATAGCCAATCGGCCAGTGCAGGGTGCTGCCGTCCACGTGGCGGCGCGCAACGAAATCCTCGGCGCGGCGGCGCAGCACGGCTGCCCCGTAGAGTTTGGTGTTGCCCCCCACGTGGTAGCCGGTGACGGGTTGAAACGGGCGCCCCGCGCCATCGCGCCAGTACTCCCGGGTATGATAGCGGTGGGCGTGAAACACCGCTTCCGCCTGCCAGTTGGCTTTTTCCCTGGGCAGATAATCCCCCCGTTCCAGCACCAGGATGGAAATGCCGCCGGCTGCCAGCACGCGTGCCAGCGTGCCGCCTCCGGCACCGCTGCCGATGATGATCAGGTCGGCATCCAGTTCATCCGCCATGGCGGAATTCCGGGTAGATCAGCATGCCGCCGTCCACTGCGATGCTGGTGCCGGTGATGTAGCCGGCCAGGTCGCTGGCCAGGAAAGCCGCGACCTGGCCGATTTCGTCCGGCTCGCCCAGCCGGCCCATGGCGATTTTCTGATCCAGGTCGGCCAGCCCTTGCGGGTCTTGCCAGACGCCGGCGTTGATCGGGGTGCGGATGGCGCCGGGGGCGATGGCCAGCACGCGTACGCCGCTCGCAGCCACTTCCTGGGCGAGGGTTTTGGTGAACATGGACAGCCCCGCCTTGGCGCTGGTGTAGGCGCTGTAGCCCGACCAGGGGATGAATTCGTGCACCGAGGTGATGTTGATAATTACCCCGCGTTTCTGCGGCAGCATCCATTGCAGCGCCTGGCGCGCGCAGTAGTAAGGGCCGTGCAGGTCCACCGCGATGACGCGCGTCCACTGGCCGGGATCGCTGTCCGCACAATTGGCCGAGCCGCCGTCCATGCCGGCGTTGTTGACCAGAATATCCAGTCCGCCGAATGCCGCGCCGACTTCCGTGAAAAGTCGTGATACCTCTTCGATCACGGAAATGTCGGCCTGAAACGCCTGCGCCGCGCCGCCTTGCTGGACGATGCGCGCCACCACCGCAGCAGCGGCGGCACGCTCCTTGCGATAGTGAATCGCCACCCGGGCGCCCGCGCTGGATAAGGCCATCGCGATGGCTTCACCGAGGCCGGAACTGGAACCGGTGACCAGCGCCCGGCGCCCGCTCAAATCAATAGTCAGCATGATGGGTCTATATGGACGCTTCCCGATTGCCAAGGGTTTTTGCTGTGTTTTGGTAAACAAGACAAGACTGCAGTTCTATATCCGGCCTTGTTGCAGGCTATTTCCCTGCGGGCCCCGATGGAATTCGCTGACTTGCCCCTCATTCTCCTGGCGGACTATTGATGTCCAGCTCATCATTCAGGTTTAGCAAGCCACGGTCTGACCTGTTTGCCATCACACACAATTACCTATCGCAACCTTTCAGCATTCACTCCTGTGTTCGTTATTCTTTGACTGCCCAGTGCATGGCCCTATGCTGGCCTGATGCTGACCCAGTCGCCCTGGTACGCCCGGTCATGGGCCAGCATCGCCCAGATCATTCGCGCCATCTTGTTGGCCAGCGCGACCACCACCACATTGGATGGCCTGCGCTTGCCTAATTCGTCAACCCACGCCCCAGGTTGCTTGGCGTGTACCAATACCGAGCGGGCGCCGTGGATGAGCAGGGTTCGCAAATAGGTGTCACCACGCTTGCTGATGCCCAGTAGCCTCGTCTTCCCGCCCGTGCCGGTTTGCCCAGGCACCAAGCCCACCCAAGCCGCAAACTCACGGCCTGACTTGAAGGCTTTGGCATCGCCCATCGTGGCCACCGCAGCGGTGGCGGTCAACAGGCCCACACCGGGAATGTCAGCAATGGCGCGGGCCGCCTTGTCCACCTTTAACCAGCTTTTAAGCTTGAGCTCAATTCCCGCGATTTGCATATCCAGCTCCGTAATGCGCTGCCACTGATCACGCAGGGCTTCGATCACGATGCCTGGCAAAATGCTCCAGAAACTTCTCGCGTTTGAGCTGCAAACTCACGATCTCTCCCGTCTCAATATCAACCCAATGCAGTTGAAATACCCGTTTTGCAATATCAATGCCGACTACGCCATGCTTCATGATGGATCCTCGGGTTTGCCTGTGAAGAACTTCATGTTCCTCCCGATTTGGCACTTAGATGCCGTCGGCCCATGAGGATCCACCTTCGCCCCACCCTACGCCACCTCAGTAGCCCGTCGCCGGGGGCAAGCGTCCATACCATTCTCCTGTCATTCTGGAAAAAAGCAGTTGGCCACGGAGAGCACGGAGAAAAATAATGAAGGCAAAAGTCATAAAGGCAAAAATCAGGCCGGGGGAGGTGTCTTGGATTTTTCCTTCTGGTTTTCCCCTCCGTGTTCTCCGTGGCTAAACTGCCATGTTTAAAACAATGCGAATCTGAAAATCCTCACCCTGCCATTGTCCGCTGTCCGGCCAGTACAGCGTGAATTCCAGCGTGTCACCGGGATTCAGCAGCATAGTCGGCAGGACGGCGATATGCGCCAGTCCCCAGTCCTGCGTGTCCACGTCGGCAATCTCCTGCCAGCCGTTGCGTCCCCAGTGCACGCGCGCCGGAGCGTGCAGCAGCAGGCGCAGTTCCTTGCCTGCGGGCAGGTTGCGCAGGCGTTGTTTCAGGCGCCACAGGTAATAGGGAATGTGCGGGCGCTGGCCGCGATAGCGCAGCCAGGTCTGTACCGGGCGATCCACCGGATAACCCTGGGCATGACTCAGGCACAGCTTGATGTACTCGGCGTGCGCCCACACCAGCGGCATGGCGGAACCGCTGGGCTGGCCCGGATAGAGGCCGCGCGCGGGGATGGGATCGGTATCCCATACCTGTTCCGGCAGCAGGCCGCCGCTGCCGGTCATGGCGGCCATGGCCTCGATGTAGGGCAAGGCATCTTCTCCGGCCAGCAGCGCGTAATGGCCGCGCTCGCCGGTGAGCAGTGGCCAGCCGCGTCCGTGCCCGCTGCCGTCGAAGGCGCTGCCGTCGGCGTGCTCGCCATAACCATCGCCGTTGTAGCGGTGCCATACCGGGCCGTTGGGCGTGTCGGTCTTGAGCAGCTTGTCGATGGCGGTCACGCTCGCCACGATGCGCGGGTCGCGGGCATCGCGCAGACCATAGCGCACCAGTTGCAGAAAATCGGTTGCCAGTTGTTCGTCGGCGGGCAAATCGGGATCGATGGCGCGGTTTTTGATGAGCAGGTGTTCGTGTCTGGCGCCGTCGTGGCAGAGCGCGTCGGTGGGGGCGCTGCGCAGATAATAGCCGGGCACTTCGAGGCTGCGCGCCAGTTCCGTGTGTTCCACCCAGGTCCAGTCCTCGAGCCGGGCATTCCAGTAATCCGCCAGCATCAGCGCGCAATCGCGCTCGCGACCTTCCAGCAATGCGCCACCTTCCACCAGCGCGGCGATGGCCACGGCCAGGGTGAAGGGGTTGATGCCGGCGTCTTCTTCCCAGCGGTCCTGGCCGGTGGCCGGGCCCTGGCGCACGATGAAGTTGAGCGCGCGGCGTACCGTGTCGTGCACCGGAATCTGCGCCAGCGCGCCGCGTGCATGCAGGGCTGCGGCCAGCAATACCGGGAACGCGGTTTCGTCAAGCTGGATGCCCTGCCAGAACGGTTTTCCGCCCAGCCACTGATTTTGCAGCCAGTGGCCGTCGGCCTGCTGGGTGGCGATCAGGTAGCACAATATGGCCCGCGTATCGTCGAGTTTATCCATGGCCAGCAACGCGCCCGCGGTCTCCACCAGATCGCGTGACCACACCAGATGGTAGCCGCCCTGGCTCGAGCTGGATTCGCCCCAGGGCACCGACAGGCTGGCGACCACGGCACCGGGGTAGGTGCGATCCTGGTGCACCTTGAGTACGCTCGCGGAGCGTTGCAGCAACTGGCGCGCTGCGTCCGGCAGGGCGGCGAGCGCAGGCGGCTGTTGCCAGTTTTTTTGCCAGCCAGCCCAGTCCTCACACTGGCCTTGCCAGGCTGACTCGAAACCCTGCATCAATGCACTCCATGCCAGGGTTGCCGCGGCTTCCTTGCTGCTGCCCAGACCCAGCGCCAGGGTACAGCGGCGCGGCAGTTCGCCGGCCAGCGCCACTTCGCCCGGGTCGGTTTTGGTAAATTCCCAGGTCATGCGCTGGTGGCGGTCGAAGTCCTGCCATAAATCGCTTTCACCTACGCAGCCCACCGAGCGCATGCCAAAACCGGGTAGTCCGTCGGCGTCTGCACACATCAGCGCCAGGCCGAACGGACCTTGTTCCGCCCACAGCAACGGCCGGCCTTCCCAGCTATCCGTCCAGGCGCAGTTGACATGGGCATCGCCGCCCAGACGGGGAGCGGCGAGCAGATAAGGGCGTAGCGCCGCATCGCCGTCGAGTTCGATGTCCAGCAGCAGCACATCGCGCTGCGGATCGGGACAGATTCCGAGGCGCAGGCTGAAGCGCGGGTGCTGGTGGCGGATGGTCAGCGCCGGGATGCCTGGCGCGACGAATTCCAGGGTGTAGCCGGGTAGTCTGCGCAATTCCTGCCAGAAGCCCTGGTCATCGGCGACGATGAAGCCGAGGTCCTTGAGCTGGGGAATATCGAGGCGCGGGTAATACACCTCGCTGACGATTCCCTGCGCCACACTGAACCACAGCCGTGAAGCGCCCAGTGCGGTGCCTACCATATCCTTGCGCGCGGATGCCCAGGCAGGACTGCGCCAGCGCGGCGCAGGCGCTTTGCCTGAAGGTTGCGGGATGTGCTTTTCCATTGATCCTCTGCTTGGGGAAGTTGCGGTCAGCTGTTTTCGTTTCCAAATAAAAACGACAGCGGCTGGGTCTTCATCTTCGGTTTCTAGCTTGCTTTCTTGTCTGTGCCGATCAATATGCGCGTCTCGCTCAGGTAAGTATGTTGCGGAATCTTCAGGTTGAGCGGCGCCGGCACGTCTTTGAATACACGAGCCGCCAGATCGTATTTGGAACCGTGGCAGGGACAGAAAAAGCCCCCCGGCCAATTTGCCCCCAAATCAGCTGCTCCCACATCCCTGCGGTAGGTTGGAACGCAGCCGAGGTGAGTGCAGATGCCGATTACGACCAGATATTCCGGCTTGATTGAGCGGGTCGCGTTCCGGCAATAAACGGGCTGTTGGGGCTCCAGTGACAGCGGATCGAGCAACAGCTGATCATGCTTGCCCAGCCTGTCGAGCATTGCCCGGGTGCGATGCAGAACCCATACCGGCTGCTCACGCCATGTGAAGGTAACCAACATGCCTGGCTCTATCGGACGGATATCCGCTTCGACTGGCCCGCCCGCCGCCAGTGCTTTCTGGCTCGGCATCATGCTCATCACGAATGGATAGGCGGTCATCACCAACCCTGCGCCTGCAATCGCAGCGGTGGCGGCAATCAGGAACCGCCTGCGGTTCATGTCGATTTCTGTCGTCTCGATCATTTTCAGAGTATCTCGAAAGAAAGCACAAGCGAGGCCGCCGTCATGCAGATCAGTCCCACTATAAACATGCTGTCAGCCAGATTTTCAAGGTGCACAGCCCTCCGCTCATAGCGCATTGAGGCATAGGACAGGATGGCGCTGAGCAGAAACACCACATTGTCGAAGCCGAGTATTTTGTCCACCAGCCTGCTCATGGTCCCACCCATATGAATGAGCTTGACGATGCTGAGAATCATCATGCAAACGCCCACCATCGAGGCTGAGGCCTGCAAAATATGCGACGAAAGGTTTTTGAACGGGCTCATGTGTCAGTTTGATAATGCGTGCCACGCGCTCCATTCCATGTGGCATTCAGGTGAAGGCAAGGCCTGGCAACGCCGTATTCGCTTGAATGCAACATGGAATCAGTAGCAGCCGTAGGGCCATGATCCATAGTAGCAACCGCCGTAAAAATAGCCGTCCGGTCCCGGCCACCAGCGATTCCAGTCCTGCAGACGCTGATCGCGGCGCACGGCTTCAAGGTAGGTGTGCTGCATGTAATCCAGCACGGCATCGGGCACGCCCTGCTGGTGCAGGCGCGCGAACTGGCTGGCTTTGAGGCGGTAGACCATGCCGGCGTCGCGCATGCGCTGGATAATCTGTTCAGGCGGATCACCCTCACGACTGAGGCGGATCACATCGGGAACTGTGACCGGTGCCGGCGGCGCAACGCTGGCGCAACCGGCCAGCATCAATGCCAGGGTGGCAGCGGTGAGCATGGGAAAAAAGCGACGCCTCATAACGAGCTCCTTGTTTGAGCCAATGGCGGTTGAAAACGGGTGCGCAGGCCACCCCACAATTGACTGCACTATTTGGTGTACTTGAATGCAGGCAAGGATTTGAGCATGGCCTTGTTTGCACCCGGCAGCAAGTATTTGCGCCCTTCTGCCCTGAACTGGCTGAACGGGATCAGCACATCGTGACGGTCAATGCCGAGGAAGCCGCCGACAACTGCGTAGGAAACCGAATTTTCGGGTGACACGATAATGTCTTCAATGACGCCGATTTTTTTCTTATCGTCGTTATAGACCGGTTTGTGCAGGATTTGTTTCTGCGCACTCCAGCCCACTGCGGCGATGCTTGCCTCCTGGACGGTTACCCCCACGGTTTCGGAACCTGCGACAGGTGCAGCATGCACCATGCCGGTTAAGGACATAATCGAGGTGGCGAGAATGGCTGCGAGTACATTGGATTTCATGCTGATGCTCCTGAATTTGAGGGTTGGTACAACACGGTTGCTGAACCGGAATCATGGTTTTCTGTTTTTTGCCAGGCCGGAAACTCCTTTTTTGACCTGGGGTTGTGGTGTTGGCCAGGAAATCAATCTTGCGCTTCCTCGAAGGGGATGCTGGCGTCCTGGCTGAAGCGCGCCTTGCGTTCTCCTTCACTGGGCCGAACTCTGTACGCGGGTAGGAGCGTGTGCCTTTGGCGTGAATGCAGCAGCATCCGTGCCAAGACCACAGGCACTTGAAAGCAAATAATAAATCCTGTCTGGATAAGTGCGCGCCGGGGGATATCACCCGGCGCATGAAAAAATTAGGCTGATATCCCCCTGGGGTGCTTGCCCTCTAAACCGGATGTTTCAGCCTGAAAAAAGCAGTCGTCGATGTACCCGGATTATTAAACCATGGGTAGCGGAACTGAACTTGATAAGCCCGTGGCTGATGGTGCCCATCACCGGCAACCGCCTCAAACGCTGTGTGAATCCGTGTAATCTGCGGCGGATTCAATCGCCGTTTCCCGGTTCAGCCATCCTCACGGACTACAGGTTTGAGACCGTATTTATCCACCCGGTAACGCAGCGTTTCGCGTGTGGTGCCGAGCGCGCGCGCGGTGGCGGTGACATTGTAGGCGTGGCGTGCCAGCGCGGTCTGGATGATGTGGCGATCCATGTCGTCGAGCGCCATGCTGCCGTCCAGCGGCAGACACAACAGGTCTGCGCTGCCCTGCGCTGGCGTGGCCGGGGTGCTGGCCGGGATAAGTTGCAGCCATTCCTCCTGCAGGGTATCGGCATCGCCCTGGGTGAGCAGCACGGCGCGCTCGATGGCATTGCGCAGCTCGCGCACGTTGCCCGGCCAGTTGTGCTGTTCAAGCAACTGCCAGGTGCTGGCGCGGATATGACGTATTTTTTTGCCGGCCTTGAGGTTGAATTCGGCGACAAAGCGCTGCACCAGGGCACGAATGTCCTCGCGGCGCTGGCGCAGTGGCGGCAGTTCCAGGCGGAATACCGACAGGCGGTGGTAGAAGTCTTCGCGGAAGCGCCGCGCGGCCACAGCTTCAGCCAGATCGTGATTGGTGGCAGCAATGAGCTGCACGTCGAGCGCGATTTCGCGGTCGCCGCCCACGCGGCGGATGACCTTGTCCTCGATTGCCTTGAGCAGCTTGGCCTGCAAGTCGGGCGCCAGTTCGCCGACCTCATCCAGGAACAGGGTGCCGCCATCAGCCTGCTCGAACAGGCCGCGCCGCCGGGTTTTGGCGCCGGTAAAGGCGCCTGCCTCGTGGCCGAACAGCTCGGATTCGATCAATTCATGCGGCAGCGCAGCGCAATTGACCTCCACCAGCGGGGCGCTGGCGCGTATCCCGCCATGGTGCAGGATGCGTGCTGCCAGACCTTTGCCGGTACCGGTTTCGCCGCTGATGAGCAGTGCGGAATAGGGCACGCAGGCCAGCCGCGTCAGCATCTGGCGCGCCGCGTTCGAGGCGCTGCTGTCGCCGCTGAAACTGTCCACGCTGTAGCGCCGCGCCGCCGCCGCCGAGTGTTCGGCAATGCGCCGCTGGGCACGGCCGCTGCGCGTGGCGGCAGCGATAATCAGGTCGAGTCGCGCCAGGTCGCAGGGTTTGGTCAGGAAGTCCAGCGCGCCCAGTTTCAGCGCGCGTACCGAATCCGGCACGGTGCCGTAGCCGGTGAGAAACAGCCACTCGCCGCCCAGATTTTTCTGCCGCACGGATTCGAGCAGGTCCAGGCCATTGCCATCCGGCAGGCTCATGTCGGAGAGCACGACCAGGGGTGACAGGGTTTCGCCCAGCAGCAGGTTTTCGGCTTCGGCGATGCTGCGTGCCCAGCTGACCTCCCAGCCGTCACGCCGGAAATGGCGCTGCAGTTCAGCACCCAGCAGGGATTCGTCTTCGATGATGAGGAGGCTGTCAGGCATGGGTGGCACAAGGCAGGTAGAGGGTGACGCGCGCGCCACCTGTGGATGGGTTGTCCAGGGTAATGCGCCCCCCCAGACCGGTTACAAAACGGCGCGTGATTGCCAGTCCGAGTCCGGTACCGGATTCGTGGCCGCTGATGAACGGGCGCGGGCCGTGGCTGAGCAGTGTATCGGGAAAGCCGCTGCCGCTGTCGGTGACGCTGATTTCGATGCCATCTTCACTGGGCTGCGCGGCGAGGCGGATACTGCCCGTCCTGCTGCCCAGCGCGTTGCGCGCGTTGAGGATCAGGTTGAGCAAGGCCTGGCGCAGGCCATCGGCCGCAACCACGCAGCGCAAATCCATGGGGACGTCGGTCGCCAGGGTGATGCCGGGCGGCAACAGGTAATGGACAAGGCTGGCCAGGGTGCTGCACAGTTCGGCCAGATTCACTTCGCTGGTGGCTTCGGGACGGTGCCGAGCCTGATCCAGCAGGCCATTGAGCAGGCGGGTGATGCGGTTGATTTCATCCAGGATCATGTCCAGGCGCTCAACGTGGTCAGCCGATTCGGTTTCACGGCGCAGATTGGCCAGCGCCATCTGGATGCCGGACAGCGGGTTGCGCAGCTCGTGTGCAATGCTGGCGGCGACTTCGCCTACGCTGGCCAGTTTTTCCGCCTGCGCCAGATGCTGCTGCTGGGTGAGCAGGGTGGTGCTGGCGGCACGTACCTGCTGTTCGAGCAGGGTCTCGCGGTTCTGGTGTTCGGTTTCGAGCTCGGCCAGACGGCTCACCAGATGATTGTAGCGCAGCAGCAGGGGCTTGATCATCGGATCGGCGTGGGCGGTGGGGGCTCTGGCGTAATCCTGCTGCGACAGGCGTTGCATGAGCCAGCTCAGGTCGCGCAGCGGTAACTGCACGCGATGGCGCAGCAGGTAGAGTATGGCCAGCGCCAGCAAGGGTAATCCCACTACCAGTGTCAGCGCGAGATTGAATTCGAAGCGCGCGGTGCGTTCCACGTCGCTGACCAGTGCCGCATGGGCGTTGGTTTCGCGGGTAATGCGATCATGAATCTGCGCCAGCGCGGAGAGCAGCGTATCGTGGCTGGTATCCCGGCGCGCCAGCAACTGCCGTAACTGGCCCAATACCGCGGGGGTGTCGGCCACGCGCGCGTGGTCTGCCGCAATGATGGCGGCCAGCTGTTTGTCCAGCGCCTTCTGGACACGCGCCGGGAGCGGTGCCTGCGGGTTCGCCAGGCGCAAATAGTCGTGTTCCATATGCATGGAGAGTGCCTGCAGTGCGAGAATATTCTGCATGTGCAACTGCACTGTGCCGATGCGGGTTTCGGCGCGCCATGCGGTGAGCGTCATCAACGCCAGGGTCACAATCACCACGCTGCCCAGCACCATGCCGGGCAGCCGCAATGAGCGCAGGATCAGTGCGCTCGACACGGGATGGGAGCCGCTCTCTTCATGGCTGCTATTCAAACGGGTTTCCCCTGGGTAAGCAAGCCTCATGTAATGTCAGCTTTGGCTGATCAGGATGCTCAGTTCGCTCGCGAGCTGGCTAAATTGTTCCTGTTTGCGTTGCGGTGGAGGAGTGGCTGCGAGGCGGGCAATATGCTGCTGGATACCGCGTATTTCTGTTTGCGGCTGGTTGTCGGTACGCGCAATTTGCAGCGCCTGGTGCAGATAATTTTGCGTGTGCGTGAGGGCTGCTTCCACTGCTGCTGGCCGGTGCGCGGTAAATTGATCAATGGCGGCGTTACGCAATGAGAGGCGGGCTTCGATAAGCCTGGATTTGATCGGCTGGTCGTGCATCACCCGCGCCCATGCATTGCCCAGATAGGCGCTGGAGCGTTCCGCCAGCGCGGCTGTTCTGTACCACAGGGTTTGCGCGTCGCGTACCACGTTGGCATTGCCGTTCCGGATATGGCGGTCGAGCTGGCTGGTGTCTTGCAGCAAGGTATTGACCTTGGTTCTGGCTACGCTGTCTGTGGTTTGCGCGGCGTGTTGCAGACAGCTGCGCGCGCGTTGCAGCTCGACCCGTGCCCTGGCTGTTTCACCCGCTGCCAGCAGGTGTGTGGTTTGCTGCAACGATTGGCGGCCTGCAGCGAGGGGTTCGCTCACGCTCACCGACATGAACACCACGCCGTCCTCTGCATTTTTGAGTGCGTTGTCGGCACCCTGCCAGTCATCCTGATCCAGCGCCAGTCGTGCTGTATCCACGGCGCGGCGGGTATGCGCCAGCGGCAGGTCGGCTTCGGCATAAATCAGCGCGGCATCGGTGGCGCGTAACGCATCGGCACCGGGCTGTTTCTGGCCTTGTTGCGGGTGGCTGTGCGCTTTACCCGGATGCGCCTGTGCCGACTGTACCGGGATGAAGTCCTGCAGCGCGTGCAAATCGGCATAAATCGGCACCAGATCGGGCAGCACGCGCGTACCGTCTTCGTATCCCAGATGTTTTTGTGCGATCCCGATCCGGTCGGCGTCGCGTGGGGTGGGCAGGCTGGCTTGTAAGGTATTGAGCAAGGCGTTGGCATTATCCAGCGCCTGGTGCGCGTTGCTGGCATCGCGGCGGGCAATGTCAGCGCGCGCGGCAGCAATCTGATGCAATGCTTGCACCGCAATGTCCGATAGCCGGTCTTGCTGCCTGATGCTCAACGCCTGGCCGGGCCCGACGGCTGCCTGTTGCCGTGCCGGGGTCGCGGCGCCCCAGGCGGAGGTGAGTGCGCTGCCTAGCAGCATGGCAATGATGGGCGGGCGGCAGGTGAAGGTGTGCATGATGCTCTCTGGCATGGGTGAAGTCCTTGCCGTTCTGCATACAATTGCCGTGCCAGAGTGTAACTTGTTGAAATGGCGTATTAAGCTTGTTGTGTCTTGGGGGCGGCGGGGCATATCCACCAGCCACGCGGGGGATAAACCCCGCGCGTGAACGGTGGTGTGCAATTTTTCCGGGTTGCATCAGGGAAATGCAGGGATGGTCGGCTCCATATTGCTGCTGCTGGCCTCCGGATGACGGCTGGCGATGAGTTTGCAGATGTCATCTACACGCCCGCTGGGAACGTCGACCATCATCAGGATGCGTCCTTGTTCAATCGCCTTTTCGTAGGTCTTGAGCTTGGAATTGGGAACCGAGCTGGCAATCATGCTCGACACCCAGGCACCGAATGCTGCTCCCACCAGCGCGGTCACCAGGATGGTCACCAGCTTCAAATCGACCCCTGCGGGCGGGAACAGTATCCCCACTATGCCGGCCAGAATGCCGGCAATGCCGCCAATAACCAGACCGCTTTCCATGCCGTGGATGAAATCGCTTTTTTGCAGGATGGAGGCCTCATGCAGGCCATCGAGCGGAATCCCGTCGCGGGCGAGCACATGCATGTGCCTCTCGTCAATTCGCGCCAGTAATAAATCATTGACCATCTGCTGGGCGCTGGCAGTATCCGGTACCGTGAAATAGAGTCTGCGTCTCATCGTGTTCTCCTTGAAAGAAAGTAACTGGACATCAGATCGCCCCATGCAGGGGTGGGAAGACGGCGCAAGTGGCGCGCCATCATGCTGCTATTTGTTTAGGCAATAAATCTATTTATGTCAAGGGTATAGATTGGGTTGATGATGATAGAATGGCGGTGAAGCTGGCCAGACAGTCGCCGCCCCGCGCAACCGGGGGGGAGGAAAGTCCGGGCTCCATAGAGCAGGATGCCGGTTAATGGCCGGCCGCCGTGAGGCGAGGAACAGGGCCACAGAGACGAGCCGGTTTAGTCCGGAGTGAAACGCGGTAACCTCCATCCGGAGCAAGGCCAAATAGGCAGGCGATGAAGCGGCTCGCTGAGCCTGCGGGTAGGCTGCTTGAGCCGTCGGGTAACCGGCGGCCTAGAGGAATGACTGTCCACGACAAAACCCGGCTTATCGGCCAGCTTCACCTTTATTTTCTTGTTGCTTTCCTGTTTTCCGATGAGCAAAGCCTTCACCAAAGAATCCGACGCGGACGATGAAGAACCCGCTGCCGAGCCGCAACTCCCGCCAGGCGCCAAGAACTACATGACCCCGCGCGGCCATGCGCTGCTCAAGGCCGAATTTGACCACCTGCTCAAGGTAGAACGTCCGCAGATGGTTGAAACCGTGTCGTGGGCGGCGTCGAATGGCGACCGTTCGGAGAACGGCGACTACATTTACGGCAAAAAACGCCTGCGCGAGATCGACCGCCGCCTGCGTTACCTCACCAGGCGCCTGGATGATCCGGTTGTGGTTGATCCACGTGCCCAGCAGGGCATCGAGCAGGTGTTTTTCGGCGCCACGGTAAGCGTGGGCGAGGAAGACGGCAGCCAGCATACCTATCAGATCGTCGGCGTGGATGAGGCCGACCCGGCTGGCGGACGCATCAGTTGGGTGTCTCCACTGGCGCGGGCGCTGGCCAAGGCGCGCGCCGGCGATGTGGTGCGTTTCCAGAGTCCGGCGGGAATGCGCGAAATCGAAGTGCTCGAAGTGCGTTATTTAAGCGATCCACCCCAGCCTGCGTCCGCAGGCGAAAAATAAACCTGGCTCACGCCGGGTATCGGTTTCACCTCCTTCCGGCAATACTTAATATCATGCCTTCAGATAGTTGGCTATGTGCTTATTTTTGATTGTTTATTGGCATTTATTGATGTTGTGTAAGTGTTTGTAACGTCTTGCAAAAATCCATTTTTGTCGCTTGACCCTCCATCGCTTTTTATCTATAGTGGGCCGAAGTGGTGAATTGTGGGGGAAAGTGGGAAACTTCCTCTGTGCAATGTAAAAAGGGGTTTCATGTTCCGCGGCGTCGCAACACTTAACCTGGATAGCAAAGGTCGGCTGGTTGTGCCGTCCAGGTATCGTGACGCGCTCATGGTGCATGGTGCCGGACGCATCGTGGTGACGGCCGACCCCAGTCAATGTCTGCTGTTGTTCCCGCTGCCTGAGTGGGAACCCATCGAGAAAAAGCTCAATAGCCTGTCCAGTTTCAACCCGCAGACGCGCAGCTTGCAGCGTCTGCTGGTGGGGAATGCTGCCGATCTGGAGATGGATGGTGCCGGGCGCGTTTTGCTGCCCGCCATGTTGCGCCAGTTTGCGGCGCTGGAAAAAAACGTGGTGCTGGTAGGGCAGGGCGTGAAATTCGAATTGTGGAATGAAGAACGCTGGCAGGCGCAGATGGAGCAGGCGCTGGCGTTCAGGGATGGCGCCATGCCGCCAGAGCTGGAGGGTTTCTCGCTGTGAGCTCCGGCTTGCGGCACGAAACGGTTCTACTTGAGGAAGCGGTTGCGGCACTGAATGTCAGGCCGGACGGCGTATATGTGGATGCGACCTTTGGCCGCGGCGGGCACAGCCGCAGCATATTGGCGCAACTGGGAGCGGGCGGGCGCCTGATTGCGTTTGATAAAGACCCGGCTGCAATGGCGGTTGGGCAAGGCTGGCAAGATCCGCGTTTCGAGATTGTTCATGGTAGCTTCGCGCAGATGACAGAAGTGTTGCGCGCGCGCGGCATGGATCAGGTGAGTGGTGTGTTGATGGATTTGGGGGTGTCTTCACCGCAGCTGGACGAGGCTGGACGCGGTTTCAGCTTTCGTTTCGACGCGCCGCTCGACATGCGTATGGATACCACGCGCGGGCTGTCTGCCGCGGCCTGGCTGGCCGAGGCCGATGAAGGGGAGATCAGGGAGGTCATCAAGGATTATGGCGAAGAGCGGTATGCTAAATCGATTGCAGGCGCGATTGTTGCGCAGAGAGCAGGCGCGCCGATCGCAACCACCAAGCGGCTTGCAGATCTCGTGGCGGGAGTCGTGCCCACGCGTGAGCCAGGGCAAAATCCGGCGACCCGCACCTTTCAGGCTATACGGATTTACATCAATCGGGAGCTTGAGGAGTTGTCGCTGGCGCTGCCCCAGGCCGAACAGCTGCTCGCGCCCGGCGGGCGCCTGGCGGTGATCAGTTTTCACTCGCTGGAAGACCGCATCGTCAAGCGCTTCATGCGCGAGGCGTCGAGCCCGCCGCCGCTGCCGCGCCGCTTGCCGGTCCGTGCTGCCGATATTCCCGAACCGAAAATGCGCCTGGTGGGGCGCGCAATTCGTCCGCATGCCTCCGAAATCGCCGCTAATCCCCGTGCGCGCAGCGCCACCCTGCGTGTTGCCGAGCGCTGCGGAGGTGGTGGGTGAGCCGCGCCCACATGGCGCTATTGGCGCTGGTGGTGGTCTGCGCCCTGGGTGTGGTGAACAGCCAGCATCACGGGCGCCAGCTGTTTGTTGAATTGCAGCAGGAGCAGGCGCGCCAGCGCCAGCTGGATGTGGAGTGGGGGCAGTTGCAGCTGGAACAAAGCACTTGGGCGATGCATGGGCGCATTGAAATATTGGCCAGACAGCGCCTGCAAATGCAGGTGCCGTCGGCCGATCGCGTGCAGGTAGTGAACGACGTGGGAAGTGGTGCGCAATGAGCCGCATTGCCGCGCGTCCGTCCAGCCATTTACTGGAACTGCACCTGCAGCGCTGGCGCGGGCGCGTCGTGGCCGCGCTGCTGTTGCTGTGGTTGTTGATGCTGGTAGGGCGCGCCGTGTATTTGCAAGGGCTGCACCATGATTTTCTGCAGCGCAAGGGTGACGCGGTGGTGAACCGCATACTGGCATTACCCGCGCACCGCGGCATGATTACCGACCGTCGCGGCGAGCCACTGGCCATCAGCACGCCGATGGAGTCGCTGTGGGCCAACCCGGGTTCGGTCAGCGCTACCCCGGAGCAGGTCCGGCACCTGGCAAAGGTTCTGGGAATACCGGCGGCGGGGCTGCAAACGCGCCTCAATGAAAAAGACCGTGAATTCGTCTATCTCAAACGCCAGCTGCCGCCGGACCAGGCTGTGGCCGCCACCCAGCTGGGGATTCCGGGGCTGTACCTGCGCCGCGAATACCGCCGCTACTACCCCTCTGCAGATGTCACCGCACAGTTGCTGGGTTTTACCAACGTGGATGACGTGGGTCAGGAAGGGCTGGAGCTGACCTATCAAAACTGGCTCGCCGGCATACCCGGCAGCCGCCGCGTCATCAAGGACCGGCGCGGCAATATCGTGGAGGATGTGGAAAGCATCCAGAGCCCGAAGCCGGGGCGTGATCTGGTGTTGTCGATCGACATGAAGATTCAGTATCTGGCCTACCGCGAACTGCAGAATGCGGTGGTCGCCAATAAGGCCAAGGATGGCGCGATTGTGGTGTTGGACGCCAGAACCGGCGAGATTCTGGCGCTCGCCAATCTGCCCTCGTACAACCCCAACAACCGCGAGGGCGTCAAGCTCTGGCAGATGCGCAACCATGCGGTCACCGACGAGTATGAGCCGGGTTCGACGATGAAACCGTTTACAGTGGCGGCGGCACTGGATGCGGGCACGATCAGGCCGGATACGGTGATCGACACCGGCGACGGCAGCTATCTGCTGGGTAACAGGCGCATCCACGACACCCACGCCAACGGCATGCTCACCATCTCGCAGATTATCGAGAAATCCAGCAACATCGGTGCGGCCAAGATCGCACTGGAACTCAGGCCGGAATATTTCTGGAACGAACTGCACAAGGCCGGATTCGGCACCGCGCCGAAAGTGGGATTCCCCGGGGCTGCCAGCGGCCGCTTGCGCCCGTATCAGAGCTGGCGCCCCATCGAACAGGCAACCATGGCCTATGGCAACGGTATCGCAGTAAGCCTGTTACAGATGGCGCGCGGCTATACCGTGTTTGCCAATGACGGAATGATGAGGCCGGTCAGCCTGTTGAGGCAGGATGTCCCATCCGCCAGCGGCGTGCAGGTATTCAGCCCCGCCGCTGCCCGTGCGGTGCGCGCCATGATGGAAACCGTGGTGTCGCCGGAAGGCACCGCGCCGCGTGCCCAGGTAGCCGGCTACCGGGTGGCGGGCAAGACCGGCACCGCGCACAAGCCGGAAGATGGACGCTACTCCGCCCACAAATACATTGCCTCATTCATCGGTATGGCGCCCGCCAGTAACCCGCGCCTGATTGTCGCGGTGATGATAGATGAGCCCGACGCCGGCCAATACTATGGTGGCATCGTCGCAGCGCCGGTGTTCAGCAATGTGATGAGCGGTGCGCTACGGGTGCTCGACGTGCCGCCGGACAACCCCACCGGCAACGTGGTGCTGCCGCCGGCAGCGCGCCATGCGGAAGAGGAATCGATGTGATCGCCGCCGCTGACGCTCAACAGCAAACCGCCGCCGCCATCCTGGCGGCGTTGGCGCGCCAGGGCGCGCGTTTGACTACGCTCACCGCCGACAGCCGCAAAGTCACCCCGGGCTGCGGCTTTGCCGCGTATCCGGGTGAGTCGGGCGATGGCCGCGATCATCTGGCGCAGGCGATTGCGGCGGGTGCGGCCGCTGTGCTGTGGGAGCAGCGTGGCTACACCTGGCCGCAACAGTGGGCGCAGCTACCCAATGTGGCGGTGGCTGGCCTGAAAGACCGCATTGGCGAAATTGCCGCAACGGTGTACGGCGATCCTTCCGGGAAATTATGGATGATCGGTGTGACCGGCACCAACGGCAAAACTTCGTGCGCGCACTGGCTGGCACAAAGCCTGACCGGCAGCGGCCAGCGCAGCGCGGTGATCGGCACGCTGGGCAATGGCTTCCCGGATGCGCTCACGGCGTCGGCCAACACCACTCCTGATGCCGTCGTGTTGCAGCAGGCGCTGGCTGGCTATGTGGCGCAAGGCGCGCGCGCTGCGGTAATGGAAGTATCCTCACATGGCCTGGCGCAAGGCCGGGTGAACGGCGTGCAATTTGACGTGGCCGTGCTCACCAACCTGTCGCGCGACCATCTTGACTATCATGGCGACATGGCCGCTTACGCTGCCGCCAAGACCGTGCTGTTCCAGTGGCCGGGGCTGCGCTACGCGGTGCTCAATGCCGATGATGCGTTTGGCCGTGCGCTTGCCGATCAATTGCGCGCCGGCAAAGTGGAGGTGGTGAGTTACGGCATGCACGGCAGCCGGGTGCGCGGCACTGCGCTCAGGCTCAGCGCCAGCGGCCTGGAAATGGATGTCGAATCCGAATGGGGAAACGCGCACCTGGTCTCGCCGCTGCTCGGCGGCTTCAATGCCTACAACCTGCTCGCCACGCTGGCAACACTGTTGGTAAGCGGTGTGCCCATGGCGGACGCAGTGCGGCAACTGGCGGCGATCAAACCGGTGGCCGGGCGCATGCAGGCGCTGGGCGGCGCCGGCAAGCCGGTGGTGGTGGTGGACTATGCGCACACCCCGGATGCGCTGGAAAAGGTGCTCTACGCGCTGCGTGAAATGAATCCGCACGGAAAGCTGATCTGCGTATTCGGCTGCGGCGGCAACCGTGATGCCGGTAAGCGTCCATTGATGGGCGCGATTGCTGCACGTCTGGCAGACCGCGTGCTGGTCACCTCGGACAACCCGCGCAACGAAGACCCGCTGGCCATCATCGCCGGCATCACGGCAGGCATGAGCGGCGACTATCGCATCGAAGCCGATCGTGGCGCCGCCATATCGGCTGCGGTGCAGTCGGCGGATGCCGGCGACGTGGTGCTGGTGGCGGGCAAGGGACATGAAGATTATCAGGAGATACACGGCGTGAAGCACCCGTTCAGCGATGTTGCCGTTGCCACCCAGGCGCTGGAGGCGTACGCATGCGCATGATGACGCTAGCCACCGCCGCCGCCGCCATCCATGCCGGCATGCGCGGCGCGGATGTGGAGTTTGCACGTGTCGCCACCGACACCCGCACTATCCAGCCGGGAGACTTGTTCGTGGCGCTCCAGGGCGAGCGTTTTGACGGCCATCGCTTTGCCCGGCAGGCGCTGGACAGCGGCGCGGCAGCGGTAATGATCGCAGCAGATAGCGGCTGCAGCGCGCAACCCGCGCTGCTGGTAGACGACACGCGGCTGGCGCTGGGCCGGCTGGCGGCCTGGTGGCGCACGCAAATGCCCGCGCGCCTGGTGGCCATCACCGGCAGCAACGGTAAAACCACCGTCAAGGAAATGCTCGCGGCGATCCTGCGCGCTGCCAGTTCCGGCGCTGCGGTGCTGGCCACCCGGGGCAATCTCAACAACGACATCGGTATGCCGCTCACGCTGCTGGGTCTGCGCCCCGAGCATGTGTATGGGGTGATCGAGATGGGCATGAACCACAGCGGCGAGATTGACTACCTGACCCGGCTGGCCAGCCCCGAGGTGGCGCTGGTCAATAACGCGGGTGCTGCGCATGTGGGCATGCTGGGCTCGGTAGAAAACGTGGCGCGCGCCAAAGGCGAAATCTTCGCGGGTCTGGGAGATGGCGGCGTGGCGGTAATCAACGCCGATGACACCCATGCCGGGCTGTGGCGCACCCTGGCAGGCCAGCATCCGGTGCTGGATTTCGGCATGGATTATGGTGCCGCCATCCGCGGCAGCTACCGGGCTACGGCACGCGGCAGTGAAGTGACGGCGGCGACGCCGCTAGGCGAACTGCAATTCAGCCTGCGTGTGGCCGGGGAACATAACGTGCGCAACGCCCTGGCCGCGACCGCCGCCGCGCTGGCGCTGGGAGTGGACGCCCGCGCAATCGTTGATGGCCTGGCCGGATTTGACGGTGTGGCCGGGCGTCTGCAGTTCAAACCTGCGCTGCATGGCGCCACCCTGATTGACGATACCTACAACGCCAACCCGGATTCGGTAAACGCCGCACTGGCAGTGCTGGCGGCCATCCCCGGCAAGAAGATTGTGGTGCTGGGCGACATGGGCGAGCTGGGCGGGGATGCTGCCGCAATGCACGCCGAAATTGGCCGTGCTGCGCGTGCGGCGCAGGTTGACCAGCTGCTGGCGCTGGGCGAGATGAGTGCCGCGGCAGTTGAAACATTCGGTGCGGGCGCGATGCATTTCGAGCGCATCGAAGAATTGCTGGCGGAACTGGAAAACCGGCTGGATGCCGGGGTGACCGTGCTGGTCAAAGGTTCCCGTTTCATGCAGATGGAACGGGTGGTGAAAAGTTTCGAGGTAACCCGCTAATGCTGCTCTGGCTTGCCCAACATCTGGCACAGGATATACGTGCGTTCAACGTGTTCAACTACATCACGCTGCGTGCGGTGCTGGCCACGCTGACCTCGCTCACCATCTCGTTCGTGGTCGGCCCTGCCGTCATCCGCAAGCTGACTTCGATGAAAATCGGCCAGGCGATACGCGACGACGGTCCGCAAAGCCATCTGGTCAAGGCGGGCACACCGACCATGGGCGGCGCGCTGATACTGGTGTCCATTACCATCTCCACACTGCTGTGGGCGGATTTGTCCAACCACTACGTATGGGTGGTGCTGTTCACCACGCTCGGGTTTGGCGCGGTGGGCTGGGTGGATGACTACCGGAAAGTTGTCCATCGCAATCCCAAGGGCCTGCCGGCCAAGGCCAAGTATTTCTGGCAGTCGTTGATTGGGCTGGCTGCGGCCCTGTTTATTGCCTACTCCACCCAATTGCCCGCGCAGACCGAACTGATCGTGCCGTTCTTGAAACACATCGGGATTCCGCTGGGCACGGTGGGGTTTGTCGTTCTCACCTACTTCGTCATCGTCGGCTCCAGCAATGCGGTCAACCTCACCGACGGCCTCGACGGGCTGGCGATCATGCCCACGGTGATGGTGGCTTCGGCGCTGGCCATCTTCGCCTACGTGGCCGGCAACGCGGTGTTTTCCAGGTATCTCGGCGTGCCGCACATCCCCGGCGCGGGCGAACTGGTGGTGTTTTGCACCGCCATGGCGGGGGCGGGGCTGGCTTTCCTGTGGTTCAACGCCTACCCGGCGGAAGTGTTCATGGGCGACGTCGGCGCGCTGGCGCTGGGCGCTGCACTGGGGGTGGTGGCGGTGATCGTGCGCCAGGAAATCGTGCTGTTCATCATGGGCGGAGTGTTCGTGATGGAAACCCTGTCGGTGATGATCCAGGTCGCCTCATTCAAACTCACCGGCAAGCGCGTGTTCCGCATGGCGCCGCTGCATCACCACTATGAATTGAAGGGCTGGAAGGAGACGCAAGTCGTCGTCCGTTTCTGGATCATCACCATGATGCTGGTGTTGATCGGCTTGTCTACGTTGAAGCTGCGTTGATGAATTTGTACGGGCAAAATATTCTGGTGCTCGGGCTGGGCGATACCGGCCTGTCTGCGGCGCGCTGGCTGGCGCGGCGCGGCGCCACTGTACGCGTGGCAGACAGCCGCAGCGCACCGCCCAATCTGGCGCGCCTGCACGAAGTGCTGCCTGATGTGACGGTGTCAACCGGCCCGTTTCGCAGAGCCGATTTCGACTGGGCCGAGCGCATCATGGTGAGCCCCGGTGTTGCCGTGGCCGGGCCGCTGATCCAGCAGGCCATGCTGCGCGGTGTGGCGGTGGAAGGAGATGTCGAGCTGTTCGCCCAGGCTGTCCCCGCCACGGCAAAAGTCATCGCCATCACCGGCTCCAACGGCAAGAGCACCGTCACCAGCATGGTCGGTGCGATGTGCGCGGCGGCGGGCAAAAAAACCATCATGGCGGGCAATATCGGTTTGCCCGTGCTGGATGCGCTGGACGACCATCCAGAGGCGGATATCTTTGTGCTGGAATTGTCCAGTTTCCAGCTGGAAACCACTGCCAGTCTCAATGCCGCATCCGCCACCGTGCTGAATATCAGCGAAGATCATCTCGATCGCTATGCCGATCTCGGCGCCTACGCCGCCGCCAAGGCGCGCATCTTCAGCGGTGACGGCATACAGGTATTGAACCGCGACGACGCCCGCAGCTTGGGCATGGCACTGCCCTGGCGCACGGTGCTGACCTTTGGCCTCAGTCCCCCGCGCGCACTGAACGAATTCGGTGTCGAGGACGCCTGGATGTGGGAAGGCAAGCAGCGCTTGATGCCGCTGGCGCAATTGCCGCTGGCCGGCCGGCATAATGCCGCCAACGCGCTTGCCGCGTTTGCCCTGTGCCGTGCCGTGGGTCTGCCGGCGGCACCGCTGGTCGAGGCGCTGCGCCGGTTCCGCGGCCTGCCGCACCGGGTGGAGTGGGTGGCGGCGATCAACGGCATTGCATTCTACGACGATTCCAAGGGCACCAACGTCGGCGCAACCGAGGCCGCGTTAAAGGGCATGGACAGGAAAGTGGTGCTGATCGCCGGCGGCGACGGCAAGGGGCAGGACTTCACTCCGCTCAGGGATGCTGTGGCGCAGCATGCGCGTGCCGTGGTGCAGATCGGCCGTGACGGCGCACTGATAGCCGCCGCGCTGACCGGCGCGGGCGTACCGGTGCTGCGCGCTGAAACCATGCAGGACGCAGTGCGCGCCGCTTTTGCTGCCGCCCGGCCGGGAGATGCCGTGCTGCTCTCGCCCGCCTGCGCCAGCTTCGACATGTTCAACAATTATGCGCACCGCGCCCAGGTATTCATTGACGCGGTGCGTGCCCTGCCAGGAGCGCCCGCATGAGTGCCGCCACGGCTGCCGCCGTGCCGCGCCGCAGCGCGGTGCCGGAGTACGATTTTGTCCTGATGTGGATCGCCCTGATCCTGCTCGCCTTCGGCTTGGTGATGGTGTATTCGGCATCCATAGACATCGCCGAGGGCAGTCGTCGCACCGGCCATAATTCAGCCTATTTCCTGATTCGCCAGGCCATGTTCATCGGCTTGGGCATTGCAGCAGGCTTTGCCGCGTTTCAGGTGCCGATGCGCGAGTGGCAGCGCGCCGCACCCTGGCTATTCATCGGCGGCCTGGGGCTGCTGGCGCTAGTGCTGATTCCGGGCATCGGACGCAACGTCAACGGCAGCCAGCGCTGGCTGCCGCTGGGCATTCTCAATCTGCAGCCGTCCGAGCTGATGAAGCTGGTAGCGGTACTCTACGCCGCCGATTACACGGTGCGCAAAGCCGCCTTCATGCATAGCTTCAGGCAGGGTTTCATGCCGATGCTGATCGTCATGCTGCTGACCGGTTTCCTGTTGCTGAGCGAGCCGGACTTCGGCGCGTTCGTGGTGATTATTGCCATCGCCATGTCCGCGCTGTTTCTCGGTGGCCTGAATTTGCGCATTTTCGCCGGCCTGATCGTGCTGCTGATCGTCGGCTTCGTGGCGCTGATCTGGAGTTCGCCGTACCGCCTGCAGCGCATTGTCGGCTTCATGGATCCGTGGGCGGATCCGTTCGGCAAGGGCTACCAGCTGTCGCATGCCCTGATCGCGTTTGGACGCGGCCAGTGGTTTGGCCTGGGGCTGGGCGGCAGCGTGGAAAAATTATTCTACCTGCCGGAGGCGCATACCGACTTTCTGCTTGCGGTCATCGCCGAGGAACTCGGTTTCGTCGGCGTGCTCGCGGTGATTTTGCTGTTTGGCTGGCTGGTGCTGCGGGCATTCCAGATCGGGCGTCAGGCGGCGGTGCTGGAACGCCACTTCTGCGCGCTGACCGCGATGGGCGTGGGCGTGTGGCTGGGCGTGCAGGCGTGCATCAACATGGGCGTGAACATGGGACTGCTGCCTACCAAGGGCCTGACCCTGCCGCTGCTGTCGTTTGGCGGCAGCGGGATAGTGGCCAACTGTATCGCCATCGCGTTGCTGCTGCGCGTGGATCATGAAACGCGCTGCCTGATGCGCGGAAAGAAGGGCGCATGAGCACGGCGCGCACGCTCATGGTCATGGCCGGGGGGACGGGTGGCCATATCTATCCGGGTCTCGCCGCCGCCGCCGCGCTGCGCAATCACGGCTGGAACGTGGTCTGGCTGGGCACCCGTCATGGCATGGAGGCACGCGTGGTGCCGGAGCATGGCTACACCATGGCATGGTTGTCGCTGGGCGGGGTGCGCGGCAATGGTGTGCTGCGCAAATTGCTGCTGCCGGTGACGCTGCTGGTGGCGTTTGCGCAGGCGCTCGGTGCCCTGCTGCGGCACCGTCCCGATGTGGTGCTGGGCATGGGCGGCTACCCGAGTTTTCCGGGCGGCATGATGAGCGTGCTGCTGGGCAAGCCGCTGGTGATCCATGAACAGAATTCGGTGGGCGGACTGGCCAACCGCGTACTGGCGTGTGTGGCTGACCGGGTGCTGACCGGTTTCCCGGACGTATTCAGGAGCAGGCGCGACAAACCCCTGCCGTGCGGCAAGGTGGCGACTACCTGGGTGGGCAATCCGGTGCGTGCCAGTATTGCCGCCCTGCCTGCGCCGCAGGCGCGCACGGCGCCGCAACTGCACTTGCTGGTGGTGGGGGGCAGCCTCGGCGCGGCGGCACTGAACGACGCCGTGCCGCGCGCGCTGGCGCTGATTCCCGAAGCCGAGCGCCCCGCAGTGATCCACCAGTCCGGCACCAGGCACGCGGACAGCCTGCGCGCCAATTACGCAGCAGCAGGGGTGGCTGCCGAGGTGCGCGACTACATCGCCGACATGGCCGAAGTGTATGCCTGGTGCGATATCGCGGTTACCCGTGCGGGAGCGCTGACGATTGCCGAACTGGCGGCAGCGGGGGTGCCGGCGGTACTGGTTCCCTATCCCCACGCGGTGGATGACCACCAGACCGGCAATGCGAAATTTATGAGCGAAGCCGGCGCTGCACTGCTCATGCCACAGGCGGAACTAAGCCCCGCCAGGCTGGCCGGAGTATTGCGCAATCTGGATCGGGAAAAATTACTGGACATGGCGCAGCATGCGCGCGCCCTGGCCAGGCCGGATGCCACCGAAAGCGTGGCACGGATATGCATGGAACTGGCGCAATGAAGCATAAAGTCAAACAACTGCATTTTGTCGGCATCGGCGGCGCGGGCATGAGCGGCATCGCTGAAGTGCTGGTCAATCTGGGGTTTGTCGTTACCGGCTCCGACATGGCCGAGAACACGGCCACGCGGCGCCTGGCCAGGCAGGGTGCGAAGGTGTTTCGCGGCCATGCGGCAACGCATATCGCCGGTGCCGATGCCGTGGTGGTTTCCACCGCAGTGAAAGACGACAACCCGGAAGTCATGGCTGCGCGGGAAAAACATATCCCGGTGGTGCCGCGCGCGATCATGCTGGCGGAATTGATGCGCCTGCGTCAGGGCATCGCAGTGGCCGGCACCCACGGCAAGACCACGACCACCTCGCTGATCGCCAGCATCCTGGCGGAAGCGGGCATGGATCCCACCTTCGTCATTGGCGGCCGGCTGGAAGCGGCAGGAGCCAATGCGCGCCTGGGCAAGGGCGAGTTCATCGTGGCCGAGGCGGATGAGTCGGATGCGTCCTTTCTCCACCTCACCCCGGTGCTGGCGGTGGTGACCAATATCGATGCCGACCATATGGAAACCTACGGTCACGATTTCGGCCGCCTGAAGCAGGCGTTCGTGGATTTCGTGCAGCACATCCCTTTTTACGGCATGGCGGTGCTGTGCAGCGACGACGCCAACGTGCGCGAGATCATGCCGCGCATCGCCAAGCCGATTACCACCTACGGCCTCAATGACGGTGCCGACATCCGCGCCGTGGATATCATCCACAGCGGCGGCCAGATGCGCTTCGGGGTAATCAATGGCGGCGGGCGGCGGGTGATGGAGATCACCCTCAATCTGCCCGGCCTGCATAACGTACTCAACGCCCTGGCGGCGATTGCCGTCGGTCTGGAAGTGGGTGCAGCAGAATCCGCCATCGTCAAGGCGCTGGCCAAATTCAGCGGGGTGGGCCGGCGCTTCCAGCGCTACGGCGAAGTCGCAATCGCCGGTGGTGCCAGTTTCACGCTGATCGACGACTACGGCCATCACCCGGTGGAAATGGCCGCCACCCTGGCGGCGGCGCGCGCGGCTTTCCCGGGGCGGCGTCTGGTGCTGGCGTTCCAGCCGCATCGCTACACCCGCACCCGTGACGTGTTCGAAGATTTCGTCAAAGTGCTGTCCGGTGTGGATGTGTTGTTGCTGGCCGAAGTATATGCGGCGGGCGAAGCGCCGATTGTGGCGGCGGACGGGCGTGCGCTGGCGCGTGCGCTGCGCGTGGCGGGCAAGACCGAGCCGGTATTTGTCGAGCATATCAATGAAATGCCGCGCATGGTGCTGGATACGGTACAGGACGGCGACGTGGTGTTGTGCATGGGCGCCGGCTCCATCGGCCAGACACCGGCACAGATTGTGGAGGCGGCCAGTGCGACGTAACGAAGAGCTGGGTCATAGCGCCTCGGGCGGCGCGATCAGCAACCTGTCCGTCATGCGTGGCGAGACGCGCCTGCACGAGCCGATGGCCAGGCACGTGAGCTGGCGCGCCGGTGGCAGTGCCGAGCGCGTGTATATCCCGGCCGACATCAACGACCTGGCCGAATACCTGCGCGGCCTGCCTGCCGGCCTGCCGGTGGTGTTCGCCGGACTGGGCAGTAATCTTCTGGTGCGCGATGGCGGCGTACATGGCGTGGTGGTGCTGCTGCACGGCGCATTGAAGCGCATTGCGCTGGAGTCGCGGCTCAAAGGCGCGAACTGGGAAAACGAAGCGGCCGAGGGGCATGGCGTGGTGTATGCCGAGGCCGGTGTGGCGGCACCCAAGCTGGCACGTTATGCCGCCAGTCACGACCTGGTCGGTGCCGAATTCATGGCCGGGATTCCCGGCACCGTGGGCGGCGCGCTGGCGATGAACGCGGGCTGCTACGGCAGCGAAACCTGGGATGTGGCGGCGCAAGTGCTGACACTTGATCGCCAGGGCCATGTCACCGAGCGCAGCGCAGCCGATTACACCCTGGGTTACCGCCATGTGGCATTGAACAGCGGCGCAGAAGAGTGGTTCGTCGGCGCCTGGTTCCGCCTGGCGCGCGGCGATGGCGCGCTGTCCCGGCAGCGCATCAGGGAACTGCTGAACCGGCGCATCGCCAGTCAGCCGCTGAATCTGCCCAATGCGGGCTCGGTATTCCGCAATCCGCCGGGCGATTTTGCCGCGCGCCTGATTGAATCGTGCGGCCTGAAAGGGATGCGTATCGGCGCCGCCCAGGTGTCGGAAAAGCACGCCAACTTCATCGTCAACCTTGGCGGAGCGACGGCGGCGAATATTGAAGACCTGATCGATGAAGTGGAATACCTGGTGAGCAGGCGCACCGGGGCGAGACTGCTACGCGAAGTACGCATCATTGGGACAAGACTGTGAGCAGGGTAATGAAAGCATTTGGAAAAGTCGGGGTACTGCTGGGCGGGCGCTCGGCCGAGCGCGAAGTGTCGCTGAAAAGCGGCGCCGCGGTGCTGGCCGCATTGTTGCGCCAGGGCGTGGATGCGCACGCGTTCGACCCGGCCGAACGTGATTTGCCGGACCTGGCGCGTGCGCATTTTGACCGCGTCATCATTGCGCTGCATGGCCGTTATGGCGAGGACGGCACGATCCAGGGCGCGCTGGAACTGCTGGGCATCCCGTACACCGGCAGCGGCGTGATGGCCTCGGCGCTGGCGCTGGACAAGTGGCGCACCAAGCTGCTGTGGCAGGCAGCAGGCGTGCCCACGCCGGAGTATGCGTTGCTCGATGCAGAAACGGATTTTGATGCGGTGGTGCGCAAACTGGGCCTGCCGATTTTCGTCAAGCCGGCGCGTGAGGGCTCCAGTATCGGCATGAGCAAGGTGACTGCGGCAGGCGATCTGAAGCCCGCCTGGGAAAAGGCGGCACAGTCTGACACGCTGGTACTGGCAGAGCGCTTCATTGGCGGAGGCGAATACACCTGCGCGATTGTGGGCGACAGCGTGTTGCCGATGATCCGCCTGGTGCCGAAAAAGGATTTTTACGATTTTGAAGCCAAATACCTGCGCGACGACACCGAGTACCGCGTGCCCTGCGGCCTGTCCGCTGCCGAGGAGCAGGCTATCCAGGCGCTGGCGCGCAAGGCATTCGAGGTGCTGGGGTGCAGCGGCTGGGCGCGCCTCGATGTGATGCTGGATGCGGCGGGCAAGCCGTATTTCCTGGAGGCCAACACTTCGCCGGGAATGACCGACCACAGCCTGGTGCCGATGGCAGCGCGTGCGGCCGGCATGGATTTTGACATGCTGGTGCTGAAAATCCTGGAGTCGGCCCGTGTGGGATGACGAAGTCGCGCTGGCGCGCCTGACCCGCTGGAGCCTGTGGGCAACCGCAGCCATCGTGCTGTGGGCGTTGCTGGTGATGGCCGCGCGCCTGCCCTGGTTCGACCTGCGCCAGATCAAGGTGAATGGCGCCCAGCATGTCACGCGCGAGCAGGTGGGCCTGGTGGTGTACCAGCACTTGCGCGGCAATTTTTTCTCGGCGGATCTGGAGGCGGCACGTGTCGCTTTCACCAAGCTGCCGTGGGTGCGTAGCGCCAGTGTGCGGCGGCATTGGCCGGATGCGCTGGAGGTGACGCTGGAAGAACACAAGCCGCTGGCGCGCTGGGGCGACGACGCATTGCTGAACACCTACGGCGAGGTATTCCAGGCGGCGACCGCGCAACCCTTGCCGTTATTGTCCGGCCCGCCCGGCAGCGAGAAGGAAGTGGCGCAGCGCTATGCCGATTTCAGCCGCATCCTGCTGCCGCTGCACCACCGGCCAGTAGAAGTGGCGCTGAGCGCGCGCCGCGCGTGGAGCATCCGCCTGGATGATGGCATGAGCATCGCGCTGGGGCGCGAACACATGGACACGCGCCTGGCCAGTTTTGTGGCGCTGTATCCGCGCACCCTGGCCGACGTGGCAACACCGGTGACTTATGTGGATTTGCGCTACCCCAATGGCTTTGCGGTGCGCGTGCCGGTCGCCGCCGTCAGGCATGCCGCATTACACCACGGTGAATTCAGCCAGAATCAATTACATACTGCCCGCATGGTAACGGGGCAAGGAAAGCAGGGATGAGCAGATACAAGGACACGCGCGAACTGATAGTCGGCCTCGACATCGGTACTTCCAAGATTCTCGCGATCGTAGCGGAGGTGTTGCCGGAGGGCGGGCTGGAGGTCATCGGCATGGGCAGCCATCCGTCGCGCGGCCTGAAAAAAGGCGTGGTGGTGAATATCGAATCCACCGTGGGCGCTATCCAGCGCGCGCTAGAGGAAGCCGAGTTGATGGCCGACTGCAAGATCCGCGAGGTATACACCGGTATTGCCGGCAGCCACATCAAGAGCTTCAACTCGCATGGCATGGTGCCGATCAGGGACAAGGAAGTGACACAGCTCGATGTGGACCGGGTAATCGAGACCGCGCGCGCGGTGAATATTCCCACCGACCAGCAAATCCTGCACATCCTGCCGCAGGAATATCTGGTGGACGGCCAGGAGGATGTGCGCGAGCCGCTCGGCATGAGCGGCGTGCGCCTGGAAGTGAAGGTGCACATTGTTACCGGCGCGGTGTCCGCTGCCCAGAACATCATCAAGTGCGTGCGCCGCTGCGGGCTGGAAGTGCGCGACCTGGTGCTGCAGCCGCTGGCTTCCGCGCTGGCCGTGCTGACCGAGGACGAAAAAGACCTGGGCGTGGCGCTGGTGGATATCGGCGGCGGTACCACCGACATCGCGGTATTTACCCAGGGCGCGATTCGCCACACCGCAGTGATACCGATCGCCGGCGACCAGATCACCAACGATATCGCGCTGGCGCTGCGCACCCCGTTGAAGGACGCAGAAGACATCAAAATCGCCCACGGCTGCGCGCTGCGTCAATTGGCCGGTGCGCACGACATGGTGGAAGTGCCCGGGGTGGGCGAACGCGGACCGCGCCAGCTGTCGCGCCAGACCCTGGCCGAGGTGATCGAGCCGCGCGTGCTGGAACTCTACGAACTGGTGCAGGCCGAGCTGCGGCGCAGCGGGTTCGAGGAACTGATGCGCTCCGGCATCGTGATTACCGGCGGTTCTGCGGCCATGCAGGGCATGGTGGATCTGGGCGAGGAGGTGTTCCACATGCCGGTGCGGCTGGGACTGCCGCAATACACTGGCGGCCTGTCGGAAATGATGCGCAACGCGCGCTATGCAACGGGCGTGGGTTTGTTGCTGGCAGGCATGGATCAACAGGAGCGGCATCAGCCGATGAAGCTGTCAGGGAGTTCGGTAAAACAAATATTCGAGCGGATGAAGGGCTGGTTCAGGAATTTTTGATGGGTTGGCAGCAGCGGGTTGAACAAACAGGCGGTTCGGGCAAGTTTTGATTGGTTAGATTAAGGAGATGGCAATGTTTGAAATCGTGGATACACAGACGCAGGATGCAGTTATTAAAGTCATTGGCGTGGGCGGCTGCGGCGGCAACGCGGTTGACCACATGATCGATTTTGGGGTGCAGGGCGTGGAGTTCATCAGCATCAATACCGACGCGCAGGCGCTGCACCGCAACAAGGCCAAAATCCAGCTGCAGCTGGGCACGGGTGTGACGCGCGGGCTGGGCGCAGGCGCCAATCCCGAAGTCGGTCGTGAAGCCGCGCTGGAAGACCGCGAGCGTATCGCCGAGTTGATCGAAGGCGCGGACATGCTGTTCATCACCGCCGGCATGGGCGGCGGTACCGGCACGGGCGCAGCGCCGGTGGTCGCCGAAGTCGCCAAGGAAATGGGCATCCTTACCGTGGCGGTGGTCACCAAGCCGTTCATGTTCGAAGGCAAGCGCGTGCGCCTGGCCAATTCCGGCATCGAGGCACTGGCGCGGCATGTGGATTCGCTGATCATCATCCCTAACGAGAAGCTGATGCAGGTGCTGGGCGAGGACGTCTCCATGCTCGATGCCTTCAAGGCCGCCAACAATGTGCTGCATGGCGCAGTGGCGGGTATCGCTGAAGTGATCAATTGCCCCGGTCTGGTCAACGTCGATTTTGCCGACGTGAAAACCGTGATGTCGGAAATGGGCATGGCGATGATGGGTTCGGCCGTGGCAAGCGGCGCCGAACGTGCGCGCCAGGCCGCCCAGCAAGCGGTGGCCAGCCCGCTTCTCGAAGACGTCAACCTGGCAGGCGCACGCGGTGTGCTGGTGAATATTACTGCCAGCGCCCACCTCAAGATGCGCGAGATTCACGAGGTGATGAACACCATCAAGAGCTTTACTGCCGACGAAGCGACCGTAATCGTGGGTGCAGTGGTGGATGAAAACATGGGCGAAGAACTGCGTGTGACCATGGTCGCAACAGGTCTCGGCAGCCCGGTGGCACGCAGTCAGCCGAAACCGGTGATTGTCAAAACCGGCACGGATGATTTCGTTGCCACCTCGATGGATTATCAAAGCATGGAAGCCGAGCCCGCGGTATTCCGCAACAATCGCCGTGAAGCGCAAGTCGAGGCAATGAAGCAGTCGGGCATGGAACTGCTGGATATTCCGGCATTCCTGCGTAAACAGGCTGACTGAACTGCGCCCGGCTGATCCGGCCTGTTTGGGGCCTGTGCGAATCCGCGCTATAATGCGCTGATTCATTTGGGATATTTGCAATGATCCGGCAACGCACACTAAAAAACGTGATTCGCGCCTCGGGCGTGGGCCTGCATACGGGCGAAAAAGTCCTGATGACATTACGTCCGGCAGCGCCCAATACCGGCGTGGTGTTTCGTCGCGTCGATCTGGCCAGTCCGGTCGATATGCCGGTTTCCGCCGGGCTGGTGGGCGATACCCGGCTGTGCTCCACGCTGGACAATGGTCACGCCAGCGTGGCCACAGTCGAACACCTGATGTCCGCGCTGGCGGGCCTGGGCGTGGATAACGTGTATGTGGATCTGGACGGTCCGGAAGTGCCGATCATGGACGGCTCGGCATCGTCGTTTGTGTTCCTGCTGCAATCGGCGGGGATAGAGGCGCAGAACGCCGCGAAAAAATTCGTGCGGATCAAAAAAACCGTCGAGGTGGTGGAAGGCGACAAACGGGTGCGTTTCGAGCCCTTTGACGGGTTCAAGATCAGCTTCACCATTGATTTCAAGCATCCGGTGTTCGAGAAATCCGGCCAGGAAATCACCCTCGATTTTGCCAGCACTTCCTACATCAAGGAGGTCAGCCGCGCGCGTACTTTCGGCTTCATGCAGGAAGTTGAATGGTTGCGCGCCAACGGCCTGGCGCTGGGCGGCAGCCTGGACAACGCCATCGTCATGGACGAGTTCCGCGTGCTCAACAACGACGGCCTGCGTTACGAGGACGAGTTCGTCAAACACAAGGTGCTTGATGCCATCGGCGACCTGTACATCCTCGGCCATCCCATTATAGGCGCGTTTTACGCGCACAAATCCGGCCACGCGCTCAACAATCGCCTGCTGCGCACTTTGTTGCAGGATCAGAGCGCCTGGGAATATGTCAGCTTTGACGACGAGGCGCGCGCGCCTGCCGGTATCCGGCAACTCCACGCCGCGGCGGTGTAAGTGGCGTGATTGTCGTTCGCCTGCTGTTTGTGCTGACGCTGCTGGCCCTGGCGGTTTCCGGCGGCCTGTATCTGTTCACCGGCAACCGGCGCTATGTCCAGTTTGTCTGGAATGTACTCAAGTTTGGCGTGGTGCTGGTGCTGATCTTCGGTGCGCTGGTGGTGGCTGAGCGGTTTATGCTGCTCTGATTGCGGCGTCCCGGCGCCGCTGCCAGCGGCATATCTGTTGACGCCAGCCTGCCGATTCCTGTGCGTTTCATGGCGCGCATATTTAAATATTCCAGTGTATGGAATATTTCTCCCACCCGCTCCGTCTATATTCGTGGAGCGAGCCAGTTTATTAGCCTGCCTTCGTCATTAATTAAAACCAAATGCGTAAACGCAAGGAGACAGCATGAAATCGAATCTTATCGGCAGTTTGATGATAACCGCTGCCCTGCTCGCAGCAGGCGCAAGTTTGACCGCAACAGCTGCCGGCACCCAGCCGGTCAGCGCATCGTCCGGAGAAATGAAGGGCCTGGCCAAGCAGAAAGTCGTGTTTCAGGTCAGTGACGCCGACCCCAAAAAATGGAATCTGACACTGAATAATGTGAAGAATATTCAACATGATCTTGGCAAGGGGAACGCAGATATCGAAGTCGTTGCCTATGGTCCCGGCATTGCCATGTTGAAACTGGATTCGGAGGTCGGCACGCGCGTGGCAGAGGCGCTTGGCTCGGGTGTGCAGGTCGTTGCCTGCGGCAACACCATGACCAACCTGAAGCTCACCAAAGAGGACATGTTGCCGAATCTCGGATACGTGAAGGCCGGCGTTGTGGAGCTGATGGAAAAACAGCAACAAGGCTACGCCTACATTCGCCCATAGCAGTCTGTCCCGGCCATGACGCCGCCTCGCGCCTTGCCCTGTGACAAAATCCATCCGTTTCTTTTGTTCCTCTGGCGCCGGGACAGCGCTTCGGGTAACGGCTGGCAATAACAGGATGTACATCGCTTGATCATGCAGCCACCGGTTTTTGTCGGTGGCTGTAATCTTTTGACAGGCAACCAGCACGCGTGATGTTCCCGCGCAAGCCGGGTCTTGCAGGAAGTCCATTCATCCCCCCTATCATGCCGTCTGTCGGCCCGCAGTGGACACAATCCAGACACTGGGTTCTGATACCAGTGCCTGGGCTATTCAGGCTTGAGATTAGCCCGGGCGGTCACGGATCATTACCCAACAGGAGAAGTTCATGTTTACTAAAACCCATATTGCTGCCGCACTGGGCGCAGCACTTTTGACCGGCGGTGCCAATCTTGTATTGGCTGCGGGCACGACCACCACCACGGTTTCCGGCGCTACCACCAGCACTGCCAGCACAAGCATCGCGACACCCAAGCAACCGCTCAGCCAGGCATTGACCAGTGTTGGCAAAAATCTTGACAAAAATCCGGACAATCGAGGGCTGAAAAACGCCAGGGAGCAGTTGGAACGCAATCAGGCGCGCATTGAAAAAACCGAAAAGCACGAAAAGGTGGAGCGCGTCGAAAAAGCCGAGCGTGTGGAAAAAGCGGAGCGTCCAGAAAAAGTCGAACGCCCGGAGAAGGTCGAACGCCCGGAAAAGGTCGAACGTCCCGAGAAGGTCGAACGTCCCGAGAAGGTCGAGCGTCCTGAGCAGGTCGAACGTCCAACCCATTCGTAATGTTCTGGCATTTCCAAGGTAAAGCAATGAAAAACATGACACAAAGTGCGATTCTGACTGGCGCCCTCGCTGCCATGATCATGGTCTCGGCCCAGGCAGCCGCCGGGGACTCCGGCTTCGGCCTCACCACGGGCCTGGACTACAGTTCGGGCAAGTACGGCGGCACGCAGTCCACCGACATCCTGTACATTCCTCTCACCGGCAGGTACGAAACCGGGCGCTGGGTTTTCCAGCTCACAGTTCCCTATGTCCGGATTACGGGTCCCGGCAACGTGACCCAGGGGGGAATCGTGTTGCGGTCTGCCCGGACGACACGCACTACCGAAGCGGGTCTGGGGGATGTCGTGGCGGGTGCCACCTATAACGTCTATGGCGAAACCGGGTCGAACCCATTGCTGATCGACCTGACCGGCAAGGTCAAGTTCGGAACGGCGGATGAGAAAAAAGGCCTGGGCACCGGCGCCAACGACTATTCTGCGCAAGTGGATATGTACAAAACCGTTGGCCTGTTCACCGCCCTGGGCACGGTGGGTTACAAGGTGATGGGCAACGCCCCCGGGCTTAAGCTGGACAACGTGTTCTATGGCTCGGTGGGCGGGGTATACAAGATCACGCAGCTAACCAGTGGCGGCCTGATCCTCGATCTGCGTCAGAAGGTAACGCCAACCGGCGCGTCGCAGCGCGGGGTTACCGCGTTTGTCAGCCACAAGATCAACCAGGACTGGAAAGCCCAGGCCTATGTAGTGGATGGCTTTTCGAATGCCAGTCCGGACTGGGGCGCGGGTGCAATGCTCACGCGGTCTTTCTGACCCGTACGCCACTGCCCGGCGATCTCTCCTGAACACCGCGGGATGGCAGAACGGGACCCCCCGGTCTCGTGGTTGCGGTGCCCGGGGAAACTGCGGTTGATCGACGCTAATCCGGACGGTGCCGGGCGAGCAAATGGTCCAGTGCGGACTTGAGCTCGCCCGCCTCCAGCCGGTCACGCAGCTGCGCGATATTGTCCAGCCCGGCGCGGCTGATTTCCCGTTTGTGCAGCGCGTGCATTTGCACCGCTATGGCCTGGGCGCGCACCTTCACCTGCAGGTTTGCCGTTGCTACGCCCTTGCCGCGCAATGCTTCTGCCAGCGTGGGTAACAGCTGACGCAGTTTGGCGGCGGCAGCGCCGTTGCCGCAATAAATCGTGACCTCACCGGCATCGCTTTTCCCGATATGGGATACCCCAGCCAGACTGGCTGGAACCACTGTCTCCCAGATGCGCTGCAAGGCGAGCAGCGCCTGAACCTGCGCAGCGAGCTGCCGCAATTTGTCGTTCTCGGCAAGAAAGGCGTGAGCCTGGCGGGCAGGCAAGGTGGGGCGCATGGGCTGTCTTCGGAATGCAATCCTGAGTATGGTAACATTGCCAGATTTTCTCGCAACGCGTCAAGGATTTACCCCTTAGCCATGATCTCTTCCCTGCTGAAAAAAATGTTTGGCAGCCGCAACGAGCGGCTGGTCAAGCAGTATATGGCCAAAGTCAAGGCCATCAATGCACTCGAACCCGCCATCCGGAAGCTCACCGACGCCGAATTGCGCGCCAGGACGGATGAATTCAAGTCCCGCGTGGAAAACGGAGAAACCCTCGACCAGCTGCTGCCGGAAGCGTTTGCGGTGGTGCGCGAGGCGGCTCATCGCGTGCTGGATCAGCGCCATTACGATGTGCAGCTGATCGGCGGCATGGTACTGCACGACGGCAACATCGCCGAGATGCGCACCGGCGAAGGCAAGACCCTGATGGCGACCTTGCCGTCCTACCTCAATGCCTTGTCGGGCAAGGGGGTGCACATCGTTACGGTGAACGATTATCTGGCCAGCCGCGATGCCGCGCAGATGGGGCGCATCCATAATTTCCTCGGCCTCAGCGTCGGGGTGAACCTGTCGCAGATGCCTCACGACGAAAAACAGGCCGCCTACGCCGCCGACATTACCTACGGCACCAACAACGAATTCGGTTTTGACTACCTGCGCGACAACATGGTCTACCAGGTCTACGAAAAAGTGCAGCGCGGCCTGAATTTCGCCATCGTGGACGAGGTGGATTCGATCCTGATTGACGAGGCGCGCACACCGCTGATTATTTCCGGCCAGGCGGAAAACAGCACCGAGCTGTATCTGGCGGTGAACAAGGTCATCCCCAGCCTCACCCGCCAGGAAAAAGAAGACGGCGAGGGCGATTACTGGGTGGACGAGAAAGCCCACACCGTGCTGCTGTCCGAGGCCGGACACGAGCGCGCCGAGCAGTTGCTGACCGACGCAGGCCTGTTGCCGCCGGGTTCCAGCCTGTATGAAGCAGCCAACATCGGGCTGATGCACCACATCTATGCCGGGCTGCGCGCCCACGCGCTGTATCACCGTGATCAGCACTATGTGGTGCAGGACGACGAAGTGGTGATCGTGGACGAATTCACCGGGCGGCTGATGTCCGGGCGGCGCTGGTCGGAAGGTTTGCACCAGGCGGTGGAGGCGAAAGAGGGCGTGGCCATCCAGAAAGAGAACCAGACGCTGGCATCGATCACCTTCCAGAACTATTTCCGTATGTACAACAAGCTGTCCGGCATGACCGGCACGGCCGATACCGAAGCCTACGAATTCCAGCAGATTTACGGGCTGGAGACCGTGGTCATCCCGACCCATCGTCCGATGATCCGTATCGACAGGATGGATCAGGTGTTTCGTACCGCGGCCGAGAAATACCAGGCCATCATCAACGATATCAAGGATTGCTACGAGCGCGGCCAACCGGTGCTGGTGGGCACCACCTCGATCGAAAACAACGAATTCCTGTCCTCCCTGCTGAAAAAAGCCAGGCTGCCGCACGAAGTGCTCAACGCCAAACAGCACGCGCGCGAGGCCGAGATCATTGCCCAGGCGGGTAAGCCCAAAGCCATCACCATCGCCACCAACATGGCGGGCCGCGGTACCGACATCGTGCTCGGCGGCAGTATCGAGAAGGAACTCGAAGCCATCCGCCTGGACGAGAGTCTGCCGGAGAGCGTTAAGCAGGCGCGCACCGAGGCGCTCAAGGCGGATTGGCTGCCCCTCCATGAGGCCGTGCTGGCCGCCGGGGGGCTGCATATCATCGGGACCGAGCGCCATGAATCGCGGCGCGTGGACAACCAGTTGCGTGGCCGCTCCGGGCGCCAGGGCGATGCCGGTTCCAGCCGTTTTTACCTGTCGCTGGAAGACCCGCTGCTGCGTATTTTTGCCTCCGACCGCGTGGCGGCGATCATGAACCGCCTGAAAATGCCCGAAGGCGAAGCCATCGAGCATATCTGGGTCACGCGCGCCATTGAAAATGCCCAGCGCAAGGTGGAGGCGCGCAACTTCGACATGCGCAAGCAGTTGCTCGAATACGACGACGTATCCAACGATCAGCGCCGTGTGATCTATCAGCAGCGCAATGAATTGCTGGAAGCGGATGATATTTCCGAAACCATTCACGCCATGCGCGCGGATGTGCTGAAGAATATCGTCGGCGAATACATCCAGCCCGGCAGCATGGCCGAGCAGTGGGACGTGGCCGGACTGGAACGCGCGCTGGCGGCGGAATTCCAGTTGCAGCTGCCGCTGCAGGAATGGCTGGAGCAGGACAGCAAGCTCGACGAAGACGGCCTGCGCGAGCGCATCGTGGCCGAGGCCAACACGCGCTACCAGGACAAAGTCACGCATGTGGGCGAGCCGGTGATGCGCCACTTCGAGCGTGCAGTCATGCTGCAAAACGTAGACAGCCACTGGCGGGAGCATCTGGCGGCGCTTGATCACCTGCGTCAGGGCATCCACCTGCGCGGTTACGCGCAGAAAAACCCCAAGCAGGAATACAAGCGCGAGGCTTTCGAGTTATTCTCCACACTGCTCGAGACAATCAAGCGCGAAGTCACGCAAACCACGGTCACCGTGCAGATCCGTTCGGAACAGGATGTCGAGGCGGTCGAGACAGTCAGCCCGCTGGCCAATGTGGAATACCGTCACGCCGATTTTGACGAGGTATTGGCAGACAATCCCGATGCCGCCGAAGCCCATGCACCGGCGCAGCCGATACGCAATGAGGACAAGGTGGGGCGCAACGACCCGTGCCCGTGCGGATCAGGCAAGAAATACAAGCATTGCCACGGCAAATTGAGCTGACGCGCTTTGGGGTGACGCCTTGCCGCGTTACCCAAACCAACCCGAACGATACTGATGAAACGACCCCGCCTTCCCCGCACACCGCGCCTGAGCCGCGACGCCAAACAGCTGCTCCGCCTTGCCATCGCGCTCAGTGTATCGGCCAGCCGTGTGGAAGACCGCTTTTGGGCGCACCAGCTGGATGCGCAGATTGATAGCGTGCTCGACAAGGGCCAGGAAGACACGCTGGAATCCGCCCTGGATCAGCTCTGGACCGCCAACCCGCCGGCCTACGATGCGCTGGCGCAGGCCATCGAGACGCGCAGCAGTGGTCTGCTCAGTGCAGACGGACAGGATATATTGCTGATTGCCGTGCCGGTACAGGCATGGTCGCGTTACAGCATTGCGGCGGGCGCGATTGCACCGGCGCGGCTAATGGAACTGCGCACCCAGTTGCACGGCCATGTGCTGGCGGCGGGCGCCCGGCTGGCGCTGGCGGATGTCCTGTTCAGCCCGGACCAGTTGCCGCGCGGTTTTGCCGCTACACGCACGTTTGCGCGCGGCCTGGCAGATGCCGCCGGGCAAGAACAGGACATGCATGTCGACCCGGCCAGCCTGGCGCAGGTCATTCCCTTCGTTGCCGATGTGCGCTATGTGGTGGGCGCGGTGATGGTTGCGCCGGGTACAGCGGTGTTTCGCTGGCAGGAAGCGCAGCACAGCCGCGAGCAGGTAATGCGCGACTGGCAGGCGTACGGCGGCGCAGTGCTGCAAACCATGCTGCCCGCTTGCATCATCGAGGCGCTGCTGCCCAATGCGTATTTCAACGCCTGGCGCGAGTCCGACCTGGCCGGACGCGGCTGGGGGCTGCGTGCCACGATGGACTATCTGAATGCCGTGCTGGCGCTGCCCGCAGCCAGCCTGTGCGCGGTGATAGCGCCATTCCATGACCATGTGCTGGAAGAATATCGGGTCGGTTTTACCCGGGTGGGCTCGAACGACGTGCTGCATGGCGTGGTGTGGCCGCTGATTGGTAATGAAGACGAAAACACCGAAGTGACCAGCGAAATCGAGACCATCGTGCGCGCGGCCGGGATTGGCGAAGTGCTGATGCTGAGTGAGCGGATGCCGCTGGAATATTGTGACGACTGCGGCGCGCCGTTGTTTCCCAATCCCGAGGGTGAGCTGGTGCACGCGCAAATCCCGGAATCGGCCGAACCTGCCCCGCATCTGCATTGAACCTAAAAACCGTAGTTGACCGCTCATTTCCCTCATGAGAGGCGCATGAATACTGAGTGTTCCGCCTTCGTTCGCATTCACCTTCTGGGTGACATCGCTACGCGCCCGCCGGTACGTCCGGTCGCGCGCCTGCCTTTGTCGCGCCTCGTTGCAGGCCCCGGCCTGCCGCCTCGTTGCTGCGCGGCAGCCACACGCCCAAACGCACCATCGGGCGCGTCCAACTGCGGTTTCTAGGTTGAACTTGAAAACGGCGTTATGCACGAGGAAGCAGTGAAGGCAAAAGGCAAGCATGGCAAGGGAAAAAGCAAAATCTAATTCCAATGTGAATTGGACTTGGATTTTTCCTTTTGCCTTCTTGCCTGCCTCCGTGCTCCGCGGTTAACTGTTTTTTCCAGGTTGAAAATGCCGCGCAGCGCGAGTTCATTGCGCGCGATGGCCATGCCGGTTTTTTCATCCCCAGTGCGGCCCGCCCGCACTTGATCGCACTGGCTTCCACACGGTGCCGGAACCCGCGGCGCCGGCCCTGATTGCCCTACAGTCTGCGCTGCCGGTCGCCCTGGATAAAGCCCAGCAGGGCAATGTCCAAGCCCTTGCACAAGGCGATCACCTTGAACAGTTCCCCCATCTCGGCGGGGCTCATCAGTTTTTGCAATGCGCTGGCCTGGGGCAGATACGCGCCGGCATCGCTTGCCGGAGTGAGCGCCAGCAGATCTGTTATGCCGCAGTTGATGAGAAATTGCGCCTGGCTGGTGTAGCCTGCCAGACGCATTCCCGCCTCGATGCCGGCTACGGCCATCGCGGTGAAATCCACATGGGCGGTGATGTCCTGCAAGCCGGGAAAATAGAACGGATCAGCGTGTGCACGATGACGGTAATGGCACATCAGCGTGCCCTGATTGCGTTGCGCGTGATAGTACTCGCGCTCGCCAAAACCATAGTCGATCAACACCAGCGCGCCGCGCTGCAGGCACTGCGCCAGGCTCCTGATGAAAGCGCTTGCCGCCAGATTGATTTCGCTGAGATAGTCGGCGGGTACGTCAAGCGCGCGCGCAGCATCATACAAACGCCCGGCGGTAAGGGCCTGGTCGCGCCACATGAAGGCGTTATCCGCCCACCCCACGCCACGCTCGAACACGGCACCCTGCGTCCAGCGCAGCAGATTCACCGGCATGGCGTCCAGCACTTCGTTCCCCACCATGCAACCGGTGAAAGTTGCGGGCAATGTATCCAGCCACTGCACCCGCGCCAGCATTTGCGGTGCCTGTTGCAGGATGGTCGTGCGCTGGCGTTCACGCAAGTCGGCGCTCACTTCGAGGATGTAATAGCGTTGCGGCAGGCAGTCCAGCAGCGCCAGTTCGTTGAGCAGATCGCATGCCAGCCGCCCGCTTCCGGCACCGGCTTCCAGCACGTCGCCGCCACAGGTTTGCAGCACCTGCGCCACCTGCCGCGCCAGGCTGCGGCCAAACAGGGGAGAAATTTCCGGCGCGGTGACAAAATCCCCCGCCGCGCCGAATTTGGCTGCCCCGCCGCTGTAATAGCCCAGGCCGGGCGCATACAGCGCCAGCTCCATGTAGCGGGCGAAACTGATCCAGCCGCCGGCCTGGTGAATGGCATCCGCTATATGGCGGGAGAGCACGGTACTATGGGCGAGGGCTTGCGGGCCGGGTGTGGGCAAAGACATGTGGCTTGATTGATAATCGGCAAACCTGAGAGGATAAGGAATAAAGCAATGCAAGGCAAAACAGTATTGATTACGGGCGGGGCAAAACGGGTGGGCGCAGCAATCTGCCGGCTGCTGCATTGCGAGGGCGCCAACCTGATGGTGCATTACCATACCTCGGTGCAGCAGGCGCGCACACTGCAGGACGAACTCAACGCCATCCGCGCGGATTCGGTGACCCTGATCCAGGGCGATTTGCTCAAAACCGAAGCGTTCCCGAACATGGTCGCGACCACCGTGGAAACCTTTGGCAGCCTGGACGTGCTGATCAACAACGCCTCCAGTTTCTACTCCACGCCGGTAGGCGAGATCACCGAAACCAACTGGAACGACCTGATCGGCACCAACCTGAAAGCGCCGCTGTTCCTGTCGCAAGCCGCGGCCAATGAACTGCGCCGTCGCCACGGCTGCATCGTCAACATCGCCGATATCCACGCCGAGCGGCCAATGAAAAGCTACGCGGTATACAGCATCGCCAAGGCCGGCGTGGTCGGGCTGACGCGCTCGCTGGCCAGGGAGCTGGGGCCGGAAGTGCGCGTCAACGCGGTCGCGCCGGGGCCGGTCTTATGGCCTGAAGACGATGCCATGTTCGACGAGCTGTCACGCCAGCGCATCATCTCCCACACCATACTCAAACAGGCCGGCGAACCTGAAGACATCGCGCGTGCGGTGCGCTATCTGGTGTCCGATGCCGGCTATGTGACCGGGCAGGTGCTGACGGTGGACGGCGGGCGCAGCGTGCGCTTGTAACAAAATAGCCGTTTTCAGGCTCATGTAAAATACATGCCGTTAAGCGATTGATAAAACGAACAGCTAAATCATGCGGCTTTCCCAGAAAACACAGAAAATTATCCGCGATACCGTCCATGAGATTTTCGGTGTCGAGGCGAATGTGAAACTGTTCGGATCAAGGATTAACGACGATGCACGGGACGGCGATATTGATCTGCTCGTTGAGCTGCCTCGATCACCGCGGAGCTGGAACGCAAAACCATGCGATTGGTCGCCAGGCTGCAGTTACGCATCGGCGACCAGCCTATCGATGTTCTGGTGCTTGACCCCTTAACACCACGAAAACCGATCCATGAGCAAGCCGCCAGTACGGGGGTAAAACTATGAAACCCACCGCAGGCTTGCCAATAGCACGATTTCTGCAAACCCTGGAAATAGTCGCGCGCACAGGAAAGCATCTGTCCTATAGCTGGAACAGCCTGTTCAGTCAGCCTATCGATGCGGCGTGGGTGCGCAACTTGGAACAAGATCCCGGTTGTGCCGAGCGACTCGAAGCCTTCGTGTCCCGTTTTGGCAGAATGCAGGATACGATGGCGGATAAATTATTCCCGCGCTGGCTGCTTGCGCTCGCCGAGACGCCGGGCAGCCAAATCGAGACACTCAATCGCGCCGAGCGGCTGGGCGTATTAAGCAGCACGGAACAATGGCTGGAAGCGCGCAATCTGAGTAATCGTCTGGTTCATGAATACATTACCGAGCCTGAAAAATTTGCCGAAGACCTGGCGCTGGCCAAAGAATACAGCTTGCTGCTGCTGGATACCTACAACCGTTTGCGCCAGGACGCAATCGAGCGCATGGGGCAGGAAGCGGAAAGCTTGCCTGAAGCGTTGACTTTGCCGCGACCGGGGTGAGAACACGCTAGACGAGAAACCGTTTCGAGAGATGTATCTTGCCCTGCTGAGAAAATACTGACGTAGGTCGAAGTTTGTTTATCATGAAATCTTCTCTTGAGTTCTTTTTAAAACCGCCTACGATGTTTATCAACTGATGATAAAGTAATCCATGCAGGCCGATACCGGACTTGAAACACTCCGGGATCTCAACGGCTATACCATGGACCAGGAGGGCGGCTACTGGGTCAAAGTCGAAGCCTGGCGAGTCCCGGTAACAGCTGATATTCCGCACGGCATCCGCTATTCGCTCACGCTGCACGAGCCGTACGGAAAGCGGATTTTGGGCTACGACAACAGCCACGCCATAAAGCCGCCCAGGAAATTCAAGTTTGTGGGTCAGCGTCTGCCGTATGATCACAAGCACCACCACGCGGCGGACAAGGGCGTCCCTTATGAATTCAAGAATGCCTACCAGTTACTGGCCGACTTTTTCACCGAAGTGGACCGCGTATTAGAGGAAGCAAGGAAATGAAAAAGATCGCAATCGGGATCATGTCCCAAGAGAAAATCCGCGAGCGCATGTTGGCAATCGCCAAGGGCGAATACAAACCCAAACCCGGCGAACCCAAAATCTGGTTCACCTCGATGAAGTCCCTGGCCGAAGTTCTGAGCGACGAAAACCGCGCCCTGCTCAACACCATTCGTGACGCACAGCCGCAATCCATCAGCGGCCTGGCTGTCATTACCGGGCGCAAACCCGGTAATCTTTCGCGTACACTGAAAACCATGTCCAATTACGGGATTGTGGAAATGCGCCGGGAGAATCGCCATGTGCGGCCCATCGTCAAGGCCACGGAATTCCAGATTCTTGCGGCATAGCAAAGGGCTTAAACCGCGGGAGTATCGCTCACGACAATCTGGATGAGAAACTTATCCGCGAAACGGCCCATATGACGGTAGAGACAGAGCGATAGCAAGGATCACCTGATGATCCCGACTCGATTACATTTCCAGTCACATGAATACGCAGCTGAATATCATGCGAACCAATTTGACGGAGCATTCCGCATTGTATAGACTTGCGTTTATACATGTCAGTTTCAGGAGTGAATCATGGCCGAAGCCGTTCTTGATATTAAGCAGTGGGGTAATAGTCTGGGTGTCCGGCTGCCTGCGTCGGTCGCCCGTGAAGCGCATCTGCGCGTTGACCAGCGGGTGCGTATTTCGGTGGAAGGCGGGCAGGTGGTCATTACGCCAGTCCCGGATGCTCCGCTTACCCTTGAGCAACGGCTGGCACGCTTTGACCCGGCGCGGCACGGTGGTGAAGTGATGGCAAGTCAAGCTGTCGGGGCAGAGCGTTGGTAGTCGCAAAGCGATCTGCACCCGGCAGGCGCGGCGCCTGGGTGCCTGATCGCCAAGCGGTCATCTGGATTGACTGCAACCCGCAAGTTGGCCAGGAAATGCGGGATATTCATCCATTTCTGGTACTCTCGCCACGCATTTTTAACGAGAAAACTTCGCTGGTCCTCGGCCTGCCCCTGACCACGGCAACATACAATGCCGATAATCCTTTTGCCGTGGCGGCCGGACAAGCCAGGGGACGCAAGGCAGGGCAGACCAGTTATGTGCTCTGCCACCAGCCCAAGTCCTTTGATTGGCGTTTACGCGGAGCCAAGCCACATCCGATCGGGTCATTGGCCGACGGCCTGTTTGCACAGGTATGTGAGCGCCTGAATCAGATCATCCGTGTGGGTTAGCGTGGGTTTCAATGAAATGTTTTATGGCTCTTGCCAGATGATTTACGGTGTCCGGCATTACCGCGCGCGCATGGGGAATAAAGCGGAAAGCCTGCCTGAAGCGTTGATTTTGCCACGACCGGGGTGATGACAGGCTGGATGGGAAACCGCTTCGTGGGATGTACTTGCCGAGCAGAGAAAATACTGACGCAGGTCGATGTTCGTTTATCATGAAACCTTCTGTTGCACTTGACCAGAAACGCAATGCTGTGCGCGCTTTGGCAAGCCACTTTCGCGTCGCCAACCCGCGTGTGTTCGGTTCCGTGCTGCACGGCAGCGACCACGACGGCAGTGACCTGGATTTGCTAGTAGACGCATTGCCCGGCGCTACCCTGTTCGACCTTGGCGGCTTGCAAGTCGAATTGGAAGAACTGCTCGGCGTCCCTGTCGATCTGCGTACCCCCGGCGACTTGCCATCGAGGTTCCGCGATCAAGTGCTTGCGGAGGCCACTCCGGTATGAGTGAGAGGCGCCTTGTTGATTACCTCGATCACATGCTTGAAGCCGCCCCGGCAAACATGCAGCTACGTCGAAGGCATGGTCAAGGAAGACTTTCTTGCCGACAAGCGTACTCAGCAAGCCGTGATCCTGAATATCGTCATTTGGAATAAATCCAAAAGGCTACCCAGCGGGTAGCCTGTTCCTGTCGACCATCACCATCCTGGAACTGTAAACCGGCGCGCTCCTGGTCGAGCGCCGCGACCCGGCGCAAGGTGCCATTCTCCGGACCTGGTTGGGCGGTCACATCCTGCCGGCGTTTGCCGGACGCGTGCTGGCTGTCGATACCGCTATCGCGCAGCGTTGTGTGAGGCTGCATGTGCCCGATCCCCGCGCTGATCGTGACGCCCTCATCGCCGCAACGGGCCTGGTACATGGCATGACGGTGGTAACGCAGAACGTGGCCGGCTTTGAGCTGACTGGCGTTCCGCTTCTCAACCCCTGGAATCAATGACAAAGGCCACGGCCTTACTGACGCATGATGGCGTTGGGTGGGTGGCATGGATTGGTGAGTAAGGCGGGAAAAATAGGGGAGTTGAAGGCCGACCTGCCATTGCCCGGCATTACGTTACCCAATTTAGGTGTTCCTGTACCAGACGCCGACTATCCGGTTCATGGAACGCGCAGGTGAACCTCATGCGAACCAAGCAGTTATATGCTTTGTCGCCAACTCAAGTCCTTTAAGTGGCGTATACGCCAGAAGGGGTAAAAGTTGGACGAGAACCTGAATTTAATGTACATTTAAATGTATGTTCGAATGTACAGAGGCTGTTATGAGACAAGTTGCTTTTACTGAACTGCGTAATCACGCCAAAGAGTTTTTCGATTTGGTGGAAACAGGCCAACCCATTCGGGTCTTACGTAATGGGAAACCTATCGCAGACATCGTGCCCATCGTACCTGACCTACCTTCATGGAAGCGCAGAACCGTACAACCGTTGGTGCTGGACGGCGTTTCAATCAGCAAGCTGATTCTCGAAGATAGGGAAGATTGAATAGATGCGGGTTTTCTTTGATTCGTCCGCATTCGCCAAGCGCTACATACAGGAGGCCGGTACAGAAATAGTGTTGTTGCGGTGTGACCGCGCTACAGAAATTGGGCTGGCTGTCATCGCCCTACCTGAGATTATTTCGGCTTTCTGTCGCCTGCAACGCGAAGGGAAAATTACGCAGATCCAATACCAACAGTTAAAGCAATCACTACTATCAGACGTTGAAGACTTGGCGATTTGCGATTTGACCACCGAAGTTATTCATCAATCAATTTTGAGCCTGGAATCCAATGCGCTTCGCGGGATGGGCGCGATCCATATTGGTTGCGCCGTGGCATTCCAAGCCGAGATATTTGTATCGGCAGATAAGCGCCAATGCGAAGCTGCGGCATGCGCCGGACTCAAGGTGGAAAAAGCCTGATCAATGGGGAGAGTCAAGCGCGTGGTCTGCACTTATCAGGCGGGCAAGGATTGTACGCCGCGCTAAACTGTAAACGAGCTCGCCTTCCGTAATGACAGGGACACCCAGGGTAGCCATTGGCATGGCTACCAGCGCTTGGTGACAGCCGGATGCTCCTTGATCAGGCGGCGCGCCGTATTGGTGTCGAGTGTCGAGCATGTGCCGCTTCATTCGCTCCAGCCCTCGAAGGGGTCGCGGTCTGCGCACTGTTTGCGCTCATTCTCGTCCAACCCAAGTCCTCTGATTGGCGGTTACGCGGGGCCAAACCACACCCGATCGGATCATTGTCCGATGGCCTGTTTGCACAAGTGTGTGAATGCCTGAATCAGATCATTCGTGTAGGTTAGCGGGAGTTTCGATGAAGTATTGCCGCGGGCATGGGCAGAGCGCAAACAGATTCAGCTTGCTTGGCTTGCGCCGGGATGTGATTGAACGCATGGGACTGGATGCGGACAGCTTGCCTGAGGCGCTGACGCTGCCGCGATTTTGCTGAAAGCAGCCCGGCATACCCGCCGCCAAACTTACCCATATACCATTGCAAGCACATGTTTTTTCATAAACCGGCTCAGCGAACAATTTCCCTTCCGTCGAATCGGTTACAATCCGGGCTCGATCGCGATTTTTTACTGTCCATGGCCTTGTTTTCCTTGCCGATTCCGCCGAATTTATCAGCAAAATCACCAGTTACTGGACATCCGGGTTTGCGCGCTGCATACGCTGGCATGACCCCGGGTCGTCATTCTCTGGCTGATCGAAGCATCCCCATCGGTTCAGCCAAAGCTACTCAGGGAACGAATCGGGCCAACGCCGAGGTATCTGCATGAATCCACACGCATCCCAACCGACCTCGCTCATGGCATTGGCGCGCAGCCTGTGGCGCAACCGGCAGCTCATTGTCCAGATGACGCGTCGCGAAGTCGCCGGCCGCTACAAAGGCTCTGTCCTGGGTCTGGCCTGGTCGTTCTTCAACCCGGTGTTCATGCTGGTGGTGTACACCTTTGTCTTCTCCGAAATCTTCAAGTCGCGCTGGGGAGGGGTCGGCGGCGATGAAAGCAAAACCCAGTTCGCTGTAATACTGTTCGTTGGCATGATCGTGATGAGCCTGTTTACCGAGGTGCTCAACCGCGCCCCCGGCCTGATTATTTCCAACGTCAATTATGTCAAGAAGGTCGTGTTCCCGATTGAGATACTGCCAGTCATTGCCATGGGCGCGGCATTGTTCCATAGCCTCATCAGCCTTGGCGTGCTGCTGGCCGCCTTTGCGCTATTCAATGGCTACCTGCACTGGACGGTGATTTTTGCCCCGCTGGTGGTGCTACCGCTGGTCATCCTCACCCTCGGCTTTGGCTGGATGCTGGCCTCCCTGGGCGTATTCCTGCGCGACGTGGGGCAAACCATCGCCATCATTACCACTGTGCTGATGTTTCTCACCCCTATCTTTTATCCGATCACTGCAGTGCCGGAAAGATTCCGCCCGTTCATCATGGCCAACCCGCTTACCTTCATCATCGAGCAAGCGCGTGAAGTGCTGATCTGGGGTCATCTGCCCAACTGGATGGGTTTGGGTATTTACACCCTTGTTGCCACCGTCATTGCATGGGCCGGCTACGCCTGGTTCCAGAAAACCAGGAAGGGGTTTGCCGATGTCCTCTAACGATATCGCCATCCGCGTCCAGAACCTTAGCAAGTGCTACCAGATCTACGACACCCCGCGCGACCGGCTCAAGCAGTTTTTCGCCCCTCGTCTGCAAAGCTTGGTCGGGCAAACGTCCAAGCAATACTTTCGCGAGTTCTGGGCACTCAAAGACATTTCGTTCGAGATCAAGAAAGGCGAGACTGTCGGCATCATTGGCCGAAATGGTTCTGGCAAGTCTACCCTGCTGCAAATCATCTGTGGCACGCTCACGCCCACCAGTGGCAGCGTGGAAACCCGAGGCCGCATTGCCGCACTGCTGGAGCTGGGCTCCGGTTTCAACCCCGAATTCACCGGGCGTGAAAACGTCTACATGAACGCCGCCGTGCTCGGCTTGAGCAAGGAAGAAATCGACGCACGCTTTGACGACATTGCCGCTTTTGCAGACATAGGGGATTTCATAGAGCAGCCGGTTAAAACCTATTCCAGCGGGATGACGGTACGCTTGGCGTTTGCCGTCATCGCTCATGTGGATGCGGATATCTTGGTGATTGATGAGGCATTGTCTGTAGGCGATGCCTTTTTCACCCAAAAGTGCATGCGCTTTTTGCGAAAATTCATGGAAAAAGGGACGGTGTTATTTGTTAGCCATGACACAGGTGCAGTAATTAATTTTTGTCAGCGAGCCATCTGGTTAAATAAAGGCATTTCAAAATACCAAGGTGAGCCTAAAGATGTGGCACAAAAGTACCTTGCTGAATTGTATGAGTCTCAACAAGGTGAAAGTGTAGCGGTACCCAATGTGAGTCATAGTGATAATAGTTTACCTACTGGGCAACTGCGTGACATGCGCTTGGACTTCATAAACACAACAAACCACAGGAATGATATAGAGCTTTTTAGCTTTGTACCCGACGCAGCGAGTTTTGGAAAAGGCGGCGGTAACATTACTTTAGTGCAATTGCTTGATGAAACTGGCCAGCCTTTGGCATGGGTAGTGGGTGGTGAAAAGGTGAGGCTTATAATTACCTGCCTTGCAAATACCAACATGTTTAGCCCGATTATAGGTTTCCTTGTCAATGATCGATTGGGGCAGCCAATTTTTGGTGACAATACATTCAACTTTTCTAAACAATCACCGCTTATTATTTCTTCAGGTGAAAAGTTTGAAGCTGAGTTTGAATTTAGAATGCCCATCCTCCCAATGGGTGACTATTCGATCACTGTCGCGTTAGCGGAAGGAACCCAGCAAGATCATATTCAGCATCATTGGGTGCATGATGCACTCTCGCTGAAATCACATAGCAGCAGTGTAAGCACAGGATTGGTTGGGGTGCCGATGAGCAACGTTAGTGTGAGTGTTAGATGAAGAAAAATAATTTGTTAGATATCGCAGCGTTCTCTCCTGATTTACTTCAGTCTCCGAGCGCTTGGCTGGGGCATTTGCCTTTTGCGGCGTGGGTAAATCATGAGGTCTCCCCCAAGATATTTGTCGAACTGGGCACCCATTACGGCCATTCATACTTCTCATTCTGCCAATCAGTTGTAGAAAAGGGTATTGTAACTAAATGTTATGCCGTTGATACATGGCAGGGAGATGAACACGCTGGCCAATACAACGATGAGATTTTTTCTGGCGTAAACGCGTATAACGAAGAACACTATGCGGAGTTCTCCCAATTGTTACGGATGACCTTTGATGATGCCGTAAGCTATTTTGCGGATGAATCGATAGAATTATTGCACATTGACGGTCTGCACACCTATGATGCGGTTCACCATGATTTTGAGACTTGGTTGCCCAAACTTGCCCCCGGTGCTGTTGTCATATTTCACGACACCAATGTTCGCGAGAAAAATTTTGGGGTGTGGAAATTATGGGAAGAACTGCAAGCGCGTTACCCGAATAATTTAGAATTTGTGCATTCACACGGGCTCGGAGTGTTGCAGTTGAATAATGCTCAAGATAACAAGAAACTGGAATGGCTTCAACCCAACTCACCAGAAAAGCAAAGATTGATACATTATTTTGCTGCGTTGGGATCGCGGCAATTGGAGCGTTATGATTTAAACGAACTCAGGCAGCAGTTCGCCCTCCTCAACCAAGCCATGGCCGAACGCGATGGGCAGCTCGCCCTCCTCAACCAAGCCGTGGCCGAACGCGATGGGCAGCTCGCCCTCCTCAACCAAGCCGCGGCCGAACGCGATAGGCAGCTCGCCCTCCTCAACCAAGCCGTGGCCGAACGCGATAGGCAGCTCGCTGTTGTGTACACGTCAATTAGTTGGCGAATTACCCAACCCTTGCGATTTGTTGATCGTCAAGTTAAGAAAATTCTGCGCATATTTAACATTTAGACAGCAGATAGATTCGATATTGTGATTTGGCTATTCAGAAAGTGCATGACTTAGGATTGGAATACTAATTGATTGATCACATCTACAAGGTTTATTGCTATTGGCGCACTCATGGGACCGCTACACTACGACAGCTCATTTTTCGTAAGCTGGCATATAAATTCCGGCGTCCTACCGATCAATTCCAGCATCCTACTGAGCAATTTCTGGATTCAAAGCCTGACCACAACAGGGCTATAGACGTTGCGCAAATTTCTCATGCCCGCTTCCAGGCGGTCACACCTTTGCGCACCTATTTTTTGCCGGAGTCACAGACACGTCGCGTAAACATCGTGACCGACAGTATCAGTAGTGGCAGCTTGTTTGGTGGCGTAGGTACCGCCCTGATTTTTGCGGCGCTTCTTGCAAATAAATTGAATGCACAGTTGCGGATTATTACCCGTACGGAACGCGCTAAACCTGAAAATGTTGACCATGTCCTGTTGCTATATGGCATAAAGCTAGAACACGAAGTCCAGTTCAAGTTTGCAGCGTTTTACGATCAAAAGTACGAACTTGATATTGTCAAGGACGATTTGTTCATAACCACTTCATGGTGGACCACCGCAGCCACATTACCGAGTGTGCCTAACGACAAAATCATTTATTTGCTGCAAGAAGATGAGCGGATGTTTTATCCATTTGGTGATGATCGGCTTAGGTGCGAAACAATTTTACGCAATCGTAATATCCGTTTTCTAATCAATACTAAATTGTTGTTCGACTACTTGGTCCATGACGGCTTTGATAATATTGCCGCTCAAGGAATGTGGTTCGAACCAGCTTTTCCGGTCCAAGTTTTTCATCCTGGAGCAAAGGATCAAGGCGGCAAGCGCAAGTTTTTCTTCTATGCTAGACCGAACAATCTGCGTAATCTTTTCTATCTGGGCATTGAGGTCATTGAGCAAGCGATCGTGCAGCAGGTTCTGGATCTTGAACATTGGGAGATTTTTCTGATCGGGAAAGATATTCCAACAGTGACGTTCAACGACGGCTACACACCGATCAAATGCGAAAATTTCTCATGGTCAGAATATGCGGAACTGGTGGGTACGGTCGATCTTGGGTTGAGTCTAATGTATACACCCCATCCGAGTTATCCACCGCTCGATCTGGTGGCAAGTGGTGCTGTAGTGGTCACTAATCGATTCGCCAACAAACGTGATTTGAGCGACTATTCTGCGAATTTAATTTGTGCGGATCTGGACCACAATGCGCTCGTCGATGCGCTCCGGCAGGCGGTGGCCATTGCAATGGATTCCCGCGTACGCGAGCAAAATTATCGCAACAACGGGCTTCTCACTGACTGGCAACAGGCGTTAGATGGAATCATTCAACAATTATCCGGAGAGGCCTGATGTTTGCTTCCAACATTCCGGAGGTGCCGTATTCGGATCCGTGGATCGCCCCGCTACATGAGCGTATTAAGACGCTTGCACGCGGCAAGCGCCGGGTAGCCTATTTTTACGAAACTGCTAATAACAGCACCTTTCGTTACCGCGCCTACAACATGGTGCAAGTTTTAAACGATGACAAGAATCGCGATGTTTCGGCCAGTTATTTCTTTTTGAACGACTTGTACCGGATGGATGAAATTGCTGAATACGCTGATCTACTTGTGATATGCAGATCAGGCTATAGCCATCGCATTAACCAGCTGATAACGAGATTTAGAACTCAACGAAAGCGCGTGCTATTTGATATAGATGACTTTGTTTTCAACACGAGCTATGCCCATCTGATCATAAGTACGCTGGGCCAGGATACCGACCAACCCGAGATATGGGATTATTGGTTTGCCTATATCAGTCGAATGGGCGAGACACTGCGCTTGTGCGATGGCGCCATCACGACTAACGACTACTTGGCTGCCAGAATCACGGAGTTTTCAGGGTTGCCGGTGAACGTGGTGCCCAACTTTATAAACAAGGAACAACTGAATCTTTCCGAGATGCTGTTTCGTAGCAAAGAAGTATCGGGGTTTTCAAGAGACAATAAAATTTGCCTCGGCTACTTTAGCGGCTCCCCATCACATAATTTGGATTATGCAATCATCACATCCGCACTGGAAGGTGTGCTGGAGAATGATCCGAGAATCGAGCTTATGGTCGTGGGATACATTGAAGCAGGGCCAGAACTGAGCCGATTTGGTCGCAGGATCAAGCGCCAGCCGTTCCACGATTATGTCAATTTGCAACGTCTCGTCGGTAGCGTCGAGTTCAATCTAATGCCCTTGCAGGTGAATGATTTCACCAACTGTAAATCCGATCTAAAATACTTTGAAGCGGCGATTGCCGGTACGCTAAGTATCGCTTCGCCTTCCAGTACCTATGCCGCTACGATCCGGGACGGAGAGAATGGTTATATCGCTCAGGCACATCAGTGGGCATCTGTTATTCAGCGGGCGATAGAGAACATCGATACGTATCCTGATATGGCCGCGACTGCTTATGCTGATGTGCGCTTAAAGTATGCTTGGTTCAACCAACGTGAAAGTATTCTCCAAGCATTGGGTATGGAATGAAACTTATGCAAATTACTATTCCAATTTCAGGATTCGGTGAGCGGTTTCGTTGTGCAACTGCTTCTCAGGCAGAAACGCAATCCGGTAGAGGCCAATGACACAGTCGCATGAAGCGGGCGTTGTTGCCGTGGTGGTGACCTATCAGCCTGTACTTGTAGACTTGGAAAAACTTTTAGATGCGCTGATCCCGCAGGTTGAGTCGGTAGTAGTGGTGGACAATGGTTCTCATGCAGATTTGGAAGCTTGGAACAATAAGTACCAAACACATGCGGTTAAATTTGTTTTGTTAGGTGAGAATCGAGGCATTGCTGCTGCGCAAAATGCTGGTATTCAATGGGCGCGTAATCGTGGGGCACGATTTGTTCTGTTAATGGATCAGGACAGCATTCCCGCGCCTGATATGGTTGAGAAACTGGTTTCTGCTATTTCTGAACAGGCTTCACCGGCTACGGCAGGGCCGCGATATCTGGATGAGCGGCAAGATAACCCTCCGCCATTCATCCGGATTCGTGGCTTGCGCTTGGAGCGATGTGCTTGCTCGACTGGGAAATCCGTCGTTCCAGTGGATTACCTGATTTCCTCAGGTTGTCTGATACCGATGCCGGTGCTGGATAAGGTTGGCGGCATGCGGGATGATCTGTTCATCGATTATGTTGATATCGAATGGGGTTTGCGTGCACGCCATCATGGCTTTCAAAGCTATGGGGTTTGCTCTGCCCACATGCAGCACAGCCTTGGGGATCACCCTATCGAATTCTTTGGTAAAAATATCCCCTTGCATAGCCCGCTCCGGCACTACTACCATTTTCGAAATGCGGTGCTTTTATACAAAAAGCCGTGGGTGCCATTGAACTGGAAGCTGGTGGATGGCTGGCGCTTGTGCCTCAAGTACGTTTTTTATTCACTGTTTGCAAAGCCACGCATGGCTCACTGGCGCATGATGACGTCGGGTGTGTGGCATGGATGGCTGGGTAAGACGGGGAAATTTGAGAGGAGTTGAAGGCCGACCTGCAATTGGGCGGCATTACGTTACCCAATTATGGGGTATCCGGATTTGAGTGTGTTTTTTCCGCATCGGCGGGCGGATGTTCACTTGGAGTGAAACCGGACTTGTTGCTGCTGATCAGTCGATATTCATTTATCGTGAAACCGGATTTTGCTGTGGAAGTCTCGCATGAAACCCTCTGTTGCACTTGACCAGAAACGCAGTATCGTGCGCGCTGCGGCCCGAATGGTTCCAGGATGAAGGATGGCGACCCCCGCAGCGTTCACCTCGCGAAACTTGTCTTCTGTTTTGAAGAGCAGTTCCCGATATGGTTTCGTGGCAAATCGATGCTCGCCAAACGCAACAGGCCCCGCCCCCACCTGACAACGGGAGATTGGGGCTGGGGTTGTTGTCATTGCGCATAAGCCAGGAATAGAGGCTGCGGAAGGTTTCGGTCGGCAGTCTTCAAAGCTGTGCACGGTTTCGACGAGATGTGCCAATTCTCGCAACAGCGCGGGCTTTCAAACAACGGGGGTAGAGCTCCTGAATCCCTGGCATTACGGTGCGGTTTAAAGTTTCGACACATGCCAGGTTGTTCATGGCGCGGCCAGTCTGGGCAGATTTGGCGGAGATTGGGTAAGCGTGTGTTCGGCATCTGGATGTTGCCGCTCAGTCACCTGTTTGATGGCTTCAATCTTGATATCTTCTGTGTAACGCTGCTGCTCGCTCATGGCATTTCCGGGTGAACCGTGGTTCAAGGTTCAGGAAGTGTCTGGAAAAGACAGGGCGATTCAATCATGGGTGTCGTGGCGACGTTGACAGATATCAATCTATTGCTCGCACAAGTGAAAAAAGGGCATCATTCGTATGATTTATGTATAAAAAGAGGTCCGGTATGCGGGTGTCCATGCAGGAATTCAAGTCGCATTTGTCTCGTTATGTCCGGGAAGTGCAATCGGGACGACAGATTGAGCTCACCTCGCATCGCAAGGTGGTGGCGCGCCTGATTGGCGTACCTGCTGCTGAAAGTACCGGATTGTCGTGCCTGTTGGCTGCGGGCACGGCCAGTTGGCAAGGCGGTAAGCCCGCAGGCGCTGAACTCCGCTTACAGGCGCAGGGTGTACCCGTTTCTGCGATGGTGCTGGAAGATCGTGGATGATTCTGTTTTGCGACACCCCGGCACTCATAAAGCTCTACATTGTCGAGGAAGGCAGTGATGTGCTCAAGACGCAGTTGAGTTCGGCCGAGGCGGTCGCGGTCTGCCGCATCGCATGGGCAGAGGCGCATGCGGCATTGTCGAGGCGTGCGCGAGAAGTGCCACAGGATGCGTTGGTCGTCGAACAGGCAAAGGCAGCTTTGGCAGCAGATTGGCCGCACTTTGTGGTGCTGGAAATCGACCAGGCGCTGGTGGAGCGTGCGGGTGAATATGCAGATACTTTTGCGCTACGTGGTTACGACAGCATACAACTTGCTGCTGCTTATGAAACGGGGCGCATTTCGCAATTACCCATATTTTTTGCTTGCTTCGATATTCGATTGAACAAGGCAGCCAGGCTCCTGGGCATGTCATGTTTCTGATTACGTGAACTACCCCGCCATGAATGACGGAGCTTCCAACTTCAACGACGCTGTCAGCCGAATGGCTCGCCATGTAAGCCATACCGCCCGGCTATTGGCGCTCAACGGTACCTATTTGGCATCGCCGCTTTATAATTGCATTGCTTCAGAATATGCACCACACCAAATATTAAACGCAATACTACGCAAATATGTATATAATAGACGACATATTACGCAAATGACCGTAACTAGCTCGACCTGTTTAGCGCGAGGCTACGCAAACCTTAAAAATAAAACATACGCTTAACTACGCCAATGCTATAACATTAACGTTTAATTACGCATTTTGGCATGAGCGAAAACAACTATTCGCATGAATCTACGCAACCCACCCGAAAGCGAGCTGATATTCGCTCCCGCTGCTCAGCGGGCATTGTCCTCACTCATGCAGCGGAAAGTGGCGGCAGGCACCGCCGCCAGAATCAGCCCTGGCGTATTCACAACTCAGCTGACGATACCGCTGGAATCTGTGGTGCGCCGAAACTGGAAGACCTTGCTGGAGCACGAACTGCCAGGAGCCGTGCTCAGCTACAGATCAGCCATACACGGTGGACCCGACAAGGACAACGTCGTTGTGGTCAGCTACGGCAAACGCGCCCCTTCGCGGTCCTACCCGGGCCTGACTGTGGAGGTTCGACCTGGCGGCCCCTTGCCGGGCGATGCCCCATACGGGAAGTTGTTCGTTGCCAGCGAAACCCGCTGGTTGCTGGAATGCCTGGAGGCGGTCAAGGGCAGTGCGTCCAGAACCGTCCCGGCCGAACAAATCGAACTTTATCTGGACAAGGCGCTGCAACTACGCGGGGAGAGCAATCTTAACGCCTTGCGCGACAAGGCACGGGAGTTCGCGCAAGCCCACGGCCGGGAAAGAGAGTTCAAACGTCTGGACAGGATTGTAGGGGCCTTACTGGCGACCCGTAACGCCAGGAGCCTCACCTCAAGGCAAGCATTGGCCAGGGCGGCAGGCAAGCCCTACGATGGCGAATGTCTCAAGCTGTTTGACACCTTGTTCGCCGCTTTGCAGCAAGCAGCCTTGCCTGACATCAAAGAAGTGGCTAACAGCCCTGCAGCGAAGGACAACCAGGCGTTTTTCGAGGCCTATTTCTCGAACTATATCGAAGGCACTGCCTTCACGGTGGAAGAAGCGGAGGACATCGTTTACCGAGGCGCCGTCCTGGTAAACCGCCTTGAAGACACGCACGACATCCTGGGCACCTATCAGGCGGCGACGTCTTCACCTTGGCGCGATGCGTTCCCCAAATCTGGCGAAGATTTCCTGGCCTGGCTAAAATCCGTCAACGGCCTGGTCATGTCCAGGCGCCTGGACAAGAAACCCGGAGAATGGAAAGACAAGACCAATCAGGCCGGCAGCACGGTATTCGTCCATCCCGACCTGGTGCGAGGTACTTTGCTGGAAGGGTTCGACCGCATCACCGGGCTGTCCAGTCCAGCCGCCCGTGCATTCATGGCCATGTTCATTGTGGCCGAGGTTCATCCGTTTATGGACGGAAACGGCCGTACAGCCCGGTTGGCGCTCAACTGCGCGCTGACAGAAGCTGGGTTGTCACGCATCTTGGTACCAACGATATTCCGGGAAGACTATTTGCTGCCACTCAAGGCCCTAAGCCATCAAGGCACACCAGACGCCTACATCAGCATGCTGGTCAGGCTGCAAACTTGGGCCTCTAGCCTGAACTATGCCCAGACCAGAGAAGACTTGCGGGCCCAGCTTACGCGTTGCAACACTTTCCAGGAGAATCGCAACCTCTATCGGCTGATAAACCCCTATTAGCCAATCAACTCCACAGGTTTTTGAAACTGCGTGGATAACGTGGATAAACCTGTTTTGGAAGGCGAGTTTAACTGGTATCCCGCGTTATGCGAGCCGGTCGCGCCGCCTTCTCCTGGCGCTCAACGATAGGCCTCGCGCCGGTTGCCGATCTCGATTACGAGGACGCAAAGCGCGCTGTCCTGTGTGTCGCAGATGATCCTAAAAACCGTAGTAGACCGCTCATTTCCCTCATGAGAGCCGCATGAATACTGAGTGTTCCGCCTTCGTTCGCATTCACCTTCTGGGTGACATCGCTACGCACCCGCTGGCACGTCCGGTCGCGCGCCTGCCTTTGTCGCGCCTCGTTGCTTCGCGCAGCCACACGCCCAAACGCACCATCGGGCGCGTCCAACTGCGGTTTCTAGGATGATTCGATAGTCGCCGACGCGGTAGCGCCAGTATGCGCCGAGATGCGGGCCTGTGAGCGCCTTACCTGTGGTGCGTGGGTCATCGAGCACAGCGAGGCGTTGTCGAAGAAAGCTTGTGATGCGTTTGGCTTCGCCCTTGTCGAGTTTCGCGAGCCGCTTGGCCGCCGTGGCCGTCAGCTCAATCCGCCAAACCAAGATTGCGCTCCACTTCCTCCAGCGTGAAAACGCGTTCTTCGCCCTTGCGGATGCGCTCCATCGTCGCGGCAGCCAGGTAGTGGTCTTCCAGGTCTTTCAGGCCATTCGCGATTAGCTCGCGCAGGTAATATGCCTTGGTACGGCCTGTCTGTGCGGCCAGGTGGTCTAGCCGCTGCTCGATTTCCGGATCGAGCCGGATTGAAGTTGCCATGATATGATGTCCTGATTGAATACGTGTATTCATTGTATCGCATCGTCGTTGCCGGGATGGCCGCGTGCTTTATTTTCTGGTTTCGGGGACGCCTCTCATGCATCCAGCCTATGCTGCGCGCCCAAGTTTTTTCTTGGCTGTTTCACTTGGAGGTCCTGAATTTTTAGCGGCTCCTAAATTACGAATGAGCTTCCCTCGGGCTTTCGTCTGTCAGGGAAGGAGTAAGCCGGCGGCTTTCCAGCCGTGTTCAGCGGTGACCCGGTTTTTTAATCAGGCCCGTCTATCTTTTTCACCATCTGCTGATTTGGGTGTGTACTCCGGCACCCACTCGCGCAGTTTCTGTTTCACTTCCGCCTCCGCCACCACGCCATCCTGCATCAGCCAGTCGAGTGCCGCCGTCAACCACCCGGCATCCACATCGCGCGCCTGGGCGATGCGCAGTTTGGGGTGCGGGGTGGGCAGGGTGTGCTCGTCGTCGGCGAGCAGTTCCTCGAACAGTTTCTCGCCGGGGCGCAGGCCGGAATAGACGATCTTGATATCCTGCCCGGTATAGCCGGACAGGCGGATCATGTCGCGAGCGAGGTCAACGATTTTTACTGGCTCGCCCATGTCGAGCACGAAAATCTCGCCGCCTGTGCCCATCAGTCCGGCCTGCAGTACCAGTTGGCAGGCTTCCGGGATGGACATGAAGTAGCGCGTGATGTCGGGATGGGTGACGGTAATCGGCCCGCCTTTGGCAATCTGCTCCTGGAACTTCGGGATCACGCTGCCCGAGCTGCCCAGCACATTGCCGAAACGCACCGCGACAAAACGCGTGCCTGCGGCTTGCTGCAGGCTCTGGCATACCATCTCCGCGGTGCGTTTGCTGGTCCCCATCACGTTGGTCGGGTTGACTGCCTTGTCGGTGGAAATCAGCACGAATTTGGCGACACCTTGCGCCTGCGCCGCGCTGGCCAGGGTATAGGTGCCGAGCACATTGTTCTGTAGCGCCTGCCAGGCGTTTTGCTGTTCCATCAGCGGCACGTGCTTGTAGGCGGCGGCGTGGAACACCACGGCGGGGCAGTGGCGCCGCATCAGGTCGTCGAGCACGGCGCGGTTTTTAACGTCGCCGATGGCGCACAGGATGGGCACGTCGGCAAAACGGCCGCTGAATTCCTGCTCGATCTGATACAGGGCGAATTCACTCAGCTCGAACAGGATCAGCAGGCGGGGCCGATAACGCGCAATCTGCCGCGCCAGCTCCGAGCCGATCGAGCCGCCCGCGCCGCTCACCATGACCACCTGGTCCGTCAGCAGGCCATGCAGCCCGGCGTCGTCGAGCTGCACCGGGTCGCGCCCGAGCAGGTCATCCAGCTCGATCTTGCGCAGGCTGGAGACGGTTACCTTGCCGCTCACCAGGTCTTCAAAGGCGGGCACGGTGAGCGCCGCCACACCGGCTTCATTGCATAGCTGGGCGGCGTGGCGGCGCACCGAATGCGGGGCGGAGGGCATGGCGATAACCGCGTGTTTTACGTCCATCCGGCTGGCGTGAGCGCGCAGGCTGTCCAGCGTACCCAGCACCGGCACGCCGTGGATATCGCGCCCCTGCTTGCTGGCGGCGTTGTCGAGCAGGCCCACCACACGCCATTCCTTGCTCTGCGCGAGTTCGCGTACCAGCGACGCCGCTGCGCTGCCCGCTCCCATTATCAGCAGGGGTTCGCGCTCGGTCTGCAACAGGCTGGAAAAGCGATGCTCTTTCCAGGCGCGGTAGAGCAGGCGGCTGCCGCCCATGAACAACACCAGCAGCAGCGGGTCGAGCAGCAGCACCGAGCGCGGCACCACGGCGTGGGTGCGAAACATCAACAGCCCGAGCGGCACCAGCAATGCCGCCACGCCCACCGCCATCAGAATGCGGCGCAGATCCGGCAGGCTGGCAAAGCGCCAGATCCCGCGATACAGGCCAAAGCGCCAGAATGCCAGCGCCTGCAGCGGCACCACCCAGGCCAGGGTATCCAGCGCGCTGGACCAGAATTCCGGCGGAATGGCGAGGTTGAAGCGCAGCCAGTAGGCGATCAGCCACGCAGCCGCTGCGGCGCTGAGGTCGTGCAGGAAGGCGAGGGCGGTACGGGGATTAAAACCGATGGATGGAATCATTGAAGTTCAATTTGAAGTCGGGGTCGAGGTGTTGCCAGGATACATATTGCCTTGTTCAAACAGCGCAACTACACGTCTGGTTTGCGTTGCGTCATCGCCGGCAAGCAGAGGGGCGAGAACATGGTATCAATCGCGATCATGACCGGCTTCAACGCCGGTTGCGATGGCGGCATCCATGTTAGTCAGTGTTTTTGCGGGCCCCCTGTAACCAGCGCAGCCCACAACATCCTGCAGTCGCGTCGGTTTGAACGGTTTCAGTGGGCGCAACAATATCCCCCCAGAGGTATCCTCGACCGAGAGCGCGACGCCAGCCTGCCATTTGTGCGCAGCACGGATCTTGATTGGCAAAATGACCTGTCCTTTGCTGGATAGTTTGGTGGTATCCATGGGATACGCCCTTTCCCCATGCAGTAAGAATATAAACAAGATAGCGTATTTGATGGTCCCCATTTGGAACAATCAATCAGGCGATCAGGGTGGTACTCCTGTTTAAGCTTGGGTAATGGCCTGATTTACCTGAAAATCACGCCAGCGGCTGTCCACCAGCCACATCAGTGTAATGAGCACAGCGCCCCAAAGCACTGCGATCAAAATCGCTATGGACGTCGGTGCAGATAAGGTGACCAACGCCATGCCGCCGCTGCCGCCCATCACGGCGTATTCGGCAAGCGCGGTCTGGCGGTGGCTCCAGCCCATGCGGATCAGGCGCTGGTAATAATGCTCCTTGTGCGCGTGCCAGACCTTTTCGCCGCGCCAGCCACGGCGCAGCAAGGTGGCTGTGGCATCAGCGATGAACGGCAAGAACACCAGCACCGGAAACCAGGCCGGCCAGGCATCGTGCACCGCGCCCAGCATGCCCAATCCTGCTGCCAAAAACCCCAGGGAAATCGACCCTGTATCTCCCATGAACACCCGCGCCGGAGGCAGGTTGAAAGCCAGGAAGCCGAGCGCTGCCGCCGCCACAGTGAGCGTCGCCAGCGCCAGCTCGGACTGTCCGTGCGTCGCCGCGGCGATGGCGAAAAACCCGAAGCCGAACAGCGCCATCCCCCCTGCCAGCCCGTCCGAGCCATCCATGAAGTTGTACAGGTTGGTCATCCAGACAATGGCGGCTACGGCCAGTGGCCACAGCCAAGGATTCCAGCCCGTCCCCAGTGCCGCCACCAGCCATACCGCAGCCACGATGTGGGCGAGAAAGCGCACGCTGGTCGGCAGGCCGTAGCGGTCATCGGCAAAGGACAGGACCGCGAGCAGCGCGGCGCCACCCCACAATGCCACGGGTAAAGTGCCGTCCGCCGCCGCCCAGCCCGCCGCGACTCCGGCGACCACGCCGAGTCCGCCGGTGCGCGGGATGGGGGTGGTGTGCAGGGAGCGCTGGTTGGGGTGGTCAAGCGCGATGCGTGCCGTCCGGCCGCGCGACACCAGCCAGACAGTGAGCGCGCTGACCGGCAGCGCCAGCAATGCCAGCCACACGCCGCCCGGATTAAACAATCAGCATGCCCGTGTCTTCGTAGAGATCGTCCAGCGTCAGCATCGGATGCAGGTCGCCGCAGCCCACTTCCAGACTGTCCTCGGGGGAAAGCTCCTGCTCGAACCAGCCCTCGCCCTCGCGCCGGAAAAACACTTTTGCCCACAGGCGCTCGGCATCCACCAGCAGGTAATAACGCAGGCTGGGCAGGGTGCGGTAAGCCTGCCATTTTTCGCGCAGATCCACGCTGGCGGTAGCGGGCGAGAGTACTTCAGCAATGAAGCACGGCGCGCGTTTATAAATCGGGTGGTCGTCTGCCGGGTCGCATACCAGCATCACGTCCGGGTAGTAATACGTCGCCCCGGCGGCCACGCGCAGTTTCATGTCGGCCATGAAAGCACGGCAGGGCTTGCCGCGCGTTACCGTGCGCAGATGGTAAGCGATGTTGAGCGCGATGCGGTTGTGCCGCTCGCTGGCACCGGCTATGGCATACATTTCGCCATCGACCAGCTCATGGCGGGTAGCGGCTTGCTGTTCCAGGCGCAGGTAATCGTCTTCGCTTAAAAACGTGTGGGACTGGGCATGTGACATGGCGGACTATCCTCCAATGTGGGTACCCGGATTTTAACCCAGGCGTGTCTGTGGCGTAAGCCGGGCTATCCGGCGCTGTCCAGCCACGCGCGCGCCATCTGTGCCAAGCCCTCATCCAGCGTGCGCGGCGGCACCCAGCCCAGTTCGCGCCGAATCCGGCGGTCGTCCACGATCAGCGAGCCGGTCAGGCGCTGCACGTCGGCGCGCCGCCCTGCCAGCCCCGCCAGGCCTTCCAATAATGGCGCGGGCAGCGCAAACAGCCGCGCCGGCTTGCCCAGGTGGCGACCCAGGCGGCGCACCAGTTCGGGCGTCGAAACATCCTCGCCATCGCGTACCAGATAAGTCCGTCCCGCTGCAGCGGGGCAGGTGAGGCAGGCGTGCAGCGCGCTGGCGAGATTGTCTATGCCGATCAGGCTGCGCGCGTTGCGGATACCCGCCAGCGGCAGCGGCACGCCGCGTTCGATCCAGCCCAGCAGGCGCGCCAGATTGCCTTTCACGCCCGGCCCGTAAACCAGCGGCGGCCGCACCGTCACCACTTCCAGGCCGGTTTCCCGGGCAACCCGGGCAAGCATTACTTCTGCTTCCCATTTGGTCTGGCCGTAGGGGTCTTGCGGCGCAGGCGCATCGTCCTCCCGAAAGTTCCCCGTCTCTCCTCGCGGGGGAGGGGAGGCCGTCTCCTCGCCGTTCACCTTGATGCTGCTGATGAAAACCAGCCGCTTCACTCCCGCTGCCACGGCCTGGCGGGCAAGCCGCCCGGTTCCGGCAACATTGGCGGATCTGAACGCCGCCAGCGGATCGTCTGCCGTCTCGCGCATCACATGCACGCGCGCGGCGCAGTGGACGATGGCGTCCACCCCAGTGAGCGTACCGCGCCAGTCAGTGTCGGCATCCAGGCCGCCCACGATGCGGTAGTCCACGCCCGCCAGCGGCCGGGCGGGCAATTGCCGCACCGCGCCGGCGACATCCATACCATGCGCCACCAACCGGGCGCAGGTCGCGCTGCCGACGAAACCGGAAGCGCCAGTGATTAATACCTTCATGGGGAAATCACGGTGAGGTTAAGCTGTTTTCTGCCAGTAGCACACGTTCGGCAAGCCTGCAAAATGGGCATCGGATGTGAGTAGCTGGCCCCCGGCGGCAAGTGCGCTGGCATAGACCACAGCATCTGCCATGGCAAGTTTGTACTGTGTGGAAAGATCGGCTGCCGACAGCGCGATGCGAGTGTCAAGAGGCCGCACCAGGCAAACCTCGGTGATACCGATGATATCCAGCGCAACAGCTTCGTTTTTTTCGCGCAGACACCATCTATATAACTCAAACTGCACCAGTGTCGGAACAATCAGGTTGGCGCTGTCAACCAGAAACGGCGCGAATTTTTCTGCTAACAGGCCGTCGGTCAACCATTCTATCCAGCCACAAGTATCCACTACATGCATCAGCTTCGCTCCGTACGGTCGCGCACGTTTTCAAGGTTGGCGCCCTTCAGAAAGCCACGCACTTCGCTAATCTCGCGTCGCGGAATCATGATGATGGCGTCACCCTTGGCAACAAAGACGAATTGCTGCCCGGCTCTAAGTCCGAGGTCATCGCGAAATGCTTTAGGGATGCCAATTTGAAATTTCTCAGTGAGGGTTGCGGTATACATGCTTACTCCTTAAGTGTCGTCTTGAATATTGTAAGAATACAAGGCGGCAAGATGCAGTTCAATATTTATTGAGATATCGCCGAATTGCTCAATCATTGTGGTGGATTTACTGAAATGACAAAATGCGAATTTTTAAATATTCAGCCATGCAATTGTTGTTTTTTCTAAAACATGGGGAAGGAGAGCGAGGCGGGATGAATACAAGCGGAAGTACAGGATTTGTGTTCATTGCACGCAGCGCACATTCGGGCCATAAGCCGTTAGTGCGGCATCTGCGGTTAGCAGAATCAAATGTTGTTGCCAGGCCTGCGCCACCAGCAAACGGTCGAACGGATCAGCATGGAGTGCGGGTAATTCGGCAGCAGCTACGGTATGTTCCGGAATGATGGGCAGTAAGCGCATTCCCGCAACCACCATAATGCAATATGCGTATCGAGTAACAAGCGGGGCGGCATTACGCCGAGTCCTTCCCAAACAAGCGCGCCACTTCGCTCTCTACCGCAGGTGCAAACGCCGCATCCAGTTGCGTAGCATCAATCTTCAATGTCCCCCATCCACCCGTCGCTGGTTGGGCGGACACGACAGGTACAAGACGCACCGCCACTTTACCGGCGCGTGCGATCAAAACCTCCTCACCATCCAGAGCGGCCTGAACCAGTTGCGAGAGTTGGGTTTTTGCCTCATACAGATTGTATTGACGCATCACGTTCTCCATGCACTATTGATCGATCTAGTCTAGTTGGTCAAGATTTGGCAGTCAAAGGCTCACCCGGCGAATGTTACGCGGGTTGTGAGCCGCTCAAATGAGCCGTACCAGTTCCGAATAAGGCACTAGCGCCGAATCGGCGGTGAGCAGCTGCGCAGGCATCTTCCGGATATCGGATTGGGCGCCAGGTGATGAGGCAATTTATTCATCTAACAGCAGGCAACCTGAATAAATGCTTACGGAAATAGCGGCCCATGCTCGACAGATGCCAGCGCATATAGCGCAGATCGCGGCGACTGGCGCGGCGCGCATCATGCACCACGCTTGCCTGAGGACAGGCCATGACCCGACGCCCCCTTTTCCAAAGGCGCGCGCAGATGTCCACGTCTTCGTAGTAGAGGAAGAAGCCTTCGTCAAACCCGCCCACAGCAGCGAAATCGGTTGCACGGAACAGCATGAACATGCCGCCCACCCAGTCGGCGGCAAAAGGTGCTGTGCCCGGTTCGATAGGGTAACAGCTGCCGTCAAGATCAAGGGCTTTTGTAATCAGCCCGAAGGGGCTGGGAAAATGCCGCACGCTGTCCTCTATTTTGCCCTGCGGGTTGAATACGATAGGAGCGACGGCAGCGACATTTCTGTCATTCAGGCAAGCCAGTAAAGCCGGAAAGGGATTCGTTTCCAGGCGGATGTCCGGGTTAATAATGCAAAAATGAGGCGTGTCGCATTGCCCAAACGCCGCATTATGGTTGGTCCCGAAGCCACGGGGTTTGTCGTTATGCAATACCGTGACAGGAAAAGAAAAATCTTCAGGCTGCCATCCCAAACGTTCAGGAAGATTTAGTGTGACCAACACTTGCAAGCTCCGGTGGGATATTCGGCCAAGATCTTCGAGTAGCGCCCCTACCAGGGCCTCTTGCATGTGGCTGACTACAGATAAGGTAATCAGCCGAGTGTCCGGGAGAGGCGTTTCGGCGGCAGACAAATAATTTGGCTGATATAAACCAGCGAGAGTTACATCCATGTTTTAAGGATGCCCCATAATAATGAAGAAACAGGATTGGACTTCCTGATCCATGTCAAAAAAACGATTGCGGCACATCAGCAAAATCGAGAGTGCCGGTACCTATATCCAACGACACTTGGGGGTTCGATTGCGCAATGACCCTTACCGCCACCATTGCGATCATTACAACTGAAATTCCGATTGAGCTGGACAGAAAAGGGTTGGTGAAGCTGACTAAATACACAAATGTGGCAGCCATAAAATATGGCAACGCAAGAAACTGGTGATTCGGATCCCTGATTGCGTGCATCCGCCAGATCAGATAGGCCATGGGCAAAAGCCAGAATATGAGCCACGCCAGTCCTTGCCTGTACAGAATGTTGATGTAAGTGATCTCGATGGCCTCACGCCCAACGATGGTGCCGTTAAAACCTTTGCCGAACAATACTGTTTGCCAATCCAAAATTGACGGTAGTGCGTGCATATCCTTCATTCGTATCGCATCGGATATAACCACGGTCAGCAATGTTTTATTTATCCATACCACACCGATAGCGCCGATGAACAGGAATGTCGCCGCAATCGCCGCGCCTTTGAGGCGGTTGCCAGTATAAAAAAAAGCCCACGCCGCCAAAACCATAAAAACAGACAGCCACACGCCTCGCGTCATGGTGAGTGCTATCGCCAGCATCAGCAGCAGAACCGTGCTTTTCCTGACCCGGTTTTTTTCAGCCGCGAAAAAAAACACCCCAACACCAACATACAGAATTGCCTTGAAGAAAAAGGTGGTGTCTCCCCGAAAGAAAACCTCGGGATGCGTATCGCCCGCAGGATTCAGCCACTGAAATAACTGCCCGGATGTCACAAAACCAGATTTCCATATCGCCATCGTTGCGATGAATAAAATTGCAAGAGTCAATGCCGAAAACTTCAGCGCCTTGCTGACCATCGCCACGTCGTCGATATTTCGCATGACCAGGGCAAAGAAAGGCAGCAGCAAGAAATATGTCTGCGGTCTCAAACCTTTAGCGGTTTCCCATAAGCTTTGACCATTCAGCATTGAGACTGACAGGGAAAACAGGGTCAACGCAATGAATAACACCGTCAGGAAAAGAAATTCACGTGGGATTCTTTCAGGGGATGCCCCTGCACCATTTGCTGGTCGAACCAATAATGCAATAACGAAATACCCCAGCCCAAAGCAAAACAGCACTATGCGGGGCAGGCCTGTGGCATCCATCCATCTGCCGCCGCCGCCAAGGCCAAGCTCAAGGACGATAAGGATCAGTAAAGCTTTGCCAAGAGCCTTCATATATCGCGTTTCTGCTGCCCTTCCCTGGCCAGGCGCACACAAAAAAACAGCCCTAGATTACGCACCACACCGGGTCTAAGGATGCCATGGCGCAGCATAAAAAAACGCCGTGCCAACCAGCTTTTATCCTGCAATTTACTGAACCCCGCGACAAATCCAGCGTGGTCTGGTTCAAGATAGTCACCATAGCGGCGGTACAAAACCTCAGCCTGATGTCGTAACTTGCTGATGTCGGTATGGCCGCAGCCTGAAATCAGCTTCCCGAGCATGGTCCGCCAGCCGTAAGCCTGCGCTCCCACGGCATTGCGGCCATGTTGCCTGTAAGCGACGAGACTCTCGTAAACTGGCTCGACGTGCCCCAAGGCAGCAGCCACCAGAGCAAACCAATGATCGTGCATGACGGCTTCCTGCGGAATAGGCGTGGCTCGCTCAACCAAGGCCCGATTCGCAAGCATAGCGCAGCCGGTCACCGTGTTGCTGATCAAAAGCTGTGCCAAACCATGACGCCTCGCATCCAATCCGGAATACGTCCAGAACGACGGGTGAATCCTCTGCAAATTCCGGTTGACTACCGCAAGGTCGCTGTGCACGAGTATCGGCGTGTCCTTGCCCAGGCGGGCTTCGAGCGCCTGCATGCGTTCCAGCAGGATATGCAGTTTATCGGGCTCCCACACATCATCCTGGTCACAAAACGCAATATAGGGGGCGCTGGATTGACTTAGCAGCCAGTCAAAGCTGCCTATCGCACCGAGTCTACCCTGTTTTTCACCCAGTACAATTTGGCTAGGAAAGCTTTGTGCATAGCGCTGGAGAATATCCAGAGTTGTATCGGTAGACCCGTCATCACGAGCCAGAACGGTACAGACTCCCCCCTTCTGGGCAAGCAGGGAGTCTAGCTGTTCAGCGAGAAAGGCTTCGCCATTGTAGGTCGCCAGCAGAACTTGGATCATGGATGTAGCTAACCAGGGGTTATTTTCTGCAGACAATCACGGCGACTTCGCCGCGACCCGGGAGGAGCACATGCAGCCACCCAATGACCAACCCTGTAATCTGCAGCAAAATGCGACGATGCAGGCCAACTTCAGCATTCATGTCATGTCTACCATCTTTTGCTATCTCGGCTGATGCGTGCCAGATATAGATGGCGCCTTGCATGGATGTAAAACTTTCGACAGTATCGTAGTCGGCGCCGTAGGCCATGCTGGCCAGGGAGCGGGCGGTAAATACCTGCAAATGGCGCGGTGGCTCCAATCCACGCCAGTTTCGCCTATAGTGCCCATGCCCTCGCGAATCTGCATTGGGTGTGAGTGCGACCAGAACCCCTCCTTTTTTGAGAACCCGCCGGCACTCGCCCAGCAATGCGCCAGGCGAGGGCACATGCTCAATCACGTGGCTCATGACCACCGCATCGAAGCTTTCATCCGCAAACTCCTGCGCGGACAGTTGCCCATGCCGCACATCCAGGCCTTTGCTTCTGGCATTTTTTACGGCGTCCTCGTCAAAATCAAGGCCGGTCACGCTCCAGCCTTTTTGTTCCATTGATTGCAGCGTCGCGCCGCTGCCGCAGCCGACCTCCAGCAAACGTCCACCGCGCTGGGCAGACAGATAAAAGACGCTGGCCTCCAGATTCTCTTTCCAGGCGGGATGGATATAGGCGAACAAGCCCAGCAGTTTGTTTATCCAGGAGGCCGAGAGGGGGGCATAACCAAACCGGGCATGAAGATGCGAAGCGCGCACCCGGTCGAGAAAACGTCCCAAGGGGTTACGGACAGAGTTGGGCAGGGAAGCCTGATGCGTATAATAATCGGTGTAAAGTTTGGCCAAGTCGGCTTCTGCGGGCATGGGATCAAGCCATAAGGCGCCGCAATCCGGGTTATGGCATTTTTTCATATCCCACGTGCCCGGCGTATTAAAAAGACGATCCGTCAATTTAGCGTACAACAGGCTGCCTTGCGATCCGCACACGGGGCAATCAGGGCATGGCCGAGTTTGAATTTCGTTATTGTGCATGATTCAGGGGGCAGTGGAAAACTCAGGTTCGAAGAAAGCGCTGGGCTGATTTCCGGATTGCATTCTTCTCTTCTGGCGTGACAGCAAAAAAATAGACCACCAAGATGAGGGCAAGAAAGGCGGCGCCTGTAAAAAACAGTTTCCCGACTGTTTCATCCAGCATCATTCCGGCGGCGAACAGGACTAACAGGGTTGCAAGCATAGGGAATATCTGCCTGCTGGCTGCAGCCATATCCTTGGACAGCCAATGCGCCACCAGGGTCAGTAGCACAGCGTCCACGGCGATCCGCAGCAGCCAGGCGATCGCCACGCCGATAATGCCGTGTGTGTTCAGCAACCAGAACATCAGGGCTATATAAATGGGCAACTCCAGAAGGTGAAGTTTGGCAGTAATATCCGCCCGCCCGATTCCCTGAATGAACGCAAACGGCACTTGGGCATAGCTGTTGAGATAAACGCCCATGGCGAGCCATTGTAAGACAGCGGCGCTCTTTTGCGAAAAATCGCTACCCAGCCAGACGTTCAGCCCCTCTTTCGCAAAAACCACCAACACCAGCACGATAGGCGCCAAAATCACCAGAATGGCCCGTCCGCCCATCGAATAAAGTGCGGCCGCATGGCTTGAGCCATTGTTCTTTGAAGCAGCAAAAGCAGGAAAAAGGACTGTCACTATCGCAGCCGGTATGGCCCAAAGCCGGGTGACCATTTCATAGGGCGTCACATAATAGGCAACGGCTGAAATGGACAACGCCGCGCCGATTACGAAGCGATCCATATACACCATGAACGGTCCGATAACATTGGTCACCGTCATCCAGCCGCCAAAATTCAACAGCCTCCTGATTTCCGAGCGTTCTATGCCCACGTGAGCCCGCAATGACGGAAAAGCGTAGAAACATACCACCGCATGCAAAACTAGAAAGAGGAATCGGATAACCATCAAACCCGCGCAAACATACGCCATGCTTTTCGAGTAGGGCAGAATGGCGAGGGGGACCAGAAAGATCATCATGCCCATCGGAATCCGCAGGGCGTTGATCAGATCAAAGCGCTGTATCGCAGCAAGCACCCCGGCAAAACCGGCGCTCAAAACGACTGCGGGTATTGCCGCCGCAAGCATGATGAAGGCCCATATGGCTTCTTCTCTCAGCGCCTCGGGCATATTGAGCACGGAGGAAACAAACCACGGAGTCAGGCTAGCGGTGAAGATGGCCCCAATCAACGCAAAAACCGCCATCATCAACAAACCCGTCCACGCCAGTCGGGCCACATCTTCTGCGGGGGACTTATCCAGGCGCTCGGCTATCAACTGCGTAATTGCCCGGCCAATCCCCAGGTCAAACAGGCTGAAGTAGCCAATGACCGCCCACGCCAAGGTAAGCAAGCCAAACCGTTCAACGCCAAAACCACGCACAATCAGCGGTATCGTTATCAGCCCGACAGTTAGCGGGAGGGCAAAACCGGCGAGATTGATTAGCGAATTTTTAACAAGCGCCTTACGCGACAATAAATTCTCACCCGTAGCGGGCCGGATTTTTTCAATGCTTGACTTTGACATTCTTGCGTAAAATGGGGTCAGACTCGAATTTATTTGTCATGTGTTGCACGCATAAAATTGGGTCAGGCACCGCTTCTCGGTGGGTGGGAACGGTTCAGCGGAATTCATTGTGTTTTATCCACCGGCGGCAGATTTTTCCCGGCATAGGCCTTTATGCCGTGAAAGGTCTTGTATAACTCACCGGCCGTTTCGCGCGCCTTTGCCGGCGCGGCAGCCAGTTGCGCCAAGTCATCGACATATTCGTGAACGAGATGGTTGCGCAGTCGGCGCATGGCCAGCCACTGGTCTGGGTCACTGACTATGCCCAGCCGTTCTGCGCGGCGCAGGTTGTCCAGGGCAGTGCCTGGTTCTTCGCCTACGGCCAGCAGAAAATGCGGCAGTAACTTATCGACGAGCGTGTCTTGCATGCGGGAAAACTTGCCGACGAAAGATTCCAGGCGGTCTATGCCTTCCGGTGTGGCAAGCTGTCCTTCCAGCCATGCAGGCGATATTGCACCGTGCCCAGGGAAGCGTCGTTGCATGACTGCCTGCAGGGAGTGCGCTTCTTTTTCGACCACGCGCAGTATCTGCCACAGACGATTGATGGTTTCAGTCACAACGGTACCCCGGTTCTGCGTGCTTCTTCGTCGATGGTGCGTAGGGATGTGCCGCGCCGATGGACGACGATGTCGATGCGCTGCTCGCCCAGTCGGCGCTGGAGTGCGGCGTAGAGCTGGAGCTCGCGCGTTAATGCCTGTTCGGCGCTGCCTTCGGCTTCAACGTAGAGGTCGATATCGCCGCCCAGCGCGTCGTCACGCACACGCGAGCCAAACAGCAGGACGCGCGCGCTGTCACCGAAGTGCCGTTGCACTTCTTCGCGGATGGTGGCGCTCTGGGTGTCGGTGAGTCTCATCTTGGCAGGTGCGTCCGATCAATCAGGAATAACGGGGACACGCAGGAGCGCATTGTATCAGCCTCCACTCATGACTGGGGTTCAGGCCACGCCACGCCGCTGCCTGCGTACAGGTCATCCATGCTGATTTGCATATCCGCTGATTCCAGTGTGATTTCATCGTCTGGCGCGAAAATGTCGGCGCTCCAGCCAGCTTCATTGCGGCGGTAAACCTCTACCCAGCGCCGTTCCTGGTCGATCAGCACGTATTCCCGCAGGCTGGCGATGTGGCGGTAGGCGAGCATTTTTTCGCGGCGGTCGATGGCTTCGGTGGCGGGGGAGAGCACTTCAACCAGCAGCACCGTGGATTCGATGTAATCCCTGGGGCTGTCGCTGGCGAGGTCGCCCGGTGCGCAGGTAACGGCGACATCGGGATAGTAGTGGCGGGCCTGCGTGGCGATGCGGACTTTCATGTCGGCGATGAAGGTCTGGCAGCCGCTATCGCGCAGTTTGTTGCGCAGCAATACCGCCATGTTCAGAGAGATCGTGTTGTGCGCCTTGCTGCCACCGGCCATGGCGAAGATTTCACCAGCGACATATTCATGCCTGACCTGGCTGGCGCGTTCGGTTTCGAGATATTCCTGCTCGCTGAGTTGCAGAACAATCGCGTGTTTCATGTCGCACTCCATTGTGGCCAGCTGGTTGGGCGCCGCTTGTTGGTTGGGGTGGGCATCACCCGGCCTGATGATAATAGCTGCGATACCACGCCACGAATTTCTCTATCCCCTCGGCGAGCGGCGTCTTCGGCTCAAACCCCACGTCACGTTTGAGGTCGGCCACATCGGCATACGTAGCCACCACGTCGCCCGCTTGCATCGGCAGGAAGTTTTTCACGGCCGGCCTGCCCGCTGCGCGTTCGATGGTTTCAATGAAAGTCATCAGTTCCACCGGCGCGTGGTTGCCGATATTGTAGACGCGGTAAGGGGCGTAGCTGGTGCCGGGGTCCGGCGCGCTGGTATCGAATTGGGGAGCAGGCGTGGCGACGCGGTCGAGGATGCGCACCACGCCTTCGACGATGTCGTCGATATAGGTGAAGTCGCGCTGCATTTTTCCCTGGTTGAACACGTCGATCGGTTCGCCGCGCAGGATGGCGCCGGCGAATAGCGAGGGCGACATGTCCGGGCGTCCCCATGGACCGTACACGGTGAAAAAACGCAGGCCGGTGGTGGGCAGCTTGTACAGGTGGCTGTAGCTGTGCGCCATCAGCTCGCCGGCTTTTTTGGTGGCCGCGTACAGGCTGACCGGGTGGTCGACGTTGGCGTGCACGGAAAACGGCATGTGCGTATTGGCGCCGTACACGCTGGAGCTACTGGCGTAGACCAGGTGCTCGACCTGGTTGTGGCGGCAGCCTTCGAGGATGTTGGTCAGGCCGACGATGTTGGACTGGATATAGGCGTGCGGGTTTTTCAGCGAGTAGCGCACGCCGGGCTGGGCGGCGAGGTTGATGACGCGCTGGAATTTCTCTGTGGTGAACAGGGTTTCCATGGTGGCCCGGTCGGCAATGTCGAGCTGGATGAAACGGAAGTTGCCATGCGCTGTGAGTTGCGCCAGACGTGCGCGTTTGAGCTTGACGTCGTAGTAATCGTTGAGGTTGTCCACACCGACAACTACATCGCCACGCGCCAGAAGCCGCAGGGCGGTGTGCATTCCGATGAAACCAGCTGCGCCGGTGAGCAGAATTTTCATGGTGTCTCCTGAATTGTTGGGCAAATTCTAGCATGTTCGTTTGGGCTTTCAGGCGCTGTTAGAATGCCCCCATGAAACTGTTTTTTTCCCGTCATGCCTACGCCTTGCTGCTGTTCGTGGCATTCCCTTACACGATGCTGCACCTGCTCTGGCGCGCGCGTCGCCAGCCTGCCTACCTGCGGCACTGGGGCGAGCGCTTCGGGTTTTATCCGGACCGCCCAGCGCAACCGGTGATCTGGCTGCACGCCGTGTCGGTGGGGGAGACGCGTGCCGCGGTGCCGCTGGTGCAGGCGTTGCTGGCGCGTTATCCCGGGTATCGGATTTTGCTGACGCATACCACGCCCACCGGGCGCGCGACCAGCGAGTCGCTGTTTGGCGAGCGGGTGTTGCGGGCGTATCTGCCCTACGACTACCGTTTCGCTGTGCGGCGCTTCGTGCGGCATTTCCGGCCGGCGATAGGCTTGCTGATGGAAACTGAAATCTGGCCGAACCTGATCGATGCCTGTCACGCAGGCAGCACGCCAGTGCTGCTGGTGAACGCACGCCTGTCGGCGCGCTCGGCACGGCGCTATGGCTGGCTCGGCGCGCTGGTGCGTAGCAGCCTGGGCAAGCTGGCGGCCGTGGTGGCACAAACGCGCGCCGATGCGGATCGCCTGAGCCAGCTGGGCGCACCGCATGTCGAGGTGGCGGGCAACCTGAAATTTGATTGCGCGCCGCCGCCCGCGCAAATCCAGGCCGGGGTGCGGCTGCGCGCGCAACTGGGCAAAGGTCGGCCCGTATTCGTGGCGGCCAGTACGCGCGAAGGCGAGGAGGCGCTGGTGCTGGATGCGCTGGAGCGGGTCGCGCTGCCCGATCTGCTCACGCTGATTGTGCCGCGCCATCCGCAGCGTTTTGACGAGGTGGCTGCGCTGCTGGAACAGCGCGGCACGATCTATCAGCGGCGCAGCGCGGGCCAGCCCGTGGCGGCGCAGACAGCGGTGCTGCTGGGCGACAGCATGGGTGAGTTGTTTGCCTATTATCGCGCCGCCGATGTGGCGTTTGTGGGGGGCAGCCTGCTGCCATTCGGCGGACAAAACCTGATTGAAGCCGCTGCCGTGGGCTGCCCGGTGTTGATTGGCCCGCACACCTGGAATTTTGCCGATGTCGCGCGCCAGGCAGTCGCGTGTGGCGCGGCACAGCGGGTGGCGGATGTTGCCGGTCTGGCGCGGGAACTGAAGGGCTTGCTGGATGCCCCATTACGCCGCCGCCAGATGTCGGAAGCGGCGCTGGCGTTTAGCCACGCCCATCGCGGCACGGTACAGCGCCTGATGCAGACGCTCGAGGTGTATTTGAAACCTGAGTAAGGAGGACGGCAGCGGGGGAACAAGGCAAAAGGCAAAAGGCAAAAGGCAAAAGGCAAAATCAAGCCCAGGGAGAGATTTTAAATTTTGCCTTTTGCCTTCTTGTTCTCCCCCGTGGTTAGTGCCGTTAAACAACCTATTCGCTGCTCACCAGCCATTTGTCCACTTCGCCGAGGTCGGTTTCGCTCAGTGTCCCGGCTGCGGCTTTCAGGCGCAGGCTGGAAAGAATGTAGTTGTAACGCGCAGCGGCCAGATCACGTTTGGCGGAATACATCTGTTGTTGTGCATTGAGTACATCCACCGTGGTGCGCACGCCGACCTCGAGGCCGAGCCTGGTGGAATCGAGTGAAGTCTGGCTGGATAACAGTGCCTGTTCCAGTGCCTTGACCTGGGCTTCGCCGCTGGTTACGCCGAGGTAGGCCTGGCTGGTATTGAGGTCGACCTGGCGCCGCGCGTCTTCGAGGTCTTCGCGTGCCTTGTCCTGGTTGGCCACGGCTTCACGCACGCGCGAACCGACCAGGCCGCCCTGATACAACGGCAAGTTGAGCTCTACCCCGATCACGGCGTTTTTGGTGTTGACCTGAAACCCGCCAAAATTCTGGTTGCGGTTGTCCGAGTAGCTGGCCACCGCATCCAGGGTCGGGTAGTGTCCGGCGCGGTTACGCTCGACCTCGCGCTGGGCGATCTCGTAGCCGGCACGCTGCGCCTTGAGCGCCGGGCTGTCCTGCTCGGCGCGAGCGATCCACGCGTCGATGCTGGCTGGATTGGGCGGCGCCAGTTGTAGCTTGTCCCCCAGCACGTCGAGCCTGGGTGGCAGTTTGCCGATGATGCGTTGCAGTGCGCGCTGTTTGATTTGCAGGTCGTTGAGGGCGGCGATTTCCTGGGCGCTGGCGAGATCGGACCGCGCCTGCGCTTCGTTGCTGTCGGTAATAGTGGCGGTGCCGACTTCAAAATTGCGCCTGGCTTGTGCCAGTTGTTCGCCGATGGCGGCCTTCTGGGCGCGCACGAAGTTGAGGTTGTCCTGACTTTGCAATACATCAAAATACGCCTGCGCGGTGCGCAGGATCAGGTCCTGCGCGGCACTGGCGAGCTGCGCCTCGGCTACGCTGACTTGTTGTTTGGCCTGTTCGTAGTGTTCCCAGTTCTGCTTGCGGTAGATGGGCTGGATGACGGTGATACCGACGCCCCTTGAGGTGTAACTTCTGTCTCCGAACACCGATGAGCTGGTGTTGTTATTGAGCACGCTGGCGTTGAGGCTGGCCTGTGGCAGCAAGCCGGCACGGCCCTGCGGCAGTTTTTCCACGCCGGCGCGATAGGCCGCGCGGGCAGAAGCGTAGGCTGCGTCGTTGCGTTGCGCCTGATGATAAATGTCGGAGAGATCGGCGGCGAGCGCCAGGTGGATAAATCCGATACCCATGAGGGCAAGAGACAGTCGTTTCATCAAGGCATCCCGAAATAGGCGCCGATGGGTTTCAGTAGGTGGGCATGCTGGTGTCCACCAGCTGCGCCCAGCTGTCCACGCCACCCTGCAGATTGTAGATCCGATCAAACCCGGCGTGCTCGAGGAAACGCGCCACTTGCATACTGCGCATGCCGTGATGGCAGATCACCACGATTTGCGCGTGTTGGTCGAGCGTATCGAGTTTGCCGGGCACGCTGTGCATCGGCACCAGCCGGGCATTGACGATATGGCAATACTCATATTCCCAGGGCTCGCGCACGTCCAGCAAAAGCGGGCTGGCGCGGTCTGCATCCTGCAACCACTGCTGGAGTGCGCGCGCGCCGATCTGCTGCATTGGGGTGGTTAAAATACGAAGCGTTCGGGTTGCAGCGCGTTGACGAGCGGCTTGATGTTGGTTTCAAACAGCGTCACCGTGTTGTATGCGCCTTCGGCCACACAGGTGACGAGCTGGGCCTGCATCGCAGGCGCATCGCCGACAATGGCGAACAGCCGTCCGCCGGGCTTGAGGTCATGCACGAAGGCTTCCGGCAATATCGGGGTGGAGCCGGTGAGTACGATCACATCATAGGGACCATGACGCGGCCAGCCGCGCGCAGCGTCGCCCACCTCCAGCGAAGCGTTGGCAAAACCATGCGCCCTGAGCTTGGCCTCGGCCTGGGTTTTGAATTCCGGCACGATGTCCACGCTGTGTACATGGTGTCCCTGGTGTGCCAGTAGCGCGGTGAGGTAGCCGCTACCGGTGCCGACTTCGAGAATCTTGTCGGTTTTTTTGATGGCCAGCTCTTGCACGATGCGCGCCTCGAGCTTGGGCTGCATCATCAGTTCGTTGTGGCCGAGCGGGATTTCCATGTCCACAAATGCCAGGGTGCGATAAGTTTGCGGAACAAATTCTTCGCGCTTGACCTTGGACAGCAAGTTGAGGATTTCCTGATCCAGCACATCCCAGGTACGGATCTGCTGCTCGATCATGTTGAAACGGGCTTGTTCGATATTCATTGTCGAGACACCAAAATGCACTAATCCCTTGCGATTATTCCATAATTCCTTTAATTTAACATCTCTGCTAGGGGTCTGCGCAGAAGTTGGTCGGCGCAGTGAGACACACCCTTTGAACCTGATACGGGTCATGCCGTCGTAGGGAAGCATCTGGCCGTGCTCCTTACGCTATTCTGCTTAAGGATTTTCCGATGAATGCCAATCCCCAGTTTATTGCCGCCACTGCCCATGTCGACGAGGCGGCGGTCCAGCCCTTGCCCAATTCGCGCAAGGTGTATGTCGAGGGCAGCCGTCCTGATATCCGCGTACCGATGCGCGCAATCAGCCAGGCTGACACCCCGGCCTCGTTCGGCGCGGAACCCAATCCGCCGGTTTATGTGTACGACTGTTCCGGCCCCTACACCGACCCGGAAGCGCAAATTGATATCCGCACCGGACTGGCCGCGCTGCGTGCTGGCTGGATCGAGGAGCGCAATGACACCGATGCGCTGACCGGGCCAAGCTCCGAGTACGGGCTTGAGCGCCTGAATGATTCCGCGCTCACCGCCATGCGCTTTCCCGGCCTGGTTCGCCAGCCGCGTCGTGCCAAAGCAGGCAAAAATGTCACGCAAATGCATTACGCGCGCCAGGGCATCATCACCCCGGAGATGGAATACGTGGCCATCCGTGAAAACCTGCGCCGTAAGGAGTATATTGCCGCGCTCAAAAGCGCTGGCCCCACCGGGCTGAAAATGGCCGAGCTGCTGGGCCGCCAGCATCGCGGGCAAAATTACGGCGCGGCGCTGCCCGAGGAAATCACGCCCGAATTCGTGCGCAGCGAAATCGCCCGCGGCCGCGCCATCATCCCCGCCAACATCAACCACCCGGAAACCGAGCCGATGATCATCGGGCGCAATTTCCTGGTGAAAATCAACGCCAACATCGGCAACTCCGCGCTCGGCTCCTCGATCCAGGAGGAAGTGGAAAAAATGACCTGGGCGATCCGCTGGGGCGGCGACACGGTGATGGATCTCTCCACCGGCAAGAACATCCATGAAACGCGCGAGTGGATTATCCGCAACTCGCCCGTGCCCATTGGCACCGTGCCCATTTATCAGGCGCTGGAAAAAGTCGACGGCAAAGCCGAGAACCTGACCTGGGAAATGTTCCGCGACACCCTGATCGAGCAGGCCGAACAGGGTGTCGACTACTTCACCATCCACGCCGGCGTGCGCCTGGCGCATGTGCCGCTGACAGCCAAACGCATGACCGGCATTGTGTCGCGCGGCGGCTCGATCATGGCCAAGTGGTGCCTGGCGCATCACAAGGAGAGCTTCCTCTACACGCATTTCGAAGACATCTGCGCGATCATGAAGGCGTATGACGTGAGCTTCAGCCTCGGCGACGGCCTGCGCCCCGGCAGCATTTATGACGCCAACGATGAAGCGCAGCTGGCTGAACTGAAAACCCTGGGCGAGCTCACCCAGATCGCCTGGAAGCACGATTGCCAGGTGATGATCGAAGGCCCCGGCCACGTGCCCATGCAGCTCATCAAGGAAAATATGGATTTGCAACTGGCGTGGTGTGATGAAGCGCCGTTCTATACGCTCGGACCGCTCACCACCGACATCGCCCCCGGCTACGACCACATCACCAGCGCCATCGGCGCCGCGCAAATCGGCTGGTACGGTACCGCCATGCTGTGCTATGTCACGCCCAAGGAACACCTGGGCCTGCCGGACAAGGATGACGTGAAAGACGGCATCATGGCTTACAAAATCGCCGCCCACGCCGCCGACCTGGCCAAGGGCCACCCCGGCGCGCAGATACGCGACAACGCGCTGTCCAAGGCGCGCTTCGAGTTCCGCTGGGAAGACCAGTTCAACCTCGGCCTCGACCCGGACAAGGCGCGCGAATTCCACGACGAAACCCTGCCCAAGGATTCGGCCAAGGTCGCGCATTTCTGCTCCATGTGCGGACCGCATTTCTGTTCCATGAAGATCACCCAGGATGTGCGCGATTATGCCGCCCAGCAGGGGCTGTCGGAACAGGATGCCTTGCAAAAGGGAATGGAGGTGAAGGCGGTTGAGTTTGTGAAACAGGGCGCGGAAATCTACCGTAAGGCATAATCCACATACTTGACTCACGTCCTTAAGGACGCTTTTTTGCGCGGGGAGCGATGGACTATCTGATATATCTCAAGGCCTTGATCATGGGGCTGGTGGAAGGGCTGACGGAGTTTTTGCCGGTATCGTCTACCGGACATCTGATCATCGCCGGCGACCTGTTGAATTTCAACGATAACGTGGGCAAGGTATTCGAAATCGTTATCCAGCTGGGCGCGATTCTGGCCGTGGTGTGGGAGTTCCGGGCACGTATCGGCAAGGTAGTGGGAGGGCTCGGTCACGATCCTGTCTCCCAGCGCTTTGCCGCCAATATAATGCTTGCCTTTTTGCCGTCAGCGATTTTCGGGCTGCTGTTCATCAAGGCGATCAAGGCGCATTTGTTCAACCCGTTCTGGGTCGGGGTGTTTTTCATCCTGGGCGGCTTCGTGATTTTTGCGGTGGAGCGCTACGCGCGCAGCCCGCGTATTCATCATGTGGATGACATGACCTGGAAAGACGCACTTAAAGTGGGTTTTGCCCAGGCGTTTTCCATCGTGCCGGGCACTTCGCGTTCGGGCGCGACCATCATGGGCGGAATGATCTTCGGGCTGTCGCGCCAGGCAGCAACGGAATTTTCCTTTTTCCTCGCCATTCCCACCATGTTTGCCGCCACCCTCTACGAACTGGCGAAACATTGGCATGAACTCCATGTGCACGATTTCGTGGTGTTCGGGGTTGGCTTCGCTACCGCCTTCGTCAGTGCATTTTTCGCCGTGCGCGCCTTGCTGCGCTACATTTCCAGCCACAGTTTTGCAATATTTGCCTGGTATCGCATTGTGTTCGGCGTGGTGTTGCTGATCTATTTCCGCGACACGCTGTTCGCCAGCGCGGGCTGACCGGGGTCTTGGCTATGGCGCGCGGGCGGCCCGCTGTGTGGCGGGCCTGGATTCAGGCTGTTTCAGGCTGGTGCATGTAACGGGCGACGTGGGCCAGCAACTGTTCTTCCTGGAATGGCTTGCCGAGGTAGGCATTGACCCCCAGGCTCAGGGCATGGTCACGATGTTTGTCTGCGGTGCGCGAAGTGATCATGATGATCGGCACCCCGGCCAGCTGGGCATCCGCGCGCATGGCCTTGGTCAGTTCGAAGCCATCCATGCGCGGCATTTCAATATCCAGCAACATCACATCCGGGATCACATCCTGCAGTATCTGCAGCGCATCCAGGCCGTCCTTGGCGGTGATCACTTCGTAGCCCTCGCGTGCCAGCAGGCGGCCGGTAATCTTGCGCACGGTGAGCGAGTCGTCGACCACCATCACTACTCTGGCGCGTGCGGCTTCTATGACGGGTGCCTGTACTGCTGCGGTCCCGGTGTGCTCACCCTGGCGCAGCGCCAGTTGCACCGGGTTGAGGATGAGCACCACCTGGCCATTACCGAGTACCGTGGCGCCGGCAATACCACTGACCCGGGCCAGCTGGGGCCCGATATTTTTCACCACCACCTCGCGGTTGCCAGTCAGTTCATCCACCAGAATGGCGCAGCGTTGCGTGCCGCTGCGCAGCAGAATGACCGCGTTGTAGCGCTGCGCGAGATGCACCCGGTCGGTCTGCCCCAGCAGGTGTGGCAGGTAAAACAGGTCATAGCGATTGCCCTGCCACTCGATGGTTCCTGCAGCGAGCAATTCGGCCAGCGTGTCGCTCTTGTATTCCTGCACCTGTTCGACCATGGTGGAAGGCAGGGCATACAGGTGATCCCCGGCCGTTATCAGGACTGTCTGCGTGACCGCCAGCGTGAGCGGCAGGTACACCATGAATTGCACGCCCTTGCCGGCTTCGGAGGCCACTTCGAGACGACCGCCGAGGCCCGTGATTTCGCTTTTCACCACGTCCATGCCGATACCCCGGCCAGACAGTTCGGTGACCGCTTCGGCGGTGGAAAAACCCGGCGCAAAAATAAACTGCATCAGCTGGTTGGGCGCCACGCTTATCCCGGGCTGCAGCAAGCCTTTGGCAATGGCGCGCGCATGGATCGCATCCAGATTGAGCCCGCGTCCGTCGTCGCGCAACGATAGCATGACCTCGTTACCTTCCTGGCGCGCGTGCAATACAATCTCGCCGTATTCGGATTTGCCTGCCTGTATTCGTTCTGCAGGCAGTTCCAGGCCATGGGCGACGGCGTTGCGTAACAGGTGTTCGAATGGCGCGACCATTTTTTCCAGCACGCTGCGATCCATTTCCACCTGTTCGCCGATAATCTGCAGGCTGGCTTTCTTGCCCATATCCTTGGCCGCACGCCGCACCGTGCGGTGCAGGCGATCGGCAACGCTGGCCAGCGGCACGATACGGATATGCATCAACGCCTGTTGCAGGTCACGCGTCATGCGGGCTTGCTGCGTTAATGCGGCCTCGGTTTCGTTGAGACCTACGGCGATGTTTTGCTGCACGGTGCCGACGTCATTGATACTCTCGGCAATCATGCGGGTGAGTTCCTGCAGACGCGTGAAACGGTCGAATTCGAGCGGGTCGAACTGGTGGTCGTCCTTGTGCATATGCGACAGCGTGGACTGCATCTGGCTTTCTGCCTGGATTTCCAGTTCACGCAATTGAGCGCGTAAACGCCCGATGTTTTCCGCGAGTTCGCCGGCATTCTGTTTGATGCCGGATACGCTGCTCTCCAGGCGCGAACGCGTGATACTGATTTCGCCGGCCTCGTTGACCAGGCGGTCTACCGTATCAGCGCGCACCCGCAGCATGCGCGCGCTGGTTTCTGGTTCGATCAGGGCCTTGGCTGGCGTGTGTGCATGGAGCGCATGCGGCGCATCCTGCAGGGCTGCATGCGTATCTTCCGTCTCAATCTGCGCTGTGGCAGCATCAGTGTGCCGCAGTCGGTTCAACGCGTCGCCCAGCCGATCCAGCTCGATTTCAAACCCATCGAAATATGCAGCTTCCAGTGCGCCGGATTCGAGCGCGTTCACCACCCGGGTTTCCATGATATGGGTGAGCTCACCGAGACGCATGGCACCGGCCATGCGTGCGCTGCCCTTGAGCGTATGCAACAGGCGCTGCAGGCTGGCCGGAGCGTCGCCCCGGGCTGGATCGGCACGCCAGTTGCGGCTTTCGGCGCTGATTTTTGGCATCAGTTCAGCCGCTTCCTCAAGGAAAATCGGCAGCAGTTGATCGTCCAGGTCATCCACAATATTGCGGCGCGCCTGTTGCTCATCGGCAGCGGCGAGCAGCGTGTTGAGATGCGGGATGTCGGCGGGTTCGGCAATATTTACCGGATTTATCCGGGTTGTGCTGGCCTGGCTTGCCCCGGTCTCGAGGACGGATGCCGCTGCGGGTTCCGGTTCGTTGCCCGTGGCCTCGCAGTCGCTCAGCTGTGCTTCGTGTTCAAGCGTGGCGGCCTGCACAGCGACCAGCGCGGCGATGAGATCATGCGCCGGCACAGGCGCCCGTTGCGCATTGATGCTGTCCAGCATTTCACCCAGCGCGGTGATGGCAGCGTCAGTTAGCCTGCTGTCTGGTGGCAGTGTGGCGACACTTTCGTGTAACTGGGTAAGCCATGCCTCCAGCGCGTGTGCGAGATCGGCAACAGCGGTGAAGCCGGTGGTGCCGGCGATGCCTGCCAGCGTATGGGCAGCACGCATGAAATCATACGCGACGGGTTCGCCGGGATTGATTTGCAGGTGCGCGAATTCGCGCCGCAAAGTGGTGTGGTGCTGCTCGGCTTCGCGCAGAAAAATATCCAGCAGCGGCGCGGAGATCAGATTGGTGCCGATGCTGACGCGGTCGTCTTCGGGCGGCGCGATCGACGCATCCGGACTTTCCGCAGCAGGGCTGATGCCGCTGATGTCCGCCGCGGATACGTCAGGAACGCTCAAGTCATCCGTAACGGCGATATCGGCGAGCACAGATTGACTGGCCTCGATTGCAGGCTCGGGCGCGGGGCCGGGCGCGAAGGTCAGATCGTGTACGGTATCCGCGGGTTGTGGCGTGACGTGGTGTTCCGCTGGCGGCAATTCGGCTTGTGCGGGTGTGGGTTCGGGCAATTCTCCGCTGCGTAATCGGGCGGCTTTTGTCACCAGCGCGTCTGCTGCAATGTGGGCTTGCCCGCTGGATTTGAGCGATCCAATCCAGCCGTCAAAACGGCCATGAGCGTCGGTCAGCACCTCCAGAAGGGCGGCACTGGCAGATTTTTCATCCTGCAGCCACTGGTTGAGCAATTGTTCAATGCTCCACGCGACTTCGCCCAGGTCGGTGAGGCCAACCATGCGGCCACTGCCTTTCAGGGTATGGAAATTGCGGCGCAGTGTGGTAAGGCTGGCGCGGTTATGCGGTTCGGCGCGACACATTTCCAGATGGGTGGCAATGCTGTCGAGCACTTCCCCGGCCTCTTCCAGGAAAACTTCCAGCAGCTCGGCATCAATAGCCTGATTGATGGTGGCGTCAGCGGATGCTTCAATGGCGGATTGTTGCGGCGCAGATTCGCCGCCACTGATGTCCTGGATGGCTTGACTCAGTGCCGGATTCGGGCCGCTGCCGGCAAGCTTGAGCGCATCGGCTGTCTGCTGCTTGAGCGCATAGTCACCGATGAGCTCGGCATCTTCTTCAAGCTCACGCAGTGCGCTTAAAAACTTTTTTTGGGTGTGTGCCTCTGCGGGCGCTTCCTGCCAGGCGTTAAGCTGCTTCCGCACGTCATGTTTCAGCGCATCCAGGCTGTCTTCCACACTGGGCGCAGGGGACTCTGCCTGCAGGTCTGCTGATGTGGCGGGTTCGGGACCGGCCAGTCCCAGTTGCCGGAGCGCGGGGAGCAGGAGGGTGCCGGCGCCGTTGCGCTGATGACGTAGCGCGTCAATATAGAGCCCCAGGCTGCTGAGGGCGTCGGCGATCACGGCAAAATCGGTCTCGTTAATCGGGCGCCGGGCGTCCTGAAAACCCAGCACGATAGCGTGCGCGGCGGTGAGCAGCCGGCTGGCTTCGTCAAGCTGCAGGATGTTCAGTGCGCCCTGCACTTGTGCCAGCGGCGCATTGATGCTGGCCAGGGCCTGGCGGCCATGCTGCGGATCGCGGAAGAAGGCATCCAGCACTTCTTCGGTTTGCTGCAGATTGGACTGAACCTCTTGCGCAACCTGGGCAATCAGCAGGCGCTCCTGCGCGTGACGCGACATTTCGTCGAGCAGCGGGATTTCGGGTATCTGTGTTACATCCACATCGCCATAAGCGGCAGCGCGCAGACGTTGCACTTGCACATCGGCTTGCGCAACCAGCTCGCCGGTGACGTGCTGGTAATTTTCCAGGGTGTTTTGTATCAACAACAGCGCGGTGGCCACTTCCAGTCCGAGCGCTTCGGTTTGGCCCTCGGGAAGCCTCTCTGCGGATGCTGCAATTTCGCTGATCTGGGCCAGCAGATTCAGCAGCGGTGTGCTTTTGAGTTCGGCAGTGCGCGCCAGCAGGGCGATGATCTGGGACTGGAACTGCGCCAGGCTGTCGCGGTTGCCTGCGGTGAATTTGAGCCAGGATTCCTTGGCGGGGGCGAGCAGGTTGCGCAGTTCCTTGAGCAATGGCAGCAGCGCGGCCATTGCGCTGGATTCGCCGGTGTTGTCAGGCATCATGTGGTCTAGCGCAAACGCCTGTTTGACGGCTTTGACGTGGTCGCTGACAGCGCGGCTTTTGGCCACGAAATAAAGAATGTCCTTGAGCAGGCGTTCGGCCACCTTGTAGGAGCCTTCGGCCTGACGGCGCATTTGCAGGTCAATGCGGCCACATAGTTGCTTGACGGCAAAATTGGGCTCGATGGCGTGGTTGGACAGGCAGTCCACAAATGCCGTCGCACCCCACCATAATGTACGGTTAGCGGGCAGCGTCATGGCTTGCTCGATGTCGTGCACGGCAGTACGCATCACCGCCAGACCCTGGTCTGCGTTTTGTTGGCGTAAAAACGCCAGCAGGCCGCGCTGGAACTGGGCGCGTGATTTTTTTACCAGCGCCGCCAGTTCCGTTTCGGAACGCGGCACTGCAGGCTGTGCCCTGGGTGCGCGCTGACCCAGGTCAGGAAAAAACAGGTCGCTTTCGGCGCTGTGCTCGACGCCCAGTGCGGCGCGAATTTCCTGATATAGCGGAAACAGGCGCAACTCCAGATTGGGCTTGCCTTTGATCAGGTCATCCAGATACAGGCAGATTGCGTCGATGGTACGCTGCAGCAGGTCGAATGCGGCGGCATCGACTGGCAGTGCCTGGCTTTCCAGTTGTTCCAGCAGCTTTTTCGTTTCCTGGGACAGGAGTGCAACGCCTTGCAGGCCGACCATCTCGATGGCGCCGCTGACCTGATTCAGGTAGGTGCGTGCATTGCGCAGCAGCGCCGGGTCGTCCTGCCCGATACGGAACTGGTTCAGTGTGTCGCGGGTTTGCTGCAGGGCATGGTCGATTTCGCCTTTTACCCAGCTCAGAGGGCCGGTATCGTATTCCACAATTGCGCTCATGGTGTGTCCTGTTCAGTCAGCTATTCGCAGCGCAGCGCGCCGTGCGCCACTCCGGCACCCGGTGCGTTATGCCAGTTTGAAGCCGGCAATCGATTTCTTCAGATCAGCTGCCAGACCGCTCAGCGCACCAATCGAAGATGCGGTCTGGCTGGTGCCGGTGGTGGTCTGCTCGGTAATGTTTTGAATGTCCTGCATGGTGCGCGCGACTTTGGCGGCTGCTGTGGCCTGGGCTTCGGTCGCGGTGGAAATGTTTTCGATCAGCGCGGCCAGATTGCGTGACACCTGACTGATCTCGGATAGCGCCCGACCGGCTGCGTCAGACAGCTTGGCGCCCTCCACCACACCCTGGGTGCTGGTTTCCATGGCGGCCACCGCGTCTTGTGTGTCCGACTGAATGGTTTTCACAATCGCCGCGATCTGCTTGGTGGCCTGGCCGGAGCGCTCTGCCAGACGCTGCACCTCTTCCGCAACCACCGAGAACCCGCGTCCGGCCTCACCAGCCGAGGCCGCCTGGATGGCAGCGTTGAGCGCCAGCACGTTGGTCTGTTCGGTAATGTCGGAAATCAGTTCCACAATTTCGCCGATTTCCTGCGACGATTCGCCCAGGCGCTTGATGCGCTTGGAGGTTTCCTGGATCTGCTCACGGATGCCGTTCATGCCGGCGATGGAGTTTTGCACCGCGTGGGTGCCTTTTTCGGCGGCTTCCAGCGACTGGTGTGCCACCTGTGCAGACTGGCTGGCACTGGCGGACACTTCATTAATGGATTGCGACATGTCCAGAATGGCGGTGGAGGTGTCCTCGATTTCGCGCGACTGGCGCTGTGCGGCGGACAGCAATTCGTCCGATACCTGTTTGGCTTGAGCAGTCGTCGTATTGACTTGTTCGGTTGCGCGTTCGATACCCGCAACCAGCGTGCGCAATTCGTCAATGGTGAAGTTGATGGAATCCGCAATCGCGCCGGTGATGTCTTCGTTCACCGTGGCGCTGATCGTCAGATCGCCTTCCGAGAGGTCGCCCAATTCATTGAGAAGGCGCAGAATCGCTTCCTGGTTACGCTTGTTTTCCGCCTCGCTTTGCAGGGCACGGCGTTTGGCTTCATTGGTGTTGATATATGCGAATAAAGCCACGCTGCCCGCGCCGAGCAAACCCAGCACGATGGCCAGTGCCACGCCGAGCGTGCCGAGCCCCTGATAGGCGGCAGTGATTTTTTGCGTGTCAGCCAGGAGCTTGTCGCTATCGGTAAAAATTGAATGGCCGGCCTGCTTGGCTTCCACCAGGGGCTGCATGCTGGCGAGAATGTTGTTGACGTCGATCTCGAACCCTTTGTAGGCAGTGATCAGATCCTCCAGCTTGGTGCGCACATCCGGATCCGTGACGGCTGACAGACGCAGCTTTTCGCTGCCGTCATGCAGACCGTTCATGATGTCCTTGAAAGTGGTCGCATCCTTGCCCAGCTGGAACGCCACGTCCTGGTCGATCACTTCACCGGACAGCAGCGTGTTGGCGTTTTTGGCCATGCGCTGGGTCAGCATGACCATTTCGCTGGCCAGCGCGGTGGGGCGTTGCGCCACGTTGGCGTCGTTCATGCGGCCCACAAGTTGCTCGGAGAGTTCCAGCAGTGTGCTACTGGATTTATTGATGTTGCCCACGCTCTGGTGCAGGCCAACCAGGGTTTTTTCCTGCCCCAAAATCAAATCGATCTGAGTGGCGATCGGCTTCCAGTCCCTGTCGAGACTGGACAGAAGCGGCTGAACGGAATTCGGTGAGGCGGGTATGTCGCTGTTGCCGCTCACCAGTCCTGCGAGGTCGTTTTTGTAGAGGATGCGACTTGCCTGGAGCTGTTTGAACGCTTCCGGCGTGCCGAGCACTGCCTGTTGTGCGCCCTTGGCGATGCGCTGCGAAAGCATTTGCATTTCAGTGGATGTGCCGATATATTTGGCCTTGTTGCCAGCCTGCATGTTGCTGTAAATCAACAGGCTGACGGATGCCGCAATCAGGATGACCGCCGCGCCGAGGGTGAGCATGTACTGCTTTTCGATGGGCAGGTGGCCGATCAGCGGCGTTTCTCCAGGCGCCTTGGCAGAAATTTTGCGTAATCCGCTCATGATGAGCGTGGTGTGCTCAGGCACGTCACCAGCGCTTTTCCTGGATTTGGCGGCTTTATCCTTGGATGGCTTCAGGTTGAAACCGGGAAAGCTGATGGCCATGCTTTTCTCCACTTAGAGTAGTTGGTGATTCAATGGATGGTTTGGGTGGAATACGCCTAGATGCCTGCCTGAAGAAATGCCGGATGCGAGACCAGCGCTCCCATGTCCAGAACCTTCCAGAAGACATCATGCGCATCACGATAATGGCGGGATATCCATTCCGTATCGGACGCGCCGCTTTCCTGGTGATCGATTTGGTCCAGGCTATGCAGGCCCAATGTCTGGCTGACGAGCAGTGCGGCATTGACCGCGAAGCGGCTGTGCACCAGCAATAAGCGCGTATCCGGACCCGGTGTAACGGCTGCATGGCCGGAAAAAGCGGGCAGATCGACAACGCTATACAATTTGCCGCGGATATTCGCGACTCCCAGGAACCAGGGCTTGGCAAGTGGCACCCGCACCCAGGGGGCGGGCGCAATGACTTCGCTGATATCGCCAAGTTCGACCAGCCAGTTTTCATTACCGACCCGCACCCCCAGGCTGGTGGCCAGGGTGGTGCGGGTGCCAGCATCTTGCAGGCGGGTGCTCAGATCCTGCTGGAATTGTTTGAGGCTGACGCGTTTGGACATGGCTATAGGTGAATTGTCAGAAAACAGGCGCTTACAAGGTACGAATTTTTTGCAGCAGAGCGGAACCGTCTATGGGCTTGACCATGTATTCAATGGCGCCCTGACGCATTCCCCATATCTTGTCGGTTTCCTGGTTTTTGGTGGTGCACAGGATCACCGGAATATGTTTGGTATCGTCGTCGCGCGAAATCGCGCGAGTGGCCTGGAAGCCATTGAGGCCGGGCATCACCACGTCCATCAGGATCAGGTCCGGCTTCAGCTGTTTGGCCTTGTCCAGCGCCTCGTTACCATTTTCAGCCATGCTGACATCATAGCCATTTTTGCCGAGCAGATCAGCCAGGAAAAAGCGTTCAGTGGGGGAATCGTCTACGATCAGGATGCGTTGGATAGCCATGGTAATAATCTCGTCTTAAGGTCAGGCAGCTAAGTGCTGGGTGGTGTGGCGTTGTACTGCAGTCAACAGGGTATCTTTGGTAAATGGTTTGGTCAGGTATTCGTTGGAGCCGACCATGCGCCCGCGCGCCTTGTCGAACAGGCCGTCCTTGCTTGACAGCATGACCACCGGCGTGGCGCTGAAACGGGCGTTTTTCTTGATCAGCGAGCAGGTCTGGTAGCCATCCAGGCGCGGCATCATGATGTCCACGAAAACCACATCGGGCAGATGCTCGGTGATTTTGGCCAACGCGTCAAAGCCATCTTCGGCGAGAATGACCTGACAGCCGGCCTGATTGAGAAAAATTTCTGCGCTACGGCGGATTGTGTTGCTGTCATCAATCACCATCACTTTGATGCCAGCCAGTTTTTTGGTGTCACTCACGCTGTACCCCATCCTGGTTGTGTCGGTTTGAAGCCCGCTTGTGGTGCTGTTGCAATCAGCACCGGTACGGGTTTTGTGTAATTATCGGACTGCGTGACGAAATCTTTAGCAATTGCTGTAGCTTGCTATATCTGGATCAGCTCAAAATCATCCTTGCGCGCCCCGCATTCGGGACAGGCCCAGTTGGGCGGCACATCTTCCCAGCGTGTTCCCGGGGCAATGCCATCTTCCGGGCAGCCTTTTTCCTCTTCATAAATGAAGCCGCAGATGACGCACAGATAACAGTTGAAGGGGGTTGCCATTGAATCTCCGCTTTTCGGTTAAAATGGACATTCTAATCCATCCGCACGCAGTATTTTAGTGCAGCCGCCGCGCGACCATGACCGACGAACTTCCGCCCATCGTACTCACTTTCGCCGCAACTGACCCCAGCGGCGGGGCGGGCATCCAGGCCGACATCCTCACTCTCACCAGCATGGGCTGCCATGCATTGTCGGTGGTGACGGCGATTACCGTGCAGGATACGGTGGGTGTGGAAGACTACCTGCCCATCGATGCCGAGTGGATTGCCGACCAGGCGCGCAGCGTGCTCGAGGACATGCCGGTGGCTGCGTTCAAGATTGGCTTGCTGGGCAGCGTTGAGGCGATTGCCGCGATTGCCGAAATCGTCAGCGACTACCCCGATGTGCCGCTGATACTCGACCCGGTGCTGGCATCCGGGCGCGGCGACGAGCTGGCCAGTGACGACATGCACGCGGCACTGCTGGACATGCTGATTCCGCAGACCACCATCCTCACCCCCAACAGCATGGAAGTGCGGCGTCTGCTGCAGGATGACGGCGAAGATGCTGCCGAACTCGAGCTGGGGGAATGCGCCCGGCGTCTGATTGATCTGGGTTGCGAATATGTGCTGATTACCGGCACCCACGAGAATACGCCTCAGGTCTTCAACACCCTCTACAACGAGAATGGCGTGCTGCGCCGGGATGCCTGGGACAGATTGCCGGGCAGTTATCACGGCTCGGGCTGCACGCTGGCGTCCGCCATCGCCGCCGCGCTGGCGCACGGTCTGGATCTGGCGGAGGCGGTCAGGGAAGCGCAGGAATTCACCTACGAAGCCCTGCGCGCCGCGTTCCGCCCCGGCATGGGGCAGTTCATCCCGGATCGCCTGTTCTGGGCGCGTGAGGGCGAGAAGCCGCAATGATCGGCGGGCTCTACGCGATCACCCGTGAAACCGACGACAGCGCGCGCCTGCTGAGCGAGGTCGAGGCCGCGCTCAGGGGCGGTGCAGCGGTTGTCCAGTACCGCGATAAAAGCGGCGACGTGGCGCGCCAGCACGAGCAGGCCAGCGAGTTACTGGCTTTATGCCGGCGCCACCGGGTGCCGCTGATTATCAACGACAGCCTGCGTTTGGCTGACCTGGTGGGCGCGGACGGTGTCCACCTTGGCAGTGACGACGGGGGCGTACGCGAAGCGCGTATTGTGCTGGGTGCGGACAAAATCATAGGCGTGTCGTGCTATCAAAGCCTGGATCTGGCCGTGGCAGCGCAGGCTGCGGGTGCCGATTACGTGGCGTTTGGCAGTTTTTTCGCATCCGCCACCAAACCCAGTGCGCCGCGCGCGGATATCACCCTGCTGCAGCACGCCAGCCGCGTGCTGCACCTGCCCATCGTGGCGATAGGCGGCATCACGCCGGACAACGCGGAGTCGCTCATCGAGACCGGCGCCGATGCGATTGCGGTGATTAATGCCTTGTTCGAGGCAGCCGATATCGAGGCGCGCGCGCGTTGCTTCGCCGATTTTTTCATTGCTGAAACTGAAGACTGAAAACCATGAGTAAAAATGAAGAGCTGTTCGCCCGCGCCCAGCGCCACATGCCGGGCGGGGTCAATTCACCGGTGCGCGCGTTTCGCTCGGTGGGCGGCACGCCGTGCTTTTTTGAGCGTGCGCTGGGGGCGCGCGTGTGGGACGCCGATGGCCGCGAATACATTGATTACGTGGGTTCGTGGGGGCCGATGATCCTCGGCCACAGCCACCCCGAAGTGTTGCAAGCCGTGTACCAGCGTGCTGCGCGTGGCCTGAGCTTCGGTGCGCCGACCGGGCTGGAAGTGGAAATGGCCGATCTGCTGACCGAACTGGTGCCGAGCATGGACATGGTGCGCCTCACCAGTTCCGGCACCGAGGCGACCATGAGCGCGATTCGCCTGGCGCGCGGCCATACCGGACGCGACAAGATCATCAAATTCGAGGGCTGTTACCATGGCCACGGCGACTCGCTGCTGGTCAAGGCGGGTTCCGGCGCGCTCACTTTCGGCCAGCCCAGTTCCGCCGGGGTGCCCGCTCAACTGGCTGCGCTCACGCTGGTGCTGGACTACAACGACGCGCAACAGCTGGCGGATACCTTCGCCCGCATCGGTCACGAAATCGCCGCCGTCATCGTCGAGCCGGTGGTGGGCAACATGAATCTGATTGCGCCGCGTGCGGAATTTCTGCAAACCATGCGCGACCTGTGCGCGCAGTATGGCGCGGTGCTGATTTTTGACGAGGTGATGACGGGGTTTCGCGTTGCCCTGGGCGGCGCGCAGGCGCTGTACGGGATTACCCCGGATATTTCCACTTTTGGCAAGGTCATTGGCGGTGGCCTGCCGGTGGGCGCGTTCGGCGGGCGGCGCGAGATCATGGAAAAACTCGCCCCGCTGGGTCCGGTTTATCAGGCGGGCACGCTGTCGGGCAACCCGGTCGCGGTGGCGGCGGGCCTGGCGACACTCAGGCTCGTTCGCGCAGCCGGCTTCCATGAGCGCCTGGGCGCAGCCACCACAGCTCTGGTGACCGGGCTGGCCGAGGCCGCTGCCCGCCATGGCGTGGTGTTTTCCGCGCAGGCGGTGGGCGGCATGTTTGGCCTGTATTTCCGCGCCACGCCGCCACAAACCTATGCCGAGGTGATGGAATGTGACAAGGAGGCGTTCAACCGCTTCTTCCACGCCATGCTGGACGCGGGTGTTTACTTTGCGCCCTCAGCCTTCGAGGCCGGGTTCGTGTCCGCTGCGCATGGTGACGCAGAACTCGAGGCCACACTGGCGGCTGCGGATCGGGTATTCGCGCAGATGGCGCGGTAATCTGGCTTGCCAATAAAAAACGCAGCCCAGGCTGCGTTTTTTATTGGGTATGACTGAATCAGCCCAGCAGTTTTTGCAACTCGCCATTCTGGAACATCTCGCGCATGATGTCGGAGCCGCCTACGAACTCACCGTTCACGTAGAGTTGCGGAATGGTCGGCCAGTTGGCATATTCCTTGATGCCCTGGCGAATTTCGGCGTCGGCCAGCACGTTCACGGTAAACGGATCGGTCACGCCGCAGGACTTGAGAATCTGTGTCGCGCTGGCGGAAAAACCGCACTGCGGAAACTGCGGCGTGCCCTTCATGTACAGCACGACTTTGTGTGAGGTGACTTGCTCGCGGATGGTGTCTAGTGCGCTCATTGCTGCGAATGCTCCATGAAAAATTAAACAATGCGGGAATACCCGACTAAATTCATCAGGAATAATACGCGTGAGCAGCCGCGTGCGTCAAGCATCACCAGTCCGCTTAATTACCGGGCTTTGCTTGAAATTGCGGTGCGACAGTCCAAAATGAGGGTGGATACAACTTATCCACAAAAAACTTATCCGCAAAAAAGGAAAAATCGCTGTGGAATACAAGGATTATTACAAGATTCTGGGCGTGGCGCGTGATGCATCGCAGGATGAAATCAAGCGCGCTTATCGCAAGCTGGCGCGCAAGTATCACCCTGATGTAAGCAAGGAAGCCAATGCCGAGGCGCGTTTCAAGGAAATCAATGAAGCCAACGAGGTGCTCAAGGATGCCGAAAAGCGCGCCGCCTATGACCAGCTCGGCAGCCGCTGGCAGGCGGGTGAACAGTTCCGTCCGCCACCTGACTGGGATGCGGGTTTTGAATTCAGTGGTGCCCCCCATCAGGGCGGTCAGGCGCAGGATTTCAGCGACTTTTTCGCCGAGCTGTTTGGCCGCCGGGCGCGCCATGCTGGCGCAGCGCAGCAGCGCGCGGCGGGGCAGGATCATCACGCCAAAATCATGCTGGATCTGGAAGACGCATATCGCAGTGGCACGCATCGACTCAGCCTGCGGGTGCCGGAAATTGACGCCAGCGGCCACCTTGTTTACCGCGAACGTAGCCTGAATGTACAGATACCCAAAGGTGTCCGTGCCGGCCAGCAAGTGCGCCTGGCTGGTCAGGGTGCGCCGGGTATGGGGGGAGCCGGGGACCTGTATCTGGAAGTGCAGTTCAGGCCGCATCCGCTATACCGTGTGGATGGCGCAGACCTTTACCTGAAACTGCCGGTCACCCCGTGGGAAGCTGCCCTGGGGGCGACGGTGAAAGCACCCACGCCGGACGGGACTGTTGAAGTCAAAATACCACCCAATTCGCAATCCGGGCGCAAGCTGCGCCTGAAAGGTCGCGGGCTGCCGGGCAATCCGGCGGGCGACCTGTATTTGACGCTGGAAGTGGTGCTGCCGGCGGCGACCACACCACGCGCGCGCGCGCTATACCAGACCATGGCGCAGGAGCTGGCATTTGATCCGAGGCATACGCTGGGAGTATGAAGCAGATGGAATCGCATACAAATTCAACACTCACCGCAGACTGTGTTTTTACGCTGACACTGGAGCAGCTTGCATGGACTTGTAGTGCCGAATCCACGTGGATATGCCAACTCGTGGACGAAGCCATCCTGAACCCGGCAGGCGCCACCCTGAGCGACTGGCGCTTCAGTGCGGAAGATCTGGCACGCGCCCGCCGCGCCTGGCGTCTGTATCACGAGCTGGACGCCAACCTGGAAGTGCTGGGGTTGATGCTGGATATGCAGGACGAGATCGAACGGCTGCGCGCACGCCTGCACCGCGTTTAATTTGTCGCCGCGCGTGGCGGAAACAGCGCCTTGTGCGCCAGATGGTAAGCCAGCAAGTGCGGCGGCATGCGCAGCCAGTGCGCGCGCGCATAGAGCAGAGCGCGCGCCGGCACAGACAGCGCATCGCGGCAACTGGCGTGATCGGGCGCCAGGGTGCGCTGCAGCAGTGCATTCATGAGTGTTTTCACTGGCGTAGACGGGCGCGCGCATGCGTCTATCTCGCGCAGCACGATGGGCGGCACCGGCGTGGCAAACAGCCGCGTCGCCCAGTGCAGGGCGTAATACAGCGGCCGTGCCAGATCCAGGCTTTGTGCGCGCGCCACCAGGCCATCCCAAAACCCTGCCACCGTACCGAATTCGCGCAGCAGCAAGTCTATGTCCGACAGATCGCGCAAGCCATGCCCGAATTCGCCGCAGAACAAATGGCTGGCTGAGTGCAGCACCATGTCGGCGGGTGCCAGCGTATATACGCCGGGTTCATCCGCAATAGGCTGTGCCGCAGCCAGCAGCAGGGCCGGGTCAGGACGCAGTCGCGCCGTCTCCGGCAGGATGGCATGGTGCACGTCGATCACCGACAGGCGCCTGATGTGCAGCAGCGGCGGAATTTCATGCATCCAGGTGCGGTAGTAGCGCTGGTCGTAGGCGTCATGCTGGGTGGCGACCCAGCCGTGCAGCATGAGTGCGGCTTCGACGTGATTGATGCGTTGCCTGGGCACGAGGATATCCACGTCGGAGAACACGCGTCCGCGCCCCGCCGCCAGTGCCGCCATGCAGTAGGCAGCACCCTTCAGGAGGATCAGGGGCGCACCGGTATGGGCAATCGCCGCGCGGATTTTGCGCACTTCCCAGGCGACTGCTGTCGCCTGCTTGTCGGCGACCACCCGTGCTGCCTGCAAATGGGCACGTGGTGCTTCAGGCAGGGATGCGAGCAGGTTTTTTTCTTGGACAAGCCCATGCAGCCGGGCCAGCAAATCGGCGCGTCGACCCTGACGAATGAGGGTATCCCATTCCGCCATGCTGAATTGATCGAGACGGTCTGGCTCGCGCAGCGCCCGGACAATGGCACAATCACATGTTCGCATGCCGTTGCTCCGCGATCCCATCGAACACGCTTGCCGCCTCTTCCAGATCACTATAGTGAAAACGGTAACTGGCGCTGGCACCCATCAGCGCAGTCAGGCGCCGAAAGCCTTCCTGCGCCAGCAGGCTGTAGTTGAAAGCATTTTGCGCCAGCCCCATAAAGGCTTCCGCACCCCCCATCGGCGTCAGGGTGGCGGACACGCCCGCCTGATATTTCGGGAAGATGACCCAGCCAGGCTGCGCCTGTTCATACACCCGGGCGACGCTGCCTGCGGGTGCGCGCATGTGGGCGACGGTTCCCTTGATGGTGTCCTTGACTATGCGTCCGATACAGGCCTGGGGGGCAAACTGGCTTATCACCTCTATGGACTGATTTTTCAGGCTGACGGGGCGGGCAACCGGCTGAATCATGCCCTCCCGCGATAGCAGCGTGAGTTCATCTGATAACAGGCGCCAGCCGCGATTGACCAGGCCGGCAGCAAGCGTGCTTTTGCCCGAGCCCGGCGGGGCGGGCAGGATGGCGGCAAAACCGTGCTTTTCGACGGCTGCGGCGTGGATGATGAGGTACTGATGGGCATGGCTGGAGATGCACCAGTTGAGCCCCCACTCGAACAGGGCGAACGCCTGGTCAATGGGTAAGGGTTTGAATGGTGCGTAGCCATCAGAGCGAAATATCACTTGCGGTTTGAACCAGCGCCGGTAAGTGGCGGGGGGGGCCAGGGTGACATGAAAATCCGCGAATCCGTGCGTGGGTAGAATCGATGCATCGGCATAGAGTTGATGGATGCCCTCTGCTACCTGCGAAACAGGGCTGCGGACACGGGCGACAAAAGCGCCGGTTTGAAGATATATTCCGTCCCGTGCCATTTCTTGGCGCAGACCGGCCAGGCTGTAATGTGCGACGTTCAAGCTGAAGTTTCAGTGATCAGATCGAGACGATGGAGATCGGCGAGCGTGCTCTCAAGCACTTGCAGGAGTTCGGGATCAGGCGGCGCTGGATATTGATCCGCGATCCGGTCGAGCAATATATCGGTACTCGCCGCGGTACTGCCAAGCAGGCTGATGACCTGAGCCGCCAGGGCATTGACCAGGTGGGTGTCGCCAGAAGCTGTATTGTAAATGACCGCAGCCTCTTCCGAGGCAGGCGCGTACACCAGCGTGTCAGCGGTCAGATGCCACACAGTAACGACCAGACTCAGTTGTCGTGCAAACTTTCAAGGTAGTTTTTTACGTCTTCGCTAGTCCAGGCCACACCTGGCTTTACCGTGTATTGATTATAAGTCACCACCTCATTCCAGATGCTTTTGACCTGCGCCACGCTGAGAGGGAAGTCGGGTGCAAAAGCTTGCGCATTAAGCATCGCGCCCACCACTTCACGCGCCAGTGCGCTCATGTCGCCACCATCCAGCCCTAGCACTTCCAACAGGGTTTTGGCGGTAGTAATCCCCTGCACATCCAATAGTGAACCACTCACGCCGCCTGCGTCCTTGAACAGCTGCTCAGGGTCGAAAGGTGACGGCCAAGCGTGTTTTTCGGTTTTTTTCCAATAGCCGTGACTCTTTCCAAAGATGGCGCAGTTCGTCGGTTGGCCGTGGCTGGAGACGTTGCCTGACGCGTGGCCAGAGATGGTGCATGCGTAAGGCACAGCGCCCAGCACCGGCTGGCTGGCGAGAGTGGCGATGACGGCACCGGCACCCAGACCGGTGCGGGTAAAGCGGCGCCGTGCATCGTTGGCAACACTGTCTTTGGCAATGGATTCGGTCGCCGTGGCCTGTGACTCGTCATGAATTTTATTATCCATTGCCCACCCTTTATATACCTGCATGCATGTCTGTATACGCAGATATCTAGCAACAAACATTCCAATCTCCGGGATCTCCCGGATGCATCCGCAATGGCAGGCATGCCGGGTTGACCGGGAATGATAACAGCGTGGATGGCGGCCAGGGTGTAAATTTATCCGACAGTCCCCAGCGTTACCCGCTCCACGCCGGCGAGGTCATGATAGGTGACACATTGGTGAAATCCGGCTTGTTGCAGTGCGGCGCGCGTATATTCGCCCTGGTCGTAGCCATGTTCCAGCAATAGCGTGCCCGCGGTTGCCATATTAGGCGCCGCCTGGGCGATAATCCGGGCGAGCGCGCTGCGCCCGGATGGGCCCGCGGCGAGTGCGTGTGGCGGCTCGAAACGCAAGTCGCCATGTGCAAGATGGGGATCGCCTGCGCTGACATAGGGCGGATTGCTGACAATAACGTCAAATTTTCCGACACTGCCCAGTGCACTGAACCAGTCGCTTTCAATAAACTGCACATTGCTTGCTTCCAGGTTGCGGGCATTCTCCTGCGCCAGCGCCAGCGCCGCCGGGCTGACATCCAGCGCAACCAGTTCAGCCAAGGGACGCAGCCGGGCCAGTGTGACTGCAATTATCCCGCTGCCAGTGCCCAGGTCCAGCACCCGGCATGGCCTGTCCGCTGCGATGCGCGCCAGCGCCAGTTCCACCAGCAGCTCGGTTTCCGGACGCGGGATGAGCACGGCCGGACTGACCTTGAACATCAGGCCGTAGAATTCCTTTGCGCCAAAAATATAGGCGATCGGCTCACCTGCCAGCCTGCGCTCGAGCAAATCTGCATAACGCGCTGCCGCAGCAGGAGCGAGCATTTCCTCGCCGTGCGCCAGCAGCCACGCACGGTTGACGCCGAGGGCTGCAGCCATCAGCAGCTGTGTCTCCAGGCGGGCGTCGCAGGGGTCCAGCGCGAGTGCCTGCATCAGCTGTGCCTGGTCTGCGCCGAGCCGGTCGCGGATTGCGGACAACATTAACGCTCGCCCATCGTCGCCAGCAACTCGGCCTGATACTCGGACGCCAGCGCGTCCAGCAGTTCGGTGAGATCGCCGTCCATGATGGCGTCGATCTTGTACAGGGTGAGATTGATGCGGTGGTCGGTGATGCGTCCCTGCGGGAAATTGTAGGTGCGGATGCGTTCGGAGCGGTCTCCGCTGCCGATCAGCGATTTGCGCGTGGCGGCTTCCCTGGAGGCGATTTCGCGCAGCTGCTTGTCCTTGATGCGCGCGGCAAGCACCGACAGGGCCTGCGCCTTGTTCTTGTGCTGCGAACGGTCGTCCTGGCATTCCACCACGATGCCGGTGGGCAGATGGGTGATGCGCACCGCCGAATCGGTCTTGTTGATGTGCTGGCCGCCGGCACCGCTGGCGCGATAGGTGTCGATGCGCAGGTCGGCGGGGTTGAGGCTGACCTCGGCCACCTCGTCGGCTTCCGGCATCACCGCCACGGTACAGGCCGAAGTATGGATGCGTCCCTGGGTTTCGGTGGCGGGCACGCGCTGCACGCGGTGGCCGCCGGATTCGAACTTGAGCCGCGAATACGCACCGTGGCCGACGATCTTGATGATGACTTCCCGGTAACCCCCCAGCTCGCTCATGTTTTCCGAAATCAGCTCGACCTTCCAGCGCTGGCGCTCGGCGTAGCGTGTGTACATGCGCAGCAAATCAGCGGAAAACAGCGCCGATTCGTCGCCGCCGGTACCGGCACGGATTTCCAGGAAAATATTGCGCGCGTCGTTGGGATCCTTGGGCAGCAGCTCGGCTTGCAGTTCGGTTTCGAGCTGATGCAGGCGTGCCCTGGCGTCTTCGATTTCGGCCTCGGCCAGTTCCTGCATTTCCGGGTCGGCCAGCATCGCCTGTGCATTGGCGATGTCTGCTTCGGACTGGCGATAAGCCTTGTAAAGCGCAACCACCGGGGAGATTTCCGCGTGCTCGCGGGTGAGTTTGCGGTAATTGTCCAGATCGCGGGTCACTGTTTCGCCGGCCAGCAGACGGTTGAGTTCATCCAGCCGCTCGGTAATCTGAGCGAGCTTGTTTAGCAAGGTCGGTTTCATTCGTGGTGGAGCGAGTAAAGCCGGGACAACAGCGTTGCCAGTTCGTGGCGTTCGTTATCGCCGGCGTGGCTAAGGGCGTGGGTTGGCAGATGCAGGAATTTATTGGTGAGTGCGCGCGATAACACATCAATGACTTCGCGCGGATCGTCGCCACGCGCCAGCATTTTTTGTGCACGTTCCAGCTCATGGCGGCGGTAACGTTCAGCATGGTCGCGCAGGCCGCGGATCGTGGGCACCAGCTCACGGGTTTCCATCCAGTGCACAAAGGTTTCCACCCTGGCTTCGATAATCGCCTCGGCCTGGCTGACATGCGCCTGGCGATTGTCCATGCCTTGTTTGACCACTTCGCCCAGATCATCCACGGTGTAGAGAAACACGTCGTCCAGCTCGGCGACCTCGGTTTCAATATCGCGCGGCACCGCCAGATCCACCATGAAAATAGGGCGGTGGCGGCGCGCCTTGAGCGCACGCTCGACCATGCCCTTGCCGAGGATGGGCAGCGGGCTGGCGGTACAGGTCACCACGACGTCGTAACTCGCCAGATGCTCGGGCAGGTCGGTCAGCGCAATGGCGCTGCCGTTATAGCGGTCGGCCAGCAGGTGCGCGCGTTCTTCGGTGCGGTTGGCAACCAGAATATGTTTGGGGTGGCGCGCGGCAAAATGCGTGGCGCACAGTTCGATCATCTCGCCGGCACCGATGAACAGCACATTCTGTTCGGCAATGCTGGGGAAAATGCGCTCCGCCAGGCGTACTGCGGCTGCCGCCATGGAGACCGAGCTGGCGCCAATTTCGGTGGCAGTGCGCACCTCCTTGGCCACCGCAAAGGTGCGCTGGAACAGCTTGTGCAACAGCATGCCGAGGGTGCCGGCATGCTCGGCGGTTTTCACCGCCTGACGCATCTGGCCGAGGATCTGGGTTTCGCCCAGCACCATCGAATCCAGGCCGGAAGCGACACGAAAGGCATGACGAGCAGCTTCGGCCTGGGGGAGTGCATACAGATAGGGTTCGATACTGGCGCGCTTGAGCTGGTGATAATGTGCCAGCCAGTCGAGTGCGGCTTCACCATGCAGGGTATTGCAGTACACCTCGGTGCGGTTGCAGGTGGACAGGATGGCGGCCTCCTTCACCGGTGTGTGGGTGGTCAGGTCGCGCAGCGCCTCCTCCATGCGTTCGGCATGGAACGCCACCTGCTCGCGCACTGTGAGCGGGGCGGTCTGGTGATTAATGCCAAAGGCGAATAGCTGCATGAAGTCGTATGAGCCTGGTGGGCGCGCGATAAACCGCGCTATTCTAAACCAATTGTAGAAGACACCACAGCTTTGCCGGGGTTCAGCCCAATCCCGGGCATTTATTCAGTAGGACTCTCCGGCCTCGGGCCGGCGGTCTTCAATCGGGGCAGGGGGGGTGGGTAGCGGAGCCTGTCTGTCATCTGTAATGGGTGGCGCCGGTTTTTTGGCTGGGGGAGGATTTTCATCCTGGCGCGCGGCTGGCTGCTGCCGGTCTTTGTGCCTGCTGTCCGGGCCGGGCCTGGACTGTTGCAGTATGGCCTCCGCTGCTTTGGCGCCGGGCTCGCGTTGGGCTCTGGGGGGCACTGCATTGGTCGTCGCGGTGGGCGCTGTTTTTGCCTCGATCGGCGCCAGCACATTGCTTAACGCCGGACCCATCTCCTTGAGCAGCTGTGCTGGCAAGGAACTGGTAAAGCGGTACTTGGCGGCTTCTTCGCCGGGTACCAGCGCGGTCATGGTGCCGAAGAAACGGTCGCCGAGGAAAAACACCATGGTGGCGGTGCGGTTCACCACACGCGAGGTGAGCAGATTGCCGCCTGCGCCGAAGGTTTTGTAGCGATGGTCGCCGGTGCCGGTCTTGCCCCCCATGATAATACGGTTGCCGCTGGCATCCTTGAACGCGCCATTCAGGCGCGCGGCGGTGCCTTGCTCCACCACGCCCTGCAACGCGCGGCGCACGATCTGGGTGAGCTCGACCGGGAGCAGGCGCTCGCCTTTCGGCTGCTGGCGCACAAACACGGTTTCGTAGGGTGTGCCGGCAGCGAAGTGCAGTGTGTGGATGGATACCGCAGGCAGGCGCACGCCATTGTTCACCACCACGCCCATCAATTCGGCGAGTGCGGCGGGGCGATCTGCCGAGCTGCCGATGGCGGTCGCGTAGGAGGGCACCAGGCTGTCAAACGGATAGCCGAGCCGCTTCCAGTCCCGATAGATGTTCTGGAATGCCTCGACTTCGAGCAGGCTGTGGATGCGCCGATCCTGCGCATTTTTGCGGCTGGTCCTGAACAGCCAGTTATACACTTCGATGCGCTGATCATGGCTGGCGGCGACGATGTCGGCAAAAGTGGCGGCCGGGTGGCTGCGCAGATAGCGCACCAGCCACAATTCCAGCGGATGAATCTGCGCGATGTAGCCGCGGTCGGCCAGCGAATAAGCGCCGGGCGCATGCTGCCAATAGAGCGCCCGGATTTCCGTGTCCGACAGCGTCGCGCCATCCGGCGCGCGGCTGCGCAGGAAGCGGGCGAAAACATTCAATGGCGCGTCCGGAGCGATATAACGGTAAACCGCCGCCAGCCTGCGCGGCAACGGATGCATCTCGGAAAACAGCTTTTCGGTGACCTGGGCAGGATTCAGGCCGCGGTATTTTTTATGAAAGCGCAGCAGGAAGGCCTGCCCTTCCCGGTCGGCAAAGCGCTCCAGGTAGGTTTTGCGCGCCGGATTGCCGGCATCTTCGAGAATCTTGCCGACTACGCCAGGATTCTGCGCGATGTAGTGGCGCACGATGTCGCGCATCACGCGGATATAGACCAGGTTGACCGAATTGCGCGTGGCTTCCCACAGGTTCATGCGGCGGCCATTGTCGTCCTTGTTGAAGTTGACGAAATGGAGCAGGCCGCCTCCGGTGAAGAAGCCTGTGGACGGATCCGCCGAATAAGTGCGGTTCATCGCGGCTTCGAGCATTGCGGCGAGGCTTTGGTCCTGCGCTGTCAGCAGGTATTGAGCCGCCCACCGGGCAATTGCATCGTTATCCTGATGGGCGATTGCGTGCAGGCGCTGGGCGGGTAGCCGCAGATAGGCGTCATGCAGCTTGCTGACGATTTCCAGATAGCTGATCAGGGTGCGCAGTTTGGCAGTGGAGCCCAGATCCAGCTTCGCACCCCTGTTGATGTCGAACGGCTGGTTGAGATTATCCGCCTGTACCCGCAGCAGCGCGCCTTGCGGGCTGATTTCATACAGGGTAAAGCTGTAAATGATCTTCGACAGATCGTTCTCGCGGCTAAGCAGGTTTTTGCCATAGATACCCACTGCCTGCGCACCCTCGGGCGAGTTGAGATTAATCAGAAAGCGGCTTACCGCCTTTTGCGCGGCAGCATTCAGGGTGCTGCCGGCGGACAGGTCGAGGCGGTCCACATCGTACAGGCGATGCATGCCGAGCAAGGAGGCCAGCCGCGACCGGACGGCATTGGCGGCTTTCTGCTCGACAAAGGCCCGCTTGCTGATTGCGCGCTGGATATTGAAGCGCAAGGGGATCGGTAGTGCGGCGTCGCGCAGCGCCGGGCTGATCAGCCCGGCTTTGGCCATCAGGCGCAAGTAGATGTTGGTGTGGTCGTCCAGGGCCTTGTGGTTGCTGCCCAGATAAAATGACGGCTTGCGCTGCGCAATCAACAGCGACAATACATGCTTGAATGCATTGGCGGTGGCGCGGTCAGGCTGATTGGCGTCGAGCAGCCGCACCACCTCGCGGTAATCCAGACCGTACCACGCCCACAGCGCATCGGGCAGGCCGATCACTTCGCCAAAGCCGGGCGCGGCAGAGAGCGGAACCGTGTTGAGATAATCCAGCACTATCCGGCGCCGCGCCGGCAAGGTGTTCTCGCCGTCCAGATAGGCGCGCACCGAGGCAGACGCCATTTGCTGGAGCTTGTCGCCCATGGACAAGGTCAGGCCATCCGGCGAGTGGCGATATTTTTCGATCTGCGTGGCGAGCGTGCTGCCGCCCGGCACGTCGTGCGCGGGATGAAAAATCTGCACGATCTTGTCCAGCACTGCCTGCGTCAGCCGGTCCCATTCCACTGCCGGATTGCGTTTTGGGTTGTCCGCCGACAGCAGTTCCCGGTTTTCGATAAACAGCAACGCGTTGCGGATCAGCGCCGGAATGCTCTGAAAATTGTTGAATACGCGCTGCGGTGTGCGGCTGGAAAACATCACCGCGCCGGTGGTGTCGTACAGGGTGAGGCCACCCTGATCTTTTTCATGGTAGGGCAGAAACAGGCCGTTATCGGCCATTTGCACCATGGCCGGACTGATGCGTGCCTGCGCCGCGATAGCGAAGCCGGAACCGGTCAGGCGTTTGCTGAAGTCCGGCAGCCGGGTATAGCCAAGGCGCACGTCATAAGGGCCGTCGTGCGGAAAACGGATGGATGGGCTGGCGCCTGGTTCCAGCTTGTAGTGCATGCGGGCGGCATACTCGCTGAGGAATTTTGCCTGCAGGGTAGAGGTGGTGAATTCCCAGGCGAGAAAGCCTGCCAGTACGCCCACCGTGAGCAGGCCGGTACCGGCAATAATGAGTTTGCTGCGCGTGGATGCCATGATGCCGTTTAATATTGAGTTAGTTGCAGGCGAGCCAGTCTTTGCCAGTGAGGAAGTCGCTGTACAGGCGTGCCTCCGCCGTGCCCGCTTCGGGTTGCCAGTGGTAGCGCCATTTGACGACAGGGGGCATGGATACCAGGATGGATTCGGCGCGGCCATTGGATTGCAGGCCGAACAGGGTGCCGCGATCGTAGACCAGGTTGAACTCCACATAGCGACCGCGCCGATACGCCTGAAAATCGCGTTCGCGCTCGGCATAGGGGGTGTCCATGCGGCGCTCCAGGATGGGCGCGTAGGCGGAGAGAAAATGGTCGCCCACGCTTTGTATCAGGTTGAAGCTGAAATCGAAATCACGCTCGTTGAAATCATCCAGGAAAATCCCGCCGATTCCGCGTGGCTCGTTGCGATGCTTGAGGAAAAAGTATTGGTCGCACCACTCCTTGAAACGCGGGTAATAGGCTGCGTCAAACGGATTCAGCGCGTTGCGGCAGGTGCGATGAAAATGTACCGCGTCCTCCTCAAAACCGTAATACGGCGTCAGATCCATGCCGCCGCCGAACCACCACACGGGCTCGGCGCCGGGTTTGGTGGCCATGAAAAAACGCACATTGAGATGCACGGTGGGGGCATAGGGATTACGCGGGTGGAACACCAGCGATACGCCCATTGCTTCGAAGCTGCGCCCCGCCAGTTCCGGCCGCACCGCGCTGGCGGAAGGCGGCAGATTGTCGCCGAATACGTGGGAGAAATTCACCCCGCCACGCTCCAGTACGTGGCCCTCTTCCAGTACGCAACTGGTGCCGCCACCGCCCTCCGGACGCACCCAGCTGTCGCGCAGGAAGGGCTTGCCGTCAATCTGTTGCATGCGCTCGACAATGAGTTCCTGCAGTTCCAGAAGGTATTCCTTGATTGAAACAGTGTTCATGTCCCGTTCCTTAGCTGCGCAAGATGTCACCGGTGGCAAAATCAATAATGGTACTGGGGCGCCGGGCTGTGCCGGTTTTACCGGGGATGACGCGGGTTTGGCCGCCGAACATCCGGTAGCAGTCGCGTGCGTTTTTCAGTGACCTGCCGCCTGCCCGATTGGCACTGGTGGAAACCAGCGCCGTACCCAGGTGTTCGCACAACAGGGCCGCGGCCGGGTGCGCGGTGACGCGTACCGCCAGCTTGTCATGGCGTCCGGTGAGCCAGGGCGGGCAATGCCTGGTCGCGGGCAGCAGCAAGGTGACCGGACCCGGCCAGTAGCCGGAATCCCCGGCAGCCTGTAAGGCTTCGGCATCCACGTAGCGTTTGAGTTGTTCGACGCGCGCGGCGATCAGTATCAGCCCCTTGGACTGCGGTCGTCCCTTGAGCTGCAGAATGCGTTGGACGGCGTGCGGGTTCATTGGATCGCAACCCAGCCCATAGCAGGATTCGGTGGGGTAGGCAATCACGCCACCCGACTTCAGCCAGCCACGCAACGCAGAATCAGCGGGATTTTTTGTCAATTGCACGGTAACCGATATCGCGCCGCATCTGGCAGCCGTCGAAGTGAATCTGGTCGGCAATCTCATAGGCGCGGCGCTGGGCGATTTTCACGCTGTCGCCCAGTGCGGTGACGCACAGCACGCGCCCGCCGCTGGTCACCACATTGCGGTCCCTGAGTGCCGTGCCGGCGTGAAATACGTGGAAGTCTCCGTCATCCCTGGGCAGGCCGCCAATCACATCGCCGCTGCGCGGCGCGTCCGGGTAATTCGCCGCCGCCAACACCACGCCCAGCGCGGTGCGCCGATCCCACTCGGCTTCCACTTTGTCCAGCGTGCCGTTGACCGCGTGTTCCATGATGCCGACCAGGTCGGATTTCAGGCGCAGCATGATGGGTTGGGTTTCCGGATCGCCCATGCGGCAGTTGAATTCCAGCACCTTGATATTGCCTGCGGCGTCGATCATCAAACCGGCATAGAGAAAGCCGGTATAGGCCACGCCTTCTTTTTTCATTCCCGCCACCACCGGCGCGATTACTTCGCGCAGCACGCGCGCATGGATTTCCGGAGTGACCACCGGTGCCGGCGAATAAGCGCCCATGCCGCCAGTGTTGGGGCCTGCATCGCCATCCAGCAGGCGCTTGTGATCCTGGCTGGTGGCCAGCGGCAGCACGTGCTCGCCGTCGCACATCACGATGAAGCTGGCTTCCTCGCCAGTGAGAAATTCCTCAATCACCACGCGCGCGCCAGCGCTGCCGAGTTTGTTACCGTCCAGCATCATGTCCACGGCAGCGTGAGCTTCTGCCAGGGTTTGCGCGACCACCACGCCCTTGCCCGCCGCCAGCCCATCGGCCTTGATGACGATAGGCGCGCCGTTGGCATCAATGTAGGCATGGGCTGCCTGCGCTGCGCTGAAAGTCTGGTATTTCGCGGTAGGAATGTTGTGCCGCGCCATGAACGCCTTGGCGAAATCCTTGGAGGCTTCCAGTTGGGCGGCCGCCCGGGTAGGCCCGAAAATTTTCAGGCCCGCCGCACGAAAGGCGTCCACTACGCCGGCGGCCAGCGGCGCTTCCGGTCCGACCACGGTGAAGGCGACGTCTTCGCGCCGGGCAAACTCCACCAGGCTGGGAATGGCGCTCACCGGCACATTGGTGAGTGCCGGATCGCGTGCCGTACCGGCGTTGCCGGGCGCAACCAACACCTTGGAAATGCGCGGTGACTGGGCGAGCCGCCAGGCAATGGCGTGTTCGCGTCCGCCGGAACCGATGACTAGAGCTTTCATGTTTAACCTGTTTGAACTTAGTGACGGAAATGGCGGTGTCCGGTAAACACCATGGCGATTCCGTGCTCGTCGGCAGCGGCAATGACTTCTGCGTCCTTGACGCTGCCGCCCGGCTGGATGACGGCTTTGGCGCCGGCTGCGGCGAGCACGTCGAGTCCGTCACGGAACGGGAAGAAGGCGTCGGACGCCACTGCGCAGCCCGCCAGCGGCAAGCCGGCATGGCCCGCCTTGATGACGGCGATGCGGGTGGAATCCACCCGGCTCATTTGGCCCGCGCCCACGCCCAGAGTGCGTCCGCCGGCAGCAAATACGATGGCGTTGGATTTGACGAACTTGGCCACGCGCCAGGCGAACAGCATGTCCTGGATTTCCTGCGGGCCGGGCTGGCGCTGGCTGACCACTTTCAAATCGGCTGCGGTGATGTTGAAGGTGTCCGCCGTCTGCACCAGCAGACCGCCGCCGACGCGTTTGAGCTCCAGCGCGTTGTGACTAGCAGCGAGCGGCACGGCGAGCACGCGCACACTGGCCTTTTTCGCCAGCAGTTCCAGTGCTGCCGCACTGTAGGCCGGTGCAATCAGCACTTCCATGAACTGGCCGGATACCGCTTCGGCGGTGGCAGCGTCCACTTCGCGGTTGAAGGCGATGATGCCGCCGAAAGCGGAGGCGGCATCAGTCGCGAACGCCAGCCGGTAGGCGCTCAAGGTATCCGCCGCCAGCGCCACGCCACTGGGGTTGGCGTGCTTGATGATGACGCAGGCAGGCGCGTCGAAAGTCTTGACGCATTCCCACGCCGCGTCGGCGTCGCCGATGTTGTTGTAGGACAATTCCTTGCCCTGCAACTGGGTGTAGTGCGACAGCGTCCCCGCCGCGGGATGGAGGTCGCGGTAGAACGCCGCTGCCTGATGCGGGTTCTCGCCGTAGCGCATCGATTGTAGGCGCTCGAAGTTGAGGTTGAGGCGGCCGGGAAAGTCGGCGCGTTCACCGTTCATCTCGTATGCAGTCAGGTAATTGGAAATCGCGCTGTCGTACTGGGCGGTATGCGAAAACGCCTTGCGCGCCAGGTTGTAGCAGCTTGCGGTGGACAGCGAGCCGTGGCTGGCTTTGAGCTCGGCGAGCACGCTGGCGTAATCGGCCGGATCCGTCACCACGGCGACGTGCTGGTAGTTCTTGGCAGCAGAGCGCACCATGGCGGGGCCGCCGATGTCGATGTTCTCGATGGCATCGGGCAGGGCGCAGTCCGGCCTGGCGACGGTCTGGCTGAACGGGTAGAGGTTTACCACCACCAGGTCGATGTAGCCGATGCCGGCCTCACGCACTGCTTCGGCGTGTTCGGCCAGGTCGCGCCGCGCCAGGATGCCGCCGTGGATTTTCGGGTGCAGGGTTTTCACCCGGCCATCGAGCATTTCGGGGAAGCCGGTGTAATCCGCCACCTCGGTCACCTGGATGCCGTGCTCGGCGAGCATCCTGGCAGTGCCGCCGGTGGACAGCATCTCGATGTTGAATTCGCGCAAGCCTTTGGCGAGTTCCAGCACGCCGGTCTTGTCGGAAACGCTGATCAGCGCACGTTGGATGAAAGCCATGTTGTTTGCCCTGTTGATTTAAAAGCTATGCCACGGAGTTCACAGAGAACTTAGAGATAACGGCATGTTTCTCCTCTGGGAACCCCGGGGCTAAAAATGGGTTACTTGATTCCGTATTGCGCCATCTTCTTGCGCAGGGTGTTGCGGTTGATGCCCAGATATTCGGCGGCGCGGGTCTGGTTGCCCGCGGCGAAGCGCAGGACTTGTTCCAATAGTGGCTGCTCCACGCAGGACATCACCATGTCGTATATGCCCGCAGGTATTTCCCCATCCAGATCGCGGAAATAGTCGTCCATGGCGCGGGCTACACACGCTGGAATGTCGTTTTCTTTTTTCACCTTGCTGACTCTCCCTGTACTCGCCGGCTCAGGCGGCAAGCGATGTTTCGTTGAGGCGGCTATTGTCGGTTGCGACGTAATCGAGTCGCTGCCCGCGCGCGCGGCACCGGTCGAAAAACTCATTCACCGCCGCTTCCTGCCCGGTAGCGTCTTGCAGCTGGTTCATGGCCTGGCGAAAGGTGGCGGAATCCTGCAAGCCCCTGGTGTACCAGGAGATATGCTTGCGCGCAATGCGTACCCCGGCATGCTCGCCGTAAAAGCCGTAGAGGTCGTGCAAATGATCGAGCAGCACGCGGTGGATTTCCTCTACTTCAGGCGCGGGCAGGGGGGTGCCGGTTTGCAGGAAGTATTCGATCTCGCGAAAAATCCACGGACGCCCCTGGGCAGCGCGGCCTATCATCACTGCATCAGCACCCGTGTAATCGAGCACGAATTTTGCCTTTTCCGGCGTCGTGATATCGCCGTTGGCGATGATGGGAATACGCGCTGCTGCCTTGACCGCAGCGATGGTGTCATACTCGGCGTTGCCGGTGTAACCGCAGGCGCGGGTGCGGCCGTGCATCGCCAGCGCCTGGATGCCGCTGTTCTGCGCGATATTCAGAACAGTGAGCGCATTTTTATGCTGCTTGTCCCAGCCGGTGCGAATCTTGAGCGTGACCGGCACGCCGGGCACTGCGTTCACTACCGCCTCCAGAATGCGCGTCACCAGCGGTTCGTCCTGCAACAACGCCGAGCCCGCCATCACGTTGCAGATTTTCTTGGCCGGACAGCCCATATTGATGTCGATGATCTGCGCGCCGCGATCGACATTGTGACGCGCCGCCTGCGCCATCATCGCCGGGTCGGCACCGGCAATCTGTACCGAAATCGGGTCCACTTCGCCGTCATGGTTGGCGCGGCGTGCGGTCTTGGCCGAGCCGTACAGCAGCGAGTTGGAAGTCACCATCTCCGACACCGCCATGCCCGCCCCCATCTGCTTGCACAGCTGTCGGAAAGGCCGATCGGTCACCCCCGCCATGGGGGCGACAATCAGGTTGTTCTTGAGGGTGTGGGAACCAATGCGCATGAGAAGGCGGCAATGAAGAAAAGGCTGCCTATTTTATACGCAATATTGAGCCGGGGCAAAATTGCCTGGCTAGTGCTTTTTTGCCTGCAAATACAGCGGCATTACTTTTTCGGCATACTGCTGCAGATCACGCATGCGCGATTCCGGATTGGGATGGGTGCTCAAGAATTCGAGCGGACGACTGCCGCCCAACTGGATCATTTTTTGCCATACCGTCACGGCGGCGCGCGGATCATAGCCGGCTCGCGCGGCGAGTTCCACACCGATACGATCGGCCTCGGTTTCCTGTCTGCGGCTATGCGGCAAACCAATACCGAGCTGGTATAGCTGGCTGCCGGCATTGACGGTATTCTGGCCTGCGCCCGCCAGCGCTGCGCCCAGCATGCCGAGTTGTGCCAGCGTCTGCTCGGAGGCCTGCTCACGCGCGTGTTCGCGCAACGCGTGGGCGATTTCGTGTCCCATCACCGCAGCGATTTCATCATCGGTCAATTTTAATTTGTCCAGAATGCCGGTGTAGATGGCGATTTTTCCCCCGGGCATACACCAGGCGTTGACATCCGGGGAGCGGATGACATTGACCTGCCAGTTCCACTTCAGCGCATCCGGCCTGAACACGGCGGTCTGCGGAATCAGGCGTTCGGCGATGCGACGCACGCGCGCAGTCTGTGCCGGGTCGGGATTCAGGTCGCCTTGTTTGGCTTGCCTGCCTATCAAATCGCTATAAGCCAGGGATGCCTGCTGGTCGAGTTGCTGGCTGGAGACCAGGGGTGACATGTTTTGTTTGCGATCCACCCCGACCGTGCCGCTTTGCGTGGTGCTCACGGTTTCGCAGGCAGCCGTGAGCAGGGAGCTTGCGGCAATCAGGGTGACCAGGGCGAGGCGTGCTTTATTCATTATGCATTCTCCTGAATCAGTTTCCGTATTCAGATAATCCTAAAAAACTTAGTTCTAAACCATGGAACTCGCGGCGGGCACGGAGAAAGGCCATCCTGGGGCTTTTATGGCCTCACCCAGCAGGTGAATGCCAGGCGGCCTGCAGTCCGTTGTTTTTACTCCGTGTCCTCCGTGGCTAACTGCCTCCAGGTTTATTGAAGCTTCTTGAGATAGTCTTTGGAAAAGACTTTGTCGGGGAGATCACGCAATCTCATGTTCCCGTATTCCAGTACCGACGTGTCGCCGGACTTGAGGGCATCCTGTATGAGCATGCGTGTCGGCCGCTGTTTGCCGGCCATGGTTTCGAAGTTCTCATAGGAGCAGGTCTTCAGCAGGCGGCCGGAGAGGGAGTAGAACTCGGCCTGGCGCGGCCGATAGCTGGATTTGTTTACCCATAACAAGACGCGATGGTAGGTAACGCCCCGGTCCACGGCCCGCAGTTCGAGCACGTAGTAGTCTTCGCCCTCCCGTTTTTCGATACGCAGCAATTTGGGAGTGTAATCACCGGTGAAATTGGCGCGTGCCAGGTCGCCGTTGGCTACCTGCCCGGTGAGGCGCTGGGCCAGCCCAAGCCGGATGGGCTGGGAGACATCGGGCATGAATACCCAGAGATCGCGGCCTTTCATCAGCATGATCTGACCCCGTTCTGACGCCGGTTCAAGTATCATGACCAGTGTATTGTCATTACCCTTGGAGAGGATCCGGTATTTGCGCTTTTCCGTTGCCGCGCCGGGCGTAGAGCTGGCGATATCGACGTCGACCTGGAAGCCATGGGACGGAAATCGTATCTCGTCGGATTTTTCCAGGATGCTGCGTGCCAGAGAGTCTTCCGCAGCGAGCGGCTCGGCAGCGGCGGTGATGCCTGCCAGGGCCAGGATCAAGAAGCTTGTTAAAAAACCGGCACGAAAAAGGGAGGTCATGGACATGGCATTAATCCTTCAAACGCTGCAGTCCTTCGCGGATGTGATGCAATGAGTCTGGTCCGGGTCGAAGGCGTAACCAAAGAATATTTGCTCGGTGAGCAAAAGGTTATTGCGCTGGAAGATATCACACTCTCCATCGAGGAGGGCGTGTTTTTGGCCATCGCCGGACCATCCGGCAGCGGCAAGACCACGCTGCTGAACATCATCGGCTGCATTGACAATCCAACCCGTGGCAAGGTCTTCATTGACGATGTCGAGGTTACCGGCCGCTCGCCTGACGAACTGGCTGACTTGCGCGCTCGCACCACCGGTTTTATCTTCCAGACCTTCAATCTGTTCCCGGTGCTGACTGCTGGGGAAAATGTGGAATACCCGCTGCTTCAGTTACCTGAAGTCAGCCGCGAAGAACGGCGCAAGCGGGTGATACGATTTCTGAAAGTGGTGGGGCTGGAGCGCTATGCCAAACACATGCCTAATCAGCTGAGCGGCGGACAACGGCAGAGGGTGGCCATTGCGAGGGCGCTGGCGATCAATCCGCGCATCGTGCTGGCCGACGAGCCGACGGCCAACCTGGACAGCAAGACGGGCAAGAGCATCCTGAATCTGATGCAGGAAATCAACCGGCGCTACGGCACCACCTTCATCTTTTCCACCCATGATCGTCATGTCATGGCCATGGCCGATCGCCTCATCCGTATTGAGGATGGCCGGGTCGCCATGCTCGGCATAAAGACGGATAAGAAATGGAAATCGGTCAGCACGAATTCAACACTGGCGAATGAGTGAGAGGGGATAGCATGATTTCACGTTTGGCGGGGGTGGTAGGGATGGTTGCGCTGGGTGCGCCAGTTCTGGCGGGCGCGTCGGGCACGGACGCTTTGAGTATGCCCGGCAAGCCGGCGCCATTTCTGTTGGCTGCCGGCGACATGGACCTGCCACTGTCCAGGGATACCCTCTTCGATGTTCCCCCTGCAGCAGACAAAGACGGTAAAACGATTTCGAAGCCCACAGGGGATATGTCTGAATCAAAGGATGCGCTATTCGGCGTCGACTCCAAAACCGAGCAGGGAAATGGCGGCGCCAGCAAAACGGGAAAGGATGCGCCGGCCAGCAAAGCGTCGCTTTTCGATGAGGGGCTAGGTCAGGATAAAGCGGCATCGCGCTGGCACGGGTTCTTCCAGAACGAGCTTGCCTATACTTATGCGGACCCTGCGCACTGGTCAAAGGTAATGGGGCGTCTCGAGCTAGGCACGGAGGGCAGGCTTGGTCAGGGCATCCACTGGAAAGCCAGTGGCCGCCTGGATTACAACGCAGTTTACGATCTCACCCAGTTCTATCAGGATTCAGTGCGTGATGACCAGCGGCTGGGACTCCAGTTGCGTGAAACCTATCTGGACTTTAGCGGCGGCGGGCTGGATTGGCGCGTAGGCCGGCAACAGATTGTCTGGGGCGAGATGGTGGGCGTGTTCGTTGCCGACGTCGTCTCTGCCAGGGACCTGCGTGAATTCATCCTGCCCGACTTCCAGGTGTTGCGCATCCCGCAATGGGCCGCCCGCGCCGAGTATTTCAAGCACGACTTCCACGCCGAACTGATCTGGATTCCCGTCCCCAGTTACGACAGGATCGGCAAACCGAAAGATTTCAGCCAGCCCGGATCCGGCGCGGATTTCTACCCTTATCCGCCCACTCCACCAGGCTATCCGGTGGTGTTCCGGGACGAAGTGTTGCCTGGCAATCGTCTGGGCAACACAAATTACGGCTTGCGGCTTTCCCAGCTGACCAACGGCTGGGACGTTTCCGGTTTCTACTACAGCAGCATGGATAGTCAAGCGACGTTCTATCGTCAACTCGTGGCCACGCCCACACCGTATTTCGTCTTCACCCCCAGCCATGACCGCATCTGGCAAACGGGTGGCACCGTGGCCAAGGATTTGGGTTCTTTCGTGCTCAAGGCCGAAGCTGTCTATACCAGCGGGCGCAGTTACAATACCCTGAGTGCTGCCGATATCAACGGTGTGGTGAAACAGAATACGCTCGACTGGATCGTGGGTCTGGATTTCAATCCCACTGCGCAGACCCGGATCAATACGCAGTTCTACCAACGTGTTTATTTCAATCATGATCCGAACATCATCCCGGACCGAATTGAGAACGACGTTTCTTTGCTGGTAAATCATAAGTTCGGCCACAACTGGGAAGCGGAAGCGCTACTGGTGCACAGCCTCAATCGCAGTGACTGGATGTTCCGGCCCAAAGTGGGCTGGGGATTCGAGCGTAACTGGCATCTGGCATTCGGGCTGGATACGTTCGGGGGGCCGCCCACCGGTTTGTTCGGCCAGTACAGCAAGCAGGACCGGGTCTACACCGAGCTGCGCCGCGATTTCTAGCCCGGATGTCGGAACATTCGGGACGGACGCGAAGATCTCAGACGTTCTGCCGCAGCGCATCCACAACGGGTATTCGATGTACCCGTGCCGCCGGCAGAAGCGCGGCCACGATGGTGGCAATCAGCCCCACCGCGAAGGCCCCGGCGACTACCGCAGGCACCACACGGATGTGAGCGATATAGCTCAGGTTCGCGTTGGGCGGCGGCGGCATGGGAATGCCGATGGCCGAGATGATCAGCGCCAGCACGATGCCCAGAACCACGCCGGCGGTGGCGCCAGCCAAACCGATAATTGTGTTCTCCGCGATGATCAGGGCGAATACCTTGCGACTGCGATTGCCCAACGCCATCATGGTGCCGAATTCGCCCACCCGCTCGTACACACTCATATTGACGCTATTGACCACGCTCAACAGCACCATCAACAGGATGATGAGGCGCAGCACGCCGAACTGCACGTCGTACATCTTCACGGTCTTGGCATAGAAGTCGTTCAGCTCCAGCCAGGTCTTTACTTCCAGGCCAGGCCCGATATATTTCTTCAGGGCGGTTGCCATGGATTCTGTTTCCCGGGTCTGTTTCAGGGATATCACCAGCGTGTTGACCCCATGTGTGGCGAGCAAATCCTGGGCAGCCGCCAGGGGGATACGCACCGCACGCGCATCATAATCCCTGGAGAAGGTCTGAAAGACGCCGACTACCTGGAAGTCGAGGCTGTTCAAAGCGCCGTCAGCAGTGTTCATCACCAGGGTTGCCCAGTCTCCGGGCTTGAGTTTGAGGGCGTGGGCCACGCCGTAGCCAACCATCATGCCGTGTTCATCCTTGTCCTCAAGCCTGCGCCCCGCCGAGATCACCATGCCGCTGCCGAGTCTGGCCTCCCGGGACGCTTCCACGCCCTCTCCAACGATGGGCAGATCGGAGCGGCCATTGTTGAGCAAACCGGCAAAGTAGACTCTGCCCATTACGTCATCCACCCCGGCCATCGCGGCTATTTCCTTGCGTATCGGTTCGGGTTCGGTGATCAGGTATTTCTCCGGACTGCGGGCACCATGCTCGAAATAGCCGGTGCGTGAAAGTTGCACGTGGCCGGACTGGGAATGGATAAGGGCTTCACCAAGCTGGGTGAAGATGTCATGGACGAAGCCGCCACTCAGGATGAGGCCGACCACGCCAGCGATGATGGCCAATAGTGTCATGCCGGTTCGGGCTTTGTGGCGCAGGACATTGCGCAGGGCAAGCTTCCACATACCTGGAGTTCCTCAGCGGTTGTGGCGCAACGCATCGACAATGACCAGCCGCGATGCACGCCAGGCCGGATAGATGCTGGCGATGAGGGTGGTTGTTAAAGCCAGCAGCAAGGCTTCCCAGATGATGGTGGGCGTGATCATGATTGCGGCAGTGAACCCGCGCGACATGCCTGGCGCCGGCGGCATGGGGATGCCGATTGCCGAGATGATGCTGGCCGCCAGATAACCGAGCATCACACCGCAGACACCTCCCATTGCACCCAGCAACGATCCTTCCATCAGGAATAGGCCGAGGATGCGCTGGCGCCTGACCCCCAGGGCCATCGCCGTGCCAATCTCAACCGTGCGCTCCATTACGCTCATGGTCATGGTATTGCTGATGCTGAGTATGATGATCAGGGCAATGATGGACTTGACTATATCCATCTGGCGGGAAAACAGCGCGACAGTCTTATTGTAGAAGTCTGCTAGCTTCGTCCATGGCACGATCTCGTAACTCTTTAGCGCCGGTTCAGCATTCAGTCGTCTCATGACCTCATCGGTCATTTCTGTGTGCTGCAGCGACACAACCCATAGGTGGGAACCGCTGGTGCGCAGCAATGTGCGCGCCATCTGGATCGGTACGCGTAGCATGGTATCGTCATATTCCTTCATGGAAGTTGACGCCAAACCACGCACCCGTCCCTCAACGGCATTGATGCCCCCGGATAGCGTGTTAGCGAGCAACACCACCGTGTCGCCCTTTTTTACACCCAGATTGGCGGCCAGTCCGGCGCCCATAAGGATACCCTTCGGGTCATTTGCATTTAACCCGTGCCCGTCGAGGATGGCCAGATTGCGAGCCGACGGATCCTTGGCCGGGTCAATGCCCTCGCCAATGAAGGACAGGGTGTTTTCGCCATGACTTACCAGGCCGTTGAAGGCCAGGCGTGGTGCCACCGACTTTACACCAGGAATATGTTCGAGAACATTCAATGCAGGTGCGTTTTCCGGAAGCAGGAAGGCCAACGGGTTTGCCTGGCCGTCTTCGTGATACCCGGGTCTGGCCACTTGAATATGGCCGAGCTGGTTAACGGCGACCCGCTCGCGGTTCGCCCAGAAAATCCACTCAATGTAACCCGCAGAAAGCATCATGGCGATAACGCCAAAGCCGATCGCAACGACTGCGATGAAGCTGCGTCTGCGCTGGCGCAGAATATTGCGCAGAGCAAGCCGGAAATCGACAGCCAGGGTATGGACGATCGCCAAGTTGTTGAATGTGGAACCGCAAGAAAGTTTGCCAGCCAAGCATACTCGACATCAACAGTATCTTCAAACCCTTGCAGCGCCCAAGGCAACCGTTCAAGGTCGGGAAATGAACGATCGGGACAACCCGGTAACTTGGACGGTTACTGAACAGCGCCTTGATGGGCCATCGGCATCCTGGCGATTGGATGGCGTGCCCTTGGTGATCAGTGCGCGGCTTCCCAGTTACGTCCGACCCCCAGGCCAACTTTAAGCGGCACCGCCAGTTGGGTCACATCGCACATCAGTCCGGGTAACGTGCCGCGCACGCGTTCCAGCTCCGCATCCGGCACTTCCAGCACCAGTTCGTCGTGCACCTGCATGATCAGGCGACTGTGCAGGTGTTCGCGTTCCAGCCAGCCCTGCACGGCGATCATGGCGAGCTTGATGAGGTCGGCGGCGGTGCCTTGCATGGGGGCGTTGATGGCGGCGCGCTCCGCGCCGTCGCGGCGCTGTTTGTTGGTGCTGCGGATTTCCGGCAGCCACAGGCGGCGGCCGAATACGGTTTCCACGTAGCCCTGTTCGCGCGCCTGTGCGCGCGTGCGCTGCATGTAGGCGGCGACGCCGGGATAGCGGGCGAAGTAGCGGTCGATGTAGGACTGCGCGGCGGTGCGGTCGATGCCCAGCTGGCTGGCCAGGCCGAAGGCGGACATGCCGTAGATCAGGCCGAAGTTGATGGTCTTGGCGACGCGGCGCTGTTCCGGGCCGATCTCCTGCTGGGGCATGCCGAAGATTTCGGCGGCGGTGGCGCTATGGATGTCGGCGTCCTCGGCGAAGGCCTTGAGCAGGCTGGCATCATTGGAGAGGTGCGCCATGATGCGCAGTTCGATCTGCGAGTAGTCGGCGGAAACGATGCAGCTGCCCGGCGCGGCGATGAAGGCTTCGCGGATGCGCCGTCCTTCCGCGGTTTTGACCGGGATGTTCTGCAGGTTGGGGTCGGAGCTGGACAGCCGCCCGGTCACCGCCACCGCCTGCGAATAGCTGGTGTGCACGCGCCCGGTGGCGGGGTTGATCATGCGCGGCAGCTTGTCGGTATAGGTGGACTTGAGCTTGGCCAGGCCGCGGTACTCCAGCAACAGCTTGGGCAGCGGGTAATCCAGGGCGAGCTGGGTGAGTACGTCCTCGTCGGTGGAAGGCACACCGCCGGGGGTTTTCTTGATCACCGGCAAGCCCAGCCGGGTGAACAGGATTTCCTGGATCTGCCTGGGCGAGTTGAGGTTGAACGGCTGGCCGGCAGCAGTGTGTGCCTGCTGCTCCAGCGCCAGCATTTTTTGCCCGAGTTCGCGGCTCTGCGTGTCCAGCAATTTAACGTCGAGCAGCACGCCGCTGCGCTCGATTTGCCAGAGGATGGGCAACAGCGGCATTTCCAGCTGGCGGTATACATAATCCAGCCTGGCGTCGGCGGCGATGCGCGGATACATAGTCTGGTGGAGCTGGAGTGTCACGTCGGCATCCTCGGCAGCGTATTCGGCGGCACGCGCCACGTCCACCTGCTCAAAGCCGATTTGCCCGGCACCCTTGCCGGCGACCTCGGCGTAGGTGATGGTGGTTACCCCCAGGTGGCGCAGGGCGAGGCTGTCCATGTTGCGCGACTGGTGCGATTCCACCACGTAGGATTGCAGCAGGGTGTCGTGCGCCACCCCCGCCAGATGGATGCCGTGGTTGGCGAGCACGTGCATGTCGTATTTGAGGTTCTGGCCGAGCTTGGCGCGGGTAGCATCTTCCAGCCAGGGTTTGAGCTGCGCCAGCACGCTGTCCCGATCAAGCTGTTGTGGCGCGTCGGGGCCGGCGTGTGCCAGCGGAAGATAGGCTGCGTGGTGCGGCTCGATGGCGAAGGACAGGCCCACAATGCGTGCCTGTAGCGGATCGAGGCTGGTGGTTTCGGTATCCACGCATACCAGCGGGGCGGCCATGAGCCTGGCCAGCCAGGTATCCAGCTGCGCCTGGCTGAGCAGGGTGTCGTAATGACGCTGCGCGGGGATTGCCGGCGCTGTGTCGCTGGCGAACATGTCCGCCATGACGGGAGCGGCGGCAGGGGAGGACGTGCCATTGTCCAGATCGCGCAGCCAGCTCTTGAATTCGTAGCGGGTGTAGAGCGCGCTTAGTGTGGCTTTGTCCGGCGTCCCCATTAACAGATCGTGCACACCCATGGGCAGCGTGATATCGGTGCGGATGGTGATCAGCTTGCGGCCGGTGGGCAGCCAGTCCAGCGCGCGGCGCAGGTTGTCGCCCACGGCACCTTTCACCTCATCGGCGTGGGCGATGAGATTGTCCAGGGTGCCGTATTCGGTGAGCCATTTCACGGCGGTTTTGGGGCCGACTTTTTCCACCCCCGGCACGTTGTCCACTGCATCGCCCACCAGCGTCAAATAATCCACAATGCACGCCGGCGGAATACCGAATTTGGCCAGTACCGCGGCCGTGTCCAGGGTTTCGCTGGTCATGGTATTGACCAGGGTGACGTGCTCGTTCACCAGTTGCGCCATGTCCTTGTCGCCGGTGGAGATGATGCTGTGCATGCCCTCGGCCTCGGCCATTCTGGCCAGGGTGCCGATCACATCGTCGGCCTCTACACCGTCTATCATCAACAGCGGCCAGCCCATGGCGCGGATGGCGTTGTGCAGTGGCTCGATCTGGCGCGCCAGGTCATCTGGCATGGACGGCCGGTGAGCTTTATACTCGGGATACCAGTCGTCGCGGAAGGTTTTGCCTTTGGCGTCAAATACACAGGCGCTATAATCGGCGGCGATATCCTTTTTCAGCCGGCGCAGCATGTTGAGCACGCCGTAAATGGCGCTGGTGGGTTCACCGGCGCCGTTGCGCATATCCGGCAGCGCGTGAAACGCCCGATACAGATAAGACGACCCGTCCACCAACAGCAGCTTTTTAGTCACCACGATACCCCAAAATGCAAAAAGAGAAATTACCCCTGCCCGCCGATCCCGAACTTGCCGCCCATGCGGGCTACAACGCGCGCGAATCCTGGCGCATGTTCGAGATTATGTCAGAGTTTGTATCGGCCACCGAACGCCTGGGTGAGATCCGCCCGGCGGTGAGCATGTTCGGCAGCGCGCGCACTCCCGCTGACCACCCCTACTACGCGCTTACCGAGCGCATCGCGCGCCAACTCTCGGATGCGGGCTTTTCAGTCATCTCGGGTGGTGGCCCCGGCATTATGGAAGCCGCCAACAAGGGCGCCTATTTTGGCAAATCGCCCAGCGTGGGCCTGAACATCCAGCTACCGCACGAGCAGCACGACAACCCCTACCAGGACATCTCGCAGAGCTTTACGCATTTTTTTGCGCGCAAGGTGATGTTCGTCAAATTCGCCTCGGCTTACGTCGTGATGCCCGGCGGTTTTGGTACCATGGATGAGCTGATGGAAGCACTCACGCTGGTGCAGACCGGCAAGACCCGCAAAATCCCCATCATTCTGGTACATGAGCCGTTCTGGCGCGGATTGCTGGACTGGTTCAAGGCCACGCTGGTGAACGAAGGCATGATTAACGCGGCGGATATGGATTTGATCAAAATGATCGATCAGCCCGAAGACGTGGTGTGCGCGATTTTTGACCACTACGAAAAACGTGGATTCGAGCCTTCGGCCAGGGAACGTGAAATTCAGCTTTATTTGTAGGGCGCCGTTGCAGGCTCTGCTAAAATCAGAACAATTACATGAATAAGGACGCCATCATGCGCCGCCTCATCGCTGCTTTGCTCATAGGACTGCCCATTGCTGTTGCTGCAGCGGATCGTCCAAAAAACCTGCAGCCTTTGCCGGATGTACCGCCGCCACCGCCAGGGTTGACCGCGGATGAGGCCGATGCGCCCCAGATCACCATCAAGAAACGTGGCCAGGAGAAGGTCGAGGAATACCGTGTCCACGGCAAGCTCTACATGATCAAGGTCACGCCTGCCGTGGGCAAGCCCTATTACCTGGTTGACCAACTGGGCGATGGCACGTTTGCACGCAAGGAGGGGCTGGGTTCAAACGTGCATCCGCCCATGTGGGTGGTGCACGAGTGGTAATCTCGACGTTCTAATTCTGGCCGCCTGTGTGGCGGCCACTGTCCTCCTTGTAACCATGTCTGTATTCACCACCGTCACCCCCGACGAAGCCAGCGCTTGGCTCAGCCAGTACGCCATCGGCAAGCTGGTCGAGCTCAACGGCATTTCTTCGGGGATTGAAAACACCAATTATTTTCTTACCACCACGCATGGCCGTTATGTATTGACGCTGTTTGAAAAGTTGACACATGCAGAGCTGCCGTATTTTCTCAATCTCATGGATCACCTGGCGCGGCATGGCGTGCCGTGTCCGCAGCCGGTTGCGAATATCGCTGACAGTCTGCTGGCCAGCCTGAATGGCAAGCCGGCCAGTATCGTCTCATGCCTGTCGGGCCAGTCATTGGAAACGCCGGGCATCGCGCATTGCGCTCAGGTGGGTGAAACCCTGGCGGATATTCATTTGGCAGGCAAGACTTTTCCCATCCAGCGTAGCAATCCGCGTGGCGCCGCATGGTGGAAGGCCACGGCCCAGCAAGTTGCGCCATTTCTGGATGCCGAGGCGGCGCGGCTGTTGAACGACGAGTTGCGCTTTCAGGCGCTGCACCGCTTGCAGGATTTGCCGCGCGGTGTCGTCCACGCTGACCTGTTCCGCGATAACGTGCTGTTTGACGGCGAACGCCTGGGCGGGGTGATTGACTTCTATTTTGCCTGCCATGATGTATGGCTCTACGATGTGGCGATTGCCGTCAACGACTGGTGCGTGAGCGGTGACGGTGCGCTGGATGAGGCGCACATGCTGGCTTTACTCGGCGCCTATCATGCAGTGCGGCCATTTACGCCGATCGAACGCGGTGCCTGGCCGGTGATGCTGCGTGCGGCAGCGCTGCGCTTCTGGGTGTCGCGATTGCATGACTTGCACTTTCCGCGCCCGGGCGAGCTCACTCATGCCAAGGATCCAGGGCAGTTCGAACGCATTTTGCGTCAGCGCGTAGCCGCACAGTCGCAGCTGCAGCGTGTTTGGGTCTGATTTTCAACAGGTGAACGCCATGCAAACCATCCCGGAATTTCGTCGCGTACCCGCTGGTCACGGCTGGCTATGGATCAAACAGGCGTTTGGCCTGTTCAAGCAAAGTCCGCTGATCTGGATTGCGTTGTCCGTCAGTATTTTTTTGCTGGCAGGTTTGCTGGGGATTATCCCGCGCATCGGTAGCGTGGTGTTTCAGCTCATCTCGCCGGCCTTCACCGCAGGACTGATGCTCGGATGCAAGGCGATGGAATCGGGTGAGGAACTGGAAATAGGGCATCTGTTCGCCGGCTTCAGGTCGCATGGCGCGCAGCTGGTGACCATAGGTGGCATTTACCTGGTGGGGCTGATCCTGATCGCCGGCGTGATGATGGCGCTGGGCGGCGGGGCGCTGGTCACGCTGATGCTGCAGGGGCACCCGGATGCGGGTAATGTCGTCACGCCGGAAATGCTCGGCAGCGGCGCCAGTCTTGCTGTATTGGTGGCGCTGGCCCTGCTGGTGCCGTTGTTGATGGCGTACTGGTTTGCGCCTGCACTGGTGGTATTCCGCAACATGGGTGCGGTGGATGCGATGAAGCTCAGCATGCGCGCGACGTGGACCAATGCGATCCCTTTCCTGGTTTACGGAATGATCGTGTTCGCCCTGTTCGTAGTGGCGGCAATACCGCTGATGCTCGGTTTTCTGGTCATGCTTCCTGTTGCATTTATCACGTATTACACCGCTTACAGGGATGTGTTCAACGCGGCTTGAGCAGCGCGTCAATCCATTAAAAAAGGCACCGCGCAATAAACGCTAGGGCGTGTAATATCGTGTTGATACTGCATGCAGTAATTTTAAATCGCTTGGCGTTTACAGTGAACGCCAAGCTCACCGATTATTTAGGTTAGCGGTAAAGATTTAAATTACAGGGTTTAACATTCAAAGGCGAAACTCTACGGAGTTTCGCCTTTTTTCATTTCAGGATTGGATCAGGTAATGTGCGCTACCTGCGTTATTTAGCACTCGCCATAGAAAGAAGTACCTGATACGCCCCAGGTACATTCAAATTAAGTGACGCATAATTGCGGCAAAGCAGCTCATCCGGAAGCAGCCAATCCCACTTCCCCTGCTGCTTATTCAAGACTTCGGCAACTAACCTTTCTGGAGCGATTGGAGGCTCAGCCAACAAAGCTGAAACCACCTCAGACAGCTTTGCGGTTGTAACATGCTGAATACTGACAAACAGCCCCTCGCTAATGGCTACAAGCCCTTTGAACCGTAGCATCAGCGCAATTGTATTCATCACCTGATCACCGCTCCAGAAGAACAATTGTATAGAATTCCCCGTAACGAGAATTTTCGTCGAGCCAAGATTCAGCCTGTTAAAATGGGAACGGGCTTCCGCCAGAAAGGCTGAAGCTGCTGGATCCAGGAAATTAACGGGTGCAGCCTTTGCCAGAATCTGCCGCATCTCCTCCCGAACTTTGTCTCCAACTTGACCAATGCCACCATCAAACTTTGGCACTTTGCCGCCAGCAGCAGGAATAACCTGAATGAATTTCTTATCAACATCGAGTAATTCAACTTGCCATCGGCGTCCAGCAAAAATGATATAGCTCCCCGGTTCGACTGGTTGCGAGAGCGGTAACGTACCCAATGCCTTTCCTCCACATACAACCCGGAACTCGGCATCGGAGGAAAAGGCAGCGTAGAAGGTGTAATGGTTTACAAGGCGTTCGCCCAATCCACCATGTAACAGCAACCCAGTATCTGTTTGCATGAGCACATCTTTGGATCCTAACGCACGCAACAAAACCAGAAAATCTTGCTTGCTCACCGCATGGAATGGGCCGGACCCACAGAGCACCTGCCAAGCATCGGCCGCAGTTACGCCTCCATATTGGGCAATCAAGGACAGTACCTGTTGTATCAGCGTGGAAAGATGCATACCCTTGGTTTGCGGTGGTTCATACCAGCCAGCAATCAACAGGTGGATTTGCGCAATAGATTGAAGTAAGCCCTCTCTTAGCAGGTCAGACAAACCTGAGTCTGGTTTGATCTCCGCTTCCAAGGCATAGCAGCGTAGAATTGCAGGCTCGCCCTTTCGACGCCCAGACCGACCTAACCGTTGACGCAAACTTGCCACCGAAGGGGCTGGCCCAATTTGCGCGACACTTTTCACCAAGCCAATATCGATGCCCAGCTCCAATGTCGTGGTGCAAACAGCAGACGCCGGGCGTTCGTGGGATTTCAACGCCTGTTCGGTTTCCTCACGAATTTCCTTCGCTAGACTGCCGTGGTGTGGCCAAAACTCATTGGGCAGGCCCTCCCGCTCGCAATAGCGGCGCAACATGTCTGAATAGGACTCCACTTTGGCTCGGCTGTTTGGGAACACTAGATTGTTCGTGCCACGCAAAGTCTTAAACAAATGGTCACAAATCGCCAGTTCCCCTTGAGGCGTAATGTCCTCAAGTTTGGCATCTTCCCGATTAGCAGCTTCCTCGTCGGACGATTTGGCAGGCAAGGCCAAGTAGCCTTTGATGATGACTTTCAGATCCTGAGTGTTCTCCTTGCTGATTACAAGCTCAAAGCCAAAGCTACTGTGCGGCCGCAAAAATTCGGCAGCCAGGTTCATGTCGCCAAGCGTGGCGGACAGCGCTATTCGAGGTACTTTGCGTTTCAAACCAATATCAATGCGATGCATTAAGGAAACTCTGCAAAACCCCCACTTCTGCGCCCCGCACCCGAGTCCATTGTGGCAATATTAAGCCCATGAAACAAACCACCCTGAATCTAGACCTCAGTCTCAAGCGCACGCGCAAGCGTGAATTTCTCGAGCAGATGGAACACGTCGTACCGTGGGCAGCGCTGGTCAAGCTGATTGCCCCGCACTACCCCCAAGGCAACAACGGGCGTCCGCCGTTCCCGCTCGAAACCATGCTGCGCATCCACTTCATGCAGCAATGGTTCAGCCTGTCCGATCCGGGCATGGAAGAAGCCTTCTTCGACATCCCGCTGTACCGCGAATTTGCCCAACTCGAAGACTATGCCCGCCTGCCTGACGAGAGCACCATCCTGCGCTTTCGCCACCGGCTCGAGCACCACCAGCTGGCCGAACAGATTCTCGCCACCGTCAATCAGCTGCTGATCCAGCAAGGCCTGCTGCTCAAAGTCGGCAGCGTGGTGGACGCCACCCTGATCCCGGCGCCCACCTCGACCAAGAACAAAGACAAGACCCGCGACCCCGAAATGCATTCCAGCAAAAAAGGCAATCAATGGTACTTCGGCATGAAAGCCCACATTGGTGCGGATGCCGATTCCGGACTGGTGCATACCGTGCGCGGCACGGCTGGCCATGTGCATGACGTGATCGAAGCCAATGGGCTGTTGCATGGCGAGGAAACAGAAGTGTATGGCGATGCCGGTTACCAGGGTGCCGCCAAACGCCCGGACGCCAAAGCGAGTATCAACTGGCACATCGCCATGCGCCCGGGCAAGCGCCGGGCGCTGGACAAGGACAAACCCATTGATGCATTGATCGACCAGTTGGAGAAACTCAAGGCGGGTATCCGCGCCAAGGTAGAGCACCCGTTCCGGGTGATCAAGCGCCAGTTCGGATTCGCCAAGGTGCGCTACAAAGGATTGAAGAAGAATACGGCCCAGCTCATCACCCTGTTTGCGCTATCCAATCTGTGGATGGCGCGGCACAAACTGATGGCACTACCGGGATGAGTGCGCCTGGAAATCAGGAAAGCGGCCTGAACGGGGCTAAAAACTCTAAAAACAGCGCGGGAATAGGCGCTTATTAAGCATTTCGCGTGGCTGATTTGAAATTTAAAGCAGCGCCGCCTGCCGCTGCGCGGTGGATGGGGTTGTTCAGAGCATCCTTAAGGATTGCAACTGTTTTCCACGCTCCGTTCCAATAAAAGCATGCAATTCGTCGACTACCAGGTACATCAAGCCATTGAAAATGCCAGCAAGCGAATGCCCCTGTTTCATAAGCAAAGCTTCTAGTGATTCAGGCGTAATCAAAAGACAGCCTTGAGGCTTTTTTAGGAACTGCTTTTTTTGAGTATTGGAGATATCGCCATGCCAAGGAGTAACTGGAATCTCCAGTGTTTCGCAGAGCCCGGCCAAACGGCCCCATTGGTCGTTAATCAACGCTTTAAGGGGGCTGAGGTAAACAACGCATGCCGGCGTGTCTTGTTGAAGCAATCGGGTCAGAATGGGCAGAAAGGCAGCTTCTGTTTTGCCCGAAGCTGTGGCTGCGGCAACAATGATATCCTGGTTTGCTGCCAGGATAAGCGGAATGGCCTTTTCTTGCGCGTCTTTCAGCTCATCCCATCCAGATTCCCATATCCAACGCTGGATACGCTCATCCAGCTCGAAAAAGCTGCTGGACGCTTGGCTAGAGTTTGAAATTGGCAAAACCATCTTCATCCGTTTGTGAACCGGGCATAAGTGCGGCTGCCTCCTCAATCAAATCAAGCGAATCACCTTGGTCGGGTTGCACGACTACCTGGTCTAAAAGGCGCATCCAGTCCGCACCTGGGTTCTGTTCCAAAACGGCCAACAAATCTATAAAAGCGGTAATCGTTTTCCGTGGAGTACGGAAATACACTTCGCCAATACGTTTGTAGCAATGCTCCATAAATGCAGGCAACGCTTCGTTCGGTAGCAAATATTGAGATGGCTCCCCAAAGGCATAAACATGCCGCAGTTTGTCCAGCAACACTAGAAAATCTTCTTGTGAAAGCCTCGATAACCGCATAACGGGACCGGATAAGTCCACCAGACCCTCACGGGCGAACGTATTTTCTGCCAAGCGGGATTGCAAGGCCGAATAGCTATACAGCCCGCGACGTGTATCAAGCAAGAACTCTGGCGTTCCCCCGAGGACAAATCCCAAGCCTTCTGCCGTACCCTGCAGCGAATCATTCAGAATGCGCAGAATTTGTTCGTAATTGGAATTACGCGCCTGGGTATTCGCCAACTTGTACAAGTTGACCACCTCGTCCAGGTTAACCAGCAAGCCGGAATAGCCAGCTAGACGAACGAACCGTGCCATGAGTTTCAACTGATCATAAAACGAAGCATCTTCCACAATGGTACGCACACCCAAGGCAGCTTTGGCATCTGTCTTGGTAGTAAATTCACCACGCAGCCAGCGGATAGCATCAGCTTTGAGCTGTTCGTTACTTTCCTCGAAACCACGCCAATAAGCCGCGATTACCGCTGCAAAATCATAGCCATTTACCATTTCGGAAAGATGTTCCAGCTTTTGGTGAATCGCTGTTTCGGTGCTCACCCCATTCGCCTTGGCTTCGTTGATGGTTGAGGCAACAAACTTTTCCACAATCCCGGCCAAAGCACCACCATCGGGTTTAGTTCGTGTTGCCAGATTGCGCATCAACTCGGCATAGAGGGAACGAGCCTGCCCGTTTGTGGCATGCAAACGGCGATCTGGGTTTAAGTCCGCATTGACGGTAACGAGCTTCTTCTCCAGTGCAACGGCTCGGATCAGATTCAAGAAAAAGGTTTTACCTGACCCGTATTCCCCAATGACCAACCTAAAGGATGAGCCGCCGTCAGCAATGCGGTCAATGTCCTTCAAAAGTGAGTCGATTTCCAGTGCTCGACCTACCTGGATAAGGTGTTGGCCAATGCGGGGCACGACCCCAGCACGCAAGGATTGAATAACCGCATCCCGGTCTTTGGCACGAATTGCCGTCATGCGTAAATCTTCTTCACTGCGTCCTGATTGATTTCAATGGGATCATCACTTTCGGTGAAAGGCATATCTACATGGTCAAACGCTGCATCATTAATCTGTTCGAGTGCTCCGTCCAACATCAGCCCGCGATCGGTCATAATCTCTTCTAACTCCATACGGGACCACTCCATTCGAGAGGACAACAATTTCACTAAATCCGAATGCGCCGAATCGAGCCCCATTATCCCTTGTTCTGCATTGTCGGATATCTTCGCTGTCGACACGGCTTCGGCAGCCTTTTCTAGGGCAGGCTCCTCGGTAAAAATGGCCCCTAAAATTGCGCTAACTTTTTCTGATTCGGCCTTAAGCGCTGCTACCTTGCTCATATCCAATTGCAGCACCCCGCCAGCCCTTTGTGGAGGCTTAGGGATGGAATGTCCGCTGGGTTCCGATGTGGATGTGCGAACTGTAACCGGCTCGTTAGGGACCGGCTGCAAAGTGCTGTAAAGGTGCTTCGTGTCCAATTCCAACAGCTTGAATATTTTTTCCAGCATTTTGACTTCTGCCGGGGTAACTTGATTGTCAACTTGCGCCACTTCTGTAAGAAAATTTCCCAGTGCCGATTTGGCCTCAGCTGACAGCATTTCAATACGTTTCTGGATGCCATTGAGCCCGGGCTTCTCCGTCAGTAACCATCGTAAATGAGCACGAAGCCGTTGTTTCTCTGAAGGCTCCAGATGCAACCATTTCTCCAGTTGCGTTGTAAGCAATTCTTTTTCCGATGCGCCTGGGTCACCCTCTACGGTCGATACGGATACAGCCAGATGTAAGGAAAGTGACGCAATAAAGTAACGCTGATTAGGCTTGGCAAAGCTGCCATCGTCTGTAAACAAAACCACATAACCCGCTTCAGATAAAACTGCACCCCCAAAGCGAGGATCCGGCTCCATAGCTAGGCCCAGTTCTGTAATTCGCTGTGCAAAGAGGGTCATGCGTGGTTTTGAAAAATCGTTCCAGTCAGGGAACCATGCCCGAAATTTTGCTGAGAGAATAGCAAGCGGAAGCGGAGCTGCTTCAATGAGCGTTTTGATTTGCAGAAGTTGTTTTGTGTATTGCTCTGGCCATACAACGGTGGGCAGTTCCAGCTGGGCTTCAAAGGTGTTGGCTTTGTCCGGACTGCGGCCCAAGAAGCGGCTATATGCATCCAGATCGGCCATACACTGATCCACAATGGCCTGTAGTAGCTTCAATGGGCTGCTTACGACAGAAATGTCAGGCAGGTCCAACGTTCGGGTAAAACTTCTTTTCGAGAACGTGGGGCTGGCTGCCTGATATGTCAATTTCAGGCGCGTTTTGTTTTTAGTTAGTTTTAGTCCGGTTCCGAATTTTTCTTGGTAGCGATGCTTGAAGAGGGTGTGGAACTCTGTATCGCAACGGTGAGCCGGTGTGCGTAACCGGATGGAGGGCTCTGCCATAATCCAAGTGTAAGCCCATTCAGCAGGAACTGGCTGTGAATCCTGTGCCAATTGCCCTAATGCAAGTTTCACGGTAAAGGGGAGTCCCTGCGGCTTGCGTTCAAGTTGTGGAGGCACCTGCAAGTAAACTTTTTCTGAGTTGTTAGCGCTGTCCAGATAATCCAAAAACGTGGAGGCATGGTGCTGAAATGAACCTTTATTATAAAGGGACAGAAGCCGGCGAACCTCTTGTTCAATTGCGGGCAGCTCGGCTTTAGCTTGAGAGCTGGATTCGGTGTCAGCTAAGGCCCTACGCTCCAGTCCATAGTAGTACAGGAATATGTAGCCGATATCCGCATCGGGGTCATTTTTCCCCTTCAGAAGCCAATGCAGGTAAGCAGTGCGAGCTTCGGGGGATGCCTGAGCATAAGAGGACCAATACGATAATTGGGCTACCCGGTAATCCGCAGCGAGAATGTCTTGTATTTGATATTTCGGGTTGAGGAGCGCTGGCTCTTCTTGATAAGCACTACCAACAGAAGACAGACTTTTTCCAACATATAAAAATCCGCTTTCAAATTTTAAACCGTGAATCTCTACCGTGTCGCCTGGCTTTATCCAGAGATTATCGGGTACGGCCAGCTGTTGCAGTTTATTCCCGTCAGCTTCACGCGTAATGCTTGCCTGTACCTCAAACGTGGGCGTAGAGATTTTAGTTTCCTGGGTTTTCTTGGTTGGCGACGCACCCCATTTACCAATCTGGCCAATTAACCAAATAAGCAAGCCTACCCAAAGTAATGTAGCAACTATACCGCCGATTTCAATCAATACAAAAATCGCAGAAATCGTCAGAATGACGACCGTTGCACGGTGGGTAAAAGAAGGGCTAGCCATGTGTCCCAAAGTTTCCTTAGCACTGTATCCGGATGTAGCTACAGCATAAAATCCGAGTCTTCAATGATATACAATACCATTGCATTCGTCTTGCCAAGCTAAGGATGCTCTGAACAACCCCATCCACCGCGCAGCGGCAGGCGGCGCTGCTTTAAATTTCAAATCAGCCACGCGAAATGCTTAATAAGCGCCTATTCCCGCGCTGTTTTTAGAGTTTTTAGCCCGGTTCAGGCCGCTTTCCTGATTTCCAGGCGCACTCATCCCGGTAGTGCCCTCAGTTTGTGCCGCGCCATCCACAGATTGGATAGCGCAAACAGGGTGATGAGCTGGGCCGTATTCTTCTTCAATCCTTTGTAGCGCACCTTGGCGAATCCGAACTGGCGCTTGATCACCCGGAACGGGTGCTCTACCTTGGCGCGGATACCCGCCTTGAGTTTCTCCAACTGGTCGATCAATGCATCAATGGGTTTGTCCTTGTCCAGCGCCCGGCGCTTGCCCGGGCGCATGGCGATGTGCCAGTTGATACTCGCTTTGGCGTCCGGGCGTTTGGCGGCACCCTGGTAACCGGCATCGCCATACACTTCTGTTTCCTCGCCATGCAACAGCCCATTGGCTTCGATCACGTCATGCACATGGCCAGCCGTGCCGCGCACGGTATGCACCAGTCCGGAATCGGCATCCGCACCAATGTGGGCTTTCATGCCGAAGTACCATTGATTGCCTTTTTTGCTGGAATGCATTTCGGGGTCGCGGGTCTTGTCTTTGTTCTTGGTCGAGGTGGGCGCCGGGATCAGGGTGGCGTCCACCACGCTGCCGACTTTGAGCAGCAGGCCTTGCTGGATCAGCAGCTGATTGACGGTGGCGAGAATCTGTTCGGCCAGCTGGTGGTGCTCGAGCCGGTGGCGAAAGCGCAGGATGGTGCTCTCGTCAGGCAGGCGGGCATAGTCTTCGAGTTGGGCAAATTCGCGGTACAGCGGGATGTCGAAGAAGGCTTCTTCCATGCCCGGATCGGACAGGCTGAACCATTGCTGCATGAAGTGGATGCGCAACATGGTTTCGAGCGGGAACGGCGGACGCCCGTTGTTGCCTTGGGGGTAGTGCGGGGCAATCAGCTTGACCAGCGCTGCCCACGGTACGACGTGTTCCATCTGCTCGAGAAATTCACGCTTGCGCGTGCGCTTGAGACTGAGGTCTAGATTCAGGGTGGTTTGTTTCATGGGCTTAATATTGCCACAATGGACTCGGGTGCGGGGCGCAGAAGTGGGGGTTTTGCAGAGTTTCCCTAACTTATAGTTAAAAAAGCAAAAGTTAATCTACGGACATTTATTCACTGCTATGAACACCATACTCATACTATTCGTAATCGCAGTTGTCGGATGGGCTGTAATTTCAAGTCATTTGAAAAAGGAACGACTCGAAGCCCGTCGCGAAGCTCTGTATTCGAAGTATGGAGACTATGAAATTGTTGATAAGCTCATGGGCGGTGGCATCTGGCAAGGACAGAGCGCTGAGCAGCTGACTGACTCTTTGGGAAAACCTGTTGATGTGGACTTAAAAGTTCTCAAAACAAAATCCAAAGAAATATGGAAGTACGCTCAAACAGGACGTGGGCGATATGCACTTCGCGTCACGCTTGAAAACGATGTTGTAGTCGGGTGGGACAAGAAGGCTTAAATTATGGCCCCATTGCCATGCTTGGGGGCCGCTCAATACCGAGCCTATCGGTTAATGCGTTAACGAATTAAAGTGCAAAAAATCTGACGTGGTAGCTATACCTGGGGACTGATTAACCTGGCACCCAAAAATGAAAACCAAAATTCTCGCCTTCGCTGCACTAGCTTTACTGGCTAGCAGTGCTCTCGCCGCCACCCCCACCTACTTGTATAGGCTGTACAGCCCAGGCGTTAAAGGTGCCACTGCCGTCGACAACCTCCTGCCCACAGCAAGCAGCGTATTCGCTACCTGGAATCCGGCGGACAAGGGGACCGCTATGATACTGAGCCCTGGCAATCTAACTGCCGTTGGTAATGGGTCAGCCTTCGCCTCTGTCAGGGCAACACAGAGTGAGTCCTCCGGTAAGTGGTACTGGGAGAGCACTATCACCGGTGCCAATGCCACAAACTATGGCTACATTATGACCGCAGGCACCAGCACTTTTGATTTGAATGCATATCTGGGCACAAGTAGCACCGGCAACTACTTTGGGTGGTACCCCCCTCAAACCCCATCCTATAGTTCAAGCTGGCCCGGCACTACGGTCGCTGCTCCTCCCGGAGGTGTGAACTATCCGGTAGGCACGACCTTTATGATGGCAATGGACATGGACAACCATGCACTGTACGTGGGGGTGAATGGCACTTGGAACGGGGGCGGGGTGCCTACCTCGGGCGCAGCTAAAACAGGGGCTGCGGTAACAGGGCTTTCCGGAACGGTGTTCCCGGCAATAAATGTCGTCACAACTCAGAGCACCTCGAACTTTGGTGCCACCGCCTTCAAGTACGCAGTTCCAACGGGCTATCACGCTGGCGTTTTCCAGTAACGGTAGGCCGTAGCATTGTAGAAATAAAGAGGCGGGCTGCTTGGTACAGAGGCCGCCTTTAAGGTTGATCAAAATGCCCACGGTTTCCAAGTGTTATCCTCCCCCGTCCTATTTGCAACACTAGCCTTGGCGTTGACCTTTTGTTGATCAATGGGCCGTTTAGTTCTCGCTTTTCGAGTAGAGGCAAGAGGCTCGAAATAAAGAATATCCTCTGGCGCCACCGGGCCCCGCGCCAAACCCAGTTTCATTGCTGGCGTCTTGCCATCCGATCCTGTGAGCGAGTAGTTATAGAATACACGGAAGATATCAAGCAGCTTGGCCAGGTTGTCCGGTCGATATGCGTTATAGCCATACCATTTTCGTCCTGCTTGGCTCGCTGATCCGTAAGCCCTCTCAGCAAAGGAAAGCCTACGCCGCACCAGCATGAAGAAGCGATCGATTGGGTGTAAGGATGCCCGCAGATACAGCCGTGCTGCGTGGTCATCTGAATAGTCGCTTATATTCGTCAGCCAACATACGCGTTTGGCTGGTTCGCTTTTGTTTGGTAATGGATGCACCAGCCACCAGTCATCGGGATACCCGTGCGATACCGCACGCTGCATCTCGGCCTTAGTCATCAAGATCTTGACTTCTAAATCGGTGAGCCCGGGATTAGCAGTTTTTACAGACTGGAACACGCGCTGGCTTGCGGCGACAGCCTGATCTTTCTCGTCGATGGTTGCTTCTTTCAATACTTTGACATACCAGGCATCGGCAGTCCGCGCCTTGACTCTATCCTGGAATGCCGCCATAAAAGCCGCTCTAAAACCGGAATCCTGATCCAGGTAAAAGCGTACCTTGGGCGCATTGGCCAACATTTTTGCCATCAGCAAGAAATGGGCTTGCATGGCGTATTGCTCGCGAATCTGCACTCCTTTAGTAGGCAGCATTACATTGCTGTTCTTCTCGTCACTATCCTCAATATCATCCCGGCCTTTTGCAGCTTCGTATTCGCCAATGATTTCCGCGGTCAGCGTATCGGTGCCTCGGGCAATCTGCAGCGCACGGGCAATTCTTCCCTTGGCTTTCGATGAGCTCTTTATCAGCGCTGCATCATAGTCAGGTTTTAGCCAGAATCTGGCGTATTTCCGATAGGGTTGCGAGAGTTGATAGTCACCCGCCGTTTGAGCTAAAAGTTCCAACTGATCCTGATCGATACTTTCGTCGAAATTGAGATGCATGCCAAATACATAGCCGGTTTTCATATCCGCGGTGCCAATCGCATTTAATTGAATATTGCGTCTGTTTTTACGGCTATTCCAATTTACGATATGCGTTTGCCGATCCACGGCAACATACATCTTTGGCAGGGGGAAGTCTTCCAGCAGAGCCTTTTCCCGGCTCTGGGCTAACAGCAGACACTGGCGGTGTATGAAATCAATCTTTCCATAAAGGGACTTTCTATCCAGGCCGGTAACTTCTGCAATTCGGCTTAGGGATGCTCTGAACAACCCCGCCCGAAGTACAGCGGCAGGCCATCCTGTTTCAAATCGTAGAATGGGTGCCGTGAAACGCACAAACAATACTGTTTCCGACGCTGTTTTGGACGTTTTTCGCCCCGTTTAGGGCTTTTGCCCGGTTTTCAGGCGCACTCATCCCTGAGTCTCGATCAACTTGCTTCGTACCATCCACAAGTTGGACAGCGCAAACAGCGTGACAAGCTGCGCTGTGTTCTTCTTGAGGCCGCGGTAGCGCACCTTCACGTAGCCAAACTGGCGCTTGATCACCCGGAACGGGTGCTCTACCTTGGCTCGAATGCCGGCCTTGAGTTTCTCGACCTGGTCAATCAGCGCGTCTGTGGGTTTGTCCTTGTCCAGCGCACGGCGCTTGCCCGGGCGCATGGCCACGTGCCAGGTGACGCGGGCTTGGGCATTCGGGCGTTTGTCTGCGCCCTGGTAGCCTGCGTCGGCAAAGACATCCGTCTCCAGGCCCTGCAACAGGTCGTTGCCTTCGGTCACGTCGTTCACATGCGCGGCAGTGCCGCGCACGGTGTGCACCAGCCCGGACTCGGCATCGGCGCCAATGTGGGCTTTCATGCCGAAGTACCACTGCCGGCCCTTCTGGGTGGAGTGCATTTCGGGGTCGCGTGCCTTGTCGGCGTTCTTGGTGGAGGTGGGCGCTGCAATCAGGGTGGCGTCTACCACAGTGCCCGCTTTGAGCAGCAGGCCACGCTGGATCAGCAGTTCGTTGATGGTGGATAGAATGCGGTCTGCGAGCTGGTGCTTTTCCAGCCGATGGCGGAAACGCAGGATGGTGCTCTCGTCGGGCAGGCGGGCGTAGTCTTCAAGCCGGGCAAATTCGCGGTATAGAGGGATGTCGAAGAAGGCTTCTTCCATGCCCGGGTCGGACAAGGTGAACCATTGCTGCATGAAGTGGATGCGCAACATGGTTTCCAGAGAAAACGGTGGGCGGCCATTGGTGCCTTTGGGATAGTACGGGGCAATCAGCCCGACCAGCGCTGCCCAGGGCACGACTTGTTCCATCTGCTCCAGAAACTCGCGCTTGCGGGTCTTCTTGAGGCTCAGGTTGATATCCAGTGTGGTTTGTTTCATAGGCTCAATATTGCCATACTTGCCTTGAACAATGCGCTCTGGGTGGGGGAGTTTTGCAGAGTTTCCTTAGCGGCATCTTATTCATCAGCAGCATCATGACATCACGGTTCTTGTGCGGCGCCTTGTGTTTACGCGTAGATTTGCCGCCAACCGTAAAGGTTTTCCGACAAACGTTGCAACGCCAGCGTGGTGTTCCTGCTGCGGTCGCACCAAATGCGGCGTAATCAGCTCCGCCTTGGGACAAAGGAACGCCATGCATAACGCAAGCTGAATTCGGACAAGAAGGCTCAGGTCTGAGCTTTAGGTAGGCTGATATTCGATCGATATCCTCAAGAATCGAGGCATTGTTGCGTATTGGTTGCCTGTCTCCGCAGATGCTGCATTTCAGATGAGGATCATCTTTTCCCTTCCCAACGCGTATATAAAAGCCTGGCAGCGCGGTCGAACCCTTTGGCCGATATCGCCTGCCGGGTATTTCCGGTACGCCAAAGTTGGCACATTTTGGATTTTTGCAGAAATTGACGTTCAACCCGTTATGGGGTGGAGGCAGCCGATAGCCTGAAGAAGATTTTATCGCCAAAAAAATGCTCCTTGGATCATGACCCAAGAAGCATTGTAGTTGAATTATGCAGAAATTATCAACACGATATTACACGCCCTAGCAATAAACGCGGTGCCTTTTTTGTAGAGCAGCTTCTGTGCTATGTCACGCAGTGTTGCCCCGGGCCGGGCGGGTATCGCGCGGCGGCGATCAGAGCGTGCCGTAGGAATGCAGGCCCGACAGGAACATGTTCACGCCGAGGAAGGCGAACAGGGTAACGAACAGGCCGACCACCGCCCACCAGGCCAGCATCGGGCCGCGCAGGCCTTTCACCAGACGGATATGCAGCCAGGCGGCGTAGTTGAGCCAGACAATGAGTGCCCAGGTTTCCTTGGGGTCCCATGACCAGTAGCCGCCCCAGGCCTCCGCTGCCCACAGGGAACCGAGAATGGTGGCAACGGTGAAAAAGCCAAAACCAACGGCGATGGATTTGTACATGACATCATCAAGCACTTCCAGTTTCGGCAAACGCGAGGCGAGTATGCCCTTGGACGCGAGCAGGTACGCAATACCCACCATGGCAGCAAGCGAAAATGAACCATAGCCGATGAAATTGGCGGGGACATGGATTTTCATCCAGTAGGATTGCAGCGCCGGCACCAGCGGCTGGATTTCCTGTGCCTGGCGGTCAAACGCGTACCACAGTAAAAACCCTACCGCCGCACTGATCACGGGCAACACGAAAGCGCCCAGTTGACGGTTGTTATAGAGGCGTTCGTAGTGCAGATAAAGGAGTGCGGTAATGATGGAAAACAGGATGAAAACTTCGTACAGGTTGGAAATGGGGATGTGGCCCACATCCGGGCTGATCAGATAGGATTCATACCAGCGCACCATCATGCCGACCAGACCCATCAGGATGGCGGCCCAGCTAAGTCCGCTGCCGACCCTGGCGGCGAATTCAGAGCGTGATGCCAGGCTGATCCAGTAGCTCAAAGTGGCCATGACGAACAGTGCGCTCATCCACATGATGGCGGACTGGCTGGCAAACAGGTACTTCAGGAAAAACGCCTGATTGGCACGGGCGAGATCGCCGTGGTAGTCCGAGATGGCAAACAGGCTCAACACCGCCACTGCAATCATCAGGGGGCGGATGGGTTTCCAGTTCCAGCCGAGCACGGAAAACACCCCCACGGCAGCCAGCAAAATGCTTTTATCATAGACATTCATGTAGCTGCTATACAGATTCAACGCGTATCCGGCACCGCCGATCAGAAACGCGGCGAATAACCAGTCGAACCACGACAGGCGCTTGAAAAATGATTCCTGCGGAGCGGTTTGGGTCAATTCCATGGCTTCAGTCCTTCACGATTTCAGAGATGCGCTGTTTATGGCGCTCGAATTCTTTTTCAAAATCCAGGGTTTTGCGGTTGCTGGACATGGCAAACAAGACATGCCCGGGTTTGACGAGCAGCCACAGCCTTCGTTCCCTGATAAAGAACATGGCAAATATGCCCATTACCAACAGGGCAGAGCCGCCGAAAACAATATTCTCGCCGGGTGAACGTGTCAACTGCAGGCCGCTGGCGTTGACCTGGTCATATTCGGCAAGCTGCAGGTAAACGGGCGCGCCGTAGAAAAAGATATCGCTGATGCTGTTGAGCGAATCGCGGATAAACCAGCCGGTTTCCTCGTCGGCTTTGGGCGCCGGCGCTCCCGCCTGTTGCTGCGCCATGATGTAGGCTTCAAACGTGGATAACTCGAGAATTTTCAGATAGGTCTGCGCAGCGCGGTCACGCTCGGCGGCCGGAATATGTTTTTCGATAAAATCGGACAGTGCCTGATAACCGCCCTTGCCAAACAGATCCAGCACTTTGGTCGTGCTGTCAGCCAGTTTGGTGCGCACGTCGACCGGCATTTTGCCGCCCTGTAATGCACTGGCGGCGAAACGGCGTGCAATTTCAGCATGCCGGGCAGGGTCGAGCATGATGCCGCGCAGGCGCATGAAGCCGCCGAGGCGCCGCTGCGGATCGAGTGGAAAGCGGATGTAGTGGAGTGGCTCGCCGGGTGTGTTGCGCACGCCGGAGAGCATGTACCAGCGTTTGTCGATGAGTAAGGGCAGCATATAGTTGTTGTACTCGCGTGCCTGGCCCTGGGCATCGCGCACCTTGTACTGGAAACTGGGCCCGACGTTGTGCAGATTGGTCTTGTCGGCGACCGCATTGCCGCCCATCAGGCTGCGCGCATCTTGATTCTGTTGCCGGGGCGCCGGCGTCGCGCCGGTATTTTCGATATTGAAGGGACGAAAATCGGTGAATTCCAGTGTGTATTGCTGATTATTGGCAGAGATCTTGGTATTGCTGTTCACCGCGCCATTTACCTCGAACGGCTTGCTGCCGGGGTTGAACAGATTCCAGCCATTCATTTTCAGCCTGGTTCCGCCATCGCCAAAGCTAGCCTGGAAAATGGCAATGCCGTCATAGATGAGTGGATGATTGACAGTAATGGTGTGTTGCAGCAACGGCTTGCCGGTGGCTTTATCGAGAATGGCAATGTCGCTGGCAAAGCTTTTCGGTTGCCCGGTGCTGTAATGCTCAATGTGGAATTTCTTCAGCGCGATGGTGAATGGCAGATCCTGCACCATGTAGCCATCGGCGATATTCAGAAACACCACGTCGGCGCTGGATCCCTCGGGGATGGTGACATTGCCGCGAAACGACAGGCTGTCAGGCGCCAGGCGACTGGCAGCAGGCACCTGGCTTTCGGGGATGTCGCGCGTTTCAATGCGTTTCAGGCCAAACGCCTGTTCAATCTTGAGCGGGATATTGCTGTCCAGCAGCGCGCCGAGGCAGATGATCACGATAGCGGCATGGGTGAAGATATAACCGAGCCGGTTGACGCTACCGACTTTGGCTGCCAGCAGGGTGCCTGCGCCGTTATCCAGTGCGCGCTGTTTGTAACGATAGCCTTGCTCGGTCAGGTATTGGGTCAACGCCTCAAGCGCTGGGGCCGGCGCAGTGAATTCTGCATGATGCTGGAAGTGCCGTAGCGAGTTTTCGCTGGCCTGTTCGCGGTAGCTGCGTATCTCGCGCAGCATGCTGGGCAGATTGCGGTAAATGCAGGTGCTGGTGGATGCGACCAGGAAAGCCAGAATGGTCACAAACCAGGTTGTGCGGTAAACATCATACAGACCCAGCCATTCAAATACGGTAAACCAGTACTGACCGAACTGGATGATGTAGTTCTGGTAAGGCTCGTTCTGCTGGAGCACCGTACCAATGATTGAGGCAATGGCCAGCACGGTGAGCAAGCTGATGGCGAAGCGCATCGAGCTCATCAGCTCGTACACTGATTTTGCGAAGGTGGCGGAAGATTTACTCATGGCTTGCCTGGAAAAATAGGGGGTGACTCGCGCCACCCCCTATTGATTGCTTATATGCCGGCAGGTTCCGGCAGGCAGTTCAATTAATGCAGGCCGGAGATGTATTCGGCAACCGCTTTCATTTCCTGGTCAGTCAATTTGGCGGCGATGATGCGCATCATTTTGCCGCCGTCGTTGGCGCGTTCGCCGGTGCGGAAGTTGTTCAGCTGAGACAGGATGTATTCACTGTGCTGGCTGGCCAGACGCGGAAATTGAACTGGAATGCCGGCCCCGGTGGGGCCGTGACATGCAGCACAGGCGGGTACGCCGCTACTGGCGTTGCCGCCCTTGAAGATTTTTTCGCCTTCCAGCGCCAGCGCCTTGTTTTTTGCGCTGCCCGGTTTGGGCGTCTGTGCAGCAAAATATGCGCCCAGGTTTTTCATGTCGTCCGGGGTCAGGTTGTTAGAGCTGACTATGCCTTGCATGATCGCGTTCTTGCGCTCGCCAGACTTAAAGTTCATCAGTTGCTTGGTGATATACTCGGCGTGTTGGCCAGCCAGACTCGGGTTGGCCGGCGCCATGCTGTTGCCGTCTGCACCGTGGCAGGCTGCGCAAACCGATGTCACCAGCTGTTGAGCTTTGGCTGGGTCACCTTTGGATGTGACTTCAGCCTGAGCCGGGGAGAACGCAGTGAATGCGGCAAGCGCCGCAAGCGCCATGGTGTATTTCATTGTGAGTTCCTCTTACCGTTACATTCTAAAAAGCTAATATTTTAGCTGCGTTTTGGTTTCGACGCCAGTTCCCCCAGGATTTCTTTACATGAACCTATTTCAGCAAGCAGTGTTTTACACCACGGTTAATCACTTGCGCGACCTGCCCGCAGAAAGCGCAGTCGAGGTGGCTTTTGCCGGGCGCTCCAATGCCGGTAAATCAAGCGCAATCAATACCCTGGCCAACCGTACCCGGCTGGCGTTTGTCAGCAAAACACCAGGGCGCACCCAGCACATCAATTATTTCAGCCTGGGGCACAACCGCTTTCTGGTGGATCTGCCCGGCTACGGCTATGCCAAAGTGCCGGGTGCCATCAAGGATCACTGGCGCGAGTTGCTGGCGCAGTATCTGGCGCAGCGTGCGCAGCTTGCCGGCCTGATCCTGATTATGGATTCACGGCATCCGATGACCGAGCTGGACCGGCAGATGCTGGAATGGTTTCTGCCCACCGGCAAGCCGGTGCACTGCTTGCTGACCAAAAGTGACAAGCTGAATCGCAGCGATTCCATTGCCGCTTTGCGATTCGTGCAAAAGGAACTTGCGACCTTGTCGCCGCTCTACACAGCGCAGTTATTTTCCAGTCCCAAGCGTTTGGGGATGGATGAAGTGGGTGAGGTGTTTGCGCGCTGGCTCGGCATCAGCGCAAATGACGGGCATAAAAAAGCCCCGGTTAAAGGGGAGTAAAACCGGGGCCGAAAATGCCTCAACTGGTGTCGAGGCGCCCGCTCAGGGAGGAGAAGCGGGAGACGGCAGCGAGCCGTCTGCATGATAAGATAAGCCTTCGTTAAAGAAGTTCAAATTTTTTTTAAATTCTTTGTCAACTAATTGATTAATATGGTAATTAACATAGGCGGCAACTACCCCAGGACGCGGATGCGGCGCATGCGCCGGGACGATTTTTCACGTCGGCTGATGCGCGAAAACCAGCTATCCGTGGATGACCTGATCTATCCGGTTTTCGTGCTGGATGGCGCGGGCCGAACTGAAATAATCAGTTCGATGCCGGGAGTGGGCCGGGTTTCTCTGGATCGGCTGCTGGAGGTGGCTGCGCACTGTGTCGCCCTGGGTATCCCGGCGCTGGCGCTATTCCCGGTAATCGATCCGGGATTGAAAACGCCGGGTGCGGAAGAGGCGTTTAACCCCGACGGCCTGGTGCCGCGCACTGTGCGTGCACTCAAGCAACAATTTCCCGGACTGGGCGTCATCACCGACGTCGCGCTCGATCCCTACACCAGCCATGGCCAGGACGGCCTGATCGACACACAGGGTTATGTGATGAATGATGCGACCATCGCCGTGCTGGTGCAGCAAGCCCTGGCTCACGCCGAAGCCGGAGCCGATGTGGTGGCACCATCCGACATGATGGATGGCCGGGTGGGCGCCATCCGTAATGCTCTCGATGCTGCGGGGTACATCCACACGCGTATTCTGGCGTATGCTGCCAAGTATGCTTCCAGCTTTTATGGGCCATTCCGTGATGCGGTGGGGTCCACCGCCAATCTGGGTGCGGGCAGCAAGGAAACTTACCAGATGGATCCCGCCAACAGCGACGAGGCACTGCGTGAAGTGGCGCTGGACATTGCGGAAGGGGCGGACATGGTCATGGTAAAACCGGGTATGCCCTATCTGGACATCGTGCGCCGGGTAAAGGATACCTGCGGTGTGCCGACCTATGCTTATCAGGTGAGCGGCGAATACGCCATGCTCAAGGCAGCCGCCGCCAATGGCTGGCTGGATGAAAAAAAATGTGTACTGGAATCTCTGCTATCCTTCAAGCGTGCCGGGGCGGACGGCATCCTCACCTACTTTGCCATGGATGCAGCAGCGTGGTTAAGGCAGGCCCAATCCAAATAGAAGGAAGCATGGCGTCAGACGCGGGTTGGGTCGCCAGCATGCGCTGCTAACTTTTTGTTCCATTGCCGGTTTTTCGCTAAACAATCTACATTTTTATCCGTTAAGCTCAATAGGCATTGGTAATTTGTGTTTCGTCAATCGGCAGTTGGTACCACGGATGGTGGAATGATGGCTATTCAACGCAGAAAACCGGCAGATGAGTGGTCCAGGACCATCGTGGAGTTTCAGTCTCCCCACAAACTCAGAGAGTTGTGCATCCCGCAAAGCGGTGACCGGGTCGGTGCCCAAAATATCCCGGTTGACCAGCAGAAATTCAAGATTAGACTGGCAGCCAACGAGGACAGGGTGCAGTCAGCCAGCCTGCTGATTCAAAAAATGTATTCCTGGCGCGGTTATCAGGCCGGCGAGATGGGCCAGGACCCGAATCGCATCACGCTGCTTGCATTCGATATTGACAAGATCGTCGGAACGCTCACCCTGGGCCTGGATTCCCAGGTTGGCTTGCTGGTGGATGAGCTGTACAAGCCGGAAGTGGATGGTCTGCGTGCCCAGGGGCGGCGTGTATGCGAGATCATCAAGCTTGCCCTGGATGAAGGACTGGGTTCCAAGCCCGTTCTCGCTGCGCTGTTTCATATCTCTTTCATCTATGGCCACAATATCCACCAGGGAACTGATTTTGTGATCGAAGTGAATCCCCGCCATGTGGGATTTTACCGGCGCATGCTGGGTTTTGAACTGTTAGGCGGGGAGCGCATGTGCAATCGCGTCAATGCGCCGGCAGTGCTGCTGCGACTGGATTTGTCCTATGCCAGGCAGCAGATCGAAAAGCTGGGGGGGGTGGCGCACAAGCCGCCCGGCGAAAAATCCTTGTACCCGTATGGATTTTCAAAGCTGGATGAAGAGGGAATCACCCAGCGCCTGTTGCACGGAACCGATAGCTGACACCCGGGCGGGCGCACTCTATACTGTCCCGTTATGCAACGGTTCTGGCTATGTCCGGCTTCTCCTATCAAACTGCATTTTCACGCAATATCGGCTGGGTTACCCCTGATGAACAGCAGCGCTTGCGGCACAAGCGGGTAGCCATCGCCGGTATGGGTGGCGTCGGCGGTTTCCATCTGTTGACCCTCGCCCGGCTAGGCGTCGGAAAATTCAATATCGCCGACCTCGACACGTTCGAGCTTGCCAACTTCAATCGCCAGGCCGGCGCCGGCATGAGCAGCCTGGAACGTCCCAAAGTTGAAGTCCTGGCCGCAATGGCGCGGGACATCAACCCCGAATCCGACCTGGCCATTTACCCGCAAGGCGTGAACGAGGACAATCTCCAGGCCTTCTTCCGGGACGTGGATCTCTATATCGATGGCCTCGACTTCTTCGCCTTTGACGCGCGCGAGCGGGTTTTCGCGCATTGTGCCCAACACGGCATCCCTGCGGTTACCGTCGCCCCCCTCGGCATGAGCGCCGCACTGCTCAATTTCCTGCCCGGCGGCATGAGCTTCGAAGACTACTTCCAGCTGGACGGTCGATCCGAACTGGAAAAAGCCGTGCGCTTTCTGGTCGGCCTTGCCCCCGCCCTGTTGCACCGCCATTACCTGGCGGACAAGACCCGCGTCAATCTCAAGGAACGTCGCGGCCCCTCCACCATCATGGCCTGCCAGCTCTGTGCCGGCGTGGCTGCCAGCGAAGCTCTCAAGATATTGCTCGACCGCGGCAAGGTCTGGGCGGCTCCCCACGGCATCCAGTTCGATGGCTACCGCAACAAGCTGGCGCATACCTGGCGGCCGGGCGGCAACCGCCACCCTTTTAACCGGCTGGCCATTGCCATCGCCCGTCATCAACTGGGAATCTAGGATGAATGCCATTGCGCAACACCTTGAACGCATCCTGGATCTGGCACGCTGGGCACCCAGCGGCGACAACACTCAGCCGTGGCGTTTCGAGATTCTCGGCGACGAACACATTCTGGTACACGGTCTCGATACCCGCGACCATGTGGTTTATGACCTGGATGGTCACGCCAGCCAGCTGGCCATCGGTGCGCTGCTGGAAACCATGGCCATCGCCGCCAGCGCCACGGGGCGCTCAGCCACCATCCAGCGCCGGCCCGACACGCCGGAAACCCACTTGTTGTTCGATGTGCGCTTCCGGCCAGAAGCGGGCATGACGCCCGATCCCTTGCTGCCCTGCATTGAAACGCGCGTGGTCCAGCGCCGCCCCATGTCCACCCGGCCCCTGAGCGGCGAGCAAAAACAGGCCCTCGCCGGTTCCTTGCCTGAAGGCTATTCCGTGATCTGGTATGAAGGTTTTGCCCAGCGTTGGCGCCTGGCCAGGCTCATGTTCGACAACGCCAAGGTGCGCCTCACCATCCCCGAAGCCTACGCAGTCCACAAGTCCGTCATCGAATGGGGAGCCCAATTCAGCACCGACAAGATTCCCGGCCAGGCCGTCGGGGTTGACCCGCTGACAGCACACTTCATGCGCTGGGTCATGGCCAGTTGGACGCGTGTCGGGTTTTTTAACACTTATCTATTCGGGCATCTGCCGCCCCGGCTTCAGCTGGACCTGCTTCCCGGTCTGCGCTGTGGTGCCCACTTCGCTCTAATCGCTCCCGCGCCACTCCTCTCCGTGGACGACTACATCGCCGCCGGCCGGGCCATGCAACGCTTTTGGCTAACTGCTACCCGCCTCGGCTGGCTGATCCAGCCGGAGATGACGCCGGTGATCTTTACTCGCTACCACCGTCAGGGTTTGATCTTTACCGAGACACAAACCGCACTGGGGGAGGTGGGGTGGTTGAATGAACGCTTGGATCGGTTGCTCGGGACAGGGAGGATTGAGCGGGTATTCTTCATGGGACGGATAGGCGCGGGGCCCAGACCTTGGGCGAGGTCGACGCGCAAAAAAACGGACGACCTGATATTGAACAGTGGCTGAATCTTGCGCAGATCATGCCTGTCGATAATTTTTACATAAACTTTTTTGTTTCATTTAAAAAGCGGAAATTTACGCCAAGAATATTTATAACTATATGTATTGTATATTGTATCTGCATTTGTTGTTTTGATGGCATGAGTCGTGCTTTATGCTGACTAAGTTTGATGCGAGAGAAAAAATGCTCTGAAAGTCGTGTCTGACCAAAATTTTCCCATTCGCTTACGGAGATTTATCATGAAAACAATCAAAAGCACTCTTGCAGCTCTGGCAGCCGTATCTGGCCTGGCTGTTGCAGGTAACGCAAATGCAACGCTGACCAACTGGTATCTGGACACCGATGGTGCCGGTGGCCATGCGCCTACCCTTGTCAAGGACTGGGTCGATCTGACTGGCTCCGCGTACGTTCATAACACCTTCACTGGTGGCACTGCATTCTCTTTCAATGAAGTTGGCAGCTTTACGGCGTTTTCGACTGATGGTGGATCAAATGTAGGTGGTGTAGATCTCAGTCCTGTCTTGACTGCCAATTTTGTTGGCTCGGGTACCGGAAATACGGGGGGGCAATTGACCTTTGCCCCTGGCGGTACACTGGATGTTTTTTCGGGTGCAACCAACATCGCGGCGTTTAACCTGCAAACTGGTAGCGCCAACCTGAATGCAAACAGTACGCTGCCGAATGGTACGGTATCGCTAATTTTCAAAGCAAGCAACATTTTACCCGGCTACTTCTTTGACAGTGGCATGACCGACTTGTCCACTCTTTTATCCGCCCCGGGTGGCTTTGTCCTCGGTTTTGCGACTACCAACGCGCTTCCTCTTTCCGGAACGGTCCCCGCTAAATACGTGACCGCATATAACAACGCATTCACCCCCAGTGTGGGGCCTACAGTCACCGCGAACAGTACCACCGACCTCTATTTTTCGAACAATGGTCAATACCGTTTGTCTGTTCCAGAACCTGGCTCACTGGCTTTGATCGGCTTGGGATTGGTCGGTCTGGCTGCTTCGGTTCGCCGTCGCAAAGCGTAATAGATGGGCGGACGAGTAGTTTTTTAAACGCGACTACAGCAGTAGAGGCAGGATTAAGCCCCATGGAAACATGGGGCTTTTTATTTATGGCAACAGACTGGATAAATTGTGTTCACAAACTGTTTAATAACCTGCTGGCTGCCATCGCCTCCCGGAATTTCGGATGATCTGCAAGCAGTTGTGTCAGTTCTTTGCGAGCTTGGGCTTTATCTCCAGTGTTCACTAAAGCCGTTGCGTAATGATAACGCACGTTGGGATCGTCGGGCATTTTGGCCAGGGCCTTGCGTAATAGATCCAGCCCGCGCACCGTTTGGCCTTGTGTCACAAGTATCCAGCCCAGGGTATCCTGTATGGCGGGGCTGTTTGGGGAAAGTTTGAATGCTTGCTCTGCGGTCGGCAGTGCACGGGTATCTTGTTCAAGCTGGAACAAGTTGGCAAGGTTGTTGAGAATTGAGGCGTTATTAGGAATCTGTTTTCGGATTTCCTGGTATTCAGCTATAGCGTCTTTATTTCGGCCCGTGCTCATGTAGTATTCGGCAGCGTAGGCGCGTACAGCGTTATCCCCGGGATGTTGTTTGAGCCAGTCGCGAAGACGCTGCTCCGCTACTTTGATCGTTCCCGACTCGAATTGAGTATTCAAAAGCTTGATAAACGCCGTGGATCCTGCGCCTTTTTCAAGTGCCTGCGCATAAGCTTCGATGGCTTGTGGCAGGCGCTTCTGCGCGACCAAAATGTCCGCCTCACGTTCATAACCCAAGGGCATCTCTGGGTGCCTTGCTTCGATTTGCCGGGCAATTTGCACGGCGGGTTCAAGTTTCTTTTCAGCCAGATCCAAACGCAGCAAGGTGTCCAGTATCTGTATGTTGCCCGAATCGAGTTCCAGCCCTGTCTGCAATGCGGTGCGAGCCTGGTCTGGGTTCTTGTTTGCGATTTGGGCAAGCGCCAAGTGCAAGTAGGCATCTGCGGTGGGTTGCCCTTTAGCTACCAGCTTCGTGTAAGTGCTGATTGCGCCGGCTCTGTCGTTAATGGCCAATTGTGTGGCGCCTAACAGGGTAAGCGCAGCAGGATTATCCGGGTTGATATTGACGGCATCATTTGCCAAATCCAGCGCTTTCTGGGATTCGTTTTCGGTAAGGTAAAGACGAGCGAGGGCAGTGCGTGGCGGGATGGCTTCAGGGTGTGTTTTGACTGCTTTTTCCAACCAAGTGACGTAGTCCTTTTCCTGTTTGTTGATGGAGGCCAGTTCGGCTAGGGCCATCATGGCTGGTAAGTTGTTCTTGTCTATGTTGAGGATGCTCTCGAAGCGTTTGCGTGCGGCGGCGGGGTTGTTCGCCTGCAGATCCAGCTGCGCCAGATTGGCTGCCGCGGGGAAAAAATCCGGTTTGATTGCCAGCGCCTGCTCGAAACTCTTGCGCGCATTGGCCAGATCATTTTTTCCTACATAAGCGCCCCCCCGGAAATTGTAGGTGAGAGGGTTGTCAGGTTGTTTCCTGTCCAGATCGGCGATGGCCTGCAGGGCGCGGTCAAATTGTTTGTCGCGTAGCAGCGTCAGGATCAGCAGCGTGTCTGCATTGCGCGCGCCGGTGCCGGTATCCAGCGCTGCAGCGGATTCCAGGTCGGCCAGCGCGCGCGCTGTTTCGCCGCTGGCGAGGAGGCTTATGCCCAAGCCGGTACGGATCGCAGCATTTTTTGGGTCGATCGAGGCGGCTTTCTCCAGCAGCTGATTGGCCTTGGTGTATTCCTTGGTGTGCAGATAAATATCACCCGCCAGCCCCAGTAATTGCGCGTCGTTGGACTGCTCCGGATTAAGTGGTTGCAGGGTGGCCAACGCCTGTTTGTCCTGGCCGAGCTTGGCCTGGGTGGCAGCTAACAGCTTGCGTGCATATGCGCTGCCGGGTGCTTTTTCGAGTGTTTTTCCAAGTTGGCTGGCGGCTTGCTCATACGAACCCATTGAATAATTCACAGCACCAGACAACAAAAGGCTGGGTAGGTGATCCGGTGCAATTTGAAAGACTTCTTGAAGCGAGTCACGGGCTGCAGAAAAGTCACCTTGTTTGAATGACAATAATGCGTGAGAGTAATTGGCTAGCAGCGAATGGGGCGCAAGCGAGCTGATTTTTTCAATATCTGTTTTGGCCGAATCCAACTGACCGAGGCTAATGTCAAGAGTGGCGTGCTTGTTGAGTGCTTCCAAACTGTTCGGATCGGATTTCGCTGCATTTGAATATGCAGCAAGGGCAGCTTGCGGGTTGTTATTCAGTTGTTGCCAATCGCCCATAAATATCCAGGTTCTGGCTTGCTGGTTGTTGATCTTGAGTGCGGCATCCAGCCATTCTCTGGCTTTGGTCATGTTGTGATCCGCTGCAGCGCATTGCGCCAGGCCCCAATAAGTAGGTGGGTTATTGGTATCGGTATCGAGCGATTGCTGAAACAGATTGCACGCCTCCTGCAATTTACCCGTTTTGAGTAAAGCATCGGCGCGCATTTGATAGATACGCGCCAGGTTTGGCCTGGAGGTTTGCTCGCTGGGCTGAATTTCATCCAGCACTCGTTTGTATTCGCCCATCAGCAACAAGGCCTCGCCCAGTGGGGGTTTGACGATTTCCTGATTTACACCCAGTTTTTGAGCTTTTCTGAGTTCGCTTTCAGCTTCTGCGCCCATGCCGGCTTTTAGATAAATTTGCCCGAGTAGCAGCCTGGCTTGAGGACTGTCAGGGTTTTTCTGGAGCGCGTTTTTCAATTCTATGACGCCCGCCTTGATATTGCCCTTATCCTCAAAATCCTTGGCGCGCCGGATGAGCTCCTGCTCGGTCAGGTTGGCGTTATGGTCGCAGCCTTGCAGGGAAGATGTGGCCAGTAATGCAAGGATCAAGGCGGAGCGGATTGGTTTGAGTAACATGGTTATTCCCTGAAAAGGTGCTTGAATCTCGGAGGTTAATGTCCCTTGTCCTGCAATTGCTTGAGTAGCGCACGTGCTTCAGCTTCCTGGGAAAACGCGGCACCACCAGCGAGCAGGCGCTCAAGCTCGCTGCGGGCGCGCGTGTTGTCGCCGGATTTTGTCAGTGCCTGCGCGTAGTGGTACTGGATTTCGGCGTTGTCTGGCGTCCTGGATAGCGCCTGCTGGAGCAGTTGCAGACCGCGCGAGGTCTTGCCCTGCGCGACCAGGATGCCGGCCAGCGTGTCCAGCACTGCGGGATTGTCCGGCGCCAGCCTGTAGGCTTGCTCTGCATAGGTCAGCGCGCGGGGATCGCCGGCGCGTTGCAGGCTCCATGCGTAGTTGTTGAGGATCATCATGTTGTTGGGGGATTTTTGCAGCAGCACGGCGTAGTTTTCGTTGGCCAGTGCGTAGTTGCCGCGTTGCATGGCGCTCTGTGCCAGGTAGAGACGGCTTGCGGCATCATCGGGGTGCGCCTTGAGCCAGTCAAGCAGCCCGGCATCCGCTTCGGCGGCTTTGCCGGACAGCACTCTGGCGTTATGGAGTTTAACCGCCAGCGGACCACTGTTTTGCAGGCGCCAGGCGGTTGCGTATTTTTGTAGCGCGTGAGCGGGTTGTTTTTGCATCAACAGCGTATCGCCTTCCAGGATCCAGCCGACAGGGGCTCGCGGCAGCTGCTGTTGCACTGTGTGCGCCATCTGGATGGCCTGGTCATAGTGTCCACTTTGAGTATCGAGGGCAATCAGTGTGGCCTGGGCATCAAGGAAATCGGGTTTGAGCTGGAGTGCGCGCTTAAGCGATGCCCGTGCCTTATCGGTCTGTTTGAGTGCGAGCTGTGCATTGGCGAGCCGGATCTGAACGGCGGGTGATTGCGGCGCCATTTCGGCCAGTTTCTGAAAGCTGGCGAGCGCGTTGTCTTTGTCGCCTGCCGCCAGTTGGGCGCTGCCCAGCATGTCCAGCGCGGCGGGATTGTCTGGGTTGGCGGTGCGGGCTTCTCTGGCCAGCACCAGGGCTTTGGCGAAGTCGTTTTTGCGCAGGTAGTAACCGGCCAGCAGCAGACGCGGCTGCAGCGCAGCGGGCGCAGTCTTGGCAGCCCGTTCCAGCCAGTCCAGGTAATCCTTTTCCCGGCCTGCACAGGCGGACAGTTGAGCCAGCGCCAGCATCGCCTGGGTGTTGCTGGGGTCGTGCTGGAGCAGCGTCCCGAAGCGCTGGCGTGCGGCGGCGGGGTTGTTCGCTTGCAGGTCGAGTTGGGCGAGATTGGCGGCAGCCGGAAAAAAATCCGGTTTGATTGCCAGCGCCTGCTCGAAATTCTTGCGTGCATTGGCCAGGTCTTTTTTGCCCAGATACGCGCCGCCGCGGAAATTGTAGGCGATCGGGCTGTTGGGCTGTTTTCTGTCCAGCTCGGCGATGGCCTGCAAGGCGCGGTCGTACTGCCTGTCACGCATCAGTGTCAGGATCAGCAGCGTGTCGGCCTGGTGCGCGCCGGTTCCCGTATCCAGGGTCGCGGCGGACTCGAGGTCGGCCAGCGCGCGTTCGGTGTCGCCGCTGGCGAGACGGCTCACGCCCAAACCGGTGCGGATGGCAGCACTCCTGGGGTCGATCGAGGCGGCTTTTTCCAGAAGCTGGTTGGCTTTGGTGAAATTATTGGTATGCAGGTAGAGGTCGCCGGTCAGAGCCAATAGCTGCGGGTCATTCGATTCCTCGGGCCGGAGTGGCTGCAGGGTTGCCAGTGCCTGCGCATTCTGGCCCAGTTTGGCCTGGGTGGCGGCAAGCAACTTACGTGCATAAGCGCTGGCAGGGGCTTTTTCCAGCGCTTTGCCGAGCTGGTTTGCGGCCTGTTCGTATGAGCCCTGCGCGTAGTTTAGCGCCGCAGACAACAGCAGACCTGGCGGGTACTCTGGCGCGGCTTTCAGCACCTCTTGCAGGTTGTCGCGCGCCGCGTTGAGCTTGCCGCCACGGAAGTCCGCCAGCGCCTGCATATAGCGTACGGCAAGATTGTTGGGACTGAGTGTGCGCGCCGCTTCGATTTCCTGCCGGGCTTGCGAGAATTTATTGTTTGCCAGATAAATTGAAGCAATGCTGAGATGAGCGGCGGAGTTGGCGGGATCGTTTCTGAGCACCTCGCGGTAGGCAGCGAGCGCGGCTTCGGGCTGGTTTTTCAGGCGCAGCAGGTCCGCTTTCATCAGCCAGGCGTCCCGATCTGTGGGTACCAGCTTCAAGGCATTTTCGATTTCACTGAGGGCGCTATCCAGGCCACCTTTGGCAGCAGCGAGGCGAGCCAGCCCCAAATGCGCCGATGCGGAGTTGGGTGCCGCCTTGAGGGCTTCATTGAACAGTTCGGTGGCTTTGTCCGGTTCATTCAACCCCAATTCCGCGTTGCCGCGGGCGACGAAAATCTGCGCCCGGAGTTGCCCGGAGGCGCCAGCAGGCAGGGTGATTTCCTCAATCACGCGCTGGAAAGCGCCTTGTCCCTGCAGCGCTTCGGCCAGCGCCACCACCACCTTGTCCGGGGCGTAGCCGGCAGCGCGCGCGCGGCGCAGCTCTTTTTCCGCTGCGGCGTAATTGCCGCTGCGGTTGTAGGCAATGCCTAGCAGATAGCGTGCCTCGGCGTTCTTGTCATCTTTTTGCAGGGCATTCTTGAGCTGAATGATGGCGGCTTTGGCGTCGCCCTTTGCCTGCAACTGTTTGGCTTCGGACAGGTATTTTGAGGCGGAATCGCCGCAGCCTGCTGTTGCGCATAGGGCCACCAGCAGGGCAATAGGGAGGCGAGGTATAGAGGGCACGCTGATATCTCCTGGTTTTTTGTTTTTGAATGCCGTGTGGCTACCAGTGCTGTGAGATGGGCTGCACGAATTGGCTGATTGGTGTGGGCAAAACAGCAGGCCGCTGCGCCCCGATAATGCAGCGCGGGCAAATAACAACAGCGAGGTCACCTGCAGCGCACGCATGATATCCCTTCAAAAACCCAGATTATGCTACCACGCGCCAACAAACAGCGTTATCGGCCAATCTGGATGAACGTCGGCTGATTTATTTCAGGCCACAGCGATTGATCAGGTCATACAGCGTGGGCCGGCTCACGCCCAATAGCTCAGCGGCCTGCACGATATTGCCATTGGTACGGCCCAGGGCGCGAATCACTGCACGGCGGTCGGCTTCTTCACGCACCTGGCGCAGGTTGAGGGGTTCGGATTCGGCGCTGCCGGCTTTCAAGCCCAGATCCTGGGCGGTGACCTGCGCGCCCTCGGCCATGATGACCGCGCGTTTGATGACATTCTCCATTTCGCGCACGTTACCCGGCCACGAGTGGGCTTCGATGGCTTCGATGGCGTCGGTGGTGAAACCTTTCAGGTTGCGGTTTTGCTGAGCGCAGAATTTTTCCAGGAAGGCATGGGCGAGCAGGGCGGCGTCGCCTTGACGGTCACGCAGCGGCGGGATCATCACGCTGATTTCACTCAGCCGGTAGTATAGATCCTGGCGGAAACTGCCGGCCTGGATCAGGCCTTCGAGATTCTGGTGAGTGGCGCCGATCACCCGCACATCGACTGGCACCTCGCCGCGTCCGCCCAGGCGCTCGATGACGCGCTCCTGCAAAAAGCGCAGCAGCTTGGCCTGCAGTGGCAGCGGCAGGTCACCGATTTCGTCGAGGAACAGCGTGCCCTTGCTGGCGTATTCAATTTTGCCGATAGTCTGCTTGGCAGCGCCGGTAAATGCACCTTTTTCGTAGCCGAACAGTTCCGATTCGAGCAGGGCGTCCGGAATGGCCGCGCAGTTGATGGCGACAAAACGTTCACTGGCCCGGGTGGAGAGCTGGTGCAGGGCGCGTGCCAGCAATTCCTTGCCGGTGCCGGATTCGCCCAGTAGCAGCACGGTCGCGCCGGAAGGGGCGATTTTTTCCACGGTACGGCACACGCGGACCATGTCAGGTGCGCTGGTGATAATGCCGTGCATGACTTCACTTGGCCGCTGCTGCTGGAGCGCGCGGTTCTCCTGCTCCAGGCCATGCACGCGGAACGCGCGCGCGATGATCATGTCCAGGATTTGCGGGTCGAACGGTTTCTGGTAAAAATCGTAGGCGCCCAGACTGATGGCTTTGACTGCGTTGACGCGATCCTGATTGCCCGTCACCACGATCACCTTGGTGGAGGGCGCCATGGACACGATTTGCTGCAACGTGGCGAGGCCTTCTTCGGCGCTGTCCGGGAAAGGCGGAAGGCCGAGATCAAGCAGCACCACGGATGGTTCAAAGCGACGAATCTGGTTGAGTGCGGATTCACGGTCGGCCGCCAGTTGCACGTCATAACCGTGCAGGCTCCAGCGTATCTGTTTTTGCAGCCCGGGATCGTCTTCGACCACGAGCAGGGTGGGTTTGCTATCGCTCACGCGATTTCTCCTTGCGTCAAATTGCCTGTTGTCTGCCGGCCGCTTTCCACAGGGATATGGATGCCGAAAGTAGTGCCCTGCCCTGGCGCGCTGGCCACGTCGATTCTGCCGCCCAGCTCGCGGATGTATTCGCGGCATTCGTAGGCCCCGATACCCATGCCCGAGCCTTTGGTGGAGTCGAACGGGCGGAACAGCCGCTCGCGGATGAAGGCGTCATCCATGCCGCAACCCGTATCGGTAATGTCTATCACCGCGTCGTTGCCCTGGCGCGACAGGCGCACCTCGATGTGGCCATCGTAGGGTGTGGATTCCAGCGCATTTTGCAGGATGTGGCCGAGCACGCGTTTGAGGCGTTCGCGGTCAGCACCCACTTCAATCGAAGCGGCATCCAGCTGCAGCGCGGGTTTGAGCCGGTAGACATGTTTCTCGCCGATAATCTCGGAAAGCAATCCGCCCAGCTCGATTTTCTGCTCGGCCAGCACTGCCGGCTGGCCACCCTTGAGCTGTTGCAGCAGCCGATTCATGCGCGCCACCGAGCTTTCCACGGTGCTGATCATGTCGTCCACGAACTCCGGGTTGTGCTTGTATTTCCCGGCATTGGACACCAGCAAGGATTGCTGCGCGATGAGGTTTTTCAGGTCATGCACGACAAACGCCGCCATGCGGTTGAACGATTCGAACTGGCGCGCAACGGTAAGCGCTTCCGAGGCCTCCATCTGTGCCAGGTTGGCAGCGGCCTGGCGCGCGGCGGTCTTGACCAGGTCGCTGACTTCCCAATTGAATGAAATCTTCCCCAGCGAGTGGCCGATAATCATGAAACCGATCAGCTTGTCGCGCACCAGTAGCGGCGCCACCAGCCAGGCATCGGGGATGGCGCTGATCCAGGCAGGCAGTTGCAGGTCTTCGTAGAGCTCGGGCTGGCTGCGATATTCATCCAGATTGATGACCCATTCGCGCTCGGTAAGAAATTCCGCCAGCGCGCCGTCGGCGGGTTCTTCGCCATCGGCGTGGTGCAGGTTCCAGCTGACGATGCGGGTGAAACGGTGCGGATCGCGTGCCAGCCACAATGCGCCGGACTGGCTCTCCACCAGCCCGGCGACTGCCTGGATGGCGCGCGTGCACAACTGTTCGCCGGGGTTCCCCTGCGACAGGATGCGGGTGAAATTGAGCCATTCGTCGCGATAGTCGTAGGTGTAACTGAAAAAATGCTTGCTCAAAAACACCCGCACCCGAGCCCGCAGTGTGCCGGAGAACAGAATCGACAGCAGCATCACGAACGCGCCGAACAGGAATGCCGCCTGCAGGATGCTGCCCCATTCGCCACCAAAGGCGCGGATGTAATAGCCTGCGCCCGCCATGATCAGCAGATACACGCCGGCACCGAGCAGGGCAGCGGTATGGAAGAACAGCCGGCGCGATACGGTCACGCGCAAATCCCAGTTGGGATTGCGCTTGGCGGAAATGGCGATAAGCGGTACCGCCAGGGCGTTGACAATGCCGCGCCCAGCCCATATTTCCGCATCGATATGCTGGAACAGCATGGCGTCGGAGTACAGGTAAAAATCATAGACAAACACACCGCCCAGACCAAAGCACAGGTATTTGATGCTCCAGCGATCCTCGCTGCGGGTGCTGCGGAACAGTTGCTCCACCAATGCCATGCCCAGCACCGCCAGGATAACCCGGCTCACTGCGCCGCCGGCCAGGGTATCCAGTATCGATACGCCGACGGGGCCGGGCAAAACAGTAAACATATCTGCCACGATACGTATTATCAGCAGTGCACAGTATGCCAGCATCACATATCCGGCCACGCGCAGCATGAACAGGATTTTAGGCTGCATGCCCTGGCGCTGGGCCACCAGGTCAAGCAGGAAATACAGCCAGGCAGCGTTGCGCAGCAGTTCGGCAATCGCAGTGAGCGACGAAATATGCTGGCCGTAGTGGTAGGCATCCAGCGCGGCCAGCCCTGCCCACAGCGCAGACACCAGGCTGGCAGCCACGAGCATGCCGGTGCGGCTGGGTCCGCGCCGCGACAGCAGCATTGCGCACAGTGCTGCGAAGGCAACAGTTGCGAGACTGTAGCTGATCAGGGTGGCATTCATGCTGGCAGCAGGCGCGCGTTACCGGCCCTTGCCCCAGAGTACGACCTGAACTGTCTGAAACAAGACCATCATGTCAAGGAACAGGGTATGGTTTTTGACGTAATACAAATCATATTGCAGCTTTTCCACGGCATCCTCGACGCTGGCGCCATACGCGTAGCGCACTTGCGCCCAGCCGGTAATGCCGGGTTTGACGGTGTGACGGCTATTGTAATAGGGAATCTGCCGGATCAGTTCGCCGACGAAATAGGGTCGTTCCGGACGCGGGCCGACAAAGCTCATATGCCCCATGAACACATTAAATAACTGCGGCAGTTCATCCAGACGCACGCGCCGGATGAACTGCCCGACACGCGTGGTGCGGTCGTCGTCCTTGCCGGCCCAGCGCGGCTTGCCGTCCTGTTCCGCGTCGCAGCGCATGCTGCGGAATTTCATGATGGTGAATGGCTTGCCATGCTGGCCGACGCGTTCCTGGCGATACAGCACGGGGGCGCCGCTTTCCAGATAAACTGCCAGCGCAGTCAGCGCCATGGCGGGCAGGGAAACCAGCATGATGACCAGGCTTACCACCAGATCGAAGATGCGTTTGACGGTGTCACGCGCGAGTCCCTGCTTGAAGCCTTCCGACAGGATGATCCAGCTGGCGTTGAGCGACTCCAGCTGCAGCTGGCCATTCTCGCGCTCGAAGAACGACGACAATTCCATGATATTGATACCGCGCAGCTTGCATTCCAGCAGCTCGCCCACCGGCAGGCCGCCATCACGGCGGTCGCGCACCGCGATGACGATTTCATGGATATTGTATTTGGTGACGATTTCACTAAGGCTGGCAGTGTCATGCAGTACGCGCGAATGCTCCACATAGTGGTGGCTGCCCTGCAGGGGCAGATAACCCACTATCTGCAGGCTGCGTGCCGACGACATCGACTTGATCAGGTGATCCACCTTGGCGGCACGACTGCCGCTGCCCAGCACCAGGACGCGCTTCTTGAAGGCGTCGAGATTGGACCATTTGACGAACGCAATGCGGGTAAGCGTTACGCCAATCAGGGCGAACAGCAGTGAAAACAGAAATGCGCCGCGCCCCAGCAGTATATCCGGGAACAAATAAAACAGCTGGCTCATGACCACGAAACCCAGAGCAAAACTGGCAATCATGCGGATGGCAACGGCGCGCGCCCCCGCCATCCATTCGCCGCTATACATGCCAAATGCCGTCATGATCAGCATCATCACCAGTGCAAACAGGCTGGCTTTGGGCAGTATCGGCCCGAGCGAAGAAGGCAGGTTGCTGTCGCTCTCGATGAAGCGCACGGAGATACCCAGGTAGATGGATGCGATCATGACGGCAATGTCCAGCCCCATCATCAAGATCAGATGTGCGGGTATGTAATGTCTGAAAAATCGAATCATGTCGTGCCTGTCGCCCTCGGATTGTTGCGTTTATAGTGTGTCGGGCTGCCGATTGGTCTGTGCAGTACGTTGGCTTTCCAGGCTGACTACGCAGAATGTGTGCCAGGTATCAAAAATTGTGGCTTGATCTTGTCCTATAGGGTGTTCAGGAGGCCTGGTAATCTTGTCACGGGCAGAAGTCTAGCGGTCTGGCGTCGTGTTCTCAACTGCGTGTCGGATTTTTTGACACTGGGTGGCGGGGCCAGGAGAGGGGCGTGCCCCATGTTGGGCTATTCAATGGCGGGCAAAACAGGGGTTGCGTCGTCCAGCAGTGCCTGTACCTGTGCCAATTTGGCGCGTCTTGGCGAGCGCCCTTCGGCTTGGCCACGTGGCACGCTGCGCAATTCGTCTTCAGGATAAATGGCGATTTCCACATCCGTGGCGTCCAGGTTGAGCGTGAAGCTGGGGATGTTTTTCGTCCCCCCCTGCCGGTGCACCTGGCGTTGGCCCTGCTTGAACGGGATGTTGCGTTGCATCAAATACAGCTCGAATTCTTTTTCGTTGTCGGTGAATAGCTGCAGATTGATGTCGGAGTGCGGCCCGGCAGTGCCATTGAGTACCGAACCGGTTAAATAGGGATGGTAATCGGCGAGCATGCGCATGGTGTCCAGCGCGATTTCACGCAACAGCCGCAATCGCGCCGGGTGCGACTCGCCATGGTAGAGCGCCTGATACGATTTGAGCGCCAGCTCGATTTCCTGATTGCCCGGCAAATTGTGTCCGTCTTCCACGCCCATCTGGCGTGCAGCTTTGCGTTTGGCCAGACCGAAATCCTGAATGCCGTGCTCGGCCATCAACTGGGCAGCAAGTTGCGCCACGCGTTCACGCAGCTGATTGCGTCGGCTACTCATCATGCTTAAAACACCGGGCTGGAGTTGGGTTGTTGGGAATCGGGCTGTTGTTGGGCGTCCGGTGTGGCAGGGGCCGCATCCGGTACGGCAGGGGCGGTGGAGAGCACCGGCACGGTCTCCTGATAAAAATATTCGTTGTAGCCTTGCTCGCCGTCTGCAACCGGCAGGCCGGTGAGCGGATTGATGGTGGCAGTGACAATACCATTGGGCATGGTGTAGCCGGTTTGCGGTACATCACGCAATACCGTTCCCATGTATTTCATCCAGATCGGCAGTGCGGCCTGGGCGCCGGTTTCACCTCTGCCAAGCGAGCGCGGCTGATCAAAGCCGATCCAGGCGACGCCAACCACGCTGGGCTGGTAACCGGCAAACCACGCGTCGCGCTGGTCGTTGGTGGTGCCGGTTTTGCCAGCCAGATCGCTGCGCCCGAGTTGCATGGCGCGCGCTGCGGTGCCACGCCGCACTACGTCCTGCATCAGACTGGTCATGATAAAGGCGTTGCGCGGGTCGATCACCTGGTGCGGTTTTTCCGGGATGGCCTGGCTTAGTACCTGCCCGTGCTGATCCACCACGCGGGTAATCAGATAGGGTGTGACCAGCTGGCCGCCATTGGCAAACGCGGTGTAACCCGTGGCCAGTTGCAGCGGCGTGACCGAGCCCGCACCCAGTGCCAGGGTGAGGTAAGGCGGCTGGCGCGCGGGGTCGAAACCGAAGCGTTTGACGTAGTCACGCGCGTAATAAGGACCAATCGCCTGCAGGATGCGAATGGTGGGCAGGTTGAGTGATTTGGTCAGCGCCTGACGCACGCTGACTATGCCCGCATAAGTATCTTCATAGTTTTTGGGCGTCCACGCCACACCGCCGGCCTGGTCGGCGGGTATCGTGAGCGGCGTGTCTTCCACCAGCGTGGCGGCGGTAAAACCTTTTTCCAGCGCGGCAGAATAAATGAAGGGTTTGAAGCTGGAGCCGGGCTGGCGCCAGGCCTGGATGACATGGTTGAATTTGTTGTGGTTGTAGTCGAAGCCCCCAACCAGTGCGCGAATCGCGCCGGTTTTCGGGTCAATCGAGATAAACGCGGCTTCCACGGCGGGTAATTGGACAATACGCCAGGCGCCGGTCTTGGCATTTTTCTGTACCCGGATCAACGCGCCGCGCCGGATGTCCAGGCTGGCGGGGAGGCCGCCGGTCAATGCGCGCTGGGCGAATTTGAGTCCGGCGCCGGTGATGGCAAGCGTGCCGGAATCCTTGCTATAGGCACGCACCAGCTTGGGGCTGGCTGCCAGCACCACGGCAGGCTGCAGGTCGTGGATGACGGCGATGTTCTGTAGCGCATCATCGAGTGCGGCTTGCGGATTCTGGCTGTCGGCAGGCATCGGCACGCTCCCTTCCACACCGCGATAGCCGTGGCGCTGGTCGTAATCCATTACGCCCTGCCAGAGCGCCTGATTGGCGGCTTCCTGATCGTGTTTTCGTATCGTGGTATAGACCTTCATGCCACTGGTGTAGATGGCGTCCTGATAGCGGTCGTACATGGCCTGACGCACCATCTCGGCGACGTAGTCGGCGCTGACATTGGTCGCGTTCTGCAGCGTATTGCGGATTACCAGACGCTGGTTTTTGGCCTGCTCGTATTGTGCGTCATCAATGTATTTGAGTTCATGCATGCGGTGCAGTACATATAACTGGCGCTGGCGCGCACGCTCAAAATTGACCACCGGGTTGTAGCGCGATGGCGCCTTGGGTAGCCCGGCCAGCATCGCCGCCTCGGCAATGCTGACTTTTTGCAGCGGTTTGCCGAAATAGGCATAAGAAGCGGCACCGAAGCCATATGCGCGCTGGCCAAGGTAAATCTGATTGATATACAGAGTGAGGATTTGATCCTTGGACAGGGTATGTTCAATCTTGATTGCCAGCAGCGCCTCATTCAATTTGCGTGTGAACGTTTTTTCACTGGACAGAAAGAAATTGCGTGCCACCTGCATGGTGATGGTGGAAGCCCCTTCCTTGGCGCCACCCGATAGCACGTTACTCAGCGCTGCACGCAATATGCCCAGGGTGTCCACTCCGCCGTGCTGGTAAAAGCGTTCGTCCTCCGCTGCCAGAATGGCCTGCGGCACAAAATGCGGAATGTTGGTGAGGCTGACCACGGCGCGACGCTCCTCACCGAATTCGGCAATCAGCGAATTGTCGGCGGTATATATCCGCATCGGTACTTTGGGACGGTAATCGGTGAGCCTGTCCAGACTGGGCAGGTTGGGGTAAATCAAAACGGCAGCGAGTACTCCCAGGGCGGCGAAGAGCAGAAAAAAAGCGACGAGCGCAACGACGAGGTAGTGCCAACGAGATTTGAACATTTTGGGATGAGGTAAAAATCTTGGGTGAGGAATCTAAAGTTCCCGACATTATAGGCGTTATCAGTATGCAAGATAAAATGCGCCCGGTCTGTATACCGGTTTGGATTGCTGGTGGCGTAAAAATCTTTACAGCATAAAAACTTGTTGTTAGCATTTAACGCGAATTGTGTATTTGGTTCCTAACTACTACATTAAAAAAGGGATTTCCGTTGCAGTTCGATTTCTTCAAAGCGAAGTCTCCCCCTCTGATTGGCGTCGATATCAGCACCAGTGCCGTGAAGATGGTGGAAGTCAGCGATGCCGGACGTGGCCTGTTTCGCATCGAGCGCTATACGATCGAGCCCTTGCCCAAGGAGGCCGTGGTCGATGGGAATATCGCCAAACTCGACGAAGTGGCCGATGCCATCCGGCGCGCCTGGAAAGACATGGGCAGCCGCGCCAGGCATGTTGCCCTGGCGTTGCCGGCGGCGGCGGTCATTACCAAGAAAATCATCCTGCCTGCCGATCTGCCCGAGCTTGAGCTGGAATCGCAGGTCGAGGCAGAAGCCAACCAGTCCATACCGTTTGCGCTGGATGAGGTGAATCTGGATTTCCAGATACTGGGTGCGGCGCCCAATAATCCTGGCGAGGTGGAGGTGCTGCTCGCCGCCAGCCGCAAGGAAAAAGTCGAAGACCGGGTGGCCGCAGCGGAAGCAGCCGGCCTCAAGGTGCTGGTCATGGATATGGAATCCAACGCCAGCCAGACAGCATACGAAGCCATGACCCACATGCTGCCCGATGATGGACGCGGGCAGACCGTCGCGCTGATTGACATTGGTGCGGCAACCATGCACATCATGGTGTTCGTGGACGGACACATGATGTACCAGCGTGAACAGTCGTTTGGCGGCAACCAGCTTACCCAGGAAATCCAGCGCCGCTATGGCATGTCCGCCGAGGAAGCAGAAAAAGCCAAGCGTGGCGGTGGCCTGCCGGAGAGTTATGAACCGGAAGTGCTGGAGCCATTCACCGATACCGTCGCGCTGGAAATCAGCCGCGCGCTGCAGCTATTCTTTACTTCCACGCCGTATAGCAAGGTTGATCACATCGTGCTTGCGGGTGGTTGTGCGGCCATCCCCGGTCTGGATGAAACGGTCGCCGGGCGCACCCAGGCCAGCACCATGGTCGCCAATCCGTTTGCCAATATGGCGGTTTCAAACAGAGTGCAGCCGGGCCGGCTGGCACTCGACGCGCCTGCCCTGATTGTGGCCTGCGGTCTGGCGATGAGGAGGTTTGACCCGGCATGATACGCATCAACCTTCTCCCGCACCGTGAAGTCAAGCGTGCAGCACGCCAGCGCCAGTTCAATCTGTTGCTGGGGGCGGTTGCCCTGCTGGGCATTGCAATCGTAATTCTGGGCTATTTGGCCCTGGATGCGCGTCAACAGACCCAGGCAAAGCGTAATGAGTATTTAAAAGTAGAAATCGCCAAGCTCGACAAGGATATTGTTGATATCAAGAAGCTCAAGGAGCAGACCCGGTCGCTGCTGGCACGCAAGCAGGCAGTGGAAACCCTGCAAACCAACCGTTCCAACGAGGTGCATCTGCTCGACCAGCTGGTGCGGCTGTTGCCCGAGGGCCTTTACCTGAAGTCCATCAAGCAGACCGGCAATACCATCAATCTGCAAGGTTATGCCCAGTCCAGCGCACGCGTTTCCACCCTGATGCGCAATCTGGAGTCATCACCGTGGCTGGAATCGCCGGTACTGATTGAGATCCATGCGGCTACCGTACAGGGCCTGCGCGCCAATGAGTTCAATCTCAATGTGCAGCAAAAACAGCCGCGGGACAGCGCCGATGAGCAGGAAAAAAATGGCGGAAAATCATGACCCTGGATGACCTGAATAACCTCAATCTCAAGGATCTGGCCAATGCGCAGATGAGCGTAAAGGTGGCCATCCTGGCGGTGCTGTTTGCGGCTATCGTGTTCGCCGGATACTGGTTCGCCTGGAGTGGGCAACTGGCTGCACTGAACACCGCCAAGCAGGAAGAAATGTCCCTGCGTGACACCTACCTTAGCAAAAAGCGTCAGGCCATCAACCTTGATGCCTATAAACAGCAGCTCAAGGATATCGAGCGCTCGTTCGGCGCGCTGCTCAAACAACTGCCAAACAAGTCGGAGATGGACGCGTTACTGACTGACATCAATCAGGCTGGACTGGGGCGCGGTCTGCAATTCGAATTGTTCAAGCCGGGCACAGAAAAAATCGGTGATTTCTACGCCGAATTGCCGATCAGCGTGCGCCTTACCGGCAGTTATCATGACCTCGGCGCCTTTGCCAGCGACATCGCGCAACTGCCGCGTATTGTTACCCTGCACGACATTGAAATCGGCCCGGAAAAAGACGGCACCCTGTATATGAATGCCATCGTGAAGACCTATCGTTACCTGGACGATGACGAAATCGCGGCGCAAAAGAAAAGCGCCAGGGAGGCGGCTAAAAAATGAAACGGCTCGTTTCCCTTATCCTGTTGTTGAGCCTCGCCGCGTGCGGCGGTAATGGCTACGAAGACCTGGAGCAGTTCGTCAAAAACTCGGGCAACAATCTGCGTGGCAAGGTTGATCCGCTGCCTGAGGTCAAGCCTTACCAGCCGTTTACCTATGCGGCGTTTGACCTGCCCGACCCGTTCAAGCCGCGCAAGCTCAGGCTTACCCAGGGTGGCGGCGGTCTGCAGCCAGATATGAACCGCCCCAAAGAACCGCTTGAATCCTACTCATTGGAAAGCCTGAAAATGGTGGGTGTGCTCAAGCAGAAAGGGAAGACTTTTGCGGTCATTAAAGCCCCGGACAACGCTATTTACCGGATCCACAGCGGCAACCATATCGGGCAGAATTTCGGCCTGGTAACCGCAGTGAATGACACCGCGGTGAAAATAAAAGAAATCGTGCAGGACAGCGCAGGCGACTGGGCCGAGCGCGAAAGCAACCTTACCCTGCAGGAACAGTAAACATGAGGTCCACCATGAAAAACAAACTGGCTCGTTTACCCCAACAATTACTTGCCTGTATCGCTCTGGCCATGTTGCTGGCAACGGGTATGCAGACTGCACGCGCAGCCGGCAGCGACGCCAACAGTGTAGAGACACTGGATTATTCCACCCTGGAAGGCGGCAAGCTTCTGATCAAAGTGGGCTTGAAACAGACCCTCAGAGCCAGCCCGGCCGGATTTACCATCAACAACCCGCCGCGTGTGGTGCTCGATCTGGCCGGAGCCGCCAATGGCCTTGGTAAAAATACTGTAAACGTCAATCAGGGACCGCTACGCAGCATCAATATCGTGCAGGCAGGCGACCGTACCCGCCTGGTGATGAACTTGTCCAAGGCGGCTCAATATACCACGCGCATCGACGGCAATGCCCTGCTCATCACCCTGCAGGAATCCGACAGCCAGACCACCAGCAACGTGACGCCGCGCTTCGCCGAGGGTGCGCCGAGCGCAGCCAAACACAGCGTGCGCGACATCGACTTCCACCGGGGTGCCAGTGGCGAAGGACGCATCGTCACCACCTTGTCCGATACCACCACCGGCATTGATATCCGCAAGCAGGGACAGCAGCTGGTTGTGGATTTCCTCAATACCGACGTGCCACGCAGCCTGCAGCGCCGCCTGGACGTCAATGATTTCGCCACGCCGGTGAAATATATCGAAACTCAGGGCAGCGGCAGTAACGTGCGCATGACCGTCGAGCCTAAAGGCGACTACGAATACTCCGCTTATCAGGCTGACAACCAGTTCACCATCGAAGTGCGCGCCAAGCCGGAAGACACCGGTAAGGCCGCCGCAGGCAAGCCAAAATATACCGGGGAAAAACTCTCGCTCAACTTCCAGAACGTGGAAGTACGCTCTGTGCTGCAAGTGATCGCTGACTTTACCGGTCTTAACATCATCACCAGCGACACGGTGAACGGCAACCTTACCCTGCGCCTGAAAGATGTGCCCTGGGATCAGGCGCTCGACATCATCATGCAAAGCAAGGGGCTGGACAAACGCGTCAATGGCAATGTGATCTGGGTGGCACCCAAGGATGAGCTGATCGCCAAAGAAAAAAGCGAGCTGGAGTCGCGCCAGGCTACGCAGGCACTGGAGCCGCTGGTCGTGCGCAGTTATGTGCTCGACTACATGCGCGCTGATCAGGCTGCCCGGGTACTGCAGGGGCTGGCGGCAACATCCGGCGATAACGGTGAAGACGTGACGTGTTCGGCACAGGCTCAAGGCGTCAAGGCGACCCCGGTGGCAACCACCGCTGCGCCCATCTCGGCAGCGCCTGGTTCGCTTGGTACGCTGACCCGGATACTTTCCGCACGCGGCAGCGCCTCGTCCGAGCCGCAGACCAACAGCCTGATTGTCAGCGACACGCCCAGCAAGCAGGACGAAGTGCGCGAATTGCTCAAGTTGATCGATATCCCTGCCAAACAGGTCATGATCGAAGCGCGCGTGGTGGTGGCGGATGACGGGTTCAGCCGCCAGTTGGGCGCGCGCTTTGGTGTCCAGCATGGCCGGAAAAACGACAGCGTGGGTTTTTCCAATACCGCAGCTAACGCAGCGAACGGGATAGTCTCCGGCGTGAATGGTGCGGCGCCATTTAATGTGGACCTGCCTGTTTCCGGTGCAGCCGGCACGCTCGGGTTGTCGCTTATCAATCTGGGCAGCGGCAATCTGGTGAGCCTCGAGCTGTCCGCATTGGAAGCGGACAATCGCGGCAAGATCATCTCCAATCCGCGTGTAGTGACTTCCAACCAGAGACCTGCGGTCATCTTGCAGGGCACGCAGATTCCCTACATTACGCCTGGCACCGCGAACTCCCCGGCCACAGTGACGTTCAAGGATGCTTTCCTGTGTCTTTTGGTTAACCCGCAAATCCTGAACAACGATTCCGTGATCCTGAATGTTGAAGTTCAGAAAGACGCGGTTGGTGCGTCTACAGCGGGGAATCCGGCCATTAATACCAAACGGGTTAAAACGCAGATACGCTTGAAGAACGGTGAAACGGCAGTGCTGGGTGGTATCTTCGAACAAAGCACCCGCAATGATACTAACAAGGTGCCCCTGTTAGGGGATATCCCGATCTTTGGCAATCTTTTCAAAGACAATTCCAGGGTTGATCAGAAAACTGAATTGCTGATATTCCTCACTCCGCGCATTATCAAGGACAATCTGGAGTTGCATTAAAGGTCTCATCCAGCTATACAAAGGCGGGCATTGCCCGCCTTTGTTTTGTGCGCTGGTTCAAAAGCGCCGGGCTAGGTGGCAGCACCAGCTTTCGCTACAATCTCGCCCATGACTGATAAACATACCAATATTATTCTGGTCGGCCTGATGGGCGCGGGCAAGACGACGGTGGGCAAGTTGCTGGCCAGGCACCTGGACAAATGCTTTTATGATTCCGACCATGAACTCGTGCGCCGCAATGGCGTAACCATCCCGGTGATATTTGAGGTGGAAGGTGAGGCGGGTTTTCGCAGGCGTGAAGAAGCCGTGATTGACGAATTGAGCAGCCTCGACAACGTGGTGTTGGCCACCGGCGGTGGTGCGGTGTTGAGTGCGCAAACCCGGGCCTTGCTCAAGTCGCGCGGTACGGTCGTGTATCTGCGTGGCACGGTGGAGGAATTATGGCAACGCACGCGTCATGACCGCAATCGACCGTTATTGCAAACCGCCGACCCCAAAGCGCGCTTGCGCGAACTGTATACCCAGCGCGACCCGCTGTATCGCGAAGTGGCCAACGTGGTGATCGACACCAGCCGCCAGAACGTCAATACCCTGGTCCGCCAGCTTGAGCAGAAACTTGCCGGCATGCCGGATTAGCATCGTGACTGTGGCCTGGCGCTATGCGTGGCAGGTGGTATTCAACGTCTGGGCGGGACTGGCAGGCACGGCTGATGCACGAATAATCAGCGCCAATCCTGTCAATGATCACGCTCTGGTGCACACCCTGAAGTCCGGCGCGCGACTATGTCGGACAACGCCGCAACCCGGATGATATGGGCGCATTGTCCAGTGTGCAACCACCTGCCGGCGCGCCGCTGCTGCTGGCACGCCCACGCCGCAAATAAGGGGAGATTCATGAACAACAAGCCCGAGCGCAGTACATCGATCACCTATGCGGCGCTGGCCTACCTGTGCTTTGTGATTTACGGCAGCCTGGTGCCGCTGGATTTCCATGCCGTGCCGTGGAACCTGGCGTTACAGCATTTTGGCGCGATTCCCTGGCTGGCGATGGACAGCATTTCGCGTGCCGACTGGGTTGCCAACCTGGTGCTGTATGTGCCGCTGGCGTTCCTGCTGATGTGGGCGCAGCGGCCGCGCAGCAGTGCCGGCTACTGGGCGGCGGGCAGCGTCACCCTGGCGGTGTGCGTAGCGCTGGCGCTGGGCATCGAGTTTACCCAGATGTACTTTCCACCACGCACGGTGTCGCTCAATGATATCGTCGCCGAGATCATTGGCAGCGTGCTGGGTGTGGGGCTATGGCTGCTGATCGGGGAGGGCATCGCGCGCCGCTTTGCGCATCTGGGTGAGCGGGGCGATGGGGCGCTGGCTGCGGCGTTTGTGCTGTACCTGATGGGCTACCTGGCGGTCAGTTTTTTTCCGTACGATTTTGTGCTGGCGTCGAATGAACTGGCCGCCCGGCTTGCCAATGGCCGCGATGGCTGGCTGTTATCGCCTGCTGTCTGTAGCGGTGCAGCACGTTGCACCGCCAAGCTGGTGGAAGAGGCGCTCGCGGTGGTGCCGCTGGGCGCATTACTGGCGTGGCGTTGGCTACGCGTGCCGGGTACGGCACGGGTGGTGGTTGCCATGGGCGCAGGCGCGCTGTTGGGAGTGGCGATCGAACTCACCCAGCTGTTTCTGGAGTCCGGTATTTCGCAGGGCGCATCGGTATTGACCCGCGCGCTGGGCATGGGGTTGGGCGTAGCGGTGTACCAGCGCGTGCTGGCGCAGCCCATGAGTGCCCGGGCGTGGCGCTGGACCCGCGTGTTGGCGGTGCTGGCGTTACCGTTTTATCTGCTGGCCCTGGCGGTGCTGCTAAATGGGCATCGCGCCCACTGGCTGAGCTGGCATGACGGCCTGGCGCGATTGCAGGAGGTGCATTTCCTGCCGTTTTACTACCACTACTACACCTCGGAGGCCGTCGCGCTGACCAGCCTGCTGTTTGTGGTTGTGGCTTATGCGCCATTCGGCATGCTGGCGTATTTGTGGCGGCTGGGCGCCGTGCGCCGCATGGGCGCAGCCATCCCGGCATTGCTGGCCATGCTTGTCGCAATGGTGGCCGAGTTCAGCAAGCTGTTTCAGCCCAGTGAACACCCCGACCCAACCAATGTGCTATTGGCAGCCCTGGCGGCTGCGGCGGCGTATCGCGTGCTGGCCTGGATGAGCGCATTGAATGCGCCTTCCACGCAACTGCATAGCGCGCGGCAACGGGCGCCCGCAGCGCTGGCAACGGTCTCCGCGGCCGAGTCACAACCCCAGCCGGGCGTTGCACGCGCGCGCAGCCGCATCAATCCGCTGGCGCTGGTGAGCGCCGGCATCCTGGCATGGGCGGTGTGGCGCTATCCACTGGGCAGCCTCTGGCTGGCCGGCGCCTTGCTGGCGTATGCAGTGCTGTTGCGGCGCTGGCCGCAGGCATGGCTGGTGGCGCTGCCGGCGATGTTGCCGGTGCTCGACCTGGCACCATTCAGCGGCCGCTTTTTCTTTGATGAATTTGATTGCCTGATACTTGCCACGTTTGCCGTTGTGGGCTGGCGCCGCAGGGGCGGCAGATTGGCATGGCGCCTGAGTGCCGCCGCATGGTTGCTGTTGGCACTGTTTACACTATCGGTGGCCGCTGCCGCGCTGATCGGTGCGTACCCGTTCCCCGCGCTGGATGCCAATTCATTCAGCAATTACTACAGCCCATACAATGCGCTGCGCGTTGCCAAAGGCTTGCTGTGGTTGCTGTTATTGCTGCCTCTGCTGCGCCTGGAGCTGGACCAGGATGCCGCCCGCAGTCAGCGCCTGCTCACCCTGGGTATGACGCTGGGCGTACTGGCAGCGGGGATTTCGGTGCTTTGGGAGCGTGCCGCGTTTACCGGGCTGCTCAATTTCAGCAGCGACTATCGTGTGGTGGGCATGTTCTCCGGGATGCATACCGGCGGCGCATATATCGAGGGTTATTTCGCCACCGCGCTGCCGTTCGTGGCCTGGTGGGCGTTATACAGCCGGGGTACGCTGGCGCGCTGGTTCGGTATGGGCGTGTTTGCGCTGGGTGTATATGCGCTGATGGTGACATTCGCGCGTGGCGGCTACATTGCGCTGCTGCTGGGTATGACGGTGCTGGGGGCAGGGATGTTGTTGCGGCGCAGCGGGTCGCTGCGCACCACCCGGATAATGGGCGGATTGGCGCTGCTCCTGGTACTGGGCGGGATTGCCTGGCCGGTGGTAGAAGGCAGTTACATGCAGAGCCGTTTTGCCACCGTGCAGCGGGACGTCCACATCCGCACCGCGCACTGGCAAGAAGCTATCGGCATGATGAATGACGGTATCGCCACGCAGCTATCCGGCATGGGGCTGGGGCGCTACCCGGAGACCTATTTCTGGCGCAACACCCAGGGTGTGCGGCCTGCCAGCTACCGATTCGTTACGCAAAATGACAACACCTGGCTGGAACTGGGTGGGGGCGACGCGCTGTATTTTGAACAAATCGTTGCCGTGCGGCCGGACCAGCACTATCAGTTGCGTTTCGCCGCGCGCGCGCGCCAGGACCAGGCGGAGCTGACCGTGCCGGTGTGCGAGAAATGGATGCTGTATTCATCTGCCTGCGTGTGGCAGACCGTGCATGTCGGCAATACCGGCGGACAGTGGCGGCATTTTGTACTGGATGTGGATACCGCCAGATTCTCGAAGCATCCCTGGTATGCACAACGTAGCGTGAAACTGAGTTTTTACAACCCGAACCTTGGCACGCGGCTGGATGTTGACGATGTGTCCCTGCGCGACGCAGCCGGGCGCGAATTGGTGCATAACGGCAGCTTTAGCGCCGGCATGGACCACTGGTTCTTCGCCACCGACAACCATTTACCCTGGCATTTCAAGGATCTGTGGCTGCAGCTGTATTTCGAGCAAGGCGGCATCGGGCTCGCGCTGTTTGCTGCGCTGGTGGTTTATGCCTTCATTGCACTGGCGCGGCGCTGGCGCGAAGCCGAGTTTCCGGCGCCCGCGCTGGCAGCAGCGCTGGTGGCATTCCTTACCGTGGGCGTGGTGGACAGCCTGTTTGATGTGCCGCGTATGGCGCTGTTGTTTTACCTGTTGTGGGCCTGGACGGCGTTGCGAGAACGGCACCACTTACGGCGCTCTGTGCGCGCCAGCCAGCGGGCGCAGCCATAGCAGCATCAGTACCAATAGCGGCCACACCAGCGCCACCCAGGCTGCGAGCGCGGTAATGTTGAGGGGGACAGCCCCGCTGCCCCCTGAAAAAGTGCGCATTGCGCTGCTGTGCAACAGGAATTGCAGTACCCCTGCCAGCGTCAGCAGCAAGGCCAGAAGCTGTGTATGCAGACCAGCGGGTTCGCGCCTTGCCCAGATAATCAGCAGCACCGCCAGCACCATGCCGCTCATCATCTCCACAGATAAGAGTCGTGGCAGCACCCAGCCCTTTAACAGCAGAGCAGCGGCGAGCAGTTTACATACCAGTACAAAACCAAAAATTCCCGCCCAGCCAGCAAATTGCCTGGGCGGGTGGCGCATCAGACTGGCAATCAACAAGCTCGCCAGCGCACCTTCCGCGCCAAATATCAGCACCTGCAACGGGTGAAACCGGTAGCCGTCGCCGGGTAGCTCCCAAAATGGCACAAAGTGGGTCTTCAGATTACCTGCCACCAGTGAGGGCACATCCAGGCTCAGTTGCGATAGCCCCCACAGCGCCAGCACCAGCAGGCCGAAATTGCTCCACAGCCCAGCTGCCAGCCAGCGTCCGCGCCAGCCGGGCAGCAGCCGCCCGGGCCACTTGCTGCCCTGCAACAGGCGGTAGAGCAGCACGCCCAGCATGGCACCGGCCGCATTGGCCGCAATATCCAGGGTTGCCGCAATGCGGCCGGGCAGGAAAGTCTGCGCCCATTCCATCAACAGGCTGAACAGGGCGGCAGCCAGGATTGCCCACAGCGCGGCGCGCCAGCGTGGCAGGTATTGGCGTAGCCATGATGCAAGCAGATAGCCCAACGGCAGATAGGCCAGCAGGTTGGTAATCAGGTCGGTGCGGGTAATGTGGCGTGGCCAGGGTGCCGACAAAAACGCCAGGCTGCCATTCAGCGGCGCGCGCCAGCCGCTGAATGGATACAGGCTGCCGTAACCAATCAGCAGCAGGTACAGCAGCGCCGCGCCGAGGCGCATCAGGCGGGTCAGGGTTGAGGATGAAATGGCGTCAGGCATGGGGTGATGGTAGCAGAAGCAGGTATGATATAGCGCTGCTGTAGCGTTCCAGAACAACTCAGGGAGACAGCAAAACGTGGCACAGTATTTCGATGTATTCAACGGTGATGCCGACGGTATTTGTGCTTTGCACCAGTTGCGTCTGGCACAGCCGCTGGACGCTACCCTGATTAGCGGGGTGAAGCGCGATATCGCGCTGCTCGCACGGGTGCGCGCAGCAGCCGGGGATGAAATTACCGTGCTCGACATCGCCATGAGCAAAAACCGCACGGCGCTCGTCGCCCTGCTGGAAGCCGGTGCGCATGTGCGTTATTTCGATCATCACATCCCCGGAGACATTCCCCGCCATCCGCATCTGGATGCGCACATCGATACCGACGCCAATGTCTGCACCAGCCTTCTGGTGAACCGCTATCTGGGCGGCAGCCAGCTGGTCTGGGCGGTGGTGGCCGCGTTCGGCGACAACATGGCCGGCGCCGCGCGTGCGGCTGCCGCAGCGCTGAATTTGAGCGAAGCGCAGCTGGATGAGCTGCGCAGCCTCGGTGAATGCATCAACTACAACGGCTACGGCGACGCACTGGCGGATTTGTTCTACGCTCCTGTGGCGCTCTACCGCATCGTGCATGGTTACGCCGATCCATTCGAGCTCATCCATGCCGAGCCGGCTTACCGCGTGCTGCGTGACGGTTACGCCGAGGACATGGCACGGGCGCAGGCGCTGGCGCCCATCCAAGAACGCAGCAGCGGTGCTGTTTACCTGTTACCCGATGCGGCCTGGAGCCGGCGCGTATCCGGGGTGTTCGGTAACCGCCTGGCAACCGACCATCCCGAGCGCGCCCATGCTGTGCTTACCCACAAACCCGGCGGCGGTTATGTGGTGAGCGTGCGCTCACCGCAGGCAACCAGGACCGGTGCGGATGTGCTGTGCAGCGGCTTTGCCACGGGCGGCGGCCGGCGCGCTGCGGCGGGCATCAATCACCTGCCCGAGGCGGAGCTGGATGAGTTTGTGAGGCGTTTTTATAAGCTGTTCGGGAATAATTAAGGGGGGTGCTGTGGAGCAGTTAATCACGCCTTACGGCGGCGAGCTGGTGAATTTATTGGTGGGCAGCACGCGTGCCACTGAACTCAGGCGCGATGCTTTTCACCTGCCGTCGCTGGATTTGAACTGGCGTCAGCAATGCGATCTGGAATTGCTGTTGAATGGCGGCTATGCGCCGCTTACCGGCTACCTCGGACAGGCCGATTACCTGAGCGTGCTGCACTCCATGCGCCTTGCTGATGGCCGTGCCTGGGCACTGCCGGTGGTGCTGCAAATCAGCGCAGCGCTGGCACACAGCCTGAAACCCGGAGAGCGACTGGCATTACGCGACGCCGAGGGCTTCATGCTGGCGGCGGTCGCGGTGAATGAAATCTGGCAGGCGGATACGGCGCTCGAAGCCGCGCAACTGGGCCTGGCAGCCGACGCACCGGCCAAGTGGTATGTGGGCGGCGCGGTTGAGGGCTTGTCGCTGCCGCTGCGCCACGACTTCATGGCGCTGCGCCTTACCCCGGCCGAACTGCGCGCCGGGTTCATGCGGCGCGGCTGGCGCAACGTGATCGCCTATCCGGCGCGCACCCAGCTGCAGCGTGCCCAGTACGAGTTTATTCTGCGCGCCGCAGTACAGAATGAGGCCAACCTGCTGATCCATCCGATGGCGGGCGGCGACCCGGTGGAGAGCGCCGATTATTTCGCCCTGGTGCGGAGTTATCAGGCGGTGATCGGGCGCTTCCCTTCTGCAACCAGCCAGCTAGGGTTGTCGCCGGTGTATGCACGTGACGGCGGCGTGCGCGACACCCTGGCGCGCGCCATCATCCAGCGCAATTACGGCTGCTCGCACCTGATTGTCGGCGGTGAACACGACGCACACGGCCAGCGCCGGCGTGGTACCGACATCGTGCAACACGCGGACTATCAGCGCGTCGCCGACCACATCGCTGAAATCGGCGTGGGACTGATCCCGTTTCCGCGCATGGTGTACGTGGAAGAACGCGCCCAGTTCATGCCGCTGGAAGAACTCCCAAAAGGCGCGCGGGCGCTGACCCTGAGCGGTGCAGAAATTCAGCGCAGACTGCAGGCGGGCGTGAATATTCCGGACTGGTACACCTTCCCCGAAGTGCTGGCGGAGATGCGCCGCAGCTACCCGCCGCGCGACCGGCAGGGTTTTACCGTGTTTTTCACCGGCCTGTCCGGGGCTGGCAAATCCACCATTGCGCGTGCGCTGAGCACGCGCCTGATGGAGTTGGACGGGCGCTCGGTCACCCTGCTTGATGGCGATATCGTGCGCCGCCACCTGTCATCCGAACTCGGCTTCTCGCGCGAGCATCGCAACATCAATGTGCGCCGCATCGGCTACGTGGCGTCGGAAATCACCAAAAACCGCGGTATCGCCATCTGTGCGCCGATTGCGCCTTATCGCAATACGCGCCGCGATGTGCGCGCCATGATCGAACCCCTCGGTGGCTTCTTTGAAGTCTTTGTCGCCACCCCTATCGAAACCTGCGAAGCGCGCGACCGCAAGGGGCTGTATGCCAAAGCGCGGGCGGGGCTGATCAAGGAGTTCACCGGGGTGTCTGACCCCTACGAGGTTCCGGAGCGGCCGGAATTGTCGATTGATACCACGGACTTGACAGTGGACGAAGCGGTGCAGCGGATATTGCTCAAGCTGGAGCATGAGGGGTATTTGCGCTAATCGGATGAGTGGTGATGCCATAAGGGCAATAAAAAAACGGCGGCCTCGGCCGCCGTTTTGCTGTCAATTAATCCGACAGATCAGGTTGTTGCCTTGCGCCGGCGCACAGCCAGTCCAGTCAGACCGATGCCGAGCAGCGCCAGGGTGGCGGGTTCGGGCACGGTGTTGCCGCCTCCTGTAACAGGGGGCGGTGCGGTGAAGCTGATCTGATCTTCCAGCACGAACCAGGCGCGGCCACCATCGGTCAGCCCGGCGAAATCAACCGTACCGGTCTTTTGATCGAGACTGATGGCCGAAAAGGAGGTCGTGCCGAGCAGCGTATTGTTAGCGTCAAAATACTGACCAAAATAGGTATCGCCGGGACCAGTACCAGGATTGGTGATAGAACTCTGGCCATCGCCATCAAAAGCGAAAAGCGGAGTGCCATTAATCCCTACGCCACTCAATGTGATGAAATCTATGCTATGCCCGGATAGATTCATTACGCCTGCCAGCGTATCTTCGATGTTGTCCGTCGATTTAATGGAGGGATCAACAGAAGTAGAAACAGAGCCGTCAGCGTTGAATGTGTACAGCACGGCACAGCTGTTTGCATAACCGACAACCGGGCACTGGTTAAATGGCACTGCCTGCGCGGCGCCAGCGGACAGCAAAACTGCGGCGGCTGCCAAGCCACTTAATTTAGGCAAATAGCTTGATTTCATTTGTGCTCTCCAATAAATGGGGTCAAATAAAAATAAATGGGCCAGACACGATTTCTGTATTTCCCTAAATCTCTATCGTAGCGCCCTTGCCAATTGGGCATGCATTAGCCATGCCAGCAGAAAACATAAAAATAAAATTACATTTAACTTCATTATGTTAATGAATGCATGGCAAGGGGGGAAGCAGCGCGTGTGGAAAGTTCCCCGGCGCGACTGTAAAAATTTTCGACATTCAGGCGCTATGCTTCCGGCTTATCAAGGACCCCACCAGCATCCCCGCCAGACTCATCAGCAAGCCGAACAATTGTGGCGGCCATAGGCCATCCGGGTGGAAGATCTCCAGCAGCAGCCAGGAGGATACGCCCGCCACAATGGCGAACAGCGCGCCCCGGGTGTTGGCACGTTTCCAGTACAGGCCGAACACCAGCGGGACGAACGCTGCCACCAGGGTGACCTTGTAGGCGTTTTCCACCATCTTGTAGATGCTGGCGCCGGAGTTGAGCGCGAATACGGTGACGATGCAGGCAAAGCCGACCACTACGGCGCGCATTGCCCACAACAGGTGGCGGTCGCTGAGATGGCCGATAAAGGGCTTGAGGATGTTCTCGGTAAAGGTGACCGAGGGTGCCAGCAAGGTGCCGCTGGCGGTGCTCATGATCGCCGACAGCAGTGCGCCGAAGAACATGACCTGGGCGAATACCGGGGTGTGGTTGAGGATCAGGTCGGGCAGGATGTGCTGCGGGTCTGTGCCGAGCAGCGCGCTGACCGAAGCCGGATCAATCAGCAGGGCGGAGTAGGCCAGGAAGATGGGGATAAAGGCGAACAGGAAATACAGGCTGCCACCCAGCACGGCGCCCGTCACCGCGATATTTTCGCTGCGTGCCGACATCACGCGCTGGAATACGTCCTGCTGCGGGATCGAGCCGAACATCATGGTCACCCAGGCGGCGCTGAAAGCCAGTATGTCGCGCGTTTCCAGCCTGGGCCAGAACTGGAATTTGCCCGCCGCCTGCGCGTGGCCGACTACGTTGCCGACGCCGCCGGCGTAGCCGCTCACCACCCAGCCGATGTAAAGCATGCCGACAACGATGATGATCATCTGGAAAAAAACGGTGAACGCCACCGACCACATGCCGCCGAACAGGGTGTACACCAGCACGATGCCGGCGCCGATGATCATGCCGTCATGGGCGCTGATGCTGCCGTGGGTGAGCAGCGAGAACACCAGCCCCAGTGCGGTGATCTGCGCCGAAACCCAGCCCAGGTAAGACGCCACAATCGCCAGGCTGGTCAGCAGTTCAACCGTCCGGCCATAACGCTGGCGGTAATAATCGCCGATGGTGAGCAGGTTCATGCGGTACAGCCTGCGTGCAAAAAACAGCCCGACCAGCACCAGGCACATGCTGGCGCCGAACGGGTCGGCGACAATGCCCTTGAGGCCGCCCTGCAGGAAGGTGGCGGAGGTGCCGAGCACTGTTTCCGAGCCAAACCAGGTAGCGAACACGGTGGCGGTGACAATGTACAGCGGCAGCGAGCGCCCGGCGACGGCATAGTCTTTGGCGCTATGTACGCGGGTAGCGGCGTATAGGCCGATGCCGATGGAGATGAGCAAATACAGCATCACGAACCAGATCAGCATAGGCGTCCCTCAATTTAATGTCTGAATAAGCTATACCCGGCCAGCACGGCCAAAATGGCGAGCAGCAGCGCAATCAGCGCCAGAATTTTTTGCTGGCGCGCCTGAGCGGCAGCCAGCTGTCTGGACAGTGCCGCCAGATCAGCGCTGCGGTTGTGCCCGAGGTAGGCGTGCGCCAGACGCGGCAATTGCGGCAACAATACGGCCCAGCGCGGCGCTTCCTGTTTGATGGATCTGATTGCGCCGCGCCAGCCCACCTGCTCGTTCATCCAGCGTTCCAGAAACGGCTTGGCCGTTTTCCACAAATCCAGGTCGGGATCGAGCTGGCGACCGAGGCCTTCGATGTTGAGCAGGGTTTTTTGCAACAGCACCAGCTGTGGCTGGATTTCCATGTTGAAACGGCGCGAGGTCTGGAACAGGCGCAGCAGTACCTTGCCGAAGGAGATTTCCTTCAGCGGCCGGTCGAATACCGGCTCGCACACGGCGCGGATGGCCGCCTCGAATTCGTCCACGCGGGTGTCAGGCGGCGTCCAGCCCGCATCCACGTGGGCCTGCGCCACGGCACGATAGTCGCGCTGGAAAAATGCGAGGAAATTTTGCGCGAGGTAGTTTTTGTCCACCTCGGTAAGCGTGCCCATGATGCCGAAATCGAGTGCGATATATTGCCCGCGGGCATTGACCTGGATATTGCCGGGGTGCATGTCGGCATGAAAAAAAGTGTCGCGGAAAACCTGGGTGAAGAAAATTTCCACTCCGGCCATGGCGAGCCTGGGGATGTCCACGCCCATCGCGCGCAGCGTGTCAATCTGGCTGATGGGCACGCCTTTCATGCGCTCCATCACCATCACCTCGGGCTCGCAATAATCCCAATAAACTTCCGGCACGATGAGCAGCTCGGAGTCTTCAAAATTGCGCCGCAACTGCGAGCAGTTGGAGGCCTCGCGCATCAGGTCGAGCTCGTCGGCAAGGGTTTTGCGGAACTCCGCCACCACTTCGCGCGGATGCAGGCGCGGGCCATCGGCAAACAGTTTTTCCACCAGCAGGGCGCCGGCTTCCAGCAGGCCGAGGTCATGCTCGATCACCGCGCCGATGCCGGGACGCAGCACTTTGACGGCGGCCTCGGTGCCGTCCTGCAATACGGCAAAATGCACCTGCGCCATGGAGGCGCTGGCCACCGGCTCGGCTTCGAACTGCGCGAACACCTGCTCCACCGGCCTGCCGTAGACGCGCTGCAGGGTGGTGCGCACCAGCCCGGCGGGGAAGGGCGGTACACGGTCCTGCAGGCGTGCCAGTTCGTCAGCAATGTCCGGCGGCATCAGGTCGCGGCGGGTGGACAGCATCTGGCCGAATTTGACAAAAATCGGGCCGAGTGCTTCCAGCGCCTGGCGCAGCCGCACTGCGCGCGGCTCGGACAGGTTGCGCCAGAACAGCGTGGTCTTGACCAGCCAGCGCAGCGCACGCACGCGCTCGTGGCCGAGAAAAAATTCATCCAGGCCAAAGCGCAGCGCGACCCAGACGATGGTGATCAGACGCAGGATTCGCATCAGTTCGGGTTGCGGCGCGCGGCGCACAACTGCAGGCGTTTTTCCAGGCGCGCCACATCGTCGCGCACTGCATCCACCTCAGCGATAAAAGAAGCGACATGACGGCGACCGGCAAGCAGCGGGCGTTCCTCGATGGCATATTCGGCAAGGGTTTGCAGCGTGCTGTCTGCGGCGTGGCGCTGCCACTCATGCCAACCGCGTGCGCCACGCACGATGCGATGTGCGGCAACGTCACCCACCACGCGCGCCAGCTCCGCCTCCACATCCCAATCCAGTTCACGGAAAACGCTGCCCAGCGTAGCGGCAAACTGGGCATCGCCTTCGATGACTACAGTGCGGAATACTGCCGGGTCTTTCATCGCCAGGCGCGCGGCCTGCAGCGGGGTAAGCCGGATACGGGCGTCGGGCGCTGCGCTGGCCTCGGCAGCGGCAAACGTGCCCGCTGCAGTGACAGCCAGGGTGAGGCGCAGCGGGAATAGCTCGATGCTGACGGTTTTGCCCGCCCACGCCAGCAGGCGCTGGCGCGCCCACGGTGCGCCGTGCAACAGGTGATTGAGCAGCGGCAGGCCCGCGCTGGCAGCCAGACCGGACAGCATTAAAACTTGTAGCCTTTGTGCAAGGCAACCACGCCGCCGCTGAGGTTGTAGTAATCCACTTTGGCAAATCCGGCGTGTTCCATCATGGTCTTGAGTTCTTCCTGGCCGGGGTGCATGCGGATGGATTCAGCCAGGTATTGGTAGCTGTCTGCGTCCCTGGCGACCAGCTTGCCCATGAACGGCAACAGCTTGAACGAGTAAGCGTCGTAGAGCGGCGCCAGCGGTTTCCATACCTTGGAGAACTCCAGCACCAGCAGCCGCGCGCCGGGGCGCAGCACGCGATACATGTCGGCCAGCGCGAGGTCTTTGTGGGTCATGTTGCGCAGGCCGAAGGCCACGCTCACGCAGTCAAAATAGTTGTCCGGGAACGGCAGTTTTTCGCCGTCGCACTGTGCCACCGGCACCGCCTGCCCTTCGTCCAGCATCCGGTCGCGTCCCACGCTGAGCATCGAACTGTTGATGTCGGTAAGCCAGACCTGGCCCGAGCCGCCCACTTTTTTCAGGAACAGCCGGGTGAGGTCGGCGGTGCCGCCTGCCACGTCAAGCACGCGATTGCCGGGCCTTACACCCGAGGTCTCGACGGTGAAACGCTTCCAGGCGCGGTGCAGTCCGGCTGACATAAGATCGTTCATGACGTCGTAGCGCTGTGCGACGGAATGAAAAACCTCGGCGACCTTGCCGGCCTTTGCGGATTCGGCAACCGTCTTGAAACCAAAGTGGGTGGTGGTGTCCATGGCGCGAAAACAATCAGAGAAAACAGCCAGAATCATAACCGACACGGGGGTTAAACAAAAGGCGATGCGCTATGTCCCGTTGTCATGAGTTTGTCACAAGGCTGTCATAACATGCATTAATATTGAACATGCTAAATGGGAGCGCATATGGCTGCGACGATATTGTTGGTAGAGGACGAACCCGGCATTCAGGAACTGGTGAAGTTCAATCTGACGCAGGCCGGTCACAGCGTGCTGTGTGCCGATTCGGCCGAGATGGCGGCAGGTATGGTGAAGCACAGCTTGCCTGATCTGGTGCTGCTGGACTGGATGTTGCCCGGCATGAGCGGGATAGACCTCGCCCGGAAATTTCGCGCGGACGGGCGCATGAAAAATGTGCCCATCATCATGCTCACTGCCCGCGGCGAAGAGCGTGACAAGGTGCTCGGCCTGGAAACGGGCGCCGACGACTACATCACCAAGCCGTTTTCCCCGCGCGAATTGTCGGCGCGCATCAAGGCCGTGTTGCGCCGCCGCGCGCCGCAGATGACCGAGGACAAGGTGGAGATTCGCGGCCTGAGTCTGGACCCGGTGAGCCATCGCGTCACCGGCAACGGGACGCCGGTGGAACTGGGGCCGACCGAGTTTCGCCTGCTGCATTTTTTGATGACCCATCCGGAGCGCGTGTATTCGCGTTCACAGCTGCTCGATCAGGTATGGGGCGACCACGTGTTTGTGGAGGAGCGCACCGTGGACGTTCACATCCGCCGTCTGCGTCTGGCGCTGGAGCCCACCCGGCATGAAACCTTGGTTGACACGGTGCGTGGTGCGGGCTATCGCCTGTCGGCGCAGCCTGCGTGATCGGGTTGCGCCCGGCACTGTCTGATTTCAAGCATAATTGACCCCTTTTAAACGACGGGGATTGCCTTGTTTGATTTCTGGTGGCGACCGGTGCTGGTGCTGGGGGGAAACCTGTTTGCTGCTTTGCTGGTGGCGGTCATGTTCAGTGTCACCGCTGGCATCATCCTGTTCATGCTGGGAGTGCTGGGCTATCTGATTTACAACCTGCGCCAGATGGCTGCGCTGATCCATTGGCTGGAACGCGGTGAGCGCGGCGGCATTCCCCAGGCGCGCGGCGCGTGGGACGACATTTTCTATGGCCTGGAGCGCCTGTTGCGCCGGCAAAAGCGCAGCGCGACCAAGCTGTCTGCGCTGCTCGATCGCTTCGAGCATGCCGCCCAGGCCATCCCCGATGGTATCGTGATGCTCAACGGCACCGACCAGATCGATTGGTTCAACCCCGCAGCCAGCCGCCATTTCAGTCTGGATGACGCAGCTGACCGCGGGCAATTCATCGGTTATCTGATCCGCCAGGCACCGTTTCATGAGTATCTGGCGGGGCACGATTACAGCGAGCCGCTGGTGATGAAATCCCCCGCCAGCCGCGATGTGACCCTGTCGGTACAACTGGTGCCGTTTGGCGACAAACGCAAGATGCTGATCTCCAGGGACATTACCCAGATCGAGCTGGTTGACGCGATGCGCCGCGATTTTGTCGCCAACGTTTCGCACGAGCTGCGTACCCCGCTTACCGTGGTAGGTGGTTTCCTGGAAACTTTTGCCGACATGGAGCACATCAATCCGGTGGATTTCCGCCGCTACAGCGATTTGATGCAGCAGCAGACCGAGCGCATGCGCATGCTGGTGGAAGACCTGCTCACCCTGTCGCGTCTGGAGAGCCCGCAAAACCGTCTGCAGGAATCCGCGACAGACGTGCCTGCGCTGGCGCGGCTGTTATTTCAGGATGCGCAGAGCCTGAGCGGCGAGCGCCACCGTATCGAACTGTTCATCGATTCTGACCGCTGGGTTAAAGGCAACCCTGATGAACTGCGTAGCGCCTTCGGCAATCTGGTCAGCAATGCCGTGCGTTACACTCCCAAGGGCGGCAACATCAGCCTGCGCTGGGCTGCGCGCGCGGGTGAAGTGTGTTTCAGCGTGAGCGACACCGGCGAAGGCATTGAGCCGCACCATATCCCGCGCCTCACCGAACGCTTCTACCGGGTCGACCGTGGCCGCTCGCGCGAAACCGGCGGCACCGGCCTCGGCCTCGCCATTGTCAAGCACGTGCTTACCCGCCACCAGGCGCGGCTGCTGATAGAGAGCCAGGTCGGCAAGGGCAGCTGTTTTGCTGCGTGTTTTCCGGCCAGCCGGGTGATTGCGCCGCCGGCAGCTTGATTGTTTCCCCCCGGGCTCCCCATGGGTAAGCGATTTTCCCGGGGTTACAGCCGCTGCGCCAGCGCAGATTTCAGAATTCCGGCGATCAGGTTGAGCTGGCCTTGCGGGCGCGATTCGCGCTGCGGCGCGCCCCAAATCGGGTTGGGAAAATGGCGGTCGCCGGCAAAACGCGGGATGACATGCCAGTGCAGGTGCGGCGTCATGTTGCCGAGACTGGCGAGATTGATCTTGTCCGGCCTGAGTACCTCACGCAGCACCGTTTCGGTGGCAAACACCGCGCGCATCAGCTGCGTCTGGCGCGCCTCGCTCAGATCACTCATCTCCTTGACATGCGCATTCAGAATCACCCGGCAAAAGCCGGGGTAGTCCACGTCGTCTATCAGCACCACGCGGCATAGGTCATTGCGCCAGAGCACCTCGCCGCCGGGGGTGTCGCATAATTCGCAAGGGTTCATGCCGGGTATCGGGATTGCCGGACGGATGCAATCAGGCGGCTGCGCGCATGCATGCTGTGCGGTGTCGCCATGTCAGAAATCCTCCTCTTCCATCTCCCTGAAAATAAAGTTTGAGTTGGGCCTGTGATTCAGCCCATACAGCGGATCATTCTTGAATTCGGGCAGTTCCGACTGGTTCACCGCATCCTGCAAGCCCAGATTCCGCTCCCTGGCGGATTTTATTTTGGCTTCCAGCGCCTGGATGTAATGCATGGTGCGCGCGACCATCGGGAAAGGCGGCGTCTGCGGGGCGCCATGCCCCGGCACCATCAGACGTGCATCGGGAAACGTTTGCAGCAGCCATTTTTGCCCCTCAAGCGCGCTCTTGTAATGGCCATCGCCCATGAAGGTGATGCGGCCGTTGAATGCCAGGTCGGAAATCCACACGATGTTGTCCTCTGCCTGATGCAGCACCAGGTCGCCATGGGAATGCTGGTAGTCCACATTGTAAAGATCGAAGGTTTTTGCGCCGAGCTTGAATGTCGTCTTGCCGAAACGGGGCGCATCGATCAGCACGTTCGGCACCACTGCCTTGAATCCCTTCATGTCCGTGGGAAGAAACACCTTGCGGTAGGCTACGGAGCGCTGGATCGTGGAGGAATAGGCATAATCCACCGAGCCCTTGTGGCTGATCACCTTGATATCCGGGAAGGCTTCCACAAAAGCCTGGGCGCCGTAATAATGATCGGGGTGGGTATGCGTCAGGATGAGATAACGGACGGGCTGCCTGGTGACTTTGCGGATGGTTGCGATCATGCGCCGGCCCAGCGTCGGCGTGCCCAGCGCGTCGATCGCCACCACCCCGTCATCGGTCACCACAAAGCCCGCATTGCCGTTGAAACCACGGTTATTGCCATCCACCTCGGCGATGTTGGCAAACAGGAAATAGGTATCCGGGCCGATGGCGTAATAGGGCAGCGGTTCGTTGTCCCCGGCATGCCGGGATATCGTCAGATGGGGTGGGCGAGGACTGTCGACTGCCTTTTCAGGCAGATATTTCTTGCCGGGCTGGGTGCCAAACAATTGTGGGCCCACGCCCTCGAGCGGCGGCGGGTCAATCTCGACCATTTCCACGGCATGGCCGGAATTTGCAAGAGCAAACGCTAAAAGAAAAGTCAGGTTTTTCATGCTTACCTTCCATGGAAATTCAAGAATCGGAAAGTCTGTTCATCGGCCGGCCGGGGAAAATCCTGTCCAGGCCATGGCGCGGTCATAACAATACACGCTCGATGCCGCCGTTGCTGGCCTTGTCGATGTAATTCGCCATCCAGTCCGGCCCCAGCAGGTGCCTGGCCATTTCCACCACGATGTAGTCCGCAGAGGTTGCAGCGTCGTCATCGTAGCGGGATAAGCCCTGCAGGCACGACGGGCATGAGGTGAGGATTTTCACCGGGGCAGCTTCGCCCGATCCGGCGCGCAGTTGTCCGGCCACCTTGCGGATTTCTTCTTCCTTGCGGAAGCGGATCTGAGTGGAGATGTCCGGGCGCGACACCGCCAGCGTGCCGGATTCGCCGCAGCAGCGTTCGGACAGTTTTACCTCATCGCCCATCAACTGGTTCACTACCTTCAGCGGCTGGTAGGTCTTCATCGGCGTGTGGCACGGGTCGTGGTACATATAGCGCGTGCCGTTCACTCCTTCCAGTTTTACACCTTTCTCCAGCAGGTATTCGTGGATGTCGAGCAGGCGGCAGCCGGGGAAGATTTTCTCGAACTGGTACTTCAACAGTTGATCCATGCAGGTGCCGCAGGACACGATCACGGTCTTGATGTCGAGGTAGTTGAGGGTGTTGGCCACGCGGTGGAACAGCACCCGGTTTTCGGTGGTGATGGCCTCGCCTTTATCCGCCTGCCCGCTCGAGGTCTGCGGATAGCCGCAGCACAGATAGCCGGGCGGCAGCACGGTTTGCGTGCCGAGTTCGAACAGCATGGCCTGCGTCGCCAGCCCCACTTGCGAGAACAGCCGCTCCGAACCGCAGCCGGGGAAGTAGAATACCGCGTCGGAATCCTCGCTGAGTTTGGCCGGGTTGCGGATCACCGGCACAATGCTGGCATCTTCCAGCCCCAGCAGCGCGCGCGAGGTTTTCTTGGGCAGTCCGCCGGGCATGGGCTTGTTGATGAAGTGGATGATCTGCGCACGCATCGGGGCGGTGCCGAGAGTGGCAGGGGGGTGAGCGGTCTGCGCTTTGACCAGACCGAGTTTCTTCGCGCCCTGGTAAGCCCAGCGCTGCGCACTGTAGCCCCAGTCTATCATCACTTTGCGGGTGAGCTTGATGGTGGCCGGGTCGGTGGCATTGAGGAAGAACATCGACGCTGTCGTGCCGGGGTTGAACTTTTTCTTGCCCTGCTTGCGCAGGAAGTTGCGCATGGCGATGGAAACGTCGCCGAAGTCGATGTTGACCGGGCACGGGTTGAGGCACTTGTGGCACACGGTGCAGTGGTCGGCCACATCGCCGAACTCGTCGAAGTGCCGGATGGAAACCCCGCGCCGGGTCTGCTCCTCGTACAGAAAAGCCTCGATCAACAGCGAGGTGGCGAGGATCTTGTTGCGCGGGCTGTACAGCAGATTGGCGCGCGGAATATGCGTGTTGCACACCGGCTTGCACTTGCCGCAGCGCAGGCAATCCTTGATCGAGTCGGCGATCTCGCCGATCTCGGACTGTTCCATGATCAGCGACTCGGTTTCCAGCAGCGAGAAGCTGGGGGTATAGGCGTTGCGCAGATCCGCGCCGGGCATCAGCTTGCCCTTGTTGAAGCGGCCTTCCGGGTCAACTTTGGTTTTATAGCGCACGAAGCTCTGGATCGCTTCATCTTCCAGGTATTCCAGCTTGGTGAGGCCGATGCCGTGTTCGCCCGAAATCACCCCGCCCAGATCCCGCGCCAGCTGCATGATGCGCGCCACGGCGGCGTTGGCTTCCTGCAGCATGGTGTAGTCGTCGGAGTTGACCGGCAGGTTGGTGTGCACGTTGCCGTCGCCGGCGTGCATGTGCAGCGCCACGAAAACGCGGCTTTTCAGGGTTTGTTTGTGCAGGCGGTCGCACGCGTCCAGTACCGGCTGGTATTCGCGGCCGACGAAAATGCGCTGCAGCTCCCTGCGCAGTTCACGCTTCCACGACACGCGCAGGGTGTGATCCTGCAAGGCCTGGAACACCGTGGTGTGGCCGTTGGACGCGACCAGACCGGTGTTGGCGATGGCGAGTTCGGCGCGGGCCGGCGCGGCGTCGAGATTGTCCAGCAGCCAGCGCCAGCGCGCACGGGTTTTTTGCAGCAAGGCCAGCGCCCGGCTACGGCGTTCCTCGGTCATCTGCGGATCGGCCACCGTATCTTCATCCTGGAACAGCGGCAGTGCGGCGCGGAAAAACGGCTCCAGTGCATCCAGCAATTTCAGCTTGTTGGCGATGGATAGTTCGATGTTGATGCGTTCCACGCCGTCGGAATAATCCGCCAGCCGGTCCAGGGGGATCACCACGTCCTCGTTGATCTTGAAAGCGTTGGTGTGGGCGGCGATGGCGGCGGTGCGGGCGCGATCCAGCCAGAATTTCTTGCGCGCTTCGGCAGTCACGGCGATGAAACCCTCGCCGCCGCGGGCATTGGCGAGCTGCACGATGTGCGAGGCCGCTTCGCCGCAGGCGGCCTCGTCATCCGACACCACGTCGGCCAGCAGGATCATTTTCGGGCGTTCGTTGCGGTGGGCCTTGGTGGCGTAGCCCACCGCCTTGATGTAGCGCGCGTCCAGATGTTCCAGTCCGGCGAGGATGGCGTGGGGGTGGGCATCCAGATAATCCTTCACTTCGACGATGGCAGGCACTGCGTCGCGCACCTGGCCGAAGAATTCCAGGCACACGGTGCGCGTGAATGCGGGCAGCTGGTGCAGAATGAAGCGGGCGGAGGTGATGATGCCGTCGCAGCCTTCCTTCTGGATGCCGGGCAGGCCGGCCAGGAACTTGTCGGTGACGTCCTTGCCCAGCCCCACCTTGCGGAAATGCTGGCCGGGGATTTCCAGAACCTCCGGCCTGGCGATTTCGGCTGTGCCGTCAATGGCGTAGCGCCGAACCTCGAACCGTGCCATTGCGGCATCGTGAATCTTGCCCAGATTATGGTCGAGGCGGGTGACTTCCAGCCATTCCGCGTCCGGTGTCACCATGCGCCACGACACCAGATTGTCGAGCGCCGTGCCCCACAGCACGGCCTTTTTGCCGCCGGCGTTCATCGCCACGTTGCCGCCGATGCACGAGGCGTCGGCCGAGGTGGGATCGACTGCGAACACAAAGCCCGCTTCATCCGCCGCGTCCATCACCCGCCGCGTCACCACCCCGGCGCCGCAGTGGATAGTGGCGTAGTCGCGATCCACGCCGGGCAGGCGCGTCATCTCGGGCGCGGACAGCGCCTCCAGTTTTTCCGTGTTGATGACGGCGGAATGCGGTGTGAGCGGAATCGCACCGCCGGTGTAGCCGGTGCCGCCGCCGCGCGGAATGATGGTCAGCCCCAGTTCGATGCAGCCTTTGACCAGGTGGGCGATTTCCGCTTCGGTGTCCGGGTTGAGCACGACGAAGGGGTATTCCACGCGCCAGTCGGTGGCGTCGGTGACGTGGGAAACGCGCGCCAGGCCGTCGAACTGGATGTTGTCCTTGCGTGTGTGGCGGCCCAGTTTTTTTAGCGTATCGCGGCGCAACCGGCGCGTATGGGCAAAATCCGATTCGAAATTTGCCACTGCCCGGCGCGCGGTTTCCAGCAGCGGCGCAACCAGCGGATTGTCCTGCCGGCGCGCGTCGATTTCATTCAGCCGATGATTCAGCGCCTCGATCAACGCCGTCTGGCGCCTGGGGTTGGCGAGCAGGTCATCCTGCAGATAGGGGTTGCGCGATACCACCCAGATATCGCCCAGCACCTCGAACAACATGCGTGCCGAGCGGCCGGTGCGGCGTTCGGCGCGCAGCTGGTTGAGGATTTCCCATGCTTCCCCACCCAGCAGGCGGATGACGATTTCGCGGTCGGAAAACGAAGTGTAATTGTAGGGAATTTCGCGTAGGCGGGGGGTGTCCATGAGCGGCACGGCGATTACCAAAGCGCCATTTTATCAGTAACTACCCCGGGAAATAAGCCTTTACTTTTTCGGGATTGATGAAGCAGGGAAAATACGACGCCAAGGAGAAGACTGATACCCGGCTGGTACATTTGGATTTGAATCAGGCGCAGGGGGTGCCGCAGACATCCTTGTCCAGGCTGCCCATTTTTTTGAGCCGGCGCGCCATGGCAAAAGCCAGTTTTTCGACTGAGGCCGGATTCTGGCCGGTATGGAGCTGGCGGTCGATGACGACATGCTCGCCGCCCGGCGCGCCAAAACGCAATTCCCCGCCCAGGCTGGCGAGGCGCTCTGCCAGCAGGAAGGGCAGCGCGTCGGCGAGTCCGGCGTGCTGTTCTTCCTGCGGGCTGAAGCAGGTCAGCTGATACCCTGCAAACAGCCAGTGTCCGTCCTGCTGCGCCGTTACCAGACCCGCCGGGCCATGGCATACCGCACCGATCAAACCGCCGCCTGCCAGGGTGCGCTTGACCAGATTGCCTGCCGCCGCGGAGGTGATCAAATCGACCATGGGGCCGTGTCCGCCAGGAAAAAATAGCGCGTCGTATCGGGTCCCGGTCAGCGCCAGCCGCTCCAGTGACAGCGGTGTGTGCCAGGCTTCGATCCCGGACAACTGCTCGCGCAGGTTGGCGATGCGGCCGGCGTCTTGGTTATGAAACGCCGGGGAAAAGCAGTTTTCGTCCAGCACGGCGGGCTTGCCTTTGGGTGTGGCGATGTCGATCGTGTGCCCGTGTTCGAGAAAGATATGGTGTGGCGGAACCAGCTCCTGTGCCCAGAAGCCGGTCGGAATCCGGGTGCCGTCCTTGAGCGGGAGCTCGCTGGCGGCAGTGAGGATGAACAGGACTTTGGCCATCAGTAGGCCTGTTCGCCCAAGGCGCCGAATACCGATTTCGGCAGCGCACTCCCGAGGTGCGGATTATCGAGAAAGCGGTTGGCTTTACCCGGCCTGGCCAGGGCATTCAGGGAACCTTGTTCCAGCGTTTTTTTCAAACCGCAGCTGGCCTGATGATCGGTAAAGCCGTCCAGCGCATCTGCGTGGGCAGCGGCGCTAATGACAAGGGCAGCGAAAAACATGACAATCCCGTGCATGGCGGTTCCCGGATGGAAAGAGGAAAATGGGCAACAAACAATATCACAAGTATGTTCTGGTTGGTGTAGTGCTGATCGCGCTGGCAGGCGCATTGTTCCTGGGTTTGACGCAAAAATCCCCGGCCCCGCAAGTGACCTTCACCGACCTCACCGGCAAGAAAATATCCATGCAGAGCCTGCGCGGGAAAATGGTGCTGGTGAATTTCTGGGCGACAACCTGCCCGGGCTGCGTGGAAGAAATGCCGCATATTGTTGAAACCTACAAGCAGTATCATGACAAGGGTTTCGAAGTGATTGCGGTTGCCATGAGTTACGATCCGCCCAGTTATGTGCTCCAGTTTAACCGGCAGCGCGCTTTGCCGTTTCCGGTGGCGCTGGATGTGCAGGGTGATCTGGCGCACCAGTTCGATGATGTAAAACTCACCCCCACCTCATTTCTGATCGACAAGGATGGCAACGTGGTGGAACAGACCATAGGCTCGCTGGATTTCGTCAAGCTGCGCAGCCGTCTGGATAAGGCGCTCATTCAAAAAGGTTGATCATGCAAAACCGCTATTCGTGGAAAAGCTATTTCGTGGTGCTGTCGGATTACCAGCAGTGGGCGAACGACCGGCTGTTCGCAGCTTTGGGCGGGATTGACCACGCTTTGCTGCAAAGCCCGCAGGGCCTGTTTTTCGGCACTATCCACCACACGGTGGATCACATCATGCTGGTTAACCGCTTGTGGCTGGGGCGGCTGCGTGGCGACATTCCGGAGGTTGATTTCCAGGCGGTCACTTATCCCGACTGGAACCAGTTGATCGAGGCTACCCAGCGTCAGGCCGAGGAACTCACGCTGTGGCTGGAAGCATGCACGGAAGACTGGTTTGATGGCCGTCTGGATTATGTGTCTTCCAAAGGCGAAGCACGCTCGATGTGGATGCGCGATGTGCTCACCCACATGATGAACCATCAAACCCATCATCGCGGCCAGATTTCTGCCGTCATCACCCGCCTGGGCGGTGCGGCGCCAGAAATGGATTATGTCTATTACAAGCGCGAGATGGAGGGTTACATGGAAACCATCCGTGACGATCAGTCCTTAAGCAGCGGCGCCACCAGCCCCTCCAGCCTGGCGTAATAAACCTGTCCGCTGATTTCCTGGCGGATCACGCCGTGCTTGTCGACGATGAATGACTTGGGCACGGTGCTGACGCCACCGAACGCCTGCCGGGTTTCTGCTGAGGCAATGCCGGCGGCAAAGGTATAACCCTCTTTTTTCATGAATGCTGCGATCAGTGCGGGGTTGTCCTCGATCGACAATGCCAGGATTTCAAAGCCGCGCTCATGCCAGTCGCGGTAGAATGACTGCATTTCCGGCATTTCGTGGCGGCAATAGGGGCACCAGGTTGCCCAGAAATTGACCAATACCACCTTGCCGCGCAATTGCGAAAGTTGCAGCGTGCGACCATCGGTGAGCGTCACCTGAACATCCTGGACGGCGCGGTTTTCATCAGATACCCAGGCTGGCGGACGGAACCACACGTAAACAATCAGTCCCAGCAACAACAGTGTAATCGGACTCGGCGTCAGTTTTTTCAGCCAGACTCGGGCGGCGGGACTCAGGTTGATTTTCATTCGGATAGATACATGCTGTGGATTAAGGCATTACACATTATTTTTGTTACCAGCTGGTTTGCGGGGTTGTTCTACCTGCCGCGATTATTCGTCAATCACGCCATGATCAGTGATGCCGCCACTTCGGAGCGGTTCAAGCTGATGGAGCGCAAGCTGTATCGTTTCATGACGCCGCTCGGCGTATTGGCGCTGCTATTCGGCACTTGGCTCTGGCTGGGCTACGGCTACGCGGGCAGCTGGCTGGAAATCAAGCTTGCCCTGGTGGGCGTGCTGGTGGCCTACCACCTCTATTGCGGCCATCTGGTCAAGGTGTTTGCCGAAGACCGCAACCGGTTGGGCCACGTATTCTACCGCTGGTTCAATGAAGTGCCGGTGCTGGTATTGTTTGTTGTGGTGTTTTTGGTGGTACTGAAGCCTTGAGTGTTATGGACAAGAAAAAACAACGATTTTTTGCACCTTGCCCGCGCGGTCTGGAGGCTTTGCTGGCCCAGGAATTAACCGGGCTGGGCGCGCAGGATATTGCCAGCGGATTCGGGGGTGTCGCCTTCGCCGGTGATTTCACCCTGTGCTATCGCGTCAACCTGCATTCGCGCATGGCCAGCCGGGTGCTGTGGCGGGTAGGCGGCGGCGCGTATCGCGACGAGGAAGATGTCTACCAGGGCGCGCTGTCCTTCAACTGGCCGGATTTTTTCAGTGTCGACCGCAGCATCGTGGTGAAAATGACGGCGCAGAAATCGCCGCTGAAAAGCCTGGAGTTCACTACCCTGCGCATCAAGGATGCGGTGTGCGACAGCTTCCGCGCGGCCACCGGCGAGCGCCCCAACGTCGATATCCGTGAACCCGACGTGCGCATCTACGCTTTTTTGACCAGTGACACTTGCACCCTCTATCTCGACACGTCGGGCGATTCCCTGTTCAAACGCGGCCTGCGCAAGCAGGCCGGCGCTGCACCGCTGAACGAAAATCTGGCGGCGGGCATGCTCATGCTGTCCGGCTGGCAGCCCGGTACGCCCCTGTTCGACCCGATGTGCGGCAGCGGCACCATCCTGATGGAAGCCGCGCTGATGGCGCTGAATATTGCGCCAGGCAGCCGGCGCAGCTTCGGCTTCATGAAGCTCAGCAACTTCGACGCTGCGGCCTGGAACCGGCTGCGCGACGCCGCCCTTGCGGCCCAGCATCCGGCACAGCCGCAAGCGATTTACGGTCGCGACCTGTTCGGTGATTCGCTACGCGATGCCCAGGTAAACCTCGAAGCAGCCGGGCTCTCCGGTGTGGTGCAACTGAAACAGGGCAACGTGCTGGAAGTCCCGGCCCCGGCTGAATCCGGCACCATCGTTACCAATCCGCCGTACGGCATCCGTATCGGCGAACAGGCCGAACTGGCCGAGTTTTATCCCCGGCTGGGCGACTGGCTCAAGCGCAAATGCGCCGGCTGGAACGCCTACATTCTGTCTGCCGACATGCAGCTTCCCAGGCTGATCCGGCTCGCCGCGAGCAGGCGCACGCCGCTGTTCAATGGTGCGCTGGAATGCCGCCTGTTTGAATATAAAATCGTGGCGGGGTCGGCGCGTAAATAGACGAGATTGGCTTGACCTGACGCTTTTGGCATTTTAGTGCGATCACCTTACAGGCGTCGTTCTTGTTGCAGGAGTCTTTCCATCTCTTCGGCTGGCAGCGGTCTGCTGAAATGGTAGCCCTGGATTTCGTCACATTGCATCTCGCGCAATAACGCCAGTTGTTCTGCAGTTTCCACCCCCTCGGCAATCACGTTCAATTTCAGGCTGTGCCCCAATGTGACGATGGTGGCGGCAATGGCGGCATCGTCGGCATCGGTCGTGATGTCGTGGACAAAGGACTGGTCGATTTTGAGCGTATTGATCGGAAAACGCTTTAAATAGCTCAGGCTGGAGTAGCCCATGCCGAAATCGTCAATGGAAAGACGCACCCCCATTTCATGCAGTTTGTTGAGTGTGTTAATGGTTCCCTCCATGTCCTTCATGATGACGCTTTCGGTCACTTCCAGCTCCAGACTGTCTGAATAGGGGTCAAGGCCCGCATCCTCCATGGCCTTGGCCACCACTACCCGCAGATGGGGCTGCCGGAATTGGCGTGCGGACAGGTTTACCGCCATGCGGATATGCGGCAAACCCATATCCTGCCAGACTTTGTTTTGCCGGCAGGCGGTGCGCAATACCCATTCCCCGATGGGCACGATCAGGCCGCTTTCTTCCGCCACCGGAATGAATTTGTCGGGCGGGATCAGGCCTTTTTCAGGATGCGCCCAGCGCAGCAGTGCCTCCACGGCGACCATTTTCCCGCTCCCGATATTCACTTGTGGCTGGTAGTGCAACACCAGCTCGTCTCTTTCCAGCGCATGGCGCAGCCCGTTTTCAATTTCCATGCGCTCACGAATGCGCAGATTCATTCCCGCCGTGTAAAACTGAAAATTGTTTTTTCCGTTTTCCTTGGCGCGATACATGGCGGTGTCGGCGTTGCGTAACAGATTCTGGATATCGGTGTCATCAAACGGAAATATGGTGATGCCGATGCTCGCCGTCATATGCATTTCATGGTTGTCTGCGATGAAAGGCCGGGAAACCGCAGCAAGTATTTTCCCCGCGATCTGGATAATGTTATCCACGACCGAAATGCCTTGCAGCAGGATGGTGAATTCGTCGCCGCCCTGGCGGGCGACAAGGGCATCGTCGCGCGCGATCAAATCATCCCTGCGCAATGTCGCAGTCAGCCGTTGCGCCATTTCCTTCAGCAGGATGTCGCCGTATTCGTGACCGAGCGTGTCGTTAATGTTTTTGAATTCGTCCAGATCAAGAAACAGGATCGCCAGCAGTTTTTCCGTGCGCAGGGCGCGGGTCATGGCGTGAGCAAGAATGTCGTGGAACAGGATACGGTTGGGCAGGCTGGTCAGCGGATCATGGGTCGCCTGGTGTAGTATGCGGGTCTCGAATTGTTTGCGCTCGCTGACGTCGCGTACCGCGCTAATCACGAAATAGCCATCTTCCGTCTTTAAGGGGCCCAGACTGATTTCAGTGGCAAATTCGGTGCCGTCCTTTCTGCGGGCGAACAGTTCCCGCCCTTCTCCCATGATTCTCACTGCGGGCGTTGCCAGCGTTATATATGCGCTGCGATGAGCGGTGTGTGCGGCGCGGAAGCGTTCCGGCACCAGGGCTTCGATCGATAGTCCGATCATTTCACTGCGGGTATAACCGAATAATTTTTCGGCCTGGGCGTTGACCGTCACGATCTTGCCGCTGCTGGCGGAAACAATGACGGCTTCCGGCATCACCTCCATGACGTGCTGGCTTTGCTGGAACAACAGCTCCAGTGACTGCGCCATGCTGTCAAAAGTCCGCGCCAGTTCGCTTAATTCGCCTGATCCCTGGATTTGGGTGCGCGTGCTGAAATCGCCGTGTGCAATCCGTTTGGTGGCGTGAATCAGCGCCTTCATTTTGCCCAGTACCAGAATGTTGGTGCCAAACCATACCAGGATGAATATCAATGCGGTTGCCAGCCCCAAAATGACTATATCTCTGGCAAACAGGCGATTGCTTCGGGCAAACAGGATATCGGTCGGGGTGGTGACACTGACGTAAGCGGAAGCTGTCGCGGGGTTTTCGAACAAACGATGATAGGCAAACAGCCGGGTGATGCCGTCTATCCCCTTTCCCTGGCCGATGCCCTCTTCTTTCCTTGCCAGGATAGCCAGAACCAGCGCGCCTAGCGGATTGAGCTTGCCCGCGAATTTCTGTCCATCCGGGTGCCGCGCCAGGATGACGCCATTGGCATCCATCACGCTGACTGCCGTGCCTGCGGGTAGCCTGACCTGTTGCAGGAGGTGCTCGAGCCATCCGATATCGATAGAGGTGAAAATGATCCGGTGCGCCGCCCCTTGCGTATCGAATATCGGCAGGGCGGTTACGATGACGGGTTTGCCGGTGGTCCTGCTGATGGTGAGAGTGCCGATGACAAAGCGCCGGGTTTTGAGTGCCTCACGGAACCAGCCGCGGTCGCTATAATTGATCGGTTTCCGGGTCGCTATGGCGTCACACAACAGGTCGCCGTGCGCGTCTGCTACGCCGATATTGGCGTAGCTTTGCGTGCTGTCGAGCATGTGTGCCAGCCGCAGCCGACACTCAGCCGGTGCGCCATCCCTGATTTCCGGAAAAGTGGATAATGCCTGCAGAAGGCCGCGCGAACGGCTAATGGTTTCCCGCTGGTCGAAGGAAATGAGACGCGCCAGCTGCAGTGCGTTTTCCTGCGCGGCATCGACCGCAAGGCGGCGTTCTTCAACAGCATGGTAAATGGTGATCGCCAGCCATGGCGCAACCGCGAGTGCCACCAGGAGCAGTACCCGTGCCCGAACTCCGGAAAACGTAAATTTTCCCAATGTGATATTCCTTGTTAATCGTGCAGAGGCTTAAACCTAAAAACCGTAGTTGACCGCTCATTTCCCTCATGAGAGCCGCATGAATACTGAGTGTTCCGCCTTCGTTCGCATTCACCTTCTGGGTGACATCGCTACGCGCCCGCCGGTACGTCCGGTCGCGCGCCTGCCTTTGTCGCGCCTCGTTGCAGGCCCCGGCCTGCCGCCTCGTTGCTTCGCGGCAGCCACACGCCCAGACGCACCATCGGGCGCGTCCAACTGCGGTTTCTAGGTTAAATCAGCAGCTATGCTATCCACTGCTTTTCACTGATGCCTGTGTGCCAAGTCTTGTATTGCAACATTTTTATCCTGCCATGTGATGACTGGCGCTGCCTCACGGCTCGAGACAAACATCCGTTATAGCAGTCTATCGAACACCAGTGTTCGCCAGGCGACACCCGAGGATGGCGCGGGAGCATCGCCACAAAATTTCCAACACAGGATTTGCAATAGCGGCTGGCTATACGATGTCCAGGTGATCCAGTCCCGACATAATGTCGCGCTCTCTGGATTCCTGGCCTTGCAGCTTGATCTTCAGCCTGAGGTCGTTGAGGGAATCGGCGTTGCGCAGGGCATCCTCGTAGCTGATCATGCCCGCCTCGTAGAGGTCGAACAGAGATTGGTCGAAAGTCTGCATGCCCAGTTCGCGCGACTTTGACATGATCTCCTTGATCTCGTGAACCTCGCCTTTGAAAATCAGTTCCGAAATCAGCGGGGAGTTGAGCAGAATCTCGACTGCGGCGACGCGTCCCGGCGTGCCTTTTCGGGCGATCAGGCGCTGCGAGATAAACGACTTGAGGTTGAGCGACAGGTCCATCAGCAACTGCTGGCGGCGATCTTCCGGGAAGAAGTTGATGATGCGGTCCAGCGCCTGGTTGGCGCTGTTGGCGTGCAGCGTGGTCAGGCACAGGTGGCCGGTTTCGGCGAAGGCGATGGCGTATTCCATGGTTTCCCGGTCGCGCACCTCGCCGATCAGGATTACGTCGGGTGCCTGGCGCAGGGTGTTTTTCAATGCGGTAAACCAGTTATCGGTATCCACGCCGACTTCGCGCTGGGTGATGATGGATTTCCTGTGTTCATGGACGTATTCCACCGGGTCTTCGATGGTAATGATGTGATCCTGGGCGTTCTCGTTGCGGAAGCCGACCATCGCCGCGAGCGAAGTGGATTTGCCCGAGCCGGTGCCGCCGACAAAAATCACCAGGCCGCGCTTGACCATGGCCACATCCTTGAGCACCGGCGGCAGGTTGAGTTCCTCGAACTTGGGAATCCGGGTGGTGATGGTTCGCAACACCAGCCCAACCCGAGCCTGCTGGACAAAGGCATTGACGCGAAAGCGGCCGATTTCCGGCGGTGAAATGGCGAAGTTGCTCTCATGGGTCGCTTCAAAATCTGCCCACTGACGATCATTCATCAGCGCGCGGGCAAACTCGCGCGTGTGTGCCGGGGTGAGGGTCTGGTTGGATACCGGCGCGATCCTGCCGTCCACCTTGATGGCGGGAGGAAAGCCCGCCGTGATGAATAAATCCGAGGCTTTTTTGCTGAGCATCAGGCGCAGCAGATCGTGCAAGGCTTTGAGGGCGTCCATAATATTTATCCTGCGTTATCGAGAAAAAGCAGTTAGCCACGGAGAGCACGGGGAATGCGTATCAAATCTGGGTGTTGCCAGGTTTGCTCATATCCCCAGTCGGGTGCGGTACTGATTCAATTCATCGGTTTTGCGAGTTGGGCGACGCGTCACCCATCCCTGCGAACCCCATTTCCCCGTGCTCCGTGGTGAGTGCCGTTTTGGGGCTTATCCGGCAAACATGTCTTTATTCGCGGCGCGGGCACGCGCTTCACCCACTGATACCGTGTTGCGCCGTACCAGGTCCTGCAGGCACTGGTCGAGGGTTTGCATGCCGACGTTCTGTCCGGTCTGGATGGAGGAATACATCTGTGCGATTTTGTTCTCGCGGATCAGGTTGCGGATGGCCGGGGTGCCGATCATGATCTCGTGCGCCGCCACGCGGCCATTGCCGTCCTTGGTTTTGAGCAGGGTTTGCGCGATCACCGCGCGAATCGATTCGGACAGCATGGAACGCACCATCTCTTTTTCTGCCGCCGGGAACACGTCCACAATACGGTCGATGGTTTTGGCTGCGGAACTGGTATGCAGCGTGCCGAACACCAGGTGACCGGTTTCGGCGGCGGTGAGTGCCAGGCGGATGGTTTCCAGGTCGCGCATCTCGCCCACCAGGATCACATCCGGATCTTCGCGCAGTGCCGAGCGCAGCGCGTTGGAGAAGCTTTGCGTGTGTGTCCCCACTTCGCGCTGGTTGATCACGCATTTTTTGCTCTGGTGGAGGAATTCAATCGGGTCTTCCACGGTCAGTATGTGGCCGAACTGGGTTTCGTTGACGTAGTCCACCATCGCCGCCAGCGTGGTGGATTTGCCCGAGCCGGTGGGGCCGGTGACCAGCACGATGCCGCGCGGCTGGTCGGAGATTTCCTTGAAAATTTTCGGTGCGTTGAGTTCTTCCAGCGTCAGCACCTTGCTGGGAATGGTACGGAACACGGCGCCCGAGCCCCGGTTCTGGTTGAAGGCGTTGACGCGAAAGCGCGCCAGCGTAGGGACTTCGAAGGAAAAGTCCACCTCCAGCGATTCTTCGTAAATTTTGCGCTGGCCATCGTTCATGATGTCGTACACCATGTCGTGCACCATGTTGTGATCCAGCGGCGGCAGGTTGATGCGGCGGATGTCGCCGTGCACCCGGATCATCGGCGGCAGGCCGGCTGACAGATGCAGATCGGATGCTTTGTTCTTGACGGCAAAGGCCAACAGTTCGGAGATTTCCATTTGTTATAATTCCGCGATGAATTTCAGGCCATTATGGACACACTAAAAAACGCTTTGCAAGCCGTGCGGACACGCATTGCCGCGGCGGCCTGCGCTGCCGGGCGGACGCCGGATGCGGTCGAATTGCTGGCAGTCAGCAAAACCTTTGGCGTCGACGCGATACGCGCAGCGGCAGCCGCGGGGCAGCGTGCATTCGGGGAGAGCTACGTCCAGGAAGCGCTACTCAAAATAGCGGCGCTGGCTGACTTATCTTTAATCTGGCATTTCATCGGGCCGCTGCAGCGCAACAAAACACGCGCTGTGGCTGAGCATTTCGATTGGGTGCATGGTGTGGATCGTGCCATCATTGCGCAACGTCTGAACGATGCCCGGCCGGCTACGCGGCCTCCGCTGAATGTGTGTGTGCAAGTGAATGTCAGTGGTGAAGCCAGCAAGAGCGGTGTGGCGCCGGCAGATTTGCCGGCACTGGTGCAGGCGGTGGCGCAAATGCCCCGGCTACGTTTGCGCGGCCTGATGGCGATTCCAGCGCCCGGCGCAAACCCTGACCGGCAACGCAGCCAGTTCCGGTTGCTGCGACGGTTGCGGGATGGTCTGGATATCCCGCTCGATACGCTGTCCATGGGCATGTCGGATGATCTGGAAGCCGCCATTGCCGAGGGGGCAACCCTGGTGCGTGTGGGGTCAGCCATTTTTGGGTGGCGCCAGGCCAAAACCTAACTTCTTGGGAGTACAAATGCGTATTACATTCATCGGTGGCGGCAACATGGCGACCGCCCTGATTGCGGGCCTGCTGCGCCAGGGGCAGGCAGCTGAACAGATATCGGTGGTCGAGCATAATGCAGACGCGCGCGCGCGGCTGGAGGCAGATTATCGGGTGAACACCTATGCTGAACTGGGTCCTGATGCAGTGATCGCGGATGCCGTGGTACTGGCGGTCAAGCCGCAACAGCTCAAGGAAGTGGCACAGGTACTGTCGCCGCTGCTTGCCATGCAGCTGGTGGTATCTATTGCTGCCGGGGTGCGCGCGCGCACTTTGTCGGCGTGGTTGATGGGTTATGCCAATGTGGTGCGCGCGATGCCCAATACTCCGGCCATGATCGGAGCGGGTGTCACGGCGCTGTATGCATTGCCTGCAGTGCAGCCGTCCCGGCGGCAGATGGCGCAGACCATTCTTGAATCGGCGGGCAGCGTGCTGTGGGTGGAAGACGAGGCGCTGATGGATGCGGTCACGGCAGTGTCCGGCAGCGGTCCGGCCTATGTATTTTATTTTATCGAGGCTCTGCAGCAGGCAGCACTGGAACTGGGGTTGAATGCAGACGCCGCGCGCCAGCTGGCACTGGAAACCATGCTGGGTTCCGCGCAACTGGCTGCCAGTAGCAGTGAGGACGTCGCCACCCTGCGTGCGCGCGTCACCTCCAAAGCCGGTACCACCGAACGCGCCCTGCAGCGCATGGATGAGGCCGGCGTAAAAGCCGCCATTGTCAGCGCCATTCATGCAGCGGCGGCACGCTCCAAAGAGCTGGGCGAAGCGCTGCAATAATATCCGCCTCTCGCGTCCAAAAAATGCAACAATAACAAGGTGTTTTTACGGTAAATCATCATGTTGAACCAAGCCTTGCAGTTTGTCCTGCAAAACCTCGTCAATCTGTTTTTGATCGCCCTGTTGCTGCGCTTTTACATGCAATGGGCGCGCGTTCCATTCCGCAATCCGTTTGCCCAGTTTGTGGTCAAACTTACCGATTTTGCCGTGCGTCCGTTGCGTCGTGTCATACCGGGCCTGTTCGGCGTGGATATGGGTACGCTGTTGCTGGCACTGGCGCTGGAATTCGTATTGCTGCTGGCGCTGTTCGGCCTGGATGGCTATCCGTTCGCAGCGGCAGGGAGCAAGGTGCTGCCGGGGTTTGTGCTGTTGGCAGCGGTGCGCTTGTCCAGCCTGGCGGTATACACCTTGATCGGGCTGGTGGTGGTGATGGCGGTATTGTCCATGGTGAATCCGTTATCGCCGCTGATGCCGGTGTTCGCGGCGCTGGCGGCACCGCTGTTGCGGCCGTTCCGGCGCCTGATTGCACCGGTTGCCAATTTCGACCTCTCCCCCCTGGTTTTTCTGCTGGTGTGTCAGCTTGTCATCATGCTGCCGCTGGCGTGGCTGGAGCGCGTGGCGCGCAGCATGATGTAACGGCGCAACCACATGGCTTTGACCTGGTTCAAAACGAGTGGCGACTCGGTACAGCTTTTTCTGCATATTCAACCCGGCGCAAAAACCACTGAAATAGCGGGTGTGCATGGCGACGCGCTCAAGATTCGCATTGCCGCCGCCGCTACTGAAGGGAAGGCGAATGCGGTATTGCGCACTTTTATTGCCAGAACACTCGGTGTATCCGTCAGGTGCGTGCAGATTCGGAGCGGTGAAAAAGGGCGCCGTAAAATACTGGAAATCGCATCGCTGGATGACGCGGCCATTCAAAAACTCGAGCAAATGGGAAGTGGACATGGCGAATCGGCTTGAGCAGGAAATCGTGAATTATCAGCAGCGCCGCGATGTGGTGCTTGGCGCGCTGGAAGCCTATCGCGGCTGGCTGGATCGCTATGCCAGTATTGAGGCACAGCAGACCCTGCGTCTCTACGACCTGGCCGAGAGCCTGAAACAGGATCGGCTGGTGCTGGCGTTTGTGGCCGAATTTTCGCGTGGCAAGTCGGAACTCATCAACGCACTGTTTTTTGCTGACCTCAAACAGCGCCTGCTGCCCTCTGACGCAGGCCGCACGACCATGTGCCCGACGGAAATTTTCCACGATGTCGACAGCAAGCCCTACGTCCGCCTGTTGCCCATCGAGACGCGCTTGCGCGACGCAAGTATCGCCACTCTGAAACGCATGCCCATCGAGTGGAGCACGATTAGCCTCGATCCCTCCAATGCCATGCAGATGAGCGCTGCCTTGCGCTCGCTGGCAGAGGTCAAGCGTGTGTCGGCGGCCGAGGCGCGCGCCATGGGCTTGTGCGATGAAGATGATGCCGGGCTCGCGCGGCAGGGTGCGGCTGACGGCAGGGTGGAGGTGCCGGCCTGGCGTTATGCCCTGATCAATTTCCCGCATCCGCTGTTGAACGGGGGACTGGCAATTCTCGACACGCCCGGGCTTAACGCGCTTGGCAACGAACCCGAGTTGACTCTCAACGCCATTCCCAATGCCCACGGCGTGTTTTTCTTACTGGCGACCGATACCGGCGTTACACGTTCCGATCTGGATATCTGGGAGAACACGGTGTACCGCCGTGTGCACCATCACATTGCGGTACTCAACAAGATTGACATGCTGTGGGACGAACTCAAATCCGAAGCAGAGATCGACGCCATCATCCAGCGCCAGATCGAGCAAACCGCGCAGCAGCTCAGAATTCCGCGTCACCAGGTGTTTGCCGTCTCGGCACAGAAAGCGCTGGTTGGCAAAATCCGGGAAGACCCGGCGCTACTCGAACGTTCCGGGATTGCTGCGCTGGAGACCTTGCTCGCCGATAAAATCATTCCCTCGCGCCAGGCGCTGCTGCACCAGTCGGTGCATCGCGAGGTATTGGCCATGCTGGAGACCTCGCGTCACGGGGTGGTGTCCAGACTCGAAGCCATCAGGGGCGATGCCGAACAGCTCGGCGCTTTCACCGGCAAAAACCGCGAAGTCGTCACCAAGCTGCGCGACAGGCTGGTGACCGAAAAGCGGGGTTATGATGCGGTTGCGCTGAATTTCAAGATTACCCGTAACCTGGTACAGCAGCAGGGACGTTCCCTATTGTCCGAGCTATCGGGCGACGTGCTTGACGCCTTGTTGGAAAAAAGCCGCGCACACCTGGATGAGAGCTGGACCACGGCCAGCCTTACACGTGGCATGAATCACCTGTTCGGGCGCATCAATGCCCAATTCGCGAGGGTAGACACGGCTGCCGCTAATATCCTGGCGCTGCTCGACTCGGCTTATCGGCGTTTTCAGGAGCAGCATGGATTCCCGCAATTGAACCCGCCCCGGCTGGATCTGGAGCGCCATCGTGAACGCCTGGCGGGTCTGGCCCGGAGTACCGGGATGTTTTGTCGTGATCCGCTTAATCTGATGCTGGAAAAGCGCTTTATGGTGAGCAGGTTTTATCAAAGCCTGGTGGCCGAGGCGCGCACAGTATTCGAGATGGCGCGCATGGAGGCCGATGCCTGGCTGCGCATGACACTGGATCCGCTGGTCATACGCATCCGCGACCATAAAACCCAGCTGGAGCTGCGCGTCGAAAACATCCGCAAGGTGCACGACAACCTGGATAGCCTGCAGGCCAAAGTGGCAGAATTAAAACAACAGTTTGATGACCTGGGGAAACAGCATCAGGAAATCAACGCAATCCTGCGCGCGCTCGCACCCGATACAGCCGGCGCAAGCGCGGATAAAACGTCACCGCCTGCGTTGCGCGTGGTTCAGGCTGTGGCCTGATCCTGATCGAAAGCTGGAGATGAAATCCCAATCATCCTCGCAATGGCTGTTAACCACTGCCAGGCTCTAAATCAGAATCACGTCGTATTGCTCCTGGGTATACAGGCTTTCCACCTGTAGCGATACCGGTTTGCCGATGAAATCGCCGAGCTGGGCGAGGCTCTGCGACTCTTCATCCAGAAACAGATCAATCACTTGCTGTGACGCCAGTATCCTGAATTCGCGCGCATTGAACTGGCGCGCTTCGCGCACGATTTCGCGCAGGATTTCATAACACACGGTTTGCGCGGTTTTGACTTCGCCCCGTCCCTGACAGGTCGGACAGGGCTGGCACAAAACGTGGGCCAGGCTTTCGCGGGTACGCTTGCGCGTCATCTCCACCAGCCCCAGCGGGGAAAAATCATTCACCGTCATGCGCGTATGGTCACGCGCCAGCGCCTTTTTAAACTCGGAAAACACTTCGTCGCGATGACCGCGATTGTCCATGTCGATAAAGTCCACGATGATGATGCCGCCCAGGTTGCGCAGCCGCAACTGACGCGCAATAGCCTGCGCGGCCTCCAGGTTGGTCTTGAAAATGGTGTCGTCGAAATTGCGGACGCCGACGAAACCGCCGGTGTTCACGTCCACCGTGGTCAGTGCTTCGGTCTGGTCGATAATCAGGTAGCCGCCGGATTTCAGATCCACGCGCCGCGCCAGCGCCTTCTCGATTTCATCCTCGATGGCATACAGGTCAAACAGCGGACGCTCGGCAGCGTAGTGGCTGAGCTTGTTGACCACAGCTCCGCTGTAGCTCTCGGCAAAGCTCAGCATTTTCTGGTAGGTTTCACGCGAATCCACCAGAATGCGGTCGGTTTCCTCGTTGGCGAAATCGCGCAGCACGCGCAGCGACAGGTTCAGTTCCTGATACAGCAGCGATTTCAGCGGCGCGGTTCTGGCCTGTTGCTGAATATCCGCCCACAGTTTGCGCAAGTACCCGATATCCGCCTGCAATTCGCGCTCTTCAGCCTGTTCCGCCATGGTGCGGATGATGAAGCCGCCGTGTTCATCCTCGGGCAACAGCTGTTGCAGTTTCTGGCGCAGCGACTCGCGTTCGGCTTCATCCTCGATTTTTTGCGAGATGCCGATATGCGTTTCCTGCGGGAGATACACCAGAAAACGCCCGGCAAAACTCACCTGGGTAGACAGCCGCGCGCCCTTGGTGCCGATTGGATCCTTGATGACCTGCACCAGTACACCCTGTCCCTCAAACAGGATGCGTTCAATCGGACGTTCCTCGCCCCCGGCATGGCGTTCTTCCCAGATGTCGGCGATATGCAGAAACGCCGCGCGCTCCAGGCCGATGTCAATAAACGCCGACTGCATCCCCGGCAATACCCGGCACACCTTGCCGAAGTAGATATTGCCCACCAGGCCAAGCTGGCTGATGCGTTCGATGTGGAGTTCCTGCACCACGCCCAGATGCATCACCGCGACGCGGGTCTCCTGGGGAGTGACGTTGATGAGAATTTCTTCGCTCATGGTGTGCGGTTTACCAGTAGGGCTTATTCGAATAATTTCATGTTGTAGCGTTCCAGCAGCTGCGCAGTTTCATACAGCGGCAGGCCCATCACGCCGGAATAGCTGCCCTCCAGATGCTCGATGAAAGTCGCTGCGCGTCCCTGGATGGCATAACCGCCAGCCTTGTCGAAGGGCTCGCCGCTGCTTGCGTAGGTGTGGATTGCGCGTTCACTGAGGGGTTTGAACCTGACCGTCGACGTGCTCAGCAGTACCTCGCAGCGTGTTTCGCATGCCAGTGCCACTGCCGTCATCACCTGATGGCTGCGCCCCGCCAGCTTGGCGAGCATGGCAATGGCAGCGTCCAGACCCAACGGCTTGCCGAGGATTTCGCCATCCACGGTCACCGTGGTATCGGCGCCGAGCACCGGGTAGCGCGGGATATGGCGTTCCATTACACATTGCCAGCCGGCGGTGGCCTTGCCACGCGCAATGCGCAGTGCATATTCCTGCGGTGGTTCGCCGGGCTGCGGCGTTTCATCTACGTCCAGGCGATCGCCGGATTCACGTAACAGTAGCACCTCGTGGCGCACGCCAATCTGGCGCAGCAACTCGCGGCGACGCGGCGAGCGTGAGGCCAGATAAATGCGTGGATCGGTATGCGCCATGTTGGTTTATTCCCGGTGGTAGGGGTGGTTGTGTGTCACGCTCCAGACGCGATATAGCTGTTCGACCAGCATCACCCGCACCAGGCCGTGCGGCAAGGTAAAGCGTGACAGTGCAAGCAGTTTATCGGCACGCTGTTTGACATCTTGATGCAAGCCATCGGCACCGCCGATGACAAAAGCCGTGTCGCGCCCTGTCCCCTGCCATTCACGCAGCGCGCCGGCCAGTTCCAGGGTGGTGAGCTGGCTGCCGTGCTCATCCAGTGCCCACACTGTGGCGTGTCGCGGTAGCGCGGCGAGGATGCGGTCGCGCTCGGCTTCCTGGATCTGCCCGCTGGTTTTGCCGCCGCCGCGTTTCTCCGGCTTGAGCTCGACCAGCTCGATACTGTTCTCGCGTGGCATGCGCCTGGCATATTCGCTAAACCCGGCCTCGATCCACGCCGGCATTTTTTTCCCTACCGCGATGATGCGCAGCTTCATGGGGGAGATTCAGCCGGTTGCGTTGCGTTTATTGCGCTGATCCTGCGCCGCGCTCCATAGTTCTTCCAGGTTATAATACTGGCGCACTGCAGGCTGCATCACATGCACTACCACGCTGCCCAGATCAAGCAGCACCCATTCGCCCGAGGCCAGGCCTTCAATGCCCTGGTCGGGCACGCCTTTTTCCTTGAGTTTTTCCTGCACGTTGTGGGCCAGTGCCTTGGTCTGGCGCGTGGAGTCGGCGCTGGCGATGACCATGCGGTCAAACATGGACGTGAGCGGACTGGTGTCCAGGACCACGATGTCCTGGCCTTTGATGTCTTCCAGCGCGTCCACGACAGCGGCGGTGATTTCGTTGATATCCATTAATTTTCCGGTAAATACAGTTGGTTGGCCTGAATATAGTCGAGAACCGCGTTAGGCAGCAAATAACGTGGGCTACGTGCGGCACGCAAGGTGTCGCGGATGTGCGTGGCGGAGATGTCCAGCGCGGTGATCGGGCGGGTTGCAAGCAGCCCCGCCGCAGCGCTGGTGAGGTCGTGCGGATGTGCCATGCGTGCTTCCAGTTCGGCGCGTAATGCTTCGGGCATGGCGTCCTTCCAGGCGCTTTGCGGAAAACCGGGACGGTGCGCCACCGCGATATGCGCCAGCGTGAACAAGTCCTGCCAGCGGTGCCAGGTGGTCAAGCCCAGAAACGCATCGGCACCCAGCAGCAGGCACAAGGGCTGCCTCGCACCCAGTTCGTCACGCAGTGAGGCGAGCGTTTCCACTGTGTAAGACAGACGCGGCAAACCCACTTCGCGGTCATCCAGCACAAAGCGCGGATTACCGGCGATTGCCAGCCGCACCATCTGCAACCGGTGGTGCGCGTCGGTGCGCGGGCGCGTGCGATGCGGCGGCGTGCCTGCCGGGATGAGGCGCACCGTGGTGAGCTCAAGCGCCTCGGCCATTTCCTCCGCCAGTCGTAAATGGCCGAAGTGGATCGGGTCGAAGGTGCCGCCGAAAATGCCGATAGGTTTCAATGCGTTGCCAGAGGCTTATTCCCGGAATTATCCGCGCACATGACCATCGCCTAACACGACCCACTTTTGCGACGTGAGCCCTTCCAGTCCGACCGGGCCACGTGCGTGGATCTTGTCGGTGGAAATGCCTATTTCAGCACCCAGGCCGTATTCGAAGCCGTCGGCGAAGCGGGTGGAGGCGTTCACCATCACGCTGCTGGAATCCACCTCGCGCAGGAAGCGGCGCGCGCGCGCATAGTCCTCGGTGACAATCGCGTCGGTATGCTGCGAGCCATAGGTATTGATGTGCTCAATCGCCGCATCCATGCCGTCCACCACGCGGATGGAAATGATGGGCGCGAGGTATTCGGTGACCCAGTCCACATCCGTCGCCGCATTCATTGCCACAATCTGGCGCGCTGCGTCGCAGCCGCGCATTTCTACGCCCTTGGCGGCGTAGATATCGGCGATCCTGGGTAATACTGCCGGCGCGATGTTGTTTGCCAGCAGCAGGGTTTCCATGGTGTTGCAGGTGCCGTAGCGGCTGGTTTTGGCGTTGTCGGCGATGCGCACCGCCTTGTCCACGTCGGCGCGGTCATCGATATACACATGACATACGCCATGCAGATGCTTGATCACCGGAATGCGCGCATCGTTCATCACGCGCTCGATCAGCCCCTTGCCGCCGCGCGGTACGATCACGTCCACATAGCCCTGCATGGTAATGAGTTCGCCCACCGCCGCGCGGTCGGTGGTTGCTATCACCTGTAGCGCGGTTTCCGGCAGGCCGGCCGCGGCCAGCCCTTCGCGCACGCAGGCGGCAATCGCCTGGTTGGAGCGGATCGCCTCGGAACCACCGCGCAGGATGGCGGCGTTGCCGGATTTCAGGCACAGCCCGGCGGCGTCGGCGGTCACGTTGGGACGCGCTTCATAAATGATCCCGATCACGCCCAGCGGCACGCGCATCTTGCCCACCTGGATGCCGGACGGGCGGTATTTTAGATCGGTGATTTCGCCCACCGGGTCGGGCAGCGCGGCGATTTGCAACAGCCCTTCTGCCATGCCGGCGATGGATTTGGCATTCAGCGCCAGCCGGTCGAGCAGCGCTGCGTCCAGTCCGGCGGCGCGCGCGGCGGCCATGTCCTCAGCGTTGGCAGCCAGCAGCTTGTCGGCATCGCGCTGGATAGCCGCAGCCATGACGTTGAGCGCCCTGTTCTTGGCGTTGGTATCGGCGCGTGCCACGGCGCGCGAAGCGGCGCGGGCAGCGCGTCCCCTGTCCTGCATGTAGGTTTTGATGTCCATATCAAATCCAGTGGTGAAATTGTTAAAGTCGGATTCTAACCCGGAACGACGGCAGGATGCTTGCGTGGCTTGGACATGGGCAGAGCCTGAGGACGTGCACGCTGCGCCGGATCGTGCCGGGTTACTCAAGCAAAAATACGGGTTCCTGATCGGCGGGCATCTGTGCGAGTTCCGCGGGTGTGAGCCGTGCATAACCACGGAGTTGCTCGGGGCCAACCTGCTTTTTCCAGAATTAACGGACAGAGGAGGGGTGCGCCGTGCTGCCCGGCAGCGCGATTTTCAACGCCAGTTGACTGAGTGCATCCCATACGTCGCCGGTTTGCAAACCCTTGATGGTGCGGTCTATCCCGGCCGCATCGCGCAGCGCCTGGGTGAGCGCGCTCAGGCTGACGCGGGCGAGCGCTTTTTCCACCAGCGTCTGGCGCGACTCCCACACCCCGGCTTCGCGCATCAGTTGGGCGGCGGGCTGGCCGCTGGCCTGGCCGGCTTTGATGCGGGTCAGGATGCGCAGTTCGCGGGTGAGTGTCCACAGGATCAGTACCGGGGTTTCGCCTTCATTGCGCAGGCCGTCGAGCATGCGCATGAGGCGCGGCACATCGCCGGTCAGCAGTGCGTCGGCAAGCTTGAAAACATCGTAGCGGGCGACGTCGAGTACCGCTTCGCGCACGTTGTCGAAGGTGATTCTGCCAGGCGGGAACAGCAGCGCGAGCTTGCGGATTTCCTGCTGGGCGGCGAGCAGGTTGCCTTCCACGCGTTCGGTCAGAAAGCGCAGGGTCTGGCTGTCGGCTTGCAGGTTGTGTGCGGCCAGCCGCGCGCCGATCCAGCGTGGCAACTGGTCGATGGCAACCGGGTTAACGCCAATCACGATACCGCTGGCTTGCAGCGCGGTAAACCATTTGGCGTTGGTGGCCTGGCGGTCGAGCTTGGGCAGGGTGATGAGCGTGACGGTGTCTGCGGGCAGCCTGGCGCAATAGGCCTGCAGTGCCTTGCCGCCTTCCAGCCCGGGTTTGCCGGAGGGAATGCGGATATCGGCCAGGCGGCGGTTGCCGAACAGGGAGAGGTTGTCGCCGGCAGCAAGCAGCTCGTTCCAGTTGAAGCGTGCTTCCACGGTGTGGACTTCACGCTCGCTGTAGCCCGCGCAGCGGGCGCTGGCGCGCACCAGATCAGCGGCTTCCAGAGCCAGCAGCGGCTCGTCGCCGTACACGGTATAGAGCGGCTGGATACCGCGTGCCAGGTGCTGGGCGAGTTGCTCCGGCTTGATGCGCATGGGTTAATGGGCGCTGGCGATGCGCCGCAAAATCTGTTGCGCGGCGTCTTTCTGCATGTCGCGGTAAAGCAGCTGTTCTTCTTCCCCTTTGGCCAATACCTGGGCATCGTTGTAGGTCATGTCGCGCGCCAGCAGCAGGTTGGCCGGGGCGAGGATGACTTTGCCCTTGGGCGTGATGAGCTGGTATTGCACCCGGTATTGCAGCTGGTATTCACGCACCCTGCCGATGCCGGACAGGGACAGGATCACCTTGCTGTTCTGCTCCGACAAAATCTGAATCACGCTCTCGGCTTTCGCGGCACTGGGAGCCAGGCGCCCGGCATGTCCGAGACGCAAGGCGGCTTGCAGCGCAGTCGTCAATCCACCCTGACCGCCTTCCACATAAACGGATCGATACGGCAGTTCGACCTGCCCGCGCAGGTGAAAGCCGCAGCCTGCGGTGAGTGTGACGCCAATGAGTGCCAGCCATAGCCAGTGGGTGAGGATGTTTTTCATGTTGTCTCCGTTGTGTTCAGACCACGATATTGACCAGTCGCCCAGCTACCACCACGATTTTTTTCGGAACCTGTCCGGCCATGAATTTTTGTGCAGCCTCGTGAGCCAGCGCCAGCTGTTCGATAAGCTCGCGGCTGGTGGATTGGGCGACGGTGATCTCGCCGCGCAGCTTGCCGTTGACTTGCAGCATCAGGGTGATTTCATCCTGCACCAGCGCGCTTTCGTCCACCTGCGGCCAGGCCTGATCGAGTAGCTGCGTATCCGGCCGGAGTGCTGTCCACAGCGCTTCGCACGCATGCGGGACAATGGGCGCGAGCATCAGCACTGCGCGCTCCAGCACTTCCTGCGCCACGCTGCGTGCGGCCAGGCTGGTGTCGCTCATTTTGCTCAATGTGTTGAGCAGTTCCATCACCGCGGCAATCGCGGTGTTGAAAGTCTGGCGGCGGCTGTAATCATCGCTGATTTTTTTTACTGCAGTATGCAGCTGGAAGCGCAGGGCCTTCAACCCGGCGGATAACTCGCCGCCCGTATACGCCGGCACCACGCCGGCGCTGACGTGATCGTGCACCAGCTTCCACAGCCGCTTCAGAAAACGGAACGCGCCCTCCACCCCGGCATCCGACCATTCCAGGCTTTGCTCGGGCGGCGCCGCGAACATCATGAACAGGCGCGCAGTATCGGCGCCGTAGCCGTCGATCAGGAGTTGCGGATCGACGCCGTTGTTCTTGGATTTGGCCATCTTTTCGGTAGCGCCGATGGTCACCGGCAGGCCGTCGGCCTTGAGCAATGCATCGAGCGGACGGCCGCGCTCGTCCATGCGCACATCGACCTCGGCCGGGTTGAACCAGTCTTTCTTGCCTTCCCCGGCGTCGCGGTAAAACGTCGGTGCGACGACCATGCCCTGCGTGAGCAGGCGCACAAAGGGCTCGTCAAGCCGGTTTTCTCCCCGCCCAGGGTCACCGAACAGCCCTTCGTCGCGCATCAGCTTGTGGAAGAAGCGCGCGTAGAGCAGGTGCAAAATGGCATGCTCGATGCCGCCGATGTACTGATCCACCGGCAGCCAGTGAGCCGCGCGCTGGTCCACCATGGCGCTGCCGCAGTCGTGGCTGGCGTAGCGCGCGTAATACCAGCTTGACTCGACGAAGGTGTCCATGGTATCGGTTTCGCGCCGTGCCGGCTGGCCGCATTTCGGACAGTCGCATTGGTAAAACCCGGGCATTTTCGCCAGCGGCGAGCCCGCGCCGGTGACCACCACATCTTCCGGCAGCACCACCGGCAACTGGTGGTCAGGCACCGGCACATCGCCGCAGGTGGCGCAGTGAATGATGGGAATCGGGCAACCCCAGTAGCGCTGGCGCGAAATGCCCCAGTCGCGCAGGCGGAACTGGGTGCGTTTGCTGCCCAGTCCTTTGGCCTGCAAATCGGCGGCGATGGCTTCCAGCGCGGCATCGAAATCCAGGCCGTCGTATTTGCCTGAATTGATGCACACGCCATGCTCGGCGTAAGCATCCTGCCACGGTGCAGCTACGGTTTCATAAGCGCCGCTGCTGGATGCGATGACGGTTTTCATCGGTAGCCCGTATTGCGCGGCGAATTCGAAGTCACGTTCGTCGTGCGCCGGTACCGCCATCACCGCGCCTTCGCCGTAGCCCATCAACACATAGTTGGCGACCCATACCGGGAGTTTTTCGCCGGACAGCGGATGCGAGACGAACAGGCCGGTGTTCATGCCTTTTTTGGCTTGTGTGGCGATGTCGGCCTCGGCCACGCCGCCGCGCTTGCATGCGGCGATGAACTCGGCCAGCGCCGGGTTGTTGGCAGCAGCCCGGGCGGCGAGCGGATGTTCGGCGGCGACCGCCACATAAGTCGCGCCCATCAGCGTGTCCGGGCGCGTGGTGTAGACCTTGAGCGCGCCGGCCGCACCGATGCTGGCGGCATCGTAAGGGAAATGCACTTCGCAGCCGAAGCTCTTGCCGATCCAGTTGCGCTGCATGATTTTGACCTGCTCCGGCCAGTGCGGCAGGGTATCCAGACCGCCCAGCAACTCGTCGGCGTAGGCGGTGATGCGCATGAAGTACATCGGGATGTCGCGTTTTTCCACCAGCGCGCCGGAACGCCAGCCGCGCCCGTCGATCACCTGTTCGTTGGCGAGCACGGTGTTGTCTACCGGATCCCAATTGACCGAAGCGGTTTTTTTGTAGATCACGCCTTTTTCAAACAGCCTGGTGAACAGCCACTGCTCCCAGCGGTAATACTCGGGCCTGCAGGTGGCGAGTTCGCGATCCCAGTCGATCGCCAGGCCGAGGCTCTTCAACTGGCTGCGCATATGGTCGATGTTGGCATACGTCCACGCGGCGGGCGGCACGCCATTTTTCAGCGCAGCGTTTTCCGCGGGCAGGCCGAATGCGTCCCAGCCCATCGGCTGCATCACGTTATAGCCCTGCATGCGATGAAAGCGGGCCAGCACGTCGCCGATGGTGTAGTTGCGCACGTGTCCCATATGCAGCCTGCCGGAAGGATAGGGGAACATCGACAGGCAGTAGTACTTGGGCTTGTCCGTGGTCTCGACGGCTTTGAATGCGGCGGATTCAATCCAGCGGCGCTGGGCATCCGCCTCGATTTTCTGGGGTTGGTATTGGGCTTCCATGAGGTGCGATAAACGGCGCTGGCAAAAGCCCGATTATACTCTGCTGCACAGGCGGTGCGTGGACAGCCGGACTGCTTAAAAGTTATACTGCCGCGATTGTATTTCGGCTTTTTATGGTTCTTAACTGGAGCGCATCATGTCCAAGAAACACCCCGTTATCGCCGTGACCGGTTCTTCCGGCGCCGGCACCACCACTGTCAAGCGTGCGTTTGAGCACATTTTCCGCCGCGAGAACATCAGCGCCGCCGTGGTTGAAGGTGACAGCTTTCACGGCCTGAACCGTGTGGAATTCAAGGAGGCAGTGAAAAAGGCCGAAGCCGTCGGCAATAACCATTTCAGCCATTTCGGCCCGGAAGCCAACCATTTCGACAAGATCGAAGAACTGTTCAAGAGCTACGGCAAGAACGGCAAGGGCAAAAAACGCTTCTACATTCACAGCGACGAAGAAGCGGATTTCCACAACAGGCGCCTGGGGACCCAGCTGTCTGCCGGTGAGTTCACCCCATGGGAAGAAGTGCCTGCAGGTACCGATCTGCTGTTTTACGAAGGACTGCATGGCCTGGTTTCGCACGGCAAGATAGACGTGGCCAAATACGTGGATCTGGGCGTAGGCGTGGTGCCCGTGGTCAACCTGGAATGGATCCAGAAAATCCACCGCGATGCCGCCGAGCGAGGCTATTCCGCCGAAGTCATTGTGGACACCATCATGCGCCGCATGCCGGACTACGTGAACTACATCACGCCGCAGTTTTCCCGCACCCATGTCAATTTCCAGCGTGTGCCCACGGTGGATACCTCCAACCCGTTCATCGCGCGCGACATCCCGACCCCGGACGAGAGCCTGGTCATCATCCGCTTCAGCGAGCCCAGAGGCGTGGATTTCCCGTACCTGATCAACATGATTCCCAACTCCTTCATGTCGCGTGCCAACACCCTGGTGGTGCCCGGCGGCAAGATGGGTTATTCGATGGAGCTGATCCTGGGGCCGATGATCGAAGACATGATTGCTGCCAAGAAAAAAGCCTGATTGGCTTGATTAATCGCAATAATAAAAAAGCCGGGTGAGCCCGGCTTTTTTATTGGGATGGTGAAGGTGCCTAACAACGCCCGCTGGGTTGGCCGCGGGTGTGTCCAGGTTGAAGCGGGTGAGCCTGGCGGATCCGTAACGGACGGTCGCATTCCCCGATAGCGGACACTCGACATTGCGCATCAGCGGCGTGGCTGGCCCATGTCCGCCGCATGCCATTGTTATGTGTGGTCAGGCATGAATTAGCGCTGCAGCACAATGCGATAGTGTGCCTGGCCACTCCTCAATCTTTTGATAGCCTCATTGATGTCATCAAAGCTGAATTTCTCGATGACCGGCCTGACGTTGTGGCGCTTGGCGAATTCCAGCATCCTGGCAATCGTTAATGGGCTGCCGACCGGAGAGCCGGATACCGCATGTTGACCCATGATGAGTGAAAACACATTGATATCGAGCGGATCCAGTGTCGCCCCGACAAAGTGCAAACGGCCGCGCGGCTTCAGTGTGCCGAGATAGAGATTCCAGTCCAGCTTGACGTTGACCGTGGAAATGATCAGGTCAAAACGTCCTGCCGCCGCCTCGATTCCTTTCTGATCGCGGGAGTTCAGCGTATGGTGGGCGCCCAGGCTCAGCGCTTCTTTCCTTTTATCTTCGCTGCTGGTAAATGCCGTCACTTCGCAGCCCCATGCATTGAGGAACTGCAACGCCATATGGCCCAGACCGCCGATGCCAATCACCGCCACTTTGTCGGTGGGTTTGGTATCAAACTGGACCAGCGGATTGAAAACGGTAATCCCGCCGCAAAACAGGGGGCCGGCGGACTCCAGGTCAATCCCATCGGGAATGGGAACCACACTGTTGGCAGCCGCACGCACCTTGTCGGCAAAGCCGCCATGATGGCCGATGATGGTCGCCTGCGCATTGGCACACAGGTTGTGGTCGCCTGTGTGACAAGGGGTACATGCGTTGCAGTAGCCGGAATGCCAGCCCAGCCCGACTATTTGACCGACCGTCAGATGCTTGACGTTATCTCCCGCCTTGGCAATCGTTCCTACCACTTCATGCCCGGGAACGACGGGATACTGGGTCATTCCCCATTCATTGTCGAGCACGCTCAGATCACTATGGCAGATACCGCAGTACTGAACATCAATTTCTACCTCATGGGGCCTGAGCGGGCCCGGATCATACTCGAACGGTTTAAGCTCCCCCCCGGGTTCAAATGCAGCAAAGGCTTGTATCATGCTTGATCTCCTTATGGTAGCGTTGAGTACCGGTGTTAAGGTTTTTGCTTAATGTCGCATAGTGGATATTCACCAGACTGGCCGGTCAGGTCTGTCAAAATTCTCAGAACATGCCAGTGCGCAATAACTGCTTGATTCGTTGTGGGTGCTCTGAGGTTGTCTGTCCGCATATGCAATATTAATACGGATTGATGATCGAGTGACTGCCATGGGAGAAATACCCGACCGCCTTCTTCTGGCGTGCGCCGTCCTGGATGTTCTCTTATGCCCGCCGGCTTGCATCCGACCCGCTCCGCGCCAGCATGAACACCAGCGTCACCAGCAGCGCCGCTGCGCCGCCGTTGTGGACGACGGCGATGGGGAGCGGCCATTGCAGCAGGATGTTGGATAGCCCGCTGGCGAATTGCAGGGCGATCAGCGCCAGCAGCACGAGGGCGGGCCGGGACAGCGTCAGATTGTGGCGGGCGCGCAGGCCGAGCCAGCCCAGGTAGGCGATGACGACGAAGGCGAACACGCGGTGCGTCCAGTGGATGGCAACCAGTGCGTCGTGACTGAGCAGTGCGCCGCTGGCGGTTTTGCCGAGGGCGCGCCACAGGGTGAAGCCGTGCCGGAAGTCCATGGTCGGGATCAGCTGGCCGTTACATAACGGGAAGTCGGTGCAGGCGAGTACCGCATAGTTGGTGCTCACCCAGCCGCCCAGCGCGATCTGTACTGCGAGCAACACGATGCCGAGCATGATCCACGGCCTCAGCCGGCTGGCTGCGGCATCGTGCGAAGCTGCCGGCTGGCTGCGCGCGGCCAGCCAGGCCAGCGCGCCCAGCAGGGTCAGCCCCAGCAGCAGGTGCAGGGTAACGATTACCGGCTGCAGTTTGAGCGTGACCGTCCACGCGCCGAACGCGCCCTGCACGCACACCAGTACCAACAGCGCAGTGGCCGGCCACGGCGATTGGCGCAGCTCGCGCCGCTTGAACCAGGCCAGCCCCATCAGCGCGATGATCAGCACACCCACCATCATCGCCAGGTAGCGATGAATCATCTCGATCCAGGCCTTGGCCCAGGTGACCGGCCCGCTCGGCATCAGCGCCTCGGCGGCGTGGATGCTGGCATGGGCAAGGGAGGGATTGGCGGTGCCGTAGCAGCCCGGCCAGTCGGGGCAACCCAGGCCCGAGTCGGTGAGCCGGGTGAAGCCGCCGAACAGGATCAGATCGAAGGTGAGGAACAGGGTCAGCCACACCAGCTGGCGGTAGCGGTTGCGGCGGCCCTTGACCCAGGCGTAACTCAGCGGCAGCGCAGCAATCATGAGTCCGGTGAGTGCCAGTTGCAGCCATTGCAGATCCGATGCCATGCCCATGCCTGAGCCCATGTTCAACCTACCATAAAAGCGACAAAGGCGACTTCGTCACCGTCCTTGAGCAGGTTGTCCGTATCGACGAACTGTTTGTTGACGGTGATTTTGAGCGATTTGTTGCCGATCAGTGCTTCATGCCAGACGGCGCCACGCTCGGCCAGGATGGCGCACAAGCCCGCCACGGTGGTTTGGGTTTGCGGCAGTTCGAAATCTTCAGAGGCGGTGCCCAGCGCATCGACCAGATGACCGAAATAAAGAATGTGCAGCATGTTATGTCTCCAGTTCCAGGCCTTCGGCCTCCCAGCATTCCAGTCCGCCCGCCAGATTATAGACGTGGGCATAGCCCATCTGCTTCAATACCCACGCCGCCATCGCCGAGCGTCCGCCGGACTGGCAGTAGAGCAGGATGGTTTTGTCGCGGGCGTTGCACAGGCGCGGGTCGCGGTGCTTGTAGCCGGGGTCGGCAGCGCCTTCGAGAATGCCGCGCGGGATATTGATGGCGCCCTGCACGTGGCCTTGCTTGAATTCGTCGGCTTCGCGCACGTCCACCACCAGCACGTCGCCGGCTTGCAGGTTTTCATGGGCGGATTCTGCATCCCACTCTTCGATATGACTGCGCGCTTCTTTTATAAAACAGCCGAGTTGCCTGGGCATATATAATCCTTCGTTACTGAATGAAGCTGAAACGGCTTTGGCCACGGAGAGCACAGAGAACGCGGAGAAAACATTCTTCCCCGAACCGGTGTCCGCTCCGTGTTCTCTGCCCTGCGTGGCGAATTTTCCAGAATAATTGCCATCTGAAAGTTTAACATGACCTCCCTACTCGACGGGCTCAACCCCGAGCAACTTGCCGCCGTCACCCTGCCGGGCCAGTCGGCGCTGATCCTGGCCGGGGCCGGCAGCGGCAAGACGCGCGTGCTCACCACGCGCATCGCCTGGCTGATTCAAACCGGACAAGTCTCGCCGCTGGGCATCCTCGCGGTGACCTTCACCAACAAGGCGGCGAAGGAGATGCTGACCCGGTTGACCGGGATGTTGCCGATCAACACGCGCGGCATGTGGGTGGGTACCTTTCACGGCCTGTCCAACCGCCTGCTGCGCACCCATCACCGCGAGGCCGGGCTGCCGCAGTTGTTCCAGATTCTGGATAGCGCCGATCAGCTCTCCGCCGTCAAACGCCTGCTCAAGGCGCTCAACGTGGACACCGAGAAATTCGAGCCGAAGAAGGTGCAGTACTTTATCAGCGGCAACAAGGAGGCCGGCCTGCGTCCACAGCAGGTCGAGGTGTTCGACCCCTACACGCGGCGCCTGGTGGAGTTTTACGCCGCCTACGACGAGCAGTGCAACCGCGAGGGCGTGGCCGATTTCCCGGAACTGCTGCTGCGTTCCTACGAGTTGCTGGCGCGCAACGACGCGTTGCGCGCGCATTATCAGGAGCGCTTTCGCCATATCCTGGTGGACGAGTTCCAGGACACCAACCGTCTGCAGTACCGCTGGCTGAAACAGTTCGCCGGGGCACAATCGGTGCTGATGGCGGTGGGTGACGACGACCAGTCGATCTACGCCTTCCGTGGCGCGCATACCGGTAACATGAATGAATTCCAGCGCGACTACGCAGGTGACAACGTCATCAAGCTGGAGCAGAACTACCGCAGTCACGGCAACATCCTCGATGCCGCCAACGCGCTCATCACACAGAACCAGTCGCGCCTGGGCAAGAATCTGTGGACGGCAGAAGGCAAGGGCGAACCGATCCGCGTGTACGAGGCATACAATGACCAGGAAGAAGCCGGCTTCATCGTCGAGGAAGTGAAAGCGCTGCAGCGCGAAGGCACGGCGCTGATGGACATGGCGCTGCTGTACCGTTCCAACGCGCAATCGCGCGTGCTGGAGCACGCCCTGTTCAGCGCCGGGGTGGCGTATCGCGTGTACGGCGGGCTGCGCTTTTTCGAGCGCCAGGAGATCAAGCACGCGCTGGCCTATTTGCGCCTGCTGGCCAATCCGGATGACGACGGCGCGTTTAGCCGTGTGGTCAATTTCCCCACCCGCGGCATCGGCGCGCGCACGCTGGAACAGTTGGCCGACGCCGCCCAGGCCGGCGGGACGAGCCTGTGGCAGGCCGCCCGCGCCAAGGCCCCCGCCAGCAAGGACAGCGCCAAAGGCTTGCCCGGTTTCGTCGCCTTGATGCAGGCCATGCAGGACGCCACGCAGGGCTTGCCGCTGCCCGAAGCCATCGAACATGTATTGCATATGAGCGGCCTGGCCGCGCATTACCAGGCCGAAAAAGAGGGCGCCGACCGGCTGGAAAACCTGAACGAACTGATCAACGCCGCCACCGTCTTCGCCAACGACCCGGAAGCCATGGCCGAGCTCGACGAAGCGGGCGGGCCGCTGGCCAGCTTCCTCGCCCACGCCGCGCTGGAAGCGGGCGACCATCAGGCCGGCGCGGGCAGCGACGCGCTGCAACTGATGACCGTGCACGCCGCCAAGGGGCTGGAATTCCACGCCGTGTTCCTGGGCGGACTGGAAGAGGGCCTGTTCCCGCACGAACAATCCATGAACGAGCAGGACGGCATCGAGGAAGAACGCCGCCTGATGTACGTCGCCATCACCCGCGCGCGCCGGCGGCTGTATTTAAGCCATGCGCAAAGCCGCATGCTGCACGGCCAGGTACGCTACGGCATCCCGTCGCGCTTCCTCGACGAACTGCCCAGCGCCTTGCTCAAACTGGTCAACGCCAGGCGCATGGCCACAGCCTCCAGCGCTTACCACGGTGATGCAGCGCCGGCTTCAGCCACGCGCCAGCGCAACACCTCGCCGTGGCGCATCGGCATGAACGTGCGCCACGCCAAGTTCGGCGTGGGTGTGGTGGTCAGCGTGGAAGGGCAGGGCGACGACACACGGGTGCAGATCAACTTCGGCGGCGCGAACGGAATGAAGTGGCTGGCGCTGGAGTATGCCAGGCTGGAACCGGCCTGAATTTAACGGGCACCGCCAGTATCAGTGGTTATGCAACTTCTCCTGCAAGCACGCTTTGATTAGCGACTGGGGGGCACATCACGGGAGTTGGCAGCGGCCTTGATCGAGCCCAGACGATGCTGGGAAAGTCGCAGGGAAATGGTTTTTGTCGTGGGCCTCAGGTTGGGCAGCACAATGCGCTGGGCTTTCGTTCAGTCGAGATGATCTGTGGAATCGTGTTTTTCCCAGAAGGCCTGTTCTTCCGCTTCGTAGATGAACTGCGGAACCACTTTAAGCTGTTTGCCCATAAATCGGACGCTCCTCTCGGTACATGTCTCTGGCCGAGATCACGCGAATCTTCTCACCATCATTACGCAGAGTGAAAGTGACATGTAACGTTGGCCTTTCGTCTGTCTTGCCTAATGCGTGAAAGCGGAACTCACCCTGAGGCATTTTTGTATGTGATGAAAATATACATCAGTAAGCAAGCCAGGAAGGTGTAGGAAGGAAAAAGCAAACCGCGCATTCCACGGTTCTTGATTTTGTCTTTTGCCTTGTTCTTCACCGTGGCCTAACTTTTCAAGTTTAAGCCACGCACAACGCCGTCATACAAATGCAGCCCAGCCGGGTTAAAATGCTTCTTTTACCACCTTTCAGGGAATCACAATGAGCGAGCAAGACCAGCAACAAGCCGTTTTCGCGATCGAAAAACTCTACGTCAAAGACATGTCGGTCGAAGTGCCCAATGCGCCGCAGATTTTCCTCGAGCGCGAAGCGCCGCAGATCGACGTGCAGCTTGCCACGCAGCACAGCAACGTGGGAGAGGGTGTATTCGAAGTCATCCTCACCACCACCATAACCGCCAAGCTTGGCGAGAAGACCATGTTCCTGGTGGAAGCCGCGCAGGCGGGGATTTTTCGTATCGAAAACGTGCCCGCTGACCAGATGGATACAGTGCTGGGTATCGGCTGCCCGAATATCGTGTTCCCGTATTTGCGCGAGACCATCTCCGACGTGGTGAGCCGCGCCGGCTTCCCGCCGGTGATCCTCAATCCGGTCAACTTTGAAGCCATGTACATGCAACAGCAGCAGGCACCCGCTCCGGGCACGCCGCTTAACTGAACATGACAGCACTGCGCCTGCTACTGGCCCTGTCTGCGCTGATTGCGCTGCCCGCGCAGGCGCTCGACTATCGCTCGGTTGCCGCACCGGCAGCGATCCTGTACGACGCGCCCTCCACCCTGGCCAAGCGGCTGTTTGTCATCGGGCGCGGCTATCCGGTGGAAGTGGTGGTGAGCGTGGACAACTGGCTGAAAGTGCGCGACAGCAGCGGCGCGCTGGCCTGGGTGGAGGCTGCCAGGCTGGCTGACAAACGTATGCTGGTGGTGACTGCCGCGCAGGGTGAGATCCGTGCCGCCGCACAGGGCAGCGCCGCAATTAGCGCACGTGTCGAAAAAGGCGTGCTGCTGGAATGGCAGGAAACCCTGCCGGGCGGCTGGGCGCGGGTGCGCCTGCCCGACAACAGCAGCGGCTACATCAGGCTCAGTCAGGTGTGGGGCGCATGAATATCGTCATCCTCGGCGCGGGTGCCTGGGGTACCGCGCTGGCGGTGACGCTTGCCTCGCGCCATGCAGTGACGCTATGGGCACGCGGTGCCGATCAGATCGCCAGCATGAATGCAGCACGCAGCAATCCGCGCTACCTGCCCGGCGTGACGCTGCCTGACCATCTCGCCCTGAGTGCCGACCTGCCTGGCATTGTGGCACACGCCGAACTCATTCTGGTTGCAACGCCCAGCGGTGCATTTCGCAGCGTGCTGAAGCAACTGGCTGCACTCAATAATCGCGTGCCGGTGATCTGGGTATGTAAAGGTTTTGAAGCGGGAACCATGAAGCTGCCGCATCAGGTGGCGCAGGAAGAGCTGCCCGACTATGTGGCGCGCGGCGTGTTATCCGGTCCCAGCTTTGCTCAGGAAGTCGCCGCCGGGCTGCCGGCTGCGCTCACCCTGGCGGCAAGCGACACGGCTGCGTTACGTGAAGCGGGTGCCGCGCTGCACGGCGGCCGTTTGCGCGTGTATACCAGCAACGATGTGATTGGCGTGGAGCTGGGCGGCGCATTGAAAAACGTCATCGCCATCGCCGCCGGCATTTCCGATGGACTGCATTTCGGCCATAACGCCCGCGCTGCGCTGATTACCCGCAGCGTGGCCGAAATCACCCGCCTCGGTGTGGCGCTGGGCGGCAGGATGGAAACCTTCATGGGGCTCACCGGCATGGGCGATCTGATCCTGACCTGTACCGGCGACCTGTCACGCAACCGCCAGCTTGGCTTGCGCCTGGCCGCAGGCGAGAGCCTGGAAGCCATCCTGGGCGCCCTTGGTCACATAGCGGAAGGCGTCACTACTGCACGCGAAGTGGACAGGCTGGCCACCACGCTGGGCGTCGACATGCCCATTACCCACGCAGTGTGCCGGGTACTCTACGAAGGTGTACAGCCGCGCACCGTGGTGGAGGATTTGCTGAACCGCGACCGCAAGGCAGAAAGCTCGCAGTAAATGAGTGTACTGTCTGCGTCATGGCAGCCAGGTCGAAAGCATGGCGCGCTCCGGAGGTCTGGCCGGCTGCCGTGGGTTATTTCATAGGATGGCGACAGCTGCGCGACGCCCGGTCCTGCTATCCGCCCATTTATTTCTCTGCCAGTCCCTGACGTTTGAGAAACCCCAGCAGGATTTGCAGGCGCGTCGTGCTGTCGTTCATTTCCAGCAAATCCTGCCTGGCGGAGGGCCTGATCGGCAGGACTTCGGCCAGCCGGTAGCCGACCCAGGCGGCATCCTCCATTTGCAATGGGGCAAAGTGTGATTCGCCCAGTTCTTCGATAATGTGGCGTAGCACGTCCTGGCAGGGGGCATATTCGGAGGGCACGGGTTGCGCTGTTTCCGGCGTGATCAGGCGCGCCTGGGCATGCACCAGGCCATTGGCACCGGCCTCACTATCCTCGATCAAGAAGCGTTGTCCGCCGCGTGCGGTAATATGCAATATCCCCAGTTGCGGCATATCCCAGTCGATGATCCGGGCAAGCGTGCCGACGGCATGGGGCGCAGCCGGCGAGCCGACTTCCGCGCCGCTCCGGATCAGGCACACACCAAACGGCAACTGGTCTTTCATGCAGGCCTTGGCCATGTCCATATAGCGCTGTTCGAAGATTTTCAGCGGCAACAGGCTGTCAGGATAGAGCACCCTATTCAGGGTGAAGATGGGGATTTCCAGTGTTTGCACGTTGTGTATCCGATCAAATATCAGCGGCAGACTTTTCTTGAGCCAATTCACACTGGATCACCGTTCCTGTCTCCCCATCGTGCCATCAGTTCGTGCGCGATATGGAGATGGTCGAGGATACGCGCCACCACGAAATCCACCAGGTCTTCGATACGGCGTGGATGGTGGTAGAAGCCGGGATTGGGCGGCAGGATGACCGCGCCCAGCCGGGCCAGCTTCAGCATGTTTTCCAGATGCAGCGCGGAGTAAGGGGTTTCGCGCGGTACCAGGATGAGTTTGCGCTGCTCCTTGATGGCCACGTCGGCAGCGCGCCCGATGAGGTTGTCGGCCAGCCCCTGTGCAATCGCCGCCAGCGTGCCCATGGTGCACGGGCACACCACCATGGCATGCGCCGGATTCGAGCCGGAGGCGACCGGCGCAAACCATTCCTCGCGGCCAAATGCGCGCAACTGGCCGGGTCTGGCCTGATAGCGCTGGCTGAGAAACGCCTCCAGTTCGGCAGTGCGCGCGGGCAGTGTGAGGCCCAGCTCCTGTTTGGCGACGATATGCGCGGCGCTGGAAGCTAGCAGGTATACCTGTACATCCGCCTGCAGCAGGCACTCCAGCAGACGCAGGCCGTAAGCCATGCCCGAGGCGCCGGTCAAGGCAAGAGTGACGGTGCGCGGTGGGTTCATGCGGAATCCTGAGTGACGGTGGCAGTGAGAGGAGCAGCCAGCAGGTGTGCCGCAGCCAGCCCGTTGACCAGGCCGAACACCAGTGCGGCGGTGCCAAACAGCGGGGTGAGGTAGAGCACGCCAGGCGTGGGGATCAGCCAGAAATAAACAATCCCCAGCTGCCCGGCGATGTGCGCGAAGGCGGCGAGCACGCTCAGGCTGACCGTACCGAACAGTTGTTCAGGCAGGTGTCGTGCCAGCCACAGCAGAGCCAGGCTGGCAATCGCACCGCCCGCGCTGAGGAAAAATCCGGGTGTCAGGAAGCTGCCCAGCAGCAGGCTGCCAGCCACCACACGCAACGCAGAGACCCACGCAGCAGTGCGCATGCCATGCTGTTTGAGCACCAGCAGCGTGACGATATTCGCCAGTCCGGGTTTGACGCCGGGCAGCGGGGAGGGCAGCGCCGCTTCCATCAGGGTCAGCCCGATCGCCAGCGCCGCCATGCGCGCGATGCGGTGATCCTCCGGGCTGGCCTTGAGGCTAATAGTTGAGACTGTCATAGCGTTTTACGCGCCCCGCGATTTCCACACTGACCTGATTGGGCAGGCAGATGGCGGCCTGGCCTGCGCGGCTCAGCCAGCCCTGGTGCACGCACAGCTGGCGCGGGCCGGGGTCAGACAATACGCGCGCGCGGTGGTCGGCGATCTCGACGCGCGTGGTGCCCAGCGGGCCGGGCACATCGACGGTGCGCGGGTAGTTGAGGGAGGTTTCCAGAAACAGCTGCCCGCCGCGCTTGATGACCAGGCGCTGCCCCGGCGCGCCAGACCAGAAGGTGAGCGCCAGGCCGGCTACGGTGATGCCGCCCGCTGCCAGCACCAGCCAGTCGCCGGGGCGCAACAGGTGATGATATTTCACGCCAGCTCCCGATGGCGTACCAGGGTTTGCCGGGTGGCGACAAAATGCGCGGCGAGGCGCTCGGCAAAATACACCGAACGATGCTGGCCGCCGGTGCAGCCAATGGCCACGGTGAGATAGGCGCGGTTGTCGCGGATGTAGCAGGGCAGCCATTTGGCCACGTAGGCGCGAATGTCGGCGAGCATGTCGGCGACTTCGGGAACGCTATCGAGAAAGGCGATGACATCGGCATCGCGCCCGGTTTGCGGGCGCAGTTTGAGATCGTAGTGCGGATTGGGCAGGCAGCGCACGTCGAACACCAGGTCGGCGTCGAGCGGGATGCCATGCTTGAAGCCGAACGAAGTGAACAGCAGGGTGAACCCGGCGTTTTCCAGCGCAATAATGTCCTTGATCCAGGCGCGCAGGCTGTTGGCGGAAAGGTCGCTGGTGTCAATGCGCTGGCCGAGTTCGGCAATGTCGCCGAGCAGGTCGCGCTCATGCACGATGGCCTCGCGCAGCGAGCGCGCGTCGCTGCTCAGCGGGTGGCGGCGGCGCGTTTCGGAAAAACGCCGCACCAGGGTTTCGATTTTGGATTCCAGAAAAATCAGGCGCAAGTCCACCTGCTTGCGTAATTCCGTTACCAGGCCGGGCAATTCGCGGAACGACTCGCCGCTACGGGCATCCACGCTGATACCCGCCCTGTCGTAACCATGCCCGGACAGAAAGCGTATGGTTTCCGGCAACAGGTTGGCAGGCAGGTTGTCGATGCAATAATAACCCGCGTCCTCCAGCACGTTGAGCGCAATGCTTTTGCCGGAGCCGGACAGGCCGCTGATCAGGACAAGGCGCATCAGGTGTTTCCGTCCAGGAACTGTTGCTGGCGGGCGATGAACTGCTCGGCACTGTTGATGCCGCGCATGCGCAGAATGTGATTGCGCGCAGCGACTTCCACCAGCACTGCCAGGTTGCGTCCGGCGGCAACCGGAATGCGCACCTTGGGCACGGTCACGCCGAGGATGACTTCGCTCGATGCGTGCATGTCCAGCCGCGAAATGCCTTCACGCGGCTCGTCTTCCGGGGCCTTCAGGTGCACGATGAGCTTGAGGTTCTTTTGCAGCTTGACGGCGGTTTCGCCGAACAGGGTGCGGATGTTGAGGATACCCAGGCCGCGCACTTCCAGAAAATCCTGCAACAGCGGTGGGCAATGGGTCTCCAGGGTTTCGGGTGCGACCTTGTACATATCCACCATGTCGTCCGCTATCAGGCGGTGGCCGCGCGTGATCAACTCCAGTGCCAGCTCGCTCTTGCCGACCGCAGCGTCGCCGGTAATCATCACGCCGAGGCCAATGACTTCGAGCATTACACCGTGCACGCTGACGGATTCAGCCAATACCTGGGTGAGGTAGTGTGACAGCACCGACATTAACTGCGGGCTGGCCTGCGGTGAGGTGAACAGCGGCGTCTGGCTGGCTTCGGAAGCCGCCAGCAGATCCGCCGGCACCGGCTCGCCATTGGCCACGATTACCGCGGCCAGCTCGGTGGAAAACAGGCTGCGGATGGCCTGGGCCATGGCCTCATTGCCGAGACTGCGCAGGTAGTCCATCTCCGCGCAACCCAGTACCTGCACGCGGTTGGGGTGGACGAAATTGAGATGGCCCACCAGTGCCAGCGATGGTTTCTGCACGGTGTCGCCAGCCAGTTGCTTGCTGCCCCCCTGTTTGCCGGATACCCAGTTGAGTTCCAGCGTCTGGCGCATTGCCTCATACATCCGGCTGACCGGAATCGAGGTGGTCATCAGGCGCTCCAGGCAGCGATCAGGGCGTGCACAGCCGCTGCATCCGGTGCGCTGATCAAGGCTTCGCGCAGGCGTTTATCACTGAACATCTGTGCCAGTTCGCCGAGGATTTGCAAATGCTGGTCGGTGGCTTGCACGGGTACCAGCAGGATGAACAGCAGCGCGACCGGAGCGTTGTCGGGGGCGTCAAACGCAATCGCTGTGCGCAGGCGCAGCAGCGCGCCATTGGCCTGTTTGAGACCCTTGATACGGCCATGCGGGATGGCGATGCCATGGCCGAGTGCAGTTGAGCCGAGTTTTTCGCGGGCCAGCAGGCTGTCGAAAACCGTGTCATGCGACAGCGCAATGCGTGTTTCAAACAGTTCCGCCACATATTCGAACAGGCGTTTTTTGCTGCTGACTTCCACATCCAGCAGGATATGGGCCGGTGGCAGCAGCGGGACAATCAGGTTCATGTTGTCGCGTTTATTCGGACGTGTCCGCAGCCTGATGTTTGACGGCACCTTGTGCCTGGTGCACATTGCCGTGTTTTTCCTTGTGTTTGACCACCTGACGGTCGAGTTTGTCGGTGAGGCCGTCAATCGCGGCGTACATGTCGGCATCTTCAGCCTGCACGAAAATATCCTTGCCGCGCAGGTGTACGTTGGCTTCCACGATGTGTTTGAGTTTTTCCACGGTCATGATGACGTTGATGTCGATGACGTGGTCGAAATGGCGTTTGACCCGATCCATTTTGGATACGATATAGCTGCGAATGGCGGGGGTGATTTCCAGATGGTGGCCGGTGATGGTGAGGTTCATGTTGTTCCTTTCTTGCGGTTAGAGCGACTTGCGCTGACTGGCGGGCGATATTTGCAGGGATTCCCGGTATTTGGCGATGGTGCGGCGTGCCACCACGATGCCTTGCTGGCCAAGCAGGTCTGCAATCTGCCCGTCAGATAGGGGTTTCTTGCTGTTTTCTGCGGCTACCAGTTGTTTGATGAGTGCGCGGATGGCAGTTGCCGAACAGGCGCCACCCGTCTCCGTACTGACGTGACTGCCGAAAAAGTATTTAAGTTCATAAATGCCGCGCGGCGTCATCATGAATTTTTGCGTGGTGACGCGCGAAATGGTGGATTCGTGCAGTTCCACGGTCTCGGCAATCTCGCGCAGCACCAGCGGGCGCATGGCCACCTCGCCGTGCTCGAAGAAATGGCGCTGGCGGTCAATAATGCTTTGCGACACCTTGAGAATGGTTTCAAAACGCTGCATGACGTTCTTGATCAGCCATTTGGCTTCCTGCATCTGGCTGGCCAGGTGCTGGTGGCCGCTGTCGCGGTTGCGCGACAGGATGTCGGCGTACATGCGGTTGATGCGCAGCTTGGGCATGGCGTCAGGGTTGAGGCTTGCCACCCACAGGCCCTTGACTTTTTTCACGATGACATCCGGCACGATGTAGCGCGTATCGGATTCGCCAAAACCGGCACCCGGCTTGGGGTTGAGGTGGGTAATCAGGTCACGTGCATTGCGCAGTTCGTCATCATCGCAGTGCAGTTTGCGTTTGAGCCCAATGTAATCGCGCGTCGCCAACTCACTCAAATGGGTGCCCGCTATGGTCAGTGCACAATCGCGATGGGGGGTATCCGCTGGCAGCGCCAGCAGCTGGAGGGTGAGGCATTCGGACAGATTGCGCGCGCCGACGCCGGTGGGTTCCAGATTTTGCAAATGTTTGAGCGCGATCTGCAAGTCGTCGAGCTCGATTTCCAGCTCCGGCGGCAACATTTCCACGATGTCCTGCAGGCTTTGCGACAGGTAGCCGCCTTCGTCCAGCGCATCGATCAACAGCAGAACCAGACGCTTGTCGCGCTCCGACAGCGGGGTGAGATTAAGCTGCCAGACCAGATGATCGCGCAGCGAAGTGGTCTCGGTGGAGGGTTGCTGATACTCGCGGTCTTCGTCGTCATCGTCGGGCGAGCCGTAGCTGCCTTCGCTTTCCCAGTCGATGTCGGCCAGTTCGCGTGCCTCTGGCTCCGGGGAGCTATCGGCCACGCTGCTGGTTTCGGTGGGCGCTTCGCTGCGCAGCTCGGGGTCGCTGCCATTGATGTGAGTCTCGCCGTCATCCAGATTGTCCACGCGTTCCAGCAACGGGTTGTCCTGGAGTATCTGCTCCAGTTCCTGGTTCAACTCAAGCGTGGACAACTGCAACAGCCGGATGGACTGCTGCAGTTGCGGCGTCAACGTGAGATGCTGTGAGAGCTTGAGTTGTAAACTGTGTTTCATGTTTGGGTGCCAGGTCCCAAGCTTGCTATGCGCGCGATGAGATTATCTACGGAACAGTTGCTGTTTACTTGAGGACGTAAAAATTACAGGCGGAAATGTTCGCCCAGATAAACCTTCCTTACGTTTTCATTGTAAATGATTTCCTCCGGCTTGCCAGCGGCCATCACCGTGCCTTCGTTAATAATGTAGGCGCGGTCGCAGATGCCCAGGGTCTCGCGTACGTTGTGGTCGGTGATCAGTACGCCGATGTCACGTTCGGTCAGAAACCGGATCAGCTTCTGGATGTCCAGCACGGCAATCGGATCAATCCCCGCGAACGGCTCGTCGAGCAGGATGAAGCGTGGATTCATCGCCAGCGCGCGAGCGATTTCCACGCGCCGCCGTTCCCCCCCGGACAGGCTGATGGCGGAGGCGTCGCGCAGATGGGTGACGTGCAGGTCTTCGAGCAGATTGTCGAGATGGGTGTTGATGTCCGCTTCGCCATAGTCCTTGAGCTCGAGGATGGCGCGGATGTTTTCCGCTACCGTAAGCTTGCGGAAAATGGAAGCCTCCTGCGGCAGATAGCTCAGGCCCAGTGCTGCACGGCGGTGGATGGGCATGGTTCCCAGATTATTGCTATCCAGACTGATGTGCCCGGCATCCAGCCGCACCAGGCCGACGATCATGTAAAAACAGGTGGTCTTGCCTGCGCCGTTGGGACCGAGCAGGCCGACGACTTCGCCGCTACGCACTTCCAGTGATACATCCTTGACTACCAGGCGCGACTGGTAACTCTTTCTGAGGTGTTCTGCCTTGAGTTCGCTCATGGGGTCTTCGGTACGCCGTTGATCGGTTTGGGTGGCAGGGGCGGTGCAGTGGGCGCTGCCTGGCCCGGTTTGGCCGGTTTCGGCTGGATCACCGCGCTTACCCTGCCTTTGCGGCCAGCCGGAGAGGTGGCCGTATTGTTGCCGCCTTTGACCTCAAAAAATTCCGTGTTGGCATTATAGGAGATATAGCTGCCGCGCAATTCGTCCGCGCCGCGCTTGAGACGGGCGTCGTCAAACAGCTGCAGCGTCCCCGGTTTGCCGTCGTATTGCATGCGCTTGGCAAAGCCTTCGATGTATTCATCCACGCCGTCGCGCTTCTGGCGAAAGCTGACCGGGTTGCCATAGGCGGTGGCACTGTTGAAGCCCGCCGCGTCCTGATGCACCTCGATCTTGTCGGCATGCAAGGTCATGGTGCCCTGCACCAGCACCACATTGCCGAGATAAATGCTGACCTTGTGCAGGTCGTCCACGGTGACGCTGTCTGCCTCTATATTGACTGGCTTGCTGCGGTCGGCCTTTTCAGCCAGCACGGGTGCGCCCGCCAGGAGCAGCGGAAACAGCAGCAACAGGGCTGCCAGCCGGGGTTTAATGGTTGGGTTCATAGTGGGTTTTGACGTGATGGGTGAGCAGCAGTTCGCGGGTTTGGCTATTCATTTGCAGGGCGCCGGCATGGATTACGATGTTTTTGCCCTGTATCAGGGCGGGACGATTGGTGAGCATCAGGTGCTGTTTCGGGATGACTTTGAGGTAGTCCGTCGTCAGGGTGAGCGGGCCTTGCGCATCGTGCAGGTCGCGCACCAGCACCACTTTCCCGGTAAAGATGATGACGTCGCCCTTGCTGGATACGTAGCCACGCGCGGAGCGGATATTCACGCTGCCGCCCTGCTTGTCGAATGCGGTAAAGTCGGGCGCTTCCAGCTCGGTGGTGTCGTCGTCGAGAAAATGCTGGGTCTTGTGCGCGCTCAGGGTATTTTCCGTTTTCCCGGTGATATCGGTACGCGTGGCATGGAAATTCTCCACGATGTAATCGGCGATGTGTTTGCTGCCGCCTGGCCCGCCGGTACTGGGTGCCTGCACCGCGTATTGCAGCCACAGCGAGAGACCCGCGAGCGCCGCAAGCAGGCCGATGGGGAACCAGAAAGCAGCGCGGTAATTCATTGCAGATAATGGGCGATGACTTTTGCGTAAGTATCCTGTGCCTGCATGATGAATTCGCAGGCTTCGCGCACCGCGCCGCTGCCGCCGTCCAGGGTGGTGGTGAAGTGTGCATGCTGCTTGACCACGGCAGGTGCTGCCGGCACCGAGATGGCAAGACCGCAGCGGATCAGCACCGGCAGGTCAATCACGTCGTCACCCATATAGGCGGTTTGTGCAGCGGACAGGCCGAGCTTTTCCAGCAGGTGCAGGTAGGCTTCCAGTTTGTTGTCCACGCCTTGATAAACATGGCCGATGCCCAGGTTGTGCGCACGGTGTGTCACCACTTGCGAACTGCGCCCGGTGATGATGGCCGTCTCCACGCCGGTACTTTTGAGCATTTTCAGGCCGTGGCCGTCGAGCGAGTTGAAGGCTTTGTATTCCCGCCCGTCATCGTCAAAAAACAGGCTGCCATCGGTCATCACCCCGTCCACGTCGAAGATGACCAGCTTGATTGCCCGGGCGCGCTGGTGTGCGTTTTCCATCGTGCTTGACCCCACCTCAAACCACGCCGGCGCGCAGCAGGTCGAGCATGTTGAGTGCGCCGATGAGCCGGTTGTCGGCATCCACCACCAGCATGCCGTTGATGTTGTGGCTTTGCATTTTTTCCACGGCGGCAACTGCCAGTGCGTCGGCACCGATGCTGCGCGGGTTGGCGGTCATCACCTGGTGTATGGGTGTGATGCGGATGTCGATGGCTTTTTCCAGCACGCGGCGCAGGTCGCCGTCGGTGAAGATGCCGATCAGCCGGCCGTGCTCGTCTTCCACCGCGGTCATGCCCAGCCCCTTGCGCGTCATTTCCAGCAGCGCTTCGGGTAGCAATGCGCTGGCGGCCACATGCGGCAGCGCTTCTCCCGCGTGCATCACGTCGCGCACATGCACCAGCAGCTTGCGCCCCAGCGAACCGCCGGGATGGGTGCGCGCGAAGTCGTCAGCGCCGAAGCCGCGCGCCTGCAGCAGCGCGACCGCCAGCGCGTCGCCCAGCGCCAGTGCCGCGGTGGTGCTGGCGGTGGGGGCGAGGTTGAGTGGGCAGGCCTCCTGCGCCACGCTGGCGTCGAGGTGCACGTCGGCTTCGCGCGCCAGGGTGGAGTTGGGGTTGCCGGTCATGGAAATGAGCCGGGCGCCGCGCCGTTTGATGAGCGGCACGATGCTGGTGAGTTCGGCGCTCTCGCCGGAATTGGACAGCGCGATGCATACGTCGTCATGGGTAATCATGCCCAGATCGCCATGGCTGGCTTCGCCGGGGTGCACGAAAAACGCCGGGGTGCCGGTACTGGCCAGGGTGGCGGCAATCTTGTTGCCGACGTGCCCGGACTTGCCCATGCCGCTCACCACCACGCGGCCCCGGCATGCCAGAATCAGCGTCATCGCTGCAGTGAAGCTGGCGTCCAGACGATCGCGCAGGGCTTCCACGGCGCTGGCCTCGATGCTGAGTACGCGGCGTGCCAGCGTCAGGGCGGCGTCCTGGTCGAATGTGGGCGGGGAGGTGTCGGGCATGGCGGTCGTCGTGTTTTTGGGCTGCGTTTCGGATACTTGGGGAGTATACAAGACGCCCCTGCTATTGCGGTAGCTGCGCGTAGCCCTTACCCTTCGGAGCATGCACACCACACTTGGTTTTGTCCTGATCCTCCTTGCTGCTGCCGTGATTGTTTCGGCGCTGTTTCGCGCGTTACGCCTGCCGTCCATGCTCGGCTATCTTCTGGTAGGCATCCTGGTGAGCCCGCACGCCTTCGGCTGGATACCCGATAGCCAGGACACGCGCCACCTGGCCGAATTCGGCGTGGTATTCATGATGTTCAGCATCGGCCTGGAGTTCAGCCTGCCCAAGCTCAAGGCCATCCGCACCACGGTATTCGGTTTTGGCGGCGCGCAGGTGGTGGCGTCTATTTTGCTGGTGATGGCAGTGGCCTGGGGCGCCGGTCTGCCATGGGCAGCCGGGTTTGCGCTGGGCGGTGCGCTGGCGATGTCGTCCACCGCCATTGTCAGCAAGATGCTGGCGGAGCGGCTGGAGCTGCAATCCCAGCATGGCCGCCAGATGATAGCCGTGCTGCTGTTCCAGGATCTGGCGGTGGTGCCGCTGCTGATCCTGATTCCCACCCTGGCGGCGGGCAGCGAAAACCTGTGGGTGGACCTCGGCTGGGCTGGTGCCAAGGCTGCCGTAGTGCTGTTCCTGCTGTTGGTCGTCGGGCAAAAGCTGATGCGCCCGTGGTTCAGCATGGTGGCCGGCCACAAATCCTCCGAGCTGTTCATGCTCAACGTGCTGCTCATCACCCTGGGGCTGGCCTATCTCACCGACCAGGCCGGATTGTCGCTGGCGCTGGGGGCGTTTCTGGCGGGCATGCTGATCTCCGAAACCGAGTTCCGCTATCAGGTGGAGGACGACATCAAGCCGTTCCGCGACGTGCTGCTGGGGCTGTTTTTTGTCACCATCGGCATGCTGCTCGACCTGCACGCAGTGTGGGTGCATCTGGGCTGGGTGGTACTGGTGCTGGCCGCGCTGGTGTTGCTCAAGGCGGCGCTGGTATGGGGGCTGGGGCGCATGCTCGGCAACGAAGCGCCGGTGGCCATGCGCACCGCACTGGGCCTGGCGCAGGGCGGTGAATTCGGATTCGTGCTGCTGGCGCAGGCGGGCAGCCTGAACCTGATTCAGGGCACCGCCCTGCAAATCGTGCTGGCCGCGATGGTGCTGTCGATGATGATCGCACCCGTAGTGATTCAGTATACCGACGCGATTACCCGGCGCTTGTGCGGCGGCGAATGGGCAGGCCGTGCCAGGGAACTGCACGACATCGCAGTGAAAAGTTTTGCTGCCGACGCGCACCTGATCATTTGCGGCTATGGCCGCAGCGGGCAAAGTCTGGCGCGCCTGCTGGAATCCGAAGATATCCCCTACATTGCGCTGGACGTGGATACCACCCGCGTCAAGGCGGCCGCCGCAGCGGGCGAGAACGTGGTGTTCGGCGATGCGGCGCGGCGCGAAGTGCTCAAGGCCGTCGGGCTGAATCGTGCGCGTGCGCTGGTGGTCACCTTCGCCAATCTGCCGGGAGCGATGAAAATCCTTGCCGTGGTGCAGGAGCTGCGTCCCGACCTGCCGGTGATCGTGCGCACCGTGGACGACACCGACCTGAATGCGCTGAAACAGGCGGGCGCCGCAGAAGTGGTGCCGGAGGTGCTGGAAGGCTCGCTGATGCTGGCTTCCCACGCCTTGCTGCTGCTCGGCGTGCCGCTTACCCGCGTGCTGAAAAAACTGCGCGGCGTACGCGAACAGCGCTATGGCCTGTTGCGCGGATTCTTCCGCGGCGCGACCGACGAAGAAGCAGAGCTGTCGGAAACCGCCCAGCCGCGCCTGCTGTCGGTGCTGATTACCGAGCAGGCAGCGGCGGCCGGCAAAACCCTGGCCGAAACCGGCGTGCTGGAACTGGGTGTGGAAGTCATCGTCGTGCGCCGCCGCAATATTCGCGGCCTCGATCCGCAGCCGGAAACGCAAGTGCTGGCGGGCGATGTGCTGGTGCTGCGCGGAATACCCGAGAATCTGGCGGCGGCGGAAATACGCTTGTTGCAGGGGTGACTAAGTAAGTCTGGAAAAGCATTTAGCCACGGGGAACACGGAGGAATGCGTTGTGGGGGTAAAATTTATGCGCACTTCTGCGAGAGACTGCAATAAAAAGCCGCCGAAGCGGGCTTGGGTCACGCCGGAGTTTTGTTAGACACCCATGCAGACGGTATATGAAGTGGCATCATCCAGCGCACCGGACACCAAAGTTGGCGCGCTAAGTGTGGATGGCCTTACGGTAGTATTATTATATGCCCGCATTGATCCAGAGACAGGATCACCGTTGTCCATCTGGATATCCAGTTGCTTGGCATATTTTCCCAATATACCAGCCGAGCAAATGATGTAAGTACCAGATATTCTAGTGGCTGGGGGCGCCGGATCAGGGTTATCGACACCACCGTTAGTAATGCCGATCACCCCTCCCACAGAATTGGTTGGCAAATAATCAGCGGCATTCGTTACTCCCGCAGCTAAGCCAGCAAGGCGAACATGTTGCCAAAACAACTGGGTTTCATCGGTTGCGGTTGTGGAATCCCATTTACCATCAATTACACCATTGCCTGTCTTACCGGAGGATGAAACAGTTCCACCCACATGGCTGGCCGCATTCTGATCATCCCCTGGCAGCGCCCTGAACTTGTCCTGATAGCCGTAGATGTACACCGGGATGTTCCTGAAGTCGGTGGCGAGGTTCTTCACCCTGGCGCTGTTGATCAGTTCCTGACCCTTCAGCACACCGCCCAGCAGAAGGCCGATGATCACCAGCACGATGGCAATCTCGATCAGCGTGAATCCGTTCTGTTTTTGCAGATTTTTCATTGGTATATATCCCGGCTATATGATGGGTGATAATTTTTCGCGCAAGAATCACGCCATATTTTGACTAACAAGATGTTTTTAACAGGCTGTTTTGAAATAGTATTTATTTGTAATTTTAAGAGTGGCTCCGTATGGATGAGTGCGATTGCCGAGTTCTCGACAGGGATGGCGAAAAATTGTCAAAAATTTAACGCATCCGTCCTGCCCATTCCCCTGCTGTACGCAGTCATCCAGAAGTCATGCCGATAAGGTTTGCGGTGATAGAATGCGTGTGCCACCGACTGCTGGAAGCAGTGTGCATGCACAACGTGTATAGCTCAGAATCTAAGGAAACTCTGCAAAACTCCCCCACCCAGAGCGCATTGTTCAAGGCAAGTATGGCAATATTGAGCCTATGAAACAAACCACACTGGATATCAACCTGAGCCTCAAGAAGACCCGCAAGCGCGAGTTTCTGGAGCAGATGGAACAAGTCGTGCCCTGGGCAGCGCTGGTCGGGCTGATTGCCCCGTACTATCCCAAAGGCACCAATGGCCGCCCGCCGTTTTCTCTGGAAACCATGTTGCGCATCCACTTCATGCAGCAATGGTTCACCTTGTCCGACCCGGGCATGGAAGAAGCCTTCTTCGACATCCCTCTATACCGCGAATTTGCCCGGCTTGAAGACTACGCCCGCCTGCCCGACGAGAGCACCATCCTGCGTTTCCGCCATCGGCTGGAAAAGCACCAGCTCGCAGACCGCATTCTATCCACCATCAACGAACTGCTGATCCAGCGTGGCCTGCTGCTCAAAGCGGGCACTGTGGTAGACGCCACCCTGATTGCAGCGCCCACCTCCACCAAGAACGCCGACAAGGCACGCGACCCCGAAATGCACTCCACCCAGAAGGGCCGGCAGTGGTACTTCGGCATGAAAGCCCACATTGGCGCCGATGCCGAGTCCGGGCTGGTGCACACCGTGCGCGGCACTGCCGCGCATGTGAACGACGTGACCGAAGGCAACGACCTGTTGCAGGGCCTGGAGACGGATGTCTTTGCCGACGCAGGCTACCAGGGCGCAGACAAACGCCCGAATGCCCAAGCCCGCGTCACCTGGCACGTGGCCATGCGCCCGGGCAAGCGCCGTGCGCTGGACAAGGACAAACCCACAGACGCGCTGATTGACCAGGTCGAGAAACTCAAGGCCGGCATTCGAGCCAAGGTAGAGCACCCGTTCCGGGTGATCAAGCGCCAGTTTGGCTACGTGAAGGTGCGCTACCGCGGCCTCAAGAAGAACACAGCGCAGCTTGTCACGCTGTTTGCGCTGTCCAACTTGTGGATGGTACGAAGCAAGTTGATCGAGACTCAGGGATGAGTGCGCCTGAAAACCGGGCAAAAGCCCTAAACGGGGCGAAAAACGTCCAAAACAGCGTCGGAAACAGTATTGTTTGTGCGTTTCACGGCACCCATTCTACGATTTGAAACAGGATGGCCTGCTGCTGTACTTCGGGCGGGGTTGTTCAGAGCATCCTTAAGGGACACGCCGCTTTTGGCGCGTTTCGCTTGTTGAACGCGGGGTTGGGCCGGTTTGCGGTTCGACAAGACGCCCTGTGACGTATTTGTGAAGGACGCTGGCCATCAGTGTTTGATAAGGAATCGCTTCTTCTGCGGCCTTTGCTTGAATATCCTCAAGGTCTCGGGAGGAGATGCGAATGTTGACTCGCTTGTCTTTTGCCAGAGACGCAGAAGCCATTGCCGCAAAACGTGCAATTTCACTTTTGCCTTTTGGAGAAGGCTGCCATTCTCCTCTCTCAAAAGAGGCCAGAATTTCTTCCTCGAGTTTACTTTCTTTGTCCATTTCAACGCTCCTCATCAAGATAGATACGAGTGGCTTTTCGGCTCGGGATGATCGTTTTCAGGAAGACCTCATGCTTCGTCTCCACAAACGGCACCAGATAGGCGTAGCCACGAATACGAACTACAAACATGTGTTGGTTCGGATATTGAACTGTGTTCGGATGATCCAGCACGACAAGCAGGCCGCCATTCGACATGGCCGACACAACTTCCTCAAAAGATACGCCGCGCTCAGCCTTGAGGCGGATATTTTTATCGGTGCTCCAGTTCACAGGTTTCATGCGGAGAATCTTACACCTGTGTGCCTTATGGCATCAATAGGCCTAACAACGTTCTTTACCAGTCACCGCGTCTGTCTGCGTTGATGAGTCGATGCGGGGATGATACTTTTTCTACAGTCTCGTTGGGTCCGGTGATTACCGGAGGCCCTGATATGAAGAATTATCGTCCTGCCAGGAAACGAGTGGAAGTTTCTGTCGGTGAGTCCGTCCGTATCCTGCGCGAACTCCAGGAACTGAGCCAAAGTCAGCTCTCCGAACTCACGGGAATTCCTCAAGCCACCATTTCCGCTATTGAGAACGGCCGGGTTAATCTCGGCGTCGAGCGCGCAAAGGTTCTTGCCCGCGCCCCCAAATGCCATCCCGCAGCCCGGTAGGGCGCAATAACCAGCGGGCATTGCGCCGCATGCATCTCCCCGTGATACTGCCGGCATGCCTGATTTCATGCCCTTTGGTTATTGCGCCCTACGCGCTCTACGCCCCATAATTCAGACATTGGGCATCCGCACATCCGCATAGGAGGGTTGCTACACTTGACGCATGGCGCCTACTATTTTTCCTCAAGGAGCATTTCGTTTTTTCTTTTTTCACGCGAAGAGACGCGGATGCATGTTCATGCCACTCACACTGACGGCGAGGCCAAGTTTTGGTTGGAGCCGAAAATTGAATTGGCCTTGAACCAGGGTCTTTCCCAGAAACAGATCAATGAGGCCTTGGCTTTGGTTCATGCACACCACGAGGAGATTGCCCATGCTTGGCGTATCCGCTTCGGAGATTGAGGTTTCCTTGGTCTCAAGTAAGGGTTTCTGGCTGCTCTTGGACAATGAAGAGCTGTTTGTCTCGTATGCAGAGTTTCCGTGGTTCAAGCAAGCCACGGTTGAGCAAATCGCCACGATCGAGCGTCCATCTCCCAATCACCTTTACTGGCCAATGCTTGACGTTGACCTTGCGCTTGAGTCTATCCGCGATCCGGCTTTGTTCCCATTGATTTCCAAACCCAACCCATCATTCCAGCCCGGATAGGGCGCAATAACCGAAGGGCATTGTGCCGAATGTCTCACCCCGCGATACTGCCGGCATGCGAGAACGGGGTCGGAACAATCAGGCATAGCCTGAAAAAATTAGTTAGCCACAGAGAACATGGGGTTCACAGGAAGGGGCCTTTTGTCGCCCAACACGCAAAAAATATTCTCTGAGCCCTCTGCGGCTTGAATTGCGGTTTTCAGGATGAATGGTCTCAAGATTATGGTGTTCCTAATTGAATGAACAAGCCGCAAAGCCGATGTTGAGGCGTTTCCGCCTCGCCGCGCAGCTGCCTGACGTCCATCCCAATCGCTGGCTCGGGCTGATGCTGCTGATGCTGCACTTTTCTGCAGTGTTCGGTAACGACGCTTACTGGACCCGTCCCTTTTTGCTCGCGCATTACGGCCTGTTCCTGCTCTGGCAACCCCTCGTCGGCGGCAATGAAAAGCTTGATCCGCGCATGGCCGCGCTGATTTTCGCGGCAGCGGTGTTGCTGGTGTTCTGGAGCTGGTGGGTGCTGGCGCTGTGGCTGGCAGTGCTGATCGGGCTGGTGGGGACCAATACCGCCAGCGTTGAGTCGCGCCGCCAGCGCGTGGTTTATCTGCTGGCGCTGGCCTATCTGCTCGCCCTGTTGCTGGCCTGGGTGATGCCGCACGTGTTCAGCGCCGACCAGTTACACGCGACAATGACGGTGGTCGTGCGCTACGGTCTGATTCCGCTGCCGCTGGCGATCGTGCTGATCCGCCCCGGTGCGCGTCAGTTGCAACAGATCAGTGTGGTGGATTTTTTCTATGGCTTGATGCTGTTTCTGATGGTGCTGGTGTTGGTGCTGGGCAGTTTCGCGGTGGTGGCGGTGACGCATGCCGATTACCTGATGGCGCTGGCGCAGACGCTGTTTGCGATGGCCTTGCTGCTGGTGGTGCTGAGCTGGCTGTGGAATCCGCGCGCCGGGTTCGGCGGACTGAGTCAGTTGCTGTCGCGTTACCTGTTATCGGTGGGGCTGCCGTTTGAACAATGGATACAACACCTCGCGCGCCAGGCCGAATACCAGGGCGACCCCGAGGCGTTCATCCGTGCCGCCGTGGCCAGCCTCGACGATCTGCCCTGGCTGGCAGGCGGAAGCTGGGCAACAGTCAAGAGCGGCAGCAGCTTCGGCACGCACACCGCGCATGTACTCAGCTTCACTTACCACGGGCTGGAACTCAACTGGTACACCCAGCGCCCGATTTCGCCCGCGCTGCAAATCCATGCGCGGCTGCTGTCGCAGTTGCTTGGCTATTTCTACCAGGCCAAACTGCGCGAGCAGCAATTGCAGCACAACGCCTACACCCAGGCCATCCATGAGACCGGCGCGCGGCTGACCCACGACGTAAAAAACCTGCTGCAATCCATGAAGGCTCTGGTGGCCGCCGCGCAGAACAGCGGCCCGGAACAAGCCGACGCGCTGCAGGCCCTGATGCAGCGCCAGTTGCCGCAAATGACCCAGCGCCTGCAAGGTACCCTGGACAAGCTCAAGGTCCCGCAGCAAACCGGCGACAGCCTGATCGCCGCCACCCTGTGGTGGGAGCGCGTGGTACAGCACTATGCGCGCGACAACATCGAATTCGCCATGCAGGCTGCCGCTCCCGGTTGCGCGCTGCCGCAGGACCTGTTCGACAGCGTGCTCGACAACCTGGTCGGCAATGCCCTGCGCAAGCGCCAGGAAGATCAATCGGTCAGCATCAGCGTGCGCCTGGAATGCGCGGGGCAGGTCACGCTGAGCGTGTGCGATAGCGGCGAGGCGGCGTCCGATGCGGTGGCGGCACACCTGTTCGATGCGCCGGTGGGCTCGGAACATGGCCTGGGGATCGGCCTGTATCAGGCGGCCAGGCAGGCGGCGCAACTGGGCTATACGCTGCGGCTGGCGAGCAACCGGGACGGCGAAGTGTGCTTCACGCTGAGCAGCCAGCCTGGATGAAGCTACGGCAACTTGCCGGCAGCAACCATGCGGTTGTAGAGGATGTTGGGGGAGATCCAGGTGACGATGTCATCGAATTCGCCGCCGATGGTTGTGGCGGTACCGGGCGGTGCAGGGGTGTGGCTGAAAAATAGACTGCTGCTGTTTTTTTGATTTTGATATTCGTCCGGATCGTTGGTGCTGAAGGCTGTTGGCGTGAACTGTAATACCCCGCCAGCACTCATTGCACCATAGCTATTCTTGCCCAGTGACAATACTACTGCCGGGATATTTGAACTGATCGCGGGGGTTGACCCGTCGGGGTTGTGCGTTGCAATGGTGATGGAGCCGGTTGTTTGCAGTGTAAATGTAGTTGTAAATTGAGTATCGACGGCATATCGGATCAGATTTCCCCAGGCATCCTGGTTATTTACGCCCAAGCTTACCCACGGTATATAACCAGTTGCAACGCCTGTGGTAACCGTGCAGTTTGCATTACCGTCCGGAATGCCCCCGGTTACATTGGATGGACAGGGTAGTACGCCCCGACTCAAAGCATAGCCAATCAGTGCCTCCTTGATTTCGTCCAGTGTTTTCTGGGTTTGTGCACGTTTACGCTGTTCGATTTGCGCACCGAGCGGCACCAATGCGCCCCCCACCACCAGCGTGATGATAATCAGCACGATGGCCATCTCGATGAGGGAGAAGCCCTTGTGATGGTTTTTTAATAAGGGCCGAAAAGTGTCACCAAAATTGTTTAAGCCGGAGGTGGCTAACATTGTTTTGGGCTCCTTGTCATGTCTATCGGACCTGGTGATGTCCAAGTGAAAATAAATATGCTTGCACAGTTATCAAAACTGATCGTGGCATGGTCCCCATCTGTTTGGGTGTAGTGCGTAATACCACTCCAGTCGTTTGTATACCAGCTAGGGTAGGACGATGTGTCAAATGTCGACGTTGTTGGAAATGGATGGGGTAAACGCCGACGTATCTCACCCGCAACACGATCAACCAGCCTGTTGGCAAGCTCGGAGGCCGTGACATAGAGCAGCCGGTCATTAAATTGATTAGTGCTGTTATTGATTGGTGGCGCCGAAATGAAGCCGAAATCAATGTCCCAGTTTTTGTATGTGATGCCATTTACCGTGTAGTTATCCAGAAAGTTTTGAGCTGTGGGCGTGGCGCCAGCACGATTTTGAGTTGCCAGTGCAACGTCCGGTGCCATGATGATGAACGCCGCCTGATTCGATAAGACATTTCCGTTTTGATCGCGTACGGTGAGCCAGTATTGGGATGTCGCCAAGGTATGGGTGTTAATCGTTAGAAAGTTGCCACCTGCCCTTTTCACCAGATTCTGTGACACGGCATACCAAACACGCTCGCCTGTGGCATCACGTGGATCTGTTTCGAATGCCGGGATGCCGGGATTTGTGCAGCCATCTTCAACCAAAGTTGGAAATTTCCCCAAAAGTTGACTGTTGCTGAAATTGTATGTAACGCAATCGCCATGACCGTCGTAATTCCCATCCTTGGCACGATCAGGATAGGGAAGTCCGCCGGGTGTATCCTGATTTGCCAGGGCAAACCCTATCATCGCCGCCTTCGCTTCTGCCAACGCAGCTGCTGTTGTCTTATTCTGCTGGTTCTGAATATCCGAACTCGACAGCATGCCGACGAACGCGGTCACGGCGAGGATGCCCAGCGCAATCACCAGCAGGATCAGCAACGCGCCGCGTTGCTGTCTGGGCAGGGAAGGCGGGGGGCGGCGCATGGCTAGCGTTCGCTGGCGGCGGGCGGCAGGGCTGAGTCGCTGTCGCGGGGTGTGTCGCTGGATACGTCGCCGCCATCCGGCAGCGGGTTGCGCTGCGGTTTACGCGTGGCGGGTGCCGGTGCGGCTGGCACGGGCGGATCCGGGCGCTCGTATGGCTCGAATACGCGGCCATACCGGGTATTGAATTCCTGGCCGGGTTTGAGCGCGGGGGTGGCGGGGAGCCTGAGCGTGCCGGGCGTAGCGGGCGCACGCTGTAACCGGCGTGGCTGGCCGTTGATCCATAGCGTGACACGGCCGTCGCTGCGCAGCACATAGCCGTTGTAGGTGGTGTCCTGCGCGCCGGGGGTGTCTGCGGGCGCCGGCGTGCCGCGATTGCGCCCGGCTTCGATCTGGGCGCGCTGGGCCGGGGTGTAGAACAGGCGTCCCGACAGGCTGGCGGCGTATGCCGTACTCACCAGGCCGAACAGCAGCAGACTGAATATGCACTTCTTCATGGCGTACTCCCGCTGGGTACGGTGGGGCTCAAGGTGTACCAGACAAAGCTGCATTGCGTTTGCAATAGCGGTTCGACCAGGCTGGGTAGATGGGTGTTGCTGCGCTGCAGGGTGCAGTCGCGCACGCCAAGAATGCCGCCGGGTTGGCTGGCCAGGATGTCGATCAGCCGGTCCAGGTCGTTTTCGTCGAATAGCTGGCCGGTCAGATTGACGGGCGCCTCATGCAATACCATCTTGCCGACATCGACCGGCACCACGCCGGTGTAGGTCTGCTGCGGGCCGATGCTGAATTTCAGGTCGCGGATGGCAAGACGGCGCCCGGCATCGGCCAGTGCGTCGCGCCACGCCAGGCGTTGATCCGGGCCGATAAAGCCGCGTCGTTGCAGGGTGTGGTAGGCGTCCAGATATTGCTGTACCAGGTCTTTTTCGCTGCCCGATTGCGACAGCTTGCGCTGGGCTTCACTGAGCGTCACTTGCAATTGTCCCAGGCGGTGCTGGGCGGCCTGTTTGGCTTGCAGCGCGTAGTGCACCAGCCATACGCCCAGCACAGCGGCAATCATCAACGCGAGCAGCGCCAGGCGTGCGGCCTTGAGATTTTCCAGCGACGCTTTCATCGCGCAGGCCTCATCAGCAGTTTGAGCCTGAAACGCGCGCGGGGGGCGCTGTTGCCGGTGTGTTGCGATTCATCCAGCGTGGCAGTCGGGTCGGTGTTGATCGGCAGCGCCAGCACGCGCACTTCGGCCACACCAGGGTCGTTGCGCAAAGTGGCGGCGAAATGCTCGATGCTGGCCAGTGCGGTTTTGTAGTCGCCCTGAAACGGGCTGACTTCGCCGTCAAAATACAAGGCGCGCACAGCGGCACCCGGATTGTCACTGACGGCAGAATGGGTTGCGGTGGTGTCGGCGGCGTCGTGATCGAGCCAGCGCAGGCGCAACACGGCAATGTCAGGAACTGTTTCCAATGCCTGGCTGACACGGGCGAAATCGCTCATGGGTTGGGGCGCGGCGTACAACGCACGCGCGGTCTCTACGACGCGTTTGAGGTTTTGCGGCGAGGTGGGTGCACGCGGCAACGCGAGCTGCACTGCGCGATACAGGCTGGCTTGTTGCTGGATGCGGTCCTGGGTGACAAGACGTTGTTGTTCGAGATCATGCTGGCGCGAGAACAGATAGCCGCTGATGGCGAGTGCGGTAGCCAGCACAGCGAATGCACCCGTGTAGAGTTTATGCCGCAACATCAGTTGCACGTAACCACGGGTGTACGCGGCAGGGGCCAGATTGACCGCAGCGCGGCTACGCCCCAATACGGCCAGATAGGCAACGTCTGCTGTGCGGTGCAGCAGCGGCTCATCCACGCCCACCAGCTTTGCCAATGCGACTGAACCAACCGCCTGACAGATGAGGTTTTTGTTCTCGGCGCTGATTTCACGGCACAGGCCAGCGTAGGCATTTTCCGGGTCGAGCACATATACCGCAAGCTGGGCGTCGCGCGGCATCAGACGCTGGCTGTTGAGATAGAGGTCGGTTTTGTTAATCTCGCTGGCGAGGTCGGGCGCATGGCCCTCGGCCAGGCTTTCCGGTGCAGTGAGGCGCGAGAAACGCAGATTGCCGTGCTCGAAATAGGACAGGCGCAGACCGCCGCAGTGCTCGGATACCAGCAGCACGTGAGGCTCGGTGGGCTGGATGCGCTGTAACAAAACGTGGCTGATGGCGGGTAGCACGGTGAGCTCTGCCAGATGCACGCCGTGCTGGTGCAGCAGGTCCAGCCATGGGCGCACGGCGTCGTGGTTGCTCAGGCTGATGAACAGGTAACGGTCATCACGGCGTCCGCTGGCCTCGCGCCCCTGCGGCCACGCTGCACTGAACAGCGCGTTGCGGCTGATCTGGCGCAGGCGGCGCTCCAGCATCTCGCGTCGTGCATTACCCAGCACGTGGGGCAGGGTTTCCAGACGGTAGTCTTCGTCCACCCCGTCCACCATCACCGACACCGGGCTATTTTTAAATGCCTGCAGTACAGCGGCAAAGGCGCGGCGTCCGCCTTCGTCTGCGTTGAATTGTCCAACCAGGCGTATCTTGCCCGCACGGCGGCACGCCACCGTGATGCTCCAGGCGCACACGTAAACCAGCAGTTGCGGCGCGAACATCATGGTTTTAGGGTGCCGATCACATCGTACATCGGCAACAGCACCGAGCCGACGATGACCGCCATGACCAGACCGAGCACCACGGTTAATGCCGGTTCCAGTATTTTCAGGGATTTCTCTATGGATTCGGAGACTTCGCGGGTATAAAAATAGCTCACGTTTTCCAGTGCGGTATCCAGTGCGCCGGTGGTTTCGCCGACGCGCAGCATGCGGATCACCAGCGGCGGAAACACGGACAGGCTCTGGAAGCTTTCGGTCAGTCCCTCGCCATTGCCGATGCGTCCCCCGGCGCGGCGGATGGCGTCAGCGATGACGCGGTTGGCGGCGATATCCTCGCCTGCCCGCAAGGCATCGAGAATGGTGATGCCGGAACGGTACATCAGCGCGAAGAAATTGCTGAAGCGCGCCAGCGCGATTTTTTGCAGGATGGGGCCGATTACCGGCAGGCGCAGCTTGACGTCGTCGGCCACGAAACGCGCGCGTTCGCTGGCACGCAGGGTGACAACCAGGGCGCTGCCGATGGCCACGGGCAGGATCAGGAATAGCGGCCACCAGGTGCGCAGGGTCTCGGATAGCCACAGCAGGACGCGGGTCTGGATGGGCAGCGCGATGCCCATGTTCTTGATCAGATCGGCAATCTGCGGCACCAGGAACAGCAACAGCAGCAGGATGATGATGCCCACCATGCTCAGCACCAGGGTTGGGTAGATCAGCAGGCGCCTGGTTTGCGCAGCGAGCTCGTCCTGGCGCTTGAGGCTGGCGCCGAGGTTTTCAAACACTTCGCGCATCAGGCCGGTCTGCTCGCCGGCCCTGACCAGATTGACGATGACCGTGTCGAACACGGCCGGATGCGCGGCCAGCGCCTGCGACATCAGTCTGCCGCCTTCCATGTCCTCCAGCAGTGCGGTGAGGATGTCGCGGAAACGCGGATTGTCCATGCTGTCGCGCAGGTCGCGTACGCCGTCCAGAATGGGAATGCCGGCGCGGCTGATTTGCTCGAGGTGAAAGCAGAAGGTGATCAGGTCGCGGCGGCTGGCGGCACCGCGGGCAAAGCCGCTGGCGCGGCTGTCCATCTGGCGCAGGGTGATGAGATCGAGCCCCATGCGGCGCAGGCGCAATTCCAGATCGACTTCGTTGGCCGCAGACAGGCTGCCGCGATTGGTGCGGCCTATCTGGTCAACGGCGCGATAGCTGAAGTAGGGCATGGCGTTATGGCTTTTAAGACAGTATGCGTTGCGTCAAATCAACCACGCGCGACACTTCGGCCAGGCTGGTCTTGCCTTCCAGCACACGGCTGATACCGTCTACGGCCAGGCTGCGATAGCCGCGCATCAGGGCGGCGTTGAGGATTTCGCGGTGGGTGGCGCGGCGCGCGACCAGGTCGTCGAGTTCGCTATCCATGCGTAGCAGCTCCATTAATGCCATGCGTCCGCGATAGCCTTTGCCATTGCATGCCGGGCAGCCCACGGCCCGATAGACGGGGCGGCGGTCAGTGGCCTGCCAGTCCAGCAACTTTTGTTCGTCGGCGTCGGGAGTGTAAGCCGCGCGGCAGTGCGGGCACAGCACGCGCACCAGGCGCTGCGCCACCACGCCGATGATATTGCCGGCCATGATGTCGGGCACGATGCCGATGTCCAGCAGGCGCGGAAATGCGCCCAGCGCGGAGTTGGTATGCAGCGTGGTGAACACCTGGTGGCCGGTCATGGCGGCGCGGAACGCCATCTCCGCGGTGTCGCGGTCGCGGATCTCGCCCACCAGGATGATGTCCGGGTCTTGCCGCATGATGGAACGGATGCCGTTGGCAAAATCCAGCTTGAGGGTTTCATTGACCGAACTCTGGCGCATCAGGGTGACCGGGTATTCCACCGGGTCTTCCAGGGTCATGATATTCACCGTCTCGTTATTGAGATGGGTGAGCAGCGAATACAGGGTGGTGGTTTTGCCCGAGCCGGTCGGGCCGGTGATGATGAGGATGCCTTCCGGGCGCGCCATCATGCGCTGTAGCGCGGTGTGGGTGTCCGTTGGCAGGTCCATGTTGGCCAGCGGAATAATGGATTTTTCCCGGTCCAGCACGCGCAGCACAATGTTCTCGCCGTGGATGGTGGGCTGGCTGGAAACCCGGAAATCAATCGGCCGCCCATGCAGGGTGAGCGACAGGCGCCCGTCCTGCGGGGCGCGGTTCTCGGCGATGTTCATGCCGGAGATGACCTTGAGACGCACCGCGATGCCCGGCCAGTAGCTCTTGTGCAGCGAGCGCACCTGCTCCAGCACGCCGTCGATGCGGTAGCGGATGCGCAGGAACGCATGCTCCGGCTCGAAGTGGATGTCCGATGCGCCGCGCTTGACCGCGTCCACCAGCAGCGAGCCGACCAGCCGCACCACCGGCTGGGTGTATTCCTCGGTGTCCATGGCGAGACTCTGGTAGTCCACCTCGCCGGTTTCGATTTCGCGCAGGATGCCGTCCACCGACAGCTCGAAACCGTAGAAGTTATCGATCGCCTCCAGCAGCTGCGCTTCGCCCGACAGTACCGTGTCCACCTCGACACCCGCGCCCAGCAGCGCCCGCAGGTGATCCAGCGCCACCACGTTGAACATGTCGGTAATGGCGACCACCAGCACCTGGCGCTGCGCATCAAAGGCTATGGGCAGCAGGTGATGGCGGCGCGCGAAATCTTCCGATATCAGCTTGAGCGCTTCCGGGTCGGCCACCACGTTGGCGAGATCCAGGCTGGTCTGGCCGATGGTGTGGGCGAGCTGGTCGCGGATCACGGCTTCGGTGATGAAACCGAGTTTGACCAGCAGGCGTCCGAGCGGGAGGTTGGTGTGTTGCTGTTCCTTGAGCGCGATGCGCAGCTGGTCCAGGGTAATCAGCCCCTGCTGTACCAGCATTTCACCCAGACGCAGGGTTTTACGTGCTTCCACCAAGCTTATTCCTGCCGCGCTTTGAGTTGGTCGATACGCGCTTCCAGGCGTAGCGGGTCAAACTGCACGTTGCCCGGTTGCATCAGATCGCGCGCTTTCTGATAGTAATTGAGCGCGGCCCTGCTCTGGCTGATGTGTTCCAGGCTCACCGCCAGGTTGTAGGCGTAATCGGCATTGGCGGCGTTCTTTTGATACGCCTCGAAGTATGCCTGCTCGGCATCCGGCCAGCGGTTCTGTCCGGCATACAGATTGCCCAGCGCAAAATACAGCTGGGATGAAGGTTGACTGGCGATCAGTGATTTCAGGCGCGTCTCGGAAGCGTTCGGATCGGCGTCGCCCATCATGCCGATCAAGGCGCTGTTGGCGGTGCTGTTGCGCGGGTCAAGCTCCAGCACGCGCTGGTAATGCCGGGCCGCCGCAGGGGTGTCGTTGTCGCGCAGGGCGATGGCGGCCAGGCCGAGCTGCACATCCACATTGCGCTCGCCGTCAGGTATTTGCAGATACAGGTTGCGCGCCTCGCGCGTGTGCCCGGCCTGGTATGCCTGATAGGCGGCCTCCAGTTGCGGGTTGATGTGCGTTGTGGCGGTCTGCATGGAAAACGGGAGCGCGCTGCGTGTTTCGCGCCTGCCCGGCTGAGTGCGCGCACGCCTGGGCGGCGGCGCTTCGCGTATCAACTCGCCACTACCCCACTGCGGTGTCGGGTCGGCTTGAACCGGGGGGGGCGGGAGGGCGGCAGGCGCATCCGGCACGGCGCTGTTGATTTCAGGCAAGGGGGGGCCGGATTCTTGGCTGGGGACGGCAGCGAGTTGGGCGGGCGCGGCCGCAGGGGGAGCGGCTGCGGGCGCAGCGCTGTGCGGGGTGGGGGTAACCACCAGCGCTGCCGGCGTACGGGTTTGCCAGTACACGAATACGCCGTAAATCAACATGAACAAGGCAGCCACTACTGCCACTGCCGGCACCAGCCAACGCTGGCCAGAGAGCCAAGGCGTGTACCAGGCAGCGCGTGCTGTGCTGCGCTTGAATGGCGCTGCGCCATCCCAGCTGGTATAGGCTGTGCCGTCAGGTGCGGAACCGCTGATCGGTTCGAGCGACAGCGAATCGGCCAGCGTGGCGGACGGATTGCGCGCGCCGGCGGCGGACTTGTCGCCGGCCTGTTTCAATGCCTTGAGCAGCAGGCTCACTGTGGATCTCCGGCGGCGTCTGCGCCGTTATGCCATTGTTCAGGGGCAGCATTGGCGCGCGGCAGGTAGCGTTTATAGAACTTGAGTTCATCGCTGTCCAGCGAGGGGTTGGTAATGACCGTCGGGCGCAGGAAAATCACCAGCTCGGTTTTCTGCACATTGTGTTCGTGCTGGCCGAAGATTGCGCCGAAACCTTGCGGTCGCGACAGCACCGGGATACCGTCGCGGGCACGATCACTGTCATCCTGCATCAGCCCACCGAGGATCACGGTCTGGCCGCTGCCGACCTGCAATACCGATTCCATTTCGCGTACCTGGATCACCGGGATTTTGTTTGGTGTACTAACAGGCAGTCCGGGATTGGGGTCGCTCACATCGCCGATCTTGCGCGAGATGGTGGGGCGCACATCCAGCGTGACCATGCCGCTTTCGGAAATCTGCGGTGTCAGGCTCATCACCAGACCCACCGGTACCGTTTTGGCCGTGGTGGTGAAGGTGGTTGGCTGCAGCGGCGTGCCGGTCGAGGACAGGGTGCCTTGCTGGGCTTGCACGGTGAAATAGACCAGGTTATCCACTACCTTGAGCAGTGCAGTCTGGTTGTTAAGCGCCATCAGCTTGGGGCTGGATAGCACCCGCAGATTGCCGAAAGACTCCAGCAGGTTGAGGGTGGCGGTCAGGTTTCGATCCCTGTAACCGATGTTGAAAAACGGCAACAGGGAATTCGCCAGATTGGTGGTGGCAGCCGGCATGGTATTGAAAAAAATCCCCTTGCTACCGTTTGCCAATCGAGACCAGTCGATACCCGCGCGGTATTGATCCTTGAGGCTGACCTCGACGATGGTGGCTTCGATCAGCACCTGGCGCTGTGAGGACTGGCTTACTCCGTCCAGATATTGCTGCACCACTTGTTGCTGGCGCTCATTGCCCAGTACGCTGACGGTACCGGCGACCGGGTTGACGATCACTTCGTTTTTGCTGTCCTGCAACAGCGATGAGGAGGTATTGCCGAAAGCTTCCCTATACAGGGTGGGTGCGGCTGCACCGGCCCGCGCCACGGCTTGCGCCTGCTCCAGCCGGTCGGCGCGGGCATTGCGCTCCGCATCGAGGCGGGCGGATTTGTCCTCGGCACGCTGGGTAGAGGCGCGGGTGGAAGTCAGGATGGCGCGCACGTTTTCCGTCAGCACCTCCCAGAAATTGTTGTTGGATTGGCTGTCCACGGTAGTGGATGAACTGTTGCCGCCCTGAGCGCTGCCGCTCGCCGCCGCACCGACGGCGCCGCTGCCGGTGCTGGCAATCTGCGCGGCCACGCCGATGCTGGAGCTGGTGTTGCGCGACAGGTTGACGTAGTTGACCTTGTAGGTTTTCAGATACGGCGTATCCGGCATGATGGACAGGGTGTCGCCCTCCATCCGGTAGCGGATGCTGGCCTGCCGCGCAATGCGTTCGAGGATGGCAGGCAGCGGTTCGTTAACGGCGTTAAGCGTGACGTTGCCGGTGATGCCGGTGCCGATATCGATATTTTTTTTAGTATCGCGCGCCAGTGAAAACAGCAGGTCTTTCACCGGTACGTTGTCCACCACGATGGTGTAAGTGGGCACCTGGGTCTCGGCCCTGGGCGACGGCAGGTAGGGGATGGTCTTGACCAGCGGCGGGATGTCGGCAAGCCTGGTGGCGGGCTGTGACGATTGCTGGATGTGCCCTTGCGACGGCTGGATCATGGCAGCGGGCACGCAACCCGCCAGCAGGGGGACGGCAAGCATTGGCAGCCACATCCGTCCCACGGTATTCGTTGTCTTGCGCGGACCTTCCTGCACTGGTATCCCTCTCATCCGGCTCTTTCCAGAAATGGTATCACGACTGTTCGCCAACTTGTTGAATTTGACGGGTTTCATTGCGTATCCCACCGACTGTTCTCAGGTAGGGATGACGCTTGCGCACAGCTTCCGGCAGGGCCAATAACGCCCGGTTGGCAGTTTGTCGAGTAGGGTAGCTTCCATAAATAACGGTCCAACTGGGATGGCCTTGAGCCTGAGTGCGGAAAATCCGCAACTGATCCGGCGCCAAACCCCCACCTTCGCCTCTGAGATAAGCCGCGAATTCGCTCGGACTGTTGAGCAGGGAAAGCTGGATGGTGCGGGTATCCGCCGGTTGCTGCATCAGCCAGGTGCGGGTGGCGGCGAGGCGCTGCTGGAATGGATCGGCGGATAGCGGCGCAACGGGGTCTGGTGCTGCGGCGCTCGCACGGCCTGGCAGACCAGCCGCTGGCCTGGTTTGGGTCTGCCGCGAGGGCGCAGCAGCGGGTTTCGACCGCCAGTAAAAACTGGCCAGCACGGCGACCATCACGCCCATGGCGATGACAGGTAACAGCCAGCGTTGCGGTTTGTTCGCGTCATCGTTGAACGCGCTGTCGCGCAGGGCGATGCGGATGTGGCGTGGCTGGATAGTGCGGGTGTTGTCGGTGTAGGCGGCAAGCAGGCTTTTGTCGGCCAGGATATTGACGCGCCGGGTCAGGCCGCGCGATGCACGGGCGATGCTGCGCACCGCGCGCCGGTCAAACAGGTCGGGTCCGCGATAGCCTGCGGTGGTGAGGCGGAACGCCAGGTAAGCGCGGATAGCGTCGGGCGTGAGCGGCGCCAGGGTAATTGCCGTGGTAATGCGCTCGCGCAACTGGCGGATGCGCGGGTCGGCGAGTTTTGCGTCGAGCTCGGGCTGACCGAACAGGACAATCTGCAGCAGCTTTTCGCGTTCTGTTTCCAGATTGGACAGCAGGCGAATTTCTTCCAGCGTGTCCAGCGTCATGCCCTGCGCTTCTTCGACAAACATGACGACCTGCTTGCCCGCATCGTGACGCGCCAGCAGGTAGTCGTTAAGCGTGCGCAGGTGTCCGGCGCGGCTGGCGTCTGCCGGGCGTACCAGTTCCAGTTCGGCGAGGATGGACGGCAGCACGTCCTCCGGTTTGACATTGGGGTTGGCGAGGTAAACGGTTTCGATGTGGTCGGGTAAATGCTGCTCCAGCATCCAGCACAGCATGGTCTTGCCGCTGCCCACCTCGCCGGTGACCTTGATGATGCCTTCACCCTGGCGGATGGCATATGCCAGTCCCTGCAGAATCGCGCCGCGTTCCCCGCCGGAAAAGAAAAACCCCGTGTCCGGCGTGATGCGGAACGGGGCTTCTTTCAGGCCAAAGAATTCGTGGTACATGGGGGCGGGCTGTCCTTGAAAACTTTAGCCACGGAGGACACAGAGAGCGCAGAGAAAACCACGACATTATGCATCCCTACCGTTCTCCGTGCTCTCCGTTCCCTCCGTGGCGGTTTTGAATCGGCGATTTCACGCTTCGTTAGTATACGTCTGCATCCGGCTGTACAGCGTGGTGCGGTTGATGCCGAGGATTTTTGCCGCCTGCGAGAGGTTGCCGTGGGTGAGGTTGAGCGCGGCCTCGACGTAGCTTTTTTCCCACTGTTTCATGGTCTGGTCGAGACTGAAATTGGCCAGGGTCTGCAGGTGCCTGCGCGCGGTATCGTAGAGTGCCTTGCCGTCATTCGGCAGCGGAATTTCCGACGGGAAGGCAGTGTCGGTATCCAGTTCGGTTTCCAGTTGTTCCGCAGTCACATTTTGCCCGGCACACTTGGTGGTGAGACGAATGACGATGTTGCGCAGCTCGCGCACGTTGCCGGGGAAGTGGTAATCCTCCCACATCTGGCGGGCGCGGTTATCCAGCGCGAATGGTTTGACGCGTGCCTCGCGTGCGTAGAATTCGCGGAAGTGTTCGAGCAGACGTACCTTGTCCTCGCCCAGTTCGCGCAATGGCGGCACCGCGATGCCAAACACCGAGAGGCGGTGATAGAGGTCGGCACGGAAGCGCCCGGCCTTGATTTCCTGGCGCAGGTCGCGGTTGGTGGCGGTCACCACGCGCGCATTGGAAAAGCGCGACTGGGTTTCGCCGACGCGCTGGAATTCGCCATTTTCCAGCACGCGCAGCAGCTTGGCCTGCAGCTCCAGCGGCAGCTCGCCGATTTCGTCGAGGAACAGCGTGCCGTCGCAGGCGTCCTCGAAATAACCGGCGCGGTTGCTGGTGGCACCGGTGAATGCGCCCTTGCAGTAGCCGAACAGGGTGGGCTCGACCAGGGTGGGCGAGATCGCTGCACAGTTGAGCGCCAGGTAGGGCTTTTTGGTACGGCCGGAGAGCTTGTGCAGGCTGGCGGCGACCAGTTCCTTGCCGCTGCCGGATTCGCCCTCTATCAGTACCGGGAATGGCGCGTTGGCGTATTGGGTGATCTGCTGGCGCAGGCGGTCGAGGTTGAAACTGGTACCGACGATGAGGTTTTCCGCAGCCGGGGCCTCGGTTTCCGCGCTGCGCTCCACATCCTGGATCAGCAACGCGTTGAACAGCAGTGATTTGATCTGCGCCGGCTCACACGGTTTGCCGACGAAATCAATCGCCCCCAGGGCGCGTGCGTGGCGGGCGTTGGTTTCGTCATTCTGTCCGGACAGCACCAATATCTTGATGCCGGGCGAGTAGCCGAGCAGCTCGCTGATGAGATGGAAGCCTTCGTCCGGCTTGTGCGGCAGCGGCGGCAGGCCGAGATCCACCAGGGCGAGCTGCGGCGGTGTGTCGAGTTGGGTCAGCAGGCTTTTGACCTGGCTGCGCGAATCCGCCACGAATACTTCAAAATCCCTGGACAACACGAAATTGAGCGTATCGGTGATGAGCGGGTCGTCATCCACGATCAACAGACTGGGTTTGGCGCTAATGCCTTGTAAGCTCACGTTGGTCCCCTCTTTTGCATTATTGGCATTCTGTCCTGATTGTGCCAGATTGCCAGCCGTGCGGGTAGCGCTCCGTGCGCGGACTGCCCTGCGTGTGGTGTGGTAGTATTTACGCCAGTTTGCGCGTATTTGCGCGCGCATGGGCTCTATTAATCCTGGCAAGGCATTATGAAAGATTTTATCGCGTTACTGGTGGAACAAAGCCGACTGCAGAGCGTTGCAATTAACCCCGCACTGGATGATGCGCTCACCCATCTCGATCATGCGCTGGCAGGGCTGTGTGCGGCAGTGCAAGTGGAATACCGGGGGCCTTATGTGGGTGTGGAAACACCGCTGGCACATCAGATGGTGGTGCGCCGGCACGAGTGGAAGATTCACCAGCCAGCCTGGAGCATGAAAATATGCGTGGCCGCCCCCGCGGCAAACTGCCGCGCAGAATGGCCTGTCCAGGGCGTGGGCCGGCTCCGCAAGGCGCTGGTGGTGAAGGCGTTGCCGGCATTTTTTGCGGGGTTTGCCGAAGCCATCAAGCAGGCGGGCAAACAGGATAGCAGCGCTGGCCTGCGCGTGCTGGAACTGTCGCGGCGTTTTAATCTTTAATAGTTAGCTCCTGTGGACATGCGCCGCATCCCGTTGGTTGGCAAGCTGCTTCCCGCTGCGGGAGAAGCGCTGGCTGTGCCGGTCAGGGATGACCCGGCAAGTTATAGCGCGCATGAAATCTGTGAGTCCATCGAACAACTGATCGAGACGCTGCTATCGGCACGCAAAAAGAACCTGGACTGGCAGCGTCACAGCATTGACAGCCTGCACCGTCAGGACAATTTCTCTGCGCCATTCATGACGCGGTTGACGCAGCATTACCTGGCGTTGCCGCCGTTCGTTTCCAGTGTGAGCGGGCGCTTCCTGGCGGCCATCAGCGGCTACTGGGAAGAGATGAGCGCAATTCATCTGCAGTGCGTGACTTACCTGCTGGGCCATCCTGAATCCAGACTGGGTGCCTTGTTGCCCTTGCTCATCCAGCGCGCGCTTTACCACCATGCCATGCAGATGAAATGGCGGTGGTTGCGCTACCAGCTTATCCCGTCCTGTTTCTGGGCGCGCTTGCACAGACTCTACGCAGTCGCCGAAAAGCACGAGTTTGCCCGCGTGCCGTTGCCGTTGCCGGGCATGGAGCGTGCTGATAGCTGCTGCGAAACACTGTATCTGCGCCCGCAGATGCTGCACAGCCTGCGCCCGGATACGCTACTGCCGTGCGAGATCGAACAGGTGGATGAGTGGATAGTGCGCTGGAGCAAGAGCGTCTTGCTGGAACCCATGCTGCTATCCGGAAAACACCGTTACGGTGTCAACCTGAAAGGCGCCAGTCCGCCCAGGCCGCTGGCGATGCTGAACGAGCCCGGCAGCTATCGCTATTGGGGTCCCGGACTGATGCTGGCCGCCCTGCATGCCGAACATGATGAAGCGGATGCGGGCGCGCATGCTGGCTGGCGCCAGGCGCTGTGGCGCAGGGTAGTGAATGACTGGTCAGGTATCCCGCCCCTGCGCCATCATCCGCGCCAGATGATCGGCAAGCAGACCGAGCTGTTTCTCGGGTTCAACGAAATCCATACCCGGATTGATCACCACCCGTCACGGCGGGCGCACGACTTGCCGTATTGGCGACGTTGCCGGGTACGCGACGAGAGTGCGGAGGGCCTGGGCCTGGCGCTGAATACGTCGGATGGCGTGCCGGTGGCGATCAACAGCCTGATCGGGATTAACTCTGGACGTCATTTTCTGGTGGGCGTGGTGTGCCGCATCCGCCGGCATGAGTCGGGCTGGACCGAGATCGGCATTCGCCGCCTGGCGGCAAATGCGGTGCCGGTCAAGCTGGAAAGCGTCAATGTAAATTTGGCCGGGCAGGTGGTGGACGCGCTGTATTTGTCCATGGCAGGCGCATTCGGGCAGCGTCGCTGTGTGTTGATACCCGCCAGAATCAGTTGGCAGGACGGCCAGTGGCAGCTATTGTGCAAAGGCCGGCGTCACTTGATCCGCCTGCGTGCGCCGCTCAAGGCCACCGAGGATTATGTATTGGCGGATTTTGACGGGCTGGCGCAGTCGGAGGCAATTGCATCATGACCGCTTTCGCGCCACTGGAATTCGTTGCCGGCAGCCAGGCTGTCCAGGCCAGCGTGATTTGGCTGCATGGGCTGGGCGCGGACGGACATGACTTCGCGCCGGTGGTGCAGGCGCTGGATCTGCCCGGGGTGCGTTTCATATTGCCCCATGCGCCCACGCGCCCGGTGACCATCAATGGTGGCCATGTGATGCCGGCCTGGTATGACATCCGCAGCACCGGGCTGGATGCGGACGAGGATGCAGCAGGACTGGCCCAATCCAGTCGGGTGGTCGAAGACCTGGTCGCGCACGAGCTGGCACGCGGCGTTGCATCAGCGCGGATTATCGTCGCCGGATTTTCCCAGGGCGGCGCGCTGGCGCTGTATGCGGGGCTTGCGCCGGGACGGGTGCTGGGGGGGATCATGGTGTTGTCCGCTTATCTGCCGCTGATGGCAGGCTTTAATGAGTGGTGTGCTGCTGGCACCCATACCATCCCGGTATTCATGGCGCACGGGGTGCAGGATAGGGTGGTGCCGTTACAACTTGCCGAACGCAGCCGGCAAAAGCTGGTGGCTTGCGGCTTTGACGTGGAATGGCAGATATATCCGATGGCGCACAGTGTGTGCGAGGAAGAAATCGACGCTATCCGCGGGTGGCTGATCCGGGTATTGCAGTTGCATGTCTAGGCGCCGGGTTCAGCCACGGCAACATCCGCTGCCACGCGCATCCAGCCATCGCCTTTTTCGATCACGTCGCGCAGACGAATCGTACCCTTCTGCGCGCCGAAGCTTGCCTGGAAGCTGCGGCCAGAAGCGTATTGCGCAGCTTCCAGAAGCAATTCGCCCGGGCCGCTGGCGGGCAACGTGGTAAAAATTACCGGCACCGGTGGCGTTGCGTCAGTCGTCTCCACGCCGCCCACGGCATAACCCTGTAATGCGTTGACTGATTGAGGGCGTAGCAGCAGCATCTGCGGCTTGTGGCTGAGCACTTCGATACCGACCTGGAGCAAGCCGTCACCGCCATGCAACAAGCGCCGCATCACGCCGATTTTCCAGGAAGCGTCGCGTTCGACCTTGAGGGCCACCATATTGCCCAGCCGCACCCAGTCGTTGGAATCGCAGCATGACCAGACAGGATATTTTCCAAAGGTGGCTGCCATACTGCCCAGCCGCACCCAGTCGTTGGAATCAGCCGGTACGCAGGCGCCCAGGCCATGCTCGCTTATGTCCTCCATCACCCAGCGCTCATGCGGCGGAATTTTCTCGCCGGGTACAGGTGTGGCGTGGCGGCTGCGCATGCGCGCGCGCGTGGATTCGGTCACGAAACCATACAGCTTCAAGTCAATCATCTCGTCATACTTGAGTTCCGCGTCCATTTCGTGGAGTATGTCGGCGCCGTTGCCGCCCTGTTTCACCAGTGCGCAAATTTCGTTGAAGCCATGTACCACGTCAATGATTTCCTTGGCCGGGGTACGCGGGCTTTTGCGCTGCTCGCGCTTGTCGAGAGGGCCCCATTGGCGTTCCGCGTAGTCGAGTATTTCAAGGCAGTCCGGCAGGCGGCAATCTTCACCCAGGCCCAATAGTGCGGGTGACTCCCCATTCTGCAGTGCGCTGCGGGTCAGCTGTATTTTTTCATGCAGCCTGGCGGTCGTCAGGAAACGGCAGGACGCTGAAAATTCCGTGTTGCGGATGCGGCGTGCACCCACGCCCTCCGACAACGCCACATACAGCGTATGGGAATCGGGGTTGAATTGCGACGCGTGTCCGATCAGATGTGACCACTCGCAGAGCCATCGATCCGCCATTTCGATTTGTTTCGGATGCAGCGTGCTGGCGTCAAGTTGACCCAGCAACAGGGCGCGGTTGTATTGATCCATGCAGCGTGTGGTTCTGCCGTTCTGTGGATACAGGGTGAGCTCGGTTTTACTGAAACCTTCGAATTCGGCCACGCGATACAGGTTGTGCAGTCTCAGCCAGAGCTTGTGTTCCGGTTTCTCGTAGCGGAAATAGTGCCATTTGAAGGCATTCCCGAAATTGTGCACGGTGCGCAGGGTGATCTGCGGCATGGAGGCCCGCAGCGGGTTATCCGCCGGGTTGGCAACGTAGCTCATGATGAAGCCATGATAGGCGTGCGCTACTTCCCGGTAAAACTTGTAAACGGCATGCCACAGGCGGCTTTCCATGACGCGCGACATGCGCGGGTTGCGCAGATATTGCTGGCTCAGCGAAGCTTGCAGTGGGCGCGCATGTTCATCTACCAGCAACAGCACATCCAGGCGCTCCTTGCTGTATTGGGCGTTTTGGGCGTTGAATTCACCGAGCTTGTGCAATACCTGTTCATGCGCTTTAAAGACATTCCCTGCAGGCAGGTCATTTATCCAGCGCGCGATCGTTTTCAGGCTACCCAGCGGATCCGGCTCGGCGCTGTCTTTGCGCAGCATGGACAGAATGTTGAACATGACCATTTGCTCCGGCTAAGTTCCTGTTGGGGTGCTATTTGCCATTCGTTTATAGCAAAATATGTGCCATTCTCCTGCGGTGCCGGGCGCGCTGCCCGCGCACAGAATCCCAAGGGCCGCGGCAGGTGCCTGTCCGGCTGCTGACCAATAGGTCGAAAAGCCGGCTGGTATGCGGGGGTTATGCCCGTTTATTCCAGGCGCTGCGCCACCCAGCCCGCAACGGATTGCAAGGCAGCGGGCAATTGCGCGGGCTCGGTGCCGCCGGCCTGAGCCATGTCCGGGCGCCCGCCACCCTTTCCGCCTACCTGGCTGGCAACAAAGTTGGCTAATTCGCCTGCCTTCACTTTGCTGGTCAGGTCGGCGCTTACGCCGGCAACCAGGGTTACCCGCCCGTCACTGCAACTGCCCAATACCACTGCGCATGATTTGAGCCTGTCCTTGAGCTTGTCCACGGTTTCGCGCAGCGTTTTGACGTCTGCGCCTTCCAGCATCGCGGCAAGCACTTTCGCGTTGCCCACCGCGGTAGCCTGGCTGACGAGGTCATCACCTTGCGCTGCAGCCAGTCTGGATTTGAGACGATCCAGTTCTTTTTCCAGATTTTTGACGTTGTCTACAATCTGCGCGATTTTTTGCTGCAACTCCTGCGGTGGCGCTTTGAGCAGGGCGGCAGCTTCCAGGATTTGCCGCTGCTGCGCCTGTATCATGGCCAGTGCCGCCGGCCCGGTGACGGCTTCGATGCGGCGGATGCCTGCGGCCACGCCGGATTCGGATATGATCTTGAACAGGCCGATATCGCCGCTGCGGCTGACGTGCGTGCCGCCACACAGCTCGGTGGAAAATTCACCCATGCCGATGACGCGTACCTGGTCGCCGTATTTTTCGCCGAACAATGCCATGGCGCCGTGGGCGATGGCTGCATCGTAGTTCATCAATCGGGCTTCGACGATTACATTGCGGCGGATTTCGCGGTTCACCAGGTCTTCGATCTGCTGTAGCTGGGCTGCGCTGACGGCCTCGCTGTGGGCGAAGTCAAAGCGTGTCCTGGCTGCATCCACCAGCGAGCCTTTTTGCGTGACGTGAGTGCCCAGAACCTGGCGCAACGCAGCATGCAGAAGGTGCGTGGCGGAGTGGTTGCAGGCGGCACGGCTGCGGGCGTCAGCATCCACTTGCGCGCTGACGGTATCGCCCAGTTTGAGGCTGCCGGATTGGAGCAGGCCGGTGTGGCCGAACACGTCGGGCTGGATTTTCTGGGTGTCGTCCACCACGAACACGCTGCCGCTGCCGTGCAACTCGCCGCTGTCGCCCACCTGGCCGCCGGATTCGGCGTAGAACGGGGTGCGGTCGAGCACGATGACGGCGGCTTCGCCGGCGGCGATGCTGTGCACCGGGCTGCCGTCCTGGTACAGGGCGAGAATGCGGCTATCCAGGCTCAGCGTGTCGTAGCCACGGAATTCTGTGGGCGGACCGTCGAAGCGCATGCCGGCCTGCATGGTGAATTTGCTGGCGGCGCGCGCGCGCTTGCGCTGCGCTTCCATGGCGGCTTCAAAACCGGCCATGTCTACCGTGAAGCCGCGCTCGCGTCCCACATCGGCGGTCAAATCCAGCGGGAAGCCGTAGGTATCGTAAAGCTTGAACGCGGTGGCGCCGTCGAGTACGTTGGCGCCCGACTGCAGTGCCTGTTCGAGGATGTCCATGCCGTGTTCCAGGGTTTCGGCAAAGCGCTCTTCTTCCTGTTTGAGCACGGCGGTCACGCGTGCCTGGGCGGCGACCAGCTCCGGGTAGGCTGCGCCCATCGCCATGGCCAAGTCGGCCACCAGCAGGTGAAAGAAGGGTTGTTTCTGGCCCAGCTGGTAGCCGTGGCGAATGGCGCGGCGGATGATGCGGCGCAGCACATAGCCGCGCCCCTCGTTGCCGGGGATGATGCCGTCGGTGATGAGGAAGGCGCAGGCGCGAATGTGATCGGCGATGACCTTGAGCGAATTGTCGGTTAAATCTGCGCTGCCGGTAACGCGCGCCGCAGCGTGAATCAATGCCTGGAACAAATCAATTTCATAATTGCTGTGGACGTGCTGCATCACCGCCGAAATACGCTCCAGCCCCATGCCCGTATCCACAGAAGGCCTGGGTAATGGCTGCAAGTTACCCGCCTCGTCGCGGTTGAATTGCATGAATACCAGGTTCCAGATTTCGATGTAGCGGTCGCCGTCTTCATCCGCCGAGCCGGGCGGCCCACCTGCGACTTCGGCACCGTGGTCGTAGAAAATCTCGGTACACGGCCCGCACGGACCGGTGTCGCCCATCTGCCAGAAGTTGTCCGAGCCCCCGCCTGGCTTGTCGCCAATGCGAATGACACGCTCATCCGGCACGCCCATTTCTGCTGTCCAGATGGTGTGCGCTTCGTCGTCGGTGTGGTAGACGGTTATCCATAATTTGTCTTTGGCTATGCCCAGCTCCTGGGTAAGGAATTCCCAGGCGAACTGGATGGCGTTGCGTTTGAAATAATCGCCGAAGCTGAAGTTGCCCAGCATCTCGAAGAAGGTGTGGTGGCGCGCAGTGTAGCCGACGTTTTCCAGGTCGTTATGCTTGCCGCCCGCGCGCACGCAGCGCTGTGAGCTGACCGCCCGCGCGTAGGGCCGGGTTTCGCGGCCGAGGAATACGTCCTTGAATTGCACCATGCCCGCGTTGGTGAACAGCAGGGTGGGGTCGTTGCCCGGCACCAGCGGGCTGGAAGCGACCGGGGTGTGCCCGTGGCGGGCAAAAAAATCGAGGAAGCGCTGACGGATTTCGCTACTTTTCATGGGCTATTTTTCGTGGAGAGACGCAGGATCAGTTGGATCGGCACATTTTAGCCCGGATGCGGCATAAATTCACGTGTAAGCGGTTGAAAACAAAAAAGGCCGCACACGGCGGCCCTTTTTGGAACGCGAAAACTCAGGCGATGCCGGGAGCAATGCCGGGATTTTTGCCGATGCCGACAATTTTCGGCTCATTCAGCTTGCGTGGCTTGACCACCTTGATGTCACGCAAATATTCAGCGACCACATCCCAGATCGGGGTGCCGGATACGCCTTCGCCCACCGGCGCCCAGCCTGCCACCTTGTATTTTTTGCTGGCCATGACCGGCTTGCCTTTCAGGGTCATGTTGCTGATGCGGTTGCCGATCTTGTTGTTGGGCGCAACGGCATACTGGATGCCGCCCACGCGCACCATATCTCCGCCCTGCTGGTAGTATGGGTCGGCGTTGAACAGGTTGTCGCACACGTCCTCCATGATGCTCTTGATGGTTGCGCCGGTCATCTCGGTGAGCGTTGTGGACGGGTAGGTGATGGCGGTCTGGTCCATCAGGTGATCCATGGTGATGACATCTCCCGACAGCAATGTGGTACCCCAGCGGAAGCCGGGCGAGAACGCCGCATCCGCGCCTTTGACCGCCATCAGCGCATCCAGGATGAGCTGGTCGAAGGTGCCGTTGAAATTGCCCCTGCGGTAGAGCAGTTCTTCCGTGACGGCAAGCTTTTCATTGAGCTTGGATGCATAGGGGGCACGCACGTCCTCGATGAGCTTGGCCATTTTGGCATCCGGTTCGAGCAGGTTGGAGAATACCGGCAGCAGGCGGTATTTCCAAGCAGCAATCTTGCCGTTTTTCACGTCAAAGTCCATCACGCCGAGGAACTTGCCGTTGGAACCGGCGTTGGTGACCAGCGTGGTACCCTTGGCATTTTTGACTTGCGTCGGTTGTGGCACGCCATCATGCGTGTGGCCGCCGAAAATGGCGTCAATGCCAGTGACACGCGTGGCCATTTTCAGATCCACGTCCATGCCGTTGTGCGACAACACCACGACAACCTGCGCGCCTTTGGCGCGTGCCTCGTTGACGACTTTCTGCATGTTGTCGTCATTGATGCCGAAGCTCCAGTCCGGCACCATATAGCGCGGGTTGGCGATCGGGGTATACGGGAAGGCCTGGCCGATGATGGCCACCTGTACGCCGTTCATGGTTTTGATCACATAAGGCTTGAACACCGGGTCGCCGAAGTCGTTGGTTTTGATATTCTGGGCAACGAAATCAATGTGCCCCTTGAAATCGTTATCGACAACATGTTTGACGCGCTCGGCGCCATAAGTGAATTCCCAGTGGCCGGTCATCACGTTGACGCCGAGTAGTTTGGCTGCATCCACCATATCCTGGCCGTTAGTCCACAGCGAGGTGGCGGAGCCCTGCCAGGTATCGCCGCCATCCAGCAGCAGCGAGCCGGGACGCGAAGCGCGCACTTTGTCCACCAGGGTTTTCAGATAGGCGAACCCCCCTACCTTGCCGTAGGTGCGGGCGGCGGCAGCGAAATCGAGATAGGTAAAAGCATAGGCCTCGCGCGTACCGGGACGGATGCCGTAATATTTAAGCAGGTATTCACCCACCAGATGCGGCGGCTGGCCGATGGCAGCGCCCACGCCAATATTGACGTCCGGCTCACGGAAGTAAATCGGCAGCAATTGCGCATGGCAATCGGTCATGTGCAGCAGCGATACGTTACCGAATTTGGGCAGGTCGTAAAAGCCGGAAGGCGCGTTTCCGGCCAGTGCCTGTTTGTTGTCAATCGCCATGCCGGAGGCGGCGGCGACGGCAAGTATCTGTAAAAATTCGCGGCGATTCATCATCTCGTGAGTTCCTCAATGCATTGTTGCGGCTGGTTCAGGGGTGCGCCTATTCTAGTGTGCTGGCGGATGAAGTAAATGGTAATAATCATCCAAGCAGGCGCTGATGAATGTTTTTCCGGGCATAAAAAAAGCGAAGCAGGCGCCGGCCGGGCTTCGCTTGGTGATGATGTATCAGTGGTTTATTTGCGGAATACCGAAGCCTTCAGCGGCAAGCCGTTGCTGATGTAGGAATGGAAGTATTCCAGATTGTTGTATTCCTCGCTGCCCGGCGCAAATGGCACCGCACGAACTTGCTTGTTGCAACCGACGTAACGTTCCTGCAGTGTCACCAACTGCTCACCGCCGCGGAACACTGGCCAGTGCGTAGCTTGCCCCACGGCGGGGGAGAGTAATTCGGAGCGCAGGTGGTTGCCGGCGTTGGCCACGTGGCAAGAGGCGCAAGAGAAGTTGAGCTGGCCGCGGCGGCTGTAGAACTGGCTCTTGCCGGCCTCATAGGCGGCAGTGGCGGCAGCGCCCTGCACCTTGATGTTCATCGGCATCCCGTCCGACAGCGTGCGGGCGTAGGCAGTCAATGTGCCCATGGTCTGCATGTCGTTATATTTGAATGCTTCTTCGCCATTTGCGGTGCGGCAGGCATTGATGGCCATCTCGAAGGTGACCACCTTGCCAGCCTTGTCATCGAAGTAGGGATAGTTGCCGGCTACGTTTTTGCCGCCATTGGGAAAGCAGTCGGCGTATTTCTTGCCGTTCTTGAACGGCGTTTCCCACATCTTCTTGCCATGCTCGATCACCGAGCCGAAGGGTGGAAAATCCATGATGCTGTTGTACTGTTCCATGGCATCCGGGTCGAATGCCAGCGCACCATAAATATAGTTTGCGACTTTGATGTCCGGGTATTTGCTGCTGTAAAACTTGAGCAGACTCTGGCGGTCCTGTTCCGGCGTGGCGCTTGCATTCAGTGCGCCAAGCAGGAGTCCAGCCCCGGCCAGAGCCAGCAGGATTTTTTTGCCGTGTGCCTTGGGCGACTGCGCCTGTGGCTCGCGAAACGTCGTTTTCATGCCGTCCTCCGTTTGGTGTTTGTTTGAGTGGCGCCAGGGCGTTTGCCCTGGCAGCTGGTTCAGCCTGGTTGAGACTCAGGCGACCACGCCATCCACTTTATTGGATTCACCCTTGTTATCCTTCCAGCTGACCTCCACCTTGTCGCCGGCTTTGGCACCCTTGACCTTGAATCCCAGGTACGGGTTTTTCGATACGCCGCCGCCCCACTGGGCGTCGAGCACGGGCTTGCCATTAACCGTGGCGTGCACTTCATTAATGAAATGCGCCGGGATCAACTGGCCGGTCTTGGCGTCCTTGCGCAGCCCGGTTTCCATCGGATGATTCATCAACACTTTAATATCGGCCACATCGCCACTGACGGATGCGCGCATTTTCATTGGTTCTGCCATTTTGAATTCCTCTAAGCTAGATATTGAGACACAGATGCCGGACAGGATGCGCGTCAGTTAACCGCCGCAACCACCGATCGTTACCTTCACTTCCTTGGCGGCGGTATACGTCTTGCCACCCGCAGTCACCACGGCACGCACCATGGCCGTCTGTCCCATCTTGATACGGGTGGAAATAAACCCCTCGGCACCGTTGGACAGTTTGAAATCGGTAATCAGGGGCGTAGCATTTTTCTCGGCGAAGATGGCGATGCCCGTGGTACCGGCGATACTGCTGGTCACTTCGACAGGAACCACCGCGCCGTTCTCGGCGATGTCCGGGGCCTTGATGCTGATGGCCTTGCTGTCTGCGGGTGTGGACAAACCCAGATCCTTGATTGCTTCGGGCACGGTCTTTGCGGCAAACGCGCTGCTGTTCCAGGCAGCCAGAACGTTACCGGACTTGAGCAGCCCGGCGGCAGCCGCCATGGCAACTATGCCGGTCGCGCCAGCGCTTTTCAGGATGTTTCTACGCAATGCATTCATTCATTTCTCCTTGGTGATATTTGAGCCTGGATTACAGGCCGTATACGAAATCGGTTACTTTATCAATTTCCTGTTCGGTCAACACCTTGTGTTTGCCGAACGGAATCATCACTGATTGGGGGTTGGCCACAGTGGCATCCCATATCTGGGCGCGCAGCTTGGCCTTGTCCGGGTAGCGCGCGCTCATGGCGATCAGCGGCGGTCCAATGGTGCCGGCGGCTACTGCATCCGGCACGGTAGGCATGGCATGACATGCCAGACAGTTGCCTTTGGTTTTGTCAAAGGCAATGGACTTGCCGGTTTCTTCTTGTTTGGGGGTGTCTGCCGCCACCGCGTAGTTGGCCATAACGAACATGCCGACCATGCTTGCGGTCAAGATTAGTGATGCGCCTGCACGCATGTCATCCTCCTAGTCTAATTTTGTGGGTGCAACTGAATGATTTTCCGGTTCACCGCGACGGCTTTCCGGTCTGCCTATCCAAACTAAGGATGCGGCAAGCATAGTGCAATTTTTTTGCTTGTCCAAGCCCCGGACAGCGTTTTTTTGCAAAATCAGGGCATTCGGTATGTTTGTACCAAACCCGCGTCTGATGAATGTTTCAGGGGGGTGGCTAAGGCTTGGCCGGCTGGTTGAGCGCCACGAGTTCTTTCAGGCGCGCTTCGGCAATGGACATCTGATAGAAGTCACCGTCGCGGCTTTTCAGACCCAGCTTCAACTGCTCGATGGCGGCATCAAGATTGCCTTGACGCACATAGGCTTCAGCCTGGGCATGATGACGCAAAAAATCTTTGCCCTGCATGGCGTAGGCACGTGACTGCAGCTGGTACAGGCGGTAATCGTCCGGATACAGCGCGAGATGATCGGTGACGAGCGCCAGTGCGGCATCGGCTTTGCCTGCCTGCAGCAAGGCATTGGCATCTGCGTAGAGCAGTGGCCGATAACCCGGAAAACGCGCGCGTCCAGCCTGGTAGCGGGCGAGTGCAGTGTTGAGGTCACCCGCCTCCTGTCTGAGCCGTGCACCCAGCATGGCGATCATCGGACTGCTGGCACCCGACTGGTTGAGCCTGTCCAGTTCCTGTTCGGCGCGGTCGAACTGGCGTGTGCGCAGCAGCGCCACGACCAGCCCGTAGCGTTCGGCCGCGAGGCTGTTGTAGCGGGTATCGCGGATGGCTTCAGTGAAACGTCTGACGGCTTCTTCGGGACGCCCTTCGCCTGCCAGCAGTTTGGCGCGTAAGAGTTGGAACTCCAGGCTGTCCGCCACTTGTTTGACCGGCATGCTGGCCGCACGGTTTTGCATATCGGCAATCCGTTCCGAGGTGAGCGGGTGGGTAAGCAGATAGGCCGGTGCGTTGTTTTCATACAGGCGGCTGTTTTTTTGCAGGCGCTCGAAGAAAGTCGCCATGGCGCGCGGGTCAAACCCCGCGCCGCGCATGATTTGCATACCGATGCGGTCTGCTTCGCGTTCGTTAGCGCGGGAAAAATTGAGCTGTTTCTGGATGGACGTGGCCTGTACCGTGGCAATGGCGGCGCTGGCTGCCTGCGGGTTGGAACGCGCGGCGAGTATCGCCACTGCCAGTGCGGCTAGCGACGGCAGTATGCCCTGGTTCCGGCTTTCGATCATGCGCGCCAGGTGGTGCTGCGTGACGTGGGCGATTTCATGGCCGAGCACACCTGCCAGCTCGGATTCGCTTTGTGTTGCTTCGATCAGGCCAGTATGCACGCCGATAAAACCACCCGGCAGGGCGAACGCGTTCAGGGTGTGGTCGCGCAGCACAAAAAACTGAAACGCGAGGCGGTTTTCCGGGCTGGCCGCCACCAGTCGGTAGCCGAGGTTGTTGAGGTAATCAGTGAGTTCAGGGTCGTCGTAATAAGCCGGCTCCGCGTAGATGTCACGCATGATTTCATTGCCCACACGGGCTTCGTCACGCGGCGAAAACGCGCCCTGCGAAACATCGCCGAGATCCGGTAATTCGCTGGCCGCCAGTTGCTGGCTGGCCAGGCACAGAGCCAGGAATAGGGAGGCTGATTTCATGATGCTATGATAACTGCTTCCGTTTTCCAGTTCCTGACTATGAACCAACTCACTCATTTTGATGATCGTGGCCGTGCCCAGATGGTGGATGTGGCCGATAAATCCGACACCCGGCGCGTGGCGGTGGCCGCCGGGCGCATCGTGATGCAGCCCGCCACGCTGAAAATGATCCTTGACGGCAGCGCCAGGAAGGGCGATGTGCTGGGCGTCGCGCGCATCGCCGCGATCGCGGCATCCAAACGTACTGCTGACCTGATCCCGCTGTGCCATCCGCTCGCACTCACCCGCGTGGCGGTTGAGTTTCTGGCGGAGGAGGCGGATTCAGCGATTGAATGCCGCGTGACGGCCGAAACCGTCGGCAAAACCGGGGTGGAGATGGAAGCGCTCACTGCGCTCAGCGTCGGGCTGCTCACCATCTACGATATGTGCAAGGCGGTGGACCGGGGCATGCGCATGGAAGGCCTCCGGCTGCTGGAAAAACAGGGGGGGAAATCCGGTCACTGGCGCGCGCCCTGATGCCGCGTTGCAGGCTGTTGAAAACTACTGCTGGAGCACCGGTGCGCTTGCCAGGTTGATGTGGTCCAGCGGCTGCGGCCTGGCAATGGCATAACCCTGTGCGTAGTCCACGCCCATGGCCGTGATTCTCTCCAGAATTTCTTCATTTTCGACGAATTCCGCAATGGTTTTAATGCCCATGATGTGACCGATCTGGTTGATGGCCGCCACCATGGCGTGGTCGATTTTGTCGTGGATGATGTTTCTGACAAAGCCGCCATCTATCTTCAGGTAATCCACGGGGAGCTGCTTGAGATAGCCGAAGGAACTGACCCCGCTGCCAAAATCGTCGAGCGAAAAACGGAAGCCCGCTTCCTTGAGATCACGGATGAGGGCGATGGTTTTGCCGAGATTGGATATCGCTGCGGTTTCCGTGATCTCAAAGCAAATGCTGCGCGCCGGGACCCCATGGCGGCCGGTCATTCCACAGATGAAGCCGGCGAGACTTTCATCCGCCCAGGAAGTGCCGGAAAGGTTGATGGCGCAGGTATGGAGCCGCTTTTTTGCGTCGCCGCGGTAAAGCCTGCCGAGCGTGGCGAAAGTGTTTTCGATTACCCAGCGGTCGATGGCAGGCATCAGGCCATAGCGCTCGGCGGCCGGGATAAAGGTCCCTGGCGGCACGATCCGGCCTTCCTCGTCTAGCATGCGCAACAGGATTTCATAATGAGCGCCTTGTGTGCCCGCGAGCGGCTGGATAGTCTGGTAATAGAGGCGCAGCCGCCCCTCATCGATGGCCCTGGTGATGCGCGCTACCCATTGCATTTCTCCGCGCCGTTGCGCAACTTCCTTGTCGTCGGGCTGGTACACGTAAATGCAGTTACGCCCCCGGTCTTTTGCCGCGTAACAGGAAGAATCCGCAGCGCCCATGATTTTCGCCAGATCGCCGCAACCGGCATTGATGCCGACCAGGCCGATGCTGACGCCCACAGCGCAGGTGTGCTCCTGCCAGTGGAAGCGAAACTCCTTGACGGTTTGCAGCAATGTCGCGGCGACATGCTCGGCCTGTTGCACGGTGCAGCCTTCCAGCAGCAGACCGAACTCGTCTCCGCCCAGGCGGGCCAGACAGTCCGAATTGCGCACCTTGGTGCGCAATTCGCCGGCCAGTTGCCGCAACAGTTCATCGCCGGCCCTGTGACCGCAGGTGTCGTTGACGATCTTGAATTGGTCCAGATCCATGTAGCACAAGGTGTGATGGGAATTTTCCCGCCGCACATTGTCGAGCGCCTGCTGCAGGCGGGATTCAAAAGTATGGCGGTTGATGAGGCCGGTCAGGGGGTCGTGGCTGGCCTGGTGGCTGAGTTTGGTCGCCATTGCGCGGGCGTGGCTGACATCGTGAAACACCAGCACGGCGCCGATGATCTGTCCCTGGCTGTCACAGATGGGTGCGGCGCTGTTTTCAATCGGGATGATTTTGCCGTTACGCTTGACCAGCCCTGCATGATTGGCGAGCGGTACGATGCGGTTTTCCTTTATGGCTTTTTCCGCCGGACTGTCCAGGGGGGCGCCGGTGCTTTCGTTGATGATGTTAAATACCCGCCAGGAAGGCAGCCCGCGCGCCGCTTCGTTTGTCCAGCCGGTAAGCTGTTCGGCGACAGGGTTGAGGTACTCGATATGTCCACTGGCGTTGGTGGTGATGACCGCATCGCCGATGCTGTGCAAGGTGACTTCGGCACGCTCTTTTTCATTGGCCAGTGTGTTCAGTGCCCGCTTCAGGATGCGCAAGGGGTAAGCGCGAAAAATCACCATGGCCAGACTGCCCAGCAACAGGCCGAGCAGGCTGGCCATGGCGGTTTTGAGCAGCAACGGACGCAGGGAACGGATAATTTCAACGCGCCCGGCCACGCTGCCGGAATTCCGCAGGTCGGCAGTGCGCAACAGGTACGGGCGGGCGGATTTGCCCTGGCTTTGCGCAATGAGCCTGCCATTGACATCGACAATACGGCGCGATTCGGGAAGCTCTGTTTCGGTCTGGTCTTGGAGCAGTTCCTGGAGCCGGGATTGTTCAAATGGCCACAATTCAGGGTTGGCGTTGATCAGCCGTGCAATGCGGGCTGCCTCGAATTCCGCTTCCGTTTCCATTGATGCAGCCTGGTGCTCGTAGCTCAGGCTAAAATAAACCAGCGGAAAAGCGAGCGCGATTAAACCGGCAAGTGCGCCGGCTAACCAGGTGGCGGTGGATATCAGTCTGGTGTCGATCTGGGTCATGGTGGATTTTATCTGGCGGGTGCTGAGCGTAGGCCGTTTTGTGCAAGAACCTGCCGTCCTGCCGAGCGCACGCAAGCGGAAATCGTCTGCCTCACCCGATCTGGGTTCGGGCTGGCAACTATGCGCAAGAGTTTAAGATTCCAGTGAATGCGTGGCGGGAGATTTGCATCGTGGCCAGTGCACCGCCGCAACCACCGATGCGGCTTCCTGTGGGCGCGATCAGGCCGGTGCTGTTGGTACTGGCGGAAATCACCCCCGCCAGGAAGAGTGCGAGGGCTCTAAAATGCAGCGTGAGAAGGTTCTTGGTTTGGGTTGGTCTTGCCATTTGGTGCCTGTTAAAACTCGTGATCAAATTCAAACCTTGGATGTGACAGTCATATCGGTCAGTCCACGAAAATCTTAAATGGGTTCAGGGGGTGCGATGCAGGCGGCTGAATATGACGCGTGGTACCAGACGCCCCGCGGACGCTGGGTCGGGGAAACTGAATCCGATCTGTTGCGACGCATGCTCGGGCCACAATCCGGAGAGAGCCTGCTGGATGTCGGTTGCGGTACCGGTTTTTTCACCCGTCGGTTTGCGCGAGGGAGCCGGTCTGCCGTTACCGGACTGGATCCGAACCGGGACTGGCTGGCGTTTGCCGAACGCCATGCTGTGAGTACGGAAAATTATGTAAACGGCAGTGCGCTTGCATTGCCTTTCGATGCTGGCGGCTTTGACCTGGTGATGGCGGTCACTGCGTTGTGTTTTATTTCCGACCAGCGCCTTGCACTCACGGAGATGCTGCGGGTGGCCAGGCGCCGGATTGCGCTGGGCTTGTTGAACCGGCATAGTCTGCTTTATTGGCAAAAGGGTCGCGGCGGCGGACAGGGCGCTTATCGCGGCGCACATTGGCATACCGCGGCACAGGTACGCGAACTGTTCGCCGGCCAGCCGGTGCGGAATCTGCGTATGGCGTTTTCGATTTTTGTACCGGGAGGCGGCTGGATTGCACAGCAACTGGAAAGTGTATTGCCTACCAGTCTGCCGCTGGGTTCGTTTTTTGTAGTGACCGCGGATGTAGTCTGAGCATTGCCTGTAAATTATCAATCACTGTTCGTTTTTAAGCGCCTAATTTTTATATGTCTGTGCCTATTTCTCCTAAAAAGAAGCTTTATGAGCATTTTGCCAAGGTGGCCAAATCCATGGCCAGTCCCAGTCGTCTTGAGTTGCTTGAGGCGCTGGCGCAGGGTGAACGCAGTGTAGAAGGGTTGGCGAATGCCACCGGGATACCGGTGGCAAATACCTCCCATCACTTGCAAATCCTGCGTGACAGCGGCGTGGTGCAATCTCGCAAGGAGGGATTGCAGGTCATCTATAGCCTCAATGATTCCGAGATTCCCAACATCTTGAGTGGATTGCGTCGTTTAGCTGAACGCCATCTTGCCGAAGTCGAGCGCATAGTCCGGGAAAATTTTGACCGCCTGGATGACCTGAAACCCGTCAAACGTGAAGAATTGTTGCAACTGGTCAGCAGTGGCGAAGCGGTGGTGGTGGATGTCAGACCGGCAGGAGAATACCAGGCAGGCCATATCGCAGGCGCAATCAGTATCCCGCTGGACAGCCTGTCCAAGCATCTGGCCAAGTTGCCTACGAACCAGGAGGTGGTTGCCTATTGTCGAGGGCCTTATTGCATGTTCGCGTATGAGGCGGTCTCCCAACTGCGCAGCCAGGGATACAAGGCGCGCCGCCTGGAAGATGGATACCCGGAGTGGAAAGCAGACCTGTTGCCGGTGGAAAAAAACTGAATACTTTTTGATCTCTTCCGGTTTACCTTCTTTTTTTGGTTGACTTGGGTATATTTTTTGTCCATTATTCAAATATTCGTTTGAATACTAATTTTTGATCAGAAATATTTCACGGAGGAACCCATGTTTTTCAAACAGCTTGCCACCAAGGAATCGTCCCTTTCCTATTTCTTCGGCTGCGGCACCCTGGGCAAGGCAATTGCGGTGGATGTGGTGGCGGGCGACGAGGCATGGTTCATCGAGGAGGCCAGCAAGGCCAATGTCACGATCAGCCACGTGATCGATACCCATGTTCACGCCGACCATTATTCCGGCGGCAGGAAGCTGGCCGACATGGCAGGCGCGCATTACTGCCTGCACGAGAGCGATGCTTCCGTGGTGCAATTTCCGTTTCATCCCCTCGGCGATGGTGACCTCATTGAGGCCGGCAACGTGGTGGCCAAAGTGCTGCATACCCCGGGCCACACCATGGACAGCATCTGCCTGGCGGTGACCGACAAGCGCCGCGGCGAACAGCCCTGGTTCGTGATCACCGGCGATACCCTGTTCGTGGGCAGCGTCGGCCGCCCCGATCTGGCCGGGCGCGAAAAGGCGATGGCCGCCATGCTGTTCGACAGCCTGCACGCCAAGCTGCTGACCCTGCCGGACGAGACCGAGATATTCCCCGGCCACCAGGCGGGCAGCGCGTGCGGCGCGGGCATTTCCGGCAAGCCGTCTTCCACTATCGGCTTCGAGAAGCGCTTCAATCCCGGCCTGCATATCACCGCCAGGGATGAGTTTGTGAGTTATCTCACCAGTGACATTCCGCCGCGGCCGGCGCAGATGGACAGGATGGTGGCAGCGAACATCGCGGCCTGATGAAACAGGGATGATCTGATGCACGATTCTGCTTCGCACCTGGAAACTTACCAGGACTACCGCCACGGCATCAGCCACAATCGGTCACAGTTTTTGCACCAGTTGTTCCAGGTGTTGCTGGTGGGGCTGACGCTGGGCATGATGCGCACCGTGGTGCCTGCCCTGGCGGAGCACGAATTCGGCGTGCCGAAGGGCTCCTTCATGCTGCTCATGGCGTTTGTGGTGGCGTTCGGTTTCGTCAAGGGCCCGCTTAACTTTGTGGCGGGGCGCCTGTCCGAACGCGTCGGGCGCAAGCAGGTATTGTTGTTGGGCTGGTTGTCGGCGCTGCCTATCCCGTTCATGATCCTGTATGCCCCGAGCTGGGGCTGGATCGTTGCGGCGACGGTGTTGCTGGGCGTCAACCAGGGACTCACCTGGTCCATGACCCAGACTTCCAAGCTGGACATCACCCGCCCCGACCAGCGCGGCCTCACCATCGGCCTGAATGAATTTTCCGGCTATGTGGGCGTAGCCATCGCCGGCATTATCACCGGCTACATGGCCGGCGCATTGGGTGCGCGCCAGGGGCTGTTTGTTTTTGGTATGGTGGTGATTGTGCTGGCGATCGTGCTGACCTGGTTCTGGGTCAAGGATACCTTGCCCTGGGCCAGGGCAGAGGGCGCGCGCTATGCGGCAGGCCAATCCAGCGGGCCGAAACCGCGCTTCCCGAACAATATTTCCGACCACCCCACCACCTGGGAGGTGTTCACCCTCATGTCCTGGCGCGACAGGCGCATGGCCGCCATCAGCCAGGCCGGGCTGGTGGAAAAGTTCGTGGATGCCCTGGTCTGGGTGTTCTACCCGCTCTATCTCTATCAGCATGGTTTGAGCCTGGCCAGCATCGGCTGGGTGGTGGGCGTGTACGGGTTTGTCTGGGGCGGGTCGCAGCTTGTCACCGGCAAGCTGTCCGACCACATCGGCCGGCAGAAACCCATCGTGTGGGGGATGTGGATCTGCGGCGCAGGCGTGGGCATGATGCTGCTGGGCGAGAGCGTCGCATGGTGGTCGTTCTCGGCAGGGGTGACCGGTTTCGGCATGGCCCTGTTGTATCCCAATTTGAGCGCGGCAGTGAGCGACATCGCGCATCCCAACTGGCGTGGTTCGGCTATCGGCATCTACCGCTTCTGGCGCGACCTCGGCTATGGCATCGGTGCGCTGGCACTGGGGCTGGTGGCGAACCTGAGCGGCGCCCTCAACTCCGGATTCTGGTTCGTCACGATTGCCATGCTGGTTTCAGGACTGGCTGTCTGGATATGGGGTGAGGAAACGCATCCGCGCCTGAATCCTGCCCCCTGACAGGTCAGGAATCCGGCCGCTGTGGTGGCAGGTCCATACGGCGCGCCACCACTGCGGCGTGGTCCAGGGCACGGCCGCCACTTTACGGGTTGGGGTGGACGAAGTATAGTTTGCCGATCAATGAAAAAAACCTGGATGCATGTTCATTTTCGGCTTGCAATGCTGTTGGCGTTGCTTTTCCCGCTGGCGGCGCTGGCTGGGTCGCCTAAAGGCATTGCACAAACCAGCCACCTGCCTGGTGGAACCGATGTGCCAGTGACCGTTTTTCCAGCCAAAGGGCAGACTTTGCTGCTCTGGCTGCCGTCGGAAAGCGGGCTGGCGGCGGCGGAGTACAGGGCTGCTGCGGCTTTGGCGAAAACCGGCACTGAAGTTTGGCTGCCGGACCTGCAAGGCGCGTATTTCCTGCCCGTCGTGCCCAGCAGCTTGCAGAAAATTCCGGTTGCGGATGTTGTGCGCCTCATTACAGTGGCGCAGCAGCGCAGTCGCAAGGCCGTTTATCTGGTGACGGAGGGGCGCAGCGCAGCACTCGCGCTACAGGCTGCAGCCGGCTTGCACAAAAGCCGGCAAAAATTGCGTGGCGCGATTCTGTTGTCTCCCAATCTGTATGTGGAGACACCCGCGCCGGGCGAAGAGGCGGAGTACCTGTCCGTCGCATCCCGGACAAAACTGCCGGTTGTTATTCTGCAGGCTGAAAATTCTCCGTGGAAATGGCGTGTTGAACAGCTGCGTTCACACCTTGAACAGGGTGGCAGCAAGGTGAAGGTTGTATTGTTGCCCGGCGTGCGCGATCGATTTTATTTTCGTGACGATGCGTTGCCGCCGGAGCAGGCGCTGGCCGCACGCTTGCCCGAGCTGGTGCAGAATGCAGAGAAGACGCTGGAGGGAAAACGCTAATGAAAAAATTGCTTCTGCTGGTTGTGCTGGGATGGGTTGTATTGCTTGGAACTGCGCAGGCGCGTGAGCTGCAGCCCTACAAGGGTGCTGCCACACCGCCGCTGGTGCTCAAGGACTTGAGCGGGAAAACGCATAATCTCAAGGATTATCGCGGCCAGGTGGTGCTGATTAATTTCTGGGCAACCTGGTGCCCGCCGTGCCGTGCCGAGATGCCTTCCATGCAGCGCCTGAAGGAAAAAATGGCGGACAGGCCGTTTGTCATTCTGGCAGTGGATATGGGAGAGACGGAAGACGCGGTCCAATCGTATATCCGCGAGATCAAAACGGATTTTACCGTGCTGATGGACAAGGATGGCCATGCGCTCAAGGCATGGAAAGTATTCGCGTTTCCCACCAGCTATGTGGTGGATGCGCAAGGCAAAATTCGCTATGGCCTGTTCGGTTCCATCGAATGGGACGAAGCCGATAGCGTTGGGAAAATTACCGGATTATTGCCGCCCGTCGCCAACTGAAATGCCGGGTGCCTGTCCTGCCGGGCGCCAATTGTGGGTCTCGCTTTGCAATTTCTGGCACCACGCATAAAGGGCATCATACAAGACTATGCCATGCTTTAGCATTTCATGGTCATTCGGAAAATTGTGTGACAGCCCTAATGAGATGGCGAGCAGGCCTGCTGCCTGGGGGGCAAGGTCGAGACGCGAAGTATCAGCGCCGCGTACGATGCCGGCCAGTTGTTGCAGGGCAGGGTCGGTCAGCCTGTATTTTTTCAGGAATGCGTCAAAGCTGCACAATTCGCCATCATGGCCCATTTCTACGCCAGATATGTCATAGGGTATCGCACCTGTTTCGCCAGCGACCTTTAGCACATCAGCAGAGGGCACATAAAGAAATTCGGCATGCCTGTCGATGAAGCGCAGGATCAGCCACGGGCAAGCAATGCGGTCTATTTTTGGACGTTCGCGAGTAATCCATTTCATGGTTGCCTCCTTGATATTTCGTAAGTGTGGACTTAGCCCGGATATTTCCTGTTTTTGTATCACTCCGCCACCCGCATCTTTCCAGGCAGCAATGCCACCTTCAATGTAAAGGGGCCTTCAAGCCTGTTGCCTGCAGCACAACGCGCCCTCAGCATCGCCCCCGCCCAGACCGTCAAAGTAAAGTTCATGCAGGAACATGGATTTAACTCAGAAGAGGTTTGATGAATGAGTAAGCAAGACCGGTTGCGGCGCAGGCGCCGATTACCTGCATGATGCCGGTTTTGTAGCGGAACAGGGCAATAAACGCCGCAATTCCCACTAATGCGCTGAACCACTCAAACCCGGACAGCAAGCTTGTTGTGCTGACGGGCAGCGTCAGGCCATTTGGCCAAAGTACGTGATAGGCGAAGAACACGGCAAGGTTCAGGATCACCCCGACGACTGCTGCTGTAATGCCAGTGAGCGGCGCGGTGAACTTGAGGTCGCCGTGGGTGCGCTCCACCAGCGGCCCGCCGGCAAGGATGAATAAAAAGCTGGGCAGGAAGGTGAAGAAAGTCGCCACGCTGGCGCCAGCCACGCCAGCCCAGAACAAGGTGTCTGGCCCGAACAGCGCCTTGCTCCAGCCGCCGATGAAGCCGACGAAAGCCACCACCATGATGAGCGGGCCGGGTGTGGTTTCGCCCAGCGCCAGGCCGTCTATCATCTGGTGGGCGGTGAGCCACTGGTATTGCTCCACGCCGCCCTGATACACGTAAGGCAACACCGCGTAAGCGCCGCCGAAGGTCACCAGCGCGGCCTTGGTGAAGAATCCACCCATGGTGAACAGGGTTTGCTGGCCGGACAGCAGCGCCATCACGCTGCCCCAGAGTACCAACCCAATGATTGCCAGTGCTGACAGTCGCGCCCAGGAAAAGCGTGCATGGCCGGGTGTGGGCGTGTCGTCGTCAATCAGCGCCGCGCCATAGTCCTTGTCGGATGTGCCATGACCACCCGCGGCCTTGAATTTGTCCGGCATGATTTTGCCACCGACCATGCCCAGTACTGCCGCGCCCAGCACGATGTAGGGGAAGGGAATGTTGAGCGCAAAAATGGCGACAAAAGCGGCTGCCGCAATCGCCCACAGCACGCCATGCTTGAGCGCACGCGAACCGATGCGGTAAGCCGCGAACACGACAATGGCGGTCACTGCGGGTTTGATGCCGTACAGAATCCCTGCCACTGCGGGCAGGCTGCCGAAAGACACGTATATCCAGGTGAGCGCAACCAGGATGAATAGCGACGGCAGCACGAACAGCACACCGGCTGCGATCCCGCCTTTTACCCCGTGCATCAGCCAGCCGATGTAAGTGGCGAGCTGCTGCGCTTCCGGGCCGGGCAGCAGCATGCAGTAATTGAGCGCATGCAGAAAGCGCTGCTCGGAAATCCAGCGGCGCCGTTCCACCAGCTCCAGGTGCATCATGGCAATCTGCCCGGCCGGGCCGCCGAAGCTGATGAAACCGAGCTTGAGCCAGTATTTGAGCGATTCGCCAAAGCCTACTGGCGCGGGCGCAGTGTCAGGGATGGTTTCAGGGAGCATGGCGCACCTTAGTTATCAGAGGGTGAATGCCGCATACAGGTCGTCAAACAGCCTGGAGGCTTCTACCAGCAGGGCGTCGTCGTCCGGGCAGCGCGTCTGCATGGCCTTGAGCACGATTTCCAGCCCGGCGGCTTCTGCCACCGGAATGCCGCCCACGTCCAGGTAATGCACCAGCGCGCCAATGCGGATGAGGGCCGGGTCGTGTTCCAGACCGAAACTGGCGAGCAGGACTTCGAATGTGACCCGATTGCCGACATGGGTGAAAGCGCCGCCGTCAAAATCGAAGCCGAGGGCGTCCTGCGGACAATCCTGCGGCCGCTCCAGCCATATGAATACAGGCTGGCGATCGATAAATCGGTGGATCAGCCAGGCGCTGGCCATACGATCCACCCACAGCTGCCTGCGCGTGGCCCAGGTGCGGTTCTGGTATTCGGCATTGGGCAAGCGCTGGATGCTGCCTGTCGCTGCATGCGGTTCGTCCGGGTTGATGTGTGCCTGATAGGCCGCTTCCGCCTGCGCCAGTTCGGCGGCGACTTGCGCGCGCGCAGCGGCCGGGAAATAATCGATGGCGGCGATAGCCTCAAAATCACGCCGCAAGCGGCCAAGTGTGCGTTTGGCCGCAACCGCATCGAGCGTGGCAAGCGTGTGTATGAAAGCGTCAACCGCGTTTTTCAATTGCGTGTATTCTGCGCTGCGATCAAACAGCGCGCGGAACGCGGCAGCTTGCTGCGGGTCGGTCGCGCTGATCCCGACCACCTGCGCAGTGCCGCCAGCAGCAAGTGTCTCGGCGGCCTGTGCCTGTAGCGCCGGCCTTGCGGATAGATGATCCGGAAGCAGATACACGCCGTCGCGCAGCACGGCGCAGCCCAGGGCTTTGAGCGCGCGCCAGATGCGCATGCGGACGGTAGCGTTGCGGGTGGGCAGGCTGGTGATCAGGGCCAGCCAGGCATCGTTGTGGTTCATATTAACTATTCTACATATATGTAGATATGATTACACTATCATAATCATCCCGCGTGACGGCGCGCTGTCCAAAATTAGGAACGAATGATGCTGAATCAGCCAAAAATCATCGCGCTGCGCCAATCTCTGGAAACTATCATAGTCGGTCAGTCAGCCTTGCTGGACCGGCTGGTGATCGGTTTGCTGGCGGGCGGCCATCTGCTGCTGGAAGGCTTGCCCGGTCTGGCCAAAACCACGGCGGTGAAGGCACTGGCCAGCGGCGTACACGCCCGCTTCCAGCGCATCCAGTTCACCCCCGATCTGCTCCCGGGGGATCTGACCGGCACCGATATCTACAATCCCCAGGCGGGCAGCTTCTGTTTTGTCGAGGGGCCGCTGTTTCATGAAATCATTCTGGCGGACGAAATCAACCGGGCGCCGGCCAAAGTGCAGTCCGCCTTGCTGGAAGCCATGCAGGAACAGCAGATCACGGTGGGAGGCGTGACCCGGCCGTTGCCGCCCCTGTTCATGGTCCTGGCCACGCAAAACCCGCTGGAGCAGGCCGGCACCTACCCCTTGCCGGAGGCGCAGCTTGACCGCTTTCTGTTGCATGTCGAGCTGACCTATCCCAGTGCGGAGGATGAGTTGCGCATACTGCAACGCGACCGTATGGGCCATGCCGCCGGTACGGAATCCGGGATTAAAGTGGATGTGCAGACCGTGCTGGCAGCGCGCGCGGAAGTGAGAAAGATTCATCTGGACAGTGAGCTGGAACGCTATATCGTGACCCTGGTCGGGGCGACGCGCGATATCGCCCACTGGCTGCCGGAGCAGGCCGGCATGATCGAGGTCGGCGCCAGCCCGCGCGCTTCCCTCGCCATCGCCCATGCGGCCTGCGCCCATGCCTATTTGCAGGGCAGGGAATATGTCATCCCGGACGACATTCATGCCATTGCCGCAGACTGCCTGCGCCATCGCATCATCCCGAGCTTTAACGCGCGCATGGAAAAAGTGTCGCGCAATAGCCTGCTCCAGGCTTTGCTGGATGCGGTAGCGGTACCTTAGGTGCAAGCATTATTGGCTAAGCTGGCCTCACTGGGGCAGCGCCTGGTTGCCATAAGCGTTGGCCAGCCCGATGCGGTGGATACGCACGCGCCGTTGCTGGATGCGGGAGAGCTTGCCCAGCTCATGCAGCGCACCCGGGCGCAGCAGGGAGCGCCCCATGTCAGGGAGTCACTGCACCGGCAAGCCGGGGACTTCCGCTCGGCGTATCTGGGCAGCGGGCTGGATTTCGAGGAAGCGCGGCCCTATCAGCCTGGCGACGACGTGCGCGGCATGGATTGGCGCACCACGGCGCGCACCGCCCGGGCGCACATCAAGATTTACCGGGAAGAACACCAGCCTGCCCTGCATGTGGTGATCGACCGCGGCCCGAGCATGCGTTTCGGCACTCGCTCGCGCCTGAAAGTAACGCAAGCCGCGCGCATTGCGGCCACCCTCGGCTTTGGCGCTGCGGGTGCGAACACGTGTATCGGCGGCACGATCTGGCAGCCCGGCACGATGACGCTGCCCGGTCGCAATGGCGCAGCGGGCGCGATGCAGCTGGCGCAGGCGGCGATTGCGCCGTGCCCGCCGCTGGCGGATCCGGTTGCCGCGGCAATGCCGCCCTTTGCAGAATTGCTCATGCAGCTGGATGCGCTGTTAGCGCGTGGCTCCAGGGTGGTGTTGATCAGCGATTTCCATGCACTGTGCGAGGCTGATTTGCCTGCCCTGCTGCGCCTGGCCAGCCGCCACCAGGTACAGGCGATACAGGTGCTGGATGTAGCCGAGCAGGCGCTGCCCAATGTCGGGTTGGTTGCGTTTCAGGATGCGGCCTCTCCGGCGCGGTGCTGGCTAGATACCGGCAGGCGCGAGGTGCGTGCGGCATATCAGGCGCAGGCCAGCAGCAGTCATGCTGCGCAGCAGGCGCTGTTTCGACGCATCGGCGTGCGCCTGCAATGCCTGCTGGCCGACGCCGACCCGTTTGCGCTGCTGCAGCAAATGCGCCTGTCATGAACGATCCGACCAGCGGTTTGATTGACATCATCGGGCCGGTCGGGCCGGTGCTCGACGCTACCAGCTACAGCGCGTGGTGGCTGGTTTTGGGGGTGGCGACGCTGGTGCTGCTGGGAGTATGGATGCGCTGGCGCGGACGCTGTGTCCGCGCTTGCCGCAAGCGTCTGCAGCAGCTCAGGCAAGCGTGCGCTGCGGGCCGTGTGAGCCAGCACGAGGCTGCCTATCGCCTGGCGTTCGAGCTGCGGCAGGGATTGCAGCTGCAGCAGCTAAACGCCGACCAGCCGCCGCCTGCCCTGCCTATAGCCGAGCACCCAGACTGGGCAGACAGCGTAACCCGTCTGGATACGCTACGTTATCAGGCCGGAGCCAGCCTGGATGACAGTCAATGGACGCGCCTGTTTAACCAGGCCGACATCTGGCTGCAGCGAGCAGGCCGATGCTGAGCCTGGCGCATCCCGCCTGGCTGGGGTTGCTGTTGCCCCTGCTCGTGCTTGCCGTGCTGCGGCGGCGTGGGCGCGTCAGCCAGGAGACGGTCAGCGTGGCGCTGGTGCATCCTGATTTCGATCGGTTGCCGCAAGGCCGCGACGCGGCACCGGCTAACGCGCGTCTGGCGTTTTGGCTAAATTTTCTGGCCTTGGTCTGCCTGATTCTGGCGTTGTCGCAGCCGCAATGGATCGGTGACTGGATACCGGAGACGCCGCAAGGGCGCGAAATCGTGCTGCTGGTGGATACTTCCAAGAGCATGGGCATCACCGATTTTGAGCTGGATGGCCAGCCGGTGGAACGTCTGTCCGTGCTCAAGGACATCGTGACCCGCTTTGTGGCCGGGCGCCAGGGCGATCGTTTTGGCCTGATTGCGTTTGGCAGCGTGACCGGCACCCTGGTGCCGCCGACGTTTGACCTCGACCTGGTACGCGCCATGCTGGCGCGCCTGCAGGTCGGCATTGCCGGTGACGACACGGCCATCGGCGACGCCATCGGACTGGCGCTCAAGCAATTGCGCGCGCAGCCGCGCCTGCGCCCGGCGCTGCTCCTGTTTACCGATGGTGACAGTACCGCAGGCGATATCACCCCCGGCGAGGCAGTCGCGCTCGCGCGCCACATGGGGGTGCCGATTTACACCGTGCAGATTGGCGGCGACCTGTTTGCCGCCGGGCGGCCCGGTGCGCCCGCCCATACCCTGGCCGACGCACCGGGACTGGCGCAAATCGCCGCAGCAACCGGCGGGCATTATTATCAGGCGGGCAATCGTGGTGCGCTGCAAAGCGTCATTCACGACATCGGCCAGCGTGAAAAAACCGTCGTGCGTCCCGCCACCCGCCGGGTGGTGCAGGCATGGTATCTGTTGCCGCTGTTGCTGGCCGGGGTGCTATTCAGCCTCGGGCGTGTGAGCCAGATACGCAGGGTAGCAGCATGATCAGCCTGGGCGAGCTCGCGCAACTGGACTGGCGCAACCCGTGGTGGCTGGTGCTGGCCTTGCAGCCGCTGTTGATGGCGGCGCTGCTGCGCTGGCGCCGGGGCCGCGTGCTGCATTATGCCGATGCGCATTTGCTGCCGTGGGCAATGCGCGGGTCGTTCGGCGTTGCATCCGGGAAATGGCGCAGCTTAGCCAATGTGCTGGCCTGGGGGCTGCTTGCCTGCGCCGCTGCCGGCCCACGCCTGCCGCTGGTCACCACGCCGGAACAAAGGGCCGCAGTATTGCACCATGAGCTGAATGTGATGGTGGTGCTGGATGTATCGCCTTCCATGCTGGCGCAGGATGTGTCGCCGCAACGTTTGCAGCGCGCCAGATTGAAGTTGCTCGATTTATTGCCGCGTCTGCATGGCGAACGGGTCGGGCTGATCGTGTTTTCCGGCAGCGCCGGGCTGTTGATGCCGCTCACCCGTGACATGGATGCGTTGCGCGCCTGTGTGCCGCTGGCGCAGCCGACCCTGTTTGATACACCGGGCAGCAATATCGCCGCTGCGCTCAAGCTGGCGCGGCAAACGCTGCTGGCGCAAAGCGCGGGCAAACGCGGCGCGGTGCTGCTACTCACCGATGGCGATGCCAGCGCACTCTCCGGCAGTGCGGGTGCCGCCGCACTGGAGGCCGCGCGCAGGCTGCAACGGGCTGACCTGCCGCTGTATGTGCTGGGTGTGGGAACACCCGCTGGCGCAACCATTCCCCTGCCCGATGGCGGCGTTGTCAGGCAGGACGGCAGCGCGGTGACCAGCCGCCTGGATGAGAATGGCTTCGCCGCGCTGGCGCGTTTGGGTGGCGGCGCTTACCAAACCGTGCAGGATGGCGATGCCGACTGGGGGGCATTGTATGACCGCGGCATTTTGGGTTTGCCGGGCAATCCACACCCGGTTGATCCGGCGCAAACCTGGCGCGAGCTGTACGCATGGTGTTTGCTGCCGGCATGGTTGCTGCTGGTATTTCTACATTTCCCGCTGTGGCAGCGCGCCATTCGGCCTGAGGCCGCGGGCTGGTTATTGGTGGGCGTGGTGGCCTGGGGCGGGGTGGTGCCGAACGTCCGCGCAGCAGACGCTGACACCGCGCAGGCTGCCTACGCTGCTTACCGCAGCGGCAATTATGTCGAGGCGCAGGCCCTGTATGGGCGTATGCAGGGCTACCCGGCAACCATGGGCGCGGGTGCGGCGGCGTATCGGCGCCGCGATTATGCCGCGGCGGTCAGCCAGTTCACCCGCGCCATGCTGACGGCGAGCAGCGCGGAACTGCGCGCCGATGCGCTGTATAACCTGGGCAACAGCTATTTCGCGGCAGGCAATTTTCGTGCGGCAGCGGATGCGTATCAGGGCGTGCTCAAGCTACGGCCCCGGGACGCCAATGCGGGCGCCAATCTTGCCTTGACCGCAGGGAAATTGGTGGCAGCGGGAAAGCAGAACGCATCCGGCATACTCGGGCGGCATGGTAGCCAGGTCGGCGGCGAACTGAACCAGGAGATCGGCAATCAGCCGGTCTTCATTCTGGATGCGGACAAAAAAACCGCGGCCGAAATTGATCTGTCCGATAGGCAGCTGGCGGCGCACCAGGCCTCTTTGGACAGCCGAATCGCTGCGCCACCTGCAGTGCCGGAGTCGGGGCAAGCGCTGCGCGCGGCACTGAAAAAGCTCGAACTGACCACTGACAAAAGCGCAGCCATCCAGAGGCAGTTGCTGCAACTGGATACGCGCTCCGATAGCCAGGATTACGGAGTCTTACTGCCGTGGTGAAGTGGCTGCGCTGGGGATGCTTCATGCTGCTGGCCCTGCCGGCATGGGCCAGCGCCGCATTGGAGGCGCGCGTGGACAAATCCGAAATTGCGCTGGGCGAGCCCGTTACCGTTACCTTGCGTGCCGAGCATGCCAAGGCGTCACTGGATGGATTGGCACTCGATGCGCTGCAAGCGGACTTCGATATTTATAGCCGTTCCACCGCTACCCGGACCCAAACCATACGCGGCAGACAAGTCACCGCTCAAACCATGACGCTGGTGCTGTACCCGCTGCATATCGGGCGCGTACTGTTTCCCGCCCTGCGTTTTGCTGGTGCCAGCAGCCGCCCGCTGGCGCTGCTGGTGCACGCCTCCAGCAGCGATGTCCCGCGCGTGCAGTTCAAACTCACCCTTGATCCTGCGCGACTGCTGGCGCGTCAAAGCGCCAGGCTGGAGCTGGACATCTACGACGACGGCAGCCTGCAATGGTCGCCGCTCAGGTTGCAGCCACCCGCAGCCGTCCATGTCCGCCAGTTGGCGTCGGCACAGCACGAGGAAACGCTCAATGGCACGCCAGTGACCGTGCATCGCCGGGCCTGGGCCATCATGCCGCTGCGTGCGGGCAGCAGCGTGGTGAATTTGCCGATGCTGGAAGCGCTCAAATTCGGCAATCGACTGCGTTATGCGCTGCCGCCGCTGCAATTCGACACCAGTCCGGCACCTGCTTACCTGCCGGTGTATGTGCCCATCGGCAAAATCGAGGTGAACTCCCACCTGCCCACCGGCGCGCTGGTGCTCAACCGCCCGGTAAACTGGATACTGACCGTGCGCGGCACCGGTCTGAGTGCAGAAGGTCTGGCCAGATTGTTGCCCGCGCTCACGGACAATGGCACATCGCACTTTTATCCAGCGCAAATTGAGCAGGCTGGCGACGCCAACATCCTGCTCCAAACCTGGCGGCTGACCCTGCCGTTTCAGCCGCTACACGCCGGCAACATGCGCCTGCCGACGCTGGCGTTGCCGTATTTCGATCCGCTTAGCGGCCGCCTCGAATCCGTTGTTATCCAGCCGCCAGTCATGACAGTGATCAATCCCCTGTGGCACAAGCTCGCCCGGTTTGCGGAGATTGCTATGCTGCTCGCCGTGCTGGCGTGGCTGGCATATATTTGCTGGCGGCAATACCGGCGTTGGCAGGTGCGCCGCGCGTCGTTGCGGCGGATAGAGACTGCCGCTAATTGCAGCGAGTTGAGTCAGGCGTTGCGTGATTTTGATTCGGGCGATGGCGGCTTGCGCGCTGCCACATTAAACCAGTGGCTGACGGCCATGACGCAGCGCCATGAGGAAAATGCGGGATTGCGGCAACTGGTGCGGCAATTGCAGGCGTGTTGCTATGGAGTGAGTCGTGATGGGGAACATTACCAGGATCTGCATCTGTCCGCCATAACGATGTTGCGCACTGTCAGGCACAATAAAAAACGGAGCGCCAGGCTCCGTTTTCGTAAACACTCAAACTGACTTACTTGCCCATGTGCGGGGAAGAAGAATAACGCTCCATCACGGAACGATCTTTCCACACCTTTTCATCCAGCACGGCGGCGGGAATGGAAAACTGGTTTTCCTTGTCCACGGCCTTTTCCTTGACAATCTTGATGACATCGGCATAAGCAATTTTGTGCAGAAGGCCGCCGCTGTCAGTCATGCGCGCAATCATGGCGGTCTCGAACATCTTGTAAACGTAGATATTGGCGGGACGCATTTTCCCGTCCGGTGCACGCCAGGTAATGGTATAACGGGTGTTTTCCTTGAAATTGCTCTTGTCCACTGCAAAACTCCTGTAATTGCTGAGCGAGTGCTCGGTTGGAACCCAAGTGCTAATGCGGCCTAGCACAGAAGAATATAGAAATTGCTAATACTCTAACATGTAATTTCTGGCCTCACAATGCGCGGCCAGGGCCATTAAAGCCAAATAAAATTTACCAAAAATATTTTATGGGGCTATAAAATGAACGGTTTGCCTAGTGAGTGGAATGTAAGCGACAATATTAGAAGAATATAATACGCTACTATTTAATCAATCAAGAATAATCAATCAGTTAATGAACGCTATCGTCAAAATCGAAAATCACGACAAGCAGGAAATCAAGTTCACCACCTGCTATATGTGTGCCTGCCGCTGCGGTATCAAAGTCACGCTGGAGGAGGACAAGGTCCGCTTCATCCAGGGTAACCGCAACCATCCAACCAACCAGGGCGTGCTGTGCGCCAAGGGCTCGGCGGGGATCATGAAGCAGTACTCCGCCGCCAAGCTGCGCAAGCCGCTGCTGCGCAAGCCGGGATCCGAGCGCGGCGCCGGCGAATTTGTGGAAATCGAGTGGGATGAAGCGCTGGATATGCTCACCGAGCGTCTGGGCAACATTCGTGCGACGGATCCTTCCAAATTAGCCTTTTTCACCGGGCGCGACCAGATGCAGGCGCTCACCGGCCTGTGGGCGCAGCAGTTCGGCACACCCAACTGGGCGGCGCATGGCGGCTTTTGCTCGGTTAACATGGCGGCTGCCGGGCTCTATTCCATCGGCTTTTCGTTCTGGGAATTCGGCGCGCCGGACTGGGATTACGCCAAGTATTTCATCATGTGGGGGGTGGCAGAGGACCATTCCTCCAACCCGATCAAGATCGGCCTGGAAAAACTCAAGCGCCACGGCGGCAAGTTCGTCTCGGTGAATCCGGTGCGTACCGGCTACTCCGCCATTGCCGACGAATGGGTCCCGATCAAGCCCGGCATGGATGGTCTGCTGGCCTTGTCGGTGGTGCATGTGCTGCTGTCGCGCGAGTTGTTCGACTGGGAATTCCTGATCCGCTATACCAACTGCGCCTGGCTGGTCGTCGATACGCCGGGGCAGCAAGGCAACGGGCTGTTTCTGCGCGATGAGGCGGGCAACCCGCTGGTGTGGGATATGGAAAAGGAAGCCTTCGTCAACGCTCTGGACAAGGACATCGCGCCGGCGTTGTTCGGCGATTTCGTCGCGCCTGATGGCCGCCCGGTACGCACCGTGATGAGCCTCACCGCCGAGCGCTATCTGGACGATCGCTACGCGCCGGAAAATGTCGCCGAAGAGTGTGGCGTGGCGGCCGAAACCATCGAACGTATGGCGCTGGAAATGGCGCATGTGGCATTCAAGGAAACTGTCGAACTGGATATCGAGTGGACCGACAGCTGGGGCCGCAAGCATGACAAGGTAATTGGCCGGCCGGTGGCGATGTATGCCATGCGCGGCATTTCCGCGCACTCCAATGGTTTCCATGCCTGCCGCGCAGTGCATTTGATCCAGATGCTGCTGGGCGCGCTGGACGGTCCGGGCAATTTCCGTGCACGGGCGCCTTATCCCAAACCGGTGCCCCCGCATCAGTTGCCGGAAAACAGCCTGGACGTGATCAATGCGCCCAACACGCCGCTGTCGCGCACACCGCTCGGCTTTCCGATGCGTCCGGAAGATCTGGTGATAGACGCCGACGGCAATCCGCTGCGCATCGACAAGGCATATTCCTGGGAGATTCCCATTGCTTCGCACGGCCTCATGCACATGGTGATTACCAACGCCACCAACCATGACCCGTATGCGATTGATACGTTGATGCTGTTCATGTCGAACATGGCGTGGAATTCCACCATGAACACCAAAAATGTCCAGGACATGTTGCGCGAGAAAGACCCGGAAGAACCCGGCCAGCACAAGATTCCGTTCCTGGTGGTGGTGGATGCGTTCCATTCCGAAATGGTCAACTTTGCCGATCTGGTACTGCCGGATACCACGTATCTGGAGCGCCACGACACCATCTCGTTACTGGATCGCCCGATTTCCGAGCCCGATGCGGCGGCCGACGCAATTCGCTACCCGCTGATCAAGCTCGATCGCGACGTGCGCCCGTGGCAAGAGGTATTGGTGGAAATGGCCTCGCGCCTCAAATTCCCGGCATTTACCAATGCGGACGGTACGCGCAAGTTCAAGAATTATCCCGATTTCATCGTCAACTACGAGCGCTCGCCTGGTGTCGGCTTCCTTGCCGGCTGGCGCGGCAAGAACGGCGAGAAGTCCCTCAAGGGCGAGCCGAATCCGAAGCAGTGGGAAAAATATATCGAGAACGAATCGTTCTTCGCTCACCACTGGCCGGACAGCCAGAAATATAACCGCTTCGCCAATAAGGAATATCTGGACGTCGCGGCGGAGGTGGGTTTCATCGGCAAGTCCGAGCCCATCATCATGCAGGTTTATTCCGAGCCGCTGCAAAAATTTCGCCTCGCCGGACAAGGTTTGTACAACGGCCCGCAGCCCAACAACCAGACTGACCGCGAGCGCCTGGCCAAGTATTTCGATCCGCTGCCGCTGTGGTACAAGCCGCTTGAGCAGGAGCGTGTGGACGAGAACGAATATCCCTTCTTCGCCCTGACTCAGCGCCCCATGCTGATGTACCATTCCTGGGATTCGCAGAACGTGTGGCTGCGCCAGATTCTGGCGCAGAACTACATGTACATGAATCGTGGCCAGGCTGCCCGTATGGGGTTGCAGGACGATGACTGGATCTGGGTCGAGTCGCACAACGGCAAGATTCGCTGCCAGATGCGTACCATGGAAGGCACCCAGGAAAACACCATCTGGACCTGGAACGCCATCGGCAAGCAAGGTGGCGCATGGGGTCTGAAGCCGAATGCCTCGGAGGCTACAAAAGGCTTTCTGCTCAACCACCTGATTTCCGAGTTGCTGCCTGCCAGGCAGGGCGAACGCCGCATTACCAATTCCGATCCGGTTACCGGGCAGGCTGCGTGGTTTGACCTGCGTGTCAAGATTTCCAAGGCCCTGCCTGGTGAAACCGGCAGCTGGCCGGAATTCCCGGCCCTCAAGCCGTTGCCGTGGGACGATGGTGCGCGTCCGGATGTGTTGCGCTACAGTACCCGCAGCGACGACAAGCCCGGCGAATAACAATCAGCCCGATCCCTAATTCGCCGGGTGGCACTGCCGCCCGGCTTGATTAATTTGAAAGTATCAACATGAGACTAGGCCTCGTTATTGACCTTGACGTATGCGTGGGTTGCCATGCCTGCGCCATCGCCTGCAAGGAGTGGAACGCCTCCGGCACCACCGCGCCCTTGACCGACTACCAACCCTATGGCGCGGAGCCTTCGGGCGTCTGGTTCAACCGCATTCGCAGCTACGAAGTGGGTGAGTACCCCAACAACAAAACCATCAATTTTCCGATGTCGTGCATGCATTGCGAGGACGCCGACTGCGTTACCGTGTGCCCTACCGGAGCTTCTTACAAGCGCGCCGAAGATGGCATCGTGCTGGTGGATCAAAACAAGTGCATGGGCTGCAATTATTGCTCGTGGGCGTGCCCTTATGGTGCGCGTGAGCTGGATCGTGAATCCGGCACCATGAAAAAATGCACGCTGTGCGTGGATCGCATCTATGATCAGCAAATCCCGATGGAAGAGCGCCAGCCGGCCTGTGTGCTGACCTGCCCGGCGCACGCGCGCATGTTTGGCGATCTGGATGATCCCAATTCCGCAGTCAGTAGCGTGGTGCGTGAACGCGGCGGCTATCAATTAATGCCTGAATTGGGCTATAACCCGACCAACCATTATTTGCCGGTACGTAAGGCCAAGCCGATTCCGACAGAAAACCTGGGCAAGCCCGGTTTCAAGGATAAGATCAAAGGCATCGCCAACCGTATTGTAAAGCGTTAATTTCGCGCACTCGTCATAAGGGAATTCGAATGCATCCCGCATTTTCTGTCATATTTTTCACCGTCAGCTCTGGCGCCGGCTTTGGTTTGTTTGCATTGCTGTATCTGACCGATCTGTTTGGTTTGAGCGGCGGCCTGCCAATCGAGCAAAAACTGGTGGCGGGCGCGCTGGCCCTGGTGCTGGTGGCGGCGGGCCTGGCTTCGTCCATGTTCCACCTTGCCAACCCTAAAAATGCCTGGCGTGCCTTCAACCGTTTCCGTACCTCCTGGTTGTCACGGGAAGGCGTGTTCGCCATGGCGTTTTACCCATTTGCGATAATTTACCTGGGGCTGACCTGGCTGGTGGTGCCTGAACTGGAAGTGTTGCGCCTGACGGCTGGTGCGCTCGCTACATTGTTGGCGTGGATCACCCTGTTCAGCACCGGCATGATCTACGGCTGCCTGAAAACTATCCGGCAGTGGAATTCACCACTGGTGCCAGCCAATTACCTGACGCTAGGGCATTTTACAGGCGCGTTGCTGTTGCTTGCCGTGGCAGGCCATGGCAGCGTGGTACTGACGGGCTATGTGTCACTGGTGCTGGCCTTGCTGGTGGTAGCCGCTTCACTCAAGGCAATCTATTATTTCTGGATTGCCGGTCCGGGGGCAGGTCCTACCATCAAGACCGCCACCGGTTTTACGCGAGGCACGGTCAGACTGCTGGATACGGGGCACACCCATGGTACCTTTCTGACCCAGGAGTTCGGTTTCCAGGTGGCGCGCCAATTTTCTCTGGTGCTAAAAGCCTTCGTGTTCGTAGCCGGTTTTGTTATGCCGGCACTGATTCTGACACTGGGTGGCGACGTCAGCGTCGCGATTTACGCTGCTGCGGTGACGGCATTGCTGGGAATGGTGGCTGAGCGCTGGTTGTTTTTTGCCGAGGCGCGCCACGTGATTAATCTGTATCACGGCGCCCAGCATTGCTGAAACAAAACTTTAACAGAGTATTTGCAGAACAGTAGTATTTTGCTATATTAGCATTCTTTAAACTGTAGCAGCGGAGCAGGCGACTATGTACGGCTTCAAGGAAGTGGATGCGGCAGGACTCGAAACGTTGAAAACCTCGGGCGCATGCGTGCTGATTGACGTGCGCACGGATGCCGAAGTGTCACGCGGCATGATTGACAACGCCATGCACCTTCCGCTGCATTTATTGCCCATCAAGGCGCAAGATATACCGCAGGACAAGCCGGTGGTGTTTTATTGCCAGTCTGGAGGCCGTTCGGCGCAGGCATGTGCATTTATGGCGGCTAAAGGTTTTGGGAACGTCTATAACCTGCAGGGCGGGATTATGGGCTGGATGCGTTCCGGAAAGCCGCTGGCTGCTGTGGCATGAGGATCGTTGGGCAGGAAGTGCGGGTGGTTGCAATTATCGCCTGACTGGTTTATGTTTCAGCGCTTTCCATTTTTTAGACACTAAGGAGATTTTAGGATGAATTTCGATAAAGAACTCGACGCCCGTGGTTTAAACTGCCCATTGCCGATTCTGCGCTGCAAAAAATCGCTGGCTGACATGCCAAGCGGCCAGGTGCTGAAAATTGTCGCAACCGACCCGGGGGCGATTAAGGATTTTCAGGCTTTTTCAAAGCAGACCGGCAATGAATTGTTGTCTTCTGCCGAGGCGGGTGGCGAGTATACTTTCTTCATGAAAAAGAAATAATTAAAACAATTATAATTGGCCGGTTAGGGTGGCAGGGCGTTGGGTATTTAGGCGCAGAGTCTAAACCTTAAACATTATAGGAGGCAGGCATGGATCAGAAGAAACTCGCTATCATCGCAACCAAAGGTACTCTGGACTGGGCATATCCGCCGTTTATTCTGGCGTCGACCGCAGCGGCGCTGGACTACGAAGTGCAGATTTTCTTTACGTTCTATGGTTTGCAGTTGCTGCGCAAGGACATGTCTGTTCTCAAGGTAAGCCCGCTGGGTAACCCGGGTATGCCGATGAAGATGCCTTTCGGTCCCAAGTGGTTCCGTGGCATAAACTGGAATATCCCTAACGCAGTGCAGTCTTTGGTGCCTGGCTATGAGTCTGTGGCAACCAGCCTGATGAAGCAAACCATCAAAAACAACGGCGTGGCTACTATCCCTGATCTGCGTGAAATGTGCCAGGAGGCCGACGTTAAATTCATTGCCTGCCAGATGACGGTTGAGCTGTTCGGTTTTGAGCACGGCGACTTCATTGACGGTTTGGAATACGGTGGTGCTGCCACGTTTTTTGAGTTTGCCGGTGAATCGGATATTTGTTTGTACATTTAATGTTCTGGGTTGTCGCGCAGGGAACGATGTGCCGCAACGGGTAGTTAAGGCCGGGGACACAATCCCCGGCTGTTCGCCTCAACGGTTTGGTTGACCATGCCAGGCTGTCACTTCGACGGAACGTCTGCGTGCGCCGTCTGTCATATTCGAGTATGGCCTATGATCAGGCTTTGTGTGGCTTTGGCTTGAAATTTTATATACTTGGCGTAAGGTAATACCTTACCAGTTTTGTCAACTATTTGGCATGGTTAACCGAAGGGGTGCATATGGCAACTTACGCTGAAATGCGCGAAATTTATGACGATATTCGTAGCGACTTCCGCTACGATCATGAGTTGAACGGCTGCCTGAATTGCGGTATTTGCACCGCTACATGTCCGTCCGCTCAATTTTATGATTACAGCCCGCGCGAAATCGTTCAGCTGCTCTGGACCGAGAATGTTGAGCAAATTTATGACGCGATGCAGGAAAAAATCTGGGCGTGTGCCCAGTGCATGACTTGCGCTGCGCGCTGTCCGTTCAAGAATTCCCCGGGCGGCCTGGTGATGATCATGCGTGAAGTGTCCATCAAGCATGGAATGCAGTCTGCCAAGGACGTGCTGCGCCCATTTGGTCGTGTGATGCTGAAGCTTATCACTACTGGCAATCAGCTCTCGCCAGACATGATTCAGCCGGATCACTTCCCTGACTGGGGCCCCAATATCCAAAAAGTTGAGGGCGATCTCAAGACGCTGCGCAAGGCAATTCCGGTGCGCACGCTGCAGACCACCGATACCGCCTGGGAAGTCTCGCTGAAAACTTCGGTTGAGATGTATACCATCTGGGAAATGACCGGCGTATTGTCCTCGCTGGAAGCAATGGACGAAAACCTGTTTGACGTAATCGAAGATTTCATCGACGAGAAGCGCGAAGAGTACGAAGAGTGGCTGGAAGAGCAGGAAGACAACTGATTGTTCGGCTCGACCTTAAGACTAAGCACATTTAATTCAGGAGCTTGACCATGAGCAATATTGTGGATAGCAACGAAACCCAAGGCATAGCTGGACACGGTTCTTTCTTCCAGCAAACCAGCCTCTCCGGAGCCGAAGCCGCAAAAGCGACCGAGTGGGTGCGCAAGCACGTAGACAAGCGCACCGTCGATCTCGGTGAGCGCATGGATGACATTCGCGATCACATGTGGGAGCTGGAGAAGGATGGGCAGATCATCGTTCATCGCATCACCGATGCACATAAACCGGTTGAAGTGCAGACCCTGTTCGGCTGGACCAAAAAAGTGCCAACCATGCAGCTGTGGCACCACAAATCCTGCGGACAGTGCGGCAATATTCCCGGCTACCCGACTTCACTGCTGTGGTTCATGAACAAGTTTGGTTTCGAGCCCGGCAAGGACTACCTCGATGAAACCGACCAGACCTCCTGTACCGCCTGGAATTACCACGGCTCCGGCATCGGCAACGTCGAATCCCTGGCCGCCGTGTTCATGCGCAACTTCCACCAGGCCTACATCTCCGGCAAGCAGCATGGTTTCGAGGCAGGCCACTTCTTCCCGCTGGTGCATTGCGGCACCTCCTTCGGCAACTACAAGGAAATCCGCAAGTACCTGGTCGAATCCGCCGAACTGCGCGAACGCGTCACCAAGATACTGGGCAAGCTGGGGCGACTGGTGGACGGCAAGCTGGTGATCCCGGAAGAAATCATCCATTACTCCGAGTGGGTGCACGTGATGCGCAACCGTATCGCTTCCGAACTGCAGACCATCGACGTGTCCAACATCCGCGTCACCATGCACGCGGCCTGCCACTATTACAAGATGGTGCACGAGGATGCGATTTACGACCCCAGCGTGCTGGGTGGCAACCGCACTGCTGTGGGCAGCTCCGTTGCGCTGGCCCTTGGTGCGCAGCTGATCGACTACTCCACCTGGTACGACTGTTGCGGCTTCGGCTTCCGTCACATCATTTCCGAACGTGAATTCACCCGTTCCTTCACCATGGATCGCAAGATTCGTGTGGCGCGCGAAGAGGCCAACGCAGACGTGATGCTGGGCATCGACACCGGTTGCATTACCACCATGGACAAGAACCAGTGGATCGGCAAGGCGCACGACAATGATTTCGCCGTGCCTATCATGGCTGATGTGCAATTTGCTGCGCTCGCCTGTGGAGCCGATCCGTTCAAGATTGTGCAGCTGCAATGGCACGCTTCCCCCTGCGAGGAGCTGGTGGAGAAAATGGGCATGTCCTGGACCGAAGCCAAGAAAACCTTCGAGGCATACCTCAAGGAAGTCGAGGCCGGCAATATTGAATACTTGTATAACCCTGAATTGGCACTAGGAGCGAGCTAAATGTCTGATACTGTTTTGGTTGTGGGCGCAGGCCCCACGGGCCTGTCCGCCGCGGCTGGCGTAGCCTCTATTGGCAAGAAGGTTGTTCTGGTTGAAAAAGAGGCTGTTCTGGGTGGCGCGCCCATCCTGTCCGGCTACGCCAAGCTGGTGCCATCCGGCGAATGGGCCAAGGACGCCATCGGTCGCATGGTCAAGCGTGTTGAAGACAATGCCAATGTGACCATTCACAAGTCCACCAAAGTGGTGAAAGTGGAAGGCGAAGCAGGTAATTTCACCGTGACCCTGTCGAATGGTCAAAGTGTCAATGTCGGTAGCATCATTCTCGGCACCGGCTTCACCCATTTTGATTCAATTAACAAGCCTGAGTGGGGCTTCGGCACCTACGAGGATGTGCTGACCACCACCCAGATGGAACAAATGGTGTCCAGCGGCAAGATTGCCTGCCCGTCCGATGGGCGTGTGCCCGAACGCGTGGCGATCCTGTTGTGCGTTGGTTCGCGTGATCGCCAGATCGGTCGCGAGTGGTGCTCGAAGATTTGCTGTACCGTATCCACCAATCTGGCCATGGAAATCAAGGAAATCTCCCCGCAAACAGACGTGTTCATCTATTACATGGATATCCGGACTTTTGGCTTGTACGAAGACAAGTTCTACTGGAAATCCCAGGAAGAATACAAGACCAAGTTCGTCAAGGCGCGTATCGCCGAGGTTACCAGATCTGCCGATAACCGTCTGCTGGTCAAGGGTGAAGACACGCTGGTAAAGCGTCCTATCGTCATCCCGATGGACATCGTGGTTCATGCCATTGGCATGGATCCAAGCGAGGAAAACCCTGAGCTTGCCAAAGTGTTTGGTATCGGCCTGGAAAAACACGGTTTCGTTGAAAAAGGCGAACAGTACACCAGCAGTTTTAGCAGCACGCGCCGCGGTATTTATGTGGGCGGCGCAGCGTTGGGCCCGGAAGATATTGATACCAGCATCTCTCATGGTCTGGCTATGGCCATGCGCGCTGTTGGTGACATGAATGCTCTGGTTCAAAAAGCAGCCTGACAGCGCGGTTCCTGCCGGTGAGGCTGACGCGATTGTGCCTGCCGCGCTGCCAGTTGCGCTTGATCCCGGGCAGTTCCAGCAGCACTTTGCGCAACTAGGACGGCAGGCAGAAGAAGGCGTGGAGCTGGAAGCCCTGCTGGCCAGCCTGCGGATGAAGAGCCAGCTGTTTTCCGGTTTGCTGAACGCACAAGCCTTGCCGTCGTTGTCGATGGATGGCATCGAAGCGTTGCTGGAAACGGTGTTTTCCGCCCGGCGCCGGGTATTCCCTGCGCTGCAGGCTTTGGGTGTTGAAGTTACGCGCGGAGCGATTCAGGAACTGCTGTACGGAAATATGGCGCTGGCTGAACGGCTGCAGAAATTTTCCGGGATCGTGCCGCTAGACGAAACGGCAGACAAGGAAACGCGCAAGCAGGCTGCAAAAAATCGGCGTGCGGCATTTGATTTCGGTGCGGAGATGCTTCACTTCAATAATCCGGTGAAGTATCCGCTGATGACGCGCTGGGTGTGGGACCAGAATACGGTAAGTGGCGCATTACGCGAATTTATCCGGGGTAATGACTCCCTGCCTGACGTGCCGCTGGGTAATAGCCCGGAAATGTTCGAGGGTGCGCGAGCCTGGCTGGCGGAGCAGATTGCCGGGCAGGGCCTGTACAAAGATGTGCCGTTCTGGATTGATCTGATACTGGCACAGGCTTACTCCGAATATTTCCGCTCGATGGCGGAAGGTATGCTGAGCGCAGATTTTGGCCGGGGTATAACCCCGCAGGAGCAGTTGAAAAAGTTTCTCGGAATAGATGCAGAACGCAAAGCCGGACAGTCCAGGGTCAAGCGCGACATGGCCCGGTAGGTCCATGCTTGCGCGAAATTAAAATGGGGCAGCTGGTGCTCCCGGGTTTTAGATTTTAGGAGAAACTTCGATGGCAATTCACGAAAAAACACTGATCGACGCCGATCGCCTGATTACCAGCGACAAATTAGTGGTAGACGGTGTGGACGTGTCAGGTCACTGGAACACCATGATCCTGCCGCGCACGCTGAAGGATTATGATGATGATTTTGAAACAAAAATCAAAACGTATTCCGGTGCCGAGAACGTTCACCGCTGCTGGCAGTGTGGTTCCTGCACCAACTCCTGCACGATGTATGCGCAGAATACCGACTTCAACCCGCGCTACTGGATTTATCTGGTCCGTCTCGGCCTCAAGGATGAGCTCCTCAAGGACAAGGACATCATCTGGCAGTGCGTGTCCTGCAACAAATGCACCAATATCTGTCCGAAAGACGTGCGTCCGGAAGGGGTAATGAAAGCCCTGGCGCACTGGATCGAAGAAGAGGGTTACGGCAGCAAATCCAATTCCAGCATTTTTGACGAGGAGTTTACCCGTCAGTGTCTGGAACGTGGTCGCATTGAAGACTCTGAAGTCATGAGCAATTTCTTCAAGAATTCCAAGCAGGACATGATGCAAATGGCGCTGCATGGCTGGCTGGGTATTTTTGTTGCGCGCATGAACAAATGGACTGAATTGCGCCAGGGCAATGTGATCAGATTCCTGTCCCGCACCCCCATCATGCATTCGCTGCATATGGGGCTGTCGATGTTCTTCAAGCCAAAAACGAAGTCCTGGGGTCGTACCGGTGACGTATTGAAACAGTATGTGAAAGAACAGAAGGAGTTGGCACATGGCTAAAGTTGCCTACTATCCGGGTTGTGCGCTGGAAGGTTCCGGCGGCCCTTATGATCGTTCCACCCGTGCGCTGGTCAAGAGCCTCGGTCTGGAAATGGAAACTCTGCAGGACTGGAACTGCTGTGGCGCGATGGAAGTGAAAAACGTTCACCCCATGCTGCAAACCTACATGTCCGCCCGCAACATGGCGATCGCCAGTGAGCAAATGGGTTACGACACGGTCATGGCTCCCTGCAACGGCTGCTATCACAACCTGAAAAAGGCCGAGTACGAACTGGCCACCTCGGATGAATCACTGAAAACCCTGCAGGGTTTGGCTAAAAAATCCGACGATCCGGTATACAAGGGTGATGTGCGGACCATTCACCTGCTCGAGTGGCTGATGGAGGATCTGGGTACCGAAGGGATCAAGCAGAAAATCTCCAAGAGTCTGAATGGTATCAAGATAGCTAACTACTACGGTTGCATGTACACGCGTCCGCGCCAGATTTTTCCTGAAAAAGATCAGGGGCCCGGTTCCGAGTCCAGCTACAAACCGCACTTTATGGATGACCTGCTCGGTGCGGCTGGAGCAATCAATGTGGACTTCCCGCTGAAGACCGCATGTTGTGGTGGTGCGCATACCCTGTCCGATGCGGATACGTCTACCCAGCTGGTGCTGAATATCATCCAGGCTGCGGAAGACGCCGGTGCGGAAGTGATTGCTACTGAATGCCCGACCTGTCACTCCGGCCTGGAAATGCATCAGGTGCGCGCCGAAACCGAATTCGGCATCAAGACCAACGTGAAAATTCTGTACTTTACCCAGCTGCTGGGTCTGGCCATGGGGTTGTCGGCACGCAAACTGGGTGTGCATGAAAACGTCAGTGACTCCCTGGATTTCCTCCATGCCAAGGGCGTAGTCTAAGCACCAAGCGCGGCCTGCGCCGCAATCCGCGGGCCGGTAATAATTGGGCGCGTACACCGCGCCCAAGTTATTTTAGCCTGTTATTTTAGCCAACCAAATAAACGCGCCATAACACAACAATATGGAATGCAATGGCTGCGAGTTCCGCCCGGAACTCTACTATGATGACCAATACCAGATTTGGGCACGCCGCGAGGAAGACGGTAGTCTGACGGTGGGCATGACGGATATTTCGCAAACCGTGGCGGGAAAAATTCTGCATGTGCGCGTGCGCCGCCCAGGTACCTTGCGCCCTGTCGGTAAACCCGTCGCCACCATAGAGAGCGGCAAATGGGCAGGTCCCGTGCCTAACGTATTCGATTGCGTAATCGAAGCAGCCAATCACAGCGTGCTGGAAGACCCGAATCTGCTGAATATCGAACCCTACGAAGCATGGATTGCGCGTGTAAGGCCTTCTGGCACCGTGGAACAAGCCCTGTCCGTCATGTTGACAGGGGATGCAGCGCAAGCCGGGTACTGCGAGCGTACCCGGCGTGAAGACCTACACTGTGAACGAGGTGCACGCTGATGGCAGACCAGCATTATCTGGACAACGAGGAAAAATCCGTTGTCATCGTCATGACCAGCGGTCCATCAACGCCGCACCGATGCGCCACGCCGTTTTATATCGGCTCAATACTCGCTTCGATGGATTCCGATGTGCACATCTTTTTCACCATGGAAGGCGTAATGCTGGCCAAAAGAGGTGTGGCAGAAAATCTTTCGGCGATGAAAGGTGGCAAAACCATCCTTGAATTTATTCGCGATGCCAAAGCGGCTGGGGTAAAATTGCACCTGTGCAAGCCGGCGATGCCTGGCTACGAGCTCGATGTCAGCGATATCATTGCTGAGATTGATGAGGTATCCAATGCGGGTGCACTTGCCGATTTGATTTTGAGTAGCGACAAATCCATGTACTTCTGATTTGACGCTATGGACCAGAATTTCGCTTGATTTTGCGGAACCGTTTGCAAAAAAACGTTGCAGACACTAAATGTTTGACTGAATTTCATTCTGAGGAGAAATGAGCATGGCAACAGTACGCGGTTGTAACCTTCCTGACGATCTTTTCTATAACGTTGACAACAACGTCTGGGCGCGGCGTGAAGCGGACGGCACCCTTACTATCGGCATGACCGCCTACGCCTGCTCGCTGGCGGGCGAGATTGTGTCGTATACCCCGAAAAAAGTGGGTAAGGAAATCGAACAGAACAAATCGGTTTGTACGGTTGAGTCCGGCAAATGGGTAGGTCCGGTGAAAGCTCCGGTGACCGGCGAAATCCTTGCCACTAATCCGGATGTGGCTGGTAAACCCGGCACCATCAACGCTGACCCCTACGGCAGCGGCTGGCTGGTAAAAATGAAACCTACCAACTGGGATGGCGAATCTGGTGCACTGATCACCGGTGGTGCAGTCGCCGGCGCGTTCGAAACCAAGATGGGCGCCGACGGCTTCGGCGGCTGCTAAACGCAGTCGCATTTGATTCAGTAGGGGCGATGTCAAATCGCCCCTATTGTTTTCTGAGGTTTTCACCCCTGCAGTAAATGGGGTTTCAGGTAAACACCAATGAGTGATTGGCTGGAAGTCGTTGAACGTGTTGAGCCGCTGGATGGCATCGAGCTGGATGCCATCCTGGTTGGTCAATTACAGCAAAGATTTGCGCAGGTACGCGGCGAGGGTGTCGGGCGCGTGAATTTTTACACGCCCACTTTCAAAGCGTTTGCAAGTTCGGAAATTACCGGTTGTGGCAAAAGCGCCTGGCCTGCGGTATCCATTACCGGTGGTGATTGCAAGCTGCAATGCGACCATTGCAAGGCCAAAATTCTCGAGCCAATGATTGCGGCGCGCAGCCCGGAAGACTTATGGCGCGTGGTCAACGAGCAGATCAATGGGGGCGCCCAGGGCATGTTGTTGACGGGTGGCTCCAACCACCGCAATGAAGTCGAATACGGCGACTACTACGCAACCATTCGACGTATCAAGGATGGCTTCCCCGAATTCAAGATTGCCATGCACACCGCACTGGTGGACATGGATATCGCACGTCGTATGGAAGACAGCGGCATTGACGCGGCGATGATGGACGTGATCGGTTCGCAGGACACGATTACCCAGGTCTATCACCTGCGCCGTAGCGTGGATGACTTCGAGAAAACCCTCGAATACCTGGTTTCGACCAAGCTCAAGGTAGTACCCCACATCGTGATTGGCCTGCATTATGGGCATCTGCTGGGCGAATGGAATGCGCTGGAAATCATCCGGCGCCACCAGCCGCAAGCGGTCGTGCTGGTGGTGGTGATGCCGTTCTATGCGCCGGAGAATCGTCCGTTCGTCACCCCGGACAGCCGCGAAGTCGGGCGTTTTTTCATGGACGCACGCGCTGCGCTGCCAGATTTGCCCTTGCTGCTGGGCTGTGCGCGCCCGCCCGGCCGCACCAAGGTGGAAATTGACAGCTACGCTGTGATGGCCGGTCTCAATGGCCTGGCGCATCCGTCTGATGGCATGGTGGAACTTGCCGTGCGTCTGGAACGCGATGTGCGCGTCACCCCGGCGTGTTGCTCCATCGCGATTGGCGATGAAGTGATGGCGATTGAAACCGCAGACGCCGGCCTGCAGGTGGACATCCAGAAAGTCATCGAACACGAGCGCATGAAGCGCCCGGCTTTTGCCGCCGCCGGTTCGCTCGGCGGCATCAAGGTGGTGATGGCCGGCCAGCCCGAAGCCGTGGGCGGCTGCTGCAGTTGAGCGGGGATCAAAGACGTGACCACCTGGCGCTTACTCGATACCGGCCTGCGACCCGCAGCGCAAAATATTGCGCTCAATCGGGCCCTGCTGGAAGCGCGCCAGGAAAATGCCAGCCCCAGCACGCTGCGTTTTTTGCGTTTTGAGGCGTGCGCGTTACTGGGTTATCACCAGAGTGCCGAGCAGGAGCTCAACCTGGACTATTGCCGCGAACACGGCATTACCATCCAGCGCCGTATTACAGGCGGCGGCGCAATCTATTTCGACACCACCCAGATTGGCTGGGAGCTGTACCTGCACAGGCACGAACTCGGCACTGCAGACATGACCGCAATTTCACGCCGCATCTGCGAGGCCGCAGCGCGCGGAATCTCGGCGCTGGGCGTGGATGCCCGGTTCCGTCCGCGCAATGACATCGAAGTGGATGGCCGTAAAATATCCGGCACCGGCGGGGCGTTCGACGGCGATGCGCTGATGTATCAGGGCACGCTATTGATCGAGTTCGACGTGGAAAAGATGCTGCGCGTGCTCAAAATCCCGGCTGAAAAACTTTCCCACAAAGCCATCGCCTCGGCACGTGAGCGTGTTGCCAATCTGGCCGATTTGTTGGGTCAGGTGCCACTTATGGCGCAGGTGCAGGCTGCGCTGGCGGGCACCTTTGCTGAAGAATTCGGTGTGCAATTCGCCCCCTCACCGCTCACGCTGCATGAGGAGGCGCTCTACCAGGCCGCGCTGACCGAAATTGACCATCCCGACTGGATCAACCTGCTCGCTCGTCCAGCGACCGACCAACCCACGCTGGATGCGGTGCGCAAGTTCTCCGGCGGTCTGTTGCGTGCCAGTGTGGCGTTTGACCGCAGTCATGGCCGCATCAAACAGGTGTGGTTCTCCGGCGATGTATTCATCAGCCCGCGCCGCACGCTTGCTGATCTGGAGGCCGCCCTGCGCGACACGCTTGCCGAACAGCTGGCGCACAACGTGAAGCGGTTTTTCGCCGGGCACGCAGTCGATATGCTCACCTTGACGGCGGATGATTTTGTCAGTGTGCTGCACGAAGCCCTGGCGCAAGCCAATAGCGAGGCCGCAACATGATGCGCCAGGTCGACCTGCTGATTATTGGTCTGGGACCGGCGGGTGCTGCCGCCGCCGCAGCGGCCGCGCAAGGCGGGCTGAGCGTACTGGGTGTGGATCGTCGCCACGAAATCGGCCTGCCGGTGCAGTGCGCAGAATTCATCCCGCTGCCGATGGGCAAATACGCCACGGCCGGCGGCGTACTGTTACAGCGCATCAAAGGCATGAAGAGCTACCTGCCCTCGGGCGCCGTAGCCGAGACCGATTTCCCGGGCCTGATGATAGACCGCGCCGCGTTTGACCAGTCCCTGGCGCACGCGGCCGCGACGCAGGGCGCCGAGCTCTTGCTCGATAGTCGCATGACCAGTCTCGATGCCGCGCGATCCGTGGCGCAAATCAAAACGCCGGCAGGCGGGATGGAAGTCACGTACAGGCTGCTGATCGCCGCCGATGGCCCGCATTCGCCAGTGGCAGAGGCGCTGGGGCTGCCCGACATGGAAGTGGTGACCACGCGCCAGTACACCGTTCCACTGAAACGCGCCTATGTGGATACCGACATCTGGCTCTCGCCCGCCTACCCGGGCGGCTATGCCTGGCTGTTTCCCAAGGGCAATCTGGCGAATCTCGGGCTGGGTCTGGATAAACGTTTCGCGGGTGACATGAAGGCGCCACTCGATGAGCTGCATCAGCAATTGATGGCGCAGGACCTGGTCGGTGCCGAGATCAGCTACCGTACCGGCGGCGCGATCCCGGTGGGCGGCCTGCGCGGGCACCTGGTGGTGGGCAAGGTGTTGTTTGCCGGCGATGCGGCCGGCCTTACCCATCCCATCACTGGCGCGGGCATAGCAGCGGCGGTGATCTCCGGCGAACGTGCCGGACAAGCCGCTGTGGCGTGGTTGAAGCATAACGACAGTGCCGCGCTGGAAGATTTTGAAGAAGACATCCGCGACCAGTTTGAGGTCGCGCTAAGCCGCGCGGTGGAACGCCGCCGCTGGCTGGACAAGTTCTGGAACACCGAGGAAGCGCGCGCCGATCCCTTGCACCGCAAGAGCTGGATTGCCTTCCCGGACTATTTTGCTGCTTGAGATTGACAGGATTTCTCAGGATTGACAGGATTTCTCAGGATTGACAGGAAAAGTTCTGTGGAAAATGAGGAATTGACTGAGCGCATCATCGGTTGCGCACTGCAAAGTGCACGGAATCCTGGGGGCTGGGTTTCTGGAGAAAGTTTACGAGAATGCAATGATGGTTGAATTGGCTCCGGCGGGCTTGCTGGTTCAGCAGCAGCTTTGTTTGCCGGTGTTTACCAGAGAGAAAAAGTTGGTGAGTACTATGCTGATTTGTTTGTTGAAAATCAGATTGTGTGCGAACTGAAAGCCTGTGAATCCCTGTCGCGCGAGCACGCAGTTCAATTGGTGAATTACCTTGCAGCAACCGGACTGGATACGGGTTTGCTAATTGATTTTGGAAGAAGTGTCGTGGTCAAACGGAAGTTTAGACAATACCAACCTAATGAAGTGAATGTTCCTGTTAATCCTGTCCATTAAGATTCGGAGAAAAAAATGAGTGCAGTGCTAGATCAACCCCAAGTCGTACAGTTCTATCGCCCCAACTACCATGTCAAAACCCCGGACATGCGTTCGCCCGAGTATGTGCAAATGAGTACCGCTGCTGCGATCACGCTGGGTCTGGTGCCGGGCAACATGCACCGCACCGCCTGCACTCACTGCCTGAACCTGCTGGTGACTTATCCGGAAGGCTGTCGCGCCAACTGCACTTATTGCGGCCTGGCACGGCATCGTGAAGAATCGCGCGATTACGCGGATCGCAACTTTATCCGCGTGGACTGGCCTACCGCCCGCTACGACGAAGTCATTGAGCGCGTGAAGCAGGGTAGCGACAAAGGCCAGTTCCAGCGCATGTGCATCTCCATGATCACCCACCCCAATTCCGATGCCGACACCTTCGTGCTACTGGATAAGTGGATGAAAGCGCTGCCGCACATTCCGGTTTCCATTCTGTCCAATCCCACCACCATGGAAAAAGACGACCTGGTACGCCTGCACAGGATGGGTGCCGATATCTTTACCGTGGCGCTGGATGCGGTCACCCCGGAAATTTTCGAGCGCACCCGCGGCAAGACCGTGGATAGCCCGCACCGCTACAGCAAATACTGGCAAGCCATCGAGTGGGCAGCAGAAGTGTTCGGCCCGGAGAAATTCGGCGCCCACCTGATTTGCGGCATGGGTGAGACCGAGCAGGAGATTCTCGAGGTCTGCCAGAAGATCAAGGACATGGGCGGCCACAACCACATGTTCGCCTTCTTCCCCGAGCAGGGCTCGATGATGGAAGACTGGCCCGCTTGCGACAAGGGTCAGTGGCGCCGCGTGCAACTGGCGCGCTTCATCATTGACTACGCCGGCGGTCACGTCAGCAAAATGCTGTTCGATGCGGACGGCAAGGTGATTGATTTTGGCGTGGCGGAAGACGAACTGGCGGATCTGGTGAATTCCGGCAAGCCATTCCAGACCTCCGGCTGCCCCGGCAAGGACGACGAAGAAGTGTCCGCCTGCAACCGCCCCTACGGCGATTCCAGCCCCTCCGACATCCTCTCGTTCCCGTTCGCGCTGGCGCGCAAAGACGTGGAAATCGTCAAGCGCCAGATGGCCGGTGAAGAGATTGGCGCAGGCCTGATTTGAATAATCCGCCTCAAATTAAAACCGGGTGTCACAACACCCGGTTTTTTTTGTTGCAGAAATGCGACATGGACCTAAAATCCCCACACAATGGGCTTGTGCAGGTCAATGTGACAAGTGTACTATGCGTCAAAATCATAATAAATCCAAAGTCAGCGTTGTTCCTATTTTTTAATAATCCTTGGAGACTACATAAATGAAACTCAAAAAATTGATTGGCCTGATGACAGTTGCCGGCTTTGCTTTGCCTGGCGTCGCAATGGCAACCAACGGTTATTTTTCACATGGCTATGGCATGAAAGCCAAAGGTATGGGCGGCGCAGCGACAGCGATGGCTGATGATGCATTCGGTGGTGCCAACAACCCGGCCAGTATGGTTTTTGCGGGTGACAGGCTGGATCTGGGGGTTGACCTGTTTTCTCCCAAGCGTTCGGCGAGCCGGACGGGCACGGCTGCGGGCGGAACATTGAATGGCAATGAAAATAGCGACAGCAATTACTTCGCCGTACCTGAGTTCGGCTACAACAAATTGTTGAACAAGGATCTTTCGCTGGGCGTGACCGTGTATGGCAACGGCGGCATGAACTCTGATTATGCACCTCTCGCTAATGGATCAAACTTCATGGGCGGGGCAGGTCGCCTCGGTGTTGATTTGATGCAGTTGATTGTTGCCCCTACCGTAGCATTCAAGATTGCTCCCAACCACTCTATCGGTATTTCACCCTTGATTGGCTATCAGCGCTTCAAAGCCGAAGGTCTGCAAGGGTTTGGTGTGGGTACAGGTACAAACAATCTTGGTTATGACCATTCCTACGGCTATGGTGTGCGCGTTGGATATATGGGAAAAATCACACCAACGATCACCATTGGTGCTGCGTATGCCACGAAAATGAATATGCAAAAGTTCGACAAGTACAAAGGTTTGTTTGCCGAACAGGGGGCGTTTGACATTCCGGAGAACTACGATCTGGGTATTGCTTTCAAAGCCACGCCCGATTTGACCCTGGCACTGGACTATCAGCGTATTAACTACAGCGGTGTGAAATCAATTGCCAATCCCAGCACGAATATTCTTCTTGGTTACCCATTGGGCGCGTCCAATGGCCCAGGCTTCGGCTGGCAGGATGTGGATGTGTGGAAACTGGGCGCGGCCTATCAGTACAACAAGCACTGGACCTTGCGTGCAGGTTACAACCACGGCGACAACCCAATCCAGGCGCGTGACGTGACCTTCAACATCATCGCCCCGGGTGTGGTCAAGGATCACGCTACACTGGGTGTAACTTACTTGACTGATTCAGGCAATGAGTTGACGGTGTCTTACATGCACGCGTTTGAAAACACGGTGAGTGGTTCGACGATCGCCGCTTTTGGCTCGGGCGGTACAGACACCATCAAGATGTACCAAAATTCGTTTGGCGTGGCTTACGCCTGGAAGATGTAAGCGCCGATCTGGGTTAGTCTGTTTCAAAAGCAGTACAATCAGGCTGAGGGTTAATCCCCTCAGCCTTTTTGTTTTTTCACCCGGTTAAAACAGCAGTGTGACAGCAATGAAACGTGCATTCGGAATGTTGTGGTTCTTGCTATGGTCGCCATGGGCGCTGGCGCTAGCGCCCTACATTTCCGGGGACAGGGTAAGCGGCGGCGACGTGGCGCAGGTGCTGGCTGCCGTCGAGAAAAAAACCGGAGCCGCCGGGTTTGCCACGCTGGGTAAATATCAGGTGCAAGGCTTGCCGCAGTATGCCGTGCTGGTGGTCAGCGACAAGGGCATTCTGGACGCCATCCACCGCATCGGTGGCAGCAATATTGTCGGCGCCGGGATACGCATTGGCGTGCAGGCAGATGGCACGGTTTCATACATGAATCCGGACTACTGGTACCGCGCATTTTTCCGCAACCATTTCACTCGCGAGCAGGCGGCTGTCAAAGCCGTGCAGGCCAGGCTGGGACAGGCGCTGGGTGCCGGCATCGGGTTTGGCGGTGACGAACGTGCTGCGGAGTTGCCCCATTATCGCTATATGGCTGGCATGGAGCGGTTTGATTCGGACAAGAATGAACTCAATACCTTGCCTGACTTCAACACCGCAGTGACGACGGTGCGCGACAATCTTGCCAAAGGCGTCAATCATACCGCCGAGGTGTATGAGGTGGTCATGCCGGACAAAAAAATCGCCGTGTTCGGTGTCGCCATGAACGATGACAACATGGGCGACGGCCGCTGGGTGTACAAAATTGATGGCACGGATTACATTGCCGGCCTGCCCTATGAAATCTATGTCGTGGGCAACAAGGTGTACGCCCTGTATGCACGCTACCGCATTGCACTGGGCTGGCCGAATCTGAGTATGGGACATTTCACGCGCATAGCCGATATTCCGGACGAAATCCGCGAAACCATGATCGGGGTAGCGGGCGGCGTATACCAACGCTGATGCATTCGTGGGCACCGCTATAAAGCATGTAAAGCAATGGACCGGATTAGCAGGATTGCTTGCAGGATTAACAGGACAATTCTTCGCTTTACAATACCCCAATCACCTGCCCCATAATGCTTCTTCATGTAAATTCTGCTAATCCTGTCCATTGTTTTCCTTCTTGTTTTCCCCGTGTTCCCCGTGGTTCAATAGCTGTTTTTAGGATGACCGGAATTTCCATGAAATCGATTAAAGTCACCGATGTTGGTTCGTTGAAAAACGAACTGAACAAGTACAAAAAGGGCAAAAAGCTCGATATACGCTATTTCAACCAGGCCGCGCGCCTGGCCTGGCTGGGTAAAATCACCATGAGCCCGGTGGATGCGGAAGACCCGGATTGCAAGTCCTGGCTGTTGCATGTGCATGCGCCCGAGGGGTTTGTGGCGCATTTCGTGGATGTGGATGATGACCTCATCAACGAAATCCATATCCTTGATGCCGAGCAGGGGCAATACCTGGCCGAGATCATGCGCGCTGGCCTGTCTGCCCGTGCCGAAGAATTGCAGGCGCTGAATCGGCGCGATTTCTATTTCGGCAAGTTTTTCAAGGAAAACAAACCTGCCGAGGGGGGCGAACCATCCGGCTCCTGAGGGCGCGCTGGATTGATTTGGGCTGCTGCGACCCGTGGGATTACCACGCCACTTACGCAGGTGTGGCAGAAGCCATGCAACCCGGCGATTTACCCGCCGTGGTATGGGGCAGACCGCAACCGCATGTTTGCCTCGGGCAGCACCAATCCGCGTCAGTTGAATTGAACGCCGCCTACGCGGATGTGCCCATTGTGCGGCGCCCGCTGGGCGGCGGCGGGGTGTGGGTGGATCCCGACCAGGCGTGTGTGGTGCTGGTCGCGCCACTGGATTTTTTCCCGTTTCGTTCTGCCGGCTGGTACGCCCATGCTTTGCAACCCATGGTGCAGGTTTATCACGAGGCAGGCCTGCCGGTCACGCTGACGGCACAGGATATCTGGCTGCATGGCAGCAAGCTCGCGGGCAGCGGTGCCGCCACCATTGGCCGCGCCGGGGTGGTGGGATCGAGTTTCATGCTGGATTTCCCGGTGGAGCAGTTTGCCGGACGCGTGGCGGTGCCGTCTGGCGGTTTTCGCCAGTGGCTGATCGAGGCCTTGCGCGCATCGCTTACCTGCTGGTCGCAACATGCCAGCGTGCCTGATTGGGAGTGGTTATCCATGGTGTACCGTCGGGCTGCCAATGGCCAGTTCGGCTGGCGCTGGGAGCAATCGCGATTACGCGAGGACGAACGCGCAGCACGCGATGACTGGCGTGCAGAACTGATCCCCGATCACGAGGGCAGCGCACGCATGGTACCGCATGGCATCAAAATCAACGCCGCCTGTTACCTGACCGAGCGCCAGTACGGCATTGACTGGGTGCGGGTACTCACTCAGGGACGGCGCCTGGCGCGGGTGGCGCTGTCCGCCGCACCCGGTTTGCCGGAGACGCTACTGGCAGCCGAACCCCGCTCGATCGCTGCTGAATTGGCGATCCATCTCGATAGCGCAGCCGCCCATCTCTGGGCGCAGCGTATCACCGAGACCGCTTATTTCAATCCGGAGGCCATATGAGTCAACCCACCATCGAAGCGCGTCTGCAGCGCAAATTCATCCTGATGAGCAACGATGCCGGCATTGCTGCGCAACTGCGCGCGCAATTGCCGCAACGCTGGCAGATGGTGGAAACCCTGGATCTGGGCAGTCTGGGCGGGTTCCAGGACATCCTGCTGCACCGCTTCATTTTTCTCGATCTCGACACGCTGACCGATGCCTTCGACCCGCAGGACGCGATACGCCAGGTGCGCATGGAGTGGATGCTCAACGTGCCGATATTCTGTTTTGGTGGCAGCCAGGACGAGCGCGATCAGGCCAGGCTGAACCGTGCTGATCGCTTCTTTGAACGTGACGAAGTGGTGGAGCGGGTAGGGCAGTTCTGCCACCAGTACCGCTGGGGAGAGTAGCCGTTGTTATTCCGCGCCTGCCGCTGAATCCAGGTAAACCCGAAAAGCAATTAGCCACGGAGAGCACTGAGGTCACGGGGAATAAAGCTTGAATTAGAGAATTACATGATTTCCTCATTTTACTTATTGGATGAGGTACTGATTCAAATTCGTTGGTCTTCTCCGTGCTCTCCGTGACCACCGTGGCTAACTGCTTTTCCAAGCCGCCAGCCGGATCAGCTGGTCTTGCAGCTTGTCCAGCGTGTCCTTGAAATCCGCCAGGCGCTGTTTTTCCTGATCCACCACGGCAGCCGGGGCGCGATCCACGAAGCTGGCGTTGCCCAGCTTGGCTGCGCATTTCGTGATTTCGCCTTGCAGGCGCGCGATTTCTTTTTCCAGCCGGGATTTTTCCGCGTCCCGGTCTATTTCGATCAGCAGCATCAGCCTGGTGTCGCCGACGATGGCGACGGGAGCGTCACCGGGCGGCAGCCCGGCGCTGATTTTGACCTCGCTCAATTTGGCCAGCGCTGCCAGGTAAGGTGCGAAGCGGGCGAGTGCGGTGGCATCGCCGCTGATGGCCATGGGCACTTTCAGCGCCGGAGACAGTCTCATTTCACCGCGCAGACCACGGGTGGCGTTGATGAGGTCTTTAAGCAGGGCGATGCGTTCGCAGGCGCCGGTGTCCACTTTTGCTGCGTCGGCCAACGGGTAAGGCTGGGTCATGATGCTCGCGCCGTGTTTGCCTGCCAGCGGCGCCACGGTTTGCCATAACTCCTCAGTAATGAACGGGATGATCGGGTGCGCCAGACGCAGCGCGGCCTCCAGCACGCGCACCAGGGTGCGGCGCGTGGCGCGGACGGCAGCGTCATCGCCACTATTGATCTGCACCTTGGCAAGCTCCACATACCAGTCGCAGTACTCGTCCCAGACGAACTCGTAAACGGCGCGCGCAGCCATGTCGAAGCGGTAGTCGGCGAATGCGCTGGCGACCGCGGTTTCGGCCTGTTGCAGGCGGCTGATGATCCAGCGGTCGGCATCGGAATGGGTGAGCGGCAGGCTGTCATCCAGTCCCACGTCCTTGCCTTCACAGTTCATCAGCACGAAGCGCGTGGCATTCCATAACTTGTTGCAGAAGTTGCGGTAGCCGTCGGCGCGCTGCAGGTCGAACTTGATGTCGCGGCCGTGGGTGGCGAGGCTGGCGAAAGTGAAACGTATTGCATCGGTGCCGAAAGCCGCCAGGCCATTGGGATAGTCGGCGCGGGTTTGCCGGGCGATGGACTGCGCCTGGCTGGGATTCATCATGCCGGTGGTGCGCTTGGCGATCAGGCTGTCCAGGTCGATGCCGTCGATCAGGTCGAGCGGGTCTATCACGTTGCCCTTGGACTTGGACATCTTGTTGCCGTGGGCGTCGCGGACCAGGCCCGTCACATACACTTCGCGGAACGGTACTTCACCGGTGAAGTGCAGCGACATCATCACCATGCGCGCGACCCAGAAAAAGATGATGTCAAAGCCGGTGACCAGTACCGAGCCGGGCAGAAAAGCGTTCAGCTCGGGCGTTCTTTGCGGCCAGCCCAGGGTGGAGAACGGCCATAGCGCGGAGGAGAACCAGGTGTCGAGCACGTCCTCGTCGCGGGTCAGCGGCCGGCCGGCGGCGAGTTTGCGCGCTTCGGCTTCGCTGCGAGCGACGTAGTGGTTGCCGTCCTCGTCGTACCAGGCGGGGATGCGGTGTCCCCACCACAGCTGGCGCGAGATGCACCAGTCCTGGATGTTTTCCAGCCACTGGTTGTAGGTGGCGGTCCAGTTTTCCGGCACGAATCTGAGCTTGCCGGATTTGACCGCGTCGAGGCCGCTGGCGCCCATTTGTTCCATCGCGACAAACCACTGGTCGGTGAGCATGGGCTCGATCACGGCACCGCTGCGGTCGCCGCGCGGCACCATCAGCCTGTGCGGCTTGGCGGCGGCGAGCAGGTTTTTGGCCTGCAGCTCGGCGAGCAGTTTTTCGCGCGCCACGTAGCGATCCAGCCCCTGGTATGCGATGGGGCAGAGATCGTTCATTTTGGCGTCGAGCGTCAACACGCTGATCGGCGGCAGCCTGTGGCGCGTGCCCACGGCGTAGTCGTTGAAGTCGTGCGCCGGGGTGATTTTGACCACGCCGGTAGCGAAGGTCGGGTCAACGTAGTCATCGGCAATCACCGGGATGCTGCGCTCGGCAATCGGCAGCCGCACATGGCGGCCAATCAGGTGCTGGTAGCGCGTGTCGTCCGGATGAACGGCAACGGCAACGTCGCCCAGCAGGGTTTCCGGGCGGGTGGTGGCGACTTCGACAAAGCCGTCCTCGCCTTCGATCGGGTAGCGGATGTGCCAGAGGAAGCCGTCCTCTTCTTCGGATACCACTTCCAGGTCGGACACCGCCGTGCCCAGCACCGGATCCCAGTTGACCAGGCGCTTGCCGCGATAAATCAGTCCTTCGTTGTAGAGCGAGACAAACACTTCAGTCACCGCTTCGGACAGGCCTGCGTCCAGGGTGAAACGCTCGCGCGACCAGTCACACGAGGTGCCCAGGCGGCGCATCTGGCGGGTGATGGTGGAGCCGGAGTGCTCCTTCCATTCCCATACTCTTTTCAGGAAAGTCTCGCGTCCGAGCGCATGCCGCGATTCGCCCCTGGCGTCGAGCTGGCGCTCCACCACGATCTGGGTGGCGATGCCGGCGTGGTCGGTGCCGGGCTGCCACAGGGTGTTGTCGCCCTGCATGCGGTGGTAGCGGATCAGCGCATCCATCAGCGTGTGCTGGAACGCGTGCCCCATATGCAGCGTGCCGGTGACGTTGGGCGGCGGCAGCATGATGCAGTAGGCGGGGCGGCTGGCGTCCATGCTGGGACGGAAATAGCCGGACTGTTCCCAGTGCTGGTACCAGCGTTGTTCGATGTCGCGGGGTTCGAAGCTTTTGGCGAGTTCCATGATGCGTGTTGTTGAGGCTTGAAACGCGCGATTATACCGGATTGGACGGGTTCTCCGGGGTATTGGCAGGATGGATGCCATGACGCGCCAGCTCTTCGGCGACCGCCTCGCGCACGATGGATTCAATGTCGAGTGCGAGCTGGGTGAGCAGAGTGGATAAAGTGTCGTCCACTACGCGGCGCAAGCGCTGCGCCATCACGGTGTTGACTTCGTACATGAGGTGGCCGTCGATCATGCCGAGTACATGGGTGGCGACCGCGGTGGCAAGCAACTCGGCTTGCTCGGGGCTGGTGAACGCCTCGGGGATGCCGTCCGCCGTTGCGGCCAAATGGGCAATTTGCGCGGGGGTGCCAGGCGCAGTAGCCTGCAGGGCGTCGGGCGATGTCTCGGCCAGCACTTCGCCGTACCGCACGATGTCGGTCAAAACCGGCGTGGCGAGCGCGGCGGTAAATGGCCCGGACTGCCCGGTGCGGGTGAATGCTTCAGGGAAGTTAACCGTCACCCCGGCTGGAGAGGCGATTTCCGCTGTGAAGTCAGATAGGGGCTGCGGGGTGACGGGGGGGGCATCTGCCAGTATTTCGCCGCGCCGTACGATGTCGGTCAAAACCGGAAACGGGGTTGCCTCGGACACTCCGTCGGTGGATGGGAGTGGAGCGGGTTCAGCTTCAAGCATCACCGGCGCATCACGATGCTTGCCCATGAGGGCCTGCATTTTATCCAGCAATTGATGCATCGGATCAGTCATGCTTGTTATCACGCAGGTCATGACTGTGCATCTCGTAGCCCCGCTGTTTGTAAAAACGCCAGCGCAAACGCGCCGCATCCTGGTCGGCGCCGTCCAGCGAAACGATTTCGATCAGGCGTTCAAAGCGGCTGAAAAATGTCGGCGTGGTATCGTGCAGATTGATCAGCACGTTGTCGTGCGGCAGGTGGTCGGCGGCCTCGCCCAGCACCACGGGCGTGGCGCTGGCGTGCGGTGCGGTACAACCACAGTGCGGCAAAAAACTGTTGGCTGGTACTTCCCACAGGCGTCTGTCCATATCGGCTACCACTCGGCTGTCGGGCGAGTAGAGCATGACCCTTAGTCCTTGCCGATAGGCCTTGCCGGTGAGAATGCGTGCCAGGTCGAGCTTGTCCGGCGCGTGCGTGTAAAAATCCACGCGCGTCATTTTGCCCGGCTGGCGCGGTTCACCAGGAAGTGCACCAGGAGCGGTACGGGTCGCCCGGTGCTGCCTTTGTCCTTGCCGGATTTCCACGCAGTGCCCGCGATGTCGAGATGCGCCCAGTCGTATTTTTTGGTGAAGCGTGACAGGAAACAGGCGGCAGTGATAGAGCCGCCAGCGCGACCGCCGATATTGGCCATGTCGGCAAAATTGCTGTCCAGCTGCTGCTGATAGTCATCCCACAGCGGCAGGCGCCATACGCGATCTTGCGCGGCTGCGGCGGCGTGTTCGATTTCGCGCGCCAGGCCGTCGTGATTGCTGAACATGCCGCTGGCGTGGTGTCCCAGCGCGATCACGCAGGCGCCGGTGAGGGTGGCGATGTCGATCACGGCGGCGGGCTCGAAACGCTCGCTGTAGGTCAGTGCATCGCACAGGATCAGGCGACCTTCGGCATCGGTATTCAGGATTTCGATGGTCTGGCCCGACATCGAGGTGACAATGTCACCGGGCTTGTTGGCGTCGCCATCCGGCAGATTTTCGCAGCTGGGGATGACGCCGACGACGTTGAGCGGCAGCTTCATCTCGGCGGCGGCACGCAGCGTACCCAGCACGCTGGCGGCGCCACACATATCGTATTTCATTTCATCCATTTCGGCGGCGGGTTTGAGCGAGATACCGCCCGCGTCAAAGGTGATGCCCTTGCCGACCAGTACTACCGGCCTGTCGCCTTTTTTACCGCCGTTGTGTTGCAGCACAATCAGTCTGGGCGGCTGGCGGCTGCCTTTCGCTACCGACAGGAACGAGCCCATGCCGAGTTTTTCCATGTCTTTTTTGTCCAGCACCTCGCATTTGAGCTTGTGCGATCTGGCTAGCGCCTGCGCCTGCTCGGCGAGGTAGGTGGGCGTGCACACGTTGCCAGGTAAATCGCCCAGCGCCTTGGCCAGGCTCATTCCTGCGCCTATCGCCATGCCCTGCGCCAGGGCGGCTTCGGCGCTTGCCTGCTGTTCCGGGCCGCTCACGCACAAAGTCAGCTTGCGCAGTCTGGACGGAGATTTGTCGTGTTTGCTTTTGAGCTTGCCGGGCTGGTACTGGCTGGCCTCCGCGGCAATCACCAGCTGCTCGATATTCCACGCCAGGTCGCGGCCTTTGACGCCGGTCTGGATCAGATAAATTGCCGCGTCGGCTGCACCGCTGGCAGCGAGTGCCTTGAGCGCGGCGCTGCTGGCATCGGCGTAGGCTTTTTCGCCCACATCGCGCTCGCGCCCCAGTCCGACCAGCAGTACGCGCTCACATAGCGTGCCTGGCACCTTGTGCAGCAGGCAGGTGCTGCCCAGGCGGCCATCCATGTCACCGTGGCGCAGGATGTCGGTCAGATAGCCCGCAGTCTGCTGGTCGATCTGCGTGGCGGCAGGCGAGAGTTTGCGCGATTCATACACGCCAACCACGACACAGGCGGCGCGTTGTTTTTCAGGGCTGGTACTTTTTATGCTAAATTCCACCGATGCACTCCTTGTAAGATTTTGTGCTTGATTCTTAAACTGCGAGCCTGATTGACCCGAAACACATCAATGCATTATTTGCAGTGTTCAGGTAAAAGTCAAAACAACTACCCATTCCTCCGCAAAAATGATCTTTCGCCGCGCGCTGTTGCGCGAACTTGTTTATAACTGTCTGGCGGTGTTTCTGGTGCTCATCGCGATCACCCTGAGCACGCTGTTCATCCGCCTGCTGGGCGATGCGGCGCGCGGCAAGCTGGCGGTGGACGCGGTGTTTGCCTTTCTCGGTTTTGGCCTGCTCGGTTTTCTGCCCGTGCTGCTGTCGCTGGCACTGTTTATTACCGTCATGATGACCGTGTCGCGTGCCTACCGGGATAGTGAAATGGTGGTGTGGTTCAGCGCCGGGCAGGGTTTGCTCACCTGGATCAGGCCGGTGCTGTATTTTGCCTTGCCGGTGGTGTTTGCCATTGCGTTGCTCAATCTTGCGGTGATTCCGTGGGCATTGCAGAAAAAGGATGTGTACCGTGCAGTGCTGAACAGCCGCGACGACATGTCGGCGATTTCGCCGGGCATGTTTATCGAGTCCAGACGCGCGGACAAGGTTTATTTTGTCGAAAGTCTGTCGCAGATTGGTACGCGCGTGAAAAACGTGTTCATGCAGTCGCTGGACAACCACCAGCTGGGGATTGTGGTCGCCAAAGAAGGGTTTCATACCGAATTGCCCAATGGCGAGCGCTACCTGGTACTGGAAAATGGCCGCCGCTACGAAGGCGTGCCGGGACGCGCCGATTACAAGACGGTCGAGTTCGGACGCTACTGGATGCGCATCGAGCCAGCGCGCTTTGTTGAACAGCAGACCTTCGAGCCCAAGGCATTGTCCACCGGCAAGCTGATGCGGGACCCCACGCCAGCCAACATGGCGGAACTGGTATGGCGCTGGAGCTTCCCGATCAGCGCCGCGATCCTGGCGCTGCTGGCGATTCCGCTGAGCTTCGTGAATCCGCGTGCGGGGCGCTCGTTCAAACTGATTTTGGCATTGCTGATTTATGTGATCTACAATAACCTGCTGGGTATTTCCCAGGCTTGGGTGGCGCAACAAAAAATCTCGCCGTTGGCGGGCATGTGGGCGGTGCACCTGCTGATGGCAGGTGTGCTGGTGTGGATGTTCTACCGGCGCATTTCAATGCGCCCATGGTGGCGCTGGCGCCGATGAAAATCCTGGCGCGTTATCTGGCGATGGAAACCCTGGTCAGTTCGCTGTTTGTGTTTACAGCGCTGATGACCTTGTACGCATTTTTCGACTTGCTCAACGAGCTCGGCTCATTGGGACAGGGTGGCTATGGCCTGCTCAACATCCTGGCTTTCGTTGCCCTGAGTGTACCGGGTCACGTCTACGAACTGCTGCCGGTGGCGGCGCTGATCGGCACGCTGTTCGCGCTGGCGCGGCTGGTGTCCAATACCGAGTTCACCATCATGCTGGTGTCGGGCATGTCGATCCAGCGCGTGGCCGGCTATCTGATGGTCGTCGGGCTGCTGTTTACGGTGTTGACGTTTGTGTTTGGCGAGCTCATCGCGCCTGCCTCCGAACGCTATGCGCAGCAAGTCAAGCTTACCGCTACCCACGCGCTGGTGGCGCAGGCATTCCGTTCCGGGCTATGGGTACGTGATGGACAGAGTTTCATTAATATCCGTGAAGTGACCCCCGAGAATGAGTTGCGTGATGTGAACATCTATGCGTTTGATGATGCCTTCCGTTTGCAGAAAATCAGCCATGCCGGGCAGGGGGATTATCTGCGTGATAACCGCTGGCGCTTGCAGGATATTACCGAGACCCGGTTTGGCGGTGGCGGCATCAGCGTCAGCCACATGCCAGAAGAAGTTTGGCGCTCGGTGCTGACCCCGGGGATCATGAGTGTGCTGCTGGTGGCGCCGGAAAAAATGTCGGCATCCAATTTGTGGTCATACATCCAGCATCTGCGTCAAAACAAACAAAAAACCGAGCGTTATGAAATCGCGTTGTGGTCCAAGCTGTTTTATCCGCTGGCAGCACCGGTGATGATGCTGATTGCATTGCCGTTCGCCTATCACCGGCCGCGCTCGGGCGCGGTGGGTGCCCGTGTGTTTGCCGGGATCATGCTCGGGCTGGGATACCACCTGCTCAACCGCCTGTTTGCCTACCTGGGGCTGCTCAATGACTGGCCGCCGCTGCTTAGCGCCGTATTGCCGACGCTGGTATTCCTGCTGGTGGCGATTGCGATGATACGCAAGGTGCAGAAACAATAGGCACCTATGCCTAAGCGTCGGTTCTCACCAGGCGCGTGCCGGCAAGACGGTCATGCAGAAACTGCTTGTCTCGATCAAACAGTGCCCAAATCAGGCTGATGCCAAAAGCGGGGATGAGCACCATGGCCAGCACGAAACGTAGCAGAGCCTGTTGCAACGTGAGTGCAGCGCCTTCCCGATTGACCACGCGAATGCGCCAGGTTTTCATCGCCAGTGTTTGTCCGCGCAGCCACGACCAGCTGAAATATCCCGCCATCATCAGTAACAAATAGGCCTGTAATAGCGCCTTAAAAAGTGGCGAAGAGGCATTATGCGTCAGCGCTAAAAACAGATAGTCTGCAATGAATAACAATGCCAACAATAGGAGCGATTCATAAATCATTGCCGAAATACGACGCCATAAACCAGCTGTTGGCAGCGAAGGAGTTGCACTTTTTTCCATAATCTCTATTCTATTCCAAAAGGCATTAAAACCACGCTCATAGTTTCGTCGCAAGCATAACAACGGAGGAGGGGAGATGCATCTAGCAAAACAGCTCATGGCCATCCCGGGCGTAATCGCAGCAGGAGAATACGCCTACCGGGGCGATCGTTACACTTATGAAGGCGGGCTCACCGATGAATACGCCCGCATGGCATCCATTCTGTGTCGCGCCAATACCCTCAACGCCAGTATGCAGGCTGAAATGTTCAGCTCGTTTGCCGAGCACTGCGGTTGCCGCCCGCTACAGGGCTGGGTGGTGCGCGGCAAGCAGGTCAGCGTGTGCGCTGTGGGCAATTTTTTCTGCCTGCTGGAAAATCGCCAGGGCGTGCTCAACGACGTGATGACTGTGTTGCGCGCAAAAGTAGGCGATATCAGCGACGACGTGATGAAAGTCATGTACTCCAAAATCGGTGGCGATGTCACAGAGCAACTGGTTTAATCTAAAAATTCTGAATCGCAACAGGAGGTAACAATGGAACTGGCCAAACTGATGGAAGTCCCCGGCGTAATGGCGGCGTTCACTTACACTGACAAAGGTGATCTGACCAATCAGATGATCAAGGAAGGTAACGAACTGACACCGCAAGTGCTGGATCTGCTGGCGCACACCTGTGTTGCCAACATGGCGGTTGCCACCATGGAGGCCCGTGGCTGGGAAGCGCTCACCGGGCAAAAAGGTTTTGAGCCGCTGCAGGGCTTTTCCCTGGTTGGGCTGGACTGGACGGCGGTGGTGAACGGCAATTGCGGTGTGGTGGTAAAAAACCGCGATGCCGATTACGAGGTGGCCTTCGCCGCTATTTCTGCCTGTGCGGCATAGGGGCGGATATGTCGCTCAAACGGATTTTAGTGCTGGATGGTGTGGTTGCGGTGTGTCGTTTTCAGGACGATGGCAGGATCCTCGAAGGCGAAGGCGTGATCCCGGCAGAGATGCAGGGGCGCCTGGCGCAGTTTGCGCAATGGTACCGGCGCATGGTATCGGGCAATGCCGACCTGTTTTCGCTGTTTTCCCAGATGCGCGGCTGGACTCCCGCCAAAGGCTGGATTGTGCATGGTACCAACCTGACCGTGTGCAATGTGGCCAACCTGGTGGCGATGGTGGACAACCGGGAAGCTGCCATCAATGAAATCATGGCGGCGCTGGAAGACGCCTCGCACCAGTAAATCCGGGGCCGCCACCCGAAAAAACGCCGCCACTGTGGCGGCGTTTTTGCTTGTTTGTTACATTGATGCTTTTTTGAATCCATTTGTCCATGCAAAGCGATCTCAAGGCGCTGGAATTCGACGGCATCCGCCGCATTCTCGAACGCCTGACTTTTTCCCCCTACGGTGCCGACGCGGCACGCAACCTGGAACCCGCACCCAGTCTCGATATTGCGCGCGAAATGCAGCGCGCCGTGAGTGCCGCGCGCGAGGCAGCGGATGCCTACAAGCTGCCGCGTTTTAATCAGGTGCCGGATATCCGTCCGGCACTGCGCCAGGCCGCACAGCCGGGCGCCGCGCTGCCCGCCAGCGGATTGCACAACTTGCGCCAGGTGATGCAGACCGGCCTGATGCTGCGTGAGCTGGTGGGCGCTTACCCTGCGCTCTTCGCGCGTATCAACGAGCTCAAGGCGCCCGCAGCGCTGGTCGAGGTGCTGGACAAAACCATCAGCCATGCCGGGCGTCTGCGTGAAGATGCTACGCCAGCACTCGACGCGCTGCACAAGCAATACCACCATGTGCGGCAGGAACTGGAGACGCAGCTCAAGGCGCGCATGGCGAGCCCGGATGTGGCAGGCATGTTCGACGACAGCAGCCGCGTGCACTGGCATGGCACGCGCGCAGTGCTGGCGGTGCGTGCCAGCCACGCCGAGCAGATGAAGGGCGTGCGGCGCGGCTCGATTGGCGGCGGACGCGACATTCTGGTCGAGCCGATCGAAGCGGTGGCGCACAACAATCGTCTGGAAGCCTTCAATGGCCAGATCGAGGGGCAGAATCAAATCGTGCTGCGCGCGGTGACCGACACAGTGCGCACTCACCTCGACGACCTGAACCGGCTGGTGGATGCGATTACCTGGCTGGACCTGGCGCTGGCCGCCGGCCAGTTCTCCGCAGCGCTCAACGCCAGCGCGCCGACACTGGTGGATGAGGCCAAAGTGGTGCTCGAGCAGGCCTATCATCCGCAGTTATTGCTGCAATTCCGGGAAAAAAATATCGCCCGTCTGGTGCCGCTCAGCATCCACCTGGGCGACGGGCAGTCCATGATGGTAATTACCGGGCCCAATACCGGCGGCAAGACGGTGGTGCTGAAAACCGTCGGGCTGCTGGTCACCATGGCATACTGCGGCCTGCATCTGCCGTCTGAAGGCAATTGCATCATCGGTCATTTCAACCGGGTGATCGTGGACGTGGGCGATAAACAAAGCCTGCACAATCACCTGTCCACGTTTGCCGGGCATGTCGAGGTGCTGAAAAGGCTGCTGCACGAGGCCGACCAGCGCACGCTGGTGCTGATGGACGAGCTGGGCACCGGCACCGACCCCGAGGAAGGTGCGTCGCTCGCCATGGCGGTGCTGGACGAACTTGCCACGCGCCGCGTGCACGGCATCGTGACCACTCACCTCACCCCGCTCAAGGCGTTTGCGGATGAGCATGACTATCTGTGCAATGCCTCGATGCGCTTCGACCATGCCAGCCTGTCGCCCACTTACGAGCTGGAGTTCGGCAAGTCCGGGCAATCCCTGGGTTTGATTATTGCCGAGAAAAACGGCTTGCCCGGTGATTTGATCAATCGTGCGCGCAGCTATTTGGCCCGCATTCATGCCGCAAAACAAAAGCCCGAATCAGGCCGGATTTGACCATGGTTTTTTTGACCTGCCAGGCGATAACCATTAGTATTGAAGGTTCTACAAATTAGGCAGATTGGCCATAGTTATGGAATTGACGGGCGCCGAAATTACCGTGCGCTGCCTGGCCGAGGAGGGGGTCGAATTTGTATTCGGCTATCCGGGCGGGGCGGTTCTCAATATATACGACGAGATTTTCAAGCAGGATAAATTCAAGCACGTCCTGGTGCGCCATGAGCAGGCTGCCGTGCATGCGGCAGACGGCTACGCGCGCTCCAGCGGCAAGGTGGGTGTGGCACTGGTCACTTCCGGTCCGGGATTGACCAATGCCGTGACCGGCATCGCCACGGCCTACATGGATTCGATTCCGGTGGTGGTCATCAGTGGTCAGGTACCCACGCATGCCATTGGCATGGATGCTTTCCAGGAGGTGGACACAGTCGGTATCACGCGTCCCTGCGTCAAGCATAATTTCCTGGTGAAAGACATCAAGGATCTGGCGGCCACGATCAAAAAGGCTTTCTACATCGCCGCCACCGGCCGTCCGGGTCCGGTGTTGGTGGACATCCCCAAGGATATCACCCAGCAAAGCCACGAATTCGCCTATCCGGAAACGGTGTCCATGCGCTCCTACAGTCCGGTGGTCAAGGGGCATGCCGGACAAGTCAAAAAAGCCGTGCAAATGCTGCTCGAAGCCAAGCGCCCAATGATCTACGCGGGTGGTGGTGTGGTGTTGAGCAATGCTTCAACCCAGCTGACCCAGCTCGCCAAACTGCTGGGCTACCCCATTACCAATACGCTGATGGGGCTGGGTGCTTATCCCGCTACGGATGCCCAGTTTCTGGGAATGCTCGGGATGCACGGCACTTACGAGGCCAACATGGCCATGCAGCATTGTGATGTGCTGCTGGCCGTGGGGGCGCGTTTCGATGATCGCGTGATCGGTTCGCCCGAGCACTTTGCCCGGGACGCGCGCCGCATTGTTCACATCGATATCGACCCGTCGTCCATCTCCAAGCGCGTCAAGGTGGACGTGCCGATTGTCGGGGATGTGGCAGGCGTGCTGGATGAGATGATCAAGCTCATCAAGGCCGGCAAGGAAAAGTCCGAGGCCAAGGCGATCAAGGCCTGGTGGACACAAATCGAATTGTGGCGCGCCAAGAATTGCCTCAAGTACAATCACGCCAGTCCCATTATCAAACCCCAGTTCGTGGTGGAAAAGCTGTGGGAAGTCACCGGTGGCGACGCTTTCGTGACCACCGACGTGGGTCAGCACCAGATGTGGGCGGCGCAGTTCTACAAATTTGACCAGCCGCGCCGCTGGATCACCTCGGGTGGCCTCGGTACCATGGGCTTCGGCCTGCCTGCCGCGATGGGGGTGCAACTGGCCCACCCGCATGCCGATGTGGCTTGCGTGACCGGCGAGTCCAGCATCCAGATGTGCATCCAGGAGCTTTCCACCTGCAAGCAGTACCACCTGCCACTGAAGATCGTGAATCTGAATAACCGCTACATGGGCATGGTGCGCCAGTGGCAGGAATTCTTCTACGGGAACCGTTATGCCGAGTCCTACATGGATTCCCTGCCGGATTTTGTTAAACTTGCCGAGGCTTACGGTCACGTCGGTATGAAGATCGACAAGCCCGAGGATGTGGAGCCTGCGCTGCGCGCGGCGTTTGCCATGAAGGAACGGCTGGTGTTCATGGATTTCATCACCGACCAGACCGAGAACGTGTTCCCGATGGTGCCGGGCGGCAAGGGTATCAGCGAAATGATACTGGCGGAGGAGCTGTAACATGCGCCATATCATTTCCCTGCTGATGGAGAACGAAGCGGGCGCCCTGTCGCGCGTGGCCGGACTGTTCTCCGCGCGTGGCTACAACATCGAATCGCTTACCGTCGCGCCTACCGAAGATGCCACGCTGTCGCGCATGACCATCGTCACGCGCGGCTCGGAAGATGTGATCGAGCAGATCATCAAGCAGCTCAACAAGCTGATTGATGTGGTGAAAATCCTCGACCTGTCCGACGGCAGCCACATCGAACGCGAGCTGATGCTGGTAAAAGTGCGCGCCTTCGGCAAGGATCGTGAAGAAATGAAGCGCATGGCGGAGATTTTTCGCGGGCGCATCATCGATGTGACTGAAAAAACCTACACCATCGAATTGACAGGCCCAGGCTCCAAGCTGGACGCCTTCATCGAGGCGCTTGACCAGGCCTCCATCCTGGAAACGGTACGTACCGGCGCTTCCGGCATCGGACGCGGCGAACGCATTCTCAAGGTTTGACTTTTTAAAAAGGAACATGCAATGAACGTTTATTACGATAAGGACGCCGATCTTTCCATCATCAAGAAGAAAAAGGTCGCCATCATCGGCTACGGCTCGCAAGGCCACGCCCACGCCAACAACCTGCAGGATTCCGGTGTCAAAGTCGTGGTCGGCCTGCGCAAGGAAGGCGCTTCCTGGAACAAGGCCAAAAAAGCCGGGCTGGTGGTGAAAGACGTGGCCGAGGCGGTCAGGGGCGCGGATGTGGTGATGATTCTGGTGCCGGATGAACAGCAGCCGGAGGTGTATCGCAACGACATTGAGCCAAATCTGAAGAAAGGTGCGGTGCTGGCGTTTGCCCATGGTTTCAACGTCCATTACGGTCAGATCAGCCCGCGCAAGGATGTGGACGTGGTGATGATCGCCCCCAAAGGTCCGGGTCACCTGGTGCGCTCTACCTATACGCAGGGTGGTGGCGTGCCTTCACTCATCGCCGTGCACCAGGATGTGTCCGGCAAGGCACGCGACCTTGCGCTGTCCTACGCGGCAGCCAACGGTGGCACCAAAGGCGGCGTGATCGAGACCTCGTTCCGTGAAGAAACCGAGACCGATCTGTTCGGCGAGCAGGCCGTGCTGTGTGGCGGCTGTGTGGAACTGGTAAAAGCGGGCTTCGAAACGCTGACCGAAGCGGGTTACGCGCCTGAAATGGCCTACTTCGAATGCCTGCACGAGCTCAAGTTGATTGTTGACCTGATGTATGAAGGCGGTATCGCCAACATGAACTACTCCATTTCCAATAACGCCGAATATGGTGAATACGTTACCGGCCCGGCGGTGATCGCCGATCAGGCGCGCGCTGCCATGAAACAGGCGCTGGCCAACATCCAGAATGGCGAATATGCCAAGAGCTTCATCCTGGAAAACAAGGCCGGTGCCGCCGGCATGCATGCCAAACGCCGTCAGAACGCCGAGCATCCGATTGAAATCGTGGGCGCCAAACTGCGTGCCATGATGCCCTGGATTGGCAAAAACAAGCTGGTGGATCAAGCCAAGAACTAATCGCACGCACTGACCAGGAGGCACGGAGACGTCATGATATTGTCGCTCCGTGCCTTGTTCATTTATCAAGCCGGCTCAAAATTGAAAAATTATCCCCATCCCATTATTGCCCGTGAAGGTTGGCCGTTTCTGGCGATAGCCACGCTGGTTTCCATGCTTGTAAGCGTATTCGCAGGCTGGCTGTGGGCACTGCCGCTGTGGATGATCACGCTGTTTATCCTGCAGTTCTTTCGTGACCCGCCACGCCTTATCCCACCAGGCGACAATCTGGTGTTGTGCCCGGCAGACGGGCGTGTCGTCAAGGTGGAACGCGTTACCGACCCCTATCTCAAGCGCGAGGCGCTGATGGTGAGTGTGTTCATGAACGTGTTCAACGTGCACTCCAACCGCAGTCCGGTGGATGGCACCATCAAAAAGATGTGGTATTTCCCCGGCAGCTTCGTTAATGCCGCGCTGGAGAAAGCGTCGGTCGCCAATGAGCGCAATGCCTTGTGGATCAGGACGAAATCCGGCCACGATGTCACTTGCGTGCAGATCGCCGGGCTGGTGGCGCGCCGTATCCTGTGTTACGTCAAAGCCAAGGATAAGCTGACCCGCGGTCAGCGCTACGGCTTTATCCGCTTCGGGTCGCGCGTGGACGTCTATCTGCCGCTGACCGCACGGGTCAAAGTGGCGCTGGGCGACAAAGTCAGTGCCAGCAGCGATGTGCTGGCTGAGCTATAAAGCGAGCATGGCAGACAATCGTCCTCTCAAATCGCTGACAAGTGACCGCATGCAGCGGCGCGGCATATATCTGTTGCCCAACCTGTTTACCACGGGTGCCTTGTTTGCAGGGTTTTACGCGATTGTGCAAGCAATGAATGGCGCTTATGAACTGTCTGCCGTGGCGATTTTCATTGCCATGGTGCTGGACGGGCTGGATGGCCGTGTGGCGCGGCTTACTCATACCCAGAGTGCGTTTGGTGCGGAATATGACTCGCTGTCGGACATGGTGTCATTTGGTGTGGCGCCTGCGCTGGTGGCCTATGTGTGGGCACTCAAAGGCATGGGCAAGCTGGGCTGGATCGCCGCTTTCATCTACTGCGTGGGTGCTGCGCTACGCCTGGCGCGTTTCAATACTCAGTCGGAAGTGGCCGACAAAAGTTATTTTCAGGGTTTGCCAAGCCCCGCTGCGGCTGCACTCATCGCCGGACTGGTATGGGTGATGAATGAGTACGGCATTCAGGGAGCGGATGTGCGCTGGCTCACCTTTGCGGTGACCCTGTTCGCAGGCTTGACCATGGTAAGCAATATCCGCTATTACAGCGGCAAGGAAATCAACCTGCGGCGCAGCGTGCCATTTGTCGTGATATTCCTGATTGCAATGGCATTTGTGCTGGTAGCGTATAGTCCGCCAGACGTGTTGTTTGCGATTGTCGGGCTGTATGCCTTGTCGGGCTATGCGATGTGGGTATGGCGATGGCTGCGCCGCAGACGTACCAGGATTTCCGGCCTCAACAAGTAAGAGCGAATGCCTGCCCAGAGCAGGATGGAGTAAGCCATGAGCCAAGACCATTTAATCATTTTTGATACCACCCTGCGCGATGGCGAGCAAAGCCCGGGTGCCTCGATGACGCGCGAAGAAAAGGTGCGTATCGCACGCCAGCTCGAGAGGATGCGCGTGGATGTGATCGAGGCGGGATTCCCGGCCGCCTCCAATGGCGATTTCGAATCGGTCAAGGCAGTGGCGGATGCCATCAGGGACAGCACCGTATGCGGCCTGGCGCGGGCGCTGGAGCGTGACATCCAGCGTGCCGGGGAGGCGCTGCGCGGTGCGCGTTCTGCGCGCATTCACACCTTTATCGCCACCAGTGCCATCCACATGGAAAAAAAGCTGCGCATGACCCCGGACCAGGTCATCGAGCAGGCGGTCAAAGCGGTCAAATGGGCGCGTCAATATACCGATAACGTGGAGTTCTCTCCCGAGGACGCGGGGCGCTCCGATCCGGATTTCCTGTGTCGCGTGCTGGAAGCGGTGATCGATGCGGGTGCCGCTACGCTGAATATTCCAGACACCGTGGGTTATAGCCTGCCCGGCCAGTTTGGCGAACTGATCCGCAACCTGCGCAACCGTATCCCCAATGCCGACAGGGCGGTGTTCTCGGTGCACTGCCACAATGACCTGGGTCTGGCGGTGGCGAATTCACTGTCTGCGGTATTGAATGGCGCGCGTCAGGTGGAATGCACGGTCAATGGCCTGGGCGAGCGGGCCGGCAATGCTGCGTTGGAAGAAATCGTCATGGCGGTGCGCACCCGTCAGGATGTGTTTGGCTGTGAAACGCGCATTGATGCGACGCAGATCGTTCCTGCCTCGCGCCTGGTGTCCGGCATTACCGGCTTTACGGTACAGCCGAACAAGGCCATTGTCGGCGCCAATGCGTTTGCCCACGAATCCGGCATCCATCAGGATGGCGTACTCAAACACCGCGAAACCTACGAAATCATGCGCGCCGAAGATGTGGGCTGGAGTGCGAACAAGATGGTGCTGGGCAAGCACTCCGGACGCAATGCATTTCGTACGCGCCTGACCGATCTGGGTATTGAACTGGATTCGGAAGAGGCGCTCAATGCCGCATTCGCCCGGTTCAAGGAGCTCGCCGACAAGAAGCACGATATTTTCGACGAAGATCTGCATGCGCTGGTCAGCGACGAGGCCGCCGCCAATACCCCCGAGCTATTCAAGCTGGTATCGCTCAAGGTGTGTTCAGAAACCGGCGAGATACCCAGCGCGCGCGTGGTGATTGCCGAAAACGGCCAGGAGAAAAACGGCAGCGCCGAAGGCAGTGGGCCGGTGGATGCAGCATTCCGCGCGCTGGAATCCATCGTCAACAGCGGTGCCGAATTGCAACTCTACTCGGTGAACAATATCACCACCGGCACCGATGCGCAGGGCGAAGTCACGGTGCGGCTATCCAGGGGCGGGCGGATCGTGAACGGGCAGGGTGCGGATACCGATATTGTGGCCGCCTCGGCCAAGGCTTACTTGCATGCGCTGAACAAATTGCACAGCAAGCTGGAACGGGCGCATCCGCAGGTGTGACGGGCTGGCTGGGAAAGCGCGTGTCAGGCCTGGGGGGTGGCGAGCTCAATGTGCCGAGCGGACAGAAGCGCCGGCATATTGAAAAACGCCCACCCCAGCAAGAAAAAAAAGATAGCGGGTGAAAAACTGAATGCGCTGTTCGCTGAACGTGGGGAAACGCATACCCGTATGGCGCGAATGATGGCCGCGCCGCTCCAGTTCACGCCGGTCATCGGGCTCGCGACGGTCACTGGTGCGGCGCTGCAGTGGGGGTTCCATCCCGAACCGGCCTTGTTTTGTGAATTATGAGTGCGAAATCATCCCACTAATGACGGTTAGGGGCAAGGCGCCCCAGATCGCGCGCGTAGTAAATGGCGCTGAAGAAAAAAATGGCTGAAAGGATGATTTCGCCCGCGGCGAGCTGGGCAGAGGCGCCCTGATCTGACCATGCACGCACCACGCCCTCGGTGAAGTAAATCAGGATCAGCATGGATGCCCACTGGTAGGTATAACGCCTGCCGTGCAGGATGCCGAACAGAGGCAGCAGCAGGGGCAACACTTTAAGAATCAGCATCGAGCCGCCGGGCCTGAGCGGCGCGAGCCAGCCCTCCCACGCCACCAGTAGAAATATCAGCGCGATCAGGCTGGCAATGCTGGTGTAATGCAGCACGACGGTGCGCTTCATGAGCGGCATGCCTCGGCCATGGCGACCAGTGCGCGGCGCGCGTCCTGCGCATCCAGCACCGGCTGGCTGAAATCAAAGCGCAGCAGTTGTGCGTCGGCACGCACGTCGAAGCCGTCGGTATCGATTCCGAGCATCTGCGCCGAGCTCGTGTTCACGCCATGAAAATGGCGGCAATAAGCCATCAGGTTGTGTTGGTGATCCGTATTCATGTGCGCGATGATCGCGTCCTCCTGTGAGGCCAGCTGGTTATCTGGCGCGACAAAATGGGCGGCTTCGACCCAGTGGATCGCGCCAAAGCCGCCGATAAAACGGATGTGCGTGGGCTCAATCCGGTAAAAGAAAAAATCGTGTGTGGAAAAATAGTCGGCAGCACCCGGAAAATAGCGCAAATAGCGTGCCTTGGGCGCAGTCTGGTCTTCCATGCGGGCGCAATTGCCAACTACCGTCACGCGCGCGCTGGCTTGTATGTCGGCACCGGGATGGTGCGCCAGCAGGCTGACGCGCGGGTCGGCTTCGATGTTCTTGGTATGCTCGGCCAGCGTGCTAATCAGAATCACCGGGCGTGCCTGGTGGTCCAGTACAAACGGGGTTACCGAACCGAATGGATAGCCATCGAGTTTTTTCGACAGCGTAGACAATACCCCATGCTGTTGCTGGCGTAGCAAGCGTCGTGCGTCGGCGCTACTCATGCGGCCAGCTTCAATGCTGTTTGCGCCAGGCGTTTGCCGAGGGCAAATGCGAGTTTGCGCTCCTCTTCGCTGATCGGTTGATCATCTGCCGCTCCGGCCACATGGCTGGCACCGTAAGGCGTGCCGCCACCGCCGGTAGTGGTGAGCTCGGGTTCGGTATAGGGAATGCCGAGCAATACCATGCCATGGTGCAGCAGCGGCATCATCATCGACACCAGCGTGGTCTCCTGGCCGCCGTGCATGCTGGCGGTGGATGTAAACAGTGCCGCAGGTTTGCCCGCCAGCGCACCTTTCATCCAGAGCCCGGCGGTACTATCCCAGAAATATTTCATGGGCGCTGCCATGTTGCCAAAACGCGTCGGGCTACCGAGCGCGAGGCCGATGCATTGCTCCAGATCATCCAGTTCGACGTAGGGCGCGCCGGCTTCCGGCACCGGCGGGGCTGCCGTCTGGGTGGCGGGCGCAACTTTGGGTACGGTGCGAATGCGGGCCTGCGCGCCGGGTACGGATTCGATGCCGTGCGCGATAATCTGCGCCAGCTGTTTAACTGCGCCGTTCTGGCTGTAATAAAGTACGAGGATGTCTTGCATGGCATGTGTCCCTTTTCGTAGCTGCATTATATCGTCTGAAGTGTGCCTTGACGTACACGTCAGCTTCGGCAACACTCAAACGAATTCGTTCTAACCGGATCAGACTCATGCTGCGTTATTCAAATGTGCTGGCTGTCAGTGTGATATTGATGCTGGCGGGGTGCGCGACCGTGCCCAGCCAGGAAATGGCTGACGCGCGTACCGAGTTGCGCGCGGCAGAGGCTGTGGGCGCGGCGCGTTATGCGCCAGCGCAGCTCGCGGTCGCGCGCAGGCACCTGGCGGATGCAGAAAGCCGCCTGGAACTGGGTGACTACGCAGAAGCCCGGCGTAATGCCGAGCGTGCACGTATGGACGCCATTAGCGCACGCATCCAGGCACAGGCACAATGCAAGGAAGGCCTGCGCGATGCCGCCGCGTCGGAGCATTGAATTTGCTCAAAACTGCGCCTAACTGATTTCCTTGAACTCAAACAGATCGAAGTTGTGGGTGTGTTCCAGCATTTTGACCGGCAGTATGCTGCGGTTGGTTACAGCACTTAATTCGAGCGGAATGCCCGGTACATAAATTCCATGTGGCACCAATAGTTGCTGCGGCAGTTGCAGGATGGGGCTGGCTGGCAGCAGCAGGGCGGGCTGATTGGTGCGGATTCTGCCGGCGGCATTGCGTATCCATACCGGTTGCGGATTGGGTGACAGCATTTGCAGGCCGAATTCAATCCGGTCTGCCGGGGAATTACGCAACCAGCGCACCACGCCGATATTCCAGCACTGCAGCAGGGGCGAGCGTACCGCAACCACCTCGCCCACTTTCAGATTGACACTGGTGCTGTTTCTTTTATGCAGGGCCAGTCCGCTGGCGCTGTCATTGACCACTGTCCAGTGCGTTGCGATGGCGTCGGTACGATGATTGCGACCGAGAGCCGAGATGGTGCTGATGCTGATTTCGCCGCTGTCAAATGCGCTACGATGGGCTGTATCCGGGTCGCAGTCTGCTGCCAGCAGAAAGGTGTGAATTGCACGGATGCCTGTGCACAGTTCCACTGCGTCGTGGGCGCCACCGCGCCGATTGAAATAACGGGTCGGCGCGTGGCCCCAGTTGCGTACCAGACGCTGCAACAAACCCTGATAAGTGGCCTCATCTGCATAGCCCGGCAAGCCCAGCTGTGCAGCGGACTCGCCTGCCTTGAGGCGGGTGAGCAGCTGGTGTAAGCGGCGGGCGAGTTCCATGGTATTGAAAAAATAGTCATGGACGGGATCAGTTGTGCCGGTGTGGCGGAACAATGGCAGCGGCGGCTGGTCTGCATCCGGACTGATAAAAAACAGGCCGTCGGTCTGTAACGGCGGTGTCGGTGGCTGGATTTGTGCCACATCCCCATACAGCCGCAGCAGATCGAGCACCTTGCTGACCTCACCCTGGGTCAGGCGATATGGATCCGCCGTGGCAATCAGCAGACACAGGCGATAGAGCTGGCTGACGCTGGCGGGAGGCGTGTCGGCAATGACGTCATCCTGCACATTCTGGTGAATGGCATAACGGTAGATTTGGTGTATTTCTGACCACAACCCGGCGGGCACATCAGCATAACCTTCGTAACACAGGGTCAGCAGGCGTGAATTGGCAGACAAAATGCGCTGCATGGTCTGCGCCTGGTCTGGTTTGCCACGAAAGCTGAGGAGGCGGCCGCTGCTCGTCTGCAACACAATCTTGTAGCCATTGGCCAATTCGATCAGCAGCTCGCGTGCCAGCGTTGCCAGCTGGTGCTGCTTCTCTGCCAATGGCAAGGCTGCGCCACTGATTTGCAGCTTAATGGTGCTGGCCAGGCTGTGCACCGTGAGGCGATAAAGTTCCAGTAACTTCTGGCGCGTGTCCTCCGCCAGTACCTGGCGGTTTTGCGCAGCCAGAGACAGCAACAGCGCCTGCGCCGACGCGTGCAGATTGGCGACGGGTAAACGTTCCAGCCATGCCTGCAAGTGCCTGGGGCGCGTTTCGGCCAGGTGACTACGGCTCGGATCGGGCGCAGGAAGCGCAAGATTGAGGTGCATGGGCGGTCGATATTGTTTTAGGTGGGGTGCGAAAATTCTAGGGCTTATCCGCCGCTTTGTAAAACCGGCAGGCCACCTAATTGGCGGGGTCAGACAGGTATAATGCCACTGATGAGACAAACAAAGCGTTTTGAATGGTTGATTGGCGTGGTCGTATGGGCGCTGCTGCTGTATGCCATCCACCACTGGCTGGTGTTGCAGACGGTTTCTGTCGGCAGTCTGCAATGGAGCTATGGCCTGGGTTATGCCGTTTTGGCTGCGCTGGTGCTGGGTGCAGTCGCGCGCCTGCGTGTGACCGCGCATGCGCCGCTGTGGCGCATGCTGGCATTGCTGGTTTCGACTGCGCTGGCGGCACTGGAAATCAAACTGCAAGGCCATCCTCGCCAAGATGTTGTGATGTTGCTGGCGGCTGCGGTGGTGGGCGCGTCCGCGATAACAATCATTGCCAGGTATTTGCCGCGCAAGGTTTTGCGCCGCTGGTTTGGCATAGGGGAGCAAGTGTGAAATTCCTGGAATTAATGTTCGAAGCTGCATTGTGGCGCAGCCGGTATATGGTGGTGCTGGCTGTGGTGGCGAGTATGGCTGCCGCGGTCGCGGTCATGTACATGGCGACGGTGGATGTAGTGTATCTGGTCGGCCATGTCATGCATTACGCTGATCCGGGTCTGTCGGCTGAAGCACGCAAGCTGATCCACGACGAGACGATTACCCATGTGGTGGAGGTGGTGGATGGATACCTGCTCGCCACCTTCATGCTGATTTTTTCACTCGGGCTGTACGAGCTGTTCGTCAGCGACATTGACGAGGCACACGGCAGCCGCGCGTCCAGCAAGATTCTGGTGATCAACAATCTGGATGACTTGAAGCAGCGTCTGGCTAAAGTCATCCTGATGATTCTCATCGTCACCTTGTTCGCGAAAGCGTTGCAAATACAGATGAACAGTCCTTTGGACTTGCTCTATCTGGGTGCCGGTATTGCGCTGATCGGTGTGGCGCTGTACTTCACCCATGCTGCGGAATCGCGTGGCAAGGGGAGTGATGAGGCCGATGAAAAAGCGGGCTCCGGGCACTGAGCAAGAGGCTAAAAAACGGCCAGCGATTTTACCTGGCCGTCTTTATCGTTCCCGTGAAACGGAGGCTCAGCCTCCCCCGCCCGCGCTGCCCACACCGTTTGCCGCGGCCAACACCAGGGCATTGAATTCGGCCTCGCTCATCAGGTTACGGGCGGTGACAATCTCGCGTACCGGCTTGCCGGTTTGCTCCGATTCCTTGGCGATTTCTGCTGCCTTCATGTAGCCGATGCGGGTATTCAGCAGGGTTGCCAGTGCGACGCTGTCGTGGATGAAACGCGCGCAGCGCTCGCGGTTGACCACCAGCCCCTTGAGATTTTTCTCGGTGGCGGCGTTTATCGCGTTGGTGAGCCAGTCCATGGCATCGAACAAGGCTGAGCCGAGGGCCGGCATCATCACATTCAGCTCCAGTTGCCCGGCCTGGGTCATGTAGGCTACAGCGGCGTCCTGCCCCAATACCTGATAGCACACCTGGTTCAACATTTCGAACATCACCGGGTTGACCTTGCCGGGCATGATGGATGAGCCGGGCTGCACCGGCGGCAGGGTGATCTCGCCCAGCCCGGTGCGCGGGCCGGAAGCCAGCAGGCGCAGATCGTTGGCGATACGGGTCAGCTCCAGGGCAAGCCCGCGCAGCGCGGCGGACAGCGTCTGCATGTCAAACATGGATTGCATCTGCGCAGCCAGATCGCCCACGCCGATGGTTTCCCCGGTCAGCGTGGCAAGCTCGGCGGCCACGCGCCGGGCGTAATCGGGCGAAGTATTGAGCCCGGTGCCCGCAGCCGACCCTCCCAGCCCGGTCTGGCACAGCAGCGGGCGCACGGCGCCAAGGTTGGCCGCGGCGCGGCGCAGGGTCCAGGCGTAGGCGGCGAACTCGCGGCCAATGGTGGTCGGCACCGCATCCTGTAAATGAGTACGGCCGCTTTTGACCGTGTCATGCTCGCGCTCGGCGATCTGTTCAAACGCGGCTGCCATGGATTCGCTGGCCGCCAGCAGGCGCGGCAGCTTGGCCAGCAACGCCAGGCGGATCGCGGTGGGAATGGTGTCGTTGGTGCTCTGCCCCATGTTGACATGGTCGTTGGGGTGGATCGGTGCGTACAGGCCTTTTTCACCGCCCAGCGCCACGTTGGCAAGGTTGGCGATGACTTCGTTACTGTTCATGTTGTGGCTGGTGCCGGCGCCGGCCTGAAAGCGGTCCACCACGAACTGATCCAGCAGTTCGCCCGCCAGGATGCGCTCACATGCGGCTACGATGGCATCGCGCTGCGTGACTGTGAGCCAGTCCGGCTGGCAGTTGGCGCGCGCGGCAGCGAGCTTGATTTGCACATGGGCACGGATGAAGTCGGTATCCGGCATGCGCCCGGAGATGGGGAAATTTTCCACTGCGCGCGCAGTCTGGATGCCATACCAGGCGCGGGCTGGAACTTTAAACTTCCCCAGCGAGTCTTGTTCAATGCGATAGTCGGTCATGGTTCAATGGCGGGCAATTTAAACAAGTCTGGAATTATAGGAGTTTATGCATGTTGAAACGAATTTTGCTGTTGCTGGCCATGCTGGCAGTGACCACCACTGCCTCGGCATTCAGCCTGACCGACAGCAAGGGCAGGGTGCACACGCTGGACAGCTACAAGGGGAAATGGGTGCTGGTGAATTTCTGGGCGACGTGGTGCCCGCCTTGCCTGGACGAGATTCCTGCCCTGATCGCACTGTACGACAAGTATAAAAACACCCGCCTGGAAGTGATCGGTATCGCCATGGAATACCAGAATCCGAAACAGGTTCTGGACTTTGCCGATAGTATGTTTATCAGCTATCCAGTTGTGTTGGGAAACTCTAAGATTGCCGCACAGTTCGGTCCCCTCCAGGGCTTGCCAACCACCTATCTGTTCAATCCGGCGGGTAAACTGGTCGCCTATCAGGTGGGCGGGATTACCCAGCAGGCTGTGGAACGCTATATTGATAGCAAAGACGTCACACAAAAATAACCACCCGCAACATGCGGGGGATGAAGGAGACGGTGAATGTTACGTATTCTAGGATTGGCCTTGCTGATGTTCGCCACGACGGCTGTTGCAGAAGTGCGCGATGTGCAGACCTATTTTTTCCAGCCCAAGCTGGGAGATTTCAAGAGTGAACTGCAAACCGCGCGCCAGGAAGGCAAGACGGGCGTGCTCATCATGTTTCAGATGGCGGACTGCCCGTTCTGTGAGCGGATGAAATCCACCGTCCTCAACCAGTCCAGCGTGCAGGATTATTACCGCAAACATTTTCTGGTGTTCGAGCTGGATGTGAAAGGTGATACCCCCATGGTTGATTTCAAGGGCGCCAATACCACGGAGAAAGACTTTGCGCTTAAAAACCGCGCCCGTGCCACACCCACTTTCCTGTTTTTTGATACCAGTGGCGATCTGGTTACCCGCTACATTGGTGTGACCAAGGACGCGGACGAATTCCTGTTGCTGGGGCACTATGTGGTGGATGGCGTCTACAAGGACAAGCCGTTTGCAGTATACAAGCTGCAAGCACGGCAATGATTCATATGCGTCATCTTCTGGCGGCCCTGATGCTGGCCGGCACGCTGGTCATGACAGGCTCTGCCAATGCGCTGACCCTGGCCGAAGCGCTCGCCGCGGCCGATGAACCGCATCCCGACTTGCGCAGTGCCCAGGCCGATCTCGCTGCTGCCCAGGCCGACGAGCAGGCAGCGGCAGCGCGCCGGGATCTGACCGTCAACTTTGAAGGCATACTGCGCCAGGGGCGGCCTACCGTAGGACCGGATGCATGGAACGCCGACAACAGCGTACGCATCGTGGCGCGCAAAAACCTGTATGACTTTTCGCGCACAGAATATGCCCTGGGTGCGGCGCGAGCCGAGGCGAATGCGCGCCAAGATGCGCTGCTCGATACGCGCGACCAGCGCCGTCTGGACATCATGGCGCGTTACTTCGATGTGCTGCTCGCCGATCAGCAATATGCGGCCGACAACGAATTCATGGCGGTGGCTTATGTGGCCATGGACAACGCGCGCGACCGGGTCGAAGTGGGACAAATGTCGCGCCCTGATTTTGCCGTGCTGCAGGCGCGTTACCAGGATCTGCGTGAAATGCGCAACGCCAGCCTGGCACGCCAACGCGTCACGCGTGCGCTGCTGGCAAATGCGCTTAACCGTCCCGGCGTGTTGGCCTCCGACCTCGAAGACCCCAAGTTGCCCAACAACAACACCAAACTGCCCGAGTATGAAACGCTGTTGCCCTGGGTGCTGGCGCACAATCGCCGGATGCTCGTCCAGCAACAGCTGCTGGCCGCCGCACAGCAGCGCCTGGCCGGCCTGCGTCACGAGTCTTCGCCGAGTCTGGATGCGGAAATGGTGGCGGCAGACTACAGTCGCACTGCCATTACCCGTGATAGCGTCAGTGCCGGGCTGATCCTGTCCTGGCCGCTATACCAGGGCGGCCGTGTAGATGCCCGCATCGCGCGCGAGCAGGCACAATTTCAGAAACTGCAGGCTGGTGCTGACAGACTCAATATGCAAATTGCCCAGAATTTGCTGGAAACCCTGCTGGAAATCCGGCAACTTCAGGGTAGCAGCCGGCCTGCAGCCGAGGAGCAGATCAAATACCGCGACGTGGCACTGGATCGCAGTCGTGCAGATTACGAACTCGAACTCAAAACCAATCTGGGCGACAGCATGGCGCAGACCATGGTCGCTGCATTGCGTGCGCGGCGCGTGGAATATCAGCTGGCGCTGGCGCTGGCGCGGCTGGAGGCATTGGCGGGCAAGCCGCTGGCTGACATCGTGGCGCTGGCGGATAAACAACCAAGAGGATAAGCGTGATGAAAGCTCTATGGGCACTGGTATTTTTACTGGGCAGCGTGTCTGCATCAGCGGGGGAAGCTACCCGAATACAGGGCGTTCCGCTTACCACGCCGGTTTCGGGCGTGGTCAAAAGCGTGTTTGTCAGCGTGGGACAGCGGGTCAAAAAAGGCCAGCCACTGCTGGCGCTGGATGACACCATTTATCAGGCGCGGGTAATGGAGGCCGAAGCAGGTGTCGCACGCGCCAAGGAAGAAGGCCTGGATGCCGGACGCGATCTGGCGCGCGCCAAAGAGTTGTACAGCCGTGCAGTGAGCTCGACCACTGAACTGGATGCGGCCAGGCTGCGCAGCGCGCGTGCCGATGCCGTGTCAAAAGAAGCGCAGGCGCGCCTCATCATCGCACGTAAAAATCAGCAGGACAGTGTGTTGCGTGCTCCGTTTGATGGTGTGGTGAGTGCGCGCATGGCTGAACCCGGCATGTATGTGGCAACTGCGCTGCAGCCACCGACGCTGATTGTGCTGGAGAAGCGCTAAGACTAGCTGCGCGGAAGGGTAGTGTTCTGCGCGGTTTTGGTGAAGGGGCGGAAGGTCCAGTGTTTTTGCCAGGCGGATAGCACCATGGCTGGATATCCGGGCTTGCCCAAACTGCCATTGTAGCGACCCAGTGCGCGGTATAGATTGCCTTTTTCGATATCCAGATAGAGCCGCAGGATGTTACAGCCATAGCGCAGATTGGTGCGCAGGTGAAACAAATCCTGGTTGGGTGTGCCGATGGTCTTCACCCAGAAGGGCATGACCTGCATGTAACCGCGTGCTGCCACGCTGGAAACGGCATATTTCTTGAAGCCGGATTCCACTTCGATCAGCCCCAGCACCAGTTCCGGATCGAGTCCGGCGCGGGTGGCTTCGTAATACACCGTATTCAAAAAATCCACACGCTGCTCAGGATCAGGCATGCGTTTGCTGAGGCGTTGTGACATTTCGGCCAGCCAGGCTTGGCCATGCGGGTTGTCGAGAAAACTGACATGGGTGACGGGGGTATCCGCGACCGCTTTGCCAAGAGCAGCACGCACGCTGGCGGACATCGGCTCATAAATCTGGCCGCCTGCGTGCGCTGATAGCGCCCCCAGAAGGGCGCTGGCAGCGATCAGGATTTTGCCAAAAATAGTGAGTGTTTTCAAATTCATGTTGCCAGCATGTTGGTCAAAAATACGCCAGTTTCGGCTACCGGGATAGTGCGGGCCGCTTCATCGCGCCGTCCCTGGTATTCAATCAGGCCGTCTTTCAGGCCACGTTCACCGATCACCACACGATGAGGAATGCCGATCAATTCCATGTCGGCAAACATTACACCCGGGCGCTCGTTGCGGTCGTCCATTAATACGTCAATACCTGCCTGAAGCAATTCCCTGTAGAGATTATCGGCAGTTTCGCGCACAACTTCACTTTTTTGGTAACCGACAGGCACAATTGCCAGCAAGAATGGTGCCATTGTTTCCGGCAGCGTCATGCCGCGCGCGTCGAAATTCTGCTCGATGGCGGCGCCAACAATACGCGATACGCCGATGCCATAGCAGCCCATTTCCATGGTCTGCGCTTTACCGGACTCATCCAGATAACTGCACCCCATTGCTGCGGAATATGTGGTGCGCAGCTGGAAAATATGGCCGACTTCGATGCCGCGACAGATGTCCAGCGCGCCTTTGCCGTCCGGGCTGGGGTCGCCAGCGACGACATTGCGGATGTCCGCCACGGTGGGTTCAGGCAGGTCGCGGCCAAAGTTGGCTCCGCTCAAATGAAAGCCGTCCTCATTGGCGCCGCACACAAAATCAGCCATCGCTGCCACCGCGCGATCGGCAATGACCGGGATGCTCAATCCCACCGGGCCAATCGAACCAGCGCTGCAACCCGCTACTGCGCGCACCTGAGCCTCGCTGGCGAAACGGATATCCTGGCCGATGAGCCGGGCGGCTTTCACTTCGTTCAACTGATGATCGCCGCGCAACAGGAGGGCCAGTGGCCCTTCTGTGCCTTCCACGATGAGGGTTTTTACTGTCTGGGTTGGGGATATCTTGAGAAAGTCCGCTATTTCTTCGATGCTGTGTTTGCCCGGCGTCGGAATTTTTGACAGTGCTTGTAGGGCTGCTGGACGAGGTGCAGCCGGTGCCACTGCTTCCGCCAGTTCCACGTTGGCCGCATAGTCCGAATCCGGATTATACGCAATCGCGTCCTCGCCCGAATCCGCCAGCACGTGGAATTCATGCGAGCCGGAACCGCCAATTGCGCCGGTATCCGCAGCCACGGCGCGAAATTTCAGCCCGAGTCGGGTGAAAATACGCGTATAGGCCTCATACATGGCCTGGTAAGTCTGCTCCAGGCTGGCAAAATCGGCATGAAAAGAATACGCGTCCTTCATCATGAACTCGCGTGCGCGCATCACGCCGAAACGCGGGCGAATCTCGTCGCGGAATTTGGTCTGGATCTGGTAAAAATTCAGCGGCAACTGACGGTAGCTTCTGATCTCGCGGCGCGCGATGTCGGTAATGACTTCCTCGTGAGTGGGGCCGAAGCAGAAATCGCGCTGGTGACGGTCCTTGATTTTCAGCATTTGTGGGCCGAACACATCCCAGCGACCGGTTTCCTGCCACAATTCGGCAGGCTGCACCGCGGGCATCAGCAATTCAATCGCACCGGCCCTGTTCATCTCCTCGCGCACCACGTGCTCCACCTTGCGCAATACGCGCAAGCCCAACGGCATCCAGGTGTATAGTCCGGAGCCCAGGCGCTTGATGAAACCTGCGCGCAGCATCAGGCGGTGGCTGATGAGTTCGGCTTCGGATGGCGCTTCTTTCAGGGTGGAGAGGAAAAATTGTGAGACGCGCATGGTGTAAGCAGTCCAGTTGTTCGTAAAATGGTGGCAATTTTAACAGTTACGTCTGCGCCGCGTTTACAAATAGGATTTTCATGCGATTTTTCCAGCGACGTATCCACAAGGCGGTATCCGATCTCGATACCGTCGAAATCAGCGAGCAGGATGGCGTGCGCTTTCTGCATCTGGGCAATGACACGGTGCAATCGGCCATGCGGCTGTCCGACCCCAACGGCCTGGAGCTCTCCTATACACGCGCCATGCTGGGTTTTCTGCTGCTTGTGGCGCCGCCAGAGAGCGCGCTGATGCTGGGGCTGGGCGGTGGCTCGCTGGCGAAATTCCTTTATCATCGGCTGCCTGCAATCCGGCTTACCGCCGTGGAAATCAACGCGCAAGTGATCGCCGCAGCCAGATCATTTTTCCAGCTGCCGGCAGACGATGCGCGCTTGCAGGTAGTGCACGGCGACGCGGCAAATTATGTGATCGAACATCCGGGGTGGGACGCCATTCTGCTGGATGGTTTTGATTCCGGTTGCCAGGTCGAATCCCTCGCCACCCAGGATTTCTACGACCACTGCGCGATGGCGCTCACGCAGCATGGCGTGCTGTCGGTCAATCTGTGGGGCAGCGATCCCAACTTCGATGTTTACCTCAAGCGCATCGAAACCGCCTTCGATGGGCGCATCCTGTGCCTGCCTGCCGAGCGGCGCGGCAATATCATCGTATTTGGCTTCGCCGGCAAGCCTCGCTACACCGAGTGGGAAGCACTGCGCAATCGCGCCGCGCGGCTGGAAGCGCAACTTGGTCTGGAATTCACCAATTTTGTTGAGGGTTTGCGCGTGATGAATGCGCATGACCGCAGGGGGCTGGCATGAGCGCCATGGACGAAATCAAGCCGGGTCAGTCCATTGCGCTGCTCAAGGAGCTGCACATCCTGACCCGCGATGGCAAGATGAATCAGGACAGCCGGCGCAAACTCAAGCAGGTGTATCACCTGTACCAATTCATCGAGCCGTTGCTGCACGCCGTCCAGCAGGAACACGCCGCTATTCGGCTGGTGGACCACGGCGCGGGCAAGTCCTATCTCGGTTTTATTCTGTACGACCTGTTTTTCAAACCGCGCAGTAACGCCTCGCATATTTACGGCATTGAAACCCGTGACGAGCTGGTGAAAAAATCGCGGGAACTGGCAGCCACGCTCAATTTCCCGGGTATGAGCTTCCTCAACCTGGCGGTGTCCGAGTCCATTACCTCCGACCTGTTGCCGGCCAGAGTGGATATCGTCACGGCATTGCATGCGTGCAACACGGCTACCGACGACGCCATTCGTTTTGCGCTGAAAAAACAGGCGCAATTCATGGTGCTGGTGCCGTGTTGCCAGGCTGAAGTAGCCGCGGTGTTGAAGAAAAACAAAAGCAACAGCAACAGGCTGGTTAAAAACGCCCTCACCGAAATCTGGCGGCATCCCTTGCATACCCGTGAATTCGGCAGCCAGATTACCAATGTCCTGCGTTGCCTGCAGCTGGAGGCGCACGGCTACCAGGTCAGCGTGACCGAACTGGTGGGGTGGGAGCACTCCATGAAAAACGAACTTATCATTGCCAGCTATAAAAATCTGCCGCGCAAACGTCCGGCGCAGCGATTGAATGAAGTGCTGGAAACACTGGGGCTGGAGGAAATGCGCGCGCGTTTTTTTACTGAGATATGAGTTCGGCGTTATTCAAAACAAAAAGGGTGGCTTGCGCCACCCTGATGTTCAGTAAAGCTGAAGGGGATTGGTTGAAAACCCTTATGCAGCCTTAAATACCCAGTTCTTTTTTCCAGTAGCCTTCAATCAGGCTGACAGTATGCCTGGGCAGAGGTACATAGGCCAGTTTTTCGGCGGCAGCCTGGCCGTGTTCGAGGAACCACTTGGTGAATTTCAGCACTTTCTGATTTTCGGCCTTGGGGTAATCCTTGCGCATGAGAATGTAGGTGGCGGCAGTGATGGGCCAGCTCTTCGCGCCCGGCTGGTTGGTCAGGATGAGGTAAAAATCGCTGACCTTGGAGAAGTCGGCATTGCCAGCGGCAGCCTGGAAACTTTCCATGCTGGGCGTAACCACTTTGCCGTCAGCATTTGTCATGCGGGTGTAGACCAGTTTGGTTTCCATGGTGTAAGCATATTCCACATAGCCAATCGAACCGGGAAGCTGTTTCACAAATCCTGCCACACCCTCGTTGCCCTTGCCACCCACGCCATTAGGCCAGGATACCGAGGTGTCGGAGCCCACTTTTTCTTTCCATTCCGGGCTGACTTTGGCCAGGTAGTTGGTGAAGTTAAAGGTGGTGCCGGAGCCGTCTGAACGATGCACGGTGGAAATCGCCATGTCGGGCAGTTTCAGACCCGGGTTGAGCGCATGGATAGCCGGGCTGTTCCAGTTGGTGATCTTGCCCAGGTAAATGTCTGCCAGAACGGAGCCATTCAGGACCATCTCGCCGGGTTTCACGCCAGGCAGGTTTACCACCGGCGTAATGCCGATAATGACAGCAGGAAATTGCGCCAGATCAGATTTGTTCAGCTCGCCGGGGGTAAGGGGTTTGTCGCTGTTGGCGAAAGCCACGGTCTTGCTCTTGATTTGCTTGATGCCGCCGCCTGAGCCAATGGACTGGTAATTGACTTCGGTACCGGTTTCTTTTTTATAGGATGCAGCCCATTCGGACAGTACGGGGTAGATGGCGGTGCCGCCGGCTCCCGTCAGCGTGTCAGCCGCTACAGCAGCGTGGGTGCTGAGGATCATGGCGGAGGAAATGAAGCCTATTGCGAGGGGTTGGTAAAAACGTTTGAGTGCTGCAGATAGCATCATGAACTCCTTGAAAAATGGGGAACTGAGGTATTTGGAAATACCAAAACCACGCTCAGTTTGAGCCATGTTTGTGACAGTGTTGTGACAAAAAGGAGATATAGTCCGAACCGGATTGCCTGCAATAGACAAGACAAGCCAGGCCGGTTCATTTGATGAGCCTGGATTGCCCCGGTCTTTGCCGGTATTGCGTTTCCTTCGCGCCTTTGGCAGCGGCCCGGGCCACCAGCGGGTCTTCGTCCTGCCTGAGCTGTGCGCGCTGCGCCTCACTAATCAGCGCATTGCGCGAGATGGCGTGGCGTACGTTGGGGTCGCGATCCTTGACGCATTTTTCCACCATGGCCGGGGTGAGGTCGGGGCGCTTGGCGATGCACAGGCGGATGACGTGATCCTGATCTTCAATCAGCGCGGCGACTTCGTCCTGGCTGAGGTCGGCGCGGCGGGCGAAGTAGCATTTGATGACCATCCACTGCTCGCGCACCATGAACGGACGGTAAGCCGCGGGCAGTGTTTCGGACAGGGCAAGGTCGAGCCTTTGGTCCAGCGGGAGTGCCTTGTAGTGTTTTTCCAGATCGTCCATTACTCGGATTCCTAAGGCAAGCCATCAGCGTTCAAGCCTATGCCATGTCCCAGTCAAGCTGTGAATGGTGTGCTGCAGATTGGTGCAACCGTCCAGGTACAGCGCAATCAGCTTCAAGAACAAGTTGGCAGGCAAGCGCATCGCGGCTTTCCAATGTTTGCGAACTATGAAAAAATGGGTCCAATTGTAACGGATTAATTTTGGTGGCGGATATGATCGACAAGGACGGATATCGCCCCAATGTCGGCATCATTCTATGTAATTCCCGGAATGAGGTTTTTTGGGGTAAGCGCATACGGCAACATTCCTGGCAGTTTCCGCAGGGTGGTATCAACCACGGCGAGACCCCGGAGCAGGCCATGTACCGGGAATTGATGGAGGAGGTCGGCCTGGCGGCGCAGCACGTGCGCATCCTTGGGCGTACCCGCGACTGGCTGCGCTACGACGTGCCGAACCAGTGGGTGCGGCGCGACTGGCGCGGCAATTATCGCGGGCAGAAGCAGATCTGGTTTTTGCTGCGGCTGACCGGACGCGACTGTGACGTGTGCCTGCGCGCATCTACCCATCCGGAATTCGATGCCTGGCGCTGGAATGATTACTGGGTGGCGATGGAATCGGTGGTGGAATTCAAGCGTGATGTGTACCGCTCTGCGCTGACCGAACTGGAGCGCTACCTCGAGCGTGATGCGCCGCGCAAACATGGCGCCGCCCGGCTCTATGGTCATGCCCATCATCACGAATAGGATAGGCAATGCAAAAACTTTACGAATCTTTTGATCGCAGCGTGTACTACCTGCCGGGCACCCACCCGGCAGTTTTTTTTCTGGCGGACCAGGAGGGTGGCGGCATTCTGGTCAACTCGCCGGTGTTTTCCGCAGAAATATTGGCACAGATCAATGCCATCATGCCGCTCAGGTTCATTTTTTATCCCAGCCATCTCGGCGCGCAGGATGTTGACGCCTGGCGTGGCGCATCCGCAGCGCAGACCATGGCTTATGGCCACGAAGCCCGGCGCATTGCGGGCAAGGTGGATATCGTGCTGGAACGCGAAAACCGGTTTTCCCGCACCATTGATTTTTTGCCCATGTCCGGGCGCACCGAGAGCAGTTGCGCGTTGCGCTGCAAGAATAAGCCGGGACTGATATTTTTCGGGCCGATATTGTCCTGCGGCGCATCGGGCTGGCCCACCATTATTGCGCAGCCGGATGATTACTCATTCGAGAACCGCCTGTTCGGCGCACTGGGTTTGCAGGACGTGAAATTCGACTATGCTTTCACCGACGATTTCGATCCGCTCACCAGCCGCTTTGGGCCAGGGGCAGATATAGCCATCCGGGATGAAATCGAGCACGCGCTGGCTGATTGAGGTTTTGTCTGCGAAGGTCTATATTTGTCTGGACCTGCCTGTTACCGGGCGGGAGATACCAGGATAAAACACGACAAAATCAGACAAGGCGACAACCATGAGCGAACCCTATCACCTGCTTCCTTCCGGACGGCTTGAGTCCGGTGCAACCTTTCATAAACCCGTGCAGAACCTGCCCGAGCGGGTCACACTGAACAGCCCCGCTCTGGACGTGATGACCGATTTCAAGGTGGTGACCGCGTACACTATTTTTCCGCTGGAAAGCATCGAGGATGCGCAACACAAAATGATTCACCGTGGGGTGCGCATGTTGCTGGTGGTGGATGCAAAAAATACGTTACTGGGATTGGTCACCTCAACCGACCTGATGGGCGAGAAGCCGATGCAGGTGATCCAGAATACCGGCTGCACACACGCGGAAGTGTTGGTGCAGGACATCATGACGCCTGGCGACAAGCTCGAAGTGATCTGCATGAATGATGTGGAGGGAGCCAAGGCAGGCAATGTGCTGGTCACCCTCAAGGCGAGCGGACGCCAGCACGCGCTGGTGGTGGATCGCCCGGCGCCAGGGCAGCCACAAAAGGTGCGCGGCATCCTGTCGCTGTCGCAGCTTACCCGGCAGCTTGGTGTCACTGTGCAGACAGCGGAAATTGCGCAGACTTTTGCAGAAATTGAAACCCAGTTGGCACACTGAGCGGTGACCCCCTCCGCAGCACGCAAGCGCTCAGCCGGGAGGATGTGGCCGTGAAACCGGTACGCTTCACTACCCGCGCAGCACTCACCGTGCAAACCATCAAGCCGGCGTTGCCGATGTGGAAACTCGTGCCTACACACGATGAAAATGGCAAAATGCTGACCGATTTCATGATGCTGTTGCCCAAGCTTCGGCAGCAGCCAAAGGACTACATCGAGCGTACCGTGCTTAGCATCGAGGCCGTGCTGGCGTGTTATCGGGAGGTGGTGTTTGCCGATGTGAACTTGTCCATCAACGTGCTGTGGGTGTCGCTGCGGCACCGTTCTGGCGCAGTGCTGGAAATTGCCGGTGCGATTCGCAGTCGCGTGCCCGAGGCTTTGCTGGTTGGCCACCATACAGGGCGAGAAGCGTAAACCTGCGCGATGTGTTAATTTGATGTCGGCACACAAATGTAGTGGCGAAACAAGCTGAACCTGCGGTCCCGCCATTATCGTACCTGCTCGACCCGTTAAACAGGGTGTTGCTGCCGTCAAAGCATAACCGGGGTTCCGTACCCCGGTTTTTTATTTTGACATGCATGGATGCAGCAGGTCAGATTGTTTAAAATTGAACACTTCGCCGCACAGCCAAAGGAGTCAAGGTAATGCCCATATCCGAGTTGCAAGTCCAGACCGCACTGAAAGAAGTGATTGACCCCAACACGCACAAGGACTTCATCACCAGCAAATCCGCGCGCAATATCAAAGTGGATGGAAACGACGTGACCCTGGACGTGGTGCTGGGCTATCCCGCCAAAAGCCAGCTGGAAATGATCCGCAAGCTGGTGGCCGACAAGTTGGGCGCGCTGGCGGACGTAGGAAAAATAACCGTCAATGTCAGCTACAAGATCGTGTCGCACAGCGTGCAGCGCGGGGTGAAACTCATCCCCGGCGTAAAAAACGTGATTGCCGTGGCGTCGGGCAAGGGGGGGGTGGGCAAATCCACCACGGCAGTAAACCTGGCGCTGGCGCTGGCGGCAGAAGGCGCCAATGTGGGTGTGCTGGACGCCGACATCTACGGCCCGTCCCAGCCCACCATGCTGGGTATCGTTGGCCGCCCCGAATCACGCGACGGCAAGAGCCTGGAGCCGATGGAGGGTCACGGTCTGCAAGCCATGTCCATCGGTTTTCTGATTGATGCGGAAACGCCCATGGTATGGCGTGGCCCGATGGTTACCCAGGCACTGGAGCAGTTGCTCAACGACACGCGCTGGCGCGATCTGGATTATCTGGTGGTAGACTTGCCGCCCGGTACCGGCGACATTCAGCTGACACTGGCGCAGCGCGTGCCCGTCACCGGCGCGGTGATCGTCACCACGCCGCAGGACATCGCCCTGATCGACGCGCGCAAGGGTTTGAAAATGTTCGAGAAGGTTGGCATCCCCATCCTCGGCATCGTGGAAAACATGAGCATCCATATCTGCAGCCAGTGCGGTCATGAGGAGCATATTTTTGGTGAAGGCGGCGGCGAGCGCATGTCAGCGGATTACGAAGTGGAGTTCCTCGGTGCGCTGCCGCTGGACATGCGTATCCGCAAACAGGCCGATTCCGGCACTCCTACCGTGGTGGCGGCGCCGGATAGCCGCATCGCGGAAATCTACCGCGACATCGCGCGCCGGGTGGCAGTGAAAGTGGCCGAGCAGTCGCAGGATCACAGCACCGCTTTCCCCAAGATTGTCATTCAGAACACCTGAACACCGGAACCCATACAGATGAGCATCAAGTCAGACAAATGGATCCGCCGCATGGCGGAACAGCACGGCATGATCGCGCCGTTCGAACCTGGCCAGGTGCGCGAGATGAACGGCCAAAAAATCGTTTCCTATGGCACCTCCAGTTACGGCTACGATATCCGCTGCTCGAACGAGTTCAAGCTGTTCACCAACATCAATTCGACGATCGTGGATCCCAAACATTTCGACTCCAATTCGTTCGTGGATGTGGTGAGCGATTCCTGCATCATCCCGCCCAATTCGTTCGCGCTGGCGCGCACCGTGGAATATTTCCGCATCCCGCGCAACGTGCTGACCATTTGCCTGGGCAAATCCACCTATGCGCGCTGCGGCATCATCGTCAACGTAACCCCGTTCGAGCCGGAATGGGAAGGCTATGTCACGCTCGAGTTTTCCAACACCACGCCGCTGCCTGCGCGCGTCTATGCCAATGAGGGTGTGGCACAGGTGGTTTTTTTTGAAGCAGACGAAGAATGCGAAACCTCGTACCGTGATCGCGGTGGCAAATACCAGGGGCAGACTGGCGTCACACTGCCGAAAATATAGATCAATATCTAGCCCGGCCAGCGCCAAAACCGCCAGGGCAGCCTCGCGCGAGGCTGCCCTGGCGGTTTAATTGTTTATGTCCGTGCCGTTGTTAAGCAGCCGGCCTTGAGGAGCCAGTAATGAAATTCCGTTTTCCCATCGTCATCATAGACGAGGATTTCCGTTCCGAGAACGCCAGCGGACTCGGTGTCCGGGCGCTTGCCAAGGCCATTGAGGACGAGGGCACCGAAGTGCTGGGGGTGACCAGCTTTGGTGACCTGTCCAGCTTTGCCCAGCAACAGAGCCGTGCATCGTGCTTTATTTTGTCGATAGACGACGAGGAATTTTCCTCCCCCAATGCGGCCGACCAGGCCGTTGCCCAGTTACGCACCTTTGTGGAAGAGATACGTTTCCGCAACAGTGAAATCCCGATTTTCCTGTACGGCGAAACGCGCACCTCGCGGCATATCCCCAACGATGTGCTGAAAGAATTGCACGGTTTCATTCATATGTTCGAGGATACCCCCGAGTTCGTCGCGCGCCATATCCTGCGCGAGGCAAAAACCTATCTTGATTCACTGGCACCGCCGTTCTTCCGCGCGCTCACCCATTACGCTTCGGATGGCTCGTATTCCTGGCACTGCCCCGGCCACTCGGGCGGTGTGGCCTTCCTGAAAAGCCCGGTGGGGCAGATGTTCCACCAGTTCTTCGGCGAAAACATGCTGCGCGCCGATGTCTGCAACGCGGTGGACGAACTCGGCCAGCTGCTTGACCATACCGGTCCGGTAGCGGCTTCAGAGCGCAATGCAGCGCGAATTTTCAACGCCGATAATCTGTTCTTCGTCACCAACGGCACCTCCACCTCCAACAAGATGGTGTGGCATTCCACCGTTGCGTCCGATGATATTGTGGTGGTGGATCGCAATTGCCACAAGTCCATCCTGCACGCCATCACCATGACCGGCGCGATCCCGGTGTTCCTGACGCCGACGCGCAACCACTACGGCATCATCGGCCCGATTCCGCTGGAGGAGTTCAGGCTTGAAAATATCCAGAAAAAAATCGACGCCAACCCGTTCGCCCGTGCCGCCAAAGGCAAGCCGCGCATCCTCACCATCACCCAGAGCACCTACGATGGCGTGCTCTACAACGTAGAGACCATCAAATCCATGCTCGACGGTCAGATCGATACCCTGCACTTCGACGAGGCCTGGCTGCCGCACGCCACCTTCCACGATTTTTACCAGGGCATGCACGCCATCGGCAAGGACCGGCCGCGTTGCAAGGAATCCATGATTTTTGCCACGCAGTCCACCCACAAGATGCTGGCCGGATTGTCGCAGGCTTCGCAAATCCTGATTCAGGACTCCGAGACGCGCACTCTGGATCGCGACATCTTCAACGAAGCCTATCTGATGCACACTTCCACCAGCCCGCAATACGCCATCATTGCCTCCTGCGACGTATCGGCATCGATGATGGAGCCCCCGGGAGGCACTGCGCTGGTGGAAGAGTCCATCATGGAAGCGCTGGATTTCCGCCGCGCCATGCGCAAGGTGGACGCCGAATTCGGCGACTCCTGGTGGTTCAAGGTATGGGGGCCGGAACACCTGGCCGAAGAAGGGGTGGGCGAGCGCGACGACTGGGTGCTGCGCGCCAACGAACGCTGGCATGGCTTCGGTGACCTTGCCTCGGGCTTTAACATGCTCGACCCGATCAAATCCACCATCATCACCCCCGGCCTCGACGTGGACGGCGACTTTGCCGACTCCGGCATGCCTGCCGCCATCGTGACCAAATACCTGGCCGAGCATGGCGTCATCGTGGAAAAAACCGGCCTGTATTCGTTCTTCATCATGTTCACCATCGGCATTACCAAAGGCCGCTGGAATACCATGCTGACCGCGCTGCAGCAGTTCAAGGACGAATACGACCGCAACCAGCCGCTATGGCGTGTGCTGCCGGAATTTATCGCCAAATACCCGCGCTACGAGCGCATGGGCCTGAAGGACTTGTGCGATGCCATCCACGGCATCTACAAGGCCAACGACATCGCCCGCCTTACCACCGAGATGTATCTCTCCAACATGGAGCCGGCCATGAAACCCAGCGATGCCTTCGCCCGGATGGCGCATCGTGAAATCGACCGGGTGGAAATCGACAAGCTCGAAGGCCGAATTACCAGCGTACTGCTGACCCCCTATCCGCCGGGCATTCCATTGCTGATTCCGGGTGAGCGCTTCAACGCCACCATCGTGCGCTACCTCAAGTTCGCGCGCGACTTCAACGAACGCTTTCCTGGCTTTGAGACGGATATTCACGGGCTGGTGAAGGGAGAGGTGGGCGGCAGGCCGGTTTATTACGTGGATTGTGTGCGGTAACGCCGGGATCTACGCGCTGATTCCGACGGGAAAAGCCTGAATCTTGTGCAGAACCTGTTGCAGGCTGTGGCTTTCCAGAAATATTTAGTCCGACGACTGCTAATTGTAATCGGCGCGTCACCGGCTACCGCCATGGCGATTTTTCCATCGGTTGCTCCACAATAGCGGCGCACAAACGCCAAACCCTGCCGAAGCAGGGCTGGTCTCGTGGCGGAGTGTTTATCTCAACCGAGCCGACGTCGACTAAATCCGAGTCCCGCGAATCCGAGTCCCAGCAGTGCCAGCGTGGCCGGCTCGGGAACGGTCTGGCCACCGCCGTTGCTGAAGCCGGCGCTGCCGTAGTCGTTGCGTCCGCTGCCGATGGCGCCGGCGCCGATGCAATCGTTGGAGATGGTGTTGGTATCCATTGTCACCGCAGCATTGAGTGCGATGGCCCTACCGCACAGAATCTTTGCAGTGGTATTCAGGGTGACGCTCTGATCCGCGAGAATATTTCCTGCGAACAGCGTGCTGGTACCCAGAGTCGCGGAGCTGCCGACCTGCCAAAACACGCCGTCGTTTGCACTGCCATTGAGCACGCTGACAACCGAGCTGCTTGCGGTCGTGAGCGCGCTCCCGATCTGGAACACGAAGAGTGCATTGGGATCGTTTTGGGCGTCGAGTGTGAGGGTTCCCGTCAACTGAGCCGACGAGTTGAATTTATAGACGCCTGGCGCCAGCGTACCCACTGTACCCAGATCCTGGCCAGTCAGGTTGCTGGTGAACGGCAGATTAAAAAGAGTCGCGTACGCAGTGAGGGAATCACTCTGAGCCTGCTGCGCGACCGCATCAGTCTGGTGTACCGTTCCTGTGAGGGTGATGCTACCCAGCCCGGTGATCGAACTGCCTGGGTAGAGACCGAGATCTCCGTTGATGGTAGTCGAACCGGTATTGGTCACCGTCGATGCACCCAGTACCGCGAAATTTTGCGCCGAACCCAGAAATGGTGCCGCCCATGCCGGGGAGGCGCCGTACAGCGCTCCGATCACTGCCAAGGACAGTACCGGCAGGTATTTTGCTGTTTTCATCACATACACTCCTAAATCGTTATGCGTTATGCATCATTAAGGTTTCGCCCGGCAGCGGAAGATTACTAACGTGCTGCCAGGGCAAGTTAAAGCACAGGTGCAAGAACCGCACTACTGTTATTGAGCTGACTCTGGATGTCTACGCAAGAATCGTGCAACTTGTATTATGTTGCTGATTTAATGATAATTTGCTGTTGCTTACAGGCAGATATGGGCACCAGGTGTAAAGATTTCCGACGTGCGTGCTGTGCTCGTCGCGGCACTATTCCTTGGACTGCTCTAGCGGACAATCCGGGATTAAATAATCATCCGCGGCGGGCGAAAAATCCGGGTATTGGCGTAAAAATCCGGATGCTCGCTGGCCGGCGTCACGCCAGGAATACCCAGTAGCGGCAGTGGCGGAAACTGCGCCGGTGTTTGCGGCGGGGCTGCCAGTAGCTGCTGCGCCAGCATGGCGTCCAGTTGTGTGCGCTGCTGCATGGTATCCAGCGCAAAAAAATCCTCCGTCACCGTTATCTGCACGCACTTGCCGGTCATCGACGGATAGGGGGCGAGCGCTTTTTCATGGAGTGCATGGCCAATCAGATAGAAGCGCATGGCGGCGCGCACTTTGGCGCGTTGCAGGACAAACAGGGTGTGCCAGTCGGCACGCGTCAAATTATCCCACAATGCAGGCTCGGCGCAGGCTACCACCACACCACTCTCGTCGAGCAGGGTGAGGGTGTCACGCAAACGGCTGCGCACGGCTGTCACTCCGGCGCGGATGTGCAATGCATTGAGCGCAGCCTTGGTGTGCGGCCAGCCGAGCCACACCAGCGCGTTGAAGAAGTCGTGCCAGTTGTCGCTGCGGGTGGCGACAGCGCCGCTGTTGTGGATATTGATTTCGTAAGCCAGTGCCGGGTCGGTGGCAGGCCCGGATACAAAGTGAACGGGCAGCCCGCTGGCGTTGACCACGCCGCGCACGGCAGCGTGCCGGGTGAGTGTGGCCGCGTCCGGCCAGCACCTGGCCGCGCTTAGCTCCTTCGGCAGCGGCAGCAGCGAATCAAATAGCGCTGAACTGGCCGGCCAGTCCGGCAGCCAGGGCAGCGTGTTATTTTCGATAGTGGTACTTCAGTATCAGGATGACAAGTGCCAGCACCATGGTGACAGCGTTGGCCAGCGTGACTGGCAGCGAGCCGGTCTGAATGCCGAATACCATCCACAGCGCCACGCCCGCGGTAAAAATCAGGAACATGCTGATGGAAATGTCGTCGGCTTTTTTGCTGCGCCAAATTTTGATGACTTGCGGGATAAAGGCGATGGTAGTAAGCGTACCGGCCAGCAGGCCGATCCAGTCATGTGTGCGCATGATTTCAGTGCAATGCGTTGACGAGCAGGGGGCGGTATTGTGCGGTGAGCGGATGCGTGGCACCCAGCAGATCAAACAGACTCACCAGGCCGCGCCGGCCAATATCCTGACGAAAGCTGCGGTCGCGGCGGACGATTTCCAGAAGCTCGGCCATGGCGGGATCCATATCGTCCGCCACCAGGCGCAATGCGGCGAGCTGGTAGCGTGCTTCCAGGTCATTGGCGTCATGTTGAATGCGTTGCATCAGATCAGCGGGCGCGGGGGCAGCGTGTGCAGCGAGGATGAAACCGAGATGGGTAACCAGCCGGCTGATTTCAGTATCCTCGCGCAGCGCCAGGGGTAGCGCGGTGAGCAGGTCGTGCGCCTGTTGCAACTCGCCACCGGACATCAGCAGCTTTGCCAGATCAGCAGGAATGCGCGGGTTGTCCGGGTCGGCAAGTGCTGCCTCCACCAGCAACATGCGCGCGGATTGGACGTCGCCTCGCTGCTGGCTGGCGAGGGCACGCACGTGGATGGCGTCGTTGTCCCTGGCGATGAAGCGGTCCAGCACCTTGCGGAATTCGGCATCAGGATCAGCGCCGTGGATGGTGTGGACGACCTGGCCATGGCGGAAAAACTTCACCGTGGGTACGCTGGTGACGCCGTATTGGCGGGTGATGTGAGCGAGTTCGTCGGTGTTGGCCATGACCAGCAGGAATTTGCCGCTGTACTCAGCGGTGAGCTTGACCAGGCGCGGCATCAGCAGCATGCAGGGGCCAGCCTTGGGTGTCCAGAAATGCACCATGACCGGGCCTTTTTCAGAATTACCCAGCACCAGTTGGGGGAAATTATCGCGGCTGGCGTCAAATACAAAACGGGAGTCTGTCATGATCGTCTACACACGCTTCAACACTACGCCATTGTTGAGCCAGGTCGCCCACTGCGCGTGGTGGGATACGTCTACGTCAGCTGCGCCAGCCATCCGTTGCAGATGGGTTTGCAAGTCCTGTAGCAATTCGGAATCCATCAGTTGCAGGTTGCCTGGCAGCGCGGCGTGCAGGCAGAGGTAGACAAGTTTGAGTTCGTCGAGGTCGTATTGATCGAGCGGTTTCATAGTGAAGGCAGCAAACAGGGAGAGGGCAATAGCCTACCACCAATAGGCAGGGTGGTGTGGGTACCAGGAACCGTACCAGGGATCGCGCCAATATGGCCGGGGTGGCGGCAACGGGCGGCTGGTGAGCACTAATTGCGCGCCCAGCACCAGCGGCAGGCCCACCCGCACAGCGCCTGCCTGCAGGGTGCCGGTGATTTTCAGCCAGCGCCCCGGCGCAAATATGGCGGGATCATAGTAACCGAAAGCGCAGGTCCTGAACTGGCCTGTTGCGTCTGCCTGCAATGTGCCATAGGCGTCGTAAGGACCGTTCAATTCAAAGCAGGTATCGGTATCCGCGCGATAATGGGCAGTGATCTGGCCAAACCATTCCACTCTGGGGCCAGTGGGGTCGAAGTCGGCGGCCATTGCTGGTACGACTGTCAGCATGAACAGGGCAACGCGCAACAGGGATATGGGTTTATCCAGCATCATGGTTATATGGACCACCCGCGGCCGAGCTTGTTCATGCCCGCGCTTTCACGCACACTTGGCAGGTGTTTATACTGGCCAGTTTCAAGCATCATGCACAGTGCGCGACAAATCCTGTCTTTCTGGTTCGGGGGCGATGCCCGGGCGCAGCAGCGGCGCTGGTTCGGCAAGGATGAACCGGTCGATGAGCTGATGCGCGATGAATTCATGGAGGATTATCAGGCAGCGGCGGCAGGGCAGCTCGCTGACTGGCTGGAATCCGCCCCAGCCAGTCTGGCGCTGGTGCTTCTGCTCGACCAGTTCCCGCGCAACCTGTTTCGCGCAACGCCCCAGGCTTTTGCCACCGATGCGCAAGCGCGGGAAATCGCCCGCGGGATCATTGCGCAGGGCCTGGATCAGGCGCTGACTCCGCGCCAGCGCATGTTTGTCTATCTGCCTTTCGAACACAGCGAGATGCTGGAAGATCAGTTATATTCGATTTCCCTGTTTGAAACCCTGCGCGACGCCGAAGACATGGCGGAAGGGGTGCGCTATGCGTACCTGCACCATGACGTGATCGCCCGCTTTGGGCGTTTTCCTCATCGCAATGCCGTTCTTGGTCGCGCCAGCACAGCAGAAGAGCTGGTTTTTTTGCAGCAGCCGGGGTCTTCCTTCTGACGCGTTATAGTGACATTATTTTCAAACTGCACGGTTAACAATGACTATGAGCGATACCCCTGTTTCCATCACTTTCCACCCCCGAGAAGATAACGGCCCGGTGCTCAGGCACTGGCAGACTTATCCGGGTAATTTCAGGGGGCTGGCGACCCAGTCCGGCGAGCTCGATTGCGGCGACTATGATCTCGGCGGCGGCGTGGTGGTGGAGCGCAAATCCGCTACCGATTTCAGTCTGGCGGTTATGGACAAGCGCCTGTTTGGCGAGGTGGGCAAGCTCAAATCCAGCTTCGATCAGCCGGTTTACATTATCGAGGGCGACCTCTACGGCGGGCGTTTTCATACCGACCCGCTGGTGATTCGCGAGGCCATCGCCTGGCTTACCATAGGCGCAGGCGTGCCGCTGGTGCCCAGCCCCGGTGCCGAATTCAGCGCCGAGCTGATGTACACCATGGCCAGGCAGGCACAGCACGGCATCGGCCATCCGATTGTGATGCGCAACGGCAAGCCGTTTGATCCGGTGAATGGCCAGCGCTACCTGGTGGAGGGCTTGCCTGGCATCAACGAGGGTATGGCGCGCGCACTGCTCGATCGTTTTGGCAGCGCGGCTGCAGTATTTGCCGCCAGCGTGGATGCCCTGGCCGGGGTTGCAGGCATCACGCCGCAGGCGGCCGGGCGTATGCGCCGGGTGCTCGACGCGCACTGGCCGGGGACGCGGGCATGAGCACCCCGTTCCGTTATGCCCATTCCGGTCTCGGGCAATGGATGGAGGCTGCCGAGGCGTGTTTGCGTGGATTGCAGCCAGTGCCGGCAGCAGCCAATCTGGGCTTTGTGTACGTGACCGACCTGTATGCCAACCGGCTGCCGGATATTCTTGACTATCTGCGTGTGCATAGCGGTGTGGCGCACTGGGTGGGATCGGTGGGGATTGGTGTGTGCGCGACGGCGCAGGAATATCTGGACGAGTCGGCCATGGCGGTGATGCTGGGCGAATTTCCTGCGCACAGCTTCCGTGTGTTCGGCAACGTGACCGAACTCGCGCAGCTAAGCGAACAGGCAGGCGGATTCGAAGTGGGGGGGCGGCCTGCGCACTATGCGCTGGTGCATGGCGATGCACGCAATATCGAGGTGCCCGATCTGGTCGAGGCGCTGGCGGCGCGAATGCAGAGCGGCTTTGTCACTGGCGGCATTACCAGCTCGCGCTTTCAGTCGCAACAGGTGGCGGATGCCGTGGTGCATGGCGGCTTGTCCGGGGTGATGTTCGGCGACCAGGTTCCGGTGATGACGCGCCTCACCCAGGGGGTTACGCCGATTGCGGCGCCGCATCAGGTCACGGCCAGCCACGAAAACATTCTTATCTCCCTGGATGGCCGTCCCGCGCTGGATGTGCTCAATGAAGATATTGGCGAAATCCTGGCACGTGACCTGAGTCGTGCCGCGGGCTATATTTTTGCTGCACTCACGGTTTCCGGCTCAGATACGGGCGACTACCTGGTGCGCAACCTGATTGGCGCTGACACGAATGAGCGCCTCGTCGCTATCAGCGAGGTGGTGCCAGCCCAGGGCGAGGTGGTATTTTGTCGCCGTGATGCCAGCGCCGCGCGCGAGGACATGCTGCGTATGCTCAACGAGCTTAAACAGGCATTGACAGCAACACCCCGCGGGGCAGTGTATTATTCCTGTCTGGGACGTGGCGCGGGTTTGTTCGGCGCAGATTCGGTTGAGCTCAAGCTGATCCGCGAGGTGCTGGGTGAGTTTCCGCTGGTAGGTTTTTTTGCCAATGGCGAGATTTCGCATGACCGTCTGTACGGCTATACCGGCGTGCTGACATTATTTTTATAAAGGGATGACATGCTGAACACACAAAACCATCAGGAAGTCGCCATGTTGCGTGACGAGGTTGAAATGCTCATGCGCGAGCGCGATACCCTGCTACGCGTGACGGGTGCCGCCGCCGCATTCGTCGCCGAGATCGACAGCGCCAGCCTTGCGACAGAAACCCTGCAAGCCGCAGAAATGCTGGCGGAAAGCCTCAATCACCTGTCCGAAGACACGCTGCGCGAGTCGCTGGAGGCGGTTAAAGCGCATATTGACGCGTTGGCGTAGCGTGGCTTTGATTTAAGCCGCCGCTACACAATCGCCAACTCCCTATCCATGCATCCGCAAGTGCCCGGCATGGGCGCTTGACAAGCCATGCAGGCATTCTGGATACAGGCCGGTTTTATTCCCCGTGCACGCCAGCTGGCAGCGCTGCTGGGGCTGGCTGTTGCCTATATTGCAGCAGCGCGGTTTGGTCTCTGGCTGGCGGCATTCATGCACCCCAGCGTCAGTGCAATCTGGCCCGCCAGCGGGTTGGCGCTGGCGGCGCTGGTACTGTTTGGCAGGCGCCTGTGGCCAGGTGTTTTGTTGGGCGCATTTATTGCCAACTGGGTGGACCTGGATTGGCACACTGCCCTGACAATTGGTGCAGGGAATACGCTGGAAGCCGTCACAGCACTGTGGTTGCTCAATCGCTTCGACAAGTTTCACTCCCGCCTGGAGCGCATGCGCGATGTAATCAAACTGGCCCTGTTCGCCGCACCCGTTGCCAGCCTGGTGAGTGCGGTGGTGGGGGTGGCCGCGCTGGTGATGAGCGGTCTGCTGCCTGCTGAACGGTTCGCGCAGGCAGGATGGAGCTGGTGGCTGGGTGACATTATCGGCTGCCTGTTATTTGCCCCGCCGCTCATGGTGTGCTACCACTATTGGCAATCGGGTAAATATGCGGCTCCAGCTGTCGAGGTGTGGGTGGTGCTGGCACTCATGCTGGTATTGACCGGGTTACCCATAACAGGTTTGGATATTCTGCCCGGCCGCGACGGCGGACATTACCAGCTGTTTGTATTTGTGATCTGGGCAGCGTTGCGCCTGGGGCTGCCTGCCACCACCCTCGTCATCCTGTGCGCTGCGGCGCTGGCCACTGCGTCTACCCTGATGGGCAGTGGCACGCTGGTCCACCACGTCGCCTATCCGGTACTGGTGAACTTGCAAACCATGCTGGTGATGATTGCGCTGTCCGGCCTGCTGGTGGCGGCGGCGATCGCCGAGCGCAAGCATACCGAGTGGCAGCTGGATCAGTTGGCGCGCTTCGATACCTTGACCGGACTCGCCAACCGTGCGGCATTCCAGGAATATCTGGATCGCGCCACTGCCCACGCCCAGCGTCATGGCGGCAACGTGGCGCTGCTTTATCTCGATCTCGATCACTTCAAGAATATCAATGACACGCTTGGCCATCAGGCAGGCGACGAGCTGTTGCAGATCGTTGCCGCGCGCATCAAGGCCAGCGTACGCAACGAGGACTATGTTGCCAGACTGGGCGGGGATGAGTTCACCGTATTGGTCATTGGCAATCAAGCCGCCCGCGCCGCTGCTGCTGTGGCGCAGAAGATACTGCAAACCCTGAACGAGCCGGTTAGCCTGCTCGGGCGGGATTACATCATGTCTGCCAGCATCGGCATCAGCGCGTTGCGTGGTTCGATTACCACCACGGGCGGAACGGTGATTTTGGATGACGCTCAGGAGTTGATGCGCCAGGCCGATACCGCCATGTACCGCGCCAAGCAGCAGCACTGTGGCTTCCTGTATTTCAATTCGAGCATGAATATCGCCGGCAAGCGCCAGTTGTTTCTGGAAAGCGGCCTGCGCCGCGCGCTGGAACATAACGAATTCGAGCTGTATTACCAGCCCAAAATTCATGTTACCAAGGGCCATATCACGGGTGCCGAAGCCCTGTTGCGCTGGCGCCACCCGCGTAGCGGCATCATTGGTCCGGATCGGTTCATTGCGGACATCGAGACTACCAGCCTGATCGAGCCGGTCGGTGAGTGGGTGCTGCGCGAGGCCTGCCAGCAGATGGTGGCATGGTGCCACGCCGGGCTGGCCGGACAGCGTGTAGCGGTGAACCTGTCCGCGCGCCAGTTTTCCCAACCCGATCTGTTGCTGGTGGTGGATCAGATCCTGCAGGAAACCGGTCTGAAAGCCGGCAATCTGGAACTGGAGATTAGCGAAACCACTGCCATGAGTGACGCCGGGCAGACACTAAAAATCCTGACTGCACTCAAACAGCGCGGCGTGCATTTGTGCATTGACAGCTTCGGCACCGGCTACTCCAGCCTGGGTTATCTCAAACGTTTCCCGATCGATGCGATAAAAATCGATCATTCCTTTATCCAGGAACTGGGGCGCGACAATGACGCAGCCGCCATCGTCACCGCCATTATCCAGCTCGCTCACAGCATGAGTATTGCTGTGATTGCAGAGGGTGTGGAAACCACAGCGCAACGCGATTTTCTGGTGCAGCATGGCTGCGACGAGATTCAGGGGTTTTTGTACAGCATGCCGCTGCCGGCAGAAGACTACGCGGAATTATTCGGACAGCACGCCTAAGCCCGCCGCCTGTTTATGCGCCTGTTTATGCGCCAGCCGTGAACAGACAGGCGCCTCATCCGGTTTGTCCTGGAAAAAGCGGTTAAACACAGTGAAGGCAAGAGGCAAAGATCAAGCCCGGCGAGGGGTCCTGGATTTTGCCTTCCTGTTACTTCCGTGTTCCCCGTGACCACCCGTGGCGAATGGCGTTTTCTGGTCTATCCAAGCTCTGCCCAGCCGCATTCACCACCGCCAGTATGCCTGCGCCGTAGGCCTCCAGCTTGCGCGCGCCGACGCCGGAGACGCTGCCCAGTTCGTCCAGCGTGGCCGGACGGAGCTGTGCAATCTGCGCCAAAGTGGAGTCGTGAAAAATGACATAGGCCGGGACGTTGTGCTCGCGGGCGGCGGCCTGGCGCCATATGCGCAGTTTTTCGAACAGCGCGTCGTCCACCGGGTTTTCCGGGGCGGCGATGGGACGGCGCGATTTGCGCGAGGTTTTACTGGCGATTTCCTGTCGCATCCAGACCTGCTGCTCGCCTTTCAGCACCGCACGGCTTTTGTCGGTCAGGGTGAGCGCGCCGAAGGCGTCGTGATCCACGCCCATCAGGCCCTGTGCCACTAACTGGCGAAACACCGCGCGCCAGCCCTTTTCGTCGATCTCCGCACCCACACCGAATACCGTGAGTTTGTCATGTCCCCACTGCTGCACCTTGTCGGTGGCGTGGCCGCACAGCACGTCGATCAGGTGCACCGCACCGAAGCGGCTGCCGGTGCGGTACACGGCGGACAACGCCTTTTGCGCCGCCACGGTGCCGTCCCAGGTGGCCGGCGGGCTGATGCACACGTCGCAGTTGCCGCAGGGCTCGGCGTCCTCACCGAAATAGTTGAGCAGGCGCACGCGCCGGCAGGTGGTGGCTTCGCACAGCGCGAGCAGCGCGTCGAGCTTGGCCAGTCCGACGCGCTTGAATTGCAGGTCGGCGTCACCGGACTCGATCATGCGCCGCTGCTGCACCACGTCGGTGAGACCGTAGGTCATCCAGGCATCGGCAGGCGCGCCGTCGCGCCCGGCGCGGCCGGTTTCCTGATAGTAGCCTTCGATGCTCCTGGGCAGGTCGAGATGCGCCACGAAACGTACGTCGGGTTTGTCGATGCCCATGCCGAACGCAATTGTTGCGGCCATGACTATGCCATCTTCACGCAGGAAGATGTCCTGATTGCGCTGGCGTGTTTGTACGTCCATGCCAGCGTGGTAGGGCAGGGCGCGGATGCCGTGTTTTTCCAGCCAGGCCGCAGTTTCTTCTACCTTCCTGCGCGACAGGCAATAGACAATGCCCGCGGCGCCGCTGTGTTCGGCCTGGATAAAGTCGAGCAGCTGCTTGCGCGGGTCGGCTTTCTCCACAATCTGGTAGCGGATATTGGGGCGATCGAAGCTGGAGACGAACTGGCGCGCGTCTTCCAGTTGCAGGCGGGTGACAATCTCGGCGCGGGTTTGCGCGTCCGCGGTGGCGGTGAGCGCGATGCGCGGCACCTTGGGAAAACGCTGGTGCAGCAGCGAAAGCTGAATGTATTCCGGGCGGAAATCATGCCCCCATTGCGATACGCAGTGCGCCTCGTCAATCGCGAACAGCGCCAGTTCGGCCCGCTCCAGCAGATCCAGAAAACGCGGCGTGACCAGCCGTTCCGGCGCGACGTAGAGCAGATCCCACGCGCCGCGCAGAAAGGCTTGTTCCACTGCGGCAGCCTGCTGCGCCGACAATGCGGAATTCAGATAGGCGGCGCGCACGCCGACTTCGCGCAGCGCTGCCACCTGGTCGTGCATCAGCGCAATCAGCGGCGACACCACCACCCCAGTCCCTTCGCGCAGCAGCGCGGGAATCTGGTAACACAGCGACTTGCCGCCGCCGGTGGGCATCAGCACCAGCGCATCGCCGCCGCCCGCCACCTGCTCCACCACCTCGGCCTGGCGCCCGCGAAACGCCGGGTAGCCGAATACCGTGTTGAGCAGGGAAAGCGCGTTCAGCGCAGCCAATTGCGCCGCCAGAATATTGCCACCATGATCAGCGCAATCGTGGCCATCAGACCCAACGCCAGGCCGAAGCCATGCGGCAGATCGAGCACGGGCATGTGTTTGAAATTCATGCCGAAAATTCCCGTCACTAGCGTGGCCGGCATGAACAGTGTGGTAATCACCGTGAGCGCGCGCAGTTCAATGTTAAAGCGGTTGCTCAGACTGGACAGGTAAATGTCCAGCATCCCCGCCTGCAGGTCGCGCAGCGCCTCGATGGATTCGACGATGTGCACGGTATGGTCGTACACGTCGCGCAGATACACACCGGTGCCGGGCTGGAAAAATCCTTCCTCGTTGCGGATCATCGTATTCAACACTTCACGCAGCGGCCACACCGCACGCCGCAAATTATGCGTGGCGCGACGCAACTGGTGCAGGGTTTGCAGCGAAGCCTGATTCGGCTTGTCGAGCAGCGCGTCTTCCAGTTCCTCGGTGTTCACGCTCAACTGTTCCAGCACTACGAAGTACTGATCTACGAGCGCATCGAGCAAGGCGTAAGCCAGATAGTCTGCGCCCAGTTTGCGGATCTGCCCGCGCGCGCTGCGCAGGCGTTCGCGCACGGGCTCGAAGGTGCCGGATGATTGCTCCTGAAAGCTCAACACCGTGTTGCGCGCCAGCACCAGGCTCACCTGATCCGAGCTCACGCTCAAGGTGTCGGCGTCATAGCTCAAATAGCGCGCCACCACGAACAGATAGTCTCCATACGACTCAACCTTGGGACGCTGGTCGGTGTTGAGAATATCCTCCTGCACCAGCGGGTGCAGCTGGTAACGGGTGCCGATTTCGCGCATCACCGTTGCATCCTGCAGGCCATACAGATTCAGCCATCGCGTGGCATGAGCAGACTGGTGCGCACGCCACGCGGCCAGATCGGGAAAATGCGTTTCCGCCAGGCCGGTGTCATCGTATTCGATCACTGACAGCGCAGGCACAGGTGTCTTCACCTCACCCACGTATACCAGCGAGCCCGGCGGCAGCCCGGCTTTTTTGGCGCGATGCCTACGCGGGCGGTGATGATTGGTGCGCTGGGTTTTGAACATGGCGGATGACCTCAATGTTTAATCTGCGGCGCCTGTACCGGTGCCACCGCCACAAACAGCTGTGCCGCGTCCACCGGATCGAACTTGTATTGCCGGTTGCAGAACTCGCAGCGCACTTCAATCTCGCCGCGCTCCGCCAGTACCGATTCCACTTCATCACGGCCCAGCATTTTCATCATCTCACCCACTCGTTCGCGCGAGCAGGTGCAGCGGAAGCTGACCAGCTCGGCTTCGAACACGCGGACATCTTCCTCGTGAAACAGGCGCTGCAGGATGGCATCGGCTGGCACAGTGAGCAACTCTTCCGGTTTCAGTGTGGCAGCCAGATGCATGGCGCGATTCCAGGCATCCGCATCAGTGGTTTCCACCCCCGGCAGGCGCTGGATCAACATGCCGGCGGCGCGCCGACTATTGGCAGCCAGGTGAATTTGCGTGTCGAGCTGTTCGGAGCTTTGCATATAGTGCGTCAGCGCCTCGGCCACGCTCGCGCCTGCCAGCGGAACGATGCCCTGATAGTTCTGTTTGCCGCTGGCGGATTGGTCGAGGGTGATGACGAAGCGGCCTTCTCCCAGCAGCACATCCAGACTGCCTGCCGGCACTTCCCCTTCCCACTTGGCCGTGGCGCGCAGGGTGCGGTCGGAGGTGGCTTCCACCACCACCAGCTTGACCGCGCCGCTGCCCTGCATTTGCAGAATCATGCTGCCGTCGAATTTGAGGATGGCGCTAAGCAGCGCGGCGGCGGCCATCAGTTCGCCCAGCAGGGTTTGCAGCGGTAGCGGGTAAACGGCGTGTTTCAGCACTTCCTGCCAGGTGGCGTCGAGGCTGACCAGTTCGCCGCGCACCGGGGCGGATTCGAACAGGAAACGGGTGAGGGTATCGGTTGTGGGCATCGATTTTGTCTTTAAAAAGGCGTTTGCCACGGAGGGAACGGAGAACACGGGATTAAAAAACAAGAACTGCCTGCCTGGATTTTCCTCCATGTTCTCCGTGCCCTCCGTGGCTAAATAGGTTTCAAGATTATACCTTGCCAGCCTGACGTGCTTTCTGCATAGTTGCAGGCTTTCATTTGCCATTGCCCGACATGCTGCCTTCCATCGAACACCGTATCGCCACTGCGCTCAACGCCCGTCCCAGCCAGGTCGCCGCTGCCATTGCCCTGCTCGACGAAGGCGCCAGCGTGCCGTTCATTTCGCGCTACCGCAAGGAAGCCACCGGTGGGCTGGACGACACCCAGATGCGCAATCTGGAACAACAGCTGGGCTATCTGCGTGAGCTGGAAGACCGGCGCAGCAGCATTCTTGCCAGCATCACCGGGCAGGGCAAGCTGACGCCGGAACTGCAACGCGAGATCGCCCACGCCGATACCAAGCAATTGCTGGAAGATCTTTACCTGCCGTACAGGCAGAAGCGCCGCACTAAAGCGCAGATTGCCAAAGAGGCGGGGCTGGAGCCGCTGGCCGAGCGCCTGCTGAACGACCCGACGCTGGCACCCGACGCGGAAGCCGCCCGCTATGTAAACATCGACAGGGGCGTGGCCGATATAAAAAGCGCGCTGGAAGGCGCACGCCACATCCTGATGGAACGCTTTGGCGAAGACGCCGTGCTGCTCGGCCAGCTGCGCGCGCATCTTGAGGAAAACGGCGTGCTGGTGTCCAGTGTGGCCGAGGGCAAAGAAGAAGCGGGCGCGAAGTTCCGCGACTACTTCGACTACCGCGAGCCGCTCAGGGCGGTACCGCCGCATCGGGCGCTGGCGCTGTTCCGCGGGCGCAACGAGGACATGTTGCGGATAGCGCTGAAGCTGCCGGAAGAGCTGGATGAGGCCGCACCTGCCAATCCGTGCGAGGGCATGGTCGCGACCCGTTTCGGCATCGCCAGCCAGGGCCGCGCCGCCGACAAATGGCTGGCCGAGACGGTGCGCTGGACCTGGCGCGTGAAGCTCGCGCTGCATCTTGAACTGGACTTGCTGGGAGGTTTGCGCGAGCGCGCCGAGGAAGAGGCCATCCGCGTATTCGCGCGCAACCTGCACGACCTGTTGCTGGCCGCGCCGGCCGGCCCGCGTGCCACCATCGGCCTCGATCCCGGCCTGCGCACCGGCGTCAAGGTGGCGGTGGTGGATGCCACCGGCAAGCTGCTCGATACTGCCACCATTTATCCTCATGTGCCGCGCAACGACTGGGACGGTGCGTTGCACACACTCTCCCTGCTGGCGCACAGGCACGGCGCGCAACTGATCAGCATCGGCAACGGCACTGCCTCGCGCGAGACCGACAAGCTGGCTGCCGAACTGATCAGCCAGCATCCTCAACTCAAGCTTGCCAAGGTCGTGGTGTCGGAAGCCGGCGCGTCGGTATACTCCGCCTCGGAATTCGCCGCACGCGAATTCCCGCAACTCGACGTCAGCCTGCGCGGCGCGGTGTCCATCGCGCGGCGCCTGCAGGATCCATTGGCAGAGCTGGTGAAGATTGATCCGAAATCCATCGGCGTCGGCCAGTACCAGCACGATGTCAGCCAGTTCAAACTCGCCAGGAGCCTGGACGCAGTGGTGGAAGACTGCGTCAATGCCGTGGGCGTGGATGTGAACATGGCTTCGGTAGCGCTGCTGGCGCGCATTTCCGGGCTGTCCACCGCGCTCGCGGAAAACATCGTGGCCTATCGCGATACCTACGGCGCCTTCTCCAGTCGCGAAGCGTTAAAACAGGTGCCGCGCCTGGGTGCGAAAACCTTCGAGCAGGCGGCGGGATTCCTGCGCGTGCGTGGCGACAATCCGCTCGATGCGAGCGCCGTCCACCCGGAAGCCTACCCGCTGGCGCAGCGCATCCTCACCGATCTGCTGGCGCGCCTGGACGGCAACGCCGACGGCCGCGCGCTGATTGGCCAGAGCGGCGTGTTCAATGCAGTGGATGCCAGGCACTACACCGACGACCGCTTCGGCCTGCCCACGGTGCAGGACATTCTGCGCGAACTGGAAAAACCCGGCCGCGATCCGCGCCCGGCGTTCAAGGCCGCCGCCTTCAAGGATGGCGTGGAAGAGCTCAAGGATTTACAGCCCGGCATGGTGCTCGAAGGCGTGGTCACCAACGTGACCAACTTCGGCGCGTTTGTGGACGTAGGCGTACATCAGGACGGCCTGGTGCACATCTCCGCGCTGGCAGACAAATTTGTCAAGGACCCGCACAGCGTTGTCAAAGCGGGCGATGTGGTGAAGGTGAAGGTGCTGGAGGTGGATGTGCCACGCAAGCGGGTGGCGCTGACCATGCGGCTGGGGGAGGCTGCACCGGCTGCCCGGGACAAGACCGGACACCAGGCCACGCCGAAACAGGCCAGGCAGGCTGCTGCTCCTGCAGCGGCGGGCGGGGCACTGGCCGATGCGCTGGCACGGGCGCTGCGCAATAAATAAGTTGCCGGGCGTCAGCGCACGAACAACCAGAAGCGCTCCTTGTCATCCCCGGGCCGCCCGCCCTGCCATACCTGTCGCCAGTCCGGTGTGAGCTGGCCGGGTGGATTGTCTACCGAGCCTTCCACCAGCAGTACGTCGCAATTCACGTTGGGGTGAATTTCACGGCGCAGCGTTTGCACGCCGATAAAATAATCCAGCATGCCGCGCTCGGATTCGCCCAGGCCGATACTTTCAACACAGCTGCGCTGCGCAGGCAGATGCGGTTGCATCGCCACAAATACACCGCGGTAGCTCTTGGCGTCGTCCAGCCACGGCAGCCACAGCGTGGCAAACAACACCCAGCTCAGCGTGAGGCCGGCGGCAAAACTCACGATAGCGCGCTCATACAGCCGGGGCAGCCCATACCAGGCGACGAGCCAGACCAGCGTCGCCAGCGCGGCCACGCTGACCGCCAGCGGCAGAAACGGCATGACAAAACCGGCGGGCAACACGCGTGTGAGGAACCTCCAGTGCGGCGCGTGACCGCTGACGATCATGCTGCCCCATACCCCCCAGAACAGCGCCGCCAACGCACCGAAAAACAGCCGTGCGCCCCAATCCAGCCAGCGGCTCAAACCAGCAGACAACGTCGCTGCCTGCGGTGCAGCCAGCAGCGCCAGCGCCACCAGCAGGGGCAGGCCGTAAGACGTGCGCGCCGAAGCCGAAGTCAGCAGCACCGCCAGATACACGCCAAAGCTGACCAGTCCCAGTTGCAGCGGTGCGCTGTGACGAATGTCATGACGCCGTTGCCAGACGCTGGCCAACGCCAGCAACAAGGCAGGAAAGGCAAACCACAGCAGCGTTTCCGGCCAGAACCAGGGCTCGTTGTTGGCACCCAGTTCAGCAACCGAAAAGCCCAGATAGCGGCCGATGTTATTGAGCCAGAACCACACATAAAACTCATGCGGCGCACGCAGATACAGGGCAATCGGCCAGATCAGCAGCCACGGCAGCGCCACCACGAACGCCACCCCGAGGCTGCGCGCGTAGATTCTGCTGCGCCAGGCGTGAAATAGCAGCGGCAACAGCAGCGCGGCCACGCCGACCGCGCCTGGCACCAGCACGCCTTTGCCGAGAAAGCCGACACCGGCGCCCACACCCAGCCAGACACCGGCTAAAAGTGGGCGCGCACGGCTGAGGAGAAAGCCATAGCTGGCGATGGCAAAACCGGCCAGCATCGGCACATCGGTGATCATGATGTGGCTCTCATAGAGCAGGCCAAAGCAGCTCATCAGCACCAGCACGGCGTGGCGGCCATGCCCCGCTCCCCAGGCATGCCGTGCCGCCAGCCCTGCAAACAGGAAAGTGATCGCCATGAATACGCCGGTAGCCAGGCGCGCGCCGTCATACAGCGGCAGCCAGCCTGAAAAACCGTGTGCCAGCAGCGCACCCAGCCAGTAATACAGCGGCGGCTTTTCCATGAAAGGCTCGCCCGCCAGCTGCGGCACGACCCAGTCATGGCTCTGCAACATCCGGTAGAGGATGTCGAAGACGTAAGTTTCATCCTGCTTCCACGGGTCGTGCCCGATCAGGCCGGGCAGCACATACGCCGTTGCCAGCAACAGAAACCAGCCAAAAGAGATGTGTAAACGGGGGGATGCGATGGCCTGATTCAGCCCACTGCTTGCAAGCCGGTCAGGCTGAAGGTTTTTTGCCATGATTTTTTTTCAGTCGTTTTTTATGGGCAGCAGTGCACCCGGAGAAAAATGCTCAGATTGGTAGCGCTGATTTATTCTCGGAGGGGCGCATTATTAACCAGCCAGGCTTACAAGTTGCTTAAAGGCGGCACATTAGGCCTGCACTGCAAGCGTCCCCGAGCGCCCCGCAATCTCGCCCTGGCGCACGGCAAGACGCGGCAGGGCGGTCACATCCAGCGCAGCAAAGTAGTCGGCCAGAGAAACCAGGGTGTAGCCCTGGCGCTGCCAGCCAGTGAGCAGGCGTTTGAACACCGGGGCGAGTTTCATGCCTTCGAGTTCGGCGTGCAGGGTGTAGACGTGTCCGGTAGGCGTGTCGGCCTGGGTCAGGGCCAGCACGGCATCGGCGACGTTATCGGTATCCAGGCCGTCGGCGCCGATCAACTCATCCAGTGTCGGCAGGGTAGTGGGCAGTTGTGGACAACAGGTTTGCCCGTTTGCCAGCAGCGGGATGAAGGGGTGGGTGCCACGTGTGTCGGAGCAATACGCCATGCCCCACAGTTGTTCCTGCACAAAGGCAGCGTCGTTCATCTGCCAGCCTGCCGCGCCATGGGTAGGTGCGGGCTGGCCGAAAACTTCGGTGTAACGCTGCATGGCGCGCGCCATTTCGCGCTGCGTCCAGGCGGCGTCCTTGCCGGTCACATGGTCCTGCCATTTGACGTGGTCGAAGGTATGAATGCCGGTCTCGAAGCCGGCGTCACGCACGCTGCGCAATATACCGGCGCAGTTGCGGCCGATGTCCGGCCCCGGCAGCAATGTTCCGTAGAGCAGCGTTTTCAGCCCATAGTGTTCCAGCACCGAAGTGCGCGACACTTTTTTCATGAAACCGGGCCGAAACGCACGGCGCAGCGCACGCCCGGTGTGATCGGGTCCGAGGCTGAACAGAAAGGTGGCGCCCGCCTGATGGGATTGCAGCATCTGCACCAGCTGCGGCACGCCTTCACGCGTGCCGCGGTAGGTGTCTACGTCAATTTTCAGGGCAAGCAGGCGCACGGTTTGATCCATTTAATAGAAGGTTGAAAACGCAGGGTGCAATAACGATTGGACACTATGCGGCCTACATGCGCAGTGCCGATTTTATCCCCTCTGCGCCGCCTCGATTTGCCGGTAAAGCCGGGCGGCTGCGGAACTCGCGCTACGCGCTCAGACAGTCCTCGCCGAAACCCCGGCTTGGCACAACTGGCGAAATGCTACATAGCTAGACACAACCTCGTATATCCAGATAGAGGGGAGCCTGGTACCGGAGCCTGGTCCCAGGTCTTGCCTTTTGCCTATCCTGACCCAGACGATGGCAGGTGCGCTTTTGCTGACAGATGCCGGCAAAGTCTTCATCCTGGGTGATAATCACCGCACTGTCTGCCAGGACGTAATCCCATATTTTGCTGTCACTCGCTTTGAGCAGATCAACATCGAGTACATGCTGGCCAGGGCGGGCGGCCACTGCGCATCGACCAGGAAGCGCGGCACGTCAGGCGGCTATCAGGACGGGGTGGTCGAATTGGCGCGCGGCGTACAGCAGCACTGCGGTAATGTCTTCCGCTTCGAGGTAAGGATAATCCGCCAGTATCTGTTCGCGGCTTTCACCTGCAGCCAGCAATTCAAGTATGTCGCTGACGCGTATGCGCATGCCACGAATGCAGGGGCGACCTCCGCATTGATCGGGGTTGCCCGGCAGCAAGTTCTTTCTTTGCTCGTGCAAAGAAATGAACCAAAGAAAGCACGCCCCACCTTGCAGGCCTTCGGTTTCCCCCTGGCGCCGGGAAATGGCTCGGGGTCTAGCCCCGCAACAACACATTTTGCTCGCATCATGCAGCCGCTTTATTGGCATGCGTCCTGTCACCAACGCCCAGCAGCAAATACTCCACGCTGATGTCTTCATCCAACTCATCCCAATGCAGGCCTGTGCCGCCACCGCTGATTTCATAATGAGGCAATTTCTCTGGCGCTGCATTGAGCAAGCGCGGAAAGTAGGCGAGCGGCACGCCCAATTTTCGCCCATCGGCCAGATCGACCCACATCATGTCTTTATCGAAATTGACCGCTCTAGCCAAAGAACTCATTCCAAGCCCTTTCTATGATTTCCCGATTATTGCGCACAAATTGTGCAATATCGTTCAGCTCCGTTGCTGACAAGCCATAGCTACTCGCAAGGTTTATATCGTGCGCAACCCAGAATTTTGCTACCGATTCGCCTTTACGCACATGGATATGCAGTGGCTCTAGCGGATTGCCTTCGTTGGAGTAGAAAAATAGCTTGTACCCTTTGTAGCGCAGGATTACCGGCATAGTCAACTCACCATGATTTACTCAACAACAAAACGTAGCCCGCGTACGCAGTCATTATTGCGCCGAGAGTAAGCATCCAGTGCAAGACATAACAGTGTGCACAAGCCCGGGAAATCTTGAAATTCGCCCAAGCTGCACACGAAATTCCGTCTTAATTCACCAGATCCCGTGCCGCTGCCACCTGATCCTTGTACGCATCAAACACATGTTTCAGTGCCTGCTCCATGGTGTATTCAGGTTTCCAGCCCAGGTCTTTCATGGTGTTTTCGATTTTCGGCACGCGGTTCTGCACGTCCTGGTAGCCTTTGCCGTAGTAGGCGGCCGAAGTGGTTTCCACCATCTTCACCTTGGCTGCGTTGTCCCGGTATTCGGGATAGGATTTGGCCAGTTCCAGCATCATGGTCGCCAGTTCCTTGACCGAGTAATTGTTGACCGGGTTGCCGATGTTGTAGATCTGGCCGCTAGCGACACCGTCCTTGTTTTCGATGATTTTCATCAGCGCGGAAATGCCGTCGGCAACGTAGGTAAACGCGCGTTTCTGGTTGCCGCCGTCCACCAGCTTGATGTCTTCGCCGCGCACGATGTGGCCGAGAAACTGGGTGATGACGCGCGAGCTGCCTTCCTTGGGGGTGTGGATGCTGTCCAGCCCGGCGCCGATCCAGTTGAACGGGCGGAACAGGGTGAAGTCGAGCGCGCCCTGCATGCCGTAGGCCCAGATGACGCGATCCATGAGCTGCTTGGAGCACGAGTAAATCCAGCGCGGCTTGTTGATCGGGCCGAGTACCAGCGCGGAATTTTCCGGGTCGAACTCGGCGTCGGTGCTCATGCCGTAGACTTCGGAGGTGGACGGGAACAGCACGCGTTTGCCGTATTTGACGCACTGGCGGACGATGGGCAGATTGGCCTCGAAATCCAGCTCGAACACCTTGAGCGGGTCGGTGACGTAGGTGGCCGGGGTGGCGATGGCGACCAGCGGCAGCACCACGTCGCACTTCTTGACGTGGTATTCGATCCACTCCTTGTTGATGGTGATGTCGCCCTCGAAGAAGTGGAAGCGCGGGTTGCCGGCAAACTCGGTGACGCGGTCGCGCATCATGTCCATGCCGTAGATTTCCCAGTCGGTGGTTTCCAGGATGCGCTTGGACAGGTGGTGGCCGATGAAACCGTTGACGCCGAGGATGAGGATTTTTTTCATGGGTTCGCCCTTTTTTAATAATGGAAAATTGAATCAGGTGCCGATCAGAGCGGGAAGGGTCCGGCTCCGTAGCGCTGGTAAAAATCAGCGGGACGGATGGCTTCATCGTCCAGCTCCAGTTCAAGAATACGCAGGGTGCCGCCGCCGCCGCAGAGGACATGGCAGGCATCCTGGTCACAATACAATGTCGGACTGGCGCGGGCAGCGGGATGGTCGCCCACTACCCGGCTGCGCAAAATACGCAGCGGCATTCCCTGCACCGTGGTGTATGCGCCCGGATACGGCGGCGCCACGGCGCGGATCAGGTTGTGGATGGTGCTGGCCGATTGCGACCAGTCGATGCGACCATGCTCGGCGCGGCGTGCGCCAAAGTAACCGCCCTGGCTCAAGTCCTGCGGGGTAGCGTGCGCAGTTCCTGCGATCAGGCCTGGCAAGGCACGGTGCAGGGTGATTTCAGCGGCACAGGTGACTTTGCGGAATACGTCGGCCGCCGTGTCATCCCCTAAAATCGGTACCGCCTGCTGATCCACGATATGCCCGGCGTCAGGTTTTACGGTCATGTAATGCAGGGTTGCGCCGGTCTCGCGCTCGCCGTGGATGATTGCCCAGTTCACCGGCACCCGGCCACGGTATTGCGGCAGCAGCGAGCCATGCATGTTCAATGCGCCGCGCCTGGGCAGCGCCAGCAACGGCGCCTTGAGCATCTGCCTGTAGTAGAACGAGAACAGAAAATCCGGTGCCAGCGCGCGGATTGTTTCCACGAATTCCGGCGTATTGGGGTCGTCGGGGGTGACGGCAGGGATGTCGTAGCGCGCGGCAACTTGCGCCACGCTGTCGAACCAGATGGTTTCGCCCGGCGCGTCGGTGTGAGTGACCACCAGCGCCACTTCCACACCCGCGTCGAGCAGCACCGACAGGCAGCGCACGCCGACGTCATGATAGGCAAATACCACGGCGCGGGTCACGGCTGACCGGCTCCGGGCTGCTCCAGCACGGCCTCTATCAAATAACGCGGGCGTTGCCGCACCTGCTGGTAAATGCGCCCGGTGTATTCGCCCAGCAGACCAATGCCGAACAGCACCACGCCTAACAGGAAAAACACAATGGCAAACAATGTGAACACGCCCGCCACTTCCGGGCCGACGAAAATCCGGCGCAGCCCGAGATACACCACAAACAGCGCGGACAGCAGCGACAGCCCCAGCCCGACCATGGAAAATATCTGCAGCGGCACCAATGAGAATCCCGTCACCAGATCGAAATTGAGGCGGATCAGCTTGTACAGCGAATATTTCGATTCGCCCGCCGCACGTTCCTCGTGCGCGACTTGCACCTCGCCGGGGTTGCGCGCGTAGGTGTAGGCCAGCGCCGGAATGAAGGTATTGACCTCTTGACTGTGATTGATTGCCGCAATCACCTCGCGGCTGTAGGCGCGCAACATGCAGCCCTGGTCCGACATCACTACGTGGGTGATGCGCTCGCGCACCTTGTTCATCGCCCACGAGCCGTAGCGCCGCCACGGCGAATCCTGGCGTTGCTGGCGCACGCCGCCGACGTAGTCGTAGCCTTCGTCCATGCGCGCCAGCAGTTTGCCGATTTCTTCCGGCGGGTTTTGCAGGTCGGCGTCGAGCGTCACCACGCGCTCGCCCCGGCAGCGCGAGAACCCGGCCATGATCGCCATATGCTGGCCGAAATTTCCGGCCAGCAGCACCACCCGCGTCACCTCCGGGCGACGCTCATATTGTTCGCGCAGCATCGCGGCGGAACGGTCGCGGCTGCCGTCGTTGATGAAAATGACCTCGTAACTCAGATTCAGCGCATCCAGCGCCGGATACAGGCGGGCGAACAGCACGTCGAGCCCGGCCTCCTCGTTGTATACCGGGATGACGACGGATAGCTGCATGGTGCTCATTGCACCACCTCGCTCAACACCTCGGCACAGGCGCCGCACACCCGTTCGACATCGGCTTCAGACATGGCCGGAAACAATGGCAGCGTGGCGATGCCTGCGCCCACGCGCTCGGCATGCGGGAACCGGCCTGCGCCAAAACCGAGGTTGCGGTACAGCTGGAACAGGTGAATGGGGGGATAGTGCACGCCAATACCCATATTGTGCGCCTTCATGCGCGCGATGAATTCGCCGCGTGTGATGCCCATGCGCTCCAGCGGCAGCACCACCTGGAACATATGCCAGTTGGAATCGGTGAAATTTTCCGGCGGCAGCTCGCAACCGAGGCTGCGGTCGAAGTGCGCGAAATAATGCCGCGCCAGTTCGCGCCGGCGTGCGGTGAATCCATCCAGGTGGCGCAGCTGGCCGAGACCGATGGCGGCAGCGATATCGGTGAGGTTGAATTTGCCGCCAGCCACGTCCACTTCCATGCTGCCATCGGGCAGGCGCACCACACCTTGCAGGCGCAGTTTTTCACACAGGCCGGTGAGGCTGGCGTCGGGCAGCACCAGGCAGCCGCCTTCGCCGGTGGTGATGTTCTTGTTGGCATGGAAACTGAAGGCCACCAGGTCGCCAAAACTGCCGATGGCCCGCCCGCCCCAGCTGGCGCCGAACGACTGTGCGGCGTCTTCGATGACGCGCAACTGGTGCTGGTTGGCGATGGCGTAGAGGCGGTCGCGATCCACCGGCAGCCCGGCCAGATCCACCGCGATGATGGCGCGGGTGCGCGCGGTGATCGCGGCTTCAATCAGGTCAAGGTCAATATTGCGCGTGACCGGGTCAATGTCCACAAACACCGGCGTCGCCCCCGCCAGCACAATTACGTTGGCAGTTGCCACCCACGACAGCGGCGTGGTGATGACTTCGTCGCCGGGCTGGATGTCGATCAGGCGCAAGGCAATCTCCAGTGCGGCGGTACCCGAATTGAGGCTGCGCACCACGCGTCCGCCCATCAGGGTGGCGAGCTGCGCCTCGAATGCCTGCACCTTGGGCCCGCTGGTAATCCAGCCAGAGCGCAGTACGTCGCTGACTTCGGCGATGGTTTGCTCGTCCAGTGACGGGCGCGTGAAAGGTAAGAAATCCATGTTCAGGTTCTAGCCAGCAAAAACACGCCGAAAATAATTACGCCGATGCCGGCGAGGCGCTCCAGCGTGAGCGCCTCGCCAAACAGCCACCACGCCGCCAGCGCGTTGACCACGTAGCCGATCGAGAGCATCGGGTAAGCCAGGCTGACCTCGACGCGCGACAGCGCCATGATCCACACCACTACGCTGATCACGTAACAAGCCAGGCCGCCCAGGATATGCGGCTCGGTGGCGAGCTTGATCCCTACCGGCAGCAGGTTGCCGGCATTGAAGGCAAATGTGCCGACGCTGTTGGTGCCGGCCTTGAGCAGCAGCTGGGCGCAGGCATTGAGCAGCACGCCCGACAGAACCAGTATCCAGCTCACCGCGCTCATGGTGTGGTCACCACTGCGCGGCGTGTATCGCGTGCAATCAAACGCATGGGCAGCCTTTCCTGAACGAACTGGTCATAAGTTGACGGCGACATCACCGCCAGCGCGTAAGGCTGTTGCATCCAGATTTTTTTCCATGCTTCTACGGTCGGTATCCATTTTTTGGGTTCCTGTTCCAGCCCGAATGCCATTTCATCCGTGTGTGCCACCAGCGTTACTGTGCGCTCGATGTACGGCGGCAGCGTTTGCTCGTACATCCCCACGCTGTAAAACGGCACACCCGGCCTGAGGTAAGGCTTGATTTGCTGGGCGATATTGTAGGCCGAACTGGCTGGCGCGAGTGCGTTATAGCCCATGAACGTCAATTGCCCAGCCAGCAATCCGGCCAGCGCCAAGGAAATGACCGCCGGGCGTACCCTGTGGTGATGCGAGAACCACAGTGCCAGCAGCGTGCCTGCCAGCCAGCTGGCCGCCGCCGCCTGGATCCAGGGTACAAAACTGGCATACAGGCTGGCCGGCACCTCGGCGCTGCCTGCACGCACCGCCAATGGTGCAGACACCAATGCGGCCACGGCAATCGGCAGCATGATGATGAGCTGCCAAAACAGCGTCCTGCCGGGTATCCGGCTGAGCCGATCACCGATCAGCAGCGCCAGCGCCGGGAAGATCGGCAGGATATACGGAACCAGCTTGGAATCGGACTTGGAAAAGAACAGGAAGATGAACACCACCCAGATCAGCAGCATGCGGCGCGGCGCAAACTGGCCGCGCGTGGGCGCCTCGCTGCGCCAGGCACGCCAGAGGCCGTCGAACATGGGCAGCAGCCAGGGCAGGATGCCCAGCATCACCACCGGGATAAAGGTATACCAGGGATGCACCCGACCATGAATCGTGGTCAGAAAGCGCATGAAATGCTCGTGCACAAAGAAGAACCACGGGAACTCCGGGTTATCGATGGACACCGTGATGAACCAGGGCGCTGCGATGGCCAGGAAAATCAGCAAACCCGCGCCCAGATGCAAACGCTTCCACAACGCCCAGTCGCGCTGGATCAGGGTATACAACACCAGCACCGCGCCCGGCAAAGCCACGCCGATCAGTCCTTTGCTGAGCATGGACAGGCCCATGCCGGCCCAGCAAACATACATCCACCCGCGAGTTTCCTGCGCGCTCACCCCGTCGCGCTGTGCCAGCAGCATTGCGGCCAGGGTCAAGCCCATGAAAAAGCTGACGCCCATGTCGAGGATATTGATATGCCCCAACATCACATAGAGAAAGCTGCTACCCAGCACCAGGGCGGCCATCAGTCCCGCTTCGCGCCCGAACAGGCGCATGCCGGTGAAATACACCAGCAGGATGCCGAGAAAACCGGTCAGCGCCGACCATAACCGGGCGGTCCAGTTGTGTTCGCCGAACAGCGTGTAAGCCGCCGCGGTGGCCCAGTATTGCAGGGCGGGCTTCTCGAAATACTTGATTCCGTTCAGCCGGGGTGTGTTCCAGTCGCCGCTGGACACCATCTCGCGCGGAATTTCCGCATAGCGGCCCTCATCGGGTCGGACCAGGGCGTTGTAATCGAGGGGAACGAACCAGGTGAACGCCGCAATGATCAGCAGCAACCAGAGCCAGGCGCGCGACAAAGGGGGATGAGCAGTGTTCAAGTAGGGCTTAAGTGTAAGTTTCGGAGCGAAGCGGATTATATCAAACCAGACTTACAGCCGTCTTAAGCGTTTATTCCGCTTTACGTCGCAATGCTGTATTCGTTTGCATGCAAAGCTGAACTAAACCAGTCCGCGTGCCATCAGCTCGTCTTTCAGATAAGCGTAATAAATCGGTGCCGCCACCAGGCCGGCCAGCCCGAAAGCCGCTTCCATCAGTAACATGGCTGCCAGCAGTTCCCAGGCGCGGGCGCGGATCTGGCTGCCGACAATGCGCGCGTTGAGAAAATATTCCAGCTTGTGGATGAAAATCAGGAAGGTCAGAGAGCCAATTGCCACTGCCAGCGACTGACTCAGGCTCACCACGACGATGATGGTATTGGAAATCAGATTGCCGATTACCGGCAGCAGTCCGGCGATGAAGGTGACTGCAATCATGGTTTTGGTCAGCGGCAGGTGGATGCCTGCCAATGGCAAAATCAACACCAGATAAATCGCCGTAAACGTTGCGTTAATCGCGGCAATGCGCACCTGGGCGAACACGATGCGGCGGAACGCCAACCCGAGCCGGCTGATACGCTCTGACAGCGCACGCGCAAACGGTTTGTAATCCTCTATCGCGACCACTTCGCGCAGCGCCACCAGGCCGCCTATAATCATCCCCACCAGGATATGCGCGGTCAGCCGCCCGGCCTCTTTCCCCGCTAGCTGCAATGCGGCGGCATGAGTACGCAGCCACTCTGCGGCTGTTTGCTTGAATGCTTCGGCATCCGCTGGCAACCGTTCAATCACCCAGCCGGGCAGGAGCTTGCGCGAATCCTCAATGATCTGCGCCATTTTGGCAAACAGCATGGGCAGGCTGCCGGAGTCGGAACGGAAAAAGGCGATGAGTCCCACGCATGCCAGAATCAACAGGCTCACCACGGTAAAGGACAGCAACGCCACCGCAATCACCTTGGCACGCTGGCCCGGCAAGTGGCGTGCAATCCATGGCGAGATCAGGTGCACCAACTCGAATACCAGCAGCCCGGCGAGCAGCGCAGGCAGCAAGTGGAACACCAATACAAACAGCAGCGCAGCCGCCGTCGCCAGCCAGGCGGCTATTTCACAGGCAGAGGGACGTGAGGTCAGGGCATCATCCATGGCAAGCCGGTGTGTATGGTTATCATGCCTACAGTTTACCCGGTTTGCCTGGGTTAAATCTTAAGGAAAATTGACAGGCGTCCCGACGCTGGCTAGATTGAAACGGCCTCATTGCAAGGCACCATTTTTTATCACAACAGGAGTTTTTCATGGCAGTTCTCGTCGGCAAAGCCGCACCCGATTTCACCGCAACCGCCGTATTCGGCGACAACGAAATCAAGGACATCACCTTTTCCGAATTCACCAAGGGAAAATATGTCGTGCTGTTTTTCTACCCGCTCGACTTCACCTTCGTGTGCCCGTCCGAACTGATCGCCTTCGATAACCGCCTGGAAGAATTCAACCAGCGCGGCGTGCAAGTCATCGGCGCGTCGATTGATTCCGAATACACCCACCTGGCGTGGAAAAACACCCCGGTCAATAAAGGCGGCATCGGCCAGGTGAAATATCCGCTGCTGGCCGACATCAAACACGAGATTTGCCGCGCTTACGATGTGGAGCTGAACGGCGGTGTGGCGCTGCGCGGGTCGTTTCTGATCGACCGCGCCGGCATCGTGCGTCACCAGGTGGTGAACGACCTGCCGCTGGGGCGCGACGTGGACGAAATGCTGCGCATGATCGACGCGCTGCAATTCACCGAAGAGCACGGCGAAGTGTGCCCGGCAGGCTGGCAAAAGGGCAAGGCCGGCATGGGCGCCTCGCCGGAAGGGGTGGCCAGGTATCTGGCTGAACATGGCGAAAAACTGTAATTCCGGCACGGTGGTCAGACCTTGCACGCTTTTGACCTGCTCGCCCGGAATCCCGCCCGTATGCAGGTTTTCGGTCTGCATCCAGTGCCGCATCCGCTCGGGATTGCCACCGGCCAGCACGTGAAGCGCGCGGTAACAGCGGATGAACAGCAGCACCAGTTCACCCGCCTTGCTGGTCGATGCCGCCCCGGCTGATGGCGGTGCGGTTCTTGCCAGTGACCTCGCCCAGGTCAGCCTGGCTCATCCCCAAGCGCTTGCAGGCAATTGATACCTTATCAATGCGCGCCAAAAGTTACCCTTGCTTCCCCCACGAATCCTTCAGCGTCACCGTGCGGTTGAACACCGGCTTGCCCGGCTGGCTGTCCACCCGGTCTGCGACGAAATAACCGTGGCGCTCGAACTGGAAGCTGTCCTCGGCTAACGCATCCCGGAGCGCCGGTTCCAGACAGGCGCTAATCACTGTTTTGGAATCCGGGTTGAGATCGAGCCTGTAATCCCTGTCCCCCGCGCCGGGGTGGGCGACGGCGAACAGACGGTCATACAGGCGTACTTCGGCCTGATAGGCGTGGGCGGCGGATACCCAGTGAATATTGCCCTTGACCTTGACGCTGTCCGAACCCGGCGTGCCGGATTTGGTATCCGGCAGATAGGTGCAGTGCACTGCAGTGATGTTGCCGTCGGTGTCCTTGTCGCAACCGCTGCATTCCACCACATAGCCGTAGCGCAGCCGCACCCGGTTGCCGGGGAACAGGCGGAAATAGCCCCTGGACGGCGTTTCCATGAAATCCTCGCGCTCGATCCACAATTCGCGCGACAACGGCACGGCGCGCTTGCCGAGTTCCGGTTGCAGCGGGTGGTTGGGGGCGAAGCAGTCTTCTGTCTGCCCTGCCGGGTAGTTATCGATCACCAGCCTGAGCGGATTGAGCACCGCGATGCGGCGTTGCGCGCGCAGATTCAAGTCTTCGCGCATGCAGTCTTCCAGCACGCTCATGTCGATCCACGAATCCGCCTTGGACACGCCGATGCGGTCGGTGAACAGGCGGAAACCCGCTGCGGTGAAGCCGCGCCGGCGCGCGCCCACCAGGGTCGGCATGCGCGGGTCATCCCAGCCATCGACATGAGCACCCTCCACCAGATCGATCAGCTTGCGCTTGGACAGCACCACATAGCTGAGGTTGAGGCGCGAGAACTCGATCTGCTGCGGATGCCAGCCGATCAGCGGTTGCAGCTGATCGAGCACCCAGTCGTAGAGCGGGCGGTGATCCTCGAATTCCAGCGTGCAGATGGAGTGGGTGATATGCTCGAGTGCGTCGGACACGCAGTGGGTGTAGTCGTACAGCGGGTAGATGCACCATTCGTTGCCGGTACGGTGATGTTCGGCGTGGCGGATGCGGTAGAGCACCGGGTCGCGCAGGTTGAAATTGGGCGAGGCCATGTCGATTTTGGCGCGCAGCACATGCGCGCCGTCGGCGAATTCGCCTGCTTTCATGCGCCGGAACAGGTCGAGATTTTCCGCCACGCCACGTTCGCGGTAGGGGCTGTTCTCGCCCGGCTCGATGTGGCTGCCGCGCAGGGCGCGCATTTCCTCCGCGCTCAGGCTGTCCACATAGGCGCGGCCCTGCTCGATCAGATATTCGGCAAAGGTATACAGCCTGGCGAAATAATCCGAGGCGAAATATTGATGCTCGCCCCAGTCGAAACCCAGCCAGCGCACCGCATCGAGGATGGCGTCCACATACTCCTGCTCCTCTTTTTCCGGGTTGGTGTCGTCGAAGCGCAGGTGGCACACCCCGCCGTAATCCCGCGCCAGACCGAAATTCAGGCAGATGGATTTGGCGTGGCCGTAGTGCAGATAGCCGTTCGGCTCGGGCGGAAAACGCGTGGCGACGCGGCCGCCCCATTTGTTGCTGGCGATGTCGTCGGCAATAATGTTGCGGATGAAATTGGACGCGGGAATTTTTTCGGCAGGTTCGGACATGTTCGAAGAGTCAGGGCTTTAATTATTTATAATTTTACCCGCTAATCCCGGTGGATTAACAATGCAACGACGCGATTTTCTGAACGGTGCAGGTGGGATTGGTTTGGCAGGCGGCGCCGCACTCGCCCCCGCAACTGGCGCAAGCGGCGGATTCGCCCGTAATTAAATGGCGTCAAGCTGCACGCCTTCCGCAAGGATGCCATGCGCGCCGCGCCGCATTTGCAGTCTACGACGAGGAATCCGCCAGAAATCCGGCATTCAGGGAAATCCATACTGAGTGGAAGCGATTGCGGGACAGCGAAATCCAGTGGTTCAAAGTCGCAGAAGCACCGTATCGGAATTCTCTCCACTATGTGAAGTAGTCAAGCGAGGAGACGATCCTGGGCAAATTTGCAATCGTTCTGTACGCCGCATTGCTGCACAGGGGCATGGATTTGAACCCGCCGACATCCACGGTTTCGCCACCCTGGTACCGATGGCGGATGCACGAAATCGTGCGCCTGCAACAGGCCGGCCATGCTTACCTGCGTTGATACGCCAGGTTGGCGCCTACACGGTACGTGAATAGCGCGGTGCGGCGCCCTGCGTCTGTTGCAGATAAGCGTCGAACGCCATGGCGATATTGCGCAGAAAAATCCGCCCGGTTTCGGTAACGCGCACCCTATCCGGGGTGATCTCCACCAGCCCGTCGGCGCACAGCGTCTGCAGTTCTGTCAGACTCTGCGCAAAGTAGGTGTCGAAATCCAGCCCCCATGCGTGTGCGAACGCAGCCTTGTCCAGTTCCAGGTCGCACATGATGCGGGTGATGGCATCGCGGCGAATCTTGTCGTCGTGGCTGATGCGCAGTCCGCGCTCGATGGGTAGCCCGCCTTGCGCCATGCTGGCGTGATAGTCCGCCAGGCGCTTGAAATTCTGCGCGTAAACCGCGTCGGTCTGGCTGATGGCCGAGGCGCCGAATGCCAGGATGTCGCAGTCGCGGTGGGTGGTGTAGCCCTGAAAGTTACGCCACAGCGTTTTCTGCTGCTGGGCGCGCACCAGTTCATCGTCGTGCCTGGCAAAATGGTCCATGCCGATATACACATAACCCGCTTCGGACAGACGGCGCTGGATCAGCTCCTGCAGACTGAGACGGGTGGCGAAATCAGGCAGGTCCGGCTCCTGAATGAGCTTCTGGTGTTTTTTGAGCCAGGGCACATGCGCATAGCCAAATACCGCCAGCCGGTCGGGAGACATGGCGAGGATTTCATCCAGCGTGGCGTTGAAGCCGGCCACGGTCTGGTGCGGCAATCCCACCATCAAATCCATGTTGATGCTGTTAAACCCCGCGCTGCGCATCCAGCCATACACCTGCCGGATCAGCGCCAGCGGTTGCAGCCGGTTCACCGCGCGCTGCACGCGCTCGTCGAGGTCTTGCACCCCCAGGCTGATGCGATTGAAGCCCGCCTGTTTGAGGGCCCCTACGTGCCCGCGGGAGAGCTCGCGCGGGTCAACTTCACAGCCGACCTCTGCGCCATCATCCACCCGGAAATGGCTGCGCAGATGGTGTGCCAGACGCAGGATATCGGCGGGCTTGAGGTAGGTGGGCGTGCCGCCCCCCCAGTGGATCTGGCGTACCACGCGTCCGCCACCGGCTACCTGGGCGCTGCGTTCGATTTCGTCGAACAACACCTCAAGATAGGCCGTCGCCTTGGTGTAATCCTGTGTCGCCACCATGTTGCAGCCGCAGTAGTAGCACAGGCTGTCGCAGAACGGGATATGCACATACAGCGAGAGATCGCGTCCGCTGGCCTGGGAGCGCACCAATTCAGCGCGCCAGCCGGTTTCGCTGAAGGCCGCGCTGAAGTAGGGCGCGGTAGGATAGGACGTATAGCGCGGGCCGGGCTTGCTGTATTTTTCCAGAAGTGCAAAGGATGCCTGCATGGTCAACTCCGATATCCGCTGAAAGATTCAATTTCCGGACGCTGTTTCTGACATTGTTGTAGCCGTTTATCCATGCTCATCTGTTTTATGCAACGCTGAAATTTTTGGCGAATGCTGAACTTGTCGAAACGCGCCCGGTCTGTTTGAGTGCAATTCCCTTCAATAAAATTGCATTTGATCCGAACCCGGCACACCTTTATAGTTAGCCCATGCAACTCAATTGCAAGCTAAAACCCACCAAGTTACGCCTGCGCAGCCTGCTGAATTTTTTCCTGGCCGTGTTGCTCTGCCTGCAGCTAGTGGCGCTTACCCAGCATCATCATGACCTGAGTTCCCGGCAGGATAACTGCCCTGCATGTAATCTTGCCAGCCATTTCTCGGGCGGCACGCCCACTATTGTGGCCACGCTGCCGATGGCAGCGCTCATCCTTGCTTACTGGATTGCGGCACATCCGGTTCGTGTCGTTTATCCTGTCCTGCGCCGTCATGTCCGGCCGCCTTCTCAAGCCCCTCCGTTAGCCTGAATCCACTGCTTTTTTCTGTGTAAGGCGCGCGCCTGGCAGCGTGCGCGTGTGGCATTTTGCTTACTGGAGTTTGGCTCATGAATCTTCGTTTATCCCGTATGGGCGCGGCGTTCGCCCTCGCATTTGCGGTCGCCGCACCGGCGCGCGCGGCTGCCATTCTACCCGGACAGATTGAAGGCCGGGTCAACGACACGCTGGGGCACGCCGTCGCCGCGGCCTCGGTCAGGCTGCAATCGCCCGATGGCAAAACCCTGGGCGTCACGCACAGCGATGCGCAAGGCCATTTCAGTTTCACCCGGCTGGCGCCAGGCATTTATGCGGTGGTGGTGGACAAGGCCGATTTTCAGACCGGCACCGACATCGTCACGTTGACCGCCGATGCGGGTAAAGCCAGCACCATTACCCTGGCCAGCACGCAGGCGCTGGAAGTAAGGGTGACGGCACGCAAACTGGATCGCGCGCGCAACGGTATCGCGGTGGATACCGGCAGCAGTAATTACCGCATCAGCGCCAGCGACGTGGCCGCGCTGCCGCAAGGCGCCGGCACGCCGCTCAACCAGGTGCTGTTGCAGGCGCCCGGCGTGGCGCAGGATTCCTACGGCCAGCTGCATATCCGCGGCGACCACGGCAATGTGCAGTACCGCATCAACGACATTATCGTGCCGGAGGCCATCACCGGCTTTGGCCAGTCGCTGGATACGCGCTTTGCCGAGAGCATCAATCTGCTCACCGGCGCGCTGCCGGCACAATATGGCTACCGCACTGCGGGCGTAGTGGATATCCACACCAAAAGCGGCGCGTTCGATAACGGCGGACGCATCGGCGTGACCGTAGGCAGCCGCAACACGCGCGAGCTGTCGGGCGAGGTGAGTGGGCATAATGGCAATCTGAATTACTACCTCAATGCCTCCACCCTCAAGAACGATCTCGGCATTGAAAGTCCCACCGCCGCGCGTAACGCCATCCACGACACCACGCACCAGAACAAGGGCTTTGGCTACTTCTCCTACCTGCTCAGCGACAGCGCACGGTTGAGCCTGATTCTGGGCAGTTCGGACAACAGGTTCCAGATTCCCAGCGTGCCCAACCAGACGCCGAATTACACGCTCAGCGGAGCCGCCAGCTACCCCTCGCAAAACCTGGACGAGCGCCAGCGCGAAACCACGCGCTACGGCATTCTTGCATTGCAAGGCACGCTGGGTGATAAATTCGATTACCAGATCGCGGCGTTCAGCCGTTATTCAAAGGTATTGTTCGAGCCGGATACCACGGGCGATCTCCTCTACACCGGGGTTGCCTCGCGCGTGCTGCGCACCAGCCAGGCCAATGGTCTGCAAGCCGATGGCAGCTATCATCTGAACTCCAGACATACTCTGCGCAGCGGTGTGTTCTTCAGCCAGGAGCACCTCAATAACAACAATGACGTGCTCACCTTCCCGGCCGACAGCGCCGGCAACCAGACCAGCAGCACGCCCTCCGGTTTTACCGACAACAACAGCAAAACCGCCAATCTGTACGGCGTCTACGCGCAGGACGAATGGAAAGCCAGCGCCAAGCTCACCATCAATTACGGCGCGCGCTTTGACCAGGTGAACGCCTACGTCACCGGTCACCAGTTGAGTCCGCGCCTGGGAGCGGTGTATCAGATCGACCCGCAGACCACCTTGCACGCAGGCTATGCGCGCTACTTCACGCCACCGCCCAACGAGCTGATCAGCGGCCAGACCGTGTCAAGTTTCCAGGGCACCACCAATGCGCCGCCGGGCACGCAGAATGATCCGGTCAAATCCGAATCTGCCGACTACTTCGACATCGGCATCAGTCACCAGCTCACGCCGCACCTCACCCTGGGACTGGACAGCTATTACAAAACGGTGAAAAACATGCTGGACGAAGGCCAGTTCGGCTCGGCCCTGCTGTATACGCCGTTCAATTACCGCCAGGGCAGGATTTACGGTGCCGAGCTGACCGCCAATTACCGCAGGGATAATTTCTCGGCGTATCTCAATCTTGCGCACTCCACCGCACTGGGCCGCGACATCGGCTCGGCCCAGTACAATTTCGATGCTGCCGAGCTGGCCTACATCGCCAATAACTGGGTGCATCCGGATCACGACCAGCGCATCACCGCCTCGTTCGGCACCGCGTATCGCTGGCGCGGCACCACTTACAGTGCCGACGCGCTGTATGGCAGCGGCCTGCGCAACGGCTTTGCCAACACCGGGCATCTGCCCGCGTATACCCAGGTCAACATCGCCGCCGCGCATACCTTCAGCGTGGCGCAACTGGGCAAACTCGAAGGCCGCGTGAGCATCCTCAACCTGTTCGACCGGAGCTACCAGATCCGCGACGGCAGCGGCATCGGCGTGGGCGCGCCGCAATACGGCCCGCGCCGCGCGGTCTACTTCAGTCTCGACAAATTTTTCTGATTAACCTGGGGCGGCCATGCTGCCCCGCACAGGAGGTGCCTCATGCAAGACCTACACGAAAGCTGGATCGCCATCAAACTCGGTGGCGTGATGATTTTTCCGCTGTCATTGCTGGCCGTGCTGGCACTTGCCATCATGCTGGAAAAAGCCGTGCTGTACTGGCGCTATGCGCGCCTCTCCGGCGAGCTGCTCGATCTGGTGGAAACCTACGGATTCGCCTGGGAGACGCTGGAACACAAGCTGACTGCGCTCAACCAGCGCAATTATTTCCGTCGCTTTTTCAGCGTGGTGCTGGCCAACCGCAGCCGTCCGGCATGGTGGACGGAATCGCGTGCCGCCGACGAGGCGCAGCTCATCGAAACCGCGCTGTCACGGCGCCTGTGGGTGCTGGAAACCATCGTCACCGCGGCCCCGTTGCTCGGGCTGATGGGCACTATCGGCGGCATGATGCACGCTTTCCAGCTGATCGGCGGGGCTGGCCTGGTCAACCCCACCGGCGTGACCGGCGGCGTGGCGCAGGCGCTGATTGCCACCGCGGTGGGCTTGCTCATCGCGCTGATTGCGCTGTTCGGCTTCAACTATTTCTCGCGCCTGCAGGCGCAAACCATGGATGAAATGGAACGCCTCGGCACGCGCCTGATCGACCACATCCGCCTTGACCAGCAGGAACACGGCTCGGCAGGAGCGCAGCCATGAAGCTGCGTAAAGCCAGGGTGCAGCGCAAGGGACGCATCGAAATCATCCCGATGATCGACGTGATGTTTTTTCTGCTGGCGACGTTCATGCTGGCGTCCCTGTCCATGCAGAGCCTCAACTCGCTCAAGGTCAACCTGCCGCAGGGCAAGGCGGAGCGCCTGAATAGCGAAACGCCGGTGACGCTCTCGGTCACCGCTGACGGCAAACTTTTCATCAACCGCGCGCCGGTCAGCCTGTCCACCCTCGCTGCCACATTGAAGCCGCTGCTGCGCAGCACCGAGGAAAACATCGTGGTATCGGCAGACAGCAAAGCCCCGCAAGGCGTGGTGGTACAGGCCATGCTGCACGCGCGCGCAGCCGGAGCGCAGCATTTCCTGATTGCCGTGGCGCATGAATAGCGCCGCTGTTTCTGACCCGCCTGTCCGGACAATGAATCCGTGGTGGCCGCTGCCCCTGGCGCTATTGCTGTGGGCGCTGATGCTGTGGGGGTTCGGCCTGTTTTTCGCCGCGCCCGCCAAGGTGGCGAGCAAAGCCCCTGCCCCGATCGACGCGCGCATCATCGAGTTGCCGCCGCCATCTCCGCCCAAGCCCAAGCCGGTCGTCACAGCGGAGAAGAGGGCACGCCCAGTGCCGGTGCGGCCCGCCCCGCAACCTGTGCAAACGCCCCCGCCTGCCCCGAAAGCGGCATTACCCACGCCACCCGCACCCCAGCCACCACCGCCTCAGGCCGAACCAGTCCCGGTTCCGCCACCGCCCAAACCGGAACCCAGTCCCAGTCCCAACACCAGCCAGGACGGCACCCAGCAAATGGGCGCGCGCGCCCTGTATCAACCGAAACCGAAACTACCGGAAGACCTGCGCGATGAAACCATCCACAGCGTGGTGATGGCACGCTTCCACATCAAACCCGACGGCAGCACGACGGTCGAGTTGACCCAGCCCGCCCCCAACCCGCGCGTCAACCAGCTGATTATGAATACCCTCAAAACCTGGCGCTTCTTCCCGGCAATCCAGGCCGGCAAACCGGTGGCGTCGGTGCAGGACGTGAAAGTGGCGATTGATGTGGAGTAGTTGGCGCGTGAATCCGTTTATTCCGCCGCCCAGTTTATCCAGTTCAGGTCGGGCACACGGGCAAATTCCAGGCCATTGTTCGTCACCAGCGTCGCCCCCAGTGCCAGAGCATGCGCCGCAATTTGTGTATCCAGCGGGCCAATGGGAGTGCCCGACCGTTCAAGCGTGTAGCGCAGCGTGCCATAGGCCTGCGCTGCGCTTACGTCGAAGTCGGCGATTTCCAGTGGCTCCAGGAATTGCTGCAACGCAGTCAGATTTCTGGCTGAGCCGCTTTTGGCAACGCCAAAATACAGTTCAGCCACGCTGATGCTGGATATGCCTATCCCTGCCGTTTCATGAGCACGCAGATGTGTGAGTACCTGTGCGGGCCGATTCTTGATGGCGTAGATGCAGATGTTGGTGTCGAGCATGTAATGCATACGATTTACCAGGGATCGCGCGTGTCGGCAGTATCGGGTTGTTCCCGCTCGGGAAACGACTCGAACTGATCCAATGCGGCAATCAGCTGTTCAATCGACGGGCGTTTGGGTGGGCGTAGTATCACAGCATCTCCGACGCGCTCAATTAACACTTCCTGCACACCTTCAAAACGAAAGGCCTTGGGCAGGCGCACAGCCTGGCTGCGGCCATTGATGAACAATTTGGCGGTTTGCATAGTCACCTCAATAGAAAATTGATATATACCGAATATATACCATCAGCTTTCGATTGCCAAACCTGTGAGCAATATCGAGTACGCCCGCATGCGCCGGGATCGGCTCAGGTACAAGCCGATCCCGGCAGCAGTTCAATAGCAGACCAGGTGGTCAGGGCTGATGACGCAGTGTTGCGGCAATACTTGCCAGGCGTGCATCAATATTCTCGCTGAAGTGGGCAGGCAGTATCAGCGGCTTGCCGGTTTCCGAATCCGAACGCACATTCCTGAGCTGCTTTTCTATTGCATCCAGTTCGGCAATTTTTTGCGGTGCAGCCAGCTGGCGCAGACTTTCAACCACGACAAGCTGTTGATCGCGGCGGCTGAGTACATGCCCCCATGCAGCGCGCAGCACCTGCTGGGCTTGCTGCTTATGGCCCTCAGCCAGGTCCAGTCGCGACAGCGCTATCATGCTGTCTGCATGGTAGGGGTCCGTGCGCAGGTTCTGCACCAGGATGCTGCGGGCACGCTGTAACGCAATACCCGGTTCCAGCAGATCGCGATACTCAATCAGAATGCGTGCTTCACGCACCCCTTGGGTGGGATTGTTGGCGGTTTGTGCGCGGATCAGTTCGTAACGCTGGAGGGTTTCCTCCAGCACTGCGCGCTGGAAATTGCCCCCAACCATGCTGATGCCGTCGCTGTCTTTCAGGGCATGTTCGCTGGCACGCAACATTATCTCCTGCGCGATGCCCGAACTCGGCCGGATGGCGGTAATGAGTTTGGCAATCGCGTAAGGGTTAGCCGTTGTCCACACGGTGCGCAGCACCGTCAGGCCAGGTTGCGAGCCGGTCAAGGTGGTTTGCGCCAGCAATTGAAGCAACAGCGGGCCAGCCAGCAGCAGCGCGATGAAACTGGCAAGGATGGCTTTGGTGACGCGCCCGATTTGCGCAAATCCGCCAAGCTGAACACTGCCAATGCCAGATGGCGTGATGAGTTGAACGGCACGTGCCACAAACAGGCCAGCCAAAATGTTCATGAAGGCGAAATAAAAAATGAAATTCAAGCTGGCATGAATGAACAGGGCGAGGCTGCCGAGCAGCAGCCCGGTGGCCTCCAGTGCATGGGGATTTTCTTTGCGGGCCAGGCTGCGCTTCAATTGCAGCAGCAAACCCGCGGCGATGCCAAGCATCAGCACCAGCGCCGGAATGCCGCCCTCTGCCGCGAGTTGCACATAATCATTGTGTGCATAAAATCCGGACGTGCTGTTTTCGCGCGGATCGCGGTAGGCGGGATACTGGGCGGCGAAAGTGCCCCAGCCGGTGCCGGTGAGCGGGTGATCCAGCGCGATCCGTGCGGCAGATTTCCACATCATCAGGCGCGCATTAGTGGAAACATCCTCTTTCAAGTCGAGGGTGCGATGGCTCACGTTCAAGCCCAGCACGTTGGCTGCACCCAGGTAACCGACCAGTGCAATGACCAGGACGGCCAGCACAGCCCGCCTGTTACGCGTGGCGCGAAATCCGGCCCATAACACCCATGGCATCAGCACCATCCAGGTCAAAGTCGCGCCGCGTGATTCAGTGGCGAACAAGGCCAGGCTGACCAGCAGCAAGCCCATGGCCGGCACGATCAGGCGTGCATGAATACCTTTGTGGTGCATTTTCCGGATGAAGTGAACGACGGCAGGGAACCAGAACAGGTTCATCAGTGCTGCGAAAGCGTTGGTGTCCACCAGCGGCCCCACCGGATGACCATAGCCATAGCCAGTGACCACCTGTCCCAAACCCCACAGTGCCAGCGCCGGACCGGCCAGCAGGAAGGCAGGGCGTAAAGCGTTCCAGATTTTGTCCGGGTTGGGGGTCATCCCCCAGGCGAGGTAAGCGATAGGCAGTCCGGCCAGCACCCATGCGGTGAGCCAGCTGACATTGGGTGTGGTGCTCCACCACACCACTATGCCCAGCCAGCCCAGATAAGCCAGCATCCATCTGCTGAGGGGATAACGAATCCATATTCGGGTGACCATGGCTTGCCGCAATCCCACGCCCAGCCAGGTAAGCAACAGCAGCCCGGTCAGCGCAGTACCGATAAAAAGGAACCCGGATGCGATGGCGGTAACGATGAGTAAGTAAGCGATCACGTTGGTTGGCGTTTTTGTGTGCATTAAATTAACTGGGTCAGGTAAAGTAAAAAGCCGCCCAAGGGCGGCTTTTTACTCATGCACCTGACAAATTTAGCAGTATGGGCCACCTGAAGCGGTAAGGCATGTGCCGCCTTTAGTCCAAGAAATAGCGTTAGAAGTCCCCGCCGCCCCTGGAGCACCTGTCAATGTGTAGTTCAGTCCATTCAAGACCGTATCATTAGACTTGGCAATCATCGTAATAGTCACGGCTGTATTGCTTGCTGCAGTTACACCGGATCCAACGTCTACGGTTGTTGGATTTGACCCGGCAGTGGCGATTAGCGCGGGAACACCATTTGAACCTGCAGCACAGTTGCCAAGAGCGCCTTGTTCTTGATAACAAGTTTCTACCGCAAGTTTGACAGAGGAAGCGCCTTGAACGATTTCCGTAAATTTAGCTTTGCGCGTGTAGTTCTGATAACTGGGAATCGCGATGGCGGCCAAAATACCGATAATCGCCACGACGATCATCAATTCGATCAGTGTGAAGCCGGCCTGGGATTTGTTGATGCGAACTTCAGACATGTTCATGTTAAGTCTCCTGAGTGGTTGAGCGGACAAAACACCGTAGTGTTTGGCGGGGGTAGCCGCAATAGCTGTGCCAGCTTGATTTTGCGCTGGGCGATTTCTTGCCGGAGTTGCTGGCAGGCTGCAAAATACACAAAAACAGCCTTGTTTATTAAATGCCTAATCTGTTTTAACGGTGTATCAAATTTTTATTTCAGGCGTGCGTATCGTTATGGTTTGTGATCGGCGCAGTGATTATCCAGGGCGGAAAGTGACATTCTGCGGCAGGTTCGTTATTGGTTGGGGCGGTAAACTGGCTGGTGTTCCCCCATGGTCATTCATTCCACGGATTCACTGCCACCAAATCTGTGAACTCAAAATCCTTCCCGCCTCGCCGTCAGTCGCGACACGAACCCAGGGGCAGGTACCGGCATCGCATGCATCAAGAGTTGAATCATCGGCGTTAATCGGCTTTCATCTGCGTCCGATAGCCGTTTTAGGATTGCTCAGTGCACCGCGCTGGCGGATCGACAGCACGGTCGAACCGCGTCGCGTCAGGCAGCGGGATTCCATCAAGGATGGCTCCCAGGTCAGTCGCGACCGGAACCGGAATTCCGAGCATTCTGCAGCAGCGGGAGAATTTCCTCCGCCGGCAGCGGTTTGCTGAAAAAATAGCCTTGCATGGCATCGCAGCCGCGTTCGAGCAGGAAGTCGAACTGCTCCTGTGTTTCCACTCCTTCGGCCACTACCCTGAGGCGCAGGCTGTGGGCCATGGCGATGATGGCGGACACGATCGCCGCGTCATCCGGGTCGGTCGTAATATCCCCCACGAAGGATTTGTCGATCTTGATGGTGTCGATGGGCAGGCGCTTGAGATAGCTTAAGCTCGAATAGCCGGTGCCGAAATCGTCGATGAAGATGCGCATTCCCTTTGCGCTCAACGCCTGCAAAATATGGGCCGCCGTCGACAGGTTTTGCATCAGGATGCTTTCGGTAATCTCCAATTCCAGGCAGGATGGATCCACTCCCGTTTCCGCCAGCACCCGCTCTATGGTTTCAACCAAATCGTGCACTCCGCCAGCTTCATCCGAAGGCGGTCTCCCCTCTGTTTCACCGCTGGCCGAGAACTGCCTGAACTGGCGCGCCGACAGGTTCACCGCCACCGGGAGAAGGGGCATCCCTTCCCCTTGCCAGGCCTTGATCTGCAAACACGCAGTACGCAAGACCCATTCGCCGATCGGGACGATCAGGCCGGTTTCCTCCGCCAGGGGAACAAACTGGTCGGGCGGGATCATGCCTCTGACCGGATGTGCCCAGCGCAGCAGCGCCTCCAGCCCGATCACGGTCCCGCTCGCGAGATCCACCTTGGGCTGGTAGTAAAGCCGCAACTCGTCACGTTCCAGGGCCCTGCGCAAACTGTTCTCCAGGGTGAGCCGCTCCGACGACAGATTTTCCAGCTCGGGCCGGTAGAACTGATATCCCAGGCCTTGTTCCTTGGCCTGGTACATGGCGCTATCGGCGCACCGGATGAGGTTGCCCGCATCGATGGCGTCGGAAGGGTAGAAGGCGATGCCGATGCTGGCGGAGACGAACACCTCGTGATTTTCCAGCTGAAAGACATGAGCGAAGGCATCCATGATCTTTTGGGCGACGGAGGAGGCGTCCTGTCTCCCGGAAAGCCCCTGCAGCATCACCACGAATTCGTCTCCCCCTTGGCGGGCCAGTATGTCGTCGCCCTTGCGGAAACAGCCGGCGAGCCGCTTGGCCACCATCAGCAGTAGCTTGTCGCCCAGCGCATGGCCAAAGGTGTCGTTGATCAGCTTGAAGCGGTCCAGGTCGAGAAACAATACTGCCACACGCTCTCCGTTCAGCGCCGCCTCGTCCAGGCTGATTTCGAGGCGTTCCTGGAAGAATTTCCGGTTGGGAAGATTGGTCAGCGGATCGTGATTGGCCAAGTGCATCAACTGGCGTTCGAACTGCTTGCGCTCGGTCAGGTCGCGCAGCACATAGGTGATGAAACGTCCCGCGGACCCTTCGAAGACGCTGCTGGATCCCTCCACCATGAAAATGGCGCCGTCGCGGCGGCGTCCCTGGGTTTCCCACACCCGGGTATGCTGCAATCCTTCATCCAGTCGGCAGCACAGCGGTTCCGGCAGCACCGTCCCGATCGGCCGCTGCAGCGCCTGGTTGCGGCGATAGCCGAACATGCGTTCCGCCGCCCGGTTGAAATAGGCGATTTTCCCCTGGGGATCGGTCATGATGATTCCGTCGTGGGCGGTTTCCGCCAGGTCCCGGAAACGGCGCTCGGATTCCAGCGCGGCGGCGCGCAACTTTTCCTCTTCGGTGAGATCCTCCACGATCAAAAGGAGCCGGGCTTCTTCTTCTTCTTCTTCTTCTTCCGCAAGCCGGATTCCAGTCAGCGTCACGCGCACCGGTTTGCGCTCATCGCCGTCCGCCGGACCCATGCTGAAAAGCACGTCATGCTGGGCGGCTCCGGTGGCCAGGACTTCGAGCGCCCGCCCCCGCAGCCCGTCGGCCGCGAGCACCTCCATCAGATAACGGCCGCGCACAGCTTCCTCGGTGAACCCGAACCGCTCCAGGAAGGCCCGGTTGGCGGACAAAACGGCGAGATCGGAGGAGAGCACCAGCAGTCCGTCGGGAATGCTGGCGAACACGATGTCGGCATACTCTTTGAGCGTCAGGATGGTTTGCCGGTCGGCCTGGATATAGGTGTCGATGGCCAGCCCCATGTCCAGCAGAACGATCTTGATCAGTGACTGCACGGTAACGACAAAGGCCTCGGGGTCTTTCCCGAGCCGCTGCCACAGTTCAGGGAGCAAGCCCGCCAGGTACTTGCTGTAGGCCCCCAGATACCATTCCGGCGCCAGGCCGACGCGCTGGTGGGCCACGCCCACGCGCAGGCGGTGGAGGATATACTCGGGGCCGTAGTCCCCCGCGGTCAGGCTGTCGAAGTACACCGCCTGGGTGCGCTTCAAGCGCTCCAGCGTTTGCGCGTCGGGCAACAGCGCCCGTGTTTCCTCGAAAGCCAGGAGATGGTCGTAAAAGGCGTTGGCGAAATCCGGCGCCAGGGTCTGCATGGCTTCGTGCAGCGCCCGCAACCGCGCGACGTCGTCATCGGTGAATTCCAGAAAGGCCTTGCGCCGGACGACCGCGGCATCGTCCAGTCCAAGCGCCCGCATCACGGCCTCGACGGTCTCCTCCAGAGGCTTCATATTTCCGGACCTCGCCGTAAGCCAGGAAAGGGAGATGAAACCATCGTCAGGCTTGCTTGCTTGCTTGCTTGCGCAAGATTTCTTCCATATCACGTCACCGAACCTTATGGTTGTTCTTGTTCATTCTTTGCACCCGAAATCGGCCCGGATAGTGCACCGGATGGTGTGCATGATATATCGGCGGGTTGCGCATTTCCTTTAAGGGCTCATGCGGTTACACGGCGGGGACACGCCGAACGTCTCGCAAAATACCTGGTACAACTCCCGCTCCACCACGCGCCAGTCTGCACTGATCAGGCGAAACCGCACCTGCGCGGCGCCGCCGGCCACGTGGCGATACAGCAGCGCATTAGCGCTGCTGCCGCGCAGGTGATCGCCGAGGCGCTTGCGCAAATCACCGGCCGAGCCGATGTAGACCACGCCGTGCGGCACTGGCGGCACACTTTTCCCTGGGCAGGCTTCCTTTTCTCCCCCGACGGAGGAAGCGCAAACCGTCCGGATCTCATACACGCCCGGATGGGCCGGAACCGTTGTGCGCAGCGCCTGAGCGGTGAGCGGCAGCAGGGCGGAGAAGCCCTCCGTAGCGGCCAGATAATCCGTGCCCTGGCTGCGCCTCTTGTAATCGGGAATCGCCAGGTCATGCCGGATGTTTGCCACCGTGCGCCGCGACAAGCGGATGCCATGTTCCCGCTCAAGGATGGCGGCGATGGCCTCGTCCGTCAGCGGTTCCCGCAATAACCCTTTGGCCATCCATGTTTTTTCTTCTTTTATCATATGATCCACGAAATGGCAATGCACCTGCCGTGGCTTCGGGAACAGGGTGTTTAACGGCACCACCTTGCCGTTTGGCAGCATGATCGTCAGTCCGCGCACCAGCCGGGAAATCCGGCCCGCATCCGCCACCACGGAAAGATTCGACTCCGACCGCAGCCGGGCGGAAATGGTCGCCTGGGTCAAGGGAAGGAGCGCCAAGCCCTGTCCGGAGCGCAGATACGCCGCCTGCGCTGCCAGCACCGCCTGCATCAGCGCGTGGGTGAGGCGGTTCCGGGTATTGATGAGGCGCAACCTGCGCAACGTTCTTGCCAGCGCTGCGGGAGCGCCCGCGCGCACCATCAGGCAGTTCACCCCCTCCTCATCGAACCGGTATTCCCGCGCGAAGCTGTCGCGGCGGTAGAGGAACATCAGGCCCCGGTCCGCCTCGAGAACTTCTCCCAGGATCGGGGATGCCCGGGTTTGGGGGGTGTCGGCCGCATCATGCGCCACCCGCGCGCCTTCCAATCGACCCACGCTCACCCAGGGGCGCAGGGCGGTAAAGCCGGCGGAGGACTCCACCTGGGCCGCGAGACGGTCTACCGCCCGCAGCGGCAACTCCAGAAAGCGGGCGAGCACGATTTTACCGAGCAGGGCGGCATCAATCTTATTGTTATGGTGTTGCAAATGATATTACGCCGACAAAACGTTTTTTTGTTCTTAAAGGTTGCCCTATTATAGGGGATGGAAGCCCCTTCCTGCTCATCCCGCAACGCTGGCGGACTGTTGTGGCCGGCAAGGCAGGTGACGCGGCACTCGACCAATGCCTCATCGCGCGGCGTTGTCCAGGGAAGGTAAGCGACATCGATGTCGACGGACAGTCGCGGCATGTCCTGAACGAAAAGATTGATCGCCGTGCCGCCCTTCATCGCAAAAATGTCGTTGGCGAAAACGTCGGGTGCTAGGAGCCTGTCGGACTTGAAGAATCGTAGCGAAAATTTGGCTGGGCGAGGACAGATTTTGTCGATTTTGCAGGCCAATAGTCGTTCTATTGACCAAAAAAGCGGCGAAATATGTACCGTCCAGACGGATTTGCAGCCGATTTCCTTTAAGTCCGACAGGCTCCTAGGACAGGAGGCGCACCTTTTGTGCGTAAACCTTATCCCTTGACTAAGGTGAGGGGGACTATGAAGTCGTCATGTTCCCGGAAAGCGACAAGCGCTGCCGTGACGATCCAGATAACAATAATGACGGCTGCAGCGGCGCGACCGACGGGCTTGCCGTTCAATCAAAACGTTAATTGTTGAAATAATCCGCTGCAGCGCCGACTCATTTGACGAGACGCAGCATTTCACCGAGTTTGTCGGGCGGTAGCGATCCCACCATCAACTGTGCCTGGCCATCCCGAGCGCGAAACGCCATCACTGGAATGCCCCACAGCCGCGCCTGGTGCATGAGCGAGAGATTGGTGTTCAGTGCCCGCAGCACCGGGCCGCCCGGATGGCTGAGGGGGGGAATCCCGCCTCCCGGACCGGCACCAAAACCGTAGTCATCCTCGTTGGTGTGGAAAGCCTTGCGGCGGTCTTTCGCAGCCAGTATGGCGGCAGCCTTGCCCAGGCTGCTTTGGCTGAGGAAACCCACCGGAATCCAGCGGAATTCCAGCCCCTCCTTGCCCACGAACTTGCGCGTGGCCTGATAAAGCTTGTGGCAATAGGGACAATTGGGGTCGAAAAAAATATAGACGATGCGCGGGCCTGCGCCTTCCTGGATCCACTTGGCCGCGTGTAGGGACGTCAGCAGGGTTTCCGCCCTGGCAGCGTCGGCATTGGCCGCCCAGGACGGGCTGAGCCCCAGGAAAAAGGCGATGAAAATCGCCAGGCTATGCCGAATGAGTGTGTTCATGGAAGGAATATCTCCGGATCATCATGGCCGTTTATGGACGCAACCCAGGCGATGGCGCAGGGTTTGCGATTCTTGACGACTTCTAGTCCGCGGGGAGGACCGCGACACCGATGGCGGCTTCGGTGCAGGACCGCACCCTGTTTGGGTATCCATGCTAGGGAATCTCAGAACCAATGAAACATCCAGTGGCCTATTGCTGCTATTGCAACAATGACAACAAGCCACATCATCGGCTTTTCATGGACGCACACTCCAGACTTGGTTCCGCAGGTACCGTTCATTTGCATATCATCGACATTTTAATTTCCTTATGTAAATGGATATAAAACAACTAGGGTAACCATCAGTCGAATCTCCAGATAAATCCTTACAAAAAAATTGCCACTTCAGGCGTGGGTGCATGGATAGCGGGTTGTGCATTGTTGATTAACATACAGACCCACTCTGCACCATTCACTTACTCGCCCGATGCCCCATAACCCAAATGCCGCTCACCGGCGCCGCATCCACCTGCGCCACCTCAGTCCGATTCTCGTGATACTCCCTCAGCCATCATTTCGGGTCGAGTAACGAGGCTAGTCTTCAGCGCGGTATGAGCGATGGAAGGAAGGCGGCATCGTCTCGGATAGCAGCCGTATTGTTTTGGCAATTACCTGCTGCGCATTCGACACTCGGAATGAGACGATGTCTGCGACCATGCCGCGCCAGAAAAGCGACTGGAACCCCATGCAAGGTTCCGGTCACCACTGTGTCAGATTGGGATGGCCAGCGCATCCAGTGTAATAAACAAAGGGGAAGTTCCGACGTAAGACAATATCAGGTACGACTTCGGAGAAAGACGTGGCAAAGAAAGTACTGCTTGGCTTGCACGTCAGCACCCATTTATCGTGCCGGAGATGAAACCGTTTCCAGTACAGCGCGGTTTCACACCGAATAGCACGGATGGATGACTCCTGCTGGTTGCGTGTGTCCAGACTGGCACTGGATCGGGATGGTTATATCGCAGTGAGTGCTGCCCACCGCAGCACATCCCATCCCGAGGTGTTTGCCGCGGGTGACGTGTGCGGGCGAGTCGATCTGGCGCTGTCTCGTTCCGGTGTTCACGCCGTGCGCGCGGGACCGGTGTTGGCACACAACCTGCTGGCGGCGCTGGAGGGGCGCGATTTACACACCCATAAGCCACGGCCGCGCTCGCTTTGCCTGTTGGCGACGGGGCCGGCATGCCATCGCATCCTGGGGGGACTGGAGCGCCCAAGGTGCGTGGGTTTGGCACTGGAAAAACCTTATCGACAGACGCTTTGTGCGCCGTAATATGGTTTTGGCAGGAGGGCAATACCATGAAGCCGACTGAATACATCGCCCAATGGTTGCATCTGGCGGATTGCCCCGACGGTGAGCGACAGGCGCAGCAGCATTTTGGGCAGTTGCTGGCCAGCCTGTTCGTCATGGCCTGGTTTGTCGAAGCACGCGATCCCTACACCGGCGGGCACTTGTGGCGGGTATCTCGTTACGCCCGCTTGCTGGCCGAAGCCGTCGGCCTCGATCACGCCGAGGCGGCGCGCATCAGTCTCGGCGGGTTTCTGCATGATCTGGGAAAAATTGGCGTACCCGATGCCATCTTGCGCAAGACCGCCCGTTTGAGTGATGAGGAATACGCGGTGATCAAAACGCATCCTGACTTGGGAAAACGCATGCTCGCCGGGCACCCCCTGGCGGAACTGGTTCGACATGCGCTACACAGTCACCATGAGCGTCTGGACGGAACGGGCTATCCGCGTGGCTTGCGGGATGACATGATCCCGCTGGAGGCGCGTATCGTCAGCATATGTGATGCCTTCGATGCCATGACCAGCAGCCGGCCTTACCGGACTGGCATGCCGCGAGAGAAAGCGTTAGCGATCATTGGCGACAATCTCGGGCTGCAGTTCGACCGCCGGTATGGGGCGCAGTTTATTGCCTTGGGGCACGCAGGCCACCTCGATCACATTCAGGGGCATAGTGATGACGGCATCCCGCTGCAAACCTGTCCAATGTGCGGTCCTACCCTGGTGTTGCGACGTGAACAGCAGGCGGGCGAGCATATTTTCTGCCGCAATTGCGGCGGGGAGTTCAGCCTGGAGGAAAGCGCCAGCGGTTTGGTGGTTGCGCCAACCGGACGTGTTGGCAGCGCTGAGGATTTGGAGCCAGTTGCCGATGAGGCATTGATTGCTCGAGTGGTTGAGGCCTCAATACAGGCGATGGACATCCCGGCCTTGTTGCAGCCGCCGCCGTTGCAGTCACTGCCTACGTCAGGAGGCGGCCTGTGAGTTCGTTATTCAGAACAGCCACCCGCCCGCACATCGTCAAGAGCGCACTCAAGGTGGCCGTGGTCGTCGGGACGGTACTGAACCTGATTAATCAGGGTGAGCGTAAACTGAGCGTCGAATCGATCGCATGGATGCATGCGATCTTGAATTACTTCGTGCCGTTCTGTGTATCCAGTTATAGCGCGGCCAAAAACGAAATGGCGAGGGGAAACAATGTAATGAGCACTGAGACGGGGCGCGACGCGTTGTTGCCGGAAACCCTGTTTAATGACGGTGTTTTCATCGATGATTTGCGCCGCCAGATGGTCAAATTTGCCAGCCTGCAGCTGAATGATGCCTGTCTGGCGGAAGATGCCGTGCAGGAGGCGCTTGTCGGCGCACTGATCAACGCGAATGGCTTTGCGGGGCGGTCGGCGCTGAAAACCTGGGTGTTCGCCATTCTGAAAAACAAGATTGCCGACGTATTGCGACAAAAGAAGCGTCTGGTCAATGCCAGCAGTTTGCTGCGGGAAGATGATGAGAGCGAAGATTTCACAGATCTTCTGTTTGATCAGAACGGGTTTTGGCAACCGGATGAGCGGCCTGTTCCTTGGGGTAATCCTGAGGCCTCCTTCCAGCAACAACAATTCTGGACGGTGTTCGAAGCCTGCCTTGACGGCTTACCGGCCAAACAGGCACGGGTCTTCATGATGCGTGAATTTGTCGAACTGGAGACTGATGAAATCTGCGCGGCGGCCGGCATCACGGTCAGCAATCTGTTTGTGATGCTGCACCGTGCCCGCTTGCGATTGCAGGAGTGTCTGGAGAACAAATGGTATTCAAACGGAGAGCGATCATGTTGAACTGTCAGGAAGTCACCCGCCTGGTTTCCGAGTCGCAGGAGCGCTCGCTCACGCTGCGCGAGAAGATGTCCCTGCGAACGCATGTAATGATGTGCTCGGGCTGCCGCAATTATGAGAAAAACATGATGTCATTGCGGTTGACGGCGAGAGCGTTTGCGAAAGGGGCGGACGAGCGCGTAAAAAAATGAACCCATGCCTCGGGTCGTGCGGTGAGAGTGGATGGCGTCTCCTGTTTTTGGCGTTGAATCGACCACCATAAGGATGGTATCAGGATTGCCGTCGCGGACATCGGGCTCACCCAGGTTGCGCGTCGCCCAAGTGTAAGAAGCTTATAGACGAAACCATCTTCGGGGGGCGGGCTTGGCGACTTGAAAATTGGGGTGTGCGTCGAAATCCCATGAGACGAAAAGTCTGTGATGGCGCGTGCAATATCTCAGCGACCGCAGCCCGGGCAGGTCGGGCCGTTGGGTGCCTGGTTCCTTAATCTCGGGCAGAATCGGGGAGCGGATCGACTGGAATGCTTTTGCGGTCAGCAGCGGGCGCGCGTGGGGTCACCGCAGCCGAGCTTGCCAGTTCGGTCAGGTCGCCAATTCTGCCCAGGTACGGTCGCCGACGAAAATCCGCGGAACCGTGCGGCGGCTCGTGCGGGCGATCATCGTGTCGCGCCGAATGGATTGAGATCGACGCGAATTTTCGCGGTATCCAATGCCCTTGCATTGAAATAACTGCTCTGCACGCATGCAGAATAGGCACCACGCCGTTCTGTACCTCAGTACCAATGATGGAATACCTGTTGATTCTCAGCGCCCTGTCTCTGGCCTTCAGCAACGGTGCGAACGATAATTTCAAAGGGCTGGCCACGATCTGGGGATCGAAAACGCTGAGTTATCGCCAGGCACTCGTCCTCGCCATGTTGGCCACTGTTGCCGGCAGTCTGGCGTCACTGTTCCTGGCGGGAGAGCTGGTTCAGCAGTTCTCCGGCATGTTTCTGCGGCCACTACTGCTCAGCCCATTGCTTGCGGCGGCACTGGGGTTTGTCGCAAACCGCTTGCTTCGTTTACGGCCGGTTGATCTGGACTGTGCCTGTGTCGTCGCGCCGACATTAACGGCACCCCGAAATTGATGGCATTGCTGGTCGCCGCTCGACTGCTCGACACGCGCCTTTCCTTGGTGCTTATTGCCACGGTGATGGCCCTGGGAGGACTCTTGTTTGCCAGCCGGGTTGCCGAAACCATGAGCCAGCGCATGGCTCGCATGGACACCATGCAGGGTTTGGCAGCCAATCTGATCACGGCTACGCTGGTGCTGTTCGCAAGCACGATGGGGCTGCCGGTTTCGACGACCCATGTGGCGGTCGGGTCGATTGCAGGCGTTGGCGCAGATGCCAGGACCATTGACTGGCATACCGTGCGCAACATCCTGCTGTCCTGGGTGGCGCCGCTTGCCGCCGGAGTTGCATGGTTCCTGACGTCAGCCGGATGATGCGGTGGCCCAGACCAAAGCTAGAGAAGCCAGCCCGGTTTGTTCCGGCCCATGCAGCATGACCGGATCGATCGAGAGGAAAAACCTGACCCAGGAAGAAGTCACTATAGCGGTACCGGAACCCTGGTTAAATTTCCCGGCTTGTTGTTCATACCGCTTGATTCCGTACTTGACTACGGAAATAACATTGCACCCACACACTCTCATTCCCTTCTGAGGTTCATTCCATGGATAAAGCGAACATCGCCCCTCCCTGCCTGCTGGTCATCCTGGGCGCGGCGGGGGATCTCACCCGGCGCAAGCTGATGCCGGCGCTCTATGCCATGCATCGGGCGGGTCATCTGCCCGCATCCTTCGCCATCCTGGGCACGGCCCGGGCGGAGATGGACGACGCGGCGTTTCGCGCGGCCATGCGCGCGGCCTGCGACACCTTCGGCGAGGCGGTGACCGACACAGAGTGGACGTCATTTGCCGCGCGGCTGCATTACCAGACTGGTAACTTCAACGATGTCAGCGCCTACCAGTCCCTGGCGGCGCGCATCTCCGGACTGGACGCGCGCCATGCCACTGACGGCAACCGGATGTTCTTCCTCGCCACCCTGCCCAGTCTCTACGCCGGTATTGCCGCACAACTGGGCGCGGCGGGCCTGGTGCACAGCGACCCAGACGGGCCTTTTAGCCGGGTGCTGATCGAGAAGCCCTTCGGCCATGACCTCGCCAGCGCCCAGGCCCTGAACCGTGCCTTGCACGATGTGTTCCGCGAGGAGCAGATCTTTCGCATCGACCACTATCTGGCCAAGGAAACAGTGCAGAACATCCTCGTGCTGCGCTTCGCCAACGCCCTGTTCGAGCCGCTATGGAACCGCCAGCATATCGACCATGTGCAGATCAGTGCCACCGAGCACATCGGCGTGGGCAGTCGTGGTGGCTATTACGAAGAATCCGGCGTACTGCGCGACATGGTGCAGAACCATCTGCTGCAACTGCTGGCGCTGGTCGCCATGGAAGCTCCCCTGAGCTTCGCCGCCGACCGTGTGCGCGACCGCAAGGTGGACGTGTTCCGCGCCCTGCGTCCCCTGATTGGCGAGGATGCCTATCGTGACGTGGTGCTGGGCCAGTATGCCGCCTCCGCCGACGGCGCAATGCCGGGCTATCACCAGGAAGCAGGGGTCGCGTCCGATTCCATCACGCCGTCCTACGCAGCCCTCAAGGTACAGGTGGACAATTGGCGCTGGCAGGGCGTGCCCTTCTACCTGCGCACCGGCAAGCGCCTGGCGCAGGGCTGCGCCGAGGTGGTGGTGCAGTTCCGCACTATTCCCTTCTGCGCGTTCGGCGAGGAACAGGCCTGCACCCGTATTGCCCCAAACCGGCTGGTGCTGTGCATCCAGCCCGACGAATCGGTGCGTCTGGAATTCGCCGCCAAGGTGCCCGGGCCCGGCATGGCAGTGGAAACGGCGCGCATGCACTTCGGCTTCCATGGTCGCCATCCTGACGCGCCGCCCGCCTACCAGCGCCTGCTGCTGGATGCCCTGCACGGCGAGCAGCTGCTGTTCGCCCGCGCCGACGGGGTCGAAATGAGCTGGCGTTTCATTACCCCCATCCTGGAGGCCTATGCCGACCATCCCGGCGCGGAACCCTACGCCTATCCGGCGGGCAGCCGGGGCCCGGTGGCGGCGGATACCCTCATCGCCCGCGACGGCCACGCCTGGCAACCGTTGGGAGGTGTCTGAGATGCCTACCCAGGATGTACCGGTCAGCGTGCTGGCGGGCGATATCGGCGGCACCCATACGCGGCTCGCCCGCGCCGCCGTAGCAGGGCGGAAGGTCGAGATACTGGCGCAGGAAACCTATCCCAGCCAGGACTACGCCGGACTGGATGAAATCGTCGCCGCCTTCGCCTGCACCCATGCCCTGCATGTCGATCATGCCTGCTTCGGCATAGCCGGCCCAGTCGTGAACAATGTTGCCGAGATCACCAACCTGCCCTGGCGCGTGGATGCGCGCGCGCTGGCGGACACTTTCAAGCTGCAGACAGCCACGCTGCTCAACGACCTGGAAGCCAATGCCTGGGGTATCGCGGCACTGAACGACGCGGACTTTTGCAGCCTGCACCGCGGTGCGTCTCAAGCTGCGGTTATCGCCGCCGGCACCGGCCTGGGCGAAGCCGGGCTGTTTTGGGATGGTCATCGGCATCACCCCTTCGCCAGCGAAGGCGGTCATGCCAGTTTCAGCCCGGTTAACGCGCTGGAAGCCGCGCTGCTTACCCACCTGAGCGCGCGTTTCGGCCACGTAAGCTGGGAGCGGGTGCTGTCCGGCCCCGGCCTGGTCAATCTTCATGCGTTCCTGCTCGTTCATCGGCGCACTGCCACACCGCCGTGGCTGGACGATGAAATGCGCACGGGCGATCCGGCTGCGGCCATTGCCCAGGCGGCCTTGCTGGTTCGTCTGTACGGTGCCGAAGCCGGCAACCTCGCCTTGAAACTCATGGCGACCGGCGGCGTGGGCCGCATGGGACGGACGGTGGACGCGGAGACCGCGCCTCTGACCAATCCCGAGGCCTTCCAGTATGACATCGACCTCGCCGCCATGGCCGAGCTATGGCGGCGCGGCAGCGTGGTGGGCTCGTGGCTGCTGGATCTCTCCGCGCAGGCACTGCACGGCCATGCCGACCTGGCTGATTACAGCACGCGTGTCGCCGATTCCGGTGAAGGCCGCTGGACGGCGCTCGCGGCAGTGGAATCCGGCACCCCGATTCCGGTGCTGTCGGCAGCGCTGTTTGCGCGCTTCAATTCGCGCAATGAAGACGACTACGCCAGCCGCCTGCTCACCGCGATGCGGCATGGTTTCGGTGGGCACGGCATGAAATAGCGCGTACCGCCCCCCACAAATACCTGTCAGGAAATGTTCATCAGCTCGACGAACTTCAAACCACAACAAATAATAACGAGGGTAAGACAGATGAAAACCAGCACCGCTGAACATCGACGCTACCGGGAACTGCAGTCGGGTCTCACCCCCTGGCAACTGTGGGGGCCCTACCTGAGTGAACGCCAGTGGGGCACGGTGCGCGAAGACTACAGCGCCGACGGCGCCGCCTGGGACTATTTTCCCCACGACCACGCCCGCAGCCGCGCCTATCGCTGGGGCGAGGACGGCCTGGCGGGGATCAGCGATCACCAGCAGCGGCTGTGCCTGTCGCTGGCGCTGTGGAACGGCAAGGATCCCATCCTCAAGGAACGGCTGTTCGGTCTGACCAACGGCGAGGGCAACCACGGCGAAGACGTGAAGGAGTTGTATTACTACCTCGACGCCACGCCTACCCACAGTTACCTGAAATTTCTCTACAAGTATCCCCAGGCCGCATACCCCTACACCCGCCTGCTGGAACAAAACCGCCAGCGCGGCGCGGGGCAGCCGGAGTTCGAACTGCTGGACAGCGGCGTGTTCGACAACGACCGCTATTTCGATGTCCTGGTCGAATACGCCAAAGCCGACCCGCGCGATCTGCTGATGCGCATCACGCTGCATAACCGCGGCCCTGAAGCGGCCTCGCTGCATGTATTGCCGCAGCTCTGGTTTCGCAACACCTGGAGCTGGACCGGCAACACGGAACGTCCTTACATCGAGTCAGCCGGCGAGGGGAAGGCGCTAGCACGCCACCGGCAACTGGGCGGCTACCACTGGTACGCCGAGGGTGCACCGACCCTGCTGTTTACTGAAAACGACACCAATACGCGGCGGCTTTATGGTGCAGAGGCCGCCGGGCACTTCAAGGATGCCTTTCACGAGTTCGTGATCAATGGCCGGCAGGATGCGGTCTCCCCGCTGGGGCGGGGGAGCAAGGCGGCAGCGCATTATACGCTCGACATACCCGCCGGAGAAAGCCGGGTGCTGCGGGTGCGGCTGAGCAGAGAAATCCTGCCCGCGCCCTTTGCCGATTTCGACAAGATTTTTACCAGGCGCAGCAAGGAGGCAGACCAGTACTTTGATGCGATCCAGGAAGGCATAAGCGATGCGGACGCGCGCCTGGTCCAGCGCCAGGCGCTGGCCGGCATGATCTGGAGCAAGCAGTACTACCATTTCGACATCCCGCAATGGATCAAGGGTGACCCGGCCATGCCCGCGCCGCCGAAGCAACGGCGCCACGGCCGCAACCACGAGTGGCAGCATCTCAACAACGCCGACATCATCTCCATGCCCGACAAGTGGGAGTATCCCTGGTACGCGGCCTGGGACCTGGCTTTCCAGTGCCTGCCCCTGGCGCTGGTGGACCCGGTGTTCGCCAAGCAGCAACTGGTGCTGCTCACCCGCGAGTGGTACATGCACCCCAACGGCCAGCTCCCGGCCTACGAATGGGCCTTCGGCGACGTCAACCCGCCGGTGCATGCCTGGGCGACCTGGGAGGTCTACCGCATGGATCGCGAACAGAACGGCGGCAAGGGCGATCTCGCTTTCCTGGAACGGGTATTCCACAAGTTGATGCTTAATTTCACCTGGTGGGTCAACCGCAAGGACGCGGAAGGCCGCAACGTTTTCCAGGGCGGATTTCTCGGGCTGGACAACATCGGCGTATTCGACCGCAGCGCCCCGCTGCCCACCGGCGGCCACATCGACCAGGCCGACGGCACCAGCTGGATGGCCATGTACGCCCTCAACCTGATGCGCATTGCCCTGGAGCTGGCGCAGCACAATCCGGTGTACGAGGATATCGCCACCAAGTATTTCGAGCACTTTCTCTACATCGCCGCCGCCATGAACAATATCGGCGACCAGGGCATCGGTCTGTGGGACGAAGACGACAAGTTCTTCTATGACGTACTGCGATCGCCCAGCGGCGAGATGATGCCGCTCAAGGTGCGCTCCATCGTCGGCCTCATTCCCCTGTGTGCGGTCGAGGTGCTGGAACCGGAACTGCTCGACCGCCTGCCGGGGTTCAAGCTGCGGCTGTCCTGGTTTCTCAAGTACAACCCGGACATCGCCGCCCTGGTGTCGCGCTGGGAGGAGCCCGGCCGGGGCGAGCGGCGTCTGTTGTCATTGCTGCGCGGCTACCGCATGAAGCATCTGCTCAGGCGCATGCTGGACGGGGCGGAATTCCTCTCCGCGCATGGCGTGCGTGCCCTGTCACGCGCGCATCTTGATGAGCCCTATGTTTTTTGCTGTGAAGATATCCCCATGAGCGTGAAGTACCAGCCGGGCGAATCGGAAACGGGCGTGTTCGGCGGCAATTCCAACTGGCGTGGCCCGGTGTGGATGCCCATCAACTATCTGCTGATCGACGCGCTGAACCGCTTCCACAGCTATTACGGTGACGACTTCCGCGTCGAGTATCCCACCGGCTCGGGGCGGCAATGTTCGCTCAAGGAAATCGCCGACGACCTCTCGCGGCGGCTGACAGGCCTGTTTCTGCGCAACACCGAGGGTATCCGGCCGGCACTGGGCGCCAACGAAAAGTGCCAGAACGACCCCCACTTTCGCGACCATCTGCTGTTCCACGAATACTTCCATGGCGATGACGGGCACGGCCTGGGCGCATCGCACCAGACCGGCTGGAGCGGCCTGGTGGCCAACCTCATCCGCGCCGCCGGGCGCAATGGAGAGATGCCATGAGTTGTGCCAGCCGCTTGCCCGAATGGATACGCTTTGGACGCGAAGTGTGCGGTGATCCGGCGCAAGCCGAACGCCGCGAATGGTGGCTCACCAACGGCCGCGGTGCGTATGCCGCCGGCACCATCGCCGGGACGCTGACACGGCGCTATCACGGCCTGCTGATCGCGCCCATCGACCCGCCGCTGGGGCGCAGCCTGTTGTTCGCCAAGGCCGACGCCACCCTGCTCGATGGTGAAAATTCCTGGCCGTTGCATAGTAATCGCTGGGGCGGTGGGGTAGTTGATCCCGCCGGTTATCTGCATATCGAATCCTTCCATCTGGAAGGCCGCATGCCGGTCTGGCGCTTTTCCATCGGAGACGTGGTGATCGAGCAGCGCATCTGGATGGAACATGGCAAGGATACGACCTGCATCGCCTGGCGGCGGCTGGCGGGCGGATGCGACCGGCCACTCAGCCTGCGTGTGGCCTTGCTGGTCAGTGCCCGGGATTTTCATGCCATTTCAGCGCCCGGTGGATTCGCGCCGGCGGTGACGCTAGACGCTGACGTGCTGCATGTGGAACAGCCCGGTCGTTTCCGCTTGGGTTTGGGCGTGCGTGGCGGACGTATCGAACAGGACGCCACCTGGATCGAGCGTTTTGATCTGCCTGTCGAACGCGAACGCGGCCTGGAGGATAGCGACAACCACTTGCGTGTAGGCATCGCACACCTCGATTTGCTGTCCGGTGGCTGGTGCGGCGTGGTGGGCTCCCTGTCCAATGGCGGGCTACCCTATCTGGGAGAATCCCTGCGCTGCCATCAAAACCGTGATGCGTCCCTGCTCACTCATGCCTGCGTCACGTCGCCGGCGCTGACCGGCCCCCCGGCCTGGATCGACCAGCTGGTGCTGGCCGCCGACAGCTTTCTCATCGCGCGACCGCTACCCGACTTGCCTGAAGCAGAATCGGTGATCGCGGGTTATCCCTGGTTCGGCGAGTGGGGGCGTGACACCATGATCGCCCTGCCTGGGCTCACTCTCGCCACGGGCCGCTACGATACTGCCAAGCATGTGCTTGAAACCTTCACTCACCATGTGGATCAGGGCATGCTGCCCAATTGGTTCCCCGGCCCCGGGCAGACGCCGCAATACAATACCGCCGACGCCAGCCTGTGGTTCATCGAGGCCTGGCGCGCTTACATCGAGGCCACCGGTGACCTGCAAGCCCTGGCTCGTGCCATGCCCGTCCTGGCCGCCATCATCGCCGCCCATCGGGTCGGTACCCGCCACGGCATTGGCGAAGATCCGGCAGATGGGCTGCTCCGTGCCGGCGCGCCGGGTCTGGCGCTTACCTGGATGGACGCCCGGTTTGATGGCCAGGCCTTCACCCCGCGCATCGGCAAGCCGGTGGAGATTAACGCCCTCTGGTACAACGCCTTGCGCAGCATGGCGGACTTCAGCGACCAGCTTAAGATCCCGCAAACCTACGCCGACCCGGCAGATCGGGTGACTGCCTCATTCGCGCGCTTTGTGCGGGCGGACGGGGAGGGGTTGTTCGATGTGATCGACGCTCCCGAAGGCAACGACGCCAGCCTGCGTCCCAATCAAATTCTCGCCGTGAGCCTGCACCATTCTGCGCTTGATGCAGATAGCCGGCGCCGCGTGGTGGCCGTATGTGGCCGGCACCTGCTCACCTCATATGGCCTGCGCACGCTGGCGCCGGACGACCCGCGCCACCGGGCGCACTACCTGGGCGACGTGGTCAGCCGCGACAGCGCCTACCACCAGGGTACGGTCTGGGCCTGGCTGCTGGGTCACTATGCCTTGGCCGAGCATCGTGTCACCGGCGACGCGACACTGGCTCAGTCCCGCCTGACCCCGATTGCAGATCATTTACGCGACGCGGGCCTGGGCAGCGTCAGCGAGATTTTCGACAGCGCCTCACCACACACGCCACGCGGCGCACCCGCCCAGGCCTGGTCGGTGGCCTGTGTGCTGGATGCCTGGTGTCGCCTGGAACGTGCCAGGCGGGCAGACGATCACCATGCGCATGGCAGCCGTCAGTGACCGGCTATTCCGCGCCAGTTTGATCGGATGGGTACCCGTATGCTCGCGGGCGCTATGGGCGGCAGCGCGGCGCTGGGCTGGGTGGCCCCGACTTCAGGTCATGACTGCGGTACGCCCAAAGGTACGCCTTCCTGGTTTTTTCCGTGCCCGGGTCAAGCTGTGGAACCGGGGTTTCATCCGCATGCAGCACACTGCGCTCCCGCAGCAATTCAGCCAATCGGTCCGCCAGCGGTTGCAACGCCACCCCGACGCGCCCCACCCATTCGGCCAGCGTGGAGCGCGCCAGCGGCACTTGGCTACGGGCGGCAATCTGCCCCCACCGGTAGAGCGGCAAGTGATCCATGAACTTGCTGACCATCACCCAGGTGAGCAATCCGGGTGCCGCCATGCCGCCGTCGATCACGGCGGCGGGAATTGGTGCGGCAGTGATGGTCTCGCAAGACCTGCAGGCATACTGCGGGCGAATGTGGCGATGCACGAAGAAGCGGGCGGGCTCGACATCCAGTTGTTCGCTGATGTCTGCGCCAATCTTGACCAGATCCTGGCCACACTGGCCGCAGGTGCAGGGTGCCGGTTCATGCCGGTGTTCAATGCGCGGCAGGTGCTCGGGCAGTGGCTGGCGACCTGCTCGTCCCCGCGGCGCGGGCTTGGGCGTTGAACTGAGCTGTTCATCCTCAGGTGCCAAGCCGGGAATCGTAAACCCCGGTGATCTGCAAGAACTCGGCAAAGAAGCCCGGTTGGGCGTTGCGGGGCGCGCTTGGCGGACTGATCCCAGCGCATTTGAATTCGCCCGCCAGGCGTATCTACTGTCATCACTTCCTGCGCCTGTGATTGAGCAGGAAATTGCCGCCTCTTCGCTTCACCCATTTGGTGAGTCCCCTGATCTCGTTGAAACAGGTCAACTGCCGGAAATAGGATTAATGCCGCACTTCCGCTACCGCCATTTTTCTACGCGGTTGTTGGCGAAATCCACAGCGAATACAGTTCCGCCGTCGGTTCCCGTCTATGGGCGCGCTGCCTGAATGGCCAACGCACCGCGTGCCCTTTATGGATACAAACTGTGAAGCCGCCATCGGTGTCGCAGTCTCAACCGCATGCTGGAAGCCGGACGCCAGAAATCCGTCCGCAGTACGCAAAAATTTTCATAACACCCAGATCACAGCCACAGCCATCATGCCGTCCTGTTTTTATCCATGCGCCAACGCCCAGGGTCAGGGCGGCCGGGACTTATCGGCGGGCGGCGTGCCGCGGGCGTTCATTTGGTGCTTCCCAGCGGTTTGGAATCGGTGACGTTTGCAGCCGCCCCGGCCGCTTTCTTCCTGCCGCTCACCCAGACGTAGAACATCGGCAGATAGAACAGGCTGAGGAAGGTGCCGATCAACAGGCCACCGATGGCGGCGTCGGCCAGCGGCGACAGGCGCTCGAGGCCGACCGCGCGCTGCATGGCGATCGGCACCATGCCGGCAATGGTGGCCATTGCGGTCATCAGGATCGGACGGTAGCGCAGGCGGATCGAACCCGCGGCGGCGCTATAGGCATCCTGTCCTTCGCGCGTGCGCTCCTGAATGAAGTCCACCATCAGGATCGAGTTCTTGATAATGATCGAGAACAGCAACACGATACCGAGAATGGCGGGCAGCGCCATGGCCTTGCCAAAGGCGAGCAGCCCCCAGATCGCACCGATCGCCGACAGCGGCAGGATCAGGATCGACAGCACGGCCAGCCCGACGCTGCGATAGGCCGGCACCAGCACGCCGAACAGCACCATCATGCCCAGCCCCAGACCCAACACCATCAGTTTGCTCGACTCCTGTGCGCTGGCGAAGTCGCCGTGATCCTCGGCACTCACACCGGGCGGCAGCACCTTTTCCACCGCCGCCATCGCACCGGTGCTCAGGAAGCTGACCGGGACCGTGTCACGGAATCCATAGAGATCCAGGCTGTAGCGGATGCCACCGGTGGTCAGCACGGCTGTGCTCGGCTGGAACACCAGATGCGCCACCTCGGCGAGCGTCGTGTCGCGCCCATCGGGCAGGCGCAGCGGCAGATTCATCAGCGCCTGCGGATTGCTGCGATAGGGCATGTCGAAATATAGCCGCACCGGGATGCTGCCCATGCTGGGCAATCGGCTGAATGCGGCGACCGGCAAGCCTTTCAGCGGCAGCTGCGCGGTGACCTGATCGGGTGTCAGGCCGAGCGTGCGCAGCCTGGCGTCGTCGAGCGCGAGCACCGCTTCCTCGCTGTCGCGGTCCCAGGTGGCAGACACGGAGGTCAGCCCGGGAACGCCAAGCATCGCCGCCCGTGCCTTGTCCGCCGCCGCAGGCAGCAGGCGCCAGTCATCTGCCATCAAACGAATGTCCACAGGCGCCTTGATGCTGGACAGTGCCGTGGCGCCAAAGTCGTAGGCATCGTTGGTCACCACGCCGGGAATGGTCGCAATCCGTTTGCGCAGGCCGGCCTCGATCTGCCAGCTGGTCGTTTTGCGGTACAGGCGGTCGACGTAGGTCAGGGTGTAGCTCGCCTCGCCCGGCAACTGACCCGAGCCGAGCGAGAGCACGCCCGGCTCCGAGCCGTACGCCGCGTCCCAGCGGATCAGTTGCGGGTCTTGATCAAGCCCATGCTCAAATGCCGCCAGGCGCGCCTCGGCCTCGTGCACGGTGACATTGCCGCCGAACTTGACATGTACCCGCACGATGCCGGTATCCATCGGCGGCAGCGCCTCGCGGCCGATCAGCGGCAATACGGCGCGCGCGCTGAACACCAGCAAGGCGAGCGCCAGCAGCAGGAAGAGCACGCGCCGCGCGCTACGCCCGTCGAAGGCAAAGCGCAGCAGCCCGAGATACAGCCCTGCTCCCGGTCCGATAAAACGCTGATAGCCGCGCTCGATGGCCTGTTCCCAGCGCGCCTTGGGCGGCAAACCCTGGCGATACCAGAACAGCGAAATGCGCGGGATCAGCGTGACCGCCAGGAAGTAAGACACGAACACCGCGATCAGCACCGGATACACCAGATGGCTGAACACCTGCTGCGGAAAGCCGCCGACGAACATCAGCGGCGCGATCACCACCGCTGTGGCAAGGGTGCCGATGAACACCGGAAACAGCACTTCCTGCGTGCCGGCGCGGACAGCCGTCTTTACATCCTCGTGCAGTTCGTCCAAGTGGCGTTCAATGTTCTCCAGCACCACCACGGCGTCATCCACCAGCATGCCCAGCGCCAGGATGATGCCGGTCATCGCCAGCACGTTGAGTTCCTTGCCGGTAAGCCAGAGCACGGCCAGAGTGAGCAGAAAAACCAGCGGTATGCTGATCAGCGCGGTGGCCACCGCGCGCCAGCTGGCCAGGAACAGCAGCATCACCAGCGCGACGAACACCACCGCGTCGCGCAGGGTATCGAGCATGTTGCTGTTGGAGGTCTGGATCAGCGGCCCCTGGGTATCGGCGACGCTGAACTGGATATTGGGAAAGCGCGCTTCGAGAGACGGCAGAATGCGCTGGGCGGCATCGATGGTGGACTGCACGCTGCCACCGGGCGCGCGCTGGATGGCTATCGCGATCGCCGTGCCCGCCTTGCTGTGGAAAGCGGAAAAGCGCTCGGCCGAGCTCATACTGACGGTGGCAACGTCGCCCAGGATCAGTCCGCCGGTCAGCGGCAGCGTGCGCAGCGCGTCCACGCTCACCCGTTCGCCATACACCGTGAGCGTGCGAAAGGCGCCGTCGCCCTGCTCGACGCCCACCGGGTAATCGCGGTCAATGCGGGCAATCAGTCCCTGCAGCGTCGCCGGATCGATGTGGTAACGGGCCAGCTTCAGTGGATCGAGATCCACCCGCACGGCAGGCTGATGGCCGCCGAAGATCTCCACGTTGGCAATATTGGGCTGGGTGAGAAAGGCGGTACGGATGTCGTTTCCGGCCAGCATCCGCACCTGCTCCGGGGTCAGCCCGCTACCCGGCCTGGGCGTCAGCGCGAGCGTCAGCACCGGATTGATGAATACCCCCACGGCGTATTCGCTCGACGGGCTCGCCTCGGGCGGCATCGCTGCGCGTGCCTGGGTCAGCGCATTGCTCACATCCAGCAGCGCGCGATCCAGACCTTTGGTGTACTCGAAATCTGCGGTGACGATCGACACCTCGTTCTTGTTGATGCTCTGTACATCACGCACACCCGACAGGGTGTAGAGCTGCTGCTCGATCGGGCGCGAGACGCGCTGCGCCACGGTCAGCGCCGAGGCGCCCGGCAGCTGGGTGATCACCGTAACCGACGGCGGGTCCAGGTCCGGGTACAGGTTGCGCGGCATGTTCAGATAGCCGATCACCCCGAGCAGCGAGCCAATCACCAGGATGACGCCCAGCAACAGCGGGCGCTTATAGAAGAAATCGAACATGGCTCAATTCTTCCCGGCGATGCGGTAGGGCGTGCCACCCGCCAGCCGATTGAGCACGTCTTGACTGGCGCAGGCGATGTGCGCGCCGACCAGTCCTGTTGGCCGTGCCGCCGCGCCCTCGACACCGCTGGCCAGCAGATTTACGCTCTGCGCCTGCGCCGGGCCGCGGCCATCGGCCGGCAGCCGGATCACCGCGGCGCGGCGTCCGTCATTGTTGAGCATGCACTGACCCGGCAGGAACACACCGCTGCCAGAAAAGGTGACCAGATCGACCGCGACCTTGGCACCGGGCATCAGCCCATCCACGCGCGCCTCCCAACGGCGCTGGCCCTGCGCGGTGGCCTCGGGCCAGGGGCGCACAGGATAGTCGCGACCGCCCAGGCGCAGCGCGACTAGCGGGACGTTATCCGCCGTGTCCACAAGAACACGCTGCTGGCCGAGCGCCACGATGCGCAGCAATGGCCGGCCGGGGGTGGCGAGATCGCCCGGCTGCACCAGACGCGCGGCGACCACACCGTCGAATGGCGCACGCATCACGGCATAGGCCAGATTGGCTTGCGCTGAAGCCGCTGCGGACTTGGCCGCTATTCGTACCTTGTGATAGCCATCCAGCGCGGCCCGGGCGCCGCGTAGCCGAGCCTCGGCCGCCGCTGTGGCCGCCTGTTCGGCCTGCAAGGATTGCAGCGAAATTCCCTGGATTTTGTAGAGTGCCTGCGCACGCTCCAAGCGCTGCCGCGCGGCGCTGGTGTCGGCCTGGGCAGCGGCGAGCGCGCTGTGCAGCGTACCGGAGTCCAGCTCGATACGCGCCAGATCCGACTGGCTGCGCAGCAGACCGGCCTGCGCGTCCGCCCGGTCGATCTCGACCAACACCTCGCCACGCTTGAAGGCGCCTGCCTCAAACAGCGGCATACGCTTGACGTAGCCGGAGAGGCGACTGGCGAACACGGCCTGTTGCAAGGCCTGCACATCCGCCACCGCGGGACGGGTCAGCCGCACATCGCTGATGTCCAGCGTGCGCGCATTGATCACCGTCGCCCAGTTTTGCGGGCGCGGCGCGCTGGCGAGCACCTTGTGCTGGTGCCGCACCAACGCCACGGCGCCCAACAGGAGCACTGTCACCACAGCCCCGGCGATCAAAACCTTCTTCTTATTCATCGCTTCAAATCCCATGTCTGGATATACGTCGCGGGGGCGGCCCCCTGCAGGACCTGGATTGACGACCAGGCCAGCGCCGCCTGCGCCTCGGCATCGGCCAGTTGAAATTGCGCATCCAGGCGGTCGCGTTCCTGGCGCAGCAGGTTTTCCATCGTGCTGGCTCCCAGCCGCCATTTCTCGCGCTCGACCGCAACCACCCGAGTGCGATGTTCGACTTCGGTTTGGAGCGCCTGGGCGTTTGCCAGCGCGGCCTGATAACTTGCATTAAGCGCGGCGATTTGCGAGACCGTATCGCTTTGCGCCGCGCGCACCTGATCGGCCGCGGCCCGGGCACGCACGGCCGCCGCCGATGCGCTGCGGTAGGCCGCCGCATCAAGCGGGATGACCATATTGACCCCTATGGACCAGGCATCACGATGCACATCAGCGCCGCTGTATTGCGCATACTGTGCATTGCCGCTAAAGGCGGGCAGCAGGCTGCGTCTAGCTTTCGAGGCTGCTGCGTCGGCTGCGTGCAATTGGGCGCGAGCGAGCGCCACCGGCAGGCTCGCCCGCGTATCGGCCGGCGCCAGACGAGGAATGGAAATCGCCCCCGACAATGCGGCTGTAGTGGCGCCCGAAGCGGCTTGCAACGCAGCCAGCGCCGCTCCGCGATTGCCCTCGAGCACGGTTTGCCGCGCATTCAGCCGCGCCAGATCGCTTTGCACCAGACTCACATCGAGGCCAGCCGCGCTGCCGAGTTTGACCTCTGCGCGAACGCGCCTGGCGTAGGCGGCCAGTTCTTCTTGCTGTGTGCTCAGTGCCGCCGCCTGCTGTGCCAGCGCCTGTAGCCGCACATAGGCGCTCAGGGTCTGGTGCAGACGCAGCAGGGTTTCCTGCCGCGCCAGCAGTTCAGCGGATTGCTGGCCTGCACGGGCCTGGGCACGTTCGGCGGCAATCACGCCGAACACGTCAACCGGCAAGGTATAGGCAATCCCATACTGGCTGATGTCCTGCGCTAGCGGAATGGGCGACAGTGGCAAAATCGGAGTGAAAATGCCGACCACGCGCGGGCCTTCGAAATGCGTTCTGCCTGCAAACGCGCTCCCGGAACCGAAGTAGCGCAAATCGGCAGCGCCCAGATCACGACGCGCCGCCTCGGCCTGACCGGTACGCGCCGCAATGGCCGGGTTATCGAGGGTGTGCCGCAGAAGATCGGTCAGCTCGCTCGCGCCAGCCGCGCCGGCGAGACCCCAACCCAGCAACCCTGCCGCCAGCGCCGCAGCCAGGTGAGAAAATCTGCACACCAGGCCACCTTTCATGCCATCTTTAGGCCGCCGGCGCGCACCCCGATTACCACGTCGGCAGTGGACATCACGCCATGGCCCAGGATGGATTGGATATCCGCCAGCCTGTCGAGCTGGACCGCCTCGCTGGCCGCGGTTCTATCGGACACGATCCAGCACCTTGCGCAGCGCGATCGGCGACAGCACGCCCTGCATTACCATGGCTTCACCGGATTTCGACCGAAACAGCATGGTGGGCACAACCGGGATACCAAGCTGATTCAGGAGCGCTTCGTTCGCGCGCAGACGCGCCAGGGTGGCGGCGGACGGAATCTGTTCGGAAATGCTGCCGGTGTACGCCTCCGTGTTGTAATGCGCTTCGTTGTAATCGAGCGCAGCCCTGGGGTCCTGTGCTTGCATGATCGCCGCCGCCTTGCCGGGACTCGTGGCATCCAGGATGGCTACGGGAATCCACCGCAGTTGCAGATCGTAGGGCGCAATCAATGGCTGCAAGTTCTTATACAGCAGCGGGCAGTACGCACAGTTGGGATCGAAGACCACATACAGCACGCGGCGCCCCTGGCCCTGCGCGATCCAGGTCGCCTTCGGCGCTGCGGCGAGTGCGGTTTCGATGCGGGATGTCTGCTTGTCGCTGGCAGCCAAAGCCGCTGCGCCGCCGGTGAGGCCGCACCACAGGCCGAGCATCAACAGGCCTGTGGTCATCTGTTTTGCATTGAATCGCATGGACAATCTCCTCAATAATATCGTCAGCGCAGCGTGCACCCGGCCCAGATTCCTGCGACATCAAATCGCCGCCACTTTCCGGCTGAATTTGCAACAATGCCCGGCCAGAAACGCAACAAAGCCAGCCCGGCTTACTACCCATCAGGAATCCTCATGCGTCCGCGGCCGTGCGCTATGCCGCCAGCGCCGGAATGACATAAAAATAGGCATTGAGCATGTACAGGCCCGACAAAATAAGCAGCAGCGCCCCGATGATTTCAAATATCCGTTGTGAATGCCTGAGGGATTTCAGGCTTTCCAGCCAGCCGATCGCCCAGGCGCCGAGGATGATGGGCACGGCGCGCCCCAGCGCAAAAGCCAGCAGCAAGGTGGCGCCAAACAGCGGGGAACCGATGCCGGTCGCCACGCCCAGCAGGATGACGAGCGCGGGCGTGCAAAACGGACAGATCGCCACCGAAAACGGAATCCCCAGCGCGAACGCTCCCCAGCCGCTGGTGGCGCGTTTGGCGCGGAAGGTGATGGCGGGAAGGGGGAGCTTGATCCAGCCTGGCCACATCAGCCCCAACAGGATCAGCAAAGGGCCCAGCACCAGGCCCCACTCGCGCCCCATGAGCTTTTGCACCCACAGCCCGCCCAGGCCGGCGATGAATCCCATCAGCACGTGCGTCACGATCAGGCCGAGAATGAACATGCCGCCGAACAGCACGGCTTTTTTTGTCTCGTGCGCCTTGGTGACATAGGCGAGCGATACCGGGATCGCCGCCAGCGCGACCGGATTGAAGCTGAAAATGAACCCCGCCGCGAATCCCACGCCGAGCGAAGCCAGGCTGGCCTGTTCCAGCGTGCTGCGCAATGTTTCCATATCCATCTCAAACTCCCGCTTGCCAAATCAACAAGGCGCCGCCCCATAACAACAAGGTGGTGAGGTAGGGGCTCAGGCTGGCGGCTTTGCTGAGAAAGGCCCGATGTGCCGCATCGAGTTCGTGGGTGCTATCCCAGAGCGTGGGCAGCGTGAACATGACTGCGAACACCAGTCCCGCCAGCACTGCGACACCGGGCCGTTGCGTTAGCGCGGACAGGATGCCGACGATGAGCACCAGCGGCAGCGTGCAGGCCGGTAACGTCAGGCCAAGCCTGAGCCCCTGCGACAGGCCGTCATGCCGGGGAAGCAGGCGGTAAACCTCGAGATGCGGGACCGGCAGATAAATCTTGCGGGTGATCAGATAGACCAGGCCAATCCCGCCGAGCATCAGCATCGCCGTATTTGCGGAAAGCTCCGCCAATCCGATCGCGGCAGCGGCGCTGAATACCGCCACCAGCAACAGTACCCGGGACAGCGTAAGCTGAACCAGCGCCAGCCAGCGCTGCTTTACCGAAGCATGACTGGCGCGTACCGCAAACAGGGTGTGCGTGGCAATCGTGCAAGGCTCGAAAAAAGACAAAAATCCCAGCACCGCGGCGGTCATTAACAATATCGTATTCATCACACCCTCCTGTCATTCGTTCGGCTGTCAAGCGCTACCCGATGTAGCAAGATTGTTCATACCAGCCGCTTGCCGAGTTCCGTCCGCAATTTATCCGGGCTGGGCAGCGACGAAAATGCCAGCTTGCCGTCAATCGCGATCGCGGGCGACGACATCACGCCCAGTTCCACGGCATAATCCATTTCCTCCAGAATGTTCACGTCGCGCCAGGTGATCCTGCCCTGTCCCATTTCTTCCACAATGGTTTTAAGCATATTTTTGGCCTGGGCGCACTTGCCGCAGCCGGGTGACGAAAACACTTCCACTTTAACCATTTCGATCTCCTTTCAATTGTTTCTCCATGCTGCTCTCCAGCGCCGCGAGAATCGGGCATTCCTGCAGCGGCCGGGTTTCGTCATCGCAAACCGTGATGAGCTCGCTGAGCGCCTGCGACATGACCCGTAGCGCTTTGATCTTGTGCTCCAGATGCAGTTTTTTCTCGATGGCGACGCTCTTCACGTCCTTGCAGCAGGCGGCATCGCTGCTCTTCAAAGCCAACAGCTCGCCGATTTCCGCCAAGCTGAAACCACAATGCTGCGCCTGTTTGATGAAACGCAGGCGCCGAATGGCGACGTCATCGTACAAGCGGTATCCGGCGTCGGTTTTCCTGGCCGGCGCAAGCAATCCTTCCTTCTCGTAGTAGCGGACGGTATCGGTCGTCACGTCAACGCGGAGCGCAAGCTTTCCTATCGTAAGCACGGGTTCTCTCCTTCATCGTTTTTACATTCTAGACCTTGGAGTTAAGACCAAGGTCAAGGGAAAAATTGCTGCACATCAAAAAAATATACCAGCGCGAGATCCGCGATCTCGCCCGCAAAGTAAGGCTATCGGATTCAGAAATTCGCCGCCGATGGCACGTTCTTGACCCTCTTCGACACGAAGGGAAGCGGCCAATACCAGTTGAATCACGCTGCCATGGCGGTGGCCGGCGACAGGACGGTCTTCACTGTCGATTTCGGCAGCAACCACGTAGGAAAAGGTGGCTGGAGAAGTCTCATGCTCAATCCCCAATGGCGAAGCCGGGATAGAGCGCAGTACCCGCCGTCGATGAATAAGCTGATGCCGTTGAAGTAATCCACATTGTCAGACGCGAGCCACACCACGACCTGCACGATCCTCCGGCTCGCCGATATGCTTGCAAGGAATCAGTTATATGAGTTTGTCGCAAGTTTCGTGTGTCCCCATGCCGGGCGGTTGATGAGCGTGCGAATGGTGCCGGGGCAGACGTTGTTGACACGGAAGCGATCGGCCTCACGGAAATCTTCAACACCGACCAAGGCGCTCAATTTACGTCGGACACCTTCACTGGCAAACTGAGCAGTCACGGCATCCAGGTCAGCATGGACGGCAAAGAGCGGTGGCGAGACAAGGTGTTGTCGAACGGCTTTGGTGCAGCGTGAAATACAAGGAGGTTATACCAGGGCAATCAACTCGATTATCGAGGCTGCCCCAACTCATCGCTGCCGGCGATGACGTACCAGCAGCAGTAGTACGGGCACAGGGGAAGCCGTGTGCATGATCTACCACCCTTGTGCTATCCGCTGTGTCCATTCCGCTTCATTTGCCACTACTGGCTAGCTTGCCACCGATCTTCTCACACGTGCCTTTTGGGACATACTTGAAATCGTCCGGTGCATTATCAACGGTCGCCTGGCCGTTGCAGCCATGCAACGCGGTAGAGCAGTCGTTCTGGCCGGCCTTCGCTATACCGAAACACTTTTCAGTGGGACCATCTGCGCTCGTCTGCGCGCCCGGTGAGAATACTTCCACGGACTTGTACATACCGTACAACCCGCCCGCCGCCAGCAGGCCCATTACGGCTTGGGTGGCGAGACGCCTTGCATCGTTGGTGGTCGCCTTGGCCGCCGGCGCCTCGCAGGCAGTTGCACACGCCGCGGCCCGGCGACCATTCACGGCATCCCACACACTCCCTGCGACAAGGACTGTGAGCCCCACATAAATGGGCCATGACTTCGGATAGAACCCGGTCACCAGCAGCCATAGCCCGGCGGCACCCGCCAATCCGCCGGCCAGGCCGAGCCAGAATGGGGCGACGTCGCCGTGGCGGCGTGCTGAACGGAACAGGGTCCACAGGCTATACCCGGTGAAGGCCACGAACAACGGGAACAGATAGGCATCGTGGACCAGAAATCCCAGTCCCGCCGCACCTATCGCCGTGAGAATCACCGGAATACCCAGGCAACAGGCGGTGGCCACGCCGGCGCCAATCAGACCGGAGAATTGTTTGATGAGATCTTTCATTGCGACATCTCCTTCAAAAATTGCCTCATGGTCCAAGCGGCGCGGTTCAACCCGCGCAGCAAGACAACTGCTTCACGTCCTTGAAAAAAGTCTGTGCGCAGAGCTTCAAGCCTTCGACCATGGTGAGATAAGGGAACAGCAGTCCGGCCAGCTCCTCGACCGTCATGCGATTGCGGATGGCGAGCACCGCCGTCTGGATGATTTCCCCGCCTTCCGCCGCCAGCACCTGCGCGCCCAGCAGACGGCCGGACGCTTTTTCCGCCACCAGCTTGATGAAGCCGCGCGTGTCGAAATTGGCCAGCGCCCGCGGCACGTTGTCCAGGCTCAGGGTGCGGCTGTCGGTTTCGAGGCCAAGCCTGGCCGCCTGCGCTTCGCTCAAGCCCACCGTCGCCACCTGCGGGTCGGTGAACACCACGGCAGGCATGGCGGACAAATCCAGCGCGGCATCGCCGCCGGTCATGTTGATCGCGGCGCGGGTGCCGGCGGCCGCCGCCACATACACGAACTGCGGCTGGTTGGTGCAGTCGCCCACGGCATAGATATGCGGCACCGAGGTGCGCATGTGGTCGTCGATGATGACCGCACCGCCGGCGTCGGTGTTCACCCCGGCGCTATCCAGATTCATGCCGGCGGTGTTGGGCTTGCGCCCGGTGGCGACCAGCAAGCGGTCGCCGCTGAGCGTCTCGGTCCCGATATCCACCTGGAACAGCTTGCCGTCGAAACGCACATTGTTCACGCCGGTATCGGTCAGAATGCGCATGCCTTCACCTTCCAGCACGGCCTTCAGTGTATCGCCGATGGCGGGATCTTCCCTGGAGAGCAGCGCGGAGCGCGCCACCAGCGTCACCCGCGCGCCCAAACGCAGAAACGCTTGCGCCAGTTCCAGCGCCACCACCGAGCCGCCATGGACGATGAGATGTTGCGGCAGTTCTTCCGCCACCAGCGCATCGGTGGAGGTCCAGTAAGGCGTGCCCTTCAGGCCCGGCGTGTCGGGGATCGCAGGCGCGCGGCCGGTGGCGATCAGGATGCGGTCGGCGGCGATTTCCTTCTCGCTGCCGTCGGCCTGTTTCACCACCAGGGTATGGGCGTCCTTGAAACGCGCAAAGCCTTTTTCCAGCGTGATGCCGGGGTTGGATTCCAGGATGCTTTCATACTTGGCGTGACGCAATTCATCCACCCGCGCTTGCTGCTGCGCCACCAGGGCTGCGCGGTCAACCACGGCCGGCTGTTTTTTCAGCCCGTCGAACGGGTTGTCGCTTTGCAGGTGGGCGATGTGCGCGGCGCGAATCATGATTTTGGACGGCACGCAGCCGACGTTGACGCAGGTGCCGCCGATTTGCCCCGCCTCGATGACCGTCACAACCGCACCGCCTTCGACAGCGCGGATGGCGGCCGCGAACGCTCCCGAGCCGGTGCCGATGATCGCGACTTTGAGGCCGGTCGTCTCCCCCGCTGCCGCAGCATCACCCAGCGCTTCGGCACCGTAGCCTGCGGCCTTGATCGCGCTGACAAGGGTCGAGACGGTCAGATCGGCGGCGGTTTCAACCTGCGCGCTGCCCGCCGCGTAGGACACCTCGGCCCGGCTTACGCCAGCCACGGCCGACAAGGCCTTTTCGATGGATCTGGCGCAGTGGTCGCAGGTCATGCCGGTGACACGTAAATTATGCATGCTCATTTTGCTTTCTCCTGGGTTATGGGTAGTGCTATCCTAACTACCGTACCAAGATACAGAGTCAAGCGAGTTTCACTTCAGCGCGATGTGATTGTGTATGACGTGGTAATAACCCAAAATCCGCTAAGGTTTTTTATAGGGGTCAGCGCACGAAACGGAAAAAATCGTTCGCTAAGGTCTGGCCGAATGCCACTGCTTGCCCAGATTCGCTCTAAGCCGCAACCTGGCGCGATGGAGCATGACATGAAGATTGCTGACCGAGATCCCCAAAGAGTTACAGATATCTTCTGTCTCCAGTTCAAAGAACTCACGCAGCAAAAATACCTTGGCTTGCCGTGGGGGCAGATCGCTCAAGCAGTTCTCAAATACCTGCCAGAACTGTTTTTCCCGCAGCGTGGCTTCCGGGTTCCCCCACTTCGCAGGACATTCATCCAGCCGCCAATATCCCTCGCCATCAAAGAATGCCGAGAAGTCTTCCTCCGGCGCTGCTTCCCGAATTTGGCGAGTGACGCCAACCTGCCGGTACTTCTGCCGCAGACTATCTGCAATCTTGTTTGCGGATCATGAATATGTATTCGCCGCCAGACTCCGCAGTTGACACCAGTTCGTTGCCTGTCTGCTTGGTGAAGGCTTGCATGTCCTTTATCGCACCGGGGGCGGTTGCGCTGACCTTAAGCACTTGCCCAGCCAGCAGTTCGTTCAGGGATTTCCTGGTGCGCAGGATGGGCAGCGGCAGTTCATTCCACGCGCATCCAGTTCTTTGTCGTATTCCATGACGCTCTCCTTACATACCGACTTGGGGAAAGCCGCCATCCGCCGTCGGCGAGCGGACGCGACAGGTGGTTATGCTCAGCCCGCCCATGCCCGTGCGGCAAACAGGTCGTCCACCGGCGTGTGGAACAGATGGTTGGCGTAGTTGCTCAAGGTCTTCACGGCGATGGCCAGTATGATTTCCAGGATGTGCCGCTCGCTGTAACCGGCGCCGAGGAAGGCGGCTACATCGTCGCGACTGGGCAAGCCCCTGCTGTCGACCATCGTCTGGCTAAACGCGGAGAGTACCGCCAGTTTTGCGTCGGCAACGGGACGGCCGTCACGGATGGCATCGGTCACATCCACGGGCACTTTCGACATATGGTCAGCCAGAAAACAATGCGCCGCGACGCAGTAGCTGCAACCGTTCTCGCGGCTGACTGCCAATAGCACGACCTCCTGCTCCGCCGGGGTAAAGCCGGAGTCCTCGCGAAAACGGGTGTAGCCGTGGATATAGGTATCCAGCAGGCCGGGGCTGTTGGCCATTACGCGGTACATGTTGGGCACGAAACCCAATTTGGCTTCGGCTTCTTCCAGCAGCGAGCGCGACAAAGGCTGCGCTTGTTCCGCAGTGAGGGCAGGCAGGGTGAGACGGTATTCGGCTTGCATGGTGTACTCCTTCAATTTCAGGTTGATAATTGGACTGACCGTTCCATAATTGGCCAAAATAGATCAGTCCAGGGCTTTCAGGGCAACATTGATGATGCCCTTAAGTACGTCGGCCTCGGCACCTGCCTTGGCCAGTGTCTTGAGTCCGCTCATGCTGCTGACCAAATAACCGGCCAGGATCGTCGGGTCGCGTTTCGCATCGATCTCCCCCTCTCGCTGGGCGCGCTCCACAGCGGCTCGCAGCACTGCCCGGAAGCGTTCGATACCCTGGGCAACCTCACCGGCAATGGCGGGGTCGCGCTGGGCGAACTCATTGGCGGTGTTAAAGAGCAGACAGCCACGCGATCCGCCCGGCGCGCGCACTTCGTCCGGCACCGCATGCAGAAAGTCAGCGATGAAGCGGCGTCCGGATTCGGCCGCCTCCAGACGCTGGCGCAACTGGCTTGTCAGCATGTCCTGATAATGGCGCATGCACAGTCCGAACAACCGCTGTTTGCTGCCGAAAGCCTGGTAGAGACTGCTTCTGGAGATGTCCATGACCGCCAGCAAATCCTGCATGGAAGTGTTTTCATAACCTTTACGCCAGAACAATTCCATGGCCGCCTCCAAGGCGGTTTCCGGATCGAATTCAAGAGGGCGTCCAATACTTGTAATCATCGATGCATTATGGAACAATCGGTTCACAATGCAAATGTTTATTCAAACAAGCTACTCATCTCGCATCAAATCTGCCGCTCTCGCGCGCCATGGATGGTTGTTCGGATTAGCCGGGCAGAGGATGCGGTATCCGCGTCCAGGAGCACAAAGCCCACCGCGTGGCCGGGCATGGCAGGCCAGACAAAAGCCCAGGGGTCGAACGGGCATGGTGCGCGCCTTAAATATTGTGATGAATATAGGGATTAGTCGCCGAGCAGGTTAAAACCTGACAGCCACGCTCACGAAACTGTGTCTCCCACTCGCTTGGCCGAGCTTCAGCGCGCCTGAAACGCGACGATCAACAGGCAGGAGACGGTTCTTTTGCTCGCACGGTGGTTGTTTGGTTTTTGTAAGAAACGCCCAGCTCGGTAGACTATAGTGGCAAGCGAAATGATATCGCCCAAACTTCTCGAAGTATGCGGAATATCGCTATTCCGCTATAAAACAAGGCGGTTGACGGTCCGGAAAAGTTGTCGGAAACGGCACCCGGCCGCCCCATGAAGCAAGGAATTCAGCAGTGAAAATGAAAAAATCGAGCACATTATCCCGGTTCATGCTGGCGCTGGCAGTTGCGTGGCCGGCAGGCAGCTTGGCGCAAACCGTGAACCTGGCGCAGGCGGAGCAAATGAGTCTGAGCGCCGACCCGCGGGTCAAGGAACGCGAGCAACTGGTGGAATCGGCGCGCGCCCTGCTCGAACAGGCGCAGGCCAAGGATGGCTGGCGCGTTAACGCCAACCTGTTTGTGGGGCTGGCGCCCCAGGTGAACGGCGGTTTTTATCAGGGCGGCGCCCCCTCCGGCACCACGCCGCGTCGCGACGGCCCGTTTCCGGGAGGCCTGTCCGACTGGACCTCGCTGCAGGTTGCGCTGATCAAACCGCTGTTTACGTTTGGCAAAATCCAGCATTACAGCGAGGCTGCGCAGGGCAATATCGATGTCAGGCGCGGCGATGTGCGCATCAGCAGGGCGGACACGGTGCTGGACGTCAAGCGCGCTTACTACGGTTACCTGACGGCGCGGGATTTGCGCCGTTTCCTGGAAGACGTGCAGAGCCGGCTGGACAGCGCGGTGACCCGCGTTAGCCACAACCTCAAGGAGGATAATGGCCAATCCAGACAATCGGATTTGTACGCGCTGCAAGCGGCGCGCGGCATGCTGGGCAAATATCTGAGCCAGGCCAAAGCCATCGAAAAAATCAGCCTGGATGGCCTGAAGGTGCTCACCGGTGTGGGCATGGATGCCGATCTGCAAGTGGCCGACGCCAGCCTGGCGCCGGTGGCGCTGCCCCGGGATAGCCTGGCGGAACTGCAGTCGCGCGCGCTGCTGGACCGCCCGGAAATGGCGCAACTGGAAGCCGGCATGCGTGCGCGTCGCGCCCTGGTGGCCGCGAAAAAATCGGAGCAATACCCGGACGTTTATGCGGGTATTGTAGGGACGGCCAATTACGCATCGCGGCGCGATCGGCTCAACAATCCCTATATTTATGACCCGTTCAACAACGCCGGTCTGACCCCGGTGGTCGGGGTGAAATGGGACATGGAATTCGGCGTGGTGCCTGCCAAAGTGGCGCAGGAGCAGGCCGAACTGGAAGCGCTCAACTATAAAAACCAGTATGCGCAGGCCGGGATTCCGTTCCAGGTATCTGCGGCGTATCAGCAGGTTCAGGCCAACTACGACGCGCAGCGCGATCTGGCCGCAGGCGCTGCGGCGGCGCGGCGCTGGATGATATCCGCGCTGGCGGATTTTAGCGCCGGACTCGGGCATGCCGATAAAGTCGCCGAGGCCCTGAAAAGCTACGCGCTTACCCAGGCGGAGTACCTGAAAACGGTGAACGATTACAACATGGATGTTGCCCAGATGTACCGCGCTGTCGGTGAACTCAAGTAAAACCACCTCTAAAGGCCAATACAAATCATGACGCATGAGCCCCCGTTGAAATTTTTCGCAGGTGCAGGAAAATGGCTGGTCGCCGGTCTGGCTGCGCTGAGCCTGCTGGTTGTCGCGCACGGACAGGCTGCGGGCGCCGATGTGGCGCCCGATGTGCTGGTCAAGACCACCACCCAGGAAGTGGTTGCCATCCTTAAAAAGGACAAGGACATTCAGGCGGGCGACACCCGCAAGATATACGAACTGGTGGACGCCAAGATTCTGCCCAATTTCGACTTTAACCATATGACCATGCTTGCGGTGGGCAAATACTGGCCGCGTGCCACGCCCGCCCAGCGCCAGTTGCTGATCCAGGAATTTCGTACCCTGCTGGTGCGCACCTACGCCAGTTCGCTGACCGCATTCAATAACCAGGCAATCGAATTCAAGCCGTTCAGCATGGCGCCGGAGGCGACCGACGTGACGGTGCAGACCCAGGTCAAGCAGCCCGGCGCCCAGCCCATTCCAATCGACTACAGCATGGAAAAAACACCTTTCGGCTGGAAAGTCTACGATGTGGCGATTGATGGCGTGAGCCTGGTGACCAACTACCGCAGCTCGTTCGGCAGCGAAATCCGCCAGTCGGGCATTGATGGACTGATTCGTACCCTCGCCAGCCGCAATCAGCAGAATGCGGTCAGCCAGCAGGAAGCACCGGCGGTCAAGACCGCTCCAGCCAAGAAAACTCGCGCCACGCCAAAATGATGCAACCGGGAAACGGGACTTACGTTCTCGTAGGAGCCGCGACGGCTGCCACATCCGGGTTATGGGTTGTACTGCTTGCAACAACCAGGCTATCCGAAGCGGGCTGCGCATCGCAGTGATTGACAGCGGCAGCGCAACCATGCCGGCAGCCTTCAACGCGGCTTTACGGACACGCTGATTGGGCGCGGTGTGATGGAGGGCATCTGCGTCAACATCGGCTACATTCCGTCGAAAATCAATTTTTTGTAAGGAATGCCAAGTTCGGTAGACTAAACGGGTAAGCGAATCAAGCTATTCGCCCGAAGAGTGCGGAATATCGCTTAATAAACGCAAGTTTCCGTCTCGTCTTTTTCCACGAAATCAGTAAGGAGAGATACAAATGAATAAGCAAGATCTTTTGGTTAAATCCGCTATCGCAAGCCTCCTGGCCTTTGGTTCTATGACTCTCACGGTACCGGCAGTTGCCGCAGACATGTCGAAAATGGAGCAATGTTTTGGCATCGCCAAGGCCGGCAAAAATGATTGCGCGGGTAAGAGCAGCGCGCATTCATGTGCGGGCAATGCAAAGAAAGATGGTGAGAAAGATTCCTTTGTTTTAGTGCCAAAAGGAACCTGCGCCAAGATCGTGGGCGGAATACCGGGTCACATGTAATCCAAGATGATCGCCAAAAAATTGTGCGATCGGGTAGCAAGCCCAATTCCGGCGAATGCCGGGATTGGGCTGCGCGCCAAGCACTACCGGGACATTCTGTCAGCGCCGCCCGCCATCGGGTGGCTCGAGGCGCATAGCGAAAACTATTTCGCCGAGGGAGGACAACCCCTTTACTACCTGGAACGGATTCGTTCCAATTATCCTTTGAGCCTGCACGGCGTCGGCTTGTCGCTCGGTTCCACAGACCCATTGAACAGGGAACATCTGCGCAAACTGAAATCCTTGGTTGCGCGCTTCGAACCCGGCCTGGTATCGGAACATTTATCGTGGGGCTCCGTGTCTGAGCGCTACCTCAACGATCTGCTTCCGCTGCCTTATACCGAAGAGGCGCTCGCACATGTCGCCAGCCGCATCATGCAGGTACAGGATTTCCTGGGTCGGCAGATACTGGTTGAAAACGTATCGAGTTACCTTCAGTTCAAGCAATCCACGATTCCCGAGTGGGCGTTTCTGGCCGAGATTGCGGTGCGGTCGGGTTGCGGCATCCTGCTGGATGTCAACAATATTTATGTCAGCGCCGTGAATCACCAATTCGACCCGCTGGCTTATCTGCACGCCATACCCGCAGAAGCCGTGCAGGAAATCCACCTCGCGGGATTTGACAGCAATGGCGAATGCCTGATCGACACTCATGGAAAAGCGGTCTGTGACGATGTCTGGGCACTTTATCGCCACGCATTGGCGCACGTCGGAAACGTTCCGACGCTCATCGAGTGGGACACGGACATACCCGCGCTATCCGTCTTGCTGGAAGAAGCAAGGAAAGCCGAAACCCTGCTGCAGGAGGCCCGCCATGAGCACATTGCGTGACTTGCAGCGGGGCTTCATGGCAGCCGTATTCAGCCGGGAGAAAGCCTCGCTGGCGCAATACCTGGCCGGCACGGCATCAGACAGTGTGTGGCGCACCGAGATTTACCGTAACAACGCTTTCAGCAATCTGCGCGGCGCGCTCGAGTCGGCCTATCCCGTCATCGTCAAATTGGTGGGCGCGGAATTTTTCCGCTATGCCGCGCGGGAATATATTTATCAGTATCCTTCGGTGAGCGGGGATCTGCATCGTTTTGGCGCAGCCTTTGGCGCGTTTCTGGCAGCCTTTCCGCCCGCGGCGCAGCTGCATTATCTGCCCGACGTCGCCAGGCTGGAATGGCTGTGCCACAGGGCTTACTTTGCAGCTGACCACGCACCGCTTCGGCTGGATAGATTGCTGCAGGTGGCGCCGGAGCGCTACGGCGATTTGAAGTTCAAGCTAAACCCTGCCTGCGCCCTGTTTGAGTCGGAGTTTCCCGTCGACCGGATATGGCAAGCCAATCAGGACGGCTATGCAGGCGAGCAGTGCATTGATTTGTCCAGCGGGCGCGCCACTGTTCTTGTGCGGCGCGAAATTTATCGCGTTGCCGTTGTCACGCTGCCGAGTAGCGAATGGCGCGGGCTGCATGCGCTGTCGACCGGACAGACTTTTTCGGCTGCTTGCGATATCGCACTCCAAGTCGATCCGAATCTGGACTTGGGCGCGACCTTGAGACGATGGGTAGACGAGGCAATATTGGTGGACTTCGCCATTTCAACATAAGGCACATCATAATAAGGAGATATTCATGACAATGACGAACAAACCGATACGGATTGCAAAATTCGCCATACAGCGGCTGGATGATATTAGCCCGGTCATCGATCTCGCCGCCCGCCTTTTTGTGGCGAATGTTTTCTGGAAATCGGGATTAACGAAAATCGCCAACTGGGACAGCACAGTCTATCTGTTCACCTATCTCTATCACGTACCTGTTCTGTCCCCGGAGGTGGCGGCTACCTCGGCAACCATGGTTGAACTCGGCGGTGCGGTGCTGTTGGCGCTTGGCTTGGCCTCCCGATTCGGGACGGCTGCTTTATTCATTCTCAATATTGTGGCGGCCACTTCTTACCCGGATCTCTCCGACGCAGGCCGCCAGCTTCACGTTTATTGGGGAATATTCCTGCTGATATTCCTGCTGCATGGGCCGGGGAAACTGTCTATCGACCATTTCATTCGCAAAAAAATGATGGGGTAGGATTTGACCCGAAGCGCTGGCTCTCTGCCTCAATTCGCGCCCAGGCCAGCTGAAAAATTAAAAATCCACCTCCCTGCGAGGAGGGCATAATCATGATGCATGAACCACATCCAATTTCAGCTGGGGATGAGTGTGCGGGCGCTGCATGCGGCATACGGAACGGAAGTCCAATGCGTTGTTGCAGCGGGTGATGAAAATGGACGGCTTTAATCAAAGCTGGATGAAAGACATCCTCCTGAATCTGATACGGGCTCTGCCGGACGCATTGCCGGATTACCAACCCCAGCGCCGAAATCGGCGGCGTGCGCTGTGACTTCAGGCTGGGCATGCCGGTCGAGTTTGGCTCACGCAGCGATGCAATGGGCGTGAAACGGGGTGATGACCGATGGGACAAAATTCAGGATAGGCTCCGTTGTCGACATGCTCATCCAGTCTGAGCGCTGTTTGATGCCGCCCTTCGCTAAAGCTTTTTATCATCGATGCCGATCCGGCCAGCGCTGACGTATGCTGCCCGGGCAGTTTTGTAAACGAAACCATCGGCAAAACCCACCAGACTATCCCAATTCAGCATCCTATCGGTTTTGTAGATGATCGGTATTCAATCATCAGCAAGCTGCGGCGCAGTGATGACCTGACTGCCGCACAGCAGGCTGAGCTGGATGCGATACGGTTGATTGGGGACATCGACCTGAATGCCCCGTTCTGGATTCAGTTTCTGCCCATGTATTTTTTAGGCAGCCGCGCCGATGAGGAAATAATCAACACCGCCGCACTGCTTGAGGCGTTTCAGGCCAGTGGCGGTGGCTGCCAACCACTGCCGCCATTGACCTGGACGTGTTGGCTTGAGGGTGTGTAGCCGTCCGGCTTGCGGATCAGTTACCGAATCCAGATCCTGTGGTTCTTGCCGGGGCGGCTGCGCCAGCGATCCAGATGGTGGTTGAGAAAGCCACAGCTAACGCCAGTCAGCGGCCCAAGATCGATCTCGCGCCGTTGCAGTCAGTGATCAAGGAAACGCTGCAGCAGGCGCAGGCTGGCATGCGGGAAGCCAGCCGCGATGTCCTGCTCAACCGCAACGTCGTCATTGTCATGCTGGCTGGCGTACTGATGTGCGGCATAGGGGTTTGGTGGGGCGGCCAACAGTCTGACGCGCGATGGACCCCGTGGTGCAACAACTCCATGATCGGTCAAGCATCTGGGTGCGGGTGGCCATCACCTGCACCCGCCGTGCGGGTTAAGCGGCGCGGGGAGAAAACTGGCTGCCGCCTGCGCGGCAGCGTTTTGAACGGGATTGGTTTTTATTGGGTATTGTTTGCCGTCCAGAAATGTTCCTGTATCGTCGGCTGGAATCCATATAAAACGTATCAGCCACACATAAAATCATCTTGCCTGATGGCGGTAAGCGGTGGAGTATAGTGGTCCCCAATTTTCGGCCAGTGAATTGGGATGGTAGCCCGCTGTAAAAAGGAACAGGTTATGAGCGGGACGAAGCGCAAGAATTTTACTGGTGAAAAAACTCGCTCAATAATAGAAGCAATAAAGGAGCAGCGCCAGCCGGCTGCATTTGAAAGACTACCCTCTTAAACTCGATGTATTATTGTCTTGACTGAGGGGTTCACTATAAAAAATAGGCGTAGCTAAAATGGAATTCTCTCAAGAGCAGTTCTCCATATATAAGGCCCTGTTAACGGCTACCAAAATCCTGGCTCAGGGAAATACGCCCGATGGAGTATTGAGGGCGGCCTGTGATGCACTTGTGGCGTCATCTGAGCGTATTTGCCTGGCATGGATGTACTTGGGTAATCCAGGTTCTGAACCGATCAGGCCCTCATATTCAGCAGGGAGAGCTTCCGAATATACCCGGGATTTGGTGCTTGATCTTTCTCCGGGAGCGATGAAAGGCCCTGGCAGGCGTTCCCTGGCAGAAAATGAACCTGTTTTGGTAAAAGTCCATTCTGATTCAAGCTTCGCTATTTGGCGTGAAAGTGCGGTTCGATACGGTTTGCAGGAAGGACTGACTTTACCGATAGGTGATCCGGATCATCCCTTTAGGGGGTTGATAGTGATCTTTGTTGATACGCGGGATTATTTTGAACAGATCGGGGTTGAGCCTTTTATTGCTTTTGCCCAGTTGGCTACAGTGGCCTTGGATCAAGCCCGGCTGAAGGTCTCGCTGGAGGTAATGGCTTCGATTGATCCTTTGACCAACCTTCTTAATCGGAGGGCAATGCAAGAAATAATCAACCGTGGGTATGCATACGCAAAAAGATCAGCAAAACCGTTTAGCATCATTCTGTTCGATCTGGATCGATTCAAGATGCTCAATGACAATTATGGCCATAATATCGGCGATAGGATTCTGCTCGGAATCAGTGAGGTTGCAAAGCAAACACTACGCACAAGTGATTGGTTGTGCAGGTGGGGCGGCGAGGAATTTTTGGCTATCCTGCCCGACACCGATGAAAATGGCGCGCTCAAGATTGCTGAACGGCTAAGGATGCTCTGAACAACCCCGCCCGAAGTACAGCGGCAGGCCATCCTGTTTCAAATCGTAGAATGGGTGCCGTGAAACGCACAAACAATACTGTTTCCGACGCTGTTTTGGACGTTTTTCGCCCCGTTTAGGGCTTTTGCCCGGTTTTCAGGCGCACTCATCCCTGAGTCTCGATCAACTTGCTTCGTACCATCCACAAGTTGGACAGCGCAAACAGCGTGACAAGCTGCGCTGTGTTCTTCTTGAGGCCGCGGTAGCGCACCTTCACGTAGCCAAACTGGCGCTTGATCACCCGGAACGGGTGCTCTACCTTGGCTCGAATGCCGGCCTTGAGTTTCTCGACCTGGTCAATCAGCGCGTCTGTGGGTTTGTCCTTGTCCAGCGCACGGCGCTTGCCCGGGCGCATGGCCACGTGCCAGGTGACGCGGGCTTGGGCATTCGGGCGTTTGTCTGCGCCCTGGTAGCCTGCGTCGGCAAAGACATCCGTCTCCAGGCCCTGCAACAGGTCGTTGCCTTCGGTCACGTCGTTCACATGCGCGGCAGTGCCGCGCACGGTGTGCACCAGCCCGGACTCGGCATCGGCGCCAATGTGGGCTTTCATGCCGAAGTACCACTGCCGGCCCTTCTGGGTGGAGTGCATTTCGGGGTCGCGTGCCTTGTCGGCGTTCTTGGTGGAGGTGGGCGCTGCAATCAGGGTGGCGTCTACCACAGTGCCCGCTTTGAGCAGCAGGCCACGCTGGATCAGCAGTTCGTTGATGGTGGATAGAATGCGGTCTGCGAGCTGGTGCTTTTCCAGCCGATGGCGGAAACGCAGGATGGTGCTCTCGTCGGGCAGGCGGGCGTAGTCTTCAAGCCGGGCAAATTCGCGGTATAGAGGGATGTCGAAGAAGGCTTCTTCCATGCCCGGGTCGGACAAGGTGAACCATTGCTGCATGAAGTGGATGCGCAACATGGTTTCCAGAGAAAACGGTGGGCGGCCATTGGTGCCTTTGGGATAGTACGGGGCAATCAGCCCGACCAGCGCTGCCCAGGGCACGACTTGTTCCATCTGCTCCAGAAACTCGCGCTTGCGGGTCTTCTTGAGGCTCAGGTTGATATCCAGTGTGGTTTGTTTCATAGGCTCAATATTGCCATACTTGCCTTGAACAATGCGCTCTGGGTGGGGGAGTTTTGCAGAGTTTCCCTAAGGGAAGCAATCGAAAAATTCTCAATTCGGCTCAATACGCAAAAAATTAAAACTTCTGCAAGCATCGGGATTGCCAGTTATCCCCGTGACGGTGATACGCCAGATTTTCTGATGAAGGCAGCAGATGCGGCACTTTATGAAGCAAAAAAATCCGGACGAAATCGTGTGGTGGCAGCCAGGGATAAACGAGAGGTTTATTCTATTGCGGCTAAACTGAACACTGCCATTGAAACCAGCAGGCTGGTGCCAGCCTATCAGGTGATAGTAGACCTGAAAACCAGAAAGCCGGTTGCCGAAGAAGCGTTAGCCAGACTAATTGATGAATCCGGAAATATTATTGCGGCTAACGACTTCATTTCTGCAGCGATGGAATTGCAGCTGACACACTTGGTCGATTACCAGATCATTAAACAAACCATGAGCCACTGTGCATCTAATATTGCGGGCGGCGGCCAACGTATGGCGCATTTCGTTAATATTTCAGCGGACCTTTTGCTTCACCAGGATTTGATTCAGAGTCTGTTTATTGAAGCTCAGTCAGCCTGCATCTTGTGCGGCGTGGATATGGAACCCACCAAGCCTCTGGTGCTGGAAATTACTGAAAGACAATTGCTCGGTGATGCAAACGCAGTCAAAGCCAAGCTTTCCCCTTTCATTGATTTTGGAATGCGGTTGGCCATTGATGATTTCGGTAGCGGCTATTCTTCATTCCAGTATCTGGCTGACCTGCCTGTGTCGTTTCTAAAAATTGAAGGGAGCCTCATTAAACAGGTAAAAGACAAACGCGTCAGGCAGATACTCAAACGGATTAGTGATATCGCAAAAGATCTGCAGTTGACCACGATAGCCGAGTTTGTCGAAGATGCTGATACCGCTGATATTCTCTGTGAGCTGGAAATAGACTGGGCTCAAGGCTATTTCTTTGGGCGTCCTGTGCTGGCAAAACAATAATCGCATTGCTGTAACAAGGTTCGCTGTATCGAGATGTTTTACACTGCTTGGTCAGTATAAAAAACAAAGGCTGGGCACGCGCGCTGGATGGATACATTCGAGCAGGCGGAAGTCGCCCAACTTGCTGGAAACGTAACCCCGGCTTAGAAACTGAAACGGCCTCCATCGCTGGAAGCCGCTTGTGTTATGGTGGGTCGGGCGGGGGTCGAACCCGCGACAAACGGATTAAAAGTCCGCTGCTCTACCGGCTGAGCTACCGACCCGGCAAGCCCGCCATTATACGGTATTGGGTTGCTCCGTCAACATCAGGTCGTGAGTTTGCGGTAGATGTCGGCAGCCTTGAGCGGTAATTTTTTCACGTCGTCAATTTCGATGTAGTTGGCCGCGCCATACATGTGCGGCAGGTAGGCTTTGGCTTCGCGGTCGATGGTGATGCAGAACGGGTGGATGCCGGCACGGCGCGCTTCGATCAGCGACTGGCGCGTGTCCTCGATGCCGTACTGGCCGCGGTAGACGTCGAAATAATCGTCCGGTTTGCCGTCGGAGAGGGTAATCAGCAGCTTGGTGCGGGCTTCGACCTCAATCAGCAGTTTGGACAGGTGGCGGATGGCCACGCCCATGCGCGTGTATTCCTGCGGGGTGATGCCGGCGATGCGGGCTTTGACTGCCGGTGTGTAGGGTTCGTCGAAGCTCTTGACGCGGAAGATTTCGCAGCGCTTGCGGGTGATGCCTGAAAACCCGTAAATCGCGTAGCGGTCGCCCAGCACTTCCAGCGCCTCGGCCAGCAATACCAGCGCTTCGCGCTCGGCGTCGTTGATCCAGCCTTTGGTCGAGCCGCTCATGTCCACCATGAACATGACGGCGATGTTGCGCTCGGAACGGTGCATGCGGGTGAACAGGCGGTCGCTCATTTCGCTGCCGTCGCGGGCGTCGGCCAGGGCTTCCACCAGCGCGTCGATGTCCACTTCGTCGCCTTGCACCTGGCGTTTCTCCACCCGGTTTTCGTCGCGCATGGCTTCAAAGGTCTTGCGCAGGTGCTTGACCAGGCCGCCATAACGCGCCAGGACTTCCGCCACGTAGCCGGGATCGGCCGGGCGCACGTCCTTTTCGCGCAGCACGCACCAGTTCTTGCGGTAGTGCTTGCGGCCGCAATCCCACTCCGGATAGAGGTGCGCGCCTTCTTCATGGTAGGTGCCCTGCCAGACTGCGTCGGGGTCGCGTTCCTGGTCCTGGTAGCGCTTGGGGTCGTATTCGCCGTCGCCCGCCGGGGTGAGGTATTCGGGGGGGATGTCGCCGAGGTCGAGCTTGATCGAGGTGATCAGCTGGCGCACGTCTTCGGGCGGCGCGACGGGCATGTCGTTGAGGGTGATTTCGAACTGGTCGATGTTGGGAGTGTTGCCTTCTTCGGGCTCTTTGAGATTAAACACGGGTGGTTTTTTCTCTTCCTCCCCATGCTGGGGCGGGTGCAGGTCGTCGACGAGTTGCGCCAGTTTGACGCGCAGCAGCATTTTTTCGCGTTCCAGCCGCGCGGCCAGGGTGCTGGCTATGGCATCCGGACGCAGCTCCCCCTGGTAGCAAACCGGCGCGGGCGCCGGGTGCGGATAGGCGGATTGCAGGCAGCTCAGGGTGTCGAAGACGGCGGCATCGGGGGCAGCCAGCACATGGGCAAAATCGTCCCAGCCAGCGGGCAGGGCGGTTTGACCGAGTACCTGTCGGAGCGCTTGCATGTCGCGGTAGAGCCCGGGCAGCTCGCGCGCCAGACAGGCATCAAGACGCAGGGTTTCCAGTGCAAAAAAGCAGTTCAGCGCGTGTGCCTGGTCAGGATAATCAGCCAGCGCGTCATGCAGGTTGACGCGAAAGCTGCCATAGCGCGTTTGCGCCCACTGGAACGCGACCATGGCCTTGGCCAGGCGGAAGTTGTCCTCCGCCGTTTCCATCCATGAGATGACGGCTGGCAGGTACAGGGTTTCGCTGTCGGTGAAGGGCGCGTCCGCCTGCTCCAGTTTCAGTTTGCGGCCGGACAGACCGCGCACAAAAGTGAGCAGGATGCCGCTGATATCTTCAAAGACGGTGCCGGAAGTACGGATCTCACTGGTATGGACGAATTGTTCGACGTTGCGGATGACCAGTAGCGCATCACGCAGGCCGGTACGGTCGTAGGTGTCCATCGCGCTGAGCGCCCAGGTTTCCAGTACCCGCCGGTCGAGCTTGTCGAGCAGCGGCACCGCGCGTCCGGCAAACTGGTAAGCGATTTCGATATTGGTGGTGCTGATGCGCTTGACCCAGTCGAGCAGGTAGTCCTGCTGTACCCGTGACAGCGGGTGAATGGCGGCGATCAGTTCGTCCAGACGCAGGAAGGAGAATTCAGCCTCGAGGGTTGCTTCGAGGAAGGTTTCGATAGCGTCGGCGGTTAAAGGCGGGGGCTGAACCATCAAACAGCTCAGAACAACGACGAAGACAATTCCTGTACCGCCGCCAGCATTTCCGCGTCATCGGTAATCGCCTGGGCAATTGCACATTGGCAGGCGGTGACCGGCGGCACCCCTTTGGCGATGAGCTTGCCGGCATGGATCAGCAGCCGCGTGCTGGCGCCTTCTTCCAGGCCGCTGCCTTTGAGGTTGCGGGTCATCTGCGCGAATTTGACCAGACGCTCGGCCAGTGCCGCATCCACATCACTCTCGGTGGCGACGATTTTGGCTTCCATGCTGGCGCTGGGGTAGTCGAATTCCAGCGCCACGAAGCGCTGACGGGTGCTCTGCTTCAAGTCCTTGAGCACGCTCTGGTAACCGGGGTTGTAGGAAATAGCCAGGCAGAAATCCGCACTGGCTTCGATAATCACGCCGAGCTTTTCCATTGGCAGCGCGCGGCGGTCGTCGGCCAGCGGGTGGATCACCACCATCGTGTCCTTGCGTGCCTCGACGATTTCGTCCAGGTAGCAGATCGCCCCGGCGCGCACTGCCCGCGCCAGTGGCCCGTCCACCCACACCGTCTCGCCGCCCTTGACCAGATAGCGCCCGACCAGGTCGGAAGCGGTGAGGTCGTCATGGCAGGAGACGGTAATCAGCGGCCGCTTCAGGCGCCACGCCATGTATTCCATGAAGCGCGTCTTGCCACAGCCGGTGGGGCCTTTCAGCAACACCGGCAGGCGATTGGCGTAGGCGGCTTCAAAGATGCTGATTTCGCTGCCAATTGCTTCGTAATATGGTTCGCGCTCGATGAAGTTGGATTCCGGGTTGAGGGTACGGGCGTTCACAGGCGGCTCAATCCTGAATGCCGTATTTGTCGTTGGGGTCGCCATATTTGATGGCTTCGGGCGGCACCTTGGCGACAATCCCGTCCATGACTGCTGCGCGCTCGGCCTTGCGTGCCAGACGCCTGTCGAGGGCGTCGGTCTTTACCGGAATGCTGGGCTCGCTGAACATGACCTGACGGATGAGCCGAAAGCCGAATTGCATCAGTTCGGCTTCGCTGCCGAGGATTTTTGCCATGGCGGCGTCGTCAAGGTCGTACACCTCGCGGAACGACGGACTTTCCACAAACTGGCGGAAACGGTCGAGGTCGTAGCAAGCCATGAAAAACAGTTGCAGGCTGCGGTCAGAAGGTTTGCCTATCGTAGGCCCTGCGGATTTTTTCTTGAGGATGAGCTGACGCCAGCCGCGTCCGAGTTCGTCGTAGATTTCAAGGCCTTGTTCCTTGCGGTAGTCGTTGACGCTGATGGTGCGCGGCTCGAAGTGGCCCAGGCAGTGCTCTTCCTTCACCATGGCGTAGGCGTCGCGGTCGGTGAATTCGTTTTGTTTGCGCATGGAAAGTAGCGCTACCGGATAGTAGCGGCACGCGGTGGGGCGGTCTTCATAGACGCTGCACCCTTCCGGTTTCATGAACTGGCAGGCGCTGCCGCCTTCGACTGGCTTGAGCTTGATGCCGGCAATGCCGCCCGGCTCCAGTTCGTAGGGAATGGTGTATTTCACCAGGAACTCGCCGGAGCCCATGTTGAGGCGATTTTTCAGGCGCAATACATCGTAGGGGGTGAGGCTGATGTCAATATTGCTGCAGCAGGCGTTCCAGCACTTGATGCCTTTGTGGCACTGAAACTGGATGAGCTTGTCGCCCTCCACCAATTGCGGCACGACCGGGCTTTGCGGGAAGGGAAAATCGTTGATGTCGGGCTGTTGCATGAAGGGCTTCCTCGCTGCGTAAACGGTAATTCATTAGCCTCAGAGGGCACGGAGATCGCCGAAGATACGCAGTAATGGTGATTCGCGTACCGGTTTTCCCGCTAAGTTCTCTGTGTGCTCCGTGGCCAAAAAGCTTTCAGGAGCGTCTCAGGTTTCCAAAGCGGTCGGAATTCCAACCGCTTTGGAAACAAAAAACCGGGCACCGTGGTGCCCGGTTCAATTTTACTGCGATACCAGCATTAATGCGCGGCAGCTTTGAACAGTTTGGATTTGTCCACCAGATCCACGTGCTTGCGCTTGAACACCGTCCATTGCTTGGTTTCTTTGTCGTAGATAGAGTTGACGAAGCACTTCCAGTTTTTCTCATCGACAAAGTTTTTGTCCATGCGGTAGTAGAAGCCCGGGTAGCGGGATTCTTCGCGGAACTGGATATGCTTCATGTGGGCTTCCGCCGTCATCAGACGATGGTAGTTTTCCCAGGCGCGCAGCAGTTCGTGCAGGTCTTTCGCACGCATCTTGAGGGCGTCTTCCTTCAGTAACTCGAGTTTTTCTTCGGCCACTTTCAGCATGTGCGCGTTGGTGGTGTAGTAGGTCGCCACACCGGCCACATACTCGTCCATGATTTTCTGCAGGCGGAACTGCAGCATCTTGGGCGTGATGTAGTGCGGGTTGATGTCGATGGCCGTGGTGTAGTCCTTGAACTCAAGGAAAGTCTTGACCGGCTGATAGATGTCCGCGACCAGCTGTTCGGGCGAGGTATCCAGTTCCGGTTTCCAGTCCTTGTTGTCGATGCAGTACTTGACCATGGCCTTGGCGCACATGCGGCCTTCGGCATGCGAGCCGGAAGAGAACTTGTGGCCGGATGCGCCGACGCCGTCACCGGCGGTGAACAGACCCTTGACCGTGGTCATGGAGCGATAGCCCCAGTTCCACCCCTTGGGCAGGTGCCCCGGGATTTTGGCAGCATCGTCATGGTCTTCATTGGTGGGCGCGCCGAGATCCTCGGGACCGGATACCCAGATACCGCAGCAACCGGAATGGGAGCCGAGCAGGTAGGGCTCGGTAGGCATCAGTTCGGAATTTTTCTTCTCCGGTTCGATGTTTTCACCCACCCAGACACCGCACTGGCCGATGCACATGTCGAGGAAGTCTTCCCAGGCTTCTGCTTCCAGGTGCTTCACTTCGCGTGGGGACAGGGTTTCGCGCAGCTTGGCGAGGGCGGCGACTGTGTCCATGTAAATGGGGCCGCGGCCTTCCTTCATCTCCTTCAGCATCAGGTGGTTGCGCAGGCAGGAGGCGGGAACGGCGGCCAACCCGTAGGGCGGATAGTCGTTCAGCATCTCCTTGTTCCGGTCCATGTACACTTCGCCGTCAGCATTGACCGCCTTGGCCTTGAACAGCAGGAACCAGGCGCCTACCGGGCCGTAGCCGTCCTTGAAGCGGGCGGGCACGAAGCGGTTTTCCATCATGGTCAACTCAGCGCCGGCTTCGGCGGCCATGGCGTAGGTGGAACCGGCGTTCCATACCGGATACCAGGCACGGCCCTGACCTTCACCCACGGAGCGCGGGCGGAACAGGTTAACGCAACCGCCAGCCGCCAGCAGGATGGCCTTGGCCTTGTATACCACGACTTTGTGCTCACGCGTGGAGAAGCCGACTGCACCGGCAATGCGCGAAGGATCGTTCTTGTCGTTGACCAGCTTGACGATGAAGATGCGCTCTTCGATGCGATCCATGCCCAGCGCCTTTTTGGCGGCCTCGGCGACGATCCACTTGTAGGATTCGCCGTTGATCATGATCTGCCACTTGCCCGAACGCACCGGTTTGCCACCGTCTTTCAGCGCGGGCATGCCTTTGGAGCCGTCGTGGCGTTCGCCGTTTTCGTCGGTTTTCCAGATCGGCAGGCCCCATTCTTCGAACAGATGCACGGATTCATCCACGTGGCGGCCCAGGTCGTAGGCGAGGTCGTCGCGGGTGATCCCCATCAGGTCGTTGGATACCATGCGGGCGTAATCGGCGGGATCCTGCTCGCCGATGTAAGTGTTGATGGCGGACAGTCCCTGTGCCACTGCACCGGAACGATCCATGGCAGCTTTGTCCACCAGTTTGATTTTCAGGTCAATGCCGGTTTCGGCCTTGGCGGCATCCGCCCAGCGCATGACTTCGTAAGCGGCGCCACAGCAGGCCATGCCGCCGCCAATCAGAAGGATATCCACTTCTTCTTGCACCACTTCGGGATTACCAAATTCTCCAGCCATTATCTCATCTCCTTGCTTGCAGTTCAGCGTGGCGCGCAGGCCCGCTCCCTCCCGCAATATGTTGGGTTAAATCGTCAAGATTGCTTGCGGATCAATTCGGCGGGATTGCCGGGGCGGTAGCCGCCGGAGGCCGTGAAGAAGCCCGGCTTGGTGATGTTTTCCAGTTTCGCCGTTTCCTTGCCGCCGTAAGGGTCGATGGAGCCTTCCGGTGTGGTACGGATCGGGAACTTGAAGCGCTTCAGCGTGCCGTTGCGGAACTTGATGGTCCACATGATGGAATCGGAACCGCGCAACGGTTGCACCGAGCCGCCCAGCGGCACAATGTCGGCGTAGTGGCGCACTTCAATGGCGTTTTGCGGGCAGATTTTCACGCAGGAATAGCATTCCCAGCATTGCTCCGGCTCCTGGTTGTACGCCTTCATGGCGTGCCCCGTCGCAGAGCCGTCTTTGTCCAGCATCATCAGGTCGTGCGGGCAAATATACATGCAGGCGGTCTTGTCCTGGCCCTTGCAACCGTCGCATTTGTCGGTACGAACATAGGTAGGCATCTCTTCAGTCTCCTTTTGTTAAAAACACCGCGTCAGTCGCGGCCCTTTGAGACGCTGAACCAGCCTTGGCCGGGGCGAAACTGGGTTGAACCAGTGCTTCTTCCGCTTCCGGGAGGCTCAGAGCTTCAAATTACTTCCCTCTCTAACCCTCCCGCGAAGGAGGGAGACAGGGCGTCGCTCTCGCGACGTAGTTTTTCTACGCTGCCGAATGGCCCTTCATTTCAATTTTTACTTTCTGGTCGTCAGCCAGGCCGGCATAGTAAGCACGCAGAATGGCGAGAACTTCGGGGCGCGAGAACTCGTTAGGTACTTCGTCGTTCTCCGACAGCATCTTGCGCAGCTTGGTGCCCGACAGCAGCAGGCGATCATCCTTGCCGTGCGGGCAGGTGCGGGCAGACGCCATGCCGCCACACTTGTAGCACCAGAATGTCCAGTCGATCTTGAGCGCCTTGGTTTCCAGCGCATCTTTGGGTATTTGTTCGAAAATGTGGTGTGCGTCGAACGGGCCGTAGTAGTCGCCTACGCCAGCGTGGTCGCGTCCCACAATCAGGTGCGAACAGCCATAATTCTGGCGGAACAGGGCGTGCAGCAAGGCTTCGCGTGGCCCGGCATAGCGCATGTCGAGCGGATAGCCGGCTTGTACCACCGTATTTTTGACGAAATATTTGTCAATCAGGGTGCCAATGGCATTGGAGCGTACGTCTGCAGGAATGTCGCCCGGCTTGAGCTTGCCCAGCAGCGAATGGATCATCACGCCGTCGCAAATCTCCACAGCCACTTTGGCCAGATATTCATGCGAGCGGTGCATGGGGTTGCGAGTCTGGAATGCGGCGACTGTCGCCCAGCCTTTCGATTCAAATAACGCGCGGGTTTCTGCGGGCGTCATGAACTGATCGCCATATTCTTCCTTGAAACTGCCGGTTGAGAGCACTTTCACCGAACCGGCCAGATTGACCGCGCCCTGCTCCATGACCATTTTCACGCCGGGGTGTTCGATGTCGGTGGTCTTGTACACCATCATGCATTCGTGGGCTTTGTCGATGGTGTATTTTTCCGACACTTTCATGGTGCCCATGATCTCCCCGCTCTCGCTGTCCACCAGGGCAATGTCGGAGCCGGCGTTGATGGCATGGGCGGTAACTTCATCGGTGGACAGGGTGATGGGAATCGGCCAGAACAGGCCGCTGGCCATTTTGTAGCCATCGCATACGCCCTGCCAGTCGGCATGGGTCATGAAGCCGTCCAGCGGGGTAAAGCCACCAATGCCCAGCATGATCAGATCGCCGGTTTCACGCGACGACATGCGCACTTTGGGCAGGGTTAGCGCGCGCGCGAGTTCGGCATCGCGTACGGCGCCGCTAAGCAGTAATGGCTTGAGTTCACCACCACCATGTGGCTTCACGAGTTTGGACATCTTGTTTCCTCATCCAGGTAAGGTTATTTGTGCTGGCAAGCATAGCACTAAGGTTTGGCTGTCCTAATCCAAGTTTCTTATTCCAAAATAAGATTTTTCGATTCTTGGCTGCGCCAAATAAAAAAGCCCGGCATTCGCCGGGCTGATTTTTTGCTCAGAGGTTTCAGGCATCGAAAAACGCCGGCATGTCGGATTGCTCGACTTCGATCTTGTCTACCCAGCAGGGCTGGCTGGCACCGCCAGCAGCGGCAAGTTTTTTGGTTTCTTCAAATAGCATGCGCCAGCGGTTGAACAGGCAGTCGCTCACCTTGTGCATGCCGTTGTCGAAATAGGAGTTGTGCAGATCACCGATGGTGCGGGTAAACGATTCCATCTGCTCCAGCTGGTTATGCGGGTAACCGGTACGGCTGGTGTCGGCATATTTCAGCAGTTCGCGCTTGAGCGCCTTGAGGAACACTTTCTGGCCGTCAGTCAGCTCGGCTTCGGTGCGGGTTACGCCGCTATGGTTGAATACCTCGTGCATGTAGTCACGCAGGCGTTTGCCAAAATCGAACTGGCTGTAGTTCACCGTTTCCATTTTTCGTTCTCCATTAAAAAAAGTGCGTCATGGGTAAGGTTTTTTTATGGTGCAATCGTGTGCCTGTTTTTGGCCTTTGTCAAAGCAGTTCGATTTCCAGAAACTCGGGGTGCAGCAGGGTCTTGTCGAGGTTGAGTACGGGAATCACCACCACTTGCTGCACCTCGCGCCGGGCCCGCCCATGTACGTCACCCTGGATGGCCGTGTTTGGAACAAGGCTTTGCGCAACCAGCGCCGGGCCGTCTTCCAGCACTTCCACCACGGCGTAATCCACGCCGCGCCAACGCAGACACATGCCGATCATGCCTTGCAGTTGCGCCAGACTGATCGGCAGCGTTTCCATTATTGCGCCAGTCCCTTGATCCAGCGCGCATACAGGCGATCGGCAACCTGGTTGAGCGCGATAAGTCGGCTTTCCATATTGGCCTGCATGATTTCCGGCGTTTGCACCGCGGAACTGTCGCTGGCGGCAATTTCATCCACCCAGCTATTGCACCAGGTGCGGATCATGGTCGGGGTCATTTCCACATGGCATTGCATGGCCAGGTGTTTGCCGATGACGTATGCCTGATTTTCACAATGCGCGCTGCTCATGATACGGACGGCGGCATTGGGCAGGGAGAATGTCTCGCCATGCCAGTGAAAGCCCTCGAATTGTGTCAGCCCATCCAGCCAGGCGCGGGCAGCATCATTGTCGGCTGCGCTAATGTCACCCCAGCCGATTTCCTTAACCGGATTGCGTGTGACCACGCCGCCCAGCGCTTTGGATATCAGCTGCCCGCCCAGGCAATGCCCGAGTACCGGAACATCCGCAGCCACCGCTGCGCGGATCAGTTGCAGGATGGGCGGAATCCACGGCAATGGGTCGTTCACGCTCATCGGCCCGCCCATGAATACCAGCCCTGCATAGGCAGCTGGGTCGTCAGGGATCGGCTGGCCCTGATCCACTTTGATGATTTCCCATGGAATGTCATTGTTATTCAGAAAGGTGGCAAAATAGCCGGGACCTTCAGACGGGGTGTGGCGGAAAATGGCGACGGTTTTCATGACTCAACTCAGAGGCGGCAATGAATAAACTGAGGCTGTATTGTATGGCAATTGCAGCGGTTTTGTTGAGTGCAAACGCGGCCGCGACCCGGATCAACGTGACCGGGCTGTTCAAGGGCAAGGCAATGGTGATGGTCAATGGCGGCAGGCCGCGCGTGCTGGCTGCGGGGGAGTCGGAGCAGGGGGCAAGACTGGTGGCCGCTGACGCGCAGTCGGCCACTTTTGAAGTGGACGGCAAGCGCCGTGTTTTGGGCATGGGCAATCGTATGCGGGCAGTGGCGGGGGGGGCCAGGCCAAATGTCAGCCTCAGCGCTGACGGGCGCGGACACTTTTTACCACCGGTACCATCAATGGCCGCGGCATCGATTTTATGGTGGATACCGGTGCCAGTTCAGTCGCCATCAGCGCCCGGGAAGCCGACCGCCTGGGAGTTGATTACCGCGGCGGGCAGCGTGGCAGGGTGAGCACCGCCAACGGCACGACGGCAGCGTATCGGGTGTTGTTCAACAATGTGCGCATCGGCGGGATCAGTCTCAACATGGTGCCGGGAATGGTGCTGGAAGGCGACGGCATGTCGATTGCGCTGCTGGGAATGAGCTTTCTCAGCCAGCTCGACATGAAGCGTGAAGGTGCGGTGATGACGCTCACCCGGCGTTACTGATGCGCATACCTTACCGCATGAATGCGGTGATAACGTGCGTGGATTTCATGCCTGCCCTATGCGCCAACGCGGACGCGCACTACAATTGGCAGTTACTCGTTGGAATCAACTCCATTAACCGCACAACATGAAAATAATGCATAAGCAAATCGCCGTGTTTGGCGTTCTGGTTATGGGAATGCTGTCTCCATCCATCAGCCAGGCGATGACCCCGGAAGAAACCGTGATGCTGTCCAATGCTGCCGAACGCGGTAATGATGGCGCGCAATTATTATTGGCATTCGAATACCTGCACGGCGATGCCGCACGCCCCAAGGATGAAAAGCTGGCAGTGTACTGGTTTGAGCGCGCCGCGCTGCAGGGCAACGTGGCGGCGCAGAAAATGCTGGGCGATCTCTACGAGCAGGGGCGCGGTGTGCCGGAAAATCTCAGGGTCAGCGCGGATTGGCGCACCAAGGCGGCACTGCGTGGCAATACCGACGCGCAGGTGAGCCTGGGCAAAATGTATCTGGCCGGTGCAGGCGTGGAAAAAAATCCGGAAAAGGCCGAATACTGGCTACAACGCGCAGCGATCGAGGGCAACAGCGAAGCACAATTCCTGCTGGGAAAAATATACAAGCTGCGCGATTCCAATGCGCGCGAGCAGGCGCTGGCGGGTAACCTGCTGGCCAGGTCGGCGTCGCAGGGCTTTGGTTCAGCAGCGGAGTTCCTGCAGTTCATGGAAAACGCCCGCTACAAGGTGGCGGAGTTGTTTCATCAACATCCTGCAGACATCCACAAACTGGCACAAGACGGCGATGCGGAGAGCCAATACCGGCTGGCTACGCGCTACGAAAGCGGCCACGGCGAGCCGCAGGATAATGCCAAGGCGCTGGACTGGTTCAAAAAAGCTGCCGACAATGGCCATGTAATGGCGATGAAGAGCCTGGCGCACATTTACGCCAAGGGGCTCGATGGCGTCGCCGCTGACCCCAAGGCTGCCGAATACTGGACAAGACGCGCGCAGCTTGCCAAGCCCTGATCTTTTCACCCCCGCACTATTTACGTTTAGGAAATTTAGCTTTATGAACCATCTGTTTGCCGCTTATAGCAATGACGTCGTGAGTTTTTCGATCAGTGTGGCGCTGGTAATTGCTTACCATGCTTTTTTGCGTATCAAGATCAAAAAAACCCCAGCCTATACCGTGCAGGCAGTCAATGTGATCGCGCGTACCGCCTGGGTAGAGACCATCATGGAACGCGAGAATGGCATTCTGGCTGTGCAGACCTTGCGCAATTCAACCATGGCTGCGACTTTTCTCGCTTCAACTGCTGTGCTGCTGATTATTGGTGTGCTGACCTTGAGCGGGCAAAGCAATCAAATGCAAGGTACGTGGCATGCCTTAAACCCGCTCGGTTCTATCTACGCTGAGCTGTGGTTGACCAAGCTGCTGTTTCTGCTGCTTGATCTGTTCATCGCGTTTTTCAGTTTTTCCATGTCCATCCGCATCTTTAATCACGTCGGTTTCATGATCAACGTGCCGCTAACGCTCAAGCACAAGGTCATTTCGCCAGCGCATGTCGCCACGCACCTGAACCGCGCCGGGCGTTTTTACAGCATCGGGATGCGCGCCTACTATTTCATCGTGCCGCTGGTATTCTGGCTGTTCGGTCCGCATTTCATGCTGGCGGCGACCGTGCTGCTGATCGTGGTGCTCTACCAGCTGGACCGGGCACCCAAGATCATGGTGGATGATTACACCGACTGAGAGCTTGTCGGAATTGCCGGGTCTTGTCGCGTTCGACCAGCGCGTAAGCAGGGTGGTTGTGGATGGACTCGAAATTTTGGCTGCGGCCGCGCTGCGCGCTTAACCTGGCTGCGCCAAGTTAGCCTGCACCGGAATTGCGAGTCCTTGCGTCGCGGGTTTAAGCCGGGCGCACCTTGTCATGTTCGATCAGCGCGTAAGCCGAGTGGTTGTGGATGGACTCGAAATTTTCCGATTCCACCACATAGGCGTCTATCTTGGCTTCTTTTTCCAGCGCAGCAGCGACGTCGCGCACCATGTCTTCGACGAACTTGGGGTTGTCGTAGGCACGTTCGGTGACGTATTTTTCATCGGGGCGTTTGAGCAGGCCGTATAGCTCGCACGAGGCCTGATCTTCCACCATGCGCACGAGGTCTTCGATCCACAGGAAGTCGTTGGTGCGCGCGCTGACGGTGACGTGCGAGCGCTGGTTGTGCGCGCCATAGTCGGAAATCTTTTTCGAGCAAGGGCACAGGCTGGTCACTGGTACCGCTATTTTGGTGGTGTGGGTGTAACGCCCATTTTCGATGGCGCCGATGAAGGTTACATCATAGTCCATCAGGCTTTGCACGCCGGATACCGGGGCGGTCTTGTTGATAAAGTAGGGGAAGTTCATCTCGATGTAGCCGGATTCGGCTTCCAGGCGTTCGACCATCTGGCGCATCATGGTCTCGAAGTTTTCCACCGAGATTTCGCGCTCGCGCGTGTTCAGTATCTCGACAAAGCGCGACATGTGCGTGCCTTTGAAATTGTGTGGCAGATGTACGTACATGCTGAAGCTGGCCACGGTGTGCTGCACGCCGCCGCTTTTGTCGGCGACCCTGACCGGGTGGCGGATGGATTTGATGCCGACTTTGTTGATGGCGATCTGGCGGGTATCCGCGTAGTTCTGCACATCGGGCATGGCGGCAACTTCGCAGCAGTCGTTCATGATGTTTTTCCTGTGGTGAGCTAATCTGGACAAAGTATAAACCAGCTCAATAGTTGAGTAAACTACTCGGGTAAATGCCGGCGGATCGCGGCTTCAATTCCGTTCGCATCCAGCCCGCAATCTTTCAGCATGGTGGCATGGTCGCCGTGATCGATAAATGTGTCCGGCAGGCCCATCTGCAGCACGCGCGGCTGCAGGCCCAGGCGCTGCAGGCACTCGCTCACCGCGCTGCCGGCGCCGCCCATTACCGCATTTTCTTCCAGTGTGACCAGCCATTCGTGCGTTTGTGCCAGCTGTTGCACCAGCGCTTCGTCCAGCGGCTTGACAAAGCGCATGTCGGCCACGCTGGCGTCGAGCCTGGCGGCGGCAGCCAGTGCCGGGGCGACCATGCTGCCGAACGCCAGCAACGCAACGCGCTGGCCGTGACGGCGCAGCATGCCTTTGCCGACCGGCAGCGCATGCATGGCGGATTCAATCGCGGCGCCTGGCCCGCTGCCGCGCGGGTAGCGCACGGCAGCGGGACCGTCCAGCGTCATTGCGGTATACAGCATCTGGCGGCATTCGTTTTCGTCCGAGGGCGCCATCAGCGTCAGGTTGGGGACGCAGCGCAGGTAGCTCAAATCGAAGCTGCCGGCATGAGTGGGGCCATCCGCACCCACCAGCCCGGCGCGGTCTATCGCCAGTACTACCGGCAGGTTTTGCAGGGCGATGTCGTGGATGAGCTGGTCGTAGGCGCGCTGCAAAAAGGTGGAGTAGATCGCCACGACCGGCCGGTAGCCGTCGCAGGCGAGGCCGGCGGCGAAGGTCAGTGCGTGTTGTTCGGCAATGCCGACGTCGAAATAGCGGTCGGGGTATTCCTCGGAGAAGCGCACCAGCCCGGAGCCTTCGCGCATGGCGGGAGTAATGCCGATCAGGCGCGGCTCGGCAGCCGCCATGTCGCACAGCCAGTCGCCGAATACCTGGGTGTAAGTTGGCCTGGCAGCGGCTGTTTCGACAATACCGGTGTCCGGATCAAAGTGGCTGACGCCGTGATACAGGCAGGGGTTGTCTTCGGCCGGCGGATAGCCTTTGCCTTTCCGGGTGACGATATGCAGGAACTGCGGACCGTGCAGGCGACGGATGTTGGTGAGCGTATCCACCAGCACGCCGAGGTCGTGTCCGTCTATTGGGCCGATATAGTTAAAACCGAATTCCTCGAACAGGGTGCCGGGCGTGACCATGCCCTTCACGTGTTCCTCGGTGCGGCGCGCCAGTTCCAGCATGGGTGGCACCTTGCCCAGCACTTTTTCGCCGGCGCGCCGCGCGGCGGCATAAAAGCGCCCGGACATGAGTCTGGCCAGATAATTGTTCAGCGCGCCGACGTTGGGCGAGATCGACATGTCGTTGTCGTTCAATACGACCAATAGATTGGCGTCAATGTCCCCCGCGTTGTTGAGTGCCTCGAATGCCATGCCGGCGGTCATTGCGCCATCGCCGATAATGGCGACCGAACGGCGCTCCAGCCCGGCCCGCTTGGCTGCTACCGCCATGCCCAGCGCGGCAGAAATCGAGGTGCTGGAATGGCCGGTGCCGAAGGTGTCAAACGGGCTCTCGTCGCGTTTTGGGAAACCGGCAATACCCCTGGTTTTGCGCAACCCGGTCATGGCTTCGCGGCGACCGGTAAGAATTTTGTGCGCGTAGCTCTGGTGGCCGACGTCCCATACCAGCCGGTCGTCCGGTGTGTTGAACACGTAATGCAGGGCGATTGTAAGTTCCACCGCACCCAGGTTGGAGGCGAGATGACCGCCGGTTTGCGCCACGCTGTGCAGGATGAAGACACGCAATTCCGCGGCCAGCGTTTCCAGTTGCGCGCGGCTCAGTTCACGCAGATCGGCAGGTACGGCGACACGATCCAGCAGCGGATAAGGGGTGCTCAAAATTGTCTCTGCACAATGAAATCAGCCAGCTCGCGCAGGCGTTGCGCCGAGTCGAATCCGGCCAGCGCGTCCAGGGCATCACGGTGCAATTCGGCGGCGAACGCCTTGGCGCGCGTGCTGCCCATCAGGGTCACATAAGTGGGTTTATTGTGCTGTGCGTCCTTGCCCGCGGTTTTGCCCAGCGTGGCGGTGGGTGCCTCGGCGTCGAGGATGTCGTCCACTACCTGAAACGCGAGGCCGACGCATTTGGCGTAACGATCGAGTCTGGCCAATGTCGTGTTGTCCAGCGCGGCGCCGCAGTAAGCGCCCAGCAGCACCGCGGCGCGAATCAGTGCGCCAGTCTTGTGGATATGCATGAATTCCAGCTCGGGCAGGGTGAGCGTCTGCCCCACGCTGGCCAGATCAATCGCCTGACCGCCCGCCATACCGCGTGACCCGGCGGCACTGGCCAGCAGTTTCACCATATCCAGCTGACGCTCCGGGGTATCGGACAGCGTATGCCCGGAAAGAAGCTCGAACGCCAGGCTGTGCAGGCCGTCGCCCGCCAGCAGCGCAGTGGCTTCGCCGTATTCGACATGGCAGGTGGGCTTGCCGCGGCGCAGCATGTCGTTGTCCATGCACGGCATGTCGTCGTGCACCAGCGAATAGGCGTGGATCAGTTCCACCGCACAGGCGGCGATTTCCACCCGCGCAGGATCAGCACCCGCCACCTCGCCAGCGGCAAACGCCAGCAGCGGGCGCACGCGCTTGCCGCCGCCCAGGGCAGCATGGCGCATCGCTGCGTGCAGGGTTTGCGGGGCATGCCGGGGGTCAGGCAGCAGGTGCTCCAATGCCGTCTCGATGCGCACCTGCAGGTTGCCCGACCAGGCAAGAAAATCAGGATTCATCATTGCCATCCGTGGGAGAGAAGGTCTTTAATACGCCGTTTTCCAGTACCTGCACCTGTTGTTGCGCGGCAGCGAGCGCCTGCTGGCAGAATTGCAGCAGTTCGGCTCCGCGCTGATAGGCGGCAAGTGATTGCTCCAGAGGCAGCTGGCCGGATTCCATGTCGGCGACGATGCGCTCTAGCTCCGCCATGGCGGTTTCGAAGCTCTGTGGCTGGGCTGGGGTCTTGCGTGTCATTGCAGTGGAGAATAGGCAAAGGCAGAAATCTTACCGAATTATTGCGCTCAAAGCTATTATTGGCGATAATTCCGGGCTTTGTTTTCATTTGCGTTACAGGGAGTTAAAGCGGCGCTCAGCCGGCTTGATAATCCGTGTCCAGGGGCCTTGTCCAGGGTATTCTGAATCCTATATGTCCGATTTGGCTGTCAGCGCTGCGTTGACCAACACCTCTCCCCAGCTGCCGATCAGCTGGTATTTCGACGCCAACCTTTATGCGCTTGAGCAAAAGTATCTGTTCGCCCGCGCGCCAGGCTATGTCGGCCATACCCTGATGGTACCTAATGTGGGTGACTATCACGTACTGGAAACCACCCACAGCGCTGCCATGCTGGTGCGCAACGCCAATGGCGTGGAGCTGCTCTCCAATATCTGCCGCCACCGCCAGGCCATGATGTACGAGGGGCATGGCCACAGCAAAAACATCGTTTGCCCGCTGCACCGCTGGACCTATGACATGGAAGGCCGTCTGCTCGGTGCGCCGCACTTCCCCGCCAATCCCTGTCTTAATCTGGGCAAGACCGCCCTGCAAAACTGGAACGGTCTGCTGTTCAACGGCCAACGTGATGTGGCGCAGGACCTGGCCAAGCTGGGCGTGCTGCAAGATCTGGATTTTGACGGCTATATGCTCGACCGCGTGGTGGTCGAAGATTACGACTTCAACTGGAAAACCTTCATCGAAGTTTATCTGGAGGATTACCACGTCGAACCATTCCACCCGGGCCTGGGCAACTTCGTCACTTGCGCCGACCTCAAATGGGAATATGGCGACTGGTATAGCGTGCAGACCGTGGGGGTGGCGCGCGGCCTGGGCAAGCCAGGCACCCCGGTGTATCAAAAATGGCAGGCGCAGGTGCTGCAATACAATGCAGGCCGGGCACCCCGCCAGGGAGCGATCTGGCTCACCTATTACCCCAACATCATGGTGGAGTGGTACCCGCACGTACTGGTCATCAGCACGATTATCCCTACCGGCATCGAATCTTGTCGCAATGTGGTGGAGTTTTATTACCCTGAAGATATTGCCCTGTTCGAACGTGAATTCGTCGAGGCCGAACAGGCCGCCTATAACGAGACAGCGCTGGAAGACGACGAAATTTGCCGCCGCATGCACCAGGGGCGGCGCGAACTCTACCGCCAGGGGCGCGACGAGGCAGGACCGTACCAATCGCCCATGGAAGACGGCATGGTGCACTTCCATGAATTCATTCGGCGCGAGATTGCACCGCATCTGAGCGAGTGAGCTACCTGGATGCACGGTTTTGATGCGCATGCGTTGTGGCTTGTTTTTAATAAGTATTTGTTATTTATGCGTAAATAATCTGGCACCGGATTTGCTATAGGTTGATCGGAGCATGTATTTTCACGAGTTAATGCATGTTTCATCTTCATCCTCCATGCGGTATTTCGGGCGTCTTCGGACGCCCGCTTTTTTGCCTGGCGCGCGCAACTCACTTATAGTTAGCCCGTAGCTACCAACAACGACAACGGGCATACCATGATCAATATCTCCATCACCGGCAATACTATCCGCGCAGCTGTACTGGGCGAATTCACCCTGGCGGATTACCGCGAATTTGAACAAACTATCCTGTATGGCCTGAAGTTCGAGGGGCAGGTCAATCTGCTGCTGGATTTGCGCGACATGCTCAAATTTACCGTGGATGTGGCGTGGGAAGAAATCAGTTTCGGTCGCGCCCACGCGGCTGATTTTGCCCGCGTTGCAGTCGTGGCCCAGAGTCAGTGGATGATCTGGAGCGCGTGGGTCACACGCATGTTTGTAGATGCGCAGATTCAGGTTTTCGAGGATTTGGAAGGGGCGGAGAACTGGCTGGGGGGCTAGGGCCTGTCCGTAAATTGTTTGCGGGCAAGCGCTTGCCCAGTGGTCGGCAATTCCCTGGTGTGGGCGTCAAGGCATTGCGCTCGACGAAGGCAGTTCTAGGGGATCACCGAGCACATCGATCTTGTACACTTGGCAGCGGAAACAGGCGCGCCTGGGCTATCTGTCACCTGCTGCATTCACGCAACGGTATTATGCAAATCGACACGCTGCCTGACTCCCTGGACTCCACTATGGCCAACCGGCCTCAGTTCAGGGCCGGCTTCAAGATTGCTGTCGACATCTGTATCACCCAAGCCCTTGCTGGCTCCTGGGTGGATTGGTGCAGCGTTGAAAAACGCGTGAATAACCAGTACAATGCGCGGTTTCCCTTGCCCCACCGCCAACGCACGGGGGGCTCAACCCAGAAGGAGTTTGCATGCGTCATTATGAAATCGTATTTATCGTGCACCCGGATCAGAGCGAGCAGGTGCCCGCGATGATCGAGCGCTATCGCGGCCAGATTGCGGCGCGCAATGGGCTTATCCATCGTCTGGAAGACTGGGGCCGTCGTCAGATGGCTTACCCGATCCAGAAAGTCCACAAAGCCCACTACGTGCTGATGAACATCGAGTGCGACCAGGAAACGCTGGACGAGCTTGAGCACGGCTTCAAGTTCAACGACGCTGTGTTGCGCCATTTGACGGTGCGGATGGATGAGGCGGTGACGGCCCCTTCGCCGATGATGAAGGAAGAGAAGTCGCGCTCCCTGACCCAGCCAGCCGAAGCCAGACCCGCGCAGGCCGCTCCGGAAGCATCGGCCGCCTGACTGCTTGGACACTAACCGGCTGACGCTTACCGGCGTTGTTGCTGAACTCGAAGCGCTGCGTTATACCCCGGCTGGGGTGCCCCTTGTGGGCTTGCGCATCCGCCATGAATCGCAGCAGATTGAAGCAGGCGCAGCGCGCCGGGTAAATGTGGAGATGGCGGCGGTGGCAATCGGGGAGATGGCGCAACGTATCAGCGCACTGCCCAGCGGCAGCCGCATCAGCGTGGAAGGTTTCCTGGCCCGGAAAAGTCAGCAGAGTTATCAGATCGTGCTGCATATTTGCAGCTTAAAAACAGTTTAGATAGGAGTGCATCATGCCTCGTCCAACCAATAGCAAAAACACCAAGCGCCGGGAAGGTTCCCGCCAGCTGTTCAAGCGTCGCAAGTTCTGCCGTTTTACCGTTGAAGGTATCAAGTGGGTCGACTACAAAGACGTGGAAATCCTGAAAGATTTTGTCGCTGAAAACGGCAAAATCATCCCGGCACGCATCACCGGTACCAAAACCCGTTATCAGCGTCAGCTGTCCACTGCCATCAAGCGCGCCCGCTTCCTGGCGCTGATGCCTTACACCGACCTGCATTAAGGAGACCGCCATGCAAATTATTCTGATGGAAAAAGTGGTCAACCTGGGCACCCTGGGCGATGTGGTCAAGGTCAGGGATGGTTATGCACGCAACTTCCTGATCCCGCAAGGCAAGGCCAAGCGCGCCACTGCCGCCAATCTCAAGCATTTTGAGGAAAAGCGCGCCGAACTGGAAAAAGCCCATGCTGCGGCATTGACTGCTGCGCAGGCCCGCGCCGAAAAACTGGCTGGTTTCATGCTGCAGATTTCGCAAAAAGCCGGTATGGATGGCCGCCTGTTCGGTTCCGTGACCAACGGTGACATCGCTGACGCACTCAATGCGCAAGGCTTTGAAGTTGTCAAGGCAGAAGTGCGTATGCCGACCGGTCCGCTCAAGGCCATCGGCGATTTCCCCATTACCATCGCGCTGCACGCTGACGTGCTCGCCGAGATTACCGTTTCGGTGCTGGGCGAACACTAAGGCGGTTTCACAACCGCATGAAGAAGGGGCTGACGACAGCCCCTTTTTTATTGTGACAAACAATCGTGGCCACAGAGGACCCGGAGACGGATCGCAAAAAGCGCCTTATGCATGGTGTCCCAAAGGTGCTTTTCGCTCGCTGCTCGCGTGTTCTCCGTGCAAAAATGCTTTTATGCTTTGTCGTTACTTCCGCATCATTGACGGGTTAAAATAGCGCTCACAACGCAGGCTCAATTCCCCAATATGGCTACATTCCAGCACACTGCCGACCCTGAACTCGCTGCGCTCAAGATGCCGCCGCATTCCGTTGAGGCGGAGCAATCGGTGCTGGGCGGTCTGCTGCTGGAAAACCACGCCTGGGATCGCATTGCCGACGTGATTAACCAGAACGATTTTTACCGTCACGACCACAAGCTCATCTACCGCATGATCACCAAGCTGATTGAGCAGGGCAAGCCTGCCGACGTGGTGACCGTAGCCGAGTTGCTGGAAAATCACGGCGAGCTCTCCAATGTGGGCGGGCTCGCCTATCTGGTCGCGCTGGCGCAGAACACGCCGTCTGCCGCCAATATCCGCCGCTACGCCGAGATCGTGCGCGAGCGCGGGGTAATGCGCAAACTGGTGGAGGTGGGTACGGACATTGCCGAATCCGCCTACAATCCGGCCGGGCGCTCGGCCAATGATTTGCTCGACCAGGCCGAGGCCAAGGTGTTCGACATCGCCGAGGCCGGCGCACGCAGCCAGCAGGGTTTTCTCGAAATCAAGCCCTTGCTCACCGAGGTGGTGGAGCGCATCGACGAGCTGTTCAGCCGCGACAACCAGAGCGATGTCACCGGGATACCAACCGGCTTTGCCGACCTGGATCAGAAAACGGCGGGCCTGCAACCCGGCGACCTGATTATCGTGGCCGGACGGCCGTCCATGGGCAAGACCGCGTTCTCGATCAACATGGGCGAGAATGTGGCGATTGACAGCGGCCTGCCAGTGGCCATTTTCTCCATGGAAATGGGCGGGGCGCAACTGGTAATGCGTATGCTGGGTTCCATCGGCCGCCTCGACCAGCACAAGATCCGCACCGGGCGGTTGCAGGACGACGACTGGCAAAAACTCACCTACGCGGTGGGCAAACTCAACGATGCGCCGATTTTTATCGATGAAACGCCCGCGTTGAACGCCCTCGAACTGCGCGCCCGTGCGCGTCGCCTGCACCGTCAGTGCGGCAAGCTCGGACTGATCATCATTGATTACCTGCAGCTGATGTCCAGCGTCAGCAGCGGCGAAAACCGTGCCACCGAGATTTCCGAAATCTCGCGTTCGCTCAAGGCGCTGGCGAAAGAGCTGCAGGTGCCGGTGATCGCGCTGTCCCAGCTCAACCGCTCGCTGGAGCAGCGTCCCAACAAGCGCCCGGTGATGTCCGACCTGCGCGAATCCGGCGCCATCGAGCAGGATGCCGATGTGATCCTGTTCATCTATCGCGACGAAGTCTACAACCCAGACAGTCAGGACAAGGGCAGCGCCGAGATCATTATCGGCAAGCAGCGTAACGGCCCCATCGGTACCGTACGCCTGACCTTCCTGGGCGAGCATACCCGCTTCGAGAACTACGCCAGCGGCGGCGGCAACTACTAAGCTGTATCCAATGTCGCGCCCGCTTATCGCACGTATCCATCCCGCCGCACTGCAAAACAATCTGGCCGTGGCGCGCCGCCATGCAAGGGGCGCGCGCATCATGGCGGTGGTCAAGGCCAACGGCTACGGCCACGGCCTGCGCCGGGTGGCACAGGCATTGTGGAATGCGGATGGGTTTGCCGTGTTGTCACTGGAAGAAGCCGTCAGCCTGCGCGATCTGGGCTGGGACAAGCCCATCCTGCTGCTGGAGGGCATGTTCGACGTGACCGAGCTGGCCGAGTGCATGGCACAGCGCGTCACCCTGGTCGTCCATCACGCCGAACAAATCGCCATGCTGGAACGCGCCCGGCCTGCCAGCCCGTTACCGGTATTTCTCAAGCTGAACAGCGGCATGAACCGGCTGGGGTTTAGGCCACGGGATTTTCACGCTGCCTTGGCGCGGATTACTGCCAGTCCCAACGTCGGTGAAGTTACCCTGATGAGCCATTTCGCCACGGCGGATGAGGCGGCCGGCGTGAGCGGCCAGCTTGAGATTATCCAGGCTGTGTTTGCCAATCTGCATCACCCCGTGAGCCTCGCCAACTCCGCTGCGCTGCTGCGTTACCGCACTACCCGCCGCGATTGGGTGCGCCCCGGCATCATGCTGTATGGTGCGTCGCCGTTTGTCGAGGAAGACGCGCATGCGCTCGATCTGCAGCCCGCGATGACGTTATCGAGCCGCATTATTGCCGTGCAAACCCTGGCGCCCGGAGAGGCTGTAGGCTACGGTGCCGGTTTTATCGCTGATCGGCCCGTGCGCGTCGGCGTGGTGGCGTGCGGCTATGCCGACGGCTACCCGCGCCACGCGGGTACCGGTACGCCGGTTCTGGTGAATGGCCAGCGCACGCATACCCTCGGGCGTGTTTCCATGGACATGCTGTGCGCCGATCTGACCGGCATCCCCGGCGCCGGGGTCGGTGCGCCGGTGGTGCTGTGGGGTGCAGGCCTGCCGGTGGAGGAGGTGGCCGCGGCTGCGGGCACCATCAGCTACGAGCTGTTGTGCGCTGTGGCGCAGCGCGTACCGATGAGCGAGGCGTGAGCATGAATACTCCCGAACAGTCATTGCTGGGAAAACCCGCCTGCTACCAGGCTGAATACGACCCGTCGCTATTGTTTCCCATCCCCCGTCAGGACAAGCGCAACGCGATCGGCATCAGCGGCACGCTGCCTTTTTTCGGCGCGGATATCTGGAACGCCTACGAGGTTTCATGGCTCAACCTGCGCGGCAAGCCGCAGGTCGCAATTGCAACTTTCATTATCCCCGCCGATTCGCCCAATATCGTCGAGTCCAAGTCGTTCAAGCTGTATCTGAACAGCTATAACCAGACCCGGCTGGCGGATACCGAAGCGCTGTTGGCGCGCCTGAAGGTCGATGTGTCGACGGCCGTGGGCGCAGCGGTGCAGGTGCGCCTGACGCTGCCTGACGCGTTTGGGAGCGTGGCCTTCGCAGAGTTGAAGGGCCTGTCGCTGGACCGGCTGGATATCGAAGTGGACAGCTATGCGCCCAACCCCGCCTTGCTGCGTGCGACGCAGGGCGCCGGGCCGGTCGAGGAAACGCTGGTGTCCAACCTGCTCAAATCCAACTGTCTGGTCACCGGCCAGCCGGACTGGGGTAGCGTGCAAATTCACTATATAGGTGCGCCGATTGACCAGGCGGGGCTGCTGCAATACCTGATTGGATTTCGCACCCACAACGAATTTCACGAACAATGCGTGGAGCGCATTTTCATGGACGTATTGCGCCAGTGCAAACCGCTCAAGCTCACTGTATACGCCCGCTACACGCGGCGCGGCGGGCTGGACATCAACCCGTGGCGCAGCAATATCAGCGGCAGCCCGTTGCCGCCCAACCTGCGCTGTGCACGTCAATAAATCTAAAAAACGGAACTAACCACGGTCACGGAGAGCACGGGGAATACAATGAATGCAGAAATCAAGCCCGGTGAGGTGCTTGGATTTTGCCTTCCTGTTTTTCCCCCATGCTTTACGTGGTTAACCTGCTTTTTCAAGGATAAAATGTAACCGATACGGTTGGCTGTTTTGCCCCGCTGAACATCATGCCAATGGCTGAAAAGCACCGTGGCGAACGTCGCAACTTTCCTGGATTTCAGTTTTTTCAATCAGTTATAGTCTGGCATGAAGTCTGCGGAATAACGGGTGGCAGTTTCGCCTGCTTCTTCAGGAGATTCTCATGAAAACCCGACATATATTGATTCCGGCATTGCTGGTTGCCGCGTTCATCGGCCCTGCAAACATCGCACTGGCTGCGCCTGCAACCGAAACAGCAAGCCATGCGCCCGCGCTGGGTGGCTGGGACATGCACCCCGATTATGACCGTGCAAAAGCATTGGGGCAGCAACTGATAGCGAATCTGAATAGCGCCCAACGCGCGCTGGATGCCAACAATCTGGCCGCAGCCCGCCATGCATTGGCAGCCAGTGCGCGGCGCGACCAAACCCTGCGCGACATGATGCCGCGGGCAACATCGGACACAGCCAGTGCAAAGGCCCAACGCCAGCTGTTGCCGTTGCGTATCAGTATTGACGACCGTGAAACGTATATCGCGACACCGGCTGCCAACGCGCAGCCGGGAACAGGCAAGCTGGGCAAGATAGGCCAGGAAAGGCATGTGATTACAACGCATATCGTGTACCTGCCGGTGGTGGACGTGGGTGCGTCCATCGCCAGCGCGCGTCAGGCGCTGGCGCAGCACAGCCCGGATGTGCATCTGGCCCGGTCAGCGGTGAAAGGCGCGCTGGACAGTCTGGTGCAGGTGAATCGCCGGGTGAGCGACAACCTGCATTCCTGAGATTCCGGCATAAGGATCATACCGCCGGTGGAACAGTCGAGCAGATCAATGCCGATGGCTTTGAGCCGGTGCGCAAGCTCGATGGCCGGTACCATGTTCCTTGATGAATTGGGGGATGGGTGCCAGTGCCCGCCTATGTTGCTCCGACCACAGCCGCATCTCTCCAGCAGAAATCCGGCCTTCCGGCGTGACCGCAGTTGCCTCGACCATCACCGGCGCCGCGCCACCTACGGATGAGCGAGACAGAAATCCGGTTTTTAAATTCCAGGTCACGCAGCTTGGAACGGTGAAAAAAACTGTGCTCATTCGGGATACCTGTGGTTTTTGCAGCGGGTGAACAGTCAGTTGGTCAGCCTGCAAATAGCAGGCCATCATCCGCTCGGGCGGTTCACCCTGATCCAGGCTGGTTCAACATCAGAGGCAGAATCTAACTTCATTAGATGTTTTTTGGTGCATTGTTTTTGTTGGTTTTCGCGCAGCATTCTGACTATAATGACCATTATGATCATAATGGAGAACAGCCATGATTACCGAAACCAGTGCAGTCGCATTCCGTCAGAACCTGGGCGATATGCTCAACCAAGTGCAGTACCGTAACGATAGCATTCTCATCAACAAGGACGGCAAGCCTGTCGCCGCCCTGGTCGATGCGCGGCTGTTTGCGCGCATTCGCCGCATGCAAAACCGCTTTGATGATTTAAGTGCGCGTTTGGCTGCGGGGTTCGCCGCCGTGCCAGAAGAACAGGGCATGGCAGAAATTGGAGCCGCCGTGCAGGCTACGCGCCGCGAGTGAACATAAGTGCGCGTTGTACTCGATACCAACGTCCTGCTGTCAGGCCTGGCCTACCCGCAAAGCCTGCCGGGCAGGATTGTAGCCGCATGGCAGCATGGCTCACTCGAAGTCGTGCTCAGTCATTGCATTCTCAATGAGCTGGCGCGCGTGCTGCCCAAACTGACCCACCGGCATGGTCTGAATGCCCAGGAAATGGCCGACTTGGTCGATATTCTCGCCTTTCAGGCAGACCTCGTCGAACCCGATAGCAGCATGGAAGCGCGTCTGACCGACCCGATGGATCAGCCCGTCCTGAATACCTGGCGAGCCGCCCAGGCTGATTACCTGCTGACCGGGGACAAAGCACTACTCGCTTTGGGAAATGAATATCCCATCATCACCCCCGCGCAGTTCTGGCAGTCGCATGGGTAAAAACACCGGTGTATTGGGTGGGTTTTGTCGTGTGTAGGGCCAGGGGGAATGCGGACAAATGTTTTAATGAGGTGGCAACATTCGAGTACGACCCCGTTAATTGTCAAGCATCAAAGAACCAAGTAAAAAGCTGACTATACCCAACGAGGCGTATATACCAGGTGCAGAATGATATTTGACGTTAGGGTCAATATAGCCCGCAACAATGAAAACCAGGCCTGTTAATACCGGAACGACGATGGGAAGTAACAGTGCCCGCCTGTAGAGAGCGGGTTCTGCCAGCTGCAGCGCTTCATCAACAGGCGGGTTCAGCAGCGTCAAAGGCACGACCCGCAGGTAATTTTAGGATGGTTCAGCGGGTGCATATATCCGGTGGCGCCAATTTCCACTTCGATGGTCTGCAGCATGTTCTCCTCCTTCAAGGAACCAGCAAGGTCAAATGCATGACCTGATGATAAACGACTGCACTAAGCCGGGGCTGATGATTACGCGGTACTTATTCGGTATTTCCTGGACCGCTATCTGCAGGCGCATCCGCCGTGCCGCCTGCCGCCGGCGCTTCATTTTTCTGCGCCTTTTCCCTCAGCTTGTCCTCTTTCTTTTTTTTCTTGGCGAGTTCTTTTTGACGCTTTTCGTATTGATAGTTGGGTTGGGCCAATTTGATTTCCTGTTTGTCAGTGGTTGATAAAAATTACGGGTCAGTTTGCCTTGCATGATGATGTGGGGTGCGGCGCGACATCTCCGACAAAGCACTCGATCACGCGCCGCCCAGCGTCGGCTAAAAACATGTCCACATCGAATTCGGACACGGCGCGGGCGAGTTGCTGTTCAAAGTCGATACTATCCGCCACATTTTCGTAGATTTCCATCCAGGTATGCGGATCGTCGCGGCGTTTCAGCAGGTGGCCGCTGACGCCGCTGCGGCAGGCGAGGCGCGCCTGCATGGCGCGTATCCGGGTTTCGGTCTCCGTGTCGTCGTCGGCCACCCGGTAGTAGATATAGTAGTGGGTACTCAAGCCAGTGCGTAGGGCAGGGGTTCGATTGCCAGACGCGCGCCGTCCAGCGACCTGAGGTGAATGGGGTGGGCGTCGGCACTGCTGATCTGGATCACCGCCAGCGCGTCCCAGCCGCCGTTGGGGGCGGGTTGGGCGTTGACGATCATGCCGCTGGCCTGGCCTTCCATGTCGGCGCTGTAGAGCTCATCGCCAGGGGAAGCGGGGCTGTCGCTATGCACCAGATACATGCGGCGCTTGAGCTTGCCCAGGTATTGGGTGCGGGCGACGATTTCCTGGCCGGTGTAGCAGCCTTTCTGGAAGTTTACGCTGTCGGTGAGGTCGAAGTTGACCATCTGCGGGACGAATTGCTCCTGCGTGGCGGGCAGGATGGTGGGGATGCCGGCGCGGATTTCCAGCCACTGCCAGGCGGGATAATCGATCCGGCTGGCGTCGTGGCTCAAGGCCTCATTGAGCGTAGCGGCAGATTCGGGTGGGGTGACAATCTGGTAGCGCTCGGCCGCCAGGCGGATCACGCTGCCCGCCCGCGTGTGCGCCACGCTCATGTCGGTTGGCGGCAGCGCGCCCAGCGTGGCTTCGATCAACTGGGCGGCGCGGTGGCCCGCCACGCCGATGCGTACTGCCTCGGCGCGCGCATCGCGGGCCTTGACCCTGGAGCGCAGGATGAACATGGACAGGCGCTTCTGGATGGCTTCCTGCAATTCGCCGGCGAGCTGCATATAGGTCGCGCCGTCCTTGTTCCACAGCAGGAAGCTGGCCAGCAGCCGCCCCTTGGGCGAGCAAAAGCCGCTGTATTGCGCTGCGCCGGCGGCGAGCTTGCGCACGTCGTTGGTGAGCTGGCCTTGCAGGTAGGTGGCGGTGTCCTCGCCGCTGAAGGCAATCAGGCCGAGCGGCGCGAGGTCGGCGAATACTGCGCCGCTTTGCAGGGTGTCGAGGATGTTCTGGGTCATGGTGTGCAATGAAATGGGAATCCGAATACGCTTATTCTACAATCATCGCCATGAACTTGCCGCCTTTACGCATTGCCGTGCATTCATCGCGCCGCCTGATGGCGGTGCTGATTGCCATGCATGGCATGGCGGGGCTGGCTGTGTGGTGGGCATTGCCGGCGGGGTGGATGCGCGTGGCGGGCATCACGGTGCTGGCGGCAAGCCTCGCTTGCAGCGTGGTGCAGCAATCACGCAGGCACTTTACCGGGCTGGAGCTGGACCATGACGGCACGTTTCGCCTGCGACGCGATGACGCCTGGCAGACAGCACGTTTGCTGGATGCCTTTGTGACCCCCGCGCTGACGGTATTGCGTTTGCGACTGGAGAATGGCGACACGGTGGCATTGACGCTGTTGCCGGACAGTCTGGCAGGTGACGATTTCCGCCGCCTGCGCGTCAGTCTGAAGTGGGGTGCTGACCCGGATGTTGCATAGTGTTGTGCAGCTTGCCGCCCGACTCGCAAACCGCTGCGCGATCATCACGCGAATTTATAAAACGTCCGGATCGCACGCCCCCGGACACACCCGTCCCGGTCGCGGGTTGAGCACGGTATTGCCGGTGACCGGCAGCATGTCGGGGTAGTCGCGGCTGAAGTGCAGCCCGCGCGATTCGCGCCGCAACTGGGCAGAGCGCACGATGAGATCGGCAGTAAGCACCAGATTGCGTAATTCGATCAGATCATTGCTGACGCGGAAGTTGCGGTAATACTCGTTGATCTCTTCATTGAGCAGGCGGATTCGGCTGGCAGCGCGTGCCAGGCGTTTATTGGTGCGCACGATGCCGACATAATCCCACATGAAACGGCGCAGCTCGTCCCAGTTGTGGGAGAGCACGATTTCTTCGTCGGCGTCGGTGACCCGGCTTGCGTCCCATTCCGGGATGCTGGACAGCGGCGCGCCAGCTCTCGCCAGAATGTCCTCAGCGGCGGCACGGCCAAATACCAGGCACTCGAGCAGCGAGTTGCTGGCCAGCCGATTGGCGCCATGCAGTCCGGTGCAGGCGACCTCGCCCACCGCATAAAGCCCGGTGAGATCGGTGCGCGCCGCCAGATCGGTGACTATCCCGCCGCAAGTGTAGTGCGCAGCGGGCACCACCGGGATCGGCTCGCGCGTGATGTCGATGCCCAGTGCGCGACAGCGCTCGTAAATGGTCGGGAAGTGGTCGAGGATGAATTCTGCCGGTTTGTGCGAAATATCCAGATAGACGCTGTCGAGGCCGCGTTTCTTCATTTCGAAGTCGATCGCCCGTGCCACGATGTCGCGCGGCGCCAGCTCGGCACGCGGGTCATGCGCGGACATGAAGCGCGTGCCGTCCGGCAGCTTGAGTTGCCCACCCTCGCCGCGTACCGCCTCGGTAATCAGGAAGGATTTGGCATGCGGGTGATACAGGCAGGTGGGGTGGAACTGGATGAACTCCATATTCGCCACCCGGCACCCCGCGCGCCAGCCCATGGCAATGCCGTCGCCGGTGGCGACATCGGGATTGGTGGTGTACAGGTAAACCTTGCCCGCGCCGCCGGTCGCCAGCACGGTATGGCCGGCGGCGAAGGTCCTGACCAGACCGCTGACCTTGTCCAGTGCGTACACTCCATAGCAGGTGTGGTCGTCATGCCCGAGTTTGTCGCCGGTGATCAAATCAATGGCGATGTGGTGTTCGAGCAGGGTGATATTGGGGTTATCGCGGATTTGTGCGCACAGGGTTTTTTGTACCGCCCGACCGGTGGCATCGGCGGCATGGATGATACGGCGCGTACTGTGGCCGCCTTCGCGGGTGAGGTGAAACCCGGTCGAGCTGGCCGCATCGGCGGTAAACGGCACACCCATTTCCACCAGCCACTGCACCGCTGCATGGCCGTTCTCCACCACGAAGCGCACGGTGTGTTCGTTGCACAGTCCCGCTCCCGCCACCAGCGTGTCGCGGACATGCGCCCCGATCGAGTCATTGTCGGCGAGCACTGCAGCGATGCCGCCCTGCGCCCAGACGCTGGCGGAATCGTGCAGGGTTTTTTTGGTCAGCAGGGTAACGCGGCGCTGCTGCGCCAGATGCAGTGCGGTAGTCAGTGCGGCCAGACCACTGCCGATGATCAGTACGTCGGTGCGCTCCATGATGACCTGCGGGAATTGGGGTGTGGCAAGAATAGCAGAGCGCTATGCGGCTGAATACCCATTAGCGGGCGTCGCGACGGAACTTCGCTGCGCATCCTGCTGTCTGTACCGCGCATGAGGCGTGCCGGTGCAGCATTGCCTAAGCCGCAGGTATACTACGGCCATACAACAGGAATCAGGGATGAAGACTCACGATGAGTGATCGCGACGTCGATCAGCTGCTGGTGGAGCGGGTGCAGCGCGGTGACAAGCGCGCTTTCGATTTGCTGGTGATTAAATACGAGCGGCGTCTGGCGCGGCTGCTGTCGCGCTTTGTGCGCGATGCGGCGGAAGTGGAGGACATCTCGCAAGAGGCGTTCATCAAGGCCTATCGCGCCCTGCCGTCGTTTCGCGGTGAGTCTGCGTTTTATACATGGCTATACCGGATTGGCATCAACACGGCGAAAAACTATCTGGTGTCGCGCGGGCGCCGTGCGCCCACCACCACCGAGTTCGATGCCGAAGAAGCAGAGGGGTTTGAAGATGCCGACGGCTTGCGTGATCTCAATACGCCAGAGAACGAACTTCTCTCCAAAGAGGTTGCCCAAGTGGTGAATGCAGCGATGGCGGATTTGCCGGAGGATTTGCGTACAGCAATTTCGCTGCGCGAGATGGAAGGGATGAGCTACGAAGAGATCGCCGAGATCATGGGTTGCCCGATTGGTACGGTACGATCCAGAATTTTCCGCGCGCGTGAGGCAATCGCAGCGCGCCTACGCCCGATTTTGGGCACGAGCAAAGATACAAGATGGTAAGGAGCACCGACATGCAAAATTCTGCAGTGCCTGCGCGTGGAACCGAACGCGCTACTGAAGACACTACGCTGTCCGCGCTTGCCGACGGCGAGCTGGATCATCAGGAAACCGTGCGCATTCTGGAAACACTGAGTCATGGCGCAGACTGGCGCGCACGCTGGCAGAGCTACCACATCATAGGCGACTGCCTGCGCGACATCCCCCCGCTAAAATCCGGTCTGGCAACCCGCATCAGCCTATTGCTGGCTGATGAACCCACTATCCTGGCACCGCGGCGCTCCCTGATGGCGCGCTTTGGAATGCCGGCGGCCGCCTCGTTGGCAGCGGTGATGCTGGTGGCATGGGGGGCAGTCAATCTTATGCAAAATGACGCCACGTCTTTGGCCGGCAATCAACTGGCGGCGGCCAGTCCCGGTCAGCCTTCATCCCATGCGCGTGATGACATGAATGACTATGTGGCGGCGCACCGTGATTTCTCCCCAGGTGCAATGCTCGCCAGCGCTTCGTTTGAAGTCCCGGCGGATCCTGCGCGATGAGATGGTGGCTGGTGTGGCTGTGGCTGGCGGCGATGCCGTTGGCCAATGCTGCAGGGAGTCCCTATCCGGACGATCTTGTTGCGTGGTTGAATCAGGTGGCAGCCGCTGCCGAGCGGCTCAATTACACTGGAACCTTCGTGTACCAGCACGGTTCCACGGTCGAAGTTTCCAAGGTGGCGCATCGCGTCGACAGCAGCGGTGAAATGACCAAGATTGACGTATTGTCCGGGCCGCCGCACGCATTCGTGAGTGTCAATGACGAGGTGTTCTGCTACATACCGGAGGGTGACCGCGTCAAGGTGGAAAAACGCGAGCGTCACAAGTTTTTTCCGGCGCTGCTGCCGGTGCCCGCTGCGGCGATCACTGAGCATTATACCTTGAGGCCGCTGGGGCATGCCAATATCGCCGGGCACGACTGCGTTGGCGTCATGCTGGTCCCCAAGGATGAATACCGTTATGGCTATATGTTGTGGGCGGATGCCGCCACCGGGCTGTTGTTGAAGGCGCAGCCGCTTGACGCCAACAGCAAGCCCTCCGGACAGTTCGTGTTTACCCAGGTGAGCATCGGTACCGCGCCACAGCGCGACGCATTCAAGTCTGGTTTTGCCGACAAAAGAACCGTGCATGTGGCGAGTGAGGATACCTACGGATTGATTGACTGGCGCGTCAAACAATTGCCTGCCGGATTTGCCAAGGTAATGGAAGCGCGGCGCATGCTGCCGGGCAAAAAAACCCCGGTGATACAGTTGGTCTATTCGGATGGTTTAGCCACGGTGTCGCTGTTTATCGAACCCTACGCCAATCTGGTCAATCCGATGCGCGGACTGTCCAGCCAGAGTTTGCTGAATGTGTATGCGCGCCCGGTGGGTGCGTACCAGGTCACTGCGCTGGGTGAAGTGCCATCCGATACCGTAATCCAGATGGCAGATAGCCTCACCCGGGAAAACGAGCGCAAATGATAGAAACCCAGGCCAGGGTACTGGAAGTGGAACCGGGTGCGGCATTGGTGGAGCCGATGGAACCATCAGGCTGTTCTGCCTGCGGTGGCAACGGTGGCGGTTGTGGTGCGGACCGTATTGGCCAGGTATTTACCCTGCGCAGCAAGCGTTACCGGGTACTCGATCCACGCGGCAGCCGTGTGGGTGAGGCAGTGGTGGTCGGTGTGGCAGACGGTGCGGTGTTGCGCGGATCCGGCGCAGTGTACTTGCTGCCGCTGCTCCTGATTTTTATGGGTGCCATGCTGGCTGGCCATTTTGCGCCGCTGGCAGGTCGCGATGGCTGGTCGATAGCCGGTGCAGCAACAGGCTTTGCGCTGGGCACGTTGTGGCTGCTGTGGTTCAGCCGCAGGGCCGCGCGCGATGCGCGTTTTCAGCCGGTGATCTTGCGTGCGGTGAGTGAAAATCTGTTCGTTCTGAAGGAACTTGGATCATGAAAAAAGTGATGTGGGTATGGGCGTTGTGGTTAATGCTGGCGAGCTTTGCCTGGGCGCGCGAGCTGCCCGATTTTACTGAGCTGGTGCAGAAGTACGGCCCCACCGTGGTGAACATCACCAGCACCCAGCTGGTCAAGTCGGGTAGTGCAGGCGGGCAAGGGCAGGCGATGTCCGAAGACGACATGCTCGAATTCTTCCGCCGCTTCATGGCGCCGGTGCCTGGTATGCCTGATGGGGGCATGCCACAACAGCGCCAGGCTCCGAGTGAAGTGCCGGTACGCAGCAGTGGCTCGGGCTTTATCATCAGCCCTGACGGCTATATTCTGACCAATGCCCACGTGGTGGACGGTGCGGACGAAGTGACGGTCAAGCTCACCGATCGGCGCGAGTTCCGTGCCAAGGTAATCGGCGCGGATGATAGCAGCGATGTCGCGCTCATCAAGATCAACGCCAGCAATCTGCCGCGCGTGACGATCGGCAACCCGGATCAGCTCAAGGTGGGGGAATGGGTGATCGCAATCGGCTCGCCCTTCGGGTTCGAAAATTCGGTCACGGCAGGTATCGTCAGTGCCAAGGGCCGTGCACTGCCCAGCGACAACTACGTGCCCTTCATCCAGACCGATGCGGCGGTGAACCCGGGTAACTCCGGTGGACCGCTGTTCAACATGAAAGGCGAAGTGGTGGGGATCAACTCGCAGATTCTGTCGCGTTCGGGCGGCTACATGGGCTTGTCATTTGCCATTCCCATTGATGTGGCAATGCAGGTCGCCGACCAGCTCAAAACCCAGGGTAAAGTCAGTCGCGGGCGGCTGGGAGTGGTGATTCAGGAGGTCAATGCCGGCAATGCCGATGCGTTTGGCTTGCCCAAGCCCGCCGGGGCGCTGGTATCGGGGGTTGAAAAAGGCAGTCCGGCAGAGAAGGCCGGGGTACAGGTGGGCGATGTGATCCTCAAGTTTGATGGCAAAACCATCGATCGCTCGTTCGATTTGCCGCGTCTGGTCGCAGCCACCAAGCCAGGCAGCAGGGCCATGCTGGAAGTGTGGCGCAATCGTGCGCTCAAAAACATCAGCGTCACCGTGGGCGCGCTTCCGGATGCAAAAACGGCAGCCTCAGGCAAGCCGGCAAAAACATCCCGCATGCCCAACAAGGTCGGTTTGGTGCTTGCCGATATCGACGAGGCCCAGCGCCACGCGCTGGGAGTAAGCCACGGCGTAAAGGTGGAAGAAGCGCAGGGTGCCGCAGCGCGTGCCGGTATCCAGCCCGGGGATCTGATTCTGGCAGTGAGCAACATACCGGTGAAAAGCGTTGCCCAATTCAACCAGTTGCTGGCCGGGGCCGCCGCCAGCAAGCGTGTGGCGCTGCTGGTCAAGCGCGGTGAGGACACGGTATATATTCCGCTGCGCATGCCATGAGCCAGACCGTACTGACAGTCTATCTGCGTCATTACTGCCACCTGTGCCACGATCTGCTTGCAGCGCTGGTGCCCCATCAGGCGCGTCTGGGCTTTAGCGTGCGCGAAGTGGATATTGACCTGGATCCGCTACTGGAGGCGCGCTACGGCGCGCTGATACCGGTGCTTGTTGCGCCGGACGGTGCGGAAATCTGCCATTATTTTCTGGATGAAGCTGCGCTTGCTGATTGTTTAGGCAAAATCCGTTAAAATTCGCGGCTATTGAGCATTCTGCGAGTTGGCGATTGGTCGTCCATCCTGCCTTAACCCCCTTCAGGCACACAGTGTGTGCCTTTTTTATTGATGAAAAACATCCGCAATTTTTCCATCATCGCCCACATCGATCACGGCAAATCCACCCTGGCTGACCGCATCATCCAGCTCTGCGGCGGTTTGTCCGAGCGCGAGATGGAAGCCCAGGTACTCGACTCCATGGATCTGGAGCGCGAGCGCGGCATCACCATCAAGGCGCAGACCGCCGCGCTGGAGTATAAGGCGCGCGACGGCCAGGTATACCAGTTGCATCTGATCGACACGCCCGGCCACGTCGATTTTTCCTACGAGGTGAGCCGTTCGCTGTCCGCCTGCGAGGGCGCGCTGCTGGTGGTGGACGCCTCCCAGGGCGTGGAAGCGCAGACCGTGGCCAACTGCTATACCGCCACCGAACTGGGCGTGGAAGTGGTGCCGGTGCTGAACAAGATCGACCTGCCTGCCGCCGAGCCGGAGCGGGTGATCCAGGAAATCGAGGACATTATCGGTATCGACGCCCACGACGCGGTGCGCGCCTCCGCCAAGACCGGGCTGGGGGTGGAAGACATCCTCGAAGCGGTGATTGCCAAAATCCCGCCGCCGCAAGGTGACCCGGATGCACCTTTGAAAGCCCTCATCATTGATTCCTGGTTCGACAACTACGTCGGCGTGGTGATGCTGGTGCGGGTGGTGGACGGCGTGTTGCACCCCAAGGAAAAAATCCGCCTGATGGCGACCGGCTCGGTGCACCTCACCGAACAGGTGGGCGTATTTACCCCCAAGGCGCGGCAGCGTACCCGGCTATCCGCCGGGGAAGTGGGTTTCATCATCGCCGGCATCAAGGAACTGAAGGCCGCCAAGGTGGGCGATACGGTGACGCTGGATGCCCATCCCGCTGCCGGGCCATTGCCTGGCTTCAAGGAGATCAAGCCGCAGGTGTTCGCCGGACTGTACCCGGTGGAATCGCACGATTACGACGCGCTGCGCGACGCGCTGGAAAAGCTCAAGCTCAACGACGCCTCGCTGCAATACGAGCCGGAAGTGTCGCAGGCGCTGGGCTTCGGTTTCCGCTGCGGTTTTCTCGGCCTGCTGCACATGGAAATCGTGCAGGAGCGCCTGGAGCGCGAGTACGACATGGACCTGATCACCACCGCACCCACGGTAATCTATCAGGTGGTATTGAAAGACGGCAGCGTGATCGAGATCGAGAATCCGTCCAAGCTGCCGGATTTGTCCAGTATCGAGGAAATCCGCGAGCCGATCATTACCGCCACCATCCTGGTGCCGGAGGAATACCTGGGCAACGTGATGACGTTGTGTACGCAGAAACGCGGCGCGCAGACCAACATGCAATACATGGGCCGGCAGGTGATGCTCAACTACGACATGCCGATGAACGAAGTGGTGATGGACTTTTTCGACCGGCTCAAGTCGGCCACGCGCGGTTATGCTTCGCTGGATTACGATTTCAAGGAATTCCGCGCCGCCGATCTGGTCAAGCTCGACATCCTGGTGAACAGCGAGAAAGTTGATGCACTGTCGCTGATCGTGCACCGTGCCACCAGTCAGTACAAAGGTCGCGAGCTGGCTGCCAAGATGCGCGAACTGATTCCGCGCCAGATGTTTGACGTGGCGGTGCAGGCTGCCATCGGCGCGCACATCATCGCGCGCGAAAACGTCAAGGCGCTGCGCAAGAACGTGCTGGCCAAGTGTTACGGGGGGGATATCAGCCGCAAGCGCAAGTTGCTGGAAAAACAGAAGGCGGGCAAGAAACGCATGAAACAGGTGGGTAACGTGGAAATTCCGCAGGAAGCTTTTTTGGCGATTCTGCAGGTCGGGGATAAATAGTCAGTCATTAATCAAGCTATAAGGGAGCAGTATGGACTTCGCACTCATCATGTTTGTCGCGCTGGTCATCACCGGGGTGATCTGGCTTCTGGACAGTTTGTTTTTCAAATCGAAGCGGCCAAAAGACGCCAAGCTGCCGGTATTGACCGAGTACGCCAAGAGCTTCTTCCCGGTAATTCTGGCAGTATTCATGCTGCGCTCGTTCCTGGTGGAGCCGTTCAAAATACCGTCCGGTTCGATGCTGCCTACCTTGCTGGTAGGGGATTTCATCCTGGTGAACAAATATACCTACGGTATCCGCCTGCCCATCATCAACAAGAAAATCATCGATGTGCGGGCGCCAGAAAAAGGCGATGTGATGGTGTTCCGTTACCCCAAGGATCCATCGCTTGACTACATCAAGCGCGTGGTCGGCGTGCCCGGCGATACCGTGACCTACCGCAACAAGCGGCTCACCATCAACGGCAAACCTCTGGCGACGCAAAAAGACGGTACTTATAACTATGTAGGCAGGGGACTGAACTATGTCACCACCGAGCAGTATAAGGAACAGCTCGGCCAGCATCTGCACACCATCATTACCCAGCCGGGCAGGCCCAGCATCGATTTGAGCCAGGTGGACAGCCAGTTTCCGTACCGCGAAAATTGTGATTACAATGACGAAGGTTTCACCTGCAAGGTGCCGCAGGGTTATTACTTCATGATGGGCGATAACCGCGACGACAGCACTGACAGCCGCTACTGGGGCTTTGTACCGGATCGCAACATTGTCGGGCGCGCCTTCATGGTCTGGTGGAATTTCGATCATCTCAAACGTATCGGTCATATGATTGAATAAGGAAAACATCATGCACAAGCAACAGGGGGCAACCCTGATCGGGATGCTGTTTGTGGGCATCCTGGTCGTGTTCGCAGCGATCGTCATCATGAAAATGGTACCTGCCTACATCGAGTATTATTCAATCAAAAAAGTGTTCAGCGCCATGGCCGCAGACCCGGCACTGAAAGATGCCACGCCATCCGATGTGCGCCTGTCCTATGCGCGCCGCTCCGGTATTGACAATATCACCGCGGTAACAGCGGACGATCTGGACATCGCGCGCGCGGACGGCAAGCTGGTTGTGTCTGCCAGGTACCGGGTGGAAAAGCCGCTGTTCGGTAACGTGGGCCTGTATATGAACTTTGCTGCCACGACCGCGCCGGAGGCCGCGCAATAGCGCGAAACATCCAATTTGACTGCGATTGAACAGGCGCTAGGCTACACATTTCGCCAGCCGCGCCACCTGCATCAGGCGCTGACCCACCGCAGTTCCGGCACGCCGCACAACGAGCGTCTGGAGTTCCTCGGCGACAGCGTACTCAACTGCGCCGTCGCACATCTGCTCTATATCCATTTTCCCGAATTGCCGGAAGGCGCATTGTCGCGCCTGCGTGCCAATCTGGTGCGCCAGCAAAGCCTGTTTGAAATTGCCGTCACGCTGGGGCTGGGCACGCTGCTGAAGATGGGCGACGGCGAAGTGAAAAGCGGCGGCCGCAACCGGCCTTCCATCCTCGCCGATGGACTGGAATCGCTGTTTGGGGCAATTTTTCTCGATGGCGGTTTTGCCGAAGCGGAGCGCGTCATTCATGCGCTGTATGCCCCGCAACTGGCCGGCATCAATCCCGAGCTGCCGGCCAAGGACGCCAAGACGCTGCTCCAGGAAATCCTGCAAAGTCGCCGCCTGCCGCTGCCTGCATACGAACTGGCCGGTACCGTGGGCGATGCCCATGCGCAAACTTTCCGGGTGACTTGCAGCATCCCGGCGCTGCACATTCGCACCCAGGGCGAAGCTGCCAGCCGCCGCGCCGCCGAACAAACTGCCGCGCAAGCCGCCTATAATCTGATAGCTGTTGCAGGTAAAAAATCCGGCAACGCTTAACAATACGCTTAGCCGCAAAGAACACGGCGTGAAGCTATCAGGAATGGTTTGTCCTGTGGTCACTGCGTAGCGATGTCACCCCAAAGGTGAATGCGAACGAAGGCAGAACACTCAGTATTCATGCGGCTCTCATGAGGGAAATGAACGGTCGACTACGGTTTTCAGGTTAAACAGGATGCAAAAAATGAATACAGCCGCGCCAGACTTCCGTACCGGCTACATCGCCATCGTCGGCCGCCCCAACGTGGGCAAGTCCACGCTGACCAATCACATTGTCGGTGCCAAGGTCAGCATTACCTCGCGCAAGGCGCAGACCACGCGCCACCGCATCCACGGTATTCACACCACGCCGGATGCGCAGTTCGTGTTCGTGGACACACCCGGTTTTCAGACCAGATACGGCAATGCGCTCAACCGCAGCATGAACAAGACCGTGGTGGACGTCCTGCGCTCCACCGACGTGGTGCTGCTGGTGCTGGATGGCACGCACTTCGACGCGCGCGACCGTCAGGTAGTGGCCTTGCTGCCGCGCGACATGCCGGTGATTCTGGTATTGAACAAGCTGGATCTGATCAAGGACAAAGACCAGTTGCTGCCGTTTATCGCGCAGATGAGCGAAGTATTCCCGTTTGCCGCCGTGGTGCCGCTGTGCGCGCGCGATGGCGACAATGTGCCGGGCCTGCTCGGGGAGATTCGCAAGCACCTGCCCGAGGCCCCGCCGATGTTTGACGCGGACGACATCACCGACAAGAGCGAGCGTTTTCTGGCTGCTGAAATCGTGCGCGAAAAGGTGTTCCGCCTGTCCGGCGAAGAGGTGCCGTATTGCGCCAGCGTGATTATCGAAAAATTCGAGCAGGAAGGCGAAATGCGCCGTATTTTTGCCGGCATCCTGGTCGACAAGCCTAACCAGAAAGGCATCCTGATCGGCCATCAGGGCGCCAAGCTCAAGGAAATCGGCAGCGCCGCCCGCCTCGACATGGAAAAACTGTTCGGCGGCAAGGTCTATCTGGAGCTGTGGGTCAAGGTCAAAGGCGGCTGGGCCGACAGCGAGCGCATGTTGAAGCAGCTGGGTTACGAATAGGGGCTAAATAAAATGGACAGGATTTTTCAGGATTTACAGGAAACAACCAAAACAAACGCCTGCGTTACAAGGAACGCATAGAATTGACGAGTACGCTTTTCTTTATATGCATATTCGCTTTGTAACTTTCCTGTAAATCCTGTTAATCCTGTCCATAGCCCTTGGTGATTTAGCGCAGCATGAACGCACGCCCCGCCACCCTCTCACCCGAACGCAGCCGCGTCGACAACACCGCTGGTTTCGTGTTGCACAGCTACCCGTTCCGTGAAACCAGCCTGATTGTGGAAACCTTTACGCACGCACATGGCCGCGTGGCGCTGGTGGCGCGCGGCGCGCGCCGGCCGCGCTCGCAATTGCGCGGTCTGGTGCAGGCGTTCACGCCGCTGCTGCTGTCGTGGGCGGGCAAGGGTGAACTGCGCACGCTGCACCGCGCCGAGTGGCAGGGCGGGCTGGCGCTGCCGCAGGGGATGGGGCTGTTGTGCGGGTTTTACATCAACGAACTGATGCTGAAACTGCTGGCGCGCGAAGATCCGCATGAGAACCTGTTCGCCGATTACCAGGCCGCGTTGCAGGCCTTGTCCAGCAGCGCGCTGCCGCAAAGCGCCTACGCCGCCATCCTGCGCCGCTTTGAAAAACGCCTGCTGGCGGAACTGGGCTACGCACAGCCGTTCGAATTCGAGGCGGATTCCGGGCATGCCGTGCTGGCGCAGCAGGACTATGTCTATGTGCTTGACCGCGGCGCGCTGCCTGCCCAGCGCGCCAATGGCCACGCCGACATGCGCGTGTCGGGCAAGACCCTGCTCGACATGGCGGCGGACGACTACCGCGACCCGGTTACGCTTATGCAAAGCAAGCAGCTCATGCGGCTCATCATCAACCATCATCTGGGCGGGCAAACCCTGCACGCCCGCGAACTTCTGAAGGACTTGCAACAGCTATGATCCAGCTCGGCGTCAACATCGACCACATCGTTACCATCCGGCAGGCGCGCGGCACGCGCTACCCGAGCCCGGTGCAGGCCGCGCTGGTGGCTGAATCCGCCGGCGCGGACGCGATTACCCTGCATCTGCGCGAAGACCGCCGCCACATCCAGGATCACGATGTGGATACCCTGAGCCGCGTGCTCACCACGCGCATGAATCTGGAAATGGCAGTCACCGACGAGATGCTCGGTATCGCCTGCCGCGTCAAGCCGCAGGACGCCTGCCTGGTGCCGGAGCGGCGCGAGGAGCTCACCACCGAAGGCGGGCTGGACGTGGCCGGCCAGCTCGACAAGGTCAAGCGTGCCTGTGGCGTGCTGGGCGACGCCGGGATTCGGGTATCGCTATTTATTGACGCCGACCCGCGCCAGCTTGACGCCGCGCGCGCCTGCGACGCGCCGGTGGTGGAAATCCATACCGGCCGTTTTGCCGATGCGCGCAGCCGCAGCGAGCAGGCCAGCGAACTGCAGCGCATCCTCCAGGCGGTGGAATACGGCAACCGCATTGGCCTGCAGGTGAATGCCGGCCACGGCCTGCACTATCACAATGTGCAGGACATCGCCGCCATCCGGGGCGTGGCGGAACTCAATATCGGCCACGCGATTGTCGCGCATGCGCTGTTCGTGGGCTGGGAAGCCGCGGTGCGCGAGATGAAGCGGCTGATGCTGGCGGCCGCGCCCGAGTCGCACGCCGGCTGAGCCAAGGAAAGGCGCTTGCGCCGGTGGCTGTGGATCCGCTGACGTCGGCTACATACGCACTTGCCGGCATGTGCTTTAATGAGGATTCCATTCACTTGCAAGGAGTTCACCATGAGCTGTAATGTCGGCGGCGTTGACCGCGCAGTTCGCATCATTGTTGGTATCGTGCTGATTGGCCTGGCGGCAACGGCCAGGATCGGCGTGTGGGGCTATATCGGCGTGGTGCCGCTCGTCACCGGGCTGATTGGCTGGTGCCCGGCTTACCTGCCGTTCGGCATCAAAACCTGCAAGACCAAGTAATTTTGCGTGCTTTGCATCAGGCGATGCCGCTGGTGTCGCCTTTTTATCATGAGGTTTTTTCCAGCATTCTGCCATGCACATCTCCAGCCAGTTTGATGCCGGTGCAATTGAAATTGTAGCTGCCGCTGACCCTGCCGACATCCGTCTCAATATCCGCCGCGACAGCGCTGCCGAATTCCGCCAGTGGTTTCACTTTCGCGTGAGCGGCGTCGCCGGGCAGGCACTGATCCTGCGTCTGCTCAATGCCGGTGACTGCACTTACAGCGCTGGCTGGCCTGGCTACCAGGCCGTTGCCAGCTACGACCGCCGGCACTGGTTTCGCGTGCCCACCGAATACCACGGGCAAGTGCTTACTATCCGCCACACTTCCGAGTGTGACAGCGTTTACTATGCCTATTTCGAGCCATATTCGTGGGAGCGCCATCTCGATCTGATTGCCCAGGCTGCGCCGGGCATGCGCGTCACGCGCCTGGGCGGCAGCTTGCTAGGCCGGGATATGGACAAGCTCAGCTGGGGCAGCGGCGCGCAGCAGGTGTGGGTCATCGCGCGCCAGCACCCGGGCGAAACCATGACCGAATGGCTGGTCGAGGGGCTGATCGAGCGCCTGCTTGAGCCTGCCGACGCGGTGGCGCGCAGTCTGGCACAACTGGCCACGCTGCATATCGTGCCCAACATGAACCCGGACGGCGCAGCGCTGGGCAACCTGCGCAGCAACGCGGCGGGGGCCAATCTCAACCGCGAGTGGATGGCGCCCGGCCTGGAAAAAAGTCCGGAAGTCCTGCATGTGCGGCAAGCCATGCATGCCAGCGGCGTGGATCTGTTTCTCGACATCCATGGCGATGAGACCATCCCGTATGTATTCGTCGATGGCTGTGAAATGATCCCCGGCTATGCTGCCAGTCTGGTGGCGCGGCAAAATGCGTTCGTCGAAAGGCTGCTGCAGGTGAGCCCTGACTTCCAGCGCGAGCACGGTTATGCGCCGGATCGTTTCTCCGACGAGATGCTCACCCTGGCATCCAAATACGTTGGCCATACTTTTGGGTGTGTATCTCTCACCCTGGAAATGCCGTTCAAGGACAACGCCAAGCTGCCGGATCCAGTGCACGGCTGGAGTGCCGCGCGCAGCAAGCGTCTGGGCGCGGCCTTGCTGGAAGCGGTGTTGGGGCACTGCGCAGACGGCCATGCCTGAAACGATTTGATACAAGTTGATACACAATCCTGTCCTCAATGGCCTGGTCGAGCGCGTTATCTGCACTGTGGTTATACATAATCACACCACCCCCTTACAGGAGATACCGCAATGTTCAAATCCGCTTTGATAGCACTTGGCACCCTGCTCGCCATCACCGCACTTCCCGCCGCCTATGCTGCAGAAGGCGACATCCATCACGATGTCCAGGCTGTTCATGCCGGCCAGCGTGCGGTGCGCCAGGATGTACGCGACATTCACCAGGATCGGCATGAACTGCGCCATGAAAGACGCGAGGGAGATGCAGCGGGCGTTGCCAAGCAACGTCACGCACTCGCCCATGACCGGGCCGCGCTGCATCACCATCGTCATCATCTGCGCCATGTTCGTCATGACCGGCATCATGACCGCATGGAGCATCGTCACGACAGGCACGCTGGCTAACACTGGTTCCACGTGGGTACAAAAAAACCGCACCTTGGTGCGGTTTTTTATGATTAAGTCACTGAATGTTTTTCAGAGCGAACGTATTTCCCCGCCCACATAAAACCAGCAGCCTGCTTCCCGCACAAAGCGGCTCACCTCATGCAGCCGCTGCGCGCGGCCGTACAGTTTGTGGCGTGCCACAAATTCCACCGTGGCATGGGTTTCATCCTGAATTTGGTGGGCAATCACTTTCAGCCCCAGCCATTTCGGTTGCGGTGAGTCATGTAAATCCAGGCTGGCAGGGCGCGTTGAAGCGTGCCAGCTGGCACGCAGGTAGGCTTCATCCTGAAGCGTGAAGGCCGTGTAGCGCGAACGCATCAGCGCTTCCGCCGTGGGCGCGGCTTCTCCCGCGAGGTAGCGCCCGCAGCAGGATGCAAAAGCTTGCGGCGCGCCGCAGGGGCAGGTCATGGCGTGTGACGGGTACGCGTTTATTTGCCGTTGCGCTGCTGCCACTGCCAGTAAGCGGTAATTGCCAGGATGACGAAGATGATCAGGCCCACGGTGAGGTATTGCAGGTATTCCTTGATGAGCAGCTCATTGCCGCCAATGAAATAGCCGAGCAGGGTGAGCACGCTCGACCAGAGTCCTGCGCCGAGGCAGGTATAGAGCGCAAACGCGGTCTTGTTCATGCGCGCCAGCCCGGCGGGCAGGGAGATCAGGTGGCGGATGCCCGGAATCAGTCGGCCGGTGAACGTGGAAATCTTGCCATGACGTTCAAAGAATACGTCGGTCTTGTGCAGTAGCGCCGGGCGCACGAAGAAGTATTTGCCGTAGCGTTCCAGGAACGGCCGCCCTACCCACAGCGCGAAGGCATAGTTGATCGAGGCGCCAAACAGGCAACCGAGCGTGGCGCTGATCAGGATCAGCGGCAGGCTCATGTGCCCCTGATAGGCGAGATAGCCCGCCGGGATCAGCACCAGCTCGGACGGTATCGGCAGCACGGTGGATTCCAGCGCCATCAGAATGAAGATGCCGGCATAGCCCCAGCCATGGACGGTGGCAAGTAGCCAGGTAATGAATTCTTGCAGCATCTCCATGACGTCAGACCTGCGCGCCGTCGGCGGCTACGCCTTCCTTGGGCTTGTTGTCCTTGATGAAGTGTTCGCGCCTGACGCCGAGCATGAGCAGTATCGGCGAAGCCACCAGCACCGACGAGTAGATGCCGAACAGGATACCGATAGTAAGTGCCAGGGCGAAGTTGTGCAGCGCTTCGCCGCCCAGGAACAGCATTGACAGCACCATCATCTGGGTCATGGCGTGGGTGATGATGGTGCGGCTCATGGTAGTGGTGATGGCGCTGTCGATGATGTCGGGGATCGACGTCTTGCGCATCTTGCGCAGGTTTTCGCGGATCCGGTCGAATACCACCACCGACTCGTTCACCGAGTAGCCGAGTACCGCCAGCACGCCGGCCAGCACGGTGAGGGTGAACTCCCACTGGAAGAACGCGAAACAGCCGAGGATGATGACCACGTCGTGCACGTTGGCGATGATCGCGGCGAGCGCGAAGCGCCATTCAAAGCGCAGCGCCAGGTAGATGAGAATGCCGATCGCCACCACCACCAGCGCCAGTGCGCCATTGTCGTACAGCTCCTTGCCGACCTGCGGACCGACGAAATCGACACGTTTCAGTTCCACCGTGGGGTCTTGCGTCTTCAGCGCCGCCATCACCGTATCGCTGGTCCTGGCGCTGGTGGTGTTGCCTTTCAGGGGCAGGCGGATGAGCACGTCGCGGGTGGTGCCGAAGGTCTGCACCGAAACTTCCGGCAGCCCGGTGTGTTCCAGCGTGGTGCGGATTATGTCCAGGTGGGCGGGCTGGGTATAAGCCACCTCCATCACCGTGCCGCCGGTGAAGTCCACGCCCAGATTCAGCCCCTTGGTCGCCAGCGCCCATACGGCGAAGATAAAGGTGAGCAGGGAAATGGCGGTGGTCACCTTCCCGTAGCGCATGAACGGGATGTCTTTTTTGAGTCTGAAAAATTCCATGACGGATACCTTAAATGGAACTTGCTTAAATGGAAACCCTGGCCAGACGTACTTTGCGGCCATAGCTGAGGTTGACCATGGCGCGCGACACCGTCACCGCGCTGAACATGGAGGTAAGAATACCCAGGCACAGCACCACGGCAAATCCGCGCACCGGCCCGGAGCCCAGCCAGAACAGCGCCACGCCGGCAATCAGGGTGGTGATGTTGGAGTCCAGAATGGTACCCCAGGCACGGTCGTAACCGGCGTGAATGGCGGCCTGCGGTGAATTGCCGTTGCGCAGTTCTTCGCGGATGCGCTCGTTGATCAGCACGTTGGCGTCAATCGCCATACCCAGGGTGAGAGCGATACCCGCCAGGCCCGGCAGGGTAAGGGTGGCCTGCATCATGGACAGCAGCGCCACCAGGAACAGACCGTTGACCGCCAGCGCCAGTGTGGAGAAAACGCCGAACACCCGGTAATAGACCATCATGAAGATCGCCACCGCCGCGAAACCCCACAGGTTGGAGTGGAAACCTTTTTTGATGTTGTCCGCACCCAGGCTGGGGCCGACGGTGCGCTCTTCGACGATATTCATGGGTGCGGCCAGCGCCCCGGCACGCAATAACAGCGCGTCGTCAGAGGCCTCCTGGGCGGATTCCATGCCGGTAATCTGCACCCGGCCACCGCCGATTTCCTCGCGGATCACCGGTGCGGTAATCACCTCGGCCTTGCCCTTTTCGATAAGCAGGATGGCCATGCGCTTGCCCACGTTGTCACGCGTTACATCCTTGAAGATACGCGCGCCACGGCTGTCCAGATTGACATGAACGGCAGCCTGGCCGGATTGCTGGTCGAAGCCGGGGGAAGCATCGGTGATGTAATCGCCGGTCAGCACCACGTTCTTTTTCACCAGCAGCGGCTGTCCGCTGCGCTCGATATAGAGATCATCGCCGAATGGAATCTGGCCCTGCAACGCGGCAGTGACGTCATGCTCCTCATCCACCAGGCGAATTTCCAGGGTGGCTGTGCGCCCCAGAATCTCCTTGGCCTTGGCGGTGTCCTGCACGCCGGGCAACTGCACCACCACGCGATCCAGGCCTTGCTGCTGGATGATGGGCTCGGCCACGCCCAGTTCATTCACGCGATTGCGCAGAGTGGTGATGTTTTGCTGCACGGCAAAATCCTGGGTGCGCTTTTGCGCTTCCGGGCGCAGCGCGGCGATCAGCCTGTAGTCGCCGCCAGTGTCCTGTTCGGTGAGGACGAGATCCGCAAAGGTGCTGGCGATGTACTTGCTGGCCTGTGCACGTGTGGCGGCGTCGCTGAACCTGATTTCGACAGTCTGCCCCACGCGGCTGATGCCGGTGTAGCGGATTTTCTGTTCGCGCAGCTGGATGCGCAGGTCGTTGTTGTAGCGGTCGGCGGCCTTGTCCAGCGCTGCCGGCATATCCACCTGCATCAGGAAATACACGCCGCCGCGCAGGTCCAGACCCAGATACATGGGCTTGGCACCGATCGCCGTCAGCCAGGCGGGCGAGGCGGACAGCAGATTGAGCGCCACGCTGTAGCCATCACCGAAACGCGCCTGGAGTGCGTCCTTGGCTTTGAGCTGGGCATCATTGTTGGCGAAGCGGATTTTTACGCTATTGGCATCGAGAAATGCGCCGGTATAGGGGATTTTCTGTATCTTGAGCTCGTCCTCGGCCTGCTGCATCAGGCCGGCATCGGCCTTGATCGCGCTACGCGTGGGTGACACCTGCACCGCCGGCACCTCGCCATAAAAATTGGGCAGCGTATACAGCACGCTGACTACCAGCACGACTGCAATGAGGATGTACTTCCAGAGCGGGAATCGGTTCACGGCACGGCCTTCAATCAGGACAAACTGTTATGGGTATGTGTGCAGCGGATTACAGACCCTTGATCGTACCTTTGGGCAGCAGGGTTTGCACGGTGGCTTTTTGCACGTGGGTGACCACGCCATCGGCAATTTCCAGGCTGACGAACTGATCGCCGATTTTGACGATTTTGCCCACCTGGCCGCCGCTGGTGATGACTTCATCGCCTTTTTGCAGGGATTCAAGCATGGCGCGCTGGTCTTTGGCGCGTTTCATCTGCGGACGGATAATCATGAAAAAAAACAATACCGCGATCACCGCCAGCGGCAGAAAGCTCATCAGCGCGTCGGTAGGGGAGGACGCTGCGGGTGCAGCGAAGGCATTGGAAATCAGCATGGTTTTACTCCTTCAATAAATCCGGGCATTCTAACATGAGCCCGCGCGCTGCTCGTGGAAGCGGGCAACGAAGTCGCTTAATGTACCTGTTTCGATCGCCGCGCGCAGCCCGGCCATCAATTCCTGGTAGTAGTGCAGGTTGTGAAGGGTGGCCAGCCGCGCGCCGAGAATCTCGCCGCAACGGATCAGATGGTGCAGATAGGCGCGGCTGAAATTGCGGCAGCAATAACAGCCGCATTGCGCGTCTACCGGTGCGATGTCGGTGCGAAAACGCGCGTTCCTGATGCGCAGGTCGCCATGCCGGGTGAACAGAATGCCGTGGCGCGCGTTACGCGTGGGCAGCACGCAGTCGAACATGTCCACGCCATTTTGCACCGAGGCCACAATGTCCTCCGGCGTGCCCACGCCCATCAGGTAACGCGGTTTGTGTTGCGGCAACTGCGGTGCAGTGTGGGCGAGGATGCGGCGCATGTCGTCCTTGGGCTCGCCCACGGAAAGGCCGCCGATGGCATAGCCGTCGAAATCCATGGCAGCGAGTTCGCGCAGCGATTCGTCGCGCAGGTCCTCGTACATGCCGCCCTGCACAATACCAAACAACGCATTCGGGTTGCCCGCATGGGCGGCCTGGGAACGTTCTGCCCAGCGCAGCGACAGGCGCATGGAATATGCCGCCGCGTCGGGTTCGGCGGGGTAGGGCGTGCATTCGTCGAAAATCATCACGATGTCGGAATTGAGCACTTTCTGAATGCGCATGGATTCTTCCGGCGTCAGAAACAGCCGGTCGCCATTCAGCGGCGAGGCGAATTTCACCCCTTCCTCGGTAATCTTGCGCAGCGCTCCCAGGCTGAATACCTGAAACCCGCCCGAGTCAGTCAGGATGGGGCGATCCCAGCCCATGAAACGGTGCAGCCCGCCGTGCGCCTCGACCGCCTCCAGCCCGGGCCGCAGCCACAGGTGAAAGGTATTGCCCAGCACGATGTGCGCACCGATTTGCTTGAGCTCGTCAGGCGACATCGCCTTGACCGTGCCGTAGGTACCCACCGGCATGAAAGCCGGGGTTTCCACCGTGCCGTGGGTAAGGTTGAGGGTGCCGCGGCGGGCCAGGTCATCGGTGCTGTGCAGCTTAAATTTCATGGTATTTTCTTTCAATCAGCATGGCGTCGCCATAACTGAAAAAGCGGTAGCGCTCGGTCACCGCATGGGCGTAGGCGTGGCGGATATTGTCCAGTCCGGCAAAAGCGGAAACCAGCATCAGCAGCGTGGATTTGGGCAGATGGAAATTGGTGAGCAGGCGTTCCACCACTTTGAACCGATAGCCGGGGGTGATGAAAATGCTGGTTTCGCCTGCGCCTGCGATTAAAGTTCCCGACTGCGCGGCCGCCTCCAGCGCGCGCAGGCTGGTGGTGCCGACTGCGACAATGCGCCCGCCCTGCGCTTTGGCCTGGGCAATCGCATCCACCGTGGCCTGGGGAATGGTGTAGCGCTCGCTGTGCATTGTATGCTCGGCGAGATCGTCCACGCGCACCGGCTGGAACGTCCCCGCGCCGACATGCAGGGTAACGTGGGTGCGGATCACGCCCATGGCGTCGAGTTGCGCCAGCATGGCCTGGTCGAAGTGTAGCCCGGCCGTGGGTGCGGCCACCGCGCCGGGGTGGCGCGCATATACCGTCTGATAGCGCGCGTCGTCGGCACCGTCGGCGGCACGCTCGATGTAGGGCGGCAGCGGCAGCGTGCCGTATTGCTCGAGCACTTCCAGAACGCTCGCACTGCCATCGAAGCGCAGCCGGTAAAGATCCTGTTCGCGTGCCAGTACGGTCACAGTCACCGTATCTGCCACGCTGAGCGCGCTGCCCGGCCGGGGCGCGTGACTGGCGCGGATGAACGCCAGCGCTTCGTGGTCGCCGGTGACGCGCTCGATCAGCAGCTCCACCTGCCCGCCGCTGGCCTTGCGCCCATACAGGCGTGCCTTGATGACGCGGGTATCGTTGAACACCATCACGTCGCCGCGACGCAGGTAGCCGGGCAGGTCAGTGAACTGGCAGTCGGCAAGTTGCCCGCTGGCGCTGTCCAGATGCAGCAGGCGGCTGGATGAGCGTGAACTGGGCGGAAACTGGGCGATGAGTTCGGCGGGCAGGGAAAAATCGAAATCGGCAGTACGCATATAGGGATGGCTCAAAACAAGGCGCGATTATACCTTGTCATCATTGAGCATTGCCGCCCGCGGTCATTTCGACGATAATTCGCCCTCTTTGTTTCACCTCTCCTGGCCGGGATGGCGGAATCGGTAGACGCAGCGGACTCAAAATCCGCCGGTGGTGACACTGTGGGGGTTCGAGTCCCCCTCCCGGCACCAAATAAATACGCGGTCTTTGGGAATTTCTGGAAAATCGGACTTTCTACAATTTCGCCCTAGTTTCTACAATTCCCGTTTTTTTGCTTTCACCGGTTGGACGGTTTCACCCTTGCGTTTGCGGGTGTAATGCTCAGTCATTTCGCGGTTACTGTGCCCGAGTAGTTTCTGCGCGTGGTGCAGGTCTTCCAGGTCAGTGGCAGCCTTGGCGCGTAAATCCCGAAACTGGAAATTGACCCCGGCTGCCGCGCGTGCGCGCTCAAACCCGCCGCGCAAGCTGTCTGTACTCAGTGGCTGGCCTTTGTCATTCTGGATTAGATAAAGCCCGGTGGCCTGGCGAGCACGGTTCAGAATGCGATCGATTACATCCTTGAGTTCCCCGACGATTTCGACGCGCATCTTTTGCCCTGTCTTGTTTTGCGTGACTGACAGATAGCCCTCGCGTATGTCGGCGCGCTTCATTTTAAGCACGTCTGCTGGCCTTTGGGCAGTGAGATAGGCTATGTCCATTGCATCCTGTACTGGCGAGCTTGCCTTGGCCCATACAGCGTTGAATTCGCCTTCTTCCACGTACCGATCACGGCCGGTTTCCCGGAATCCTTTGACCCCGGCGCATGGGTTGGCGTCATGGGTGTAGCCCCATTCGCGGGCCTTATTGTAAATGTGTGACAGCAACGCCTTTTCCCGATTAGCCCTGATCTTGGCAGTCTGGCCGCGTATGTCCATGTAGCGCCGTACATGTTCGGGCATGATTGCATCTATTGGCGCTTCACCAAAGACGGCCACCAGCCTGGCGATTTCCTGCAAATTATCCTTTTGGGTGCGGTAGCTTTTCAGGCACATCACTTCGCGTTTGTAGCGCTCTACGATGACAGAAAAGGTTTTGTCCTGGGGGTCGATTTCCTCGCATTCAAGCTCGGCCCATTTTAGGCGGGCTTGGTTGATGTCGCTGCCCAGTGGTGTCCACTTACGCGGGGGCGTGCTACTGACGTGATAGTAGCTTTTCCCCTTCATGGACATATGCTGAGGAAGGTTGTGATTTTTGCTGCGCTTGCGTCCCATGCTGGATTATCTGCCCGGTCTGATTGCGTCATAGTTGGGCTTGAATCGTTCCTCTTCCTTGGTGGGCTTCGTGCCGCCTAGCATGGCTTCCACATAGGAACGTGCGACGATAGGGCGCCCACTTGCAGTTATCTCGAAGCGCCAGTTTTTCCGCCTCAACCATCCGGCCTGTTTGCTGATGAGTTTGTAGCCGGTGAGTTCGTACAGTTCTTCTCTGGTGAGAAACATACCTGGGGTCATGCTGCTTTCCTTGATGGTTTGATCTGGAATATTTTGGCGGTATTGAGTTGCCCGAATAACTCGCCGATGCGGTCGCGGATATTTTCCAGCTCATCGACCATGCCTTGATTCACAAACAGTTCACGCAAGCTGTTATTTTCTGCGATCTGTGCGGCAATGGCTGCCCTCAAGCGGTTATTTTCGGCACGGTGGGTTTCGAGTTCCGCCTTCGTGTATTGCAGCGCGCCGAAGTCTTGCGGCGTGATACTCAGGCTGCCCACATCGGGGCACACAAAGCCGCCATCCTTGCCGATGAACCAGCCGTCCCACTGCGCGTGAGAAAGTCGGTTGGCGGTCGATTCGTAGACCAGCCGGAGCAATTCAAACGCCATGAACGGCAGGGACTCTGTGCCGTTTTCCCATGCACTGACCGTGGCTACGCTTACGCGCAGATAGGCTGCCGCCTGGTGCTGAGTGATATTCAGAAGGTGCTTTCGTAACCACAGGAAATGTTCAGGAGTGACATTCATCCGCTGCGATTGCATCACCCACAGGGGGTGGTAGCCCGGAAAGGCGCGATTGATGGCCTCTGATTTCGGCTCAATGGCTTGCATCCAATATGCCCACGATGTCCGGTTCGACGGGCAAGCGGCGGCCTTGGCTTTACGCTTTTTTGATGTGGTGCTATTCTTCATCGGTCATAACCTTTGTATTGGCCGCCTGTTTCGACAGGCGGCCATATTTTTTTGTGGCCGCGCCCCGTCTTTTTTGGGTTTTCTTCGTCCCTGCATGGGGAGTGGATTGGGATCTCGTCAGGACTTTCAAAATTCATCTGGCTATTCCCCGGAGAGCCTTTAAATTCAACCCCCGTACAGTTATTGACACGAGTCCAAGGAGGGCAAAAAACCGGCCTTACGGCGTCACACGGGACAAGAAATGGGTAGTGCGATTCCGATTTCTGGTGTTTACCGTCCTTGAATTGCACTACCCATTTCTTGTCCCGCGTGATGAGGTGTCCGGGTTGCCCTGCTTCGGGATTGGGCAGAATTAAGCCCACGACACGGCGTGATAGCTCGCCCCGGTAGCGGGTGCTTTCTTCGTCTTTCCATAGTGGTGAGAGGCGTTTTTTCTTGTCCATTTGCAAGGCCATGTAGCCTGCCCAATCGCCGCTATCTGCTGCTTTCCACACTGCGCCAAGTGATTCTTCATAGCTCGCTGGAAGCGTTCTAATGCGCCGCAATTCGTTCCAGTTGGTGATGGACGGAATCCCGAAAAATTGAAACTGTCGAATATTCCAGATTCGTCCCCACGCCACGGCACGCGGTGCCGTTGATTTGGCGGGCTGGTCCGTCTCGAGATCATTTCCGACTTGATGACCATCCAAATTTTTGGCGATGTATTTGGCGACGTAGGCTGCTGCGCTGCCCTTTGCAGGGTCGATTATCTCGACCTTGAAGCGATGTTCAGCCGCTCCCGGTTCGTCGGGTGACTCTCGCATGGCGTAGCTTCTCAGTGTGTCGATGAGGGTGTCTGCTTGCTCAGGTTTCACGAATGCCAGCATGTGACTGTGCGGTGTGCCGTCGTGGTGCGGTTCTGTGACGCGCACTCCGAAATATTTTACGTCGAGCCTGCTCAATGCAGTCCGCGCCGGTTGCCAAACTTTCCCTTGCATGTAGCCCATTGCCCGCTTGGGGCTTGTGCCATCGTATTTGGGGTTGAGTTCGCCACTGGGCGACTTGCGGGCGTGCATCCGGCTGGGGCAGGTGATGGTAAGAAACAAGCCCATGTAGCCGTTTTGCATGGCGTACTGTTCCGTGCCACTGATGATGGTCATCACCTGGGCGCGGCGGTTGGCCGGATTGCTCAGGCTGTGTTCGGCAAGTTCGCCCATGCTGATTACTTCGCCGTCTTCGCTGACAGCTTCGAGGCTTTCCAGCAGGGTGATGGTTTGGTGCTGATGCTGTTGGTAGCGGCGATAAGATTCATCGGAGAGATAAAGCTGCTCCAGCCTCCACGTGTGAGCATGAAAACCAGATAACCGGCTGCCATGTTCATGATTGCGTCTTGTAAGGCTTCGGCTGTTTTTTCGTCAAAGCCTTCATCTTCGCCAAGCCCGAACACACCTTCATTCCGCTCCAGCTTCAAAGCGCCCAAGGCGATCAACTTTTCATCGGTGTTTTCAATAAAGTCCATCGAGCTTTCGATGGCTGTGGCAGGTAGGCGGTTGTCAATCGGGAAGAAATACTCAGTGACGAGCTGTACGCCGAGGGATGGATGCGGGGCGTCTAAAGATGATCGCGGAGTGTCAGGGCTGGCGGAGCTGGCCGCTTCTTCTGATTCAAATGCAATGCCCTTGTCCTCGAAATAATTACGCAACTTGCGTTGATGCTCGGGGACAAGGTTCCGAGTTCCGGCGCGATATTCGCTCAGGTATTGCCGAGGTAATCCAGTGTCCTTGGCAATCTCGGAATAGGTCAGGCCAAGTGTGACTTGGGCTTGGTTATAGTCCTCAGGGGAGAGGATTGAGGGAGTTTTGATAGCCATAATTAATCACCACAAAAAGACCAAAACGGTCATTAAGTAACAATTCTAATATGGTTGTGGACAATGTCAATCTTTTTGTAAACAAATAGTTCATTATTGTTATATTCGGGGCGCAAAAAAAGCCCGGCAACATAGGCCGGGCTTGGGATTTAGAGTTGCGGCGTCAGGTCTTCGGCTTCTTGGCTATCGCTTTGCGAATTCGTTCCGAGCGCATTAAGTCATTTTCTGGGCTGTGGGGTAGAAACATATCCCATAATTTCCCCTCGCTGGACTGTGCCTTGACCCAGGAGCTTAGTGCGGTAACCATCACTTCGGTTTCTGGAGGCCACTTTGCGGACTCTGAGCCAAATAAGAGCCAATTTGGGGATACTCCTAGCGCATGGCATAGGATGCGTAATTCACGCGCTCCAGGCATGAATTTGCCAGCCTCATACCGTGATAGTGCGAGTCGTGATATTCCCTTGTCCTCATGGTCGAATTCTTTGCAAACGCGGCTCAGGTCTTCCACACTTAATCCGCCTTCGATCTCTGCGCGCTTCATTCGGATGCGCTCACCTATACCTTGTTCGGGTGGGACATAAGCTTGTTTATTGTCATTAGTCATATGGTGTCATATAGCGTCAATTGGTGTGCTGTGACCTTGTTATCACCGCGTCAATACTTGTCTTGCAGGGTATCACGGGTGCTTGCTCATGGTGAAGGGCGCGGAAAATTTGCACATTAAAACATTAGCGTTGCGGCCAGCTCATTGTTGACCGAAACAGAACATTGTTTCTTGTGTGCGTAATATTTGGTTAGGCAATTCGCGGAAATAATGTACCCCTGATACTCTCCAGAAAAACCGCCATCGCCAGTCCATGTTGATACTTTACCTTTTGCTGCTGGCTGGCCGTTGACGAAGATGATGACTTCACCTGTGACTTCATTCCATTCGCCACTGATTTGCATAGGTGCTCCAGCGTAGTTCGCCGGTCTGTAGCCCTGGACTTGAGAGGGTGTTGCACAGGCTGCCAGGGTTGCTGTCAACAGCAAAATTGCAATTTTCTTCATGGAAAGCCTTTTTGTTTTATTGAGAGAATTCTTCAATGGTACCTGTAGTCGTGCAGGATGCGGGGAATTTGCCCCGGCGTTTAGTCTGAAATTTTCCTTTCCGTCCGATGATTTTCCATAGCTGGAGAAGCTTCGTTTTTAGGGAATAATCCTTCTACAATCCTGAATTACCCCCCACAGGCAGTGGGTTAGGGGGCGTGTACGGATTTGCTTTTGTGGAAGTTTATCTTGCTATGCTGATGATTTCTAGCTGAATGGGCTGAGACTCAAAATCCGCTGCTGGTAATAGTGTGGGGGTTCGAGTTCCCCTCCAGGCGCGGGGGGTAGCGACAAAATGAAAAAGCCAGCTCACAAGCTGGCTTTTTCATTGGTAGCGCCGTTTTGTCAGGCCTGTGCGGCCTGCACCGGGATATGGCTGCGGCTGGCGATGATGCGATTGTGCTCGTCCACATACACCAGTTGCGGGGCGAACTTTTGCAGCTCGATTTCGTTGTACACCGCGTAGCTGGCGATAATCAGCAGGTCGCCGGGCTTGGCCTTGTGCGCGGCGGCGCCGTTGACGGAAATGGTGCCGGAATCGCGCTCGGCACGAATCGCATAGGTAGTGAAGCGTTCACCGTTGGTGACGTTGTAGATGTCAATTTGCTGGTATTCGCGAATGTCGGCGGCTTCCAGCAGGGTGTCGTCGATGGCGCAGGAACCCTCGTAATGCAGCTCGGATTGGGTGACACGCACCCGGTGCAACTTGGATTTCAGCATGGTTCTTTGCATGGTCTCGCCCTGGCTCGGGGAACGAATATCAGGCCGCCATTATAAACTATAAAGTTTCTGCGACGCCGACTTCGACATTGTCGATCAGCCGTGTGGTGCCCAGATGCGCGGCGGCGAGTACGACGAAGCCGGTGTCGCCGGGCTCCGGCAAGGTGAGCGCGGGGCGACGAATGGCAATGTAATCCACGCGCCAGCCATGAACGGCGAGGGTGGCGGTCGCAGCCAGCTCCAGCGCTGCGAAATCACGCTCCCCGGCCGCCAGCCGGTTGCGAATTGCACTCAGTGTTTGATACAGACGCGGTGCCTCGGCGCGTTCCGCTTCATTCAGAAAGCCGTTGCGCGACGACAGCGCCAGCCCGTCGGCGGCGCGCACGGTCGCGCCTGCCACGATGTCCACCGGTACATTCAAATCCGCGACCATGCCGCGAATAATCGCCAGCTGCTGATAGTCTTTTTGTCCGAACAGTGCCACACGCGGCTGCGCAATGTTGAACAGCTTGAATACGATGGTCGCCACGCCGCGGAAATGCCCGGGGCGGAATGCGCCGCACAGTTCATTAGCCAGCGCGGGCGGCTCGACGTGATAGCTTTGCGGGTGCGGGAACAGTTCTTCGGTATCGGGAGCAAAAACCACATCGGCACCGGCCTCGCGTAATAGCTCGCAATCGTGAGCCAGCGTGCGCGGGTAGCGCGAAAAATCCTCGTTGGCGCCGAATTGCAGCGGATTCACAAAGATGCTGACAGCCACCCGGGCAGCATGCTGCCGCGCCAGGCGCACCAGGGCGAGGTGGCCTGCATGCAGATTGCCCATGGTGGGGACGAGGGCCAGGTCGGCGTGGTCGGCGCGCCAGCGGCGCAGGTCTGCGATCGTGTGGATGATTTGCATGGGTTTTAAAACCAAATCCGATTGCCGCAGAGATCACCGAGGACGCCGAGTGAAGCCCGGTTTGCTCGGTGACCTCTGCGCCCTCTGTGGCGGCTTTCAGGCCGTCAGAAACAATGTTCCGGTGCCGGGAATTGACCGCTTTTGACCGCTTGTACGTAAGCATTTACCGCAGCCTGAATACTGTCTGCGCCTTCCATGAAATTTTTCACAAAGCGCGTCCGCTTGCCTGGGGTGATACCGAGCATGTCGTGCAGTACCAGCACCTGGGCGGAACAGTCCGGGCCGGCGCCGATGCCGATGGTGGGTACATGCAGGGTTCCGGTGACCGCCTTGGCGAGCGCCGCCGGGACCGCCTCCATCAATACCATGCACGCTCCCGCCTGCTCAAGTGCCTGCGCATCAGCCAGCAACTGTTGCGCGGCGCTGTCGGTTTTCCCCTGCACCTTGTAGCCGCCCAGCGCGTTGACCGATTGCGGCAGCAGGCCGAGATGCGCGCACACCGGAATGCCGCGCGCGCTGAGAAATGCCACTGTTTCCACCATTACCGCGCCGCCTTCGAGCTTGACGCAATGTGCGCCTGCGGCCATCAATGCGGCTGCGGATCGTAGCGCCTGTGCAGGGCTGGCCTGATAGCTGCCGAACGGCAGGTCGGCAATGATGAAGCTGTGCGTCGCGCCGCGCGCCACGGCAGCGGTGTGGTAGGCCATGTCATGCAGGCTCACCGGCAGCGTGGAGTGCTGGCCTTGCAGCACCATGCCCAGCGAATCGCCGACCAGCAGGATATCCACGCCGGCGGCTTCCAGCAGAGTGGCAAAGGTGGCGTCGTAACAGGTCAGCACGGCGAGTTTTTCGCCCTGGGCTGCGCGCTGTTGCAAGGTGGTCAGGGTCGTCTTCATGGTGTGATTTTATACCGCCCGGTTAAAAAATTCGCGATTGCCGCGCATGGCCTGGATCTGCTGCATGAGCAGCGCAAAGTCCGCGTCGCTTTGCACAAAATTGAGGTGCTCGCAGTTGACGATAAACAGCGGCGCAGCGGTGTAGCTGTAAAAATAGCGGGTGTAGCTGTCGGCCAGCCGGCGCAGGTAATCCGTCGAGATGCTGCGCTCGTAGTCAATGCCGCGCCCGAGCACGCGCGCCTGCAGAATATCCGGCCGGGCCTGCAGGTAAATCACCAGGTCGGGCACCGGCGCCCTGGGCTGGAGTTCATCGTAGATTTTCTGGTACAGGCGAAACTCGTCGTCATCCAGATTCAGACGCGCAAACAGCAAATCCTTGTCCAGCAAAAAATCTGCCACGGTGTTGTGGCGAAACAGGTCGGACTGTTGCAGGTCTTGCACCTGGCCGCTGCGCTGGAACAGGAAAAACAGCTGGGTGGCCAGTGCGTGGCGCTTGGGATCCTGGTAAAAGCGCGGCAAAAAGGGGTTCTCACCCGCGTTTTCCAGCAGCAAGTCCGCGCGTATATGGTCGGCGATACGTCGCGCCAGGCTGGTTTTGCCTGCGCCTATCGGGCCTTCAACGGCGATATAGCGGTATTTTTCCAGCATTTGTCATTGTCTTTTTTAGGCGGTCCTGGTTTGATTGGTCCAGCTATCGGCCACCTGCGTTAGGCCATGCCCGGCCACGCCTGGCAGGTAATAGGCGGCGGCCTGCAGACCGGGAATCACCATGTCTGGCGCGATTTCCAGCAGCGGCACCAGCACGAAGGCGCGCTCGTGCATGCGCGGATGCGGCAGGGTCAGCCCGGTATCGTGACATTGCAGCGCGGCATAGCTCAATACGTCCAGATCAATCACGCGCGGCGCATTGCGGAAGGTGCGTTCGCGCCCGAATGCATGCTCGATGTCAAGCAGCGCATCGAGCAACTGGTGCGGCGCGAGGCTGGTTTCGATCTGCGCCACGGCGTTGATGAAGTCGGGCTGGTCGGCATGGCCCACCGCCGCATTCAGGTACAACGAAGAGCGCGCCAGCAGCCGGGTGTGAGGCAGCCCGGCAATGGCGTCCAGCGCTGCCAGCACCTGGCCGGCGGGGTCGGCCAGGTTGCTGCCGAGGGCGACAAAGGCATGCGCGGGCAGGGTGGAGGGCATGCATGTGTTCATGTCCCGGCAGCCGGTTCCGCACCGGCAACTAGCGGTTTTTTGCTGTGCCTGCGACGGCGTCTGGGCGCGCCCTGGGTCTCGGGCAGGAGCATGGCGGCGCGGGTTTCTTCCGAGGCATCCTGGAAGATGGTCCACCAGTCGGCCAGTTCCTGCGCCACTTCGCCGCTCTGCGCGCGCAGCAGCAAAAAATCATAGCCGGCGCGGAAGCGTGGGTGTGGCAACAGGCGGTAGGGACGGCTGCCCGAGCGCTGTTCGAAGCGCGCCTGCAGGCTCCAGATTTCTTTCATCATGCCATCCAGACGGCGCGGTACGGCCAGGCGTTCGCGCTGGCGGTCGAGTACGGCATCCATCGCTTCGAACAGCGCAGGCGCGGGTTTTCCGCCCGCAGCGACACGCGCCTTGTAGTCGCTTTGCAGTTCATGCCAGAGTAAGGTGGCAAACAGGAACGCGGGTGATACCGGTTTGCCCGCCTGCACGCGCAGGTCGGTATTGTGCAGGGCAGCCGTGATAAAGCGCTCGCCCTCGGGCTGTTCCAGGATGGTATCCAGCAACGGCAACATGCCGTGGTGCAGTCCTTCGGCACGCAGCTGGTGGACGCCGCGCAAGGCGTGGCCGGACAGCAGCAGCTTGAGCATTTCGTCGAACAGGCGCGACGGCGGCACGTTTTCCAGCAGGCCTGCCAGTTCCGCCACCGGCGCGCGCGTGGCTTCATCAATCCTGAACTCCAGCTTGGCGGCAAAGCGCGCCGCACGCAGCATGCGCACCGGGTCTTCACGGTAGCGCGTGGCGGCGTCGCCGATCATGCGCAGCGTCTTGCGCTCGATGTCGGCGACGCCGCCGCGATAGTCCCAGATTTCCTGGCTGGTGGGGTCGTAATACAAGGCGTTGACAGTGAAATCACGGCGCTCGGCATCGTCTTCCTGGCTGCCGAACACGTTGTCGCGCACAATGCGGCCGGTTGCATCGGTGGCGCGGTCATCATCGTCTTCCGTCACCAGCCCGTTGGAGCGGAATGTGGATACCTCGATGGTATCCGCCCCGCACATCACATGCACCAGCCGAAAGCGCCGTCCGATAATGCGCGAGCGCCGGAACAGCGCGCGCACCTGTTCCGGGGTGGCGTTGGTGGCCACGTCAAAATCCTTGGGGGCCTTGCCCAGCAGCAAATCGCGCACCGCGCCACCGACGAGGAATGCAGCAAAGCCGCCCTGTTGCAGGGTATCGGTCACCTTCAGCGCGCACGGCAGAACGCGCTCGCGGCTCAGGCCATGTTGCGCGAGCGGGATTTTTTGCAGGCGGGATTTTTTGGCGGCAGCGGACTTTTTGCCGAACACGCGCTGGATCAGGCGGGCGATCATTGAATCGCCAGGAACAGGCCGAAAAATGGGAGGGTAGTAAATGAGGTCATGTCAGAGAGAGAGCGCAACAATCCAAAGCGCGGATTATACACCGAGTCACATTGGCTGATGCCCGCGCTGGGAAGGCGTGCATGGCAAATCAGGCAGCGCGGGTGTGCCGGGCCAGTGACGCCTGACGAGTGCGTATAACTGACAAATCGGCTAACATCGTTTCCCCGTGACCGTGGTTAGTGCCGCTTTTTTAACGCTCAGGAAAATATGTACCCTACTGTTGAACTTGCCGAAATCGCTTTTTATCAGGCCTTTGAAGACGCCAGCGTGGAGGCCATGATGGCCGTCTGGTCGGGCACGGCAGTGATCAGCTGCATCCATCCCACCGGGCCGGCGTTGCTGGGAATAGATGCGATACGCGCGAGCTGGCAACAGATTTTTGCCGGTGGCAGCGGGGTCACGCTGCAGGTCAATGTGCTGCGCGAATACGCCAGCACCACTCAGGTGGTGCATCTGGTCGAGGAGCATCTGACCGTGGCCGGCAACACGGCGCAACAAGGGCATGTGCTCGCCACCAATGTGTATCAGCTGGAGGATGACGGCTGGCGCATGGTGTCGCATCACGGCGCACCTGCGCCGCGTCCCCAGCAAACGGACAAGGCGCCGACCTTGCACTGAGTCATGCGGTGTCAGTCCAGGCGCTGAATTGCGCCGTATCGACAGGATGGTTGGCATTCACTCCACCCGCCATAGTGCGCTTTGATATACTGGCGACAATGAATCAGGAAACGATCTCTCCCGCATCGAAACCGGCTGCCTGCTGTTTATGTGTGGCGCACGTCCTGCCCGCATGCGCGCCCGGCATTGACGTGAATGCGTTGTCTCCGTGTGTTTCTGGTTGCAGCCAGGCTGCTGTGCGCAATGCCGGCCCGCGCTGCTGAATATCAGGCGCCTGCCTGGTTGCCCGGCGGCGACCTGCAAACCGTCTACCCATACTTTTTTGCCCCCGTTCCCAAAGTGGATTATCGGCGTGAACGCTGGGAACTGCCGGATGGCGATTTCCTTGATCTCGACTGGGTGGGCGAGGTGGCGGATGCGCCGCTGGTGGTGTTGTTTCATGGCCTGGAAGGCAATTCCCGCGGGTTTTATGCGCTGGTCTTGATGAATGCAGTCAAACAATGCGGCTGGCGTGGGGTCGTGGTGCATTTTCGCGGCTGCTCGGGCGAACCGAACCGTCTGCCGCGCGCCTATTTTGCTGGCGATAGCGCGGAGATTGATTACATTCTCAAGCGTCTGAAACAGAATAACGGCCACGCTGCGCTGTATGCCACCGGCGTGTCATTGGGAGGGAATGCCCTGCTCAAATGGCTAGGTGAAGAGGGCGAAAATGCCACGGCGGTGATCAATCGCGCGGCAGCAATCTCCGCGCCGGTGGATCTTACTAGCACCGGCCATAACCTGGACAAAGGGTTTAACCGCTATACCTATACTGCGAAATTTTTAAGCACGCTCAAGCAAACCGCCCTGCAAAAACTTGACGCCTATCCGGCCTTGTATGAGCGCAAAAAAGTCGAGGCCATTTCCTCGCTGTATGAATTCGATGATCTGGTGACTGCGCCGCTGCATGGCTACAAGGGTGCAGACGATTACTGGCGACGTGCATCCAGCAAACCGGGGTTGATTCATGTGCGTGTGTCCACCTTGCTCATCAATGCGCGTAACGACCCATTCATGCCCGGTTCGGCACTGCCCCGGGCAGATGAAGTTTCCTCTGCGATCACCCTGGATTTCCCTGCGCAGGGCGGTCATGTAGGATTTCTCGAAGGGCCTTTCCCCGGCAATGTGAACTGGCTGCCGCAGCGTGTGCTGGGTTTTTTTGAGAACGGCCAGTGACAACTGCGCCACAAAGGTAGAATAGTCTGACTGCTGCAAAACAAAATTTCTTGCCGCGCGCACTTTTCCATTTTCCCGTTATCAGGAATTCCAATGACCCCATTCCCCAAAGAAATTTTCAAGGCTTACGATGTTCGCGGCATTGTTGGTAAAACGCTCACCCCGCAGATCGTCGAAGCCATCGGCCACGCGATTGGCTCGGAAGCGGTTGCGCGTCGCCAGACCGCCATCTGTATTGGCCGCGACGGGCGCTTGTCCGGCCCGGAACTGGCAGCGGCGCTGGCGCGCGGCATTCAGAAGGCAGGCATCGACGTGATCGATCTGGGCATGGTGGCAACGCCGATGACCTATTTCGCGGCCTATCAGCTCGACACCCATTGCGCCGTGATGGTCACCGGCAGTCACAACCCACCCGACTACAACGGCCTGAAAATGGTATTGGGCGGCGAGACCCTGTCGGGCGACACGATCCAGGCACTGCGACGGCGCCTGGAGAACAACGACCTCGTCCAGGGTGGCGGCAGTTACAGCCAGCACAACATCGCCCCGGCCTATCTGGACCGCATCGTCGCTGACATCAAGCTGGCGCGCCCGATGAAAATCATCGTCGACGCCGGCAATGGCGTGCCCGGCGCGTTCGGCCCGGAGCTGTATCGCCGCCTCGGCTGCACCGTGGAGGAGATGTTCTGTGACGTGGACGGCACCTTTCCCAACCACCATCCCGACCCCTCCCAGCCGAAAAATCTGGCGGATCTGATCGCCCGGCTGAAAACCGGCGACGCGGAAATCGGTCTCGCCTTCGACGGCGACGGCGACCGCTTGGGCGTGGTCACCAAGGACGGCAGCATCATCTTCCCGGATCGTCAGTTGATGCTGTTCGCCGATGATGTATTGAGCCGTAATCCGGATGCCGAGATCATCTTCGACGTGAAATCCACGCGCAAGCTGTTCGACTGGATCCGCGCGCGGGGTGGCCGTCCGCTGCTGTGGAAAACCGGTCACAGTTTCATCAAGGCTAAAATGAAGGAAACCGGCGCGCTGCTGGCGGGGGAGATGTCCGGTCATATCTTCTTCAAGGAGCGCTGGTACGGCTTCGACGATGGCCTCTATGCCGGCGCGCGGCTGCTGGAATACCTGAGCAAACAGGCCGATATCAACACGACACTGCACGGTCTGCCGGACACCGTGAACACTCCGGAACTCAATATCACCATGGCCGAAGGCGAACATTACGCGCTGATGGACAGGCTGCAAAAGAGCGCCCGTTTCCCCGATGCCCGCGAAATCATCACCCTGGACGGCCTGCGCGTGGAATACGCCGACGGCTTCGGCCTGGCGCGACCCTCCAACACCACGCCGGTGATCGTGTTGCGCTTTGAGGCGGATACCCAGGCAGGCATGGAGCGCATCCAGGCTGATTTCCGGCGTGTGCTGCACCAGGCGGCACCCGCGCTGGCGTTGCCGTTCTGAGGTGCTTATGGACGCTATTCATATCGGCCTTGTTTCCGTCTCCGACCGTGCCTCCAGCGGCGTGTATGAGGACAGGGGCATTCCTGCCCTGAAGGAATGGCTGGAGCTTGCACTGCTGAACCCGTGCAGCTTCGATGCCCGGCTTATCCCCGACGAACAACCGCTGATCGAGGCGACATTGAAAGAATTGGCTGATCAATGTGGTTGCGCGCTCATCCTCACCACCGGCGGCACCGGCCCGGCGCCACGCGATGTGACACCGGAAGCCACGCGCGCCGTGGCGGACAGGGAGTTGCCCGGCTTTGGCGAGGCGATGCGCGCGGTGAGCCTGAAATACGTGCCCACGGCCATCCTGTCGCGCCAGGTCGGGGTGACACGTGGCGGCAGTCTGATTCTGAATTTGCCCGGTCAGCCCAAGGCGATCAAGGAAACGCTGGATGGGGTATTTGCCGCTGTGCCCTACTGTGTGGATCTCATCGGTGGGCCCTACATGGAAACCCGGGAAGACATAGTCAAAGCTTTCCGTCCGAAGAGTGGCCAAAAAACAACACCTGGATGAGAGATACCCTATCTTCCCGGCCGGATTAACGATTTAGCCTGCAGACACATAGAACAAATGTGCTAAATTAACCATTGCTGTTATTACTAACAAGCAGTCCCGATTGAGAATTTCGTATCAAAATTTAAAAGGAGAGCAGTATGTCCCGCACCATTCGTACCCTGGTGGCGCTATCTTGCGCCGTAGTTGCAGGCCAGGCACTGGCCGCCGAACTGGATACGCGTTTGTATCTGACCCCGTCTGTCAACTTCACCGTTACCGATAGTGACTGGTACAAGAAGAAAGGAATCGACAACGATTTCGGCTTCGGTCTGGGTGTCGGTAAAGCGATCAGCCAGAGCTGGAACCTGGAACTGAACAGCAACTACGCCGAGTACAACATTCATAATTCGGCTGGCACCGTCAAGAACACCGGATTGGGTGTGGATGCGCTGTACTTCTTCAACCGTAATCCCGGCTTCTCTCCCTATGCGCTGGTTGGCGTGGGCGGCGTACAGACCCGTGCTCCGGGCATTTCCGAAACCAACTGGTCAGCTAACGCAGGCCTGGGCGCCATGAAGTGGATCAACGACATTGCCGTGCGCGGCGATGTGCGTTACCGCTATATCGATGGCGTGGGCGGGGTCAATCCGGGCGACTGGATTGCCACGGCCGGCCTGGTTATTCCTCTGGGCGCGAAACCGCTACCGCCGGCACCTAAGGAAGAGCCAGCTCCCCAGCCTGCACCGGCTCCCGAACCCGTCCCCGCTCCTGCCCCTGCGCCTGTGGAACAGCCAGCCATTGAGCGTCCCGCACCGCAGACCAAGATTATCCTGGAAGGTACGCACTTCGCTTTTGACAAAGCGACCCTGCTCCCCAGCGGCAAGGCCAAGCTGGATAAAGATGCGGAAATGTTGAACACCTATCCGGATATCAATGTGGACATTAATGGCTACACAGACAGCATCGGCACCCAGAAATACAATCTGGGCCTGTCCAAGCGTCGCGCCACAACCGTCAAAAAATATCTGGAAAGCAAGGGTGTTGCTGCCAGCCGTATGACAACCAAATGGTTTGGCAAGAAGAATCCAATCGCCAGCAATAAGACTGCCGCCGGTCGCGCCGAGAATCGCCGCGTGGAAATCATCATCCTCAACTAATCGGTTGCAGGTCATTTGAAGCCGGGTGGCGCAAGCCACCCGGCTTTTTTACCGCCTGAAGAAGGGATGCCCCACGCTGCAAACAGCATACCAACCTGTTTCAGCAGTCCGCCATGGTGATCGGCAACATCGCGTTTCAGGCCGCGTTCGGGCAATGTGTCGTACGCGTCGAATCCAGCCTGCGCCAGGGCAAAGTAAATTCCTGCAAATACTGCCATGCAGTCATAGCGCTGCCGCCCTGCGTCCCCACAACCACACATACTGCGCGCCAGAGGTCAGTGCGGTGACCAGCACCAGGCCGAACAGCCATTCCAGCCACGCCGCCAGCGGTAAAATTGCCGCCGCATCGGCGATGACCAGGCCAGCGAGCGCAAATTCCAGCAAGGTGTGGAATTTACCCAGCCAGGTGGGCGCGACCTCCAGATGCCCGGCACGGTGCCGATAGGCCAGCGCGCCGCCGATGATCACCGCATCGCGCAACACAATGGCGCCGAGCAGCCAGCCCGGCAACAGCGCCAGCCACACCAGCACGGCCAGCGTGGACAGCAGCATGAGCTTGTCGGCAATGGGGTCGAGGGTTGCTCCCAGCTCGGTGCGCTGGTCAAGGACGCGTGCAAGAAAGCCGTCCAGCGCGTCGCTCAGCGCAGCCGCGATGAACACCCACAGCGCCCAGTCGTAATAGCCCACGGTCAGCAGCCGTACCACCACCGGTACCAGTACCAGGCGCAGCAGGGTGAGGCTGTTGGGAATATTCAGTTGCCGGGCAATCGGGTGCATTGGACCTCCTCAGTGCAATACATTCTCCCATAGTTTCTGCAGGCGCTTAACCGATACCGGCTGCGGGGTTTTCAGTTCCTGCGCGAACAGTGAAATGCGCAGTTCCTCCAGTTGCCAGCGGAATTCGTCCAGCGCAGGGTCGTCGATAGCGGCCTTGCGCTGCTTGTCGAGGCGCGCGCGGTATTGAGTGGTGAGAGAAATGAGTGCAGTGGTGTGGCGCTGGTCGTGTTCCAGCCGTGCGGGCAGCTTGGACAGGCGCACATTGATGCCCTTGAGATAACGCGGCAGATGCTGGAGGCGCGTCCAGGGGGTCGTGCTGATAAAGCCCGCGTAGACCAGATGCGACAATTGATCCTGAATGTCCTTCACGACGTGCGGCCACGGCGCCTTGAGCTTGCCCTGAATCTGGGTGTACTCGTCCAGCACCTGTCCCACCGTGCGGGAGAGGGCATCCGCCACCGCCTTGAGTCGCGCCCGTGCCTTGGACAATTGCGCCTCGAACTGCGGTGGCGTGCGCGGCAGTTCGTCATCGCCCAGGCACGCCCGTTCGGCGATGGCGCGGATGAGCTCCTCGCGCAAACTGTCGGCATCGCCCAGGCTGCGGTAGGCCAGCGCCAGCCGGGTAAAGTCGGGCAGGTTCTTTTCCAGGAACCTGAATTGCTCGGTCAGGGTGAGGCGGAACAGGCGCGTCAGTCCGACACGGTGCGCGCGCTCTGCCGCCTGGCGCGTATCGAACAGCCGCAGCGCCACGCTGTCCTTGTCGTCGGCGAGGGCAGGGTAGCCGGTAACCGCTTGCCCGGCGCGGTCGAAGCGCAGTTCTTCCGGGACGTCGCCGAATTCCCAGCGCTTGAAACCGGTTTTTTCAAACGTCGTATCCTGCGCGCGGAAGGTCAGTTGCGCGGCTTCGCCCAGTTGCTTGCGCAGCGCGATCAAATCGCGCCCGGATGCCAGCTCGCGGCCATTGCCGTCGATCACGCGGAAATTGGCGCGGAGATGTGGGGGCGGCGCATCCGTCCAGTCCGCCGGGCTCACTTTCAAACTGCTGCGGCGGGTTAACGCATCGGCCAGCGCTTCGGTCAGTGCTCGGGTCGGGGCCAGTGTTTCCATCAACGCCGTGACGCTGTCCGGCACCGGCACGAATACGCGGCGCAGCTGCTTGGGCAGCGCCTTCACATACCAGGTGAGTTTTTCGCGCAACATGCCCGGCACCAGCCAGTCGAAGTGCCAGCCCGGCACGGTATTGAGCAGCGCCAATGGTATGGTTACCGTCATGCCGTCGAGCGGATGACCGGGCTCGAAGCGATAGCTCAGCGGTAACGCGATGGCGTCGATGGTGAGCAGCTGCGGAAACCAGTCCTCGGTCACCGACTCCGCACCGTGGCGCATCAGGTCGTCGCGGGAAAGGTACAACAGACGCGGGTTGGCGCGCTCCGCGTCGCGCCGCCATTGGTCGAAACCGCTGCCGTTGACGATCCCGGCCGGGATGCGCGCATCGAAAAACGCGAACAGGCGCTCCTCGTCCACCAGCACATCCTGGCGCCGCGCCTTGTGCTCCAGCTCGACGATTTCCTCGATGAGCTGGCCGTTGTGAGCGAAGAACGGCGCGCGCGTGTCATACTCTCCCGCCACCAGCGCGCTGCGGATGAAGATGCGGCGGCTCTCCACCGGGTCGATGCTGCCGTAATGCACGCTGCGCCGGGGCACGATGGTCAGGCCGAACAGCTGAACCTGCTCGAAGGCCGACACCTGGGCGGTTTTCCTCTGCCAGTGCGGGTCGAAATAATTGCGTTTCAACAAGTGCGCGGCGACGGATTCCAGCCACTCGGGCTCGATCCTGGCGACGGTGCGGGCGTACAGTCGTGTGGTTTCGGTGAGTTCTGCCGCCATCACCCATTTGGGCGATTTTTTCGCCAACGCGGAACCGGGGTGGATATGGAACTTGATGCCGCGCGCACCCTGGTAGCCGCCTTCGTCCATTTTCACGCCGATATTGCCGAGGAAACCGGCCAGCAGCGCCTGATGGATGGCCTCGTATTTGGCGGCTTCCTCGTTGATGCGCAGTCCCATCTCCCTGGCCATGCTGGCAAGCTGGCCGTGCACTTCGCGCCACTCGCGCAGGCGCTGCGGATTGAGGAAGTGCTCACGGCACTGGTCAATCAGCTTGCGGTTGGATTTCTTGTGTTTCAACGCCTCATCGTAAAACTGCCACAGCTTGAGGATGCCGATGAAATCGGAATGCTCATCGGCAAACGCCTTGTGGCGGTCGTCGGCGGCGCCGGATTGTGCCGGCGGACGCTCGCGCGGATCCTGCACCGACAGCGCGGCGCAGATCACCAGCGCTTCGGCGAGGCAACCCGACTGTTGCGCGGCGAGCAGCACGCGGCCGATTTTGGGGTCGAGCGGCAGCCTGGCCAGCTGTCTGCCGATCGGCGTGAGTCGGCGCTGGTCAGTGACGGCGTTGAGCTCTTCCAGTAACTGGTAGCCATCGGCAATCAGGCGCGGCGCGGGTGCGTCCAGAAACGGGAAATCCGCTGGTTCCCCCAGGCGCAATGCGGACATGCGCAGGATCACTCCGGCCAGCGAAGTGCGCAGGATTTCCGGGTCGGTGTACGCCGGGCGCGCGCTGTACTCGAGTTCCGAATACAGCCGGATGCACACCCCGGCCGCGACCCGCCCGCAGCGCCCGGCGCGCTGGTTGGCGGAAGCCTGCGACACCGGCTCGACCTGCAGCTGATCCACCTTGGTGCGCGGCGAATAGCGCAGCAGACGAACCAGGCCGGGGTCGATCACATAGCGGATGCCGGGCACGGTGAGCGAGGTTTCCGCCACGTTGGTGGCCAACACGATGCGGCGTGCGTTGCCGGGCTGGAAAATGCGCTGCTGCTCCTGCACCGACAGGCGGGCGAACAGCGGCAGGATTTCGGTGTGCGGCGGATGATGCTTGCGCAGCGCCTCGGCGAGGTCGCGGATCTCGCGCTCGCCGGGCAGGAAGATGAGGATGTCGCCTTCGCCCAGCCGCGCCAGTTCGTCGGTGGCGTCGAGGATGGCCTGGGTGTGGCGCTCCGCGTCGGTGTCGCGTACCTTGGCACCCTCTGCCGCGCGTTGCGGTGCTTCGACCGGACGGTAGCGGATTTCCACCGGGTAGGTGCGCCCGGATACCTCGATCACCGGCGCGCCGCCAAAATGCCTGGAAAAGCGCTGCGCATCAATCGTGGCCGAGGTAATGATGACTTTCAGTTCCGGCCGCCGTGCCATCAGCTGGCGCAGGTAGCCGAGCAGGAAATCGATGTTCAGGCTGCGTTCGTGCGCCTCGTCGATGATGATGGTGTCGTAGGCGCGCAGGTCGCGGTCACTGCTGGTTTCCGCCAGCAGCATGCCGTCGGTGAGCACCTTGATCACGGTGTCATTGCGCACCTGGTCGGTGAAGCGCACCTTGTAGCCGACGCCTTCGCCCAGGTTCGTGCCCAGTTCCTGCGCCAGCCGCGCCGCCACCGTGCGCGCGGCAATGCGGCGCGGCTGGGTACAGGCGATGCGGCCGCTGATGCCGCGCCCCGCTTCGAGACAGATTTTAGGGAGTTGCGTGGTCTTGCCCGAGCCGGTGGCGCCGCACACAATCACTGCCTGATGGGTGCGGATGGCCGCAGCGATTTCAGCGTGGTGCGCCGATACCGGCAGCGCCTCTGGATAGGTGAGGGCGGCCGGCTGCCAGAACCGGGGCGCGGCGGTGTCAGGCTGCTTCACTTGCGGTCAATATAGTGTCTGTCGTCAAAGGTGGCGACCCAGTGCGGGCGGTACACCACCAGTACGGTAATGATCATGCCGGTGGTCATCGCCTCCGACCAGGCCATCAGCAGATAATAGGGCAGGTAATTACCCAGCAGATAATCGAGCGGATACGCCCCCGCCAGCACCAGCGTCCAGCTCGCGGCAAAGCCCATCACCGCGATTGTCACGCCGGCGCCGAAGAAAGCATTGAAAAACACATAGATAAAAAAATGATTGGGCAGTTTGCTGTCCACCAGCCGGTAAATCCACCAGCTCACCGTTACCGGCAATACCACCATGAGCAGGCCATTCAGCGCAAACGCCTGCCAGGCGCCGTCCCAGGCGGTGGACAGCACCAGCGTCAGGGTCAGTGCGAGGATGGCAAACCAGGGGCCAAACAACAGCGTGAGCGCGGTGGCGCCCAGCAGATGCAGATTCAGCCCGGGATGGATACTGGCCTTGATCTGCCAGAATGCCAGCACGGCCACGCTTGCCCCCAGCACCAGGTTGAAAATGCCGGGTTTTTTGAGCACACTCCAGGGCGCAGCGAACAGCGCCCTGGCCAGCACCGCAGCAAATAACAGCAGCGAAATGAGCAACCAGGATTGCGGAATCAGGGCATTGGTGAGGTTCATCTGGAGTGGTCAGGCAGGGCGCAGTGAGCAAGCGATTTTACGCTATACTCGGGCGGGTTAAAATCCTGGAGCGCATTATGAAACTCATCCTGTTCGATCTCGACAATACCCTGCTGGCCGGGGATTCGGACTTCGAGTGGGCGCAATTCCTGATCGAGCGCGGCGTGCTGGACCGCGAACTGTACGCGGCGCGCAATCAGGCGTTTTACGAGCAATACCGGGCGGGGACGCTGGATATCCACGAATTCCTCGATTTCCAGTTAAAGCCGTTATCGCGTCACCCGCGCGTCCAGCTCGACGCCTGGCACACCGACTACATGCAGCAAAAAATCCTGCCTCTGATGACCCCGGCCGCGCAGGCGCTGGTCGGGCGCGCGCTGGCCGATGCCGAACTCGTTGCGATCATTACTGCCACCAATAGTTTCGTCACCGCACCCATTGCACGCGCTTTCGGCATTTCGCATCTGATCGCCACCGAGCCTGAGCAGGTGGACGGCAATTACACCGGCCGTGTGGCAGGAACGCCCAGCTTCCGTGAAGGCAAGATCGTGCGCCTGCATGAATGGCTGGGCAGCCTCGGCAAAGCCCTGGACGACTTTGACCAGAGCTGGTTTTACAGCGATTCGCTGAACGACCTGCCGCTACTCAATCTGGTTACCCATCCGGTGGCTGTGGATCCCGATGCCACCTTGCACGAGCACGCCATTCAATGTGGCTGGCCGGTCATCAGCCTGCGTGGGGAGTAGGCTGGCAAGAGGTGGTGGCTTTTGTTGGTGCAGCAGGCAGTGAGGAGGGGGCTGGGCAACTCCCTCGAAAACCGGAGAGCCGCCCAGGTTCTTTCAGGCTGCGTTACTGAATTGCGCGTACCGCGAGTTCTTCTTTTGAGGCTTTGATGAAGCCGAACTGGGCGTAGGCTTCCTGGGCTGCCGGTGTTCCCAGGAATTTAAGATATTGCGCCGCTGCCTTGCCATGCGGCGCACCGGGGACATCGCCGGCCAGATAATTGACTTCGTTTTTCATGCTGTCTTTTTCGGGGAGATTCACGACCCCCACAGGCAGGTGGTGCGTAACGGCATTCTGATATTCGGTTGCCCAGACGACACCCACATCCACTTTACCGGCCTTGATGCCGTCCGGAATTTCCCGGTGGTGCACAGCGGTGAAGTACACATTAGGTGCGCCGTAGCAGGATTGGCACTCTTTGCCGTCGGAGAGCTTGTCCCACAGTCCATTGTTTTGCAGCACTTGTTTTGCATAAAACTTCATGATCCCCTCGGTGACCGGGTTAGGCAGCATGACTTGCAGTTCGGGACGCCCCAGGTCGGCGATACCCTTGATGTGTTTGGGGTTGCCCTTGGCCACCATCAGAACCAGCTGGTTATGCATGTAGGTCACATAATCCTTGCCCTTGCCGGCTTCCTTGAGCTTTTTCATTGAACCCATGTCGACCATGCCGAATACGTCAGGGGTCATGGCATATTCCTTGTCCTTATACACCCAGCCGCCCTTCAGGACTGCATTCATGACCTTTCCGGGCGGCATCGTGATGACCCCGACCACATCCTTGTGGTGCTTCTGGAAGGCGTGTACGACCGCTTCCATGGCAAAGAACTGGTTTCCTGCCAGCCAAATATTGAATCCCGTTTTTCCGGCCTGCATCAATTCCAGGGCCTCTTCGCCCTTGACGACCTTGCCGTCAGGGTAGAACACGCGCAGATCTTCGTCCTTGTTGGCTGGAATGGGTTCGAGTTTCTGTGCAGCCGGATTTGTCTGGGCCGGTGCCTCGGCATCCGGCGCGGCAGACGCCGCGTAAGCGCCCAGGCTGAATACGGGGATCACGAATGCGGCAAGTAATTTGCTCAGTTGCATATTTTTTCTCCTTGTGAATTTGAGTTTAATAATTTTATTACCCCGAAACACCGAGGCGAATGGGGGCGCGCAGGTGGCAAGCTGTCGCAGCGTAAGACGATTGGTTCCCGTCAACACCAAGCGGCGGATTAAGGGTACCAGAGTTTCAAAAACGAGTGTACCGCGCGTGAGAAGCGCCGGCCTTCCTCATCATTGAACAGGATTGAGCGTCGATGACAGGGATGTTTTCCCCAGACGCTAATTACTTTTGGCTCATTCCCAAAATGACCTTCCCAATGGGGTGATGCGCCAGCACTTCCCGCTTGCCTGGTCTCCCGCATCAGCCCATATCAGTGGCGCTGGTACAAGCCGATGAGCTCGGTCTGCGCCAGGATGTGACCCTGCATCGCTTTTTCCAGTGCGGCCTTGCTTGGCCGGTCGAGATTGGGCAGCACCACATCCAGGGCGTAAAGCTTGTGGAAATAGCGATGGCGCCCGATGGGCGGGCACGGGCCACCGTAGCCGGTGCGCTTCCAGTCGTTGATTCCCTCCAGAGTGCCGGCCGGCAGCGCCGTGACCCCTTCCGCAAGCCCGCTGCTGGTCGGCGGCAGATTGTAGAGCAGCCAATGCACCCAGGTCCGTTGCGGGGCAGCCGGATCGGGGGCGTCAGGGTCGTCAACGATGAGTACCAGACTCTTCGCGCCGACCGGCACCCCAGCCCATGCCAGCGGCGGCGAGGTGTCCGTAGCGTCGCAAGTGTAGTGTTCGGGGATGGCACCATGGTGTGCGAATGCGGTTGAAGTCATGGTCATGCCCATTTCCGTGTCTCCTTGGAAGCTGAACCGCTCGCTGGCTGGTCGCTGCCGGACTATTCCGGTTGCCTGCAATCCGCCCAGTTGTTGGGCGTTTCATAGATGCGCACTTGTTTCAGGCGCAGCTGGTTGCCATAAGTATCCCGGTAAGCGGGATCGAGAATGTCGAAAGCGATGTGCGCGAGATTTTCAACCGTCGGCACAAGCTCGAGAATAATGGTTTTGTGATCCGTTAAGGTTGCCAGAAAGTCGCACACCGGCTTGTCGCCGCGATACGCCAGGAATGCATGATCCCATGCGTCCACCAGTTGCTCCCTGGCGATGCGTTTGACATCGGAGAAGTCCATCACCATGCCCTGTTCGGATTGCCCTTCGGCAGTAATGATGTCGCCGGACAGCGTGATTTCAATCGCGTAGCGATGCCCGTGCAAATGTTTGCACTGGCTGGCGTGGTTGGGGATGCGATGCCCGGCATCGAATTCCAGGCGGCGGGTGATGAGCATGCTGGTCGTGATCGAATGAAGGAACGCGGAGTATATCTTGTCAGGGTTCGGCTGAACCTGTCACCATAGGCGCACTTGCAGAGAGCGTCAACCGGCTGTATCCGCTTCCGCAACGGGCGATAGGAGGCTGGAATGAACCTGCCCAGGCCCATTGCTGCACGGATGGCGATGCCCAGACATGGGCGGGAGACAAAAACGCCCTCATCAGCAACGCAGGCAGCGTTTTCTTCCCCACGCCAGTGAGTGTCACGCTGCCGTAATCGATGTCCAATACTCGAAGTTCAAGCGCATGATTAACAACAAATTTCAGTCGATTTCGCCGTTATTGTTTTCTGGCCCGGATAAGCAACCCGGCATTCTGTAACGCGCCGCGCCACCCGTCCCGGCGGCGCATCGCTGTTCGGCAGGCTAATGCCCATGCGCCACCGCACCGCCCTTGAGTATGTACATGGTGCCGCAGTACGGGCACAGCGCTTCGCCTTTTACCTCGACCGGCAGGAACACGCGCGGGTGCGAGTCCCACGCGATCATGCCGGGGGTCGGGCAATGCAGCGGCAGGTCGTCGGCGGTGACTTCGATGATGCGCTGGGTGTTTTCGTGTTGCACTTGAGCCATGATTTATCCCTTAAATGTAGCTGAGCCAGCCGGCGTGTTTGGGGTCTTTGCCGGTAACGCAGTCGAAGTACATTTTTTGCAGCTGCGCGGTAATCGGGCCGCGCGCGCCGGTGCCGATGGTGCGGTTGTCGAGTTCGCGGATCGGCGTGACTTCGGCGGCGGTGCCGGTGAAAAAGGCTTCGTCGGCGCTGTACATCTCGTCGCGGGTGATGCGTTTTTCCACCACCTGCAGGCCGATTTCGCCAGCGAGCTGGACGATGGTGTCGCGCGTGATGCCTTCCAGCGCGCTGGTCAGGTCGGGCGTGATGAGCTTGCCGTTGCGCACGATGAACACGTTCTCGCCCGAGCCTTCGGCGACGAAGCCGTCCACGTCGAGCAGCAGGGCTTCCTGGTAGCCGTCCTGGGCGGCTTCCTGGTGGGCGAGGATGGAGTTCATGTAGTTGCCGTTGGCCTTGGCCTTGCACATGGCGATGTTGACGTGGTGGCGCGCAAACGAGGAGGTTTTCACGCGGATGCCGCGCTCCAGCGCCTCTGCGCCCATGTAGGCGCCCCAGGTCCAGGCGGCGACGATGACGTGGGTGGACAGGGTCTTGGCGGAAATGCCCATGGCCTCTGCGCCGTAGAACGCCATTGGGCGGATGTAGGCAGATTCGAGCTGGTTGTCGCGCACCGCGGCGAGCTGGGCAGCGCTAATCGCGGCTTTGTCGAACGGCATTTTCATGCCGAGGATGTGGGCCGAGCGGAACAGGCGGTCGGTGTGCTCCTGCAGGCGGAAGATCGCGGTGCCCTGGTCGGTGTTGTAGGCGCGCACGCCTTCGAATACGCCCATGCCGTAGTGCAGGGTGTGGGTGAGGACGTGGGTGGTGGCGTCGCGCCAGGGCACCATTTTGCCGTCGTACCAGATAAAACCATCGCGGTCGGCCATTGACATTGCAGCAACTCCAGAGACTTGTAAAAGCGAAATTGTAACCGATTCGGGGCGCGGCGGTTATCCGAACAGCGTGCGCCAGAGCCGTCTGACCGCCGCTGCATGGCCGGCAACCTGCATCGGCTCGATGCGCGCGGTTTGTATGCCGTGCAGGCGCAACGCGTGCTGGAGCCGGCGCAATTCGCGGTAAGCGCTGCGCACCGCTTCAGCGTCGCTGGCCGGGATCAGTTCCAGCTCGGCGGCGAGCCTGAGCAACGCGATGTTGCCGCTGTTGCGGGTGAGTTCGCGGTGGCGTGCGGCGTGGGCGAGCACCAGGTATTGCACCATGAATTCCACGTCCACAATGCCGCCGGCGTCGTGCTTGAGGTCGAACAGATCACTGTGATTGGGATGGCCGGCATGCATTTTCTGGCGCATGGCGAGCACGTCTTCGCGCAGTCTGGCGGGGTCGCGCGGCTGGGTGAGGATGTCGCAGCGGATGCGCTCGAACGCGGCCCCTACGGCGGCGTCGCCCGCCACGTAGCGGGCGCGGGTCAGCGCCTGATGTTCCCAGGTCCAGGCGTGGCTGTGCTGGTATTGGCTGAATGCCTCGACGCTGCTGACCAGCAGACCCGACGTGCCGTCCGGGCGCAGGCGCAGGTCGGTTTCGTAGAGTACGCCGGCGGCGGTGGTGCTGCCCAGCCAGGTGTTGATGCGCTGGGCCAGGCGCGCATAGTGCTCGGCGGCTGCGGGCGCGGGGTCCTCGTAGAGGAACACCAGGTCGAGGTCGGAGGCATAGCCCATCTCGCGCCCGCCCAGCTTGCCGTAGCCGATGACGGCAAAGCGTGGCGTATCGCGGTGGCGATTGCGCACGCCTGCCCACGCCAGCGGCAGGGTGGCTGAAAGAATCAGCGCGGCGAGGTCGGAGAGATGGTCGGACAAGGTCTCCAGCGCCAGCACGCCGGCCAGGTCCTGCGCCAGCAGGTGAAAGGTGACGCGCTGGCGGAACTGGCGCATGGCGTCCATCTGGCGCTCGGTATCGCCGCAGTGGGTATGCATCAGCGCTTGCAGCTCGTCGCCCAGTGCCGGCCAATCCGGGGTGGCGTAAAGCTGGCGGGTGTCGAGCAGCTCATCCAGCAGCATCGGGTTGCGCGCCAGATACTGCGCTGCCCACGGGCTGGCCGCGCACAGCCTGGCGACGCGCTGCAGGGTGGCGGGGTATTCGACCAGCAGCGCCAGGTAGGAGTCGCGCCGCGCCACGGTTTCCAGCAGGTCGAGGATACGCGCCAGCGTGGCATCGGGCGGATTGCAGCTGGCGGCGACCTCGATCAGCGCCGGCATCAGCGTGTCAAAGCGCGCACGATTGCTGGCGGGCAGCGTGGTGTAGCGGATGCTGGTGCGGATCTGGCGCAGGCGGTTGCAGACTTCGGCGGGGGCCGTGTAGCCAAGCCCGGCCAGGGTCGCCAGCGCATCGGCGTGTTCCAGCGCGCCCTGCCACAGCCCGGCCAGCGGGTGGCTGCCGCTGTCCGCCTGCGGGGCGGCGAATACCTGGTCGAAATGGCGCGACACCTGGGTGCGATGGGCGTTGAGCGCGGCCAGAAAAGCCGGGTAATCGGTGAACCCCATGCTGGTTGCGATGCGCGTCCGGTCATCGGGCTGCGTGGGCAGCATCTGGGTTTGCGCGTCGTCGAGGTATTGCAGGCGGTGCTCCAGATTGCGCAAAAAAACATAAGCCGCCTGCAACTCGGCCACGGCGTTTTCCGGCAACAGGCCGCGCGCCGCCAGCAGCGGCAGCACCGCCAGCAGCGAGCGGGTTTGCAGCACAGCCACCTGTCCGCCGCGGATGAGCTGGAATACCTGCGCGGTAAACTCGATCTCGCGGATGCCGCCCGGCCCCAGCTTGATGTTGTCGGCGCGGTCGCGGCGGATGACTTCGCGGCGGATCTGCACGTGCAGTTCGCGCATCGCGGCAAAGGCATTGAAGTCCAGATACTTGCGGAACACGAACGGGCGGATGATCTGGTCGAGCTCTGCCAGCCGGGTGCCGGTCAGCGCGCGGCCCTTGATCCACGCGTAGCGCTCCCACTCGCGGCCGTGGGCCACGAGATAATCCTCCAGCGCGGCATAGCTCATCGCCAGCGGCCCGGCGTCGCCCCACGGGCGCAGGCGCATGTCCACGCGGAACACGAAGCCGTCGGCGGTGAGGTCGGAAATCGCCAGGCCGAGCTTTTTGCCGAGCAGGACAAAAAATTCGTGGTGGGAGACGGGCTTGGCGCCGGTGGTTTCGCCCTGTTCCGGGTAGAGGTAGATGAGGTCGATGTCCGACGAGACATTCAGTTCGCGCCCGCCCAGCTTGCCCATGCCCACTACCACCAGTTGCATGTCGCTGCCATCCGGATTTTTGGGCATGCCGTGTTTCTGCGCCAGCCAGGTGCTGTGGTGGGCGAGGGCGCAACGCAGGGTGGTTTCGGCCAGATCGGTGCAAGTGCCCATGACTTCAGACAGGTCCGCCAACCCGCCAAGATCGCGCACAATCAGCCGTGCCATCACCGCCTGGCGCAGTTTGCGCAGCGCCGTTTTGAGCATGGCCTCGTCGCCGGGCGCGGCGGCTTGCAACTGTGCCTGCATGGCGTCCGCGCCGAATGGCTGCGCAAGTCCGCTGGCTAGGCTGTCGACGAATTGCGCATCCGCTGCCAGCAGACGCGCCAAATAACGTGAATGAGAGGCGGCGCGTTCAATCAAGTGATGTGCTGGCATGGTGCGCTTCGGGTTAAAATGGTTTTTGGTAATACGTACCAGAATATATTCAGGAGTCCTGCATGGCCAATATCGAATCCGTTTTGCAAGAAACACGCGTTTTTCCGCCTTCTGCCGCATTCCAGGCGCAGGCCAACGTATCAGGCATGGCGAGCCATCAGGCCTTGACTGCGCGCGCGGCAGCGGATTACGAGGGCTTCTGGGCGGACATGGCACGCGCTGGCATCAGCTGGAAAAAAGATTTCAGCAAAATCCTGGATGAATCCAATGCGCCATTCTACAAGTGGTTCTATGACGGCGAGTTGAATGTTTCCTACAACTGTCTCGACCGCCACCTGCCAGAAAAAGCCGACAAGACCGCGCTGATTTTCGAGGCCGACGACGGTGCGGTGAGACGTGTCACTTACCAGGCACTGTACAACCAGGTGTGCGCCTTCGCCAATGGCCTGAAATCACGCGGTGTGCAAAAGGGTGACCGCGTCATCATCTATATGCCGATGGGCGTGGAAGCAGTGGTGGCGATGCAGGCCTGCGCGCGCATCGGTGCGATCCATTCGGTGGTGTTCGGCGGCTTTTCCGCCAAGTCGCTGCACGAGCGCATTCGCGATGCGGGCGCCAGGCTGGTCGTGACTGCTGACGGCAGTATCCGGGGCGGCAAGATGTTGCCGCTGAAATCGGCGGTGGATGCGGCGATTGCGCTGGGTGACTGCGAGTGCGTGGAAGCGGTCGTGGTGTACCGGCGCAGCGGTGACGATACCGCATGGAACGCCGCTCGCGACATCTGGTGGCACGATCTGGTGAACGGCATGGCGCAAACCTGCGAACCGGAATGGGTCAATGCCGAACACCCGCTGTTCATTCTCTACACTTCCGGCTCCACCGGCCATCCCAAGGGGGTGCAGCATTCCTCCGGCGGTTATCTGCTGGGCGCGATCCTGTCGATGCAGTGGGTGTTCGACGCCAGGCCGGACACCGATGTGTTCTGGTGTACCGCCGACGTGGGCTGGATTACCGGCCACAGCTACGTGGTTTATGGCCCGCTGGCACTGGGTATGACCGAGGTGATCTTCGAAGGCGTGCCGACCTACCCCGACGCCGGGCGCTTCTGGAAAATGATCCAGGATCACCAGGTCACCACGTTCTACACCGCACCCACGGCGATTCGTTCGCTGATCAAGCTGGGCAGTGATTTGCCCAGACAATATGATCTCTCCAGCCTGCGCCTGCTGGGCACGGTGGGCGAACCGATCAACCCGGAAGCATGGATGTGGTATTACGAGGCCGTTGGCCAAAGCCGCTGCCCGATTGCCGACACCTGGTGGCAGACCGAAACCGGCTCGCACATGATCGCACCGTTACCCGGCGCGGTGGCGACCAAGCCCGGCTCGTGCACCCTGCCGCTGCCCGGTATCATGGCTGATGTGGTGGACGAGCACGGCGGCAGCGTGCCGCTGGGGCAGGGCGGCTACCTGGTGATCAAGCGCCCGTTCCCGTCGCTGTTGCGTAGCTTGTGGGGCGACCCGGAGCGCTTCCGGAAAACCTATTTTCCCGCAGAACTGGGCGGCAAGACTTATCTCGCCGGGGATTCCGCCCACCGTGATGCCGACGGCTATTACTGGATCATGGGGCGCATCGACGATGTGCTGAACGTGTCCGGCCATCGCCTCGGCACCATGGAAATCGAATCCGCGCTGGCGGCCAATCCGCGGGTGGCGGAAGCCGCCGTGGTGGGCAAGCCGCATGACATCAAGGGCGAGGCAGTGGTGGCCTTCGTGGTGCTCAAGGGTGCACGCGCCAGCGGTGACGAGGCGAAAAAAATTGTCGCGGAGCTGCGCGACTGGGTGGGCAAGGAGATCGGCCCCATCGCCAAGCCGGACGAAATCCGCTTTGGCGACAATCTGCCCAAGACCCGCTCCGGCAAGATCATGCGCCGCCTGTTGCGCGCGATAGCCAGGGGCGAGGAAATCACCCAGGACGTGTCTACGCTGGAGAATCCGGCGATACTGGAACAGCTCAAAGAAGCGGTGCGGTGAATTAGCGAGCTTGCAAATCAGCCGGCATGGCGCCAATAGAAAAGGCAAACGGGGACAGGATTGACAGGATTCTTTGCAGGATTGACAGGATTACACCCAAAATTTTGCCCGGTTCCGGTTTGGCCCTGTCAATCTTGAGAAATCTTGTTGATCCTGCCACCTTGGCCGTTTCCTGGTTGAGGTAGTGGCATGACGGTATTGGGTATTTCAGCATGATTGCATTTAGCCGCCGCTGGATCAGACGCAGCGTTGACTACGTGGTACTGCCGCTGGCGTTGGTGGTCGTGGTGCTGGTTCTGCTGCTGCGCTTGTGGATCTTGCCGGACATCGACCGCTGGCGTGATGACATCGCCGCGTCCATCAGCCACAGCGCCGGACAACGCGTCACGCTGGGCGAGATCAACGCCAACTGGCAAGGCCTGCATCCACACCTGCGCATCCGCGACATTCGCGTATTTGGTGCGGATGGGCGCCCGGTACTGTTTCTGGCCGATGTGCGCGCGACGCTGTCGTGGACATCGCTGCTGCATGGCGAACTGCGCCTGGCCGTGCTCACCATGGACGATGTGGCGCTCACCATCCGGCGCGACATGCAGGGCATCCATGTTGCGGGCATTCTGCTCAACCAGTCTGATTCATCCGGCGGGTTTGGCGACTGGCTGCTGGCACAGCGGCATATCCAGGTCAATCATGCCACGCTGGCATGGAACGACGAGCGCCGCGGTGCGCCGTACCTGGTGGCGCGCGATGTCAACCTGACGCTGCAAAATCGTGGCCACCGGCACCGTTTCCGCCTGACCGCCATCCCTCCCGAACAGCTTGCCCAGCCGCTCGATATACGGGGCGATTTTAGCGGGCGCAGCCTGGATGATCTGGCCAGTTGGCATGGTCAGGTCTACGCCCGTGTGGATCGTACCGATCTCGGCCAGTGGCGCCAGTGGCTGACCTTGCCTTATGCCATCAGCCAGGGTTACGGCGGCCTGCGTATGTGGCTGGATGTTGCCAGCAGGCAAGTCATTGCGGCAACGGTGGATGCTTCCCTGCGCCAGGTGTCGGTACGGTTCGCAGCGGATTTGCCGGTGCTGCGGCTGGCGGATGTGTCCGGGCGCGGCTTATGGAAACGGCTGGGGCCGGCACAGTCGTTTGCCGTCAAACAACTGAGTTTGCGTACGGCGAATTTTGTTTATGTGGCGCCGTTCGACCTCACGCTGCGGCTGGATCCGGCCAACGCAATCCAGCCGGGCAGCGGTCGTATTGACACTAACAGCGTGCAACTCGACCGGTTAGCCGCATTGGCGCCCTACCTGCCGCTGGATGCGGTGCAGCGCCGGCGCCTGGCGGATTTGCAACCGCGCGGCCAACTGGAAAAATTCACCCTGGCCTGGAGCGGCAACGCCGACCAGCCGCTCGATTACCAGATCAAGGGCCGTTTTACCCGGCTCGGCTGGCAAGCGCAGGGTAACTTGCCGGGTGCCGCGGGTTTGTCCGGCAATATTGACGCAACGCGTAGCAACGGCACGCTGGCGCTCACCAGCAGCGGCGTGATGCTGGCGCTGCCGCGCGTGCTGTTCGAACCGGACGTGGCACTCACGACCCTGACAGCACGAATGAACTGGCGCGCAACCCAGGCCGGCTATCTCATCAAGCTGACCGAGGCCTCGTTTGCCAATCCGGATCTGGCCGGCAGTGCATTTGGCGAGTACCAGTTGCAAGCCGGTCGGCGTGGTGTGATTGATCTGACCGGGCGACTGAGCCGCGCCAATGTCGCCAGCGCTTACCACTATCTGCCGCTGGTGGTGAAAGATCCTACCTACCAGTGGGTGCGTAGCGCGCTGCTGGCCGGGCAGGGCGGCGCGGCCAGCATTCGTCTGCAGGGCGATCTGTCACGCTTTCCGTTCCGCAAGGCGGGTGATGGGGTATTCGAAATCAGTACCCCGATCAGCAACGGCGTGCTGCAATACGCTGCAGGCTGGCCACGTATCGAGGGTATCCAGGCGCAGTTGAAATTCACCGGCACGCGCATGGAGATCAGCTCCGATGCCGCGACAATTTATGGCGCTGCACTGCGCCGGGTGAGCGCGGTTATCCCCGATCTGGTTGATCCCGACGAAATACTTGAAGTCAAAGGCGAGGCAGCCGGGCCGCTGGCCGAGTTGGTGCGTTTTGCCAATACCAGCCCGCTTGCCGCCAAACTCGACAATGTGACTGACAATCTGCGCACCACCGGCAACAGCCGGCTGGGGCTGGACCTGAAACTGCCGCTGCGGCGCGCGCATCACGCCACCCTGGTGGGCGATATCCGCTTCCTCGGCAATACCCTGATCCCGGCGCACGGCCTGCCCACGCTGGAAAACGTGCAGGGGCGGCTGAGTTTTACCGATACCGGCATTAGCGCGCAGAGCATCAGCGCGCGGCTGTTGGGAGGGGCGGCCACCCTGTCTGCTGTCACCCAGCCTGGCGGCGTGACCCGGCTGCTGGTGGATGGGCGCATGACTGCTGCCGGGCTGCGTCCTTATCTGGGCACGGCGCTGGCGGGCCACCTGAGTGGCATGGCGGACTGGCATGCGCGCGTGGATTTGCACCAGATGCAGGCGCAGGCCGATTTTGAATCGAACCTGGTGGGCATGGCATCGGACTTGCCCCCCCCGTTTGCCAAGGCGGCGGCGGATAGCCAGCCGCTGCGCGTGAAAAAAAGCCTGCGCGGCGCGGATGAATCCCTGCTGGCGATTCATTATGGCCAGGTGGCTTCGGCGTTGCTGTTGCAAAAACAGAAAGACGGTGAACCGGTCATTGAGCGCGGCACGTTGCGCTTCGGCGGCGAGGCGGTACTGCCGGAGGAGAGCGGGCTGTGGATTACGGGCTCCTTGCTGCTGTCCGACCTGGATCTCTGGCGCAATGAACTGACGGCGGCAGGAAACGGCGCGATCGGGCTGCCGCCGTTGGCCGGGGTCAACCTCAGTTTCCGCACCCTGGATCTGTTCGGTCGCCGCTTTCAGGATATCAATATCAACGCCCGCAACCAGGCCGGCACGTGGCGTGCCAACGTAGCCGGGCGGGGTGTCAACGGCGATGTGACGTGGCAAGCTGCGGATAGCCGGGCGGGCCAGCCGCAGGACAGACTCGGCGCCCATTTCAAAACCCTGGCCATTCCCGCTGCGCTGCCTGTACAGGGCGTAAAATCCTCACCGAGCGGCAGCCTGCCCGCGCTGGATATCAGCGTGGACAACCTGCAGCTGGGAAACCGCCCGCTGGGTCGGCTGAGTGTCAGCGCCACGCCGCTGGACAGCGGTCTCAATTTTGAATCCATCCGCCTCACTCAGCCGGACAGCACTTTGACCATGCAGGGTATCTGGAATCCTGACCGCATCCCGCAGACCCGGGCCAAAATCCATCTGGAGGTGAATGACGTGGGCAGGTTTCTCGCACGTTTTGATCACCCTGGCCTGGTCAAACGCGGCCAGGCAACGCTGGATGGCGAAGGTGAATGGAATGGCACACCGGCGGATATCGCCATTCCCTCGCTGTCCGGCACGTTTGCATTGAAGGCCAGCAGCGGCCAGTTTGCCAAGGTGGACCCCGGCATCGGCAAGCTGCTGGGGGTGCTCAGCCTGCAGGCGTTGCCGCGTCGCATCGGGCTGGATTTCCGTGATGTGTTTAGCGACGGGTTCGCCTTCGATGAGATTTCCGGTACCATGAGGTTGAGTCGTGGCGTGGTATACAGTGACGATTTCCGCATGCAGGGCCCTTCTGCCAAGGTGCGCATGAGTGGTATGGTGGATATCAATGCCGAGACCCAGCAGTTGCGCGTGGCCGTATCCCCCAAACTGAGCGAGAGCGTGGCGCTGGCAGGCACCCTGATCGGCGGTCCGTTCGTCGGCCTGGGCGCGCTGGCGGTGCAAAAGCTGCTCAAGGACCCCTTCGGTCAGGCCGCCACGTTTGAATACAGCGTCACCGGTGCGTGGACTGATCCGGTGGTCAAACGGGTTGCACGCATTGCCGGGGGCGGCGAGCCATGACCCCGGGCCAGAATAGATTGAGCCGTCTGCATAGATGGCAGCATGGAGAAAATCGTGAGCGATAAAACTAGCAAATCCCCATCCAGTTTTGCCAAACCCAAAAGCCGTACTACTGTGGCCAAGCCGGCACGCGCACCCGCGCCCGGTGTGATCCGCATGGCTGCCATCCAGATGGCATCCGGTCCCAATGTCAGTGCCAACCTGGCGGAAGCCGAGCGGCTGGTCGCGTTAGCCGTGGCAGGCGGTGCAAAACTGGTGGTGCTGCCCGAGTTTTTTGCCATTATGGGCAACAAGGACACCGATAAAGTCGCAGCACGCGAGGAAGAGGGCAAGGGCCCCATCCAGAAATTCCTTGCCAGCGCCGCCAAAAAACACAAAATATGGCTGGTAGGCGGCTCCGTGCCGCTGGCCTGCGACAATCCCAAAAAGGTTCGCAACAGCTGTCTGGTGTACGACGACAAGGGCAAGCTGGTGGCGCGCTACGACAAGATTCACCTGTTTGGTCTCGACCTGGGTGTCGAACACTACCAGGAAGAAAAGACCATCGAACCCGGTGATCAGATTGTGGTGCTGGACTCGCCGTTTGGACGCATCGGGCTGTCCGTCTGCTACGACCTGCGCTTCCCCGAGCTATACCGCGCCATGCCCAATGTGGACATCATCCTGGTGCCGTCGGCATTTACCGCCACCACTGGCAAGGCACACTTCGAGACCCTGGTGCGTGCGCGCGCCATTGAGAATCTGGCCTACGTCATCGCCCCGGCGCAAGGTGGCTATCATTTGTCCGGGCGCGAAACCCATGGCGATACCATGATCGTTGACCCTTGGGGGGTGGTGCTGGACCGCCTGCCGCGTGGTTCGGGCGTGGTCATGGCCGGCATCAATCCGGCCTATCAGGCGAGCCTGAGAAAAAGCCTCCCCGCATTGAAACACCGCACCCTCGATTGCAGTCATATCCAGATCAAGGACAAGGCGATTAAATAGCTTGAACGCCGGCGCTTCGTCGCCATCTAACCCGCATTCACTTCACAGGCTTATCCCATGACGACTTCCACACTCACCGGCGTACTCATCCCCAACCCGGAGATGCTGTTCCAGACCGCGCATGAAACCCTGCTGGTGCCCAACCAGCTCGAGGCCAGCCAGCTCGATGGCGTGTTCGGGCGGCTCATGGATCATCACGTGGATTACGCCGACCTGTATTTTCAATATACCCGCTCCGAGGGCTGGAGCCTGGAAGAAGGGCAGGTCAAATCCGGCAGCTTCAATATCGAGCAGGGCGTGGGGGTGCGTGCGGTATCCGGCGAGAAAACCGCGTTTGCCTATTCCGACGACATCAGCCAGCCAGCCTTGCTCGCCGCCGCCGAAGCCACGCGCGCCATTGCCAGGAGCGGCGCGGTGCGCAAGCCCCATGCGGTGGCGCGTGGCGGCGGTCATGCCTTGTATCAGCCGCTGGATCCGCTCACCACGCTGAAAGACGCAGAAAAAGTCGCCCTGCTGGAAAAGCTGGAGCGCTATGCGCGCGCCATCGATAGCCGGGTCACGCAAGTCATGGCGAGCCTGGCGTCGGAATATGACGTGGTGCTGATTGCGCGCTCCGATGGCCACCAGGCTGCCGATGTGCGTCCGCTGGTGCGGCTGTCGTTGCAGGTGATTACCGAGCAGGATGGACGTCGCGAGCAGGGCTCGGCAGGCGGTGGCGGGCGTTTCGGGTATGACTATTTCAGCGATGCCATGCTGAAAAAATACGCTGAACAGGCGGTGCATCAGGCGCTCACCAATCTGGCCGCCAGGCCTGCTCCGGCGGGCAGCATGACGGTGGTGCTGGGTGCGGGCTGGCCGGGCATTTTGCTGCACGAGGCGATCGGCCACGGCCTGGAAGGCGACTTCAACCGCAAGGGCAGTTCGGCGTTTGCCGGGCGGGTGGGCGAGCGCGTCGCGGCCACCGGCGTGACGGTGGTGGACGACGGTACCCTGATGAACCGGCGCGGCTCGCTCAACGTCGACGACGAAGGCAACCTCACCCAGTGCACCACGCTGATCGAAAACGGCGTGCTCAAGGGCTATATGCAGGACACGCTCAACGCGCGCCTGATGGGAGTGCCGATTACCGGCAATGCGCGGCGCGAATCCTTCGCCCATATTCCGATGCCGCGCATGACCAACACCTACATGCTCAACGGCGACAAAGACCCCGAGGAGATCATCGCCTCGGTCAAGCACGGTCTGTATGCGGTGAATTTCGGCGGCGGGCAGGTGGATATCACCAGCGGCAAATTCGTGTTTTCCGCCGCCGAAGCCTACATGATCGAGGATGGCAAAATCACTTATCCGGTGAAAGGTGCTACCCTGATCGGTAATGGTCCCGATGTGCTCACCCGTGTCTCCATGATCGGCAACGACATGGCGCTCGACCCCGGTGTTGGTACCTGCGGCAAGGAAGGCCAGAGCGTGCCGGTGGGCGTCGGTCAGCCAACCTTGCGCATCGATGGTTTGACTGTGGGTGGAACCGCCTGACGCGCACAAACCGTGCATTGATGCACGGGCATGGTGCGGCCCGGAGCCCGCCAGACAGGCATGCAGTGGTAACGGCGCCATGGCGCAACCTGGTATGCTAATTGCAGCTGCACAGCGAGTTCAGGGTTGTTTTTTTAATCTGACTGTCAAACACAGTCTGTAAGCTCCCAGCCTAGTTAACCGGAGAATATTCATGGCCGAGTCCAAAGCAAAATCCAAGGCGTCAGGCAAACCAGTATCCGCTGTTGCCGAAACCAAACCCAAAGCCAAAACAGCGCAGCCCGCGGCCGGCAAAGCCGCCGCCCAGTCTGCGGTGGCCGCCAAGCCCAAAGTGGCCAAGCCCAAAGTGGCGGCACCTGGCGCGAACGAACCGGCTGCCAAACGCAGTGTGAAGCTATCCAATCCCGCTGTCAGCGCCGAGCAGCGCTATCGCATGATTGCAGAAGCAGCCTACTACATCGCCGAGCGCCGCAATTTTGCGCCGGGGGATGCGGCTGCCGACTGGGCGCAGGCCGAAGTGCAGATTGTCGCCCTGCTGAATAAAAAGTAGGCTTCCGCATACGACCGAAAAAACCGAATCGAGGCGAGACGGCTAATCCACCTGGCCGGGTTAGGCTACAATCGTGCTTTTATCTGAATGGCGTGTAAAGCATGATCCTCATCCTCACTCCCAATACCCACCCGGACAGCCCTGCCTACCAGCAGTTGATGGGTTACCTGGACAAGTTGCCGGGCATTCAATATCGCGTGCATCAGGAACAGGGCGCGACACAACTGCTCACTGAAATTTATCTGATCGGTAGCACCGCCGGGCTGGCGATGGACTACATGCAAAGCCTGCCGGGGGTGGAACGCGCGGTGCGGGTATCCGAAGAATACCGCGTGCTGGGGCGCCATCAGGCCAACGATCCGCGCCCCAGCCATTTTGAATACAACGGGGTGCGCTTCGGTCAGGACAACCTCAATGTATTCGCCGGGCTGTGCGCGGTAGATACCCCCGAGCACGTCGAACAAATGATGAAGGTATTGCGCGACAACGGCCAGGTATGCACGCGCATGGGCGCCTACAAGCCGCGCACCAATCCCTACGCGTTCCAGGGGCACGGCAAGGACTGCCTGCCTTACGTATTCGAGCTGGCCGGCAAATACGGCATCAAGGTCATCGCCATGGAGATCACCCATGAATCGCACATGGCCGAGATTTTTGAAGCACTGCACCAGACCGGCGACCCCACCGGCGTGATGCTGCAGATCGGTACGCGCAACACCCAAAACTTCGAACTGCTCAAAATTGTCGGACGCCAGCAGCGCTTCCCGGTGCTCCTCAAGCGCGGCTTCGGCATTACCCTGGACGAATCGCTCAATGCCGCCGAATACCTGGCCAGCGAAGGCAACCGCAAGGTCGTGTTCGGCCTGCGCGGGATGAAAACCAATATGGGTGACCCGCACCGCAACATGGTGGACTTTGCCCACGTGCCGGTGGTCAAGCGCCTGACCCGGATGCCGGTGTGCATTGATCCCTCGCACTCGGTCGGCACCCGCGCAGCCGGACCGGACGGCATGCTCGACATCAGTCATGTTGTAGCGCAAGGCGTCATCGCCGGTGCCAACATGGTTCTGGTGGACTTCCACCCCGCACCCGCCACCGCGCTGGTGGACGGACCGCAGGCATTGACGCTGCCGGAACTGCCGTACTTCCTGGAAGACGTGGCGATCGCGCGTGAGGCGTATGAGAAACGCCTGGCGTTACGGAAAAAATACCCGAGTACCTGACCGCGCCCGGCCGCGAGGCCGGGCGATGCGCTTTGGCAAGGTGCTAATCGGTGCTACCCATGGCGTTTCAATCCGCGCCCGGCCGCGAGGCCGGGCGATGCCAAGCTACCGCAAGGCATCCATTTGGATCATGCTGTTTCAATCCGCGCCCGGCCGCGAGGCCGGGCGATGCTAAGCGGCTTGATTTTATCCAGCAAGAAATTGTTGTTTCAATCCGCGCCCGGCCGCGAGGCCGGGCGATGCTCGCGCTTCGCAGATTGACGGAACGTCCCATTATGCGTTTCAATCCGCGCCCGGCCGCGAGGCCGGGCGATGCGTCCATCGGGATAGTGTAACTGGCACCCATGACCGAGTTTCAATCCGCGCCCGGCCGCGAGGCCGGGCGATGCGCGGCGATGGACAGGCGGCACGGCGATGAACCGGTGTTTCAATCCGCGCCCGGCCGCGAGGCCGGGCGATGCCTCATCGTAGCGGCTGGCTGTGTAAGGCAGGTTAGGTTTCAATCCGCGCCCGGCCGCGAGGCCGGGCGATGCCAGCGGGATACCCGACCTTAAGCTGCCATGGGCCGTTTCAATCCGCGCCCGGCCGCGAGGCCGGGCGATGCAATTTTGCCGTGCAACGCTCTATAACCTGCGTCGTGTTTCAATCCGCGCCCGGCCGCGAGGCCGGGCGATGCCGCTGCGGTCAGGGTATTGCCGACGCTACCGGTATGTTTCAATCCGCGCCCGGCCGCGAGGCCGGGCGATGCCCCGGGCTTTTTGCATTTCGATCTCCTCCGCCAGTTGTTTCAATCCGCGCCCGGCCGCGAGGCCGGGCGATGCCCGCGGCGAGGATGTCGGGCGCGACCACAGCGGCCGGTTTCAATCCGCGCCCGGCCGCGAGGCCGGGCGATGCCCGCAGCATGACAGCCGAATCCTTGCCACCAGAAAACGTTTCAATCCGCGCCCGGCCGCGAGGCCGGGCGATGCCCGCAATCGCCCACTGGATCATGAATCCCACCATGGAGTTTCAATCCGCGCCCGGCCGCGAGGCCGGGCGATGCCCCGCAGCACAACCAGCAACAACAGGATCGCACCATGTTTCAATCCGCGCCCGGCCGCGAGGCCGGGCGATGCCCCCTACTCACGCAACGTATCGCTACGTAAGAAGATTCCTGTATTTTCCCGCGAACCTGCTCCAGAAAGCCACTGGTTTTGGCTCATGGATTTTGTTCTGCGTGAAAATGCTTTATCGGTCATCAAGTTGGTTCCTGCGCGAAAGCCTCGGGTATTGGTCATTGATAGGGGTTCGCGCTCAGGCAATGAGCGGTCCTTCAAAGTCCACCGAGCGGAAGCAGCCATGTTGTTTGACCCGCACTTCCACCGGTTCGGTGATGCGGTAGAAACGCAGATTATCCTGTGTCTCGTCGATTTCGGCGAGCAGTGTGCGCTCCAGTTGTTCAAACTGCATTTCGTTGACGGTGCATTCGAACACGGATTTCTGTACGCGCTGCCCCATTTTTTCGCAGGCTTTTGCAACCCGTCTTAGTCGCTTGCGTCCGGCCGCCGTTTCGGTGGAGACGTCATAGGTGACGATGATGAGCATGCGGTTTCCTATTTTGCCTGATAAGGCAGGTAGCCTTCCATCTCGCCCCGTATGGTACGCGCGATGAAACGTGCCTGGATGAAGGGTAGCAGGCCGATGGGGATTTTGTTTTCGGTGAGCGGATGGGTGATTTCTTCCTGTTTGCGCTCCTGCCAGGCGGTGACGACAGTGCGGCGGCCTTTGTCACCCAGCATGACGGCGCCGCCTTCGCGTTCGTCAAAATCGGCGGCGTTGATTTGTCCGCGATTGATTAGGGTGAGCGCCAGCCGGTCGGCAAGTATCGAGCGGAATTCTTCCTGCAAATCGAGTGCTAACGCGGCACGACCGGGGCGCACGGCGTGGAGAAAACCGAGTTGCGCATCCAGTCCGGCGGCCTCAACGGCGGAGCGGCAGTCGTTCATGAGCATGGCGTAGAGAAATGAGAGCAAGGCATTGAAACGATCCAGGGGCGGACGGCGGCTACGCCCATTGAGGGCAAACGATGGCCGAGCCAGGGGTTTGACAATGAGGTTGAGGGCAGCGAAGTAGCCGCGCGCGGCCTCGCCTTCCACGCCGCGCAGTTCGTCCATGGTGTTGGCAACGGCCGCTGCGCGCAGTGAGGCGGCGAGGTTGTCGGCGCTGCGCGTGAGCGTGGCGGCTTCATCCGGGTCAGCGGCTTCGCGCGCGCCGCGTTGCAGGTTGGTGCGGCTGTTTTTGAGTTTGCCCGCGACCACGGCACGCGCAACCCCCAGGGCGAAAGCGGGCTCCGAGGCTTTGCTGTGATGCGCCTGGCGCAACAGGATGTTGCCGGAGACCGGGCCTTCGAGCCGCGCCTTGAAACGGCCTGAATCATCCAGCAGCACCAGCGATTTGCCTTCATCCGCCAAGCGGTGCATGAGCGCGGGCGAGACCATGACATTACCGAAACAGACCACCCCGCCCAGGTGATGCAGCGGCACCTGGAGCTTTTTCTCCCGTTCCACGTCGATGCGCAGGGTGGCGTTTTCCAGATGCGCGTAGGCATGAGGGGTCATAACGTAGAGTGTGTTTTGAATTGTATGCATTTTTGTATTACAATATGAAATACGAATTGCACTTCACAGGAGATGACATGGCGACCCTGACTTTACGCTTGCCGGATAATCTGGACCGGCAATTAACCGCACTGGCGGCGCAGACCCACCAGAACCGTTCCGAGCTGGCGCGCACGGCATTGGAGAAATTTTTGCGCGAACTGGAGCAGGAGCAGTTGCTGGCCGAGATGGTTGAGGCTGCCCGATTTCTGGCCACCAATCCGGAAGCGCGCGCCGAGAGCATTGCCATAGCGGAAGAGTTTTTGCCCTTGGACAATGAGGCACTCGATATCGCCGAAGGCCGTAAGCCCGGCGACCCATGGCCTGAGGAACTTGGCGAGAAGTGGTGGAAATAATGCGGCGCGGAGAAATCTGGCTGGCCAGACTCAACCCAAACACTGGCGCGGAAGCCGGGAAGGTGCGCCCAGTGCTGATCCTGCTCAACGATGCGCTGCTGGCCACAGGTATGAGCCCGGTGCTGTGCATTCCACTGACCAGCAAGCTGTACAAAAATTTGGCGGGGTTGCGCATTGCCATTGCGCCGCGCGGGCTTCTGCTCAAACCGTGTTATGCCATGCCGGAACAGGCGCGTGCGCTGGACCGGAATCGCTTTGGTGAAGGCTCGCTCGCCACGTTGACGAACGCGGAAATGGCCCAGGTCGAAAAACTTTTTATCGCCGCCTGCGGCATGGCGCAATACCTTATCCCGCAGCACTGAACAATTCCTCACGCAAGCGCTCCAATCTGCCCCGTTCCGCCAGCGCCTCAGGCTGGCAAATCTCTTTCAGCGAACACTCCCGGCAGCGGGCATCGTTCACCGGCGGCGGAAGCTTGCCCGAGGCCAGCATGGCGCGAATGGCGTTGGCGGTTTCCTCCACCAGTTGCTTGAGTTCCGGTGTGATGGACACCTCCCGCCGCCGGTGGCTGGTAGCGTGAAAAATCGCGCCTTTGGGCACGGGGCGGTTCAGCATTTCTTCCAGACAAATCGCTTGCGCGGCGAGCTGTATGTCGTCGTGCAACTTCTGCCGTTTGGCTCCATGCTTGAACTCGACTGGGTACACACTGTCGTCCGGGTGAAACTCAACCAGATCGGCCTTGCCAATCAGATTGAGCCGATCACACCACACGGGCAACGCGCGCTCTACCCGCACGCCGGATTTGATCTCATAACCCGGCGTATCAACAAGATGGTGCACGGCCTGCCCGCGCGCCGTGTGTACATTGTCCTCGAACGCCTGTTCCAGATGAATCAGCCCGCACTGGCGCGGGCAGTAGATCCAGTGTTGCAGGGCGGAGAGGGCGACAATTTCGTCTGCAGAATTTGCCACTCAATCAAACAATCGTTGGATGAGTTCATCGCGCGTGAGGCCGTGATGCGCGGCTACGCTGGCGAGAATGGAGGCGAGCGTACCTAGCCTGAGCGGGTCGTGATTGGGGATGGTGATGTGATGCTCGCCACGAACGGTGCTAGTCAGCCGCATGTGACTGCCTGTCTGGCGTGTGACGCAGTATCCCATTCGCTCAAGGCGTTTGACCAGATCCGCCCCGGAGAGATCACGCGGCACTCTCATGCCGTCAGCACTTCTTCACGGGTGATGTGCAGGCGGATCAGGCCGGGCAATTTTCCTTCGTCAAAGTGGCAATGCACCGCGTCGCGGACCTGGGCGTGCAGGCTGGGTAGATCGTCGGCCTCGGTCACAATATCCACGCCAACAGCACGTGCGACATACCCGCCTTCCGGTGCTTCTTCAACAATGAAATGGATTTCGCTCATGGATACTGTCCTCCAATGACAAAGATAGCGTCTAGTATCGCCTATCCCACAGATAAAAAATATTGACCTTGAGCCGGGCTTTTCAACACTTTTGGAGCAGCGCCACACCGGATGGCATTTCCGTTTCGTCCACACTCACCTCGTAATCTTCGAAGCCACGCGGCACATCTTTGGTTTTATTGACTTTAATGCGGTCGAATAGCTTGTGTGCAGCTTCGTTGCCGAGGTGACTTTCGTGCTTGAACACGTAAAGCCCTCGCGTCGCCATCTCGCCCCGTGCTGCGGAATGGTCGTGCTCGAACATATTTTTCAGCGCCTCCCAGAGCAGTTCAAGGTCGCTCTCATCGAACTTCGTTTGGCCCGCCAAGTGAGCGGAGACGAAGCCGTGGGTGCGGTATAGGCCGTAGGGCACGGTGAACTTACGGCCCATGGTGCGGTTGTCACCACCCTGTTTTTCGGCCTCCGCCTCGGTGGCTACGGCGCAACGGGTAATGGAGTGCTCTAGTGTGACAATGGGGTCGATGGAACGGGCAAAGGTGATCTGAACCGGGCCACGCACTTGGCCGCAATTCGGTGCGGTCTTCAGTGACAGGACGGCGCCGAAGGTGCGGATGTCGTAGAAGTCTTGGCACATTTGTACACGCCCTTTCTCTGACTCTTCCTGTTTCGGTTTGCGCGCCGTGACATTCTTGAGCACCTTGCTGATGAAATTCTTCAATGGCTTGGCGGGGTTGATGTCTTTCAGCCACTTCTGGGCTTCTTTCTTGTCCAACGTGGCTCCGGATAGATTGAGGATGGAGCGCCCCTCTTCGTCGGTGTCGATTTCCATGCCTTCCGGCAGGGTCAGTGCTTCAAACTGTTCGGCTAAGTCATCGGGAATCAGTTCGGTGGCGTCTTGACCCAAGCTGATGCCAAGTTTCTCAAAGGCGGCGAAGTGGGCGCGCCCTAATACAGCTTTCTCTTTGATGTAGATATCGAAACCGGTTTCGTAAGTGCCATCCTCTTTGCATTTAGTAATACCTACGAAATTTCTGATCTTCCGCTTGATAGACACATCGGTAATCAAGCCTTGCCCGGTCTCGGTATCCAGTCGCGGCAGATTGCCTGCGTCCGGGTCACCATTCGGGTTGCCGTCCTTCACATCAAACAACAGGACAAAGTCGTAACGATTATGGATGCTCATTGTTCGCTCCCTTCGGTTTAGGATTTGGTAAATAGGTCTTGACGCTGTTGGTAGTAACCAATGACGAACCGGCCTTGGTCCGCCAAGGACAGAATGGGGCGGAAGCCCAACTGACCGTCGATACCGTCGTTGCAGATCGTTTGGATCAGCTTGTCCCGTGTGACGTAGAGACCCGGTTTCTCCTTCCGCAACTTGGTCATGTGGTGCTGATTGCGCCGCATGAGGGTAGGAAAGACCGCTGATGGCGTGCTGGAGGCGGAGCCGAAATAGCTGTCCCGGATGGTGGTGTTGAGGCCGGGGTTGGCTTCAGCCTGCACTTTCTCCAGTACGGCGAACAGGCGCCCCAGCCGGTATCCGCTGTTGATGTTGCTCTCGTCGAGTGACATGGTGATCTTCCTTTCCTGATCTGGGTTGGCATTGCGGGTTTGACGGTTGAGCCACGCCTTAATAAGCGCGGCGCGGGCGTAGGGAACGTGATCCCGGTGCTTCCCGGTTTTCTCATCTTTCTTCGCCTGTTCGGCATGGATGCGGCGTAGCGCGGCCTGCAACAAGGTCTGCGGATAAGACGTGCCATCCAGGATGGCCTTCATGAAGTCGCCAGCCAGCTTAGGCGGCAGCTTGTCGAGATCGCCCAAGGGGCTGACGGCGAGAAGTAGGGCTTTGAGGGACAGGAACGGGCGTTCCACATACTGAGGCCGGACAATTTCCAAGTCTTCGAAGTGTTGGCGGATGTGACCAGCCAGATCGCCCACTGTGGCGACGTGCCAGAAGCGGACAGCGATTCGAGCGGCGTTGGGAGCGAGACCCAAGACGTAGAAGCGGGTGCCATCATCGTAAATCGCGGGGGTTCCGGCCAAGGTTGCTTCAAGCAGTTCTTTGACGGCGTTCGTCCCTTGGTCTGGGTTGTCCTGTGGTGGCTCGTCGAAAAACTGCGAGAGGAGCGACTCCATCTTGTTGTCTTCTGCCGCCCAGAATACGGTGGAGGCATCACCGATCTGGATGCGCTGCTTCGATACGAGCAAGTGATTGAGTGCCGTGGTGTACGCAAAGGCTGCGCGCTTACCAACGGGAGCGTTTGAGCCTTGTTCGCGGGCGAATGAATTAAAAGCCGAAAGGTTAAACGAAACAATATTGGCACCGCTGGTTTGCGCACCCCATACCCCCTTGATGGGAGGATGCAGGCGTTCGACGACATCGGAATTGCCGGTGATTAAACAGATTCGTGTCTCACCTTTGTCTTCAGTTGACTGCCCGACAGAAGCCAGAATACCCGAAGCGCTGCACACAGGGCTTTCTGCTCCAGTCAGCTTGAAACTGACATTAGCGCCCGTTGCACTAACCTGTGGCCAAAGAGGGTCGGCCAGGACATGCGTGAAATTGCCACTAGATAGAAACGCCAGCACGGCGGCGACCTCTGGAGTGGATTTAACTTCACTTGGCAACTGCTCGATTTCTGTTCTGAAAGCAGAGCACATGTCTCCGAGGCGCTCCCGATAGTGCTTTTCCTTACCCTTCTTTCGCTGCTCTTCGAGCTTCTTGGAGTCGGGCTGCCCTATGACATATTCGACGTTCCCCCAAAGTAAATTGGCTGCTACGTTGACGGATTTCTTCACTCCTTGAGGAACGAGAAAAGCGTTCCCGCGCTTACGCTTACCCTCCCCCTGTCGGGTGTCTTCAATATGGAGAAAAGCCCCGTCAGGTTTCAGCACAAACAGGAATGGTAGCTCCTTCCTTTCGATGCCGTCGCCGGGCAAGCTGTCCCGCTTGCGTCCATAATATTCATGCAACGACTGAAGGATCATCGACGCACCTCCACGTCTTCCAAGTCAATGATGCCGCTCTTCATCTCCGCCCGGAAGAAGCCGGGCCTCATGGCATCGGCGAAGTCTATGTCGTGGAGCATCCAGCCCAGGCTGGGGCTATCCGAAATGGGCGGTTCGGCCAGCGAGGCAGCGGCGGCATCGTCCACCAGTTCGAAATGGGCAGAGAACTCCCGACAGCCGAGATAGGGTTGCCAGAAACATTGGCCTTTTTTGGCTCGACGCTGGAACATGGAGAGATATTTAGCCGGGTGTTCCGGCTGACTTTCCTCCGGTTCCGCCGGGAAGCGGCCCCGCAATTCCGGGTAGTGGTGGACATGCTTGGAACCGTCCACGACTTCAAATTGAGCATGAAGGCGATAGGCCACGTCACGCAGGAACAGGCCGGCGCGTTGCTGGCGATGTTCCTCAATGTAGAGACCCCGGTCGCCTTGGCCATTGTCCGCCGACGCTACCTTGCCAATCTCGTTGCGGCGCACCGAGATCCACTTGATGGGTTTGAGGACTTCAATCTTTGTGACCGTCCAGCGGATTTCTGGCTTCCACAGTATGGCCTCGAACACGGCGCGGGCGGCGGAAGGGGTAATCACGTCATAAGAGACACGCTCGACTTTCATCTCCGGTCTGGTGAAGCAGGCGAAGTCGCCCCAGACTTTGAGGCAGAGGGTTTTAGGCATCGTTATCCTTCCTTCAAAAGACGTAGTTTCCTGGTGCTACCGCGACATTGCCAGCGCACCCCAAAAAGCCAAAGGTCTCATCGTAGAGCAAATCGTTGGCTTGGGCGTAGAGGCCGGGCAGAACCTCTTCCACGTCGTGCTGGGCGATAAGCCGGTCGAGGCAATTCCGATGCACGTTGACGCTGTAGCGTTGCAGCTTGCGCATGAGCCAGCGGTCAGGGCCATCTGCTTTCAATTTGTTCAGCCATTTTTCCGCTTCGCCCCAGCGCACAATCACTGGCGCGCCATCGTCCGGAATGAGGTGGAATTTTTCAGCGGCGGTGCGAAAGCTGATCTCCATGCCCTTACCCGGCATGAGCAAGTTGAGAATGCCTTCCTTGTCCATGCTGTTGATCGAAGCAAACCACAGCCGGAAATAGTGTTCGAATAGTTTAGGAGTGAGCGCTGGGTTCGGGTCAAGGCTTAACAATTCCTTCGTGGCATTTTCTCCTTTGAGAAGCAGACTGGACGGAGCCGGTTCGGGCGGCACGAAAACATGAACCGCGCCTTTCACCTCATCCTCACCACGCATGAGCTGCCCTTCCCGGTTGCAGCGGCCCGCCGCTTGAGCGATGGAGTCCAGCCCGGCCAGCGCCCGGAATACCACTGGAAAATCCACATCCACCCCGGCCTCGATGAGTTGGGTACTGACCACGCGGAGCGGGCAGACAGGCAAACCTGCTTTTGCTCGTTCCCGGTTGGCCTCCAGCCGAATGCGGATTTCCTCGATTCGCGCGGCGCGGTGGGCGCCGCACAGGTCGGTAGAGAGGTAGAGGGAATCCGGTAGCCGTTTGGCTAGTTCTCGGGCGTGAGTCTTGCGGTTGACGATGGCAAGCGTTTGATCGTGGCAGGTGACACGCTCGGCGAGTTCGTCCCATGTTGTCGTGACACTCGTATCCGGCCAATGCACTTTGACCCGATCCAGACCCTGGTAAAGATTGTTGGCGTCTTGCACGTGGGAACCACCCTGCATCAGCTCGCGCACATCGGGCAAGCCCGCGAAGAATTGGCCGTTGATCTCGCGCGGCTGGAAGGCGGGTTGTGTGGCGGTGCATAACACGAAGGTGATGCCGTAATACTTGCTCAGGGTGCGGATAGAGGCGAGACAAGGCTCCAGGAACTCGGGCGGCAGGAGTTGCGCCTCGTCCAGGATGACCACCGAGTCCACTAGGTTGTGCAGCTTGCGGCAACGGGATGTGCGTGCCGCGAACAGGGATTCGAACAACTGCACGTTAGTGGTGACGATGAGCGGCGCGTCCCAGTTTTCCGATGCTAACCGGCTGCGGGCAGATTCCTTGTCCGGGTCGAGGTTGCTGTGATGCTCGACCACATCTTCGCCGAAGATGCCACGGAACACGTCTGCTGTCTGTTCGATAATGGATAGGTAAGGGATAGCGTAGATCACCCGCCGCTTCTTGTGCTCTTTCGCGTGATGCAGAGCGAAGGCGAGAGCCGATAGGGTTTTGCCGCCGCCAGTGGGGACGGTGAGGGAATAAAGACCATTACCGCGTTCTTCAACCGCGCGCTCAATGCACTGGTGCAGGACATCTGCACGAATTCGATTAACGGCAGTTGGTATAGCGGCAGCGGCGAGCCGCTCCATGTGTGCTCTGAAACGCGCAAGTAGATTATCGATGTTCGGGTAGGCAGCGCGCGCATCCGCCTTGCCCGAGTTCATGTAGTTCTCGGTATCGAGGAAGTCCGCGTCCACCAAGCTGGAAAACAACATGCGCAGCCACAGGTGCAGATCAGCGGTACCGCCCTTAAGGCGGCTGCTTGGACGCTGACCGCGTAGGATGGCTTCTGGTGGTTGCTGACCCAACGACTCCTTTAGAAAACCTTTCTTGCGTGCATCCTCTAACCGTTGGAATAGGCTAGCGTTATCGCCATTCCAGTCCGGTAGTCCGGCGTGGTGGCCTGCGATGAGATAGGCCAGCAGTCGGCCTGCACCCTCGCCCAATTCATCCACGGCATGTACGGCCCCTGCCGTGGAGTGGTCAACCCTTCCGGCGCTTTCGATGTGCGCATTTTCCTTCTCGTATCCGCTGGCATTTCGGATGTAGCTCTGAAATGCCGGACGGTACTTGCCCAAGTCATGCCACAACCCTGCAAGATGCGCCCAGTCCTCCGCACCAAATTTACGGGCATGACAAGCGGCTAGCGCCGCCACGCCAGCCAGGTGGTTAGCGAGGTCATGCGGATCCCGCCAGCTTCCGTCTGGATTCTGGGCTGCATGAGCGATAGGTCGTAGTGTCTCTGACATTTTCAATATTTCTGGTGAATGATGTAAATCCTACCCCCACCCAGGCTCAAAATCCGAGCCTGCTGCAAACCCTTATCCATATTGGCTTCTGGCTAGGTCAAGCTGAATTTTGACGGCTTCTTTCAACGCATCCGGCGCGATCACTTCCACATCGGCACCGTATTTGAGGATGTCCATGATGAGTTCGGTGTCGTGTGAGTAGGGGATGCTGAGTTCATAGCGGCCGTCTTCGAGCCAGCGGGATTGTTGCTCGGGGTGCCAGGTTTCATCGGCGACCCAGCGGGCGCGGTGGGCGGTAAAGCGCAGGATGGCGGTGGCGACGGGCTGGCCTGCAAAGATGCCGTAGGCGCTGGCGAGCTGGCGGTTGAGGGTGGTATCGGGCAAGGTTTTGGCGGGCTTGTCCAGCGTGGTTGCCTGGCGGATGCATTCGACGGCGAAGATGCGTAAGTCTTTTTTCTGATGGCACCAGGCATCGAGGTACCAGTTGTCGCGGTAGTGGGTGAGGCGTTGGGGCGAGATTTCGCGTGCGCTGGTCTGGCTGCGGTCGCGGTTGTAATACTGGATGATGAGCCGTTTGCGTTGCAGTACGGCGCCGGCGACGATCTGAAAGTGGCGCATGTCTTTGGCGCGGGCGGCCATGGCCAGGATGCGGATGCGTTTGCGGGCTTCGCCGCTGCCGAGGTGTTCGGTCTGGAGGAGCGCGTCGATGCGGGTGCGGATGGGCGCAAGCGCGGAATCCAGCAGGCCGGGTTGGAGGGTTTGCAGCAGGTGATTGAGGGTGATTAGAGCATGCAGTTCCGCGCTGGTGAACCACAGGCCGGGCAGGGGGTGGTGGCCGTCTGCGGTGTCGTAGCGGTAGCCGTTGTGTGCGGTGTCGAAGATGAGGGGCGCGCCGAGCTGGTTGCGCAGGCCGGCGATGAGGCGGGTGAGTTTGGAGCGGGAAATTTCCAGCTCGTCCAGCAACGTTTGGCGGCTGATGGTGCTGCGCCGCCCATCGAGCAGGCGGTGCAACCGGTAGAGGTCGTCGGGTCTGCTCACGGTGGCTTGCTCACTTCACACCCGAAGTGATTGGCAAGTTTGCCGGCGGCCGATCAGGTCGGCAGAACTTTGACGTGTCCGGCGGCGCCATAGTCGAGAATCTTCTTGTCGTGCGTGACGAGCACGGCGTTCTCGCTGCGGGCGGTGGCAACCAGCAGGCGATCCGCCGGATCGGGGTGAAAGCCGCCCGGCAAGCGACAACTGTCGATGACTGTGCGGGGGCGCTCCAGGCCGATCAGGCGGATGTCGGGGCGATCCAGGGCGCGTTCGACCCAGGCCTCCACTGTCATGGGCAGGCTCAAGCGTTGCTTCGCCTCCAGCAGGGCAACTTCCCAGACGGAAATGATCGAGATGAGCAGTGGTTCGTCCGCGCTGGCTTGCTCCAGCGCCTTGCGTGTGCCTGGCTTGATTTTTCCAGGCGTGCCGAAAGCCAGCCAGAGCCAGACGTGGGTATCCAGGAGCAGACTGCCCATTTCAATTCTTTTTCTTGGGCTTGAAACCGGCGTAAAAGCCGTCCTCTTCTCCGCTTTCGGCAGCCAAGGGCTCATGGGGTACATCCACGATGTCACCCAGAATCTGGCCGGTGTTTTTCATGTAGCCGAACAGGCTGGGCGGCGTTTCGTCCTCAATGGGCACCAACCTGGCCATGGGTTTGCCGCGTTTGGTGATCACCAGCGGTTCGTGGGTGGCGGCGACTTCGTCGATCAGTTTCAGGCATTTGGCTTTGAATGCGGCGGCGTTGACGTTCATGTCGGCTCCTTCGTGACCATTTAATATGGTCATATTAGTCGCGTCTTTCATTGGAAGCAACTCTGGCGCTGGCAGGCATGGGATATAAGGGCGTACCTTGAGTATAGAGGTGCCCTATACACCATCGATTCCCTAAATTTTCATCGGTAGTATCACCATCTGCATGCCCTGCAGATGCAGCCGGCGTTGCAGCACGTCGGCGGTCTGATTGTGCAGCAGGCGCGTGCCCCAGTTGTCGTGCACGAAAATCAGCTTGCTGGCGAAGAATACGCAGTTGGCATAGTCGGCGTGGGTCTGCTGCGCCAGCCGGGTGAGTTCCTGCGCCACGTCGCTGCCATAGGCCAGCCGGGCTTCGGCGGCCAGGCCGTGGTGGTGGCAGAAATTGACGAAATACTGGAGATTTTCGCCCACCTCATCGCGCAGGTGTTCGAGGGCACCGGAGCCGCCGTAGCTTTGCGTGTCCACTTCGCCCACGCTCAGAAAAATGAAATTCCTGAAATGGTCCGGGAACAGGCGTTGTACCCAGAGCAGGGTGTGCATGCCGCTGCCGCGGCTTTTGCCCACCAGCAGCGCGGCAGTGGGCAGGGCGAGGTCGAGTGCGGGCGGGTTCGGCACGGGCGCCATCTGCTGCCCGGCGAACAGACTGTCCACCTGTTTGAGCTGGGTGCGGGTTTCGTCATAATGGCGGCGCACCAGCAGGCAGGCGCCGATCACCAGGCTGGTGATCAGCACCGTCATCCAGCCGCCCTGGCCGAATTTTTCGACAATCAGCACCACCAGTATCCCGCCGGTGACCGACAGCCCGGTGCCGGACAGGGCCAGGCGCCATAGCCATTTCTGTTCCACGCCGCGGTTGCGCCACCAGTAGATGCACATGCCCGCCATCGACAGCGAAAAGGTCAGGAACACATTGATGCCATACAGCACCACCAGCAGCGTGACGCTGCCGCGGGTCCACAGCAGCACGCCGATTGCCGCCAGTGCCATCAGCACCACGCCATTGCGTGTGACCAGGCGGCTCGACAGGTAGCTGAACTGGTGTGGCACCCAGCGATCCGCCGCCATGTTGGCGAGCACCGCCGGGCCGCCGAGAAATCCGGTGTTGGCCGCGACAAACAGCAGCCCGGCCTCCAGCGCCAGGACCACCGGCAACAGCCAGCGCGCCCAGTCCACGCCGCCCAGTGTCCAGCTGCGCAGGATGTCTCTGAACACCACCGCATTGAGCGTTTCCCCGGGCACATGGTGCACATTCCACAGCAGATACAGCATGATGATGCCGCTGGCGGTAAATGCCAGTGAAATAGCCAGATACAGCATGGTCCACTTGCCGGTACGGGCACGCGGCTCGGCCAGCGTGTTGACGTTGTTGGATACCGCCTCCAGCCCGGTGTAGGTACCGCCGCCGGTGGAGTAGGCCAGCAACAGGTGGGAGATGATAAACGCCCAGCCCATCTGCGTGCTCAGGGTAAGTGTCTCGGTAGCGGTGTCGTGCAGCAGGGTCGGCAGGCGGCTGCTGTGGAACAGGATGCCGTACACGATCAGCACCAGATGGATGACGACAAAGCCGAGAAAAATCGGCAGCAGAAACTTGATGGATTCCTTCAGGCCGCGCAGATTCAGGATCACCAGTATCAGCACAAATATCAGTCTCGTTGCCAGCTTGAAAGGCTGCGCCGCCATCGGCAGCAGCGAAAACAACGCATCGGCACCGCTCGCTACCGAAATGGCAATGGTGAGTACATAGTCCACAATCAGTGCCGCGCCCGATACCAGCCCGGCATAGGGGCCAATGAGTTTGGTGGCGACCTTGTAGCCGCCGCCGCCGCTCGGGAACAGCTCGATGACCTGGTTATATGAAAACGAAATCACGAACACCGTAAGCGCGGTGGCAATCGCCAGATACAGCGCCAGATGGGTATGCTGGCCCAGGGCAAGGAAAGCCTCCTCCGGCCCGTAACACGACGACGACAAACCGTCCGCGCCCAGCCCGACCCAGGCAAAGAATGCAATCAGCGCGATATGCTGGCGCGTTTCGGGTTTCATCGGATCGCGCGGGGCGCCGAAAACCTTGTCTCTGAGCACTTGCAGGGTGGGCATTGCCGTGATTTGCATCAGGTATTGGTAATATCCGCGCACTATAACGCTTTGCCGCACCTGGCGGCTAGCGTAGAATACACGGCGGCGGGCCTCCCCGCATTGCAAGGCGGTGAACCTGGTCAGGTCCGGAAGGAAGCAGCCACAGCCGTTTATTGCAAGTGCCGGGGGTCGGGCTCGCCACTCTCTAAATCCATTTATTTGCTCGAAGCAGTGTTCACATCAGTTGGCGAGGGAAGTGACATGAATCCGAACCTGACAAAACTTGCGGGCGCCCTGCTGTTGTTGTGTGCGGCCTTGCCGGCCCATGCGGTGGACAGCGTGTCGCTTGAGCTGGGTTCAGGCAATCATACCGATATGGGCCGTGTCGGCCTGCAATGGGACTGGAACAAAAAATGGCCAGTGGGCGATGCCTGGGCCCTGTCCGGCTACTGGGATGCGAGCCTGGGCTATTGGCACGGTGACAGCAGTGTGAGCGGCGCGCGGGATATTTACGATATTGGCTTCACCCCCGTATTCAGGCTGAGCCAGAACAAACCCACAGGGTGGTATGCCGAGGCTGCAATCGGCCTGCATCTGCTGTCGAGAACCCGGATCAATGACCGCCGCAAGTTCGGTACTGCTTTTCAGTTCGGCGATCATATTGGTGCCGGCTACAGATTCGGCGCGCGCGGCGAATACGATCTGGGTTATCGTTTCCAGCATCTGTCGAATGCCGACATCAAAAAACCCAACAACGGTATCAACTTCAACCAGATCCGGTTTTCCTATCATTTTTGACGCGGCGCATAAACCAGTGACCCAAGTTCTCGCCCGCAAGTGGCGCCCCCGCGTATTCGCCGACCTCAAGGGTCAGGAACACGTGGTGCGGGCGCTGAGCAACGCGCTTACCCAGAACCGGCTGCATCACGCTTATCTGTTCACCGGCACGCGCGGCGTTGGCAAGACCACTGTGGCGCGTATTCTTGCCAAATGCCTCAACTGCGAAACCGGCATTAGCGCGACGCCTTGCGGCCAGTGCTCCGCGTGCACGCAGATCGATAGCGGGCGCTTCGTCGATTTGCTGGAGCTGGACGCCGCCTCCAATACCGGCATCGACAACATGCGCGAAGTGCTGGACAACGCGCAATACGCCCCCACGGTAGGCCGGTTCAAGGTCTACATCATCGACGAAGTGCACATGCTGTCCAGGGCGGCGTTCAACTCCATGCTGAAAACGCTGGAAGAACCGCCCGAACATGTCAAATTCATTCTCGCCACCACCGATCCGCAGAAGATTCCGGTCACCGTGCTGTCGCGCTGCCTGCAATTCAACCTCAAGCAAATGGCGCCGGAGATGGTGCGCGAACATCTGGACAAGGTGCTCGGGCTGGAAGGTATCGCGTCCGAGCCCGCCGCATTGCGTCTGATTGCGCGCGCCGCCAGCGGCAGCATGCGCGATGCGCTGTCGCTGCTCGATCAGGCCATCGCTTACGGCAGCGGCCAGGTGCACGAGGACATGGTGCGCAGCATGCTGGGTGCGATTGACCAGCGTTACCTGTTCAGCCTGCTGAATGCGCTGGCGGCGGGTGATGGCGCAGCGCTGCTGGACGAGGCCGATCAAATGGCGGTGCGCAGCATCGCCTTCGACGCGGCCTTGCAGGAACTGGGCACGCTGCTGCACAAAATCGCGCTGGCGCAGACCGTGCCGGCTGCGCTGCCGGATGACCTGCCCGAACGCGATGCCATCCTTGATCTGGCGCAACGGTTCGATGCCGAGACAGTCCAGCTTTACTACCAGATTGCCATTCTCGGGCGGCGCGACCTGGCGCTGGCGCCGGATGAATATGCCGGCTTTACCATGACGCTGTTGCGTATGCTGGCTTTTATGCCCGCCACGGCACCAGCCCTCACAGCAGCGCCGCGCCCTGCGCCCACTGCGAGCCGTGCTGTCCCCGCTGCAGCGCTGGTTGCGCGTGAACCCGCAGCGCCAAAGTTGGCCGCCGCGCTGCCCGTTGCGGCTGCCGCTGCAATAGATGTTTCTGAAACCGTGCCTGAACCCGCTCCCGAACCTGCGCCTGGCGCATCCATCGCCTTTGACGGCGATTGGACGGCATTGGTGACCAGCCTCAGGCTGGGCGGACAAGCGCGCATGCTGGCGGTACACAGCGAACTCGAGCTCTGCGCCGGCGACTGCCTGCAACTGCGCGTGCCGATCGCCCACAAACACCTCGCCGACAAGTCCTATCAGGACAAGCTGCGCGAGGCGATCAGCGCCCATTTTGGTCGTCCCATGCGCCTCCAGGTCAGCCTGGCGGAAGGTGAAGCCAACACCCCCGTGCGCCAGCAAAACGAGGCCCGCGCGGCACGCCAGAGCGAGGCTGAAGCCGCCATCGCCAGCGACCCGTTTGTACAAGACGTGGTGCAGCAGTTCGACGCCCGCGTTGTCGAAATTAAATCTATCGCAAAGGAGCAGTGAAATGATGAAAGGCGGTTTGGGCAACATGATGAAGCAGGCCCAGCAAATGCAGGAAAACATGAAAAAAATGCAGGAAAAGCTGGCCGAAGTCGAAGTCGAGGGCGTGGCCGGTGCGGGCATGGTCAAAGTGCTGATGACCTGCCGCAACGACGTGCGCCGGGTGACGATAGACCCAAGCCTGATGGGCGACGACAAGGACATGCTCGAGGACCTCATCGCCGCCGCGATGAACGACGCCGTGCGCAAGGCCGAAGCCACCACCCAGGAAAAAATGGCGGGCTTTACTTCCGGGCTCAACCTGCCGCCGGGCTTCAAGCTGCCGTTCTGATCCTCATGGCGGTGAAAGCCTTGTATCCTGCAAAAATGCACACCACGGGAGACACGGGGATAAAATCAATACGTTGCGTGGTTTGGCCATATCACCTGCTGGGTGAACGAGCCTGGGTTTCAAAGTCTTTGGTTTTGCGAGCAGGGCGACGCGTCGCCCATCCCTGGGAACCCCGCTTCCCCGTGATCTCCATAATGGTTCAATAGCCGTTTTCAGGTTTGTCAGCTTCCATGAAATCCCCCACCAGTCTTGAGCGCCTGATCGAAGCCCTGCGCGTGTTGCCCGGCGTCGGGCCCAAGTCCGCCCAGCGCATGGCCTACCACCTGCTGCAGCGCGACCGCAACGGTGCGCTGCGGCTGGGGCAGGCGATTGATCAGGCGCTGGTCAGGTTGCAGCATTGCGAAAAATGCAATGACCTGACCGAAGGCGAGCTCTGCGCAGTCTGTGCCGCGCCCACCCGCAATCCCGCCCAGCTCGCAGTCGTGGAAATGCCCGCCGACCTGATGATGATGGAGCAGACGCAGAGCTACAGCGGGCTGTATTTTGTGCTGATGGGCCGGCTGTCGCCGCTGGATGGCGTGGGGCCACGCGAAATCCATCTCGACCGCTTGATCAAGCGCGCGACCGATGGCGTGGTGACTGAAGTCGTCCTGGCCACCAATTTCACCACCGAGGGCGAAGCCACCGCCCACGCCATCGCCGAGTTGCTGCGCGCGCGCGGCCTCAAGGTCACGCGCATTGCTCGCGGCGTGCCAGTGGGCGGTGAACTGGAGCATGTGGATTCCGGCACGCTGGCGCAGGCGGTGCTGGATCGGCGCGACTGGGTCTGATGCGGAATCGGAAGTTCGTCGATGAATCCTGCCGAGAAACGCAGTATCCATTGTGGCGGTGATTGCCGGGCTCCTGGTCTACGGCTCTGCAAAAACCCGGGCGCCGGCCTTCACTTTTTCCATGCCGCCTTGACCACTTGCTCGTGCCGCTTGTCCGGCACGTCCGCCCAATTCCCATAACGGCCAGCCATGCAAACCAGCAAGCCGGCCACTTGTAATAAACGACTGTGGTGCGACTGGGTGAAATACACCGTATCAAGCAACCGCCCCAACGGACGGCCAAAATATAAGGGCGTTTTCCCCTGCGACTTAAACTCCGGGAAATCTACTGCTGTTCCGGTAACCTCGTCCGCCTCGTGATCTCCAAATGCCAGCCCGGGATTATTCATTGTTTCCAGAAAGGCGTGCAATTTCCACCCACTCGAAATTCAAAAGAGCCGAAAATTTAAAGTGGGCTGATTACTCCACTCAGCAACAAACCGTTTGGCAAGAAAAAATATCTGGACACGTTAAAGTTTACATGGCCGTTGTCGTAACAATTGTACTGGGATCACGCAGGCGCATTCATTTTTAAGATAACTTTTATGCAAGCTGATAACACTATCCCGATCAATGGTGCCATGGAAGCCCTGGCCTTTACCCTCGGCAACGAAGAATACGGCATCGACATTCTGAAAGTGCAGGAGATTCGCGGCTACGACACCGTGACCAAGATTGCCAATGCCCCGAAGTTCATTAAGGGCGTGGTGAATCTACGGGGCATCATCGTGCCGATCATCGATATGCGGATCTGCTTCAATTTCGGCAATCCTACCTACGACCAGTTCACGGTAGTCATCGTCCTCAATATCGCCGGCCGGGTGATGGGGATGGTGGTTGATAGCGTATCCGACGTGACGATAGTGTCGCCGGAGCAGATCAAGCCGGCGCCCGAGATGGACACCACGTTCAACAACGATTATCTGATCGGTCTGGGCACGCTCGACGAGCGGATGCTGATCCTGGTGGACATCGACAAGCTGATGTCCAGTGCCGAGATTGGGTTGATTGAACAATGAGCGCCCCAGGAACTGCCGGATTTAACCTGGAAACCGCAGTTGGACGCGACCGGACGTACCGGCGGGTGCGTAGCGATGTCACCCAAAAGGTGAATGCGAACGAAGGCAGAACACTCAGTATTCATGCGCCTCCCATGAGGCGAAATGAACGGTCAGCTACGGTTTTTAGGTTAAAAGGAAATCGGCTGCAAATTTGTCTGTCCGGCGCATATTTCACCGCTTCCAAAATCGGCAAAGCCTGCCCCCGGACAGCCAAATTTTGCGAGCATCTGCTGCGCTGATTGCCTGCATGAATCTTTTTGCTTTGAATTTTAAAAAGGGGAAAAAAATGAAATTGTCAGATCTAAAAATCAGCACCAGACTCTATATCGGTTTTGGCGCCATCGTTGCGGTAATGGTGATACTGGTATCGATCGCTTACATGAATTTTTCGAGGCTGGGGCAAGCCAATGATTTGAATGTCCACACTTATCAGGTCCTCGGTGAAGTAAGCAACATGCTGGAGGCTCTGATTAACATCGAAACCGGCGAACGAGGCTTTGCGCTGACTGGCAACGATGCTTCTCTGGAGCCGCTCACTGCTGGAAAGGAAGCATTTAAAAAGCATTTCGATGCCGTAAAGTCCTTGACTGCCGATAATTCCGGACAGCAGGAGCGGCTGCAAAAACTCGAAGCCGAGCAGCGCAAATGGCTGGCAACAGCGATCGACCCCGTGATTGCAATGCGACACGATGTCGTTGAAGGAAAAGATAAAATTGAGAGCGTAATCGCCCTTGAGCAGGCCGGAAAAGGCAAGCAAGGCATGGATGCCCTGCGAGCGTTATTGGCGGAGATGGGCGATGCCGAATCTACCCTATTGAAACAGCGTTCCAAGGATGTGGCTGCACTGCAATCCTTGACTGGTGCGACCTTGATTGCCGGCGGTATTGTTGCCGCGATATTGGCAGGACTTCTGGCAATATGGCTGGGACATAACATTACCCGCCCGTTGAGCTTGGCGGTCGATTTGGCGAAGCGGGTTGCGCTAGGTGATTTAACGTCCAGGGTAGAAATCACATCAAAAGATGAAACCGGCGAATTAATGGGGGCGTTGAAAGACATGAATGAAAGCCTCGTACGAATTGTCGGACAAGTGCGCACCGGCACCGACATGATCGCCACCGCATCGAGCCAGATCGCTTCCGGCAACCTGGACCTGTCATCACGCACCGAGCAGCAAGCCAGTTCGCTGGAAGAAACCGCCTCCTCGATGGAAGAGCTGACCTCCACCGTCAAGCAGAATGCCGACAACGCGCGTCAAGCCAACCAGCTCGCCGTATCGGCTTCCGACGTCGCCGTCAAGGGCGGCAACGTCGTCTCGCAAGTGGTCGACACCATGGGCTCGATCAATGAGTCGGCTAAAAAGATCGTCGACATCATCAGCGTCATCGACGGCATTGCCTTCCAGACCAATATCCTGGCACTGAATGCCGCAGTGGAAGCCGCCCGCGCCGGCGAACAGGGCAGAGGCTTTGCGGTCGTTGCTACTGAAGTACGCAGCCTGGCGCAGCGCAGTGCAGCCGCTGCCAAGGAAATCAAGACCCTGATTGGCGACTCGGTGGAGAAAGTCGACATCGGCGCCAAGCTGGTCGACCAGGCTGGCGCGACGATGGAAGAAGTGGTAGCCAGCGTCAAGCGGGTGACCGACATCATGGGCGAGATCACGGCAGCGAGCCAGGAGCAAAGTGCCGGGATCGAACAGGTGAACCAGGCGATTGCACAGATGGACCAGGTGACGCAGCAGAATGCGGCCCTGGTGGAAGAGGCAGCGGCGGCGGCCGAGAGCTTGCAGGATCAAGCAGGCAATCTGGCGCAGTCGGTGTCGGTGTTCAAGTTGGACAATAACCAGACCGACCGAATGGCAGTAACCGAACAACCGGCAAGGATAAAAGCAGGCACCCCAGTACTTGCGAATAACGCGCATGTCGCAGTGAAAAAGACTCTGCTGGCGCGTGCGCCAGCACGGAAACAGTTGGCCCAGATGGGCACAGCGACCGGGGGAGATTGGGAAGAGTTTTAATTGCTTCCATCGGTTACAGGGAAAGAAGAGCTGCATGAGCGGCCCTTCTTTATTTACTGCTTTGCTGCACCATAAATTTCGGGATGCCAATAAGTTATGCCGACACTATCAATAACATGGAATGGAAACTTACCTTCAGCTCCGCTGATGCGATAGCTCATGACATTTTAATAAGTGCGTTTGCAAAGGAAATTTATGCAAGTATAGCCTTCTAGCTTACGGCCTTTGGCATAGCCCTTGCGGTGAAACAATTCTTTTCCATGAAGTTCGTTATGTACAGCAAGAGTGCGCGATCCGGAAAAATTGAAGACAATGTGCGAAAGCGTGCTCGCGAATTCTGAATCATTTCCTCCTTGCTTTTATGGAACCCAAACAGGATGCCGTCCTGTCTGGACTGGATTGAACGATTTATCCGGTAGTTTGACCGGCGCAGTGCAGCGATTACCGACAGCCTGATCCCGCATTCAAAGACCGCCACCCGTCGACTGCGGTGGTGTGCTGGTTTTCCGGGTAAAATCGGGCTTTTGCCTTAGCGGAAATCGTCATGAGCCTTTCTTCCCTTACCGCCCTGTCTCCCCTGGATGGCCGCTATGCTGCCAAAGTCGAAGCGCTGCGCGCGCATTTCAGCGAATTCGGCCTGATCCGCAACCGCGTCAAGGTGGAGATCGAATGGCTCAAGGCCCTTGCCGCCGAGCCTGCTTTTAGCGAAATACCTGCCTTTTCCGCCGCCACTAGCGTGGAGCTGAATGCCGTCGCCAGCGGCTTTTCGGAGACCGACGCCGAGCGCGTCAAGGAAATCGAGCGCACCACCAACCATGACGTGAAGGCGGTGGAGTATTTTCTGCGCGAGCGCTTCGCCGGCAATCCCGAGGTGGCAAAGGTGGGCGAATTCATCCATTTCGCCTGTACCTCCGAGGACATCAACAACCTGTCGCATGCGCTGATGCTCAAGGCGGCGCGCGAGACGGTGTTGCTGCCTGCGTTGAATAACGTTAGCGCCAGGCTCACCGCTCTGGCGCATGAACACGCCGCGCTGCCCATGCTGTCGCGCACCCACGGCCAGCCGGCCTCGCCCACGACACTGGGCAAGGAAATGGCCAACGTCGCCTACCGGCTGCAGCGTCAGACTGAGCAAATCTACAGTGTGCCGATGCTGGGCAAGATCAACGGCGCGGTGGGCAATTACAATGCGCACCTGTCCGCCTATCCCGATTTCGACTGGGAGGGTTTCGCGCAGCGCTTCGTACAGGGACTGGGTTTGAGCTTCAACCCCTACACCATCCAGATCGAGCCGCACGACTACATGGCCGAGCTGTTCGATGCGGTGAGCCGCGCCAATACGGTGCTGATCGACCTCAACCGCGACGTATGGGGCTATATCTCGGTGGGCTATTTCAAGCAGAAAGTGAAGGCGGGCGAGGTCGGCTCCTCCACCATGCCGCACAAGGTCAACCCCATCGACTTCGAGAATGCCGAGGGCAACCTGGGACTGGCCAATGCGCTGCTGCGCCATCTGGCGGAAAAGCTGCCGGTGTCGCGCTGGCAGCGCGACCTCACCGACTCCACCGTGCTGCGCAACATGGGAGTGGCGCTGGGCTACGCGCTGCTGGGCTACGACTCCTGCCTGCGCGGCCTGAACAAGCTGGAAGCCAACCCGCAGCGCCTGGCCGAAGACCTGGATCACAACTGGGAAGTGCTGGCCGAGCCGATCCAGACCGTGATGCGCCGCTACAACGTGCCCAGCGCCTACGAGCAGCTGAAGGAACTGACGCGCGGCAAGTCCGGCATCAACCGCGACAGCCTGCATGCATTCATCAACGCGCTGCCGATCCCCGACGCCGACAAGGCGCGCCTGCTGGCCCTGACGCCGGGTAGCTATATCGGCAAGGCAGTGGAACTGGCGCGGCGCAGCGGCGCTTGAAAAACCATGCCGTAGCCGCGATTTCAACGGTGTTGAAAATGACAAGGAAAGACAGACATGGCTGATTACTCCCTCGACGTAGGCGCGCATGATTTCCAGGAAGTGGTGATCGAAGGCTCGAAACAGGTCCCGGTGATCGTGGACTTCTGGGCGGAATGGTGCGGCCCGTGCCGCGCGCTCAAGCCGGTGCTGGAAAAGCTCGCCGCCGCTTATCAGGGCAGGTTCATCCTCGCCAAGGTCAACTCCGACGAGAATCAGGAACTGGCTACCAGGTATGGCGTGCGCGGCATTCCCAACGTCAAGGCGTTTGTCGGCGGGGAAATGGTGGACGAGTTCTCCGGCGCCATCCCCGAGCCTGCCGCGCGCGAATTCATCGAGCGCCTGCTGCCTTCCCCGGCGGACGATGCACGGCTGGCGGCGATGCGGGTATTCGCCGACGGCGACGCCGCGCGTGCACTGCAAATGCTGGCCGAGGCGAGCAAGCTCGACCCGCAGAACGAGCGTGTGCGACTGGATGCGGCCGAGGTCATGCTTGCGCTCAATGAATTGGACGAAGTGGGCAGGCTGCTCGAGTCGCTTTCTGCGCAAACGGCAGGTGAAGCGCGTGCCATGCAGCTCATGGCGCGCCTCCAGTTCGCGCGTCAGGCGGAAAACGGCGACGACGAGGCCAGCCTGGTCGCCGCCATCACCGCCAGCCCCAAAGACCAGGCAGCGCGTCTCAAGCTGGCGAACCTGCTGGTCGCCCAGCAGCGTTACCCGGAGGCGATGGACGAACTGCTGGAAATGATGCAGCGTGACAAAACCTGGCAGGACGGCATCGCCCGCAAAACCATGCTCAACATCTTCAATTTGCTGGGCGGTAGCGGCGAACTGGTCACCGCCTACCGGCGCAAAATGGCCACGGCGCTCAATTAGCGCTTCCCTGGGAGAATGGTATGGACGCTTGCCCCCGGCGACGGGCTACTGAGGTGGCGTAGGGTGGGGCGAAGGTGGATCCTCATGGGCCGACGGCATCTAAGTGCCAAATCGGGAGGAACATGAAGTTCTTCACAGGCAAACCCGAGGATCCATCATGAAGCATGGCGTAGTCGGCATTGATATTGCAAAACGGGTATTTCAACTGCATTGGGTTGATATTGAGACGGGAGAGATCGTGAGTTTGCAGCTCAAACGCGAGAAGTTTCTGGAGCATTTTGCCAGGCATCGTGATCGAAGCCCTGCGTGATCAGTGGCAGCGCATTACGGAGCTGGATATGCAAATCGCGGGAATTGAGCTCAAGCTTAAAAGCTGGTTAAAGGTGGACAAGGCGGCCCGCGCCATTGCTGACATTCCCGGTGTGGGCCTGTTGACCGCCACCGCTGCGGTGGCCACGATGGGCGATGCCAAAGCCTTCAAGTCAGGCCGTGAGTTTGCGGCTTGGGTGGGCTTGGTGCCTGGGCAAACCGGCACGGGCGGGAAGACGAGGCTACTGGGCATCAGCAAGCGTGGTGACACCTATTTGCGAACCCTGCTCATCCACGGCGCCCGCTCGGTATTGGTACACGCCAAGCAACCTGGGGCGTGGGTTGACGAATTAGGCAAGCGCAGGCCATCCAATGTGGTGGTGGTCGCGCTGGCCAACAAGATGGCGCGAATGATCTGGGCGATGCTGGCCCATGACCGGGCGTACCAGGGCGACTGGGTCAGCATCAGGCCAGCATAGGGCCATGCACTGGGCAGTCAAAGAATAACGAACACAGGAGTGAATGCTGAAAGGTTGCGATAGGTAATTGTGTGTGATGGCAAGCAGGTCAGACCGTGGCTTGCTAAACCTGAATGATGAGCTGGACATCAATAGTCCGCCAGGAGAATGAGGGGCAAGTCAGCGAATTCCATCGGGGCCCGCAGGGAAATAGCCTGCAACAAGGCCGGATATAGAACTGCAGCCTTGTCTTGTTTACCAAAACACAGCAAAAACCCTTGGCAATCGGGAAGCGTCCATATAGCCCATCATGATCGGCAACCCGCTCGACAAGCTGCACGGCCTGGCCGGATTTCTTGAAGCGCAGGGCAGCCTGGAACACAGCCTGGCGCAGCTTGCCACGCTTGCCGCCGATACGCTGGATGCGGCGCGTTGTTCCATCATGTTGTTTATCGAAGGTGACGGCGAGGCGATGCGATTGCGGGTGTGTGCCGCGCATGGCGCGCTGCCGGAGGCTGCCTTTACGCAGACCGTAGCGCGCGGTGAAGGCATCGCCGGGCACGTGGCTGCCAGCGGCGTGGCGCTGCTGGTCGAGGATATTGAGCAGTCGGATTTTGCCAGCTGCGCGCGCCGCCCGGGAGTGGGCACGCACAGCCTGATGACAGCGCCGATCAGCGTCAACCGCAAGCCCATTGGGGTCATCAACCTGTCCGAGCCAAACAGCGCTACGCCATTTACTCAGGCCGATCTCGCCTTGCTGGAGATCGTGGCATTGTTTGTTGGAAAATCCATCCAGGCGGTGCAATTGCAGAACCTGCTCAACTCGCGTTTTGCCCAGATCGCGCTGGTACAGGATGCGGAAAAAGCCATTGGCGGGGTGATGTTGTCCAGCGCTTACGATACCGACAAGATGGCGAAGATTGTGGCGAAATCGTTTTTCCGTGAAATGACCCAGGCGGGTTTTGGCTCCAGCCAGATTATCCAGGCCGCTTCGGAGATTATCTCGCAGCTGTCCAGCAGTTTGCACAAGCACAGCAAGCGTCTGGATAAATCATAATCCTGAAAAAGGTACTCACCACGGGCACGGAGAACACGGGGAAAAATAAGAAGGCAAAAGGCAAAAGGCAAAAGGCAAGACCCTTCCATGGGCTTGATTTTTGCCTTAATTATTTTCCCCGTGGTTAACTGTTTTTTTCAGAACGTTAGCCCAGAACACGCTCGTACATGGATCGTTCTGCCGCGTAGCATTCGCATGAAGCCGCCTCCAGACCGTTACGGTCAAGAATCGTAATGTCGCCCCGGCTGTAGCTGATCAGATTTTGCCTGTGCAGCGCAGTTGCTGCCTTGGTAACGCCCACACGGCGCACGCCCAGCATGTGTGCCATGGCTTCATGGGTCAGATGGAAATGATTGGCGCGTGCGCGATCCTGGATCATCAACAGCAACCGGGCAAGTCGCTGTTCCACCACATGGAAGCGGGTGCAGGCGGCCATGCGCGCGAACTGGTTCTTCAACACATAGGTATAGCCCTGCAGCCGTTTATGCAACGCAGCGCTATGTTCGAGTTCGCGGGAGAAGGCCGCAGTAGCTATGCGCAGCGCGGACCCTGCGCCTTGCACTACTGCGTAAAACGACGCAACCTTGATGCCAAACATGAGGGGTGTTCCCAACATGCCCTCGCAGCCGATTAATCCAACCTCCAGGCGCGAGTGGTCATCGATCACCATCACCAGGGAAATGAAACTGTCGGTGGGGAAATAAACATGCTCGATAGGCATCCCCGGCGCGCCCAGCTCATCCGCAACGGTCAGGTGCACGGATTCGCAGCGCGCCAGAAAATGTTCGAGATCCTTGCGCGGCAGCCTGGCGAGCAGGTGATTTTCTGAAGTGATGGGTTGCGTGGATGGCATTGAAATGCTCCGCTGACGTTGGGGAAACCCGACCCGCGGCACAAGGAGAGTTGATAATGCAATCCTGATCCCGGAAGGCGGCATGCGATAACCAGAAATGCGCCTGCATACAACTGCAACGCCTTCCGCGCAGACGCCTGTCCAGCATCAGGATCAAGGTTTAACCCGCTTGTGCGGGAGCATGGCCACCTGTACGAGGCCATGCCTCACTCCATCTGGACTAATTCGTCCCGGCTGGGGCAGGAGGCGGAACAATCACCGTGGTGTAGCCGCCAGCCGCGCCTGTGTCACCGGTCGCGCCCTTGGCACCGTCATAGCCCGCAGCGCCTTGCGAGCCGGCAGCACCTGGATCGCCGGTGGCCCCTTGTGTGCCGGCAGCCCCCGAACTGCCAGTGGCGCCCTGAGGACCGGCAGGACCCGGAACGACAACGGTCGGTCCGGGGGTTTGAGCGGGCGGAGGGTTAACGACTACGGGCTGTTTTTCGCAAGCGCTCAGTGCAAAGGCTGCGACGAGTGCGGCAGATAGCAATGAATATTTCATGATCTTATTTCCTCTGTGTGTGGAAAAACCAGATGTTTCCTGTATGCATTTGAAAAATTGAAATCAGTTCCGATAACAATTGCGGTAAGCCAATCAGGGGGCCGGCTCCCGGGATCAGGATATCTGTGCCTCAAACAACCGTAAAACAGCCCGTGGACGGATACGCAGTTCCCTGAAATCGATGCGCCTGAATTGCCTTGCCTCGGAGCAGAATAGGCTCAGGCACGGGTTAGTTCTGTGCGTTAGCGAACGTAGCGCAAAATTTCTGCCGTTTCGAAAGCGTAGCCGGATTGAGCCGGCGTGCCCGGGGTGAAACGGGAATAGCTTATGTACGATATCGCACAGACCGGCCAGTCAAATTGACTTAATCTGAACGGATGCGGTAAGGCGAAGCGGGCAGCGGCATGCAGGGTGAACCAGCGCAACAACCCGCGTTGCTGTAATCGCAGCGTTCCGGCAGTCGGAAGAAAAATGCGACGCACATTACGATGAAATCGTTAGATGAAGAGAATACTGCTCGAATCACTGAAGGCCTGGATTGATCACCGCGCCGCCAGCAAAGGTGCGGCGCTTGCATTTTACACGTTGTTTTCCATGACCCCCATCCTGATGCTGGCCATCGCGGTCGCTGGTTATTTCTTTGGTGTGCAAGCGGCACAGGGCGAGATTATTGGCCAGATCCAGGGCCTGGTTGGGCCGAATGGTGCACAGGCGATTCAGGCATTGCTGGCCGCCGCGCGCAATCCCGTCTCCGGGCTGATGGCAACTATCAGCGCCATTGTCCTGCTGCTGGTTGGTGCGACCAGCGTATTTGCCGAGTTAAAAGATAGCCTGGATGAAATGTGGGGCGTAGCGCGGCCCCGGCATTCCGCTTTTCTTATCCTGCTTAGAACCCGGTTCCTGTCTTTCAGCCTGGTACTGGTTCTTGCATTCCTGCTACTCATTTCCCTGGTCATTAGTGCTGCGCTTGCCGTGCTGGAACATTATGCAGGCAATATATGGAGCAGCTCGCTGGTGGTTCTCTCCAGTGTTTCCTCAATCATTTCGTTCGGCGTCATCGCCTGTCTGTTCGCGGTAATCTACAAGATGCTGCCAGATGCGCCATTGTCATGGCGCGATGTCTGGATCGGTGCCGTGTTCACGGCAATATTATTCAGCCTGGGAAAATATGTGATCGGCCTGTATCTGGGTAACAGCGGTGTGGCGTCCAGCTTTGGTGCCGCCGGGTCGATGATTGCATTGCTGCTCTGGGTTTATTACTCGGCGCAGATTTTCTTTCTCGGAGCCGAGTTCACCCGCCAGTACGCACTGTGGTACGGCAGCCTTCAGTACCAGAGGGAACGCCTGCTGGGGCAGGCGGAATAAAAACCCTCGCACTGATGGAATCCCCGATAGGTTAAGCGTAACGGCGCCCCCGGATCTGAAGACAGGCGTCCCGGCAGCGTCTGTGCGACAGCGCACAGACGCTGCCGGGCTTTGCAGCTATCATCGCGCTACCCTTTCATCCTGAGCGTGAAGCCTCGGGCTGATCTTGCCCATCAGGAGTATCGACTCATCCTGGGTCAAAACCTGCTCCGAAAACTGGGGGGCTTATAACGCTGTACCCTCTACCGAGAGGCATTGGGTTCTGCTGCAAAAATCAAGGGTATTCCAAAATTGAAGACAAGTAGCAGTGTTCTCTCCGGTGTCCTGCTTCAAATAAAGACGCTTCTGGGCGAACGTGACACGCCACGAACCTATCCCAACGAGGAACCCCCGCTGCGCTCGGAATTGTTCAGCGCCGATCAGCTGGAGCAGCATGGCAAAAATCTTGCAGCTACGCACCAGCTGACGTCGGCACGTGCCCCGAACCCATTGCTGACACGACTCGCAGCGAACGAAGAGGTGCTGGTCAGCGTGAGCCATCTGCTGACAGCGGCGGTCGCGGCGCAGCGCCGCATTACGCCCGCCGGGGAATGGCTGCTGGATAACTTTTATTTGATCGAAGAACAGATCCGCACGGCCAAGCGACATTTGCCAAAGGGCTACAGCCGGGAACTGCCGCGTCTGGTCCAAGGCGCGGCAACCGGGCTGCCGCGCGTATATGCCATCGCGCTGGAGGCGATTGCGCACGGCGATGGCCGGGTAGACAGGGGAGGCTTCAGCCGTTTTGTAGCCGCTTACCAGACGGTCGCGCCACTTAACCTGGGTGAGTTGTGGGCAATTCCGATCATGCTGAGGCTGGCGTTGATCGAGAATTTGCGGCGCGTCGCCGTGCGCATCGCCGCCGGCAGGGTCGAGCGCAATCTGGCCGACGCCTGGGTAGACCAGATGATGGTGATTGCGGAGACGGATCCCAAAAGCCTCATTCTGCTGACTGCCGACATGGCGCGATCCGATCCGCCCATGACCACGCCGTTCGTTTCGGAATTTGCACGCCGCCTGCAGGGTCAGGGTGCCGCGCTGGCGTTGCCGCTGACCTGGATTGAGCAGCGACTGGCTGAATCGAATCTGACCATAGAACAGCTCATCCAGTCGGGGAACCAGCAACAGGCCGCTGACCAGGTGTCGATCAGTAACAGCATCGGCAGCCTGCGCTTCCTCGGCGCAGCGGACTGGCGCACGTTTGTCGAATCGATGAGCGTGGTTGAGCAGACACTGTGCACCGATCCGGGCGCGGCGTACGCCGGGATGGATTTCGCGACCCGCGACCGCTATCGCCATCAGGTCGAGAAAATCGCCAGGCGCTGCGCCCTGTCCGAGGGCGAGGTGGCACAGCAGGCGATCCGGTTGGCAGCAGCAGCGGCAAGCAAAGGCAGCGATGATCGTGGCGCGCATGTGGGGTTTTACCTGATCGACCAGGGCTGTGCAGAACTCGAGGGGAAGATAGCGCTGCGCCCTTCCACATTGGAGCTGCTGCGCAGAATTGGACGACGTTTCCCGTTGCCCCTGTATCTCGGGTCAATCGCACTGATCTCGCTGCTGCTCGCCGGGGGGCTGGCGCTGGTAGCCTACGCCAGCGGCATGCCCGCATGGCTGCTGGTGCTGGTTAATATCGCGGCGCTGATATCCGCCAGCCAGATGGCGGTGGCGCTGGTGAACTGGATGGCGACCTTGCTGGCGTCGCCCGCGCCATTGCCCAGAATGGATTTTTCCACGGGTATCCCCCCTGCATTCCGCACCCTGGTCATCGTTCCCACGCTGCTTACCAGCGAGCATAACATCGAGGCTTTAATCGAAGCGCTGGAAGTCCGCTTCCTGGCCAATCGGGACGGTAACCTGCAGTTTGGTCTGCTGACCGATTTTCGCGATGCGCAGCGGGAAACCTTGCCGGAAGATGCGCCGCTGCTGCAGCGGGCGCAGACAAGAATTGACGAACTGAATCAAAAATACGGCAGCGCAGCGGATGAATCGGGCGCTGACACGTTCTACCTGTTCCACCGTCCGCGCCGCTGGAATCCCCAGGAGAAGCTGTGGATGGGCTATGAGCGCAAGCGCGGCAAACTGGCGGAACTGAATGCGCTGCTGCGCGGGGGGGCTGCGGATTGCTTTGCGCTTGTCGTCGGTCAGCTAGCAGCCCTGTCTGATGTGCGTTATGTCATCACCCTGGACACGGATACGGAACTCCCGCGCGATGCCGCCCGCCAGTTGGTGGGCGCCATGGCGCACCCGCTGAATCGCCCGCGTTACGATGAACGCAAACAGCGCGTCACAACGGGATACGGCATTATGCAGCCGCGTGTGAGCGTGAGCCTGCCGGGTGCGAACCGCTCGCGCTATGCCCGCTTGCATGGTGGTGAAGCAGGCATCGACCCTTATACGCGCGCGGTTTCCGACGTTTACCAGGATGTGTTCCACGAGGGGTCTTTCATCGGCAAGGGAATTTACGATGTGGATGCCTTCGAGCGCTCACTGAGTGGCCGCTTCCCGGAAAACAGGATACTCAGCCACGACCTGCTGGAAGGATGCTACGCGCGCTCCGGGCTGTTGAGCGATGTGCAGTTGTACGAGGACTACCCGGCGCGCTACAGCGCGGATATGGAGCGCCGTCATCGCTGGATTCGCGGCGACTGGCAGCTGCTTGAGTGGCTGTTGCCGAGCGTGCCGGGAGTTGGCGCACGTCGCCAGAAAAATCCGCTGTCCTGGCTGTCGCAGTGGAAGCTGTTCGACAACCTGCGGCGCAGTCTCGCGCCTGCCGCATTGACCCTGTTGCTGCTGCTCGGCTGGACGCTTGTTGCACCGGCCTGGTTATGGACCGTGGCGGTGATCGGCATCCTCCTCATTCCGTCCCTGAGCGCTGCCATTGTGGAGATGTTTCGCAAGCCGGCGGACGTGTTGCTGGGGCAACATCTCAGGGCCGCAAGTCGTTCCATGAGTGGACATCTGGTTCAGGCGCTGTTTACCCTCGCCTGGCTGCCGTATGAGGCGTTTATAAGTCTTGATGCGATCATACGCACGCTCTGGCGCATGCTGGTGACGCAGCGGCGGCGTCTCGAATGGACGCCGTCTGGCGATCCGGCGTGCGCTGGTCGCACGGACTTGGCTACCCAATACCGTGCGATGTGGGTTGCTCCGCTGCTTGCCGCTGCTGGCGCGACCTGGCTGGCGCTGGTGTCACCGGACGTGCTGGTTGTTGCGGGACCGATCCTGTTGCTGTGGTTTGCTTCGCCAGCGATCGCCTGGTGGATCAGCACGCCACTTGCGCGTCGCGAAGCGAGACTGACGGCCGAGCAGACGCGCTTTCTCAAGAAAATAGCGCGCAAGACCTGGGCGTTCTTCGAGACCTTTGTCGGGCCGGAAGACCATTGGCTGCCGCCGGATAACTATCAGGAGTATCGCGGTGCCGCGGTGGCGCATCGCACCTCGCCGACCAACATGGGGCTGGCACTGCTGGCGAATCTGACGGCGTACGACTTCGGCTACCTCCCGGCCGGAATGCTCATCGAGCGCACGGCGAACACGCTGCGCACCATGCAGGGCATGGAACGGCACCGCGGGCATTTCTATAACTGGTACGACACGCTGTCGCTGCACCCGCTGCACCCCATCTACATTTCGACGGTGGACAGCGGCAATCTTGCCGGTCATCTAATGACCTTGCGACCGGGTCTGCTCGCGCTCCCTGACGAAAGGATAGTGGGAACGCGCTGGTTTGACGGGCTCCACGACACGCTGGGGATTCTGGTGGATGCTGCGCGCGGCGTTACTTCGGCCGCGCTCGCCCGGTTTCAGGCCGATATCGAGTCTGCATGCGATTCCCGGCCAGCCACGCTGGCAGCAGTGCAGTCGCGCCTTGAGGGGCTGGTGGCAAGTGCCGAGTCGGTTGTCGCCAGCTCCGATGCCGACTTGTCTCAAAATGATGGCCAGGTGGCAGCAGCCGCGGCACGGTGGCGCGCAGGAACGGGCGTGTACATAGAAGCACTGGAGAGTTCCGTGCACTACCCCGCCCTGGATCACGCCAGCGCAGTCATTTCCGAGACGGATTCAGAAAGCGATGCGAATTGGTGGGCATGCACGCTGGTCCGGCAATGCCGCGCCGCCCTCGATGAATTGACGTTTCTTGCCCCCTGGTTATTACAGCCTGCTGCGCCGGGTGGGCTCAGCGACTTGCCCGGTATCAGCGGGATACCCACGCTGCGAGAGCTGTCAGGACTCAAGCAGCGCTTGCAGCCGGTCATTGAGCAACGGCTCAGTGCCGCTGCCACGGCCGGGGAACGCGAGTGGTTGGAAGCGCTGCGCCGCAGTATTACACAAGCCGGTCAGCGCGCCGATGAGCGGATTGCGGCCGTCGAGCGCCTGGCACTGCAATCCGGTGAACTCGCGCGCATGGAGTATGACTTCCTGTATGACAGGCCGCGCCGTTTGCTGGCCATCGGCTACAACGTGGATGAATTGCGGCGCGACACGAGTTACTACGATCTGCTGGCATCGGAAGCGCGCTTGTGTAATTTCGTCGCGATTGCGCAGGGACAACTGCCGCAGGAAAGCTGGTTTGCGCTGGGGCGCCTGCTCACCACCGCCGGTGGCGAACCGATTCTGCTGTCGTGGAGCGGCTCGATGTTCGAGTATCTGATGCCGCTGCTGGTGATGCCCACCTTTGATAACACGCTGATCGATCAGACCTATAAGGCCGCAGTGGAGAGACAGATCGATTACGGGAGGCAGCGCGGGGTGCCGTGGGGTATGTCGGAGTCCGGCTACAACACGGTCGACGTTCATCTCAATTACCAGTACCGCGTATTTGGTGTGCCCGGTCTGGGGCTCAAACGCGGACTCGCCGCGGATCTGGTGGTGGCGCCGTATGCCTCGGCACTCGCGTTGATGGTGGCGCCGGAAGCGGCGTGCCTGAATCTGCAGCGGCTCGCAGCAGCCGGGCTGGAAGGAAAATTCGGCTTTTATGAAGCCATCGACTACACCGCATCCCGTCAGCGGCGCGGAGAATCAAGCGCGCTGGTGCGGTCGTTCATGGCGCATCACCAGGGAATGAGCTTTTTGTCTCTGGCCTATCTGCTGCTGAACCGTCCGATGCAGCGCCGATTCGAATCTGATCCGCTGTTCCAGGCGACCATGCTGTTGCTGCAGGAGCGTATTCCAAAGGAAACGGCCCTCTTTTCCCACGCCGGGCTGCTCTCCGACGTCCCCACGGCTGTCAAGGAACTGGAGATGCCGATGCGTGTTCTCGGCACCCCGGATACGCCGATACCGGAAGTACAGCTGTTGTCCAATGGCCGCTACCACGTCATGGTCACCAATGCCGGTGCGGGCTCCAGCCGCTGGAAGGATCTCGCGGTCACGCGCTGGCGCGAGGACAGCACGCGCGATAACTGGGGTAGCTTCTGCTACATCCGCGATGTGGAAAGCGGTGATTTATGGTCAGCAGCCCATCAGCCGACACTCAAGCCTGCGCAAAAATATGAAGCGATCTTCTCCGAAGGTCGCGCCGAATTTCGCCGCCGCGACCAGGGGATCGATACGCATACGGAAATCGCGGTTTCGCCGGAAGACGATATCGAACTGCGCCGCGTCAGCATTACCAACCGCTCGCGCATCCGCAGAACGATCGAGGTGACCAGCTATGCGGAAGTGGTGCTGGCCGCGCCCGCTGCGGATGCGACGCATCCGGCGTTCAGCAATCTGTTTGTGCAGACCGAAATACTCGCCGAGCGCAGGGCAATCCTGTGCACGCGCCGTGCGCGTTCCCGCGATGAGCAAGTGCCCTGGATGTTGCACTTGATGAAAGTGCACGGCGCCGTCAGCGGAGCCGTTTCTTATGAAACGGATCGCATGCGCTTCATCGGCCGCGGCAATACGGTGGTCAATCCTCAATCCCTGGGCGGCCCGGATGCAACAAATGGGCAGGTGGCGGATCTGTCGGGCAGTTGCGGCTCCGTGCTGGATCCGATTGTCGCCATCCGCTGTCGTATCACGCTTGATCCGGATCAGACGGCGGCCATCGATATCGTGTCCGGTGTCGGTGAAAGCCATGCAACGGCAGTCGGCCTGATCGAGAAATACCAGGACCGGCGGCTCGCCGATCGTGCTTTCGATCTGGCCTGGACCCATAGCCAGGTCGTGCTGCGCCAGATCAATGCCAGCGAGGCAGACGCGCAACTGTATGGCCGTCTTGCCAGTTCGGTGATTTATGCCAATGCCGCGTTGCGCGCCGACGCGAATGTGTTGCTGAGGAACCACCGCGGCCAATCCGGCCTGTGGGGTTATGCCATTTCCGGTGATTTCCCCATCGTCCTGCTGCAGATCGCTGATGCGGCCAATATCGATCTGGTTCGACAACTGGTTCAGGCGCATGCGTACTGGCGCCTGAAGGGACTGGTGGTGGATCTGGTGATCTGGAACGAAGATCGCGCCGGTTACCGGCAATTGCTGCAGGACCAAATCATGGGGCTGGTGGCCGCGGGCATCGAAGCCCACGTCATGGATCGGCCGGGCGGCATCTTTGTGCGTTCCGCAGACCAGATATCGGACGAGGATCGCATCCTGTTCCAGTCGGTTGCGCGTGCCATTATCAGTGATGGCCGGGGAACGCTCGAGAATCAGCTCAATCGTCTTGCGGTCAAGGAAACCTATGTTCCACGCCTTGTTCCCAGCAAAACTCATCGACCGGCGGTATCCATGGCGGACTTGCCGCAACGCGATTTGATCCTGTTCAACGGACTGGGCGGGTTCACCCCCGATGGCAGGGAATATGTCATCACCACCACGCGCGAGCGCGTGACGCCGGCGCCATGGGTAAACGTGCTGGCGAATCCCGGTTTCGGCACGGTCATTTCTGAAAACGGCATGGCCTACACCTGGGGCGAGAATGCCCACGAGTTTCGTCTCACACCCTGGCAAAATGATCCGGTGAGCGATGCCAGCGGCGAAGCCTTCTATCTGCGTGACGAGGAAAGCGGCCACTTCTGGTCGCCAACACCGCTGCCCGCCCGCGGCACGGGTTCCTACGTCAGCCGTCACGGATTCGGTTACAGCGTGTTCGAGTATGTCGAGGATGGTATTTATTCAGAGCTCACGGTCTATGTGGCGCTGGATGCGTCGGTCAAGTTCTCCGTGCTGAAACTGCACAACCAGTCGGGGCGGTCACGCCGGCTGTCGGCGACGGGTTATGCGGAGTGGGTGCTGGGCGACCTGCGGGCGAAGTCGGTGATGCACGTAACCACTGAAATTGCCCGCAATAACGGTGCGCTATACGCCAGAAACCCGTACAACACGGAGTTCCCCGACCGGGTCGCGTTTTTCGATGTGGATGCGGACGGCGCGAGCCTGACGCTCAGCGGCGACCGTGCCGAGTTCCTCGGGCGCAATGGCACGCTGGCAAGTCCGGCTGCGATGGAGCGCGCGCGCCTGTCCGGCAAGGTCGGCGCTGGCCTCGATCCGTGCGCAGCCATTCAGGTTCAATTCGAGCTGGGTGACGGGCAAACGCGCGAGATGGTGTTCAGGCTGGGGGTTGCGCCCAATACCGATGATGCCCATGCGCTGGTGTCCCGCTTCCGTGGTGCCAGCGCGGTGCGGGCAGCGCGTGAAGCCATGCAGCAGCACTGGCAGCACACCCTCGGCGCGGTGCAGATCGAGACGCCGGATCAATCTCTCGACGTGCTCACCAACGGCTGGCTTTTGTATCAGACCATCGCCTGTCGCCTGTGGGCGCGTACCGGCTACTACCAGTCCGGCGGCGCCTTTGGTTTCCGCGACCAGTTGCAGGATGTCATGGCGTTGATCCACACCCGGCCGCAACTGGTGCGCGAGCAGCTGCTGTTATGTGGATCACGCCAGTTCCCGGAAGGCGATGTGCAGCATTGGTGGCATCCGCCCGTGGGCCGGGGCGTGCGCACGCATTGTTCGGATGATTACCTGTGGTTGCCCCTGGTCACGTGTCGTTACGTTCTGGGTACCGGCGATGCTGCAGTGCTGGATGAGTCGCTGCATTTCCTCGAAGGCCGGCCGGTGAACCCCGGCGACGACTCCTACTACGATCTGCCCGGCCAATCCGCAGACGCCGCCAGTCTGTACCAGCATTGCGTGCGTGCCATTCGGCACGGGCTCAGATTCGGCGATCGCGGCCTGCCGCTGATGGGCTCCGGTGACTGGAACGACGGCATGAACCTGGTCGGGCTGCAAGGCAAGGGCCAAAGCGTCTGGCTGGGATTTTTCCTGTGCGATGTACTGAAACAGTTTGCCAGGGTCGCGCGCCTGTACGGCGACCCCGACTTCGCCGCGCTGTGCGACGCAGAGGGCAGCAAGCTCAGCCAGAACATCGAGGAAAATGCCTGGGATGGCGAGTGGTATCGCCGCGCCTACTTCGACGATGGCACGCCGCTGGGTTCGGCCAGCAATGCCGAGTGCCAGATTGATTCCATCTCGCAAAGCTGGGCCGTGCTGTCCGGTGCAGGCGATGCCAGGCGCTCGCGCACCGCCATGGATGCGGTGTTCGAGCGCCTGGTGCGGCGCGACCATGGCTTGATCCAGTTGCTGGATCCGCCCTTCGATAATTCCGAACTGGACCCCGGCTATATCAGAGGCTACGTGCCGGGCGTGCGCGAAAACGGCGGCCAGTATACCCATGGCGCGATCTGGACTGCAATGGCGTTTGCTGCGCTGGGCGACAGCAGCCGGGCATGGGCGCTGGCCACCATGATCAACCCCCTGAACCACGCCCGGGATGCGGCTGGGGTGGCGACCTACAAGGTTGAACCCTATGTGATCGCAGCCGACGTTTACTCGGTGTCGCCCCATGTCGGCCGCGGTGGATGGAGCTGGTACACGGGATCGGCGGGATGGATGTACCGGCTGATCGTGGAATCGCTGCTGGGCCTGAGGCTGGCCGTGGACAAGCTGTATTTCGCCCCGTGCCTGCCTGCGGCGTGGCAGACGTTCAAGATGCACTACCGCTATCGTGAAACGGTCTACCACATCGAAGTCTTGCAAACGCGCGACGGGATGGGCGCAATGAGCGTGACGGTGGATGGCGTCATGCAACACGACAGTGCCGTCCCGCTGATCGACGATCACCAGGAACACAGGGTCGAAGTGAAAGTATATGCCGTGCCTGATCAGGCGAATGCCCTATACTGATAGCGGATTGAAACAGCGGCTGTCTTCCGTCAACGTCGTTATATCGACCGATTATTGAGATATTTCTTATGGAAACCAGGGACTTGCTGCGGCACCAGATAATTAAAAGTCGCATGGCACAGCACACTGAAAAAGTTGCGGATGCCGCGATTAACTTATGGGAACAGATGGCGATCCAAATCATTTCTATCGTCGGTGAAGGGGGATTCAATTCACTTTACGCGAGAAGTGTCTTCACTTACCCAGTCAAGCTTTCCCTGGCTTGCGGCCAGCTCACCGTCAGCCCGCACTGATCACCGGTTCGCGGAATTAAAAATGAGCCTTGCAGGGCAAACGCCTGGGCAGGCCAGCACAGCAAACAGTCTGCTACTGATCACTTTCACCGACATTCTGGCCGGGTTAATCGGCGAGCAGTTAACGACCCGTATTTTACGTTCGGCTTGGGGCAATGATGCTTCGGATAGGGCCGGCAAGGAGTTCAAAAATGAGTAACAAGGTAAGCATACGTCGTCTGACAACGGGCGTACCTGGTCTGGACAACCTGTTGGGCGGAGGCCTGCCGGAATTCTCGTTTAACCTGATTGCGGGCACGCCGGGAAGCGGAAAAACAACGCTCGCCCACCAGATCATGTTCGCGCTGGCAAACCCGTATAACCGGGCACTGTTCTTCACGGTACTCGGGGAACCCGCTTTGAAGATGCTCCGTTATCAGCAGCAATTTCCGTTTTTTGATATCAATAAAGTCAATCAATCGATCCGCTTCGTCAACCTGTCTGAAGACCTGCTGGAGGGAGATTTTGACCGCGTATTGTCACGCATTGCCGAAGAAGTGAAAGACTATGCGCCCAGCCTGGTATTTGTTGATTCGTTTCGATCAGTCGTGCAGTCAGCGAGGCAGGAGGAACAGGGGGCGTCCGAGCTGCAGCGCTTCGTGCAGCAACTGGGCATGCAAATGACGAGCTGGCAGGCAACCACATTCTTGATCGGTGAATATCTGCTGCCGGAATCAGAGTCCAGCCCTGTCTTTACAGTGGCGGATGGCATCCTGTGGCTTTCGCAAAATTTGCAGCGCAACTCCATGGTGCGCAAGATGCAAGTGGTCAAAATGCGTGGCCAGGCCCAGGCACCCGGTTTGCATACGTTCCGTATTAATGATGAAGGCATTCAGGTTTTCCCGCGTGCGATTATCCAACAGGGCACAGCGGTTGAGTCCGCAATCAAGGTAGCCAGGGGAGAGGAACGTGTTCCGATGGGAATACCTGGCCTGGATGAAATGCTGGGCGGCGGCTTGCCGGTTGGCTATTCGCTGCTCGTGGTCGGGCCATCCGGTTCCGGAAAAACCATATTGGCGACGGAATTTCTCGCCGAAGGTGTACGCAGGGGCGAACCCGGTGTGATTGCGGCGTTTGAGAAGAGCCCCAGCCAGCTGCTCAGCAATAAGCTGTATGCGCTGGTCAAGGCTGGACAAGTGGGGGTGGTCGACACGCGTTCCCTGGATTTGTCGATTGATGAAACCTTGCATGATTTGATCGAAATGATTCATCGAATGCAGGCAAAGCGCCTCGTCATTGACTCCCTGTCTGGATTTGAGCTGGCACTGGCACCCGAGTTCAGCGAAGATTTTCGCGGATCGCTGTACCGGATGATTGCCGAGCTGACCGCCATGGGCGTGACCATATTGATGACCTCGGAACTGGAAGACCGCTACACCGATTTGCGCTTCAGCCCGTTTGGAAGTGCTTTTCTCGCTGACGCAATTATTGTGCAGCGCTATATCGAAATCGTGGGCCAGTTCAAACGCGTCTTCTCGGTCGTCAAGGTACGTGGCAGTGAGCACAGCAAGGACATTCGACTGTTTGACATTAACGACGATGGCATCATTGTTGGCGAGACCTTGTCGGAGTATGCCGGAATCATGTCGGGCCGGCCCACGGTCACCCCGTAGCCAGCCCGGATGATGGAGGGCGGTAATGACCAGAAATGACAATGACGGCGCTGCTGATACCGATGACCCAAGTCAACCGGGCGTGTCAAGCCGGCACAAAGACCGCTTGCCAGCTGTCCTCGAAAAAGATGTCACGCGCAGGGAAAGCGCCGTCATTGACGATGAAGCGGCCGTTCTAAGCCGCGAGAAATCGGCCGCGGCACGAGAAGATGCCGCGCATTTGCGTGAAAATGCTGCCGACTTGCGTGAAAATGCTGCCCATCTGCGCGAGGGGGCGGCGCAGGCACGGGAAGGAGAAGCCCATGTGCGCGAAGGGGCGGCCACCTCGCGCGAGCGGGAAATTCGCGCGGCAGAGACGATACAGGCAGCGTCCGACGATCATATGATTATGTTGCAGCAAGCCAATGCACACCTGGTCATCGCTACCATTGAAGCACACAAACTGGCCGAACAAGTCCAAACGGCTAAAGATCAGCTGGATCATTTGGCCCATCACGATGTGCTCACCGGTTTGCCGAATCGAATACTGCTGCAAGACCGGCTTGGCCAGGCGATTGAGTTGGCCCGTCGTCAAGGCAGGCAACTTGCGGTGATGTTTATGGACCTGGATCGGTTCAAACACATCAACGACTCCCTGGGGCATGCGGTTGGCGACCAGCTGCTGCAGTCGGTAGCCCAACGCCTGGTGGGTTGTGTGCGTCACTCGGACACCATCAGCCGCCAGGGCGGGGATGAATTCGTGCTGCTGCTTCCCCATATCGAGCACGCAGAAGACGCGGCGCTGTCTGCGCAAAAGATGCTCGCGGCGCTTGCGCTGTCTCACCGCATCGACCGGCACGATCTCCATATCAGCGTGAGTATCGGTATCAGCGTCTACCCCGACGATGGTCAGGATGCGGAAACCCTGATCAAGAATGCGGACACCGCGATGTACCATGCCAAGGAAAACGGGCGCAACAATTACAAATTCTTCGAACAGAGCATGAATGTCCGGGCGGTCCAGCGGCAGTCTGTCGAAGCCAGCCTGCGCCGCGCGCTGGAACGGCACGAATTCGTGTTGCACTATCAGCCGAAAATAAACCTTCACAGCGGCACGATCGTCGGCGTCGAGGCGCTGATCCGCTGGCAGCATCCGCAACGCGGGCTGCTGGCGCCGGCGCAGTTCGTGACCATCGCCGAAGACTGTGGCCTGATCCTGCCGATTGGCCGCTGGGTGCTGCGCGAAGCCTGTCTCCAGGCCCGGGCCTGGAGACAGGCTGGCTTGCCGCCGATCACCGTCGCCGTCAACACTTCCGCGCTCGAGTTCCGCGCCAAGGATTTTCTCGAAAATATACGCGCGACCCTCGCGGATACGCGTTTGGAGCCGCGTTATCTGGAACTCGAACTGACCGAAAGCGTGCTCATGCGGGATGCCGCCTCTACCGATTCCGTGCTGCATGCGCTCGCAGACCTGGGCGTAAAGCTTGCAGTCGATGACTTCGGCACCGGCTATTCCAGCCTGAGTTATCTGAGGCAGTTTCCGATCGATACCCTGAAGATCGACCAGTCGTTCGTGAACCAGATGACCAGCAACCCGGACGACGCCACCATCGTCAGTGCCGTGATCAGCATGGGTAAAAGCCTCAAGCAACGCGTCATTGCGGAGGGCGTGGAAACACCAGAGCAGTACGCATTTCTTCTGGCCCAGCATTGCGACGAGGGCCAGGGCTACTATTTCGGCCGTCCGGTGGTGGCAGGGGCGCTCGCCACCTTGCTGCAAACTGGCGTATCACCCACCCTTCCCCATTGATGCCCCCGGCTTTCCCATGCCGACCGGATTGCGGCGTGCAGTGTTCCTGGCATGCCATCCTGCGGAATCTTGGCCATAAAGACCTGACGACACGGCGCATGATGCAGGGTATCCTTGCCCATCGAAGGCAAATGGGTCGACGCGGCAGCGGAGCCGTTTGCATGGCTTCCCGGTGTTTCGATAATCCTGAAAAGAGTCGCAGCCACAGGGAATACACTGGCCATGGAGTGGGCGCGAGTTGTGGGGGGAACTGTTTTTTCTGCTGATGGGCGAGCCTGGAAAAGCCGCCAATACCCTGTTTCCACTCTGTGCTCTCTGTGGCCAGGGCCGTTTTCAGGGTGATAGTGCTGGAGATTATGTAATTCCTTGTATGTACCCAGGCACTGCCCAGGCAGGTTTGGGTTACACCACTTCGGAAAGCCGCCGGTCTTAATGTGCCGCTGATAAGCAGGTAAGCCCATGTCTGAAAAACCACTCGATTCACTCATTCCCAACGGCCAAGCTGCCACGACGGATGGCATCACCGAGCGCCGCCGCCAAGAGGCGCTGCTTAAAACCGGGGCGTTGCAGAACGCGATATTCAACAGCGCCAACTTTTCGAGTATTGCCACCGACGAGAAGGGCGTCATTCAATTGTTCAACGTCGGCGCTGAGCACATGCTGGGCTACGCGGCGGCCGAAGTGGTGAACAGGATCACCCCGGCCGACATTTCCGATCCGCAGGAGCTGATCGCGCGCGCCATCGCGTTGGGGCTGGAGCTCGCCACCCCCATTACCCCGGGCTTCGAGGCGCTGGCCTTCAAGGCCTCGCGCGGGATTGCGGATATCTATGAATTGACCTACATCCGCAAGGACGGCAGCCGTTTTCCGGCGGTGGTGTCGGTCACGGCGCTGCGCAACGATCTGGATGGAATCATCGGCTATCTGTTGATCGGCACCGACAACACCGCGCGCAAACTGGTGGAAGAGAAACTGCGCTGGACCGAGGAGAGCTTCCGCCTGATGGTAGAGAGCGTGACCGACTACGCCATTGTCATGCTTGATCCGGAGGGGCGCGTGGTGAGCTGGAATGCCGGGGCGGAGCGGATCAAGGGCTACCATGAGGAAGATATCGTCGGCCAGCACTTCTCGCGGTTTTATCTTGGGGAAGACGTCAACAACGGCAAGCCCCGGCGTGACCTGGAGGCGGTGATGGCCAACGGCCGCTTCGAGGACGAAGGCTGGCGGGTGCGCAAGGACGGGTCGCGCTTCTGGGCCAACGTGGTGTACACGGCGATTCGGGATCAACTCGGCAATCTGCGCGGTTTCGCCAAATTAACCCGTGACCTGACCGAACGCAGGCAGGTTGAGGCCGCGCTGACCGACGCCAAGTCCGCTGCGGAAAAGGCCAACCTGGCGAAATCGGATTTCCTGTCCAGCATGAGCCATGAGCTGCGCAGCCCGCTCAATGCGATCCTTGGTTTCGCCCAGTTGATGGAGTCCGATTCGCCGCCGCCAACATCCTCGCAGCAGGCGAGCATAGAGCAGATTCTCAAGGGAGGCTGGTATCTGCTGGAGCTGATCAACGAAATCCTCGATCTCGCGGTGATCGAGTCCGGCAGGCTGTCGCTGTCGCTGGAACCGGTGTTGCTGGCCGAAGTCATGCTCGAATGCCAGGCCATGATCGAACCGCAGGGGCAAAAACGGGGCATCCGGATGAGCTTCCCCCGGTTCGACATCCCTTGCTTTGTCAAGGCCGACCGAACCCGGGTCAAGCAGGTTCTCATTAACCTGCTTTCCAATGCGATCAAATACAACCAGGCAGGCGGAACCGTCGTCGTGGCGTGCAGCGCAAGCGCGCCGGAGCGCATTCGTATCAGCGTCGCCGACACCGGCGCGGGCTTGCCTGCGGAAAAGCTGGCGCAACTGTTCCAGCCGTTCAACCGTCTCGGCCAGGAAGCCAGTGCCGAGGAAGGCACCGGCATCGGCCTGGTGGTGACCAAGCGGCTGGTCGAACTGATGGGGGGCGTAATCGGCGTGGAAAGCACCATCGGGATGGGGAGCGTGTTCTGGATCGAACTGATCGCGGCCGCCACACCCCAAATTGTGGCTGGCATCGCCGAATCCACGCCAGTTGCCCAGGCGCAAGTTCACAACGCCGCAGCGTTGCGCACGCTGCTCTATGTAGAGGACAACCAGGCCAACCTGAAGCTGGTCGAGCAACTGATTGCGCGCCGCTCCGATCTGCGCCTGTTGAGTGCAGCGGACGGACATCTCGGCATCGAAATTGCCCGTGCCTTTCAGCCGGAGGTGATCCTGATGGATATCAATCTGCCCGGCATCAACGGTATCGAAGCACTGAAAATACTGCGCGAAGATCCGGCGACGGCGCACATCCCCGTGGTGGCCCTGAGTGCCAACGCTATTCCGCGCGACATCGTAAAGGGCCTGGAGGCGGGATTCTTCCGCTATCTCACCAAACCGATCAAGGTCAATGGGTTCCTGGACACGCTGGACGAAGCGCTGGAGTTTGCAGAAAAAGGGATCAGTCAGTGCAAATAAGGCAGTACAAATAATTATGCTCAGTGCGTCCGACATTTTTAACGCCAGCATCCTGATCATTGACGACAAGGAGGCCAATGTCCTTCTGCTCGAGCGTATGCTGCACGGTGCCGGCTACACTTCCATCACGTCTACGATGGATCCGCATGCGGTGTATGAGCTGCATCGCAAAAATCGTTACGACCTCATCCTGCTTGATCTGCAGATGCCTGTAATGGATGGATTCCAGGTGATGGAAGGCCTGAAGGAAATCGAACTGGGCGGTTACCTTCCGGTACTGGTGATCACCGCCCAACCGGAACACAAGCTGCGCGCACTGCAAGTCGGTGCAAAAGATTTCATCACCAAGCCGTTTGATCGGGTCGAAGTGCTGACGCGCATCCACAACATGCTGGAAGTACGCCTGTTGCACAGGGAATCGAAGCGCAACAGCCTGGTGCTGGAACAGACGGTGCAGGAGCTGCGCGAAGCAGAGTCTGGATTCCGCACCACTGAAGTGGCGTTGTCCAAAGAGAAGGCTGCGCTCGACGATCACGTACTTCAATTGCAGCAGGCGAACGAACGCCTGGTCGTCGCTACGATTGAAGCACACGAACTGGCCGAAGAAATCGACAAGGCTAAAGTCCGGATGGCCCATCTGGCCCAACACGACCCTCTCACCGATTTGCCTAACCGCATTCTGCTGAACGACCGGCTTGCCCAGGCGATTGCACTGGCGCGCCGTCAGGGCAAGCAGCTCGCGGTGATGTTTCTGGATCTGGACCGCTTTAAACACATCAACGACTCGCTCGGGCATGCGGTTGGCGACCAACTGCTGCAATCGGTGGCGAAACGCTTGACGGCGGGTGTGCGCAGTTCGGACACCGTATGCCGCCAGGGTGGGGATGAATTCGTCATACTGCTTGCCGATGTCGAGCACGCAAAAGATACCGCGCTCAGTGCACAAAAAATACTTGCTGTGCTAACTGTTCCATACCGCATCGATCAGCTCGAACTCCACGTCACCGTGAGCATCGGCATCAGTATCTACCCTGAGGATGGCCATGACGCGGATACCCTGATCAAAAGTGCGGATACCGCGATGTACCACGCCAAGGAAAACGGGCGCAATAATTACCAGTTCTTCGAGCAGGACATGAACGTCCTGGCCGTCGAGCGGCACTCCATCGAGGGTGGGCTGCGCCGCGCCCTGGAACGGCAGGAATTCATGCTGCATTACCAGCCGAAGATCAATCTTGAAACCGGAACCATCTCTGGCGTCGAGGCACTGGTACGCTGGCAGCATCCGCAGCGCGGACTGATCCTGCCCGAGCAGTTTGTCTGGATCGCCGAAGACTGCGGCCTCATCGTACCCATGGGCGCGTGGGTGCTGCGCGAAGCCTGCCGGCAAGCCCAGGCCTGGCAGGATGCGGGCTTGCCGCCCATACCGGTGGCGGTCAACATCTCTGCCATGCAGTTCAGGCACAAGGATTTTCTGGAAAGTCTGACGGGTATCCTGAAAGATACCGGTCTGGCGCCGCGCTATCTCGAACTCGAGCTGACCGAAAGCGTGCTCATGCATGATGCAGACTCTACTGCCTGCATACTCAAGGTGCTCAAAGCCATGGGCGTGCGGCTTGCCATTGATGACTTCGGTACCGGTTATTCCAGCTTGAGCTATCTGAAACGTTTTCCGATTGACACCCTGAAGATCGACCAGTCGTTCATGCGTGACATCACACACGCCACGGCCGATTCGGACGATGCCGCGATCGTAGCCGCAGTCGTCAGCATGGGAAAAAGCCTCAATCAGCGCGTCATCGCCGAGGGCGTGGAGACACGCGAACAGCTGGCATTCCTGCAGGCCCAGGGTTGTGGCGAAGGGCAGGGCTTTTATTTCAGCCGGCCGGTGACCGCAGAGGAGTTGGTCACCTTGCTTCGAACGGGCATCGCTGCAAGCATTTTCATTTAATGAGTCGTCGCTCAGGCTTGAGCTGGCAGACAGGGTCTGACCAGCCCGGCGCGCATGCCATCCTGACGGCCTTGGCCACAGAGAGCACAGAAAACAAGGTGCTGGCGGCTTTTCCAGACTCACCCATCAGCAGAAAAACACTTCTCCTCAAAGCCCGCGCCCAGTCCATGGCCTCTGTGTTCCCTGTGGCTTCAACTGTCGTGGTAGCGGTTTGGTTCGGGTTCCCGTGAGGACGTTTACAGCCCTTCTTTCAGTGCCCGCGTAACACAGCGGCATCTCAAATATGCGCAACAGTAACCTGCCTGTGCAGCGCCCTGACAGGCAAATTCGCCATGTGCCAGCACAGCACAGGCACCCAAACGAAAAATTCATGATCTGTGCCCGCCCGCACATACCACGAGAAAGCTTACCTATATCGTTATTGCTGAACCGGCATGAGCATGTCTTGGCGGTCAATGCCGGTAGTCAATTTACAGGAGATGGTCAGGAACAAGGATCAAGTCAGCCGAGTTAAAGAAACCGAAGGCAAGGCCAGGGAAGTTGCTGGCAAGCTTGGCGGCAGCAAAAAACAGGAAGATAAGGGTAAAGCCGAAAAAAACCTGGCAAGGTTCAGACGGGTAAACGATCAACGTGGCCGTAATTGTTAATATCACTTTTTAAGATGAACCCATGCCACAGCGAACATCGTCAAAATCAGCCCCTGTTCCCGAAGGCGGCCAAAAATCATGGCTCGCAAGACTCGGACCAGGTTTAATTACCGGGGCGGCTGATGACGATCCTGGCGGGATTGCGACCTACTCGCAGGCTGGGGCGCAATTCGGTTTTAGCATGTTATGGACAGTTCTGTTTACCTATCCATTAATGGTGGGTATCCAGCTGATCAGTGCCAGAATCGGCAGGGTAAGCGGTCGTGGACTGGCCAGCAATATGCGGCGCCACTATCCACCATGGCTCTTGTATGGCATCGTCGGGCTTTTATTGGTCGCCAATACGATCAATATCGCTACCGATATCTCTGCCATGGGCACAGCATTGAAATTAATTATTGGCGGACGTGCCCAATTGTACGCAGTAGGCTTCGGCATCGTGTCGTTACTGCTGCAGGTTTTCATTCCTTATAGGCGCTATGTACGCATTCTTAAATGGCTCACGCTCGCATTGCTGGCCTACGTTGCTACAGCATTTGTGATTCATGTTCCCTGGTCGGAGGTCTTGGCAAGAACATTAGCACCGCATTTGTCCTGGAAGCCTGAATACGTCACGACAGTTGTAGCGGTGTTCGGCACAACTATCAGCCCTTATTTGTTTTTCTGGCAGGCGTCAGAAGAAGTGGAAGACCTGCGAGCTAATCCGCAGGCCCAGCCCTTGATAAAAAAGCCTGATCAAGCAAAAGCAAGCCTTGGAGATATCAGAATAGATACTTTTATTGGCATGGGATTTTCAAATCTGGTTGCCTTCTTTATTATTTTAATCACGGCGGTGACACTTAACCTGCATGGGATAACTGATATTCAAACTTCCGCCCAGGCGGCAACCGCCCTGCGTCCGATTGCCGGAAATTTTGCTTTTCTGCTATTTGGCGCCGGCATCATCGGTACCGGTTTGCTGGCGATTCCTGTGTTGGCAGGTGCTTCTGCCTACGCCATGTCCGGCGCTTTTAAATGGAAAAACAGCCTTGAATATACGCCGCTGAGGGCGAAAGGATTCTATGGGATCATTGTTCTTTCTACTGTGATTGGCGTTTCACTGGGTTTTACATCGATAAACCCGATCAAGGCGCTGTATTGGAGCGCTGTCATCAATGGTGTTGTCTCTGTACCCATCATGGTCGTGATGATGTTAATGGCAGTTCGGCCGGAAATCATGGGGCGCTTTGTCCTTACCCGCAGGCTCAAGGTATTAGGCTGGTTAGCTACGCTGATGATGGCACTTGCAGTGGGCGCGATGTTCTGGACCATGCATAACAAATAGGATACGTGGCATTATGGTTTCTTTATTCGATTCACTACCACCTGGCAGGGACCATGCGCGCGTTAGCGACGTGGTGAGTACATGATCATTCCCAGTATCGAACCGACGCAAGATTCTGCGCTATCGGCAGCCCTGGATGCGGCCATTAATAACAAAACCAAACCGCCAGGCAGTCTGGGCATTCTGGAAGATGTCGCCAAACAGGTTGGCCTGATCCAGAAAACGACGCAACCGCGAGTGACTCAGCCTTCGATCCTTGTATTCGCAGGAGATCATGGCATCGTCGCGGAAAATATTTCCGCTTATCCGCAGAGTGTTACTTGGCAGATGGTAGAGAATTTTCTGGCGCAAGGTGCGGCGATCAACGTGTTCGCGCGCCAGCATAAATGTGCATTGCATGTCATTGATGCCGGTGTGAATCATGACTTCGGAACGCGTCCCGGTTTGATTGACAGAAAAGTGGGCTCCGGCACGCGCAATTTTGCGCAAAAGCCGGCAATGACAGCCGGAGAATGTGCCGCAGCCATGCAGCATGGCATGGCGCTGGTGGCTTCGCTCGACGGCAATGTGATCGGTTTCGGCGAAATGGGTATTGGTAACACGACCGCCGCTGCGGCGATCATGCATAAGGCGACAGGGATACCTGTCGCCGATTGTGTCGGTGCCGGAACAGGACTGTCTGTCGACGGTATCCGGCGCAAGCAAGGCGTGATCGAACAGGCTGTCGCGCATCACGCCACCGTGATTGCCCCGCTGGATATTCTGTCCACGTTCGGGGGATTTGAAATCGCCATGATGGCCGGTGCAATGCTGAAAGCGGCCGAGCAACGCATGGTGCTGTTAATCGACGGTTTTATCGTGACCAGTGCGCTATTGCTGGCGTCGCGGCTGCAACCCGCTATTCTCGATTACTGTGTTTTTTCCCATTGCTCGGATGAGAACGGACACAGGCAAATGCTGAACTTCCTTGACGCGCGCCCATTGCTGCAGCTCGGCTTGCGGTTAGGGGAGGGAACCGGCTGCGCATTGGCGCTGCCGCTGTTGCAGGCCGCCGTGAATTTTCTGTGTGAGATGGCGACATTTGAGTCCGCCCAGGTCAGTGAGAAAGCCGGATAGCTGAGTCCTCGATATGTCGTCAACCGCTCATCCGTCTGCCCGCTTGATCAATCGATGTGTGCATCAGCTACGCCTCTTTTTCATCGCACTTCAATTCTTTACGCGCCTGCCTGTCCCGCGCTGGGTTGGGTTTGAGCCGGACTGGCTGCGCCACGCAGCGCGTTATTTTCCGGCAGTCGGGATGGTCGTTGGCACTGTCACGGCGGGCGTCTATGTGCTGTCAATCCGGATTTGGCCGCAGCCGGTTGCGGTGCTGCTCTCGACGATTGCCGGGATTTACCTGACCGGCGCTTTTCATGAAGATGGGTTCGCGGATACCTGCGACGGATTGGGCGGGGGCAACACGCCGCAACGGGTACTGGAGATCATGAAAGATTCGCGCATGGGCGCCTACGGCGCCATCGGCATCGGCCTGATGCTGGCGTTGAAATTCGTCGTGCTCTCCAGCTTGCCGATATACGCGGCAGCAATGGCGTTGCTGGCGGCACATCCGTTGTCGCGCCTGGCTTCGACCGCGCTGATCTGGCGTCTGTCTTACGCAAAGGCGGACGGCAAAGCCAAGCCGCTGGCGCAACCCATGTCGACGCTGGAATTCTGCATTGCTACGGTCACGGCGTCATTGCCTGTCGTTGCGATATGCGTCGCCGATCGGCTTTCCTGGCAAGCCATCGTCACCGGCAGCATCGCGATGGTGGTGGCCACGCTGTGGTTGGCCGGCATTTTCTTGCGGCGCATCGGCGGCTACACCGGCGATTGTCTGGGCGCGCTGCAGCAGGTCGCGGAAGTGGTGTTCTATCTGGGTCTGCTGGCGGTTATCAGACACTGAGCACAGCATCGTGCGTCTTTATCTAGTCCGCCATCCGCAGCCGCTCGTTGCGGCAGATACTTGTTACGGCTACACCGACCTGGCGGTATCGGCAGAAGAGCACGCGCGAGTGCTGTCCTCACTGCGCGCTACTTTGCCTGGACGGGAGCCGGTATTTTGCAGCCCGCTGCAGCGTTGTGCAGCGCTGGCGGATAGTCTTGCCGGCGCACTCCATAGCGAACCGGCTATCCATGATGCGCGCCTGGCGGAAATGAATTTCGGCAGCTGGGAAATGCGTGTCTGGAACGATATCCCGCGCGCTGAAATCGATGCCTGGAGCGACGACCTGGTGCACTACAGGCCAGGCGGCGGCGAAAATGTCCTGCAGGCAGCACAACGGGTACGCGCATTTCATGACGACTTGACGTATTCACGGCGGGAATGCGCCATCGTGATTTGCCATGCAGGGACGATACGCTTGCTGCTGGCCTGTCAACGCGGTTTGCCGCCCGCTGAAATGGCACTGCATGCCGCCCGCCTGCCGCACACCATAGGCTATGGCGAATGGATTGTACTGGATTGCTGACCGAGATAGCGGACTGCTGCGGCGCTTGTTTGCCCGGCTTGCAAGTTTTTTCGTCGGCGCATATAGTGTTCGGGTAGCATTGCTTCAGGTATTCCCCAAACAGTCGTTTGGGGAATGAAATGGGAAGTCGGTGAGTTGTCTGAATGGGCGAACTAACCCGACGCTGCCCCCGCAACGGTAATCGAGTAAAAAGGTTGGCAGTATGCCACTGTGCATTGCATGGGAAGGCGCTGACCTAGGGAAACCCGCAAGGGAATCCCGGCTCGTGAGCCCGGAGACCAGCCTGAAGTTATTATAGAGTTTGTATCGCGGAGGGCGATTCAGATGGATTGCCCTGCTGCGCACCCGTCTTTCACTTCCTTCTTCAGGTACAGGCTTTGTCACGCGTTTTGCGCGATGCCCGGCAATGGGGATGTCATCTCAGTGCCTGTTGTCATCATGTCTTGAGTGCTCTCTTTAAGAAGGAACATCACATGTCGTCAATACCTGGTTTACTTGACAGCATCGATTCGCCGCCCCATTCGGCTACATGGAAAGAAAAAATACTGCCGGTAATGCTTGCCGCAGGTCTTGGGGTGGTGCTGCTTTATGGCGCGGCTTTCGCCGGGACGGCAGCATTGCATAATGCTGCGCATGATGGCCGCCATTCCGCCGGTTTTCCCTGCCACTGACTGGCATGGCAGGGATGTTTAACCTGGCGGCGTTCAGGCGGATCGTTTCCGCAGCGGCCTTGGCGGGTATGCTGGCGGGCCTGCTGTTGACTGTGGTTCAGCAAATCCAGGTGAGCCGGATCATACTCAAGGCTGAAGTGTATGAGAACGCGGCGGTTTCGCAACCTGCCCATGCATATTCTTCTGTCGGGCATGGGCATCGCGAGGATGCAGCCTGGCAACCTGCGAACGGTATAGAGCGGACTTTGTTCACGGCCCTGGCGAATATCAGTCTGGCCGTTGGCTTCGGGCTGTTGCTGGGAGCCGCCATCTGTCTCCATGATGAAGTCAGCGGTTGGCGTGCCGGGCTGTTGTGGGGTTTGGCGGGGTACGTGGTTTTTTTCGTGGCCCCTTCCCTGGGCTTGCCCCCGGAAGTTCCCGGCACCGCAGCGGCTCCGCTGGATGATCGGCAGCTATGGTGGCTCATCACGGTGATCATGACTGCAAGCGGACTATCGCTGCTGGTTTTTGCTCGAACCTGGCAGGTCAAAATACTGGGCGCAGTCCTGCTCGGCGTTCCACACCTGGCCGGTGCGCCGCAGCCGCAAGTTCACACTAGCGCAGCACCTATCGAATTGGCGCACGCTTTCATATACGCCACGGCTGTTGCCAATGCCGTATTCTGGCTCGCACTTGGCAGTTTGACGGGATGCTTTTACAGGAAGTTCGCCTAACCATCGTACCTGGCAGGGTGTGCCGGGTTGGTGGGGGGGCGCGGGCAGTTTGCGGGCAGCCCCATGTGCTTAAGTTGAGCGCTCCGGCGTGAAGAAAAGGTTATGAGAACTCACACCCGACATGTATTCATGTGCGTCGGCCCGCGTTGCACCGAAGATGGCATACAGGCGCAGGCGATGTTCGAATTGATGGGAGAGAAGATTGATGCCCGTCCGGACCTGCGGATCAAGCGCACCAGAACGCACTGCATGGTCGCGTGCCGGAATCAGGGGCCGATCCTCGTGGTGTATCCCGAAGGCGTATGGTATCGCTGCGTTGACGAGGCGGCACTGGAACGGATTGTCGTCGAACATCTGGTCGGCGGGCGTGAAGTGGACGAATTGATCTTCCATCGCCTGGGTGAAGGCGACACCTGCCCACTGGAAAACGAAGATGCATGAAATGAACGCGGCGGGTGCGCACATCGCGCTGTTGACGCACGCACCGAACGACCTGACGGTGCTGCACAGCGCGCTGGCCCAGATGCCGCAGGAATTCCCGCCGGTTACAGGTGTCAACCTGCAGGCACTTGAAAGTGAAGCGCAGATGGCGGCGCTGCTGGCGCGCGAACTCGGCGCGGCACGGATCATTGTCTTGCGCGTGCTGGGCCGCCCCGGCAGCGTACCGGGCTTTGCCGAACTGGTGAGCCGGGCCCGGAGTCAGGGGCGGCATTTGATCGCGATCAGCGGTACCGGCGAACCCGACCCGGAACTGGCCGCGGTATCCACCGTTTCGCCCGGCGTGTTGCAGCAGGCGCTGGCGTATTTCCAGGCAGGCGGCAGCGTCAATCTGGCGCAACTGCTGCGCTACTTGTCCGACCATTTTTTGTTGACCGGCTTCGGCTTCGAGCCGGCGCTGGCCTTGCCCGAGCATGGGCTGTATCACCCCGACCTGCCCCAGGGCGCCGGCATCGATGACTGGCTGGCCCAGCGCATGCCGCAGCGGCCCAGCGTTGGTCTCGTTTTCTACCGCGCCCACTGGATGAGCGGCAATACGCGCTTCGTCGATGCGCTGGTCGACGCGCTGGAAAAACGCGGCATGAATGTGCTGCCGGTATTCACCTCGTCACTCCGTGCCGGAGGCGATGGCGGCGCGCAGCTGCCGACTGCGCTGCGCTATTTCAGCGGCGCGCAGGGCGTGCATATCGACGTGCTGATCAACACCACCTCGTTCGCCATGGGTGAAATCACGCCCGGCGGGCCGACTCCGGCCGGCTGGTCGGTCGGGGTGCTGGAACGGCTCAATGTGCCGGTGCTGCAAGCCATGACCAGCGGCATGATGCTGGGGCAGTGGCAGCAATCGGCGCGCGGCATGAACCCGCTCGATGCGGCGATGAATGTGGTGCTGCCGGAGTTCGACGGGCGTATCATCAGCGTCCCTGTGTCGTTCAAGACGCGCGCCGCCGGCATGTCCGGCGAGACGGTCGAATACGAACCGCTGCCCGATCGCGTGGCGCGCGTGGCCGGGATTGCGGCGCGCTTCGCGCGGCTGAAACGGATGCGCAATGCGGACAAGCGCGTGGCCTTTATCTTTACCAATGCCAACAGCAAGGCATCGCAAATCGGCAATGCGGTCGGCCTCGACGCGCCGGCATCCCTGATGCATATCCTGCGCGCCATGCGCGACGCCGGTTATCAGATAGCCCAGTTGCCCGAGGACGGCACCGCGCTGATCCATGCGCTGATCGACCGCTGCGCTTACGACAATACCTGGCTCAGCGCCGAGCAGTTGACGCATGCGGCCGGACGCGTGGCGGCGGCGCAATACGCGGCGTGGTTTGGCGATTTGCCGCCCGATATGCAGGAGAAGATGGCGGCGCAATGGGGAGCGCCGCCGGGCGCGGCCTATGTGCATGACGATCATCTGGCGCTGGCGGGCATCGAGCTGGGCAATGCTTTCGTGGCGCTGCAACCGCCGCGCGGCTACGGTATGGATCCGGATGCGATCTATCACCAGCCCGATCTGCCGCCGACCCACCATTACTACGCGCTGTATCGCTGGTTGCGCGACGAGTGGCGCGCCGACGCCATCGTCCACGTCGGCAAGCACGGCACGCTCGAATGGCTGCCGGGCAAGGGCGTGGGCCTGTCCGAAAATTGTTTTCCGGATGCGCTGCTGGCGGATATCCCCCTGTTTTATCCTTTCATCATCAACGACCCCGGTGAGGGGGCGCAGGCCAAGCGCCGCGCCCATGCGGTCGTGGTCGATCACCTGACGCCGCCAATGACCAGCGCCGACACCTATGGCGCGCTGGCCCAGCTGACGCAACTGGTGGACGAGTATTATCAGGTGGAGATTCTCGATCCGGCCAAGCTGCCGCTGTTGCAGCAGCAGATATGGGAGCTGGTGAAAGAGACCAATCTGGATGCGGATCTGCAGGCCAGGCTGCTGCACCATGACCATGACCACGACCACGACCACGACCACGACCATGACCATGACCATGACCATGACCACGATGACCATGACCACGATGACCATGACCATCTTCATGGACACAATCACGACGACCACGACGAAGCGCTTCCCGCAGCGCTGGCAAACATGGGCGGGGTCGATGTCGCCCATCTGATCGAGGACCTCGACGGCTATTTGTGCGAGTTAGGGGCGGCGCAGATCCGCGACGGCTTGCACATTCTCGGGCAGCCGCCGCAAAACGAACAACTGGTGGACATGCTGGTGTCCCTCACCCGCCTGCCGAATCAGGATATTCCTGGTTTGCCGGCGGAAGTGGCACGCCTGTTTGGCTTGAAAATCGAGATGCTGCTGGAGCACAAGGGGCGCCGCTTGAATGTGGCCACCGCTCTGGGGCGCCTGGCCGAGCGGCCGGTCGTTACACGCGCCGATGCGCTCGAAGCGATTGATGTGCTGTGTCGCAGGCTGTTCGTCGAACTGCAGGCGCGCGGCTATCCTGCCTGGTGTATAGACGAAGTGCTGGAGCTGACTTTTCGTGGTCTTGACGCCGATGGCCGCTACGACGGGTTGCGCCGGGTGCTGGGTTTCGCCTGTCGCGAGCTGGTGCCGAACCTGGCGCGCGCTTCCGACGAGATCGACAACCTGCTGAGCGGGCTGGCCGGCGGTTACGTACCGGCGGGACCGAGCGGCTCGCCGACCCGTGGCATGGCGCACATCCTGCCGACCGGGCGCAATTTCTACTCGGTGGATCCGCGCAGCGTACCTTCGCAGTCGGCCTGGCGCGTCGGCCAGCAGCTCGCGCACCAGGTGCTGGCGCGCCATGTGCGCGAAACCGGCGACTACCCGGAAAGCGTCGCCATCAGCATCTGGGGCACCAGCGCGATGCGCACCCACGGCGACGACGTGGCGCAGATTCTGGCGCTGCTCGGTGTGCGTCCGCTGTGGCGGCCGGAGAACCGCCAGCTGAGCGGGGTCGAAGTGATTCCGCCGGCGGAACTGAAACGCCCGCGCATCGATGTGACGGTCCGCATCAGCGGCTTCTTCCGCGATGCGTTCCCGCAATTGATCGACCTGATCGATGACGCGGTCAATGCCGTCATCAGGCTGGACGAGCCGCTGTCGCAGAACTTCGTGCGCAAGCATTATCTCGCCGAATTGGGCGAATGGATCGGCAAGGGGCTGCCGCAAGACGAGGCGTCGCGCCGCGCCGGGTATCGCATTTTCGGCGCCAGGCCCGGCAGTTACGGCGCCGGCATTCTGGCGCTGATCCAGGAAAAGAACTGGCAGGCCGATGCCGACTTCGCCGAGGCCTATGTCAACTGGGGCGGCTATGCGTATGCGCGCAATACGCAGGGAGTGGACGAACGCGATGCGTTCCGGGTCCGCCTGTCGGGGGTGCAGGTGGCGCTGCACAACCAGGACAATCGCGAGCACGACATTTTCGACAGCGACGATTACCTGCAGTTTCACGGCGGCATGATCGCCACCATCCGTGCCCTGACCGGGCAGCAGCCGCGACACTATTTCGGCGACAGCCATGATCCGGCGCGGGCCCAGGTGCGCGATCTCAAGGAAGAGACGTTGCGGGTATTCCGCTCGCGCGTCGTCAATCCCAAGTGGCTGGCGAGCATTCAGCGTCATGGTTACAAGGGCGGGCTGGAACTGACGGCGACGGTCGATTACCTGTTCGGTTACGACGCCACTGCCCAGGTGATGGACGACTGGATGTACGAGCAAGTGGCAAGCGCCTATGCCTTCGATCCCGGGATGCAGCGCTTCCTGCAGGAAGCCAATCCGTGGGCGCAGAACGCGATTGCCGAGCGCCTGCTTGAAGCGGCCAGCCGCGGCATGTGGGCCGGGCCGCGGCAGCAGACGCTGGAAGCGCTGCGCGAACTGTATCTACGCAGTGAAACCTTGCTGGAGGCGCGTGGCGAGACGCCGCGCGGCATATAAAGTGACACGCATGAATTTTCCATTTTCCGCCATCGTCGGACAGGAGCAGTTGAAGACCGCGCTGCTGCTGTGCGCGGTCGATCCGACGCTGGGCGGCGTGCTGATCCGGGGCGACAAGGGGACGGCCAAAAGCACCGCGGCGCGGGCGCTGACCGATATCCTGCCGCTGATCGAGCGTATCGCTGGCTGTGCGTTCAACTGTTCGCCCGGCACGCCCTGTGAACACTGCGCGATCTGTTGCGACGCGAGTGCGACGGCGCAGGCGGCCACGGTGCCTTTCGTCACGCTGCCGCTCGGTGCGACCGAAGACCGGGTGCTCGGCAGCCTCGATCTGGAACGCGCACTGCAGGGCGTCAGGCGCGCCTTTCAGCCCGGCCTGCTGGCGGCAGCGCACCGCGGCATTCTCTATATCGATGAAGTTAACCTGCTGCCCGATCACCTGGTGGATGTCCTGCTGGACGTGGCGGCGATGGGTGTCAACTCGGTGCAGCGGGAAGGCTTGTCGATCACGCACCCGGCGCGTTTCACGCTGATCGGCACGATGAACCTGGAAGAGGGCGACCTGCGTCCGCAACTGCTCGACCGCTTCGGCTTGATGGTCGAAGTGACGGCGCCGCGCGAAAAAACATTGCGCGCCGAGGTGGTACGCCGGCGTATCGCTTTCGAGGCCGACCCGGCCGGCTACGCCATCACCTGGGACCGGCAGCAGGATGCGCTACGCCATCAGCTTGCCAGCGCGCAGCGCCGGCTGCCGGAGGTGGTGCTGGACGACGCGTTGCTCGATCTGATCAGCCATCTGTGCTGCGAATTCGACGTCGCCAGCCTGCGTGCCGACATCGTGATGCACAAGGCGTCACGCGCGCTGGCGGCACTCGAGGAGCGCCAGCGGGTGACGCCTGAGGATGTGCGCGGTGCGGCGGAACTGGTGCTGCCGCACCGGCGGCGGCGCAAACCGTTCGAGCAGCCGGGCCTGGATCGCGCGCGCCTCGACGAATTGATGCAACAGGCCGTCCGGCAGCCGGAACGGAATGATGAATCCGGCGCTGCCCCGCAGGAGGAGGGCGCAGAGAGCGCAGCAGGCGACGCTGAACAGGAGGATAAGCAGCAGGTGTTTGCCGCTGCCTCCACCGCTACCGTACGCCGGATCGCGGTGGATACCACCCCGGCCCGCAGCATGGCGGGGCGGCGCAGCGAGGCACTGGATGCGCCGCGCGGACGCGTGGTGCGTGCGGTACCGCATGACAATCCGAGCAGCCTTGCTGTCGGCGCGACGCTGCGTAGCGCCGCATTGCGCAATCCAGCGGAATTCCAGGTAAGCAAAAGCGATCTGCACCAGCAGATTCGCGTGAGTAAAAGCGCCAACCTGATCCTGTTGGTGGTGGATGCCTCCGGTTCCATGGCAGCGCAGCGCCGTATGGAGGCGGTCAAGGGCGCGGTGCTGGCGCTGCTGACCGATGCCTACCAGCGGCGCGACGCAGTGGCTGTCATCGCCTTTCGCGGCGAGGCGGCGGCGTTGTTGCTGGCGCCCACCCGCAGCGTCGACCGCGCCGAGCAGGGGCTGCGCGAACTGCCCACCGGTGGCCGTACGCCATTGCCGCACGCGCTGCAGCTGGCGTTGCAAACCCTGCAGCAGGCGGAGGCAGGCGCGTCGCCGCTGCTGGTATTGCTGACCGACGGCAAGGCAAACGTTGCGTTAAGCGATGGCGGCGACCCATGGCGTGAGACGCTGGCGCTGGCAGAGCTGCTGGCCGGGCGTAGTGTGCCGGCATTGGTGCTCGATACCGAAAGCGGTTACCTCCGTCTGGGGCGGGCCGGCCAGCTGGCGCAGGCGCTGGGCGCCGAATGCCTGACGCTGGAGCAGTTATCGGCAGAGAATTTGGCGCTCACGATACGTGCGCGGTTGAACACAGCATGAAAATCAAATGAAACCCGGAAAAGTTTATCTGATCGGTGCCGGTCCCGGCGATGTCGAACTCATGACGCTCAAAGCAGTGCGTTTGCTGGGCGAGGCCGACGTGGTGCTGCTGGACGACCTGGTCAATCGCGAGGTCCTGCGTTTCGCCGCGCCGGATGCGGAAGTCATTGAGGTAGGCAAGCGCGGCGGCTGTAAATCGACGACGCAAGTGTCCATTCACGAGCAAATGCTCGAGCATGTACGGGCCGGTAGCATTGTGGCGCGACTCAAGGGCGGCGACCCCTTCGTATTCGGTCGCGGTGGTGAGGAAATGCAATGTCTCGTTGCGGCCGGGGTGGAGGTCGAGGTGGTGAGCGGGGTGACTGCCGGCGTGGCCGTTCCGGCGGCGCTGGGCATTCCGCTGACGCACCGCGATTGCGCTCGCAGCATCACCTTTGTCACCGGGCATGCCTGCAATGATGGAGCGGTGAACTGGCGCGGGCTGGCGGGGACCGGTGGCACGCTGGTGATCTACATGGGCATCGCCAACCTGGCGCAGATCGTCGCGCAACTGCTGGCGGCGGATTTGCCACCGGCACTGCCAGCCGCAGTGATCCAGCACGGCACCTTGCCACAGCAGCGCAGCGTGGTGACTACGCTGGCAGAACTTCCTGCTGCAGTGCAGGCGCAAGGCATTGGCAGCCCGGCTATCGTGATTGTCGGCGATGTGGTTGGGATCGCGGGCAGCCTGTCGACAAGTATCGAGATTTTTGAGGGGCGGTTATGATCATCTGTATCGGCGCAGGGCCGGGTGACATCGGCTACCTGACGCAGCGCGGTGCGGAATTGATCCGCGATGCCGACGTGGTCGCCGGATTCGACGCGGTGGTCAATGTGGTGCGCAGCCTGATCCCGCCCGGAGCAGAAATCGTTACCATGGGCTATCGCAATCAGGTCGAGAGGCTGGCGCAGGTGGCGTTGGCGCACCATGCCGGCAAGCGCTGCGTGGTGGTATTCATGGGTGACATCCACTTCAGCGGCTTCCAGTACCTGGAGCGGGTCGAGCGCGCCTGCGGCCACGAGGTAGAAACGCTGCCGGGGATATCCTCGGCGCAAATTCTCGCTTCGCGTGCCAAAGTATGTTTCGACGAAACTACCTTCATCACCTTTCACCGCCGTGGCGATCTCGATCCTTTCAAGCGTCATCTGGTGCATGTGCTCCAGGATGCGCGCAACGCCATCGTGATTCCCTGTCCGTGGGACGAGGCACGCTCATTCATGCCGCGCCACATCGCCGCTTACCTGCTGGAGAATGGGGTGTCGCCCGAGCATCCGACCGAGGTGTGGGAGAACCTGACGCGCGGCGAGGCGGAATGGCACGGCACGCTCGCCGGATGCGTCGATCGCGAGTTTACTGACATGAGCATCATGCTGATCCGTACCCGCCGTCCGATGCCCAGCCAGATCGAACCGCCGGAGGGAAAATGACACAGGCCGGCCAGTGCGACCAGTTCGGCATCGTGATTGCCGGTCACGGCAGCCGCGATCCCGACGCTGTTCGCGAGTTCGAGGCGCTGGTCGAGTTGATTCGGGCACGTGCCCCGCAGCATGTGGTCAGCCACGGCTACCTGGAGTTCGCCAGCCCGACCATCGGGCAGGCGGTGGCAGCCAATCTCGCCGCGGGTGTGCGGCAGGTGGCCGTGGTGCCGGGCGTGCTGCTGGCAGCGCGGCACGCCAAGAACGACATGCCGAGCGAGTTGCTGGCGCTGGCGCGCGCGTATCCCGCCATCGACTTCCATTTTGGGGCGCCGCTCAACTTGCATCCGCAACTGTTGCAGCTCGCCCGGGAACGCATCGTCGCAGCCGAGTCGACTTCCCCGAACACCGTGCGGCGCACTGACACTTGCCTGGTGCTGGTCGGTCGCGGCACCACCGATCCCGATGCCAATGGCGAAGTCGCCAAGCTCGCGCGCATGCTGGAGGAAGGCATGGGTTTCGGCGCGGCGTATGGTTGTTATTCGGGCACCACCAGGCCGCTGGTCGCCGATGGCCTGCGCGCTGCAGCGCGACTGGGATTCGCGCGGCTCGTCGTGTTGCCGTTCTTTTTGTTCGACGGCGTGCTGGTCAAGCGCATTTATGCGGCGGCCGACGCATTGCAGGAGCGTGAGCCGGAACTGGAAGTGCTCAAGGCCGGCTATTTCGGCGTGCATCCGTACGTGGCCGACGTGATGATCGAGCGCGCCCGCGAAGCGGTGGCCGGACGCGCCGCGATGAACTGTTCGCTGTGCAAATACCGGGCGCAGATCGTCGGCTTCGAGGAGCAGGTTGGTGAACCGCAGCGGGCGCATCACCTGCGCGTGCGAGGATTGCTGGAGAAGGAGCGGACAGACGGGCCGCTGCCGACCGGAGTCAAACCTGAATTCTTGGCTTACCAGCCGCATCCGATCGAAGCCGAGAGTTTTCGCATCATCGCCGCCGGGCGCGACTGGTCGGGCTTCCCGCAGGCGCACTTGACGGTGCTGCAGCGGCTGGTGCATACCAGCGGCGACTTCGATGCGGTCGACGATATTTACTTTTCACCGGGGGCGGTCGAGACCGGCATCCGCGCGCTGTTGCGCTGCAAGCGCGTGGTGGCCGACGTCAGCATGGTGCAGGCCGGTTTGAAGCGCGCGCTGCTCGAACAGCTCGGGATCGAAACCTGGTGCGGGGTGCACGACCGCGAGACGTACCTGATGGCACAGGCGCACGGCATTACACGCTCGGCGGCCGGTATCCGGCGCGCCTGGGAAAAATTCGGCAACGACGTCGTGCTCGCGATCGGCGATGCGCCGACTGCGATCGTCGAGGCGACGCGCCTGATCCGCGAGCACGGCTGGCGGCCGCAACTGGTGATCGGCTTGCCGGTCGGCTTCGTCGGCACCCGTGAAAGCAAGGATGGCTTGCGGCGCTGCCTGCAGGTGCCGCGTATTACCAATAGCGGCACGCGCGGCGGCTCGCCGTGGGCGGCCAGCGTGGTCAATGCGCTGATGATCGACGCGGTCAATCAGCTTGCAGGGTATGAGCGAACTTGAACGTGCAGAATTCGATTTGCTGGTGCTGGCGCCGAACGGCCTGCGGCGCGGGCGCACTACGGGTAGTTGCGCCACGGCGGCGGTCAAGGCAGCGCTTTGCTTGCTGCTGCGTGACGAGCGACGTGAACGTGTAGAGGTGACGCTGCCGGACGGCGCGCATTATCTGGTGGTGCCGATTCAGGATGTGTGTTGGCTCGATCAGCAAAGCGTGCGTGCAGAAGTGAAGAAGGAGGGTGGCGATGACCCGGACAACACCCACGGCGCGACTATCTTCGCCGAGGTGCGGCGCAACGCCACGGGACAGATTCGCTTCTTCGCCGGCAGCGGCGTCGGCACCGCGACCCAGCCGGGTTTGCGGGTGGAGGTGGGGGAACCGGCGATTAATCCGGTGCCGCGGCGGATGATGCGCCAGGCGGCCGCCGAGGTGCTGGCGGAAGGATTGCCGGAGGAGCGGGAAGCCGGCTTTGATCTGACAATCGGCTGTGAAAATGGGGAGGCGATCGCGAGGAAAACGTTCAACCCGCGGCTCGGCATTGTCGGTGGCATTTCCATCCTCGGCACTTCGGGCATCGTTGAACCGATGTCGATGGCGTCGTGGATCGCCTCGATCGAGGTTTATGTGCGTGTCGCGCTCGGCGGCGGCGCGCAGAGTGTGGCGTACCTGCCGGGCAAGACGGGGCGCACTTATGCCAGGGATGTATTGGGGTTGCCTGAGAAGCGCACGGTGCAGATCGCCAATTTTCTGGGCGCTGCGCTCGACTTCACGCAGAAGGCGCTGGACGAAGAGGGACGCCGCCTCGATGTGCTGTGGCTGGCCGGGCACCCGGGCAAGCTGGCGAAAGTGCTCGACGGCGTGTGGGACACGCATTCGAGCAAGAGCAGCATGGCGATGGGCTGTGTGGCGCGGGTGGCGGCGCAACGCGGGTTCGCGCGGCATCTGGTGCAAGAAATAGAAAACGCAAATACAGTGGAAGCAGCGATGGAACGATTGAAGCGTGAACCCGGCGCACAGGCATTATGGATCGACATCGAGCGCCGCATCGGCGTGCTGGTGCATGCGCGCGTGCCGGCAGTGGAGAAGGTCGAAGTGCGCTTGTTCGACTTGCACGGCAATGCGCTGGGAGAGGATGCGTGAGCGTGACACCGCAACTTGGCACATTCTGGGGCATCGGCGTCGGCCCGGGACCGGCCGGCTACCTGCCGCTTGCGGCGCTCGATGCGCTGCGCCAGGCCGATGTCGTGTTCGCGCCACGGGCGCGCAGCGCGGAAATCTCGGTCGCGCTGCAATGCCTGGCCGGTATCGACATCCCGCCGCAGCGGCTGCGGGAAATCGAGTTCAACATGGACCCGGACCGGACCGTGTTGCGCGCGCATTACGCGCAACTGGCCGACGCGATTGCTGTCGATCTATGCGCCGGGCGCAACGTGGCTTACCTGACGATCGGCGATACGCTGACATACTCCACTTACGGTTATGTGCTGGCCGCGCTGCGCGAGCGACTGCCCGGATTGCCGCACCGTACCTTTCCCGGCATCACCAGCTACGCGGCCGCGGCGTCGGCTCTGGACTGGCCGCTCGGGGAGGGCAAGGAACGCACGCTGATCCTGCCGTGTCCGGACGATCCTGTCGCGCTGCGGCGCGACATCGAAACGCATGACGTCGTGGTGTTGATGAAGGTCGGCGCACGCCTGGCCTGGGTACTCGATCTGCTGCGCGACATGGGCATTGCCGGACAGTGCGCGTTTGCGCGCCGCATCGGCTTGCCGGGTGAAATGCTGGCCGCCGATGTCGGCAATTTATGTGCGACCGAGGCGATGGGGTATCTCGCCACGTTGCTGATCCGCAAGACCCCGAGAGAGAAAAGATCATCATGAAGGTTTATTTCATCGGCGCCGGTCCCGGTGCTTCCGACCTGATCACGCTGCGTGGCGCCAACATCCTGGGCCGGGTCGATATGGTGCTGTACGCCGGTTCGCTGGTGCCGGCCGGGATGCTGCAGCATTGCCGCCCGGATGCCGAGTTGATCGATACCGCCCGGCTCGACCTCGAACAACAGGAAGCCTGTTATCGGCGTGCCCAGGCGGACGGCCGCGACGTGGCGCGCCTGCACTCGGGTGATCCGGCAATCTATGGTGCGACCGCCGAGCAGATGCGGCGGCTCGATGCGCTCGGCATCGAATACGAGGTGGTGCCGGGCGTGTCGTCGTTCAGTGCCGCCGCCGCCGCGGTCAAGGCCGAGCTGACCAGGCCGGAAGTATCGCAGACCATCATCCTGACCCGCGTTTCCGGGCGCGCCTCGGCGGTGCCGGAATCCGAATCCATCGCCAGGCTGGCTGAACACCGCGCGACCATGTGCATCTTCCTGTCGGGGCCGCATCTGAAAAAAATCGTGACCGACCTGCGTCTGCATTATCCGGAGGACACGCCGGTGACCCTGGTTTATCGGGCTAGCTGGCCCGAGCAGCGCATCTATCAGGGAACCCTCGGCACCGTATTGAAAGAGACCAGGCGCGGCGCCTGGAACCTGACCACCATGCTGCTGGTCGGTGCGGCGCTGGGTCGTGGCGAGCAGGTGGAGTCACGCTTGTACTCGAAGGATTTCAAACATCTGTTCCGGGCTGTGAAAAAGTCGAAACAAAAAGTCGAAAAGATCGACAAGGCGACAGCATGAGCGAATCACTCGGCATCTGGCTGGTGCGCTCAGAAAGCGCAGCGCTCGCCGCTGTTTTGCAAGCGCAGCTCGGCGGCACGCTGTACCGGCCCTGGTTGAATTCGGCCGTGGCGCAGAAGCAGCAGTTCGCTGCGGTGTATCGGCAGCATGCGCAGTGGCTGATGGTGGCAGCCAGTGGCATCGCGGTGCGCTTTCTCGATGGCCTGGCGCAGGACAAGCACAACGATCCGGCGCTGGTGGTGCTGGACGAAGCGGGTCGTTACGCGGTGTCGCTGCTGGCCGGTCACGAGGGCGGCGCCAACCGTTTGGCTTATCGCGTCGCCAATGTGGTCGGCGCGGTGCCGGTGATCACCACGGCGACCGAGGCCTTGAAGCCGCTGGTGGTCGGCATTGGCTGCCGCAAGGGCGTGTCTGTCGAGCGGATTGCCGTGGCGGTACGCAGGGCGCTTGGCACGCGTCGCTTGGACGAAGTGCGCGAGGTGGCGACCATCGACCTGAAGGCGGATGAGCCGGGATTGATCGAATTCTGCGCGCGGCATGGTTTGCCGCTGCGCGTGTTTGCGCATGCAACGGTGGCGGCGCGGGCGTGGGTGACGCAGCCATCGGATTGGGTGAACAGGAATGTGGGCGTGGATGGCGTATGCGAACCGTGCGCCTTGATCGCCTGTATGCGCGGGCAACTGGTGGTGCCGAAAATGGCTTTGGATGGTGTTGCCGTGGCAGTGGTGGAAGATAAACGGGTGGAAGCATGAGCGGGGTACTGCATCTGGTTTCGGTCGGGCCCGGATTTGACGACTTGATCGTCCCGCGTGCCGAAGCGGCGCTGCGTGACAGCGACGTGATCGTGGCCTACGAGTTGTATTTGCGCTGGATAGCGCCGTGGCTGGCGGGCAAGGAAATCCACACCCCGCCGCTGACGCAGGAGCGCGAGCGCGCCTTGCTGGCAATAGAAAAAGCCCGAGCCGGGCATAAGGTCGCATTGGTTTCCAGCGGCGACATCGGCATCTACGCAATGGCCGCGCTGGCGTTCGAGGAAATGCGCGAAGACGATACCTACGCGGTCAACGTGGTGCCCGGCATCACCTCGGCCAACGCCTGCGCGTCGTTGCTGGGTTCGCCGCTGTCGCACGACTTCGCCACGCTCAGCCTGTCCGATCTGCTGTGCCCCTGGGAGTGGATCGAAAACCGCGCACGGCACATCGCTGAAGCCGACCTGGCCTGCGTGCTGTACAACGTGCAGAGCGCCGGCCGGCAGCAGGGTGTCTACCGCATCCTCAACCTCATGCTTGAATCCAAGACGCCGCATACCTTGTGCGGCGTGGTGAAGAATGCCTATCGGCCGGGGCAGCAGGTCGGCATCCACCGCCTGGACGAATTGCCGGCGTTGCAGTTCGATATGTTCACCACCATCGTGATCGGCAACCGCTTTACCGAGCGCAGGCGCGACTGGATTTTCACGCCGCGCGGCTACAACGACTGGGCAGCGCCGGATGTTGCGCCAGCCATGCAGCCGGAAGAGCAGGCATTGCCTGATCATGCCGTCTGGGTTTTTTCCGGCACCAGCGACGGCAATGCGCTGGCGACCCGGTTGGCAGCAGGGCAGAGCTGCCCGGTGATCGTATCGGCGGCAACCGAATATGGTGGCGAGGTGGCCATCAAGGACTGTCCTGGCGTGTCGGTCCGGGCTGGCCGTCAAGGCGTAGAGGCACGCCGACAGGCGCTCACGCGCAGCCATGCGCGCGCGCTGGTCGATGCGACCCATCCCTATGCCAGTATCATTTCCGAACAGTTGATCGGCCTGTCGCGCGAGCTTGGCATCCCTTACTTGCGCTACGAACGGCCCAGTGTGCCTGCGCCGGAGTGCGGTGAGTTGTGCGAATCGATGGCACAGGCAGCTGCGCGCGCCATCGCGCTCGGCCAACGTATTTTTCTGGCGACCGGTTCCAAGGATCTGGCGAGGTTTCTGCAAGCGCCCGGTGCAAGTGCGCGTGAGTGGTTTGTGCGCGTCACGGCGGAGCCGGAATTCATTCAGCGCGCGGTCGATCTGGGCGTGCCGCGCAGCCATATCTGCGCGATGCAAGGTCCGTTCTCGCAAGCGTTCAATACGGCGCTGTGGCGTGATTGGCAAATCGATTGCGTGGTGACCAAGGATTCCGGCGACGCCGGTGGCTATCGCGCCAAAGCGGCGGCGGCGCAGGCGCTGGGTATCCCGTTGCTGGTGATTCAGCGGCCGAAGCTGGCATACCCGCTGGCCGCCTCGACGTTCGAGGCCGTGTTGCAGCAACTGGCAGCGTGGAAAATAGCATGAATCAGTTGATCCCGGTCACCATCGTCACCGGTTTTCTGGGCTCGGGTAAAACCACTGTGCTTCGCGGCCTGATTAACCGCAGGCAAACCAGCCGCCTCGCGCTATTGATCAATGAGTTCGGCGAGGTCTCCATTGATGGCGCGCTGCTTCGGGGTGGCGTTGACGGTAACGACCAGATCCGGATTCACGATTTTCCGTACGGCCTGATTGCCTATGGCGATGACGAACTTTTTATCCCCGTCATGCGCGCGATCGCCGAGCGCCGCGCCCATGTCGATCATGTGCTGATCGAAACCTCCGGCCTGGCGCTGCCGACGGCGGTAATGGAAATGCTGCAGGGACCCGGGCTGGCCGGAGATTTTATTCTGGATGCGACACTGGCAGTGGTGGATACGCCCTTGTTATTGGCCGATCAATTCGAACCCGACAATGCGGCCCATAGCCCGCAAGCTGCGGTCGCCAGCCTGTTTGAACAGCAGCTCGAATATGCCGATGTCGTGGTGCTGAACAAGATCGACCTGCTTGATGAAAAGGCGCTGCTACTGGCCGAGACGCGCGTGCGACAACGCGCGCCGAACGTGCGCTTTCTTGAACTTGCCTACCATGCGCAGCTCGATATCCGGCTCGCTCTGGGCCTGCGCCTGCACCAGCCGACGCTGGTTGCGCACAACCACCGTTACACGCCGATGCCGGGTCCCGATGCTTCTCCGCCCGGCAATCAAGACCGCCTGAACGGTCATGCGCATTCCGGTTTGAGTGCCCATAGCCATGGGCTCGCAACGCACAGGCATTTTCATGAGCAGGATCCGGGCTGGCTGTCGTTTGTGCTGCGCAGCCAGGCGCCGCAGCAAACAGAAACATTGAGATCCGCGCTGATCGAAGCGGCCAGGGCGGAGCCGATATTGCGCAGCAAGGGTTTTATTCGTACCCGCGATTCGGAGCGTGCGGTGCTGGTGCAGGGCGTGCGCTCGCGCGTGGTGATCAGTGTCGATGCGGCAAAACCGGCCGTTCAGAAATCGGAACTGGTTTTCATCGGCTACCACCTGAGCCGCGCCAATATCGCAGCGTTATTGACCGAAATGACAGGAACCCTCTGGAAATGATATGAAAACCGATCCCGAATCCCACAAACGCATGACCCAGCGCCACAAGGAAGGCTTCGAAAAAAAGAAGGCCGCCGCGCAAAAGGAAAAAGGCCTGCTGATCGTCTACACCGGCACCGGCAAAGGCAAATCCACCGCCGCATTCGGCATGGGGTTGCGCATACTCGGCCATCAGATGAAGCTGGGTGTGGTGCAATTCATCAAGGGCGCATTGCACAGCGCAGAACGCCAGGTGCTGGGCAGTAACCCCAATTGTGATTTCCATGTGGTCGGCGCCGGCTACACCTGGGATACCCAGGATCGCGCAGCCGACATGAAAACTGCCGCCAACGGCTGGGCCGAAGCGGTCAGGATGATCAACGATCCTTCCTACGACATGGTGATTCTGGATGAACTCAATATCGTGCTCAAGTATCAATATCTCGATCTGGCCGAAGTCATCGAGGTGTTCGGCAAACGACGCGAGATGCTGCACATTGTCGTCACCGGCCGCCATGCGCCGGAGGGATTGATCGCACTGGCCGATCTCGTCAGCGATATTCGTCCGGTCAAACATCCGTATCAGGAACAGGGCATCAAGGCGCAAAAAGGCGTGGAGTTTTAACGTGCAAACGCGACGCTGCCCGGCGCTATTCATCAGCGCACCCGGTTCCCATCACGGCAAGACGACCGTCACTGCCGCGCTCGCCCGCTTCCATGCCGATCAAGGCCGCAAGGTCAGGGTGTTCAAGACCGGACCGGATTTTCTCGACCCGATGATACTCGAGCGCGCCTGCGGCCAGCCGGTATACCAGCTCGATCTCTGGCTGGCGGGCGAAACAGCATGCCGGCGCCTGGTGTACGAGGCGGCCCAGGAAGCCGATCTGATTCTGGTCGAAGGCGTGATGGGCCTGTTCGACGGCACGCCGAGCAGCGCCGACCTGGCGCAATTGCTCGGCGTGCCGGTGCTGGCGGTGATCGACGCTACCGGCACCGCGCAAACGCTGGGCGCGATCGCGTATGGGCTTGCCCATTTTCGTTCCGAGCTGGCGTTCGCCGGTGTCCTGGCCAATGCGGTGGCCAGCGCCCGTCATGCAGAAATGATGGTGCAGGGCATGCCGCCAGGGATGCGTTATTTTGGCGGGCTGCCGCGTGCATCGCAATTCACTTTGCCGGAACGGCATCTGGGCCTGGTTCAGGCCGCAGAGATTGTCGACCTCGAAGCGCGCCTGGCGGCGATCGCAGCGTCGATTGCTTCGACCGCCCTGGCCGCATTGCCGGCAGCAGTGGAATTCACCTGTGCCAGTGCAGAACCGCTGCCGCAACTGCTGGCCGGGACACGCATCGGCATTGCACGCGATGCGGCGTTTTCGTTTATCTATCCGGCCAACCTGGATGTGTTGCGGGCGCTGGGCGCCGAGCTGGTTTTCTTTTCGCCGCTCGCCGACCAGGCGCTGCCGCAGGTCGACAGCCTTTACCTGCCGGGCGGTTATCCGGAACTGCATTTGCAGCAATTGCAGGATAACGCGCCAATGAAAGCCGCGCTGCACAGCCACTTCCGGCAGGGGAAACCGATTTACGCGGAATGCGGCGGCATGCTGTACCTGTTCGAATCGCTCACCGACAAAGCCGGACAGCGCGCCGCGATGACGGGTCTGTTGCCGGGACACGCCGTCATGCAGGCGCGCCGGCAAGGCCTGGGTTATCAATCCGCGCCGATGCCTGGCGGCGTGCTGCGCAGTCATGCCTTTCACCATTCGGTGATTGACACGCCGCTGGTTCCGGTCGCATCCGGCGAGCGTTTGTACAATACTTCGCAAGGGGAAAGGATCTTTCGACTGGCGCGGCTGACGGCAACTTACCTGCACTGTTATTTTCCTTCCAATCCAAGCGTGGCCGCCCGGTTGTTCCTGCCATGAACCGATTCAGCAACGAAGAAATCGCCGCAGTTTACAAGGTGATTGCCGAACGGCGCGATATCCGCCATTTTCTTCCTGACCCTATCGAGCCGGAGTTGCTGGCGCGCCTGCTGAATGCCGCGCATCTGGCCCCCAGCGTCGGTTTCATGCAGCCATGGCGGTTTATCCGGATTGCCGACCCGGGCCTGCGTAGCACCATTCACCAGATGGTCGAGCAAGAGCGCATCCACACCGCACATGCCTTGCACGAGCGCGAAGACGAATTCATGCGGCTGAAAGTGGAAGGGGTGCGCGAATGCGGCGAACTGCTGGTGGTGGCGTTGATGGATCGGCGCGAGGCGCATATTTTCGGACGCCGCACGCTGCCGGAAATGGACCTCGCCTCGGTCGCCTGCGCGATTCAGAATATCTGGCTGGCAGCTCGTGCCGAAGGCATCGGCATGGGCTGGGTGTCGCTGTTCGATCCGCAACAGCTTGCCCTGCTGCTGGGCATGCCCGCCGGCGCCAAGCCGATTGCAATACTGTGCCTTGGCCATGTGGAAGCCTTTTATCCGAAGCCGATGCTCGAAATCGAAGGCTGGGCGGAGCGGCAGAAGCTGCAGGACATGGTGTATGAGAATACGTGGCGCAATCAGGCCGAGAGTCATGGCGAACCTGAATGAACCAGAATCGATTGCCACCATTTAAATGGCGCTGCATCGTGAACCGCAGCTTTCATCTGTGTAGCGCATGAATTTTTTAAGATCAACAGACATGATTCGTACGCTGGTATTGGGTGGCGCACGCTCCGGCAAAAGCGCCTATGCCGAACAGCTCGCTGCGGCTACCGGCAAGGCGGTGATCTATGTCGCGACCGCGCAAGAGGGCGATGCCGAAATGGCGGCGCGCATTGCCTGCCATCGGCAGCGGCGCGATCGCGCCTGGATGACCGTTGAAGAACCGCTGGCCCTGGGTGCTGCCATCGCAAAATGGAGCGGGCCGGAACGCTTGGTCCTGATCGATTGCCTGACCGCCTGGCTTTCCAATTTACTGTTCGCACAGACGCAGATTTTTCCCGAGGTGGGCGAGATTATTCCGCCCGCGTGCTTTCGCGAGGAACGCGAGCGCTTCCTGCAAGCGCTGGAGCAAGCCGCCGGCGATGTGATCCTGGTATCCAATGAAGTCGGCATGGGCGTGATCCCGCAAGGCGCGCTATCGCGCTGGTTTGTCGATGAAGCGGGCCGCTTGAATCAGGCGGTGGCGGCAGGCTGCGAGCGTGCGGTGTGGGTCGCCGCCGGCTTGCCGCTGATGCTGAAAGGCTGACCATGCTGATGGCGCTGAACGTAACGATGATCGCGCTGCTGGTCATCATCGGCGTGGTACTCGATCTGATTCTTGGCGAGGTGCGGCGCTGGCATCCGCTGGTGGGGTTTGGCCGGCTGGCCAATGGACTGGAACGCAGGCTGAATCAGGGCGAACGCAAATACTGGACGGGTGCGTTGGCCTGGCTGTTGGCGGTATTGCCGTTGGTGCTGCTCGCGTATTGGAGCATCCGCTGGAGCGCGGTCCTGGGAATATGGGCGAGCGCCGGCATACACGCGGTGCTGCTTTATTTCAGCCTCGGGCTGCGCAGTTTGCGCGACCATGCGCTGCCGATCGAACGGGCGCTGGCACAGAACGACCTGGCCCGGGCGCGCCGGCTAACCGCGCGCATCGTCAGTCGCGACACGGCGCAGGCCGATGCCTCCAGTCTGGCCAGAGCTGGCGTGGAGTCCCTGCTGGAAAACGGCAACGATGCCGTGTTCGGCACGCTGTTCTGGTTCATGGTTGCGGGTGGGCCGGGTGCCGTATTGTTCCGGCTGGCGAATACGCTGGATGCGATGTGGGGATACCGTACCCCGCGCCATCATGCCTTCGGGTGCGTGGCTGCCCGCATCGACGATGCATTGAACTGGATTCCGGCAAGGCTCACCGCATTGTCTTACGCCTTGCTGGGCAATACCCGGCAAGCGTTGCGTTGCTGGCATACGCAGGCGCCAGACTGGTCCAGTCCCAATGCCGGTCCGGTCATGGCGGCGGGTGCCGGCGCCCTGGGCCTCGCACTCGGTGGCGCAGCCGTTTACGATGGGGTGATTGAGAACAGGCCAGCGCTGGGGAGCGGCTGCGCCGCACGCGCGACCGATATCGGACGCGCATGGCGGCTGGTCGCTGGCACAACCGCGCTATGGATGGTCATGCTGAGCATCGCGGCATGCATATCTTTCCTGAAAGGGTGATGCATGCTTGAACATGGCGGCAACCTGCACGATGCCATCGCCCGCTTCGGCCGGCCGCGCGAAGAGTGGATCGATCTTTCTACCGGCATCAATCCGCAGCCGTATCCTGTCCCTCCTTTGGCTGCGGATGCGTGGCATCGCCTGCCGGAGGCCAGTCCGGCACTGGCCGCCGCCGCGGCGGCCTATTACGGCGCGCCACGGGTATTGCCGGTGGCGGGCACGCAAGCCGCGATTCAGGCACTGCCGCGCTTGCGCGCGCCGGCGCGGGTAGTGGTGGCTGCGCCCGCTTATGCCGAACATGCGCATCGCTGGGCGCAAGCAGGCCATGCGGTGCGTGAAGTAGGCCATGACGAACTGGGTTCCGCCGTGGCGGATTGCGAGGTGATGGTGATCTGCAATCCGAACAATCCGACCGGCGCCACCATTGCACCTGAAATACTGCTGGCCTGGGCCGGGCAGCTGGCATTGCGCAACGGCTGGCTGGTGGTCGATGAAGCATTTGGCGATACCGTGCCGCAGTTGAGCGTAGCGGCCTGGTCTGATCGTCCGGGCCTGATTGTGCTGCGCTCGGTGGGCAAGTTTTTCGGCCTGGCGGGACTGCGGCTGGGTTTCGTGGCGGCACAGCCTGCGCTGTTATCAGCGTTGTCGGATGTTCTCGGCCCGTGGTCGGTGAGTGGCCCGGCACACGACATCGGCTGCGCTGCCCTGGCCGATCGTTCCTGGCAGCAGGCGATGCGCAAACATTTGCTGAGCGCTGGCGAGCGTTTACATGGGCTGCTGGCCAGTCACGCGATCAGCGCGAGCGGCGGCGCCCTGTATCAATGGTGGTCCGAGCCGCACGCCGAAGCATTTTGGCAGCACATGGCGCAACGTGGCATTTGGGTGCGCTGGTTCACGCGCGGTGCGCGTGGCATACGGCTTGGGTTGCCGCTGGACGAGGCTGGCTGGCAGCGTCTGGAGCAGGCGCTTGCGGCATGGACTGCAGCGCAAACAGGGCTGTGCGAAAAACCGCAGCAAGCACGCAAACACAGAGGAGAGTGTCCATGAATTTTCCGTATCCCACCTTGATGGTGCAAGGCACGACCTCCGATGCCGGCAAAAGCACCGTGGTGGCGGCGCTATGCCGTTTATTGGCCAGGCAAGGCATCAGGGTGGTTCCTTTCAAGCCGCAGAATATGGCGCTCAATAGCGCAGTGACCGCGGACGGGGGAGAGATCGGACGGGCGCAGGCATTGCAGGCGCAGGCGGCCGGACTGGCGCCGCATACCGACATGAATCCGGTGTTGCTCAAGCCATCCAGCGATACCGGCGCGCAAGTCATCATCCACGGCAAAGTGCGGGCCGACATGAACGCGCGCGATTACCACCAATACAAGACGGTCGCGATGCAGGCGGTGCTGGCCTCGTACCGGCGGCTTGCCGGGCAATATGAAGCCGTGATCGTGGAAGGCGCCGGCAGCCCGGCCGAAGTCAATCTGCGCGAGCGCGACATCGCCAACATGGGTTTCGCCGAAGCGGTTGATTGCCCGGTGATCCTGGTGGCCGATATTGATCGCGGCGGCGTGTTTGCGCACATCGTTGGCACCCTTGCATGCCTGTCCGGCAGCGAGCGACAACGCATTATCGGCTTCGTCATCAATCGCTTTCGCGGCGATATCGGCTTGCTGGAGCCGGGTCTGGAATGGCTGGAACGGCAAACCGGCAAACCGGTGCTGGCAGTGTTGCCGTATTTGCAGGGTTTGTTCCTGGATGCCGAAGATGCGATCCAGTCAGCGCAAACGGCGGGTGGAGGATTTCGTGTCGTGGTCCCGGTCTTGCCGAGGATCAGCAACCATACTGACTTTGACGCGCTGCGCGCCCACCCGGATGTGGATCTGAAATTCATCGGATCGGGGCAAGCGATTCCGCCAGCCGATCTCATCATCCTGCCCGGCAGTAAAAGTACCCGTGCAGACTTGGCCTGGCTGGTCGAACAAGGCTGGCAGGAAGCGTTGACCAAACACCTGCGTTATGGCGGCAAGGTCATTGGGATCTGCGGAGGATTCCAGATGCTGGGCAAGACAATCGCCGACCCGCACGGGGCAGAAGGTTTGCCGGGCGTATCGCAAGCGCTCGGCTTGCTCGACATCGATACCGAGCTGACACAGCACAAGCGCGTGATCCAGGTCCGTGGCCGTTGCGCTTTTGCCGATGCCGGAGTTGCCGGTTACGAAATTCATATGGGAACATCGCAGGGCGCGGCACTCACTAACCCCGCTTTTTATATTGACGACCGGCCCGAAGGAGCGCGCTCAGCCGATGGGCAGATCCTGGGCACCTATCTGCATGGTTTGTTCGATACGCCGCAAGCATCTGCTGCGTTGCTGCACTGGGCCGGACTCGCAAGCGCAACCGTGATTGACCTTGCCCTGTTGCGCGAGAAAAGTCTGGATCGGATAGCAGACGCTTCAGTGCCGCTATTCGAGGCACTTGCGGCCATCCGCCAAAACCTGGCGATACCTTCAAATTGGATCACACACGGAATCGACATCAATTTTCCGAGCAGATAGACGGCTCCAGTGATCGCGCTGCAGATCGAAATCATGCGTTGATTTCATATTCCATCGGGTAGGAGGTAGGGTCTCCCCTACCGTCCTCCCACACCACTGGACATGCGGTTCCGCATCCGGCGGTTCATAAAACACATAAAACACAAACCAGGTGTCGATTGAGAAGCGCCCGGCTATCGTCGACAGCCGCAAGCGTTTCGGCGGCTGGGAAGGCGACTTGGTCATTGGTGCCGGCCAGCAACAGACGCTCGTCACGCTCAACGAGCGCAAGTCTCGCTATTCCTTGATCGCCCATGTTCCGTTCAAGACCGCACAGGTTGTCTCGGATGCCATGATTTACCTGCTGATGCCTGTTGCGGCCTTTGTTCATACCGTGACAGCCGACTATGGGAAGAAGTTCGCTCAGCACGACCAGATCGCCAAGAAACCCGATGCCGGCTTCTTCTTCGTTCATCCCTATGCCTCCCGGGAGCGTGGTGCCAATGAGAACATGAACGGTCTGATCCGCCAGTTCTTCCCGTAAAAGATGCGCTACAACTCCATCACTGCCAAGGACATCGTCTTCGCTATGCACCACCTCAACCACCAACCCGGAAAATGCCCCGGCTTCAAAACACCCCTCGAGATTTTCATGAAGCAGTTACACTCTCGTCATAACCCCGTTGCACTTCAGGCTTGAATCCGGCAAGCATAATCCAGCTTGGATGCTGGGTTTTGCAAGAGGCTCGTATGTGTGCAAATTTCGGTAACTCGCTATTCAGAAAGAAAGGCAATGTTCATTCGTCAGCTTGACTACTTGGTAACGCTATCTCGTGAGAAGCACTTCGCTCGCGCAGCCAAGGCATGTTACGTATCGCAACCTGCGCTGTCTGCGGCGATCCGCCATCTGGAAGAGGAGCTGGGCGTGCCGATCGTCCAGCGCGGACAGCGATTTCAGGGGCTCACGCCGGAAGGCGAGCGCATTCTGAACTGGGCCAGGAAAACGCTCGCTGCCTGGGAGGGACTGCGTCAAGAAGCCTCGATTGCACGCACGCACCTGGCCGGCACACTTCGGCTCGGGGCTATCCCGACGACGATGCCCATCGTGTCCCTGTTGACTGGACCCTTTCGTGCCGCACACTCGGAAATGTGCCAACTGGTGCAATCCTTGAGCACCGAAGAGATTATCCGCCGGCTGGATAGCTTCGAACTGGACTTGGGGCTTACGTATCTCGAGGACCAGTGCCTGGAAGGGTTCCGTGTCCTGCCGCTGTATCGCGAACGTTACATGCTCCTCGCCCGCGATCCCGCATCCATTGGTGATTGCCAGGAAATGAGTTGGGCGAACGCTGCCGAACTGCCTCTGTGCCTGCTCACAAACAATATGCAGAACCGGCGCATCATCAACGCCGCGTTCCGCCGGGCCAACGCGCAACCGCGCGTGGTCGTGGAGACCGATTCGGTTTTCGCGCTCTATTCCCATGTGCGCTGCGCCGAGCTGTTCAGCATTGTGCCGCACAGCCTGCTGTGCCTGTTCGAGATGCGCGAGGAGTTGGCAGCCATCCCGCTCACGCCGGAGATTAATCGCGCGATCGGTCTGATTGCGCTTGACCACGATCCGCTTTCCCCCATGGTCGCAGCCGCTTGGGCGGTCACGCAAACGCTCGACCTGGAAGCGCGTTTCGACACCATGATAAGCGGCACCTATCAGCCCATCCGCGCAAACGACTAGACTGTCCTTCGCCTGACGCTCAGCATGCATAGCTCGGAGCATGCCATGTGCCAAGCCCGTAGCATGGGGGCAACGTGCTGACTTTACACATGCTGCGCCCTCCTTAATCCAACGCTGTTCATAGAAGATGGAGACACAATATGGCCAAAGTTCTGTGCGTGCTTTACGATGACCCCGTGGGCGGTTACCCCAAAGCGTATGCGCGCGACGCGATTCCCAAGATCGAGCGTTATGCCGATGGACAAACCACACCGACCCCCCAGGCGATCGATTTCAAGCCGGGTGCGCTGCTTGGCTGTGTGTCAGGGGAGTTGGGACTGCGCAAGTTCCTCGAGTCGCGCGGCCATAGCCTGTTCGTTACGTCCGATAAGGACGGACCCAACTCTGCGTTCGAGAAGGAACTGGTCGACGCGGAGATCGTCATCTCGCAGCCATTTTGGCCTGCCTATCTGACGGCAGAGCGTATTGCCAAGGCGCCCAAGCTCAAGCTTGCATTGACGGCCGGCATCGGATCGGACCATGTGGATTTGCAGGCAGCGATCGACCGCAAGATCACGGTGGCGGAAGTCACCTTCAGCAACAGCATCAGCGTGGCCGAGCATGTGGTGATGATGATCCTGGGCTTGGTGCGAAACTACATTCCATCCTATCAATGGGTCGTGAAAGGCGGCTGGAATATTGCCGATTGCGTTGAGCGCTCTTACGACGTGGAAGGCATGGAAGTCGGCACGGTAGCGGCGGGACGTATCGGGCTGGCCGTGCTGCGTCGGCTCAAGCCCTTTGACGTGAAGTTGCATTACACCGACCGCCATCGTCTGCCGGAAAGCGTGGAGAAGGAACTGAACCTGATCTATCACGCAGATGTGGAATCGATGGCCAAGGTCTGTGACGTGGTCACGATCAATTGTCCGTTGCATCCCGAGACAGAGCATCTGTTTAATGCTTCGCTGATCGCGAAGATGAAACGCGGTGCCTATATCATCAATACGGCTCGTGGCAAGATTTGTGATCGCGATGCCATTGCGAGTGCGCTGGAGAGTGGCCAATTGGCCGGTTATGCGGGTGATGTCTGGTTCCCCCAACCCGCACCGAAGGATCACCCTTGGCGCACCATGCCGCACCATGGCATGACTCCGCATATCTCGGGCAGTTCGCTGTCGGCGCAGGCGCGCTATGCGGCAGGCACGCGCGAGATACTTGAATGCTGGTTCGACGGAAAACCCATTCGCAACGAGTATCTCGTGGTCGATGGCGGCAAGCTTGCTGGTGTAGGTGCGCATTCCTACAGCGCAGGCAATGCCACAAAGGGCTCCGAAGAGGCAGCGAGGTTCAGGGGCTAATGATCTTGTTCATGTGACAGACCCAGGGTGCGATGCCCCGGGTCCATTTTCCTGGATCTCGATGAAAACGTATTTCAGGAAAATGCATGGCGGTGCCTGCCAGCGCACGTAGGCAAACAGTATTGCCTGGTCCTTTTTCGGTGGACTGGTTGCGATTGAGACGGTAGGTTACGTCTCAGCGGTAAGCGCAACGCCACTGGTGCTGGGATCCTTCGGCGCAAGCTGTGTACTACTCTTTGGGTTCCCGGAGAGTCCGTTCTCGCAACCCAGGAACGTCATTTCGGCGCTGACCGGACTGTTGTTTTTGTCCGTGTTTGGCGCGGTAATCCCCCGTTTTTAGAGGGTGTTAAAAGTAGAGGTTAAGCCGTTAGGGCCAACTTCTGTTTCGGGGTGATGCCGCCGATGGCCATGTTGGGGCGTTCGTGATTGTAGGACCATAGCCAATTCGTGGCAAAGTCCTGCATTTCCTCAATTGAATCGAACAAATGGTGCGCCAGCCAATCATAGCGGACCGTGCGGTTATAGCGCTCCACATAAGCATTCTGCTGCGGATTGCCAGGCTGAATAAAGTCGATGCGGATGCCGCGTTTTTTGCCCATGCCAGCGTACGGCGCTGATGTATTCCGGGCCGTTGTCGCAGCGGATTGCCATTTAAGAAAATTCTACTTTCAAACGCTTTTTTTGTGGGGGGATTACCTAGTACCGAAGACTGAAAAGCAACGCCCGGTTTCACCGGGCGCTAGATGGGTTTCGCTTGACGGGGAGGGGAAGTCCGTAGAGTTTGGTTAGCGGTGGAGCACGGTACACTGATGCTGGATTATTAATTGGAATGGGCTGTCGGCGCGCGCCATGCGCGCGCTCTTCACCAATGCCCGCCATCTTCCGCTTTTAAGTGTAATTCGAAAGGAGGCGGCAGGGAACTGGTAACGCATGGCTTTATAACCAGATTGCAGACGGCGCTGCGCGGCTGCGGTTTCGTCTCATCAGCCACGGATGGCGCCTGGCGGAGCGGGAGTTGCAGCGGGTATGTTGCGGGACGTTCCGCGTGTCACCGCCGGGCAATCGCATAATCCCTTAAAGAAAGCGCGCAATCCTCCGATATATCATGCATATCATCCGGTACATTGCCCCGGGCCGGGGCAGAACGCCAAGACTGAACAAGAACACGCGAAACCTGGACAGCTGAGATGGAAGAAATCTTGCGCAAGCAAGCAAGCAAGCAAGCCTGACCCCGCGTGCCGTGGGTGGTCGCATGGACAACCCTGGAGTCGGATCATAAAGCACCTGGATGAAGCCGTCGCCGCGCGGCCGCGCAAGATCGGGTTTGTTTTGGCGACTGGCCTGGCTCTTGTCATCGCGGGCGGAATCGGCCTCGTTTTGTGGCAAAGCTACCGCGCCATCGAGACGCGGGCTGATGCCGAGACGGCGGTCGTGGCGCGCACCGTGGCCGCCCAGCTGTCCGAGCGCTTCGCCCGCTACGATTATCTGCTCTCCCACGCCCAAGCGGACTTGCAGCAGGACCTCGCACAAGGCAAGCCGCTCTCCACTGCGCGGTTACAGCGCGAGTTGACCCTTTGGCAAGGCAGCGATCCGGAAATCGTTGCCGTGCGGGTCGCCGACGCAAGCGGCAGACTCATCGATCAGACCAGACCGGTCTCCATCGCTGACCAGGCCCATTTCCGCCTGCACCGCGACACTCCCGATCCGGGCCGCCTGATCACCGGGCCTGTCGTGGGCCGTGTGGCGGGTGATTGGGTGATGCTCATGAGCCGGCGCCTGAACGGCCCGGACGGGCGCTTTGCCGGCGTCGTTTTCCTGCCCCTCAAAGTCGAACACTTCGAACAGCGCTTCGCCCGCTATGGCCTGATGCCGGGTGCGGCCGTTGCGCTGTATGACAAGAACCTCATCCTCATGGCGCGCATCCCCCCGCTGCCGCACAGGCTCGGCAAGCCCCTGCAAGGCTCCCCCTTGATAGACAGGGTGCATGCCGGACAGCGCACGGGCCGGTACCGGCATGTCACCGTACAGGACGGCATCGAACGCTTTTACAGCTACACCTGGATCGAGGGCACGCCGCTCTTCGTCCTGGTCGGATTACCGGTGGCGGCACTGATGCAAGGGTGGTGGCAACTCTTCTGGACGGTGATCGGCCTGGGGGCGGTGGTGCTCGCATTGTTCTGGGGCCTCGTGTGGATATTCTTTCATGCCGAGGCGCGCGCGCAACAGCGGGCCGAGGAGCTGAGCGCGGCCTACGCGCAAACCACCCGGCGTCTCAAATCCCTGCTTGCCGCAACACCGGATAATGTCTGGTTCAAGGATGCTCAGGGGCGTTACATCGAGGTCAACCCGGCCTATGCGCAACTTGCCGGGCTGACCGAGGCCGAGATGCTGGGCAAGACCGCCGACGAAGTATGGCCGGTGCCCATCGCGCAACAGATCCGGCGCAGCGATGAGGAAGCGCGCGCAAGCGGGCGGGGGGTGCAGGACGAACTGGCCTTCGCGACGGCGGCAGGCGCGCGGGTGTTTGAAAATATGCGCGCGCCGGTGTTCGGCAGTGACGGTGCGTTTCTAGGCATGGCGGGAATAGGCCGCGATATTACGCGGCGCAAGGCGAACGAGGAGGGGCTGCGCCTTGCCGCCGTGATGTTCGATCAAAGCGCCGAGGCCGTGATGATTACGGACGCAGAGCAACATATTCTCAGGGTAAACCATGCTTTTAACCGGACAACGGGTTATGCCTGCGAGGAAGTGATCGGACAGACGCCGCGCATCCTGCAATCCGGACGGCACGATACGGTTTTTTATCGCGCCATGTGGGAGAGCATTCGAGAAACCGGGCACTGGCAGGGGGAAATATGGGAGCGGCGCAAAAGCGGGGAAATTTATCCCCAATGGCTGTCCATCTCCGGCGTGCACGACGGGCAAGGGGAGGTCACTCACTACATCAGCATCTTTACCGATATTACCGAGCAGAAGGCGCAAGCAACGCGCCTCGAACAGCTGGCCTTTTACGATCCCCTGACCGGGTTGCCCAACCGGGCGCTGTCCGCCGATCGCCTGAAACAGGCGCTCGGCGCTGCCCATCGGCATGGGCAGCGGGTGGCGCTGCTGTTTCTGGACCTCAACCGCTTCAAGGAAATCAATGACACCCAGGGGCATACCATTGGGGACGCGGTGCTCATTGAAGTCGCCCGCCGCTTTCAGTCCGTCTTGCGGCAGGAAGAAACGCTGGCCCGGCTCGGCGGCGACGAGTTCGTCGTCATCGTCGAGGAGGCCGAGCAGTCGGCTGTCGCCGTCATTGCTGAACGTTTTGAACAGGCCCTTTCAGAGCCCATCGTGGTCAGTGGGTACACGTATGCGCTGGGGGTCAGCATCGGCATTGCGTTGTATCCCGAGGATGGTGCCACGTGTCAAGAGTTGCTCAAGCAGGCCGACATCGCCATGTACCGTGCCAAGGCATCAGGCGGCGGCTATCGCTTCTACCGGCCGGAGATGAGCGCGGGGCTGACCGAGCGCATGGCCCTGGCCCGGGATCTCCAGCACACCCTGCGCGGGGAAGGAGGTAATCTGGAACTCTACTACCAGCCGCAGGTGGACCTGCAAACCCGGGCGCTGGTCGGCGCCGAGGCCCTGTTGCGCTGGCACCACCCGGAACGGGGCATGGTCAGTCCGGGCGTGTTCATTCCGATCGCCGAGGAGCGCAGCATGATGATCGACCTGGGCGATTGGGTGCTGCGCGAGGCCTGCCGCCAGATGAAAGCCTGGCAGGCGGCGGGGTTGAATTTCCCGGGCCGGCTCGCCGTCAATATCGCCGCCCAGCAGATCGAGGACACCGGCTTTGCCAGCAAGATACGGGCCATCGTGCGTGAGGCAGGCGTCGCCCCCGCTGACCTTGAGCTGGAACTCACCGAAAGCGGCCTGATGCGGAACATGGAGCAGGCGCTCGACATGATGACTATCCTGAAAGCGGCGGGCTTTGCACTCTCGATCGACGATTTCGGCACCGGCTACTCGTCGCTTGCCTACCTCAAGCGTTTTCCCGCGGACAAGCTCAAGATCGACATGTCGTTTGTGCGCGACATGCTGAAAGATCGCCATGATCACGCCACCGTCGGCACCATCATCAGTATGGCGCGCAACTTCGGCCTCAAGACGGTTGCCGAAGGCGTGGAACAGGCGGCGCAGGCGGAAACGCTGCTGGCAATGGGCTGCAATGAGGCACAGGGCTATTATTTTGACCGCCCCGAAGCCGCGGAGGTCTTTGCGCAGAAATGGCTCGGGGCGGCCGCCTGTGGAAGCGTGCTGCGATGACGCCATTGACGGGGACGAAATTCACTGGAGCGATGAGACCGCACGGACCTGAAAAACCTTGTAATGAGTCTATATTTGTAAATCCAGGAGGTGAAATGGACAGAACGCTGCTGTTGGTCGATGACGAAGAAAACATTGTTTCCGCCCTGGTGCGGTTGCTGCGCCGGGACGGTTATCGCATCCTGAAAGCCAACAGCGGCAAGGAAGGACTGGAATTGCTGGCGCACAATAAAGTGGGCGTCATTGTTTCCGACCAGCGCATGCCGGAGATGACCGGGGCGGAGTTTTTGAGCAAAGTGAAAGCGCTTTATCCGGACACGGTGCGCATCATGCTGAGCGGCTATACCGAACTTGATTCGGTGTCGGATGCCATTAATCGCGGCGCCATCTACAAATTTCTCACCAAACCGTGGGAGGATGATCTGTTGCGGGCCAACGTGGAAGAGTCCTTCCGTCTTCACGAAATGAAAATGGAAAATATCCGGTTGACTCATCAGCTGACAGAGGCCAACGAAGCGCTGTCCCGGTTTAACCGGGAGCTTGAACAGCAGGTGGAGAAAAAAACCAGTGAAGTGGTACGCAACCTTAAAATCTTGCGTATTTCACAGGAGGTACTGGATTTTCTGCCGGTAGCCGTGGTGGGTATCGGTGACGATGGCGTGATTGCCATTGCCAATCAAATGGCGCACCAGTTGTTTGGAGGGGGCGGTGAACGGGCTTTGCTGGGCGAAGTGGCAAGTGAAGTCATGCCGGCCGCGTTGTTGACGGGCGTTTCAAGCAGTCAATGCCGTCAGAATGAAGGCAGAAAACCATGTCATCTCGAGGATGGGCGGGATGTCAATTACTGGTGTTATTCCATGGGCGTGTTTTCCCAATCGAAGGGTGTGGTGCTCGTTATTGACCATGATCCGCAGTCCAAGCAGTTGCTGGCATTCTGAATATTTGTTTCCGGGAGACAAGGAAAATGGCTGCTGTCACTGACGGGAAAGAAATACTTGCCAAGCTGCATCAACTCCCCGTCATACCGGTCGTGGTGCAGGAAGTAATCAGCAGCTTCAGCGATCCGGATCTGGACAGCACCGCCTTGGCACACAAGATCGCGCAGGATCAAGGCTTGACCGCAAAGGTTTTGCGGGTGGCGAACTCCGCGTTTTACGGTTTGCCGCGCCAGATCAGTTCCATGCAGGACGCGGTGCTGGTGATGGGATTCAATCATATCCGTTCGCTGGCATTGTCGGCAGGATTTGTGCATGCTTTTCCGGTCACCGGATCAAGCCGGTTTGACCGGCATGCTTACTGGAAGCACAGTTTCCGGGTAGCGGCCTACGCCAGGGCGCTGGCAAAGTGTTTAAGGCATGACCAGGAGATGGCCTTTATGGCTGGCATGTTTCACGATATCGGCCAGTTGGTGCTGGATACCTGCATGCAGGAACAGTTTGCGAGCGTTCTGGAACAGCAGAAGGAATCCGGCCAGAGCCTGATCGAGATCGAACAAATGTTGTTTGGATTCGACCATGCCCTGATCGGCGCCGAAGTGGCCAGACGCTGGAATTTTCCCCGGGCAATAGAACATGCCATCCGTCATTGGCGCATTCCTGAGCATGAACCGTTCGAGCCGGTTACCGGCATGGTGCATGTGGCGGTATTGCTCGCAGGCGGATTAAGCGGCGAGGCGTTGATGGGCAATTTTCCGGCTACTTTGCGCGAGCGTCTCCAGATGACATGGGAGCGCATCGAAGCCTGCCTGCCGCAGCCGGACCAGCTGGATGCCGGGACCAATCTTATGCTGTCGGCTTAGAATAGAAAGGAGAATGCATGTCCTTCGACCGGATGACCAAACTATCCTGGATTTACGACCTGTATCGCCTTGGGCAGGACGTGGTGCTGGCGGAAAACGCTTCCGCCATTTACCAGCGTATCCTGCTGCATATCGTGGACGGATTCGAAGCGAAAAACGGTTCGCTGGCATTGTGTGATGAAGACGGGGGTAGCCTGACCATCGTTGCCGGCATTGACTTGCCAGCCGGGGTGGTCGGCAGTCCGGTGAAAATGGGCGAGGGCATATTGGGATGGGTGGCGCAGGAAGGCAAGGCGCTGTTGCTGAACGGCGACGTTTCCAATGACCCGCGTTTCCTGCGACACAAACAGGGGCGCGGAGCTGTGGCGACCAATATCGCCATTTGCTGGCCGCTCAAGATTGAAGACCGTATTATCGGCGCGATCAGCGTGAACCGGCTGGACGGCACGCCGCTCTTTACCGAATTGGATCTGGAGCAGGGCACGATTTTGCTGAATATGGTCAGCCTGGCCTTGGGCAATATTCAATTGCACCTCGATCGGCAACGGCGCTTTGAAGAACTGCGGCAGGTGAATCAAAAACTGGAAGAAGCCCATAGCCAGCTGCTGCAATCGGAAAAAATGGCTTCCATCGGTCAACTGGCGGCGGGAGTGGCGCACGAGATCAATAACCCCATCGGCTATGTCTATTCCAATCTGGGGGCATTGGAACGTTATCTGGGAGAGGTGTTCGTGGTGCTGGATGCCTACGAAAAAGCGGAAGGGGCAATCCCCGGCAATGCGCCGGCGCTGGCCGATCTGCACGCCATCAAGAGCAAGGTGGACCTGCCTTTTCTAAAGGCGGATTTGCAGTCATTAATGAGCGAATCCAAGGAAGGGATTACACGGGTCAAAAGAATCGTTCAGGATTTAAAGGATTTTTCCCATGCGGATGTGGGGGATGAATGGCAGTGGGCGGATTTGCAAAAAGGGCTGGACAGTACACTCAATATCGTCTGGAACGAAATCAAGTACAAGGCCGAGGTTGTCAAGGAATACGCAGAATTGCCGGATATCGAATGCCTGCCGTCCCAGATGAATCAGGTATTCATGAATCTGCTGATAAACGCGGCCCATGCCATCGAGGAGCGGGGCATGATCACCCTCCGTACCGGGAATGGGACCGAAGAGGTATGGGTGGAAATAGCGGATACCGGCAAGGGCATTGCGCCGGAAAATCTGAAGCGGATATTTGATCCATTCTTCACCACCAAGCCAGTCGGCAAAGGAACGGGGCTGGGATTGTCGCTGGCATACGGCATTATCGAGAAACATCATGGCCGGATCGAGGTGCAAAGCGAAGTGGGCAAAGGCACGGCGTTCAGGATATGCCTGCCGGTACGACAGGCGCAGGCGGAAGCCGCCGCGAATGGATGAGCGCGTTCCTTGTTCGCGGGTGGGAGAAGGGCCGTATGAGAAGGATGCCGTCCTGCTGAATCAGGCGTGTTGGCGAGATAAACCGAGATAGGATCCAGAAAGATATATGACCGAAACCGCAGCATCGCCGGGGGCGGGTGGGGAAACCGCCCAGCCGGCAACTTTGTTATTCGTGGATGACGAGGCCAATATCCTGGCCGCGCTGAACAGGCTGTTTCGCCCCTTCGGCTACCGGATACTCACCGCGGAAAGCGGCGCCCAGGGGCTGGAAATCATGGCCCGGGAAGCTGTGGATCTGGTGATTTCCGATATGCGCATGCCGGAAATGAACGGTGCGCAATTCCTCGAAAAAGTGCGCGAGCGCTGGCCGGAGACCATTCGCATTCTGCTGACTGGATATGCCGATATCGCCTCGACGGTGGATGCCATCAACAAGGGGCAAATATTTCGTTATTTCTCGAAGCCATGGGAAGACCGCGACATTGTTGTAGATGTCAAACATGCTTTGGAACACAAACAGCTCGAACTTGATAAAAGGCGGCTTGAGCGGCTTACCCAAAAACAGAACGAAGAACTGAAACAGCTTAACGTCAGCCTCGAAGCAAAGGTCAGGGGACGCACCGAAGAATTGCGGCGAACCATGGGGTTCCTGGAAGAGGCGCACGAGCGTTTGAAAAAGGGCTTCCTGACTTCGATTCGTGTGTTTTCAAGTCTGATCGAAATGCGTGAAGGACCGCAGGCAGGCCACGCCCAGCGCGTGGCAGAACATGCGCGGGCGCTGGCACAACGAATGAACCTGGCGGAGAGCGATGTTCAGGATGTGGTGTTTGCCGCATTGCTGCATGACATCGGCAAGATCGGCTGGTCCGACAGTTTAATGCGAAAACCATTTTCCGCGTTGACGTCCGAAGAGCGAACGGAAGTCGTTAAGCACCCGATCAAAGGCCAGACCATCCTGATGGCGTTGGAGCAGTTACAAGGGGCTGCCAAACTGATCCGTCATCACCATGAACGTTTCGACGGAAAAGGTTATCCGGATGGTCTTGGCGGTCTTGACATCCCAATGGGGGCACGTATTTTGGCAGTGGTTAACGACTACGACGCCTTTCAGAATGGTAGTCTGGTGAGCAAACCGATGCACGCAAAAAAAGCGATGCAGTATATCCTTGAAACACGAGGGTCAAGATACGACCCCCTGGTGGTCGATGCATTTGCCGAGTTGCTTGGAGAAACCGAGTACGGAAGGGCAAACAGGCAGGAACGCGTGATGGATCAACCCATGCAGTCCGCACAGTTGAAGCCTGGTATGGTCATGGCACGCGATTTAGCGACGCAGGAAGGCATGCTTTTACTGTCCAGGGGAAATATCTTGTCAGCGGGAATGATCGCGCAATTGATCAATTACGAAGAGTCGGAAAAAAAGGCGCTCACCATTTATGTGTGCCCTTGAGGAGTGATGTTATGTACCGCTTGATGCTCGTAGATGACGAAGAAAATATATTGAACGCATTGCGTCGTGTTCTCGGTACGCTGCTGTTTGCGGGTCCGGACGGGGAAAAGTCCGAAGTTGTCATCGAAACTTTCCGCGTGCCTGAGAAAGCGCTTGAGCGCGCATCTCATACCGCCTTCGATTTGGTTGTGTCGGATTATCGTATGCCGACAATGAATGGCGTGGCGTTCTTGAAGGCATTAAAACAATATCAGCCGAATATTGCCCGACTGATTTTAAGCGGATATGCGGACCTGGATGGTCTTATCGGTGCGATCAATGAAGCCGGAATTTCACGCTTTATAGCCAAGCCCTGGAATGACTATGAGTTGACAGCGGCGATTACCCAACAGCTGGCTTATCGGGCGGTGCTCCTTGAAAATGAGCGTCTGGCGGACCTGACGCGCGTACAGCAAGGTAAAATAAGCCAGCAGGAAATGGCCCTGAAGCAACTGGAACTGGAACATCCAGGTATAACCAAGGTCAACTGGGGACCCGATGGCTCGGTGATACTGTTTGATGATCATTAATGATTTTTAAAGGGATAAGCAAGCGCTTCGCTTAATGGCCGATTACAACGAAGAATCCAACCGCCTGACGATCAAGATCGTCTATTACGGACCGGCGCTCAGTGGCAAAACGACCAATATCATGCGTTTGCATGACTTGATTGCGCCGCAGCTTAAAGGCGAGATCATGACGCTGGAAACGCAGAACGATCGAACCCTGTTTTTCGATTTGCTGCCACTTGCGTTTACCGCCAGCACCGGCCTGCTGATCAAATTCAAGCTGTTTACTGTACCCGGCCAGGTGGCGCATGACGGCACACGCAAAGCTGTGCTGTCGCGAGCGGACGGTGTTGTGTTTGTAGCGGACTCGCAGCGATCACAGAGTGTCAACAATGGCGAATCGTTCGACAATTTGGCTGAAAACGTGCATCGCGTCGGGCTTGATCTGGATCGCTTGCCGTTAGTTGTCCAGTTCAACAAGCGTGACCAAACAAACATCCTGTCCGAGGCGGAAATTTCGCAGCGATGGAGCGCCGCTTCCTGGCCCATCGTATTTGCCAGCGCGTTGCACGGCGACGGCGTGGTCGACACCTTTAGCCAATTGCTGGCGCAGGTTCATCGCAACCTGGACACGGAGTTCCAGCTGGTGAGCAAGCACGGTATAGAACAGCGCAGCTTTGTCGAGTCTGCCTGCGCTACCATTGGATGAACCGCTATGGAACTGACACCCAGGCAATTCGACCGCGAGCTGACACTGAAAGAATTACTCGCGGGTCTGCCCGCGGGTAAGCTGCAACAGATTCTTGAGGCGATGTTCGGCTGCGGATTCCGGCTCACCACTGCCGGTGGCCAGGTGGTGGCGGGCAGCGCTGAACCCGGCACTGCAACGACCCATTCCCCGATCCGTTATGAGCTGGAATCGATCGGAAATCTGGAGACGGCTAGCGCCGATCCAGAAAAAATCAAAGCTGCTGTTTTGTTAATCGAGTTGTTGTTGCACAGCGCCGCGCGCTATTACATGGCATCTGCACTGCACATAGAGGCGATCGACGCCGATTACGAAGCTTTGCAAAAAAAGCACGCGGCGCTGGTGATTTCAGAAACCCGTTACCGCGAACTGGCTGCCTCGCTGGAACTGCGCGTGCAGCAGCAGGTTGCAGTCATCGAAACTGCACAGCGGCAACTATATCAGACAGAAAAAATGGTTTCAGTCGGCCAGCTTGCGGCCGGTGTCGCACACGAAATCAACAATCCTGTGGGCTTCATAAAAAGCAACTTGAACACCGCTAAAAAATATGTGCAACAGTTCGCGCAACTCGCAGTATTGGTAAACAGCTCGCCTGACTCAGCGATTGCCAAAGGCTGGCGACAGGCTGATCTCGATTTCGTCATTCAGGATTTTTCCGATCTGCTCGGCGAAAGCATCGCCGGGACGGAACGCGTTGCGCGCATCGTGGCCGATCTGAAGGATTTTTCGAATATCGACCACACTGAAATTCAGGTCGTCAACATCAACGATAACATCCGCTCGGTATGCAATATGGCGACACATGAACTCAGCAAAACCGCCGATTTGCTGTTTGATCTGGGCGAGCTGCCTAAGCAGAAATGTCACCCGGGCCGCATCAACCAGGCGCTGCTGAATGTCCTGCTTAACGCAGCACAAGCCATGCCGGAACGCGGCCAGATCAAGATACGCAGCGAATATCGCGACGGCTTGACGTCGGTGCAAATTAGCGACAACGGGCACGGCATGGCTGAAAGCACGCTGGCGCGTGTTTTCGACCCATTCTTTACCACGCGCGAGGTAGGCAAGGGCACGGGTCTGGGGCTCACCGTTGCCCGCGATATCGTGACCGCCCATGACGGCGACATATTGATACAAAGCGAGCCGGGAAAAGGCACGACCGTCACAATACATCTACCCGTTGGCTGGCAATGTCTTATCAGGGAATGAAAGCCATGTCACGTTTCTCCTCACTGTTCACCGGTACCACCAGCGAAGAAAGCGCATCGCCAGCTGCGCCACCGCGCAAGCCATATCGGATATTGCTGGTCGACGACGACGAAAACGTGCTGAAGGCGTTGCAACGCGTGTTCCGCCAGGAAAATTATCAGGTTGTACTGGCCACTAGTGCGCAACAAGGGCTGGACATGCTGCGTTCAGACCCGGCACAGCTGATCATTTCTGATTACTTGATGCCTGGCGTAACCGGTGCGGTGCTGCTCAAGCAAGTCAAAGCACTCTACCCTGAAACCATCCGCATTATGTTGACGGGTCACGCCGATACAACTGCTGTCATGGCGGCGATCAAAGAAGGCGCAGTCTACAAATTCATTCTCAAGCCGTGGAACGACGATGATTTGCGCGTCACGGTAGCCCTCGCTCTGGAACAGTACGAGCTCCTGCAGAAAAACAAACAACTGCAAAACGAGAACATCAGCAAAGCCAAGGAAGTGGCTGCATTATCCAGGCTCGCTGTGAGCAATCGTAGCCAGCTGGCAATCATTCTCAACAAACGCAATTTGCTTAGCAGCCAGCAAGTACAGGAGCTGCATCGGTTGCAGCAGCAACGCAAAGAACCCATAGTCAAGTTGTTGCTGGAGCGTGATTGGATTAGCGAAAAAACCATACACGACATCCTGCGCAAAGAGTTGCTGATGGAAGAAGTGGCTTTGACGGAGTTTCAGGTCGATCCGGTCGTTGCTGCATTGATCCCACGCATTTTTTGTGAGCGCCAGCTGGTGGTTCCGCTTAAATTGGAAGGTAAGCGCCTGATGTTGGCAATGGCCGATCCGCTCGATATGGGATTGATCGATGATATGCGTTTTGTTTCCGGGTTCAATATAGAGCCGGTTATCGCTCCGATAGCGGCAATACGAATAAAAATCGCGGCCATCTACGGTGAGAACCAGGAGGTAAGCTTCCAGGACCTGGAAACCCTGTTCGACAACCCCGATCCCTATGAGGGCATTGAAGTCGTTATCGACGACGACGAAAACCTCAGTCTCGAAGAACTGTTGCTCGGTACCGAAGAACCGCCAGCTATTCGCCTGGTCAACTCGATCATCCTGGAAGCGATTCGCCTCGGCGCCAGCGATATTCATATCCAGCCGCGGCTGAAAAACGTGGTTGTCCGTTACCGCATCGATGGCGTTCTGATCGATAAGATTCACATTCCCCAAGCCTTCCATCTCTCTCTGATATCGCGGCTGAAAGTGATGTCGGAACTCGATATCAGTGAACGGCGGCGGCCGCAGGATGGCCGGATTACCGTAAAAACACCGACCCGTATGGTCGACCTGAGGATTTCTACGCTCCCGACGGTCAATGGCGAAAAAATCGTGATGCGCATACTCGATCGCAATTCAGCGATTGTGGGCCTTGAGGGACTCAATTTCTCCGCACCTGACCTGGAGAGTGTTACGCGTTTTATGGAAAAACCGCAGGGCATCATCCTGACAACCGGGCCAACCGGCAGCGGTAAAACCACCACGCTTTATTCGCTGTTACAACATAGTGCCACGCCCGAGCGCAACTATGTCACGATCGAGGATCCGGTTGAATATTACATGGACACCGCCGGGCAAGTGCTCATCAAGGAAAAAATCGGGCTCACTTTCCCGGTTGTGCTGCGCGCGATTTTGCGCCAGGACCCGGATGTCATATTGCTAGGCGAAATCCGCGACCTGGAGACGGCGGAAGTTGCTTTTCACGCCGCCTTGACCGGTCATCTGGTATTTTCAACCTTGCATACCAACTCGGCAATTGCGACCATCTCGCGGCTGCTCGACCTGGGACTCAAACCTTATTTGATCGCAACCGGGCTGGAAGGCGTCATTGCACAGCGCCTGGTCAGAAAAATTTGCGATCACTGCCGCGTACCGGTTACACCTGATACGGGATTGGCGGCCAAGCTCGGCCCGGTTTTTTTGAATAACATACCGCAGGCATACAAAGGGAAAGGCTGCCTGCACTGCAACAACAGCGGATATCGGGGACGCATCGCCATTTACGAAGTTCTGGTTCCGAACGACGAAATGCGCCACTTGATATCCACCGGCGGCAGCATACTGGAGATTACCAAAATGACCTGTGCACTCGGTGCCACCACCTTGCTGCAAGACGGGCGTGACAAGGTGCAACAAGGACTGACCACAATGGAAGAAATATTGCGTGTGCTTGGCCCGCAATAACGGAAAACCCGTTCTGGGGAAATGCGAATTACCGGGCAGGAGAGGCGGCCATTCCATTAGCCCGCGTCCCAGGCGGACACTGGGGAGCAGATATCTGCACACAGCGGCATCAGGGTTCGTTCCGACGTCCAGCTCAGGGGGGCTTATGACGCATCTACTGAAGCGCCGGATTCGGTTGCAGTGCGGCTAGCAAACAAGATAAGTTGATGATTTCCCTGGCTTGAAGTATAAGGCTGGCCGACGGAAAACAGGCCATGAGCCTTGAGTACGCGGTGCATGGCCCTGTTGTCTGTGCGTGATGCAGCAAATATGCCTTGGCCACTTATGGTGGAAAGGCTGGCATTCACGAGCTTGTGCGAGAACCCCGCACCACGTGATGACGGGAGCACAAACACCCAGCCGAGCTCGAATGGAAATGCCGTGTCCTGCCTGGATGCATGCGCTTTCTGGAATACACGATTTCTATAATCTGGGGCCGGCTTCATCACTGCGGCTATACCCTTGAGGCAACCGTCTTGCGATAAGAATACAAGGAACTCAGCTTTTCGCACTCTTTCATCAAGCCCAGCTGTCATTACTTCGCCACCTGCGAGTACAAAAGCGACAAAGCCTTGGATCTCTTCAGCAGTACACTCACTGGGTTTCTTGATGGTGACTTCTGGGCAGTTCGTTGCTTGCATGGATTCATTCCCTGGGTTTCTTCAGGTAGTCCCGTATTTCATGTATCAATGTCAATTTCACTCTTGGCAGTTGCACCACAAGCCCATCCTCTTGGTGACTTTACGCCGGCTCATGTTCACTGATTCGATGGCATTGGTCGTGTAGATGGCCTTCCTGAGCTCTGGCGGATAGTCGAAGAACGGGACGAAATTCGCGGAGGGAAGCCTGGCAGGCAGGAACCCACCGGGTGCGGAACCGCATGTCTGGAGTGGGACGGCGTAGGTGGCCCCGCCCCGTGCCCGATCCGTTACATTATTGTTTCTTTGCGGGAGATTGGCACCATGCCTTGGCCGAGTGCGCATAGTATCTGGAAGCCTTTGTCGAATTCCTCTCCATCGACACGCCAGATATCGTCCTGATCGGCAAGTGCTGCAAGCATCGAGGCGGCGGGGCCACGAAGCGGTATGACGCTATTGGGTGCGATCTCCAATAAGGGAACGAGAACGAAGGGGCGCATGTGCATGCGTGGGTGAGGCAAGGTGAGGGTGGCATCATCAAGGATCAGGTCATCGTAAAGCAGAAGATCCAGGTCTAGCGTACGCGGACCATTGCGAATGCTACGTACGCGCCCATGGCGAGTTTCCATGGCCAGCAATTCCATTAAGAGCGCATGGGGAGGGTATGTGGTTTCAAGCAGGGCGACGGCATTGATGAAATCGGGCTGGAAATCATAGCCTACCGGCGCCGTGCGATACAGGGAAGAGGCCCGTAGCAGGCGGCATCCGGGCAGGCGATCCAGTTCAGCAAATACAGCGCGGATCAGATTGGCAGGATGGTCCAGATTGCCGCCTAGTGCAATGAATGCCTGGCTCATGCGGGCTCCTTGTCAACCAGTAGCTGTTTGCGGTGGAGTTTCAAGGCCTCCCTGACGAAAGGGCTTAGATCGGTCTTGCCTGGTGTATCCAGGTGGGCGATGAGTGCTTTGCGCATGCGCGGTTCCCAGAAATGGGTTAGATGGTTGGCCACACCGGCCATTCCGATGGTGCGATCCGGATCGGTTTCAAAAAAATTACCGATCTGGTTCGCCATGTGTATCAGTCTCGCGATGTTCATAGCGGGTTCATTCCGTGATGCGCTCGGGATGCGCGTAGAGGATGTGGCGGTCAGAACGCACGAATCCGGCCAGGGTTAGCCCCGTTTCCCGGGCCAGGCGTATGGCGTAGCCGGTTGGCGCGGAAACTGCTGCGAGTAGGGGGATACCGACACTGGCGGCCTTCTGCACCATTTCGAAACTGGCCCGGCTGGTTACCAGCGCAAAGCCTTGTCGCGGATCTGCGTCCATGTGGATCATTGCGCCGATGAGTTTGTCCAGGGCGTTGTGGCGTCCTACGTCCTCGCGTACCGCCAGCAGGTTGCCCGCCCGGTCCGCCCAGGCTGCGGCATGAACCCCGCCAGTGCTGGCACGCAGAGGCTGGTTGAGCTGGAGTTGACGCAGTGCGTTGTGCATGGACGCGGCGGGCATGGGTTGCCCGGCGGCCAAAGGCGCCAGTGGGCGAGCCACCTGATCCAGGCTTTCTATCCCGCACAGGCCGCAGCCGGTACGTCCTGACAGCGTCCTGCGCCGCGCCTTGAGGCCGACAAAACGCTCCTCTGAGACGCGCATTTGTACGACCACGCCATGCTCGCTGACTTCCAGCTCCAGGTCGTAGAGTTCAGAAGGCTGGGTCAGGATGCCTTCGCTCAGGCTGAAACCCAGGCCGAAGTCTTCCAGATCCGCGGGGCTGGTCAGCATGACGGCATGAGAGATGCCGTTGTAAGACAGGGCCACCGGCACTTCTTCCGGCACGGTATCGATGCGTTCACTGCCGGATTCCCGCACCACGACTTCCAGCATGGCTGCAGGCAGGGTCAAAGCTGGCTCGGGAAGGTCACACGGGCGCATGGGCGGACACCGGCCGCAGCAGGGCCAACTGCTCTTCGCTGAAACGGGCGTATTCCTTCTGCCACGTTGAGGGTTGCTCCACCCGTGAGACTTGTATCGCGGTCACCTTGTACTCGGGGCAGTTAGTGGCCCAGTCGGAGTTCTCGGTGGTCACCACGTTGGCCCCGGAACCGGGCCAGTGGAAGGTGGTGTAGACCACGCCGGGCTGCATGCGCTCGCTGATTTTCGCTCTCAGCACGGTTTCGCCGGCGCGGCTTTGCACGCCTACCCAGTCGCCATCCCGGATGCCCCGGTCCTCAGCATCTGCCGGGTGCAGTTCCAGGATGTCCTCCGGATGCCACACGGTGTTGGCGGTACGCCGGGTCTGGGCACCCACGTTGTACTGGGAAAGGATGCGCCCCGTGGTAAGCAGCAGGGGGAAGCGGCGATTGACGCGCTCTTCAGAGGCCACGTACTCGGTGAGTATGAAGCGCCCCTTGCCGCGCACGAATTCCTCCACGTGCATGGTGGGCGTGCCCTCGGGATGTGCTTCGTTGCAGGGCCACTGGATGCTGCCCAGGCGGTCCAGCCTGGCGTAGCTCACGCCGTGGAAGGTGGGCGTCAGCCGGGCGATCTCGTCCATGATTTCGGACGGATGCGCATAGTGCATGGGGTAGCCCAGAGCGTTGGCCAGCATCTGGGTCACCTCCCAGTCAGCGTAAGTGGCCAGAGGACGCATCACTTTCCTGATCCGGGAGATGCGCCGCTCGGCGTTGGTGAAAGTGCCGTCCTTCTCCAGGAAGCTGGCGCCGGGAAGGAATACGTGGGCGAACTTGGCCGTCTCGTTCAGGAATAAATCCTGCACCACCAGGCATTCCAGCGCTTCCATGGCGGCAGTGACGTGCTGGGTGTCGGGGTCGGACTGGGCGATGTCCTCGCCCTGCACGTACAGGCCCTTGAAGCTGCCGGCAATGGCGGCGTCGAACATGTTTGGGATTCGCAAGCCCGGTTCGTTGCTGAGCGGTACCCCCCAGGCCGACTCGAACAGCTTGCGGGTGAGGTCGTCGGAGACGTGGCGGTAGCCCGGCAACTCGTGGGGGAAGGAGCCCATGTCACACGAGCCTTGCACGTTGTTCTGGCCGCGCAACGGGTTCACACCCACGCCGGGCCGGCCGATGTTGCCGGTGGCCATGGCCAGGTTGGCGATGCCCATGACCATGGTGGAGCCCTGGCTGTGCTCGGTGACCCCCAGGCCGTAATAGATGGCGCCGTTGCGAGCGGTGGCGTAGAGCCGCGCGGCGGCGCGCATCTCCTTGGCCGGCACGCCGGTGACAGCCTCGGTGGCCTCGGGAGCATGGCGCGGATCGGCGATGAAAGTCTTCCATTTGGCAAAGGCTTCCGCTTCGCAGCGCCCGGCCACGAAGGCCTCGTCCACTAATCCCTCGCTGACAATGACGTGGGCCAGCGCATTGACCAGGGCCACGTTGGTGCCGGGCAGCAGTTTCAGGTGATGGGCGGCGCGCACGTGCGGGGTGTCCACCAAGTCGATGGCGCGGGGGTCAGCGACGATCAGTTTGGCACCCTGACGCAGGCGCTGTTTCATGCGCGAGGCGAACACCGGATGTCCGTCGGTGGGATTGGCACCGATCAACAGGATTACGTCAGCCTCCATCACCGAATCGAAATCCTGGGTACCCGCGGACTCGCCCAAGGTCTGCTTGAGACCGTAACCAGTGGGTGAATGACAGACCCGGGCGCAGGTATCCACGTTATTCGTGCCGAAAGCAGTGCGGGTCAGTTTCTGCACCAGGTAGGTTTCCTCGTTGGTACAGCGAGAGGACGTGATTGAACCGATCGATTCCGCGCCGTATTGGGTTTGCAAACGCTTGAATTCGGACGCGGTGTAGGCAATGGCCTCCTCCCAGCTTACCTCGCGCCACGGGCCGCGAATGGATTTGCGGATCATCGGTGTGGTGATGCGATCCGCGTGGGTGGCGTAGCCCCAGGCGAAGCGGCCCTTGACGCAGGCGTGACCGTGATTGGCGCCGCCCGCGGTATCCGGCTCCATGCGGATCACCTTCTCGCCCTGCAGCTCGGCCTTCAGTGAACAGCCCACGCCGCAGTAAGCGCAGGTGGTCGTGACACTGCGCTGGGGCTGGCCCAACGCGATGACGGACTTGTCCATCAGCGCCGCCGTCGGGCAGGCCGCGACACACGCACCGCAGGAGACGCACTCGGAAGACAGAAAATCGTCCCCCCCGGCCGCCGCGATGCGGCTGTCGAAACCGCGTTCCGTGGTGGTCAGCGCGAAGGTGCCCTGGATTTCGTCACAGGCCCGCACACAGCGGGAGCAAACGATACACTTGGACGGGTCATAGGCGAAATAGGGGTTGGAGTTGTCCGCGCTTTCGGAGAGGTGGTTGTGGCCGTCGGCGTAGCGTACTTCTCTCAAGCCCACCCGGCCTGCCATGTCCTGCAGTTCGCAGTCGCCGTTGGCAGAGCAGGTCAGGCAGTCCAGCGGGTGGTCGGAGATATACAGTTCCATCACACCCCGGCGCAGGCGGAACAGGGCGTCACTTTCCGTGGTGACCTCCATCCCCTCATCTACCAGCGTCGTGCAGGAGGCGGGGTATCCGCGCCGGTCCTTTACCTCCACCACGCACAGGCGGCAGGAGCCAAAAGCCTCCAGCTGTTCCGTGGCGCAGAGTTTGGGGATATCGATGCCGGCCTCGGCGGCTGCGTGCATGACCGAAGTGCCGGCCGCTACGGTGACGGGGATGCCATCAATGCGCAAGGTGACTTGCTGGGGGGATGTGCGGGCAGGGGTGCCCCGGTCGTTGTGGGAATGCAGGCTCATGTAGCGGTCTCCTCTCGTTTCGGCGCCAGGCCGAAGTCTTCCGGATAGTGATCGAGGGCGGACAGTACCGGATAGGGGGTCATGCCGCCCATGGCGCAAAGCGATCCTTCCAGCATGGTTTGACAAAGATCGCGCAGCAAAGTGTCGTCGTTGACAGCTTGGGGACGGCTCGCGATCATGCCGTCGAGCAGTTCTACCCCGCGCACGGAGCCGATTCGGCAAGGCGTGCATTTGCCGCAGGATTCGATGGCGCAGAACTCCATGGCGTAGCGGGCCATTTTCGCCATGTCCACGCTGTCGTCGAAGGCCACGATGCCACCGTGGCCCACTGAGGCACCCACGGCGGCGAAGGCCTCGTAGTCCAGGGGCAAGTCGAAACGGGATGCGGGCAGATAGGCGCCCAGTGGGCCGCCCACCTGCACCGCGCGCAGTGGCCGGCCGCTGGCTGAGCCGCCCCCGTAGTCGTACAGCAGTTCATTCAGAGTGATGCCGAACGGCACTTCCACCAGGCCGGTGTGCTTGAGATTGCCGGCCAACTGGAACGGCAGCGTGCCGCGGGAGCGGCCCCATCCGTAGTCCTTGTAGGCCTCACCGCCATGCGCCAGGATCCAGGGCGCGCTGGCCAGGGTGATGACGTTGTTCACCACCGTGGGGCGTCCGAACAGGCCCTTCAGTGCGGGCAGCGGCGGCTTGGCGCGTACCAGACCGCGTTTGCCCTCGATGCTCTCCAATAGCGAGGTCTCCTCGCCGCACACGTAAGCGCCGGCACCCTTGAACAGATGCAGCTCGAAACGGCGGCCGGAACCCATCACGTCATCGCCCAGCAGGCCTTCCCGGCAGGCGCTGATGATGGCGTTGTCCAATACATCCCAGGCGTCTGGATATTCCGAGCGCAAATAAATGTAGCCGGTGTCCGCGCCCACTGCCAGGCCAGCGATGATCATGCCCTCAATCAGGCAATAAGGATCGCCCTCCATCAGCATGCGGTCGGAGAAGGTGCCGGAGTCGCCCTCGTCGGCATTGCAGACAATGTATTTCTGAGTGGCGTCAGTATTCATGACCGTGCGCCATTTGATGCCAGTGGGGAAGCCCGCACCGCCGCGTCCGCGCAGTCCCGCTGTGTCTATCGCGCCGACGATGTCCTCGGCCTTCATGCCCAGAGCACGCTCCAGTCCGATGAGACCGCCGTGGGCACGATAATCATCCAGGGACAGGGGATCGGTTATGCCGATGCGGGCGAAGGTGAGCCTGGCCTGGTTCTGCAGATAAGGAATGTCTTCGGTTGGACCAAGATACAGCGCATGGGCCCCCCCCTGCAACCAACCGCATTCGAACAGGCCGGGCACGTCCTTGAGATCAACCGGACCATATCCGATACGTTGTCCGGCCACTTCCACTTCCACCAGCGGTTCCAGCCAGTAGAGACCGCGCGAACCATTGCGCACGATGTCCACGAGTATGCCTCGGTGCTGGGCTGCGGCGACGATTGCCCGAGCAACAGCCTCTGCGCCCACTGAAACGGCACCGGAGTCGCGAGGAATGAAAATGCGGGGGGTCATGCGGGCTGCTCCTCCGTCAGCAGGGCATCCAGGCGTTCTGCGGTGACCCGTCCATACAGCTTGCCGTCCAGCATGATCGCCGGTGAGCAGGCGCAGTTACCCAGGCAGTAGGCCGCTTCCAACGTGACCGCACCATCCGCCGTGGTGGCACCGAAGTCCACGCCCAGCTGCCTGCAGATGTGGGCAGCCAGGCGCTCGGAGCCCATGGCCTGGCAGGATTCCGCCCGGCACACCTGGAGCCGCCGACGGCCGGGCGGGGTGCGGCGGAAGTCGTGGTAGAAGCCGATCACGCCTATCACCTCGGCGCGAGAGACATTGTGTGCTTGGGCCAGTTGCGCTATGGCATGGTCAGGGAGGTACCCCAATTGGTCCTGCAGCCGGTGGAGCGCTGGCATCAGGCCCGCCTGGTCGGTGCTGCGCGCGGATTCTTCGGTCATGGGAAAGCTATTCAGTAAAGGATTTTATGATTTTAAGCAATTCTCATGCCGATTGCTTCAATTCCCCCGGAGATTGGCAAAAATGGAAATAAATCAGTCTTTTAAATAACCATTGCGTGCGAATTGTGTTGGGCTAGCCGATACCCGAGAAGTGACAAACTGTCACGGTTATTGAATCAAGTTGTTGCGGTATTAGTGCTGAAAATTAGGTGGAATATTGGTAGCCAATTGATAAATAACAAAACAATCGATTTAGCATGATTATTGCTAAATTTTTGAATATATTGCTGGCTTGGGCAAGCATGTGTTAACCGGTGGTTAGAATTTGCGGGGTAGAGTGAGTTGGCTACCAAATCGATAAGCAAAAAGCAGCGCCTGCAGTCCGCTCCATGAACACACGGGACGCTGAATAATTATAGATTGATTTTGTTGGCATTTTTAGGAAAAACCACCGTCACTAACTATTGCTAAACAGAAGGGGAGTGTGCAAATGACTATTTTTGAACCCGATCATGATCATGATACCAAAAGCAAATTAAAGATCGCTTCTTTGGTTGAAGCCGAAGAGGCATTTCTGGCTAAAGCTAGGATAAGCGCCAATTCGGTATATTTTAGCCCGAATGTTGGGTCTGCGGGGTCCGCAAAAGGTATTGAGCATCTACAGCGACCGCAAGGTCGGCGGCATTTTCTCGCCTCCGTGGCGGCGCTCGCCGGCTCGGGCGTGGCTGGCATGGCATTAGCGCAAACTACCCCCCCGTCTCCGGAAAACAAGGCTCCTGCTGGTGCTGTATGGAGGCCAGTTCCAGAAGATGCCACGAAAACTCAGGGAGTCGCTATTGGCGAAGATGGAGGGTATGGGACTCGCTCTCAATTTGAGACGGAGGTACGTTGGCGTTTTACCACCAAGACACCCTTCTCGTCTTGGTCAATGACGCCATTGGAGCATGGTGTTGGCATCATTACCCCGTCAGGGCTGCATTTTGAGCGAGACCACGGTGGCATCGCCACAATTGACCCGGCAACGCATAAGTTGTTCGTACATGGCATGGTGAAACAGCCAAAGAAATTTTCGATGTCAGACGTGAAACGCTTTCCGTCAATATCGCGAATTCATTTCATTGAATGCTCGGGCAATGGTCTCACAGAGTGGTCAAAGCCCACGCTAAAAACTGTACAGGGTACTCATGGCCTGGTATCAACTTCTGAGTGGACGGGAGTTCCACTGTCAATCATCCTTAACGAAGTGGGTGTCAGGACTGGCGCTAAATGGTTGCTTGTAGAAGGCGGTGACGCTTCGGTAATGACGCGAAGTATCCCACTTGAAAAGGCAATGAAAGATTGCTTCCTGGCCTATGGTCAGAATGGGGAGGCGATTCGTCCTGAACAGGGCTACCCGCTACGCCTGATAGTGCCAGGATACGAGGGAAACACGCATATCAAGTGGGTTCGGCGAATTGAATTGGCTGATATGCCTTTTATGACGCGCGAAGAAACTTCAAAATATACGGACTTGCTTCCCAATGGCAAGGCCGTGCAATTTTCCATGATTATGGAAGCTAAGTCGGTGATTACGCGGCCATCCGGGGAAATGGTGCTCCCCGGCCGCGGTTTCTATGAGATCACTGGAATGGCCTGGTCTGGCCGTGGACGCATTAAACGCGTCGATGTGTCGACGGACGGGGGGAGGACATGGAAGCCAGCGCAACTGCAAGATCCGATTCTACCGGTTTGCCAAACGCGTTTTCGTTATCCTTGGGTATGGAATGGCAAAGAAGCGATTTTGCAAAGTCGTTGCGTGGACGAAACCGGGTATGTCCAGCCAACGCTTGGGCAACTTATTGATATTCGCGGCTTAAATGGACCTATTGGTTCAGTCTACCATCTCAATGCAATTCAAAGCTGGAAAGTTGACACCGAGGGGAGGGTAAGCAATGTTCACTACTACTAAACTCTTTTTACTCGTAACTGTATTTGGTACTTTATCAGCATTCAATACCTATGCCATTAGCGCAGACGCGATTCACTATAATTTTGGAGAGCCCGCATCTGCAAATGATCTGAAAGATTTTGTGTCCCCTTTACCAGATGGACGAGGTCTGCCGGCAGGTAGTGGCACTATCGCACATGGAAAACAGATTTACGAAGAAAAATGTGCATCCTGTCACGGACAAAAATTGGAAGGCGGCCTGGGCGATCGCTTGATCGGAGGAAGAGGAACTTTGGTGAATGATGATCCCAAAAAAGCGCCAATTAAGACTGTTGAAAGCTATTGGCCATATGCAACGACATTATTTGACTACATAAAGCGTGCGATGCCATTTTATTCTCCAGGGTCATTGACGAATGATGAGGTGTATTCATTGGCCGGGTATATTCTTTCACAAGGTAATATTATTAAAAATAATGATCCAATCACCTCAGAAAATTTAGCAAAAATTCTTATGCCGAATCGTGACGGATTTATTCCGGATCATCGGCCAGAGCATTTCAAACCGGCAGATAAAAATCCTCAGTTACGCTAGGGATGCTCTGAACAACCCCATCCACCGCGCAGCGGCAGGCGGCGCTGCTTTAAATTTCAAATCAGCCACGCGAAATGCTTAATAAGCGCCTATTCCCGCGCTGTTTTTAGAGTTTTTAGCCCGGTTCAGGCCGCTTTCCTGATTTCCAGGCGCACTCATCCCGGTAGTGCCATCAGTTTGTGCCGCGCCATCCACAGATTGGATAGCGCAAACAGGGTGATGAGCTGGGCCGTATTCTTCTTCAATCCTTTGTAGCGCACCTTGGCGAATCCGAACTGGCGCTTGATCACCCGGAACGGGTGCTCTACCTTGGCGCGGATACCCGCCTTGAGTTTCTCCAACTGGTCGATCAATGCATCAATGGGTTTGTCCTTGTCCAGCGCCCGGCGCTTGCCCGGGCGCATGGCGATGTGCCAGTTGATACTCGCTTTGGCGTCCGGGCGTTTGGCGGCACCCTGGTAACCGGCATCGCCATACACTTCTGTTTCCTCGCCATGCAACAGCCCATTGGCTTCGATCACGTCATGCACATGGCCAGCCGTGCCGCGCACGGTATGCACCAGTCCGGAATCGGCATCCGCACCAATGTGGGCTTTCATGCCGAAGTACCATTGATTGCCTTTTTTGCTGGAATGCATTTCGGGGTCGCGGGTCTTGTCTTTGTTCTTGGTCGAGGTGGGCGCCGGGATCAGGGTGGCGTCCACCACGCTGCCGACTTTGAGCAGCAGGCCTTGCTGGATCAGCAGCTGATTGACGGTGGCGAGAATCTGTTCGGCCAGCTGGTGGTGCTCGAGCCGGTGGCGAAAGCGCAGGATGGTGCTCTCGTCAGGCAGGCGGGCATAGTCTTCGAGTTGGGCAAATTCGCGGTACAGCGGGATGTCGAAGAAGGCTTCTTCCATGCCCGGATCGGACAGGCTGAACCATTGCTGCATGAAGTGGATGCGCAGCATGGTTTCGAGCGGGAACGGCGGACGCCCGTTGTTGCCTTGGGGGTAGTGCGGGGCAATCAGCTTGACCAGCGCTGCCCACGGTACGACGTGTTCCATCTGCTCGAGAAATTCACGCTTGCGCGTGCGCTTGAGACTGAGGTCTAGATTCAGGGTGGTTTGTTTCATGGGCTTAATATTGCCACAATGGACTCGGGTGCGGGGCGCAGAAGTGGGGGTTTTGCAGAGTTTCCCTAGTGCAGTATCTCAATAATATTTTTGCATTCTTCTCATTTTGCATACTGGCAAAGTTCGACGCTGAGATGGGTAAGTTTTGGATGCAGATGGACAGCATGATGTACTGGATGCGACATGGTATCGGTCCCGGTGCTATGCCTGCCAGTTCTCAGTACACCGACCCAGCAGTCGCCGACCCGCTTGCGGTTGATCTGATACCCTTTGCTGCGCAGATACACGCTCATCTTGGGCTGCCATAGGACGGGTGACGCGAGTATTCGGTGTCGATCTCCCGCGGCAGCGTCAATTGCTGTTCGTCTGGTTCAGCGGCCAGATGCGGGGCATGGGCGCGGGAGCGGACGCCGCCGGATTGTTCACATTGCCGGATCAGCACCAAGGGATCAAGTGGGCAGCCCCAGTGCTGGCGGTCTTCCACTGGCCTGCGGTTGCACTTGACGTCAAACAAGGATGAGGCCTGTTCTGGCAGTTCCTGTTTACACAGCCCAACTTGGGGCAGATGTACCCCAAATTCGGGGCAATCTCGTTTACCGTTTTGACTCCACAGTACTAACCACTGAATTTTTGCGTTTCGTCTCACTCATCACCTGCTCCTTTTACAGCAGGCTACCATCTTAAACCACCGTCCGGAAAGTGGGGATCACTACAGTCGGGGCACTGATCGGCGGTGGTTTGGTTAACAGCATTTTATTAAGGATGGCTTCTTTGCGAGCCATAGACATGCATGACATGGCAGCACTCCGACCCTCATGATGGTGGTGGTGATGCCAAAAAAACACCTTACAAACTATCCTGGCACGGGCGCGCCATAAAGCGGGTTGCTGTTACAGATTTGACGCACTCTGTCATGACACGTAGCAACAACTTGGCGCGTTTTGGCCTGATGATATCTTCCATAACGGCAGTGACGCTAGTGGCGCTGTACACGAAGCCAATTAAATCGACCTGGCACAGACTATGCTTTATGCCTGCATAGACGACGCTTATTCGTCTCTCATTGATAGCTATGATGTTTTTTCCTTAACGTATCCAAGGAGCCAAAGAATGTCGCGCACTGAAATTGAATGGAAAGAAAGACCAAAATTTCCTCCTACTCATTTTGTAGATACCGGGATTTATACCGACGAACAGATTTTCCGGGAGGAACAGGAAAAGATTTTTAATAAGTGCTGGATTATCGCCTGTCACGAATCGGAACTGCCGAACGCCTACGATTACCGGACTTTCAGCCATCCGGGTGGCGAGCCAATCTTCGTTATTCGCGGCGAAGACATGAAAGTGCGCAGCTTCTACAACATCTGTCCGCACCGCGGCAACACGCTCCTCTACGATCCCGTCGGCAACGCCAAACGCATCACCTGTATTTTTCATGCCTGGTCATTTAATCCCAAAGGGGATTGCATAGATATTACCCGCGGCAAGGAAGGCTATCAAGAACGCTTCGGCTGCAAGGACGCTGGTCTGCGCGAAGTCAAAAGCGCAATCGGCTACGGCGGCTTCGTCTGGGTAAATGTGGATGATGATAGCTGCACGCTGGAGGAATACATAGGCGATGCGATGGGGATGCTGGACGAGAATCTCAGCATGCCTTTGGAGGTCATCCATTATCACAAGGCGATCGTCAACACCAATTACAAGCTGTGGCATGACACCAACAGCGAGTTCTATCATGACTACGTACACTACTTCAACCGCATCACTGGCATGATCCAACCAGGCTACTTTGATCGCAAGTACACAGGTTATCCGAATGGTCACGCGTCAGTGGGTTCAATGGCGATCAAATACGATGCTTACGAAGGCAGCAAGGAGCGCGGTGTGGGTTGGCCGGGGTTGGCGCCAGGTGGCTGGATACTGATCGATATTTTCCCCGGCATGACTTACAACCTGCGCACCTCGGTGTTGCGTATGGACACGGCCATTCCTTTGGGACCGAACAAACTGCTTATCGAGTTCCGCGGGCTGGGGCTGAAGAGCGACACGCCCGAGCAGCGCGCCGAGCGGATCCGCGATCACAACCAGATATGGGGGCCGTTCGGTCGCAACCTGCATGAAGATCTATTGGCGGTGCATGGGCAGGGACTGGCCATGCGTGAGCGTACCGACAGCAAATGGGTTATTCATGGTCGTGAAGAAAATTCGACGATACACGATGAGATTGGAATGCGGCATTTTTACGCCGAGTGGAGCAAGCGCATGGGGCGCATGGCATCCGATCCCTATGTTAAAAAAGAGGACTCCGCTGCGGCGTGAGTGCATCTATTCGCAAACTTTCATTTCATTACTTTATAGAGGATTAGCGTGGAACCCAAACAATCTATCAATGAGCTAATTTACCGATCTTGCCTTGCATTGGACGCCAAGGACTTTGCGGGTTACCTGGAATTGTGCGATCCGGCGTTTCACTATGCCATTACCGCCTACAGTCCGGAAATCCGCAAAGAAATGACCTGGCTTGAGCATGACAAGGCGGGGATGAAGACGTTATTCGATAATCTACCCAAGCACAACAGCGACCATTCGCCGCTCAGCCGTCACGCCACGGTGTATATAGTTGACCACGACGAAGCCAGGCAACAAGCCAAAGTGATCAGCGCGCTGCAGGTCTTCAAGACATCGCTTGACGGCGGTGCAACCGAGCTGTTTGTGGTGGGTAAAGTTTACGACACTATCGCACTTGGGGACGGCGGCCCGAAATTGCTGGATCGCAATATCCGCCTTGATACGCGGCTGTTCGGTTTCGGCTCTCACATTCCATTCTGATAAGCCCCTGCGCCGAACAACACCATGAAAATCCAGCTCAACGCCAGAAACCGGGCACATCATTTTGATGCTGCTGATGGCAAAAAAATACTCTATGCCGGGTTGAGTAGCGCTGTCGACCTGCCTTATGAATGTGGTAGTGGAACGTGTGGAACATGTAAAGCCCGGTTGATCTCAGGGGAGATTTCTGATCCCTGGCCCGAGGCTCCAGGGCGCAAGTATCTGAAAGGTCAGGACGAGTTTCTGATGTGTCAGTGTACAGCTAAAACTGACGTCTCAATTGAAGTGTCAAGCTTTGTCCAGACCATGGGTGCAGGTGCCTGTGTGCCTGCCTCAATAAACGGGCGTATAAGCTCTGTAAAGCTTTTGACTCCTGATGTGATTCATCTCCAGATCGACCTGAACCAGGCGATGGAGTTTGACGCCGGCCAGTTTGTGATGATCCAGGTGCCCGGAGTGGCAGGCTTTCGCGGCTGGTCCATGGTGAATTATCAGCGTCATGCGGAAACGCTCAACTTTGTTGTCAAGAAAAAGCCCGGAGGAGGTATTTCCGAATGGCTGTTCAATAACCAGTGCGAGGGCGTGGAAGTTGAACTATTCGGTCCTTTGGGGCGCGCGACTTTTTATCCGAGCCTGGCCAAAAACATTCTTTGTATCGCCGGTGGCAGCGGCATCGCCGGAATGATGTCCATTCTGTCGCGGGCTGCGCAGGACGGCTATTTCACTCAATATAAGGGTGATGTGTTCTTCGGGGTGCAAACAATGAAGGACGCCTTTTTTCTCCATGAATTCTCCCAGTTACGCGCCCAGTGCGGCGACAAACTGAATATAACCATCGCCCTGTCAAGAGAGGATGCACCCGCCTCCGCCCTGGCTGACTATCCGCAACTGGCGTTTGACAAGGGTTTTGTGCACGAGGTAGCGGGACGTCATATGCAAGACCGCTATCAAAACGTCAGGGCCTATCTCGCCGGCCCACCACCGATGGTGGATGCTGCCGTCCGCATACTGCTACAGGCGAGATTGACCACCGATAATATTTGCTATGACAAATTCAGTTAGGAATGCGGTATGAGCAAGATACGCATATGCAATTCGGCCGAAATTCCTACCAACGGGATGAAGGACTATGACATTGAAGGTGGGCTGAAAGTCCTGATCGCCAACGCCGGAGACTGCTATTACGCTTATCAAGGCATTTGCCCCCACCAGGAAGTCTGTCTGGCCGAAGGATATTATGATGGCGCGGTGCTCACCTGTCACCAGCATTTATGGCAGTGGGATATTACTACCGGGAAAGCGCTTGGTCTCGCCGAAGCCCCTCTGGAAAAATACGAAGTCAAGGTCGAGGATGGTGAGATATTCGTGCTGCAATCCAGCGCGCTGAAAGCGGCGCAGTTGTTTATGGACATTTCTGACGATACGCTGCAAAGGCTTGATCAGCTCGCATGTCGCGAAGAATACGAAAGCGGCAGCACCCTCTACAACATCGGTGATCCGACTGACGATCTCTATATTCTTGAATCTGGCCGCGTCGAATTTCTCATTGGCCGCGATGGTACCAGCCCCGCCGGTTTTGTTCTGCGCAAAGGCGAGGTGTTCGGCTGGGCGGCGCTGCTCGAGCATCAACCCCGCCGCATTGCCAAAGCTACCTGCCTGGAAAAGTCGGCTCTGCTGCGACTGAACGGCGAGGAAACCCTGAAAGTCCTCGAATCTGATCCGGCTTCCGGGTATCTCGTCATGCGCAAGCTTTCGACCCTGATCACCCGGCATCTGGGCTCCCCGGGGGAAAAATAGCCCAAGCTTTAACTTGCTAAGGAGATTTTACGCCAACGTCAGTTCCCACCTCATCTGGATACGAACGGGAACTAACAAAGAAGCGTATTTTTAATACGACCCTATTTGGGAAGTATTTAACAATAGGAGGAGTTCATCATGGCATGCTTTATTAATCGATGGGTACGTGTCACGTTAGTAGTCTTGGCCACGATTTTTGGCTTTACCGCGGGGGGCAGCGTGTCTTCCGCGTTCGCGGGTGAACTGGATTACGGCAAGGTGGGGAGTCCAGTCCATTTGGTGGTGGGTTACCAGCCTTACTATACGGAGTCCTGGTCCGGTGTGGTGATGCGGCCCATGAAGTTTTATGAAAAATACTTGCCCAAGGGATCAACCGTGGAGTTCGCGGTCGGCTTGCAGGGTGCCATTATCGTCAATGCAATGCTCGCCGGCAAACAGCAAATCGGTTACATGGGAGACATGCCGGCTATCGTCTCTACCACCAAAGAGAATGTCGCGGATTTGCGCATCGTTGCGACAGTGGGTTTGGGCGTTGATCAATGCAACAACTTTCTCGCAAGAACCGACGCCCCGAAGTTTGCCAATCAGAAAGAGGCCATCAATTGGCTGAACGGAAAACAGGTGGCGGTGCCCAAGGGCGCCTGCGCAGACCGTTTCGCGCAAGCCGTGTTCGAGAAAATGGGTGTTAAGCCTTCGGCTTATCTGAATCAAAACATTGAAGTCATTACCAGCGGTTTTCGGGTCGGCAAGATCGATGCTGCGGTCATCTGGGAGCCAACCGCGTCGCGTCTGGTGGCAGAAGGTCTCGCCAAGCGTATTGCGTCCGGCAATGCGGTGAATGAACACGACGGCGCGTTCCTGGTGATGCGCGCCGACCTCATCAAACAGCGCCCGGATGTGGTCAAGGCGTGGCTCAATGCAGAGCTGGATGCAGAGCAATACATGGCGGACCCGAAGAATGCCGATGCAGTAATCCGCATGGTGTTGGCGCAAACCACCGGATTTAAAGAGAAGGAGCTGTGGAGTGCCCTGTACGGCAGGATTCCGGATGCTCAGGGTGGTACGCCAGTACGGCTAGTGCTGCCTTATACAATCACTCCGGAAGCTTCGGACCTGATCACGAGGGCGACCAAGTTTCTTCACTCCATCAAGAGTATCGATGTGGACAAGCTGCGGCCGGACGCTGTCATGCCGGAGTTTACCCAGGCAATATTGAAGGAGCGCGGACTCACATCCCCGGTTGGCGTGATTAAGGCGTTGCCTGAAACCGACTACAAAGGCAAGTAGCTCACATATCTATAGAGCCGACCATCAAATCGCTTAAGCTAGCCCTTTATTCATGCGGGTTTGAGGGCGAAATGCACGCCAGATTTGATGGCCGAGTTAATAATAATAATCAAGGAGCTGTAATGAAATCACACGCTAAAACCGCCATGCTTGCGTTAGCACTGATAATTTTCAATGTTGTCCAGCTGACTGCAGTGCGCGCGGCCGAACCAGTGAAGCTGACTGTCGGTTACCAGCCCTACGACACTGTTTCGTACTCGGCAGCGGTAATCCGCGCATTGGGACTGTGGAAGAAATATTTGCCCCCCGGTAGCGAGGTCCAATTCCAGGGTGGTCTGCAAGGTTCGATCATCGTCAATCAAATGCTCGCGGGTAAGCAACAAATTGGTTATCTCGGCGACATGCCTGCGGTAGTGGCAACGACCAAGCAGGATGTGGCCAAAATCAAGCTGGTGGCCAACACCGGATTTTCTCCGGGACAGCGTTGCAATGTGATTATGGTGCGCGCCGACGCACCGAACTTCAAATCCCCCGAAGAAGCCGTCAAGTGGCTGAATGGCAAGACCATTGCAACACCGAAAGGCAGTTGCGCGGATCGCTTTCTGGGCTACGTTATAGAGAAATCAAAAATCAAGCCGGCGGCGATCATGAACCAGTCGCTCGAGGTTCTTAGCACCAACATGCGCGCGAAGAAACTCGATGCCGTTGTGCTCTGGGAACCCACGGCATCGAGAATCGGCAACCTGGTTGGCGAGGGAATCGCGAAATACGCAGTCACCGGGAATACGTTCGGCATGCCCGATTCCGGCTTTATCGCGATGCGCGAAGATTTCATGAAGCAGCGGCCGGATATCGTCGAAGACTGGTTGAAGACCGAACTGGAAGCGCAGCGCTTCGTGCTGAACCCGAAAAACTGGGTCAAGGTTGCCGAGATCGTCAAAGGGCAGACCAACGGGATTACCGTCCCGATGGCCTGGTTCTCCGAATACGGCAGGATACCCGCATACGCTGGTGGCAGTCCGATCAAGGACGAAAAGCCGTTTGTCTTCGACGACCGTATTCGTAATCAACTCGTCGGCATCTACCAGTTTCTTTACAAGAACAAAATAATCAACGTGGATCAGGCACCTGCGGGTGTGCTGGATGACTCGGTCGCACGCAAGATTGCCAAGGACGCCGGTGTTCGCTTACCTCTGGGGAGCATCCAGGCACAAGACGTTTCCAAAGCCCCTAAATGAATCCAAAAATATGCCACACGGAGGATTAATGGAACAACTCATAGCCTTGTTGAAACGCACAATGCCGTTCCAGATGGTGCCGGACAGTATGCTCCTGGCTATCGCCGGGCTTGCTAAGTGGGAGTCACACGCGCGGGGCGATGTACTTTATCAAATAGGTGATAAGGCTGAAGATATATACGTTGTGTCCTCAGGCAGCGTGCAGCACACTCTCGGAATAGACGCTCATGCGATCCATCCGGATAAAACCGTATACAGCGGCGGCGTGTTCGGATGGGCAGCCGTGCTCGAAGGCCAGCGCAAACGTTTGGCGAAAACCGTCTGCCTGGAACGGACTGAGCTTATCCGGATTAACGGCGAGGATCTGATCAATCTTTTCAAGGCGTCCCCTTCTATTGGCGATGTTGTCATGAGCCGCTTTGCCACCATGATCAACAAGGAATTTACCCTGCCGGAAGCAGTGGCTACGCAGGTGCGTCATTTTCCCCCCGGAGAGCAGACTCTGCCCCAGCTGCAAGCTACCATGGCAACCGGCTTGACCTTGACGCTGTTTCGCGTGTCGCAGTGGGTGAAGAGCCCTGATCCTTATCTGATGATCACCGGATTCGCGATTCTATTGGGCTTTTGGTACTTCGCTGTCGAGGTCTGGAAATTGCCCCGCTTCGAAGATATGCCTGGACTGACCGTGGTTGTAAAAGAGCTTTTCAGTAAAAATCCAGTCTATGGTGTGTCGCTTTATACCCCCGAGTATTACCATGACATCTGGATCAGCGTTCGCCGTGTGGGGATTGCGTTTTTCCTGGCAACACTTTTAGGTGTGCCGCTCGGATTGTTTTTGGGCTGGTCCAAGAAGTTTCGCGAATACATCTTTCCTCTTTTTGAAACCCTGCGTCCCATCCCTGTTCTCGCGTGGGTGCCATTGGCAATCTTGATGTTCAGCGGCTCCGAAACCCCGGTCATTTTTCTTACTTTTCTCGCTTCTTTTTTCGCCACCGCCCTGAATACCATGCTCGGCGTCGATTCTATCGACGAGTCCTATATTCGGGCGGCCTCATGCCTGGGTGCGAGTCGGTGGCAATCCTTCAGGGAAGTGATTGTGCCGGGCGCCATGCCGTTCATTTTTACCGGCCTGCAAATATCCGTCGGTGTCGCCTGGTTTTCACTGGTGGCGGGAGAAATGGTTTCCGGCCAGTTCGGGCTTGGCTATCTGATCAATACATCCTATACGATGGTTCGCTATCCGACGATCGTGATCGGCATGATCACCCTTGGCGCGGTTGGCTATTCCACCAGCGCCCTGGTGCGCATGATCGGTGATTACATGATGCAGTGGCGGGTACGTGAACTTGCCTTGGGAGGCCGTTGATGAGCTATGTACTGGAAACAAGCGCAAAGTCGGAAAAAGCCATATCGCAGGGCGCAATCCGGATCGAGGATGTCGTCAAAATCTATGACCCGGAAGGCGCCGCAGTGATGGCGGTGGATCATTGTTCGCTGGATATCTCGGCAGGAGAAATCTGCATGATTGTAGGGCCATCCGGTTGCGGGAAAACCACTTTGTTGAATGCGATTGCCGGGTTTCACAGTATTACATCCGGCAAGATTTACCTCGATGACAAGCTCTTGTGTGGCCCGGATAAACCCATGGCAGAGCCGGGCTCAGACCGCATTGTGGTGTTTCAGAACGGCGCACTGTTCCCGTGGAAAACCAACCTGGAAAACATTGCTTTCGGCCCTCTGATGCAAGGCAAGATGAGCAAAAAAGAAATCTATGAAAAAGCCCGCAACATGATGGCTGATGCCGGACTGGGTGGCACCGAAAACAATTATCCGGGCGAAGTTTCCTCCGGTTTGCGCCGCCGGGTGGAAATTGTCCGGGCATTGATGAACGACCCCAAGGTGCTGTTGTTCGATGAGCCTTACCGCGCACTCGACTCGCTTACCAAGTCGGTAATGCATGAGGCATTGCTGGAAATTTACTACAAGAACAAGGTCACCATTTTCTTTATCACCCACGATTTGGAAGAAGCGATTTTTCTCGGCCACCGAGTAGTCATCATGTCTTCGCGGCCTTGCAAGCCAAAGAAGATTCTTGACATCGACATCCCTCATCCACGCGATTACAGCGTACTGACCAGCGCACGGTATCGCGAACTGATGGATGAAGTCATAGAGCTCGTGCATGAAGAAGCCAAGAAGTCTTTTGCAGCAGGCGAAAAAGAAGGGTAGGCGAACATGAACCTCAACAGATTTAAAAAAACACTATTTAGCCGCTCTACCCTGCGCGGAATTGTCGGCATTGTCGCGTTTCTGGTGCTATGGGAAGCGGGCTCGCAGTCCAAGCAGTGGCTAGGCTTTGCTCTGCCATGGATTGGTCAGGTGCCCGCTCCAACCGCTGTACTCAAAGCATGGATCGGACTGGTTGGCGATTCGGGATATTGGCAAAGCTGGTATATGAGCCTGATCCGGGTTTTGACGGGATTCCTTGTTGCCATGTTGATTGGTATTCCCTTCGGCCTGCTCATGGCAGTAAGCAAAACGTTTAGAAGTCTGGCCTTCCCGTCCTTTGAGCTATTGCGTCCGATCCCGCCGCTGGCTTGGGTCCCCGCATCGATCATCTTTTGGCCGACGCAGGAATTGTCCATCACCTTTGTTACCTTTCTCGGTGCGTTTTTTACTGTCGTGATCAATGTGCTGGGTGGCGCAAAATCGATCGACATCCGGTATTTTCAATCGGCTCAAGCAATGGGAGCCTCGCAGTGGGATATTTTCCGCCGTGTCGTTTTTCCCGCAACACTACCTTCGATTGTCGTCGGAGCTGCAGTAGGCATGGGGATTACCTGGGAGGTGGTGGTCGCAGCGGAAATGATTTCGGGTGGCGGCAGCCAGGCGGGCGGATCAGGCGGTGGGCTCGGCTTTTTTATCTGGAACTCCTATGTGGGCGGTTCCTACGCACAGATTGTTGTGGGCATGATCAGCATCGGCGTTGCTGGTTATCTTTGTAGCGCGACCTTGCGTGCGCTCGGCGGCTTCGTCACACCCTGGTTGAAGAAACGATAAAGGATATGAATATGACAAATATCTCCCATGATCTGTCTGATTCATCGGCTAGCCTGAGGCCGCAGGTCAGTGCCGGTGAAATCACGGTAAGCAATGTCAGCAAGTCATATGGTGCTGGGCTGTTTACGAAGGAAGTAGTCAAGGACTGCTCATTTACCATCGAGCGCAACAAACTTACCGTGATGATTGGCCCATCGGGCTGCGGTAAAAGTACGTTGATACGACTTCTGGCCGGGTTTGAAAAGCCTACGACCGGCAGTATTAAAATAAATGGAAAGCCAATAACCGGCCCTGATCGAGATCGCCTGGTTGTGTTCCAGGAATCTGCCTTGTTTCCGTGGATGACAACCTATGACAACATAATGTATGGACCCAGAGCGCGCGGCGAGGATACGCAACAAGCCCGTGACCTGGCCAAATTTCTGCTTGAAAAGGTGGGTTTAACAGCGTTCCGGAATAAATATCCGCCGCAGCTCTCTGGCGGCATGCAGCGCCGTGCTGAACTAGCCCGTGCAATGATCAATGACCCCGAAGTCATGATTCTTGATGAACCATTTCGTGGCCTGGATTGTATGTCCAAGGAGTTGATGTGGGAATATTACGCAGGACTCTACGAGGAGTCGCGGAGAACCAATTTCTTTGTTACGACGGATATTGATGAGGCGATCTTCCTGGCTGACCGCTTGCTGATCATGACCAATATTCCCGGACAGGTCCGGGCTACGATTGAAGTCGACTTGCCCCGGCCGAGACGGTTGGCTTTCGTGTTTGACAGTAAGCGTGCGAATGAAGTGAAGACGGAAGCCTTGTCCCTGCTGCACGAGGAAGCGATGAAATCGTTTGCGGGCGGAAGTAAGGCAGCAACTGATTTCGTTGAAGCCTATTCAAGACGCGCGGACAAGACTGGCCCGGGTAGTTAAGCAAAGAGTGTGATATTGAGTCGCTATGATGGATTGGTTATTCAGCCGTACAACGATAGTTATCCTCGCGGTTCTTGGCGGGGTTTGCGCTGTGCTTGCTTCGTGGTGTCAGGCACGAGGCACAGCATCGGAACCCAGTGTCAGGCGGTGGAATGTTATTGCCTATGTGTTCATGGCTGCAAGCATGATTCTGTTCATTGGTGCAGGTATTTTCCATGTCGCCATCGGCGCAAGAACATAACAAGACGACCGGGAAGAGATGCGCCACCAGATTAATGTCGCCAATCTGTGGCGTCAACGCAAAGCCCTGGACTTGACGGGAGCTGCGGTTGTCATGTCGACTCCAATTGATTGGGAGGTAATACGTTTCCGTCAATTAGCGCAGCAGGAACGAGGAGCCTGCATGCCAGCATTAAACAGGTATTAAGTACTAAGCAGCCATTGAGTAATTTTTTCCAGAAAAGTTGGGTAGAAGTAGGTAAGAGACATCGCGCCTCGCGCGTTGCCATTGAAGCAAGTTGACACTGGTTATGACACTGAACCGGATTTTTTAAGATAGGGAGATTTGGAAATGGTAAAGAAAGTAATAGGAAAAGTAAAAAAAGTAATAGATATGCGCAGCAGGCCTTCATTCCTGCACGATTTTTATGGCGCAACGCCTGGTACGAAGGAATATGAGGTTGTTAAATGGCTAAACCGGCGGGTGGGCTCAAAAGATGATGAGCACTTTACCCGGTCGAAGACCGTTGCGGGATTTGTGGAGGAGATCCGTGAAACCGGTATAACGGCAGCCGTGGTGGTGGGCCGCGACACTCCAGGGATCAGACATTCCAACGATCAGATCAGTGAAATAACCGGAGGACACAAGGAGCTCGTTGGTATTGGCTCAGTGGGCATTAATGGTTCGGCTACCGAAGTAGAGCGGGCTATCAAGACACTGGGGCTGAAGGGCATTAATCTGGAACCCGGGTTTGCCAGCACTCCCATGAAGGCCGACGATCCGCTGCTGTATCCGATCTACGACGCCTGTGACCAGCTGGGCGTTCCTGTTTGCATCATGTCGGGGCCGACATCCCCCAGTCTCGAACTGACCGACCCCGCCCCAGTGGGCCGGATTGCACGCGCATTCCCAAATCTGTCGATCGTTTGCTACCACGGATTTTATCCGTATGTGAATGAAATAATAGGGGTCGCCTTCCGCTATGAGAACGTTTACCTCGTACCCGACATGTACATCTTCCTTCCGGGCGGAAACCTTTATGTCGAGGCCGCAAACGGTTTCATGAAGGACCAGCTGATGTTCGGCAGTTCATATCCTTTCCGTGCAATGGGGCAATCACTGGAGGACTACAGGGAGCTGGGCTTCAGAGAGGAAGTTCTGGACCAGGTGCTCTATCAGAATGCAAAACGGGTGCTTAAGCTTGAGATTTAAAGAGGCGGCGGAACCGCGCCCGGGGCGGGCTTTCAAGTCTGCTGTGTCATCGAACTTTTTGCGAATATGACGGGGTAGTCCGACCTGTTCAGACGTTTCTTGGGAGATTGGCTCCAAGGAGGAAGGCAGGCGAAAACCAGGGTCGCATATTCGGATCGATGTGAACGTTTCTGTTAAATCCAGGTATACCCACACTGTCATTTTTGGCAGCGACTGAGGTATTCGGTTTTGGAAGGTGAGGCGTTGCCAGCGGAATGAAAATCGTCATTAGAGAAGCGGTATTGTCCGATCTGCCTCGGCTGCTTGAGCTTTATATGCTGCTCGAATTCGGACCTGCAAAAAAACTTTCATTGGATAAAGCGCGGCTGCGATTTTTGCTCTACCGGGAATATCCTGATTATCGTGTCTATATTGCTGAATCTGCCGGAGTAATTGCCGGTACTTTCGCGTTGATCATAATCGATAGCCTGGCGCACGGCGGCAAGCCTTTTGGAATTGTCGAAGATGTTGTCGTTTCCGACGATTGGCAAGGAAAAGGAATCGGAAAAAAGATGATGCGGTTCGCGATGGCGTGCTGTAAAAAAAGAGGCTGTTACAAGCTCGCCTTATCGAGCCATCTGAAACGAGAAGGGGCGCATAAATTCTATGAATCGCTTGGCTTCGAGAAGCATGGCTTCAGCTGGTATTGCCGACCTAACGGTGCAAAAGAGCGATCAGATTTGTGAAGGGTGAATTTCCCCCTCGACACGGCGCGTCTCCTGTCTTAAGACACACCGCGGGCGCGCATCACCTTTGCCACATCAAAAACGACTGTGCACGGCAGCCCGATAAGCCGAGGCAGATGAGGGGAATAGGGTACCCGAAACAAATTGTTGATGGGGACCACCTCGGCCAGCTTTCTGTGCGCAGTGTTCATTGCGCAATACATGGGATTGATCGCTGAACGCCGGTTCTTCTTTCGCGCAGGTCAATCACCAGCAGAATTTCTATTACCAGACAATTTCGTAAAATCCTGGTGTTCTGGTGTAGTGCGTCAAACGGATTATCTCTTAATGAAGCCTGGTCTGAGCGCGAGTGACTTTTGCGAGGATGTCAGTGGCTTGGGCTGTCCAGATGAGCGGTTTAGGATCCAGGCTGTTAACCCCACCGACCCCTTGATGGGAGGCGGCGGGGGAAGGGCTTGCTAATCAGTTTTTTCAACAGACTGCTTGGGCGCCGGCGTTCTTGTTTGAACGCTGATTGACTCTAAAAGAGTCCTAATGCACGCATCATGAGTCCCGCGCCAACAAGAATGCACAGTACGCCTACGTAGCGGCGCAGAGATTGAGCGTTCACGGCGTGTACGATCCGCACGCCGATTTGGACCCCTATGACCTCGAAAATAGTTAAGATGGTTACGAGATTGAAATTGATTGAGCCGTACTGCATATTCCCTGCCGTTCCCGAGATTCCGGCGAGGATCTGAATTACCTGGCTTGCGCCTATTGTGGTCAGTGGGGAGAACCCAAACAAAATCATCATGGGAACAGATAAAGCAGGACCCCCCACCCCAGTCAGGCCTGAGCCGAAACCCACAACGGCACCTATGCCAACCAAGAAGGCCTGCTGCAGCCCCGGCCGGCCTTGGAGAATGGCCGGTCTTGCCAGGCTGTGAGTGGAAATAGTGTAAATGCCGGCAAAAATGATAATTGACGACAGGATTAGGGAAAGTATGTACGCATCGATTTTCGCATTCGCCCAAGCGCCCAGAAATCCAAAAATTGCTGCGCCAAGGCACAGCGGCGCAGTAATGCTCCAGTCGATACTTCCGCGGCGCTGAAACGAAAAGGTGCCTATGGCACCGGTAAAAATAAAGGTAAATAAGGCGGTTGCCATTGCCTGGTGGATTGTTAGCCCCCCTAGAACGTTGAGTGCGGGAATCAGAAGGATTCCTCCGATACCAACGGCGCCAATCAGAATGCCGGCGCCAAGGGAAACCAAGAGAAGCCATATCATCATTAAGAGCGGCCTTGAGAAAAAAGAGCAATACTCAGGGGCACGGATCCAGGCGTTTTCTACCTCGACCTCGGCCGCATGGGCTAGGGAAGCGAACATCAGGTTAAACATTAAACAGGAAAGGGTGGATTCGGTTACGCTTTGCGATACTCGTACGTTATGGCGGGAAACTTATTGTTCAGCAGCGAGTGTGTGCATGACTTTTAAGGCGTGCACCGTCGCCGCGACGTCGTGGACACGCAGGATGGCCGCCCCTTTCATCGCCGCCAACATGGCCGCGGTGACACTGCCCACCAGCCGTTCCTGTAGCGGCCGCTCCGTGAGCACGCCGAACAGAGACTTGCGCGATACCCCTATAAGCAGTGGAGCCAGTTCAGCGAAATGATCCAGGTGCCTGAACAGGGAGAGATCATGGGCGGAGGTCTTGCCGAAACCGAAACCAGGATCCACTACCAGGCGCTCCCGGACTATGCCTGCGTGCTCCGCCACCACGATGCGGGCACGCAGATAGTCCAGCACCTCCGCCACCACGTTGTGGTATTGGGGTGCGGCCTGCATGGTGCGGGGACTGCCCTGCATGTGCATCAGGCAGACGCCGCAGTCCGAGGCGGCTACCGCCTCCAGTGCGCCGGGGGCAGACAAGGCATTCACATCGTTAATCATGTCCGCACCAGCCATCAACACGGCCGCCATGACCTGGGGTTTCATGGTATCGACCGACAGGGCGGCCCCGCACTCCAGCAGGCCGGCCAACACCGGCAGTACCCGGTCCAGTTCCAGCTGAACCTCAACTGGCGTGGCTCCGGGACGCGTGGATTCGCCACCGACATCAAGAATGTCCGCCCCCTCCTCTCGCAAGCGCAGGCCATGTTCGATAGCCCGTTCGGCGGCGGCGAAACTGCCGCCATCGGAGAAGGAATCGGGTGTGACATTGACGATGCCCATCACCAGCGGGTGCTCCAATGTGAAATGGAATCGATTGCAGACGAACATCCCTCAGCCCGATCCAAATTCCAGAATTTCGCCGTTGCCAACCCATACCTGCCACATCTGCGTTAGACTCAGACCCTGGAAGTGTCCCGCCACGGCCTGCAGCACTTCGTGATGCGTCACCACCAGTACCGCTGGTTCATCCAGCCGGGAAAGGTCCTCCAGAAAGGCATGCGCCCGCGCCACCATTTCCCGATAGGACTCGCCCGTCGGCGCCTTCCAGCCGTAAGGGTCGGGCGCGCCACGCATGGCGCGCAGATAATCCTTTACCTGTAGGCCTTCGAAGCCAGTATTGCGGTCGTCCAGGCGGGTATCCACGTGGATACGGGCACCGTGGCTCGCATTGACGATGGCTGCTGTTTCCTGGGCGCGTTGCAAACGCGAGACGTACATTCGCCGAATCGGCAGGTCACGCAGCCGCCCGGCCGCCGCCTCGGCCTGGCGGCGGCCGAGCGGTGTCAGGGGTACCGCCACGACCGGGTCGGCGTTGCAGCGGCCGAGCAGGTTGTATTCGGATTCGCCGTGGCGTAGAAAAATCAACTTCATGTTGCCACCAGGATTTCTCCCTTGCCGCCGCAAGTCAGGTCGCCCACATAGCGACGCACGCGCGACAGGGCGGGAACCACGCCGGGCAGGATGCCCGCGGCGTGGCGACGCAACAGGTCCAGATAGGGCAGATCCACAACGCCGGCGTGGTTGAATGTCGTCGGCAGGGTAGCCGGGGCGTGGCCGAGGATCAGGCTGCCACGGCGCAGGCCGAAACCGGGCTGGTCGCCGCACCCTCCGGCTACAACCAAGGTGCCGGCCAGAAGCCGCGTCGCGCAGGCGTCACCGGCGCGGCCACGGACCAGGATCAAACCGCGTCGCATCCTGTCACCGGCGCGGTCACCTACATCGCCTTCCACCGCTACCACGCCACCGGCCATGCCGGCCCGGTCGCCAATCAGCGCGGCACCGAGCCAGTCGCCAGCGTTGCCGACGATGTGCAGCAGGCCCCCCTTCATGCCGCTGGCGGCGAATTGACCGGCATGGCCACGGACAACGAGTTTACCGCCACACAGGTTCTGGCCGGTGTAATGACCGGCCGGACCTTCCACGGTAATCGTCCCGGCGGTCATGCCCTTGCCCAGGTAATCCAGGCAATTGGTGGCGGTGCAGATCACGAGTCGGTTCGCCTCTCCTGGTGCCACATCGAACAGCTCGCCCAAAGCCACCGGTCGGCCATTCATGATCAAAGGCAGGGCGGCGATCGCGGCGACGGAAAGCCCTGCCAGGGCCGCCGGCAAAACGCCGCTCATATCCACCCGGCCTTGAGGCGCCGCACGCAAGGTCAGGGTCAGGGCGCTCATGCCAGTATCTCCCGCAGACGATAGTGGAATTGCCCCAATTTGCCGCCATAGTTGCCAGCGGACAGGCGCACGATGCCACCCGCCGCGCCAATCTCGCAAATTGCCTCCAGGCCCGCTTTCATGGCGGCGTGCATATCGGCATCGGACAACCCGTCGATGACGATTTCCAGCACAGCCTCCACCTCTGGTGACAGTTCGGATTCCGTGACGCCACGCAGGGTGGGACAGAAGGCATCGTTGGTGGAGGCGGGCAAAGCCTTGTACTTGGAACCTATTTTTGAGCCGGAGCGAACCACGCCACCGGGGAAGGGCGTGATGACACCCGGTACCTTGGCGATGGCCAGCACAGCCGCTTCGCACGCGCTTAGTGCCTGACAACGTGAACGCGCCAGCACCAAGAAGTTGCCGCCGCCCACGGAACGCAGCAGGCCTGTGCTTTCCTCGGCCAGGAATTCCCCGTCCATCACCGGGATGCGCCAGTAGCGGCGACCGGCGATGACCTTGGATATTTGCCAGCCGTCCCCGAAATAGCGCAGGTTCTTGCCCAGGGGAAGTTTTTCCTCACTGTCGCAGCCGGCGAACACGGCGGTACTGGGGCAGGTGAGCACGCCTTGGCCAATACGGCGCTCCAACTGCTTGGCGAGTTCTTTTGTTGACATCGCGAACAGCAGGCCGGCCACACCGGGTCGGCCATCCGGTGTCTCGTCCGGCGCGAGTTCCCGCTCGATGCCCGCCTCGCAACCGCAGGCGATGACCGAGGTGGCGAAGCCGAAGGCGGCGTTGGCGGCGTTTTTCGCCCAGGTGAGGTTGTCCGCCGTGATGATGATGCGGGTGGCCTTCATGCCGAAGGCCTCGGCATAGGTGTCGTCGATGAGGACGCCGTTATGGATCATGAGCTGCTCACCGAGCACTTGTGAGGAATGAGCCTGCTGGCGCCGCAGCTGCATATTTCGTCGTCGCTTACTTTTATGTGTTCCATCTTCACCGTCATGTAACGATCGAAATAGTCCTTCAGGGGCTTTTCGATGCCCTTGTCGTATTCGGGTTTAACCACATGGACCGCGCCGTTGACCACCTCCACCACACGGCCATCACGCACGATCAGACGGCCATCCTTGAACACGTACTCGGGTTTGGCGAACATCACCTCCCGGTCGGTATCGTCCCGATAGACCACGATGTCGGCTGCAGCGCCAACGCCCAGGTGGCCCCGGTCGGAAAGGCCCAGGGAGCGGGCCGGCGCAGCGCGCGTCATGATGGCGATCTCGTACAGGTCGTATTCCCGTGCCAGTTGCCGCAGCTGGCTGTGGGCAGCGGCTTCCGGGTTGATCTCGTCCAATTTTGAATTGCGGAAATTCCGATCCATGAGCAGACGGATCAGATGCGGGTAGCTGGTGAAGGGCGCCCCGTTGGGGTGGTCGGTGGTGAGGAAGATGCGCCATGGGTCGGTCACCCGCAGGAACAGTTCCAGGCCGATGGCCCATTGCAGGGCGTTGACGAAGTTCTTGTCGCGATACTTGAAGGGTACCACGCCGCAACCCGCGTCGCATTCGATATCCATACATACCCATTTGTCCGGGCTGGCATGACGGCGGTTGCGGTGCTGGATCATGGTATCGCCAGAGGCGGTGACAGTTTGTCCAAAAAGAATCTGCCCCACGTCCGCGCTCACGTTGCCCATGTGGTTGATGGCGTCGGCGATGCGCTCGGCTTCGGAAGAAAACTTGCGCTCGCCTTCCATACCGTAGCTGTGGAACTGGATGTGAGTGATGTGGATGGGCAGGCCCTCTGCCGCCGCCATGGTGGCCAGCGTGGTATCGGCGTTGCCGGGGATGCCCAGATTACTGGCATGCACATGGAGCGGGTGGGCCACGCCCAAGTCGTGCACGGCCCGGGCCAGGGTCTGGATCACCTGCCGCGGCGTTACGCTATAGTAGGGGTGAGCCTCGTCCAGGTCCAGGTTGCGGGCATTGAACTTGAAAGCGGAAATGCCACCCGGATTCACCACCTTGATGGCCATGGCTTGGCTGCTGTCCAAGGTCCAGCCCACATAGTCGTTGACCAAACGCTGGTCGGCGCCGGTGGCCAACAGGCGCAGGAAGAAATCGTCGCTGCCCAGCATGGCGTAGGCACCTTTGTCCACCATGGGGATGTCGCCCATTTCCAGATGGGCGTGGCGCGCGTTGGAAGGTAGCATAGCCGGCTCGAAACAGGCGGTATAGCCCATCTCCGCATAGCGATAACCGGTGGTCCAGGTAGAGGGCGCGGCGTGGCCACAACCAGCGTGCATGAGGTCCGTGGCGGGCGCCGGGTCGAATCGGTGGTCTTCCGGCAGCAGGGCACGGGCGATGTTCACCTTGCCGCCGCCGATGTGGGTATGCAGGTCGATGGCACCGGCCATCACCACCCGGTTCGTCAAGTCGATTTCCTGGTGGATGACGGCATCGGGGCCTGGATCGGCAACGATGCGGCCGTCCTCGACATAGAGGTCCCCCACCTGACCGTCGATGCCATGGGCGGGGTCGTACAGGCGTCCGCCTTTAAGCCGCAGCATGGTTCAATTTCTGTTGGATGGCCACCAGGGCCTGGGCTACGCTGGGCAGGTCGGCAGGGGCCGGCGCGCTCAGAGGCAGGGCCACCACCGCGTCCATGCGGTGCAGGAAGCCGGTGTGTTGCACGCCCGGTACCGCGACCGGAATAAAGACATCCGGTGGGCGGGTGAAGATCATGTCGGGGCGTCCCAAGACGATGGTGGGGCAATTTGCGGTTGGAGGGGTGCGTTCAGGGTCGAAGGCGGATATCCAAACCAGGGCATCCACATCGCCGCTTTCCAGGAGGGCATCCGTCGCGTAGAGCATGGGTTCGTAATGGGGGCCACTGGCCTCGAACGTGGTGCGCAGGGGATAGCCCGCCTGCCAGGTGCAGACCTGGGCGGCGGAAGTGTCCCCGTCGTTGCCGCCTAAGGGCAGGCCGGACCAGCGGGTAGTGCGGTTGAGGTCCTTGATCAGATTCACCATGGCCTGGATGGCCAGGTCGGCGTTGGGAAAATCCAGCTCTGCCGCATTCCATACCAGCACACCATAGCGGGCGGCATGCAGGGCAACCAACAGGGCATCGATTTGCGCCAGCGGTACGCCGGCAATATCGGGAGCGTCTAGCCGGTGTCCAGCTAAGCGAGCGCGCAAAGCCGCGAACAACTCACCCAGGCGCTCATTCTGAATGGGAATGGCGAGGTCTGTATCGGTGGGGCGTCCCGGGATCAAGGGAAGATTGGTTCCCAAAGCGATGATCTGCCGATGCAGCTCGCCAAACTGGGACTCGGGTGTCAGGCAACGCTCGAAAAAACGGGGAAAACGGGAGGTATCGGTGCCGGCTAACACGATCAGATCAGCCCGGTTGCGCACTTCGGACAGTGTGGTGGTCATCCAGCCGCCGTCCTGGAAGGGCAGCCAGTTGCGGAACTGAGCCTGCCCATTCATGTGGTCGACTACGCCGCCAACTTTCTCCGCCAGAGCCAAGGCTGCGCGATGGCCTGTGACATCGCAGGCCAGGCCGCCCATCAAAGGGTGCTGCGAACGCGTGAGGATGGCGGCCGCAGCGCGATAGGCAGCGGCCAAGTCGACTGCCTGGCCGGCGACCAGAGCCTGACTCTGCCTGGGAACAACAAACAGTTTGACAGCGCGGGCACAGCCCGCACTTTCGATCTGTGCCTGACCCTTGTTAAGGGCGATAGTCAGATCATCGCAAAGCAAGCCACAGAATGGGCAACAGACAAAGGTATCAGACATCGGATAAAGGATTTTAACAGGAGGGGTGCTGCAATATAAGCATTTTTCATGCCATGCATGGAATCCATTGGAATCCATTGGGATCTCTTGGATTATGTCTGGCGAATCAAATATTTTCCTGACATCCGTGAGTGTGGTTATGCGACCCTGGATGTACCACGCGCGGGGTGATCGATGGGACAGTGTGTCACACTTCTGCACGATGTATGGGTACTAGCAGGCTGATTGATATGCGTTTTTTTATGGCATGGAGATTGCTAATCTGGTGACAAATTAATGATCCAATTTTTAAAAATATGTCCCCTACAGCCTATCTAAGCGCAACCGTACGAGCTCCAGCACGACTGCACATGGGATTCCTCGACCTCAACGGCAGCTTGGGGAGGCGCTTCGGTAGCCTGGGTCTGGCGATCGAGGAATTGGCCACCACGGTCACGGCTCATCCGGACGATCGGATATCCGCTCAGGGCCCCCAGGCTGAACGCGCCCAGGCTTTCGCGCGCCAGGCCTTGGTCAGCATGGGCATCAAAGGGGGGGCACGCCTGCAGGTACAGCAAGCAATCCCCGAACATGCAGGCTTGGGATCAGGCACCCAGCTGGCTCTGGCGGTGGGAACTGCACTGTCCCGTCTCTATGGAGTGGAATGGCCCTTGCGCGACATGGCCACGGCTATGAACCGGGGTGGGCGTTCCGGTATCGGGCTTGGCCTGTTCGAGCACGGCGGATTCGTCGTGGATGGCGGCCGGGGCGGACAAGATGCGCCACCCACAGTGATTTCCCGCCTGGAATTTCCGGCTCACTGGCGTCTGGTTTTGGTGTTCGACCGCACCTACACGGGATTGCACGGCGAACAGGAAAAACAAGCCTTCGCCGCCTTGCCAAACTTTCCGGAAGCCAGTGCTGGTCGCCTGTGTCGTCTGGCTCTGATGCAGGCCATGCCTGCCTTGGCGGAATGGGATATCGCTGGCTTCGGGGTCGCTGTCAGCACAATCCAGGAAGTGGTGGGCGACCATTTCGCGCCTGCTCAAGGTGGACGTTTTGCCAGTCCCCGGGTGGCGCGTGCCCTTAAGTGGTTCGGGCGCAACGGCGCTGCTGGAGTGGGGCAGAGCTCCTGGGGGCCAACCGGCTTCGTGCTGGCGGAGTCCGAAATGTCGGCTCATGCCTTGGCCCGGTCGGCGCGTACCGAATTTGCCGCAGACAACCTGGAATTTATGGTTTGTGCCGGGCGAAACCGGGGGGCGGAAATACGCACCGAAGCTCACCAGGCCCTGGCGCAAGCCAAATAAAAAATCAAAAACAGAATTACGAGGATAACGATGGAGAAACCCTATTTACTGCACTTCGCCACACCGGGCGAACGTGTCAGCCCCTTCGATGTGAACATGGCCTACGATGCCGGCTGGGATGCGGTGATTCCCTATGCGGGCGTAGGCTTGGAAGAGATAGCCAATTTTACCCAGGATGTCATCTTTTCCAGGGGGGCTAAGGGGGTGAAGCATACGGGCATTTTCATCGGCGGACGCGATGCAGTGCTCGCTACTGACATGCTGGATGCGGCTCGCAAGGCTATGGTGCCGCCCTTCCAGGTTTCCGTCTTCGCTGACCCCAGCGGCGCCTACACTACGGCAGCGGCCATGCTGGCCAAGGTGGAACAATCCTTGGCTAAGGTTCACGGTTTAAGCTTGACAGGTCGCCAGGTGGTGGTATTCGGAGGTACCGGCCCGGTGGGCAAGATTGTGGCGGTGTTGGCGGCGCAAGCGGGGGCCGAGGTCACCATCACTAGCCATGACGGCCTGGCTCGGGCTGTGGCTGTTACCGAGACCATCAATGCCCGTTTCGGCATAGTCGTGCGCCCGGCTGACACCCATTCCGAGATAAGTAAAGTGGCGTTACTGGCTGACGCAGAAATTATCCTCGCCACCGCCAAGGCCGGGGTGCAGGTGCTCTCCGCTGAACATCTTGCTTTGGCTTCCAAACTGCTGGTGGCAGCGGACATCAATGCTGTGCCACCTGCCGGTGTGGCGGGTATCGGTGTCATGGACGATGCCGCACATCTTTCTGCCGGCTCTGGCCGGGCCGTGGGTATTGGCCCTTTGGCTATCGGTAACGTCAAATACAAGGTTCAACAAGCTTTATTACAAGCGATGCGGGGAGCTGACAGTCCCTTGTATCTGGGTTTTGCCGACTGTCTGGAAGAGGCCTGCCGGCATGCCCGATAAAGCTTTTCTTATTGTTTCTCTATCCGGGCGCATTCTGGCACAGGCGGCGGCTCGTTCAGGCCGGCGCGCCGTCGGAGTGGATGCGTTTGCCGACCGGGATACCTGCAGTCTCGCCCGGGAATGGGCCCGGGTACCCCTGGACCCTGACTGGAATGTGCAACCGGCGGCCATGCTGGCGGCGGCAGAGGCGATCTGCCCCAAAGATCGCTGTCTCGGGCTGGTATATGGCTCGGGCTTCGAAGCCCGGCCGGATCTGTTGCGGCGCCTGGCCGAGAGCCGGCCACTGTTGGGCAATACCCCCGCGGTGCTGGAAACTGTGGCGAACCCGACCAGATTCTTTGCCCTGCTGGATCAGCTCGGCATTCCCCATCCACAAGTGAGAGCGCAACGCCCGACTCCTCATGTCGGCTGGCTAAGCAAGAAAGCCGGTGCCAGCGGCGGAACTCATGTACGTTCGGCATCGACCCAAACCGGCGATGAAGCGGGCCGCTATTTCCAACGCGCCGTGTCGGGTGAGAACTGGTCACTGCTGTTTCTGGCCAACGGACACGGGGTTTGCCCGGTGGGATTCAACCGCGCCCTTCTGACTCCACCTCAGGCGCCCGGCCCTTGGAGCTATGCCGGCGCCATACGCCAGGTTCAGGCTCCGGCCCTGATTGGCGAGGCAGTGGTGGACGCAGCCCGAGCCCTGACCTGCAACCTCGGTCTCAAAGGTCTGAATGGCCTGGATTTCATCATCACGGACACGGGATGGACGCTACTGGAACTCAACCCTCGGCCTACCGCCACGCTTGAGCTATGGGATGTGCCACCCGTACCGCCCTTGTTTGATCTCCACATGCAGGCCTGCCTCGGTCGGCTACCAGTGGGGCTGCCGCAGCCCGAGGGCGCCATGGCGGTGGCAGTGACTTATGCGGAAACCACAATGTGTGTGCCTGCTTCCTTCCCCTGGCCGAACTGGAGCGCGGATCTGCCCCAAGTGGGCTGCGTCATGCAGATGGGTGAGCCGGTCTGCACAGTCCACGCCGAAGGTGCGGACGTGACCGAGGTCGAGCAGCAAGCCCTGGAGCGGCGCCAAACGATCCTCGACCGGTTGGCTGTTTTCCGTCCTGGCGACAATGATCACCCGCCAAGGCACGAAACCCAAGCAGCCGTGGCCTGAAAAATGACTGACATGATTATCAGCATCAACCAACTCACTGCGCCCCTGGTAGAACGCCTGGTGGAAGAAGCACCCCAGTTGCGCCTAGCCGTGGCTCGCCAGGACAACGGCGTACGCATCGTGGACGCGGGCATCCAGGTTGCCGGCGGCATCGAGGCGGGCCGGCGCATTGCCGAGATATGTCTGGGCGGCTTGGGACGGGTGAGCCTGGTACCCGCCGGAGCCGACGCCGCCTGGGCTTGGGAATTGGCGGTTTCAACCGCCCAGCCAGTGCTGGCCTGCCTGGGCAGCCAATACGCGGGCTGGATCTTGGTTCATGGCGAAGGCAAGGGATCCTTCTTCGCCATGGGTTCAGGCCCCGGGCGTGCCCTGGCCTATAAGGAAGAGCTGTTCCGGGAAATGGGCTATCGTGATACGGCTGCTTCCACTTGCCTGGTGCTGGAAACCGACAAAACGCCGCCTTTACCTCTTCTGGACAAGATCGCGGACCAGTGTGGCATACCGCCGGAAAGTCTCACCCTGATCCTGACGCCCACCTCCAGCCTGGCCGGTAGCGTGCAGGTGGTTGCCCGGGTGCTGGAGGTGGCTCTGCACAAGGCTCATTTCCTCGGCTTCCCGCTGGATCACATTGTCGATGGTATGGGCACGGCACCAGTCTGTCCGCCCGCGCCTGACTTTCTCACCGCCATGGGCCGTACCAACGACGCCATCCTGTTTGGCAGCCGGGTCCACCTGTTCGTCAGTGGCGAACAGGCAGCCGCCGAGGATCTGGCCCGACGCCTGCCCAGCGAGGCCTCCGCCGACTATGGGCAGCCCTTTGCCCAGGTGTTCAAGGCGGCAGACCACGACTTTTATAAGATAGATCCCCTGTTGTTCGCCCCTGCCCAGGTAACGGTCACCTGCCTGACCACCGGCCGCAGTTTCCGGGCGGGACAGCTCAACGCAGACTTGCTGGAGCGTTCCTTTACATGAACGGGCGCATTGCAATTTTTACTGACGACCCCGGCTGGCACGGCAAGCGTCTTAAACAGGCCTTCGCGGCGCGGGGCTACGAGGCAGTTTATCTGTCATTAATGGATTGCAGGGTGGACTTGGAAGAAGGCATCGGCGGCGTGGTCTTGCCGGGCTTCGAGGATCGTTTGCCGGACGGGGTATTCGTACGCGGCGTGCCCGGCGGCACGCTGGAGCAAGTGATCCTGCGTCTGGATTTCCTGCATGTGCTGCCGGCTATCGGCGTACCGGTCTACAACTCGGCGCGGGCCATCGAGAAGAGCGTGGACAAGGCCATGACCAGCCTGCTGCTGAAGCAGGCAGACGTCTCCACACCGCTTACCTGGGTACTGGAGTCGGAAACGCAGGCCCGCGCGCTCCTGATGCGCGAAGTGGCTCGAGGTCACGAACTTGTGCTTAAGCCCCTATTCGGCTCCCAAGGGACAGGGTTGCGGCGCTTGGCCCATCCCGGCGACCTGCCCCCGGTGGAGGATTACCAGGGACTATATTACCTTCAGCGTTACGTGGGTGCGGAGGCGGGGGCAGGGGAGGACTACCGCGTGCTGGTCATCGGCGGTACCAGCCGGGCCGCCATGACCCGCAGGGGGACGGGCTGGATCAACAACGTAGCTCAGGGTGCCGCTTGTCTGCCCGCCCCGGAGGATTCGATGCTGTTCCGTCTGGCCGAGGCAGCAACCCACGCACTTGATATGGATTACGCGGGAGTCGATATGATTCGCGACCGGGAAGGCCACCTCACTGTGCTGGAGGTAAACAGCATTCCTGCCTGGTTGGGCTTGCAGTCCGTGGTGGAGGCGGACATTGCCGGCATGCTGGTGGACGACTTTCTTGACCGACACGTGATCAAGCCGCTCCAGGAGCACTTCGCATGAATTCGCCCATGGCACTGCAGCCCGATATTCTGGCCGCCTCGGATGCGTTTCGGGCGGCCTGCGAACTGGATGTCCTCGCCTTCAAACCCGGTAACGTAAGCATGGATTCCCCTGGCCACGGCATGACCGCGCAGGACTTCGTGGTTAGTGCCCGGGTAGCCGCGCCCCACGTGGCAGACCGGATGCTGGGGGTGGGAGAGCGTGTATACCGCGCCATCGAGGCCACTCGCCAAGCAGTGGCATGCAATACCAACCTGGGTATCGTGCTGCTGGCCGTCCCTCTCATACACGCCGCCCAGCACCGCTTGCCGGGTGAGACACTGGCTCAACGCCTGTACCTCAGCTTGTCCGGATTAACTCAGGAAGACGCGGATTGGGTTTATCGTGCCATCTGCCTGGCCGCACCCGGCGGGCTGGGTGAGCCTACACGCCACGATGTCCACACCACGCCTACGGTAACCCTGTTAGTTGCCATGCAGGAAGCTGCGCGGTGGGACCGCATCGCCCACCAGTATGCCAGTACTTACGCCGACATCTTCGGCATGGGCATGGTCAGGCTGCGGCAGGGACGAGCCCGCTGGGGTGGCGAGGCAGAGGCAGTGACGACTGTTTACCTCGGTTACCTGGCGGACTTCCCTGATAGCCATGTATTGCGCAAATACGGTCCGGATACAGCCGAACAGGTTCGCCAAATGACCCGGACCTGTATTGCAAACATAGCGCGCTGTTCCGATTGGGCCGATGTTCGGAGCCACCTGGAAGCGCTGGATCATGAGCTCAAATTGACCTCGATCAACCCCGGCACCAGCGCTGATCTGACCGTGGCCACCTGGCTGGCAGACCGGCTGACGCACGGTTAAGAAGTATTGTCTTCAAACCAGCCCAAAGGAGGCGTCCAGGATATTCGATATTTTGAAATGCCTGTTAGGGCTTGAAACAAGTGGTCAGCCAACGAATGACTCGGCGCTGGCGAGCCACTCTAATCCAACCGAGTCTGTGCAATTCAAGGAGAGAATTAATTATGGCAAAGATCGATCGCGTAATGGTGGGCGAGGCCCTGGTGGGTGAGGGCAACGAAGTGGCTCATATCGACCTGATCATGGGGCCACGTGGCAGCGCTGTAGAAATGGCCTTCTGTAATGGTCTGATCAACAACAAGGAGGGTCATTCTTCCCTGCTGGCGATAGTGGCGCCCAATCTGCCCACCAAACCCAACACCATGATGTTCAACAAAGTCACCATCAAGGGCGCAACGCAAGCCGTGCAGATGTTCGGCCCGGCCCAGCGCGGCGTGGCCATGGCAGTAGCGGATTGTGTCGAAGATGGGACCATTCCTGCCAACGAAGCCGACAATGTCTTTATCTGTGTGGGCGTGTTCATCCACTGGGAAGCGGCGGACAACGCCAAGATTCAGGACTACAACTACGAAGCCACCAAGCAGTCCATCAAGAACGCCATTTCCGGCATACCCACGGCTGCGGACGTTGTGGCCAAGAAGGGCAGCGCAGGCCACCCCTTCGCAGCCCACATCTAAGATAAGGAGAGGGAGGGACTATGTTGCCAGAAATGCGGAGCCACAGTGATGTATCTCTCCACATTAAGCATCTTTACGTTTGTAGTGTTCACATCCTCCAGAAATATGCCTTGCATTACGCCAAGCCCATCGAGCTGTTGGGGCAAGGGTTGGGATAGTTGAAATGATGGCTGGGCTTCCGTTAATGCCTGCTACTGTGCCTGACGAAACAGTACGAAGGTTTCTTGCAGGCTTGAATCTGGCCAGCGGGATACGGGACGAAGGCTGCTCGCTTTGCCTTGTGAAAGGCAAAGCAGTTTGCCTCGATCCATTGTTGCGGGATATGGCACCTCTCGTTCCCTATGGTTTCCGGCTTCGCCATGATGTACCCGGTATCCACCGGGTCGGGGCGAATAGCCGGTTAAGCATCCTGCAACATTATCTGGTTGGCCCCTGGCTATCCGCCAGGGCGCCTCCATTAGTTGACCCCTGGCTATCCGCCAGGGTGTCACTAACGACACAATGCTTGAAATATGCGACTTATCTGGCCCATGCCACCACACGGTATGGCGGCTATCCGTTCCTGCCCTTCGCCTTGACAGATGAGGCCGAGGAGACAGCGCGAATTTTTATTGTGAGGCCACGAGCTTGCTATGCAGTTCCTGGCGGCGGGTGCGCCCCTGTTGCACAGCCTGACCCAGGCCGGTGCCGTACGCCTGCTCGACGGCCTGGAAGTCATGGCAGTCGTCTGGTCCCGCTTTCACCTGGAGGCTCCGGAAGACACGGTGAGCAAAGCCGTGGTGTTCGAATCCGTCCCCTGGTTCACCGATTACCTCGCCAGGTACAGCAAGCTGCATTGCGGACGCTGCGCACGGCACGTGGCGGTGGCTGGTCAGATCATCCCATTGCCGGCCGTGGGCTGCCCGCACTACACCTATCGCAAGCGGGTGAGAAGCGCCCTTGTGGTGGTGCATTTCGGCCACCATACCCCGAATTGCGTCGGGCCGGAGTTGACCCGGCGTTCCACTTCACAATATGGGAGCCGCTCATCGATTTCATGCCCGACCTAGTGGATTTTAGCTTGTACGAAACGCCCCGGTCCTGGTGCTGGTATACCGGCACGAAGCGCGGCAAGCTCGGTGCGGCTGATGGCCCCGTCGTGCAGAGCCGAAGCCAGCAGCACGCCGGCGGCGCCGGCCTGGGTCAGTTCCACCAGGTCTGCTGCGTGACGCACCCCTCCTGCTGCGTACAGGCGGCATGCCGGGGCCAACCGTCGCAGCTCCTCCAGCCTGGCCAGATCGGGCCCTTCGCTCATTCCTACCCGCGCCAGGGTCATGACAATAACGTCCGATGGCCAGTGTCCGGCTTCCCGTACCAAGGCGGTCGGCCCCAGGAAGTCATCGCCCCGGAAATCCAGGGAAAGCACACCGCCGACAGGGAATACGGAGCGGGCTGGTACCTCGGACAGGCTCTCGCTCCCCAATACCGGCCGACCCAGTCCTTTGCTCTGCCAAATACGGGCGGCCTCTACATTGGCAAAGCCCGCATCCACCCAGAATTCCAGCTCCGGATGGGCTCGGCGCAGGGACTCCAGGGTGGTCTGGTGGCTGCCCTGACCGAGGATGGCATCCAGATCCGCTATGTACAAGTGGCGAAATGGGAACAGGCTGAGCAGTCCCTCCACCACGGCTTCGGGTCTGCTAGATTGGCACAGTCTGGATTGCAGGGGGAGGTACTCGTCCCGGAGTCCGGCGCGAGCGCGTACCACTTGGCCGCCCATCAGGTCCAGAACCGGAATCAGCTGTAAGGATGCAGGCATGAAGATTTTTGTTTATGAATTCGTTACGGGTGGCGGGTTTGCCGGACAACCACTCCCAAGCTTTTGGATGGAAGGAGAATTGATTTGGCAGGCGTTGGTGAATGATCTCATATCCCTTGAAGGGGTGGAAGTGATGACGCTACGCGATGATCGTCTCGCCCTGCCGGATTGGCCGGATTTGCCGAATCTGGTGGTTACGGCTACCAATGCTGAGCGTTTTGCCAGCGATTTTCGACATTGTCTGGCAATGGCGGACGCGGTTTGGCCTGTGGCGCCGGAGGAAGCGGGCATACTGGAATGCCTGAACCGGGATATTCTCTGTGCCGGCAAGCGGCTGCTTGGCTGCCTGCCAACGGCGATAGGGATTACAGCAAGCAAAGCCAGCACGGCAAGGCATCTGGCCGCCGCCGGGATTAATGTGGTACCGACCTATAGCGCCCCGTTTCTCATGATTGCTGAGGGTGCGGTGGTAGCCAAGCCTGACGACGGCGCCGGATGTCAAGAGACGCTGTTTTTTACCCATCTGGATGAAGCCAAATCTTGGGCTATGCAGCAAGAATCAAAAGGTTTTATCTTCCAGCCCTATGTGGGTGGCGAGGCGCTTTCCCTGTCCCTGTTATGTTGCGAAGGTCGCGCCCAGCTGCTGACGGTTAACCGTCAGCATATTGACCTGCAAGATGACCAATTCAGGTTTGACGGGGTGACAGTTAACGCTCTGGCCGACGAGAATGGCGTCTATGCAAGCTTGGCCGCACAAGTGACGGCCAGCCTGCCCGGATTGTGGGGTTATGTCGGGATTGACCTTATCGAGACGCCATCCGGCCCCTGTGTTTTGGAAGTGAATCCACGTCCTACTGTATCCTATGCCGGGTTACGGGTCGCGCTTGATTGCAATCCGGCAGAGCGGGTGTTGTTACTCCCCGAGATGCGACCCTGTCGCGGCATACATGCGGTTCAACTGGAGACGACTCATGCATGCTGACTCCCGGCTGGTCGAGCCGATCGCTCAAGAAACAGGGGAGACCGTGATGGGCTGGGATGTGGGCGGTGCGCACCTGAAAGCAGCCCGGGTAGAGGGGAATGACCGGATATCCGGAGTCTGGCAGGAGGCCTGTCCCCTGTGGCGTGGTCTGGAACACCTGCATGCGGCCATAGACCGGATACTGGCAGAGAGCACGCCGCTGGCCTGGCATGCCGTTACCATGACAGGCGAAATGACTGACCTGTTCAAGACCCGCCGGTCAGGTGTACATGCTCTGGTGGACGTGTTGTGCCAACGCTTGGGGAGCGACCGGGTGCGCTTCTATGGCGGCGCGCTGGGGTGGCTTGATGCCGACGCCACTCGCCTGCACGCAGAGCAGGTGGCTTCCGCCAACTGGCATGCCTCCGCCCACCTGGTGGCGACGCGCTTGGACGACGGGCTACTGGTCGATATCGGCAGCACCACCACTGACATCATACCGATACGCGACGGGGGGGTGGCCACCTTCAGCACCAGTGACAGCGACCGTCTGGTAGCCGGTGAGCTGGTCTACACTGGCGTGGTGCGCACGCCAGTCATGGCTTTGGCCGCCGAGGCCCCTGTGGCCGGACGTTGGGCGCCCCTCATGGCGGAGCATTTCGCCACCAGTGCAGATGTCTACCGGGTGCTGGGCTGGTTGCCCGAGACGGCCGACCAGCAGGACAGCGCGGACGGCGGCCCCAAAACAGCTGAAGCCAGCCGTGCCCGCTTGGCCCGCATGATGGGCCGGGATGCCTGCGCCCTGCCGGAGGGTGCCTGGGCCGAGTTGGCAGCCTGGTTCGCCAATGCCCAGTTGGAGAGGATCAGCCGCGCTGCGCGGCAGGTGCTGTCCCGGGGACTGCTGGAACCGAATGCCCCTCTGGTAATTGCCGGGACCGGGGCGTTCCTGGGAGAACGGCTGGCGGCACGGCTTGGACGGCCGGTCATGAATTTCTCACAACTGTTGACGGCGGATTCCATGTCGGGGAAAGTCGACTGGTGCGCGCCGGCGGTGGCGGTAGGTTGGCTGCTGGCAGGAGAAAAAAAGTGCAAGTAGCTGCGTTCATGCCGGTGAATTTCACCACCGCATGCTACAAGATCAAAAGGAGCTTTTTATGTACCTGACGTCGATCCCCTATCGTCCGGACAGTGCCGAACTGTTCGAAGCCATTGCCGACGAACCCTGGGCTGTGTTCCTGGACAGCGCCCGTCCGCGTTCCACCGCTGGGCGCATGGACATCCTGGCGGCGCGGCCTTATGCCACTCTGGTTACACGGGGCGGCATGACCGAGATCCGCAGGTTCGGCGAAGTCACCCTCTCTCCTGCCGATCCTTTTAAATTGCTACGTCATTATCTGGCGGCGGATGGCCAACCCACGCCGCTGCCCTTCGCCGGTGGGGCCATCGGCTACTTTGCCTACGACCTTGGCCGGCGCATCGAGCGCCTGCCAACCAAATCCCGCGACGCCGAAGCTATCCCGGAAATGGCAGTGGGTCTCTACGATTGGGCCGCAGTGGTGGATCACGAGCGGGGCGAGAGCTGGCTGGTTGCCGCTGGCCGCGATCCCCGTACCGAAGCGGATTGGAACGGCTTGCTCGCCTTGTTTTCCGATCCGCCGTTGCCAGAATTCCGGTGTCCGTTCCGGGTTACCGGCGAGGTTTCGATCAATTTCGACCGGAGCGCCTACCAGCAGGCGTTTTCTCGCATCCAGCGCTACATCGCTGCTGGCGACTGTTATCAGGTTAACCTGGCCCAACGTTTCTCCGTCCCGGTGTCCGGCGATCACTGGCTGGGCTACCAGGCTCTGCGTCGGCTCAACCCGGCTCCCTATTCGGCCTATCTCAACCATCCCGGCGCGCGAATCCTGTCCTCATCGCCGGAACGTTTTCTGGAAGTGAAACAGGGTCGGGTGGAAACCAAGCCCATCAAAGGCACCCGTCCGCGCGCCGCCGCTCCGGAGGCGGATTCGGCTCTGGCCAGGGAACTCAAGCGCAGCGAAAAAGATCGGGCCGAGAATCTGATGATCGTAGACTTGCTGCGCAACGACCTGGGCAAGGTCTGCACACCCAGCTCCGTGGCTGTGCCTCGGCTGTTCGAAATCGAGAGCTTTGCCACCGTACACCACTTGGTCAGCACCGTCACCGGCCATCTGGCCGATGGCGTGGATGCTGTGGCCCTGCTACGTGCCGCCTTTCCAGGTGGCTCCATCACCGGGGCGCCCAAGCTGCGGGCCATGGAGATTATCGAGGAGTTGGAGCCCCATCGGCGTGGGGTTTACTGTGGTGCGGTGGGCTGGTTGGGTTTCAACGGCGACATGGACAGCAACATCGCCATTCGTACTATGGTCAGTTCCGATAGCCAACTGCGTTTCTGGGCCGGTGGTGGCATCGTTGCAGATTCCCGGGCTGACGAGGAATACCAGGAGTGCCTGGACAAGGCGGCAGCCATGTTGCGTCTGGTCAGGGAATACGGAGGGGGGGAGGCCGGTGAGCTATGCTCCGGGTCGTGAAGCTGGGTGGCAACCTGCATGAGGCGCCGGAGCTTGCAGACTGGTTACAGGTACTGGCCCGGGCGGGCGGGCGCATCGTGGTGGTGCCCGGAGGAGGCCCTTTCGCCGATGCGGTACGGGCCGCCCAGGCACGCTGGGGGTTTACGGACGCTGCAGCTCATCACATGGCTTTGCTCGCCATGGAGCAGTATGGACTGATGCTGTGCGCTCTCGAACCTGGTCTGATTCCTGCCAGTGATCCGGAGGACATCGCCAGGGTGTTGGTACGGGGCCGAACCCCCGTCTGGCTGCCTTCTTCCCTATGTGTTGGCGCCGCCGACATCCCGGAAAGCTGGTCCGTCACTTCTGATAGTCTGGCTGCCTGGCTGGCCGCTCGCCTGGGGGCAGAGGCCTTAGCCCTGGTCAAGCACACAGTCCCTGTAGATATCGATCCCCGGGCACTGGCTTTGGCAGGCTGGGTCGACACAGCCTTTCCTCATTTCGCCAAAGCGTTTGGGAAACCGATTCATTTGTTAGGCCGACAGGAAGCCCCTGTGTTTGGTGAGTGGTTAGCTCATCCGGTCTGATCGATGCCCTTCATAGAACGCTTGAGTCAAAAATGCAGATTCAGATTTGTTGCTATTGGTACGGTGGATGACCCATCGTTGCTGCCGATGCCACTCGCAATCCCGAAACCGGTCTGGAAACCTGGCAGGTCGAAACCCGATCTATCCGGGAACGGCTATCGCAGATCAGGCCGTATTGTCTTACAGTGGCGTTGGCGGACGTGGATTTGAACTATCCGAAGATCGAACGGGTGGTACAGGGTTTGTTTAGGGCAAAAGTCAATTTGCCACTGGTTCTGTCGGCGCCCTCCAAGCCTGAATACATGAGGAAATACAGCTTTGGCGGAAAAACCTTTTGACCGGGAAAGTCTTGTCCTGCTGGACGAAGCCCTGCGCGTTCTGGAGGACGGCTTCCGCGGCCTGCCGGGTGATACGTCGCCCATCGACCTTGCTCCACTACGCGACGTGCTGCTGGTGGCCGCGGAACGCCTGCGCGACAACGACCCCTACCACCACCCGCTGTACGTTGGGCAGATGCTCAAACCACCTCACCCAGTGGCTAGACTGGCCTACACGTTGGCGCTCTGGCTCAACCCCAACAACCACGCCTTCGATGGCGGTCGCGCAAGTTCGCTCATGGAACAGGAGGCGGTGGCTCAGATCGCGCGCATGTTCGGATGGGATACCCACCTGGGTCACTTGTGTAGCGGCGGCACACTGGCCAATTTCGAAGCGCTCTGGATCGCGCGCGAGCTTCGTCCCGGCAAGGCCATTGCCGCCTCGACCCAGGCTCATTATACCCACGAGCGGTTGTCCGGTGTGCTGGGTGTGCCATTCCGCGCCATCCCGGTGGATCAGCATGGGCGCATGGATATGGCAGCGCTGGAAGATAGGCTGCGCGATGGAGAGATCGGTACCGTGGTCGCCACGCTCGGCACCACTGGCGCCGGCACCGTGGATCCGCTCCACGAAATCCTCGCCCTGCGCGCGCGCCACGCTTTCCGGCTCCATGTGGATGCTGCCTATGGTGGCTATTTCACCCTGGCAGACAACCTGGATGCCGAGACCCGGCGCGCCTTCGATGCCATCCCGCAGGCCGATTCCATCGCCGTGGACCCCCACAAGCACGGGCTCCAGCCTTACGGTTGCGGCTGTGTACTGTTCAGGGACGTTGGCGTGAAACACTACTACCAGCACGATTCGCCCTATACCTACCTGGGTTCCTCCGATCCCCACCTGGGAGAAATCTCGTTGGAGTGCTCCCGTCCCGGGGCAGCGGCTGTTGCGCTATGGACCACCCAGCGCATGTTTCCCCTGACTCCCGGCGGCGGCTTCGCCCGCAATCTGGAGACCGGCCGCGAGGCCGCGCTGGCCTTGTATCAGGCGCTGGCGCGGGATCAGCGCTTCGCCCCCTTGTTCTTGCCCCAACTCGACATCGTAGCCTGGGCCGTGCGCGCTGATTCGGCCAGCGCAGCCTCGGCGCGCGCGCGGCAAGTATTCCAGGCCGCGAAGGAGCGGGATCTGTACTTGGCCTTGGCCACATTTCCACGATCCATGCTGGAATCCATCGCCCCAGTCGTACTATGGGATGCGGACGAGATCATCTGCCTGCGCGCTTGCCTGATGAAGCCGGAACACCACGAGTGGATGGGGGAGATTCTGGCGCGCCTGGGAGCTGCGGCCGACGCTTGTCTGGCTTGAGTGGTTAAGTGTTATCTTTCCAGGGCCGCCTGTTTTTCCATGGCCTTAGCGAGCGTCGCGATGGCGCTGGTGTTCAAGGTATGGGTGCGGGTATGCCCATGGCACAAGGCACCGCGAAAGCCCAGGTAATCTGGCTTGAGGGGCATCAGAACGGGGATGTCGGCGAGCTTCAACGAGCCGGCCAGGCCGCTGAGTAGATGCAAGTAGCGGGCCTGCTCCACAAATTCCGCCAGGCGTGCCACAGGCTGATGAGCAAGCAGGCCGCCACCCGTTTTGTCCGCCGTATCGAGCATGACGCCGTTGAATCCGATGGCGGCGAGCCGGGCAGGGAGTTGCAGATCCGGGTTCCGGTCGGCGAACAGTACGGCCACCAGGCGGTATTGACGGGCCAGGGAAGCCAGGGCGTCCAGACAGTCAGCCAAGGCGGGAGAAGGAAACAAGCCGATTTTCACGAAATCCACGCCTGTGGCTGCCATCTCGGCCACGGCCCCAGTCACAGCCAGGGGGTCCATGGTGGGGAAGTCGCCAATGGTGGCGCTGACGGGTACCCGGCCTGCCACCTCGGCAACGAGGGCGTGCACGGTCGCATGGGTCAGGGCGCCCAGGGCACCGGCATGGGGGTTCTTGGCATCGATGATGTGGGCGCCGGCGGCAAGCGCCAGGCGCGCTTCCTCAATGCCGGTGATGCTGGCCAGCCAGCCGGTCATGCGACCCTCTCCGCCGCCCGATGAGCCTCGATCTTCTCTTTTAGCCAGCCCCAGGCTTCCATTTCATGTGGCCCGGCCGTCTTTTCGATGGCGATGGCAAGGTAGGCCATTTCCCGTTCGAGTTTGTCCATGGGCAGCATGCCGAGCCGGCTTATCAGGATGCAGGCTTCGATGACGGCGGCCTGTGCCCGATTATGCCCCGGGAACGGGGCATGGTTATGGCTAGCCACTTCCCGGCAATAGAAGCGGGGACGCACGCTGTCTTCCTCCACCCGTATCACATTCAGTTCGCTGTGGCTCAGGGCGTTACCCAGTCGGCCACAGGGGATATGCGCGCAGGGTGTCAGTGGCCATTCCCGCCGACCGGTGAGGCAGCCAGCGAACACGCGCACGTCGTCGGTATGGCTGAGCGCGGCCACGCCGGTGGCGCGCAGGTTATCCAAGGTGCGGGAGGGATGGAAGGGCGCCAGGACGATGTATGCCCCCTCGCGACGGAAACCCAGGGGGGCAATGTGAGTGCCGCCGTCAAGGGTGGCGGTGGTAAGGATGGCTTCGTGGATCAGGCTCATGATGGTTCGGTCGGTGTCTTGCGGAGGGTGCTGCCGGGGGCGCAATGAGTGTTCAGGTCCTGCGCCTGGCGTGGCAGCATGCAGCCCCAGGCGAGTTCCTCGTCCTGGTTGTAGCGCTTGCCAAGTTGCCAGGCGATTTGGGCGCGGGCGAGTTCCACACCCAGGTAGAAGGCGTGGCTGCCGTCGTGTTCCAGCTGGAGATGCGGCCAGAGATCAAAGGGATCGGTAGCGATGTGCAGGCCGTCGCGGTTGTAAATATGAATTCCTGTCTGGCTGACCTGGATGCGGAAGTTGGGGTCCCTAACTGCGCTGGCCATGGCAGCGATTTCATGCGAGGCATAGGGAAAAGGCTTGCGGTGGCGCAGACCGAGCAGGGCGTCTGAAATGTCTCGCGGCAGGCTCTGTGCCTCGCGGGCGGCGAACATGAGGCGGCGGGCGGCGTCGATTTCGCGCACGGCACTGCGGCAGTGGGGGCTGACCTGGGTGGTGAGCAGGGCGTGGATATTCAATTCTGCCATGATCCCCAAGAGCAGGGCATGGATGCCAGGGGTGTCGGCATCGGTGAGTTCGGAGACATTGCCGGTACCCATGAGGATTTCAGCCTGAGGCATGCGTCGGCGCAGTTCATGGTAACGGGCCAGGGACGCAGCAAAGCCGAAGGGAAGCGGATCCAGGATCGGGTCAGCCAGATAGGGTTTGTTTTTGGCCTCCAGCCGTTCCATGGCGGCAATCAAGTTGTCCAGATCGCCGTGGTGGGCGGGAATGAGTACCGGTATGGACGCCACCTCGTCGGCCAGGTGCAGGGTGTCCAGGGTCAGGGAAAGCAGGTAGTCGGCGCCGGCGCGGCCGCCGCGCAGGAGTTCGTCGGGGTCCAGGGAATCGACGCTGACCCGGTAGCCCTCGGCTTTGAGGGCCTGCACGACCTCTTCCAAGTGGGGGAAATGGGTCTGGGGCAAGCCGCCGATGTCGATGACGTCGGCGCCGTCGGCGGCGTAAGCGGCGGCCTGGGCCAGAATGGCATCGACGCTCATGCGCGGGGCGTCCACCAGTTCGGCGAACAGGGTGACGTCGTGTCGTGTCAGGTCGGGCGCATGGCGTTGCCGGCCGAAGAATTCGGGCAGGTCCATGAGTTCGTCCGGCCCTCGTTCCACGGGGATGCCGAAGTGGCTGGACAGGGCCGCAAGATCGCCCCGGCAACGGCCTGGCACCAGGATGCGGTCGGCGCCCTGGGTATCCGTCAAGCGGCGCCGGATCATGTCCGCGGTCATCAAGCCGGCCACTTGCAAGCCGAGCACATGCACGCTCCAGGTAAATTCGGCGTCGCCCAGGCTGGTGAGCACGCGTTTGAGTTGCGGCTCGGCTAGGCGGCCGGTCAGGAATAGGATGTGTTCAGGCATGCCAGTGGTTGGTTGAGGGCCGTCTTGAGGGCCGCTATGCTTTCCACCACTGTGGTATAGGGAAAGGTCTTGAGACGTTGCGTGTTTTCCAGGTCGATGGGACGGGGATAAACCATGACGGTACGATCAGGGGCTTCGGTGATGACCGTAGGTTCACTGTCGCAGGCGAACACGATGGAGTGGATGTGGCATTTGCCGGCCTGGGCGTAGAGATTGGTGACCAGGGTGTCGGAAATGCCAGCCACACATTTGGCCACGGTGTTGGAGGTGGCCGGGCCGATGATCAGGATGTGGTAGTGGCCAGTGTAGAGGAAGCCCACCGGCACGCTGCTGGCAGTGTGATCTTGGTAAACCCGTCTTTTCTCGCTCAAGGTCTTTAACGGGATACCGTACATGTTGAGCACTTCGGTTGCTGCCTTGGTAACGAAAAGGTCCACCTCGGGCAGGTTTTCGATGATTTCCAGGCTTTCGCGCAGATAATGACCTGAACCGGTGAGGCCCCAGGCGATACGCGGCGTGTCGGGCTTAGTCATGGATCCCGCCTGGGACACCCTGTCGGATGATAGGGCGTGAAATGTCACATTGGTGTTTGGCTTCCTCCACGCGCACTTTCGGCAGACAGACGCCCTTGGCCAGAGTTTTTCGGTGCTGGGTCGCGCTGAGACGCTCGTTGATGTACAGGCGATAAGCTCCATCAGCAAAATCATCTCTTCTATGGGCAGTTACGCGGCGGAAATGATGAGGCTGGAGATTTTCGCCGAAATTGCAATAAGTGATGATATGAGCAGAGTTGAAACCCAGGTCAACGGCCTTGATCCAGGTGGCGAAGGGAGATGGCAGCAAGTCATTCCTCCTTGTTGATGCGGATCTTGAGATTATTCATCTTCCGGTACAGGGTGTTGCGACTGACTTTGAGGTGCCGGGCTGCCAGTGTGACATTCCAGCGGCAATTCTCCAATACCTTCAGGATGGTATTGCTTTCGGCTATTTCCAGAGCGGATAGTTGGGCCTCCTCAGGACGCTCCGGGCGCGATGATGGCGTTAGCTGGCTGATTTCCTCCGGCAGATCATAAATTGTGATTTCATAACCATCGTGCAGCGCAAGGGCAGTGCGCAACACATTGCGCAATTGGCGGATATTGCCTGGCCAGGGGTGCGCTTCCAATTTGCGCAGGGCACCTTCGCTGAGATTGACATTCTCTTTGTCACTGCATTCCAGTGACAGGATGTGGTGTATCAGTTCGCGCTTGTCCTGGCGTTCACGCAGCGGGGGGAGATTCAGGGTAATGCCCTGCAGGCGGTAATAGAGGTCTTCTCTGAAGCGGCCTTGCGCCACGAGTTCTTTCAAGTTGCGGTGGGTAGCGCTGATCAGCTTGATGTCAATTTTGACCGGCGTTTCACCCCCCAGCGGAATGACTTCACGCTCCTCCAGCACTCGTAGTAGACGGGCCTGCAGCATGACTGGCATGTCGCCGATTTCGTCCAGGAACAGGGTTCCACCGCTGGCCTGGAGAATCTTGCCGCGGCGACCTTCCCTGCTGGCACCGGTGAAGGCGCCGGGTTTATAGCCAAACAGTTCGCTTTCAATCAGGGTTTCCGGGATGGATGCGCAATTTACCGCAACAAAAGGACGTCCCTCGCCGACTTGTTCGTCGTGAATGGCATGGGCGAAAATTTCCTTACCGGTACCAGTCTCGCCGGAAAGCAGAATGGGAATGTCCCGGTCTAGAACCCGTTTGACACAGCGCACATTGTATTCCATGGTCTGATCACCGAATTGCAGGTCAGTCAGACGTACAATCCTGGCTTTGCCTGGGGCGGCGATCGCTGGTGAGGCGTTGCGCTGTAAGGCGCCCCCGGAGACAGAGCGGTTCTCTGGTGGATTAACCAGACCAAAGAAACGGTTGCCTTGGCGAGCTTCATAGAATGGTACTGGGTTAAGCCAGCCATGGCTCTTGCCACCAAGCAGGGCAGCCATGCCGGTATTGAACAGGTCGCGCAACTGGAGACCCACCAGATCGGCCGGCTTTTTGTGGCCAAGCTGGAAGAGTGCATTTCGGTTGGCAGCCAGAATGCGGCCTTCCTCATCCAGGGCCAGAATGCCTTCCCATAGCGTGCCGATGAATTCAGGACGGCTGTGGAAACGCAAGACGTACTGGTCACGGAAGTTACACAAGAAAGCCCGGTTCTCAATCATTTGGGCAGACATGTTTACCAGCACTAGTGTGTGCTGCTGCGCCAAGTGGGAAAAACTTGATGCATCCAGTACGGCGAGCAGATTACCTTCATGGTTAAAAATGGGTGCAGCTGAACAGGTCAGTCCAACGTTACGGGATAGGAAATGCTCATTGTGATGAATCAAAATTGGACGCTGTTCTATAGCACACGTACCCATTCCGTTGGTACCCTGATTTCGTTCGCTCCACAGAGCGCCTTCTACCATGCCATATTGGGCAGCCGAGTCGGTAAAAGTAGGGTCGCCCAGATAATCCAGTACCACTCCTTCTGTATCAGTGAGTAGTACGGAGAAACCAGAGCCTGCCAATTGTTGGTAGAGGGTGGCCATCTCGCCTTGGGCGATGGCGCGCAAGCGTGTCAGGGGAGCCTGACGATCCTTGAGCTCGCGACCTTCCAGTATGACGACAGGTTCGTTTCTCACCGGATCCAGACCGAAATCGTGTACACATCGATTCCATGACCGTGCGATAGCCGACCCCACCTCCACCGGTTCCATCACCCCGTCCAAACCGACAACGGCGTTCACAAGACGGACATGTTCCAAGATGTCTTGCCTTTCCATGGCTTTAATCCTTAGTTTATTAGCAATAACCGCACCAAATCGTTATAGATCGCTTAGACGGAGGTATTGGTCTTTAAGCATAGTGAAGTACCGCCCTTGGCTCTCTATGTAATATACCGAACTTGGCGACATGTGCGGGACAAATTGTCCCGGTAATGGAACATTGTCACGAAAGCGCTCTATGTCTCGTATTTAGGGATTGAGCAAGCCACTGGGTACCTTAGATAACAATATGTGGACAAAATTCTTGCGTGGCATGTTTCATGCATTGTTAATAGTAACTTGCACTCGTGTTTTCAAAGAAGTAGATGAATTCTACGTGTGCTGCTTGCCTGGCTTGCCTTGTGTGTGTTGGCGGCACCCACGCTGGCGGGCGCCATGTCTTCGGGGATTTCGCTCTCCACACTTCGAAAGGAGACGCCGTTTCCCTGCCCTCGCTATGTGGCAAATTGGTGTTGTTTTATTTCAGGATTTACATGTTGTCCAGTGATGCGCCCCACTGAATTGTTACAATTTCAGCATCTTTATGTCTATGCTGGTAAAGACGCGAGCGCTGTTTCCAGCCTCAGGGCGTGCTCAAAGCGCGCGCGGGCCAATTACCACAAAACATCAGGGCGCGACAAATGGATGGTGTTGCGCTGATCGCATCTTCCCAAGATCGCTGGCTATGTGTGTAGCAGTACGTCGTCGAAATCTAGAAATAAAATCATAACCGCCCCGTTCACATCGATCCATGCCAACCAGCCGGCGCGATGTGCATAATACAAGGCATGGTGCCACGGCTGATTGGGCTTCTCGTGGTACTGGCAAACCGCCTTATTGAAAACCGTCGTGTCGATCAACAAGCGAAAATCATGGCGCCCTACAACTTGCACGGGCAGATCGCCATCGAACATGTCTACCAGCAACTCCCTGCCAATGTATGAATCGCAAGCGATAGTGAGGCGACGCGGCAAGAGGTGTGGGATGAGCTGGCGGCGTGATCACAGTAGCGTTTGAAGGGCACACGTTACCGTAGCTATGTGCCGTTTTGGGCCTGATGCTTATTTAAAAGCAAACCGGCGCGAGCGCTGCCAATGCCATCTAACTCATTTATTTTCAATAAGTTGTTTATTTAAACGCAAACCGGAATGAGCCAGATCAAAGAATCCATCTTGAAAGGCGCTGCCCTGACCTGGTTCGGGGAGCTGGGCTATGCCATTGGCCGCGGGCCGAATATGGTTTGTTTATGAATGGATTGACGCTTTACACATTTCCACAACATATAAAGAAAAGTGCTATATTCTTTGCGCGTTTTTGGATCGTGTCAAAATAACGAGTGTTTTTTAACCTATGCCTATTCGTCTCAAGCCCTTGCCGGTGCCTGACACCATTGAACTGGAGACGCCCGCCGTGCTGCGCTTGGCGGCGCGTGCGCATCGCGCTCTGGCAGAGTTGAAAGGAGCGGCGGCGACGATTCCCAACGAGTCGATCCTGATAGATACCCTGGCATTGCAGGAGGCGAAGGATTCATCGGCGATCGAGGACATTATCACCACAGAGGATCAGCTATTTCAGGGCGATGTAATCTCGGGGAAATTTCCGAACGCCGCAGCGAAGGAAGTTCACCATTACGCCGCTGCCCTGAAGATCGGGCTTGCCCATGTGCGGCAGCAAAGATTTCTGCGGCTGGACGATGTGCTTGAGATTCAGGCGGCACTGGAGCAAAACCGGGCTGGGCTGCGCAGGCTTCCGGGAACCGTGCTTAAGAACCAGCAGGCCGGAGAGGTCGTTTATCAACCGCCGCAAGATCCAGCGGAGATCGAACGGCTGATGGCGAATTTCCTTGAACACTTCCATCGTGACGAACCGGGCGACCCGGATCCGCTGGTGCGGATGACGGTGCTGCATTACCAGTTCGAGAGCATCCACCCGTTTTACGACGGCAACGGGCGTACCGGACGGATTCTCAACCTGCTGTACCTGGTATTACACGGTTTGCTCGACTTGCCGGTGCTTTACCTCAGCCGTTATATCGTGAGACACAAGCCGGATTACTACCGTGGTTTGCAGGCGGTGCGGGAGGAGGATGCCTGGGAGGCATGGGTGTTCTACATGCTCAATGCGGTGGAGGAAACCTCGCGCGAGACGCTCACCAAAGTACGCGGCATCCGCGATCTCATGCAGCTGACGAAACAGCGGTTACGGAACGATTTGCCCAAACTTTACAGCCAGGATTTGCTGAATAATCTCTTCCGCCATCCCTACACCAAGATCGAGTTCATCGAGCGCGACCTTGGCGTGTCGCGGCCCACGGCGACCAAATATCTGGGGGCGTTGGAGGCAGCCGGATTGGTGCGCAAGACGAAGCTCGGGCGAACGAATTTTTATATCAACGAACCGCTTTTTAACTTGCTGGGACGATGAGCCTCAACGAATCCATCGTAGAAGACGCCGCCCTGAGCTGGTTCGGGGAACTGGGCTATGCCATCGGCCACGGCCCACTCATGGCCCCCGGCGAACCGGCGGCGGAGCGGGACTCGTTTGGCGATGTAGTGCTGGCGGGGCGGTTGCGCGAGGCCATCCGGCGCTTGAATCCGGCCATCCCGGAAGAGGCGCGCGAGGATGCGCTGCGCAAGGTGCTGCGCGTCGGCACGCCTTCGCTGAATCAAACCAACCACACCTTCCACGCCATGCTGCGCGACGGGGTGCCGGTGGAATACCCGCGCGCAGATGGCAGCATCGCGGGCGATCATGCGCGGCTGGTGGATTTCGATAACGCCACGGGCAACGACTGGCTGGCGGTGAACCAGTTCACGGTGATCGAAGGCCAGAATAATCGACGGCCTGACATCGTGGTTTTCGTCAACGGCTTGCCGTTGGCGGTGATCGAACTGCTGCGCCAGATGCCGGTACAGGCCGAGAGCCGCGAGCGGTTGCGCGAACTGCTGCAAGTGGCCAGCGGCGGCGTGGTCTTCACTACCATCCAGAAATTCATGCCGGACAAGGGCGAGCAGATGCCCGCACTGTCGCCACGGCGGAACATCGTGGTAATTGCCGACGAAGCCCACCGCAGCCAATACGACCTGATTGACGGCCTGGCGCGCAACCTGCGCGATGCGCTGCCGAATGCGTCCTTCATCGGCTTTATGCTTTAAAGATGGTTGCGCTTCGAGAGGAAGCATTGGCGAGCTGCTACAGAGAATAAAGCGTGATTGGCACAGCGCTGGCACAGTGAATGCCACAACAATATAGGATACATGAACAAGAATCTGGCACAATTCTGGCACATTGAGATATGCTGAATGTGTAGTAAGTGAGGGTGGGTTGGCTGGTGCGTAGCAGCTATCTATTTGATTTATAAATGAATGGTTGGGGTGGATGATGGGGCTCGAACCCACGACAACCGGAATCACAATCCGGGACTCTACCAACTGAGCTACATCCACCGCTGAAAACTGGCCTGCCCGACAGGAATCGAACCTGTAACCCCCAGCTTAGAAGGCTGGTGCTCTATCCGGTTGAGCTACGGGCAGCTCACGAACCGGCCAAGGCACCGGCTAGCCGGGCAAAAAACGTGGTCGGGGTGGAGAGATTTGAACTCCCGACATCCTGGTCCCAAACCAGGCGCGCTACCAGACTACGCTACACCCCGAGAGGTCGAGACTATACCCGTGCCGGCGTATATGGTCAATCCACATCTTGAGTCTGGGGCGTGAAAAATGCGATGATTGCGGCTTTAATACTCCACCCGGATTACCATGCCCGCACAAATTCTTGATGGAAAAAGCCTGTCCGAACGCATTATTGCCGACGTGCAAAAGCGCATTGCCGGGCGCGTCGCTGCAGGTAAATCGGCCCCCACGCTGGCGGTCATTCTGGTGGGCGGCGATCCGGCCTCGGCCATTTATGTCCGTAACAAGCGCAATGCGTGTGCCAAGGCAGGGGTGCGTTCCATTTCCCATGATCTGCCGGCGGATACCAGTCAGAAAGCATTGCTGGCACTGATTGACGAACTCAACGCTGACGCAACGGTAGACGGTATTCTGGTGCAACTGCCGCTGCCGCCGCATATCGATCCGGAAACCGTCATCGAGCGTACCCATCCCGACAAGGATGTGGACGGCTTCCACCCCTACAATATTGGCCGGCTGGCAGTGCGCATGCCTACGCTGCGCTCATGCACCCCGTACGGTGTGATGGTGCTGCTACGCTCGGTACGTGCCGACCTGAAGGGGTTGCACGCAGTGGTGGTAGGGTCGTCCAACCATGTAGGACGCCCGATGGGTCTGGAATTGCTGCTGGCTGGCTGCACCGTCACCACCTGTCACCGTTTTACCCGTGATCTGGCCGGCTTTGTGCACCAGGCTGACATCGTGGTGGTGGCGGTGGGCAAGCCGGGTCTGGTCAAGGGCGAGTGGATCAAGCCCGGCGCGACGGTGGTGGATGTGGGGATCAATCGCCTGGCCGACGGCAGTCTGTGCGGTGATGTGGAATACGCAGCGGCTGCGGAGCGTGCGGCGTGGATTACCCCGGTGCCGGGTGGCGTGGGGCCAATGACGGTGGCAATGTTGCTGCAAAACACCCTGCAAGCGCTGGAAACCCACCGCCCTTAATTCGCCTGCCCTGCGTGCCAGGCGCGCACTGCTGCCAGATTGACGCACGACTGGCCGTGCAGGCTGCCTTGAATCACCAGCGGTGCGCTGCCAGGTTCGCCCATGTCAGAGAGCACCGCAGTGGCGCCGCTAAAGTCATGACCGTGAGTGTAGTCGTTGGTCGTCACCAGGGTTTTTAAGCCGGCGCCCCTGCTTGCGCGTATGCCGTTCTCCGAATCCTCGAATGCGAAGCAGGCCTCGGGTGGCAGTTTCATTTGCTGTAGCGCCCACACATAAATATCGGGTGCGGGTTTTTTGGCAGGCACGATATCGCCCGCTGCGATGACCTCAAACCAGTCGCAGGCGTCTTCTGCCAGGCTGTGGCGCAGCAGTGCGGTGACGTTTTCCGGTGTGGTGGTGGTGGCGATGGCGAGCCGCAGTCCGGCTGCGCGCGCCTCGTGCAACAGGCGTTTGACGCCGCGGCGCATGGGAATTTCGCCAAGGCCGAGCATCTCGGTGTAGTGACGTGTTTTGGCGCGATGCAGTTCGGCGACCAGGTCGGCAAAATCAGCCGGCTGAACATAATCAGTGCGGAAGTGTTCAACGTAGTATTGCATGCGTTCCTTACCGCCGGTGACGGCCAGTAATTTTCCGTACAATGCCACGTCCCAGTCCCAGTCCAGACCATATTCGCGGAACGCGGCGTTAAACGCCACGCGGTGGCCGTCGCGCTCGGTGTCGGCGAGCGTGCCGTCTACGTCAAACAGTAATGCTTGCAATTCCATGGGCTGGCCCTTATATGAAGTTTGTTGCTCTACGGGGTTATTTCTGCTATTAAAGCGGCTTGTCTTTTTTTCAGTATTCGGAAGCGGTAACTATTATGGCGACAGAATTCACCAAATTCACTCCTTATGTGCCAAAAAAAGGGGAGGAGTACATGAGTGCCAAACAGCTCGGGCATTTTCGCAAAATCCTGGAAGGCTGGAAAGGCGAACTGTCTGAGGATATTGATGGCACCATTCATGCCATGCAGGAAGATGCCACGTTGTTTGCCGACCCCAACGATCGTGCCAGCCAGGAGTCCGACATGGCGCTGGAATTGCGCAATCGTGACCGTGAACGCAAGCTGATCAAGAAGATCGACGAGACCATCGCCAAGATTGACAATGGCGATTACGGCTATTGCGAAGGCTGCGGTGTGGAGATTGGTTTGAAGCGCCTGGAAGCACGCCCGACCGCAACCTTGTGTATTGATTGTAAAACGCTCGATGAATTCCGCGAGCGTCAGGTCGCGCGCTAATCCATATTGGCTGTGCCAGTCATGACCGAGTTCGAATCCAAACTAAACGGGATGTTGTTCAGCCTGATGTCGTGGGATCAGCTGACGGCCTTCTGGGCGCGGGTAGACATGGGTGCGCGGTGGTATCTCTACGCAGTGGGGCAGGAGGTGCCAAGCATTCCTGCATTGCGCGAGCAGGTAGAGGTGTTTGTGCAGAAAATTGATGCATTGCTGCGGCACGAGCATGAAGAAAGCTACTGCGGCATCGTTTACGCAGATGACCTCGAGCGACCGCGCTTTATCAAGATCTACGACCCCAGCAACCTGGGTGTGTCGTGTGGTTCCGGCAAAGTCAAAGTGCAACCGGGCTGGGTGATGAGCCAGTTTGCACCCATCGAACTCCAGGCCAAAGCCGTGCCAGCCAATCGCACGCGCTGGTGGCAGGGCCTGTTCAGCAGCCAATAAGCCATTTTGAGTGACAACAAAAAAGCAGCCATCAGGCTGCTTTTTTGTTGTCCAACACCTGCCTGCCTACTCGGTAGGCGCGGCTTGCTCAGCCTTGACGGGTGGTTCCAGCAGGGCTTTCATGGACAGGCGCAGGCGGCCTTTCTCGTCGGCCTCCAGCACCTTGACCTTGACCTGCTGGCCTTCCGTCAGGTATTCGCTCACTGCGTTGACGCGCTCGTGGGCGATCTGAGAGATGTGCAGCAGGCCGTCTTTGCCCGGCAGCACGCTGACAATGGCGCCAAAATCGAGCAGCTTGATCACGGTGCCCTCATAGGCCTTGCCGACTTCGACCTCGGCGGTGATCTCGGCGATACGTTTTTTCGCGGCTTCACCGGCTTCGCTGCTGGTACAGGCGATTTTCACCGTGCCATCTTCATCAATATCAATCTGGGTGCCGGTTTCTTCGGTCAGCGCGCGAATCACGGCGCCACCCTTGCCGATCACATCGCGGATTTTTTCCGGATTGATCTTCATGGTGATGATGCGCGGTGCGTAGGCAGACATTTCCTCGCGCGGCGCCTCCACGGCGGATTTCATGATGGCGAGAATGTGCAGGCGACCTTCCCTGGCCTGATCCAGCGCCACCTTCATGATTTCCTTGGTGATGCCGGTAATCTTGATGTCCATCTGCAGGGCGGTGATGCCGGCCTCGGTACCGGCCACTTTGAAGTCCATGTCGCCGAGGTGATCTTCGTCACCGAGGATGTCGGTGAGCACAGCGAAACGATTGCCATCCTTAATCAGGCCCATGGCGATGCCCGCTACGTGGGCCTTCATCGGCACACCTGCGTCCATCAATGCCAGGCAACCGCCACATACCGAGGCCATTGAGGAAGAGCCATTGGATTCGGTGATTTCCGACACCACGCGCATGGAATAGCCGAATTCTTCACGGCTTGGCAGCACCGCCAGCAACGCACGTTTGGCGAGGCGGCCATGGCCGATTTCGCGGCGCTTGGGGGTGCCGACACGCCCGGTTTCGCCGGTGGCATAGGGGGGCATGTTGTAGTGCAGCATGAAGCGGTCGCTGAACTCGCCTTGCAGCGCGTCCACTTTCTGTTCATCGCGACCCGTACCCAGTGTGGATACCACCAGTGCCTGGGTCTCGCCCCGGGTAAACAGGGCGGAGCCATGGGTGCGCGGCAGCACGCCGGTACGGATGGTAATGGGGCGCACGGTGCGGGTATCGCGGCCGTCAATGCGCGGTTCGCCGGACAGGATCTGGCCACGCACAATTTTGGCTTCCAGGTTATGCAGGATGTCGTTGATTTCGTTGACCTGCAGCGTGCCCATATCCGCTGTGACCAGTGCCGCCATCACACGGCTGCGCACCGCGTCGATTTCCTGCGAACGAGCGCGTTTCTGGCGCATGCGGTAGGCTTGCTGCAGACCGGTTTCAGCCAGTTCGGTGACCTTGGCGACGAGTTCGGTATTGGCGGCGGGTGCAGTCCATTCCCACGGTTCCGGATTGACTTCATCGGCCAGTTCGTTGATGGCGTTGATGGCTGCCTGCATCTGGGTATGTCCGTATACCACGGCGCCGAGCATGATTTCTTCAGACAGTTGTTGTGCTTCGGATTCCACCATCAGTACCGCACTCTGGGTGCCGGCAACGACAAGATCCAGCGCCGATTGGGGCAGCTCGCTGGCCAGCGGGTTGAGCACATATTCGTTGTTGATGAAGCCGACCCGGGCGGCGCCAATCGGGCCTTCAAACGGGATGCCGGAGACGGCCAGTGCAGCTGACGCGCCAATCAGCGCGGGAATGTCGGAATCCACTTCGGGGTTGCTTGACATCACCGTGGCGATGATTTGCACTTCGTTGTAAAACGCCTCGGGAAACAGCGGACGCAACGGGCGATCAATCAGGCGCGAGACCAGTGTTTCTTTCTCGGACGGACGGCTTTCACGTTTCAGAAAGCCACCCGGAATCTTGCCGGCGGCGTAAGTTTTTTCCTGATAATCCACGGTCAGCGGAAAGAAATCCTGGCCAGCCTTGACTTCCTGTTTGCCGACCACGGTGACCAGCACCACGGTGTCGTCCATGTTGACCAACACTGCGCCACCAGCTTGGCGAGCGATTTCGCCGGTTTCGAGCGTGACAGTATGACGACCATACTGAAAGGATTTAGTAATCTTCATCGGATTCCTTTATTTATCAAACAAAACCGCCCCGCAGTAAAGGCGGGGCGGTGTATGGTGCGGCGATAATGATGTGCCTGAATATTTATTTGCGCAGGCCCAGGTTCGCAATCAGATTGCGATAGCTGTCGTTATTGGTGCGTTTCAGATAATCGAGCAGTTTGCGGCGCCGGCTCACCATTTTTAACAGGCCACGACGTGAGTGGTGGTCTTTGCTGTTGGCCTTGAAGTGATCGGTCAAGCCATTGATGCGCGCGGTGAGCAGGGCAACCTGCACTTCGGAAGAGCCGGTGTCGCCCGGGGCGTGTTGATGTTCGGCAACGATTTTTGCTTTGTCTACTGCGGTTACAGCCATGGTGTTCTCCTATTGGATAAAACAATCGCGAAGCGCTTCGGCTGGGATGCACTTCGTTCAAGAAAGCGCGCATTCTAGCAAAAAAATGCTTTTTACTCAAGTCATTGCACTGGATTCTGCATCGGCGACAAGTTGCTATTCATCAATCTGCGCGCAATTGCGAGACCATTGGCGTGTAGTTCCACCAGCCCGAAAAAGCGCTGCTGGCAGTCGTATGCGCGCACCAGCCCGGCCAGCTGCGTGCAGGCAGCGAGGGTCTGGCGCTGGCCCTTGAGTAAGGCTGCAGATTCAGCGCCATTGAGTTCAATACGCGGCAGATAGGCAACCAGGCTGTCGACAGGCAGCAGCAACTGGTCGCGCGCAGCCATGTCGCTATTTTCCAATAGCGCCAGGCTGACCGCCTGATCCAGCTGGAAACCGCCACTGGCTGTACGGGCCAGTGCAGTCAGGTGCGCGCCACAGCCCAACACCCTGCCAATGTCTTCAGCCAGCGTGCGGATGTAGGTGCCGGCACTGCAGCGTACGTTGATGGTTGCCCGTGTGCCGTCAAATGCGCACAGATCAATGGCGCGGATGTGGATGTGGCGTGATTTGCGCGCAATTTCGATACCCGCACGCGCGTATTCATACAGCGGCCTGCCCTGGTGCTTGAGGGCGGAATACATGGGCGGGGTTTGCTCGGTGGTGCCGATAAACCGGGCGATTGCAGCATTCAGATCAGCGGGTGTTACGTTTACCGGGCGCGTGTCCAGCACTTCGCCTTCAGGATCGCCGGTCGTCGTGGTGACACCCAGCCGCATCACGGCACGATAGGCTTTATCGGCATCCAGTAAATATTGGGAAAATTTGGTGGCCTCGCCCAGGCACAGGGGTAACAGGCCGTGTGCAAACGGATCGAGGGTGCCGGTGTGGCCGGCCTTTTCGGCCTGAAACAGGCGTTTGGCGATTTGCAGAGCGGCATTGGAAGTGATGCCGGCAGGCTTGTCGAGTAGCAATACGCCGTTCACGGCGCGTTTGATGCGTTTGAACTGCACTTGCCAGGATAGTAGGTGACGGTTCAGGAATCGGCGTCGCTATCAGCCGCTGGCTGTGGGCGCTGGCTGCGGTCTTCGGCCACGGCGTTGTCGATCAGGTGCGACAGGGCAGCGCCGCGTTCCACCGAGGTATCATAGACAAATGTCAGCTGCGGTGTGAGGCGCAGACGCATTCTTGGTCCCAGGCGCGTTCGCAAAAAACCGGCTGCACGGGTGAGCGCCTGCTGCACTTCCGGGGCGCGTGCGGCACCGTCCAGCAGGGTGAAGAATACCTTGGCGTGCTCCAGATCATGCGTGGCGACCACTTCGGTAATCGTGATCATGCCCACGCGCGGGTCTTGCAGTTCCAGCCGGATGATCTCGGCCAGCTCGCGCTGGATCTGCTCGGCAACGCGCCGCGAACGGGGAAAATCCTTGGGCATCAGAGTGTGCGCGCCACTTCGACGACTTCAAAGGCTTCCAGCTTGTCGCCCACTTCGAGTTCGTTGAAATTTTTCACCGAGAGTCCGCATTCGAAGCCGAATTTAACTTCCTTGACGTCGTCCTTGAAGCGCTTGAGCGAGTCGAGTTCACCCGTGTGAATGATTTCACCATTGCGCATCACGCGCACTTTGGCGCCGCGCTTGACCAGGCCTTCCAGCACATAGCAGCCCGCCACGGTACCGATCTTGGAAATGTGGTACACCTCGCGCACTTCCACCAGACCGGTGATGTTTTCTTTCTGGTCGGGTGTCAACATGCCGGACAGCGCCGCCTTCACCACATCGACCGCTTCATAGATGATGTTGTAGTAGCGGATATCCACGCCGATGGATTCGGCCAGTTTGCGCGCGGTTGCGTCAGCACGCGTGTTGAAGCCGATGATCACGGCCTTGGAGGCCATGGCCAGGTTGACATCGGACTCCGAGACCGCACCCACGCCGCCATGCAGAATATCCACCTTGACTTCGCTGGTGGAGAGCTTCTGCAGCGAGGTGGCCAGCGCTTCGTAGGAGCCCTGCACGTCGGATTTGATGATCAGCGGCAGGCGCTTGGCCTCGCCTTCGCCCATCTGTTCCATGATGGACTCGAGCTTGGCGGCCTGGCGCTTGGCGAGTTGCACGTCGCGGAACTTGCCCTGGCGGAACAGGGCGATTTCGCGCGCCTTGCGTTCGTCATTCAGCACCATGGCGTCTTCGCCAGCCTTGGGGACATCGGACAGACCCTGGATTTCCACCGGGATGGCGGGACCGGCTTCCTGCACCGGCTTGCCATCCTCGTCCAGCATGGCGCGAATACGGCCATAGACACTGCCCGCCAGCAGCATGTCGCCGCGCTTGAGCGTTCCGGACTGTACCAGCAGCGTGGCTACCGGACCACGCCCCTTGTCCAGGCGCGCTTCGATAATCACACCCTTGGCGGGAGCGTCCTGCGGCGCCTTGAGCTCCAGTACTTCGGCCTGCAGCAGAATGGCTTCAAGCAGGGCGTCGATGTTCTGTGCGGCTTTGGCCGAGACTTCGACGAATTGAGTGTCACCGCCCCAGTCATCCGGCACCACACCCTGCGCCACCAGTTCCTGGCGGATGCGTTCTGGGTTGGCATCGGGCTTGTCAATTTTGTTGACTGCCACCACCATCGGCACATTGGCTGCCTTGGCATGGTGGATAGCCTCAATGGTTTGCGGCATGACGCCATCATCAGCGGCCACCACCAACACCACCAGGTCAGTCACCTTTGCGCCACGCGCACGCATGGCGGTAAACGCCTCGTGGCCCGGGGTATCCAGGAAAGTCACCATGCCGCGAGCGGTTTCCACGTGATAGGCACCGATGTGCTGGGTGATGCCGCCGGCTTCGCCGCTGGCCACGCGGGCACGGCGGATAGCGTCAAGCAGGGAGGTCTTGCCGTGGTCAACGTGACCCATGACAGTGACTACGGGTGCGCGCGGCAGGCTCGGCACCTCGCGCAATTCGCCTGCTTCGAGGAAGGCTTCGGGCGTATCCAGTGGTGCAGGCTTGGCGACATGCCCCATTTCTTCCACCACAATCATGGCAGTTTCCTGATCCAGCACCTGATTGATGGTGACCATGCTGCCCATTTTCATCAATACCTTGATGACTTCTGCAGCCTTGACCGCCATTTTGTGGGCGAGGTCGGCGACACTGATGGTTTCTGGTACCAGCACGTCATGCACAATGGGATCAGTGGGTGCGCTGAAGGTGCTGGCATGATCTGCATCAGGCTTGTGTCGGCCACCGCCCTTGCGGTTGCGCCAGGCGTCACCACCCGCATCGCCACGCGATTTGATACCGCGTTTCTTGGCCTGCAGGTCGCTCCAGCTGGATTCTTTTTCTTTTTTGGCAGGCACCTTGGCGGTTTTTGGTTTTTCGCCCGGTTTGGGCGTGGGCTTGTGCAGCGTACCCTCGCTGGCAGCCGGTTTGGGTGCGGCGGCCAGTTGTGCGGCTTCAGCTGCGGTCCTGGTTTCTGCTTCCAGCGCCAGCTTGCGCTGCTGGATACGCTCCTGTTTCGCACGCAGTTCTTCTGCCTGACGCGCGTGTAAAGCAGAATGGCGGCGCGCTTCTTCGGCGCGCAAAGCGATTTCTTTTTCGTCCAGTACGGGCTTGCCGACACGGGTGCGCGGTGCAGGCACTGCGGCTGGCTCAGCCGCTGCTTCTGCAATGGTTTCGGCAGGTTCTGGCTGCACCGTTTCGGTTTCCGCAATCGGTTCAGCTTCGACAGGCGTCTCAACGACTTTGGGCATCTCAGCAACGGCTGCCTGAGCTTCGATAACCGGCACGGCCACATCGGCTATTGCTGCCTCTACTTCTGCTTCGCTGGTTGTCAAAGGGGGTGCTTCAACAGGCGTCTCCTGTGCGGCGGGTGCCGGCGTATCTTCAGCCGGGGCAACCGCATCGCGTTTTACCAGTATACGTTTTTTGCGCACTTCTACCTGGATAGTACGGGATTTGCCCGTGCTGTCCGCCTTTTTGATCTCGGTGGTTTCCTTGCGGGTCAACGTGATCTTGCTTTTTGGCTCTCTGGCACCGTGTTTCTTGCTGAGGTAATCGAGCAGGCCGGCTTTATCCTGTTCGGTTACCGTATCGGCGGCGGCGGATTTTTCTACGCCAGCAGCGCGCAGCTGTTCCAGCAGCAGTTCAGTGGGGAGCTTCAGTTCCTGGGCGAATTGCTCTACGTTCATATGTGGGCCGTCAGGGCTTTCTGTGCAATTGGGTTATGCGAACCACGGGGCGCGTGCCGCCATGATGAGCTTGGAGGCACGCTCTGCGTCCATGTGAACCATGTCCATCAGTTCATCCACCCCCAGTTCGGCGAGATCTTCCGAGGTGGTAATCCCTTTGGCCGCCAGCGCGCGCAGGGTATCGTTGTCCATGCCGTCGAGTGACATCATGTCCTCGGCAACATGCTCGACCTTCTCTTCGCTGGCAATGGCTTCGGTGAGCAGGGCGTTACGGGCGCGCGCGCGCAACTCGCTGACCAGGTCTTCGTCGAAGCCGTCGATCTCCAGCATCTCGTTAATGGGCACATAGGCCACTTCCTCAACCGAGCTGAAGCCTTCCTGTACCAGGATGCCGGCGATTTCTTCGTCCACGTCGAGCTTTTCAATAAATAGCGTGCGGATGGAAATCGCTTCGCTCTCATTCTTCTGCTGGGCTTCTTCCACCGTCATGATATTGAGTTCCCAGCCGGTGAGCTCGGAGGCCAGGCGCACATTCTGGCCGCTGCGGCCAATTGCCTGCGCCAGTTGTTCTTCCTCCAGCACCACGTCCATGCTGTGTTTGTCTTCGTCCACCACGATGCTGCTGACTTCCGCCGGCGCCAGCGCATTGATCACAAACTGGGCTGCTTCGGGCGACCACAGGATGATATCCACACGTTCACCTGCGAGTTCGCCGGTGACGGCCTGCACGCGTGAACCGCGCATGCCGACACAGGTGCCGATCGGGTCAATGCGCGGGTCGTTGGATTTGACCGCGATTTTGGCGCGGGCGCCGGGGTCGCGTGCGGCACCTTTGACTTCGAGCAGGCCTTCCTCGATTTCCGGCACTTCCAGTTCAAACAATTTGGCAATGAATTCCGGCGCGGTGCGCGACAGGATCAGTTGCGGGCCGCGGCCACCCCGTTCCACGCGCAGCAAGTAGGCGCGCACGCGATCGCCCACACGCAGGTTTTCCTTGGGGATCATCTGGTCGCGCGGCAACAGACCCTCGATGCGGCCCGACTCGACAATGGCATTGCCGCGCTCCATGCGTTTGATGGTGCCGGTGACCAGATATTCCTTGCGCAGCAGAAAGTCGTTGAGAATCTGCTCGCGCTCGGCGTCGCGGATTTTCTGCAGGATGACCTGCTTGGCTGCCTGTGCGCCGATACGGCCGAACTCGACTGGCTCCAGCAATTCTTCGATGAATTGTTCGAGCTGGATATCTGGATGCTGTCGCTGCGCGTCAGTCAGGCCAATCTGGCGCTCGGGGAATTCCACCATGTCGTCAGGCACCACCTGCCAGACCCGAAACGAATCGTAGTTGCCGGTTTCACGGTCAATCGACACGCGCGTTTCCACGTCCTCATGGAAGCGTTTTTTGGTGGCAGATGCCAGCGCCATTTCCAGGGCGCTGAACACAATTTCCTTGCTGACATTTTTTTCCCTGGCCAGCGCGTCTACCAGTAACAAAATCTCGCGGCTCATAAAAAACCTCCGGCCAACCTATTTTATAGTTACAGACTGGGAACCAGGCGCGCTGTATCCATGTTGGCGAAATCCAGCATGACAGTCTGCCCCTCCACGTCCAATTCAATTTGCGTCGCACTGGCACCACGGATCACTCCGGAAAACCTGCGTTGCCCCGCAATTGCCATGCGCAGCTTGACCTGCACCTTTTCACCAGCGAAACGACGAAAATCTTGCGGTTTTTTCAGTGGGCGATCCAGCCCCGGCGATGACACCTCAAGATGCTCGTAGGCGATATTTTCAACCGCCAGCCAGTTGGACAGGTGGTTGCTAACCGCCGTGCAATCGTCCAGCGTGATGCCGCCTTCTTTGTCGATAAATATGCGCAACAATCCGCTTTTTGCGGACATGGACATATCCACCAGCTCGTAGCCAAGGCCGTTGAGTGTCGTTTCCAGCAGCGTTTCCAGAGTCATTCACGTTCCACAAACAAAAAATGGGCCAAAGCCCATAAACAAGCCGTTAAGTATATCAGCAAAGGGGGGGATATGAAAGAGGTCGGCAAGTGGCGGCGGAGGAATGCCGGATGGTGCCCGGAGCCGGAATCGAACCGGCACGCCGTTTAGCGGCGAGGGATTTTAAGCCAGAACATGGAGTCCGCACCAGATAACGCCGGGCTTGGATACAGCTTGCTGTGGCAGGTTTTCCGTAGAGCCAATGCCTGGGATCATATGCCGGTGCGCGATGCAAACCGCCCCGGTTCTCTTTCGCTTGGCTCCTAGCCGGCTCCTGGAATCGGGGGACTCCAGGAGTGCCAAATGGCAAAGATCAAGCTAACCAAAAGCGTTGTTGATGCGGCTCAGGCACAGACCTGCGACGTTGAACTCCGGGACACGATTGTTCCGGGCTTCTTGTGCAAGGTTACACCAACCGGCCGCAAGGTATTCATGCTTCAGTATCGAACGAACTCCGGCGTGCGTCGCAAGCCGGCGCTGGGCCAGTTCGGCGAACTGACCGTCGAACAGGCGCGGTCGCTGGCACAAGACTGGCTGGCCGAAGTCCGGCGCGGCGGCGACCCTGGACACGACAAGGGCGAAGCCCGCAAGGCACCGACAGTCAAGGAACTGTGCGGCCGGTTCATGGAAGACCACTCCAAGCTGCACAACAAGCCGAGTACGCAGGACGGCTACCAGTACCAGATCGACAACTTCGTCATCCCAGCCTTCGGAACCAAAAAGGTCCACGAGGTTACCCGCCACGACATCACGGCGCTGATGAAGCGCATGGAGAAGTCCCCCACACAGGCCAACCGCGTGCTGTCGCTCGTCCGCAAGATGTTCAACCTGGCCGAACTGTGGGGCTACCGGCCCGACGGCTCCAATCCTTGCCGCCACGTGCCCAAGTACCCGGAGAAAGGCTCGACCCGCCTCATCACCGACGAGCAGATGGTCAGCCTGTTCGCCTATTTGGACAAGGCCGAGGCCGAGGGGCTGGAACATCCGATCTATCTGCTGGCCGTCCGGCTGCAATTCGAGTTCGCGGCCCGCATGTCGGAGATCCTGCTGTTGCAGTGGGATTGGCTCGACTTGCCCAATGGCCGGGTCGTCTGGCCTGACAGCAAGACAGGCGATATGTCCAAGCCGCTGAGCGAGGAAGCCCGCCGGCTGCTGACGAACGCGCCTCGCTATGGCAATTCGCCCTACGTCTGCCCGGCCATCCTCGACCATGACAAGCCACTCGGCCCCCATTCCTACTACCAGGCGTGGCGGCGCATCCTCGATCGCGCCGGCGTGCCGAAGGTCGGCACCCATGGCATCCGCCACCGCTCGGCGACCGACATCGCCAATTCCGGAATCCCGGTCAAGGTCGGCATGGCGCTGACCGCGCACAAGACCGTGGCCATGTTCATGCGCTACGTGCACACCGAAGATGACCCGGTGCGTAAGGCGGCCGAGTTGGTGGCGAGCCGGCGCAAGTCGGTCGTCGGCACGCGCCAAGAACCGAAAGAGGTGACCACATGATCGGCGACAAGCGCCCCGCCACGTTGGCCCCTATCGCCGTGTCGCCGCCACGCCAATCGACTCGGTGGCCCTCCCCGCCCGTGCGACGCGCTGGGGTCTGGAAAAGTGTGCCCGTTACGGGTATAGTTTGGAGGTCAAGATGACCCGTGTTCTCAAGCGGAAAGACTTTGCGCGGTGGCAGGCGGGCGAAAAGCTGCCCGATGCCGCCTTGTGCAAGGCGGTTCAGGAGATGGAAAACGGTCTGATTGACGCGGACTTGGGCGGCTTCCTCTACAAGAAGCGGGTTGCCCGACCCGGCGGCGGCAAGAGCGGCGGCTTCCGCACGCTGCTGTCGGCCCGGATCGGCAGCCGCTACGTGTTCCTGCATGGGTTCCCCAAGAGCGACAAGGCGAACATCACGCAGGACGAGAAGAAGGCGCTGCAATTCGCCGGCAAGGTGTTCCTGGAACTGTCCGCCGAGGCTTTGTCGAAGGCATTGCAGTCGGGCGTGTTATTGGAGGTGCATTGTGAGCAAGATCATTGAATCCCTGCGTGGCGACCTGGCTGCGCTCCACGAAGCGGGAGCGATCAGCAAGGTAACGATGCGCGAGTTCGACGCGATCTGCCCGCCGCCGGTACGGGAGTTCAGCGCTGCCGACATCAAACGCCTGCGCGAAGCCTTGAAGTTCAGCCAGCCGGTGTTCGCTCTTCATTTGCACACATCGGCCTCGACCGTGCGCAAGTGGGAGCAAGGCGACACCCATCCCACGGGACCGGCCCTCAAGCTGCTCAACGTCATCGCCGACAAGGGCCTGCAGGCCATCATCTGATGCCTGACGAGGGAGACAGGCATTGGCGATGCGAATTGATCCTTTCAACTCACAGCATCTTGAAGCCGCGTGCCGCGTGCTCGCCGATACCGCGCGCGGCCTGAGCGGCACGCAGATCGAACGCCTGCTGCAAGAAATCGAGACTGCCGACCCGTCGCCCGGCATGACCAAGTGGAAGCGGTTGTTCAATGCGCTGGCCGGTGCACAGAACCAGCACCAAGTCGGCAACCATCTCATCATGTTCATCAATCGCGCGATGAACCCGGTGAGCTACGCCCGCGACCCCGCGACGTTCGCCTGGCGGCGCGACGAACTCAATGTCGTCCTTGCCTTCTCTGGTTTCTACGTGCGCGAAGATGGCAAGGTCGCGCACGCCGACAAGGCCACGACGCTCAATGCCGCGCGCGCCCGCGCGGGGCGACTCAAGGCCGCGCTGGAAAGCCGCGTCGTCCACGCGGAAGTACTGAACTACTGCCGTGCCGAGCTGCTGGACGAAAACTACTTCCATGCCGTATTCGAGGCCACGAAAGGTGTTGCGGAGCGGATTCGCCTGCTGTCGGGCCTGAACGGCGATGGCGCGGACCTGGTGAACAAGGCATTCGCGGGCCAGCAGCCCGTTCTCGCCTTGGGACCACTCACCACCGAGTCGGAGAGGAGCGAGCAGAAAGGCTTTGCCAACCTGCTGATCGGCCTGTTCGGCGCCGTGCGCAATCCGCTGGCCCATGCACCCAAAACGAATTGGCCCATGTCCGAACAGGACGCACTGGACATCCTGACGCTGGTGTCGCTGATTCACCGCAAGCTGGATGGCACCACGAAATTTTCGGCCGTATCGCCATAAGGGAAAGACAGGAATGGACGAGGCGATCGTTGTCTTCTCTCGGAAAGGGATTTTCCAGACCACGATCGCCGCGCGAGACGTTCGCAGCCGGGAACATGCGCGCAAGCTGTGGCCCCTGGTGTCTCCCGGCGCCTCAAGGCAGATGGTGACATGGGTCAGCCCCTCCTTTGAAAGCGGGAAGTTGCGTCGGCGCTCCCATTTCCGGGTGCTTCCTGCCCAGCACACCTTTAACCCCAAAGCGCACTTCGACGACGAAGAAGCCAGCCGGCGGCGCGCCGTTCAGGAAAGTCCCGAACACCGGCAAGCGAAAGAGCTTGTCGCGGCCGAACTCTCCCGACGATTGAATGCCGGCCTTGCGATGCCGTGGGCGTTCAAGGATATGGATGCGTCGGACTATCCGCTAGAAGGCAACTTGTTGCTCGGCGCCGACCAGGTGGCAACCGAGCATCCTCTGGAGACGCCATTTGGCAGCAGATTCCGGCTCGACGTTGCTGTGCTCGGCCCACCGGTCCAGGCAGAGCCGATAGTGCTGGGCGGCGTTGAAATCGAACTTGGCCACGCCTTCGACGGGCGCAAGGCGCTGATCGGGAAGTCGCTCGGATTCCCGCTCATCTCCATCGACATCACCGAGATGACGCTGGCCGAACTCACGTCCGAGTGGGCACAGCAGGTATTGACTGCGACCACGCGGAGTCATGAGCAAGGACGCCGGCAGACCTACATCTATCTCCACGACCTGCTGTACCCCCTCTACGCGCAATTGCCGGCGTTTCTTGACGACGAACAGCGGCATCAATTTCTTGTGTTTGCCGACGATGAAACTCTGAATAAGTTGGTGCGCTGGATGAACCTGCTCGCCGAAAAGCTGGAGTACCCGAAGGGTATGGGCGTGATGCTGATATGCGTGAGCACAGCGGCCAGGTCGCTGAAGCCCAGATTGACGTTCGCTTCCATCGTTAGCGAGGGGCCAAACCAGGATTCAAGATCCTGAAGGCTCAACTGACGGAACTTCGCCAGCATTTCCTCGTACCCACAATGTCCGATTCTGATCTTCGGATTGTCTTGCCTGAGTTTGGCCAAGGCTTCGATGATGTGGGGGCCAAGTCGCCCATCAGGTACGTTGTGAACGAAGGCCCACTCAGCGAAATACTCTTCCCAATGCTCTTTGGCCCCCTCGAAATCCTCGTTGATCTTCTTGACGGCTTCGGTGGCGCTCATTTCATTCGGCGCGTAGCTCTGGAACAGGATTCGCGCGGAAGGTAGATACCCGTCGTTTTTCCGGTCTCCAACATTGCCCCAGGGCCGGCAGGCCATGAAGTCGTTGGGATGTGCCTTCGACATCAGCCTCTCAAACAGACGTTGAAACCCATCCCCTTTGGATTCCAGGAAGGCAATGCGGAAGTCCTTTTCGTAGTTGAGCTGCTGTATGCGATCCATGTGGTCAGGCCCTGGCCTTAGTGTTCTTGGAGTTTTTCAGGCAGAAGCTCATGGCTTCTTGGTTTCGGGTTGGGCCTGCACTCGATTGATATCGAAAGGAAGTGCCTTGTCGGCTGCAATGCGCGTGAGCAGCATCCGAATGGCGTCTGACACGGACAAGCCCATTCCTGCCAGCACGTTCGTGGCTTCCTCTTTGATATGCCCGTCAATCCGGGCGCGAACGACATCACTGCTGCTTGCCATTACATGCCTCAAGCCTTGTTGTAGCTACATTGTGCTCCATTTGCGCTGCGGTGTCATTTGTCTCGTTACAAGCGATCGAGCGTCTCGGCGTTCCGCCGTCGGGCTCGCGGGCTGCGCCCCGCGCCTCGTGCCGAGTCGCGGCCATCCGGCTTTGATCCCTGACGCCTCCGGCCCTTGAGTGCCTGCGCGCTGCGCTTGCCTATCCGTCATTTCTGCGGGCGGGGTGTGGGCGGTCTTGCTGTTCCCTTCACCGTATCACGGCGTTCTCGCTGTCAAGGGCTGCGCGCCCTGCCCTGCGGTTGGTCGCTTGCGTCCTGCGGCCGTCTGCGTCCCCTGACTGCTTGCGCTGCGCCGTGCTGGAGCCGGTTCCGGGCAATTCCGCCCGAGCAACCGGAGTACGATCATGTCGCAACTTTCTCTGTCTCTCGATTCCTCGCTGCTGGTGCGTGACGACCAAGGGCGTTATCTGCCGGCGACCGCCGACCAAATTCTGGAAGCTGCGCGGTACGTAATCGACCAGAAGGTCCCGCGTGGAACGCTGTTCACTTCGCCAGCACTGGTCAAGGACTACCTGCGCACCAAGCTGGCCTGCTTCGAGCACGAGGTTTTCGCTGCCTTGTTTCTCGATAGCCAGAACCGTCTGATCGAATACGTGGAGATGTTTCGCGGCACCATCGACCAAGCATCGGTGTATCCACGCGAAGTCGTGAAAACGGCGCTGCATCACAATGCGGCGGCCGTGATTTTTTCGCACAATCATCCGAGCGGAAATTCCGAGCCAAGCCAGGCCGACAAGCTGCTGACCCAGCGCCTCAAGGAAGCCCTGGCGCTGGTGGACGTGCGCACGCTGGATCACATCGTCGTCGGCGGCGAGGCCACGACGTCATTTGCCGAGCGTGGCCTGATCTGATCCTGGGGCTTCGGCCCCTTTTTGCTGCACCTGGGGCGGCGCAACTCCGGCCCTCGCTGGCCTGCGCGTGCTGCGCACTTGCCGAAGTGCAGGTGTGCGTCGGTGGTGGTGTGAGGCGGTCTTGCTGTCCCCTTCACCGTATCACGGCGTTCTCGCCGTCAAGGGCTGCGCGTGCCAGCACGCTGGCGGCCCCTGGGCCGTCCTTGACCCCTGACTGCTTGCGCTGCGCCGTGCTGGCGACGGTTCCGGGCAATTCCGCCCGTGCAACCGGAGATCGTCATGAACGACAAATCACACGTTTCCCTCGAACAGCACGTTTGCCTGGTCTGCGGCAAAGCGTTCGATACCGGCGCCATCCTGCTCGACAAGCGCCTGCGCGCGAGCATGGAGCACCATACGAAGACGGGATGGGGTCTGTGCCCCGAACACCAGAAACTGTCCGATGACGGCTTCGTCGCGCTGGTCGAGTGCGACCCGCAGCGCAGCGGCCCGCCGGGCGGCCGCCTGAAGCCCGAGCAGGCTTATCGCACGGGCCGGCTGGCGCACCTGAAGCGCCATGTGTTCGCCCAGGTGTTCAACGTGCCAATCGAGGCCGGCCAGCCTTGCGTCTTTGTCGAGCCTGGCGTCATCGACCAGTTGCAATCGATGGTGGTGCCGGCGGCGAGCTGATCGCGCGCTGGCAACCTGGCGCGTCGTCCTTTCGGGCGACGCGCCTTTCTTCTTGCTGCGCCTGGCGTCGATACCTTCGCGCCTGCGGCGCTGCGCACTGCGCTTGCCTCCAGGGGAAAGCCCTGCGGCCTATCCCCGCCGCGCGGTGCTTGGCGCCCCTCAAAGACCGCCGAACCGGCTGCGCCGGATCGGCCGGGAACCAATCGCAGTTCCAGCAGCAGAGGCAGCTCCTCGATGCCTTGTGCATGATGGCTGTCCTGGGCGTGGTATTCACCGAACATCGAATTCAGGGCGTCCCCGGCCAAGAAGACATGGCCGGTCGCGCTGTCGTGCTGCGCATCGAGCCACCTGCGGCGTCTCACCCCATTCGGGCTTCCATCGTTCCCTCACTCCGCTCGGCTGACGCCTCCGGCCCGGCTTCCAGATCCGGGCCTGCGCGCTTCGCTTGCCGTGCGGTCAGCACACAGGGAAGGCCGTTGCCTGTCCAGCCATCTTTCCTGACTCCATCACCTTGCTCGCGACTGTAGCCCGCGGCCGTGTGCCGTCAAGGCGCGCAGGGCCGTGTCCTCGGCTGCGCCTGTGGGCCGCACCAACCCTGCGCTTGTCTCCTTGACGGCTCCCATCCGCGCGCTCCTGACCGTCGCGGGCGATGAACTCAGGAAAGACGGTGGCAACGAGGCCAACCGGGTTCTTCGTGCCGACCGCACCGAACAGCCGAAAGGCTGGGCTCCAAATCTTGGAATCCGGTGTGCGGTGTGAACAGCAAACCCTTTTTTTGTCAGGAGAAAGACCATGCAAATCGCCTCCCGTTTCGCTTCCCGTTCCCCGTCGCTGCGCAGCGATTCCCCGCTGTCTGATGACCAAATCCGCCGCGTGGCACCGTCCATCTTCGCGGATGCCCCTCATGAGAGCCGTTCCGAGCGGTACAGCTACATCCCCACCGCTGCCGTGCTGACCGAACTGCGCAAGGAAGGTTTCCAGCCTTTCATGGTGACGCAGACCCGCGTGCGCGATGAACGCAAGCGCGAGCACACGAAACACATGCTGCGCCTGCGCCACGCCAGCCAGATCAACGGCGCGGAAGCCAATGAAATCGTGCTGCTGAATTCGCACGACGGCACCAGCAGTTATCAGATGCTGGCCGGGATGTTCCGCTTCGTTTGCAGCAATGGCCTTGTCTGCGGCGACACCGTGGCGGACGTGCGCGTACCCCACAAAGGCGATGTGTCCGGGCTCGTCATCGAAGGCGCTTACCAAGTGCTGGGCGGCTTCGAGCAGGTGAAGGAATCGCGCGACCTGATGCGAGGTATCACGCTGGACGATGGCGAATCCGAAGTGTTCGCCCGCGCCGCGCTGGCCCTCAAGTACGACGACCCGGACAAGCCCGCACCCATCACGGAATCGCAAATCCTGACGCCGCGCCGGTTCGACGACCGCCGCCCCGACCTGTGGAGCGTGTTCAACCGCACGCAGGAGAACTTGACCAAGGGCGGCTTGCATGGCCGTGCCGCGAATGGCCGCAGGCAGAGCACGCGCCCGGTGCAGGGCATTGACCAGAACATCCGTCTGAACCGCGCCCTGTGGCTGCTGGCCGATGGCATGCGCGCCCTCAAGGCCTGAATCGCCCCTCACCCGCCGGAGGGGCGGTTTCCCCTCCATTCCTTGTTTCATTCGATTGGAGATATACCATGAACGCCATTACCCAAACCGAAGCCCGCGCCATCAACACCGCCGCCGCTATCCCGCTGGAAGCCGCCGACCCGAGCAAGAACCTGATTCTGGTTCCCTTGTCGCGGCTGGTGCTGCGCCCAACGGGCCGCAACGTGCGCAAGGCCCCGCGCATGTCCATCCCCGAACTGGCCGCATCCATCCAGCGCGTGGGCCTGCTGCAAAACCTCATTGTGATTGCCGCCCCCGATGGCGAGCATTACGAAGTCGTGGCCGGTGGCCGTCGCCTCGCAGCCCTCAAGCTGTTGGCGAAGAAGCTCCACATCCCGAAGGATTGGGAGGTGCCTTGCCTGCAAGTGGCCGATGGCACGGCCCGCACCGCCAGCCTCACCGAGAACGTGCAGCGCGAAGCCATGCACCCGGCAGACCAGTTCGAGGCGTTCGCCGCGCTGGTGGCCGAAGGCCGACCCATCGAAGACATTGCGGCAGATTTCAGCGTGACGCCGCTGGTGGTACAGCGCCGCTTGAAGCTAGCGAACGTCTCGCCGCGCCTGATGGCCGACTATCGCGCCGATGCCGTCACGCTCGATCAGTTGATGGCGCTTGCCATCACTGACGACCACACCACGCAGGAAAGCGCGTTCTACGATGCGCCGACGTGGCAGCGCCATCCGGCCAACTTGCGCGAACGTCTCACCGAGCGCGAAATCGACGCCTACCGGCATCCGCAGGTGCGCTTTGTCGGGCTGGACACCTACGAGCGGGCGGGCGGCGGTGTTCGCCGCGACCTGTTCGCGGAAGGCGATGCAGGCGTGTATCTGACCGACGCTGCGCTGCTGGAGCGGCTGGCGCAAGACAAGCTGGCAGGTATCGCCGCCGAAGTGAAGGCCGAAGGCTGGGCATGGGTGGATGCCACGCCAAGCGTAACCCATGCCGACCTGCACGCCTTCCAGCGAGCACCGAGGGAGCGGCGCGAACCGACCAAACGCGAGGCCCAGCGCATCGAGAAACTGCAAACCAAGATGCAGGAGGTGGGCGAAGCCCTCGATGCCGCGCTGGACGTAGATGACGAAGAAAAGGCCGACGCACTGCAAGAGGAAGGCGAGGCGCTGGGCGAGCAATTGCAGGCGCTGGAAGATGGCTTGCAGGACTACAGCCCGAACGCGAAGGCCGCAGCCGGGGCCATCGTCACCATCGACCGCAACGGCGAGGCCGTCATTCATCGCGGGCTACTGCGCGAGGCCGAGGCCAAGGCGCTGCGCACGCTGGAACGGCTGCGGCAGGGTTTCGGCAGTGAGGAAGCCGAGAACGACGATGAAGGCGACGTGGCAGACGAAGCGAAAGCCCCCGCCATGTCCGACCGGCTGGCGCAGCGCTTGAGCGCGCATCGCACGGCAGCGCTGCAAATCGAAGTCGCCCAGCATCCGCAAGTGGCGCTGGCTGCGCTGGTGCATGGCATGGTGCAGACCGTCTTGCAGGGTAACCACTACGGCAATGACCTGCCGCTGGGCGTGCGTTTAGCAGTGCAAGACCGGCTGGAAGGCATGGCCCCGGACTGGCCGGAATCGCCCGCCGCCGTCGCTCTGCGCGAACTGCAACAGGCATGGGGCGGCAAGCTGCCCGAGGACAGCGCCGAACTGTTCGCCGTGCTGCTGGCGATGGAACAAGGCGAACTGGTCAAGCTGCTGGCTGTGTGCGTGGCTTCGACAGTGGACGTAGTGACGCCTCGCGCCACGCCGCGCCAACCCGGCGCGGAACTGGCGCAGGCCGTGGGCCTCGACATGGCGGCATGGTGGAAGCCGAGCGCCGAGGACTATTTCCGGCATGTGCCGAAGGCCGCAATTCTCCAAGCTGTGGGCGCGTACGCGCCGGAGCATGTCAACCGGCTGGCGAAGTTGAAGAAGGGCGACATTGCCAGCGAAGCCGAGCGGCTGGTCGATGGTACGGGCTGGATGCCCGCCATCTTCAAGGGCGAATGCCCGCAGGAGGTGGCACAGGCGGAAGGCCCGGAGCAGAACGCCCCGGAGGATGCCGAAGTCGTGGCGAATGAGTCCGCCGAGGCGCTGGCCGTTTGACCCGCGCAGAAGGCAAACGCCCCGGCTTCGACCGGGGCGCTTCGCTGGGAAGGAGAGATGCCGTGACCCGCAATATGACCAGCCGCCCGCGCATGGCGGCAATCTATGCCCCCGGCACGGTACGCGTCCGCCGCTGGCACGGCGAAGGCGACGTGCGCGCCTACCGTCCGCCCTCGGGCTGGTCGGCTCGCGCCGACCTCACCGACATTCACCCCATCACGGGCCGCGCTTTGCCGTGTGCCGTGTGGTGGCTTATCGAGACGAAGGAATAACCGCGATCAGCACCGCGCCCAGGCCGTTCCGTCTTGGGCGCGGTGGACGCAAAATCCGGGCGCGGCGGTGGCCGCACCCGGTGTCGAAGGCCAGCAGCCGAATCAAATCGACGCCGCCTTCACGGTTGCTCAGGCGGCGGTGTTGATGCGGCCGGGCATCTCGCCCGGCAGTTGCAAACCCGCATGGGCCAGAAAGCCAAAGCGCGCGTAGTACGCGGAATCATCCAGCGGCTCACAGCCTGCCGCCTGTAGCGCTCGCGGCAGCACCGACAATTCCGATTCCATCAGGCGCATGTTCGCGTTCCTTGCTTGGAAATCTGGAACGGCCTGGGCGTGCCGGCGCGATGCGCCGTCGGGCTTTTGGGCTGCGCCCCGTGCCGCCTTTGCCGTCACGGCCATTCGGCTTCAATCCCTCACGCACCTTTGCGCCTATGACGCTGCGCGCTTCGCTTGCCTCTAGGCGATCGGTGTACAGCCCGCGCTCGGACTGAACCAAGCCCCGGCACGATTGCTAAGGTCGTACCTCCAATACCTCTTCGCACTTGGGAAGGCGCTGGAGCGGCAAGAGGTCCATGACATCGCAAAACAGAGCCCGGTTCTGCCAGTCGTTTCGGTCGCCGATCACGTAGAAGCGCCGCTTGGCCCGTGTGGCCGCCACGTTCAACAGGTTGGGTTCCGAGACCGCCCAATCGCGTGCGCCGGAACCTTCGGTATTGCCGCCCAACACCATGATGACGACCGGAGCCTCCTTGCCCTGCATGGTGTGGATGGTTCCGGAAACCATCGTGTCGCCGAGCAGGCGTTTGAGGTTTTCCTGTACAGCCTTGAAAGGCGTGATGACCGAGATGTCGGCCGCATCCACACCGTCCACGCGCAGCAGGGCGAGCAGTGCCCTCAAAGCCTCCCCTTCGGCCGGCACCCAGTTCCCGTCGGATGCTCCGCTGGCGTTAATCCATCCTGTCGGCAGGCGGGCGCGCGTCTCCTTGTCGGCGCGCGGTGCTATGGTGCCGTACACCATGGCGCCGTCGTAGGCGATGCGGTTGGCCAGCCCGTGCATCGGCTTGTCACAGCGCCGATGCGCGACCAAGGGCAGCCCCACCCACGTCTTGCTGTCGGCCGGTCCTGCCAGGCGGCCCCATGTCGTGGCCTGGTCCGCCAAGGTCTGCGCGGATTGTCTGTTGGGGAGCCAATGCGCATCGACGCGGTAGCGCGTGCGCATGTGTTCCAGCACTGAGTCGGACACGGTGACGATCGGCTTGAGCTGGAGAGGGTCACCCACCAGCAGCGCGCGCCGGGAACGCCACAGCGCCCCCACCGCTGCTTGCGGGGGGGCCTGTCCGGCTTCATCCACCAGCAGCCAACCGATCTCCCCCGGCCCCAATGAGCGGAAAGAGCGTGCGAACGAGGCAAAGGTGCTGCTGAGTACCGGCACAACCATGAACAACGAGGCCCAAGCCGAGCGAATCGCCTCGCGCGAGAGTCCCTGCAGGTGGGTGCCGGTCAACATCGCGTTGATCAGGAACAGGTTGGAGCGCATCCGTGCCGCCTCCAGCTCGAAGAACGTCCGATGCAGCTTCAGCGCCTGGATGAAGACACGCGCACGGGCCTGTCGCCAGCCCTCGATGTGCCAGGGTTCGGCCAGTTCGATGGCGTCGCCACGACCGATGACGCCGCCGCGCAGCCATGCCAGCAGATGGTCGGCCCGGCAAGCGCTGGCCAAATCGCTGGCCTGTTGCGTCAGGGATTGATCTTCCGCCTGCATTTTCCTCAACGCCTGCTGCCCACTGGCGATCTGCCGATCCAGTTGCTGCCTGGAGTCCTCGAACTGCTTGGCGAGCCGTGCGATGCGGTCGAACTCGGCCTTGGCGAGGCCATGCCGGTCTTGCAGCAGTTTCAGCGCAGTGTTCCAGGTGCGTGACGCGCCCCACAGACTGCATAAGTTCGCCCAGAACCTTGGCTTGCTAGCCTGGTGCTGAGCAAGCCCCTCCAGCGCATGTTTGAACGCCGCATTGGCGGGGCGGCCTTCCTCGGCATCCAGGCGCGCCTGTTGTTCCGTCGTGCGCACCAAGCGCTGTTCAAGCGCTTGCACGGTGGCGGTCGTTTCGGTGATCTTCTTCCTGGTCGTTTCCAGCGCCTGGATTAGTGTGCGGATGCGGGAGGCATCGGCGCATGCCGAGCGAACCTGCGCCTTGGCCGCCACGTACTCGGCGACCGCCTGTTGCCAAAGGGCTTGGCGTTCTTCCGGCCTACGCTCCTTGTTGAGCTGGCTGTGCCCGCCAAGCCATGCCATCAGGCCTTGCGGCGCTTTCTTCTGTTGTTGCGGAGATGCTTGCTGGCCATCGGCCTCGGCAGCAGCGGCCGGGCCGGCAAACAGGGTCTTGACGACATTCTCATCGTCGGTTTCGTCGCCGGCTTCCTCGTTGTTGCCCACCTTGTCTTGGCTGGCCGATGGACTCTGTCCGTAGAAGTAGCGGTCCACGAACGCCTTACGCCGCGCCTTGCTGCCCAGCGCGCCAGAGATCAATCCCCAGGCCGGCTTGCCGGTGATCAGCTCGCCCAGGTCGGCGAAGTGCTCGGCCTCGGGCAGCCAACTCTCGTCGATCTTGTCGCGCTGTGGCAGTTCAAGGGTGACGTTCTCCACAGCGCCGTTGTTGGACGAAGCGACCACGATCTCGAAGCCGTACAGCGAAGGATTGAGCTTGAAGGCGACCTGCTCCTTGCCGCCATCGTTGCTGGTTTCGCGCGCGTTGCTGGCGAAACCGTCCGATGCGCGGCGCAGCGTGGCAAGCACATCGGCCCGGCTGGTGATGATGGCGGCGATCAAGTCGCGTAGCAGGGTCGTTTTGCCCGTGCCCGGCGGGCCATTGACTCCCAGAAGTCCTTGTCCGTCAGCGAGCTTGGACAGAACGGTGTTCACGGCCAGTTGCTGGGAATGCACAAGCCCCAGGTGCCGTTCGGAGGGCCAGCAGCTATCGGCATGGGCCTGCGGCATCAGCCGCTCGATCAGCGACGGGGAAGCGTCGTCGCTGTCGATGTGCAGCCGCGGTTGCGGATCGTGGCGGCGCAGGTATTGGTTCAACGCTTCGCTCGCCACGCCCTTGCTGAGGCTGTCAGCAACTGTGGCAAGGTCGTCGAGCAGGAAGCTGTTGAGCGGATCGTCCTCCGATGCGGGCTTGTCGGGTTTGACGGGTTGGGAACGGAATCGCAGTGGTGGGCGCTCAACAGTTGCAAAGAAGTCCGCCACGCCGAGGAACTGCAGCACCCACCGGGTGAAGTCCCGCAGCGCATCGCCGGACACCTGGCCCTGTAGCTGCGTTAGCGCCTGCTCGGCGGCGGCCCGTTGATCGTCCTCGAAACCGCGTGTCCAATCATTTCTCGCCAGCGCCCGCCCGAGGAACCAGGCCTCGCTGGAGAGCACGAAACTGTCCTCCACAAGTTGCCCATTCAAGGTGAATTTTGCGGCGAACAGCGCTGACTCTCTGTGCTGCGGCTCGCGGTAGCCCTGGTCGGCGCCGTACAGTTCCTTGAGTGCGGCGGCGACGAGCCGACTGTCGTACAGGTGGGCATAGAGCGTATGGCTCCATTCGCGCTTGTCGGGAAGCGCCTGCTTGCTGACGATGCTCTCGGGCGCCCACGGAGGAATGGGGCGCGTGCAGGGTGTGTCGTGAAAGAATGCGCCATAGACGCTACTGCGCTTCTTGACCTTGGGGGCCGATTGCGGCTGCAGCAACTCGACTGCATGCCAGTAGCGGATGATGTTCTCTGGCTCCTTCAAGATGCCTTCCCTTTCATGCTCTTAATTTTCTTTGCGGTCCACGCCGCGCGTATTTGTTGTCCATCTGCTTGAATTGCCATGGACGCTATGCGTGTGCGGGACACCTCGGTGATGCGCTGAGCTTTCCATGATGCCATGCTATGGCTTTCCCACGAACGCTGTGCTACGCCCTCGTGGGGGCTGACGAAGAGGAAAGCGGGAACCGTGCAGCGTGCCGGCGCGCCGCCGGGCTTTCGGGCTGCGCCCCGTGCCGTCTTAGCCGTCACGGCCATTCGGCTTCAATCCCTCACGCCTTCGCGCCTGCGGCGCTGCGCGCTTCGCTTGCCTCCAGGGGGAAAGCCCTGCGGGCTATCCCCGCCGCGCGCAGCTTGGCGCCCCTGTGAGAGAGCCGAACCGGGTATCGCCGGATCGGCCTAGCCAGCGCGCCACCGCGATGGGCGGGGCTCTGGCGAACACGCCGTGGCTTGCTGCGGCAGGTTGTGTGAATGCGTGCCGTCGTCAACGCTGGCGGTTCTTGCCTATCACGTCCACGAAGGACGGTTCACAGACACCGCCCTGCATCGCCATGAAGCTTCCACGCCACACCTCAAGACAGGCGCCGCAGAGTGCGGCAGGGGCGTTCTCGCCTGTCGTCGGGTGGTTGACCTGGCCCGCGTCGGCAATCGTGCTGGTGCAGCCTTCGAGCGGGGATGTCGAGTCGGCCACATCTCCTTTCGGAGCGGTCGGCCCAAGGCGTCCTTGTCTCGTTGTGAATCCTGGTGGTGGCACGGCTGCGCCTCGGGCTTCATCGCTGCAACCGTCCGGCGCAAACAATTTCCCCGCCGCTGCGCGGCTTCCTCGCGGGACAAATTCTTTTCGCCTTCCGGTTCTCCACTGCGTTGCGACCGCAAGCGGTGCAGCCCGCCCGTCCCCCGCCGGCCGGATCACAACAAGGACGCGATGGGCGCGAGCCTTGTTCAACCGAAAGGAAAAATCATCATGGCCAACATCGGCACCTTCACCGCGGACAAAGACGGCTTCACCGGCACGCTGCGCACCCTGACGCTCAACGTCAAGGTCAAGCTGGTTCCCAACGACAAGGGCAGCAGCGAGAACGCCCCCGACTTCCGCCTGCAGGCGGCCAGTCACGACATCGGCGCGGCGTGGAAGAAGACCAGCGAGGCCGGGCGGGAGTACCTGTCCGCGACCCTCGACGATCCTTCGTTCCCGGCAACGGTCTATGCCCGCCTGATCGAAGGCGAGGACGGCACGCACGACCTGATCTGGTCGCGCAGCAAGCCCCAGGCGGCCTGACGGCCGCAGCGCCCCGCCCGTTGCGGCGGGGCGTCGGGGCCTGCTGGCAACCGCGGAAACGCTCAACCCATGACCCGGATGGGAGGCCGACCTTCAACCGGCATCTCCCATAACTGCTTTCGAGTCATACGAATACCCGGTCGGTTGATTTCTCTGTCGTTGGCCTTTTGCAGCATCCGGGCGATGGTTGTGCGGAGATGGTCCAACGTACAAGGCGTCTTTTCCAGGTAATCGTGAAAGCTGATGGTATTTGCCACGTCCTTTTCCCAGTTTCTGACCTGATGGATGCCGGCATAGAAGCCGCTGGGCGGGGGAACGATACCGACCTGCAGTTGCTTCAGCCAGTCGTAGATTTCCGGATACTTGTTCGATACGCCGGTTGGAATGATTAGTTGCTCGGGCATGCCATGGAAGAAGAAGTCTGGCTTCTTGGCCCATGCACGCGTCAGGAATTCAATTGGCGTCATGAGCGTCTTGCTGGTTCTCAGTTCCGCGTAGAAGGCTGAGGAGGTGTGGTCGGCCACGATGTAGTGGACGACATGCTCCTTGTCCGCTTCCTCCACCTTGTCGAGCTGCACTTCCATGGCCTTGTCTTGCCACTTCAGCCGCCTATCCTTCAATACATAGAGGTGCTTGGATGGCGTGACGAATAGCTGATGGATGTAGTTCGGATACGGGGAGCTGTAACGATTGATCATGCCGAAAACCTGAGATGAATTGTCCGGGGGGGGAACTACGGATTGCTCACATGGTATCCGACGTATCTTTCAGCTCGGCAATTTCACGGCGCACACGCTCCACAAGCAGGTCGACACCCTTGGCGTCGCCACCATATGCCAGAGCCAACAAGGTCATCGGGTGGATTTCCATCACCTCGCACAGCTCGGCCAGTTTGTTGAGCGTCGGGCTTTTCAGGTCGCGCTCCAGCGAACTCAGGTAGGTCCGGCTGGAGACATCGGAGAACGCCTCCTGGCTCAGACCGCGTGCCTTCCTGACCGTCTTCAGTGCCATCGCCAATGAGTTTTTCTCTGCCATCCCGTGGTTTCCCCAAAAACCAAGATGACAGTCGATTGCGCTCTACAGGGCTACAATCTATAGTGTTCATTCGATAGTGAGCCTTACGACTTTGCGCCTTTACAGAAATCCGCCTCTGCGGATTTCGCCAGAACCGGAGAGCCGCACTCATGTCTTTCCTGACATCCACAAATCCGCTTCTACGTTTCTGTCTCTGTACGGATTCGATGGCTTGCGCTTCCGTGTTTACACACGAAAGCGCGCATACGTTTCGGTGGTTCCACGCTTTCGCGGAAAGGCGGATTCGTGCATCCTCGGTTTCGTGGGGTTCCTGACTGACCATGCCCCAACCACTCACCACCGCCGACGAGCGAGCGCAACTGCTCGCCAACGGCGAGGCGCGCGCGGCAGGCCGAAGCATCGACCCGCTACCCGTGGTGCGGCTGTTCACGCCGGATGCGCACGCAACCTGGTTGCTGGCTTCGCTCGACCCGGCCGACGGCGATACGGCCTGTGGCCTCATCGACCTCGGCATCGGCATACCGGAGCTGGGAACGGTCAAGCTGTCCGATCTGGCGGCCATCGTCGGGCCGCGTCATCAGCCCATCCTGCGAGACAAGTATTTCCGCGCATCGCGGCCGTTATCCGAGTACGTCCGGCTGGCACAGATCGATGGCTCGATCCCCGACTGATCAAGCCGCATGGCCTCTGCTACGGGCGGCCATCCAGACACAGGCCGTTGCGGTGCATTGTGTCTTTTTCGGTCTGACTTATGACGTTGGCGATCTGAATTGCCACTCTTGCGCCAAGGTGGTACGTCCCTGACAAAAAAGGATATGACGCACAGCAAGGCTTGCAGCAGGGTCTTGTCTGCTGCGCTCCATTTCTGGGCTGCGCGGCCGTCGTATTCGGTCAATCCACGCAAGACTTCGGAGCCAATCAGACTTGACACCACGCCCTTGAGTTTATCCCTTTGGTAGTAGTGCGTTGATGTTTTGACGGCGTAGTTCCAACGTGCCGACGACCGCGGCGACGATCCCTGTCCAACAGGAGGTTGCGTCATGACTGATCGAAGCGCCGAACCTTGGTATCCCACTGCCGCGTATCTCTACGTACTGCATCTGGATGACTTGGCACTGGCCTGGGAGTATTTGCGCCGCCATCCCGACTATCGCCGCGACTGGCTGCACCGTCGCCGCAGGCTGGACGCTGCCCACGACTGGGGGCTGCGCATGCTGGAAGACCCAGCCTTGGATGCGCGCGACGCACATCCTGCCTGGCTTCCCGGCCATCCTTGTACAGCGCAACTTCACCCGGACATTGACCCGCCACCGGATGCCGTCGCGTTCGAGCTGTGGCGCATTCCCGGTCAAAAACACCTGGTCCACGATGGCCGACGCCTGATGCTCGCTGCGCGCTGGCCCGGCTGCTGCCTGCGCCTGACGCTGGCGCCAGGCTTGGATGACGGCATGGCCTACGTCTACGCTATTCGGTCCTGCAACATGCCTTGTGCGCACCATTGCACGCTCCGGGCCGAACTAGACAAGCTGGCCGTGGCCCCAGAAGGAACGCCCGCGGCAGCGGCCCGGCCACGGCCTGCGCCGACTGCGCTGCAGGAGTTGCACACCTTGCAGGCGCTCGACGCCAACTTGGCTGGGGCGTCCTTGCGTGAAGTTGCCGAGGGGCTGTTCGGCACCGATGCAGTGGTCAAAGGCTGGTATGCCGATGGCGGTCTGCGTTCCCGCGTGCGTCGCCTGGTGCGACGCGGCCTGACGATGATGCGCGGCGGATACCGGCGTCTGGCCCAACTCAAATAGCTTGGGGAGGGTCGTTTTGCATTCCCTGCAAAACGACCCTCAACGGGACGCATCGCTTTCTTGAGACTACCTCCATCTGGCCGCGCTGGTGCGGCCGGGCTGTCCTGACCGATGGAGGCTTACCCGATGCGACCCGCTCCCTTGCGGCCTGCTGCCGCACACGCTACGCAGCCGCAACCCGCTGCTGCTACACAACCTCAACGCTACCTGACGAACGACGAGGCCGCCGAATACCTGCGACTGTCGCCGCGCACGCTGGAAAAGCAGCGCGTGATTGGCGGCGGCCCGCGTTTCCGCAAGTTCGGCCGTCGCGTCATGTACGCGGTGGCCGACCTCGACGTTTGGGCCGACCAGCGCAGCTTCGAGGCCACGTCCGATCCCGAATATGCCGAGCACCACTCGGCCGACAGCCGTGCGCGCTGAGCGGCGCTTCGCCGGTGGCCATCACCATGCCCAGCCCATCGCTGCCGTCCCGATCATCGGGGCAGCGACCAACGCAGGAGCGGGAACAGCTCGACCTGTTCCGCGCGCTGCCGGGCGACATGGCGCCGCGCGACAGCCAGGATTTGATGGCCTTTCCGTTCTTCTCACTGGCCAAGTCGAAGCGCGTCCAGCCGATCGACTTCCGCGCCGGCGGCGTGACGATCCGCGTGGAGGGCACGCAGGAGCACGGCATCGCCACGATCTGGGATGCCGACATCCTGATCTGGGCGGCCAGCCAGATCGTGGAAGCGCGCGACGCTGGCATTCGCCCGTCGCGCCTCATGCGCGCCACGCCCTACGAGATCCTGCGCTTCATCGGACGCGGTACGTCGCTGCGCGACTACCAGCGCCTCAAGGCGGCCTTGGATCGGTTGCAATCCACCACGGTGGCCACCTCCATACGCGAGACGACCGGGCGGCGCCTGCATCGCTTCTCCTGGATCAACGAATGGAAGGAACTGGCCGACGCCCGCGGCACGCCGCTGGGCATCGAGCTGATCCTGCCGGACTGGTTCTACGCGGGAGTGCTGGACGCGGCGCTGGTGCTGACCATCGATCCGGCCTATTTCAAGCTCACGGGTGGTATCGAGCGCTGGCTGTACCGATTGGTGCGCAAGCACGGTGGCAAGCAACCGGGTGGCTGGCAGTTCGACTTCAAGCACCTGCATCGCAAGTCGGGCAGCACGGCCAAGCCTTACGACTTTGCCTGCGACCTGCGCACGCTGGTGGCGCGGCAGTCGATGCCGGGATACGTCCTGGGCATCGAGCGGATGCCGGACGACGGGGCCGAACTGCTGACCTTTCGGCCCGTGCTGCGGACGGCACGGGGATAACTCGGGGAGAAGCTGTGAATGGCCTCGTGCTATCAGGCGTGCCGGGTATCGTGCTATCGGGCGTGTCCCTATCGTGCTATCAGGCGTGCGAAACCACCGAAAACCCAATAGCGGCGCGGGTTTCCATCCCCTCTAACTTCCCTAACTTAAATTCTTTAACTAATAACAGAAGCGCGCCGTTTCGGTGGATAAATACCAAACGGCGCGACGCGCAGCGTTTCGCTCGGCCAAGAAGACCCGGTTTTCCAGCAAGGAGGACCGGGCCATGATCATCGCCTTGCTCAATCAGAAAGGCGGCGTCGGCAAGACCACGCTCGCCACGCACATCGCGGGCGAGCTGGCCATGCGCGGCCAGCAAGTCGTTCTGCTCGACGCCGACCCACAAGGCTCGGCGCTGGACTGGACGCAGCGGCGCGCCCAACAGGGCTTGCCGCGCTTGTTCAGCGCCGTAGGCCTCGCTCGCGAAACACTGCACCAGGAAGCGCCCGAGCTGGCGCGCAGGGCCGATCACGTCGTCATCGACGGCCCGCCGCGCATCGCCGCCTTGGCGCGCTCCGCGCTACTGGCGGCCGAGCGCGTGCTGATCCCGGTGCAGCCCAGTCCCTACGATCTGTGGGCATCTGCCGAGATGGTGGCGCTGATCCGCGAGGCGCAGGTGTTTCGGCCAACGCTGCGCGCAGCCTTCGCCATCAATCGGCGCGTCAGCACGACCATCATCGGCCGTGAAGCGCGCCAGACGCTCGCCGACCAGCCGCTGCCCGCGCTGCGTTCGGAAGTGCACCAACGCATCGTCTTCGCCGACAGCGTGGCCGCTGGTCGGTTGGCCCGCGAAACAGCGCCTGACAGTGCCGCCACGCGCGAGATCGCCGCGCTGGTCGATGAACTGCTGCGGTGGCCGACATGACCACAGAACGATCTACGCGCGGCAAGCGCGTCGGCATCGGTGTACGGCCGCCAGCGAATCCGCACGCAGAGGCATGGGTTCGCCAGGGCGAAGCCGACGCCTTGCAGAAAGGCGACCTCTACACCGCACGTCTGACCCTCGACATCACGCCTGCGATGCGTGCGCGCATCAAGGTGTCGGCCTTCACGCAAGGCGTGACTGTCGCCGAACTGCTGCGCGCATTGCTGGAGCGCGAGTTTCCAGAAAACTGCCTGGAGAACCGTCCATGAACACATCCGCTCCGGCGTCCACAGTTGCGCCGCCGCCATCGCTCGCGGTGCTCGCCAGCCAGACCGGCACTGCGTCGCTGACCCGCGTTTCGCTCGCCTACGTTGAGCAGCGCATCGACATCTATCTGCGCTTCGGCGAACCGGCGCGCACCGCCCGGCTCGACCACTGGCGGCGCGTCGCGATCTTCCCGCCCGGCGCGCTGTTCTGCCGCATCCGTTGGCACGCCAACGACTACGGCACGATCCGCTGGCAGCTCATGGTGATGCAGGCCTGCACGCCGCTGGACGCGGCGCAGCGCATCCCCGGTGTGCTGCCGGGCGCACGCCTGTTGCTGCACGCTGAGGGCGAGCCAGCCGTGCGCGCCGTGCTGGCACGGATCGACGCCATCGAGGCGCTGGGCATCGCTGCCATCGATGTGTCGCCGGCGTACTGGCGCACGCTAGGCAACCGTCTCGCTGCGCGCCTGGCGCTGCCCGAATACACCGCTGCACGGCACGCCGCCTGGCTAGCCGGGAGGACGTTCCCATGACGACAGTTTCTACGTCCGCCAACACCACGGGAACGGCGCCGCACCCTCGCTCACACTTGCGTGCTCGCCTCGCGCTGGCGGGCCTGTCCGCCTGTGGCCTCGCTGCGCTGGCCTGGGTGTCCTTCCTTCCTGACCACATGCGGCCGCTGCCGCGCCTGATCTACAACCCGTCCGACAGCGTGGCGGTTGGCTGGTATCGCGTCGATCCGGTCCAGCGCTGGGCCGACTCGCTGCAACATCCGTTGTCCGTGGGCAGCATCGTGTTGGCCCAGCTTCCGGCTGACGCTGCCGTGCTGGCAGCGCAGCGCGGCTACCTGCCGGCGCGTGTGCCGCTGCTCAAGCGCGTAGGCGCGGTGGCGCCGCAGCGAGTGTGCATCGTAGGTCGCAGCGTGCTCATCGACGGCGTGCTGGTGGCCGCTGTCTTGCCTGCCGATCGCATGGGCCGATCGCTGCCATTCTGGAAGCAGTGTCGGCAGCTTCATTCCGGCGAATTGTTCCTATTGAGCACGACCAACCCGGCGTCGTTCGACAGCCGGTACTTTGGGCCGATTGCTGCATCCACCGTGATCGGTGTTGCGCATCCGGTCTGGCTGGAAACGTGCCCATGATGGCTACCGATTCGCTGCGCTTCATCGTGCCATTGGGCGTGTCGTCGCTGGCCGTTGCCGTGTCGTTGCGCGGGCCGTGCGCGTGCATTCGCACCGCTCTTCGCTCAGCATCCGGAGCCCTCTTCCCACGCGCAGGCGTCTTGCCTCGAACGCGCCCGGCCGGTCGCCGTGGCCGCGTTCGCCGGCGGGCTGGCTGCAAGCAGCACAGCGCCACCGGGCCGCCGACGCCCAGAGCGAAAGCGAGGGGCAAAGGCGGAAGGCAAGATAAAAGGTTGCGGCACCCGGCCGCTTGAAAACCTTGTCTGCACATGGGGGTGGCGCGGCACGCGCCAAGGGGCAGCGGCGTGCCGCGAGAGTGCGCAATGCCGCACCGGCATTGGCGAAGGCGCGTGCTTCGCTCGCTGGACTGCGCCGATCTTGGATGGAGACACCACATGAGCAATCAAGACGACGATCGTTTCCGGGCGCGGCCTGGTGCGCCGAAACGGCGCGGCGATGCCTTCATCAACAAGGTGCTGCGCCAGACCAGCAAGGCTGGCGCCAAGCTCGGCAAGACGGTCGGCAAAGTCGGCCAGCGGCCGGGTTCCCGGCTGGGGCGCGGCCATGTCGCGGCCCGCTTCGCCGGGGTCTCGCTCACGCCAAACGCCCGTCGCGTGACGATCAAGGCGCGGCTGATCAATCTAGCCAAGGCTGGGCCGCGTTCAACCGCCGCGCACCTGCGCTACATCGAGCGCGAAGGGGTTGATCGCCAGGGCGGGTCGGGCCATGCCTACGGCCCGACAACCGACGCGGTGGACACCGCCGCTTTCGAGGAACGCGGACGCGAGGATCGGCACCAGTTTCGCTTCATCGTATCGCCAGAGGATGCCGAAGAGCTCGACGACCTGCGCACGTATACCCGCCACCTGATGGCGCGCATGGAGGCCGACCTGGGCACACGGCTGAACTGGGTGGCAGTGGATCACTGGAATACCGACAACCCGCATACCCACATCGTCCTGCGCGGCAAGGACGACACCGGAAAAGACCTCATCATTTCCCGCGACTACGTCGCCGAGGGGATGCGCCGCCGGGCCGCTGAACTGGCGACCGATTGGCTGGGGCTGCGCACCGAGTTGGACATCCAGCGCGCCATGCAGCGCGAAGTCGATCAGGAGCGGTGGACGGGACTGGATCGCACCTTGCAGCGCGAGGCCGCAGATGGCCTGGTGCGGACGGAAACGTTGGCCGAACCCCGGCTGCAACGCCAGCGGCAAATGCTGATCGGCCGTCTGCAGCGCTTGCAGCGCATGGGGCTGGCGACCGAGCAGCAACCCGGCGTATGGGCCATCCGTGCCGAGGCCGAGCCTACTCTGCGGGCCATGGGTGAGCGCGGGGACATCATCCGCACCATGCATCGCGCCATGAGCGGCAAGCAGCGCGAGCTGGCCGTGTTCCAGGCCGGCGAGGAAAGCCGTGCCATTGTTGGTCGCGTCGCCGGCAAGGGGCTGGCCAACGAGCTGTACGACAAGGGCTACCTCGTCATCGACGGGACCGATGGTAAGGCGCACTACGTTGCACTACCGCCGCGATCGGAATTGGAGCAATACCCAACTGGTGCCGTGGTGGAGGTGAAAGGCTCGACCGACGTGCGCGCGGCTGACAAAAACATCGCGGCGTTGGCCGTCGATGGTGTGTACCGCACCGATCATCACTTGGCCATCGTGCAGGGAAAGGCCATGCCGGACCGCGACCCACACGAAGTGGTGGCGGCACATGTACGGCGGCTGGAAGCCCTGCGCCGCATCGGCATCGTGGAGCGCATGGCCGAAGGCGTCTGGCGTGTGCCTGAGAGCCTGCCCGAGCGAGGCCGCCAGTACGATGCTCAGCGCCTCGACGGCGGCGTGGCGGTGGCGCTGAAATCACACCTGCCCATCGAGCGGCAAACCCGCGTGATCGGCGCCACCTGGCTCGACCAGCAGTTGATCGGCGGCGGCAAGAGGCTGGGTGATCTGGGCTTTGGCAGCGAGGTCAAGGACGCACTGCAACAGCGCGCCGATTTCCTGACCGAACAGGGGCTGGCCGAGCGGCGGGGGCAGCGCGTCGTCCTCGCGCGCGACTTGCTGACGACGCTGCGCAACCGCGAGTTAACGAAGGCCACGCAGGACATAGAAGCGGAAACCGGCCTGCAGCACCGGCCGGTTTCCGACGGGCAGCGCGTGAGCGGTATCTACCGGCGCAGCGTCACGCTTGCTAGCGGGCGCTACGCTATGCTTGATGACGGCATGGGATTCAGTCTGATTCCATGGAGGCCGGTGATCGAACAACGCTTGGGGCGCCAACTCGCAGCGACGGTTCGCGGCAGTGGCGTGTCTTGGGACTTTGAGCGGCAACGCGGACCATCACTGATCTGAATTTGCCCGGTTTTAAGAATGTGTCTTCGCCAACCAATCACGAGGTGACATCCCCATCCTAGCCGCAAACGCACGCGATAGCGCCGAAGCATTCGCATAACCGAGCTCTTCCGCTAACAGCTTGATCGGTCGCCCCTCGCGCAGCCGGCTTTGCGCCAGCGCGATACGCCAGTCGGTCAGATAGTCCCCCGGAGGCTGCCCCACTACCTCGCGAAACGTAGTGGCAAACGAAGTGCGCGACATGCTGGCGCATTCGGCCATGCGCTCCAGCGTCCACGGTTCGCCGGGGCTGTCGTGCATCGCTACCAGTGCACGGGCCAGGCGCGGGTCCGACAACCCGGTGATGAGTCCGGGCTGCACACCTGCCTCCTGTGGATTGTCGAGCAACCAGCGCAGCAACTGGAGAACGACTACCTCAAACAGCCGATCGGCCAGCAGTCGCTGGCCGCAGCGCACGCGGTCGGTTTCAGCGAACAACAACTCCAGCGTCGAGTGCAAACCGGATATCCGCGCCAACGGCAAAACGATCAAAGACGGTAGCGCCCGCGCCAGCGGGTTGCGTTCTCCTCCATCGAAGACCAGGCGCGCGCAGGTGAAGTCGGAACCCTCCAACGGAGGGTTGTGGAAGCGATGCGTCATCGGGCGCGGATACAGCAACAGCGTCGGTTCTTTGAGGTGCATCGATTTGGGCACATCGCGCGCACCCGGATGGCTCACTTTTAGCTGACCGCGGCGCAACACGTGCAAGTAACCGTGTCCTTCGCAAGCGTCGAAGTGGTTGAGTCCGCACAGCGCGCCGGAATGATGCAACTGCGCCTGCACGCGGAAGCGTTCGAGGATGCCGGATAGACGATCAACCGGAAGGCTATCTTTCATATGCGCTCATTCGAACTAATTGGTATCTTTATTGTACATATTGTATCCAATAATTCAGATTTTTCGACCAAACTTCAAGCCGTCGATCACAGCGGATCGACGATCCCAACCCAACCTTGGAGAGTCATATGAAGCCACACATACCCACCTTTTTCGCCATCGCATTGGCGTGCGTTTGCTCAGTTAGCCACGCGCAGCAACAACCCGGTACAAGTGCTCCCGGTTACGCCTATGGTCAGCGGACGTTGTCCAAGGCGCCATACACGATGACGGACCTCAAGGCGCTGCAGACGACGTTGCTATTCACTGAAGAGGACATCAAGGCGCTGCGCCAGAGCAAGGCCATCCTAGCCGACCAGACCGACGCCATCCTCGATGTTTGGTACGGCTTCGTCGCCTCGACGCCCGAATTGGTCCATTTTTTCAGTGATGCGAAGACTGGCAGGCCCGACGGTGCATACCTGGAAGCCGTGCGCAAGCGCTTCGCGTTGTGGGTTCTCGACACCGCCGACGCCAACTACGACCAGAAATGGCTGGATTGGCAGTACGAGATCGGCCTGCGCCACAATCGTCTGAAGAAGAACAAGACCGACCGCGTCCCGAGCGTCGCCCAGGTGAACTTCCGCTATATCCCAGCGCTGACCATTCCCGTCACCACCACGCTCAAACCATTCCTTGCCAAAAAGGACGCATCGGCGGCCGATGTCGAGAAGATGCATACAGCATGGGTGAAGGCGGTGCTGATGCAGAGCATCTTGTGGAGTCAACCGTACATCAAGGATGGTGAGTTCTGAGATGCCGGCGATTCTCTACCACGACGGCTGCGCCAATTGTTTGTCCATCGCCGATAGCTTCGCCTCGGCACCCGGACTAAACGTCGAGATCATCAACCTCGGCGCGGACAACCGCCGGGCTGGCGAGGCAGTTGCCGCTGGCGTCGCGCGGCTGCCGTCGCTGGTGATCAACGGCAAGGTCATGCGCCTCGAAGACCACTCCCCGATCGAGCATGTGCTGTGAATGAAAACTCCCGCTCGACTGACACACATTCCCATCAAATAAAGGAAACACCCATGAGCCACGTCAATCTGATCGAATCCACTCAAACCACTCCGGATCGCGCCGCCGTGCTGGCGGAAATCCAGCAGGCATTTGGCACCGTGCCCAACATGTTCCGCGCCGTCGTAAACTCGCCCGCCGCGCTCAAGAGCATGTGGGGTTCCTTCTGCGCGTTGGACAAGGGCACCTTGGGTGCCAAACTTGGTGAACAGATCGCGGTCGCAATCGCCAACCGGAATCGTTGCGAATACTGTCTGGCCGCCCACACCGTGCTCGGCCAAAATGCCGGCTCAACCGCCACCGAGATGGCTGCCGCACAAGCGGGCCAATCCGGCGACGCCAAGACCGCCGCGGCGCTGACCTTCGTGCTGAAGGTGGTCGAACAGCGTGCCCACGTCAACAAAGCCGATGTCACCCGCCTACGCGATGCCGGATTTGGCGATGAGCAAATCGTCGAAATCATGGCCCACGTCGCGCTGAATCTCTTCACCAACTACGTCAATGTCGCGTTTGACGTTCCGGTCGACTTTCCCAAGGTCGCGCTGAAGTAAGACAGGACGAGCTTTACCCGCCAGCGGGTGTGAACCGCCCCGGCCGGGGCGGTTCACAAGTGGTCTATAAGATCGCTTTCGGATTCGATCAGGCGTTCGGCTCGTTAAGGGTGACACCGCAGTTCGCGGCATAAGCCACCATGAGTTTGTCGAGAAAACCAAACAGATTCTGGTTCATGACGTCATAGTCGTTGTCGCGCAAGGCATCTGGCTGCTGCACAAAACGATGGTTAGTCAGCGTTGCCAGTTCACGTTCGGCTGCGGCAATCAGAAGTTCGATAACGTCAAGCGTGAACTCCATGTGGCACTGGAATCCATATGCGAGTTCACCATACTCAATGATCTGGCGAGGGCATCCCTCGCTGTACGCAATGATTTTCGCATTTGCGGTCAGCCCCGGCATGTCGCTGTGCCAATGCCCAACGTCCACGGTGTCGCCGAAGTGGGCGAACTTGACGTGAGCCTTCCCTTCAGTCGTCAATTTGATCGGGAACTTTCCGATTTCCTTTTCCGGGCTGTGCTCATGGCGGGCGCCCAGGGCCTTGCCCATCAACTGCGCTCCCAAGCACACACCAACGACGGCCTTTCGAGCGGCGACGAATTCGGCAATCAAAGCACATTCCGACGCAGCATCGAAATGCGGACATTCCTCTCGGGTCGTTGATGGCGATTGGGGGCCGCCCATGATCACCAGCAGATCGATGTTCTCGATGGACTGCGGCAGCGGTTCATGCGCATAGACGCGAGAATACGTTGCCTCGTATCCACGATCACGGACCCATGCTTCATATGCACCTGGTGCCTCGAACGATTCATGCACCACGAAATGTACTCTCATGATTTCCCTTTCTATTGGATGAATTTGGTTGAATGAGCAGCCACGCGCGAAGCTTTACTACACGATGACATCCCATATCCCTGGCCCAGCACATGGCCGAGCACGCGCGCAAACGCTTCCGCGCCTGCCTCGTCGATGGATGAAACTGTGATGCGCAGCCCGTGCGCCTGCCCCTGTACACCGAAAGATTCACCGCCGCGCACCAGCCAGCCATGACGGGCTAGCTCCAGTACCGCCGCCTGGCTGTTCGCCGGCAACGGCAGCCACAGGTTCAGGCCCTCGGCAGGCGTGGTGACGGAGATGCCTTGCCTGGCCAGGGCCATCGTCAGGCTGTCTCGACGCCGCGCATAGTCCGCGCGAGCTTGGACGATCTGTGCGGAGACTTCCGGCGAAGACAGGCAGGCGCCGACTACATCCTGCAATAGATGACTGACCCAGTTCGTGCCGGGCGCCAGGCGTAGGCGCAGCCGCTGGGAGGTCTGTTCATCGCTGGCAACGAAGGCCAAGCGCAGGTCGGGGCCGAGCATCTTGGACACCGACCGGATCAACGCCCACCGTTGGGCCATGGGTGGAATCACATCGAAGTAGTCGGTTACGGCCAGCAACGAGAAATGGTCGTCGGCGATGACCAGCACGTGCGGATAGTGCGCCAGCACCGCGCGCAGCTTGCGCGCGCGCGCCGCACTCAAGCTGCATCCGGTCGGGTTGTGCGCGCGCGGCGTCACGATAACCGCCTGCGCGCCCTGCGCCAGCGCCTGTTCCAGCGCCTCGGCACGCATGCCATGCGCATCGACGGCCACCCCTACGGTTTGCAGCCCGGCAATGCGCAGCGTGTTGATATTGCTGACGAAACATGGGTCTTCTACGGCTACCTTATCACCTGCCACCAGATATGCCCCCAGCAAACGCTCAACAGCATCCACTGCTCCATTCGTCAAGTTGATCTCGAAGCGATCTGGGCAATCGCCAGTCAACCATTGCCTCGCTGAGGCTTCTAGCTCCGGGGCCACCGTGGCCTCGCCATACAGGCGCGGGCGATACGGCTTCCGCACCAGGGCTGCGCCCATGTCGGGCAGCCAGACTGGATTCGGATTGCCGCCGCCTAGGTCGACCAACGGCGAGCCGGGCAGCGAGCCTTCTTGCTCACCGGGGCCGGGCTGCTCACGAATGACCGTGCCTAATCGACCTTGCGTAACCGCGACCCCGGCCGTCACCAAGCGCTTGTAGGCCATCGACACCGTATTGCGGTTGACGCTCAGCGTGGCGGCCAGATCGCGCACCGTGGGCAGTTCCTGGCCCGGCGTCAATGCGCCCGTCTGCGTCAGCGTTCGGATGCTGTCGAAGATCTCGGCCGCAGTCTTTCCGACAATTCCCATAATGATCTAGGACATGTTAAAGTTTGACCTAGGACAATTATACATTAATTCGACGACGCCTGCACCACCTTGAGTGCGATGGGCTTTCCGATAGCGAGGCTTACACGTGAACATTGGCATACCCCTGGAAACATCCACCATGCACGACCAGCATGGACGCTGGCCCCAGGCCGAGTCGGTGGAGGACTTCCGTCGCAACATGGCAGCAGTTCATGCGCGCATTGCGGCGGCGTGCCAGCGGGGCGGCCGCGATCCGGGCGGCGTGCGTCTGCTGCCCGTCAGCAAGACCAAGTCCGAAGCGAGCCTGCGCCTGGCTTACGCTGCGGGCTGCCGCCTGCTCGGCGAGAACAAGCCGCAGGAGGCATACCGAAAATGGGAGGGGATGACTGACCTGACCGATCTGCGTTGGTCGGTGATTGGCCATTTGCAGACCAACAAGGCCAAGTTGGTGGCGCACTTCGCCGCCGAGTTTCAGGCGCTGGATAGCCTGCGCGTGGCCGAGGCGCTGGAGCGGCGCCTGCAAGCCGAAGGCCGCGGGCTGGATGTGTTCGTGCAGGTCAACACATCGGGGGAGGCCAGCAAGTACGGCCTTCCGCCGGACGAGGTGGCCGCTTTCATACGCGAGCTACCGGCATTTTCGGCGCTACGTGTGCGCGGCCTCATGACACTGGCTCTGCTGTCGGTCGAGGCTGCGCGCGTGCGCCGCTGCTTCGTGCTGCTGCGCGAACTGCGCGATCGACTGCGTCAGGAAGCCCCGGATGGAATCGACCTGGATGAACTGTCGATGGGCATGTCCGGCGATTACGAAATCGCTATCGAAGAGGGGGCAACTGTCGTGCGCGTCGGGCAGGCCATCTTCGGTGCACGAGCCACGCCGGATGTTTACTACTGGCCGTCGGCTGGAGAGGGGAAAACGGATTGATGCGACCAATTGAAGCTGCTACCGCCGTTCCCATTGATCCTGTGCCGTCGCTACAACCGCTGCCCATCGATGTGGTTTCCGTCCAGTCGCAGGTCGTCTATGGCCGGGTCGGCAACAACGTGGCCATGCCCACGCTGCAAGCGCAGGGACTGATCGTCGCGGCCGTTCCTACGGTGATTCTCAGCAACACGCCACACTATCCGACAATCCACGGTGGCACCTTGCCCACCGCGTGGTTCGAGGGCTATCTACGCGACCTGACTGCGCGCGGTGCGCTGGGCCGGCTTCGGGCTATCCTCACCGGCTATCTCGGCAGCCCGGAACAGGCGCAGGCGTTGGGTCGCTGGATCGGCCAAGCCATCGAAGCGCAGCCTGGCTTGCAAGTCGTAGTTGATCCCGTGCTGGGCGACCATGACCACGGGGAATACGTCAGTCCGGGCATCGCCGACGCCTACCACCGCCATCTGCTGCCGCTGGCCGACGGGCTGACGCCCAACGGCTTCGAGCTGCAACGGCTGACCGGCCTGACGGCGACGAACCCCGAAAGTGTCATCGCCGCCGCACGAACCCTGCTGGTCGGTCGAACGCAATGGGTGATCGTCACCAGTGCCGCTCCTGCGGCTTGGCCCGCCAATCAAATGCTGGTGGCGGTCGTGACCCGCAACCGGCAGGAGGTCTTGAATCATCCTCGCATCGACGCTTTGCTCAAAGGCTCGGGCGACTTGTTCAGCGCTGCGCTCACGGGCACCCTGCTGACGGGTGCCTCGGTGTTCAAGGCTGCGTCTTTGGCTTGCGATCAGGTCACGTCAGCATTGCGGCTAACCCGGCAGGCGCAATGCGCCGAGCTGCTGCTGGCTACATCAACCGGATCATCTCTGGAAAGCCGCACATGAATACCTACCGCCTCATCATCCACAACCGCGACCGGCTGCTTGGGCACTTCGAGTCCAGTACGCCATCGTCGCGTGAAGCCATCAAGGAAATCGCCGACTGCTTGAAGCGGAACGGCTACCAGTTGGAATTGCTGGTCGCCTATGACGAAAGGCGTCTGGTCGAAAGCACATCCGACGGCGTGCGGCTCTTGAGCAGCGAGCCGCTGTTCAAGCCTGCGCCCCTTGATATGTAAGCCCACTTCCCTGGAATCTCTAGCTCATGCTCACACCTCACGCCCACCTGATGCACGTCTATGCCCGCCAGCCAGTTTCGTTCGTTCGCGGACAAGGTGCTCGCCTCTGGGACGCCCAAGGCACGGAGTACCTTGATGCCATCGCCGGGGTGGCCGTGACCAACCTCGGACACGCCCATCCCGATGTCGCAGCAGCAATCGCCGAACAGGCCACGCTGCTTTTGCACACGTCCAATATGTTCGGCATCGCTTGGCAAGACCGCCTGGGCGAACGCCTGTCCGCCTTGGCTGGCATGGAGCGCGCCTTCTTCTGCAACTCGGGTGCGGAAGCCAACGAAACCGCACTCAAGCTGGCCTGGCTGCACGCCAACCGCAAGCAGGTAGCGCCGCCGCAAGTGCTGGTAATGCAAAACAGCTTTCACGGCCGCACCTTCGCCACCCTGGCGGCTACGGGCAACTCAGCCGTGCATCGCGGCTTCGAGCCGCTGATGCCCGGCTTCGTGCGGGTGCCCTACAACGACCTATATGCCATCCGACAAGCTGCAGAGCACGTGCCAGGCATCGCGGCAGTGCTACTCGAACCCATCCAGGGCGAAGGTGGCGTACATGTGGCATCGCCCGAGTACCTGCGGGCGGTACGCCATTTGTGTGATGAGCACGACTGGCTGCTGATGGCCGACGAGATTCAGACCGGCATGGGGCGCACTGGCACGTGGTTCTGCTACCAGCAGGCCGGCATCCTGCCAGATGTTGTCACTCTGGCGAAGGGCTTGGGCAACGGTTTCCCAATCGGAGCCTGCCTGGCGCGTGGTCGTGCGGCCGAGTTGTTCTCGCCAGGCACCCACGGCTCCACCTTCGGCGGCAACCCGTTGGCCTGTCGGGTCGGCTGCACCGTCATCGACGCAATCGAGCGGGAGGGTCTGCCCGACCGGGCCGCCGTGCTAGGCCGGCAACTGCTGCTGGGGCTACGCAAGGCGTTGTCCGGCGTCCCCGGAGTCGTTGCCATCCGCGGACAGGGATTGATGGTCGGCATTGAGTTGGACCGGGCCTGCGGTGATCTGGTACGCAAGGCTCTGGAGCAGGAACGGCTGCTCATCACCGTCACCCGCGAGAGGACGATTCGGCTACTACCCCCGCTGATCTGCGATGAAGCTCAGATCGACGAAATCGCCGTCCGTGTCCGGCGTCTTCTGCAGTGAGCTGAAAGGACAAGGGATGCTTTTATGGAGTTGAGGCACTTACGCTGCTTCTTGGCAGTGGCCGAAGAACTCCACTTCGCCCGGGCGGCCGAGCGCTTACATATCGAACAGTCGCCGCTTTCACGCGCCATCAAAGAACTGGAAGAAGACCTGGGTGTTCAGCTATTTGCTCGCACCACCCGCAGTACCCGACTCACGCGCGCGGGCCGGATGTTCTTGGAACACGTGCCTCGCGTCTTCGCCTCCTTGCAGCAGGCTCGGGACAGCGTAAAAGCCGCCGCCAACGGCTTCCATGGCCAATTGCGCATTGCCTTGTCTGACGGCATCACGCCGACCTGCTTCTCAGCCCTCTTGGCACTTTGCCGGCAGGAAGAGCCTGAGATCGAGATTCGCCTAACCGAGGTTCCCTTGTCCCAGCAGATCAAGGGGCTGCACGACGATCTCTACGACGTAGGGTTTGCTCAGTTGGATGAAGCCGGTGATGGACTTGTTGCTGAACCCATTTGGCACGATCCATTGATGGTGGCGGTTCCGGCACGTCACCCATTGCTCGCCTACAAGCGTGTACCGCTGGACGAGGTGTTGCGCTATCCCTTGGCACTCGGCGATGCGCATACATGCGAAGGACACGCTCGCCAAATTGATCGCGCTTTGCGTCAATCAAGTATGGAGCCGTTGATCGCCGAACGAGTCGCGTCCTTCGATCTGATGATGACCCTGGTGTCGGCAGGTTTTGCGCTCGGGTTGGCGGGCGCTTCGCAGATTGCCGCCAGCCGTGAACCCAGCGTGGTGGCCCGACCGCTGGCTGGTCGTTCGCACATGCTCACGACTTACCTGTTGCGTGCGGATAGCGAGCCGTCAGATGCCTTGGCTCGTTTCATCAAACGAGTCCTTGCCATTGATCCCCCAAGAGGAAAGACCTCAGCTGCACTTGAACGAACTGATCCACCAGAGGAAATCGAGCCATGAAGAAGATCATCCCGTTTCTGCTTACTACAACGTTGGTTGCCTGTGGCAAGCCCGAACCGACCGCGACAAGCAACAGCTCTGCACCAATCGAATCCGTTGAATCGCTCGCCGCCAATCCCGAACGGTTGAAGGCACTGCGCCAGCAATGCAAGACAGATCGAACAAAGCTCGGTGATGAACTCTGCAACCGAGTAGCCGAAGCGACGAATCGGCGCTTTCTCGGCGATGGCAAAACACCCTACACGCCGCCGAAGGAGCCGCCCAAGTTCTGATCTGGGACGACTTGCAACAAAACCGCATTTATCTGCTCGATACGCCGCAACGCGCCGTCGCTTGCGGCGTTTTTATTCGCTTCGCCGCTACATGAATTGATGTTTTATCAAGCATCTTTGTCCCGATAACGGTCTTTGACCGACCGTGATCAAGCCCCGAATCTCCCGAATGCGGCACGTTTTCGTGCCGCTTGCCGCGCAGGAGAAATCGGGAGGCCAGGATGCAAGGTCAAGGTGTGCTGTTCGGGCAGATCGTTGCTGTATTCAGCATCGTGATCGCCGGCGTGTGGGGTGCCACGCAATGGACAGCCGCCGCCTTGGGCTACCAACTACGTCTTGGCTCGCCTTGGTTTGATTTCTTCGGCACGCCGGTGTATCACCCTTGGCGGCTGTTCGAGTGGTGGTTCTTCTTCGATGCCTACGCGCCCAACGTCTTCGACATCGGCGGCGCGATCGCTGGCGGCAGCGGGTTGATCGCCGTCGTCGTCGCCATCACCATGTCGGTGTGGCGTTCGCGGCAGTCGAAGCTGGTCACGACCTATGGTTCGGCGCGCTGGGCCGAAACCAGTGACATCCGCAAGGCAGGACTGACCCAACCGGCCGGCGTCTTCCTCGGCCTGCATGACGGGCAATACCTGCGTCACGAAGGCCCCGAACACGTCCTGACCTTCGCACCGACGCGCTCGGGCAAGGGCGTCGGCCTGGTGGTGCCAACGCTGCTCTCCTGGCCCGCGTCCACCGTGATCCACGACATCAAGGGCGAGAACTGGTCCATCACCGCCGGTTGGCGCTCGCGCTTCTCGCACTGCCTGCTGTTCAACCCCACCGATACGAATTCAGCGGCCTACAACCCGCTGCTGGAGGTGCGGCGCGGCGCGCATGAGGTGCGCGACGTGCAGAATATCGCCGACATCCTGGTGGACCCGGAAGGTGCGCTGGAGCGTCGCAACCACTGGGAGAAAACTTCGCACGCGCTGCTGGTCGGCGCCATCCTGCATGTGCTCTATGCCGGCGAAGACAAGACGCTGCGCGGCGTCGCCAACTTTTTGTCCGACCCGGCATGCCCATTCGAGTTGACGCTGCACCGGATGATGACGACGCGGCACCTGGGTGATGCCCCGCATCCCGTCGTCGCCTCGGCCGCGCGCGAAGTGCTCAACAAGAGCGACAACGAGCGTTCGGGTGTGCTGTCCACGGCCATGTCGTTCCTCGGCCTATACCGCGACCCCACAGTGGCCGAAGTCACGTCGCGCTGCGACTGGCGCATCGCCGACTTGATTTCGGCAGAGCATCCGGTATCGCTGTACCTGGTCGTGCCGCCGTCCGACATCAGCCGTACCAAGCCGTTGGTGCGCTTGATCCTCAACCAGATCGGTCGGAGGCTCACTGAATCGTTGGATGGCTCGGATGGCATCGCGCGTCGCCACAAACTGCTGTTGATGCTCGACGAGTTCCCGGCACTTGGCCGACTCGACTTCTTCGAGACGGCGCTGGCGTTCATGGCCGGCTACGGGATTCGCAGCTTCCTCATCGCGCAGTCGCTCAACCAGATCGACAAAGCCTACGGTCAGAACCATTCGATCCTCGACAACTGTCATGTCCGGGTGACGTTCGCCACCAACGACGAACGAACAGCCAAGCGCATTTCCGAGACTCTGGGCACGGCCACGGAGTTGCGCGCGCAGCGCAACTATGCTGGGCACCGGCTCGCGCCGTGGCTGGGGCACCTGATGGTGTCGCGGCAGGAAACGGCGCGGCCACTGCTTACACCTGGTGAGGTCATGCAGCTCCCGCCCGACGAGGCCGTGGTGATGGTGTCCAGCATGGCACCGATCAAGGCGAAGAAGCTGCGCTACTTCGCGGACGTGAACTTCAAGCGGCGCGTACTGCCGCCGCCCGCGCACGCAGCCGGGCGCTATGCCGATGCACCGCCGACACGCGCCGACGACTGGAGCGGCATGGCAGTCCCCGCCGCTGTGGGCCTGACCGGCAGCGACACGGCCACCGCCGATGACGGCGGGCCACGGCGTCAGCCAGAGCTGTCCGAGGTCGCCGAGTACCACCCAAAACAGGAGCCAGCGAGCAACGACCTGGCACTGCTCGATGACGACGATTTGCCGCTGCCGCTTCCCCGCCAGCTCGACCCGGCCATGCAGCGCACGGCCCGGCTGGCATCCCTCGACCCCGACGACGGACTCCAGCTATGAGCCAATACCGCCTCAACCTGTTCATTCCACCCGAGCACGCGAAACGTCTGGACGAGCTGGCCGCCAAGAAAGGTGTGTCCAAGTCGTCCATCGTCGCGGCGGCACTGGCGTCCTGGTTGTCGCCCGATGCGGGCGATCAGCGCGAGGCGGCCATCGCCAAGCGGCTTGATCGGCTGTCACGCCAGTTCGAGCGGCTGGAGCGCGACCAGAACATCGAGATCGAGACGCTGGCGCTATTCGTTCGCTACTTCCTGACCGTCAGCACGCCGGTGCCTGAAGCCCACCAGGAAGCGGCCCGCGCCCAAGGCAAGGCGCGATTCGAGCAGTTCGTCGAACAGCTCGGCCGTCACCTATTGCGTGGGCGCAGTCTTGTGCGCGACGTGGTGGAGGAACTTCAACCCGACTCTGCGCGGCTGGACGAAGCGGCGGCATTGGCCGAAGCCCAGGAGCGTGCCTCATGAGCGCGCAACCCGAGTCCTTCGCCGCCACGTCGCTCGACCGACGCATCCGCATGCTGCGCACGGCCATGGGGCCAGTGATCGCCGCCGCGCTGGAAGACCCGGACGTGGTGGAAATCATGCTCAACCCCGACCGGTCACTGTGGGAGGATCGCCTGTCGTCCGGCCGCGCACCGCTGGGCGTGGAACTGTCTGAAGAAGACGGCGAACGCATCATCCGTCTGGTCGCTGCACACGTTGGCGCGGAGGTCCATCGCGGTCAACCGCTTCTGACCGCCGAGTTGCCCGAGACGGGCGAGCGCTTCGAGGGCATCCTGCCGCCCGCCGCACCGGGGCCTGCCTTCGCGCTGCGCAAGCGCGCCGTGAACATCATCGGCCTGGATCGCTACGTGACCGACGGCATCCTGTCTGCCCCACAGGCCGAGTTCCTGCGCCATGCCGTGCGCGAGCGGCAGAACATCCTGATCGCCGGCGGCACCAGCACTGGCAAAACGACGTTGGCGAATGCCTTGCTCGCCGAGATCGCCGTCACCGGCGACCGCGTGCTGGTGCTCGAAGACACCATCGAGCTGCAATGCGCCGCCCGCGACCATGTGCCGTTGCGCACACGCGCGGGCGTCGTGTCCATGACTGAGCTGGTGCGCGCCACGATGCGGCTGCGCCCCGACCGCGTTGTGGTCGGCGAGGTACGCGGCGGCGAAGCGCTGGATCTCATCAAGGTGTGGGGCACAGGTCACCCCGGTGGCATCGCCACCATTCATGCCGGCTCCGCGCTGGGCGCACTGCTGCGCCTGGAACAGTTGGTTCTTGAAGTCGCGGTGAATCCGCCGCGCGCACTGATCGCCGAGGCGGTGAACGTCGTCGTGTTCATCGTGGGCCGTGGCCACAAGCGCCGCATCGAAACCATCGCCCGTGTCGCCGGCTTCGACGGCACGGGCTATCGCTTGGCGGACGTTCTGGAAACCCCGTTTCCAGAGCTGCTGCCGCCTTCTTCCGTCGTTCCTTCCCCGTCCCTCAACCACTCTGGAGAACTGCCATGACGCACGCCCATACTTTCCGCTTTTCCGTAAATCCGGTTTCGATCCTCGCTCGCTTGCGCCGCCTTGCCGAGCCCGCCCATCACGGCCTGCTGCTGGCTGCTGCGATGCTGATGACGGTTGGCACGGCGAAAGCAGCCGGCTCCTCGATGCCTTGGGAAGGGCCGCTGCAATCCATCCTCGACTCCATCCAAGGGCCGGTCGCACGCATCATCGCGGTGATCATCATCATTTCCACCGGCCTGGCACTGGCCTTCGGCGACACATCGGGTGGCTTCCGCAAGCTGATCCAGATCGTCTTCGGCCTGTCCATAGCCTTTGCCGCATCCTCGTTCTTCCTGTCGTTCTTCAGCTTCTCCGGCGGGGCCGTCGTATGAGCACGGCCAACGACCTGCCGGGCTTTGAGATTCCGCTGCATCGCTCGCTGACCGAGCCGATCCTGCTGGGCGGTGCGCCGCGCACCGTGGCGATCGCCAACGGCACGCTGGCCGCCGCCGTGGGCCTGGGCCTGCAACTGTGGATTCCGGGCATGGTGCTCTGGATCGTTGGCCACTCGCTGGCGATGTGGGGAGCCCGCGTCGACGCGCAGTTCATGCAGGTGTTCGCCCGCCACATCAAGCACAAGCCGCTGCTGGACGTGTGAGGACCGAGCCATGATGAACTTCGCCGAATACCGCCAGCGCCCAGCCTTGCTCGCCGACTGGCTGCCTTGGGCCGGGCTGGTCGCGCCGGGCGTGGTGCTCAACAAAGACGGCAGTTTCCAGCGCACGGCGCGCTTTCGTGGGCCGGACCTGGACAGTGCAACCCAAGGCGAGCTGATTGCCACCACGGCACGGCTGAACAACGCACTGCGCCGGATCGGCACTGGCTGGGCGCTGTTCGTCGAAGCCGAACGCCGGCCCGCAGCGGACTATCCGCATTCGGATTTCCCGGAGCCGTTGTCCTGGCTGGTGGACGAGGAGCGACGCGCGACCTTCGAGGAATCGGGGAACCACTTCGAGAGCGGCTATCACCTCACTCTGCAATTCCTGCCGCCCGAGGAGTCCCGCGCCCGCGCAGCCAAGATGCTCTACGAGAACACGCCCACGCAGGGCGTGGACTGGCGCGAACGCCTGTCGGCCTTCGTCGCGGAAACCGACCGCATCTATGACCTGCTCGACGGCGTGATGCCGGAGATCGTTTGGCTGGACGACGGAGCAACGCTGACCTACCTGCACGCGACCGTCTCAGCGCGGCGCTATTCGGTGTTGGTGCCGGAAGTGCCGTTCCACCTTGATGCGCTGCTTGCTGATGCGCCGCTGGTCGGCGGTCTCGCGCCCATGCTGGGCGACCAGCACCTGCGCGTTGTGACGATACGCGGCTTTCCGACCTCGACCTGGCCGGGGATTCTGGACGACCTCAACCGGCTCGGTTTCGCCTACCGCTGGAGCACACGCTTCCTGTGCATGGACAAGGCCGAGGCCGAGAAGGAACTGGGCCGCCTGCGCCGGCAATGGTTCGCCAAGCGCAAGAACGTCCTCGCGCTGCTGCGCGAAACCATATTCCAACAGGAAAGCCCGCTGGTCGATACCGATGCCAGCAACAAGTCTGCCGACGCGGATGCGGCCTTGCAGGAGCTGGGCAGCGATCAGGTTGCCTTCGGCTACGTCACTGCGACAGTGACCGTACTGGATGCCGACGCCAATACGGCCGACGAGAAGCTGCGCATGGTGGAGCGCGTCATTCAGGGGCGTGGCTTCGTGACCATCCCGGAGACGCTGAACGCCGTGGAGGCCTGGCTGTCGTCGGTGCCGGGCAATGCCTATGCCAATGTTCGCCAGCCCATCGTCTCGACGCTGAATCTCGCGCACCTGATGCCGGTATCGGCGGTGTGGGCCGGACCGGAAAAGAACGATCACCTCGATGGCCCGCCGCTGATCGTCACGCGCACCGAGGGCGCGACGCCGTTCCGGCTGGTGACGCACATCGGCGACGTGGGGCATACGCTGGTGGCTGGCCCGACCGGGATGGGCAAGTCGGTTCTGCTCGCCACGCTGGCGATGCAGTTCCGCCGCTATCCCGGCTCACGCATCTTCGCCTTCGACATGGGGCGTTCGATGCGCGCCACCATTCTCGGCCTGGGCGGCGAGCACTACGACCTGGGGGGCGATGGTGCGATCGCTTTCCAGCCACTCGCCCGCATCGATCGGGAAGGTTATCGCACCTGGGCGGCCGAGTGGGTCGAAGGCCGCCTGCGGCACGAGGGCATTGCCATCGGTCCCGATGAGAAGGTGGCCATCTGGTCGGCACTCGGCAGTCTCGCGGGGGCCCCCGTGGAGCAACGCACGCTCACCGGCCTGTCGGTGCTGCTGCAATCCAACGTGCTGCGCCAAGCGCTCGCGCCCTACGTGCTCGGCGGCGCGCACGGCAAGCTGCTGGATGCCGACAGCGACCGGCTGGGCGTGGGCGACGTTCAGGGCTTCGAGATGGAGGAACTGATGCACAGCAAGGCCGCTGTATTGGCCGTGCTGGGCTATCTGTTCGCACGCTTCGATGAGCGTTTCGACGGCGCGCCGACGCTGCTGATCCTCGATGAAGCCTGGCTGTTCCTTGACGACCCGGTGTTCGCGGCGCGCATTCGCCAATGGCTCAAGACGCTGCGCAAGAAGAACGTCAGCGTCATCTTTGCCACGCAGTCACTGGCCGACATCAAGGACTCGACCATCGCGCCCGCGATCATTGAGAGCTGCGCGAGTCGCATCTTCCTGCCCAACCCGCAGGCCACTGAACCGCAGATCCGCACGATCTACGAGGGCTTCGGGCTGAACAGCCGGCAAATCGAGATCGTCGCCACCGCCCAGCCCAAGCGCGACTACTACTACCAGTCGCGGCTGGGCAACCGCCTGTTCGATCTTGACCTCGGGCCGGTCACGCTCGCCTTTGCGGGCGCCTCGACGCCTCAGGACCAACGCGCTATCGACAACGTGCTGCGCGATGCCGGAACACCGGGATTCGCCGGTGCCTGGCTGCGCCATCGTGGCCTCGATTGGGCGGCCGACCTGTTGCCGTCCGTTCCCTCGGCCGCGTCCTTCCTTGCTTCCCAACCTCTGGAGGTTTCACCATGAAAAAACGTCTTCTTGCCGTTGCTGTTGCTGCCTTGATTGGCGCCGTACCCATCGCACAAGCGCAATGGGTCGTCGTCGACCCCACGAATCTGGCCCAGAACATCCTGACTGCCGCACACACGCTGGAGCAGATCAACAACCAGATCAAGCAGCTTCAGAACGAAGCGCAGTCCTTGATGAACGAGGCTCGCAACCTCGCAAGCCTGCCTTTCAACGTGGTCAATCGCCTGCGGGCCAACCTCGACACGACGCGGCAACTGATCTCCCAAGCACGTGGGCTGGCCTTCGACATCCAGAACATGGACCAGCAATTCGCGCAACTCTACCCGGAGCAGTATGCCGCCAGCGTGAGCGGCAACCAGATGTTCCAGGATGCGCACCAGCGCTGGCAAAACACGCTGCAGGGCTTGCAGACCGCCATGCGCATGCAGGCGCAGGTATCGCAGAACCTGAACCAGGATGAGGGCGTGCTGGCCGATCTGGTCGACCAGAGCCAATCGGCCACCGGCGCCTTGCAGGCCATGCAGGCCACCAATCAGCTCCTGGCCCTGCAAGCCAAGCAGTCCATCCAGACCCAGCAGCTCCAGCTCACGCAAGGCCGTGCGGCTTCGTTGGAACTGGCTCGGCAAGCCGCCGCTGTTGAGCGTGGACGCGAGGTGACGCGCCGCTTCATCGGCAGTGGCACGGCGTACACGCCGCAATCTGTGAACTTCTACGGCAACTGACGGATGCGGCCATGAACGACGTCTCCGTCATCGACCGTTTCCTCAATGTCTTCTCCACGTACATCGATTCGGGGTTCGGCCTGCTGCACGGTGAAGTCGCTTTCCTGACCGCGACGCTGGTGGCGATCGACATGACCCTGGCCGGCCTCTACTGGGCGCTGGGCCACGCCACCGGCCAGGGCGAAGACGTGATGGCCAAGCTCCTGCGCAAGGTGCTCTACGTCGGCGCCTTCGCCTACATCATCGGCAACTTCAACTGGCTGGCGAGCATCGTGTTCCGATCGTTCGCCGGCCTGGGCCTGACGGCTTCCGGTTCGACCATGAGCATGGCGACCTTCCTGCAGCCGGGGCGCCTCGCCAAGACCGGCATCGATGCCGCTGCGCCCATCCTGCAACAGATCAGCGAGATGGCCGGTTTCCCGGAGGTGTTCATCAACATCGCGCCCGTCGTGGTGATGTTCCTCGCCTGGTTGATCGTCATCATCAGCTTCTTCGTGCTGGCGGTGCAGCTCTTCGTCACGCTGATCGAGTTCAAGCTGACCACGCTCGCCGGCTTCGTACTGGTGCCGTTCGCGCTCTGGAACAAAACCGCCTTCCTTGCCGAAAAGGTGCTCGGCAACGTGGTGTCCTCGGGCATCAAGGTGCTGGTGCTGGCTGTGATCGTGGGCATTGGAACGGGGCTGTTCGCGGAGTTCCAGGTCACGCCCAGTGAACCGTCCGTCGATCACGCGCTGGTGGTGATGCTGGCCTCGCTCGCCATGCTAGCACTCGGCATCTTCGGTCCCGGCATCGCTACCGGCCTGGTGTCCGGTGCTCCGCAGCTTGGCGCGGGTACGATGGCTGGTGCAGCGATGGGCGCAGCCGGTACGGCTGTCGCGCTCGGTGCTGCCGCGACTGGCGTGGGTAGCGCGGTGGTGGCCGGGGCGCGCATGGCACCCGCCGCCGCCAAGATGGCCGCCAGCGGTGCGCGTGCTGCGGCCTCGACCGCAGGCAGCGCGCGCTCGGCCTATCAAGCCGGTTCCGCAGCAGCGGGCGGTGGCCTCAAGGGTGCCGCTGCCGGCGTGGGCAACGTTGCCAAGACCGGCGCGCAGGCCGTTGGCCAAAAGGCCGCCGCCGGGATGCGCTCGCTCAAGGAGCGCGCGGCATCTGCTTTCCGTTCCGACGAGGCAGGGCCGGCATCTGGAGGCGCCGCCACGTCAGGCCAATCCAGTGCCAGCGAAGCCAGTTCCGGCGCTGCGGACCCGCAGCAACAGGCGCAGCCCGCCTGGGCCAAACGCCTGCACCGCCGCCAGCAGATCAGCCATGCAGCCACGACGGCCGCCCACACGTTGCGCGGAGGCGATGGCGGTGGTTCGAGCAGCGGCCCGAGTTTGCACAGTTCCGACGATTGAAGCGATTCATAAGGAGAACAAACCATGCGATTCAAACGACCGCAGGTGCGCTATGCCGATACGCCGCAGCCTGCCACTCCCTACCAATCCGCCGCGCAGCTGTGGGACGAGCGCATCGGCTCGGCCCGCGTGCAGGCCAAGAACTGGCGGCTGATGGCTTTCGGCTGTTTGTCGCTCGCGTTGCTGATGGCCGGCGGTCTGGTCTGGCGTTCGGCGCAGTCCATCGTCACGCCCTACGTGGTGGAGGTGGATCAGGCCGGCCAAGTTCGGGCGGTCGGCGAAGCCGCCACACCGTACCGACCGAACGATGCGCAGATCGCCTATCACCTGGCGCACTTCGTCGTGCTGGTTCGTTCGCTGTCCATCGACCCCATCGTCGTGCGGCAGAACTGGCTCGATGCCTACGACTACACCACCGATCGCGGCGCGGGCGTGCTCAACGAGTACGCGAGCACCCATGACCCGTTTGTCCGCGTCGGCAAGGAGTCGGTCACGGTGCAGATCACCAGCGTCGTGCGCGCCAGCGACGCGTCTTTCAACGTGCGCTGGACCGAGCAGCGCTTCGTCAACGGAGCGCCGGTCGGCACCGAGCGCTGGAACGCCGTGATTTCCACCGTCCTGCAAACCCCGCGCACCGAGCAGCGGTTGCGCAAGAACCCATTGGGCATCTACGTCAACGGACTGTCGTGGAGCCGCGAACTCGATGCCACCGAAGGAGCCAAGCCATGAACCAGTCTTTCCGCTTTTACGCTTTCGTGTTGATGCTTGCAGCCTCTGCACTGTCGCTACTGGGCTGCGCCACGAAGGGCACGCCGCCGCCAGCCATCTCGCTTGATGAGCCGGTGCAGGCCCAGCCACTGCCCGAACCGCCCAAGCCGGTTGAAGTGGTGGAGGTGCCGAAGGTGCTGCCGATGCCGGCGCAGATGAAACCATTGCCGGAGAGCATCGAGGTCAAGACTGCACCTGAGCCCGCCGATGAAAAGCTGCGGGTCTCGCGTGCCAACGCCGAGGCGCGCATCGCGCCCACGCGCGAGGGCTACGTCAACGCCATCCAGGTCTGGCCCTTTACCGATGGCGCGCTGTATCAGGTCTATGCGGCGCCGGGACGGGTAACGGTGATCTCTCTCCAACCCGGCGAGGAACTCGTAACGGTTGCCGCCGGCGATACCGTGCGCTGGATTGTCGGTGACACCTCCAGCGGCGCCGGTGATGCGTTGCGCGTCAGCGTGCTGGTCAAGCCTATCCGCTCGGGCCTCAAGACCAATCTGGTCATCACCACCAGTCGGCGCACGTACCTGATCGAGCTGACCTCGACGGAACGCGCCTGGATGGCTTCGGTGTCGTGGGAATACCCGAAAGATCGGATGCTGGCCTTGCAGCGCCAGGCACAGGCTGCGCAGGCGACCGCACCGGTCGATACCGGCCTGTCGTTGGAAAAGATTCGCTTCCGCTACGCGATCAGCGGCAGCAATGCGCCGTGGAAGCCGCTGCGCGCCTTCGACGATGGCGAGAAGGTCTACATCCAGTTCCCGCCGGGCATCGCCCAGGGCGAGCTGCCGCCGCTGTTCGTGATCGGTGCTCAGGGCGACGGACAACTGGTGAACTACCGTTTCCGCTCGCCGTACTACATCGTGGATCGGCTGTTCGGCGCGGCCGAACTGCGCTTGGGCGGTGGAAAGGGAAGCGATGGGGGCGAAGTGGTGCGCATTGAGCGCACCGATGGGGTCGCAGTCGGAGCACGGGGGAACTGACCATGAGCCAGAACGATGTCCTTGATATGCCTGTTCCCGACGCCGCCCCGAAGGTCGCGCCAGAGAACGTGGCGCTGCGCGCCCAGCCGCGTCCGGTGACGCGCTTGAACCGGCGCACATTGATGGTTCTGGCCGGTAGCCTCGCCGTAGCTGTGTTGGGCGCAACCATGTGGTCGCTGCAACCGCGCAAGCGCAGTGCAAGCGAACAGGCCGAGCTTTACAACGTGGATCGCGTTTCGCGCTCGGAAGGACTGGACCAGCTTCCAACCGATTACTCCAAGCTGCCGCGGGCTTTGCCTCCCCAAGTACCCGAACTGGGGCCGCCGCTGCCGGGCGACTTGGGGCCAGCCATCGTGAAGTCGCAGCAGCCGGTAACACCCAGCTACACCCCGCCCGGCCACGCTCCGGCTAATGCCGAGCACGACGCACAGCGCAAGGAAGCGGAAGCGGCCGCAGGGGCATCGGTGTTCTTCCGTTCCAGCAACCAGCGCGCCGCTGTCGCGCCAACGCAGGTGGCCACGGCCAGTCCCGCATCGGGCCTTGCGGGCTTCGATCCGATGGCTGCCGGGCCGGCCTCGACGGCGGCCCAACCGGCCGATCCGACCGCTGTGCAGAACCGGCAGGACCAGAAAGAGGCGTTCCTGAAAGCCGGAACTACGGAAACCCGTAATTCCGGGAACCTGAAAATGCCGGCTTCACCTTACCAGGTGATGGCCGGGACGGTGATCGCTGGCGCGCTGGTCACGGGCATCAAGTCCGATCTGCCGGGCGACGTGATCGCCACGGTGACGGAACCGATTTACGACACGGCTACCGGCAAGTTTCTGCTGATCCCGCAAGGCTCGCGCATCCTCGGCCGCTACAACAGCCAGGTGAGCTACGGGCAGAGCCGGGTGCAGGTGGTGTGGAATCGGATCATCCTACCCGACACTTCATCACTGACGCTGGACAACTTGGCCGGCACCGACCCGGCCGGCTACGCCGGTTTGGAGGATGGCGTCGATTGGCATTGGGACCGCATCTTTGCCGGCGCGGCGCTGACGACGCTGCTGGGCGTCGGCGCCGAGTTGGCTGCGCCGGAGAGCCGCCAGGATGGCAATCGGATCGTCATCGCCGGGCGCGACAGCCTTCAGGACAGCGTGAACCAGGTCGGACAGGAGATGACCCGGCGCAATCTCAACATCCAGCCGACGTTGACGGAGCGGCCGGGCCTGCCCGTGCGCATCATCGTCAATCGGGATCTGGTGCTGCGGCCCTATCAGCCACTGTTCTTCAATCGGGGGACTTCGCGATGAGCACTACGCGCAAGCTGCGGCTGGGGCCGCTGCCCAAGACCGAGAGCATCAAGCTGACCTTTACGTGCCCGACCAGCCTCAAGGCTGACCTCGACCGCTACGCCGCGCTGCATGCACAGGCCTACGGCGAGGCGGTCGATGCGGCGACGCTGATCCCGCATATGCTTGAGGCGTTCATGGCGGGAGATCGAGGGTTCAAGAAACCCACGGCTATCCGGCTAAAGCACAAAGAGCCTGTAGAAAACTGAAAGCCGCTCCCCGAAGTGCGAACCCACTGGGGCATCGAGAACGGATTGCACTGGTGTCTCGATGTGACCTTCGGCGAAGATGCCAGCCCGATCCGTTTGCGCAATGCCGCCCAGAACTTCTCCTTCCTGCGCCGCCTTGCCTTGAATCTCTTTCGCGCCTCCCCGAAGGAAGCGGCTTGAATTGGTGCCCGAGGCCGGAATCGAACCGGCACGCCTTACGGCGAGGGATTTTCTTACCACTTCGGCTTTCGCCGCCAGCGCATGCGCTGTTCGTGGTCTGGAGCACGCCTTCACCATAGCCTTGCGGCCGTAGGTGCCCGCCGTCTGCTCTCTACACCTTCCCAAGCGTTGGGCCTGGGCTTGGCTCGGCGTTGGCTCGGATGCCGTAGCATCCAGGGCTTTCGCCGACTTTGACGGGCTTCACTTCGGGCGTTTCCACCCGAAGGCTCAAATTGTTTAAGTCCCTTGTGTCTACCGATTTCACCACTCGGGCATTACATGATGCTCAGGAGCCTACACTCTCTCTACTGGCTCCTGGTTGGCTCCTGACCATCAAGCCGAGCCGCGAAGCTACGCCTTGGATGTTCACAAACCATTGTCACTACTGACCTTCCGCCCTGGTGGCACGAGAGAAAAATACTTGACAAAACAGATTTTAAGTCCCTTGTGTCTACCTGTTCCACCATCCGGGCGGAATGGAGGCGGGGGTCGGAATCGAACCGGCGTCCACGGCTTTGCAGGCCGCTGCATAACCACTCTGCCACCCCGCCAGGGGTGCTTGATGAAACCAGCGCTGAAATCAGTCGGACACCACGTCCGGCTGAAATTAAAAGGGGAAAGCAAGAAGCTTTCCCCGGTGTTCTGGAGCGGGAAACGAGACTCGAACTCGCGACCTATACCTTGGCAAGGTATCGCTCTACCAACTGAGCTATTCCCGCGTCAACGAGATGCGCATTGTAATGGCGGGGGTTTTTTTGTCAAGCGCTATTGCAGGCGTGGATTGACCGGGCATGGGCAATCTACTATGCTCAATACTGTTTTTTTTCGTTCTATCAAGCGCATATGTCCGTAAGCATTAAATCCTCCGCCGACGTCGAAAAAATGCAGGTTGCAGGCCGTCTGGCTGCCGAAGTTCTGGATTACATCACGCCGTTCGTCAAGCCCGGTGTGACCACCGGCGAACTGGATCAGTTATGCCACGATTACATGGTGAACGTGCAGGGCACCATCCCGGCGCCGCTCAATTACGCGCCGCCAGGTCATGCGCCGTATCCGCGCTCGATTTGTACATCGGTCAACCATCAGGTGTGTCACGGCGTACCCGGCGACAAGCAGCTCAAGGCGGGCGATATCGTCAATATCGACGTGACTGTCATCAAGGACGGCTGGCACGGCGATACCAGCCGCATGTTTTATGTGGGTGAGCCATCCATCCAGGCGCGCCGCCTGTGCGAGATTACCTACCAGGCGATGTGGCATGGCATCGCCATGGTGCGTCCCGGTGTCCACCTGGGTGATATCGGCCACGCCATCCAGAAATTCGCCGAATCCCAAGGTTGCAGCGTGGTGCGCGAATTTTGCGGGCACGGCATCGGCCGCGGATTCCACGAAGAACCGCAGGTATTGCATTACGGCCGCCCTGGCAGCGGGCTGAAACTGGTAGCGGGAATGACTTTCACCATCGAACCGATGATCAATGCCGGTCGACGCGACATCCGCCAGATGAACGACGGCTGGACGATTGTCACCAAGGATCACAGCCTGTCGGCGCAATGGGAGCATACCGTGCTGGTCACCGGGACCGGTTACGAGGTGCTCACTGTCTCTGCCGGTACGCCGCCGGTTCCGGCTTTCCTGACCCAGGCCGCCTGATTCTCCACCTTCATGACAGCCAGTTCGCCGCAGCGCGTGGACAGCCTTGACCCGCGTGGCTGGCGCGAAACGCTGGGCAACGGACGCGACGCAATCAGGCATGCCTTTGACGGCAAAGTAGCGACACGGTCTTTGCTGATGCGCTACCGGCGCCTGGTGGATGAGGTGCTGCAGTCGCTATGGACTGCGGTACGGCTACCCGCAACGGCATCTCTGGTGGCGGTGGGCGGCTATGGGCGGGGCGAGCTGTTTCCGCATTCCGATGTGGATGTGCTAATCCTGCTGCAGGCCAATCCCGATGCGGCTACCCAAACGGCAATCGAGCATCTCGTCGGCCTGTTCTGGGACATTGGCCTGGAAGTTGGGCACAGCGTGCGTACCGTAGCGGAGTGCCTGGAGGAAGCGCGCCGCGACGTGACGGTGCAGACCAATCTGCTGGAGGCGCGCTATCTATGCGGCGAGCGCAGTCTGTACCGGCATTTTGAGCAGATGTTCCGTGCCGAGCTCGACCCTCATGTGTTTTTTGAAGCCAAGCTGCTGGAACAGGACCAGCGCCATGCACGCTTCAACGACAGCGCCTACAGTCTGGAGCCCAATCTCAAGGAAAGCCCGGGCGGGCTGCGTGACCTGCACAACCTGCTGTGGCTGGCGCAGGCGGCGGGTATCGGACGGCGTTGGAGTGATCTGGCCGAAGCGGGCTTGTTGAACGCAGGTGAAATGCGCCAGATCCAGGCGCTGGAACGTTTCCTGTTTGGCCTGCGTTTCCGTCTGCATTATCTTGCCGGACGGCGCGAAGATCGTCTGCTGTTTGATTATCAGAATGCGCTGGCTGCGCAATACGGCATTTCGGCGACGGCCACGCGGCGTGCCAGCGAACTGCTCATGCAACGCTATTATCGCAGCGCCAAGATCGTCGCGCAGATGCGCGATATTCTCATCCCCGGCTTGCGCGCGCGGGTGTTTGCTGCCTTGGCCGAGCTGCCGCCCACGGCATTGAACGCGCGTTTCCAGGTGCGTGGCAATTTGCTGGAAGCGGTGGACGAGCGCGTATTCGAGCGCGAACCCGGCACCATACTGGAATGTTTCCATCTGCTGCAGCGCCGCCCGGAATTGCAGGGCATGACGGCAGGCACTTTGCGCGCCCTGTGGCGGGCACGTGAGCGCATCAACCCGGTGTTCCGGCGCGACCCGGCCAACCGTGCGCGCTTCATGGCCATCCTGCGCGAGCCGCGCGGGCTGACCTGGGCGTTGCGCAGCATGAATCGCTACGGCGTGCTGGGGCGTTATATCCCGGCGTTCGGGCGCGTGGTCGGGCAGATGCAGCACGACCTGTTTCACATCTACACGGTGGATGAACACATTCTCACTGTACTGCGCAACATGCGCCGCCTCAACGTCCCCGAGCTGGCGCACGAATACCCGCTGGCCAGCCGCCTGATCAGCGGTTTCGAGCGCCCCGAGGTGCTGTATCTGGCGGCACTGTTTCACGACATCGCCAAAGGGCGCGGCGGCGACCACTCCACCCTGGGGGCCGTGGATGCGCGGCGCTTTTGCCGCCAGCACGGTCTGACGGCGCAAGATGTGGAACTGGTCGGCTGGCTGGTGTCACAGCATCTGTCCATGTCGGCCACGGCGCAGAAGCAGGATTTGTCCGATGCCGACGTGATTGCCGGGTTTGCCGGCCGGGTGCCGGATGAGCGGCATCTGATTGCGCTCTATCTGCTGACGGTGTGCGACATTCGCGGTACCAGTCCCAAGGTGTGGAATGCCTGGAAAGGCAAGCTCCTGGAAGACCTGTTCTACGCTACGCGGCGCGTGTTGGGTAGCGATAGCCCGCAGCCCGGCGGCATCGCAGCGGTCAAGGCAGAGGCGCAGCGTATTTTGCGTTTGTATGGGCTGGAGGCCGATGCCCAGGACATCCTGTGGGGTAATCTTGATGACAGCTATTTCCTGCGTCACGAGGCCCAGGAAATAGCCTGGCATACGCGTCTCCTGTGGCACAGCACAGCCAGTGCCAAAGCGCTGGTGCGGGCCCGCCTGAGCCCAATAGGCGAAGGCGTTCAGGTCATGATCTACGCGCCGGACCGGGAGGAATTGTTCGCGCGCATCTGCGGATTTTTCGAGCGCCTCAACTACACCATTCTGGATGCGAAAATTCATACCACGCGCAACGGTCATGCGCTGGACAGCTTTATGGTAATGGACGAGGCGCAACGCAAAGTGCCTTACCGGGATTTTCTAAGCTATATCGAACACGAGCTGATGCTGGTGCTGCATGCCCGGAGCGTGCTCCAGCCGTCTGGCCACGGGCGGATCAGCCGCCACCTCAGGCATTTTCCCATCACCCCGGAAATTACCCTGCGTCCGGATGAAAAGGGCGCATTTCATATGCTGGGCATAGTCGCGGGCGACCGTCCGGGCCTGCTCTCGGCCATCGCGCAGGTGCTGCATCAGCACCATGTGCGCATCAATGCCGCCAAAATCACCACCCTGGGTGAACGCGCGGAAGATACTTTCATGATCCAGGGGGCGGTGTTGACCAGGCAGAAATCACTGATGCAGCTGGAAACCGATTTGCTTGCGGTGTTGAAAACCTGAGATTTATTCCACGCTGGTTTGCTCCGGAAACAGCACCTCGGTAAAGCCGAAATTGCGCAGGTCGCGGATCCGCATCGGATAGAGTATGCCCAGCAGATGATCCACCTCGTGCTGCACCACGCGCGCATGAAAGCCGGACACGGTGCGGTCAATGACTGCCCCGAACTGGTCAAACCCGCGATAATGCAGGTGCGTGTGGCGTGGCACCAGCCCGCGCATGCCCGGCACCGACAGGCAACCCTCCCAAGCCTCATCCATGTCTGTGCCGATGGCGGTCAGCGCCGGGTTGACCAGTACCGTATCGGGCACCGGCTCGGCGTCCGGATAGCGGGGTGTGCTGTGCACGCCAAAAATGACGACTTGCAAGCCGACACCGATCTGGGGCGCAGCCAGTCCCGCGCCGTTGAGCGCCGCCATGGTGTCACGCAAATCCGCAATCAGCGCGTGTAATTCAGGTGTGTCGAAGGCGCTGACGGATGCTGCTGGCTGCAACAGGCGCGGGTCGCCCATTTTGAGGGTGGTTTTAATGGCCATTTTTTATAGTCGGCTGTCACAGGGTTGGCGATTGAATGAATTACGCTATTTTATAGGAGTGGCCACGCAATAAAAAACCCCGGCTCGTGACCGGGGTTTTTTGATATTGCCCGAGCTTACGCAGCGCGGTTGCGCTTGCGCTCGTTCTCGGTGAGGAAGCGTTTGCGGATGCGGACGGACTGGGGGGTGATTTCCACCAGTTCGTCGTCGTCGATGAATTCCACTGCGGATTCCAGCGTGAGCTTGACCGGCGGCGTCAGGCGCACGGCTTCGTCGGTGCCGGAGGCGCGCACGTTGGTGAGCTGCTTGCCCTTGATGGGGTTAACCACCAGGTCGTTGTCGCGGCTGTGAATGCCGATAATGATGCCCTCATACAGCTTGTCACCGGGGGCGACGAACATGCGGCCGCGGTCTTCCAGTTTCCACAAGGCATAGGCAACCGCCTCGCCCTGGTCCTGGGAGATGAGCACGCCATTGCGACGGCCGGGCATGTCGGCCTTCATCGGGCCGTAGTCATCGAACACGTGGGCCATGATGCCGGTGCCGCGGGTGAGGGTCATGAACTCGGACTGGAAGCCGATCAGGCCGCGCGCCGGGATGCGGTATTCCAGGCGCACGCGGCCGTGGCCGTCGGACTGCATGTCCTGCAGGTCGCCGCGCCGCCGGCCGAGTTCTTCCATGATCGCGCCCTGGCTGCTGTCTTCCACGTCTACGGTGAGCGCTTCATAAGGCTCGCATTTCTCGCCGTTGATTTCCTTGAACACCACGCGCGGCTTGGAAACGGCCATTTCGAAGCCTTCCCGGCGCATGCTTTCGAGCAGGATGGTGAGGTGCAACTCGCCGCGGCCGGATACCAGGAACACATCGGCGTCGCCGGTTTCTTCCACCTTCAGCGCGACGTTGGTGAGCAACTCCTTGTTCAGGCGGTCGCGGATCTGGCGGCTGGTGACGAACTTGCCCTCGGTGCCGGCCAGCGGCGAAGTGTTGACCTGGAAGTTCATGGTCAGGGTGGGCTCGTCCACTTTCAGCATGGGCAGCGCTTGCGGATTTTCCCGGTCACAGATGGTCACGCCAATGCCGATGTCCTCGATGCCGTTGATGAGCACGATATCGCCGGCCTGGGCTTCGTCCAGCAGTACCCGTTCCAGGCCCTGGAAGCCCAGCACCTGATTGATGCGGCCGGTCTTCGGCGTGGCGTCCGGCCCGGCCATCACGACTACGGATTGCCCAGGTTTGATGCGGCCGTTGCTGATGCGGCCGACACCGATGCGGCCGACGAAGTTGGAGTAGTCGAGCGCAGACAGTTGCAGTTGCAGCGGCGCGTCCGGATCGCCGGCGGGCGACGGCACGTTGGCCAAAACGGTTTCGAACAGCGCGCTCATGTTGTCGCTCGGCTGTTTCATATCCAGCGTGGCGTAGCCATTCAGCGCGGAAGCGTAGACCACCGGGAAATCCATTTGCTCCTCAGTCGCGCCGAGTTTGTCGAACAGATCAAAAGTGGCGTTCACCACCCAGTCGGGCCGGGCGCCCGGGCGGTCAATCTTGTTGATCACCACAATGGGCTTCAGGCCCAGTGCCAGCGCTTTTTTGGTAACGAAACGGGTTTGCGGCATGGGCCCTTCCACTGCGTCCACCAGCAGCAACACGCCATCTACCATGGACAGCACACGCTCGACCTCGCCGCCGAAGTCGGCGTGACCGGGGGTATCCACAATATTGATACGGTTGCCTTTGTACTCGACCGAGGCATTTTTGGCCAGAATGGTGATGCCGCGCTCTTTTTCCAGATCGTTGCTGTCCATGACACGCTCGGTGACAGCCTGGTGGGCGGCAAAAGTGCCAGCTTGTTGTAACAGTTTGTCAACCAGCGTAGTCTTGCCGTGGTCAACGTGGGCGATGATAGCGATATTTCTGAGCGCGCGGGACATGTTCGTTTCCGGTTTTGCAAACGAAAAATTATATCATGACATTGTGTATTTTCAGAATTTCAGTATAATCTAATTCTCCCAACCGCCCTGATCTTCACTGTTCCGATCAAGGCTTGGGCGCGTGTTTCACAACACGCCATCGATCCCTGACCTCATCGCGTTTCAGCACGGTTTTTTCTGAAAGCGCAGCGCCACCCGGTTAGCGACGATGTTACGCGCCGGCAGTGGATGGCTGTAGCTAGCCTATCCCCGTTGGCTTGCTATTTGCTTTTTTTAAGGAAAAATTTCGTGTCTTTCGAAACCCTCGGTCTCAATGAATCTCTCATAAAAGCGCTTGTTGATTCGGGCTATACCCAGGCCACCCCGATTCAGGAACAAGCCATTCCGCTTATTCTGGCTGGCGAAGATCTGCTTGCCTCGGCTCAGACCGGCACCGGCAAAACGGCTGCCTTCATGCTGCCCGCGCTGGAAAAACTGTCCCAGCCCAGTGCGGTTGCCGGCCGCGGCCCGCGCATCCTGGTATTGACCCCGACCCGCGAACTGGCGCTGCAAGTCACCGCCGCTGCGGAAAAATACAGCAAGCACCTGCGCCGCGTGAAAGTGGTCAGCATTCTGGGTGGCATGCCGTATCCGATACAGAACAAAATGCTGTCGCAGCCATTTGAAGTGCTGGTGGCAACCCCGGGTCGCCTGATTGACCACATCGAGCGCGGCCGCATTGATTTTTCGCGCCTGGAAATGCTGATTCTGGACGAAGCGGACCGCATGCTGGACATGGGTTTCTTCGATGACGTGGAACGGATCGCCAATGCCACGCCCGCGAGCCGCCAGACGGTGATGTTCTCCGCCACCTTTGAAGGCAACATCGCGCGCCTCGCCCAGCAGTTGCTGAAAACCCCGAAGCGCATCGAAATCGCCCACCAGCAGGCACGTCATGAGAACATCACCCAGCACATGCACTATGTGGACGACCTTTCCCACAAGAATCGCGTGCTGACCCACCTCATCAATGACGTGGACATCAACCAGGCGCTCATCTTCACCGCGACCAAGCGCGACGCCGATACCCTGGCCGACGACCTGCAGGCACAGGGTCACAAGGTCGCCGCGCTGCACGGCGATATGCACCAGAGCGCGCGCAACCGCACCATCACCCAGATGCGCCAGGGCAATATCCGCCTGCTGGTGGCCACCGACGTCGCCGCGCGCGGCCTGGACGTGCCCGGCATCACCCATGTCATCAACTACGACCTGCCGAAAAACCCGGAAGATTACGTGCACCGTATCGGCCGCACCGGTCGTGCCGGTGCTTCGGGTATTGCCATATCGCTGGCCAGCCCGCGTGATTCCATGCAATTGAAGCGCATCGAACGCTTCACCGGCCAGCAGATTCCGGCTGAAGTCATCGTCGGTCTTGAGCCCAAGCTGAAGCCGCGTAGCGCTGCCCCTGGCGGCCGTCCGGGTGCAGGCCGTGGCCGCCCTTCCGGCCAGGGGGAACAGCGTCGCACTTCAGGTTATGGCAACAGCGCTAATGGTAATGGCGGTGCAGGTAACAGCAACGGCAACAGCTGGGGCAACAATAGCGGCAACGGCGGCGGCCGCCGTGATGGCGCTGCGCGTCCCGCCTCCGGTGCGCGCCGCGATGGTCAGGGCAATGGCGGCGGTAACCGCAGCAACGGTAATCGCTCCTGGAGCTGATCGGGCGGAATTGATCCGGGCGATTCACCCCGGATAAGCCCGACAAAAAAGGCGCTGGATGCGCCTTTTTTGTCGGGCTCAAATCTGATCCAGGCATTTTTTTCTACGCCATATGCGTTCCGCTTGCTGATCGAAAGGGCTACGCTGCCACCGGCCTGATCCGGCTGGCAGCAAGCCTGGCGCGATCACGCGCGCTGTCGGTGGCGCCGGCGCAGGCCAGCGCCACCCCCATGCGACGCCGCGAAAATGCCTCGGGTTTGCCGAACAGGCGTATATCGGAACGCGGTACGGCGAGTGCCTCGGCAACGCCGTCAAACGCGATGCCGCTGGCTTGCATGCCGCCATAAATCACTGCGGAAGCACCTGCCTCGCGCAGGCGGGTGTCCACCGGCAGGCCGAGGATGGCGCGGGCATGCAACTCGAATTCGCTTTGATACTGGCTGCACATCGTCACCATGCCGGTGTCGTGCGGGCGCGGCGACACTTCCGAGAACCACACCTGATCGCCTTTGACGAACAGCTCCACACCAAAAATTCCGCGTCCGCCGAGGTTGTCGGTGACTTTTTGGGCGATCGCCTGCGCTGCCGCCCGGGCTGCCGGAGACATCGCCTGCGGTTGCCAGGATTCGACGTAGTCGCCCTTCACCTGCAAGTGTCCGATCGGCTCGCAGAAATAAGTTTCAACCTGGCCCGATGCGCCCAGCGCACGCACCGTGAGCAGGGTGATTTCGTAGTCGAAATCAACGAAGCCCTCAACTATCACCCGCCCCTGATCCACGCGCCCGCCACTGGCCGCAACCTCCCACGCGCTGGCCACGTCAGCCGGGCTGTCCAGCTTGCTTTGGCCTTTGCCGGAAGACGACATCACTGGCTTGACCACGCACGGATAGCCGATGCCGCCGTCAATCGCCGCCTGCAATTCAGCCAGGCTGTTGGCAAAGCAATAGGGGGAAGTGGGTAAACCCAATGCTTCGGCAGCCAGATGGCGGATACCTTCGCGGTTCAAGGTGAGCTGGGCGGCACGGGCGGTGGGGATGACTTCACACAGCCCGCTGCGTTCGATTTCCACCAGCGCGCCGGTGGCGATGGCTTCAATTTCCGGCACGATCAGGTGCGGGCGCTCCTGCTCCACCAGCGCGCGCAAAGCGGCGCTATCGGTCATGTCGATCACATGCGACCGATGCGCTACCTGGTGGCCGGGGGCGTTGGCGTAGCGGTCCACAGCGATGGTTTCCACGCCCAGGCGTTGCAGGGCGATGATGACCTCCTTGCCGAGTTCACCGCTGCCGAGGAACATGACGCGGGTGGCGGAGGGGGAGAGCGGAGTGCCGAGTTTCATGGTATGGGCTTTCAGAAAAAATTTTTTGCCACGGAGGTCGCGGAGTACACAGGGGAAAACCAGGGTAATCAGCCTAATCCAACAAGATTGCATGGTTTAATTCCGGCTTTCCCGGTGCGCTCTGTGACCTCCGTGGCAAACGAATTGGGTGGGTAAATCAGTTCAATTGTACCCGCTCACCCCAGGGCACCGGTGCTTTGCCCTTGACCAGCCACAGCACCGGGTAGTCGGGTGCGTATTCGGGGAATTCACCTTCGGCGTCGGTGAAATACACCAGCAAGTCGGGGTGCAGTTGCGCGGTGGCAATCCATTCAAACGCCGGACGAAAATCAGTCCCGCCACCGCCCGCGAAGCCTGCCGGCAAGGTGACGGCCTCCCATGGATCGAAGTGCCACGGGCCAGTCTCGGCCAGGCGCTCGTCGCAGGCATGCAGGGTCACCTGGGCGTTGACCTGGCTCTTTAATGCATCGATCTCGGCAGCGAATTCGTGCATCTCCGTATCGGCAATCGAGCCGCTGGTGTCGAGCACGGCAATGAGCTGGATGCGACGGCTGTACAGGCTGGGCAACAGTGCTGCGCCTTCGCGCCGCGACACGCGCTGGAAGCTGTAGTCCTCGCGCGCCGAATTCATCAGGTAACGCGCCAGCAGCATGCGCCAGGGCAGCCTGGGGGCGATGAGCTCGTCCACCAGGCGCAGCCAGGATGCGCCCAGGCGCCCGGCCATGCGCGCCTGCTGCGCGGCAGAGGCCAGATGGCCGCGCCATTGCCGGGCCAGTTCTTCACGCTGGGCAGGGGTGATGTCGTCCATGCCGGGGCGGCCATGCGGGCTGGGTTGTGCGCGCGGCCGGGGTTGTCCGGTATTGCCGCTGTCGCCGCCGGGAGAGGGCGGGGGCGTGTCCTGGGTTTGTTTGCCGCCGCCTTCCCCGGACGGGTCGTCGCCTTCACCCTGACTATCATCTGCGCTGTCTGCAGCTCCCTGTTGGGTCTGATCATTGTGATGCTGGCCGCTATCGTTCCCGGTCTGGTCGAACAGGTGTTTGTCCAGAGTCTGCTCGCTGCTGTGTTCGGGAATCAGCGGATAGATTTCTTCGGCGCACAGCCCCCTGTATTCGTCATTGGCGAGGATATTGGGCGGGGGACGCAGGCCTTCACCCAGTAACAGCAAATTGACCGCGTGGTCGCAGGCGATATTCCAGCGTTGTATCACGCGGTGCGAACGGCGCGCGAAGTGACCCAAGGCGCAATGCAGTGCCTCGTGGGCGAGGACAAACTGGGTCTGCGCCAGCGACAGGCGCTCGATGTAAGCTGGATGGTAGTAGAGTGCGCGCGCATCAGTGGCGACACTGTCGCAGGTTGTGGCGTCTACCGCTTGTAATGGCAGGTGCATCACCAGTGCGCCCAGGAATGGTCGTTCAAGAATCAGCCGGGTGCGTGCGGCGGAGAGCTTGGTGGCGATTTCGTCGGGAGCGTGCATGGGGTTGCCCCTGGAATAAAGTCGTTAGCCACGGAGAGCACGGGGAAGGCAAAAGGCAAAAGGCAAAATTTAAGACACCTCACCAGGTTTGATTTTTGCCTTTTGTCTTCCCCGTGCTCCGTGGTTCAAATGTTATTTCAAATTTAGCGCATCGGTGACCATTGCAGGTCGTAGAGCATCAGGTCGGTGATGGTGTTCGCCCAGTCCTCGAATTCCGGCACCGCAAACAGCGGTTTGCCGATCGAGCGGTGCATGTCGGTGACCAGCATCACGCCCATTTCGCGCTGCGGGAAGCGCCGCGCATAGTCGAGAATATTGCCGAACACGCGATTGGCTTCCATGGTTTCGCGCGCCAGCACGGCACGCCGCACCAGCGCGGCCGCGACGCCGTATTGCAGGTCGATGCCTTCCGGTACGTCGGCGGCCTGCCCGGCGAGGATGGCTTCGATGTCGGGCAGGCGCGTCATGTTGTCGATGAAGGTTTTGAACTCCACCGCGGCGGCTTGTCCCACGCAGGCCTGCAGCGCATCCAGCATCAGGTCGGGTGTGTCGCGGAATTTTTGCAGCGCACGCTGGGCATACTCCCACGAGCGCGGGCTGGGAAAGGCGACCGGATTGTGCGCCGGGTTAAAGCTGAACAGCAGGTCCGGGCGAAAGCGCAGAAAGCCGATCAGACGCTCGTCCATGCCTGCGCTGTGCGCCCAGGTCACCCAGTCATCCAGATGGGCCTCGACTTCGTAGTGGGTAAAGCGGTTGGCCAGCGGCGCGGGCATGGCATAGGTCACGCCGCGGTCGCCCTGGCGGTTGCCGGCGGCGAAGATGGCCCAGCCTTCCGGCACGCGGTAGTCGCCCAGGCGCCGGTCGAGGATGAGCTGGTAGGCGGCGGCAGACACACTGGGCGGCGCCGAGGTGATTTCGTCCAGAAACAATATCCCCGCTGCGCCGTGGCGGCCCGCATCCGGCAGCATGGCGGGGATGGACCACTCGACCAGGTCGCCGCTGCGAAACGGGATGCCGCGCAGGTCGGTGGGTTCCATTTGTGACAGCCGGATATCAATCAGCGGCACGCTGTGGCATGCGGCGATGTGCGCCACCATTTGTGATTTTCCTACCCCGGGCGGCCCCCACAGCATGACCGGGGTGTGATGCCGGGCACTCGCGAATTCGCGGTCGAGAATGGTGAGAATGTGGGCTGGGCGCATGGCGTGTCCTAAACAGAGAAGGAGGCGGCTTGGGTTAATCGGGCGGCGATCAGCGCGGCGTGCAGACGGGCCGGGTTGGTGATTTCAGGTAACACGCGGTATACCTCGAGCAATTGTTCCGGATTTTGCAGCGCAGCGTCCTCAAGCCGCAGCCGGGTGGCGGGCGATAGCCCCGGCTGTGTGAGCAGCAGGCTGGCGATCCAGTGGTGGTATTCGCGCACCAGTTCGCGCTGGGTGGGCTGCGACCAGCACTCGCATACCGGCAGTTCGGGGAAAGCGGCGGCAGCCAGCTGGCGCCCGATCCATGCCGGATCGAGTCGCAAGCCGGCATCCAGGCCTGCACCGCCGCCGTCCGGGTTACGGCGAAACCACTGTGCGGCTGGCAGCGGACGTGCCGCGTCGTTGATCTGGCGCGCCAGCACGTCGCGGTGTTTCACCGGCCAGGCACGCGGGTCGCGTTTGGCGTCGGCGTCGGCCAGACAATGGGCGGTAAAGCGCGTATCGGTCAACACAAACGGGTACCAGGTCGGGTCGCCGACTTTCCCGGGCGCGGCATGCGCGCGCTGGGTTTTGAGCAGGGCCAGCGGCAGGCTGCGGGCTTTGTCCAGCAGCCAGAGTTCCAGCGTGTCCTGGGGGACGAAGGGCAGCGGCGGATGGTTTTCAAGTGCGGCAATAATGGCTGCTGCGTGCTGGCAATTATTGAGCATGCCGCCTTCGCCCTCGATCCATTCGCCGGACGGCCAATAGCGGCTGAACGGGTTTTTGCAATGCACCTGCCAGCTGTGTCCGTTGGTGCTGTGCGCCAGCGCGCATTCGATAGCGACGACAAACAACATGCCGCGATACGGCGAGAGCTGGCGGATGGCGTAGTAGTCTGCGTGCACGAAGGGAGCGTGGCGCCATGTATGGGTTGTTTTTTCGGACAGGTATAACGATAACAGGTTCCTGCATAAAACCAAGCTAGCCGCCGCGGGTGATTTTTGTTAAGTTCATAGGATATTTTTTGGGAAGCCATCATGAATTTTTGCAGTGAATGCGGCAGTGGTGTGATCCACACCATACCCGACGGCGACAACCGCCTGCGCCATGTGTGTCTCCAGTGCAACACGGTTCATTATCAGAATCCGAAAATGGTGGTGGGCTGCCTGCCCGAGTGGGAAGACAAAGTGCTGTTGTGCAGGCGTGCCATCGAGCCGCAGTACGGACTGTGGACGTTGCCCGCCGGATTCATGGAGAACAACGAGACCACCCAGCAGGGGGCCTTGCGCGAGACCATGGAAGAGGCGGGCGCGCGCGTCGAGATCGAACAGCTGTTCACGCTCTACAACCTGCCTTATATCAGTCAGGTGTACCTGATGTTCCGCGCGCGTTTGCTCGATCTGGATTTCGCGCCCGGTCCGGAGAGCCTGGAAGTGGCGCTATTCCGCGAGGACGAGATTCCCTGGGATCAAATCGCGTTTCGCACCATCGAGCAAACCTTGCGGCTGTATTTTGCCGACCGCCGCAATGGCGGGTTTGGCTTTCATATCGGGGATATTGAGCGCAGGAATCGCTAGCAGGGTAGTTGGAGCTTGCCCATAAACTATTTACGGCAAGCCCTAAACCATCCCGACATGGCGCCGCGTCAGGATGTTGAATTTCAGCAGCAGCCAATCGTGGCTGCGGTCCTGCTCATGGGTAATGCGGACACGATAAATATAGTCCCCGTCCAGCATGTCATAAAGCTGCGTGGCCGCGATGCTCATGTCGCCGACCACTAGTGCGCTGCTGAATCTGCGCGCATCCTGTGCGGGCAGAAAAATACCTGGCGTCGGCATGCAGTCTGCGGGCGGATTGACCAGGCAGAAAATGCTTTCCGACATCAGGTGGCCGACGCCATGCAAGGCAACCACTCTGGGCGCGGTACCGAGCCGTTCTGCGCCCAGCTTGACCGGATGGCCTGGTTGCTGATCAATCCAGCGTACCGCAGCGAGCACCCATGGGTGCGCTTTTACCTCGGTGCGCAGACCGATCAGTGCGCCGTGGTCGGGGATGCTGACGGGGGTGCCATAGTGGGTCAGGCCAGAGCCGTCATTGCCTTCGTCCTGCATGATCCATGGCTCAAGTGGCGCAGTGCGCTTGCTGCCGGCTGCCCCGCTCAGGGTGTGCAGCACATGTTCGAAGCCGCATACCAGGAGGGCCGACATGTTTTGCTGCTGGCGCGGTGTGTGACGCTGCGGGCCACCGCGCTTGAGAATGGCGCGGATGTCATCCAGCAGCCCGGGTACATCGGCCTCATTCTTGATGGCGTCGAGCGGACTTGCGGGTGGGTTGATCAATTGTGTGCGGGTAATTTCAAGCGCAGTCAGCACGCTTTGCAGAGACCAGTAGCGTAGCGCGTTGCCTTCCACCGGGCGGTCGCCGATGCGGTGCAGCGGTTCGCAACCGGCCAAATCGAGCCAGTGGGTGTGCGATTGCGGGTCGAACAGCGTAGCCGGTTGCAGTTGCCGGCACCAGCTATGGATCCAATGCGCAGTCAATTCGATTTTCCAGGGGCATAGCCCGAGTGGATTAATCAGGTTGAGCAGCAGGATGTGGGCATACAAATGGGTGCAACTGGCTTCGACGTTGTCGCTTAACATCAGGCGCCGCTCGGCAAAGCCATTGCATTCGGCAATGGCGTAGAGCGCGTGCACATTGCGCCAGGCATCTGACGTGGGGGTCTCATAGCGCATGTAGCGCCACTGGATCAGCTTGCCCTGATAGTGCAACGCGAGCAGCGTAATGGCGGGTAGCTGCTGGTCCAGCGCGGGCTGGTTGCGCGTGGCAGCCTTGACAAAACTCTGGTAAGCCAGTGCCAGCTGCCAGTAAAAAACAAAGATTTCCTGCCACAGCGATTTGCCGGCGTAGCGGAAGGCGGTCTGATTTTTCAGATACTGCATCACCATACCCTCCTGCAGCGCGCCGCCAGCGTGGCGCAGCATGGCCAGGATGTGGAGTCTGCGTTCGTCCAGCACAACAGTTGACAGGTTGAACTGATTGAGTGCATCCACCACCATTTGATGCGCTTCATACTCATGATGAAACTGCAGTTGTTCCACCCAGCGCCGGGTGCTGTGCAGGGTCGCGAAGGGCGAACGTTCCCGGCGTGACCCTGGCAGCCATTTTTGGAGTATTTTTGTGAACGGGCTCATCGCATGCGGGTAAGGGATTGTTTGCCGGAATTCAGCACGATATGTGCCAGCAAATGAGTTGCCGGAAAGGCTGGCAAAGGCTTGAATGCAGGGCACCTGGTGCCAGGCGGGTTAAGGAATGAGGCGAAACCCGGACACTGATGTCGGGATGCTGACAGCCGTCACCGTAGCATCAGGCGACCCACCCGAAAACAGGATCCGGTCTGCCAATGTGGTAGCCTTGGGCGAAATCCACACCGTAATCGCGCAACATCTGGACAATCTCTGCGTTCTCGACAAATTCGGCCACAGTCTTTTTGCCGAAGCCGTGCGCCGCTTGCACCAGGGCCTTGACGAACATCTGATCGTCTGTACTGGTGGCGAGATTGCGGATGAACGAGCCGTCAATTTTGACATACTCGACAGGGAGCTGTTTGAGATAATCGAACGAGGCAAAGCCCACGCCAAAATCATCCAGGCTGAATGCGCAACCCAGGGCAATGACTTTTTCCATTAGCGCACGTGCAGATGCCATGTCTTCCACGGCGGCAGTTTCGGTGATTTCAAAGATAAGACCCGCCGGGTTGATCTGTGAACCAGCCAGCTCGGTCTGCAGCAATTCCAGCCAGCGCGGGTTGCTGAAACTGCGCCCGGAGAGGTTGACCGATAGTTTGATATTGGGTGTCTTGCGCTGCAGTTCAGCCAGCGCGCCTATCGCCTTGTGCAGTACCAGGCGGTCAATGCCACGGATCAGACCGGTGGTTTCGGCCACGCTGATAAACTCTGCCGGCATATACAGGTCGCCGGTGGGGTTGCGCATGCGTACCAGCGCTTCATAATGGCTCACATTATTGCTGGATAGTGCCAGTATGGGCTGGAAATACAGCTCGAACTGGTCGTCTGCCAGCGCCTGCTCGATTTTGTCCACCCAGTACACACGATTGAGCACACGCTCCATCAGGCCTTCGTCCGGAGCATACAGATGCAAGTTGCCACGACCGCTCTCCTTGGCGCGGAACAGCGCCAGATCGGCATTGGCCAACAGCTCCTGGGCAACTGTGCCGTGTTCGGGAAACAGGGCGATACCAATACACGCCGAAACCTTGTGGCTGAGAGGGATTTCTGCCAGGGTAATCGTGGATAAACTGTGCTGGATGTGGCGTGCCAACTGCATTGCGTGCGGCGCGTCAAGGTGGCTGAAGAATACGCCAAAATCATCGCCGCCCAGCCTGCCAATCAATGCGGGTGCGGGAAGCAAGCCCTGCAACTGGCTCGCTACCGCGTGTAAAACCTGATCCGCTGCATCGTGCCCGGTCGTGTCGTTGAGCGACTTGAACTCATCCAGATCAAGATAGATCAGCGCTCCACTGGATTGTGCATCGGTGTGCGACAGGATTCCCTGGAGTGCTTCCTGGAAGCGGTGACGGTTGTACAGACCCGTCAGTGCGTCGTATTCGGTCAGGTAGCTTGCCTGTTTTTCAACCCGGTGCAGTTCGGTGATGTCCAGGCCTACCGATAAAATGGCCGCGTCATCAGGATTTTCTGCGCCGAGCGACGAGTGTATCCATACCACATCGCGCGATTCGCCACTCTTGCAGCGCAGCGCTGTTTCCTGGCGCAAACTGGCGCCGTCCGAATGCAGCAACGCAGCCAGTTCACGGCCCGTGTCCGCAGCTTGCTGTGGCAGGCTGAAATAATCTGTCAGTTTTGCGCCACGCAGTTCCCGGTAGTCGAAGCCGGTCAACGCCAGCATGTAGGCATTCGCCATCAGGATACGGCCCTGGCTGTCCTGGGTGATGATCAGCATTTGCGCTGTATCCAGTAGTCCGGAAACAAAATCGCGCTCGCGCGCGAGTTGCCGTACCAGATTGTCGAGCTCATTGCTGTGCGAGCGGTTTTTTTCCTGCAGGTCTTCCAGCCGGTCAGCCAGATCCAGCGCGCTGGCGTCGAGCGTGTCGAGTTCGTCACGGATTGTATCTATGCGACTGGTTTTTTCCAGCCGGGCACGTACTGTCTCGAACTCGCCCCGGCCAAGCAGCGGCAGGGCTTCTGCCGTGCGCTTGAGGCGGCGCATTGGAACCCACAGCAGTACCATCAGCATCAGCTCGGAGATGCACAGGCCGAGGATGCCGACGCCCGCGCTTTTCCATGCCACCGCGTGCAAATGCTGCAGATTGCGGGTGCGGTCAAAAATCACCAGCATGGAGGGACTGCCGATGCTGGCACCGATAGGCACCGGCACAGGTAAAATTTCGTAATGGCGATTTTGATACGATACGTTGATGCGATGGTCGGCAATGATATTGCCCAACGGGATGTCCTGCAGTATGGCGATACTCTGCTGGCCGCCGGACACGGCCAGCACCCGGCGCCTGAGCGCAGGCACCTGGGGTTGGTTGAAATCGCTGGTCGAGTCGCCAGTGTTGTTGGGTGCCAGAATGGCCAGAGCCATGTCAGCACCGGTCATGTGCTGGAATGACAGTACTGCATCAGCCAGCGACGCGGCGACGGCGACGGCGGCGACGGAACGCCCATTGTCGAGCACGGGTACGATGTAATAGTAAAGACAGGTCGCTGCACATGCCAGCAGGCGTTGTGGTTGTTCCTCAACAATGACATGCCTGGCCAGGGCAGACAGGGCGGGCTCGTTCACATGCATGGTGTCCTCTTTCCAGCGGGCGAACAATTGCCCATCGGGTTTGAAGAACAGCACCTGTTCCAGTCCGCTGTTGAGGTGGAGGGCGCTCCAATAGCCCTGATAGTAGTGTTGCAGGGCCGCTCCATCGCCGCTGGCAATCGCGCTGTGGACGTCGCTCAGATTGGGAATCAGATTGGCTGAGGGAAACTCTGCAAAACCCCCACTTCTGCGCCCCGCACCCGAGTCCATTGTGGCAATATTAAGCCCATGAAACAAACCACCCTGAATCTAGACCTCAGTCTCAAGCGCACGCGCAAGCGTGAATTTCTCGAGCAGATGGAACACGTCGTACCGTGGGCAGCGCTGGTCAAGCTGATTGCCCCGCACTACCCCCAAGGCAACAACGGGCGTCCGCCGTTCCCGCTCGAAACCATGCTGCGCATCCACTTCATGCAGCAATGGTTCAGCCTGTCCGATCCGGGCATGGAAGAAGCCTTCTTCGACATCCCGCTGTACCGCGAATTTGCCCAACTCGAAGACTATGCCCGCCTGCCTGACGAGAGCACCATCCTGCGCTTTCGCCACCGGCTCGAGCACCACCAGCTGGCCGAACAGATTCTCGCCACCGTCAATCAGCTGCTGATCCAGCAAGGCCTGCTGCTCAAAGTCGGCAGCGTGGTGGACGCCACCCTGATCCCGGCGCCCACCTCGACCAAGAACAAAGACAAGACCCGCGACCCCGAAATGCATTCCAGCAAAAAAGGCAATCAATGGTACTTCGGCATGAAAGCCCACATTGGTGCGGATGCCGATTCCGGACTGGTGCATACCGTGCGCGGCACGGCTGGCCATGTGCATGACGTGATCGAAGCCAATGGGCTGTTGCATGGCGAGGAAACAGAAGTGTATGGCGATGCCGGTTACCAGGGTGCCGCCAAACGCCCGGACGCCAAAGCGAGTATCAACTGGCACATCGCCATGCGCCCGGGCAAGCGCCGGGCGCTGGACAAGGACAAACCCATTGATGCATTGATCGACCAGTTGGAGAAACTCAAGGCGGGTATCCGCGCCAAGGTAGAGCACCCGTTCCGGGTGATCAAGCGCCAGTTCGGATTCGCCAAGGTGCGCTACAAAGGATTGAAGAAGAATACGGCCCAGCTCATCACCCTGTTTGCGCTATCCAATCTGTGGATGGCGCGGCACAAACTGAGGGCACTACCGGGATGAGTGCGCCTGGAAATCAGGAAAGCGGCCTGAACGGGGCTAAAAACTCTAAAAACAGCGCGGGAATAGGCGCTTATTAAGCATTTCGCGTGGCTGATTTGAAATTTAAAGCAGCGCCGCCTGCCGCTGCGCGGTGGATGGGGTTGTTCAGAGCATCCTGAGGTTTCCAGCTGTGCACCCAGCTGGGTGACGACTTCAGCGGCGAAACGCCGGCTTTGCGTTTCACTTGCATTGCGCACGCTGTCAAATTCAGCACGCTGACTGCTGTAATTAATGTATGACAGCGACGCATTCACCGCCAGCAGCACCAGGCTGAGCGGCACAATGATTTTCCACTTTAGGCTGAAAAAACGCCTGAGTCTGGCGGATCGGGTGACCATCGGCTAGAAGCGGTAAGCCGCCTGAAATAACCACATATTCCAGTGTCGCGTGGTGACAGCTGGATTGGGGTTGTCACTGTAGGGTAACCAGGCGGTACCATCCACGTGATGAAATTCACCACGCAGCAGCCAGTTATTGCCGAGCCTGTAGCTCAGGCCGGCGGCCAGGTCTTTGGCAAATCGGCTATAGGGAGGCACGCCGGTCATTGCACTGAATGCCTGGCCATCCTTGTCGTTTTTATCCCTGTAGGTGACGTCATAGCGTGCCAGGGCTGACCAGCCTGGTGTGAGCTGATAAGTTCCCTGAACATAGTAACTGCTGCCGGTTGCAGAGTGATTCGGGAAAAAGGCGCCAAAATTCTGGGCGTTAATACGGTTTTGCGCGTATTCGCTAGTGAACACCCAGTTTTCTGCATTGTATTGTCCGGAGAATACCCAGGCGTCAAAGTGAATATTTCCGGCGTGCAGGGTATCTGACACCTCCGGCTGGTAATGCGCGCGCATGCTGACACCGGTCAATGCCAGTTTGAAATGACCATTGCCTGGTTCCAGAAGAATCCGTCCGATATAGGAAGCATCACTTTTAATTGTCCCTGGCCTGTCCATCCCCAGGAAGGTGCCTTCGGTTTCCCTATCAGATGTGTCTGGTCTGATAACACCGAATTGATAGCTGAGGTTGCCGATAGCCAACGTCTTGTCGCCATAAACTGCCAGTCCCGGCGAAGATAATACAAAGTTGCGTACGCGATCCAGATAGATGGATTGCGGCAACAGGATGCCGGGACGGGTGAACGCGACATCGCGGGTTTCGTTATACAGGCCGTAGGGGTTTTTGATCTTGCCCAGATACACGCCGTAGCGCGCATTCTCGCTAGCGTGGATAGTATAGTCCAGATAGTCCAGGGTTGCATGGTCGAGGCGCGGCGAGCCATTGTCGGTTTCACCTGCGCGGCGCGAAACGGCCTGGGCAGACAGCTGCAGGCTGGGATTGAGGCGCCAGGAAATATTCGCGCCCAACTCGGTAAAACCAAGGCTGGCCTTGTTCTCAGTAGCGCCGAAGAAGTTGTTGTGGCTGGTGCCGATAACCGCCTGGCTGGCAAAACCATGCACCTGGACACCGTCGGGCAGGCTGTCGGCGCCTGCATTCATGCCATGGCCTGCGAGCGTCAGCATGACTGCCAGCATTTTGATTTTGGCTCGGTACATAATCATTCCGCCGAGTTGATCCTGCCCGGATTATCTCCTGAAAGGATACGTACCCGGTCGCCCGGTTTCACCTTCCTCGCATAGCCCAACGCGCCAGGGGTAGTGGCAACCCTTTTGAGCATTTCCTGTTCCGAACCGACCTCCGTCGGCGCCTGTCCTGTACCTGAATAGACCAGCCGGTCCCAGGTCTGGCGCAATTGATACGGGTAAACGTCCAGCGCTTCCTTGCAGAAGGCCCGGTGCAGTGGATTGTCGTCGGGCAGCACGAATACCCTGACCGGCTGGCTGTCCGGCCACTGCAGCAATTTCACCGCGAACATGGCGCGTAGCGCGTTTTGGGACAGGGTGGTGGCAGATACATGCGGATTCGCAATGATCATCACTGCCCATGCTTTGGCCACGCCCAGCAGGCAGAGACACAGCAATATGCGCGCCATGATGCGGGCAGTGCGAATCATGAAAGTGTGAGAATAACGCATGTAATGCTTGGTATCGTTATCTGCAGGAGGTTGCTGGTTACGCGACGTAAATCCATTGTAGGAAATTTATTGCAAAGCAAATGATAGCAATGTAATTCTCGTACATCCTATTCGACGAAACATTCTGGCGCTTTAACAAAATCTTGCTGGTTATGTGCAGCCAGTATTCCCGCTGGCTAATCTGTGCGGCCACAGCTAAAATGTGAGCCGCATCGCCAGGAGCCTGGCACAAACAAGGAAGGTTGGCAGAGCGGTTGAATGCACCGGTCTTGAAAACCGGCGTGTCGGCAACGACACCGTGAGTTCGAATCTCACACCTTCCGCCATCTGTCATGGTGGAATACCCTGAACACGCCCCTTACCTCCGCTGATCATTCGCGCGACGCTGCTGGCATGACTTATGTCTATCCGGTGGTGTCGCGACGCGCGGGTGGTGTATCCGTTGGCATCAATCTCAATCCCAACAATGCCTGCAACTGGCGCTGCGTTTACTGCCAGGTGCCCGGGCTCACGCGCGGTGCGGCGCCGGAAATCAACTTATCGCTGCTCGAACACGAGCTGGCCAGTTTTCTGCACGAGCTGATGCATGGCGACTTCATGGCGACGCGCGTGCCGGAGAGCGCACGGCGCATTAACGATATCGCCTTGTCCGGCAATGGCGAGCCCACCAGTGCCAAAGCCTTTGTCGAGGTAATCGGATTGATTGGTCGTGCCGTGGCGCGTTTTGGTCTCACGGGTAAAATCAAGCTGATCCTCATCACCAACGGCAGCCTGATGGACAAGGCCTATGTGCAAGACGGTTTGCACCAGATGCGCACTCTCAATGGCGAAGTCTGGTTCAAGCTGGACAGTGCCACGCGTGAGGGGTTGCGCCGCATCAACCACGCCAAACTCAGCCCGGAGCGGGTGTTTGCCAACCTGCAAGCTGTCGCCAGCCAGTGTGCCACCTGGCTGCAAACCTGCCTGTTTGTCATCGATGGCACACCGCCGTCCGCGCTGGAACAGCAGGCTTATCTGGATTTCGTGCGACGGATCGTAAGCGCAGGCGTGCCGGTGCAAGGTGTGCTGTTGTACGGTCTGGCGCGACCCTCACAGCAACCCGAAGCGCCGCGTTTGTCGGCATTGCCGGCAGACTGGCTGGAAGCGTTTGCGGAAAAAATCCGCGCGCGTGGGCTGGCAGTGAGAGTCAGCGTCTGATGATTTACGGCATAGGCACAGATATGGTGGCGGTGGCGCGCATGGCGCGGCTATTGGCGCGCCACGGCGAACGTGCGGCACAGCGTATTCTGGCACCGGAAGAATGGGCGGAATTTACGCGCAAGTCCGACGGCGCGCGTTTTCTCGCCAAACGTTTCGCCGCCAAGGAGGCGCTGGCAAAAGCCGCCGGTACCGGCTTGCGCAGTCCGGTGGCGCTATGCAATATTCGCGTGCACCATACCCCACTGGGGCAACCCGAACTGGTGTTTGCACCTGATCTGCAAACCTGGCTGGCAACGCGGGGCGTGGCGCGCGCGCATCTTTCCATCAGCGATGAATCCGATTACGTTATTGCCTTTGTGATACTGGAAACCATACCATGAGCCTCGGTCCCATCATGCTTGACGTGCCCGGCGTGGCACTTACCGGCGACGACCGCCGCCGCCTTGCGCATCCTCTGGTGGGCGGCGTAATCCTGTTTGCGCGCAATTATCAGTCTCCCGCGCAACTGGTTGCGCTAACGGCCGAAATCCACGCGCTACGCACGCCGCATCTGCTCATCGCGGTGGATCACGAAGGCGGACGCGTGCAACGCTTTCGTGATGGCTTCACGGTGCTGCCGCCGATGCGCGAGCTGGGGCGGATCTGGGATCGGCATCCCGCCGAGGCGCGGCGGCTGGCGCACGAATGCGGCTATGTACTGGCTGCCGAGTTGCGCGCGCACGGCGTGGATCTGAGTTTCACGCCGGTACTGGATCTGGATTACGGCGCATCCGGCGTGATTGGCGACCGTGCCTTTCACAGCGATGTGGATGCGGTTGCCGACCTCGCGCATCAGCTCATGCTCGGCCTCAAGGACGCGGGCATGGGCAGCGTCGGCAAGCATTTCCCCGGCCATGGTTTCGTGCGCGCGGACTCGCATCGGGAAATTCCGGTGGACGAACGCAGTTATGCCGATATCGAGCAGGCTGATCTGGTGCCGTTTCGCCGGATGGCGGGCTACGGCATGACCGGCATGATGCCTGCCCATGTCATCTACCCCGCGGTGGACAGCCGTCCGGCCGGGTTTTCTCCGCTCTGGCTGAAACAGATATTGCGTGGCGAGCTGGGCTTTGACGGGGTGATTTTCAGTGACGATCTTTCCATGCAAGGCGCCAGCGTGGCAGGCGATGTTGTCGCGCGTGCGGCGGCCGCACTCAATGCAGGCTGCGACATGGCGCTGGTGTGCAACAACTGTGCCGGCGCCGATGAAGTGCTGGCCAGGCTCGACTGGCGCATGCCTGCCACCAGCATCGCCCGCATCGCACGCCTGCATGGCAAACCGCATCCACTTGGCATGACTGAATTACGTGAACAATCACGCTACGCCTCTGCCGTTCACGCCATAGCCGGTATAGGACATGGCAGCGCCGATTTATGGGCAACCGACAGGAGCAACACTTGTGGCCAAGGCTGAAGACACGCACCAGGATCACGACCACGCTCATCACGGGGACAGCCATCACCATCATGGTCACGCTGGGGTGGGCATCGCCTTCTGGCTGACGCTGGGATTTGCCGCTGTGGAGGCGGGCGGCGGCTGGTGGGCAGGCTCGCTGGCCCTGATCTCCGATGCCGGGCATATGCTGATCGACGCACTGGCGCTGGGGCTGGCGGCGTTTGCCGGCTGGCTGGCGCAGCGTCCGGCGTCGTATCGGCACTCCTACGGCCTGGTACGCGCCGAAGTGGTGGCGGCACTGATCAACAGCGTGCTCATGCTGGCGCTGATGGTGGGCATTGTGTGGGAAGCCATTGCGCGCCTGAATGCACCGCAGCCGGTGCAGGGCGGCGCCGTGATGGTGATTGCCGCAATCGGGCTGGCGGTGAATATCTTCGTTGCCTATCAGCTGGCGCGCGGCGAACAAACCCTCAACGTGCGCGCTGCACTGCTGCATGTGCTGGGGGACATGCTCGGCTCAGTGGCGGCTCTGGTGGCGGGTGCGGTGATCTACTTCACCGGCTGGCTGCCGATTGACGCGCTGCTGTCGCTGTTCGTGGTGGCGCTGATTCTGGTTTCCAGCATCCGCCTGCTGAGAGAGGCGCTGCACATCCTCATGGAAGGCGTGCCGAAAAATCTCGATTTGCCCGAAGTGGGGCGAGCCATGGCGCAGACAGCCGGGGTGACTTCGGTACATGACCTGCATATCTGGACGCTGGCTTCGGGCAAGGTCGCGCTGTCTGCGCATCTGGAAATCCCCGCCATGCAGGACTGGCCGGACATTCTCCACACCACGCGGCAAATGCTGCACACGCGCTTTGATATCGACCATGTGACCCTGCAGCCGGAATTGCCCGCCGCACAACCTGAACAGGTTGGCATCCCGTTTTACCCCCGGCACCGCCATTGATGACGTCTTTTGATCTGAACTGCCGTACCTGCCCGCGCCTCGCCGCTTTCCTCGACCAGGTACGCGTGGCGCATCCAGGCTACCACGCGCGCCCGGTCGCACCGTTTGGCGATGCCGCGCCCTGGCTGTTGATTGTCGGTCTCGCCCCCGGCATGCATGGCGCCAACCGTAGCGGCCGCCCGTTTACCGGCGACCACGCGGGGATATTGCTCTACGAAACCCTGCACGCCTATGGTTTCGCCAGCCGCCCCGCGTCGGTGAGCGCCGACGACGGGTTGCAACTGCACGGCTGCCGTATTACCAACGCAGTCAAATGCCTGCCTCCGGCCAACAAGCCGGAAACCGCCGAGATTCGCCGGTGCAATCATTATCTGGCGCATGAAATTGCCGCGCTCTCCAAGGATCTGGCCATCCTTGCATTGGGTAGCGTCGCACATGCCGCCGTGCTCATGGCGCTGGGGCTGAAAGCCAGATACCATGCCTTCGGACATGGCGCGGTGCATGCGCTGGGTGACGGGCGCGCGCTTTACGACAGCTACCATTGCAGCCGCTACAATACGCAGACGCGCCGCCTGACGCCGGACATGTTCCGCGCTGTGTTTGCGCGCATCCGTGCTGACAAGGAGAGATGAGCCATGCCTTACGTGAACATCCGCATCGCAGGCAGTTTGAGCCGCGAACAAAAGCAGAAAATCGCCGCAGAAATCACCGACACGCTGGAACGTGTGGCGGGTAAGCCTGCTTCATATACCTACATCGCCTTCGATGAACTGCCGGAAGAAAACTGGGCAATCGCGGGCCAATTGCTGGATGAAGACTGAGGTTTTCGACAGCAAGGCATTCCTCGCCACGCTGCCCAGCCTTCCCGGCGTGTATCGCATGCTGGGGCAGGGTGGCGAAGTGCTTTATGTAGGCAAGGCGCGCGACCTGAAAAAGCGTGTGGCATCGTATTTCCAGAAGAACGACCAGAGCCCGCGCATCCGTCTGATGGTGGCGAAAATTGCCAGCGTGGAGATCACCGTCACGCGCTCCGAATCCGAAGCGCTGGTGCTGGAAAACAACTTGATCAAGGCGCTGTCGCCGCGCTACAACATCCTGTTCCGCGACGACAAGTCCTATCCCTACCTCATGCTCAGTGGCCACCGCTACCCGCGCCTGGCCTATTTTCGCGGCACGCCGCAGCGCCAGGACCGGTGCTTCGGCCCCTTTCCCAATTCCCATGCGGTGCGCGACAGCATCCAGATTCTGCAAAAGGTGTTCCGCCTGCGCACCTGTGAGGACAGCGTATTCAACCATCGCTCGCGGCCCTGCCTGCTGCACCAGATCAAGCGTTGTACTGCACCGTGCGTGGATTTGATCTGCGCCGAGGACTACGCCGCCGACGTGAAGAACGCCGCGCTGTTCCTGGACGGCAAGGAAAACGAGGTGTTGCAGGCGATTACCGAAAAAATGCAGCATGCCGCGGCAGCCATGCGCTATGAAGAAGCGGCGCTATACCGTGACCAGATCAAGAGCCTTACCGCGGTGCGCGAGAAGCAGTTTGTCTCCAGCCACAGCAGCGTGGATGTGGATGTAGTGGCAGTGGTGGCCGAGCACGGCCTGCTCTGCGTTAACCTGCTGATGATACGTGGTGGACGGCACCTGGGTGACAAGACCCTGTTCCCGCAAAATGCCCAGGACGTGGCGCCAGAAGAAGCCATGCAAGCTTTTCTCGCCCAGCATTATCTCAACCGCACCATTCCTCCCCAGATTATTGTCTCCGAGCCGGTGGACGTGGATGCCTTCGCGGCAGTTTTCAGCGAGCAGGCCGGGCGCAAAGTCAGCATCCAGATCAACCCCATCGGCGAACGCCGCAGCTGGCTGGCCATGACCCAGGGCAACGCGCGTATCGCGATTACCCGCCAGCTTGCGCAAAAAGCCACGCAACAGGCACGCCTCACTGCGCTGCAGGAAGCGCTGGCGCTACCCGGTCTGCAACGCATCGAGTGCTTCGATATCAGCCATACCATGGGCGAGGCGACGGTGGCGTCGTGCGTGGTATACGACAAGGGCACGATGCAAAACGGCGAATACCGGCGCTACAACATCAGCGGCATTACCCCCGGCGACGATTACGCAGCCATGCGCGATGCGCTCACCCGGCGCTACACCAAAATCCAGCAGACCGAGGCCAGGCGCCCCGACCTGATCCTGATCGACGGCGGCACCGGCCAGCTCCACATCGCCAGCGAGGTCATGGCAGAACTCGGCATCACCGACATCGAGCTGATCGGTGTCGCCAAGGGCATCGAGCGCAAGGCCGGCATGGAGCAGCTCATCACCACCGATGGCCGCGCCACGCGCCTGCCTGGCGACCACCCCGGCCTGCACCTGATCCAGCACATCCGCGACGAGGCGCACCGTTTCGCCATCACCGGCCACCGCGCCCGGCGCGGCAAGGCGCGCACCCACTCGGCGCTGGAAGATATCGGCGGCATCGGCCCCAAACGCCGGCAAAAACTGCTGGAGAATTTCGGCGGCCTGCGCGGCCTGCAAAATGCCGGGGTAGAAGAGATCGCCCGGATCGAAGGCATCAGCCGCGCACTCGCCGAAAAGATATACCGTGAATTACACTAGCCAGATAGCCCACTAAAATTTACGCCATGCCGCTCAACCTGCCTAACCTGCTCACCTGGCTCAGAATCATTCTGATTCCGCTGGTCGTTGCCGTGTTCTATCTGCCCGACGGCTGGCTCACCGCGCGCGAAGTCAATCTTGCCGCCGCCGGCATGTTCGGTATCGCCGCCCTCACCGACTGGCTGGACGGCTATCTGGCGCGCATTCTCAACCAGACCTCTGCATTCGGCGCCTTTCTCGACCCGGTGGCCGACAAGCTGATGGTCGCCGCCGCCCTCATCGTGCTGGTGAAACTGGGGCGCGTGGATGCGCTCATCGCACTCATCATCATCGGCCGCGAAATCACCATCTCCGCCCTGCGCGAATGGATGGCCAGCATCGGCGCGCGCGGCAGCGTGGCGGTATCGATGATCGGCAAGCTCAAAACCGTGGCACAAATGGCCGCCATCCTGCTGCTGCTGTTCCATGAGCCTTTGCTCGGTCTGGATACCCGACAAATCGGTACCTGGCTGATCTGGCTGGCCGCTGTGCTCACACTGTGGTCGATGGCTTACTACCTGCGCCGGGCGGTGCCAGAGGTGATCAGGCATGGGCGGTGAGAGAAGCACAGTGGCAGGATAAGCCGAACCTGCGGTGATTGGTTAGCGGAGTAATCAGGCCGAGGCCGAAAATCGCTCAAAATAGTTCATTTCAGAACAATCACTTAAATGGAGCGTCTTGAGAGCTGGCATTTGATCGAGAACCCCACAGTCGATAAAGAAACCACCCGTATATTGCAACGTTGATGAGTATTACGAAACCCGCCAACCAGAATTGAATACTTCTCGTGAGCCCGGTGGGATAGATGATGGGCAGGAGGTAATGTTCAATGAAGCTATCCGAGTAGCCAGCATCACCGGCAGCACGGCGAAGCCCGACTTCCAGCGTAGTGAGTGGACACAGCTTTCCAGTCAGTTCAATGAAGATTCCCCAGCAGACGGCCGGGATGTGGATTGACGCGACCCAGGCAAAGCGATGCGCGATGAGGCCGCCGAAAATGACGAATCCTATAAACAGGAGATGAAGAACCAGAACCGAGTCTGCGAGAAGCCGATAGGTCATCTGGATATGGAAATATGTTTGGCATGCCCAACAGTTATTAACCAGACCAGTCCGTTTCTATATGCATGCCGCGAGAATCGCTCCCATGGTCATGCCAAGTGACTGAATATGTCAGCATCCTATCTACCCTCTGTCGCTATATCAAGGGTGAGCAACTGCGGACACTCATATCTGAAATAGTGCACAAAAGGCTCGCATCATGAACTAAATGACTTTAACCCGCCCTAATCGGAGAGCGCTTTTCAAAGCATTCGCAACTAACTACCAGAAATATCGCGTGCCCCCCAATCAAAAAAGGAATGAAATTGAAATTATCTTTGCAACAAACAGTGCTGTTCGGGGTAGTGCTTGGCCTATCCGCCAGCGCATTCGCAGCCGGTTACCCGAAGGTGATTCAGAATGCCGTCGGCCAGGGTGTCAAGGTGGAAAAATCTTTCCCCGCCGCATCCGGCATGACGGGTTGGGTGCTTTCCAGGCAAGGGCAATATTCCATCGTATTCACCACACCTGACAATAAAACGCTGCTGGCTGGCTTGATGATTGACGAGAGCGGCGCCAACCTGTCGCAAGAATATGCGGGGAAATACATTCCGAAGCCGGATTTCGCAGCGCTATTCAAGGAACTGGAAAACACCGCGATGATCGTGGAAGGCGCCAAGTCCCCCCGCAGCACGCTGTATGCTTTCTTCGATCCGAACTGTCCATTCTGCCACATGACCTGGAAAGCGCTGCAGCCGTATGAAGCAGCGGGCCTGCAAGTGCGCTGGGTGCCGGTTGCCTACCTCGCCCCGAGCAGCCTGCCCAAGGCGATAGAAATGCTTGCCTCGGCCAACCCAACCGCAGCGTTCCGCGCCAACGAACAGAATTTCGGCAAGGGCAGAAATCCGCCCGCGAAATTCACTGCCAGCGCTTATCCAGAGATTGCCAAAAAGCTGGAAAAGAATGCCGGGCTGATGCAAAAATTCGGCTTTAACGGTACGCCGGGTATCGTATGGAAGGATAAAAGCGGCAAGGTGACGGTCAAGAACGGTATGCCCAGGCTGTCGGAATTGCCGGAGATGACAGGGCTGCCTGAACAGAAAGTGGATGATCCGGAACTGGCCAAATTCCGCTGAATAAACTAGTTTGGCAAGGCGTGGCGCATTGCCCATCAGGCCACGCTGGGCCCCTTGCCGGGCGTCTGCTTTATGTTATGTTGGACACATGCAAACCAGGCAAAGGGTTCAGGAAATGAACGCAAGCGCACCGCTTCCGGAACTGGATGATGGGTCTGTCCCCGCTTCCAAAGGGCTGTTGCGACACAATCCCAAATCTTTCCTGAAGCTGATTCTGATCGGATTTACCCTGGTGGCGCTGCCGCTTATCATCGCCCTCATCAATAGCGCCGTATCCATTGACCGACTGGCTGGGCAGAGCCGCAAGGCAGTCTATCAGGCAGCGCAAATTGCACATGGCAGCCGCGTCCTGCTGGATGAAATTACCACCATGGAACGCAGTGTGCGACAGGCGCTTATCCTGGGCGACGCATCCTTGCTCGAGGGTTATTTCCAGGCGCACGCGAAATTCGGAAACACTGCCATGAGCCTCTCCTCGCCCTCTTTGCGCCCCGACCAGAAGCGGGTGCTGGACAAGCTCACAGTATCTGAATCAGCCATTTTTCAGCAGGTATCCGCTGCCCGCCGATCACCAGAAGGCTTGCAAGAGATAGTGAGGGACTTTGTGCCGCTGCTGGATTCGGCACGGACTTTCTCGTCTGGCGGCTATGCGTTGATTGAACGCGAGGTGAATGCGATGCAGGATATGGCGGGGCATGTCCGGTCCGTTGTGGTATGGCAACTGCTTGCTTTGGTCCCGTTTGCGATGCTGTTGGCACTCGGTTTTTCGGTGTTGATTGCGCGTCCGATTCGACAAATCGATGCCGCAATCCGGACTCTGGGGCAGGGTGAGTTTTCCAAGGCGGTGAGCGTCGCTGGGCCGCAGGATTTAAGGTACCTTGGTCAGCGGCTGGACTGGATGCGCCGCCGCCTGCTGGAGCTGGAAGAGCAGAAGACCCGGTTTCTGCGGCATGTTTCGCACGAGCTCAAGACCCCCCTCACTGCAATTCGTGAAGGCGCCGATCTGCTGGCGGAAGGTGTGGCCGGCGAGTTGAGCGTGCAGCAGCGGCAGATAGCAAATATTCTGTATACCAACAGTATACAATTGCAAAAACGCATCGAGGATTTACTTAACTACAGCGCGCTACAGACTGAAAAAACCGCTCTTGTAAAACGCCGCGAGTCCTTGGCGCGGGTTGTGAACGCGGTGTTGCAGGATCAGAACCTCGCAATCATGAATAAAGGCTTGCAGGTCGATCTGGCTTGCCCCGAGCTGATGATTGAGTGTGACCAACAAAAAGTCAGCATTATTGTGGATAATCTCGTGTCGAATGCAGTGAAGTTTTCTCCTTCAGGTGGGTGTATCAAAATATGGGCGAACCAGGTCGGCGAACTGGCCTGGCTGGATGTGACGGATGCCGGCCCAGGCGTCGACGAGACTGACTGGGACAAGGTATTTGAGCCTTTTTACCAGGGGCGTAGGGCGCCTGAGAGGCATGTCCAGGGAACAGGCCTGGGATTGTCCATTGCACGGGAGTATGCGCGTGCGCATGGAGGCAACATCGAGCTTGTGAAACAAGCCGGCGCTGGCGCCCACTTTCGTCTCACTTTGCCCATCCGTGATCCGCAAGATATCCATGCGTGACTTACGCCAGCGGTTCTGGATTCTGCCAGCCATCCTGCTGGCATCCCTTGCCGCCTGTTCAAACATGCCGGCGAGTCCGTCGCATAAGGCAGCTGCAGGCTGGTCGCCACCATTGATCGTGACCAGCCAGGTAGAAGAACTGATGCTGTATTACGATTATCTGCATAAACAGCCAGCGGCGGAGCTGGTTAAAGAATACGACAAAGCGCGGCAGAGTCTGGCGCAAGCCAGAACCGACGTAAACCGTGTGAGAGTGGCGCTGCTTCTGGTGCTTCCTAATGCGCCTTTCCACGATACGACAGCAGCGCTCGGTTTGCTCAACGAGCTGACGAAAGAAACCAAAACCGCATCCCCGGGTTTGCGCGGTCTGGCAGGCATGATGGCGATGCTGATCGCAGAACAACAGCGCGCAAATAATAATGTGGAGGACCTGTCGCAAAAACTGAAAGACGAGCAAAAACGTGCTGATCAATTGCAGGGGAAAGTGGATGGCATCAAGAATATGGAAAAAAACCTTATCCGCAGGGATAGGCACGGAATTAGCGCAAAACCATGACTGAATCCCGACCAAAAATCCTGATTGTCGATGACGATGCCGATTTGCTTGAACTGCTCTCGATCCGCCTGAGCGCTGCCGGCTATGAAACTGAAGCGGTGCAGAATGGGGAGGCAGCGCTCAATCATCTGGACGTGTCGCGCCCACAACTGGTCATCACGGATATGCAGATGGGCGGCATGGACGGTATGGCGCTGTTCGAGCACATTCATCGCACCACGCCCACTTTGCCGGTCATCATTCTGACCGCGCATGGCACGATTCCGGATGCGGTTGCAGCCGCGCAGCGGGGGGTTTTCGGCTATCTGGCCAAACCTTTTGACAGCAAGACCTTGTTGGCCCAGATCGCCCAGGCGCTCAGGCTTTCGCCCGGTGTTGCGCCTCACAGTGAGGTGCCGCAAGCGCTGTGGCGTGCGGACATCATCACACAAAGCGCCGCGATGGAGGACCTTCTCACCAAGGCCCAGCTCGTCGCCGCAGGCGATGCAAGTGTGCTGATTCATGGTGAAAGTGGCACCGGCAAGGAATTGCTCGCCCACGCCATTCATGATGCGGGAAAACGCTCCCATCAACCCTTTGTGGCGGTCAATTGCGCGGCGATACCGGAACAGTTGCTGGAGTCGGAACTGTTCGGGCACGTCAAGGGAGCCTTTACCGGCGCAGTTCGCGATCACCAGGGTTTGTTCCAGATGGCTGGGGGAGGCACGCTGTTCCTCGACGAAATCGGCGATATGCCGCTTCTGCTTCAGGTCAAATTATTGCGGGTGCTCCAGGAAAGGCAAATACGTCCGGTGGGTTCCGCGCAGACCATCCCGGTGGATGTGCGCATTATTTCCGCCACGCACCGCGATCTCAGGACGGAAGTTACTACAGGCGGCTTTCGCGAAGATCTCTATTACCGGCTGAACGTGGTGGCGTTAACGATTCTGGCGTTGTCGCAGCGGCGTGAGGATATTCCTTTGCTGGCAAACCATTTTCTTGGGCTGCTTGCCAGGAAATACCAGAAGAACATCAATGGATTCTCGCCCGAGGCGATGGAAATGCTGGTGAGCGCCTCCTGGCCCGGCAACGTGCGTCAACTGATGAATATCGTCGAGCAATGTGTTGTCTTGTCTACGGCCCCGCTCATTTCGCCTGTGCTGGTGTACGACGCCATGCATAAGGAAGAAGAGCAGCTGGTTTCGTTCGAAGAAGCGCGTAAGCGCTTTGAAAGGGATTACCTGGTGCGTGTGCTGAAGATCACTGCCGGCAACGTGACGCAGGCGGCGCGATTGTCCAAGCGTAACCGTACCGAGTTCTATAAATTGCTGCAGAGACACCAGCTTGATGCCTCCGCTTTTAAATCGTCATAAATTCCGTTCCTCCCTTCGTCACCGTTCGGCGACAAGATATATTCCAATATTTTTCAATAAGTTAGCCTGGTATCGCCAGATTTGTGTTGTCAGAAGGCGACATACAATCTGTGTTCTCCATTTTATTTACAAGTAACGTAATGTTTTATATTGATAATTTAATATGGCATAACAATTGCTTATCACGTCTGTACAGCAATATTGCTGTGTGAGTAAAGGAGATACAGGATGAATTACTGTGTTGTAAATTTGCAAAATAAAGCAATTCAAGCATGCGTATTGGGGGCCGCACTGGCTGTGGGCGCGATAGGTACCAGTCACGCTGCGCCAGCCTCAAAATCTGAGGTTGCCCCAGCCATGTCGCTGTTTGACACCAATCATGACGGTTCTGTCAGCCCTAAGGAAGCCTCGGCACAGGGGATGACGGCTCAAGTGTTCAAAGAAGCAGACGCCAACCACGACGGGAAATTGAGTCCGCAAGAGCTTGCCAATGCAATGACGACAAGCGCGCCGTCAACAGGTACTCCGAAGTACTAATCAAGCCGTTTCGCGAGGCGCGGCTTGATTTTTAGATTGTTTTGCAAATCCGGGATGGTTGGCTGGCTGAACTGTTGTGATTGCCAATTCCTGCAAGATAATTACCGGGAAGCGCACGCTTGGATCGGCCATGATCCATGCAATGGTCAAATAGCAGTGCTGGTGTGTGACTGACCGGTTCTGTTTTAATAAACTGGGGATATCGATCCATGAAAATGCAACTTCACGCGCTGCCGTTTGATTCGCAAATTCGGGTACTGAAGGCCGTTGATGATCAAATCATCACGGCCAAGATACAAACTGCTCTGGTCCAGCATGAATCAATGCAGCATGCATTCATCCATGTGCAGACATTTGCGGGTGGCGTTGAGTTGACTGGATGGGTGAGCAAGGCCGCCCAGAAACAGCTCGCTGTAGCTCTGGCTGCAGACATACAGGGCGTTTCCTATGTGGTGAATAACCTGAGCGTGCGTGGTTAATGCCAAGAGAGTGTTGAATTTATCGCAATGTTGAGATGGCTTGAGATTTTTGATGCGGGGGGGCCTCAATAGAAGGAGTTCATCGTGGGCTCACCAAAAGAAATTTCATGTCCGATACTGGTGATATCCGGGATTCCTCTTGCGATTTTTAGTCTTCTCGGGTTTGCCGCATCTGCGGCTGGTTTCCGTCCGTCAGTGCATACGAAAAAACGTCTGCACCCCTTGTGAATACTGAAATACCACGCCAAACATAAAAAGATATGTCCGCACCGTGAATCCGTACGCACTGTCGCGCTAACGGGAGGTCAATCAGTCATGGGTGCCTCGCGAGGAAGACCTGGCTGCCGCAGCCGTGTATATACCCAGCGCTGTTTGGTTTTTCTGAAACGGCTTTGCTGTTTCTTGTGGATCTGCATGCACCTCTCCCGTGCATCAGACGCATGCCATAGAAACTATAGCTAAGCATATGTTCCTGGCGCAAGCGCTTTTCGGCTAATTGCAGGGTGCTGAACGCAAAAAATCCAGTCAAATGTTAATGATATTTAGATAAAATAAAACAAATGATAAGTGCACCACTCCGGAATGCGCTGCACCAATGCTGGGTTGGGTTTGGGTGAAAATGCGCAATTTGATATGGGGTTATTGTGTAATTCATTGAAATACAATAAGATTAATATCTAGCATGGATGTTGCTCAATACCTCCTGAAAGTTCCTATCTATTGTTAGGTATGACAATTTCAGTGAGGTGAATTGTATGAATACAATGACTGGTTTAGAGAGTGCGTCCAAGTGGTCACATAACCGGTGGTGGCAGCTTATTTTCGGACTTGTTGCAATGATGTCCATTTCGAGTTCTCAGTACGCCTGGACCTTGTTTGTGAAGCCTTTGCAGTCTTCACTCGGTGCCAGTCTTGCTGGCGTGCAGGCAACGTTTGCGATTTTTATCGTTTTGCAGACCTGGCTTTCACCCCTGCAAGGATTCCTGATACAAAAATTCGGGCCTCGGTTATTGATTTCCGTCGGTGCACTATTGACCGGCGGCAGTTGGGTGCTGGCTGCTTCCGCCCATGACTTGGCCGGGTTATATCTTTCCTATGGGGTAATGGGGGGATTCGGAACGGGGATTATTTATGTCGGCATTGTCGGATTGATGGTGCAGTTATTTCCCGACAGGCGTGGCCTTGCTACAGGTCTGGTGGCAGCCGGCTATGGCTTCGGTGCGATATTGACGACTTTCCCCATTGCGTCGACGATCAAGAGCGCGGGCTATGCGCACGCCTTAACCGTATTCGGCATCGCTCTCGGTCTGGTGGGATTGGTCGTCGCCCAGGGTTTGCGTCGTGCGCTGAAACCATCCGGCCTGCCGCCACATGCAGTCATATCTTCCGGGACAGCCGTTTTTCAGGGCGCGCGCAATTTCACCTCGGGCGAGATGCTGAAAACACCGGTGTTCTGGCTGTTGTTCGTGATGATGACCATGATGTCCACCGGCGGCCTGATGGTCATCTCCCAGATGGGGGCGTTCGCCAAGGATTTCGGGGTAAGCGACGTGCTGGTGTTCGGCCTGGCGGCGCTGCCTTTGGCGTTGTCGATTGACCGATTTACCAACGGATTGACACGCCCGTTTTTCGGTTGGGTTTCCGATCATATCGGCAGGGAAAACACCATGGCGGTGGCGTTTTTGCTGGAAGCCGTGGCGATCGTGATGATGCTTGCCTTTAGAGACAATGCACTGGCATTTGTCCTGCTGTCCGGTGTTGTGTTCTTCGGATGGGGTGAAATTTTCTCGCTGTTTCCTTCCACCTTGACGGATATCTTCGGCACCGGCAACGCGACGACCAACTACGGCTTTTTGTACATGGCCCAGGGCGTGGGCGCTATTCTCGGCGCCCCTGTAGCCGCTTTGCTGCATGAAAGCACGCACAGTTGGGTGCCCATCTTCGGCATTGTCACGGTAATGGATGTGGCTACCGCTCTGCTTGCGTTGTTCGTGCTCAAATCATGGCGCAAACGGATGGTTTCCGAACGCATCGAAATCGCCCCGGCGCTGGCTTGAATGCTGGCGTGCAGAGGTTCGCTATGGAGATGCCTTGAGTAATTACATCATATGGTCAATACGTTAAGGTGTGGCGGTGCGATGGCGGTCGCACCGCATTTCCTGGCGTCGCGGGCGGCCCTCGATGTACTCGAGGAAGGCGGCGACGCGATTGAGGCCATGGTGGCCGCTGCCGCCACGATTGCGATGGTTTATCCACACATGACCGGTCTCGGAGGTGACGCTTTTTGGCTTATCCATGAACCGGGGCAGGTCCCTGTCGGCATCGATGCCTGCGGCGCGGCGGCTGCAGGGCTGACCCCATCGTTTTATAACGCCCAGGGGTTGGACAGCATTCCGGTGCGTGGGCCTTTGGCCGCCAATACCGTCGCGGGCACGGTGTCGGGCTGGGAGCGCGCGCTGGCGTTGAGCAAGCAGCACTGGGGCGGGCGCATGCCTTTGTCCCGGCTGTTCGCCGACGCCATTCACTACGGGGAACGCGGGGTGCCCGTCACCGCCAGTCAAATGCGCAGCACTCGGGCAAAACAGCCGGAGCTGGAAGCACAGCCGGGCTTCCGCGAGTGTTTTCTGGTGGACGGAGAGGCGCCAGCGGAAGGCAGCCTGTTTTTCCAGCCGAAAATGGCTGCAACCCTGCGCCATTTGAGCCGCACCGGCCTGGACGATTTCTATCGCGGCGAACTGGCCCGGGCGATTGCGGCGGATCTGGCGGCATGCGGGAGTCCCCTCGGGCTTGGCGATCTGAACGGCTATCGAGCGCAACTGACCAAACCTTTGGCGCTGGCGCACAGCCTGGGCACGCTCTACAACCTGCCGCCACCGACCCAGGGTGTGGTGTCGCTGATGATCCTCGGTATTCTGGACCGGCTGGGATTGAGCGAGATGGAACCCGACAGCGCCGATTACGTGCATTGCCTTGTGGAGGCCACCAAACAGGCGTTTAAAGTCCGCGACGCCCATATTACCGACCCCCGCTATATGCGCATCGATGCGCAAGATTGTTTGAAACCCGATTTTCTGGAACCTTTGGCGGGTGCCATTAACTTGGGCAGGGCGCTGCCGTGGGGGAACGGCCGCGGCCCCGGCGATACCGTATGGATGGGGGTGGTGGATAGTCAAGGGCGAGCGGTGAGCTTTATCCAGAGCATCTACCATGAGTTTGGAAGTGGCGTGGTGCTTGAGCGGACCGGGCTCAACTGGCAAAACCGGGGATGCAGTTTTTCCCTGGACGAGAATGCGCTGAACGGGCTCAGGCCAGGGCGCAAACCTTTTCACACATTGAATCCGGCTTTGGCCCGACTGCATGACGGGCGGGTGATGGTATATGGCACCATGGGCGGCGATGGCCAGCCGCAAACCCAGGCAGCGCTGTTCACTCGCGCCATTGTCTATGGGCAGGGTCTGCAGCAGGCGGTAAGCGCGCCCCGCTGGCTGCTTGGACGCACTTGGGGGCGGCCGTCGGATAGCTTGAAACTTGAGGCACGCTTCAGTGGAGAAATCGTCGGATCATTGCGGCGTCGCGGTCACGAGATCGAGATGCTGCAGGAGTTCGACGAGGCCGTGGGGCATGCGGGCGCGATCGTTCGGCATCCGGGCGGCGTGCTGGAAGGGGCGTCCGACCCGCGCAGCGACGGCGGCGTTGCCGGCTTCTAGGCGTCTTTGACACCCTGTAATTCAGGGATCATTTTCTATTTTGTTGTTGATTATTAGAGTGGGGAGAGACTGCATGACGTTTTTCGTTTTTTACCTTGGTCTGGGGGGGGGTCGCCGGCCTGTTGGGGGGGATGCTGGGGGTAGGCGGCGGTATCGTGGTTGTGCCTGCCCTGATCTGGATCTTCAGGCGGGCGGGCGTCCAGCCTGATGTACTGACTCACCTGGCTATCGGAACCTCGCTGGCCGCTATTATTTTCACGTCCTTGTCTGCAATCAGGGCGCAGCAAAAGCGCGGTGCGATAGACTGGGCAGTAGTGCGCCTGCTGGTCCCCGCCACGCTGATCGGCGGCCTGGTGAGCGGCTATCTGGCCGGCTTCATCCCGGCCGCGACGCTCAAGATGATATTTTCGGTTTTCCTGATTGTGGTGTCGTTGCAATTACTGGCCAAATGGCAGCCCGCCTCCCACTGGACGCTGCCGGGACCGAAAGGGCTTTGGGGCGTGGGCCTGGGAATAGGCTCGCTGTCCGCCATGATGGGGATCGGCGGCGGCACGATTTCCGTTCCGTTCCTGCATGCCTGCAATGTCGATATGAAACGCGCCATCGCCATCTCTACCACCCTGGGTTTTCCCATCGCGTTATTCGGCGCCGCGGGCTTCGTTCTGTCAGGGTGGCATCACGCGGGTTTGCCTGCCTGGAGCTTGGGATATGTTGATTTGCCGGCACTGCTTGCAGTGGGCGCGACTTCGATGGCCGTGGCACCGCTTGGCGTGAGGCTGGCCCACCATCTGCCGGTGGCAAGGCTGAAGCGGGCTTTCGGTATACTGTTGCTGTTGGTTGCACTGCAAATGTTGTTCGGTGGCTAGCCTTGCCGGACCTTCTCGGGCGTCGGCAATCTGTGTCCGAACGCGATAACTCGGAGGCAAAGCCGTGACCGATCTGGACCAAAAAATATTGCAGATACTGATCGACGACGGACGCAGAAGCTTCGCCGATATTGCGCGCGAGCTGGGGATTTCCAGAGTGCATGTGCGTGATCGCGTGCAGAAACTGATCACGGACGGCGTGATCGAGAAATTCACCCTGATCGTCAATCCGGAAAAGATCGGCAGCACCGTTTCGGCATTTTTCGACGTTGAGGTCGATCCGCAGGGCATCGAGGCGGTTGCTGAAGATATTGCCCGGCAGCCGGAGGTGCGCAGTCTTTACATCATGAGCGATATGTCCAGCCTGCATATCCATACGCTGACGCAGGACAGCAAGGCGCTCGAGGACTTCGCCCACCGCAATCTTTTTTCCCGCAAGCATATCGTGAAGGTCAATTGCAAGACACTGCTGTCACGCATCAAGAACCGTCGGGGCGGGCCGCGTATCTAGTCCGTCGTCGTGCACCTTTGCGCGGAGATGTGCCTGGCTGCCCCCACAAGGGGGTGCAAGTACAGATAATCTGATCGTTAACCCTGGCGCCGACCCATCGGGTTTCTGACCGGTGCTGAGGCAGGGTATGTTTGAGTCGGTTTGGATGTGTCTTCCTGAATCGGTTCCGGTTTCGCTGCTACGGATATTTCCGGCGCTTTGACCAGGCTGGCCTGGGTTGAGAGCGCTGCCACATCGCCCGAGATGGTACCGCCTTCCTCAATCATCAGCGCACCATAGCGAATCTGGCCGGTGACTTTGCCTGTGGCATAAATCACCAGCCTTGTGCGGGCAGTGATCTCGCCCTCAAAATGGCCACGCACCTCTGCAACGTCGATTTCTGCCTTGCCGGAAAAGACACCGCCTTCGGCGATGCGGATGTCGCGGCTGTTCATGGAGGCTTCCACCCGGCCTTCCACCACCAGAATCTCGCAATCGGTGATCTCCGAACCTTTCAGCTTGATGTTCGGCCCTACGGTAAGCTTGCTGCCTTCTTCACGTGGTGCCGGTTTTGCTGCTGCGGATGCATCGGGAGGTTTGGGTGAGTCCGCAGGTTTCAGTGTATCCAGAAGCGCGTTATTGATGCCGTTCTGATTGGTTCTGGGATGGCTGGGCTGCATGAAGTTCTTGAGCATGTGGATCGTCCTCTCGGTGGGATTGGGTCGCGGAAATTGCCACGGCACCCATGCAGCCGTGGTATCCGGAAGCTACTCAGCAAAATGTGCGCCATTAATGAACAAGCTTAATAAACAATGGGATAATGCGAAACGGCGCAATTGATCAGGGCCCGGATATGATTTGTTTGTCGCCCGGAAGAGACGCCAAATTGAGGTTGTTTTGATTTGTATGATACAAATCAGCAGGCTATTTGTGATTTTTGTGTCGCCAAATGGCGACGCGGCCTTGGTTGTTGTGAGCGCATCTTAAATTATCCACATTCATGTTAATGGCCATGCCTTTTACTCAAGCACTGCAAAAAAGCAGCCTGGCTACCCTCCAGGGACTGTTTCCCTTTCTCGCGCCGTATAAACGGGAATTCCTGTTGGCCGGTATTGCACTGTTGGTCGCCGCTGGCGCCACGCTTGCCATCCCGTATGCATTCAAGCAGATGATAGACCTCGGCTTTGCGGCAGGCGGCGCAACAAGCATCCGGCACGTGAATGCCTACTTCCTGGCGCTGTTCGGCGTGGCCGGCATTCTCGCCATTGCCACGGCAGCACGCTTCTACATGGTGTCGTGGCTGGGTGAGCGCGTCACCGCCGATATCCGCAGTGCGGTGTACCGGCATGTTGTCAGTCAAAGCCCGCAATTTTTTGAGACTACCCAGACGGGTGAGGTACTGTCGCGCCTGACCACCGACACCACCCTGATTCAGGCCGTGGTCGGCACCAGTATTTCCATGGTGCTGCGCAATGCCCTGCTGTTCATCGGCGGCCTGGTGATGTTGTTTGTCACCAGCGCCAAGCTGTCGTCCATCATTATCGTGCTGCTGGCCGCTGTGGTGCTGCCGATCGTTATCTTCGGCCGGCGTGTGCGCAAGCTGTCGCGCGACTCGCAAGACCGCATTGCCGATGCATCGGCAATGGCCGGCGAAATTCTCAATGCGATGCCAACGGTGCAGGCGTTCACGCATGAGGCCGTTGAATCCAGCCGCTTCGGCGCTTCAGTTGAAAATGCCTTCAGCACAGCGATGCGGCGCATCCGTGCGCGCGCCATGCTGACCCTGCTGGCGATTTTGCTGGTGTTTGGTGCGATCGTGTTTGTGCTGTGGCTGGGCGCACACGCGGTGATGCAGGGGCGGATGACCGGCGGCGAACTGGGGCAATTCATCCTCTATGCGGCAATCGTGGCCGGCGCCATCGGCGCGCTGTCGGAAGTGCTGGGCGAAGCGCAGCGGGCGGCCGGCGCGACCGAGCGGTTGCTGGAACTGATGTCGGCACGCGCGCCGATCCAGTCTCCCGCGCTGCCGCGGGTATTGCCGCCACGCTCCCAAAACGGCGCTGCACTGGTGCTGCGGGAGGTCACCTTTCATTACCCTTCGCGCCCGCTGACGGCGTCACTGAGTCATTTGTCGCTCACTATCCAGCCTGGCGAGACAGTGGCAGTGGTCGGCCCGTCTGGCGCAGGCAAGACCACGCTGTTCCAGTTGCTGCTGCGTTTTTATGACCCGCAACAAGGATTGATCACCCTGGATGGTGTAGACATCAGGCAACTCGATTTGCATGCCTTGCGTGCCGCCATCGGCATCGTGCCGCAGGATACGGTAATCTTTTCCGCCAATGCGCTGGAGAATATTCGTTATGGCCGCATCGATGCCACCGACGCTGAAGTGATTGCTGCCGCCAAAATGGCCGCAGCGCACGAATTCATCGACAGGCTTCCGCAAGGATACCGCTCCTTTCTCGGCGAACGTGGCGTACGCCTGTCCGGTGGGCAGCGCCAGCGTATCGCCATCGCGCGCGCGTTGCTCAAAAACCCGCCGCTATTGTTGCTTGATGAGGCGACCAGTGCGCTGGATGCCGAATCCGAGCGTCTGGTGCAAAGCGCGCTGGAAGCGGCGATGGTCGGTCGCACCACCCTCATCATTGCGCACCGTCTGGCGACGGTGCAGCGTGCCGATCGCATTGTCGTGATGGAAAACGGTGAAATTGTGGAAGCCGGCACGCATGCAGCGCTGATTGCACTGGGCGGCATATATGCCAATCTGGCGGCGCTGCAATTCCATACATACCGCTGAGGGCTCGTTGCCGAGCAGGCGGCCGGCATGCTAGAATTACATTCTTGGTGTGCATGGTGCGCATCATAATTCGCACAGCCGTCAATAGCTTAGGGTGCCCCTGCGGGGTGTTGGGCGGCGGCTGGAGGCTTAACCCTAAAGGAAAATTCATGTCCATTACCATGCGTCAAATGCTGGAGGCAGGTGTCCACTTCGGCCACCAAACCCGTTTCTGGAATCCGAAGATGGCGCCGTATATCTTCGGTCATCGCAACAAAATCCACATCGTCAACCTGGAAAAAAGCCTGCCGATGTTCGAGGATGCGCTGAAATTCGTGCGCAAACTGTCGACCAACAAAGGCACGGTACTGTTTGTTGGCACCAAGCGTTCGGCTCGCGAAATTGTGCGCGAAGAGGCCGAACGCGCCGGCATGCCTTACGTGGATCACCGCTGGCTGGGTGGCATGCTGACCAACTTTAAAACCGTCAAGCAGTCTGTCAAGCGCCTGAAAGATCTGGAAGCCATGCTGGGCGATGTCAATTCCAAGCTGACCAAAAAGGAAGCGCTGGTGTTGCAGCGCGAATTTGACAAGCTGGATCGCAGCCTCGGCGGCATCAAGGACATGAATGCGCTGCCTGATGCGTTGCTGGTGATTGATGTGGGCTACCAGAAAGGTGCTGTGACCGAAGCCAACAAGCTGGGGATTCCGGTCATCGGTGTGGTGGATACAAACAATAGTCCTCTGGGTGTGGATTACATTATCCCCGGTAACGATGACTCCAACCGCGCGATTCGCCTGTATGCGCGTGGCATGGCTGATGCGGTGCTGGAAGGCCGTAGCCAGGTGATCAGCGAAATTCTGGGCGAAGGCGAAGAATTCGTTGAAGTGGAAGCCTCTGGAGAAGCGGCAGCACAATAAGCTGATCTTCTTGAAAAAAAAGGGGCGCACGCCCCTTTTTTTGTAATATGTTTTTGAATTGTGAATTAAGAATCCGAGGAGTAAGGCATGGCTGAAATTACTGCAAGCATGGTCAAGGATCTGCGTGAACGCACCGGGCTGGGCATGATGGAATGCAAAAAGGCATTGACTGAAACCAGTGGCGATATGGGTGCTGCCGAAGACCTGCTGCGTATCAAGAGCGGCGCCAAGGCCAGCAAGGCTGCGGGGCGGGTGGCGGCCGAGGGGGTGATTGGTTGTTTTGTCAGCGCCGATGGCAAAATGGGCGCGCTGGTGGAGGTCAATTGCGAAACCGACTTCGTCGCCAGGAACGAGGATTTTCTGGCGTTTGCCAAGGCTGTCGCGCAACTGGCTGCACAAAGTGGCAGCACCGATGTGAGCGCTTTGTCTGCCATGCCCATGCCCGCTGGCGGCAGCGTCCAGGAAGTGCGTCAGGCCCTGATCATGAAGCTGGGCGAGAACCTCAGCATTCGTCGTGTCGCGCATCATGTTACGGCAGGCCGCCTGGCTGTTTACCTGCATGGTTCCAGGATTGGCGTGATGGTGGATCTGGATGGTGATGAGGCATTGGGCAAGGACATTGCAATGCACATCGCCGCCAGCAAGCCGATCTGCGTGTCCAAGGATCAGGTGTCAGCCGGCCTGCTGGATAAAGAACGCGAAATCTACACTGCGCAGGCGGCGGACTCCGGCAAGCCCGCCGACATTGTTGCCAAGATGGTGGAGGGCCGTATCGGCAAGTATCTCGCAGAGGTTACCCTGCTGGGCCAGCCATTCGTGAAAAATCCCGACCAGACCGTGGAAAAGCTGCTGGCCGAGAAAAAGGCCAAAGTGAACGGTTTCACGCTGTTTGTGGTGGGTGAAGGCATCGAGAAGAAGGTGGTGGACTACGCTGCCGAAGTGGCCGCAGCTGCCAGGGTTTAATGCCATGAGCGCTCCGGTGTACAAGCGCATTCTGCTGAAGCTGTCGGGCGAAGCCCTGATGGGTGACGACAGCTACGGCATCAACCGCGACACCATCGCCCGCATCGCGGGCGAGGTCAAATCGGTGGTGGATATGGGCGTGCAGGTGGCCGTGGTGATCGGCGGCGGGAATATTTTTCGCGGCGTGGCGCCGGGTGCTGCGGGCATGGACCGCGCGACCGCCGACTACATGGGGATGCTGGCCACGGTGATGAACGCGCTGGCATTGCAGGATGCCTTTCGGCGTGTGGGCGTGCCAAGCCGGGTGCAGTCTGCGCTCAACATCGAGCAGGTCGCCGAGCCCTATATTCGTGGCAAGGCGCTACGTTATCTGGAAGAGGGCACGGTGGTGATTTTCGGCGCCGGCACCGGCAATCCGTTTTTCACCACCGACACCGCCGCAGCCTTGCGCGGCATGGAAATGAACGCGGATATCGTGGTGAAAGCCACCAAGGTCGATGGCGTATACAGCGCGGACCCGAAAAAGGATCCGGCTGCGACGCGCTACCAGCGGCTGAGTTTTGACGAGGCGATCCAGAAAGACCTGAAGGTGATGGACGCCACGGCATTCACCCTGTGTCGCGACCAGAACATGCCGCTGGCGGTGTTGAGCATTTTCAAAACCGGTGCGCTGGCGCGTTTTGTGGCGGGTGAAGACGAAGGTACGCTGGTTCTGGCGCAGTGTTAACAGGAGCTATTCATGATTGCAGACGTCAAAAAAACCGCTGAGCAAAAAATGATCAAGAGCCTGGAATCGCTTAAGGCAGATCTGGGCAAGGTGCGTACCGGCCGTGCGCATACCGGCATTCTTGACCACGTCATGGTGGATTACTATGGCAACCCGACTGCGATCAGCCAGGTTGCCAATATTACCCTGATGGATGCACGTACCATTGCCGTACAGCCGTGGGAAGGCAAGATGGTCGGTGCGGTGGAGAAGGCAATCCGGGATGCCGACCTGGGACTGAACCCGTCCAGCCAGGGCAATCTGATTCGCGTGCCGATGCCGGCTCTCACTGAAGAACGCCGCCGCGATCTGATCAAGCTGGTGAAAACCGAAGGCGAAAACGCCAAGGTGGCGATACGCAACGTGCGCCGCGATGCCAATGCCCAACTCAAGGAACTGCTCAAGGACAAGGCCATCAGCGAAGACGATGAACGCCGCGCCCAGGAAGATATCCAGAAACTCACCGACAAATATATTGCCGAGATCGACAAGGCGCTGGTCGCCAAAGAAGCCGACCTGATGGCTGTCTAGGTTTTACTCAGTGGGTATTTTTACCAGCTCGACCAGGGACATCCCGCAAGCAGCGGCGGTGCCGCGTCACATCGCCATCATTATGGACGGCAATGGACGCTGGGCGAAAAAGCGCTTTCTGCCGCGCATCGCCGGGCACAAACGCGGCGTGGAAACCGTGCGCGACGTGATCAAGGCGTGCGGCGATCGCGGCGTGGAATATCTTACCCTGTTTGCGTTCAGCTCGGAAAACTGGCGTCGCCCGCAGGAAGAGGTGTCCATGCTCATGGATTTGTTCGCCCTGGCACTGGAGCGGGAGATTACCAAGCTGCACAAGAATGGCGCGCGCCTGCGCGTAGTGGGCGACCTCGCGCGTTTTGGTCCCAGGCTGGTCAAGCTCATCCACGAAGCGGAACATCTCACCTGCCACAACACCCGCCTCACCCTGACCATTGCGGCCAATTATGGCGGACGCTGGGACATCATGCAGGCGATGAACGCGATGCTGGAAAAACACCCCGAACTGGCCGGAAAACCGCTGACGGAAGCTGATTTCGCGCCGCATCTGGCCATGCACTACGCACCCGAGCCGGATCTGTTTATCCGCACCGGCGGCGAGCAGCGCATCAGCAATTTCCTGCTCTGGCAACTGGCCTACTCCGAGCTGTATTTCACCCCTACGCTGTGGCCGGATTTCGATGCTGCCGCGCTGGATCAGGCCATTGCCTCGTACAGTAGCCGCGAACGCCGTTTTGGCCGCACCAGCGAGCAGTTGGTCAGGCATGCTAAGTAAACGCTGGGCAACAGCCCTGACCCTGCTGGCCGGCTTCCTGGCCTGCCTGTTCCTGTTGCCGCAATCATGGTGGGTGCTGGTGATGACCGTGCCACTGGTGTTCGGTGCGCGCGAATGGGGGCGCCTGTCCGGATTTGCTGCGCCCGCTGCCAATGGCTACGCGCTGGCCAGCGTGGCGCTGGCGGCGCTGGTTTATGTGTGGGGGAATACTTACCACGTGCAGGTTTACCTGGCAGCATTGGCATTCTGGCTGGTCGTCGTACCGCTATGGCTGGCGTTTGGCTGGCGTGTGCAGCAGCCTTGGCTGCGTGTACTGAGCGGCTGGCTGGTGCTGCTGCCATTATGGCTGGCGCTGGTGGATTTGCGGGCTTACAGCGCATTCGGCCTGTTGCTGCTGATGGGTATTGTGTGGATTGCCGACAGCGCGGCCTACTTTACCGGCAAGCGTTTCGGCCGGCGCAGGCTGGCCGCACAAATCAGCCCCGGAAAAACCTGGGAGGGCGCTGCCGGCGCATGGCTGGCGGTGACGGTGTATGCCACTGTTGTGCTGGGTGTGGCGGCCATGCTGGGACGGGTGCCGTATCCCGCTGACTGGCTGTTGCCGCTGGCACTCTTCGTCTGGCTGCTATTTTACTTGAGCATACTGGGCGATCTGTTTGAGTCCTGGATCAAGCGTCTGGCCGGTGCCAAGGACAGCAGTGACTTGCTGCCCGGTCACGGCGGCATGCTGGATCGCATCGACGCGCTGACCTCCACTTTGCCGATCGCAGCGCTGATGCTGTTGCATGGGCAACTGCTGACACGGGCGCTGACATGAGCGTACGTCATCTCACCATACTCGGCGCCACCGGCACCATCGGCGTCAATACCCTGGATGTGGTGGCACGCCACCCGGATCGTTTCAATGTCGTGGCGCTGTCCGGCAGCAGCCAGCTGGACAGGCTCGCCGAGCAGTGCCGAACGCACTCTCCGCGCTATGCCGTGGTGCTGGACGCGGCCAGCGCCGCGCGCCTGCGCGAGATGCTCGAAGCAACGGCTTGTGCGACCGAAGTGCTGTGGGGCATGGCCGCACTGGAACGGATTGCCGCGCTACCCGAAGTGGATACGGTGATGGCAGCGATTGTCGGCGCTGCGGGGCTGCGCCCGGCGCTGGCAGCAGCCAAAGCCGGCAAGCGCATCCTGCTTGCCAACAAGGAAACCCTGGTCATGGCCGGCAGCCTGTTCATGCAGGCGGTGATCACGGGCGGCGCCGAGCTGATACCGATTGACAGTGAGCACAACGCGATTTTCCAGTCTCTGCCGCGCCATTTTTGCGGCGATCTCGTATCGTGTGGTGTGCGTCGTATTCTGCTCACGGCTTCGGGCGGTCCATTCCGCACCACTCCGATCAATGAATTGGCGCACGTCACGCCGGCGCAGGCCTGCGCGCATCCCAACTGGGTGATGGGCAAAAAAATTTCGGTGGATTCCGCCACCATGATGAACAAGGGGCTGGAGGTGATCGAGGCGCACTGGCTATTCAACGCCACGCCTGCGCAGATCCAGGTGGTGATCCATCCACAGAGCGTGATTCACTCGATGGTGGAGTATCTGGATGGCTCGGTCATCGCCCAGCTCGGCAACCCCGACATGCGTACCCCCATTGCCTACGCGCTGGGTTTCCCGGAACGGATCGAGGCTGGCGTATCGGCGCTGGACCTGTTTGGGCGCGGGCTCACATTTGAAGCCCCGGATTATGCGCGCTTCCCCTGTCTGAAACTGGCATTCGACGCGCTGGCCAGTGGCGGCATGCTGCCAGCGGTGCTGAATGCAGCCAATGAATCCGCGGTGGCGGCGTTTTTGGCCGGGCGCGCATCGTATCTGGCGATCCCGGCGGCAATTGAACATGCGCTGGCACGCGCGCAAACCGGCGAGCCAGGCAGTATGGATGATCTGGTGCAGGCCGATATCCAGGCGCGCGCCGACACCGATGCCTTCCTCGAAACCTGCCATGCGAGAGCCTAGACCATGACCCTGTTAACGACCCTGCTGGCATTTGCGGTGGCGCTGGGCATTCTCATTATCGTGCATGAATTCGGCCACTATGCGGCGGCGCGCCTGGTGGGCGTGAAAGTGCTGCGTTTCTCGGTCGGTTTCGGCAAGCCCCTGCTGCTGCGGCGCTGGGGCAAAGACCGTACCGAATGGGCGATTGCCGGCTTTCCGCTGGGCGGGTATGTAAAGATGCTGGACGAGCGTGAAGGCCGCGTGGCGGAAGCCGACCTGCCCCGCAGCTTTAACCGTCAAAGCGTGGGCGCGCGCATGTTGATCCTGGTAGCCGGACCGCTGGCCAACCTGCTGCTGGCGGTTTTGCTCTATTGGGGTTTGTTCATGCACGGTGTGCCTGGCCTCAGGCCAGTCATTGCCCAGCCGCCTGCCGCCAGCGCCGCGGCGCGCGCCGGGCTCCATAGCGGCGACGAGATCAGCGCCATCGGCGGAGAGCCGGTGGCCAGCTGGGCGGATCTGCAATGGGCGCTATTGCGCCAGCTGCCCGCGCAGCAACCACTCAGCCTTGCTTTGCAGGACGGCAGTACACGCACGCTGGATGCTGCTGGTGTGACGGTGGATGGCGAATCCGATATTGCAGCCAAACTGGGTATCCGCTTGTTTGAACCGGCGCTTGCGGCGGTGATTGGGCAGGTACTGCCCAATAGCGTGGGCGCGCGTGCCGGGTTGCGTGTGGGCGACCGTATTGTGGCGGTGAATGGCGCAAAGATCAGCGAGTGGTCTGACCTGGTCAGATGGGTGCGTGACCAGCCCGGCAAAGTGCTCAACCTGCAGGTCGAACGTGCCAGTCCGGCAGGCATGGTTGATATCAGGCTGGTGCCGCAGCGCGTGAATGAAGCCGGCGTGGCGGTGGGCAAGGTAGGTATTGGTCCCAAGGTGGATCCTGCGGTGTTCGATACCATGCTCACCGAAACGCGCTATGGTGCAGCGACAGCATTCGTCAAGGCGTGCGCCAAAACCTGGGATACCGCCGTGTTCAGCCTGCAGATGATGGGGCGCATGGTGATCGGCGAGGTGTCGTGGCGCAACCTGTCCGGTCCCATCACCATCGCCGACTATGCCGGGCAGTCGGCACGCACCGGCCCGGCAGCATTTGTGGCCTTCCTGGCGTTGGTGAGTATCAGTCTCGGCGTGCTCAATCTGTTGCCCATCCCATTATTGGACGGGGGGCATTTGATGTATCATATCGCGGAGCTTATCAAAGGCAGTCCGGTATCCGAGCGCGTGATGGAAATCGGTCAGCAAATTGGCATGGCGCTGTTGCTCACTCTCATGATTTTTGCCTTTTATAACGACATTTCCCGTTTGTTTACAGGCTGACCCTAATGCAAATCAGACTTGCAGCTGCACTCGTAACAAGCCTGTGGGCGATATCCGCTCACGCAATCGACAATTTCGTGGTGAAGGATATCCGCGTAGAAGGCATCCAGCGCACCGAAGCTGGTACGGTATTCAGTTATTTGCCGGTGAAAGTCGGCGATACGATGGATGACGAAAAAGCTTCCGCCGCGATCAAGGCACTATTTGCCACCGGTTTTTTCAAGGATGTGCGCCTGGAACAGCAGGGCAATGTGCTGATCGTGGTAGTGGAAGAGCGCCCGGCGATTTCCAAGGTGGACATTGTCGGCAGCAAGGAGTTTTCCAAGGAACAGCTCACTACCGGTCTAAAGCAGGCGGGTCTGACAGAAGGCCGTATTTTCGACAAATCGGTGCTGGATCGTGCCGTACAGGAAATCAAGCGACTGTATTTCAGCAAGGGCAAATACGCGGTACAGATTGAGACTACGGTCACGCCGCTGGAGCGTAACCGGGTATCAATCACTTTCAACATCCAGGATGGTGATGTTGCCAAGATCAAACAGATCAATATCGTTGGCAACAAGGCGTTCAGGGAAAAACAGCTGCTTGGTCTGTTCAGCTTGCAAACTCCGGGATTCTTCAGCTGGTACACCAAGAACGATCAATATTCCAAACAGAAGCTGGCTGCCGACCTGGAAACGCTCAAGTCGTTTTACCTGAATCGTGGCTACCTGGAATTCAATGTTGATTCCACCCAGGTGTCGATCACCCCGGACAAGCAGGACATCTACATCACCGTCAACATCAGCGAGGGTGACAAATACACCGTGTCCAGCGTCAAGCTGGCGGGGGAGACCATCGTCCCGGCGGCGGAACTGGAAAAGCTGATTGTGGTGAAGCCGGGCGAAGTGTTCTCGCGCGAAAAACTCACCGAAACCGCGAAAAAAATCGGCGACCGGCTGGGTAATGACGGCTATGCGTTTGCCAACGTCAATGCAGTGCCTGACGTGGACAAGGAAAAACACCAGGTCGCATTCACCTTCTATGTGGACAGTGGCCGTCGCGTGTACGTCAACCGCATCAACGTCACCGGCAATACCCGCACCAAAGACGAAGTGGTGCGGCGCGAATTCCGCCAGATGGAAGGCGCCTGGTACGCAGCCGACAAAATCAAGCGCTCGCGCGAGCGGGTTGAACGCCTTGGCTATTTTAGCGATGTCAACGTGGAAACGCCTGCCGTGGCAGGCACCACTGACCAGGTGGACCTTGACCTGGGAGTGACGGAAAAAGCGACCGGCAGCATCATGGTAGGGGCGGGTTTCTCGTCATCGGAAGGTCTGATCCTGTCTGGTTCGGTGGCGCAAAACAACCTGTTTGGTACCGGTAACCAGCTGTCCCTGCAGATCAACAGCGGCAAGATCAACAAGGTCTACTCGGTATCCTATACCAACCCCTATTTCACTCCGGATGGCCTGAGCCTGGGCTATGACCTGTATCGGCGTGACATCAATACGACCTCGCTCAGCAGCGTGGCAACCTATCAAAACTCTACCAAGGGCGCGGGATTGCGTCTGGGCATTCCGCTGAACGAAAAAGACAGTATCAATCTGGGGCTGGCTTACGAGCGTTTCGATCTTACGGTGGGTGCCACGAGTCCCAAGCAGTACCAGGATTTCGTCACGAAATTCGGCAGCAGCAACGATACCCTGCGCGCTGATTTGGGGTGGGCGCGCGACAGCCGTGACAGTCTGACTTACCCAACCGAAGGCATGCTGCAGCGGGTTTACGGCGAGGTGGGCGTACCGCCGGGCAGCCTTGAGTATTACAAGCTGTCCTATCAACAGCAGTGGTTCAAGCCACTGAGCAAAAATTTCACCCTCATGCTCAATGGCGAGATCGGCGTGGGTAATGGTTATGCGGGCAAGCCGCTGCCGTTTTTCAAAAATTTCTATGCGGGTGGCGTGAGCTCGGTGCGCGGTTATGACACATCCACGTTGGGGCCTAAACTGAACGACCCGGTTAACGGTGTGGTAGCGGCAGGCGGTAACAAGCGCATCGTTGGCAATGCGGAACTGATGTTCCCCATGCCCGGTCTGCAGAATGACAAATCGGTGCGCATGAGCGCGTTTGTTGATGCAGGGGCGACGTTTGGACCGGATGATTATCTGGGGCGTTATTCCAGCTTCAGTTTCAAGGATCTGCGTTATTCCACGGGGATTGCGCTGAGCTGGATTTCTCCTGTCGGGCCACTCAAGTTCAGTTTGGCAAAACCGATCAATCCCAAGCCGGATGACAGGAAGCAAGTGTTCCAGTTTACGTTGGGCACGGTGTTTTAAGGAGCAGGCAGTGAACAAGGTTCTGGCAGCGATTGTATTGTGCGCAGGTATGATGACGGCGGGTGTGGCATCAGCCGACATTAAAATCGGCTTTGTGAATACCGAGCGCGTGTTTCGTGAAGCGCCTATCGCTCTGCAGGCGCAAAAAAGGCTGGAAAAAGAATTTGCCGCGCGCGCTGCGGAATTGCAGAAAATGGCCAAGCAGGCGCGTGACCTGCAGGCCCAGCTGGAGAAAGACGGCGCCATCCAGTCCGACGCTGAACGCCGCAATAAAGAACGTGATCTGGCCAATCTGAACCGCGACTACCAGCGGAACCTGCGCGAATTTCGCGAGGATCTCAACGTGCGCCGCAATGAAGAGCTGTCCAAGGTGCAAGACCGCGCACGCAAGGCAATTCAGGCCTACGGCGAGGCGGAGAAATTCGATGTCATTCTCGAAGAGGCAGTGTATTTCAGCCCCAAGATCGACATCACTGACAAAATCATCCGCGCCCTGAGCGACAAGTAATCCTGAAGGGCGCCCAATGCCGGACGTGTCTTACACATTGGCAGAAATTGTTGGGCGCCTGGGCGGCGAAGTGCTCGGAGATGCGCAAACCCGCGTCAGCCAGATTGCTACGCTGAGCAGTGCCCAGGCGCACCAGATCAGCTTCCTCGCCAATCTGAAATACCGCGGCCAGTTGGCTCAATCAGCGGCGGGTGCGTTCATCCTGGGGCGTGATGCGGCCGGGGCCAGTGCCAGGCCGCGCATTATTGCTGACAACCCTTACGCTTACTTCGCCCGTGTTTCCGCGCTGTTTAATCCGCCGCCCGAAGCTGTGCCAGGAGTGCACCCCTCAGCGGTGGTGCATCCCGCAGCACATATCGCGGATGACGCCAGTATCGGCGCCAACGCGGTGATAGAACAGGGGGCACAAATCGGCGCCGGCAGCATTATCGGCGCCGGCAGCGTGGTGGGTGCGGATTGCATTATCGGCACTGGCTGCCTGCTGTACGCCAATGTCAGCGTGTATCACGGCTGCATGATAGGCGACCGCGTTATTTTGCATTCCGGTTGCGTGATTGGTGCCGATGGTTTCGGCCTGGCACCGGATGGCGGGCGCTGGTTGAAGATACCGCAGATCGGCCGCGTGATTATCGGCAACGATGTGGAAATCGGCGCCAATACCACGGTGGATCGCGGCGCGCTCGACGATACGGTGATCGAGGAGGGCGTCAAGCTCGACAACCAGATTCAGGTCGCCCACAACGTGCGCATTGGAGCGCACACCGCTATTGCCGCCTGTACCGGTATTGCCGGCAGTGCCAGAATCGGTGCGCACTGCACCATCGGCGGCGCGGCAATGATTTTTGGCCACATCGAGATTGCCGACCGGGTGAATGTTTCCACCAATACCCTGATTACCAGATCACTCACCCAACCCGGCACCTATACCTCGGCGCTGCCCTTTTCAGAGCACAGCGAATGGCTGAAAAATGCAGTGCAGATGCGCCACCTCGACAGCATGGCCAAACGTATCCGCGCGCTGGAAAAAAAGCTTGGCGAACTGGAGAAAAATCAACATGAGTAGCATGGATATCAACGAAATCATGGCGTATCTGCCACACCGCTTTCCGTTTCTGCTGGTGGATCGGGTGCTTTCTCTGGAGCCGGGAAAAAACATCGTCGCGCTCAAAAACGTGAGCATGAACGAGCCATTTTTCCCGGGGCATTTTCCCAAACATCCGGTCATGCCGGGCGTGCTGATCCTGGAGGCGCTGGCTCAGGCGGCAGCCCTTCTGTCATTCAAGACGGTGGCAGATACGCCCAGCGATGACGCAGTGGTGTATTTTGCCGGTATCGACGGCGCGCGTTTCAAAAAACCGGTGATGCCCGGCGACCAGCTCATGCTGCATGTGGAAATCCTGCGTAATCTCAAGGGCATCTGGAAATATGCGACCTACGCCGAAGTGGACGGCCAGCGCGTGGCGGAAGCCGAAATGATGGCCACGCTGCGCTGAAACAGATGATTCACCCCAGCGCAATCATTCATCCCGGCGCGCAGCTCGGCGCCAATGTCAGTATCGGTCCTTACGCCGTGATCGGCGAGCACGTGGTCATTGGCGACGGCACCACGGTGGGCGCGCATACGGTCATTAACGGACACACCCTTATCGGCCGCGATAATCATATTTTCCAGTTCAACTCCCTGGGAGAAATTCCCCAGGACAAGAAATACGCGGGGGAGCCAACCCGGCTGGAAATTGGCGACCGCAACACCATCCGCGAATTCTGCACTTTCAACCTGGGCACCGTGCAGGACACGGGAGTGACCCGTATCGGCAACGACAACTGGATCATGGCCTATGTACATCTCGCGCACGATTGCCAGGTGGGCGACAATACGATTTTCGCCAACAACGCTTCTCTGGCCGGGCACGTGACGGTGGGCGACCATGCCATCCTCGGGGGGTTTACCGGCGTGCATCAGTTCTGCAAAATTGGCGCCCACGTGATGACGGGTATTTCCAGCGTGGTATTCAAGGATATTCCCCCCTATGTCATGGCCGCGGGCCAGCCTGCCGCACCGCACGGCATCAATGCCGAAGGCCTGCGGCGGCGCGGCTTCTCGCCCGAGGCGCTGGCCGGTCTCAAGCGTGCCTACAAAACCTTATATCGTGAGGGGCTGACTTTCAGCGAGGCACAACAACGTCTTGCAGAACAGGCGCAAGGTATTCCGGAAGTCCGGTTGCTGGTGGATTTTCTCAGCCAGGCCGAGCGCGGCATTATTCGCTGACATGGCGGGCGCAGCACGACCGCCCCGCGTTGGCATTGTCGCGGGTGAAGCCTCCGGCGATCTGCTCGGCAGCCACCTGATCAAAGCCCTGAGGGCGCGCTGTCCGGATATCGAATTTGTCGGTATAGCCGGACCGAAAATGATTGCGTTGGGCGCGCGCAGCCTGTTTCCGATGGAAAAGCTCTCGGTGAATGGATACGTTGAGGTGCTGCGCCACCTGCCGCAAATCCTCGGCATCCGGCGCAAGCTCAGACGTGCCTTGCTGGCCGATCCGCCCGACTTGTTCATCGGCATCGACGCACCCGATTTCAACCTCGCTCTCGAAGCCGGCCTCAAGGCGCGCGGCATTCCCACGCTGCACTATGTGAGCCCGTCGATTTGGGCATGGCGCGGCGAGCGCATCAAGAAAATAGCGCGCGCGGTCACCCACATGCTGGTGGTATTTCCGTTTGAAGAAGCGATTTATCGCCAGGCCGGCATCCCGGTCAGCTACGTCGGTCATCCGCTGGCCGATATGCTGCCCGTCAACCCCGACCGCGCCGAAATGCGCGAGCGCCTTAAACTCTCCATCAAGCAGCCCATACTGGCGTTGCTGCCCGGCAGCCGCGTGAGCGAGCTGATGCAGCATGCACAACTGTTTGTGGACACCGCGCGCCTGATTCATGCCCGGCACCCGGAGGTTGGTTTTCTGGTGCCGCTGATGAGCCGCGCGACGCGTGGCATTTTTGAGCGTGCCCTATACAGCAGCGCTACCATGCTGCCTGTTCGCATTATGGTCGGTCACGCCGATTACGCGATGGCCGCAGCAGACGCGGTGCTGGTTGCCTCCGGCACCGCCACGCTGGAAGCAGCGCTGCTCAAACGCCCCATGGTCATTACTTATCGCGTGCCCAAACTCACCGCCTATATCATGCGCCGTCAGGCCTATTTGCCCTGGGTCGGGCTGCCCAATATCCTCGCCAACCGCGACGTGGTACCCGAGCTGCTGCAGGAAAACGCCACCCCGGAAAAACTCGCAGCCGCACTGCTGGACTTGCTGGCTGACGAGGATAAACGCGGCGCCATCGAAGCCGAGTTTGCCAGCCAGCACGCGTCACTTAAATGCAATACCGCCGAGCGCATGGCTGAAGCCGTGCTGCCCTATCTGGAGCGCAAATGAAAAACACGCTGCTGGTGTGCGGTGTGGATGAGGCCGGGCGTGGTCCGCTGGCTGGCGCAGTGTTCGCCGCTGCGGTTATCCTCGACCCGACGCGCCCGATCGACGGCCTCGACGATTCCAAGCAACTTTCCGCCCGTCGCCGCGAGGCGCTCGAAATCCTCATCCGCCAGCGCGCGCTGGCCTGGGCGGTGGCGCAGGCCAGCGTTGCCGAGATCGACGCCATCAACATCCTGCAAGCCACGCTGCTGGCGATGAAGCGCGCAGTGGAAGCGTTGCAGACCGTGCCTGCCGAAGTGCTGGTGGATGGCCTGCACTGTCCGAAAATCCTGATACCCGCACGTGCCATCGTCAAGGGCGATGCGCTGGAGCCCGCCATCTCCGCTGCCTCCATTCTCGCTAAAACAGCGCGTGACCGCGATCTGCTGCGCTTGCATGAAATCTATCCTGAATACGGTTTCGACCGTCACAAGGGCTATCCCACGCATGACCATTTGGCTGCCTTGGCACGCCACGGCGCCACTGCCGAACACCGCAAGAGCTATGCGCCGGTGCGACGCTGTATGCTAGCCGCACAATGCGAACTGTTAACATAACGGTAATGGCTGACAAGCGCGGCGTCTTGTGTGTACTCTGTGCCAGACATTTTTTTAATCGAGGAGAGACCCACCATGATATTTGCCAAATTTCTGCACATTCTTGGCTTCACCGTCTGGGTAGGCGGCATGTTTTTTGCCTACATGGCGCTGCGCCCGGTGGCCGCAGCGCGGCTGGAACCGTCGCAGCGTTTGCCGCTGTGGGAAGGCGTATTCGGCAAATTCTTCCCCTGGGTATGGCTGTGCGTCGCCGCCATACTTGGCAGCGGTCTCTACATGATGGCGCAGCTTGGCAGGCCACCCCTGTATGTATCCGCCATGTTCGGCCTGGGGATCATCATGATGCTGCTGTTCGCGCACGTCTTCTTTGCGCCGTTCAAACGCCTCAAGCGTGCTGTCGCCGCCCAGGACTGGCAGGCGGGCGGTGCGGCACTGGGGCAGATACGCATGCTGGTGGGGATCAATTTGAGCCTGGGACTGGTGACCATCGCGGTGGGCGCGCTGGGGGCTTTGCCTGGATGATGGCAAACAGGCTGGAGCTTGCCGCACGTCAGTAGCCTGTTTGTGAGCTGCGCGGCAGCTCGCCGACTTCACCGAAGAAGTGCCCACAGCAGATGGGCGACGACTTCGGGGGCAATCACGGTATGGCGCTTGTTGGTTTCCTTTGGGCAGGCACGCAGGTCCCTGCGCAATTGCGCATTAACCGTCAGGTCGAAAATGATATCGACCCGCTCGCCAAGACCGATTACCTCCAGCGCATCGCGGCAAGCGGGAATTTTGCTGTGCACGCAACCCATCGCTACTGGAGATTCCAGGTCTCGGGAGGCAGCCGCAACAATTTCCCAGGCCGAGCAGGAAAAAATCAGGCTGGTTGCGAAATTACGGTATGCGGAAGTGACGTCATCCGGACATTAATTGCCAGCGCGCTCAAGCCTGGTTGCAATTAGGGCGCTTCAATCACGCTTGCCAGAGAGTCTGCTTCTGTTTCGGGCATAAACAATTCCCGGCGCCTTGCGCACTGGTTTTGTAGCAGCGCCAGCCAGGCCGGGTCGCGCTCGGCGCGGTGAAGCAGGGCGGCGAGCGCGGCTGCGTCTGCCAGCGGGTAATAACCTGCGTAATGCTCGCCCAGCATGCCGATGTTGCCGGGTATGGCCGAGGCGATGACCGGGGTGCCGGCGGCGACGGCCTCGCAGATCACATTCGCGCCGCCTTCCATTTGCGAGCTGATGACCATTACCGGCGCGCGTGCCAGGTGGCGCAGGACTTCAGCGTGGGGGCGCTCGCCCAGCCAGCGGTAGCGCCGCGCTTCGACGCGCATCCAGTGCTGCGCCTGTGCGGCCATTGCCTGATCCAGCGCCTGTCCCATTTGCGTAATGCGGATGCGGCTGTCCGAAGGCAGCAGGTGCAGGGCCCGGGCGGCGCAGAACGGGTCTTTCTCTGTGCGCAGGTGACCGGCTATGCACACCTCGAAACTGCGTTTGAGCGGTGGCCTGCGTGCAAGGCCGGGCGCGGACTGATACACCACATGAGCCCGGGCGCGGAGTGCCGGGGCCAGTTCGTCCAGCCCCTTGTCTTGCAGCACGATGATGCGCGTGGCCAGCGTGAGCGAGCGCTGTGCGGCGGCGTCAAAGCGGATGTCGCGGTAGATGTCTGTTCCCGTCAGTGCCAGCACCAGCGGGCGCTGCGGGTAGGCCGCGGCAAACCGGGCAACGGAATCGGCGCTGCGGCGGGCGTGCAACGCCAGCATCAGGTCGGCCGGGCGATCATTCCAGCTGACCTCCAGCGAGACCTGATGGCCGCGCTGGCGCAGCATGGCGGCCCAGCGTAGCGCAGTGTGACGATTGCCCACGCGACTGGCGGGCTGGGCGGGGGTGATGAGGGCGATCTTCATTGGGCTACAATACCTGCTCTGCCACTTTTCGCCAAGCACCGACGTGACATGACCGACACCGTTTCCTCGCCGCAAAATGCGCGCTTCAGGCACATCAAAAAACTCGCCGAATCGGCAGCTATGCGTCATGAATACGGCCAAACCCTGCTTGATGGGGAGCATTTGCTGGCGGCGGCGCTGGATGCCGGGATCCGTCCCGCGCTACTTATTACCACACCCGCCGCATCCGCCCACCCCTTGCTGGCACGTTGCGCAGAAGCGGAACGGCTGACGTTTTCGCAGGGTTTGTTCAATGTCCTGTCGCCGGTTAAAACCCCGACCGGCATGCTGGCACTGATCGCCATTCCCCGCTCCGCCCCGCCTGCCAAAACGCATTTCTGCGTGCTGCTGGAGGCAATACAAGATCCCGGCAACCTCGGCACCATGCTGCGCAGCGCAGCGGCGGCGGGGGTGGATGCGGTGTATCTTTCCCCGGGCTGTACCGATGCCTGGTCGCCCAAGGTGCTGCGCGGCGGCATGGGTGCGCACTTTGCGATCCGCATTATCGAGGACGCCGACCTGCCTGCCGTGGCGCAGGCCTTTCCGGGTGCGGTATGTGCTGCCACCCTGGGCGCGGCGCACAGCCTGTATCAAACCGATTTGCGCGGCGCGGTGGCTTTCGCGGTGGGCAATGAAGGCGCGGGGCTTTCCGCTGAACTGCGTGCCGCAGCGGGCATGGAATTCACCATCCCCATGCCGGGCCGGGTGGAATCGCTCAACGCTGCCGCCGCGCTGGCGGTATGCCTGTTCGAGCGGGTACGGCAAGCGGGATAACGACTTGGCCGTTACGGAGGGCGCAGATTAAACACATGGCGCACCGTCCGGGCTACACTGGTGTTTCGTGTAACAGTCTTGTGTTCTCTTGGTGATCTTTGCGGCCCAACGGTTTGAGGATAAGTGCATGAACCAGTCCTACATTATCGATTTCACCCAGCTCAAGCTCACCGATGTACCTCGCGTAGGTGGCAAAAATGCCTCTCTGGGCGAAATGATCGGTAACCTGTCCAGCGCGGGGGTCAACGTGCCGGGGGGCTTTGCCACCACCGCGCAGGCGTTTCGTGATTTTCTCGACTTCAATAACCTGACTGCACGCATCAGCGACGCCCTGGGCCAGCTCGACGTGGCCGATGTGACGCAACTCGCGGCGACAGGCAGGGCAATTCGTGACTGGGTGGCGCAGAGTCCGTTGCAGCCGGATCTGGAAGCGGCCATCCGCGCTGCCTATGCGGAACTGGGCGATATGCCGGTGGCAGTGCGTTCCTCCGCCACCGCCGAAGACCTGCCCAATGCCTCGTTTGCCGGACAGCAGGAGACCTATCTCAACATCCAGGGCGCGGATAATGTTCTCGCCGCCATCCGCCTCGTGTTTGCTTCCTTGTATAACGACCGCGCCATTGCCTACCGCGTGCATCAGGGTTTCGGGCATGACCATGTGGCGCTGTCCGCCGGGGTGCAGCGCATGGTGCGCTCGGATCTGGCATGTTCCGGGGTGATGTTCACCCTGGATACCGAATCCGGCTTCGACGGCGTGGTGTTCATCACCGCCGCCTACGGGCTGGGAGAGACCGTGGTGCAGGGGCAGGTCAATCCGGACGAATATTACGTGCACAAGCCCACCCTGGCGGTGATCCGGCGCACGCTGGGCAGCAAGGCGGTCAAAATGATATTCGGCGCGAGTCAGGATGCAGCCCATGCCACGCGGGTGGAAGCGGTGCCGGAAACCGAGCGGCGCCGCTTTGCGCTGACCGACAGCGATGTTCTGGCGCTCGCGCGTCAGGCCATTGCCATCGAGCAGCACTACGGCCGCCCGATGGATATCGAATGGGCGAAGGATGGCGTGAGCGGCGCACTGTTTATCGTGCAGGCGCGGCCGGAAACCGTAAAGGCACGCGGCGCCGGTACCACGCAATGCCGCTACGCGCTGAAACAGCATTCGCGCATCCTCGCCCAGGGCCGCGCCATCGGCAGCCGCATCGGCCAGGGCGCGGTGCGCAACATTGCCAGCCCGGCGGAAATGGCACGCGTGCAAAAGGGTGACGTGCTGGTCACGGACATGACCGACCCGGACTGGGAACCGGTGATGAGAGTGGCGTCTGCCATTGTCACCAATCGCGGCGGGCGCACTTGCCACGCCGCGATTATCGCGCGCGAACTCGGCATCCCGGCGGTGGTGGGGGCGGGCGATGCGACCACCCGTCTGATGGATGACGTCGAGGTCACCGTGTCTTGCGCTGAGGGTGATACCGGCTTCGTGTACGAAGGGCGGCTGGAAGTGGAGGTCACCGAGGTCGCGCCGGGAAAACTGGCCGAGCCGCCGGTCAAAATCATGATGAACGTGGGCAATCCCGAGCGCGCCTTCGACGCCAGCCAGTTACCCAACCACGGCGTCGGCCTGGCGCGGCTGGAGTTCATCATCAATAACCAGATCGGCATCCATCCCCGTGCCGCGCTGGACTACCCCGATGTGCCGCCCGATGTCCGTGCAGTACTGGAGGACAAGAGTGCGGGTTACGGCGATCCGGTGAATTTCTATGTGGAAAAACTCGCCGAGGGCGTGGCCACGCTGGGCGCCGCGTTCTGGCCCAAGCCGGTGATCGTGCGCCTGTCCGATTTCAAGTCGAATGAATACGCCAATCTGCCCGGCGGCCGCGCCTACGAGCCGGTCGAGGAAAATCCCATGCTCGGCCTGCGCGGCGCCGCGCGCTATGTCTCGCCGCTGTTCCGCGACGCCTTTGCGCTGGAATGCCGCGCCGTGAAAAAGGTGCGCGAGAGCATGGGGCTGACCAACGTGGAATTGATGATCCCCTTCGTGCGCACCGTGGACGAAGCCCGTGCGGTGGTCGAAGCGCTGGAGCAAAATGGCCTCAAACGCGGAAAATGCGGCCTGCGCCTGATCATGATGTGCGAAGTCCCTTCCAACGTGATTCTGGCGCATGACTTCCTGCAATACTTCGACGGCTACTCCATCGGCTCCAACGACCTGACCCAGCTGACCCTGGGGATCGACCGCGACTCATCCCTGGTCGCCGCCAGCTTCGACGAACGCAACCCGGCGGTGAAAGCGCTGCTCTCGCAAGCCATCAGCGCCTGCAAGCAGGCCGGCAAATACGTCGGCATCTGCGGCCAGGGGCCGTCCGACCACCCCGATCTGGCCGACTGGCTGGTGGCGCAGGGGATCGACTCCCTGTCGCTGAATCCGGATACGGTGCTGGAGACCTGGGAGCGGCTGGCGGGGAAAGCGGTTTAGTTTGCGCTGATTGCGACTTCCACAGGTAGAATCGCTGGCTGATGAAATGGGTACCGGGCGCAGGTGTTGTCTTCTGCGCCTGCTGATGGGGAAAACATGGCGCGGCTGACAGAACAGGAACAACAGGAAATCATCCGCTTTCTCGAAGCGGGCAAGCCGCTGCCGGACAAATACCGCTTTCTGCTGTTCGAGGACAAGCGCGAAGTCGAGCTGGTGTGGAACGGCAAGACCGGCGAGGTGTGCAACGTGGTGCTGCCGTTCCAGGTGATCGAGCAGGTGGACGAGCCGCGCTCTGAAAAAGACACCTCGATGCAGTTCGGGCTGTTCGATATGGATGCCCGCGGCCGCCAGCTCAAGGGCTGGACGAATAAACTCATCTGGGGCGACAACAAGCTGATTTTATCCAGTCTGAAAAACGGCCCGCTGCGCGAGGAGATCGAAAAGCAGGGCGGCATCAAGCTGATCTACATCGACCCGCCCTTCGACGTCGGCGCGGATTTCTCCTTGGACATCGAAATCGGCGATGACACTTTCACCAAACGCCCCAACGTGCTGGAAGAACTGGCCTACCGCGACACCTGGGGCAAGGGCGCGGATTCCTTCATCGCCATGATCTACGAGCGGCTGGTGCTGATGCGCGATTTGCTGGCGGAGGATGGGAGCATTTATGTGCATTGCGATTGGCGGGTGAATGCGTATATCCGGCTTGCGCTAGAAGAAGTTTTTGGGCGTGAGCGGTTTCAAAACGAAATTGTATGGATCAGAACGAACGCCCATAACATGCAAACGCAAGGTTACGTTCGTTCGCAAGAAACCGTTTTTTTCGCGGCAAAATCGGATACCTTCATTTTCAATGAGCAACGAACGGCTTATGGCGACGCCCAACTTGGCCGCTACAAGAAAGAGGATACCGGGCGGCTATACACTGGGCGTGACATGACATTCTCGTCGGCTAATCCAAGCCGCCAGTTTGAATGGCGAGGAACAAAACCTCCATCGAATCGTTCGTGGGGCTATCCATTAGAAAAGTTGGAAGAGCTTTGGGCGCAAGGTCGCATCTTAACGAAGCAAGATGGGACGCCACGGCTTGATGGGCTGAAGGTTTACCTTGATGAGACTAAAGGCAAACCACTGACCACTCTTTGGGATGATGTTGGCCGTATTGGAAACACATCATCGGAACGCCTCGGCTACCCCACCCAAAAACCCGAAGCCCTGCTCGAACGCATCATCAAAGCCTCGTCCAACGAAGGCGACCTGATCGCCGACTTCTTCTGCGGCTCCGGCACCACCGCAGCGGTGGCGGAAAAACTGGGGCGCAAGTGGATCACCTCCGACCTCGGCAAGTTCGCCATCCACACCACGCGCAAGCGTCTGATCGGCGTACAGCGGCAACTGAAGGCCGAAGACAAACCCTACCGCGCCTTTGAAATCCTCAACCTGGGCAGGTACGAGCGCCAGCATTACATCGGCGTGAACCCCAACCTGCGCGAGGCGGAAAAGCAGAAGCAACTGGAGGAAAAGGAAGCTGCCTTCCTCGACCTCATCCTGCGTGCCTATCGCGCCGAAAAGACTGATGGCTTTCAGACCTTCCACGGCAAGAAGGCTGGGCGGCTAGTGGTGATTGGCCCGGTCAACATGCCGGTGACGCGCCTGTTTGTCGAAGAAGTGATTATGGAGTGCCGCAAAAAGCACATCACCAAGGTAGACATTTTGGGCTTCGAGTTCGAGATGGGCTTATTCCCCAACGTTCTGGACGAGGCGAAATCGAAAGGCATCGACATCGCGCCCAAGTACATCCCGGCGGACGTGTTCGACAAACGCGCGGTGGAAAAAAACCAGGTGGTGTTCCACGACGTATCCTTCATCGAGGTAAAGCCTCACATAAAAGGGAATAGCGTGGCGGTGGAGTTGACGGATTTTTCGGTGTTCTATTCCCAGGATTCCATTGCCGCTGCCGAAGCCAGCCTGAAGGACAAGGCCAGCAAGATCGTGGTGGACAAAGGCCAGATCGTGAAGGTAAGCAAGGACAAAGACGGCATCGTCACCCGTGAGGTGCTGACCCGGCACTGGACAGACTGGATTGATTACTGGTCGGTGGACTTCGACTTCGAGAACAAGCGGGAAATTATTCGCGTCAAGAAGATACCAGCCGGGCAAGGCGCGTTGGGTGGGCTTGAGCCGCCGCAAATACCCTTGGAAGAATATGAGGAAGTCTGGACCGGCGATTATGTGTTCGAGAACGAGTGGCAGTCGTTCCGCACCAAGAAAGACCGCTCGCTGGAATTACAAAGCGTGTTCCAGGAAGTCATGCCGGGACGGCGCAAGATCGCGGTGAAGGTGGTGGATATTTTCGGCAATGACACGATGACGATTATTGAAGTTAATGTGGGAGGGAAAATCTGATGGCCCTGCATCAGAATTTCCCTGATTCCCCCTACGTCATCCTTGACCCAGAGATTCGCTGGTTTCCCGCAGATGAGGCGTTACGGGAAACCAGCGCCGACAAGCTAATGCCACCGCTTGTGCCGGAGCTGCGCAAGCAGGTCAAAGCGTGGCGCGATGACGGTTATGCCAAAGCCACGGAAACCAGCCGCAGCCTGCTCAACTGGTGGTTCAAGACGCCGCACCTGCTGCCGAAGTCCGATGGCACCATGGCAGAGTTTCAGTACTATTTCGCCCAGCGGGAAGCGCTGGAAACCATTGTCTATCTGGTTGATGTGGTGCGAGTCAAGGACAAATACGACCTAATGCGGTTCGCCGGTAATGCGCCTGTGACACCCTCGATGTTTGACGAAACCTGGCGGCGCTTCGTGGTGAAGATGGCCACGGGGGCCGGGAAAACCAAGGTGATGAGCCTGGTGCTTGCGTGGAGTTACTTTCACAAGCTGTATGAGCCGGAATCCACACTTTCGCGCAACTTTCTAGTAATCACGCCCAACATTATCGTGCTGGATCGTATCTACAAGGATTTCCAGGGGCTGCGCATTTTTTTTGAAGATCCGGTTTTGCCGGATAACGGCGTGGATGGGCAGAACTGGCGCGACGATTTTCAGCTTACCCTGCATGTGCAGGACGAGGTGCGCATCACCCATCCGGCCGGCAATATCTTCCTGACCAACATCCATCGCGTCTATTCGGGCGAAGACATCCCGCCCTCGCCCGACGATGAAGACACGATGGATTACTTCCTGGGCAAGCGACCCACTGGTGCGACCACCGATTCCAAGGTGGACCTGGGCATGATCGTGCGCGACATCGACGAACTGATGGTTCTGAACGACGAGGCGCACCATATTCACGACAATCGCCTGGCCTGGTTCAAGTCCATCGAGGACATCCACAACCGCCTCAGGCAGAAAGGCGACGCCCTGAGCCTGCAAGTGGATGTGACGGCCACGCCCAAGCACAACAGTGGCGCTATATTCGTGCAGACCGTTTCAGATTACCCGCTGGTGGAGGCCATTTCGCAAAACGTGGTCAAACACCCGGTGCTGCCGGATGCCGCCAGCCGCGCCAGGCTGGTGGAAAAGCAGAGCGCCAAATATACCGAGAAATACGCCGATTACATCAATCTGGGCGTGGTGGAATGGCGCAAGGCGTATGCCGAGCACGAGAAGCTGGGCAAGAAGGCCATCCTGTTCGTGATGACCGACGACACCAAGAACTGCGACGACGTGGCGGAATTCCTGGAAGGCAACTACCCAGACCTCAAAGGCGCAGTGCTGGTCATTCACACCAAAAACAACGGCGAGATTTCCGAAGCGACAAGCGGCAAGAACAAGGAAGAACTGGAAAAGCTGCGCCAGCAGGCCAACGACATCGACAGCCTGGACAGCCCCTGGAAGGCCATTGTTTCCGTGCTGATGCTAAAGGAAGGCTGGGATGTGCGCAACGTGACCACCATCGTGGGCCTGCGCGCCTATGCCGCCCAGAGCAACATCCTGCCGGAACAGACGCTGGGGCGCGGCTTGCGCAAGATGTATCCGGGTAGCGTAGAGGAATATGTAAGTGTCGTCGGCACCGATGCCTTCATGGAATTCGTGGAATCCATCCAGGCCGAGGGCGTGGTGCTGGAGCGCAAGCCCATGGGCGAAGGCACCGGGCCAAAAACGCCGCTGGTGGTGGAGATCGACAACGCAAACGAGAAGAAGGATATCGAGGCGCTGGACATCGAAATCCCGGTGATGACGCCGCGCGTTTACCGCGAATACAAGAATCTGGCCGATCTGGATGTGGGCACGCTGGGCACTGGCAAGGTGACCTATCAGTCGTTCAGCGAGGAAGAGCAGCGGGAAATCGTGTTCAAGGACATCACCACCGGCGCGGTGACCCATACCACCATTCTGGATACGGCCGGCATTGCCGATTACCGCAGCGTGATCGGCTATTTCGCGCAGACGGTCATGAAGGACTTGCGCCTGGTGAGCGGCTACGACGTGCTTTACGGCAAGATCAAAGCGTTTGTGCAAGACCAGTTGTTTGACCGGAAAGTAGAACTGGAAGACCCGAACACCCTGCGCAACCTGTCCGAACTGGCCGCCACCAAGACACTGGTCGAGACGTTCAAAAAGGCCATCAATGCGCTTACTGTACGCAACAAGGGCGATGCGGAAATCCGCGACTCCATCAAGCTGCGGCAGACCCGCCCCTTTGTGGCGAAGGACCAGGGCTACCTGGTGCCGAAGAAAAGCATCTTCAACAAGATCATCGGCGACAGCCATTTTGAACTGCTGTTTGCCGGTTTTCTCGAAGGCTGTGATGATGTGGTTTCCTACGCCAAGAATTACCTGGCGGTGCATTTCAAGCTGGATTATGTGAATGCGGACGGCGACATTTCCAACTACTACCCGGACTTCATGGTGAAATTGTCGGCCAAGGAGATTTTCATTGTCGAAACCAAGGGGCAGGAAGACCTGGACGTGCCGCTGAAAATGGCGCGGCTGCGACAATGGTGTGAGGATATCAACCGGCTGCAACCGGAGGTGAAGTACGGCTTCGTTTATGTGGATCAGGAAAGCTTTGATAGATACAGGCCCGCCTCATTCAGCAAGTTGGTCGAAGGGTTCACCGAGTATAGGCAAGGCGTGGCAGCCCATTAACAGGCGCGTAAGACAGCGTGGCGCAGCGCGCCAATTGTTCCCCCCCGCGCTTTACGCTAAAATTCAGCATTACCTGCGCCGTAAATCAACATGACCCGTTATATCTTCGTTACCGGCGGTGTGGTTTCTTCCCTGGGCAAGGGAATCGCCGCCGCCTCTCTCGCCGCCATTCTTGAATCGCGCGGCATGCAAGTCACCATGATGAAGCTGGACCCGTACATCAACGTGGATCCGGGCACCATGAGCCCGTTCCAGCACGGGGAGGTGTTCGTCACCGGGGACGGGGCGGAAACCGACCTGGATCTCGGTCACTACGAGCGCTTCACGCATGCGCACATGAGCAAGCGCAACAACTTCACCACCGGCCAGATCTACGAGTCGGTGATCAAGAAGGAGCGGCGCGGCGAGTATCTGGGCGGTACGGTGCAGGTCATTCCCCACATCACCGACGAGATCAAGCTGCATATCCGCAACGGCGCGGCGGGTGCCGAGGTGGCCATTGTCGAGATCGGCGGCACCGTGGGCGACATCGAATCGCTGCCCTTCCTGGAGGCGATCCGCCAGATGGGTCTGCAAGAGGGGCGCAACAACACCTGCTACATCCACCTCACCCTGGTGCCGTATCTGGGCAAGGCGGGCGAGGTCAAGACCAAACCCACCCAGCACTCGGTGAAAGAGCTGCGCGAGATCGGTATCCAGCCGGATGTGGTGCTGTGCCGCGGCGACCGCCCGCTGCCCGACGAGGAACGCCGCAAGATTGCGCTGTTCACCAACCTGGAGCCGGGTGCGGTGGTTTCCGTGCACGACGTGGACAGCATTTACAAGATTCCCGAGATGCTGCGCGAGCAGGGCATGGACGAGATCGTCTGCCGCAAGTTCGGCATCACCCCGCCGCCCGCCGATCTGTCCATGTGGAACGGGCTGGTGGAGGCGCTGGAGCATCCGCAGCACGAGATCAATATCGCCATGGTGGGCAAGTACGTGGGGCTGACCGAGTCCTACAAATCCCTGTCCGAGGCGCTGATCCATGCGGGGATTCATACCCGCACCCATATCCATATTCATTACCTGGATTCCGAGCAGATCGAGAAGGACGGTATCGGCTGCCTGACTGGAATGGACGCCATCCTGGTGCCGGGCGGTTTTGGCAAGCGCGGCGTCGAGGGCAAGATTGCCGCGATACAATTTGCGCGCGAAAACAAGGTGCCGTACCTGGGCATCTGTCTCGGCATGCAGCTTGCCGTGATTGAATATGCGCGTCACCAGGCGGGCATGACGGACGCCCACAGCACCGAGTTCGAGCCCGCCACCACGCATCCCGTCGTGGCGCTGATTTCCGAATGGAGAGACGCCGCCGGCCAGGTGGAAACCCGCAGCGAAAACTCCAATCTGGGTGGTACCATGCGCCTGGGCGGGCAGGTATGCAAGCTTGAGGCAGATTCGCTCGCGCACCGTGTGTACGGTGCCGACGAGATTACCGAGCGCCACCGCCACCGCTATGAGGTCAATAACGCGCTGCTGCCGCAACTGCAACAAGCCGGGCTTGAAGTGAGCGGACTGTCCGCTACCGACGGTCTGTGCGAAATGGTGGAGCTGCCGGATCATCCCTGGTTCATCGGCTGCCAGTTCCATCCGGAATTTACCTCAACGCCGCGTGCCGGGCATCCGCTGTTCAAGGCGTTTGTCGAGGCGGCGCTTACCTACCAGCAATCTGCAGCAGGGAAACTGGCTGTAGCAGGAGAAAAGCCATGAAACTGTGCGGATTTGAAGCGGGGCTGGATCAGCCGCTGTTCCTGATTGCCGGCCCCTGCGTGGTGGAATCGCGCCAGATGGCGATGGACAGCGCCGGGGCTTTGAAAGAAATTTGCGCCGAACTGGGCGTGCCGTTCATCTACAAGTCTTCCTACGACAAGGCCAACCGCAGTTCCGGCGTGTCGTTCCGCGGGCCGGGCATGAACGCCGGGCTGCAAATCCTGGCGGACGTGAAAAAAGAGATCGGCGTGCCGGTGCTGACCGACGTGCACAGCATCGGGGAAATCAGCGAGGTGGCAGCGGTGGTGGACGTGTTGCAGACGCCCGCCTTCCTGTGCCGCCAGACCGATTTCATCCACGCCGTGGCGTGCGCGGGCAAGCCGGTGAATATCAAGAAAGGCCAGTTCCTCGCCCCATGGGACATGAAGAACGTGGTGGACAAGGCGCGTGCCGCCAACGGCGGGCAGGACAACATCATGGTGTGCGAGCGCGGCGTGTCGTTCGGCTACAACAATCTGGTGTCGGACATGCGCTCGTTGATGGTGATGCGCGAAACCGGCTGCCCGGTGGTGTTCGACGCCACCCACTCGGTGCAACTGCCGGGCGGGCAGGGCAATGTCTCCGGCGGGCAGCGCGAATTCGTGCCGGTGCTGGCGCGCGCAGCGGTGGCGGTGGGCGTGGCCGGACTGTTTGCGGAAACCCACCCCGATCCGGCCAAGGCGCTGTCCGACGGGCCCAATGCCTGGCCGCTGGGACTGATGAAAGAACTGCTGTACACGCTGAAAGAAATGGATGCGCTGGTGAAACAGCGCGGATTTATTGAAAACAAAGTGAAATAGGCTGCGCACACCGCAGCCGTTGATTGGACAAGGAAAATAAATGAGCGCAATTGTTGATGTCATCGCCCGCGAGATTCTGGATTCGCGCGGCAACCCCACTGTTGAAGCCGACGTGCTGCTGGAGTCCGGCGTGCTGGGGCGCGCTGCCGTGCCGTCCGGCGCGTCCACCGGCAGCCGCGAAGCGATCGAGCTGCGCGACGGTGATGCCCAGCGCTATCTGGGCAAGGGTGTGTTGCGCGCGGTGGAAAACGTCAATACTGAAATCTGCGAGGCCATCATCGGACTGGATGTGGAAGACCAGCATTTCATCGACCGCACCATGATCGAGCTGGACGGCACGGAATCCAAATCGCGCCTGGGCGCCAACGCGATCCTGGCAGTGTCGATGGCGGTGGCGCGCGCGGCGGCGGAAGAATCCGGCCTGCCGCTGTACCGTTATCTGGGCGGAGCGGGTCCGATGCAGTTGCCGGTGCCGATGATGAACATCATCAACGGCGGCGCGCACGCCAACAACAATATCGACATGCAGGAATTCATGATTATCCCGCTCGGCGCGCCCAGCTTCCGCGAGGCGCTGCGCTACGGTGCGGAAGTATTCCATGCGCTGAAAAAACTGCTGGACGAACTGGGCATGACCACTACCGTGGGCGACGAAGGCGGTTTCGCGCCGAATCTGGAATCCAACGAAGCCGCGTTGCAGCTCATCGTGCAGGCGATTGAAAAAGCCGGTTACGTGCCGGGCACCGATATTGCGATCGGCCTCGATTGTGCCGCCAGCGAGTTCCACAAGGACGGCAAATACCACCTCGAATCCGAAGGTCTGCAACTCTCCTCCGCGCAATTCACCGACTACCTGGCGAGCTGGTGCGACAAATACCCCATTATCAGTATCGAAGACGGCATGGCCGAAGACGACTGGGCGGGCTGGGCAGTGCTCAGCGCGCGCCTGAAAAAGTTCATCCAGATCATTGGCGACGATCTGTTCGTCACCAATGCCAAAATCCTGAGCGAGGGCATCCGCCAGGACATCGCCAATTCCATTCTGATCAAGGTGAACCAGATCGGCACGCTGTCCGAGACCTTCGACGCGATCGAGACTGCCAAGCGCGCCGGTTATACCGCGGTGATTTCGCATCGTTCCGGCGAGACTGAAGATACGTTTATCGCCGACCTTGCTGTCGCCACCAACGCGCTGCAGATCAAGACCGGTTCGCTGTCGCGTTCCGACCGCATGGCCAAATACAACCAGCTGCTGCGTATCGAGGAAGAACTGGGTGATGCCGCGCGTTATCCGGGCCGTGCCGCTTTCTACCAGATCGGCAATTGATTTAACCGCGCCAGATGCGCTGGATGACATGGATTCTGGTATCTTTGCTGCTGTTGTTGCAGTACCCGCTGTGGTTTGGCAAAGGTGGCTGGTTGCAGGTGTGGGATACGGGGCGCCAGGTGGCCGAGCAAAAACAGCTCAACGCCACCCTGACTGCGCGTAATGCGGCGATGGATGCCGAAGTGCACGACCTCAAGCACGGGCTGGATGCCATTGCTGAGCGGGCGCGTAACGAGCTGGGCATGATCCGTAACGACGAAGTGTTTTTTCAGGTATTGAAACCGGGACAGGCACAGCCTGCGGCGCCGTCTCAAAACGGGAATAATAAACAGCAGCCACCGCCAGGTGGCGCGGGAGACGGAAAGCAAAGATGAATCCATTGCAAATCAGTCTGATTGCAGTCGCAATCGTGGTGGTCGCAGCGATCGTCCTGTACAACTGGTTTCAGGAAAGAAAATACCGTAAGCAGTCGCGCGAAATGTTTGCGTCCCAGCAAGACGTTTTGCTGGATGCACAGCAAGGCGCTGAATCCGATGCGACGCGCATCGAGCCGTACCTCGATGCGCCGCCAATCCATGCCGAACATCCCGTGCCAGACACCTCCCTGACCCATGCGCGGACAGAGCCCGCTGCATCTGCCAGCATGGATCCCTCCCCGATTACCTACCAGGCTGATATTGCCGCGCTACGCGAGCCGCATGTGCAATCCAGGCCTGCACCCGCAACTGCTACGGCGCAGCCGGAATCTGTACCCGTCGCGGACGAACTGCCAGCATCCCCGGCAGACCCGATGATTGATTTCGAGATTCGCCTGCACACCGCTGACGCGGTTCCCGGCTCCGCCATGGGAGAGCTGATCGAGCGCAGCCCCAATAATGGCAAGCCCGTGTACTGGTGGGGCTACAGCCATCTTGCCGGAGGCTGGGAAGAAATCGCCAGCTGGCGCGAAGATGCCTATGCGGAGATTGTGATTGCCCTGCAACTGGCCGACCGCAACGGTGCCGTCGGCGAAGACCAGCTGGTGCAGTTGTGCACCCAGGCGCGGCAGCTCGCCAGCCGTTTCAACGGCGTGGCAGAATGCCCGGACATTCCATCCGCATTGCAGCGCGCCAATGCGCTCGATTTGTTCTGTGTGGATGTGGATGTGCTGATTGGCCTGAATGTGGTGAGTCGTGACAACGCGGTATTCTCCGGCGCCAGAATCAGCGAGCTGGCGCAACGCGCAGGCATGGTGCTGGCGGTGGATGGAGTATACCAATGCCGCAATGCCGCCAATGAGGTGATCTACTCATTGTGCAACCACGAATCTGCCCCCTTTACTGCCAGCGCTACTGCGCCGTTTTCCACTCACGGCGTGACCTTGCTGTTCGATTTGCCGCGTGTGGCCGATGGGCTGGTGGCGTTTGACCGCATGACTGCGCTGGCATACCAGATCAGCGAGCAACTCGGCGGCCAACTGGTGGATGACAACATCCGCCCGCTCACCCAGGCGGGTATCGACAAAATCCGTATGCAACTCGACCAAATCTACCAGCGCATGCAGGCGCGCGGTATTCCTGGCGGTAGCGAGCGAGCGCTGCGCCTCTTTAACTGATGCCAGTTCCAGCCGAGATTGCCGAACGCGCCCGCCTGCTGCGCGAACAGATCGAATACCACAATTACCGTTACTACGCGCTCGACGCGCCAGTGATTCCAGACGCCGAATTCGACCGCCTGCTGCGTGAGTTGCTGGCGCTTGAAACGCAATACCCAGAGCTGGTTACGCCGGATTCTCCCAGCCAGCGCGTGGGTGCAGCGCCGGTTGCGGCATTTTCCCAGATCGCTCACCGCGTCCCCATGTTATCGCTCAACAATGCCTTTAGCGACACGGAGATAGAGGCTTTTGATCGCCGTTGCCGCGAGGCAACCGGACTGGCGCAGGTTGAATACGCAGTGGAACCCAAGTTTGATGGCCTGGCGATTACGCTCAGTTATGAGCACGGCCGTTTTGTGCAGGGCGCCACGCGCGGCGATGGCTACACGGGTGAGGATGTAACCGCCAACCTGCGCACCATCCGTGCGATTCCCATGCTGCTGGGCATCGATCAGCCGCCTGCCTTGCTCGAAGTGCGCGGCGAAGTACTCATGCTCAAGGCGGATTTCGCAGCGCTCAATGCCGCCCAGCGCGCGCGCGGTGACAAGGAATTTGCCAATCCGCGCAACGCGGCGGCGGGCTCATTGCGTCAACTCGACCCGCGCATTACCGCCACGCGGCGCCTGCACTTTTTCGCTTACGGCATCGGCGCGGCAGAGGGCTGGGCCGTCCCGGGCAGGCATGCCGCCCTGATGGATCAGCTGCTGGCGATGCACCTTCCCGTTGCCAGGCAACGCGGCGTGGTGCGGGGCGTATCCGGCTTGCTGGATTACTACCGTAATATCGGAGCCAGCCGTGCGCAGTTGCCCTACGACATCGACGGCGTGGTGTACAAGGTCAATGATCTGGCTTTGCAGGAGAAATTGGGCTTCGTGGCGCGTGCGCCGCGTTTTGCTATTGCGCACAAATTTCCGGCGCAGGAAGAACTGACCCAGGTTCTGGAAATTGACGTGCAGGTCGGCCGCACCGGTGCGCTGACGCCTGTGGCGCGGCTCGCACCCGTGTTCGTCGGCGGCGTGACGGTGACCAACGCCACGCTGCATAATGAGGATGAAATCCGCCGCAAGGACGTGCGCATCGGTGACTGGGTGAGTGTGCGCCGGGCCGGCGATGTCATCCCCGAAGTGGTCTCCGTTGTACTGGCACGCCGCCCAGCGGATGCCCGTGAATTCGTCATGCCACTCAGCTGTCCGGTGTGCGGCTCGCATGTGGTGCGCCTGCCGGACGAGGCGGTGGCGCGCTGCAGCGGCGGCCTGTATTGCCCGGCGCAGCGCAAGCAGGCGCTGTGGCACTTTGCCAGCCGCCGCGCGATGGATATTGACGGCCTGGGTGAAAAGCTGGTCGAGCAGCTAGTGGATCTGGGTCTGGTCAACAGCCCGGCAGATCTCTATCGGCTAGGCATGGTGAAACTCGCCAGTCTGGAACGCATGGCGGAAAAATCCGCTGCCAAGCTGCTTGCCGCGATCGAGGCCAGCAAGCACACCACGCTGGCACGATTTATCTATGCCCTGGGTATCCGCAATGTGGGTGAACAGACCGCCAAGGATTTGGCGCGTTACTTCGGCAATCTCGATGCGCTGATGGCCGCCGACGAAGCCGCATTGCTGCAGGTGCCCGACGTGGGACCGGTGGTGGCGCAGTCCATCGCGCAGTTTTTCGCCGAACCCCATAACCGCACCGTGATCGAGATGTTGCGCGCCAGTGGCGTGAGCTGGCCGGAGGGTGCGCCGGCCGTGCCCACCCAAACCAGCGCTATTGCCGGCAAGACTTTCGTGCTCACCGGCACCTTGCCCAAGCTGAGCCGCGATGATGCCAGGGAAAGGATTGAGGCGCAGGGTGGCAAGGTGAGTGGCAGCGTGTCGAAAAAGACCGATTACGTGGTAGCAGGCGTTGATCCCGGCAGCAAATACACGAAGGCGCAAGAACTCGGCGTCAAAATTCTCGATGAAGCCGCATTACTGGAATTATTGGGCAGTATAGAATGAACGCAGTAACCACCATGGAGCCAGCATGACTAACACGATTACCAAGGCTGTTTTTCCGGTAGCTGGCATGGGTACACGTTTTTTGCCTGCCACCAAGGCCAGTCCCAAGGAAATGTTGCCCATTGTGGACAAGCCGTTAATCCAATACGCAGTGGAAGAGGCTGTCGCGGCTGGTATCACCGACCTGATCTTTATTACCGGGCGCAGCAAGCGCGCCATACCTGACCACTTCGACAAAGCCTACGAGCTGGAAGCCGAACTGGAAGCGCATGGCAAGACCAAGCTGCTGGAGCTGGTACGCGGCATTCTGCCGTCTCACGTGAACTGCATTTACATTCGCCAGTCGGAGGCGCTAGGGCTGGGACACGCAGTGCTGTGCGCGAAGCCCGTGGTGCAGAACGAACCTTTTGCCGTTATCCTCGCCGATGACCTGATCGATGGCGAGCCGCCGGTGATGAAGCAGATGGTGGATTTATACAACTATTATCAGTGCTCGCTGCTGGGTGTGCAGAACATCACCCGTGAAGAGACCAGTCAGTACGGTATCGTAGCGGCGACGCCGCTCACCGACGGCTTGCACAAGGTAAGCTCGATTGTAGAGAAGCCGCGCCCGGAAAATGCGCCCTCCACGCTGGGTGTGGTAGGGCGTTACATCCTTACCCCGCGCATCTTCCATCACATCGAGAGCATAAAACCGGGCGCGGGGGGGGAAATCCAGCTTACCGACGCGATTGCGGGCCTGTTGCACGAACAGCAGGTGCAAGCCTATGAATTTAAAGGGGTGCGCTATGATTGCGGTAGCAAGCTGGGTTATCTGAAGGCCACGGTGGAATATGCATTGAGGCACGAGGAGGTTAGCGAGGAATTCCACGCATATCTGCAATCAAGATATTGTTCCGGATCGGAAAAATGATCCGCTGCGCCAGCTGGACAGGCCAGTTTCGCCGCATTCACCCGGCAGCCTGCGCGATGGAACGGCTGAGTGGCCCCGTCGGATTGTTCGGCAGCGCTGACGAAAAGCCAGCGGGTAGCAGCATCCGGTTCAGATAATTTCATTTTTGCCGTTAATCGGGTTGCGGCATCAGTTCTACGCTGCGCAGGCTGATTAGAGCCCGCATGGCGGCATTGCTAAGTGGCCTGCAGCAACGGCCGGCCGCGTGCCTGGATTGCACAATACCAAAAGAGGAGTCTCGAAATAATGCGTAAATTCTTTTTTATGGCGACGTTGCTGCTGTCTTTTAACCTGCAGGCGGCGGAAAGGCTGATGTTCGGTATCAATCCGGGCACTGTCGGTAAGGAAGACCAATGGGTATTAAGGGATTCGTTCCAGCCTCTTGCCGACTATATTGGCAAAGCAGCGGGGATTCAGGTACGCACGGATATCACGCAAAACTTCAAGGCAATCGATGAGCATGCGGGCACAGGGCGATATGACTTGCTGATGGCGCCCACCAATGTGATTGGCCTGGCCGGCAAGGCCGGATACTATCCGGTGGCGAAGTTCAAGGATCTGCATGCGGTTTTTCTGGTCAGATCGCAAAGTCCCTACCAGACCATCGCCTCCATCAAGGGTTCGCGAATCGGCGTGATAAGCCGTAAAACCCTGATGGGCCTGCTGTCGGTGAATTTATTGAAAAATAATGGGTTAATGTTGGATCGGGATTTCAAGCAAGTTCAGGAAATCCAATTTATGGATACATTGGCTTCGCTTTTGCTGGAAGACGCTGTGGATGTGGTTACCGTTTCGCCAAAATCAGCAATCGATGCTATGAAAGCGCATCCCGGGAAGCTGCGCATTCTGGCTACAACCGACCCTGTTCCAGGTTTTGCGATCGCCTTGTCTCCTGACATGCCGCAGGCTCAGGCGAAAAAAATCACCGAGGCGTTGCTGACCATAGGCGATAACCCCAGCGGCAAGGCTGCGCTGGCAGCGATCAAGATAGGCGGCGGCTCGGGTGAAACCCATTTGACCAAAACCAGCAGCGCGGAATATGCCAAAGCGATGGGATTGATCAGTGCGGCGAAAAAGCTTTATCCGCCTTTACCAAAATGACCGGATGTCTTGGCCGAACCCCGGCAACAGTTCCGGCCAAAAAACCCAAACAAATACCCGCCTTATGCGGGTATTTTTCAGTAGGCCTGCTGAGACGTTACAGGTATCTCTTAACAACAGGACCGGATGTTGGGCTAAACAGCCCGCTGATTAAGCAATCTGCGCGCTTCCAGCGTCACTTCCGATGCGGTCAGCCCCACCGGTCCCATGCCCTGTTCCAACAGGGCATCTGCTGCCGCGCCATGCAGATAAACAGCAAGCTGCAGCGCGGCGAAAGGCGCCGCGCCCTGCGCCAGCAGGGCCGCCACCATGCCCGTCAGCACATCCCCCATGCCGGCGCTGCTCAAACCGGGGTTGCCCGTAGCGTTGATACGCCATGCTTTGTCGGGCGCGGCGCAAATACTGCCGGCACCTTTTAGCACCACCCAGGCGCAATATTTTTCGACCAGCTGCAACGCTGCAGCCGGACGGTCGCGCTGGATGGTTCTGGTGTCGCAGCCAAGCAGCCGCGCGGCCTCGCCGGGATGGGGCGTGAGCAGGGTGGGACGGGTGCGGTTTTGCGCCAGTTTTTTCAGGCTTTGCGATTCGGCAAGCAGGTTCAGGGCATCTGCATCCAATACCAGAATGGCCGGGCTTTGCAGCGCGATTTCCAGCAACTGGCCAGCCTGTTCGGAGCGCCCCAAACCGGGGCCGACGGCCAGCACGGTTAACGGTGTGTCGAGCAATTGAGTCGGGCCAAGCAGCATGATTTCAGGTTGCATGAAGTCTATGGCGATACTGCTGTTCAGGCTGGCGGCGTAGACTTTGCCCGCACCCATATGAAGTGCCGCCCGCGCTGCCAGCAATGCCGCCCCGGTCATGCCCGGTGCACCGCCCAGGATGCCGACGCTGCCGAAGTCGCCCTTGTGACTGTCGCGCGGGCGCGGCGGCAGCTTGCCAAGGATGGTTTTTTCGATCAGCCTGTCATTGGGAAAAGGGTCTGCGTCTGGTTTCATGACGAACTCGGTATGGGTTGGGAGGTCTATAATCAAAGCGTAGCATCAGGATGATGGCACCGAGGAGAGCGAAATGAAAATACCGAGAAATGTGAATCCCAATGGCGGTGAAATTCTGCCTTGTGTCGAGGATACAGAATGCGAAATCACCAGTTGCGCGGTATGCATGGTTGAGATTCCGGCTTCTGTCGCCAGAAACGAAGAAGCGACGGATTACATCCAGCATTTCTGCGGGCTGGACTGCCTGGAAATCTGGAAACGTGAGAAAGGGCAGGAGCCTCCCGCAGAGTCGGCTGCCTGACTTGAGCGTCTCCTGTGGTTAGGGCGCGGGGCCGATTTCGGGTAAAATCCGCTTTTGTCCGATGCCCGATTCGCACCATGCCCGAACTGCATAAATTGCGCGGCGGCGCCGCGCTTTCCCGTTTTCGTCTCGACAAGCTATCCCAAGGACTGCCTGATTACGACTGTATTCAAGCCGAGTTCTGGCATTTCGCGGAGGTGTCGACTGCGCTGGACAGCGTCGAGCAAACCAGGCTTGACGCCATCCTCGCCTATGGTATCCCGTTGCCGGCCCGGCCGGACGCTGCGTTGCTGCTGGTCACCCCGCGCCCCGGCACCATTTCGCCGTGGTCTTCCAAGGCAACCGACATCGTTCGCCACTGCGGGCTGGAAAAAGTATCCCGGATTGAACGGGGCACTGCATATTATTTCCTTCGCCGCGATGGCGCTGCGCTGACTGCTGATGACCAAGCGCAGATTGCGCCGCACATCCACGACCGCATGACAGAAACCGTGTTCGGCAGTCTGGACGACGCCCATACACTGTTCCGCCATCTCCCGCCCAAGCCGTTGACCACGGTGGACATTCTGGGTGCTGGCCGCGCGGCGCTGGTGCACGCCAACAGCGCGATGGGGCTGGCGTTGTCGGCAGATGAAATCGATTATCTGCTGGATAATTTCACCCGCATCGGGCGCAATCCCACGGATGTGGAGTTGATGATGTTTGCCCAGGCCAACTCCGAGCACTGCCGCCACAAGATTTTCAATGCCGCCTGGGTGATCGACGGCGCGGCGCAGCCGCATACGCTGTTTGGCATGATCCGCGAAACCCACGCGCGTCACCCGCAAGGTACCGTGGTGGCGTATTCGGATAATTCCTCGGTGATCGAGGGCGCTGACGTGGCGCGCTTCTATCCGGCGGAAAATGGCCGCTATGTTTACCGTGAGGCGCGTACGCACATCCTGATGAAGGTGGAAACGCACAATCACCCCACCGCCATTTCACCTTTCCCCGGTGCGGCCACCGGTTCCGGCGGCGAGATCCGTGACGAGGGTGCGACTGGCACGGGCTCCAAGCCCAAGGCGGGGCTGTGCGGGTTCTCGGTGTCCAACCTGAATATCCCGGGTGGCCGGCAACCCTGGGAAACCTGTCGGGACAATGTCAATGGCTACGGCAAGCCCGACCGCATCGCCTCCGCGCTGCAAATCATGATCGACGGCCCGCTTGGCGCGGCGGCGTTCAACAATGAATTCGGCCGTCCCAACCTGGCGGGTTACTTCCGCACTTTCGAGGAGGAATGCGCGGGCGAGATGCGCGGCTACCATAAGCCCATCATGCTGGCGGGGGGGGTGGGCAATATTGACGACGCCCACTGCTTCAAAAAGCAGTTCGCCGCCGGCACGCTGCTGATACATCTGGGCGGCCCGGGCATGCTCATCGGACTGGGCGGCGGCGCGGCATCCAGCATGGATACCGGCGCCAATGCCGAAAACCTGGATTTCGACTCGGTGCAGCGCGGCAACCCGGAAATGCAGCGCCGCGCCCAGGAGGTGATCGATCGTTGCTGGCAGATGGGCGACGCCAATCCCATTCTGTCCATCCACGACGTGGGTGCGGGTGGTGTTTCCAATGCCATGCCGGAGCTGGTGGATGGCGCCGGACGCGGCGCACGCTTTCAATTGCGCGATATCCCGCTGGAAGAATCCGGCATGTCGCCGCGCGAAATCTGGAGTAATGAATCCCAGGAACGCTATGTGCTGGCCATTGCGCCGCCCAGTCTGGACAGCTTCCGCGCCGTGTGCGAGCGCGAGCGCTGCCCGTTCGCCGTGGTCGGCATCGCCACCGGGGACAGGCATTTGACAGTGGAAGACAGCCTGCTGGGCGCTACCCCGGTGGACATGGATATGTCCGTGCTGCTCGGCAAGCCGCCGCGCATGACCCGCGACGTGCAGCGCGTCCAGCGCACATTGCCGGCGCTGAATACCGACGGCATCGAGCTGGCGGATGCCGCGCTGCGCGTGTTGCGCCTGCCCAGCGTGGCATCCAAGTCATTTCTCATCACCATCGGTGACCGTAGCGTGGGCGGCTACACTGCGCGCGACCAGTTGGTCGGCCCCTGGCAGGTACCGGTTGCGGACGTGGCGGTGACCACCATGGGCTATGCCACCGAGCGCGGCGAGGCCTTCGCCGTGGGCGAGCGCACCCCGCTGGCGCTTATCGACGCGGCAGCCTCCGGGCGCATGGCGGTGGGCGAGGCGCTGACCAACCTGGCCGCCGCGCGGGTGGAAAAAATCGGCGATGTGAAACTCTCCGCCAACTGGATGGCGGCGGCTGGCTTCCCCGGCGAAGACGCGGCGCTGTACGACACGGTCAAGGCGGTGGGGCTGGAACTGTGCCCAGAATTGGGCATCAGCATCCCGGTGGGAAAGGATTCGCTGTCCATGCGTACCGTGTGGGAGGCGGATGGCAAGCAGAAATCCGTCACCGCGCCGCTGTCTCTTATCATTACCGCCTTCGCTCCCACGCCTGACGCGCGCGCCACGCTCACGCCGCAACTGCGTACTGACCAAGGTGACACCGATCTCATCCTGATTGACCTCGGCTGCGGTCGCAATCGCCTGGGCGGCTCGGCACTGGCGCAGGTATACAAGCAGGTGGGCGAGCGCTGCCCGGACCTCGATCACCCCGGTCAGCTCAAGGCGTTTTTCGAAACCGTGCAGGCGCTCAACGCCGCCGGCCGCTTGCTGGCTTACCATGACCGCTCCGATGGCGGGCTGTGGGCGGCGCTGTGCGAAATGGCTTTCGCCGGCCACTGCGGTATCACTGTAGATACGGACGAACTGTGCCAGGATCGCTTCCGCGTGGAAGTTGAAGAAGAAGGCCTGGATGGAGACGAGGAAGTGGTCACCGAGCGCACGGGTTACAGCCCGCGTGTATTCGGTGTGCTGTTCAACGAGGAACTGGGCGCACTGCTGCAAGTGAAGCGCGAGCATACCGCCGAGGTGATGCAGGCCTTCATTGCGGCCGGCCTGCGCTCCGAGTTCCACATCATCGGCAGCACCAATGATCGCGACCGCGTGGAAATCGTGCGCAATGAAAAAACCATGCTCGACTTCAGCCGGGTGGAGTTGCAGCGTGCCTGGAGTGAAACCAGCTACCGGATCCAGCGCCTGCGTGACAACCCGCTGTGCGCCGAGAGCGAATACGCGCAACTGCTGGATGGGACTGACCCGGGGCTGTCGGCAAAGCTGAGCTTTGACCTCAACGACAACATCGCCGCGCCTTTCATCGGCGGCAGCAAGCCGCGCATCGCCATCCTGCGCGAGCAGGGCGTCAACGGCGAAGTGGAAATGGCCGCTGCCTTCGACCGCGCCGGTTTCGCGGCGGTGGACGTGCACATGAGCGACATTATCGCCGGGCGCGTCTCGCTCCAGGACTTCCGTGGCTTTGCCGCGTGCGGCGGTTTTTCCTACGGTGACGTGCTGGGCGCCGGCGAAGGCTGGGCCAAATCCATCCTGTTCAACCTGCGCGCCCGGGATCAGTTCGAAGCATTTTTCAATCGCGACGACAGCTTCGCGCTGGGCGTGTGCAACGGCTGCCAGATGATGGGCAATCTCAAATCCATCATTCCCGGCGCCGAATACTGGCCGAAATTTACCCGCAACCAGTCAGAGCAGTTCGAGGCGCGCTTCGTCATGGTCGAAGTGCCTGACAGCCCCTCCATCCTGTTCGACGGCATGGCCGGCAGCCGCATGCCGGTGGTAGTCTCACACGGCGAAGGTTATGCCGACTTCAGCCAGGGTGGCGACGCCAGCCGTGTGCTGGTCGCGCTACGCTTTGTGGACAACCGCGGCAAGGTGACCGAAACCTATCCGGCAAACCCCAATGGCTCGCCTGGCGGTCTGACGGGCGTGACTACTGCCGATGGCCGCTTTACCCTGATGATGCCGCACCCGGAACGGGTGTTCCGGGCCGTGCAGCATTCCTGGCGTCCGGACGGCTGGCGCGAAGACGGTCCGTGGCTGCGTATGTTCCGCAATGCGCGGAAATGGGTAGGATAAACATGACTGACGTTGCTAAACCCATCCCCATCAAACGCTTCAGCGCCGAGGAACTCGCCGCGCGCGACCGCGAAATGGCACTCGATGATACGCGCTGGTACAGCGAAGATGAGCTCGACGAACTCGACGCGCGTGACCCGCTGCTGGCGGCGCGCATCGCCCAGCGCCAGGCGCGTCTGGAAAAGTTGCGCCCCTGCCAGGCCAGCGGCGCAGCCCCGCCGCTCACCGAAGCCGCGCTGATACAGGTCCTGGAAGAAGCCCGCGCCATCCTGCTGCGCGACGGCGGTGATCTGGAGCTGGTGGAAATCAGCGGCACCGTTGTCCGGGTGCGGCTCAAGGGTGCCTGTGTGGGGTGTCCAAATTCCATGCTGGATCTGAAAAACGTGGTGGAGAAAATCGTGCGGCGCACCTTTCCACAAGTCACCGGGGTGCAGAATACCTATTGAGTATTATTTTGCCTGTTCCCAAGCCTGTCCGGGAATCCGACCCTTATTCCGAACACTTATTTTTTTGGTTCGGACGACTTGCAAATCTTGTTGAGCTGGGCTGTACTGCACTGAAAGTAGCAGGTTAGCGCGCTGCTCACTGCACCGAACAGCCAGAACAGGAAAAAACCCAGCGAGTAAGCGCCAAGCCGGGTTGTGAACAGAAGGGTGTCCCGATAGATCAGTGCCATTGGGTCAAGCAGCGTGAACAGGACAATATCCATTACCCCCGCCGCGATGAACGACGGCCACAACACCTGGATTATGCGTTGCATGCTTTCCTCCTTCGTTTGTGTGATTTTTGCTGTGAGAGTGTGCCGGCGACAGGTATTTATTTTCCCCTGGATTTGTTTATGAACCACCAGGTGAACCAGCCTAGCATGCCAATCGCAAAAACCACGGTGAACAGGCTCATTAGTCCGGTACGCGTGGTGAGCAGCAGGTTCAGCAATGTAGCCATGTGATTCTCCCGTCTAGTTGAGGTTGTTCGTTCGGATTTTGGCCGGGTGTTTCGCGCCCAGAATAAGGGTCCGGGTGTGGGGTTGCCACCACACGCCCGTCAGGCGCCATTCACGCCGGGGCGGTTCCAGGATCAGCTGCCAGCGTCCATTGCCCAGGCCCGGCATGGCGCCGCTATACATGCCGTTACCCGCCGCATGCAAGGTGATGACGTGGTCGTGTCCGGGTTGGGTGGGGTGCAGGATGGAGAGTCGCAACGTGCTGGGCAGGGGGGCGAGCCTGCCGGTCAGTGTCACATGCAAGGTGCGCGCGTCCGCGCTGGTGCGCAAAGTGGCGTCCAGGTCCATCGCGGCCGCTGCTGCATCACGGTGCAGGGTCTGATTAATGGCCATGCCGTCCCTGTAATAGTCATCCGCCACCAGGCCGTCGCTACTCACCACCGCGTACCAGGCGGTGATCAAACCCGCCACCACCGCTGTGAGCGGCAGTATCATCAGCAGCCACGGCCAGGGTTCGCGGTACCAGGGTTGATGGTCGGTGGCCTGCATGGCGTAACTCCTAGCGATTAAGAAAGGTGGACCGGACGGTTGTCGTCAGGTCGGGGTTGTCCAGCGACCGGATTTTGAATTGCACCGGGCTCGAGCGTGTGCTGAGTTCACCTGGATCGATCTGGACATGCACCACGGCGTCATGGGTTCCCAACGGAGCGACTTGCACCAGGGGGCTGCTGTCCGCCAGCTTGATGCCTGGCAGCCCCGCTACTGAAATGACGTAGCGGTGGGGTCTGTTTTCCATGTTGATAATCTGCAGGCGGTAGACGTTTTCAATATAGCCCTCGGCGGTTTCGCGGGCGGCAATGCGGTCGCGGATCGCATCCGCGCGCAGCGGCACCCGGCTGATCAGCGCCATACCCAGAGTGGCAACAATGGCCAGCAGCAGCACGCTATAGATCAGGGTGCGCGGGCGCAACACATGGGAAAGAATGCTGCTGTCCGGGTATTTTCCCTTGATCACGTTTTCCGTGGTGTAGCGGATCAGGCCGCGCGGATAGCCCATTTTGGCCATCACCTGAGCGCAGCCGTCGATGCAGGCGGCGCAGCCGATGCATTCGTATTGCAGGCCATTGCGGATGTCGATGTCAGTGGGGCATACCTGCACACAGATGCTGCAGTCCACGCAGTCGCCCAGCCCGGCGGCATGGCGGTCAGTGGATTTGGAACGCGGGCCGCGTGGTTCGCCGCGCGAGGAGTCGTAAGTGACGGTCAGGGTGTCCGAGTCGAACATCACGCTCTGGAAGCGCGCGTAGGGGCACATGTACTTGCATACCTGCTCGCGCATGAAGCCGGCGTTGCCGTAGGTGGCGCAGCCATAGAAAAAAATCCAGAACGTCTCCCATGGCCCCAGCGTCCAGTGCGCAAAGGATATCGCCAGTTCCTTGATGGGCGTGAAATAACCCACAAAGGTGAAACCTGTCCACAACGCCAGCGCCAGCCAGGCGGTGTGTTTGGCAGTTTTCCTGGCAATTTTTTCAATATTCCAGGCTTGCCTGTCCAGCTTCATCTGCTTGAGGCGATCGCCTTCGATGTTGCGTTCTATCCACAGAAACAGCTCGGTGTAGACTGTTTGCGGGCAGGCAAAACCGCACCACAGTCGTCCGGCAATGGCGGTGAACAGGAACAGCGAGAATGCGGCAATGACCAGCAGGCCGGTGAGGTAGATGAAATCCTGAGGCCAGAACACCAGTCCCAGAATGTAGAACTTGCGTTGTGCCAGGTCGAGCAGGATCGCCTGACGCCCGTCCCAGGACAGCCAGGGCAGGCCATAGTAAAGCAGCTGCGTGAACAGCACCAAAGCCACACGCCAGCTGGCGAACCAGCCGGAAACCGCACGCGGATAGATCTTTTGTTTGACGGCGTAGAGCGCCTGCTCCATGTCGGTGGAGGGTGCGATGTTGGTGACTTTTTTTTGTTCCGCCTCGGCCACGCTTGGAGTCCTTTGATGGTTGGGAAGCCGGTGGGGCGCCCGGCCTGCGCAGGCCCACCGGTTCAGCGCCTACTTGCCCTGCGATAATCCATACACATACGCCGCCAGCAGATGCACCTTGGCGTTACCCAACTTATCGAGCTGTGCCGGCATGTGGCCATTACGGCCCTTGGTGATGGTCTCGATGATGGTGGCTTCGGAGCCGCCATAGAGCCACACCTTGTCGGTCAGGTTGGGCGCGCCCATGGCTTGCGTGCCTTTGCCGTCCGCCTGGTGGCAGGCGGCGCAGTAGGTAGCAAACTTGTCGCGCCCGGCCGCGGCCAGCGTCGCGTCATGTTTGCTCCCGGACAGGGACAGCACGTAGCTGGCGACTTGCTTCGTGCCCTGCTCGCCCAAAGCCGCGCCCAGCGCAGGCATCACGCCGGCACGGCCATTGGCGATGCTGGCCTGGATGGTTTCCGGGTCGCCGCCATAGAGCCAGTCATGATCGGTCAGGTTGGGAAACCCCCTGGCGCCGGCCGCATCCGAACCGTGGCATTGCGAACAGTAGGTCAGGAACAGGCGTTGACCCATTTCGCGCGCTTGCGGGTCAGCCGCGACCACCTTCAGGTCCTGCTTCAGGTATTTGTCAAAAACCGGGCCGTACTGCGCGTTGGCCTTGGACTGTTCCTGCTGCCATTGGCCCGTGGCACTCCAGTCCAGCACACCCTTGTAGCTGCCCAGACCCGGATACAGCGCCAGATACACCACGCCGAACACGATGGTCAGGTAAAACAGCCACAGCCACCAGCGCGGCAGCGGATTGTTGAGTTCCTGCAAGTCGCCGTCCCAGGCTTTTTCAATCAGCTCGGCCTTTTCGTTGGCGGCGAGTCTGCGCGTGGTCTGGGTCTTGAGAAACCACGTCACCCAGACGATGCTGATGACGGTGATGCCGGCGATGTAGAGGCTCCAGAAACTGCTGACAAAGTCGCTCATGTTATTTCTCCTTAAGCCGGGCGCGATTTCTCGGGCGCCCCGGACCGGGTTAGTCGTGTTTGGGCGGGATGCGCGAAGGGGTGTCTTCTTCCTCGAAAGGCAGATTCGCAGCGGCGTCGAAATCCTTTTTGCGCCGCCCGCTCCATGCCCACAGCCCAATGGCCACAAAGATCACGAAGCAGACCACTGTGACGATGGCTCCGATAGTCCCTGCCATGCTTATCTCGTTTCCTTGAGTGAAGTGCCGAGTATTTGCAGGTAGGCAATCAGTGCGTCCAGCTCGGTCTTGCCCTGCAATTCATTTTTGGCGCTGACAATCTCCGCGTCGGTATAGGGCACCCCCTCGATGCGCAGTACTTTCATCTTGGTCTCGATGTCGCTGGCATCCGCCGGATTTTTTGCCAGCCACGGGTAAGACGGCATGTTGGATTCAGGTACCACGTCCTGTGGATGGTTCAGGTGGGTACGGTGCCAGTCATCCGAATAGCGGCCGCCCACCCGCGCCAGATCCGGCCCGGTGCGCTTGGAGCCGTACAGGAAGGGATGGTCGTATACCGATTCACCGGCTACCGAGTAGTGCCCGTAGCGCTCGGTTTCCGCGCGGAACGGCCGGATCATCTGCGAGTGGCAGCCGACGCAGCCCTCGCGGATGTAGATGTCGCGCCCGCTCAACTGCAGCGGGGTGTAGGGCATCATGCCCGCCACCGGCCGGGTGGTGGATTTCTGGAAAAACAGCGGCACAATCTGTACCAGACCACCCACGCTTACCACCAGGATGGTCAGCACGATGAGCAGCCCGGTATTTTTCTCGATTTTCTGGTGAAATGATTCCATGGTCTTCTCCTGGTTGTCCCGTTAAGCGTGCACGGCCTGGGGTATCTGCGCTTCCACCGCTTTGCCGGCGGATACCGTTCTCCAGGCGTTGTAGGCCATGATCAGCATGCCGCCAAAGAACATCAGGCCGCCCAGCAGGCGGATGGTGTAGAACGGATACATTGCGTTCAGCACCTGGGCGAAGCTGTAAGTCAGCGTGCCGTCCGGATTGGAAGCGCGCCACATCAGGCCTTGCGCCACCCCGGCAATCCACATCGCGGCGATGTACAGCACCACGCCCAGGGTGGCTACCCAGAAGTGCAGGGTGATAAGCCTGACGCTGTACATTTCTTCGCGCCCGAACAGGCGCGGAATCAGGTAGTACATGGAGCCGATGGTAATCATCGCCACCCAGCCCAGTGCGCCGGAATGCACGTGGCCGATGGTCCACTCGGTGTAGTGGGACAGGGCGTTGACGGTCTTGATCGACATCATCGGACCTTCGAAGGTGGACATGCCGTAGAACGACAGCGCCGTCACCAGGAACTTCAGGATTGGGTCGGTGCGCAATTTATGCCAGGCACCGGACAGGGTCATGATGCCGTTCATCATGCCGCCCCAGCTCGGCGCCAGCAGCATCAGCGAGAACACCATGCCGAGCGATTGCGCCCAGTCGGGCAGCACGGTGTATTGCAGATGGTGCGGACCGGCCCACATGTAAATGAAGTTGAGTGACCAGAAGTGCACGACCGACAGGCGGTAGGAGAAAATCGGGCGCCCGGCCTGCTTGGGAATGAAGTAGTACATCATGCCGAGGAAGGCAGTGGTGAGGAAAAAGCCTACTGCGTTGTGACCGTACCACCACTGCACCATGGCGTCCTGCACGCCGGCATAGACATAGTAGGATTTGGTCAGGGACACCGGAATCTCGGCGCTGTTGACGATGTGCAGAATGGCAATGGTCAGAATGTAGGCGCCGAAAAACCAGTTGGATACATAAATGTACCTGGTGCGGCGCTTGACAATGGTGCCGAAGAACACCACCGCGTAGGCCACCCACACCAGGGTGATGAGAATGTCGATCGGCCACTCCAGCTCCGCGTATTCATGCGAGGTGGTATAGCCCAGCGGCAGCGTGATGGCCGCCGCCACGATCACCGCCTGCCAGCCCCAGAAAGTAAAGGCGGCGAGCTTCTCGGCAAATAGCCGCACCTGGCAGGTGCGCTGCACGATGTAGTAGGACGTAGCAAACAGCGCACTGCCGCCAAAGGCAAAAATCACCGCGTTGGTATGCAGCGGCCTTAACCGTCCGTAACTCAGCCACGGTACGCCAAAATTCAGTTCCGGCCAGATCAGCTGCGAGGCGATTACGACGCCCACCAGCATGCCGACCATGCCCCAGACGATGGTCATGATGGCGAACTGACGGACGACCTTGTAATTGTAAGTTGTTGTTTCCATGGCGTACCTCTCCTTTTTTTGCCACAAGCAAAATTACACGTCATTGATTGACCGGGAATGCCTGACTAAAACATTATTCGTTTATTCGTCTGAATATTTCTTACCGGGAGATTTATCGTCATCCATCAGAATCCGGTGGGCGGGCCCTTCCATATCCTCGAACTGGCCCGCTTTCACCGCCCATAAAAATACCGCCGCGATCAATACCACCAGTATCACGCTCAACGGAATAAGCAGGAACAGAATGTCCATGTCAGGGTCCTTCAAGCGCGGGCACAGTCACTGCCGTGCCTGCTGCGGTGGCGCTGTGAGTTGGCGCGCCCTCATCGCCAGAACCAAGTCGTATGCGGCTCAGACGCCGGGCATTGAGCACCACCAGCAGCGAAGAAAGCGACATGCCGATACCTGCCATCCACGGCGTGACAAAACCCAGGGCTGCGGCAGGAATGGCAGCCAGGTTGTAGACCGCCGCCCACGCCAGGTTTTGCCGGATGATCCCGGCCGTACGCCGTGCCAGCACCAGCGCATCCGCCAGACATTCCAGCTGGCCGTTCATCATCACCATATCGGCGCTGGCCTGAGCCACATCCGAACCCTGGCCCATGGCGATGGAAACTTGAGCCGCGGCGAGTACCGGTGCATCGTTTACGCCGTCGCCGACCATGGCGACAATCTGACCGCCATTTTGCAGTGCACGCATGCGTGCCAGCTTGTCCCCGGGCATCAGCTGTCCCGCATAATGCTCGATGCCCAACAGTCCGGCCACATGCGCCACGGTGGCGTTGCCGTCGCCGGATAGCAGACTGACTTCCACACCCAGTTCTTTCAGACGCGCCACCGCCCGCACGGCGTCCGGGCGCAGCCGGTCGCCCAGCAGAAATACACCCAGCCAGCCGTGTTCGTCGCCCAGCGCAACCATGGTCAGGTTATCCCGGAAATTGAGGTTGACGGGTAGCGGCCGGCCATGCAATTGCGCCACAAAGTCCGGGCGGCCCAGGCGCAGATGACGCCCTTCAACGATGCCCTCCAGACCGTACCCCGGCACATTGGTAATGGCGTGGCTTGGCAGCGAGTGTGCGGCGGGGTCATGCAGGGCATGTGCGATGGGGTGTTCGGAGACGCCCTCCAGGGCGGAAGCCAGGGCGCGGCAGTGCGCCGCCGAGGTTTCGCCCAAAGATATGGTGTCGAGCAGGGCGAGCCTGCCGCAGGTGAGGGTACCGGTTTTGTCGAACACGACGTGGGTGACGCGCGCCAGCGTTTCCAGCGCGTGGCCGCGCGTGGCAAGCAGGCCCATGCCGGTGAGGCGTCCGGCAGCGGCGGTAAGGGCGGCCGGGGTGGCCAGCCCGAGCGCGCAGGGGCAGCTCACCACCAGCACCGAAACCGTGATCCAGAACGCCCGCGCCGGCTCCACCCAGTACCAGCCCAGCGCTACGCCTGCTGCCAGCACCAGCAGGGTGAACACAAACCATGTGGCGAACCGGTCTGCCAGCAGGGCGATGCGGGGTTTTTCCGCCTGGGCACGGTCGAGCAGACGCAGAATGCCGGACAGCACGGTGTCGGCGCCGGTTTTTTCCACACGCATCACCAGCGGGCTGGAGATGTTGATCGCGCCGCCCACCAGGCGATCGCCCGCTATCTTGGGCAGCGCGCGGGATTCACCGCTGAGCAGGGACTCGTCCGCCTCGCTGATCCCCGCGAGCACAATGCCGTCCGCCGGAATCGCTTCACCGGGTTTCACCAGCAGCGTGTCGCCTGCGGTCAATTGGGTGACCGGCACGCTCTGCGTTTCCTGCTGCGCCGGGTAATTCCGATAACGATTGGCGACGGCGGGAATCAGTTTGGCCAGTGTTTCCAGCGCTGCTGCCGATTTGCGCCGCGCGCCCATTTCCAGGTAGCGTCCGCTGAGCAGGAAAAACACGAACATGGTGACCGAGTCGAAATATACCTCGCCGGAGTGGGTCAGTATGGCCCACACACTGGCGGCAAACGCGGCTCCCACGCCCAGTGCCACCGGCACATCCATGCCCAGGCTGCGACGCCTGAGGTCGCGCCAGGCGCCCTGAAAAAATGGCCACGCCGAGTAAAACACCACCGGCAGGGTGAGCATCAGGCTGGCCCAGCGCATCAGCGCCTGGATGTCCCGGGTCATGCTGCCAGGATCGGCCAGATAAGCCGGGATGGCATACATCATGACCTGCATCATGCCCAGTCCGGCAATCGCCAGCCTGCGCTGGGCGGACGCACGTTCGCGCCTGAACACGTCTTCCTGGCGATCAGCGTCGAATGGGTACGCGGCATAGCCGATATCGCGGATGGCGTGCAGGATGTCGGAGAGCTGGATACGACTATTGTCCCACCGCACCCGCGCCCGGTGCGTGGCGAAATTGATCTCCACCGCGAGTACGCCTGGTAACTGCGCGATATGGCGCTCGTTCAGCCAGATGCAGGCGGCGCACACAATGCCCTCCAGAATCAGCGCGGCCTCGCGGATGTCACCTTCGCCTGGCTTGACGAAGGCTTGCTGGATTTCCGGCAGGTCATAGAGTCGCAGTTGTTGCAGGATTTCGCTGGCGGCGGGCGCCGCTGCGGCGGGGGGCAGGCGGGTGCGGTGGCGATAGTAGTCGACGTTGCCGCTGCTCACGATCATCCGGGCGACCGCCTGGCAGCCATGGCAGCACGTGTTGCAACTTGCGTCCGGGAGATCGACCGGATAATGCGCACCGGGCGGCAACGGGCTGCCGCAGTGGAAACAGGTGGGCATGTGGCTACTGCCGGTATCCGTTGGCATGGCTGCCGCCATCTGGCATGGCCGGATGACTAGAAGCGCCAGCCGTAGCCGACGCCGATGATTACCGGATTGATGTCCACATCGGTAACGTACGCGCCTGCGGTCGTTTTTACCTTGGTGCTGATATAGACTTTTTTCACATCCAGATTGATATAGCCGTGGTCGGTAACAGCAATGTCCACGCCGGCTTGCAATGCGCCGCCGAAACTGTTTCTGTCCAGATCCACACCTGCCAGGTCCACGTTATAGAAGCAGGTGTAATTGATGCCGGCGCCCACGTAAGGCCTGATTTTGCTGTCCGGGGAAAAATGCCACTGCAGGGTCAGTGTGGGCGGGAGGTGGTTGACCTTGCCGAGGCTGGCGCCATTTAGCGTCACCTCATGGCGCGCGGTTCCCAGGATCAGTTCGGCAGCGATGTTCTTGCTGATAAAGTAAGTGAAATCCAATTCCGGCACCACTTGCGAATCCACGTCTACCCCGGCTAGCGGAGATGAGTGGGTGTAAGGATCGATGTGGATGGCGCGAACCCGTGCCATCCAGTTACCGTCTGCAGCTTGAGCGAAATGGGTGGAGAAGGCGGTGGCAAAGGCAAGAATCAGTACGGTGCGTTTCATGGCTGCTCCTTGGGTTGTGGGTGAATCGTCATTGAAATCGAGTATTTTGTTTAAGCTCACTTGCAATAACCATACTATTAACATGGTTAAATTGTCAACGAATTGTCAGTGAGTTGTCAATGAATGAATTGATGCAGAAGATTAAGGTGAAACGCGAAATACGTGGTTGGTCCTGTAGCAAATGTGCGCAGCAGGATAGAATTCGTTACATGTTGACCTGGCTCACTGACAACGAGGATTTTCCGGCCGTATGCAAGGCGTTACGTGACCCGGCCGGGCTATTGGCTGCGGGAGGCGTCCTTTCCCCGGCGCGCCTGGTGAACGCTTATTCTCGCGGCATTTTTCCCTGGTACAACCCCGGCGATCCTGTTCTATGGTGGAGTCCGGATCCGCGCATGGTGCTGTTTCCGCAGGAGCTGGTGGTGCAGCGCTCGCTGGCCAAGGTGTTGCGCAAGCGCCACTATGAAATCCGCGTGGATACGGCTTTTGCCGAGGTGATGGCGGGATGTGCCCGGCCGCGTGCGGGGCAGGGGGGCACCTGGATCAGCGCGGAGATGATTGCCGCCTATACGCGCCTGCACGAGATGGGTGTGGCGCATAGCACCGAGACCTGGATAGGCGGCAGGCTGGCGGGCGGTTTGTATGGCATTGCGCTGGGGCGGGTGTTTTACGGCGAATCCATGTTCACGCAGGTGCCGGATGCCTCGAAAATCGCTTTCGTGCATCTGGTGCGCCAGTTGCAACGCTGGGGCTTCGGCGTGATCGATTGCCAGATGAACACGGCGCATCTGGCGCGCTTTGGTGCGCGCGAAATTCCCCGCGCAGACTTCATCGCGCAGCTGAATAACTTGGTAAACTTGCCAGCAGTGCCCACTCCCTGGCGCTTCGACCATGACCTTGTTGAATGACCTGCCGTTCGCGCGGCTGCAGTTTTACCTGACCTCGCCGTATCCGTGCAGCTATCTGGCGGGGCGAACGGCACGCTCGCAGGTGGTCACGCCTGCCCATCTGGTGGACGGCATGGCCTACAGCCAGTTGATTCAGGCCGGGTTTCGGCGCAGCGGGCTGTTCACTTATCGTCCGCAATGCGGCCAGTGCCAGGCGTGTATCCCGGTACGCGTGGCGGTGAATGAATTCATCCCCAGCCGCACCCAGCGCCGTACCGGCAAGCGCAACGCGGGCCTGGTGGCGGAGCCACAAGGTGCGCGTTTCGATCCTGCCCATTTTGCTCTGTACCAGCGCTATCAGGCGTCGCGCCATGCCGGCGGCGGTATGGATCATGACGACCGTGACCAGTACACGCATTTTTTGCTGCAAAGCAATGTGGATACCTATCTGGTGGAATTCCGCGAGGCCGGAGAACTGCGCATGGTAAGCGTGATTGACCAGGTCGAGGACGGGCTTTCTGCCGTGTACACGTTTTTTGACCCTGATCTGCCGCAGCGCAGCCTCGGGGTATACAGCGTGTTGTGGCAGATCGAGTTGGCGCGCACTCTGGGGCTTGCTTATCTGTATCTGGGCTACTGGATTGAAAACAGCCGCAAGATGGCCTACAAGAGCCAATACCAACCATTGCAGGGACTGATTGATGCAGACTGGCGAACCTTCACCCCGGCGCATATTTGAACCGCTATGCGGGAAAATTGGCCGTGACCGTGTCGACCAGGTGATACACGCGTTCTACGCCACGTTGCGGACGGACCCGATGTTGCATGGGTTTTTTGACGGCATCGCGGATTTTGCCGGACACGAGTCCCACATCGCCGATTTCTGGTGGGTGGCGCTGGGCGGCACGCTGGAACAGCCGCGTCAGTTCGACATGCTGGGGCGGCACCAGGGCCTGGCGCTGACACCCGCAGCGTTCGCGCGCTGGCTGGCGTTGTTTGGCGAGACGCTGACTGAATATCTGCCCATCGAGCTGGCAGCGCAGTGGCTGAAAATGGCCGAGGCGATTGCGGCTAACCTGCAACGCCACACGCTCTGACCAGCCTAATCACCTATGGGCAAGCCCTTGGTTTAATCAACCATGATTTTTAACCTGATACCCTGACCACCATGCGCCAATACCTCGACCTGATGCGCCACGTGCTGGAACACGGCACCCGGAAATCCGACCGCACCGGCACCGGCACCCTTTCGGTTTTCGGCCACCAGATGCGCTTTGATCTGAGCCAGGGTTTTCCGCTGGTCACTACCAAGAAATGCCATCTGCGCTCCATCATCCACGAACTGCTGTGGTTCCTGCAGGGCGATACCAATATCCGCTATCTCAAGGAAAATGGCGTCAGCATCTGGGATGAATGGGCCGATGCGAACGGTGACCTGGGTCCGGTCTATGGTTACCAGTGGCGCAGCTGGCCCAAGCCCGATGGCGGCCATATCGACCAGATTGCGCGCGTGTTGCACGACCTCAAACACAACCCGGATTCACGCCGCATCATTGTCTCTGCGTGGAACGTCGCCGATCTTGACAAAATGGCGCTGGCGCCCTGCCATGCTTTTTTCCAGTTCTATGTCGCGGATGGCAAGTTAAGCTGCCAGCTCTACCAGCGCAGCGCCGATATCTTCCTCGGCGTGCCATTCAACATCGCCAGCTACGCGCTGCTTACCCTGATGATGGCGCAGGTGAGTGGACTCAAACCCGGCGATTTCGTGCATACCCTGGGCGACGCGCATCTGTATTCGAACCACCTCGAGCAAGCCCGCGAACAGCTCGCGCGCGCGCCACGCCCGTTGCCGACCATGCAGCTCAATCCGGCAGTAAACGACCTGTTCGCCTTCCGGTTCGAGGATTTCGTGCTGCAAGGCTACGACCCGCATCCGGCGATCAAGGCACCGGTAGCTGTGTAGGAAAGATTCGTAATGACGCTGTTACCCGTTTGGGCCGAGCAAATCAAATACCTGGTCGGCATTTTTGCCATTCTGAATCCGCTCGGGGCAATCCCGATTTACCTCAGCCTGACGGCAGATCGTCGCCCCAGGGAAATGCACCGTACGGCCGCCAAAGCCGCCGTTGCGGTGGCGGTGATCCTGATTCTTGCGGTGTGGGCGGGTGATGCCTTGCTGTCGTTTTTCGGTATCGGCCTGCCGGCGTTCCGCATTGCTGGCGGATTGTTGGTACTGCTGATCGCGATTGCGATGTTTCATGCCAAAACCAGCCCGGCGCGGCAGACCGATGCCGAACAAACCGAAGCCGAATCCAAGAACGACATTGCCGTGGTGCCGCTGGCAATCCCCCTGCTGGCGGGCCCGGGGGCAATCAGTCTGGCTATCGTCGATGCGCACCAGGCGGGCAGTTGGCCCGACAAGCTCGTGTTCAGCCTGGGAATAGTGGGAGTGGCGGCAATTGTCTGGGTCGTATTGCGGCTGGCCGAGCCGATCGGCGAGCGTCTGGGGACGGCCGGGCTCAACATCGCCACGCGTGTGATGGGGCTGATACTCGCCGCGATGGCGGTACAGTTCATGGCAGATGGCCTGTTGGCGCTGTTTCCGGGTTTGTCGCGTTAAGGGCTTTACGGCTGCGTCGGGACTTGCCCCTGTTGGACTGCCTTGAGGACTTGCATCAAATCGCCAGAAGCCAGCGACGGCGGTTGCGGCCCTTCGATTTTGACCTGGGCCCAGTCCACCACCGACCCGGTGCCCCATGACACTACTGAGGCCAGTACAAACACCAGCATGCCGCGCGTCATGCCCTTGCCGATTTCCATGTCATCCAGATAACGGTTGAGCCACCAGGCGGCGATGATGAATGCGATGGTGGAGATAATCAGGTTCAGCATGGTTTCTTTCTCGGGTGCCGGAATATTACGCATAACGGTTTTATTACGCCGTTCTTTACTGCATCAGGCCGGATATAATGCGCCGATACCTGGAGAAAACATGCCCCACCCCGAGCCCCGCATCGCCCTCATCGCCGCGCTGACGCAAAACCGCGTCATTGGCGTCAACAATACCCTGCCGTGGCGTTTGCCGGAAGACCTCCAGCATTTCAAGGCGCTCACCCTGGGGCATCACATTGTGATGGGGCGCAAGACCTTTGAGTCAATCGGGCGGCCGCTACCGGGGCGTACCACGGTGATTATTTCAAGCAATGCCTACAGCGCACCGCCTGGCTGTCTGGTGGCGCATTCCATCCCGGATGCATTGACTGCGTGTGCGGGCGACCAGGAGGTGTTCTTTGTCGGGGGCGCGCAACTATATGAACAGGCATTGCCGCTGGCGGACCGGCTTTATCTGACCGAGATCCATGACGAATTCGCTGGCGATGCCTGGTTTCCCGGGTTTGAGCACGCTGATTGGGAGGAGCTCAGTCGCGACCCGCGACACGACAAGGCCAGCGCATTAGACTATGATTTTGTGGTGTATCAACGTAAGGGGAAATTAATATGAAGTCGATCAAGGCATGGGTGATTTTCGTGTTCAGCATGGTGCTGGCGGTGAACGCGGCCTGGGCCGGGCAAACCGAACTGACCTGGTACGGCCATTCTGCGTTCAAGATCAAAACACCCAACGGCAAGATACTGCTGATCGACCCGTGGATCACCAATCCCGCCAATAAAAACGGCAAAGCCGATCTGGCGTCTATCACCCATGCCGACCTGATCCTGATCAGTCACGGCCATTTTGATCATGTCGGTGATGCGGTGGCGATTGCCAGAAAAACCGGCGCGCGCCTGGTCAGCACGTTTGATCTGGGCAATGCGCTGGTCACCTACGGCGGCTTTCCAAAAGCGCAGGCGGGTCTGGATACCCAGGGCAATTTTGGCGGCGAACTGACTCTGCTCGGCGGCGCGGTGAAAGTGGCGTTTATCCCGGCCATCCACAGCTCAACCGTGATGGATGAGAATGGCAAGGACATCCACGAGGGCGGCAATCCGGGCGGATTCCTGATCACCATAAAGAATGGCCCGGTGATCTATCACACCGGCGATACCGATGTGTTCAACGATATGACGCTCATCCCGCGTTTTCACAAAGTGGACGTGATGCTGGCATGCATCGGCGGTCATTTCACCATGGGTCCCGATCGCGCTGCGCTGGCTGTAAAAATGGTCGGGCCGCGCATGGTGGTGCCGATGCACTACGGCACCTTCCCGGTACTGGACGGTACGCCGGCCGAATTCAAGGCCGCGCTGGCCAAACAGGGCGTGAAAACCAAACTGGTGGTGATGCAGCCGGATGAAATGATCAAACTCTGATTTCCGAATATCGATCAACGACGGCCTGGTTCACCGGGCCGTTGTTTGTTATCGAGCATGAGAAAGTCACTTTTTGTGGCCGCGGGCCTGGCTGCGGCTTTTCCCGGATTTTCAACGAGATCGCAACGGCCTGCCTGACCACTTTTTGTTTCGTCGCAGGATGGCATTTCTCCATTTTTGGTAAAAAGTGGCGAACCAGATTCTACGCAGTGTGGGAGGCTTCGTGCGGGTGTCGTTCCATGATGTAACCTATCGGGCTTTGCGCCAGGGCGCGTGGCCAACAAGATCGCCGATAAGCTGGTTTGGGTCTGCTACATATCCAGAGAATTGCTGCACTGAACCAATTTACATCCGCAAGCGATACCCCATACAAAATTCAACAAAGGAGATCAGATTCATCGGCTTGGCGATAAGGTAACCCTGCGCCATATCACATCCCATGTTTTTTAGTAAGTCCCATTCTTGTTGGGTCTCCACCCCCTCGGCCACGATTTTGATCTGCAGTTCGTGCGCCATGTCGATGCTGGACTTGACCATGATGCGCAATGCCTCGTTGTCAGCAAAGTCCTTCACAAAAGACTGGTCAATCTTCAGTTCGCTAAAGGCTATGCGCGTGAGTTGCTGCATGCTGGAATAGCCGGTTCCATAATCGTCGATGGAAAGTATGAATCCATTCATGCCCAAACGCACCAGATTTTCCAATGCGTGCGCAACATCGGTCATGGCCGCTGACTCAGTGATTTCCAGAATGATGTAGCGCGGGTCTATCCCGGCGTTCCGCACTACCTGGGTAATCTTGTCCGCCAGCGTGGTATCATCCAATGAGTTTGGTGAAAGATTGATCGAGATGCTAAATATACAGCCTCTATCGTGAAACGAGCGACACGCAGCCACGGATTTTTCGAGTATGAGAAAAGTCAGTTTGTCGATTTCGCCGCTCTGCTCCAGCAGTGGGATAAAACCATAAGGGCTGATTACACCCTGCTCCGGATGAATCCAGCGCGCTAGCGCTTCAGCACCTACTATCTGACCCGTTTTAAACTCGACTTTGGGTTGAAAGAACGGTTCAAACTGATTTGCACGGATCCCTTGTAATACTTCTTCCAGCGTAAAGCGCTCCGCGGAACTGGCTTGCGGCCAATTGTAGTCAGCACGCATAAATTTTGTAAGCATCTGCTTGAGTTGTTCCGGCATAAAGGGCTTATCAATCACCCCCAGGAGTTTAATGCCATACATCTTGGCCATTTTTCCCGCCGAAATAAGCAACTTGCTGCCCAGCGCACTCATGAGGATAATTGCAACGTTATAATGTTCTTGACCCAGATGCCGCAGGAACTCCAGGCCATCCATTTCAGGCATATTCAAGTCGCAAACCACGATGTCTACCGGCTTCCCACTCGGCTCACGCAGTATCGCGAAGGCCTGCATGCCATTACCCGCATCGCCAATCGATGTCGCACCCAACGAACGCAGCATATTTACGACTATCCGGCGTTGGAACGCGTCGTCCTCGACAACCAGGAAACTCAGTTCATTCGCATTCATTATTTTTCAGGCTCAACAATGAAAAGCGTAAATAATTTCCGTGGTCGCATGCGCCACAGGCCTAGATCGTATTCGGCAAGTGTCAGATCCTTGATCATCTGAACGAGGCACTGGATGAAGTGCGCCGGATCGAATACGTGTGTGGTGCAGGGCGATAAGCGCCGCTTCATCAAGGCTATGAAGATCATCACTCATTTCCTGCCGGCGCTCCCAAATCATGCAAAAATCACCCTCATGTTTCCGCGTTGAGCCAGTTTTCCATCAGGCTTTATCCGTTGCTGGTTCACAGTGCATTGCAATGGCTTTCAATCTGCCTGATGGCCTCGTCCAGCCCTGCCATTGCCACCCGCACATCGTCCATATTTCCGTTGCATGCAGTCTCAATGCTTACACAAGCGTTTGACAGATTCTGTGCGCCTACCATTCGGCTGGATCCTTTCATACGGTGAACCATGCGTTCAACATTGACTTGGTCACCTTGTTCCAACATCTCGAGCAGCTTGGCGCGGTCAGCGCGAATATGCGCCTGAAAATCATGCAGCAGCTGAATCTGCTCTGCACTGTCCGGTACAATCTTATTCAGAACGGCATAATCAATTGGCTGTGCGATCAGGCCACTATCCGCATCCTGCAGTGCAGGCGTGGGCTGGCTATGGTCTGTCTCTGTAATGCACAGCCACTTTGCCAGCGCCTTCTTCAGTTGCCCCAGATCGGCCGGCTTGATTAAGATTTCATCCATGCCGGCATCATGGCAATGCACTGCTTCCTCGGCAAGCGCATTGGCCGTCCAGGCGATGATCGGGGTGTGAGGAAGTCTTTCCTCGGCCTCGATTTTGCGTATTGCCTGCGAGAGCGCATAGCCATCCATTGCTGGCATGTGGCAGTCGGTGATGACCAGCGCAAAGCGCCCATCCCGCCACATAGGCAGCGCCACTTTCCCATTCTCCGCCGTTTCGGCGCGCAGACCGAGCAGCCTGATCTGGCGCGCCAGCAGATCGCGGTTGATTGGATGATCGTCCACCGCCAGCACCAGGGGCGCATCCACGTTGCCATCAAGTAGGGGTTTAACCGCCCTTTGTGCTACATCGGGATGCAGACGTCGCACGCTTTCTGCCGGCGCTGTGGAAACCGGCAGCGTCAGCGTAATGCTGAAGATGGATCCCTGTCCGGGCTCGCTTTGCAATTCAATGTCCCCGCCCAATAATTCCGTCAGGTGCCGGCAGATTGCCAGTCCCAATCCGGTTCCACCGAACAAGCGGGCGGTGTCGGCACTCTCTTGCCGGTAGCGCTGGAACAACAGCTGCTGGACATCTTTGGCAATGCCGATGCCAGTGTCCTTGACCGAGAAGCGTATCCGCTCGCCGTTCTCGAGCTGCTCGAGGAGTTCGGCGCGAAGTTCGATTTCTCCATGTTGAGTGAACTTGATCGCATTGCTGACGAAGTTGTTCAGCACCTGCGAGAGGCGCAATGCATCGACCCTGTGCGCCGCACTTAAACGGGCGTCGGCGTGCTGCCACAACAGCAGACTTTTAGCGCTGGCTACGCGTGAATAGGTATTGATGACCTCTTGCAGTAATTGGGGAATCGAGGTGGCGTGCGGAGAAAGTTCCAGTTTGCCTTCCTCGATCTTCGACCAGTCAAGGATGTCGCTGACAATGCGCAACAGGCCCCTGCCGGAATCCCACGCTGCATCCAATGTCGCGTGCTGCTCGTTGTCAAGGGTCGTCAGGGAAAGCAGTTCGAGCATTCCGAGCATGCCGGTAAGGGGGGTGCGGATCTCATGGCTCATGGTGGCGAGGAAGGAATCCTTGCTGCGGCTGGCATTCTCGGCTTTTTCTTTTGCCTGATACAGCAGTGCTTCGGCTTGCGCGCGCGCGATTATTTCACGGCGGATTCCCAGGAACAGGGTCGTGAGGATGCCTATCGTCACCGCGACCATAGCCATAAGCGCTACAAGCGTGCGTTCACGGTGGTGTGCGAGGGCTGCCTCGCGGTCGGATAAGAGCTTTAGCTCTACGTTGTCCATACGCTTGATCTGGCTGCGTATGGCCTGCATGGTCTGGATCCCGTCGTCGCTGGCGATGGCAACTCTCTCAGCGGCGTTGCCTTGGTGTTCAAAAACGGTGACCTCCTGGGCAAGGTTGTTTAATCGATGAACAATAAGCAGCCCCAGATCCGTGATATTTTTCATTTGTTCCGGGTTGTCGTCAATGAGTCGAGCCAGCTTCTGCTTATGAATGTTCACCTCTGAGATGGAGCGCGCGTAATCCGCTTTCTGTGAATGTTTGCCGGTTAGCAGATAACTGCGTTGCGTTGATTCGACATCGAGAATTGCACTGAAGAGCTGACCCAGTTCAGCGCGTACGTGCTGAGTGTGGGTAACCCACTTCGCAGAATTCACATATTCGGCGCTTGTGCGGTAGGTATACCCCCCTCCCGCGATCAGCAGCACAAACGCGATGATGAAACCGGCGAGAATCTTAATCTCGACTGAGGTGTTTCTCACACTCAGCGGTTCGGGCACCCAGCTTGCGAGGAACATGCCGACCCCGAGCAGGGTAAAGGCAAAAGCACTATTCACCGCTACGGGTGGCAGCCAGCTGTCGGTCACCAGTTCGCTGGTATTCCACAGGTAGCCCAGGAGCACAATCGCGCCAATGGCGATGACGACTATTGACATCAGCCGCACCAGCGGGCGCAGTGAGCGCACTGGCAAGGCAGTTAGCGTCAGCCCGATAATGGCGAAGGCAACGGCGGTGAACGGCGACATTCGACCGCGGATCGCGTTGTATGCGTCGGCAGTGTCATGGAACAGTAATTCGTCGATTCCCAATTGCCAGCCGAACAGATACTGGCTGAGGGTGGCAAGGCCGAGCGCCACGACCACTAGCGCTACAATCTGCGCCAAACGTGAGCGTGACTGCGACGGCCGCTTGCCAAGCATGAACAAGGCCCAGGCCGCCAGCACCAGGCCAACGGCGGTGTTGGCTTTCATCTCGACTGCACCGGGGAACACGCTTTTCAACAAGGGTACGGAGAACACCCAGCCGACAAGAACAGCCAGTCCCAGCGTACCCGTGATAACGGCGGCCAATAGCGGAAACGCACTCCAATTGCCGAGCCGGACAACTTGGCTCAAGTTTCCTGCAGAGTTTTCGCTGCCGTCATTTCCCGTGTGTGACACCATGGTTGTGGCCGCTTATCGAAATTCATTGCGCTAACATCTTCGTTCCCAATATCCGCGATTCAGAGCGCTCAGCGATTGCAAGAGCCCGTCCAGCCCTGGTTCTTGGTTAGGGTGACGCTGCGAAGGCGATCATCCGCTAGACCGGAAACGTTGCGTCCCTAGCTTTCGCACAGGTTTGCCTTGGTCAGACAATTCAAAATACCAGATAAGACTTACGGCAACATTGTAGGATAGCCGCAGGAACCCATGACCCGTAAACCGCATGATGTTTAACGGAACGGCAACAAAAAACTTTAGAAAAGGCAGAACGATTTCAAAAAAACAATTGATCACGCAAACTTGTGTTCGTAAGAAGCAGATGTTCTGGAATCGCCAAGAGTCGAGACGCTCGGTCGTCTGAGGGATGCCTAAGCGGTTTGTTTCACAGTGGATATGCTGGCTGATTTCAATTGGAATCAGCGGCTGTTTTTGTCGGCAATACCCGTGGTCTGAGTGGTTTAATGGTCAAGCAGCCTGCCCCGAGGCCGTCCCGAGGTAAGGACGCCGCGCCTATGGGCGGAGTTTGGGATGAGGATATTATTCTTTTTCTGAGACGCCGCCTATACTCAGGAAAAGACTCGGGCCTCCGATAAAATGATCACGCCCAACCGCCCCTACAGCAAGCCTCTCAGCATTTCGTGCTTGATCGCTTCATGGGGCTTCTGCTCATGAAAAAAACGCGATCATTAGCCCAATCCGACCGGCGGATACTGTGGGGCGCCCAAGCATTTTTTGTGATATTGGTTTTGTTGCTTGCCGGCGCCGCCCTCTGGCAGGCCATTGACCTGCAACAATCCATTCAAGCCAACTTTGCCAACCGCGCCAGGCTTACGGCACAACAAACAGCCAACGCAGTAGCGTCCGCCATCGATGTTCATTTCCGTGATCTGCAGTTCCTTAAAAATTCGTTTTTTGACTTGCGCACCCGCGGGTTACTACCGAGCGCGCAGGTGCTCTCCACTTTTACGGCCTTTCAGCGCACCCATCCTAATATCCCGGCCATCAACATCCAGGATCCTTCCGGCAACCGGATCATCTGGTCGAGCCGGAAACAGCCGGCAACGCCTCTTACTCTGGAGAAGGATTTCACTCCTCTGCCGCAGCACCCGGGCAGGCTGATCGGTAAGACAAGTTACGCCAGATACGCAAATGCCTGGGTGCTGACAATGCGCCAACGCATCGAGGACAATGAGGGACATGTGCTGGGCTTTATCGGTTCTCCTTTTCTTCTCTCCAGCCTCAATACCATCTACATCCCCACCGACCTGCAATCCATCCTGCTCACGAATTCCAGCAACCAGGCCATATCGGTCTGGCAGGATGGCCATTGGGCGCCACCGGATACCCGGTTGCCCGCCTCTGTGGGCGAAATAACGGTTCCAGTTCCGGGTTATCCCTGGGTTCTTCATGTGCAATGGACGGCAGCGGCGATGCATCATGCTTTCTGGCGGGTGGAGCGGGTAAGACTGGCGATCATTCTGACTGCCTTGTTATTTCTGGTTGTGATGGACGTATTTACCCAAAAAGTGCTGCGCCAATTATTGCGACTGCGCCAATATCAGGCAGCAGCGTTACTTGCTCAACAAGACATCCAGCGCCTGAATGAGCCTCAGGCGATGTATCAGCAGCTGGTGGGCATAGTGGTGACGCAGACGGAGGCTATTGGGGCTTTTATCGTGGTTCCAGAAGCGGGTAGCGAGTGGTTAAGGTATGCGGCTGCCGCAGCAGATGAGCCAGCTCTGCAGGCGGCCATGGAACAACTGACACCCTCAAGGGATCCATCACATTTCCCCTATGGCGACATGCTCCCGAGCCGGGCTTTTCGCGAGAAAACCACACAGGGGCCAGTCAATCCTCATCAATCTCCCGCGATGATGGCCGTGCAAAAACAGCACGCCGCTCTGTCACGGATCCAGAGCGTCATGGCTTTTCCGATTTTTGTGTGTGAGGACCCAGAGCCATCTGCCGTGCTGGTGATTGAGAGTGATCTCCCTGAACACTTCACGCAACCGTTGCGACAATTGCTCGAGCAATTGGCCAACACCCTCGGGCTGGCTTTGACCCAATGGCGACATCATCGTGAACTCGTGGAAGCCGGGGCGGAAATTCACAAAATGGCGTTCTATGACCCCCTGACGGGCCTCCCCAATCGTCGTCTGCTCGAATGCCATCTGGAACAGGACATGGCCCGGGCCGAACGGCACAACAAGCTCCTGGCAGTCTGCATGCTGGATCTGGATGACTTCAAACCCATCAACGATACCTATGGTCATGAGGCCGGTGATGAAGTCCTGGTAGCGATGGGCCAACGCCTGCCTAAATCGTTGCGCAAATCGGACTTCGTCGCCCGCCTGGGCGGGGATGAATTTGTCTTGCTGGTGGATGAACTCGCCAGCCAGGACGATCTGGCCCAGGTACTGACCAATATAGAGGACGCCATCAGCGCTCCCATTGCCCTGAGTAATGGCAAGACGGTTCAGATCCGTGCCAGCATAGGAGTGGCGTTCCATCCTCCGGGAGGAAAAGAAACTCCGTCCCAATTACTGCGCTTTGCCGACCAGGCTCTGTACGAAAACAAGGCGAACAAAGACAACCGTGAAAAATCCTGGGTACTGTTCAGAAGCGAAGTTCAAAAATGAAAACCGCCAGCCCAGCGTCTATTGGCGGAAGGAAGATTGGAAGTCTGGTATCACCCATCCTGGGTGATCGCGTCCGCAAAGTGATTGGACTGGACACCTTGGCTCGGCTGCGGGATAACGATGGGTGGAGCCTCTATCCGGATGAATTCCTGCCTCCTCTCGCAACGGATTATCTGACAAATCTCAGCCGGCTTGTTCTGACTCAGGTACTGGCCGATTTGCTTACCTGTCGATGAGACCACGTCTGATCATCGCGTCATCAGCACTCTGGAAGAACGGCCACAGGATCTGCATTTTGTGGGAGCCATCCAGGACCTCGCCGCCGGAATGGGCGTAGATGGTGAAACCGTTTCAGATGGGGAAAAGTTGGCCAGAAATCACTGGAAAATGGGATTTTCTATAACGTCAACGTATCTGGTGTGGGTTTTGGCCGAGCATGCCGGGCGTAATCAGGGTAATGCCGTTTTCGGTCACATAAAAACGCCGTTCGTCCTCCTTGCGGTCCACCCCCACCACCAGGCGCTCGGGTATCTTGCAGTCCTTGTCGATCACGCAGCGGCGCAGGCAGGCATGTCGGCCAATGTCGACGTTGGGCAGCACCACGGCGTCTTCCACCGTGGCGAAACTGTGGACCTGGACATTGGAAAACAACACCGAGCGGCGCACCGTGGCGCCGCTGATAAGACAGCCACCCGATACCATACTTTCGAGCGCCACGCCACGCCGCTCTTCATCATCGAACACGAATTTGGCGGGGGGAAGCTGTTCCTGGTGGGTCCAGATCGGCCATTGCCTGTCGTACAGATTGAGTTCCGGCGTGATGTTGGCCAGATCCAGATTGGCCGCCCAATAGGCATCCACCGTACCCACATCGCGCCAGTAGGGCTCGCTGCCCGGCAGGCTGCCGATGCAACTGTCCTTGAAGCTGTGCGCGTAGACGCGGTAGCGATCGATCAGGTGCGGAATGATGTTTTTGCCGAAATCGTGTTCGGAAGCGGGATCATCCGCGTCGCGAATCAGCTGTTCGTAGAGGAAGCGGGCGTTGAACACATACACGCCCATGGACACCAGCACGCGCTCCGGGTTGCCGGGCAGGGTGCTGGGGTTATCCGGCTTTTCGGCAAAACCCACCACGCGCTCATCGGCGTCCACGGTCATCACGCCAAACGCGCGCGCGTCTTCAATCGGCACCTCGATACACGCCACCGTCATGTCGGCCTCGTGGCGCACGTGGCATGCCAGCATTTCGCCGTAGTCCATTTTGTAGATGTGATCGCCCGCCAGTATCAGCACATAATCGGGTTCGTAATTACGCACAATATCCATGTTCTGGAACACCGCATCTGCGGTACCCTTGTACCAGTCCAGCTCGGAAACGCGCTGCTGCGCAGGCAACAGTTCAATGAACTCGTTGAACTCGCCGCGCAAGAACCCCCAGCCGCGCTGGATATGCTTGATCATCGAGTGCGCCTTGTACTGCGTCAGCACGCCCACGCGACGGATACCGGAATTGAGGCAATTGGAGAGCGGAAAATCGATGATGCGGAACTTGCCGCCAAACGGCACGGCGGGCTTGGCGCGCCAGTCAGTTAATTGTTTGAGTCGGGAACCGCGGCCACCGGCAAGAATCAGCGCGACGGTATTCTTGGTGAGGAGGCTGACGAAGCGCGGCAAATATTTTTGCACGGCAGGCTCCTTTTTTTTGGTGGTATAGTTAATTTCAATATAGCGTAGCAAACCGAGCGAGTGCGAATCATCGACCGATTTTTCTCCAGCATTGATTAGAAACACAGCGGGTTTATGTCATCACCTAAGCTTGTCAGTCCTTGCGACAGGTTGACAATCCGCATGTGCGTTGCTTACACGCCTGGTGCGCGTGTTGCTGACTTTCGGTTTCTTGATGTTATCCATCGGGTTCATCAGTCCGGCCATGCCCCATTCTTTCGGGCCGTGTTAAATAAGGTGAGAGAGTAGGGCGAGCCGAATCGTTATGCTGGAGGTGCATAGTCTTTCAGCCAGGCGTTGCTCCGGATCGCGTTCACCCGCCGCGTTCCTGGTGGAGCTGGGGGCATGGATGATCCTGGCATCCACCATCGTGCCCTTGGAGATCAACATCTCCTGGGCTTTGAGGTGGCCGTTGATTGCCGCCAGCAAGGGCTCTGTCAAGGCCTTCCCTTCCAGCCGGTGGCGGAACTTGAGGATAGTCGTCTCATCGGGCAACGCCGCTGTGACAGTCGTGAAGCCCGCAAAGCGCCGGATGCTTTCTATCTCGTACAGCGCGTCTTCCATCTGCCGGTCCGGAAAGTTGAACCACTGCTGCATAAGCTAAATCCGCAACATAGCGTTCAACACCATCGGTGACCTGCCGCGTCGTCCGGACTTGGGGTAGTGCGGCTCAATCACAGCCAGCAGCTCAGTCCACGGTATCACCCGCGCCATATCGGATAAAAATATTTCCCGAGGCGTTTCTTGTTGCGGCATTCTCGTTGGCAAAACTCGTTTGGCGTGGCATCTTCGGCTCGGTAACAGGGTAATCGGATGGCGATATTTTCTCGGTTTACCGGCAAATCGCAGGCGAATAAATCAGCGCTTCCCTAGACGGTCAGCGCACTGAAGCCGCCATCGGCACGGCGGTCATCAATCGGATGTGGGAAGCTGGACGCCCGAAATCCGTTCGCAGGGTGCAAAAAATTTCATAACGTCCGGATGCAAGACCAAATTTCATCCTGTTCTTATCCCTGCACCAACGCCATCAGGAAGTCACGCTCATCATCATTGTTTCTTCAGATGTGCCAGTTCCTCCAGTCCGCTGCCGCCATCCGCATCGCGGTCTGAAAACTCGGCCGCGCTTTCCAGCGCTTCCAGATACCGTCCAGATATTCGAAGCGCTCGTCGAGCGGCGTTGCATTCACAGGAAATTTCGAGAACGCAATCGCCACGCACAGTGTGATATCGGCAAAGGTCGGCGTGTCGCCGCCCAGCATCCATGGTCGGCCGTCCGACAGATGGCGGTCAACCAGCGCCGCATGGGACAGCGCTTCCTTGCGGCAGTGTTCGCCCCATTGCGGATTGTGTGTCAGTTCCAGTTTCGGACCGAGGCCTTGGTTCTTTACGTGAAACAGGGTGACGATGCGATACAGGATATGGGTCCAGACGCGGTTTTCCCACATCGTGTCCTCCCCTTGCTCCAGCGGCGATGCGCCCATGATCTTGCGGCCGGGACATTCGCCACGTTTACGTCAATAAAGTAGCCGGGGGTGTAGGGCAACGTGGCACTCACGTTGCGCCCCTGAGAACGGTAGACCATAATTCAACGCCGCGTGCGCCTGAACACGCAACGGGCATTGAAAGTCGCCGTATTCGATGATGCCCGCCTTTGCAGACGCTGGGCCAGTGATGTGCTCGGATGCCGTGTCCGGCGTCAGCACCGGGTCAGGATTTACGGTCGCAATCGTCTGCAGGGGCTATCGGTCGGGTATGGCGGATTCACTTTTCGCCTGCGTTGCCCAATAGCCGACCAGTCCATAATGTTTGTAGATGCCCATTTCCTGCTCACGATCCAGCTGCGCCGCTGAGTCGTATGGCGGAGCGTCTTTCACTGCCTGCCGCGTCAGGTTGATGGAGACCGTAGCGTCGGGCCAGCTCACGTCCTGGATCCATTGCGGCGCAATGAGCACCTGGTGACCGAGCCACCAGTTGCTCGTGTTCACAATCATGTATCGAATGGACCAGGTCTCCTCATCGACGAGCAGGCCCTGTACGTGGCCGATGTCACCATCGGTCGCCTGAATGTGATAGGTCATTACCGTTTTACACCTGCGCAGGTGGGGATCGTCATCCTGGTGCCGCGCCGCGTCAGTGCGTGCGTGAGATTCCTCCACTTCTGGACGTTCGGCATGCGGCGTCGAAACGAAGCCCGCGTAGCCTGGCATCATCATGTTCGGGTAAATTCCCCCGCCCCAGGGCATGGCGCCACCCCAATATAACGGGTAGCCGTAATACCCGAGGTACTCTATTTCGTGCTGCCGCGAAACCGGCTTCTCGGTGTCGATGGCGGGGCTGTTCTTCACTTGCTCTTTCGTGATCGAGACGGGCAGTAGCTTTTCCGTCCAGTTCGGGTGGCCGATCGCGATAGGCGAGATCAACACTTTTCGACTCGAAAGCCAGGTGCCGGTGTCGACCACGAGATAGCGGATAACCCACGCTTCGTCATCGAAATAGAAATCTTTCACGTGGCCAATGGTGCCGTCGGTCGCGCGGATCGCGTAGTCTTCCAGATCGTTCATGCTGCGTAACATATGTCCTTCTCCTTTGAGGGCGTCGAATAACGAGCATCCGGCGAATTGAAAAATCATGCCTTCGTGAGACAGATGACGAAGGTGATAGGGGTCGTGGCAATACTCCACTCCTGCGTGTAGGGTGCGCGCGGTGGAAAGCGCACGTCTGTGCGCTGTCGCACGCAGCAACATCCCGATGGCTAGTGGGATTTCCGCAAGTCAAAACAACTTGTTATCCCGCACGGTATCCGCGCTATTACCAAGTGCGTAAAAGAGATGAATCGGCAAGTCAATGAGCTGGAACTGCAAATCCAGTTGTGGCACCGGGATAACGCAGCTAGCCGGAAACTGGCAGAGATACGGGGCTGGGGCCGATCACGGCGAGCGCGATCGTCGCGACGGCAGGCGATGCACGAGAATTCAAGAACGGTCGCCGGTTGGCGGCAAGCAACAATATGACATCTATTAGATATCCTGACGGGTCGGCCTGAACAGGATTTCGTTCACGTCGATGTCGTCTGGCTGACTCATCGCAAAGGCCACGGCTCTCGCGAACGAATCGGCTGGAATGGCGATTTCATAGATCTTTCGGACACTGTCGGCGATATCAGTTTCGGTGATGCTGTTGGGCAGCTCGGTCGCAATCGCGCCAGGTGAAATGACAGTGGTGCGGATGTTATACGGCTTTACTTCCTGGCGCAGACCTTCGGATAATGCCAGCACAGCGTGCTTGGTCGCTGCATAGACGGCGCTACCGGGACGGACTTTATGTCCGGCGACCGACGCGACGTTGATGATGTGTCCTGCTTTTTGCTGCTGCATGTAGGGCAGGGCAGCGGCGATACCATACAATACGCCTTTGATATTGACATCAATCATGCGGTCCCAGTCGGCGATTTTGAGCCGTTCAAGCGGGGAGTGCGGCATCAGTCCGGCGTTATTGATCATGACGTCGATGCGTCCGTATTTTTCAACGGCGGCTTCGACCAACTGCTTGACTTGCCCGCATTGAGTGACATCGGTTTGCACGGCGATGGCTTTGCCTTCGCTGCCTGCCAACGCTTGCGCCAGCGCGCTAATCCGGTCAATCCGCCGGGCACCCAGTACCACCACGGCACCCTGCCCAGACAGATGACGCGCTGTCGCCTCGCCAAGCCCACTGCTTGCGCCCGTGATGACGACGATCTTGCCTTCGATGTTATTGCCCATGTTTACCTCCAAAGTGGGAACTTCGGCGGGATAGCCCCGCCGCTGGCGGACGTCGCAATCGCCGCCTTGATTTCTATGTCCTCGAAGCCGGGCCCCTGGCTGGTTTTCAAGCTTTCTGTCTCGTACCGGGAATGTTCGTTGCGACACGAGAGAATAGCATTTCTGATACTTTCTCGTCTGGCGAAGCATGGCCGATGTGGACCGCTCCCTGAGCGCCATCGTCTGGCATGTACGACGCTTGAACCCGTACAATTTCAATTTAACAGGCCGATGAGCAACTCTCATTAACCAGCACCTGATACTGCATCGTGAAGCGACCTTTGTGCTGCGCATGTCCGGCTGGCCAATGCGCGACGCGGGCATCCATGACGGCGACGAACCGATCGTCGATCGCTCGCTGGAACCCGCAGGCGGCAATGTCGTGATCGCCGTGCTGGACAATGAGCTGACTGCAAGCGCCTGCCTTGTAACCGGCTACTTTTTTACAGTACCTGTTCTTTCAAGCGCAGTGTCCGTGTCGGCGATGAGAAGTGAAGCAGAGGGCTTAATCTACACAGCAAGGCTTACCTTGAGGGCGCAAACAAGCCACCTCTGCGCAGACACTTTGCGGCCAACCGCCTGATCGAAGCGATCAACCCGAAAGTTGGAGCCTGCTATTCATTTTCGGTTTTCGCCTTTGCGGGGAACATCCTCTTGTGGAGCCGACGCAGCGAGTAAACGGTAAGGCAGGCAATCAACGCACCGCCCAGCACATCCACAGGGAAGTGCGCTCCCAAAACGGGGCGGGACAGGCAGACCAGCAGGGCAAAGCCCCACAATAACCAGCGTAGCGGACGGGCAGACTGGTAGGACAGGCTGGCTGCCAGCAACACCGCAAAGGTGGCGTGCCCGGAGGGAAAACTGTGATGGAATTCAGGCCGCCCCACCACCTGCACCCAGTGCGAATCCAGTGCCAGCAACGGGCGAGGAAAATTCAGCAGGAGTTTGATCTGGGTAACGATCCATCCGGTAAGCACATACCCCACTCCGAATATCAGGACATTGCTTCCGGGCAACCACAGTGGGCGCCCTGCGCTGAGCAACAAGGCCAGCGCCATATAAATTGGGTAGTTGGCATGGTCGCCCAGCGCTGTCATGGTCAGCATCAGTGCATCCCAATAGGCGCTGTGAAAACCATTGATCCACAGAAACAGCAGGCGATTCAGTCCGCCCCAGGCATACAGCGGATTATCCGGCGACATACTCACAACATTGCCAGTCCATAACCCCACAGACCAATGCCGGCAAGCGCGCAGATGGATGCAACGCTCATCAGCCAGGCACGCTTGGTCAGCGCGGTAACGGATGCCAGTGCCACCGCGATTTGAAACAGGATGATGGCCAGCGCCATTTTTTCGTGCGGCGCGCTCAAACGCGCGGCTTCTGCGTTGGCCTTGGCTGATGCCTGCTCATATTTTTCTGCGTCGACCTTGATCTTGGCTTTTTGTGCCTTGTATTTGGTTATCTCGCTATTGAACCCGCTGGTTTTGTCGGCTGGCGCCAGCGTTTTTGCCAGTTCCATCAGATGCGTTTTCGTGCTCACAGCCTGATAGTAATTCCATTGATCGGTGGCATGTGCCTTCATCAACACGGCCTCGTTTTTCTGTAACAGCACCTCGTTCATCAGATGGCTTCCCTGATAGCTCAGAACGGCGCCCAAGGCTGCCAGGATCGCGGTGAATATGGCAACCCACTGGTCCAGGGAATTGGCTTCATGGTCATGATGGGCATGATGGGGAATATGGATGCCTGAGTCGCTCATGGTAAAAATCCGGATTGATTAAAAGGAAGGTGGGTACGTATTCTGAATTGATTGGATGCTTGCATCAAGCCATTTGCTTCGCCAAAACCGGACCGTTTGCAGCCTTCCTGCCAAGGCCATTTGCCTTGAAGTGACTGAAACGCGACAATTGCCAGTCTGAGCCGGGCGATGCGTTTCATCCGTATCCTCAAAGGCTGGGACTGGCGCTTCTCCCTGGACGACTCCGGCAGCGGCATGTCCTCTTTTGCGTACCTCAAAAATCTTCAGGTGGACAGCGTCCGGGTAGACGGCGCATTTGTCCGGGACATCGACTGGCGCGGCGGTCCATGCCATGGTGGAGGCCATCAACCGCAGCGGCCACGTGATGGGGTATCCAGACGGTGGCGGAATTTGTCGGGAACGACGCCAGTATCCCTGCATATGGAGCGATTTCTGCCTGACACCATATGAGAAAGTCGCGGCATTTGATGATTTGATGTGTACGCTTAATGACAGCACGGCCAAACTTGCACATGATGGATATGAGGATAAAACCAGGCCGGATATGGGGATGGGCGAGTGCGACCGCAGCTTTGCTGTTGTCGCTGACTGCCGCGGCCGGGGTGTCTGAACATATTCTGCTGCAGTCATCGCCGCTGGCCGGATTTCAGTATTACAGCGGCAGGCAGGTGTGGGCAGAAATGCACGAAGGTGATGTGCTGGAACTGGTACGCGAGCCGCAAAATGCCTATGACCCGCGCGCGGTGCGAGTGGAATGGCACGGCATCAAGCTGGGCTATGTGCCGCGTCGCGACAACGAGGCAGTGGCGCGGCTGATGGATCGCGGTACCCGGCTGGAGGCGCGCATCAGCCGTTTGAGCGCCAGCCGCAACCCTTGGCAGCGCGTTTTGTTCGAGGTCTATCTACCCATTCGCTAGCCCGTCTCCGTTATAATCGCCGAATGAGAATTCTGGCTTTTGACACATCCACCGAGTACTGCACGGCTGCCCTGTTGATGGATGGCGATCTGACTTATCGCGAGGTTCACGCCGGGCAAACCCACTCGCAATTGCTGCTGCCCATGTGCCAGGATTTGCTGGCCGGAGCCGGGGTGAGCCTGGCGCAGCTCGATGGCATCGCATTCGGCGCCGGGCCAGGCTCGTTTACCGGGCTGCGTATCGCCTGCGCGGTGGCGCAGGGACTGGCGTTTGGTGCGGATGTGCCGGTGCTGGGCGTGGGCACCCTGCTGGCACTGGCCGAGGCGAGCGGCGCGGCGCGCGTGATCGCCTGTCTGGATGCGCGCATGGGCGAGGTTTACCATGCCGTTTATCGACGTGAGGCAAGCGACTGGATTGCTGAATCCGGGCCGCTGCTATGCGCGCCCCGGCAGGTGCCCGCTGTAGCGGGCTTGGACTGGTGCGGTTGCGGCAGCGGATTCAAAGCGTATGCTGAACCGCTGCAAGCGCGTTATGGTGCGGCGCTGGTCAGCATCTGTCCGGAACTGTATCCGCACGCACGCGAGATCGCCCGTTTGGCCATGCCACGTATCGAAGCCGGGCAGGGCATGGCGGCGGAACTGGCAGTGCCGCTGTATATTCGCGACAAGGTTGCTTTGAAAATTTGCGAACGATGAGTGCGCTGTTACATATCCAGCCGTCGTTTCGCCCGATGCGTGAAGATGACATCGACGTGGTGGTGGCGATGGAGCACGCGGTTTACCCGTTTCCGTGGACGCGCGGCAATTTCCGCGATTCGCTGCAATCCGGCTATAGCTGCTGGGTGTGTCAACACAATCAATACATCGCGGGCTACGCCGTGCTGATGCTGGCAGCGGGCGAGGCGCATTTGCTGAATATCACGGTGGGGCTTGAGTGGCAGGGTAAGGGGTGGGGCCACGCCTTCATGCAATATCTGATAGCGATTGCACGCGATTACCACGCCGAGACCATGTACCTGGAAGTGCGGCCATCCAATACCGTGGCGCGCCGTCTGTACCACAAGCTGGGGTTCGAATATGTGGCCATGCGCAAGGCGTATTACCCATCCCATTATGGCCGCGAAGATGCCGTTATCATGCTGCTGGATATGAAAAAATATGCGTGACCTGGTATTCCATGAACTGGGGCTTGCGCCACGCTGGAAGCTGCGCGGCGCAGCGGTTGCGACGCGCTCTGCGCCAGCCACGGCTGGTATTGAGGAGGTCAGCCAGATGGACTGGGATGCGCTCAGGCAGGCCGTGGCAAGCTGTACTGCCTGTCCGCTGTATGCAACCCGTACCCAGGGTGTGCTGGGCGTGGGCGATATTCATGCCGACTGGCTGTTTGTGGGCGAGGCGCCGGGCGCGGAAGAAGACGCCCAGGGTGAGCCTTTCGTCGGTGCAGCGGGCAAGCTGCTGGACGCCATGCTGGCGGCAATCCGCCTGAAACGCGGTGACAACGTATACATTGCCAACGTACTGAAATCGCGGCCGCCGGGGAACCGCAATCCCAAGCCGGAAGAAATCGCAGCCTGCCTGCCTTATCTGGTGCGCCAGGTGCAGCTCATCCAGCCTAGACTCATCGTCGCTCTCGGGCGCTTTGCCGCGCACAGCCTGCTCAATACCGACGCCAGCATCAGCAGCCTGCGCGGGCAGGTGCATCATTACCACGGCATCCCGCTGATTGTGACGTATCATCCAGCCTATCTGCTGCGCAACCTGGCGGACAAGGCGCGTGCCTGGGAAGATCTGTGTCTGGCTTTAAACACCTTGAATAATCCCATCCCTGAAGGAGAGAACAATGCGTAACTGGATGATGCCGTTCCTGCTGCTGCTTACCCTGAGTCTCAGTGGATGTGGCTACAATACATTTCAGACCACTGATGAGCAAATCAAGGCCAGCTGGGCCGAGGTGCTTAACCAGTACCAGCGCCGCGCCGATCTGGTGCCCAACCTGGTGAACGTGGTGAAAGGCTATGCCGCCCACGAAAAAGATGTGTTCACGCAAGTGACCGAAGCGCGCGCCCGGGTCGGCCAGATTCAGGCTACCCCCGAGCTGATCAATGACCCCGCGGCCTTTGCCAGATTCCAGGCCGCGCAACGCGACATGAGCAATTCGCTGTCGCGCCTGATGCTGGTTGCTGAAAATTACCCGCAACTCAAGGCGGACGGGGTATTTCGTGACCTGCAGGCACAGCTGGAAGGCACCGAAAATCGCATCGCCGTCGCGCGTAAACGTTATATAGACGCGGTGCAGGAATACAACAACACCGTACGCCGGTTCCCCAGCAACCTCACTGCCATGGTGATGGGCTACAAGGTCAAGCCCAGCTTTACGGTGGAGAACGAGAAAGAAATTTCGAAAGCGCCCAAAGTCGATTTTGGCGCACCCGCCAGTCCGGTTCCGGCGCAGTAGGTCCGATGAAACGCTGGCTGGCGGCGCTGGCCGCCTTGCTGTATGTGGTCTTGACCAGCCCGATACTGGCCGCGGTGGCGGTGCCTGCACTCAAGGCGCACGTCACCGATCTCACCGATACCCTCACCTCAGCTCAGGTAGCCAGCCTGGAGCAGCAACTGTCTGACTTTGAAAAACGCAAAGGCAGCCAGCTGGCCGTGCTGATCGTGCCCACCGTTGCCCCGGAGGCGATTGAGCAATACGCCATACGCGTGGCTGAGACGTGGAAACTGGGACGCAAGGGCGTGGATGACGGTGTGCTCCTGCTGGTCGCCAAAAACGACCATGCCCTGCGCATCGAAGTGGGCTATGGCCTGGAAGGCGTGATTCCGGATGCCATCGCCAAGCGCGTCATCGCCGAGACCATCGTGCCGCATTTTAAACAAAACGATTTCGCCGGTGGGATACAGGCCGGGGTGGATCAGATCATCAGACTGATAGACGGCGAAGCGCTGCCGCCGGTCAAGACGCAAACTCAAAACAGCAGCAGCGATCCGCTCGGTTTGCTGTTTATCGTAGTGGTTGCGGCGGCCTTCATTGGCCAGGTGCTGCGCGCGGTGTTTGGACGCTTTCTGGGTTCAGGCATGGCAGCAGCAGCAGTAGGCGGGCTGGGCTGGCTGGTGCTGGGCTCGGCGCTGATGGCGTCCCTCGCGGGTGTGCTGGTGTTTTTTGTAGTGTTTTCCGGAATTAACCTGGGGCGTGGCGGCGGTGGTTTTGGTGGAGGCGGATTCGGCGGCGGTTCGGGCGGATTCGGTGGCGGGGGCGGCGGCTTTGGTGGTGGCGGCGCGTCGGGGAGATGGTGAGATGAATCTCATGCGTGTGTTCAAACATCTGCTGCATTTCCCGTGGCGCGTGCATCGCGTATTCCCGGCACACACCCTGCGTGCGATCGAGTCCGCCATCCATGACTCCGAGCAGTACCATTGTGGTGAACTGCGCTTTGCCGTGGAAGGCGCGCTGGATATTGCTGAGCTATGGCACGGCGTGTCTGCACGCGAGCGGGCCCTGAACGTTTTCGCCGATCTGCGCGTGTGGGATACCGAACACAACAACGGCGTGCTGATTTATCTGTTGTTGGCTGACCGCGATGTGGAGATTGTCGCCGACCGGGGTATCCACGGGCATATTGCGGCGGGCGAATGGGAGGCCGTTTGTCGCGCCATGGAAGCACTGTTGCGGCACGGGAAATATGAAGCGGCGGCATTGCAGGGTGTGGCTTTGGTGGGGGAACTGCTACAGCGCCATTATCCCGCGCAAGGCAGAAAGCGCAACGAACTGGATAATCGGCCGGTAGTGGTGAAGCGTTAGCTCATAACCAGACAGCCCGCGATTCATTCGCGGGCTGTCTGGGTTTGGCTCTGATTCGAAAGCATAACCGATTGGGGTTTAACCAATCCAGGCGTGTTCCATCACATCCAGGCGCAGGTCTTGCGCGAATTTCTCGCCGTTGCCTTCCACCGACAGGGTGACTACGCGCACGCCGGGGGTGGCGAAGGAAATTTCATGGGTATAGGTGCCGGGCGCGTTGACGGTCTGCTCATGCAGCGTCTTGCCGGTGCTATCCAGCAGTTTGCATTTGACTGCGCCGGTGCCGTCAACCAATGCCTGGATGCGGAAGTTCTCGTTGGCGCTGCGGCGGTACACTTCCGGATCGCGGTTGGCGTTGTACTGCAGATTGTTGACCTTGACGAGCTTGACCAGCTTTTTCATATCAGCATTCCATAATTTAATAAAGTTGAGTAAAATTATCAGGTATTGCGTATTTCACAATCTGCTAATTTTATTCTTAAACTCCTGACCGGTCTAGTAAGCAAATGGATCACATCGCATTGATTCAAACATTTGAACAGGTAGACGCGCAAATCGTCGACCTGGAACGCATCCTCAACGAACGTGGTTCGCTGCCCCTGCACCAGACGGTCGAGCACGCCATGGCGCTGACCAAGCAGCTCATCATCGCTTACATAGCCGATGTGGGTGAAAAAACGCTGCCCAATCAGGCCGATGATCTGCTCGACGTGTTCAAGGCGCTGGTAAAAAGCGATCCGTCGTGGAACACCATCCGCGACAACTGCCGCGAGCTGGTTTATTACCGCAATTGCATTGCCATGGCGCGCCTGGATGCGCTTCCGCATAACCCGGAAAAAATGGCCGTGCGCACGCTGCGCCACCTGTATTTATTCATGAAAACGCGCTGCATGCGTGAAGACCGACTGGAGATGGCATGAAAGGTTTTTTGAACCGTTTGCGCGGGGTTGAGCGCGACATTATTCAGCAGCCGGTGGACGATGCCGCTGGAGCGCCGTATTACGAAGCGCAGAAAAATGAAGTCGAAATTTTCGAAGCCGCCTACAAAAAACGCCTGCCGGTGATGCTGAAAGGCCCCACCGGCTGCGGCAAGACGCGTTTTCTGGAATATATGGCATGGCGCCTGAAGCGGCCGCTGGTGACGGTTTCCTGCCATGAAGACCTGACCAGTTCCGATCTGGTGGGTCGCTTTTTGCTCGAAGGTGAAGCCACCGTGTGGCAGGACGGCCCGCTCACCCGCGCGGTGAAGGCGGGCGCCATCTGCTATCTGGACGAAATCGTCGAGGCGCGCACCGACAGCACGGTGATCATCCACCCGCTCACCGACCACCGCCGCCAGCTGCCGCTGGAAAAGAAGGGTCAGGAAATCGAGGCGCACGAGGACTTCATGCTGGTGATTTCCTACAATCCCGGCTACCAGACCGTGCTGAAAGACCTCAAGCCGTCCACCAAGCAGCGTTTTATCGGTATCAATTTCGATTATCCGCGTGAAGAAATCGAACGCAAAATCATCCAGAACGAAGTGCCGGAACTGGACACAACACAAGTCGAAAAACTGGTTGCCACGGGTCGCCGCGCCCGTACCCTGAAAGACCACGGACTGGAAGAAGCGACCTCCACACGTGCGCTGGTGTACGCCGGCAACATGATGGTTGCGGGCATCGAGCCGGTGGAAGCGTGCAAGGCCGCGCTGGTCAATCCGGTGACGGACGACCCGGAACTGGCCGAGGCGCTGATGGAAATCATCAAGGCGCATTTTGCTGTTTGATTTGAGCTGATGACACAACCCGAAATTCTCGCCGCCATCCAGCAGGCGCTGGCCGATCTGGAGCAGATCAGCTTCGTGGCCCACCGTGATACCAGGGAAGCGCTGGACGCCATCCAGAGTCAAGGGGATGAAATCGCACTGGAATGGGTGCGCGCCTGCAAAGCCTTGTTTCAGCACGATCGCGACGCCGGCAAGGCGTTCATACGCGGCAGTCGTGCGGCGCTGGAGGCAGGCCACACGGTGCTGCCATGGATGCATCAGGCGCTGTGCTTTCTACAGTGGCGCGGCTCCTGGAAAGCATTGGATGGATTCATGGACCAACTGCCCGCTGCCTATCACATTCTGGGAGCAGCAGGCGAAGCACGCTGGGCAGAGCTGGGTATTGCCTGGTGCGGGCGTCATCTGGAATCGGGTGCGACTTATTTCCGTTGCCCGGTTGCGGAACTGGCCGCCACGCACGGCATCGCCGGCGTGGAAGAGCTGGTATTGCCGGCAGAGAACCTGTTCAGCCAGCGTCGTCTGGCGCTTGCCACCTATCTTCCCGGCGCAATCCGGGTGCGCAATCTGCTCGGCGTGGAAGCGGTACAACCCTGGGCCAAGCGCGGCGCGGACATTCTACAGGCGGGGCGGCTGCGCGGCGAAGCATTCTTCAAGCTGGAATCGGAAGAAAGCATGGCCATGCTGCTGGAGAATCTGCCCGGTTTTCGTACGCCGGAGCACCAGCGTTTATTACAATTAATTCTTTATGCCTGGTTTGGCGAGAATTTCGATCTGCTGGACGGCAACTGGTCGCCGGATAAGGGCCGCGCCTTTGTCGAAACCGACGGCGCGGCGCTGTATTTGCCCATTGCCTTGCCCAGCCGTGAGGTAGCCATCCTGGCGCTGTTGCATGCCGCCGGACATCTGACGTTCCACTCCTTCGAGCGGCGCTATATCGAGGCGCTGTTCCACGAAGTCGGGCGCGAACACCCGCCCCTGGATGCGGACAAGCGCATCACCTGGCGGCCCTTGTTCGCCGCCTTTGGCGAGGACATGATCCGCTTTCAGCTGATTTTCGACCTGTGTGAAGACTTGCGCGTGGATGCGCGCATCGGTGCGCGCGTGCCGAATTACCTGAACCGTCTGCTGGCGGCGGCAGAAGCGGCTGTAGTGCCTGAAGGCGCGCCTGCTGCTTACTTCGAACTGGCGCGCGCAACGCTGCGCTGGGCGGCCTCGGGTGCGCCGGAGCAAGCAGAAATGGAAGCAGTGCGCCCCCTACTGGATGAATCGGCCACTATTGTGGACGCGTTTCGCATTGCCAAGTCGATTTATACGGATACCCCTCTGCCGCCGATGACGCTGGCCGAGCGCGAACACGCTTACCTGCCGGGCCGTTCTCCCAATGCCGCGCGCCCGGTGTATCCGCGCCGCGAACTGGATCACGGCGAATTCGGCACCGGCACCGAAGACCAGGACGACGCGGTCAAGAATACCGAGATCAAGCCCAACCCGGAAAACAAGGAAATCCCCAAGCACGCCGCCGGCGAAGACCCCGATTTCGATATTCCGCCCGAGGAGACGACTGGATCCGGCGGCCGCGTCGGCGTAGGCATACCCCAGCCCGCTCACGTGACAGGCCATGCGCGCGGCGCGGAGTACAGCGAGAAGGGCAAGCCCTACGCCGAATGGGATTACCGCGACGGGCGCTACAAGCGCAACTGGGCGTGGGTGCAGGAAAAAGAACTCACCGAGCTGGACGCTGACGAGGCGGCCAGGCTGCTCACGCACTATGCGCCGGCGCTGAAACGCCTGAAACGCGCCATCCAGACGCAGAAACCGGCGCGCATGGCGCCGCTGCGGCGCCAGTTCGACGGCGATGAACTGGATCTGGAAGCGGCCCTTGGCTATATCGCCGAAAAGCGCGCCGGCATGTCGCCCAAGGCCAATATCTACCGGCAAAGAGTGATGCAGCACCGCGACACCGCGGTCACCCTGCTGGCGGATATCTCCACCTCGATCATGCAGCCCTGCGCGGAAGGCGGCGGGCGCGTGGTGGATCACATCCGCGCCGGCATGCTGCTGTTCGCCGAGAGCATGGAGGAGGTGGGCGATCCGTATAGTCTGGCGGCCTTTGCTTCCAAGTACCGCGACAATGTCAGCTATTACCGCATCAAGGGTTTCGATCAGCGTCTGACCCCGCACGTGCGCGCCGTGCTGGGTGGCTTGTCGGGGCGGCTCGCCACGCGCATGGGCGCCGCCCTCCGTCACGCGGTGAAAGGTTTCGACCAGGCGCCGTCTCAGCGCCGTTTGTTGCTGATCCTGTCCGATGGGCGTCCGGCGGACTACGACGACGGCGGCGACGAACGCTACCTGCACGAGGATACGCGCATGGCGGTGAAAGAGGCGGTGGATGCCGGCGTGCATCCGTTCTGCATTACCCTGGACGCCGCCGGCAGCCAGTACCTGCCGCAGATTTTCGGGCCCGGGCATTATCTGGTGCTGGATCGCATTAATGACTTGCCCAAGAAACTGCCCGAGGTTTACCTGCGGCTGAGGAAATGAGTTGTTGGTAGGCAGGATTTAGCAGGATTCCTCAGGATTTGCAGGAAAAGGCAAAAACAATTCTTGAACCTGAAAACGGCTATTGAACCATTACGGAGAACACCGGGGAAATGGGGTTCTGCGGGTTGGGCGGCTTGCCGCCCAACCCGCAGAACCAAAGACTTTGGAACTCAACTGCTCTTACCCGGCAGATGATATGAGCAACCGCGCAACGCACTGATTTTACCCGTGCTCCCCGTGGTGTGTGCTTTTTCCGGGTTGAAATGGATTTTGTTCTGTCAATCCTGAGAAATCCTGTTAATCCTGTCTGATTTCAACACCAAATGAATCCACTGCCCACCCGCAAAGCCACTTTTATCGGCGCGTCGAAATACCGGCGCAAGGCCTACGGCAGCAATCACCCGCTGGCGATCCCGCGGGTTTCGCTGACGTATGACCTCATCCACGCCTACGGTGCGCTTACCGACGCAGAATTTCTGCAGGCGCGCAAGGCGGCGGATTTCGAGCTGGAATGGTTCCACACTCCCGAATATGTCTCGGCCTTCAAGCGTGCCGAGGTATTGGGTCGCGTCAGCAATCCGACGCGCAAGCAGCACAACCTCGGCACGCTGGAAAATCCTTACTTCGAGCAGTTTTTCACCATCCCTGCCACTGCCACCGGGGCTTCCGTGCAAGCTGCGGAGGAGGTCATCCGCGGTCGTATCGGTTTCAACCCGGCGGGCGGGATGCACCATGCACGCCCGGATCGTGCGCTTGGGTTTTGTTACTTCAACGACCCGGTGTTGGGCATTTTGCGGCTGCGCCGCGAAGCTTGGCGGGTACTCTATGTGGATATTGACGCTCACCACGGCGACGGTGTGGAAGCAGCATTCCTGGCTGATCCCGAGGTGTTTACCCTTTCCCTGCACATGGATACCGGCTACGCCTATCCCTTCAGCGGTGGGCAACTGGGCGACGCGGGCACGGCCGAATCCGGCCACACCAGCCTGAATGTGCCGCTGCCCCAGGGTACACATGACGCCGAATACCGCTTGTTGTTCGAGGCAGTATGGCAGCCCTTGCTGGACAAATTCAAACCAGACGCGGTGGTGCTGCAGGCCGGTACCGACATGATCTTCGCTGACCCGCTGGGCAAGCTTGGCCTTTCCACTCAGTGTTTTCTGGAAACCGCCCGGGTGATTCTGGAAACCGCACCCTGCCACGCCGACGCCACCCCGCGCTTGCTGGTGACGGGCGGCGGCGGGTATCATCCGCTGGTGCTGGCGCGTGCCTGGACCGGGCTGTGGGCGCTGCTGTCCGGACGCGATCTGGCGGAAGCGATACCCGCTGCCGGCGCGCAAGCACTGCGTGCGGTGGAGTGGGATATGGACGAAGACGAGGACTACTTCGAACAGCTTTTCATCTCGCGCCTGGACCGGCTCGAAAGCCGCCCGGTGCGTCCGGAAATCCATGCCCTTATCGAACAGATTCAGCAACATCCTTACCTGAAAAACACATGACCACACCCCTCATCCCCGGCCATTGCACGATGATGGCCAGCAAGCAATACGCGTCCAGTTTCGGCAAGGATTGCGCCGAAGGCCATTACAGCGACTTTCTCAATGTCCACCTGCGCCTGTCTTCCATCGGCATCGGTACCTTCCCGGGTGCGCCGACCGACGAGGTGGACGCGCAATACGTCGAAATCATCGCGCAGGCGCTGACCCACGGCATCAACGTGGTGGATACGGGAGCGCATTATCGTTATGGGCGTTCCCCGGCTGCGGTGGGTGCGGGCGTGAAAAAAGCGCTCGCGACGGGTGTCAAACGCGAGCAGATGTTTCTGGTATCCAAAGGCGGTTTCCTGAGTTTTCGCGACGGTCCGCCGCCGGACCTGCAAGCCTGGTTCCAGAGCGAGATCGTGGCGAAGGGGCTGGGGCGCGCAGAAGACCTCACCCAGGCGCACTGCATCAGCCCGGAATACATCGGTTTTCAGCTGGAGCTGTCACGCCGGCTGATGGGGGTGGAAACCCTTGACGCTTTCCTGATCGACCAGCCCGAAGTCCACATCCCCGTCATCGGCAAGGATCGGCTCAATAAAAAGCTGGAAAAAGTGTTCATGGTGCTGGAGCAGGCGGTCAAGGACAAAAAACTGCGTTATTACGGCATTTCGACTTTCAATGGTTTTCGTGTGGAAACCGACAATCCGCTGTTTCAGTCCATCACCTCCATGCAGGGCCACGCTGAAAAAGCCGCGCGTGCGATCTGGAAAGACGACCAGGCCAAGCACCAGTTCAAGGTGGTGCAAATGCCGTTCAACCAGGTCATGCAGGAAGGTTTTACCCGCTTCAGCCAGACTACCGGTCAGGGCAATATCGGCTCCACCATTCAGGCCGCACACCAGCTGGGCGTTTATCTCATGGCCAGCCACACTCTGTTCAAGGGGCATCTCGCCAGCCAGGCCATGGACGCTGTGATTCAGGCCATGCCCATGATGCAGAATCACGCCCAGCGCGCGCTCCAGTTCAACCGCTCGACACCCGGGGTAGGCACGACGCTGGTGGGTGTGAGCACACCAGCGCATCTGGATGACGTGCTGGCGGTAGCGAAGTTGCCACCGCTGGAAAAAACGGCTTATCTGAAAATGTATCAACGGACGGAATAGCCATCGGCTGTTCAGGCTTTACCTTTTTTGCTGGCTCTGTTCTGCCTGCACCTTGCGGAAGACGGGCCCCCAAATGGGATGGCCTGCCTCAGCGGCGCTCAATTCGAAGCCGGGGTTGATCTCCAGCGCCCTCTTGAACTGTTCCCGGCATTGTTTTTCCCGTTCAGAAACGCAATCTATAAACGCCAGATATTTATGCGCTGTCACTTGATCGCTCTTAAATGTCAGTCCGTTATTCAGGGCATTTTGCAGATACTTTGCGGCCATCTGGTAATGGCCATTTTCGTAATTTTTAAGTCCCGCGGAAAGTTCCTGTTCCGCTTTGCGGGGTGCCAATTTGTCTAGCCCCATATCTCTGATGGGGGTGGACGAGCAGGCGGTTGCAAGAAATACAACTGGCAAGAGCAGAAACAACAATCGAATTGGCACAGGCGACCTCTATTTAAAAATGTATTTAATTTTTTTGGTTGAATCGGTTTTTAAATCTATTGTTTCCGAGTAGGGGGCAAAATTCAAGTTCCTGATTTCAATTGTGTGCTTGCCGGCTGGCACTTTTAGTTCCTTGAGGGGAGGCGAGGCACCTACTTTCTTCCCATCCACATACACTTCACCCCATGGGGTAACAGCAAAACTGAGCAGCGCATCACCGCTTGGTGCGGTGGCATCAGGCGGGGTTGCCAGCGTTTCACGAGGGATAATCTTGTGTTTCAGCGTTTTATGGTGTGGTGTGTTAACACTCGGTATGGTCACTGGAGTTGCCGGAGTTTGTGGTTCAGGGACAGGCGGTGCTGCTTTTGACAATTTGCTATTCAGGGAAGCATCGTCTGCCTGCGCTACGTTTTCGGTGGGTTTTTCGGCGCGTGCGGGTGCCGGGGTGACAGCAGTTTGCCCGGGCAACGATAATTTCTCTTGATGTGCAGGTCTGCCCCGCATAACAGTAAGGGTAAAAGCCAGAAGCAAAATCATGATCGCTGCCAGCAGGATTTTTTTACTCTTCCAGAAAAAAGGGCCGCTGGCAGGAGTGGCAGTGGTTTGCGTTTGTGTTGTTGCAACGTCGCCAGTAACCGTTTTATTGCCGATCAGGCCACCGGCTATCGGGTTCAGAAAAATGGTTTCCTCGCCTACGTTGTTTCCGGGCCTGGCTTTGCGGTCCAGGGTTCGGGGCTGATCGGGCGTAGCGGGTGCTGATACCGGTATGGACAGGCCTTTGTAATTTCTCAGGTCGCGTGCCAGTTCCCTGGCACTTTGATAGCGCTCGGCGGGGTGTTTGGCCAGGGCTTTAGCGACAATGTGGTTAAACACATCCGGTATGCGCGGAGTCAGCGTTTTAGGCGGGGTAGGGGCTTCATTCACGATGCGGTACATGGTGGTGTTGATGTTGTCCCCATTGAAAGGAGATTCGCCCGTCAGCATCTCATACAGCACCACACCCAGCGAAAATAAATCCGAGCGGCCGTCTACGGCCTTGCCGACCACCTGTTCCGGTGCCATGTATCTGGGAGACCCCAATACCGTTCCCGCCAGCGTTCTGGAACCGGTGGGCATCTGTGCTATCCCGAAATCGGTGATTTTGACAACGGCGCCGCGCACCAGCATGATATTGGCGGGTTTGATGTCGCGGTGGACAATCCCGTTTTCATGAGCGTATGCCAATCCATCCGCAACCTGGGCGGCGATGTCGGCAATCTTGTCGATGGACAGCGCGGTATGCACATCCAGAACTTCTTTTAATAACTGACCTTCCAGAAACTCCATCGCCATGTAAGCGATGTGGTCTGTTTTGCCTACATCATAGATGGTAACGATATTGGGGTGATTGAGGCGACCTGCGGATTTGGCTTCCCGGTAGAAACGCTCCTCGAAATTCGCGAGTTCATCCCTTGAAAGATCGAGCTTGATGGTCTTGATGGCAACGGTACGATCTATGAGCGGGTCGATTGCCTTGTAAACAATACCCATGGCACCCTGGCCAAGCTCAGAGAGAATTTCGTAGCGGCCCAGTTTTTCAGTTGATTTTTCAGTTGCCATTGGATGCTGCATTTGAATGAAATAAGGGGTGGGATCGAAGCCTGGATTGGGGGCAAATATAGCAACCGGTGTTCGTCGGCATTTCTCAATATCGGTAAGAACGGCCTGGGCGCAGATATCTTTAGTGAATTATAAACATTCACTGTCTGAGAGGGTCTGTATTGCTTCTTTTCCGAAGCTGATGAGAGAATGAGCCAGTAAAAATCATAGTGAAATTAACGCATGGCAACATTTGAAAAATGTTGGATGCTGGTCATCCTTACCATACGAAACAGGGGTTTATAGAAGTATGACAGCGCGCAGCCATTTTCATTTAGAAGTCGCCAGCGCCACCGATGCTGGCGCAATCCGTTCTTTCAACGAAGACAGCATCGCTGCCGACAGTAATCTCGGATTGCTGGTGCTTGCCGACGGCATGGGCGGATACAAAGCCGGTGATGTGGCGAGCTCCATCGCCACCGGTCTGGTGATGGATTATCTTAAACGAATGCTAAACGAGATGGCGCCGTCACCGATACAATCCGCCCGGCTTTCGCCCGAATCCATGGCGGTTAAATCCACAATCGAAAAAACCAATCTGGCCATTTACAAAACCGCTCAAACGGATAATAAATATACCGGGATGGGAACAACCATAGTGCTCATTCTGTTCCACCATGGCTTGGCGACCATCGCTCATGTAGGAGATTCGCGCCTCTATCGTCTGCGTCAAGGGCGTTTGGAACTGCTGACACATGATCATTCGCTGCTCCAGGAGCAGGTGGAAATGGGCCTGATTTCTTCCGAAGATGCCAAGGTTTCCCATAATCGCAACCTGGTATCGCGTGCGCTGGGGGTCGAAGCGGAAATCAAGGTGGATGTCAGCGAACATAATGTGCAGCCAAACGATATTTATCTATTGTGCTCAGATGGTTTGAACGACATGGTGGATGACGCCGATATTGAACTGGCGGTGAGCGAATTGCGGGCCAATCTTCCCCTTGCCGCGAGTCAGTTGGTACAGATGGCGAACGATAACGGCGGCCATGATAATGTCTCGGTGCTTATCGCCAAGGTGAGGAATGGTGGCACCGGGGAGCATCACCTCATGGACAGATTATTCGACTGGCTGAAATCTTCCAGGATAAATACGCTATGGCGAAATTAGTTGTAAGTTTTGAAGGGGTGGTCGAGGGGCATTATTTTCTCGACAAGGAACGGTTTACAATTGGCCGCAAATCGGATAGCGACATTTTTCTGGATGGCCCGGGCGTCAGCAATATACACGCTGTGATCGTCACCATCAGCAATGACCATGTGCTGGAGGACGCGACAAGCACCAATGGTATTCTGGTCAACGGGAAAAAAGTCGCGAAGCACATCCTGCAGAATAACGATGTGATCGAATTGAGTGCTTACCAGCTGAAATATATCAATCAGCGTGCAACGTCGGACATGGATTTCGACAAGACGATGATCATGAAAGCGGTGCAGCCGGAAGCGGATGAATTGCCAGAACCCGGGACACTGCAGGCCAGGCCACAATTGGCAACTGCCGTATTTTCTGCTCGTTCAGTGAAAACCGGTTTTCCGTTGGGCGGCGTGAAAAACATGAAGGGGCCGCAACCAGGGGAGGAAATATTGATTAGCCGCCCTCTGAAAACTTTTGGTCAGCCGGGGATGCAGGTGGTCATGATTTCGCGTCGCCCGCACGGCTATTATGTGACCCATGTGGAAGGCAAGAAACACCCACGGGTAAACGGAAAATCCATCGGTACCCAGCCATGGCTACTTCAGGAAAATGACCTGATTGAAGCGGGAGATGTGAAGTTGAAATTTTTTATGCAACACTAGCTTGGTTTTTTGTCGCCGAGGAAAGCGCCTGTCCAGCCTGCCATGCAGGCGCCATCCACTCAGCGCTTAAATGTGCTCGACTCCCCCAATGCGGCGAAAGCGTATCTGAATCGCCAGCATCGACAGGCTGATAAAGCCGCCAAACGCAATGATGATCCAGTCCATCGGCCAGCCAGCGCGATCCATCAGTGCGTAGAAGCCAAGCAGAACGAGGATGGAGAGGTTCTCGTTGAAATTCTGCACGGCGATGGAGTGACCCGCACCCATCAGCAGGTGGCCGCGATGTTGTAAAAGGGCGTTCATCGGTACCACGAAAAAGCCGCCCAGCCCGCCTATCACCATCAGCAGCCCGGCAGCGATGAGCGGGTCGCTGACAAACATCATGCCGATAACGACAAAGCCCATTACGATACCGGCAGGCAGTACCTTGATTGAATCCTGCAGTTTGATGTAGCGCCCCGCCAGCACCGAGCCAATGGCGATGCCCACGGCCACAACGGCGGTGAGTTGGGTAGCTTTTTGCATATCGTATTTGAGTACCAGTCCGGCCCAGGTGAGGATGACCAGGCGCAAGGTGGCACCCACGCCCCAGAACAGCGTGGTGACGGCCAGCGTGACCTGGCCGAGCGGGTCGCGCCAGAGCAGCTTGAAACTGTGCCAGAAGTCGTGCAGCAGAAACAGCGGATTGCGTTTGGGAGGGCGATGGTCCATGGCGATGCAGGGGATGAACAGGTTAGCCAGCGCAGCGGCAATATACAGCAGCGTAATCAGCACAATGGCGAGCTTGGCCACGCTGATGTCACCCAGAAAGGGCAGATGCATGAGGATATGCCCGGAAATATCGGCATTGAGCATCAGTCCGCCGAGGATGGCCCCGAGCACGATGGCGGCCACGGTGGCGCCCTCCATCCAGGCATTGGCGGCAACCAGCTGGGCGGGTGGCAGGTATTCGGTAAGGATGCCATATTTGGCAGGAGAATAGGCCGCAGCGCCGAACCCGACGATGCCGTAGGCATACAGGGGATTCAAACCCGCCAGCATGGCAAAACAGCCGATAAGCTTGATATTGTTGCTGATGAACATGACACGCCCTTTGGGCAGCGCATCGGCAAACGCGCCGACAAAAGGCGCCAGCACGATATAGGAAATCACAAAGAATTCCTGCAGCACCGGGGTGTGCCAGGACGGCGCGCTCAAATCCTGGAGCAGGGCAATAGCGGCAAACAGCAGTGCGTTGTCAGCCAGCGCAGACAAAAACTGTGCGCTGAGGATGATGTAAAAGCCCAGGTTCATGCAAGCATCGTGTTGCGGTAAATCGTCTGGTTAGGGGGTGGCAATGTTGCCGGGTTCATACCGCGCCCGGCATCATTGCGACTTGTCGTTTTGTCTGGATTCAGCCAGTGCCTTGAGCATGGCTTCCTGTTCGGCGAAAGAGGGGGCGCGGCTGCGGCTATTGAGAGCCGGGTCTTTGCCCGGCAAAACATGGCCCCCGCGTTCCTGTTCCTTCACCCTGAGGTAGCCGTCGAGATCATCGTCCGTGTAGCGACCACGGAATCCTTTGGGGGCTGCGGCGCTATGTTTGCCTTTATAAACCATCATGCGCAGTACCTTGTTGAGGGTAGCCACGCGATCCTCGATCCAGCGGATATCGTATACCGCAAAACTCACGGTAAGTCCCGCAATGACCAGTGCAACCCAGCCTTGGCCGAACCACCATGCCGCCAGCGTGGCAACGCTGGCGGCGCGATAAATCCAGGCGCCACGAACATCCTCCAGATAAGCCCGGTGCAGGCCGAGCGGAAACAGTGCGAGGAGACCGTAAGCCCTGGGGCGCCGTTTCATTAGCTGTACCAGGCGCAGGTTCGCGCTTTGCAGCCCTTCGCCCTCCAGATCAAGGTGTTTCCATGCGTCACTCATACAAGCCGTCTATCTTCGCCCTAGAAATTGTGATTGAATAACGGATTATCCTTGTTCAAGTCCGCATACCCATGGCTGATCGCCGTATTCAAGTATTCTACACTGTCGCCAAGCAGCTGAGCTTCACCAAAGCGGCTGAACTGTTGTTCATGACCCAGCCGGCGGTAACGTTTCAGGTCAAACAGTTCGAGGAGCACCTCAACACACGTTTGTTTGAGCGTACCCACGGCAAGATCGCGCTGACCCCGGCGGGTGATTTGGCGATGTACTATGCCGAGAAAATTCTCGACCTCAATGCCGAGATGGAAGCACGCATGGCCGAAATGACCGGGCAGATGAGCGGGCCATTGATGATAGGTGCGTCCACCACCATCGCGGAATACATGCTGCCGCGCATACTGGGCGATTTCAAAGCCAAGTTTCCGCAGGTGCAGGCACGGCTCACCGTCGCCAATTCGGAAACCATCGAAAACCGGGTAAATGATCACACCCTGGACGTGGGTCTGATCGAAGCGCCTTCGCATCACCCCAACCTGACTACAGCGGCATGCTGTGAGGACGAGTTGTTGCTGATCTGCGCGCCGGGTCATGCCTTTGCCAAACTGGCTAAAATTGCGCCACGCCAGTTAGCCGAGATTCCCTACATCAGCCGCGAGCTCGGATCCGGCACGCGGGAAGTGATTGACCAGTATTTCCGTGATAACGGGATGCCGCCCGAGGATCTCAATATCGTCATGGAACTGGGTAGCCGCGAGGCTATCAAGGGTGCAGTCGAGGCCGGGCTGGGGGTGGCGATCGTATCGGGTTCCACGGTGATTAAAGAGCTCAAGCTGGGCGATCTGGTAGCCGTGCCGCTGGATAAACCGCTGCGCCGGCAATTGACGCTGGTCTATGCGCAGGAAAAATTCCGCTCCAAATTGCTCCAGTCTTTCCTTGATTTTGTGGATACCTGTCTCATTAGTCCCTCGGCCAAGTCCACGAAATAAGTAAAACACGGCAGGTAAAAATAAAAATGAAACGGTTCATGGTGGTGCAACACTCCTATTCGGAATTTCTCGGTCCAATCGAAAAGCAGCTCGAATCGCGCGACATCGGCTTTCAGTACCAGCGTCCGTTTTTGGGGGCGGATCTGCCCGGAACTGCCACCCAGCACGACGCACTGTGGCTGCTGGGCGGAGCGTATCCGGTTACGGACAGCGAGGCCTGTCCGTGGATAGACGATGAAATGCGCCTGATCGGATTGTTCAAGCGGATGAAGCGGCCGATTGTCGGCATCGGCTTTGGCGCGCTGGTCGTGGTGCAATACGAAGGCGGCATGGTGCATGAGGAACCTTACTTCAATGCGTACTTCACCACCTGTCATAAAACCGAGGCGGGGCGCGACGACCTGCTGGCCAACGCAGTGGATGGCAAGACCATGCTGGTGATGTACAACGGCAGCGCCGACCTGCCCGCCGGGATTGACCCCATCGTGGTGGATGACAACGGCAACTGGCTCGCCATTCACCCGGACGAACTCACCTATGCCATGCTGTTCCGCCCCGAGATCAAACCCGGCATGATCGAAGACATGATCATGGAAGACAACCGCCCGCTGCCGGACAATATCGGTGAATTGCTGGAGCAGGCACGTGCGCACTGGGTGCAGACACAAAAGAACACTGCCGAGGTGTCGCTGGCGCTGGTCTCCGCACTTGACTTGATGACCGAGCATCGGAAAATGCCGGTATTCAGCCTCCATGTGGTGAAAACCGATGACCCAGAATGAAAAAAAACTGCTGCAGCAGTTTCGCGGCCTGACTGAGAACCAGCGCGAAACACTGCTTGATTTTGCCGCGTTTTTGGCGGCGCGCGGTGAAGTGGCAGCGGCTACCGAACCTGTCCAGCCATTACCGATAGAGCGCCCGGCGCAGGAATCGGTGGTCAAGGCCATCAAGCGCCTGATGGCGACTTATCCCATGCTGGAGCGCAACAGGCTGCTGCACGAAACTTCCAACCAGATGACCCGCCACGTTATCCACGGGGTACCTGCTGTTGCGGTGATTGATGACCTGGAAGCCCTGTTTCGCCGCCACTACGAAGCGCATATCGCACCCCCGGAAGAGCGTTAGCCCGATACCGGATCGCGCTCAGCGATCATCGCGGCAATCAGCGGCGTGCAAATCATCTCGATTGCCAGCGTCATTTTCCCGCCCGGAACCAGCATGGTGTTGCGGCGCGTCATTTGCGCGCCGTCTATTTTTTTCAATAATTTCGGAAAATCAAAACGCCATGGATCACGCAGGTGAATCACCACGATGCTTTCGTCCGCCCCTGGAATGTCGCGTGCGACGAATGGATGCGAGGTATCCACCAGTGGCACACGCTGCACATTGATGTGGGTACGTGCGAATTGCGGCACGATATGATCCACATAATCCGGCATGCGATGCAGGATGGTGTCAATCACCAGATGCTCGTCACAGCCGCTGCGGCCGCAGTCGTGATGGATTTTTTGTATCCACTCCAGGTTTACCGAGGGGGTTACACCCAGCAGCAAATCCACCTGTTCGGCAATCTGTATGCGCCTGGTGGTTTTGCTGCCCGGCTGCGAAAACCCGCCATGATGTCCCTCGTAAAACAACAAATCGGTATTGGCGGGTAGCGCCTGCCACGGCGTGAAATGCCCGGACTGCGTGCCGAAGTGCGCTGCCTCGGCGTCGTCGTGGGCGTAGTTGCGGGTCATGCCGGTGCCGGATTGCGCATATTCGCGAAACAACGCTTCGAGCTTGTCAAGCAGATTGGCATCCGGATGAAAATGGCTGAAGCGCTTGCCCTGGGCTGTGGCGGCGTCGATTTTAGCGCGCATGACGGTGCGCTCATGGCGCAGGAATCCGTCGCCCTGTATCCATGCGGCCTGAATCCGCAGCCGCCGGAACAGATCAGCAAAGGCGCGCCGTACTGTAGTGGTGCCCGCACCACTCGAACCGGTAACAGCGATTATGGGATGCTGTCTTGACATTTTTATCCTCCATCGTCGGTCTGTTTTTTCAAGGAAATATTTAAGCCTGGAAAAAGCAGCCCGGATCAAATCCTGGATGACGCAGTTTTACTTGACCTTAATGAGTTCCACATCAAAAATCAGCACCGCATTGGGCGGGATCACGTCCCCTGCACCGCGTGCACCGTAGCCAAGCTGGGCGGGGATGGTGAGCTTGCGCTTGCCGCCTTCCTTCATTCCGGCCACGCCCTCATCCCAGCCGCGAATCACCTGTCCGGCGCCGAGGCGGAACTCAAACGGCTCGTTGCGATCCTTGCTCGAATCAAATTTGGTGCCATTGGTCAGCCATCCGGTGTAGTGCACGACCACGGTGTGGCCGGCAGTCGCGGTGGCGCCGGTGCCTTCAACGAGGTCTTCATAAATCAATCCGGATGCGGTGGTGGTTGCCATTGTGCTGCTCCTGTCAGTGGTGGATTGGACCGATTTTACGGCACGGTTAACGGGGCTGGTCGCATTTGCACTGCCGCAGGCGATTAATGTGACTAATGCAATACTGGTCAATATGAGGCTTTTCAATTTCAGGCTCCTGGGCGAGTTTTATTTAGTGTAATTTTTCCGGCGCACCGCAGCATTTTTTGAATTTCTTGCCGCTGCCGCACGGGCAGATATCGTTGCGCCCCGGGTTGGGTGTATTGCGCAGGGGTGCAGACGGTGCGTAGTCTGCCACACGTTGCCAAAATCCACGCAAATCGTGGGCGGCCAGAATGGCTGCGCCTATCCATTCCTGACGGGTGTGCTCGCGTTCGTGCGTGGCTTGCTCTGCGTCCGGAATGGTCAGGATATAAAACGGGTCGAGCAGCGCATCCAGTACATCTTCCAGCGCATGCCCGGCGGGCAATGTCCACTCGTCTTCCCAGTGTTCCACCCCCCATACAAAGCCTTCCGCCCAGGCCATGCCGGTGTAGGCAATCTCCAGCGCTGTCACTTCAGTCTGCTCCGCGCGGGTCATCTCGGCCAGGGTGGCCTCCCAGTCATTGAGCAGTGGCACCAGCGCCCCCGGTTCGGTTAAGTCCTCGACTGGCTGTGCCAGCGCCGCGCCCACGTCATGCCAGCGCCGGTTGAAAAAGCCCATGAATTCGGCACATTGCGTCGTGCTGGAAAATGCCGCCATGTAATCTTCGCCCAATAGCGCAGGCAGGTATTCGCCCGGCTCAATCGGGCGCGGTGCGCAATGGAGTGCGCAAATCAGGCCATCCAGTGCCTCCAGTTCGAGCGGAAAATCGGTTCGGTCGCCAATTGCGTCCAGCAGCTCGGCGAAGGCCGCAATCTCGTCGGGGGAAAGAGGCAGGCTGTCATTGTCGGGGGGCGTATTCATGAGGTCGCTTGCTGGGTGGAATGCCGGTGCAGGGCAGGTAATCAAAGTGGCAAGAATACCATTGCTCCGGCAGTCTGCACGAACCAGTTGATGCTGCGGTTGGTTTTGTCGGCGATGATTTTGGCGAGGGTGTCCTGCTCCGCGATGAGTTTGCCGAATTCGCGCTCGAAACTCAGATTGCTGCCCGCTGTGTCCATGCTGTTGGAGATCAGGTACAGCCTGCCCTCTGCATCGCGCGCGGTGGCGAGTTTCCAGGCGGCGGTTTCGGTGTTGCGCGCGCTGTTGTAGAGTTTTTGCGGGTCGAGGTCATCGAGTACGAAAAACTCGGTTTTGTTGTTGTAGGCGGCCATGATCATGTCGGAAAGCCCCGCCATGTAGGCGAGCACGCGGTCGCCGCGGTAATCTGGATCGAACGCGAGGAATACGGCACCGGCGCCGCGTCTGCCTTGCAGTTCGGCAAAGTCGCTGGTATAGGGCAGGGCGGCAAGGCGGTTGAGCGCGGCGTCCCGTGTCATGCCGGATTTGCGCAGTTCACGCGGGTTGCGCTTATAGAGCTTTTCGGCCAGCACGCGCAGGGGGTCAAGGGCGGCATGCTGGTGGGCTTCAGTCACCATGTCGGTGCTGGATTTGACGATGTCGCTGAAGCTGTAGTCTTTGTTGAGCAGAGGTTTGCCGTCGCGTTGCATGATCTGGGTGCTGCACCCCGCCAGCAGGACGAGTGCGCAGGCAAGCGGGGCGGCAGAGTTCACGATGAGCAGCTCACGCTGATGTGGCTCGCCCAATCAGGCGGCGCGCTGGCGTAGGCTGCGTTTTCCGGCTGCTCGTCGAAAGGACGGCGCAGCAGATCGAGCAGGCGCTCGACTGCGCTGAAATCGTGGTGGTCGCACGCACGGCGTATGGCGATTTCGGCCAGGTGGTTGCGCAGGATGTATTTGGGGTTGACGCGGTACATGGCGTCGTGGCGCGCCGTATCCTGGCTGTTTTCCGCTTGCAGGCGGGCGCGGTAGCCGATTGCCCAGGCATCGAAGGCGGCGCGATCCGGAAACAGGTCGCGCAATGGTGCGTTGGTGGCATCCGGTGAGGAGTCGAAACCGCACAGCGCGCGCCAGAAAATCGTGTAGTCCACATGGTTGCTGTGCAGGATGTCGAGCACACCGGTGATGAGCGGCACGTTGTCCTTGCCGGGCACTATGCCCAGTTTGGCGCTCATCAGGTCAATGTAGCGGGTGGCAAAGGCCGCGGGATAGATGTTGAGCGCCTCCTTGGCGGCGTCAACTTCCATCAGCGGGGTGAGCGCCTGCGCCAGACGGGTGAGATTCCACGAGCCGATGTCGGGCTGCTGGTCAAAGGCGTAGCGCCCGCCCTGGTCGGAGTGGTTGCAGATATAGCCGGGATCATAGGCGTCGAGAAAGCCAAACGGGCCATAGTCAAGCGTGAGGCCAAGAATGGACATGTTATCGGTGTTCATCACGCCGTGGGCAAAGCCGACTGCCTGCCATTGCGCCATCAGGCGCGCGGTGGCCAGCACCACGGCGCGCAGGAAACGCGGGTATTTGTCGGACGCATCCAGCAGTTCCGGGTAATGCCGCGCGATGACGTAGTCGGCGAGGATGCGTATGGCGTCTGGTTGACTGCGATAAAAAAATACCTCAAACGAACCAAAGCGCACGAAGCTCGGTGCCATGCGCATCACCACGGCGGCAGTCTCAACTTGTTCGCGGTACACCTCATCGGCACTACCGACGATGGACAGTGCGCGCGTAGTGGGGATGCCCAGCCCGTGCATGGCCTCCGAGCACAGGTATTCGCGGATGCTGGAGCGCAATACCGCGCGGCCATCGCCATTGCGCGAATAGGGGGTCAGGCCGGCGCCTTTCAACTGCAATTCCCAGCCGCCGTGCGGCGTTTGCACTTCGCCCAGCAGGATGGCGCGGCCATCGCCCAGCTGCGGTACAAAATAGCCGAACTGATGCCCGGCGTAGAGCGCCGCGACGGGTTGCGCACCATAGAGGTGTGCGGTGCCGGACAGATAAGCCGGGGCATCCGGGCGCTGTGCCTGGGCGGGATCCAGCCCGATTAGCGCCGCGGCATCGGCGTTGAAGCTCACCAGATGGGGATGGGCTAGCGGTGTGGGCGTAACCGCGCTATAAAAAATGTGCGGCAGCGCGGCAAAACTGTTGGCGAAAGGCAGGGTTTCAAATGTGTGCATAGGCGTAGAATACCGCATTCGTCATTATATATTTGGAGTCGCAATGCGGAAAACCTACGTAGGTATAGACCAGGATCAATACGGCGGCATGAGTGCAATGGGTGCAATTGTCAAGGACGCGTGGCTGTTCGGCATTCTGCCGGAGACCGAGACCTGTGTTGGCTGGGATGTGAGTCGTATCCAGATGGTGTATGACAAAACCCAGGCGGAATGGGATAAATACGGCTGCCTTGCTTCCAATCTGCCACCCGAGCTGCGTGAGCGGCACGCGCGCATCCATGCCGCAGCCATTGAACGCGCCAAGGCCTTGGGTTGGGAGCCGGAGATGTATTTGAGTGAGTAAACCCAAGCATATTCTGGCCGGTGATGTGGGCGGCACCAAGGTGTTGCTGCGATTGTCCAGAATTGATGCCATAGGCTGTGTCCTGGTCAGGGAGCAGCGCTTCAGCAGTGCCGATTTCCCGGATTTTGAAGCGCTGCTAGCGCAGTTTTTGCTGGATGCGCCGGCCATTGCTGCGGCCTGCTTTGGTGTGCCCGGGCCGGTCAAGGACAACGCCGCGCGGCTCACCAACCTGCCGTGGTTTGTGGATGGCAGTGCAATTGGCAGGCGCTTCGGGATAATTTCGGTACGGATTCTCAACGATTTTGCCGCTGTTGGTCATGGTATTGCTGCGCTGCCACCCGAGGATCTGCGCGTCTTGCAGGCCGGTGCCGCGCAAGACGGTGCTGCCCGTGCGGTGTTGGGGGCAGGTACCGGGCTGGGTGTGGGGTTTGTATTCCCGTGCGGGGAGGGCGAGATTGTCGTGCCCACCGAGGGCGGCAATGTGGATTTTGCCCCCGGCACCGAGATGGAAATCGAGCTGCTGCGTTTTTTGCGGCGGCGCTATGGGCAGGTGTGTGTGGAACGTGTCGTGTCCGGTCCCGGGCTCGCCAATATCTACGCCTTTGTCTGCGAGTATGGGCAACACCCGCCGGTGCTGCTGGAATCGGCAGACCCACCCGCGGCGATTGCCGAAGCGGCGCAATCCAATACGGACGTTGCCGCCAGTCACGCGCTGGCCATGTTTATCCGGGCATATGGCGCCTTTGCCGGTGACCTCGCGCTGCTGTCTTTGTCACGCGGCGGGGTGTACGTAGCGGGAGGGGTTGCCGCCAAACTGGCGACGCAGATGGCGCAAGGCGGCTTTGTTGCGGGTTTTCTGGACAAGGGGCGTTACCGCAGCTTGCTGGAAACGGTGCCGCTGTATCTGGTGATGAATACCGAGGTGGGGCTGCTGGGGGCTGAGCGACTGGCGGCGCGTCAGGTGTCAGCGTGAGTCGACAATAAAAAAGGGCAGGGATCATCCCTGCCCTCCTGCACACTGCGCCTGATTATTTGGCAGCAGGGCTCATTTCTTTAGACTCTTCTTTCTTTTCTTCTTTTTTGGTTTCTTTTTTAGCGTGGTGCTTTTTAGCAACGTGCTTTTTGGCGTGGTGTTTTTTCACAGCAGGTTTGGCAGCTTCAGCTTTAGGCGCATCAGCAGCAGGCGCTGCAGCATCAGCAGCAACAGCAGAAAAGGAAACAGCAGCGAAAGCGGCAACCAGCAGAGCGGACAGCAGTTTGTTCATTTTGACTTCCTTATAAAAACAATTGATCAATGGTTTTTTGGTAACACAAAACAGCATGTGTCACGGCAACTAACGCAGCTTAATTACAGTCGGTTGACATACCCGTGATTAAATTAATGTGGCGACTTCCGCGGCGGTCGCAGCGCGGTACTCGCCGGGCATCAGTGCTGCCAATGTGGACAGGCCGATTTGACTGCGAATCAGGCGCAGGGTGGGATAGCCGACTTTGGCCGTCATGCGCCTGACCTGGCGGTTTTTTCCTTCTTTCAGAACGAGTTCAATCCAGCTGGTGGGGATATTTCTGCGTTCTCGAATGGGCGGATTGCGCGTCCACAGACCCACAGGTTCAGAGATGGAACGTGCCTGGGCGGGCAAGGTGACAAAATCTCCCAGGTTGACGCCGCCTTGCAGGGCTTGCAGCGCGGCGCTATCGGGTATGCCCTCCACCTGTACCCAATAGGTTTTCGGCAATTTCCGGCTGGGATGCGCGAGGCGATGTTGTAGCGCACCATCATCGGTTAAAATGAGCAGCCCTTCGCTGTCTGTATCCAGCCGCCCGGCAGGATAAATGCCGGGAATAGGGATGTAATCCTTGAGCGTGGGGTGCTTGCCGTCCGGGCTGAACTGGCAAATGACCCCGTAGGGCTTGTTGAACAATACAATGCGGCTCATCTGTACCAGCTATCGCTGAATGTAAAGCGGCCATTCTAACTTGTTGAAATAGGGTAATCATGTACCAGCATATACAGCTGCCGACTCACGGCGAAAAAATCACGATCAACACTGACGCTTCGCTCAATGTCCCCGATCAGCCGGTTATTCCCTTCATCGAAGGTGATGGTACCGGTGTGGATATCACCCCGGTGATGCGTCGCGTGGTGGATGCGGCCGTGGCCAAGGCATATGGTGGCAGGCGCAGTATCGCCTGGATGGAAGTGTATGCGGGCGAAAAGGCCGTCAAGGTCTATGGTGGCGACAACTGGTTACCCGATGAAACGGTAGCCGCCGTGCGCGAATACGTCGTCTCCATCAAGGGGCCGTTGACCACGCCGACTTCCGGTGGCATGCGCTCCCTGAATGTGGCGTTGCGCCAGTTGCTGGATTTGTATGTCTGCCTGCGCCCGGTGCGTTACTTCGATGGCGTGCCCAGTCCGGTGAAAGCGCCGGAAAAAGTGGATATGGTGATCTTCCGCGAAAATACCGAGGATATTTACGCCGGGGTGGAGTGGCAAGCTGGCTCGGATGAGGTGAAAAAGATCATCGCCTTCCTGCAAGGCGAAATGGGGGTGAAGAAAATTCGCTTCCCGGAAACTTCCGCCATTGGTATCAAACCGGTTTCCGTGCAGGGCAGCGAGCGCCTGATCCGCAAGGCGATTCAGTATGCCATCGACAATGGCCGCGAGTCCGTTACCTTGGTACACAAGGGCAATATCATGAAGTTCACCGAGGGAGGCTTCAAAAAATGGGGCTATGAACTGGCCAGGCGTGAATTTGGCGCGGTGGAGATGGATGGCGGCCCGTGGTGCAGGCTGCCCAACGGCATTGTCATCAAGGATGTGATTGCCGATGCATTCTTGCAACAGATACTGTTGCGCCCGGATGAGTACGACGTGATTGCGACGCTTAATCTGAACGGCGATTACATCTCGGACGCGCTCGCGGCTGAGGTGGGCGGCATTGGTATTGCGCCGGGCGCCAATCTGTCCGATTCAGTCGCCATGTTTGAGGCCACGCATGGTACTGCACCAAAATATGCGGGCCAGGATTACGTCAACCCGGGCTCGATTATTCTTTCCGCGGAGATGATGCTGCGCCACCTTGGCTGGCTGGAAGCCGCTGATATCATCACCGCGAGTATGCAGCGTGCAATTGCTGCTAAAACGGTAACCTACGATTTTGCTCGCCTTATGGACGGTGCGACGCAGGTGTCCTGTTCAGCATTTGGCGAGGCGATGATCGCGCGCATGTAAGTTTACTCAGGCCCGGCGTATTCAGTGCGAACATGATCGGGTTTGGGTGGTGGTTCAATGCCACTGCCGCGCAGCAGACTGATTAACTCGTCGGCGATTTCACCGAGTTCGTCGCGCATGGCTTCGAGGCCCTCCAGCAAATGCGCGGCCTCGGTCGGCAACACACTGATCTGGGCAGTCTGTTTGTCGAGTGCAGAAATGTTCATGGTAGCCCCCTATTCTGTACCAGGCTGATGCGCACCCGGTTCCCAGGCATGAGGTGGTTGCCGGAACTGGTTCTCCGCATCGTAATGCGCTTCGTTCAGCAGGTAGGCAAAATCCAGCAGTGCGGTATGCGCATCTTCGGCGTGCTGGATGACGGTTTTTGCGAGTTCTCGCGCCTGTTTCTGGCTCATGTCCAGGACCAGGGAACCATCAGGCTGGTGTTGAATGTGCATATTCTGCTCTCCTTAAATGGATGTGTTACAGATATTTCAATGTAGCACAGCGCTTTTGAAAAGCCAGAACTCAAAACCCGAGGCGAAAAAAACGCGGAACCAGGTTCCGCGTTTTCAAGTAATCGGTGAGCCGATTTATGCAGGCTGAATGTTCGAAGCCTGTTTGCCTTTCGGGCCCTGGGAGACCTCGAATTGGACTTTTTGACCTTCCTTCAGGGTTTTGAAACCACCCATGTTGATGGCGGAGAAGTGAGCGAAAAGATCTTCACTACCGTCGTCCGGGGTAATAAACCCAAAGCCTTTAGAATCGTTGAACCACTTTACAGTGCCAGTTGCCATTGCTACTTCCTTGATAAAAACAGGCCAAAACGGCCAGGGGCTGTTTGAAAATCAAGATCGCACAACGGCATTACCAGACTTGCAGGAACCTTGACGCCAAACTCCAGATTGCTTTTTACGCCTGCCTAGTTGATTTGGCAAGTGCCAGGCAAATTTTTTTTTACTGGATAGCACTTGAAAATTTCGCGCCAGTCGTCAAAATGGTTCCTGACTATCCGGAAACTATCCAGCGCCATGGCAACCAAGCACCGCGATGACACCGTTCTGGAAGCAAGCGAAACAAAACTCAAGCCGCCGCCTTTGTACAAGGTAATGTTGTTGAATGACGACTACACGCCCATGGATTTTGTGGTTCTTGTGATTCAGAACTTTTTTTACAAGAGCCGTGAACAGGCTACGCAAATCATGCTCAAAGTACATAGGGACGGCATGGGAGTGTGTGGCGTATTCCCCCGCGATGTGGCGGCAACCAAGGTAGAGCAAGTGGTCGGGTTCGCCCGCCAGCACCAGCATCCGCTGCAATGCGTGATGGAGGAAAATTAGATGATTGCGCAGGAATTGGAAGTTAGTTTACATATGGCGTTCATGGAGGCGAGACAAAAGCGCCATGAGTTTATTACGGTCGAGCACCTGTTGCTGGCGATGCTGGATAATCCGTCCGCCGCCGAGGTGTTGCGCGCGTGCGGCACCAATACCGACGAACTGCGTCGTGGACTGGCTGATTTCATCACCGAACACACCCCTACCGTTGCAGGAAGCGAGGAAGTCGATACCCAGCCTACGCTCGGATTTCAGCGCGTGATTCAACGCGCCATTTTGCATGTGCAGTCGTCAGGCAAAAAAGAAGTGACCGGCGCGAACGTGCTGGTGGCCATTTTTGGCGAGAAGGATTCCCACGCGGTGTATTTCCTGAATCAGCAGGGTGTATCGCGTCTGGACGTGGTGAATTTCATTTCCCATGGGGTGAGCAAAGTCCCGCAGGGCAGCACTGCGCGCCCGGAGGCGACCCCTGAGGCGGGTGAGGAAGCTGCACCCGCAACGGCGCTGGAAACCTATACGCAGAACCTGAATGTGCAGGCGCTGGCGGGAAAAATAGACCCGCTTATTGGCCGTGCGCTGGAACTGGAGCGTGTCATCCAGACATTGTGCCGGCGGCGCAAGAACAACCCGCTGCTGGTGGGTGAAGCCGGAGTCGGCAAAACGGCCATCGCTGAAGGTCTGGCGCGGCGTATCGTTGAGGGTGTGGTACCGGATATTCTATCGGACAGCACGGTGTATTCGCTGGACATGGGAGCCCTGTTGGCAGGCACCAAATACCGTGGTGATTTTGAGCAGCGCCTCAAGGCCGTGTTGAAGCAGCTATACGAAAACCCGCAGGCAATTTTGTTCATAGACGAAATTCACACGCTGATTGGTGCAGGTGCGGCTTCGGGCGGCACCCTGGATGCTTCCAACCTGCTTAAACCGGCGCTTTCATCCGGGCAACTCAAATGCATCGGTGCAACCACTTACAACGAGTATCGTGGCATTTTCGAAAAAGACCATGCGTTATCGCGGCGGTTTCAGAAGATTGATGTGAATGAGCCTTCGATCGAGGAGACAGTCGAGATTCTGCGTGGCTTGAAATCGCGTTTTGAAGCGCATCACGGCATCAAATACACCGCGTCGGCGCTCACCACGGCAGCCGAGCTGTCGGCACGCTATATCAATGACCGCCACCTGCCGGACAAGGCAATCGACGTGATCGACGAAGCCGGCGCGGCGCAGCGTATCCTGCCCAAATCACGGCAGAAGAAAGTCATCAGCAAGCGCGAGATCGAAGAGATCATCGCCAAGATTGCGCGGATTCCGTCCAAGAATGTGAATAGTGATGATCGCGATGCGCTGAAAAACCTCGATCGCGACCTCAAGACCGTGGTGTTTGGCCAGGATAAGGCGATCAATGCGCTGGCAGCCGCGATCAAGATGGCACGCAGTGGCTTGGGTAATCCGCAGAAGCCTATCGGCTCTTTCCTGTTTTCTGGCCCCACCGGGGTGGGCAAGACCGAAGTGGCGCGGCAGCTCGCGTATATCATGGGCATTGAGCTGATTCGCTTCGATATGTCCGAATACATGGAACGCCATGCCGTGTCGCGGTTGATAGGCGCCCCACCGGGCTATGTCGGGTTTGACCAGGGCGGCCTGTTGACCGAGGCGATTACCAAACATCCCTACGCGGTGCTGTTGCTGGATGAAATCGAAAAAGCGCATCCGGACGTATTCAACGTACTGTTGCAGGTGATGGATCACGGCACGCTTACCGACAACAATGGGCGCAAGGCGGATTTCCGTAACGTGGTGATTGTGATGACCACCAACGCGGGTGCGGAGTCGCTCAACAAGTCGGGGATTGGCTTTACCCAGGAAAAACAAACCGGCGACGAAATGGCAGACATCAAGCGTGCCTTTACGCCGGAGTTCCGTAACCGGCTGGATGCGATGATCTCGTTTGCACCCTTGTCCCAGGAGGTCATCCTGCGCGTGGTGGATAAATTCCTGATGCAGCTGGAAGACCAGTTGCACGAGAAAAAGGTCGAGGCGACGTTTACCGACGCGCTCAAGGCGCATCTCGGCAAACGCGGTTTTGACCCGTTGATGGGCGCGCGCCCCATGGCCAGGCTGATCCAGGACGAGATACGGCGGGCACTGGCAGATGAATTGCTGTTTGGCCGTCTGGCCAATGGTGGGCATGTGGTCGTGGACGTGGACGAATCCGGCACAATCAAACTGGCATTCGACGAGGAAAACGTGGCTGTCTAGATATTGCCTGCATCAGGTAGCGTAGTGGCTGGCTTCCGCGGAGGGAGCCAGCCATTTTTTATGATCATTACCATTTTGTAATTCGATCGGTCTATATGCTGGCGCTTGTGAGACAACCGATAATTGCGCATCATGGACGCCGGGTGTGAATCACGCCACAAAACATACCAATCCAGGGAGATGACGCGAATGAAATCGCATCCAATTATGCATAAAATGGCGCTGGCGCTGATGCTGGGAACAGTGCTCGCCGGCTGCAGCAAGCAGGAAACGCCGTCTTCAGCCATCGCCAGCGTGAACGGCACCGCTATCACTAGCGCACAACTGGACCTGGCTTTGTCGCGCTTGAATCTGGCAGCGCAGGATTTGACGCCGCAAGCTAAAAATCGGGTAGTGCAGGCACTGGTGGATCAGCAACTTCTGGTACAAAAAGCCACTGCGCAAAAACTGGATCAGGATCCTGCTGTGCAGCAATTGCTGGAGGCCGCGCGCAATCAGGTGCTGTCCCAGGCCTATCTGCAGCGTGCAGGGCAGGCTGTCGCCAAACCTGGCGAAGCCGACATCAGCGCCTACTACAACCGGCATCCCGAGTTGTTCAGTCAGCGTCGTATCTATAATCTGCAGGAACTGGCCATCGCTGCCCCCAGGGGCAGGATCGCTGTACTCAACTCACGTCTTGAAACCAGCCATGATCTGGGCGAATTTGTGGACTGGCTGCGCAGCCAGAATATACCGTTCCGCACCGGCAGCGAGGTCAAAGCGGCGGAACAATTGCCGATGAATATTGTGCCGCGCATGCAGACCATGCAGAATGGACAGTTACTGGCGTTACCGTCTGCAAACGGGATAACGGTATTGCAGATAGCCTCCATACAATCTGCACCGATTACCCTGGACAAGGCACATACGTTAATAGAGCGTTATCTGGCTGCTGCCCGACAGCGCGATGCCGCTACCGCTGACATCAAAAAACTACGGGATGCAGCAAAAATTGAATACGTGGGCGAGTTTGCAAGCCTGGGAAAAATGGCACAGAGCAAGTCCGAGAACAGCAGCGCCGGGTTACCGGAAATAAAATAAAGGCTAACCGGGAATTACCATGATTCTAATCACAGGCGGCGCCGGTTTTATCGGTGCCAATTTCGTATTGGACTGGCTGGCGGACAGTGACGAGCCGGTCATCAACCTCGACAAACTCACCTACGCAGGCAATCTGCACAACCTCGCCAGTATTGAGGGTGACGCCCGCCATCTCTTCGTACAAGGCGATATTGGCGACCGCGCCCTGGTCGCAGGTCTTTTGGCTGAACATCGCCCGCGCGCCGTCATCAACTTCGCTGCCGAAAGCCACGTCGATCGTTCCATTCACGGCCCCGAAGACTTTATCCAGACCAATGTCGTCGGCACTTTTCATTTTCTGGAAGAAATCCGCGCTTACTGGAATGCAATGGAAGGGATAGAGAAGGCCGGATTCCGCTTCCTGCACGTTTCCACCGATGAGGTGTACGGTTCCCTCGGCCCGGATGATGCCGCGTTTACCGAGACCACTGCCTACGCACCCAACAGCCCGTACTCAGCCTCCAAGGCTGCCTCCGACCACCTGGTGCGCGCCTATCACCACACCTATGGCCTGCCGGTACTCACTACCAACTGCTCCAACAACTACGGCCCTTACCAGTTCCCGGAAAAGCTCATCCCGCTGGTAATGATGAACGCCGTGGCCGGCAAGCCGCTGCCGATCTACGGCGACGGACTTAACGTACGTGACTGGCTCTATGTCGGCGACCATTGCAGCGCCATCCGCGCCGTGCTGGCTGCGGGCAAGGCAGGCGAGGTATACAACATTGGCGGTTGCAACGAAAAAACCAATATCGATGTGGTCAGGACCATCTGCGCCATGCTTGACGCGCTGCACCCGGGTTCACCCGTCACCCCTCACGAAAAACTCATCACTCATGTCAAGGACCGCGCTGGCCACGATCGTCGCTACGCCATTGACGCACACAAAATCGAGCGCGAACTGGGCTGGCGCCCACAAGAGACGTTTGAGACCGGGATTCGCAAAACCGTTGCCTGGTACCTGGCCAACCCGGACTGGGTAGCCAACATCGCCACCGGTGAATACCGCCACTGGGTAGAAAAACAGTATGGGAGCCAGGCATGAGCGCGCGCAGGGGCATTATTCTGGCCGGTGGCTCGGGTACCCGGCTATATCCCGTGACCCAGGCAGTCTCCAAGCAATTGCTGCCGGTGTACGACAAGCCCATGATCTACTACCCGCTTACCACGCTGATGCTGGCAGGAATCCGGGACATCCTCATCATTTCCACCCCGCAGGATACCCCGCGTTTCGAGCAGTTGCTGGGTGATGGCAGCCAGTGGGGGATTCGCCTCAGCTATGCTGTTCAGCCCTCGCCCGACGGTCTGGCGCAAGCCTTTGTCATTGGCGCGGATTTCATTGGCGATGCGTCGAGCGCTCTCATACTGGGCGACAACATCTTTTACGGTCATGAATTTTCCGGCGGCCTGCGCGCCGCCGCTGCCCGCCAGTTTGGCGCATCGGTGTTTGCCTACCCGGTGCATGACCCGGAACGCTATGGCGTGGTTGAATTCGACGCTCAAGGCAACGCCATCAGCCTGGAAGAGAAACCCGCCCAGCCCAAATCGCGCTACGCCGTCACTGGCCTGTATTTTTACGATAACCAGGTCATCGATATCGCCCGCAAGCTCAAGCCATCTCCGCGCGGCGAACTGGAAATCACCGACATTAACCGGCATTACCTCGAAATGGGGCAATTGCAGGTGGAAGTCATGGGGCGCGGCCATGCCTGGCTGGACACCGGCACCCATGAATCCCTGCTGGAGGCATCGCTATTCATCCAGACCATTGAAAAGCGCCAGGGTCTCAAAATTTCCTGTCCGGAAGAAATCGCCTACCGCCAGGGCTATATTGATGCCGCCCAGGTCGGACGGCTGGCAGCGCCTTTGCAGAAAAATGCCTATGGCCAATACTTATTGGCCATGCTCAACGAACGGTTGTTTTAACCATGAACATCATCCCCACTGAAATCCCCGACGTGCTTGTGCTCGAACCCAAAGTATTCGGCGACGCGCGCGGCTTTTTCTACGAGAGCTACAACCGTCGCGCCATGACCGGGGCCGGTATCCCCGACGACTTCGTGCAGGACAATCACTCGCGCTCAGCCAAGGGCGTATTACGTGGCTTGCATTACCAGATTCAAAATACTCAGGGAAAGCTGGTACGCGTCATTAGTGGTAGCGTGTATGACGTGGCGGTGGACTTGCGCAAATCCTCACCCACGTTTGGCAAATGGGTGGGGATGGAACTGTCCGCCGAAAACAAACGCATGGCCTGGATACCCAAAGGCTTCGCCCATGGTTTCCTGGTGATCTCCGACAGCGCAGAGTTTCTCTACAAAACCACCGACTACTGGGCGCCGCAGTTCGAGCGCAGCCTGCTGTGGAATGATCCGGCGCTGGGCATCACCTGGCCACTGCACGGCGAACCCGCACTTGCCGCCAAGGACGCCGCCGGCCTGCCGCTGGCGCAGTGCGAGGTGTTTGCGTGAATATCCTGCTCACCGGTGTCAATGGCCAGGTCGGCTGGGAGTTGCGCCGCACATTGGCGACTTTGGGCAAGGTGAGCGCGCCCACCCGCAGCCAGCTTGACCTGACCGACCCGGGTGCCATCCGCAGCCTCATACGTAGCTTGCGCCCGAACCTGATCGTCAACCCGGCCGCCCATACCGCCGTGGACAAGGCGGAATCCGAGCCGGAACTGGCACGTGCGGTGAATGCCATTGCTCCCGCCATCATGGCCGAAGAGGTGGCAAAACTCGGCGCGGCGATGATTCACTACTCTACCGATTATGTGTTCGATGGCAACAAGCCCGGTGCCTACACTGAGGACGACACCACCCACCCGCTAGGCGTCTATGGGCAGACCAAACTCGAAGGTGAGAACGCCATCCGTGCTGCCGCCATTCCCCACCTCATTCTGCGCACCAGCTGGGTGTATGGCCTGCGCGCTGGCAATTTCCTGCTCACCATGCAGCGCCTGTTCAAGGAGCGCGAGCAGTTGCGGATTGTTGCCGATCAATACGGCGCACCCACCTGGTCACGCATGATCGCCGAGGCCACGGCGCAGATACTGGCGCAACAGCCGTTTGGCCAGGGTAAAGAAGCCCTGCACGGCACTTACCACCTCAGCAGCCGGGGCCGGGCGAGCTGGTATCAATTCGCCCAGGCCATCCTCGACCAAACCACCCAGGCGGGCGCCAAACGTCCTGAGCTGATCCCGATCCCAAGCACTGATTACCCCACCCCGGCCAGGCGCCCGGCTAATTCCGTGCTGGCCGGGGACAAGCTGCTGCGCAGCTTTGGTTTGCTATTGCCGGATTGGGATGCGGCGTTGGGCCTGTGTTTGGACAAGCCCGAAAAGGAGACATGATATGTGTTTGGCTGACTGGCCAGCCGGTTTTCATTGGTTCGCGTAGCGTAGATGTCTTGCTCTCGATGCAGCGCGCCGGACTGTATCGCATGGATGCCTTTCCCCAGCTTGGGCAGGCTGATGAATTCACTGAATTGATTGAGGAAACAACCAACATGCGCATTCATCCCGTCATTCTCTCCGGGGGGTCCGGTACCCGCCTGTGGCCCTTGTCCCGCGCCGCGTTGCCCAAGCAGTTGTTGCCGCTGGTGTCGGAGCGCACCATGCTGCAGGAAACCGTGCTGCGCCTTTCCGGTATCGCCGACATCACGCCGCCCACGCTGGTATGCAACCATGAGCACCGCTTCATGGTGGCCGAGCAGATGCGCGCGATTGAGGTCACGCCCGAGACTATTTTTCTCGAGCCCATCGGGCGCAATACCGCACCGGCAGCGGCAGTCGCAGCGCTGGCACTCATGGCGCGGGATGCCGAGGCCCTGATGCTGCTGTTGCCGGCCGATCACTTGATAGCAGATGTGGACGCATTTGAGCGCGCCGTGGCCCAGGCCGTGGATGCCGCCCAGGCTAGTCAGCTGGTGACCTTCGGCATCGTGCCACAGGCGCCTGAAACCGGCTATGGCTATATCCAGCGCGGCCCGGCGGACAGCCATTTGGACGGTGTGTTTGCAGTAGGGCGTTTTGTGGAAAAACCCAGCCGTGAAATCGCCCAGGGCTATCTGCAATCGGGCGATTATTTCTGGAACAGCGGCATGTTTCTGTTCAAGGCTGCGGCGTTTGTCAATGAATTGCGCGGCTACCGCCCGGATATTCTCGCCGCCAGCCAGGCGGCACTGGACAGCAGCCAGCGTGATCTGGACTTTGTCCGTCTGGATACCCAGGCATTTACGGCTTGCCCCTCCGAATCCATCGATTACGCCGTCATGGAACGCACCCGTAACGCCGTGGTGGTGCCCGCCGACATTGGCTGGAGCGATATCGGCTCGTGGTCGGCACTGTGGGAAATCGGTGCCAAGGATCGTGCTGGCAATGTCATGCGCGGTGACATCTACAACGACGGTGCCAGCAACAATCTGATCCGTGCCGAGAGCCGCATGGTCGCGGTAATTGGCGTATCCGACCTGGTGATCGTGGAAACCAGCGATGCCGTGATGGTGGCGCACAAAGACCGCGTGCAGGACGTCAAAAAAGTGGTCGAGCACCTGAAACAACACCGTCGTACCGAGCATCTCAACCATACCCGTGTGTTTCGCCCGTGGGGTTGGTACGAAGGTATTGATGCGGGGGAGCGTTTTCAGGTCAAGCGCATCATGGTCAAACCGGGCGAGAAACTGTCGTTGCAAATGCATCACCACCGTGCCGAGCACTGGATAGTGGTGAGCGGCACGGCACGCGTTACGCGTAATGACGAAGTGCTGCTGCTCACCGAGAATCAGTCCACCTACATTCCATTGGGCAGTACGCACCGGCTGGAAAATGCGGGCAAGATTGCATTGCACATGATCGAGGTGCAGTCGGGCGCGTATCTGGGGGAGGATGATATTGTGCGCTTTGAGGACATTTACCAGCGCAGTTAGAAAATCGCAGGCAACAAAAAAGCGGGGCAGCAGGCTCCGCCTTTTTGTCGGGGGGTAACCTGCGCTTAGTAGGTCAGGGTCACGACATCTTCATCCATGGCCTGCTGGATGACGTAGGCGCCGCCCACGGTTTCTTCGATCTCGGGGATCAGGTCGTCGCCCCACAGTTCCAGGGTCGGGGTGCACACTTTGAAATGCACGCCGGCTTCGTGAGCGTCCTTGATGAAGTCGTACACGCTCTTGGGCGAGCCTTCCATCACGAACAGCTTTTCAGCCACGCCTTTTTTGGCCAGTTCGCCGGAACGGGCGGTCAGAATCACTTCGACTTCATATTCCATCGCGGCGGCAACGGTCGCTTGGAAGAAAGGCGCGCCCAGTTCAGAGCCATTCGCGGGGTCGGTGTTGACCATAATAATCATCAGCTTATCAGCCATACTTCATCTCCTGATACAAAAATTTAGGGGCGGTCTCAAGTCAAGACACAAGATTATAACAATAAAACAGAATACTTATGAACAGCTATTTAGGCGGAAAGTTTTGCCAATTGTTCCTGCAGCCGGCATATCACGGTTTCACGCCCAAGCAGTTCCAGCGTGGCGTCGATGCTCGGCGTTTGTGTCTCACCCGTGACCAGCACGCGTAGCGGCATGGCGATTTTTGGCATTTTCAGCCCGGATTCCGCTACCACGGCCTTGAGCGTTTCCTGGATAGTCTGGCGTTTCCATTCGACGGCCATAAAGCGGCTGGCCAGCGCGTTCAGCGCCGGAATCGCCTCCGCTGGCAGATGTTGTGCGACCAGTTCCGCGGAAGGCTCAAGATAACGGTAGAACAGCACCGCTGCGTCGGCGAGTTCCACCAGGGTGCTCACGCGTACCTTCAGCAGCTGCACAACCTCGGTGAGTGGCGGGCCATTGGCAAGGTCGCCGCCATCGCGCAGCAAGAAAGGTGTGGTCAACTCGGCCAGGCGCGCATTGTCGGCAGTTTTCAGGTATTGCTGATTAATCCACAGCAGTTTTTCCGCGTTGAACTTGGCGGGGGAACGGCTGATGGCCTCGAGATTGAACCATGCGACGAACTGCGCCATGGAAAACACCTCGTCGTCGCCGTGCGCCCAGCCCAGCCGTGCCAGGTAGTTGAGCAGCGCCTCGGGCAGGTAGCCGTCTTCCAGGTATTGCATCACGCTTACCGCGCCGTGGCGCTTGGACAAACGCTCGCCATCGGCACCCAGAATCATCGGCACATGCGCGTATTGCGGCAGGGTGGCGCCCAGCGCCTTGAGGATGTTGATCTGGCGCGGCGTGTTGTTGACGTGGTCGTCGCCGCGAATGACCTGGGTGATGTTCATGTCCCAGTCGTCCACCGCCACGCAGAAATTATAGGTGGGCGTGCCATCGGGGCGGGCGATGACCAGGTCGTCCAGTTCGGTGTTGCTGATCTCGATGATGCCTTTGACCAGATCGTTCCATGCCACTGAGCCATCCAGCGGATTCTTGAAACGGACCACCGGCGCGACGCCAGCTGGCGGCGCGGGCAAAACTTTGTCCGGCTCGGGCCGCCAGCGGCCGTCGTAGCGTGGTTTGAGTCCGGCAGCGCGTTGCTGTTCGCGCATGGTTTCGACTTCTTCCTTGCTGGCGTAGCAGTGGTAGGCATGGCCGCTGGCCAGCAACTGGCCGATGACTTCCTTGTAGCGCGCCATGCGCTGCATCTGGTAGAACGGACCTTCGTCATAATCGAGCCCGAGCCAGCTCATGCCCTGCAAAATGGCCTGGACGGATTCCGGCGTGGAGCGTTCCAGGTCGGTATCCTCGATGCGCAGGATAAAGACGCCACCGTGTTTGCGGGCATACGCCCAGGAAAACAGCGCGGTGCGCGCGCCGCCAATATGCAGATAGCCGGTCGGGCTGGGAGCGAAGCGGGTACGAATCATCGGGTAGGGCGGATAGGTAAAGTCATTATTTTACGCGAAACGGGATGTTGGCATTAGCCGGCCAACATGCTCTGGTACAGCCCCTGGTAATGGCGTGCGCTGGTCTCCCAGCTGAAATCACGCGCCATCGCGTTCTTTTTTATTCGGCTCCATTGGCGCGGGTTATGGTAACAGGCCAGCGCACGCCGTACCGCAGCGAGGAATGCTGCCGGGGTGGCTTCGTCAAACATGAAACCGGTGGCGCTGCCGTCTGCGAGGCTGGCGCTGGTGGTGTCGGTCACGGTGTCGGCCAGCCCGCCGGTGCGGCGCACCACGGGCGGCGTGCCATAGCGCTGGCTGTACATTTGATTCAGCCCGCATGGTTCGAAGCGCGACGGCATGAGGAAGATATCCGCCCCGGCCTCAATGCGGTGCGCAAGGCCTTCGTCATAGCCAATCACCACCCCCACTTGCGCCGGATATTCTGCGGCAAGCTGGCGCAACCGGGTTTCCAGCATGGCATCGCCACTGCCCAGCACCATGATTTGTACGCCTTCTTCGATCAGTTGGGGCGCAATAGCCAGCAGCAAGTCCTGACCTTTCTGGTGCGTCATGCGGCTGATGACCCCGAATAAAGGCGTGTCATTGCTGCGGGTAAGGCCGTGCTCAGCCTGTAACAGGCGCTTGACGGCAGCCTTGCCAGACATGCGGCCAGGATGGTAGTGGCGGCACAGGTGCGGGTCGCTGGCCGGGTTCCAGTCGTCCGTATCAATACCGTTCACAATGCCGGTGAGCTGTGCGCGGCGATGCTGCAGCAGCCCTTGCATACCGAAGCCCAGGGCGTCGTGCTGGATTTCTTCAGCGTAGCTGGGGCTGACCGTGCTGATGTGATCAGCGTAGTACAGGCCGGCTTTGAGAAACGACAGGTTGCCATAGTATTCCAGACCTTCGATGCTGAAGCTGGCCGGCGGCAACCCCAGCTCGGTGAGGGTATGCGGCGGGAAAATACCCTGATAGGCCAGGTTGTGGATGGTCATCAGTGTGGCTGCCGGGCGTGCGCTGCCGTGGTGCAGGTAGGCGGGTGTGAGACCGGTTTGCCAGTCATTGCAGTGCACAATATCCACCGGCCAGTGCAACGGCGAGGCTGTGCTGCCCAACAGCGCAGCAACTGCCGACAGCAGTCCAAAACGCAGGTGGTTGTCTGGCCAGTCATGGCCGGTGATGTCCTGGTAGGGGCCGCCGTGACGGTCGAAATAACCGGGATGCTCAATCACGATCAACGGCACGCTGCTGTCCGGCATGGCCGCACCATGCAAGCGCAGCGCACCGTGTACCGGGAGCTCCAGGCTGGCGAGCGGTGTTTTGTCGGGTAATGCGGCCAGCACCTTGGGATAACCGGGGATGAGCACGCGCACGTCCATGCCCAGCTTGCGCAGCGCGGCAGGCAGGGCGCCGCTGACGTCGGCGAGACCGCCGGTTTTGGCTAGCGGGTAGATTTCTGAAGTGGCAAACAGGATATTCATGAATGGCCTTTATTGAATAATGCCGCCGCCCAGGCACACATTGCCCGCGTATAGCACCACAGACTGGCCTGGGGTGACGGCCCATTGCGGCGTGTCGAAATCCAGCATACAGCGGCCTGGGTCCAGTGCGCCGAAGCGGCAACCGGCATCGGCCTGCCGATAGCGGGTTTTGGCGGCATAGGCAAGCATCTTATCGGGAGCAAAACCGGCGATCCAGTTGAGGTCTGCGGCGTGCAGGCGGGTGCTGAACAGCAGCGGGTGGTCGTGTCCCTGCACCACGGTCAGGCGATTCTCCGGCAGGTTTTTAACCGCCACGAACCAGGCTTCACCGGCCCCGCCGATACCCAGCCCCTGGCGCTGTCCCAGCGTGTAGTACATCAAGCCCTGGTGGCGCCCGACCACGCGCCCGTCCGGCGTGCACATGTCTCCGGGCTGGATCGGCAGATAGCGTTGCAGGAATTCGCGGAACGGGCGTTCGCCGATGAAGCAGATGCCGGTGCTGTCTTTTTTGGCGAAATTGGGCAGCCCGGCCTCCTCGGCGATACGGCGTACCTGCGGTTTGGTCAACTCGCCCAGCGGGAACAGGGATTTGGACAGCTGCGCCTGATTGAGGCGATACAGAAAATAGCTCTGATCCTTGGCTGTATCCACGGCTTTGAGCAGTTCATAGCGTCCGTCTACCTCGTGCAGCCGCGCATAATGACCGGTGGCGATGCGTTCGCCGCCCAAACTCAGTGCATGGTCGAGAAACGCCTTGAATTTGATTTCCGCATTGCACAGCACATCCGGGTTAGGGGTGCGTCCGGCCTGGTATTCGCGCAGAAAGTAGCTGAACACCCGATCCTTGTACTCGCTACTGAAATTGACCGCTTCGACGTCCAGGCCGATGACATCGGCCACCGCCAGCACGTCGAGAAAATCCTGGCGCGCCGGACAGTGCTCGTCGTCCTCGTCTTCCCAGTTTTTCATGAACAGGCCGGTGACGCGATAGCCTTGCTGTTTGAGCAGCAGCGCGGTGACAGCGGAATCCACGCCGCCCGACATGCCGACGATGATGTGTGGCTTAGACATCGGGGGAGGCTCCGCTGAGCCAGTCTTGCAAAGGGGAGATGACGGCTGGCTGGCTGTTGTCATAAAACCATGAATTCACTGCGTATTCCTGGCGTTCTGTGCGATCCATGATATGCGTGGCCCAGTGTACGTTGACAATCAACGGTGCGCGTTCCACCGGAGCGAGCAGCGCGTGAAAGCGCAACAAGCCCAAGCGCTGCAGCAGCCTGAGATAGGTGGTGTTGGTGGTGGAATCGCCGATGCAATCCAGGCGCCCGTCGGCTCCATCGTCATTGGCGTTGCCGCCCTTGTCGCGCCAGGTGGGGGTCTGCTCGCCGGCAAAACGCTCAAACTGGCCAATGGCATTGGCAATCGCGCTGCGCTCTGCAGGCGGGGTGGTCGCGCATTTAAACAGCTGGCGTAGCGCATGCATCTGCCGGACACTGAAATTCACATTGGCGTGGCGGGCGCAACTGCAGTTGTAGCAGACGTTGGCAGTGACCGCCCAGGCGGGTACGGTGCTCACCAGACCAATACCTAATGCCGCAACGCGCATCATGCGTAGTGGGTCAGCAGCGCCAGCGGATAGCGTGTGCCGGTCAGGTAATCGTCCACACAGCGCATCACCAGCGGGCTGCGATGGCGGGTTTGCAGGGCGCGCATTTCCTCTGGAGTCTGCCAGACCGTACGCAGGATGCCCGCGTCGAGGATGCGATGCGGTTCTGAGCCGGTGATATTGCCGGTGAAGGCAAAGCGCAAATAAGTGCGGTCATGCGCCGTCTGGTGCCAGTGATACACGCCCACCAGGGTTTCGGGCTGAAAATGATGCGCGGATTCTTCCAGTGTTTCGCGGATCACTGCCGTCACCAGCGACTCACCCGGATCAAGATGACCGGCGGGCTGGTTGAACAAGATCCCGTCGTCGGTTTCTTCTTCGACCAGCAAAAAACGGCCATTCTGTTCGATTACGGCGGCAACGGTTACGTGAGGTTTCCAGATCATGCGAGGCAAAGTGTGATGAGAAGCCTGCGATTTTACCGCAAATAAAGTCCGACAGCCTTCTAGCCCCCGGTTGCCGACATGAAGCGCACAATCTTGTCCGGTTGTTCGCGGAATTCGTGACGTTCCGGCTTGAGTTCCAGTGCTGCGCAGATGGCGCTTTCCAGCTCGGCATCGGTCGCACTGCCACGCAGCAGGGGACGGAACTCGAATTTTTCTTCCTGCCCCAGGCACAGGTAGAGCGTGCCATCGACGGCCAGGCGCACGCGGTTGCAGGTAGCGCAAAAATGTTGCGAGATGGGAGTGATGAAACCCACTGAAAACTGCCCGTCCGGACTACCCAGATAACGTGCCGGGCCGCCGCCTTGAAAGGCCGTATCGACCAGGCCGAAACGCGCCTGGATACGGGCTTTGACCGGCTGCAGATCGAGATATTGCGTATTGCGGCCGGTGTCGCCCATTGGCATCGCTTCGATCAGGCGCAGCACAAAGTTACGTTCCATACAGAACGCGACCATGTCGTCGATCTCGTCGTCGTTCACACCGCGCATCGCCACCATGTTGATTTTGATCGGGGTAAAGCCCGCCTGCTGCGCGCTGCTCAGGCCAGCCATGATCTTGTGCAGCACGTCGCGCCCGGTGACGGCCTCAATACGCTCGGCGTGCAGGGAATCCAGGCTGACATTCAGCCGGGTGACACCCGCAGCCTTGAGCGCGGTGGCGTGTTTGTCCATCTGGGTGGCGTTGGTTGAGAGCGATAGATCTTCGATGCCTGGCAGGCGGGCAATACGCGCAGCGAGCGCGGGCAAATCGCGGCGCAGCAGGGGCTCGCCGCCAGTGATGCGAACGCGTTTCAGGCCCAGCCGCGCAAACGCGCCCAGCAAGCGCTCGATTTCATCAAAAGTGAGCCAGTGCGCGGGCTCTTCAAAACCCTTGAATCCCTCCGGCATGCAGTAGCTGCAGCGCAGGTCGCAGCGGTCGGTCACCGATAGCCGCAGATATTCAATGCGGCGGCCAAAGCGGTCGGTAAGATTGGGCATGAGGGTGGCGGACATGGCTTTGCAGACAGTCGTTATGTTGTATAGAATATAACGCTATATGATGTCAAAATCAAAGAAAAAACACAGATGAAGGTATTGGGTCTGGCGGGCTGGAGCGGCGCAGGCAAGACCACGCTGATCGAGAAGCTTATCCCGCTATGCGGGGCGGACGGGTTGAAAGTGACGCTGATCAAGCAGACGCACCACGATGTGGACATTGATCAGCCTGGCAAGGATAGCTGGCGCGCACGCCAGGCCGGTGCGCATGAGGTGCTGCTGGCATCGGGCCGGCGCTGGGCGCTGATGCACGAGCGACGCGACGGTGCAGAGCCGGGTTTGCAAGACCTGCTGGCACGCCTGGCGCCGGTTGATCTGGTGCTGGTGGAAGGCTGCAAGCGTGAGGTCATCCCCAAGCTGGAAGTGCATCGCCGCGCCAACAATCAGCCGTGGCTGTACCCCGGCGATGCGGCCATCGTGGCAGTCGCCAGCGATATGGCGCCGCCGGGCGGAATGCTGCGTCTGGATTTGAATGACGTCGCCGCTATTTATCAATTTATCCGAACAACAATGGGAGTTTGAGGTGCTGACTGCAGACCAGTTATTGGAAGAACTGCTCAGGCGCGCGCGCGCGCTGACGCAAACCGAGGCGGTGCCTGTCGAGCTAGCCCTGGGACGTGTGCTGGCGCAGCCGCAGGTATCCGCGATCAGCGTGCCGCCGCTGGATAACAGCGCGATGGATGGCTACGCCGTGCGTGCAGCAGAGTGTGTGCCGGGTGCGCGACTGGTGGTCTCGCAACGCATTGCTGCCGGGCAGGTGGGGGAGGCGCTGGCCACGGCTGGCGCGGCGCGGATTTTCACCGGCGCGCCGGTGCCGCCGGGAGCCGATGCGGTGGTGATGCAGGAGCATTGCAGCGCGGACGGCGACAAGGTGCAGGTTCACCACCAGCCCAAACCGGGCGAGAATATCCGCCGCGCCGGAGAAGACATTCGCCCCGGCGCTACCATCCTGCCTGCAGGCATGCGCCTGGGTGCCGCCGCGATGGGCCTGGCCGCGTCGGTGGGTCTGACCGCGCTGCCGGTGTACCGGCGCCTCAAGGTGGCCAGTTTTTCCACCGGCAACGAACTGGTGCAGCCGGGAACGGCGCTGGGGGCAGGGCAGATTTATAACTCCAATCGTTATACGCTGGCTGGCCTGGTGCAGGGCCTGGGTTGCGAATGGCTGGATCTGGGCAGCGTGCCCGATACCCTGGCGGCCACGCTGGCCGCACTGCAGCATGCGGCAGCGCTGGCTGATGTGGTGATTACCAGCGGCGGCGTGTCGGTGGGGGAAGAAGACCACGTCAAGGCGGCGGTTGAGCAGCTCGGCAAAATCGACATGTGGAAGGTGGCGATGAAACCCGGCAAGCCGCTGGTATACGGGCGCGTGGGTGAGGCGGATTTCATCGGCCTGCCCGGCAATCCGGTATCCACGTTGGTCACCTTTGCGCTGTTTGCCCGGCCATTTCTGCTCAAACGCATGGGTGTGGTGGATGTACTGCCCAAAACCTGCCGCGTCAAGGCCGCATTCGACTGGGAAAAACCGGGCGAGCGCCGCGAATTCCTGCGCGCGCGGCTGCAGGCGGGGCAGGGCGGCGAACTGGAAGCGCAGCTATTCCATAACCAGAGCTCGGGCGTGCTCACCTCCGCCGTGTGGGCGGATGGCCTGGTGGATATTGACATTGGCCAGATGGTAACGCGCGGCCAGACGGTGCGGTTTATCCCGTTTAGCGAGGTGCTGGGATGAAGCTCAAGGTGCTGTATTTTGCCCGCCTGCGCGAACGCCTGGGGGTGGCTGAAGAGGCCGTGGAACTGCCCGACGGCATGGGCATGGTCGCCATGCTGCTCGACGTGCTGCGCGCGCGCGGCGGCGTGTGGGCCGAACAGCTCGCCGCTGGCAAGAATTTCCGGGTGGCGGTCAACCAGGATATGGCAGGGATGGAAGCCCCCATTGAAGACGGCGACGAAGTGGCGATATTCCCGCCGGTGACGGGGGGCTGATGAAAATTCTCGTCGATGAAAAGGATTTTGACGCCGGTGCCGAAATCGCCGCGCTGCGCGCAGGCAATCCGCACATCGGCGCGGTGGCGAGCTTTGTCGGCCTGGTGCGTGATACCAATGCGGGCAGCACGGTGGCCAGCATGACGCTGGAACATTATCCCGCCATGACCCGGCGTGCGCTGGAGGCGATTGTGGCCGAAGCCGGCCGGCGCTGGGCGCTGCTGGATGTGACAGTGATCCACCGTGTGGGAGAACTGCGCCCGAGTGATCAGATTGTGCTGGTAGCGGTTGCCTCCGGTCATCGCGCGGATGCGTTTGCCGCGTGTGAGTTCATCATGGATTACCTCAAGACCCAGGCACCGTTCTGGAAAAAAGAACAGACCCCCGCTGGCGCACGCTGGGTGGAACAGCGTGCCACGGATGAACAGGCGGCGGCACGCTGGGCTGAGTAATCCGGACAAGAATCTGTCACCCAGGCATACAGAGACAATATAACGCTTGTGCGCGATACCCGGTGTACCGGCTCAGGCCAAATCTGGCAGGCAGTGTCTGAATGCGACCTGTCAGTGTGGAATTGCGACCTGGCACTTCCAGCCAGAAACCTGCTGATGCTCACTATTCGGCGCGCTTGACATGACCGGTTTTTGGCGCTGAAGCCCGGTCGTGATTCCGGGCTGATTTACAGACCTGCCGTCCGCTGTCAACAACGAGTGACTGAAAAACAAGCTATTGCTGTGTCTGAAAAAACTTGACCCCTACGGTTCGACATGATCCGTTTCCCCTGACTGGAAGGGCTTTACATTGCCGGCGCAGCTTGCTATCTTTCGCGCAGGAGATGGCATGCCTCCCGGGGAGCTGATGTAACCTCGAACCGCCTTCAGGGCTAATGATGTCTACCGGCAACCCGGCAACGGGGCGGTAGGCATTTTTTTCGCCCCCTGCCGGAATCTTGATCGATCTGTCTGGAAGGGAGGAGTATGGGCTTCTATGGTTTTCTTGCGGTGGGCGGTGGCGCGGCTTTCGGCGCATGGTTGCGCTGGTGGCTGGGCATTCTGCTCAATCCAGTTTTTCCCACGCTTCCTCTCGGTACCCTGGCCGCCAATTTGCTGGGCGGCTACCTGATCGGCGTTGCTGTTGCGCTTTTTTCCGAACAAGCCGGTCTGCCGCCGGAGGCGCGGCTGTTCGTCATCACCGGCTTCATGGGGGGGCTCACCACGTTTTCCACCTTTTCCGCTGAGGCCGTAACGCTGTTATCGCGCGCCGAATACCCGTGGGCCCTGGCGCACATCGTGGCGCACTTGGGCGGCTCCATCGCCATGACGGGGCTGGGCATGGTAACGGTCAACCTGCTCAAAACGAAGGGCGCTGCATAATGAACGAAAGCGCGCAAAACTGTCCGTTCTGCCAGCCTGAAGACGTCCTGTTCGAGAATGACCTGGCCTATGCGCGCGCGGACAGGTACCCGGTCAACCCGGGCCATCTGCTGATCATCCCCAAGTGTCATGTCGCCGACTTCTTCCTCACCACCATGGCGGAAAAAACTGCCCTGCTGGCGCTGCTTGACGAGGCGAGACACTACCTCGACAGCAAACATGCTCCCGCCGGCTACAACGTCGGCGTCAACGTGGGCGAGGCGGCGGGGCAGACGATCTTCCACGTCCATCTGCACCTCATCCCCCGCTACCTCGGCGACACGGCGGACCCCCGTGGCGGCGTACGAGGCGTCATTCCGTCCAGACAGTCCTACTGAAATCGAACCCGAGGAGGAAAACACCATGCAAGGCACCTATCTCAAATTCTACGTGCATGAGAACCGCAACCATCACCATATCCTGGTCTACGAATGGCTGCTGGAACAGGCGAAGAAGATGGGCATCCACGGCGGTTCTGCATTCAAGGCCATTGCCGGTTTCGGACGCCACGGCGTGCTGCATGAAGACCATTTTTTCGAGCTGGCGGGCGATCTGCCGGTGGAAGTGGTGTTCATGGTGAGCCACGAGGAGGCGGAGCAGTTTCTGGAATTGATCAGGAACGCAGGCTTGACCTTGTTCTACGTCAGGATGGCCGCCGAATACGGTGTGATCAACGGCGACACGCATTAACTCCGAGGAGAAAAAGCCATGACTGAAATGCTGCCGGGATCGGTAGCCAAACAGGTTATTGCCTACGCCTCCTGCACGGTGACCGTGGTGCGCGCTTGAGTGCCAGGCGTGGAAGGGTTGCAGCAAATCTGCCTGAGATGTTTCCATCTGATTCCGGCGGAAACGCAGACCTGCCCCCATTGTGGAGCCGACCTTGCCGCGTTTGCGGCGCGGGATTACGCGGATAAGCTGATTGCCGCGCTCGGCCACTCTCTGTCCGAGGTGCGCATGCGCGCCATTATTGCGCTCGGCTGGCGCGGTGAGGGTCGTGCTGCGCAGCCGCTGCTTGAACTGGCGCTACGACACCCTGTGGATGTCGTGGAGGGGCTGGCGGTGGTGAAGAGTCTCGCCGGAATGGGGGTTGAAGGCCGCATCGCCCTGGTCGCGCTGGCTGAACGGCACCAGGCTCACGCGGTGAGGGAGACGGCGCAACAAGTGCTTCGAACAATTAGGCACGCTAAACACTAAGGGAACCTGTCTTCAATGATCAAAGAAGTTTTTTACGACTGGGGGGGTGCCAATCTTTGGCTGTTCCATGCCGTCAACGACCTGCGCAGCCCGATTCTGGACCGCTTCATGTTGCTGGGCACACAGATCGGCAGCCACACGCTCTTCCCGGTTTATCTGACCCTGATCGTGCTGGCGGCGGTATTTGCCGCGACGCGCGTCAAGGCGCCGGATCCGAAACAAGGACAAGGTGTGGCGGTTCGCTGGCTGACCACGCTTGCTATCTTGTGTGTCGCTTACCTGCTGGACGCTGCGCTTATTATTTGGGCAAAGCACTTTTTTGATTTTCCCCGTCCGCCCCTGATTTTGCCGCAAAGTTCGATCCATATCATTGGAAAAACAGAATATTACCGCAGCCTGCCAAGCGGCCACGCTTCCTTCGCCATGCTGATCGCTGCGAGCCTTTGGCCGATGCTTGATAACAGGCAACGCTGGGCCGCAGCATTCTTTGTGATTTGGGTCGGCGTGTCACGCATTAACGTCGGTGCCCATTTTCCTGCCGATGTTCTGGCGAGCTGGCTGACAGCCTTGCCTCTGGTACTGCTGGTAAGGATGATCGTCACCCGATGTCTGCCCTTACATGAAACAAAAGGAGAAAACAATGACGGCAGCAGACACGTCTGAACAGACTCCCGCAGCCGCGCCCAAGCACCGGTTGAACCACAACATTCTGGGCATGGGGCTGACCAGCCTGTTCAGCGGCTGGAACCACCAGATGGCGACCTCTCCCAACGCCGGTTTCGCCGTCGCCGCAATTTTGGCGCTGGTGTCGGCGCTGATGCCCGGGCGGATGCGGTTCCCGCCGCCAGCGGCAGTTGCCGCGGATGTCTTCCCAGCCGTCAAAGCATGAAAATCTGGAGTGTGTCAGATGAAGTTGTGGCCAGGACAGTTGAAGGTACTTGCGTATCGCCCCGTCCGGGTCCTCTGGGGCGGTCTGCTCCTGTCCGCGATTGGCGACGAGTTCTACAGGATCGCCATCGTTTGGCTGGGAACCTCGTTGATTGGAACTGACGCAGGCTATCTTTCTGCCATTCAGGCGGCCGCTACCCTGATCTTTAGCCTCACCGCCGGAATTTGGGCGGACGCTTGGGAGCATCGTAGGACGATGATCGGCGCAGATTGCCTGCGCGGGCTTCTGGTGCTTTTTCCGGTCCTCTGGGTACAGACCATACCGTTGTCGATCTGGATGCTTGTGCCGGTTGCGATTCTGGTGCCGAGCCTGAGTGCTTTCTTCGATCCGGCATTGCAATCCAGTATTCCGGTGCTGGTGCGCGACAGAGATCTCCTCGGGGCGACGAACGGCCTCTTCGAGGCAACCCGACGGATGGCCCGATTGATCGGGGCGAGCTCGATTGGTCTGCTGTCCTCGATCGTGCCCATCCTGCACTTTTTCACCATCGACGCCGTGACTTTTTTCCTCTCTGCCGCCGCGGTTTCCTCGCTACGTCGCGATTTGCCGCCGACTAGCGCGGAGCGAGTGCATCCCGCTGCGCGTAGCCTCCGTGCAAGCGTTGCGGGAGGCTTTGCCGCTTTGCGACCGCACGCCCTGCTAAAATATGCCCTGCTCACTTCAGGTGTGGTCAACGGTGCGTGGCAGGTCGGTTTCGTTCTGGGGGTCGCTCTCGAGCTTCAGCATCAACGGCCCGGAAATATCGGCGCATTTGGTTTGATGATCGCAGCTTACGGCGCCGGCAGCGTGCTATCGAATATGCTGGTCGGGAGTTTCCGATCATATCGCCCGGCCTTGCCCATGTTCGCCGGGAGGATAGTCGGCGGTATCAGCTTTGTCGCGCTTGCCTTCGCACCAAACCTTGCCGTTGCGCTCGGGCTCGCCGCGATGATGGGGGTGGGCGCGCCGATGAGCAATATTCCCTTGTTGAATCTGCTGCAAACCACATTCTCGGAAACCAGGATTGGCCAGGTTTACCGGATCAAGATGGTAAGTGAGTGGGGATGCATCCTCGTCGCCCTGCTGATTTCACCATTTTTGTTCCGGCATTTGAGCATAGAGCGGGTGATCGCGTTGTGCGGAATGGTAGTGTTGTCGGTCGGTGTTACTGGGCTGTTGAAATTTGTCAGATTGAAGAGACGGCTCGTGTGAGTCAAGTGACCGTGCGGCATTTTCTCGACGAATACAGCCGTCGTCCGCGCCCATGGCAGCAGCAGGCGCTGTCCGATTTGACCTGGCTGTCCCCGCCACGATAAGCGCAATCTGTTACGCCTGTTCGGCTGTTTCTCGCGGGCGGGGAACGGGATCCATGGTTTTTATAGTCAATAGGAGAAAAAGGGAGATGATGTTGTGGCAGAATCGATTCAACGCGTTCGTGGCGCGGTTGCGTAGCCACGCTATTCCCCTGCGGATACGCCTCTGGAACGGCGCCGAAACAGACCTTGGAGCCAGCCCGGCAGTGATGCTCACGGTTCCCAGGATCGCAGCGCTACTTGCTCAATCCTTCCCTGGACAGCCTGGGCCATGCCGTGCTGCCGCTGATCAGGGATTACAGCTATGGCGGCTAAAATGGAGGAGGGCATGAATATACGCCGGATTGTCCTCGACGTGGACAAGGCGATCTCTAAACCCGCCGTCACCGAGCTGGCAGAGGCCATTTGCCGAGTCGAGGGAGTGGAGGCCGTGAACATTACGGTCACCGAAATCGACATCGAGACCGTGGGATTCAACGTCACCATCGAAGGTGAGAATATCTCCTATCCCGACCTGGTGCAGGCCATCGAGCATACCGGCGCGGCGGTGCACAGCATCGACCAACTGGTGGCGGGCAGCCGGATAGTGGAAGAAATCAAGCGGGGGAGGACGTGACCACGAAACGGGTTTTCCGGCGCGCGTGGCTGTTTTTCGTTATCACGGGACTGGTCGAGGGCATGTTGACTGCCCTGACCCTGGCGACCGGGAAAATGCTTCGTCCGGGCGCCGCGCTGACGGGCAGCCTGGCTGTACGGATCGGGCTCGCTTCGGGTTTTCCCACCGCCGTCGTGTTTTTCGCTGCGGAGTACGCCCGCCAGCGGGGGGAGCTGTTGCGCATGGCGTACCAGCTCAACATGACCCGGCGCGAACGGCTGGTCGCCGGGAAATTGGGGCAGCAGGCATTGCGCGAGTCCTTCGTTTCCGCGTTTGTGTCCGGCCTGTGCTCCTTCGGCGGGGCCACCGTCCCATTGATGGTTGCCAGCGCAATACCCGGTTCGGGCTGGCCGTCCGTCGCGGTTGCCGTGGCTTGCCTGGGAGTGCTTGGTGCCGGGATCGGGTACACCACCCTGAGTTGCAAAACGTGCTGGTCCTTGGCGCTCGTAATCGCTGGCGGATTGATGGCTTGGCTGGGATATTTCCTTCGGATAGTTTGACTGGTGGCGACAGCACGGCTGGTGCTCGGTTTATTGCGTACCCACCCGTGCCAGCGCCAGCGTGCCGGCGGCCATCAGCACTGCGGCCAGCCCAAAACTGAACACCGGCGAGACGACCGTCCACAGCACGCCGACTGCGGTGCTGGAGATGAACTTGGCCGTGCCATTGACCGTGCCAAGTGCGCCGTAACTCATGGCCAGCTTATCCGCGCCCACCATGTCGGCGGTTACGGTCGATTCCAGTGCTTCCTGTACGGCGACATATAAGCCAGCGATGAAGAAAATCACGCCGAGCAGCAAAATGCTGTCAATGCTGAACCAGAAGGCCAGCGCGGCGAGAATGGCGGTGAGCGCGCCCAGCACATAACCGACAACCAGCACCGGCAGATGGCCGAATCGATCTGCCAGCACCCCGACTGGATAAGATACCGCAACCTGCACCACATTGCGCCAGACATACAGCAATCCGGCGACTTGCGCCGCATGCACCACGCCCATCGATGCAGTCAGCAACGTGGTCGCCGCCAGAATGAGCAGACTGTGCGAGAAGTCACCGATACCGAAGATGCCAACCGCGCCAAGGTAGCGCTTGAAGCGCGTCGGCAAGCCGCGCAGAGAACTGAAAAATTTCAGTGCTGGATTGGACGAGTGCTGCGGGTCTTTGACCAGCGTCAGAAAGGCAAGCACCGCCAGCACACCGGGAATGACGGAGAGCCACAGCACAAAGCGGAATGGGCCGGACGCATTTTCCCAATGCCAGTCCTGGGCCAAACCGAGCAAAGCCACGCCCAGCAAGGGGCCGACCACTGCGCCAATGGTGTCGGCTGCGCGGTGAAAGCCGAATGCACGACCTCGCGTTTCGGGGCTGACCGCCTGAATCACGATGGCATCGCGCAAGGGGCCGCGCAGGCCCTTGCCGAACCATGACACCAAACGACCCAAAAGCAGCAAGGGCCAGCCTGCCGCCAGGGCGATCAGGACCTGCCCAGCCGGCGTCAGTCCATAACCGACCAGAACCAATAGTTTGCGATGGCCCATCTTGTCGGCGATGTAGCCCGACACCATCTTGGTGAAGCTGGCCACCGCATCGGCGATGCCTTCGATGATGCCGAGCGCCGCCGCTGGTATGCCCAGCACCGCCAGGAAGCCGGGCAGGATCACGGTGGTGGTCTCATAACAGAAGTCGCCCAGCGCACTGGTGATGCCGGCCCCCGCCACGGTGCGGTTGAGCCAGCCCCCGGGTTGTTCTTGCCGCGTCCCAGTCGACGCCATCGCGGCTTCATTCAATTCACTCATGATGTTCTATATGGACGCTTCCCGATTGCCAAGGGTTTTTGCTGTGTTTTGGTAAACAAGACAAGGCTGCAGTTCTATATCCGGCCTTGTTGCAGGCTATTTCCCTGCGGGCCCCGATGGAATTCGCTGACTTGCCCCTCATTCTCCTGGCGGACTATTGATGTCCAGCTCATCATTCAGGTTCAGCAAGCCACGGTCTGACCTGTTTGCCATCACACACAATTACCTATCGCAACCTTTCAGCATTCACTCCTGTGTTCGTTATTCTTTGACTGCCCAGTGCATGGCCCTATGCTGGCCTGATGCTGACCCAGTCGCCCTGGTACGCCCGGTCATGGGCCAGCATCGCCCAGATCATTCGCGCCATCTTGTTGGCCAGCGCGACCACCACCACATTGGATGGCCTGCGCTTGCCTAATTCGTCAACCCACGCCCCAGGTTGCTTGGCGTGTACCAATACCGAGCGGGCGCCGTGGATGAGCAGGGTTCGCAAATAGGTGTCACCACGCTTGCTGATGCCCAGTAGCCTCGTCTTCCCGCCCGTGCCGGTTTGCCCAGGCACCAGGCCCACCCAAGCCGCAAACTCACGGCCTGACTTGAAGGCTTTGGCATCCCCCATCGTGGCCACCGCAGCGGTGGCGGTCAACAGGCCCACACCGGGAATGTCAGCAATGGCGCGGGCCGCCTTGTCCACCTTTAACCAGCTTTTAAGCTTGAGCTCAATTCCCGCGATTTGCATATCCAGCTCCGTAATGCGCTGCCACTGATCACGCAGGGCTTCGATCACGATGCCTGGCAAAATGCTCCAGAAACTTCTCGCGTTTGAGCTGCAAACTCACCATCTCTCCCGTCTCAATATCAACCCAATGCAGTTGAAATACCCGTTTTGCAATATCAATGCCGACTACGCCATGCTTCATGATGGATCCTCTGGTTTGCCTGTGAAGAACTCCATGTTCCTCCAAATTTGGCACTTCGATGCCGTCGGCCCATGAGGATCCACCTTCGCCCCACCCTACGCCACCTCAGTAGCCCGTCGCCGGGGGCAAGCGTCCATACCATTCTCCCTGTTGTCGTGCGTGCGAATAAGGCCAAATTTCTCGACAAGCGTTGGAAACATGATGTCTGTATCAAATAATTCATTGCGGCATCTCAAAGGTCGTCAGTACAAGGTTTTCGTCGTGGGCCTCGTGTCTAGTGTAGGGGTGGAGAGCGAGGGCGATAGCAGGTCTTGCGCCTGGAGGATTAAGTGCTCGCATTGACGCCCGACGGACTCGAACTTCCAAGAAGCCCCGTCTGTTGGAACACCGAGATCTTTACCTGGTCGAGCAGAACGCTGGCGACCAGGACTGCCCCGAGGGTACCTGCCAGCAGAACAACGGGAACAGAAGCCATGAGAATGCCCCAGGCAGCCAATATGGACGCTATGGCTACATTGCCAATCGTCGCGGCAGCGACGTAGCGACTGGGCGCAAGCGACCAGAACCGGCCTGGCACGCGGGTGATGTAAATCGTGGCCTGGGCGGAGTACATGAGGTAGACAAACATCAGCGTCTGGATCTGGAGAGTGGGCAGCTTCAGGATGTTCATCGCCGCCCACAGGATGACAAACCCTAGAACCAGCCAGCCGAGCGCGAGGACGCCGCCGATCTTGGCGATTTCGCGGACGTCCCATTGCCTGGGTGTCGAAGAGCCCTGCACACGGTCGGTCGCCAGGGTGATCGTCACAATGTCATTCAGGACGACGATCACGGCGATCAGGGCCAGCGGCGTCACGAAGAAGCCGGTTGCGATATAGCCGATGGTCAGCAGTGCCGCAAGTTCAACCGTGCGAGCAATCTTCGTGATCGTCCAGGTCAGCATGCGCCGGTAAACACGCCGGCCGCCCGACACCACTGAAACGATGCCTTGAAGCCCGGGAACCGTCAGGACGATCTGTGCAGAGGCTTTGGCGACGTCCGAAGCCGAATGAACCGCAATGCCGACCTCCGCCTGTTTGAGCGCTGGCGCGTCGTTCACGCCGTCGCCGGTCATTCCTGTGATTCGGCCAGAGCGCTGCAGCGTCTGTACAAGGTGGAATTTTTCCTCCGGATAGAAGTTTGCAAATCCGTCATATTCAAGCGGATTATGCAAGGAATCCTCCGCATCCCCGAAGTGACCGCCGATCCCTACCGCACGGCTGACGGCCTGGGCGGTCGCCCGCGTGTCCCCGGTGACCATGAGCACCTTGACGCCAAGCTGCTGTATTGCTTTCACTAACTCCGCAGCGTCGTCCCGGAGCGAATCGGCGAGCGCGACAAGTCCTCGAATGCTCAGGTGCTCCTCAGGACCGGCTGCAACCGCGAGGACGCGCGCGCCGGAAGCAGCCAGCGCTTCGACACGGGCCATGAGTTCGGGCTGCGGCTCGGCGAGCTGTTGGACCACTAGCGGAGCGCCCAGCACCACACGCAAAGCCTGCCCATCCCGGTTGACGTGCGCTTCGGAGTGCTTGATCGCGGGATCGAACGGAACGAACTTCTTCCGGCTGAGCGGCTGTAGCGACCGGTCCTTGAAGGCGCCGAGGATGGCAAGTTCGACCGGGCCCTGAGTCGCCTCGTCGCAGGATGCGGCCGCCCAGGTCAAGACCTCGTCCTCAGACTCGCCTGCGAAAGGCACGAGGGCAGCGAGGCTTTCCTTGTTCTGCGTCAGCGTGCCGGTCTTGTCTATACATAGAACGTCCATGGTCGCCGCTTCCTGGAGTGCGGACAGCCCGGTGACCAGAACGCCTTTGTTTGTCAGTGTCCGCGCTTCGACCGCGTTGGCAACCGTAAAGGCTGCCGGCATCGTCACCGGCACCGTGGCAATCACCAGCACCAGGAAAAAAGGAATGAGCGGAAGCAAGTCTTCTCCGCGCCAAAGAACGGCCGCGACAAGCGCCACTGCGAGTACCGCGTCGATGTTTACCAGATAGCGCACAACGGTGAAGAGAAGCTGGTCAAGATGACCGACCGAGCGGGCGGTCCTGACCAACTCTGCCGTGCGCCCATAGTAGGTGCGCGGTCCAGTCGCTGTGACCGTTCCTGAGGCTTCGCCGCGACCGACGCTCGACGCCGAATAAATCGTTTCGCCGCGGGATCGGGGTACGACGCCTGACTCACCCGTGAGCGCGGACTGATCGACCTCCACGGTCCCTTCGTCGATCGTAAAGTCGGCAGGCACGATATCGCCCATCCTGACGTGAACCAGATCGCCCGGAACAATCTCCCGGGCGGGAAGTATCTGCCAGTTTCCAGCGCGGCGGACTCGCGAACTGACTTGCAGACGGCTGCGCAGAAGATCCAACGCGGTTCGGGCCCGACGCTCCTGGACGCCGCCGAGCACGGCGCTGAAGACCAGCCAGACGGCAATGAGCGCCGGCCCTGCCAGTTTGCCCAGCACCACCTCGAGTACGAGCGCCGCCTCGAGCATCCAGGGAATGGGACCCCAGAGGCGCCCCAGGATGCTTCGAAGAGGACCGGATGGCTCTTCCCGGATTTCGTTGTAACCGAATTGGGCGAGGCGGGTCCGGGCCTCTGCCTCAGACAGCCCCTCCTCAGCACCGGGGGTCAATTCCTTGGGCTTTTCCGTTTCGGTACCGTCAGCGGATTTGCCAGCGGCGGATTCGTTGGACGCGCTCACAGTGGCACCTCGAAGGTGGCCAGCACCGGATAGTGATCGGAAGCCATGTCGGTTATGGGGTACGGATGACCTGATAAGACCTGGCGTGATCTGCCAACGCGTTCGATGCCAACAGGTAGTTGCAGCGCATGACCGCGAACTCGGTGCCGGTGAAACCTGTCGTGGACACCCTCGGAATGCTTGATCCGCCCAGCGCATGGCCAACATCCACCCAGCCAGCGGCTTCCAGCATCAGGAAAATATCAGGCTTGAGTTCGTTGATCAGGCCGATCTGAGCCTGCGCACCACGATCATCGGAGCCGTCGCGTCCGCCGAACAGCGTGTTGTAGGTGAGTACGGTCAGTTTCATGGCTTGCCTTCCTTTATCAGCGGTTTTCGTCGTGCGCCTCGAACACGCGCTGGGCGTAGGCGTCCAATAAGGCTTCGCAGGCCTGCAGGCCTTGCTCGGCCTCAAGCGCCAAGCTCGCGCCGTAGAAATCGAGCTTGCGGATTTTTTCCAGCCAACTTTGCAGCTTCTTAAAATCCACGTCGTTTTCTTCCAGCTCAGCATAGGTGAAGTGGCTAGCTGCGGTTTCCTTGTTGATCTCGCCCTCGAAGTCCCTGCACTTATCAAGGAACTCTCGGTACGCCTCGTCGCGATCCGCTTTAAAACGGGCGACGACTTTGTCTTCCTGTGAGCGATCCAGCGCCACTGTTTCCAGGATCACTGATTCGCCGGTCATTTCGGCTATCTCGTTCTCCAGCATTTTGAGCTGGCGAACGTGGTCGTCGGTCTTGGGTAAGAGACAGACACCGTTCTGCAGGTAGATACCCCCCATTCCTTTGAGCCGTCGCCAAAGGGCGACCCGCTTCTTGGCCGGTTCGGGAGGGACTTTGTAGGTGAGGAGCAGCCAGTTCTGTGTAGTCATAAAATAATTATATTGTTACTATGGTAACAAATAAAGAAAAACTATATTGAATAGAACCGTGAATCTCGATATCAATGGCTTCCAATGGAGCGGGATGTATTTCCGGGGAGTATCGTAATACATGGGAGTCGAGTAGCTCTGCCAGGAGAAGTGAAGTGATGATCAAAATTGACATTCCGGGTGGTGCGACCCTTGAACTCGTCCATCTGGTATGTGATTACAATGGCACTCTGGCCCGGGACGGCCGGTTGCTCGAAGGTGTTTCCCGGCGGCTCGCGGCGCTGGCAGGGGATTTGACCATCCATGTGGTGACAGGAGATACCTTCGGCCAGGCCCGGGAGTCGCTTGCCGGCCTCGATATTTCGCTTGCTGTCCTGGCTGAATCCGGTCAGCGAGAGGCGAAGCTCGACTATGTGCGGCAACTGGGTGTCGAACGGACGGTCGCGATCGGTAATGGTAGCAACGACCGGGACATGTTGGCGGCCACCGCGCTCGGTATCGCCGTGTTGGGGCCTGAAGGTGCCGCGGGGGCCACGCTCGCGGCGGCCGCTGTGGTCGCGCCCGACATCCTCGCCGCCCTTGATCTGCTGTCGAATCCGCGCCGCCTGGTGGCGACACTGCGGCAATGAATCCGTCCCCGTAGCCGCTTTTCGCAGCCAGCGTTGGCTGTCTTGGCCGCCCGGGTCAGCGCTCATTGCTATGGGATAACTGCCATATTTAGGATGAAACATCCGCGGTAAGAACGCATAATGGCGGCAGTGAATGGCGGCAGTGAGGCTGTCCTGGATTTTGTGTGGCCGGGTTTTTATTTGGCACCCAGACAAGATGAACGCACTCACCAACGCATCTGAGCCCAGTAACGGAGATAGTGTGCACAAACCATCCAATCGCAATTTTTTCCTTCTTATCTCGGTGATTGGCGGCTTGGCAATACTCAGCTCAACAATGTCGAAGACACCGGCGTTGCCCCTGTTTTCAAAAGCACTGGGGGCGAGTCCTGCGGAAATCGGCTGGATCGTCATGGCTTCGACTGTGCCAGGCATATTGATCAGTTTTCCTGCCGGGGCGTTATCCGATTATCTGGGCAAGCGCAGCATTATCTACGCCGCGCTTTTCGTGTTTGCCACGGCACCTTTCCTTTATTTGCTGGTGAGCGATGTTTGGCAATTGATCGCAGTGCGTTTCTATCACGGCTTCTCCACCGCCATTTTCGGCACGGTGGTAAATGCGGCTATCGCTGAAAGATATGTGCAGGATCGGGCGGAAAAGCTTTCGGCTTATTCCTCAGCCACCATAGTCGGGCGTTCTGTCGCGCCATTCCTGGGTGGTTTGCTCATTTCGCTGGCGAGTTTCCAGATGGTCTATCTGGCGTGCGGCATCAGTGCAGTATTGGCGCTGGCACTTGGATTCCTGCTCCCGGATGAATCGAAGCCCGCTGCGCGAAGCCATATCCGGCCCCATTTCATGGACAGCCTCCGGACGGTACTGAAAGATCGCTATATGCTGGCGACCAGTCTGGTTGAAGCCGCGCTGTACCTTGTCTTCGGGGCGATAGAAGCGTTCCTGGCATTGTTCGCTTCATCCAAGGGCATTCCCGCCTGGGAGATCGGTATTATCCTCGGGGCACAACTGCTCAGCATCGTGTTCCTGAAGCCTCTGATGGGGACTATTTCCGATAAATCTGGCCGCGAACGCGTCATTATCCCCGGCCTGATTGTGGCGGGGATAAGCGTCTTGCTTCTGCCACGTTTCCCAGGCGTGTTTGGCCTGGTGGTTCTGGTTTCGCTGTTCGGCATCGGCTTTGCCGCTGTCACTTCGTCCACGTCAGCGCTGGTGGCGGATCTCACCAAAAACGGCGCATACGGTTCTTCGATGGGTGTGCTGAGCACTATCATGGACATCGGCCAGTCCATCGGTCCGGTGCTGACAGGCTGGATGGTCGGCCGGCACGGCTATGTCGCCGCTTTTTCCCTGCTGGCGGCGATCCTGCTGGCTGTCGCGATATCATTTGGATATATCGCATGGCTGAGAGGGAAGCATAAGCCGTGAAATGGCAGAGCGCTTACAAAAATCCCGGAGTGAACGGCGACATGTGACGCGGTTCGCTGGTCCGCCGTCAGCGCCAGGAGGCCACGCAAGGCGGCTCATTGCCTTGACGTGGCCTCCTGGCGGCTGGTTCTAGGGTGCATCATGGCCATCCTTCCCATTGGCGGGGTTACCAGCGGACCGCTGCAGCAGCTTGACCTGGACCGCACTGTAGGTCGCGACACAATAGGGCACCACGTAATTGAGTACCAGGTGGCCGATCATAGCGCCTGGCCCGATCTCAGAGACTCCCATTGGTTGATAAGGTTGAGTGCCGTACCTACAACCAGGGAAATCCTGAAGGACTGACGCACAGTCTGGCCAGAGAACGCGAGGGACAATGCTTTCGTCATGGTTGAATGCCCACATTATGTTCATCACAAACGCACGTGCCGCTCAGGATCGGGTCAGCAAGCTTAAAAAAGCTATAGTCCAATATACTGTGTGAGTAGCTTAAACGGCCAAATTTTCTCCCACAAAAAGTGCTCTACTGGAAAGCCTAGCGTTAACCCGAGCCAGAAGCCAACAGACAGCAGCACTGTTTTAGACTTGTGGTAACACTTCACCATAAGACCGTTTTCGTCCCTATGCGTATGAAACATATTAAGTTCCTCAAGTACCAGTCTTGTTATCGAATGAGCGGTTAGCGCCTCGCAATGGTGTCAAAACCGCGCACCCAGGCACCACAGATGATCTCGTCCACTGCCCACGCCTCGTTCGATGCCTGGCCGCATCACGATTCCGGCAATCAATAGACGGCATGACCCGGCCCATGCCTGGCGTGATCTCTTGCAGCGCGATGAAATGGCTCCGTAATCCAGCAAAAATCAGCACTGAACACGCACTTTGGAGTACTCGGCAAAGGGCACCACCTTGGCCATCGCGGTGACCAGTTCCCTGGCTTTGCCGGCGCCCAGTTCAGCGTTGAGTTGCGTCTTGTAGGCCTTGAAAAAATCATCGAACAGCGTGCCGCCATACACGCCCGTTGCATAGAGTTCATCCGTGGCCACGTCGTATTCGAGCGCGACTGCGGAGAGCGGCCCAGCGGCGGGCCCGGACAATACCCTGGCACCCTGTGCCGGGTCATACACGCTGTTATGTGCACAGCATGTAATCACGCCGCCACGCCCGGCGATTTCGCTTGTGTTGGGATTGTAGGTAATCAGGCTCGCGTCCCTGGTCGGGTAGGCGAGCTGATGCGCGCAAATTGCGGTATAGGCGACGACGGATTTGTTGGCGCCCACACCACCGCGCCAAGCGTATTCGTTGCCGTCGCTGGCGACCAGCTTGTTGCCGTCTGGCGCCGGCTTGCCCAGATTGATGAGGAAGCTGGGCGTGCTGGCGTAGGGGTAATTGAATAGGTAGGCCTCGGCGCTGCCGAGTGCGCTGGCCTTGATGGGTTGACCCTGGGCATCCACCAGTTTCACCCGCGCAAACGATGTCAGTTCAGTTGCCTGCGCCTGTTTTGAAAAGCACGCTACCATGCTGCCAGTGGCTGCCGCAGTGCTGCATATTCTTATAAACGACCTTCTGTCCATGCGCTACCCCAAAAAAAAAGGGGGCATGATGCCCCTTGAACTGACTGCTGATTCAAGCGAACAAATCCCGGTAAATGCCGCGCGCCCATTCCAGCGTGGCACGCCCCTTGGCCTGGTCGCGGTTTTCATACAGCTTGGTGTCGCTGGAGAAGCCAAACGCCTTTTTCTTCTTGTCGTAGGCATAACCGGCGTCCACGCTGATGGCCTCCATCGGATCCGCATTCACCATCGAGTAGCAGAGGGTGCGCGGGCTTTCCCAGTTGATGCTCTTGCCTTGGGCGTGTGCGGCGAGCACTTTGGCAACGTACTTGCCCTCGGTGTTGGCGGTGTTGGCGCTCTTGGAGTAAGGCATGGGGCGCGAGTCACCGGTGACATAGACGCGTTCATCGCCAATGACGTGGTACTTGAAACCATCAATGTTGGCTTCTTTCTGGTTGCTGTTGGGGTCAACCAGACCGAAGGTTTCGATGATGCGTGCGCCACGCACACCAGGATAAATGGCGGCGTCGTCGAAGCGGTAGCTGTCGAACTCGGTTTTGATGATCTTCTTCGCTACATCCACACCCTTGATCTCGGCGGAAGGCTTGTACTCGATGTAGTCTTTGTACAGTTCATCAAACGCTGCGTGGAAGCCTTTGGCCTTGATGGTGATGTCGGGGTTGTGGTCAAGCACCAGCACCTTGCCCTTGATCCTGTTTTTCTTGAAGTAAGAGGCAATCATGCAGGCACGCTCGTAAGGCGCGGGGAGACAGCGGTAGTTGCCGCCCGGCACCGTCTGGATGAACAGGCCGCCATCGAAACCGTGAATCTTGTCGCGGATGGTGACGTGCTCGGTGGGCATGGTCCAGCCGGCGGGATAGTCGGTGCGCAGCAGCGTTTCGCTTTCCGCGTCGCTGACGCCGATGCGGCTGTAGTCGTAATCGATACCGGGAGCGAGTACCAGGTAGTCGTAATCGATTTCACCCATGTTGGTCATGAGCTTGCGCCCAGCGCGGTCGAGTCCGGTACAGGTGGCATTGAAGAAAATGTAGTGGTTATTGCGCGCCGCGTCGAGGAAACTGTGATTGGCCAGAAATTCGAGGTTGATCAGGTCGGCGTACCACAGATTGCTGGAAAAGCAGGAGGAATACATATCGCGCTTTTCTACCATCACCACGTCAAACCTGGGATAGGCTTTTTTCGCGTATTTGGCGATGGTCAAGCCCGAGGTGCCCGCCCCCACCACCACCAGGCGCGGGCCTTTGGCTTTGGGTAACGAGGCTTTCACATGGGTGCCGAGTGACAGGGTGGCGGCCTGGACATTTGCAGGTGCCGATGCACCGGTGCCTAGCGCCAAGGTCGCGGCAGCAGCGCCACTCATTTTGAAAAAATCGCGCCGTGTCAGTTTGGGATTGTGGTTCATGATTAAGTCCTCCTCCGTTTTATAGTGGTATATGCGTCGCTCCCTATTATAGAAGCCGCGCTGGAATATGAAGGGTTATGTGTTGTTTTTTTACATTTCTACCCGCTTCGGTGACGATCTATTCTGAAATAGTCCGACTAACCGCCCACGAATGGGCGGGTATCGCCACGTTCTGTACCAGCGTTACAATGTGCTGGACATAGTTTCACCGCCGATTATCTTTAGAATTTACGAACCGGCGCATCCGGTCGATCACTTCTCCCCAATTTTCCCTCCAACCTGCTCATGGCACTTTGTGGAGGGAAAACCGGGAGCTGTATCTCAGAACTTCCAAGTGAGGCCCACGCCAATTTGCCACGTCTTGGCATTTACTTTCGTGTTGCCGATCGTCTCATCCCGGCTGAGGGCTGTTCCCACGTGCGTATCCATCTGCATGTTCTTGGTCAGTTCGTAGCCTAAACCAAGTGTCACCTGGTCTGTCCAAATTACTTCTGCGTTTGTCGCTTGCAGATAACGGACCAAAGATGGGGTGAGGGGAATATTGGTACCGTTGTAGGCAAGCGATGTCGCTTCGCCGACATTCGATCCAACGCCGCCCTTGATCGGGCTATTGACATGACTGTAGCCAACCCGCCACTTCGCTTTTCCTTGGGTCAGTTGAGCACCGAGCGCCACAACGGTCTGGTTCTTATAAATGTCCTGGTAGAATTTTGCGCCCTCCCAGTTCTTCCAGATCACATCGGCAGCCAAGAGAAGCTTTCCGTCAAGCAGTGAAGAATTTGACAAGCCCATCCCAACTTCTTCCGGTTGCTCGACTGTCAGATCCCAGAAGGCGTTCGAGGCATAATTCACAACATCTTTATACTTTATCGAGAGCTTGCTGCGGTAATAGACGCCCGCTGCCGTCTGCCCAACGTGGTAGTTGGCGCCGAGCGCCCCGCGCCAGCCAAATGCGTGGCGCGTCGCGGTATTGGAAGAAAGGCCCGCCTGGAAGAAACCGTTGCCGATGGTAACGGCGCCACCGATATCGAGGTTATCGTTCACCCGGTGTGCTATACCCACGTTGGCGCCGAATAACACGAGTTCGGCAAGCGGATCCAGACTACCGGGCGTTCCGCGAAAATCTGACCCCACTCCAGAGATGGCGGTCAGACCAAGCCCCAATACTGTGTCCTGGCTGATCGGCTGCGTAACGGCGACGGCAGGAACCAGATAATCGCCCGCCTTCGAGTCGGCACTCCAGGCTGTCCCGGTATCTCCCCCATTGTGTTGGGCTCTGACCTGCGGTCTATAGAATGTAGCCCCAAAAGAAAAGGAGGTGCCACTATTGAAGTTCGCGAGCGTTGCCGGATTGCCGAATACAGCTGCGGCAGGTTCCAGCGGGTTCGCGATCCCTACCCCTGCCATGCCACCCGAAGCGGGCAGCATGGTGAGGTTAAGGTCGGTACCGTAATTTGCCGCATTCGCTGCAGAAGCGGCTCCCAAAACAAGTGCAACTACAGCACATATTTTCTTCATTTACTGCCTCCTTTAAGTTTTTGGAATTTTCAATTTTTTTCTTAGGCTCCAGTGACTGCGGCTTCTTGGTGTGACTGGAGTGATTTCATGGGCCCGCCGTTGATCGATACCTTCCCCGTGACCTCGATAGCACGCACCAGCGTGTCCAGTACCGGGCAATGGCTTTCCACGGTTTCGATCAGCTTCTTGATGGTCGCTTCGTCCGCCGCGCTGTCGATGGTGGTTTCGAAAGTCACCTTCTGGAAGCCTGGCGGCACAGCGTCATCCATGGCGAAGAGGCCCCGCAAATCGAGATTACCCTTCACTCCCACCTTGACCTTGGACAACGGGACCCCCATCACGGAGGCGTATGCGCCATACATAATCTCCTGACAGGTTCCGAGCGCGACCAGCACGAGCTCAACGGGACTCATAGCCTCATCTTTACCTCCCAGCGCCGGAGGTTCGGTTACGGTGATTGACGCAAAATCCCGCACCTTCGCGCTACAACGAACGTCCTCGACCAACTCGGTGTCGGCACGGAAGACAAGGCGCGCTGCGCCAGGGTTGGCTTTGATCGATTCGATCGTGTTGAGCAGAGCTGCTTTAACTGATGCTTGAGACATGATTTCTCCTCCATTTTAAAGTGATTTGGATCGCGGCCCCGCGATGGTGGCCATTCAAGACCGCGCAGCAGCAGGAGAATGAAGCAAATGCCTGCCACGTGCTTCCATTACAGCGCCGGACAGCACCACCTGTAAATTGGGACGAACATGTAGAGTGGATTAGGGAATTCACTTAGGCGGCGCGCAGGTGGAGTACCATTCCGACCAATTCGGAGAGCGAATTGGCCTGCATTTTGCGCATTGCATTGGCACGATGCACTTCGATGGTTTTCCAACTCACACCCAGTTCATATGCATTGAACCACCCCGGAAATCTCCGGACAGCAGTGGCCGCATATAAATATTTTTCCATTACTTTCTCCCCGGTATGAATGACAGGCTACAGGGAATATAGCAATACTTATGCCATAATAAATTATGTTTTAATACAGTGCGTTATGATATTCTGTGGCTGGGTAGTCAGAAACAACACTTCCTGGAGGTGATGGCTGTTTACAAACAAAAGGCCTAAATAAACAGGGGGAAAGTGAATACGAAAAGAATTGATCCACTGTGAAATTTTATTTCCTGCTACCATCCGGATTTGGCCGGATATTCAGTCAAAAATTTGCAAGCCAACGATATCACACCATCATAAGCACTGGTATAAGGTGTGTTCCACCGCTACTAACATTGGCGATAGAACCCTGGTGCCCGCTACCTCCCTGTATCCGGGTGTGCGACTTTGAGCCTTGCCTGGGAGCGGTAACTGTTGGGGTCCATGCCGTGTAAATTGAGCTTCTGATGAATCGCCCTTGGCGTAACTCCCAAAGACTTCGCTATCTCGCTGACATTGCCGCGGAACCGGGTAAGCGCCTCCTTGAGGATCAGCGTCTCCACCTGTTCAGCAGCCCGCTGTTTCGCCTCCTTGAGGGACAGGTCAACGGCTTGTACGGCGCTCGCGGGTGTGGCGCCGCTGGTTTGGGGAAGCAGCAGTTGGGTCATAATCGGGCCGGGTGAGAACAGGAACGAGCGCTCCAGTACGTTCTCCAGCTCGCGTACGTTGCCAGGCCAATCGTGCTGCATCAGCTGCGCTATTGCGGTCTCGCTTAATGCTTTGATGACTTTATTGTACCTCGCGGAGAGTTGGGCAAGAATATGATTGACGAGCGGCAAAATATCCTCGCATCGTTCGCGTAGCGGCGGGAGAAGGATAGGCACCACGTTTATCCGGTAATAGAGATCCATCCGGAAAGTCCCCTCGGCAATGAACTTGTCCAGACGCATACTGGCCGCGGCGATCACCCGAACATTTGCGGACAGGCGCTGCTTCCCGCCTACCCGCTCGAATTCCCCGCCCTGCAGCACGCGCAAGAGACGTGCCTGGGCGGCGAGCGGCAAGGAATCGATCTCGTCAAGAAACAGGCTTCCGCCCTCTGCCTGCTCAAACAGGCCGTGATGGACTTCGTAGGCGCCGGTAAACGCCCCGCGCTCATGTCCGAATAGTGTGGTTTCGACCAGGTTTTCGGGTATTGCGCCGCAGTTCACCGCGACGAAATTCCTGTTCCAGCGTTCACTCAAAGCGTGGATGCGACGGGCAATGACCTCCTTGCCCACGCCGGTCTCACCGGTAATCAGCACGGTCGCGGTGGTCGGTGCCACGACCTTGATTGTCTCCAGCGCATTGAGCATGGCCGGGGACTTCGCCACAACGAAAGGTTTGTCGGCATCCTCGGGCTGGCTCGGGCTGACACCGCACCATGCTTTTCCGTCGCGCCGCTCTCTAGTGATCTGCGCTTTGACTGTAGCTGCCCGACCACGGATAACCCCCTGTTCCCGGTGATATTCGTCTCCCTCAAAGGCGGCGGCTTTCTTGGGGTCGGTATAAATGCGCACCTCGCACATCCCGTTTCCCACCGCAATGCGTTTGTCCAGGATCACTTTCGCGTAACCGAAGTTGCGGGCTGCAATCCCGCCGAATACGCTGGAAGTCATCTTGCACAGCTCCGGCGCCTGCATGACGGCTTCTCCGAAGGGGCAGCGCGTATTGACCACCCGTACCATGCCCGGTTCGCTGGATGCACGGGAAAAATTTCCGCCGATCTTATTCTTGATCTCCACAATCATGTCCGCGTACTTGCCATGATCCAGGGATCCGTCTTGCCCAGACTCCTGTCGGTACGCGGTCTCAAAACAGCCGCTCGCGGTGAGACCGAGCTGCTCGATGTAATTTAGGCGGTCATTCCCTTTGCCGCCCCCCATCTTTGCGCTGACCTCGATGCTCTGGGCAACAAAGGTTTGCAAAAACAGGATGGGATTAAGATGGGAAAAAAACTTATCGGGCATAGTCATTCTCCTCAAATCCGGCACCGCTATCGCAAGTCGCCGCTGTTGCGCGCGGGCTTAGCCATTCCAAGATTCTACGGTGGCTATGTCTCCAGGCTATACCAAAAAATTGATTGTGTTTAAGAATGTTGGTGATGCCCACATCCGCATCCCGGTCCGTGCGTGTGTTTCTCCTGCCCCGGTTTCGGCTGCAGCGAGCGCATCGCCAGATCACGACCGCGCGCCATATGGCCATGCATCGCCGGGGCAGAGAGGATCACTTTTTCGGTCGCGCCCCCACATGCCGGGCAATCCGGGCTGGGCGCGTTGATTGCATGGCGTGCTTCGAATTGCAGCTTGCATTGTGTACACAGGTAATCATAAGCTGGCATCGGAATCTCCCTTGTAATAGGTTAGCGCGTTTCTCGGAAACACCAAGACGCGGACGCCTGTTACGCCAGGCGCCCACGTTTCTTGATTGCTCTCCTTGGCCTAGCTCCAGCGCGGCGGTTGCTTCCCCTTGACGCCGAATGGGGCTGAGGTGACATCGGTTCTTGCCCGTTTTTCAGGATCCCGGGTCGGCGCCCGCAGTCGACGCGTCTCAACCTCCCAGACCCAGCCGCTAATGACCGTATCCTTGGGAATGAGGGGGTGATTTTTGAATGTCTCGACTGTCTTCATGCAGGTTTCGTCCACGTCGTCCATCATCCCAATCCACTTGGCGAATGCGCCGTTCGCCAGCTTCAACTCTGGCAGCGTCGGGTCCATTGCGATATTGTCCGTATCGATCCCCTTGTCGCGTAACATCTTTTCCAGATCGGCCGCATTCGCCGACAGCATGCCGCACTGCGTATGCTGCACGATGACGATTTCCTTGGTGCCAAAGAAATTGCAAGTCAGCATCGCCGAACGGATCGCATCGTCGGTGACGATTCCCCCGGCATTGCGGAAGCAGTGCGCATCGCCTCCTCCAGCCGGTGTGTCTACGTGAATCCCGAGCGCTTCGTCTACCGGCAGGCGTTCGTCCATGCAGGCAAGTACCCACAAGCGTCGGTTGTTATGCCCATCCGGTCCATAGCGGCGACGCGTTGCCCAGTGGTCGTATGCAGCGACGTGTGTGCTCAGTTGCTCTTTGAGAGTCGTCATTTTCAGTCTCCTCGGTAAAAGGCTACAAATTTAGAACCCCTTGAGTGGTCTCGCTTCTTTGACAGCAGCCCAAGGGGATTGGTAACGGGTGTTTTACCCGCACACCGGATTAAGCAAGCCTCATGCCATTTATATATATACTTTAAATACAATTGGTTATGTGTTTGCGCTTGCGCTTCATCGATTTCAATTTCCTGCTTAAAATAAGCTTGTTGCACATAACATATTGAAAAACAATAATAGTATTGAAATGAAGAAACACTTCTTGGTGGGAAGAGATACTGCTTAGGCAGGCGCAGGGAAATGGGGCCTGCCATTGCCTGGCAGCCCGGCGTCGTACTCAACCCAGTTCGCTACCTTGAATTTCATTTTCGGAATGTGAGGCAAGGGCAGCGGTATTGCGCTTGTCGGACCTAGGGTGCCCAGGCGCATCGCTCGGAAAGGGTGTTATTCGAGGGAATAACTCTCCAATAAAGACTTTTAGGCCAGATTGTAATGCTTCAGCTTGCGGTAGAGGGTGCGTGCGCTGATACCCAGTGAATCCGCCACATTGCGGCGATGGCCGTTGTGTCTGACCAACAGCCCGGCGATGTGATGTGCCTCCAGTTCCGCGATGGAGGTCCCATGTGGCTTGCTCATCCCTGTCTTGGCCGGGTCGCTGGCAGGAACTTCGGAAGGGGCATGGTCATGGTTGTGTATGGATGAATGACTGCGCAGGTGGATATGCGCGGCGCTGATGATGCCGTGGCTGCTCATGGCCACGGCTTTCAGCAAAATATTGCGCAGTTCCCGCACATTGCCCGGAAAGCTATGCCGCATCAATTTTTCAACGGCGTCGTCGGTGAGTCTGCAACGTGGCGCACCCGCCTGGGTAATGCGTTTGAGCATAGCTTCCGCCAGTGCCGGGATGTCGCTGCTGCGCTCCTTCAGGCTGGGCAGGCGCAGGTCAATGCCGGCGATACGGTAATACAGATCAAGACGGAAGTGGTTGGTTTCGGCCATCTCCAGCAGGTCGCGGTTGGTGGCGGAGATCAGCCGCACATCGGCGTGCAGGGTGCCGGTGGCGCCGAGGCGACGGAACTCCCCGCTCTCCAGTACCCGCAACAGCTTGGCCTGCATGGTGGGCGGGATTTCGCCGACTTCATCCAGAAACAGGGTGCCGCCGTCTGCCAGCTCGAATAAACCCTGGCGTCTTCCAATACATCCGGTAAATGCCCCGCGCTCGTGACCAAACAGTTCATCCTCGAACATGGTCTCCGCAATCGAGGCGCAGTTCACCGCGATGAAGGGCTTGTTGCGCCGCGTCGAGCGGCGATGAATGTATTGCGCCGCCAGTTCCTTGCCGACACCGCTTTCGCCCAGCAGCAGGATGGCGGCCTCGGATTCTGCCGCCCGGCTGAGCTGGTCAAGGCAGGCGAGAAAAGCCGGCGAATTGCCGATCATGCGCATGTCTTCGCAGTCCAGTTCATCCGAGCTGGCGATGTGGAAAATCGCTTCTCCCAGGTAGCGTTGGTTGCCCGAGCCTTGAATCGGGTGCCCCTTGATACGCGCATATTCCGGACGGTTATGGCGGTCGAAATGGGTATGGATAACCTCATGCGGCTGGCCGCTACGAAACACTTCCTGATGCGGGCAATCCTCGCCATTCTGGTGGCAGGGAACAGGAGAACGGTGCGATACCTCGTGGCACGTTTTTCCCACCACTTCGTTTCTATCCATGTCATAGGTAACGCAATAAGCACGGTTGGCCGCGACGATGCGGTAATTTTCGTCTATCAGCACGAAAGGGTTTTCCTGTACGTCAATCAGGGATTGAAGTTCCGGTGCAAGCAAAGTATCCATGAGGATTTTTTTCCTGACAAAGTGTCATGACACGAAGTGTCAGCTTAGTGCAAAGCAGCCAAAATGACATGACGATTTTTGATGCGATGTGTATTGCCTGGCGTTATTCTTTTGTTATCAATGTATTGTAATTTTGGCATGAGTATTGCTCAGCCACACGCACGGTTGGCACCGGCGGATCAGCTTCCTGACCGATAAAAAACCGATATTTGATATGAGGATAACCATAAATGGCACACATCGTTATCATTGGCGCAGGCATAGGCGGCATGCCCATGGCCTACGAAATGCGCGAGCAGGCGCGCAAGGAAGACCAGGTGACGGTCATTTCCGACACGGATACTTTCCACTTTGTCCCTTCCAACCCCTGGGTGGGCGTGAAATGGCGCACCCGTGCAGACATCGCCTTTCCCATTGCATCTTACCTGAATAAGAAAGGCATCGATTTCATCCACAGCGGCGCCAAACGCGTGCACCCGGACAAAAACCAGGTCGAGCTGATGGATGGCCGTCACGTCGATTACGATTACCTGATTATCGCCACCGGCCCCAAACTGGCGTTTGACGAAGTTCCCGGTCTGGGCCCTGAGGGGCATACCCACTCGATTTGCCATGTCGATCACGCTGAAAAAGCCGCCCAAAAATGGGATGATTTTTGCGCCAGTCCGGGCCCGATCGTGGTGGGGGCGGTGCAGATGGCCTCCTGCTACGGCCCGGCCTACGAGTATGTCTTCATCATGGATACAGACCTCAAGCGCCGCAAGATACGCGACAAGGTGCCGATGACTTTCGTCACCGCCGAGCCATACATCGGCCACCTCGGCCTGGGCGGCGTGGGCGATTCCAAGGGCTTGCTGGAAGCCGCCATGCGTGACCGCCATATCAAGTGGATATGCAATGCCAAAACCACCAGAATCGAGGCGGGCAAAATGTTCGTCACGGAACTCAACGACGACGGCAGCGTGAAAAAGGAGCACGAGCTGCCGTTCAACTACGCCATGATGCTGCCCGCGTTTAAAGGCGTAGACGCGGTGTTGGGTATTGAGGGCCTGACCAACCCGCGCGGTTTCATCCTGATTGATCCGTACCAGCGCAACCCCAGGTTCCAGAACATCTATTCGGTGGGCGTGTGTGTCGCCATTCCCCCGGTGGAAGTCACCCCGGTGCCGACCGGCGCGCCCAAGACCGGTTACATGATCGAATCCATGGTCACCGCCACTGCGCACAATATCCGCAACGCACTGGATGGCAAGGAGCCGATGGAAAAAGCCACCTGGAACGCCATCTGTCTGGCGGACTTCGGTGATACCGGCGCGGCCTTTGTGGCGCTGCCGCAGATACCGCCGCGCAACGTCAACTGGTTCAGGGAAGGCAAGTGGGTGCATCTGGCTAAAGTCGCGTTCGAAAAATACTTCATCCGCAAGATGAAGAAAGGCACCACCGAACCACTGTACGAGAAATATGTACTCGGCGCCCTGGGGATCAAAAAGCTCAAATAACTGAAACTGAAGTTGCCTCTACCAGTTCAAGCCTGAGCGACTGGTTGGCAGAGCCGGGCCACACGGATTGTAAACGGCTTGCTCTGCGTGCCCGGTATTTTTCGTGGCTTGAATCGCTGCTACTGAATCGTGCCCTCACCCGTCACCAGTGCCGCCGCAAATTCCCGCTCAAGCTGGCCCAGGAAGTCCTGGTGGCGTTGCTCCAGTTGACGATACGCGGCGATCAACGCCAGCGCCTGCGGGGTGAGGCGCGCGCCGCCGCCGCCCTTGCCGCCGGTAGTGGTGTTCACCAGTGGCACATTGAGCGCGTTGCCCATCGCATCCACGGCATCCCAGGCGGCTTTGTAACTCATTTTCATGGTGCGTGCGGCCTGTGAAATAGACCCGGTCGCGCCGATTTTTTCCAGCAATTCCACGCGGCCGCGACCCAGCATGTTTTTGCCCGCTGCGGTCAACCAGATGCGTCCGCGTATGCGTATGTTGGCCGTATCTGCCATGGCATTTTCCTGCGGTTTAAATGTCCTATTGTAACCAAGCCGCATTGCGGGATACTTGGGATGAAGATATTTTCGAGGAGAGCAGCGTGAAAACGATGAGAATGATTCTGCCAACCGTCCTGATGGCATTCTCGCTGGGGAGTCATGCCGCAGGCGAAGATGCATACAACGTGGTGTATACGGCTCACGGCGATTTTGAATTCATCCGCGACGCGGTAGCTGCCGCCGTTGAGGGCCAGGGGCTGAAAATCAATCACTTCAACAAGATTTCCGCCATGCTGGACAACACCGCTGCGGCGGTGGGCGATACCAGGAAGATTTATCTCGATGCCGAGCAGATGGAGTTTTGCAGCGCAACTATCTCGCGCCAGATGATGGAAGCCGACCCGCACAGTGTGGCGATGTGCCCGTATATCATTTCTGTGTATAACTTGCCGGCTGATCCGAAAACCATCTATATCAGCTACCGCAAACCGCCCCTTGGCAGTACGCCCAAATCCAGAGCGGCATTTCGCGCGGAGGAAAAGCTGCTCGACGCTATCATCAAAGAGGGTATTCAGTAATATCGGCTGAGCGGTTTATGGCTTTTCTCATCGAGGCTTGATATATTCGATAAAGCGAATATAATTGCCGCCATGTTAAGCGAACAGGCATTTTTTGAAATTCTTTGTGACGAAACACGGCGTCGCTTACTCGGCCTGTTGCGGCGTGAAGGCGAGTTGTGCGTATGCGAGCTGTATTACGCGCTGGACCTGGCCCAGTCCAAAGTCTCGCGCCACTTGAGCGTGATGCGCGAAGCGGAAATGCTCAGCATGCGGCGCGCGGGCACGTGGATTTATTACCGCATCAATAGCCAGATACCCGCCTGGTGTGACCGTATTCTCGCGCAACTGGGTGAAGTCTGGGTGGGTAGTCCGACGCAGCAGCAGGATGCGGCGCGCTTAACCGGCATGAGCAATCGTCCGGCGCGCTGCTGCGCCTGATTTTTTTGCCTGTAAATATCTGTTTAAACGAATATATAATTCAAGGATAGCGGGTGCAGGTTCAACGGCAGGCTTCGCATAATTATGAGTAATAATTTCTTCAACGTGTTGTTTCTGTGTACCGGCAACACTGCCTGTTCGATCTTAGCCGAAGCCTTGTTGAACCGTTTTGGTCCAGGCCGTTTCCATGCTTGCAGCGCGCAATATTCCGGTTGCCGTATCGGCGTGTTGCACGCCCACGCCTTCCGGGAAATCCTGCTGTTAATCAGGGCTTCATGTCCGCAAGCTGTCGTGGTGATCGATGAAAAAGCAGTCCATGCGGGCGGTGTGCCCGGGCAATTCCTTGTGGAGAGTAAGTGATGCGTAAAAAAACGGTGTTGATCCTGTGCACCGGCAATTCCTGCCGCAGCCAGATGGCTGAGGCGCTGGTGAATCACGATCTGGGCGACGCGGTGCGGGCGATCTCCGCTGGCACGCGACCCCAGCCCAAAGTGGCCGATGCTGCGGTAGCCGCGCTGCAGGATCTGGGCATTGCGACTGACGGGCTGCACCCCAAGGACGTGGATGCGGTAATGAACGAGGCGATTGATCTGGTGATTACCGTGTGCGACAACGCAAAGGAAGCGTGCCCGGTATTCCCGCGCGCCATTCCCAGCGTGCACATGCCGTTTCACGATCCGCACGGCGAGCCGCTGGAGAGCTTCATGCGCGTGCGCGATGAAATCCGCGCAAAGCTGGTGCCAGAAGTCGCGCGGCGTCTGGGATAAGCAGCCATGCTGGTTGCGCTGCTTATTTTTCTGGTTACGCTGGCCCTCGTCATCCGCCAGCCCAAGGGTCTGGGTATCGGCAGCGCAGCCTGGCTGGGTGCGGGTGCTGCGTTCCTGGCTGGTACGGTATCGCTGACCGACATTCCCACTGTCTGGCATATCGTCTGGGATGCCACCTTCACGCTGATTGCATTGATACTGATTTCGCTGATCCTGGATGCGGCGGGGTTTTTCGAGTGGTCGGCGCTGCATGTGGCGCGCTGGGCGCGGGGATCGGGCCGGGCGCTGTTTGTGCTGATCGTGCTGCTGGGCAGCGTGATTGCGGCGCTGTTTGCGAATGACGGCGCGGTGCTGATCCTGACGCCACTGGTCGTCGAAATGCTGCGCGCGCTGCGCTTTTCGCCGCCTGCGATGCTGGCGTTTGTGATGGCGGCGGGATTTGTGTCGGATTCGGCCAGCCTGCCCTTCAAGATTTCCAATCTGGTCAATATCGTTGCCGCCAACTACGCGGGGATAGGCTTTACCGATTACGCGGCGGTGATGGGTGTGGTCAACCTGGTGTCGGTGGTAGCCTCGCTGCTGGTGCTGGCCTGGTATTTTCGCCGCACAGTGCCGCCAGCCTACGACCCGGACCAGCTTGCCGACCCCGCGGGTGCGATTCGCGACCCGTTTGTGTTTCGTGCTGGCTGGATAATATTGCCCGGTTTGCTGGTGGGCTATTTTCTGTCGCAACACTGGGGCGTGCCGACCTCGCTGATTACCGGGGCAGGTGCGTTGGTGTTGATGCTTGCCGCAGGCCGCGGGCATCTGCTCAGGCGTCAACCGAGGGCGGTCATCCCGGTGTGGACTATCCTGCGCGAGGCACCCTGGCAGGTGGTGGTGTTTTCGCTGGGCATGTACCTGGTGGTATACGGGCTGGGCGACCACGGTCTGACCGCAGGCCTGTCCCATGCGCTGGAATGGCTGGCAAGTTATGGCCTCACCGCGGCCACGCTGGGCACGGGTTTCATGATGGCGGCACTGTCGGCACTGATGAACAATATGCCCGCTGTGCTGGCCGGCAGCCTCGCCGTGGCGCATGCGCAGGTAGACCCGGCGATACGCGAGGCGATGGTTTATGCCAACATCGTCGGCTGCGATCTCGGCCCCAAGATCACCCCCATCGGCAGCCTTGCCACCCTGCTGTGGCTGCACGTGCTGGCGCAGCGCGGCATGAGGATAGGCTGGGGGCAGTATTTCCGGATTGGTGTTGTACTTACCGTGCCGGTACTGTTGGCCGCGCTGTTGGCGCTGGCAGGCTGGCTGGGTTTTTTGCGTTAAAGCCGCGCTTCACGCTATCCTTGCAGGATGGGAGTGAACGCTTTTTTGGCAATCGGAGTGGGTGCGGCGCTGGGCGCATGGCTGCGCTGGGGACTGGGACTCTGGCTGAATCCGCTGTTTCCCACGTTGCCGATGGGCACGCTGGCGGCTAATTTGCTGGGCGGCTATCTGATCGGGCTGGCGATGGCTTTTTTCGCCAGCTATACCGGGCTGGCGCCGGAAGCACGGCTGCTGGTGATTACCGGATTTCTGGGCGGATTGACCACGTTCTCCACTTTTTCCGCCGAGATATTCACGCTGCTCTCGCGTCAGCAATGGGGCTGGGGACTGACGTCGGTGTTCCTGCACCTGGTCGGCTCGGTGCTGATGACCGCACTCGGCGTGCTCACCTTCAGGTTTTTCAGGGGCTGATGTGATGCAAGATAACTGGCTGCGCCTCTACACTTCCGAAAAACAGAAACACGTCGGCAAACCGCTCTATGAATGGCTGCTGGAAACCGCGCGCAAGCAAGGCATCGCAGGCGGCACGGTATTCCGGGCGACCGCCGGATTCGGCCGCCATGGCTTCACTGAGGAAACCTTCTTCGAGCTGGCAGGCGAGTTGCCGATGCTGGTGGAATTCATCGCCAGCGCGGAACAGGTCGAGGCGCTGCTGGCCCTCTGCGCGCAGGAAAACCTGCGCCTGTTCTACACCCGCATCCCCGTTACCCACGGCATCACCGGTTCCTGAGCGGGATGACCTCTTACGCCGACCAGGCCATCCTGTTCGTCGCGTCTTTTGCCGCCAACTGGTTTTCTGCACTGTCCGGCGGGGGGGCGGGGCTGATCCAGTTTCCCATGCTGATTTTCCTCGGGCTGCCCTTCGGCGTGGCGCTGGCTACGCATAAAGTCGCCAGTGTGGCGTTGGGGCTGGGTGCTACTGTTCGCTATCTCAGGGAAAACCATCTGGAACGGCGTTTTTCCCTGATCATCCTCGGCGCAGGCTTGCCCGGCGTGGTGCTGGGGGCCGGCACCATCCTTCAGCTGGCGCCGCGCACTGCCCTTTTTCTGCTGGGTGTGCTGACCCTGGGTCTGGGGCTGTATTCCGTATTCAAACCCCGTCTGGGCATGGAGCATGCGCCGAAAAATCGGGAAGGCAGCGGGCTGCTCACCGGCATGCTCGGTCTGTTCGTGGTGGGCTTTCTCAATGGATCGATCACTTCCGGTACCGGTCTGTTCCTGACCATCTGGCTGATTCATCATTTCGGCCTCGATTACAAGCGCGCCGTGGCCTACACCCTGGTGCTGTGCGGGTTGGTGTGGAACGGCACCGGCGCGCTGGTGCTGGGCTATCTTGGCAGCATCGCCTGGGGCTGGATGCCGGCGCTGCTGGCGGGCTCAATCCTGGGCGGCTATTTCGGCAGCCATATTGCCATCAGGAAAGGCAACCTGTGGATCAAGCGCGCGTTTGAAGTGATCACCATTCTGATTGGCGTCAAGCTGGTTCTGGGCTGAAACCGCAACTGAACAAACGTTGCGAGGGTCTATAGTGTGGGATAGGTCAACCCGGATGCCACAGGCTCACCATGAAGCGCTTTAGTACATTCCTGTTGCTGTTACTCGCGTTGGTGTGGAGTACGCTCGCATGGGCTGCCGCACCGGTGCTGCTGTTGAAGGTGGAGGGCGCCATCGGGCCGGCCAGCGCAGATTACGTGACGCGCGGGCTGGAACACGCCGCCCGCGATGGAGCACAGCTGGTGGTGTTGCAAATGGACACGCCGGGCGGGCTCGACACGTCCATGCGCAAGATGATCAAGGCGATTCTCACGTCACCGGTGCCGGTGGTCAGTTATGTCGCGCCCAGCGGCGCGCGCGCTGCCAGCGCCGGCACCTATATCCTCTACGCCAGCCACATTGCGGCGATGGCGCCCGGCACCAATCTGGGCGCTGCAACGCCGGTGCAGATCGGTATACCGGGGTCACGCGAACCGCAAAGTGCTGGAGACGGAGGCGGAAAACCAGCACAGGCGTCCAAAGATGCCATGACCCGGAAGGCGGTCAACGATGCCGCCGCCTATATCCGTGGCCTTGCCCAGTTGCGCGGGCGTAACGCACAATGGGCAGAGCAGGCAGTACGCGAGGCGGCCAGCCTGTCTGCCGAGGAAGCACTCAAAATCAGGGTGATTGATTATGTGGCGCCAGACCTGCCGCATTTGCTCCGGCAACTGGATGGCAAGCAGGTCAGCGTAGTCGGTGGCGTGCGCACATTGGCCACCGCAGGCGCACCCCTGATTGCTTACCAGGCTGATTGGCGCACCCGCTTCCTCGCGGTGATTACCGACCCCAGCGTGGCGCTGATTCTGCTCATGATCGGCGTATACGGGCTGTTCTTCGAATTTTTCAACCCCGGCTTCGTTGCACCCGGTGTACTGGGCGGCATCTGTTTGTTGCTGGCGCTGTATGCTTTCCAGTTGCTGCCGGTGAATTACGCCGGCCTGACGCTGATCCTGCTTGGCATTGCGTTTATGGTGGCGGAGGCGTTCGCGCCCAGTTTTGGCGTACTCGGCATCGGCGGGGTAGCGGCTTTTGTCATTGGCGCGGTGATATTGATTGACACCGAACTGCCCGGCTTTGGCATTCCCATCGGTCTGATTGTCGCGATAAGTGCAGTCAGCGCGGTACTCATTGCAAGCCTGGCCGGCATGGCGCTGAAGGTGCGGCGCAGAACCGTGGTGAGTGGGGCCGAGCAACTGCTCGGCAGCGTCGGCGAGGTGGTCAAATGTAGTGAAGATATTTGCTGGGCGCGCGTTCACAGCGAGTTGTGGCAGGTCAAAAGCACCCAGGTTCTGATTCCCGGTCAGCATATCCGGGTCACTGGCAGGGAAGGCCTGACGCTTATTGTCATGCCTCAATTTGAAAAAGGAGTCTGAGCATGGAATTCAGTTTCGGTTTTGGTGGTGTGTTCATCATCCTGATTGCGCTGGCGGTTTCGTCAATCCGTATCCTGCGCGAGTACGAGCGCGGTGTGGTGTTCCAGCTGGGGCGATTCTGGAAGGTGAAGGGGCCGGGGCTGGTGATCATCATCCCGGGGGTTCAGCAAATGGTGCGGATAGAATTGCGCACCGTGGTGCACGAGATCCCCCCCCAGGACGTGATCTCGCACGACAACGTCTCCATCAAAGTCGACGCGGTGCTTTACTTCCGCGTGGTGGACCCGGAAAAAGCCTTCATCCAGGTGGAGGATTATTTTTCCGCCACCAGCAAGCTCGCCCAGACCACCTTGCGCTCGGTTCTGGGCAAGCATGATCTGGATGAAATGCTGTCCGAGCGGGACAAGATCAACACCGACATCCAGACGATACTTGATTCCCAGACCGAGGCCTGGGGGATCAAGGTCAGCGTGGTCGAGATCCGCAATATCGAACTCACCGAAGACATGATTCGCGCCATCGCCAAACAGGCCGAGGCCGAGCGCGACCGCCGCTCCAAAGTGATCCATGCGGATGCCGAGTTCCAGGCATCGCAGACCCTGGTCAATGCCGCCGCCATTCTGGCCTCTGCGCCGGGGGGCATGCAGTTGCGTTATCTGCAGACCCTGGCCGAGATCGCCACGGAAAAGAATTCCACTATCGTCTTTCCGCTGCCCATCGATCTCATCAAGCCGTTCCTGGAGATCATGGAGAAAGCGTCCGGAAAGGGAAGTAAGGACACGCCTGCTTCCTAAGCAGCCTGGGCTTGACTGCCAAGCCTGGAAGCGGCTCAATACCTGCCTTTGCAGCAGTGGGTATAAATGGAGCAATGGAGACAGGCCGCAACTGGGATATTTTCTGCACCGTGGTGGACAACTACGGCGACATCGGCGTGGCCTGGCGTCTGGCGCGGCAGCTGGCCGCCGGGCATGGCCTGAATGTGCGCCTGTGGGTGGATGACCTCGGCAGTTTTCATCATCTCTGCACTGCAATCAACCCGATACTGTCCGCGCAAAGTGTGGACGGGGTGACCGTGCGGCATTGGGTTAGCCCGTTTCCCGATGCCACGCCTGCCGATGTTGTCATCGAAGCCTTCGGCTGCAAATTGCCGCAAAGCTACCTGACTGCAATGGCCGCGATGCAGCCCAAGCCGGTCTGGGTCAATCTGGAATATCTCAGCGCTGAAGATTGGGTGGAGGGCTGTCATGGACTGCCTTCGCCGCATCCCCGGCTGCCGCTCACCCAACATTTCTATTTCCCGGGTTTTAACGCCCATACCGGTGGCCTGTTACATGAAGCTGGGCTCGCCGAGCGGCGCATAGGCTTTCAGCGCGACCCGGCGGTGCAGGATGATTTCTGGATGTCGCTGGGTATGAAACCTGCACCCGATGCGCTACGGGTGTCCCTGTTTGGCTATGAAAATCCCGCCGTGGCGGAATTGCTCGAGGCCTGGGCAGAAGGCGAACTTCCGGTGCTGTGTGTGCTGCCGGAAAGCAAGTTGCTGCCGCAGGTCGCCGCATTCTTCGGCGCAACCGGGTTGATTCCCGGCGAGCAGCGCCAGCGCGGAAAGCTGATCCTGCACGTGCTGCCATTTTTGCCGCAACCCCGCTATGACGAATTGCTGTGGGCGTGCGACCTCAATTTCGTGCGCGGCGAAGATTCGCTGGTGCGCGGGCTATGGGCGGCGCGGCCATTGGTCTGGCATATTTATCCGCAGCGGGACGATGCGCACCTGGAAAAACTGAACGCATTTTTGAAGCATTATTGTGCAGGGATGTCTCCTCAGTCCGCCACGGCCTTGCAGGATTTTTGGCATGCCTGGAATGCAGGCAAGGGAGCGGGGCCGGCCTGGGTGAATTACCGGCAGCATCAGGCCGAGATCGATGCCCACGCCTGCCGCTGGGTTGATTGCCTGTTGAAAAACGAAGATATGGGCGCACGTCTGGTGCAGTTTTGCCAAAGTAAGCTAAAATGACCGGCTAAATTATCGCTCACTTCAATTTATTCAGCAGGATATAGCATGAAAACAGCACAGGAAGTTCGCGCAGGCAATGTAATTATGGTCGGTACCGATCCCATGGTTGTATTGAAAGCCGAGTTCAGCAAATCCGGCCGCAACTCGTCCGTGGTCAAAATGAAGATGAAAAATCTGCTTACCGGTTCCGCTTCCGAGACCGTGTATAAAGCCGACGAAAAATTTGAACAAGTCGTGCTCGAACGCAAGGAGTGCACTTATTCCTATTTTGCCGACCCGCTGTATGTGTTCATGGACAGCGAGTTCAACCAGTACGAAGTCGAACTGGAAAACATGGGCGACGCGTTGAACTATCTGGAAGACGGCATGAGCCTGGAAGTGATTTTCTACAACGGCAAGGCCATTTCCGTGGACATGCCCACCACTGTGGTGCGCGAAGTGACCTACACTGAGCCCGCGGTGCGCGGCGACACCTCCGGCAAAGTGCTCAAACCTGCCAAGATTACTACCGGCTTTGAGTTACCGGTGGCTGCGTTTGTTGAGATTGGCGACAAGATCGAAATCGATACACGTACCGGGGAATTCAAACGGCGTATTGCGGCCTGATTCAGACAGCAGGCATTTACCAAAAAAAGGTGGTCTTGGGCCACCCCTTGGTTTTTGGCAGATCGCAGATTGGTTTTCTTGGCCGCCACGGTCTATAAAGAAAACCACCCGGTTGTCGAGTTTATATAAAGGAGTCTGGATCATGCGTCTTTCTTCGGTATTGCCTGGCATCTTCGCTGCCCTGTTGTTCGTTCCGCTCGCCGCGCCGGCGGCCTCGGACAAAGCGTATGTCAAGATCATATCCCCGCTTCCCGGCGCCAAGCTGGACGCCATGGCCCAGACCAAGCTGGTTTACGAGGCCGTTCCCGGACCGCGCGGCGACCATGTCCATGTCTATGTGGATCACAAGGAAGTCGGAATACTGCGCCAACTGAAGGGTAGCTACACACTTGAAACGCTCGCACCCGGAACCCGCAACATCTGCGTCAAGGTGGTGAACAAGGCCCACGTGCCCATCGGGGTGGAACAATGCGTCAAGGTCAGCGTGGAGTAGGGTGTGGATCTTCAAAACCTCGCCTATGCCCTGACCCAGGTGATCCACAATTTTGGCGCGGTTACGGTGGTGGGTGGTGCGGCTACGGCTCTTTGGCTGGCGCCACGGCAACCCGTGCTCGGACGTTCCCTGGCGTGGCTGGTGATGCTGGCGTGGGCGGCCCAGATCGTCAGCGGCGTGGGCCTGGGCGCCATCAGCTTTTATTATTACGGGCGCTTTCCGGATATCAGCGGGATCGCCACTGCCGCACTGGCGATTAAAATAACCAGCGCCGTCATCGGCTTCTTTCTGGCCGTGCTTTATATACTGCGCGCGGCCCGCTGGCCTGACGCAATCTGTCGACGGATATGGCAGGCGCTCACCGGGCTGGGCGTCGTCGCACTGACGGCGGCGGCCTTTCTGCGCTGGTTTTCGTGATGAGCATGGCTAGCCAGCCGGAGGCCCCGCTCTGCCGGGGAGGCAGGGCAGCAGTCCGGGTAGGGCGCAATCCTTACCTTATTGCACCGAATGAAAAGAACGCTGCAATGGCCCACGTTAATAAATGGGGTCATGGGGTCAGGCACGAGGAAATGCTATTCCTCCACTCAAATAAAGTATCGCCACAAGGTGAGCCTTAGCGGCAAATCAAGGCGGTGCAGAAGGGGGAAGCGCGTCGCAAGTATCGTTTGTGTCGAGAAATCGAAGCACTGATACGGGTTTTCTCTGTGCCCTCTGTGTTGTGCTGTGGCTTGAATTGTTTTTCTACATCAGGTCGGGATTGCTCACCCTTCGTGGCAGCACAGTAGGGCAGACAATCAGCGCAGTTCACACAGTGGCAAAACTGTCACGCCGCCTGTCCCATGGGTGCCACGTCTTTCTCGATGCGCGCGCCATGTTCGGCCAGAGTGATTTTCATGTCGTAGTCCGATTGCAAGCCCAACCAGAATTCCGCGCTGGTGCCGAAATAGCGCGCCAGGCGCAGGGCGGTGTCGGCGGTGACGGTGCGGCGCTCGCGCGCGATGTCGTTGATGCGTGGGGCGGGTACACGCAAGGCGATGGCAAGCGCGTTGGCAGACAGTCCCAGCGGGATCATGAATTCTTCGCGCAGGATTTCACCGGGGTGAATTGGACGCATTCCATTGATAACTGTCATCTTGGCCTCCGTTCAGTGGTAATCGACGATTTCGACATCCAATGCATTGCCCTCTTCGTAGCGGAAACAGACGCGCCATTGATCGTTGATGCGAATGCTCCAGGCTCCCTTGCGGTTGTCTTTGAGTTTTTCCAGCCGGTTTTGCGGGGGGATGCGCAAATCGTCGATGCGGGTGGCACGATGCAGCATCTGCAATTTTCGTTCGGCAACCGTCTTGATATTCACGCATCGTGGCGTTGGACTGCCAGCAAACAAGGCCAGTGTGTCGGCGCATTTGAACGACTGGATCATGCGGTTATAATATAACGCAACACGTTAAATATCAAACAGATAATTCGGTCAGTATTCGTCTGTGTTTTCAAGCTGGCATCACACATCAAACAACGCCAATTTCCCGGCCTGATCAGTGCGTTCCCAGGTGAACTCCGGTTCTGTCCGTCCAAAATGCCCATAGGCGGCGGTCTGCCGGTAGATGGGTCGGCGTAAATCCAGGCTGTCGATGATGCCGCGTGGTGTCAGCTCAAAGCTGCTGCGCACCATGGTTTCCAGCTTTTCATCGGGCATGTTTCCGGTGCCATAGGTTTCAATCAGCAGGGAGACAGGTTCTGCTACCCCGATGGCATACGCCAACTGCACCAGGCAACGCTTGGCATAGCCCGCCGCGACGAGGTTTTTGGCGATGTATCTGGCCATATATGCCGCTGAGCGATCCACCTTGGTGGGGTCTTTTCCTGAAAATGCGCCGCCGCCGTGTGGGCAGGAGCCGCCATAGGTATCGACGATGATCTTGCGGCCGGTGAGGCCGGTGTCGCCATTCGGGCCGCCAATTTCGAATGGACCGGCGGGGTTGACCCACAGCCTGAAACCTGGTGAGCGCAGTTCCATCGGCACCAGCGGGTCGATGATTGCGCGCGTAATTTCCTGCGTGACCCAGACGGGATCGAGGTCGCGCTCGATCTGCGTGGAGATGATCACGTTCTCGATGCCTGCCACGCGCTGTCCTTCATACGCGACGGTCACTTGGCTTTTTGCATCGGGACGCAACCAGGGCAGGGCTCCGGACTTGCGCAGCTCGGCTTGTCGTTTCACGAGGCGATGCGCCAGCCAGATGGGGTAGGGCATCAGGTCCGGGGTTTCGTCACAGGCATAACCAAACATCAGCCCCTGGTCGCCTGCACCGATGTCGCCGTCTGCCAGTGTGATGCCTTTATGAATCTGGATAGACTGATGATTAAAGCGCACCTGCACTTCGCAACTGTTCGGATCGATGCCGGTTTCAGCATCCTGATAACCGATGTCGCGCAGCACCTGGCGGGCAATCTCTTCGGCGCGGTTTTGAATCTCGCTGAAAAGCGTCTTGCGGGCAGTCTTGAACTCACCGGCAATCACCAGCAGATTATCGGCCACGAAGGTTTCACAGGCCACTTTGGCTGTGGGCTCTTCGGCAAGAAAAGCATCCAGAATGGCGTCGGAAATCTGATCGGCGATCTTGTCCGGATGGCCTTCAGCAACGGATTCGGAGGTAAACAGATGGCGTCGGTTATTCATTGTTTGTTTCCTTTGGATGCGGGTGCATTGTGTGTATTAATCGTGAAAAAATCTTAGCATTGCGGTTGTGTGAAACCCGGCGCTCAAGCCGCAGCAAGCCGCCACAGCGAGGTGATCTCCGCCGCACGCGCCGTGTGCAATGGGTCGGTTTCGTCGGCACTGCGGGGATGCGTCGGCTTCACATCCATTCGCCCCACGACTTTCAATCCGGCTGCGTCGAAAGCAGCGAGTAACGCGTCCCGCGACCGCAGCCCCAGGTGTTCGGCCAGATCCGACAGTATCAGCCAGCCTTCTCCTCCCGGCTCCAGATGGGCCGCCAGGCCATCTAAAAAGCCCCGTAGCATGCGGCTCTCCGGGTCGTAAATCGCATGTTCGATAGGCGAGTTTGCGCGCGCTGGCAGCCACGGCGGGTTGCAGATGATGAGTGGCGCGCGTCCTTCCGGAAAAAGATTTGCCTGAACAATCTCCACCTGACCCATCAGTCCGAGCCGGCCGATATTCTCGCGCGCACAGGTTAATGCGCGCGGGTCCTGGTCGGTGGCTACGATGTGTTTTACACCTCTGTGCGCCAGCACCGCAGCCAGCACACCCGTCCCCGTACCAATGTCGAAGGCCCGCTCCAATGAGGGGAGCGGTGCCCCGGTCACCAGCCTCACGTACTCGCCACGCACCGGCGAAAACACGCCATAGTGTGGATGGATGCGATTGCCGAGCACCGGGATTTCGACGCCTTGCTTGCGCCACTCGTGGGCACCGATCACGCCGAGCAGCTCACGCAGCGAGACCACCGAGGGCGCCGCTCCCGCACCATACGCCTCGGTGCAGGCTTGCCGCACATCGGGTGCGCGCCGCAAAGGAATGCTGTAATCAGCCTCTAACGGCAGCAACAGCATCCCCAGTGTGCGCGCGCGCCGGGACTGGAACTGACGATGGAAATTGAACGCCTCGGTCGGTGACGCAGCGGGTTTGCGCGGTTTACGGTCGACGCGGCGCGCCATTGCCTGCAGCAACTGGCGCGCATTCTGAAAATCTCCCCGCCACAGCAGCGCAGTGCCCTCGCTGGCCAGGCGGTAGGCAACATCTGCCGCCATACGGTCATCGGCGACAGTCACCCGCCTGGGTGGCGCGGCGCCGCTCTCCGAGCGCCAGCGGGCAGAGTGGTGCGCGTCTGCTTCAGACCAGTTAACAACAGGATAGTCACTCACGCTGGCACACTCTTTCACCGTGCTGTTTCCTGGTCATTTCGTGTGGGTATGGTCATGGGGTTTGGGTCGTTGCGTTGATGCGCTTGGATAGTTTAAGTCATAGGACTGCGGTGTGCTTGTTCCCGTTTCGTCACCCGCTCAATGCCGGTGACGATGATGCATATCCGGAAAATGGTGATGGCTGTGCGTGATCGGCGCATGCATATGCTCGTGCGAATGCGGATCATGGCCTCCCCGGACGGAAGCGTGGCTATGCTGGTGATGCTCGTCGTGAACGTGGCGGTGCGCATGCCGTATCGGTTCATGAGTATGGCTATGCTCGTGGCGCTCGCTAAAGTGCAGCCAGACACCGATACCCATCAATACACTGGCGGGCCAGAACAGTATCCCCGGCGTTTCGCCCAGCAAGGGCAGTGCCAAAGCCGCTCCCGCAAACGGCGCGATCGAAAAATAGGCCGCTGTGCGCGCGCTGCCCAGGTTGCGTAGTGCCAGTATGAACAGCACCAGGCTGATACCATAACCGAACAAACCCAGCACGCCCGCGGCGAACACGATGCCCGCCCCCGGCACTTGTCCGCCGGCAGCACTCCCCAGCGCCAGATTGGTGATGCCGGCTGCCAGCCCTTTAATCATGGCGATCTGGGAAGCATCGCTGGCCGAAATCTTGCGGGTCAGGTTGTTGTCGACAGCCCAGAACAGACAAGCGCCGATGATCGCCAACACCCCCCAGGCCATGCCGAATATCGGCAGCTGTTGCCATGACAGCAGCGCGCCGGCAGTCACGATCAGCAGCATGCCGAGGGCAATGCGCCGGTCGAAGTTCTCGTGGAACACAAACCAGGCCAGCAGCGCAGTGAGCACGCCTTCCAGATTCAGCAGCAAGGATGCGGTTGAACCCTGGGTAAATTGCAATCCCCACATCAACAGCGCCGGGGCGAGCACGCCACCCGCCAGCACCGTGCCTGCCAGCCATGGTAAATCCTGCCGAAGCAGTGGCGTGGTATCGACCGGCTTGCCCGGCAATCGACGCAGCCAGCGCCAGGCGGCCAGCCCCAGTCCGCTGCCCAGATAAAGCAGGCCGGCCAGAATCAGGGGGTGAGTGGCGCCTACCAGCGCCTTTGCCATCGGCGTGCTGATGCCGAATAAAATGGCAGCGGCTAATGCCTGGATGATGCCTTTGTGGATTTCGATTCTCATTTTACGAATTTGTCTTGCTACGGATTTTCTCGTTAAAGCTGTGCAAACTGATCTGTCACTCACGCTGTCAGCACATTACTCGCGGAGCTCACCGTCGCGTCTAAAAAATTCCTTCATTAAAAAGTCTTCGAGTTGCGCATTATCTTCCTTGCGTGCCGACAGCACGATTACGCGGTTGAGGCGCTGTGATTCCCAATTAAAATCGCCTTTGTAATATTGGCGTATCAGCTCGATCATCCTGCGCACGATTGCGCGTTCCACATCGCCATTGAGTCCGGCGTCGACATCGATGACCTGATGCTGAAAGTGGCTGGAGTCCGTTGTCCAGCCGCGGAATGAAAACTGGGCCGTGCGCACGCCCATGCTGAGGATCTGGAATACGCCGTTGGTACCCCCAGGCTGGAGATTGCGTTTGATGTTGGCCATCCTGATTTCGTCAGGCGTGGGGTTGCGCTGGTTGGCGCCGGGTTCTGCGTCCGCTTGCTCGGCGGCTTGGCGGCGCGCTCTGACGGCATTGATATAACTCATCATGTCAGTCGGCGGCGCTGGGCTTGCGGTGGGTGTAGTGTCTACTACAGGTGCCGCAGGCATGACCGAGGTATTCAATGATGGTTTGGTCGTCGCGACCACCGCAGCAGGCGGTGCGTGTGGGCGAGGACTGACAGGAACGCGAGGTTTAAGCCTGGGTTTGCTGGTTTGTTGTTTAACTGGAGGCCTTGGCCGGATTTTCGGATTTTTAGTCGGATGGATTGGCACCCGCTTTGCATGTTTCGGTGTCACCCTTGCCGGCATGAGCGGCGTTAATTGCACGACCAGCGGCGCTTGCGTGTCTTGGACAGAGGGAGACCCGATGCGCATCTGCTTCTGGTTTAAGGTAAATAACAGCAGCGCATGCACCAGCAAAGACGCGATGACCGCAATGAGGGTACTGCGGCGGATATGAATCTCGAAATAACGCTGCCTGGGCGCGGGTAATTCCCAGGCAAATTTAATCGCGTCGGACTCGGCTGATTTCATTTGTGCTGGTGGTCTCTTCCAGCCACGGGCTTCCTGCTCAATTCCTATCCCCCAATTGCTTTGCATGAAGCGGGTTGCCAGTGAGTTGGCCCGAATGTTTCATCGTAACGATGCATGCCCGCGCGAGCGCTTTGTGGCGAATTCAAATTACCGTTGATAGTCGTGCAGCAAAAGCCAGTCAGAGCCGTTATGGGCGCCATGGTTCCATTGCGGAAAACACGATTGCCGGATTCAGGATTACGCAAACTGCCCCGCCACCCAGCCTGACGACCATGCCCACTGGAAATTGTAGCCACCCAGCCAGCCGGTTACATCGACCACTTCGCCTGTGAAATACAGTCCTGGCACTGTCTTGGATTCCATGGTTCTGGACGAGAGCGCGTCGGTATCCACGCCGCCCAGCGTGACTTCGGCCTTGGCGTAACCCAGGGTGCCGGCGGGCATGAGTGCCCAGCCTTTGAGTGCCGCAATCATTTCGGCCAGATCGCGGCTGGAATGCTCCGTCAGTGGTTTCACCCAGTCATGCAGCGCACACCATTCCTGGGCAAAGCGTTTGGGTAAATGTCCGGCCAGCAGGCTGGCGAGCGTGGCCTTGCCGTGGCGGTGCGGTGCGATCCAGGCGGCGGCATCCACGCCGGGCAGGAGGTCAATGGCGATCGGCAGCCTCTTGCCGCCGCCGTATTCCTGCATCTGCCAGTAGCTGGAAATCTGCAGGATGGCCGGGCCGGACAGACCGCGATGGGTAATCAGCATTCCCTCACGAAATGCGGCGGGCTGAGCGTCGCAATGGGTAGCGACATGCAGCGATGCGCCAGCCAGGGCTTGCAGCGGCGCAAGCATTTCTGCAGGGAGTGCCAGCGGCACCAGCGCAGGCTTGGGCGCGATTACCGGCAGATTGAATTGCTCCGCCACCTTGTAGCCGAACGGCGTGGCACCCAGTTTCGGTATCGCCAGTCCGCCGCTGGCGATCACCAGCGACTGGCAGCGCAACCTGCCGTGCCCTGTCATGAGTTCAAAACGCAGGCCGTCGTCAATCCGTTCGATGCTTTGTACGCTGCACGGCTGCGCCCATTGCACACCGCCGGCGTCGCATTCGGCGTGCAGCATAGCTATGATTTGGCGCGCGGAATCGTCGCAAAACAGTTGTCCCAGCGTTTTCTCGTGATAGGGGATGCGGTAGCGTTCCACCAGCTTGATGAAGTCGAACTGCGAATAGCGGGCCAGGGCGGAGCGCGCGAAATGCGGGTTCTGCGACAGGAAATTTTCTGCGCTGATGTGGCGGTTGGTGAAATTGCAGCGGCCGCCGCCGGAGATGCGGATGCGCTCGCCGATCCTGGCGGCGTGGTCAATCAGCAGCACGCGCCGCCTGCGCTGCCCGGCCTGGGCAGCGCACATCATGCCGGCCGCGCCGGCGCCGATGACGATGACATCGAAGTCCATTGGCTTCAATAAACCTCACGTGTTTCCAGGAATCTGACGTCCGGGAAGCGTTCCTGCGTCATGGTCAGGTTGACCCGGTTGGGCGCCAGGTAAACGTACTGATTTGCGCCGTCCAGGGCGACGTTGAAACCGTATTTATCCACCAGTTGCTTGAGGTTGGTCTCGGAGCCGCGCAGCCAGCGGGCAGTGGCGTATTCGCAGCCTTCAAACAGCACGTCCACGCCGTATTCGAATTCCAGCCGGTGCGCCACCACGTCGAATTGCAGGGTGCCGACCGCGCCCAGGATCAGGTCGTTCGAGGAAATCGGGCGGAACAGTTGGGTGGCGCCTTCTTCGGCCAGCTGCTGCAGGCCTTTCTGCAATTGCTTCATTTTCAGCGGGTTCTTGATGCGTGCCTTGCGGAAAAATTCCGGCGCAAACGAAGGTATCCCGGTGAATTTGAGGTTTTCGGTTTCGCTGAAGGTATCGCCCAGGCGGATGGTGCCGTGGTTGGGGATGCCGATAATGTCGCCCGCAAACGCCTCATCCGCTGTGTTGCGATCCTGCGCCATGAAGGTGATGGCATTGTTCACCGCCATGACTTTGCCGCTGGAAACCTGTTTGATTTTCATGCCCCGGTCGAAGCGCCCGGAGCACACGCGCAGAAACGCAATGCGGTCGCGGTGCTTGGGGTCCATGTTGGCCTGGATCTTGAATACGAAGCCGGAAAACTTCGCCTCGCCCGGTTGTACCAGACGGGTTTCAGTGGCACGCGGCTGGGGCGGCGGCGACAAGTCCACCACCGCGTCCAGCATCATCTGTACGCCGAAGTTGTTGACTGCCGAGCCGAACAGCACCGGGGTCTGTTTGCCGGCATGATAGGCGGCTGAATCAAAGGTGTGCGAAGCGCCGCGCACCAGTTCCACCTCCACACGCAGCTCGCTGGCCTGTTCGCTGCCGATGAACGCATCCAGGCGCGGGTTGTCCAGGCCCTGGATGATCTCGCTGGTGCCCTTGTCTGCATGCGGGTCGAACACCAGTACCGTGTCGTCGTAGAGGTGATACACGCCGCGAAAGCGCTTGCCCATGCCGATCGGCCAGGTCATCGGCGCGCACTGCATGCCCAGCACCGATTCGATTTCGTCGAGCAGTTCAATCGGTGCGCGGCCTTCGCGGTCGAGCTTGTTGATGAAAGTGATGATGGGGGTATCGCGCATGCGGCACACGTTGAGCAGCTTGATGGTCTGTGCTTCGACACCGTTGACCGAGTCGATCACCATCACCGCCGAATCCACGGCAGTGAGGGTGCGGTAGGTATCCTCGGAAAAGTCCTCGTGACCGGGCGTATCCAGCAGGTTGATGATGTGTTCGCGGTAGGGGAACTGCATCACCGAGGAAGTGACCGAAATGCCGCGCTGTTTTTCCAGTTCCATCCAGTCCGAAGTGGCGTGGCGGCTGGCCTTGCGTGCGCGCACTTCGCCCGCGACCTGGATCGCGCCGCCGAACCACAGCAGCTTTTCGGTCAGCGTGGTTTTACCCGCGTCCGGGTGGGAAATAATGGCAAAGGTGCGGCGACGCTGGATTTCTGAGTCAAGGGTGGTCATTTTTGGCAACAGAAGAAGAGGCTGGCTAACCCGGCATTATACAAGAGCGGAGCCTTGCGATTCCGCATGCGTCTTGCTGAAATATCCGGGCTGAATTTTGTTGAATGGCGCTGCGCAACAATCGAACCATGCCACCAAGCCTGGAACTGTGCCTGATCGGGCGGTTCCGGTGCCTGTCCAATACTCGGCATGGCGGCCGGAGATTACAGCTGGCTGTCAATTGGCAGACCATCCCTCAGGATTTTGGCATTGCCACAATCAGCATAAGGCAGTACATTGGCGAGGCCATTTCAACCTGGGTCGGGCCATGTCGCGCAATAAGTGTGAAACCCTGTCCATTCGGACGACTGCGGAGATCAAAGACCTGATTCGCCAGGCTGCCGAGCGCGAGCATCGCTCCGTCGCTTCCATGATGGAGGTGCTGGTCCTGGCTCACGCAGAGCAGTCCGGCCTGAAGGCCAGCGCCAAGACGAAAAAGACCAACAAGAAGTGAGCCGATGAGCGCCAACGCCTTCCAGAATATCTCCAAGATCGAAGACAGCCTCTGGGAGGCTGCCGATCAGTTGCGCGCCAACTCCAAACTGACCAGCAGCGATACTGCATGCCGGTGCTCGGCGTCATTTTCCTGCGCCACGCCACCAATCGCTACCAGGCCGCCTTGCGAGCCATCGGGGCCGATCAGGCCGCCGGCAGAATACCCAAGCGCCCATTGGTCAAGGGCGACTTCATCAAGCGCCGGGCGCTGATGCTGCCGGAACTGGCTCGCTACGACACCCTGCTCAAGCTCCCCAAGGGCAGCAAGCTTGGCACCGCGCTGGTCGATGCCATGAAGACCGCTTCCCCAAGGCCGAAATGCAGGACGTACCGGGCCTGTGCAAAGTGGTCAGCCGCGCCGACATCGAAGCCGCCGACTGGAGCCTCACCCCCGGCCGCTATGTCGGCGTCGCCCCGGCGGAAGCGGATGAGGACTTCGACTTCGGGCAGACGTTGCGCGACATCCATATGGGGCTGGCCGATCTGAACCGCGAGGCGGTGGAACTGGCGGCGAAGATTCAGGAAAATTTTGAGGAACTGGGAATATGACCCCCGTAGGGGCGAATTCATTCGCCCAACCCCTCTCCCGCCATGCCGCGCGATAATCTCCTCAAAGGGCGGGTTTCGCTGCCGCGCCAGGCCTGCCATGTCACCGCCTGCACGGAAGCCCGCCGCCCCATCTTCCGCGACTTTGCCTGCGCTCGCCTACTGGTAACCGAAATGCGCCGGTTGCACGAAGCAGAACTACTCGGCTCGCTGGCCGGGAAGCTCGAAGCTTCACGCACGGGTGACGCCGTCAGCCTCTACCGTCGCGTGGTGCCGCCCATCGTCGAGCAGACCAGCAACGCCGCTTACGACGAGGCGATCAAGCTGATTCGCAAGATGGGCGGGTTGATGAAAGCGCAGAATCAGTCACGGCAATTCGGCGACTACCTGGCGGAGCTGCGCGTGCAGTTCAAGCCCAAGCGGAATTTCATCAAACTGCTGGGTGGCGCGGAGTGCTGCGAAATGAGCGCCGATGCGTCCATTTTGTTCTCCAAAATTGCTCGATCACTGTCTGATCCCATTGGTACGGGACGTGTTGTCTTGGTGTCTCGCACGAGTTATAAAATATCCATAACATATTGATTGGAAATCTAATGATTAAAGTTTTATTCGTCTGCATGGGCAATATCTGCCGCTCGCCCATGGCGGAAGGGGTTTTCGCCAAAACGGTACAGAGTGCCGGGCTGGACACGCAAGTTGTGATCGATTCGGCGGGCACCCACGACTACCACGTGGGCGATGCACCCGATCTGCGTGCCCAGCGCACGGCGCTAAGCCACGGCTACGATATCAGTGCGTTGCGTGGCAGGCAGGTGCAGGATAGCGACTTCGAGCGTTTCGACTATATTCTGGCAATGGATAGACAGAATCTGAACAATCTCACGCGCCGTGCCCATGCCAGGCATCACCACAAAATCCGGCTGCTGCTGAGTTTCAGCCGGCGTTTTCCCAATCTGGATGTACCCGATCCCTACTATGGCGGGCAGCAGGGGTTTGACCAGACGCTGGATATGGTCGAGGACGCCGCCCAGGGCCTGCTCAAGATTATCCAGGGGCAGGGCAGGGATCAACCAGGTTAACCCGCAGCGGGGATTTGTGTGTGGCGCAGCTATATTTAATACCGGGTCGAATTTGAGCGGAAATTGACAGGTGGCAGTTGCGATATCGTCCACTTGCCTGAGCGTTTCCTCGCACAACGCGCAAAATTATTAAACAGAGCTAGTATTACCAGATAGGCAGGGGGACATGTCATGACTGTTTTGCCCGCACCAGTTTGTTTTGCTGCAACGAGTTGGCCACTCCATTATTATCCATGAACGTCGAGCCCATGGCCGTTATGGGAAAGCCGGATCAACTCCTTGTTTTTGCTTTGGGCGATCAGCGCTGCGCCCTGTATCTGTCGGCGGTCGACAGGGTGGTGCGCATGGTGGAGATTACCCCGTTGCCGAAGGCGCCGGCCATCGTGTCTGGGGTGGTCAATGTGCACGGAGAGGTGATCCCGGTCATCAACCTACGCAAGCGTTTTGACCTGCCGCAACGGGACATCGCCCTCACCGACCAGCTCGTCATCGCGCACACGGCGCGGCGGCCGGTGGCCCTGGTGGTGGATACGGTGACCGATATCGTCGAATGCGCCGGGCGGGAACTGGTCGTGGCGGAGAGCATCCTGCCCGAGCTTGAGTATGTTCAAGGTGTGGCGAAGCTCAAGGATGGCTTGATCCTGATCTACAACCTGGAACAGTTTCTCTCCCTGGAAGAAGAAGAATCCCTGGATCAGGCCATGGCCCCTCTTTGATGCAGAACATACGCCCTCCTCTTCCCGATTCACTTTTGTCCAGCCTGAGCGATTTCCTCGCCGCACAGACCGGGCTGTACTTCCCGAAAAAGCGCTGGGGTGACCTGGAACGGGGGATAGTCGCGGCCGCTTGCCAGTTCGGTCTGCCGGATGCGCAAACGTGCGCACGCTGGTTGCTGTCTGCACCCCTGACGCGCAGCCAGATCGAGGTGCTCGCCAGCCATTTGACCGTGGGCGAAACCTATTTCTTCCGCGAGCAGCGGAGCTTCGAGGCGCTCGAACAGCACATCCTCCCGGTGTTGCTGCATGCGCGCGAGCACACCGGACGGCGGTTGCGTATCTGGAGCGCCGGTTGCAGCACCGGCGAGGAAGCCTATTCCATCGCCATGCTCCTCGACCGGCTGATCCCCGATCCCGAAAAATGGAATGTCACCATCCTGGCCACTGACATCAACCCGGCGTTCCTGGGCAAGGCGGCAGCAGGGATGTACGGCGAATGGTCGTTCCGCGACACGCCGGCCTGGATCCGGGCGCGTCATTTCAAACATGGAAAAAATGCGCGTTTTGAGATCCTGCCGCGCATCCGCAAGCGGGTGACATTTTCCTACCTCAACCTTGCCGACGATGTTTACCCTTCACTCACCAACAACACCAACGCGATGGACGTGATCTTCTGCCGCAATGTACTGATGTATTTCACCGCGGCGCAGGCGCAGAAAGTCATCGAAAACCTCCACCGCTCGCTCGTCGATGGCGGGTGGCTCATCGTCAGCCCCGCGGAAACCTCGATCAGCCTGTTTTCCAGGTTCACTGCCGTCGGGTTTCCCGGAGCCGTTCTCTACCGCAAACCCGCGGATGCGGAATCGCCGGCTGTCGCCACCGCTTATCCAGCCGCGGCAGCCGGTCTGTTGTCTGAGACCTTGGCGCCGGAATCCCTTGTTGGGGATGCAGCATTAGCGACTCCGTTGCATGCGGCGCCGTTGAATCTGGATCGCCCGGCAGTACAATCAGACGGGCTACCTCCGTGCGCGGTGAATGCCAGCGCAGCGCCATCCCGCACGGCGCGGGCCTGTGCCAACCAGGGCAAGCTCGCCGAAGCGGCCGAATGGTGCGGAAAGGCGATCGCCGCCGACAAGCTGAATCCCGCGCACCTGTATCTCCTCGCCACCATCCGGCAGGAGCAGGGCCAATACGACCGCGCCGTGCAGTCGCTGATGCGCGCGCTCTATCTCGATCCCGATTTCGTACTCGCGCATTTCGCGTTGGGTAACCTGCGTCTGGCGCAGGACCGGCGCCGCGAGGCGGAGCGGCATTTCAGAAATGCCCTTGCGCTCCTGCATCAGCGCCCGCGCGACGAAATCCTCCCCGAGTCGGACGGGCTGAGCGCCGGCCGGCTGGTCGAGATCATCACATCCGTGCTGTCGAGCCTGCCATGCGCTGCAACGGTCGGCGTATGAAAGGCATAACGGTATGAGCCCTCCTAAGCCATCATCGCGAGAACAGAAAAAAGCAGTTATTGACTGGCGCGATATAGAGCGGCGCATGGCGGCCGCGCGCGCCGCAATCGAGCGCGCATGGACGTCACCACCCGAAGAGACCCAACGCATCCTGAAGGCAAGAGCGCAAGCGCTGGCCCGGGAGCCCGTGCACGCGGAAGCCGCTAACGAGTGCCTCGAAGTCGTGGAATTTCTCCTCGCCTGCGAGCGCTACGCTGTCGAATCACGTTGCATCCGGGAGGTCTATCCCCTGGAAAACCTCACGCCGTTACCATGCACGCCGGCATTCGTGCTCGGCATTATCAACCTGCGCGGAGAGATCCTCTCGGTCATCGACATCAAGAAATTTTTCGACCTGCCGGAGCAAGGGCTGACCGATCTCAACAAGCTTATCGTTCTCCGCTCCGGGAACATGCTCTTCGGCATCCTGGCGGATGCGATTACCGGCGTGCGTCGCGTTCCAATCGCCGACATGCAGTCATCCCTGCCCACCCTCACGGGTATCCGGGAAGTGTATTTACGGGGCGTGACGCCTGATCGCACCGTCGTTCTCGATGCGGAAAAACTCCTGTCCGACGCGAACATCATCGTGCAGGAGCAAGTGGACGGGTAGTGGACAAACGGCCCCTGGCTCGACAGAACAACGGAGAACATCAAGCAGGCCAGCGTACAGAACGTCGCCGCACCCGGCAGGCAGAGGCCGCGGCGCAGTGGCTGCACGAACTGGGACAGCGACTCAAGCAGATGACGGAACGGTATAAGTGAAAGAACGGTTTACCGAGAGAAAACAACTCCAGGAAAGGTGAAACAAATGAAATGGACTGTCGGAACAAAGATTGGAGCCGGATATGCTCTGGCACTGTTCATTCTGGCCGTTCTCGGCATGGTTTCGTACCGGAGCACGACCGGACTCATCGAAGCCGCACAGTTGAAAGTTCACACCCACCAGGTACTCGCAAATCTTGCAGACGTGCTCTCGGCCCTGAAAGATGCCGAAACCGGACAGCGTGGCTATCTCATTGTCGGAGATGAGCGTTATCTGGAACCGTATCAGACCGGGACGGCGGCTATGAATAAGGCTTTCCAGAATCTCCGCAGGTTGACAGCGGATAACCCCAATCAACAGCGCTCGCTCAATGCTCTTGAGCCTCTCATTGCGGCCAAATTTTCTGAACTCAAGGAAACGATCGATTTGCGGAAAAGCAAGGGGTTCGAGGCTGCGTTACAGGTGGTCCGGACGGATAAGGGAAAGCAGGCGATGGATGATATTCGAAAGCTGATCGCCGGGATGGGTGACGAGGAAAAGAGACTATTGGAACAGCGGGACGGCGAGGTGAGGATCAGTTCCGAAGCCACGATTTCCGCCATCGTTTACGGCATCCCTCTTGCTTTTGCAGTATTGGCTCTGGTTGGTTTTCTGGTCACCCGTAGCATTACCCGCCAGTTGCGGGAAAGTATTACCCTGCTGTCGTCCTCCGTGGCCGAAATTCTCGCCACCACCACCCAGGTTGCCTCCGGCTCTGCCGAGACGGCCGGTGCTGTGAGCGAGACCACGGCGACGGTTGAGGAAGTCAAGCAGACCGCCCGGGTTGCGAGCCAGAAAGCGCGCTACGTCTCCGACAGCGCGCAGAAGACCGCACAGATCTCGCAGACCGGCCGCAAATCGGTGGAGGACGCGATTGCCGGCATGCAGCATATCCAGGAACAAATGGAATCCATTGCCGAGAGCATCGTGCGGCTGTCCGAGCAGAGCCAGGCCATTGGCGAGATCATTGCCACCGTCAACGACCTTGCCGGGCAGTCGAACGTGCTTGCGGTGAATGCTGCCATCGAGTCGGCCAGGGCCGGCGAGCACGGCAAGGGCTTCGGCGTAGTGGCGCAGGAGGTCAATAGCCTGGCGGAACAGTCCAAGCAAGCGACTGCCCAGGTACGCGCGATTCTGGGCGACATCCAGAAGGCCACCGGTGCTGCGGTGCTGGCCACCGAGCAGGGCAACAAGGCCGTGGAGGCGGGTGTGAAGCAGACCACGGAGACCGGCGAAGCCATCCGCCTGCTCGCTGAGAGCATCAATGAAGCGGCGCAGGCGGCCACGCAGATCGCGGCATCGAGCCAGCAGCAGATGGTGGGCATGGATCAGGTGGCGCTGGCGATGGAGAACATCAAGCAGGCCAGCATACAGAATGTCGCCGGCACCCGGCAGGCAGAGGCCGCGGCGCAGGGGCTGCATGAACTGGGACAGCAGCTGGCCATGTTGATCGGGAGCAAGGCCGCCTGAAGGGACTGCCGCATCTGCACCGAATACAGGAACCGGAACAAGGCTATGCCCAAACAAAACGATGAATTCCTGAAAAGGCTCCTCGCAACATTCCGGATCGAGGCGGACGAACATCTCCAAACAATGTCGTCAGGATTGCTGGAACTGGAGAAAATGCCGGCTGGTGCCCGGCGTGCGGAAATCATCGAGCGGGTTTTCCGTGAAGCGCACAGCCTGAAGGGCGCTGCCCGTGCAGTGAATCTGACGCAGATCGAATCCGCCTGCCAGCCGCTGGAAAGCGTGTTCGCGGCACTGAAGAACAATCAGCTCGCCGCCTCGCCGCCGTTGCTCGATCTCCTGCACCAGACGATTGATGCCCTCGGCGGCTTGCTTGTTCCGCAAGCCGGTGCGCCGGAAACCCGCAAGCCGGTGATCGGCAGGCTGATTCGACAACTCGACGATGCGTTGACAGGACCCTTGCCAGCGCCCGCACAGCCGGCTGCAGCGCTGCCGCAAGTGATGCCGCAAGTGATGCCGCCGGCATCCACGCCCGCCGCACCGAATGAAGCTGTCGAGACGGGCGATGCACCTTCACCCGCGCCGCCGCACAGCTTGATCTCCGAAACCATCCGGGTTTCCACGGCGAAGCTCGACGGCGTGATGCGGCAGGCCGAAGAACTGCTGTCCCCCCGGCTGGCGTCAGGCCAGCGCGTCAGGGAGCTGAGTGAGGCCGCCGCCCTGCTCGCAGGCTGGAAAAAGGAGCGGACGCGGATTCAGTCCACACTCAGGCTGTTCGAGAGTTTATGCGAACAGGATGGCAAGGACAACGACGCCGCCAAGGGCCCGCAGCAGATGCGCAGGCTGCTCGAATATCTGGACGCCGAACAGCGCTTCATCAAAACGCTCGAAGACCGTCTGGCGAAATTGAAAAAATCCGCCGAACACGATCAGCGCACGCTGACCGGCATGACCGACAGCCTGCTGCACGACGTGAAGGAGATGCAGTTGCTGCCGTTCATGTCGCTGCTCGAGATTCTCCCGCGCTTTGTCCGCGAGCTGGCCCGCGCGCAGGGCAAGGATATAGAGCTGGTGATCCAGGGTGGCGAGATTGAAATTGATCGGCGCATCCTGGAGAAGATGAAGGATCCGCTCATCCACCTGTTGCGCAACGGCATTGATCACGGCATCGAAAAACCGGCGCTACGCAGGGAGAAGCAGAAGCCGCCGCACGGAACGATCAGCGTGGCGATCTCGCAACAGGACAGCGGCAAGGTCGAGATACGCATTGCCGACGATGGCGCCGGCATCGATGCGTCCAAAGTGAAGGCTGCGGCCGGCAGGCTGGGCATCGTTTCGCCCGAGGTGGCGGAAAGCCTCGGCGCAGCGGAAGCGCTGGCGCTCGTTTTCCAGTCCGGCATCTCCACCAGTCCCCTCATCACGGACGTTTCCGGGCGCGGGCTTGGCCTTGCGATCGTGCGGGAAAAGGTCGAGCGGCTGGGCGGCACTGTCGCCCTCAAGTCCAGCCCGGGTGCCGGAACAGAGTTCCGGATCGTCCTGCCGCTGACACTGGCCAATTTCCAGGGCGTCATCGTCCGCGCCGGCGGCCATCTGTTCATCATTCCCGCCATCAGCGTGGAGCGCGTGGTGCGCGTAGCCAACCAGGACATCCAGACTGTGGAAAACCGGGAAACGATCGCGCTCGATGGCCAGGTGGTTGCGCTGGGCTGGCTCAGCGATGTGCTGGAAATGCCGCGCAAGGGCACGGCGGGCGAGTCGGCCGGCACCCTGCAAGCAGTCGTGCTTGCACTGGGTGCGCAACGTATCGCATTTCGTGTGGAGGAGATCGTCGGGGAACAGGAAGTGCTGGTCAAGCCGCTTGGACCGCAACTCACGCGCGTGCGCAACGTCGCCGGCGCGAGCATCCTGGGGACGGGGCAGGTGGTGCCGGTTCTCAATGTTTCCGATCTGCTGAAGTCGGCCGTGAAGCGTGCGACGGCACCGTTTGCACCGGCTGCCGAACAGCAGATGGAAACGGAAAGGCAATCCATCCTGGTGGTGGAAGACTCGATCACCTCGCGGGCCCTGCTCAAGAACATTCTCGAATCGGCGGGCTATCGCGTCACCACGGCGGTGGACGGTGTCGACGCCTACACCGCACTCAAGACCGGCACCTTCGACCTGATCGTCTCGGATGTGGAGATGCCGCGCATGGACGGCTTCGACCTGACGGCCAAGGTGCGCGCGGACAAGCAGTTCGCGGAGTTGCCGGTGGTGCTGGTGACAGCGCTGGGCTCGCGCGAACACCGCGAACGCGGCATCGACGTTGGTGCCAACGCCTATATTGTGAAAAGCAGCTTCGACCAGAGCAACCTGCTGGAAGTCATTTCCAGGCTCATTTGATCGGCGGGCGCCAGCATCAGGGTCGCGTCCTGGCCGATGCAGGGAGACGGTACCGACACGCTGGTCGCGGCCAAACGGAGCGGCAAAAACTGGTTAAGCCGCCACGAACCGGCGCTCCATGGATAAACACGGGCACAAACTTGCCCAGTTCATTGTTTCGGGAAAAGGAAAAACACAATGAGGCAACGCTTTTGATCAACGTCCTGGTGGTGGAAGATTCGCCCGTGGTGCGTGAATTTCTCATTCACGTTCTCGGCTCGGACCCCGGTATCCGGGTGGTCGGCACGGCGCACGACGGCGAGGAGGCGCTCGATGCCGTGCGCCGCTATAGGCCAGACGTGATCACGATGGACATCCACATGCCGAAAATGGATGGCCTGGAGGCCACGCGCCGGATCATGGAAACGGACCCGAGACCTATCGTCATCGTCAGTGGGAGCCACCGCTCCGGGGAGATGACGACGACGTTCGAAGCGATGGAGGCTGGCGCGCTGGCCGTGCTGTCCCGGCCGGCAGGTATCGGCCATGCCGACTATGAAGCCACGGCGAGGGAGCTGGTGCAGACGGTGAAGCTGATGTCGGAAGTCAAGGTGGTGCGGCGCTGGTCCCGCGTGCGGCGCGATGCGCCGGCCCCGTGCCCGGTGAAGATGGGGTTTGCGCGCGCACCGGCGCAGGTGCGGATCGTCGCCATCGGTGCTTCAACCGGCGGCCCGCCAGCACTTCATACCATACTCGCGGGATTGCCGAAGGCGTTTCCGGCACCGTTGTTGATCGTCCAGCATATGGCGGCTGGCTTTATCCAGGGATTCGTCGAGTGGCTGGCGCAGTCGGCCAGCCTGCCGGTTCATGTTGCCGCACACGGCGAGCCTGTTCTTCCCGGTCACGTCTACGTGGCAGCCGACGCGTACCAGATGAAAGTGGAACGCAGCGGCAAGATTGTTCTGACCAGGGACGCGCCCGAGAACGGGCTGCGTCCGTCGGTGTCTTATCTTTTCCGCTCGATTGCCGATAACTATGGGTGCGACGCCGTCGCCGGCCTGCTCACCGGCATGGGACGCGACGGCGCCGAGGAACTGCGGCTGTTGAAGGAAAAGGGCGCAGTCACCTTCGCGCAGGATAAGGACAGCTCGGTCGTGCACGGCATGCCGGGCGAGGCAATCAGGCTCGATGCGGCAACGTTTGTCCTTTCCCCGGACAAGATTGCCGCAGTGCTGACAAACCTGGCGAACCATCGAGGTAAAAGCATAAATGGAGTGTGATCCATGAAATCCAGAAAGAACAACAACAATGGCATTGAAATCCTCATCGCCGAGGACAGTCCGACCCAGGCGGAAAAATTGCAATATCTGCTCGAAGAACACGGCTATGCGGTCGTGACCGCAGCCAACGGCAAGCAGGCCCTGGCGGCGGCCCGGCGGCGCAGGCCGGCGCTGATCGTGAGCGATGTCATGATGCCGGAAATGGACGGCTTTGCGCTGTGCGGGGAAATCAAGCGTGACGACCAGCTCCAGGACGTGCCGGTGATGCTGCTCACCACGCTTTCCGACGTGCGCGACATCATGAAAGGGCTGGAGTGCGGTGCCGACAACTTCATCCGCAAGCCGTACGAGGAGCGCTACCTGCTTGCACGGGTCGACTACCTGCTGATGAACAACGAACTGCGCAAGAGCCAGAAGATGCAGGTTGGAGTGGAAATCTATCTCGGCGGGCAAAAACATTTCATCACTGCCGAACGGCAGCAGATCGTGGACCTGCTGATCTCGGTTTACGAAGAGGCGGTCCACATCAGCGAAGAGCTCAAGGTGCGGCAGCGCGAACTGGCCGACTCGAACAGCGCGCTGACCGGCCTCTACCACGTCGCGGAGGGGCTGAATCGCGCGGTGAGCGAGCGCGAAGTGTGCGACAAGGCGCTCGAGCATGCGATGGAGCTGCCGGGGGTGCAGGCGGGATGGATCGCCCTGTGGGAAGACGATGCCTTCCGGACAGCGGCGGTGCGCAACCTGCCCCCGGCGTTGCTGGGCGAAGACGCGATGGAGGGCTTGTGCGAATGCCGGCGCCGCTTTCTTGCAGGAGAGCTGGGTCATGTCACCAACATCCTGGAGTGCGAATGGCTGAAGCATGCTGCGGGCAACACGCACGGCCTGCGCTACCATGCCAGTGTGCCGTTGTGGAGCGGCGATTGCATGTTGGGGATCATGAACCTGGTGGGGGCAGATCAGGGTCTGTTCAAAGACGACGAACTGGATACGCTTTATGGAGTCGGGCACCAGGTGGGTATCGCGCTGGAGCGGGCACGGCTGCATGAGCGCCTGGAGCAACTGGTGGCGGAGCGAACCGCGGCGTTGACCGCGGAAATCGCCGAGCGCAAACGCGCGCAGGCCAGGATCGTTCGCCTCAATCGCATCTACAGCGTGCTCAGTGGCATCAACACCACGATCGTGCGCGTTCGCGAGCCCCAGGAACTCTTCGACGAAGCCTGCCGCATCGCGGTGGAACATGGCAAGTTCACGTTCGCGTGGGTCGGCACACTTGATGCGGGCACACAGCAGGTCACACCGGTCGCCAGGGCAGGCCGCGACGACGGATACCTGTCCCGGATCAATTTGAGCGCCGCGGAAGATACGCCGGGAAATTGCACGCTGACGGCACGCGCCGTGACCCGGCGGCAACCGGTAATCTGCAACGACATTGCCACGGATACAGCCATGCAATCGTTGCGTGCCGAGGCGTTGAAGCGCGGCTATCGTTCCGTGGCAGTGTTTCCCCTGATGCTGGGAGACCGGCCGGTTGGCGTATTCCTGCTCTATGCCCCGGAAGCGGACGTTTTCGACGAGGAGGAAATGCGGCTGCTGGTCGAGATGGCCGGCGATATTTCATTCGCTCTGGATCATCTCGAAAAAGAAGCGCGCCTCAATTATCTCGCCTATTTCGATGCCGTCACCGGTCTTCCGAACCGTACCCTGTTTCTGGATCGCGTCGCCCAGAAAATCAATGTCGCGCGCCGCGATCGCAAGGTGTTTTCGGTGATCATGCTCGACCTCAATCGGTTCAGCAGCATCAATGAAACCCTGGGCCGCCAGGCCGGCGATGATCTGTTGCGCCTGCTCACGCAGCGGCTGCAGGGAATACTTGGCGAAACGGACATCCTTGCCCATTTTTCAGCCGACTACTTCGGTATCGTCACCCACCACGACGATGAAAGTGTAAACATCGTTCATGTCCTGGAGAGTATATTGTCCGCGATCCGGAATCAGCCGTTCCTGGTCAGCGGACAGGAGCTGCGTGTTTCGGCCAGGGCGGGAATATCGTCTTACCCCGTCGACGGCCAGGACATTGAGACCCTTTTCCACAATGCCGAGTCAGCGCTGAAAAAAGCCAAACTCTCCGGCGACAAGTATCTGTTCTATACCCCTGCATTCAATGCGCTGGTCGCCGAGAAGCTGTCGCTTGAGAACAAGCTGCGCCGGGCGCTGGAGCAGGAACAGCTGGTGCTGCATTACCAGCCCAAGGTCGACCTCGCAAGCGGACAGATCAGCGGCCTGGAAGCGCTGCTGCGCTGGAACGATCCGGAAACCGGTCTCGTGCCGCCGCTGAAGTTCATTCCCTTGCTTGAAGAAACCGGGATGATTCTGGAAGCAGGTCAGTGGGCCCTGGAAAAAGCGGTATCGGATTCCCTGGTATGGCAGACCCAGGGGCTGCGATCTCCGAGGGTCGCCGTCAATGTCTCTCCGATTCAGTTACAACAGAAAGATTTCGTCAGCATGATAGAACGCGTGGTGAAGGGTGACGGAGATGTAGCCGGCAGGCTGGAACTCGAGATAACCGAGAGTCTGGTCATGCAGGATATCGTGGCGAATATCCAGAAACTCCAGATGATCCAGGAGATGGGCGTGGAGGTGGCTATCGACGATTTCGGTACCGGTTATTCCTCGCTCAGCTATATTGCCAAGCTGCCTGTCAGTACCCTGAAGATCGACCGGGCGTTCATCATGAACATGACCAGCAACTCCGACGATCTGAGCATTGTGTCCACGATCATCTCGCTTGCCCATTCCCTGAATATGCGGGTGGTCGCGGAGGGCGTCGAAACCGGGGAGCAGGCAAGGCTCCTGCGCCTGCTCAAATGCGACGAGATCCAGGGGTTCCTGTTCAGTCCGGCGGTGCCTGCTGAACAGATCGAACGCTTCCTGCGCGAGCGGAAATCCCTGTTGGGATAGGCCAAAAACAGAACACGGCCAATCGGCCATGTTCTGTTTTGGGTATTTGCCTGCGTGTAGATTGATTAGCGCCGGGTTTCAATCTGTTGCAGCGGTGCTTCCTGCGCTGTCTGTTGCGGCACTGCAGCGCGTCTCGGCTGGCGACTCTGGGGCACCGGGTTGCTGGCCACAATGGTGCTTTCTGCAGGAGCCGTGACGGCGTTTTTTGTTTCCACCTGCATCAGCTCAACCGGAGTGTCTGCGACCATGGCTGGCGGCTTGCGGCGTCGACGCGGAGCCTGTTCTGTTACGTCAGGTACGATTGCGGCAGCCGGTTTGGCTTGCGTTTCCACCTGCTGTAGCTGGGCGGCAGCGGGGGAGGGAGCGAGCATTTCGCTGAGCAGCTTTTCCACCGGCATGAGGGCTTTTGTCGCATCTGCTTTGGATACTGCCGGGATGGATTCGGAGGCGACGGTAACTGGCCTGGTTTCCACAGGAGCGGAGGGCTCAATGGGCGCAGGAGCGGTTGCTGCCTGGGGCGTCGTCACCGTGGCAGTAACCGGTTCGCTGGTGGGCGCAGCAACCGGCTGTGCCATTACTTCTACATCACCCTCTACTTCCGCACCACCGGTCCTGGTGGTGAGCATTTCGGCTGCTGAGCTGGTTTGATCCTGTTCCGGGCGACGCTCGCGCCGGCCACCACGGCGACCGCGGCGGCTACGGGTTTCATCGCTGATGTCCGTGGTTGTGGCCTGCACCGGGGCATCGGTTTCAGCTACGGCATTGGTAACGACAACTTCGCCGGCTGGTTTCGGCGTGCGCGGCTGTTGCTGTCGAGGTTTGCGGGTTGGCTTTTGAGCACTGTCTGCAGGCGTGGCAGGCCGTTCGCCTGCCTGACGTTCCGGGCGCGGGCCGCGTTCGGGACGGGGCGCGCGTTCGGTACGCCCGGAACCTTCCTGCGCTTCGACGGGACGTTGCGGGCGCTCGGTGCGTTCACCGCGCTGACGGCCGCGTCCACGCGTTTCGCGCGGCTCGCGCACGGGTTCGGCCGGCTGTTGGGCTACGATGGGCTGAGGCGGTTTTTCTTCACCGATTCTTTGCAGCCAGCCGAAGATGCGGCCAATCAAGCCGGATTTGGGTTCGGTCTGGGTAGGAACCTGCGCCGGCAACTTTTGTTCAACGATGGGGGCGGGCTGCGCCGGGGTAATGCCGCGCACCGCGGGTACTTGTGGCGCAGGTTTGTTTTCCTTGCGCATTTCAGTCGGCGAGGCGTCTTCAATGGCATCCGCCAGTTTATAGCTGGGAATGGTGATGTCGTGCTGGTTGAGTTCGTCATGGCGCAGTCGCGTGATCTTGTAATGCGGCGTCACCAGATAAATATTGGGGATCAGCAGCACATTGACCTTGAGCCGGGATTCGATGGCGAAGATGTCGGAGCGCTTCTCGTTGAGCAGGAAAGTGGCCACGTCCACCGGAATCTGTGCATGAATTGCGCCGGTGTTTTCCTTCATCGCATCTTCCTGGATGATGCGCAGGATATGCAGGGCGGTGGATTCAATGCCGCGAATGAAGCCGGTACCGCTGCAACGCGGGCAGGGCTGATGGCTGGATTCACCCAGCGACGGCTGCAGACGCTGACGCGACAGTTCCATCAGGCCGAATTTGGAAATCTTGCCAAATTGCACGCGCGCACGATCGTAGTGCAGCGAATCGCGCAGGCGGTTTTCCACCTCGCGCTGGTTGCGCTGGCTTTCCATGTCGATGAAGTCGATCACGATCAGGCCGCCCAGGTCGCGCAGGCGCAGTTGACGGGCGACTTCTTCGGCCGCTTCCAGATTGGTATTGTAGGCGGTCTGTTCGATATCCGAGCCGCGCGTGGAGCGCGCCGAGTTGACGTCCACCGACACCAGCGCTTCGGTGTGGTCAATCACGATGGCGCCGCCGGAAGGCAGCGTCACTTCGCGCGAGTAAGCGGATTCGATCTGGTGTTCGATCTGGAAGCGCGAGAACAGCGGCACGTCGTCCTTGTACAGCTTGACCTTGTGCACGTTGCCGGGCATGACGTGGCTCATGAACTGCTGTGCCTGCTCGAATACCTCTTCCGTATCGATCAGGATTTCGCCAATGTCAGGCTGGAAGTAGTCGCGTATGGCGCGAATCACCAGGCTGCTTTCCTGATAAATCAGGAAAGCGCCTTTCTGGCTGTTGGCAGCGGAATCAATGGCGTTCCAGAGCTGTAGCAGATAGTTCAAGTCCCACTGCAGTTCTTCCACGCCGCGGCCGATACCGGCGGTGCGGGCAATGATGCTCATGCCAGACGGGATTTCCAGTTGCGCCATCACGTCGCGCAGTTCGTTGCGCTCTTCGCCCTCAATGCGGCGCGATACGCCACCGCCGCGCGGATTGTTGGGCATCAGTACCAGATAGCGGCCCGCCAGGCTGATGTAGGTGGTAAGTGCTGCGCCCTTGTTGCCGCGTTCGTCTTTTTCCACCTGGACGATGATTTCCTGGCCTTCGCGCAGCACATCCTGGATGCGCGCGCGCGAAACATCGGCGACGTCATTGGCAAAGCAGGCGCGGGAGACTTCCTTGAACGGCAAAAAGCCGTGGCGATCGGTACCATAGTCGATAAAAGCGGCTTCGAGGCTGGGCTCGACGCGGGTGACGATGCCTTTGTAGATGTTGCTTTTGCGTTGTTCCTTGCTGGCGGATTCAATGTCGAGATCAACGAGTTTCTGACCATCGACAATGGCGACACGGAGTTCCTCGGCCTGTGTCGCATTAAATAACATGCGTTTCATGATGTTTTGTTCTCCCGCGCGCGATAGACACGGGACGACCAACCGCCGCGCGTTTTGCGCGGTGTGCGGCGCGAATGATTTAGTCTGGAATTTCAGTCATTTGGACAACCAGGTTAGTCGGGCGTGGCGGTTTATCGTTAGGGCAGATGAATCGCTCATCTGCTGGAAATCTAAGGGTGCGTTTCGCGCGCTTATGCTTTACCATCGCTACTTTTTAATGCGGCGTCCATGCGCCTGTTGGCGTCTCTGAACGGCTTTGGGTCTCTAACATGGCGGTGCAAACTAAAGCAGGCGCGATGTATCGGGACATGCATCCGGTGAGCGAAATTAACCGGCTAATTTTGCTTCTGGACGCAGAGTATTCCGTCACTTGCCGGATGAACCCAGCCTGGAAAACGTCGCAGATTGCAACGGCAGTATATGCAAAATGAATGATTTACGCAAAGAATCTGTCACCTATCTCAAAGTGGACGAGTCCGGTGCCGGGCAGCGTATTGACAACTTTCTGGCACGCCACCTCAAAGGGGTTCCCAAAAGCCACCTGTACCGTATTTTGCGCAGCGGTGAAGTACGCGTGAACAAGGGGCGTGTGGAGGCTGCGCGCAAACTTGAACTGGGCGATGAAATCCGTATTCCGCCGATCCGTGTGGCGGCACCGCAAATTAACCGGCCCACCGCCTTGCCCAAGGGCGGCGTCCGTCTGGTCGGACGTATCCTCTACCATAACGAAGGCCTGCTGGTACTCGACAAGCCTGCAGGCATGGCAGTGCATGGCGGCAGCGGCGTGAGTCTGGGGGTGATCGAGCAATTGCGGCTGGAGATGCCGGAGCAGCGCTTTCTCGAACTGGCTCACCGCCTGGATCGGGAAACGTCCGGTGTGCTGATGCTGGCGACCAAGCGCAGTGCACTGGTGGCCCTGCACGACATGATGCGCGCCAATCAGATGGACAAACGCTACTTTGCACTGGTTCTCGGGCGCTGGAGTGATGCGCTGCGCCACATCAAACAGCCGCTACACAAGTATCTCAACGCTGAAGGCGAACGGCGTGTACTGGCAAGCGCGGATGGCCAGTCTGCGCATACCGTGTTTCGCCTGCAGCGTAACTGGGCAAACTTCAGCCTGCTCGAAGCCGAGCTCAAAACCGGCCGCACGCACCAGATCCGGGTGCATCTGGCGCACGCCGGCTTCCCGATTGCCGGGGATGACAAATACGGGGATTTCACGCGCAACAAGATGCTTGCCAAAACCGGCCTCAAGCGCATGTTCTTGCATGCGCATCGGGTCAGTATCAAGCATCCGCTCAATGACGAGATGTTGGTTCTGGAAGCGCCGCTACCCGCCGAACTGGGGAATTTTCTTGTACAACTTGATCGCGACGAATGAGCACAAGACGCTTTGATTTGCTGATATTCGACTGGGATGGCACGCTGATGGACTCCACCGGTGCCATTGCCCAGTCCATCCGGCTGGCCTGTGCTGACCTGGGTTTGCGTGTGCCACAGACAGAGGAAGCCAGACAAATTATCGGCTTGGGGCTGGCCGAGGCGCTCCATACCTTGCTGCCGGATATGGCGCCGGACGATTACCCGCGTCTGGTGGAACGCTACCGATATCATTTCCTTGGCCAGGATCACACCTTGCCGCTATTCGACGGGGTGGCGGATACGATTGCAGCGCTGCATGACGCGGATTACCGGCTGGCGGTGGCCACCGGTAAAAGCCGCAGGGGACTGGAACGCGCTTTTGATCACAGCGGCTTGCGCAAGTTTTTCCATGCTTCGCGTTGTGCCGATGAAGGCTATTCCAAGCCGCACCCGGGCATGGTGCTGGAGTTGATGGATTGCTGCGGCGTCGACGCAGAGCGAACGCTGATGATCGGCGATACCAGCCATGATCTGCAAATGGCGCTCAATGCGGGCGTGGCGAGTGTGGGCGTGGCTTACGGCGCGCATTCGGCAGCATCCCTGCAAGCGTGTCAGCCGCTGTATATTGCCGATGACTTCAAAGGCTTGGTGGCATGGCTGAAAATCCACGCCTGATTTGCGCCAGTACGGCGCTGACCGATTCAGGCAAGGGGATGCGCTTCGACCTGCAGTATCAGGGTGAAACCACGCCCGCCTTCGCGATCCGCTACCGCGGCCGGGTGTATGCCTACCTTAACCGTTGTGCGCATATACCCGTGGAGATGGACTGGCAGGAAGGGGAGTTTTTTGACCTCTCCGGGTTATACTTGCTGTGTTCCACCCACGGCGCAATGTATGTTCCGGAAACAGGGCAATGTATTAGTGGGCGTTGCGCCGGCAAAGGACTGGTTACGCTTGCAGTGCGGGAACACGACGGTCATGTCTATTTAATTGAGGAAGCAAATCATGTCTGAACCGGAAAAAACCGGGAACTGGGAGCGCGACGTGCTGGAAAAAGTGGCGCTATCAGCTGTCAAGGAGCAGCGTACTGCGCGCCACTGGAGTATTTTTTTCAAGCTGCTGGGGTTTTCCTATCTGTTTATCCTGCTGTTTCTGGCACTGGGCTGGATCGGCGATCGCGGTATTCCCATCCCCGGCAAGCATACCGCACTGGTAGAGCTGAATGGCACCATCGCAGCAGATCAGACCAGCGCTGATCAGATCATGAAAGGACTGCAGGCCGCCTTTGAAGACAGCAACACAAAAGGCGTCATCCTGCGCATTAATAGCCCCGGGGGCAGCCCGGTGCAGGCGGGGCAGATTTATGACGACATCAAGCGCCTGCGCGCAAAATATCCCAATATCCCGCTGTATGCAGTGGTGGACGATATTTGTGCCTCCGGTGCCTATTATGTTGCAGCGGCAGCTGACAAAATCTATGTGGACAAGGCCAGTCTTGTCGGTTCCATCGGTGTGCTGATGGATGGTTTCGGCTTTACCGGCACCATGCAGAAGCTGGGGGTGGAACGGCGCCTGCTTACCGCAGGAGAAAACAAGGGCTTCCTTGATCCGTTTTCGCCTGAAAATCCGCAGCAGGTCGCTTATGCCAAGACCATGCTGGAGGAAATTCATCAGCAATTCATCAAGGCCGTGCGCGATGGGCGGGGCAGTCGCCTGAAAGAAACGCCGGATATGTTCAGTGGCCTGGTGTGGAGCGGCCAGAAAAGTATTGAATTAGGCTTGGCCGATGCCCTTGGCAGCACCGACTATGTTGCGCGCGACGTGATTAAAGCCAGGGATATCGTTGATTTTACGCCACAGGAGGGCTTTGCTGACCGGTTTGCCAAACGCTTTGGCGTGGCCATGGGCAAGACCATGAATCCCCTGGCATTGTCGGGTAGCATACTGCATTGATAGCCGGCGGCGCCTATCAGCCGATTGCGTGTGCGCAGCACGAGCGGCTTGAATTCGCCGTGCTGCGGCGGATTCCCCTTTGGTTGCACTACCTGGCCGAGGATGGGCAGGAACATGAAGCCAGCGTCATGCCGCTGGACGTGCAAACCCGGCAATCGGGCGAATGGCTAGTGATGCGCTATGCTGACGGCAGCACAGGCGAACTACGACTTGATCATCTGCAGTATTTTGAAGAGCGCCCGTCTGCGGGTGGTTCGGATAAAATCTGATCCGCCAATCTGGCCGAAACCGAAAGACAGCGTACCCTTCCGTGTCTACACCCGAACAACTTGCTCGCTTTCTCGCAGAAGTTGAACGCCGCGCCTATCGACATGCGGCTTATACCGTGCGCGATGAGCAGGCAGCGCTGGATATCGTGCAGGATGCCATGCTCAAGCTGGCCGAAAAGTATGTGGACCGGCCTGCCGAAGAGTATCCGATGCTATTTCAGCGTATTTTGCAAAACACCATACGGGATTATTTCCGTCGCCAGAAAGTGCGCAACTTCTGGACAACGGCAATGTCTTTTGTGATGCCTGGTCACGACGATCACGCTGAAGATGGAGATGCGATCGAACACCTGCAGACTACATCCGAGTCGGATGATCCCGCCTGCCAGGCAGATACGACCCAGAGACTGGCGATTATCCAGGAAGCTCTGGAAAAATTGCCGCCACGTCAACGTGAAGCCTTCCTGCTGCGTTACTGGGAAGAGATGGATACCGCAGAGACTGCCACGATCATGGGTTGTTCCGAAGGTAGCGTGAAAACGCACTGTTCACGAGCTGTCCATGCGCTTTCCAAAGACCTGGAGAGCAAGGGAATAACGTTATGAATGAAGAAGATTTCTCAAGAAAAGTGATCCGCCTGGTGGATGCAGATATCAACAATATCCGCCCGGAGGTGGCTCAGCGCTTGCGACAGGTACGCGAGCTTGCTGTCGCCCACGCGCAGCAGCGCCGCGCGGCCAGCTTTGGTCTCTCCGGCGATGCCCTGCATCGTGCATCATGGTTTTCCCAGCATCGGCTTGCCGGTGTCGGCGTGTTGCTGGTGATTGCATTGTTGGCGGCTACCGGGATATGGCAGATATCCCCAAAACAGCAAGAAGATGATGTTTCCCAGATTGACGCAGCCCTGCTGACAGACGATTTGCCCGTCCACGCGTATCTTGATAATAGTCTTGTACAATGGATCAAAAATCCTTCCGGACAGTAATTTTTTGCTTGCTATTGGCGCTGTCGCCCGTCTGTTTTGCGGGAGGCAAGCCCAATGCTCCGGAATGGCGGCTGCTGACCCCCACGCAGCAGCAGATTCTTGCGCCTCTGGCATTGCAATGGACCAGGATGTCGACGCTGCAGCGCTCACGCCTGATTGCGGTAGCTGAGCAATACCCGAAAATGACACCCGAGGCGCGCTTGCGATTTCAGAAGCGTATCAAAACCTGGGCATTGCTTACCCGTGAACAGCGTGAAGAAGCACGCGAAAATTATCGCAGGCTAAAGCGTTTGCCGAAAAAGCAGCGCGAAGCCATCAAACAGCGTTGGGAAGCAAAACAGCAGACCCGACTGCCGGTGGAGCCGGCACCTGCAAAGCCTGATGTAATGCCGGCCCTGACATCGCCTATTCAACCTTCTTGATCTGATTGGCGCGGGTCAGGATGGATGCTGCCAGGTGAGTACGTCCAGACCCTCCTGCGCCAGCATGTGTGTCAGTGCAATCAGGGGCAAGCCGATCAGCGCATTCGGATCTACGCCTTCAAGTTTTTCAATCACCGCAATACCCAGGCTTTCGATGCGCGCGCTGCCAGCGCAGTTATAGGGCTGATCTTTGCGCAGATAGGCTTCAATTTGCGCGTCGCTGAGTTCACGAAAATGGACCGTGGTCGGCACAGATGTTGTGTGCAGGCTGCCGCTGGCACTGTTGTAGAGGGAGAGCGCGGAATGAAACACGACGCTTTTGCCACACATCAGGCGTAATTGCTCGGCTGCTTTTTCGTGCGTGCCAGGTTTGCCGATCTGGCGGCCATCCACCGTAGCAACCTGATCCGAGCCAATAATGAGCGCGCGTGGATAGGTCGTCTGCACTGCCTTTGCCTTGAGTTGTGACAGGCGCAACGCAGTTGCTTCGGGCGTCTCATGAAGCAGTGGCGTTTCGTCCACCTCTGGCGCAATCACTGCAAACGGTATCTGCAGGCGCGACAACAACTCGCGCCGGTAAGGCGAAGTGGAAGCCAGCACCAGCGGCAAGAGATGCAAAGCGGCCAGCCTATTCCGGCTGGATTTCCAGCAGCGCCTGGTCAGGCGTGACCGTGTCACCCTTGATCACGAACAGGGCAATCACGGTGCCGGAAATCGAAGCCTGGATTTCATTTTCCATTTTCATTGCCTCAATCACCAGTACCGGGTCTCCGGCCTTGACCTTCTGACCGGTGGTGACCATCACATCCACGATATTGCCGGGCATGGCGGTGGTGACGTGGCCGACGTGGCTGGGACGCGGGCGGCCACCGCCGGAGGGTTTCTTGTTCATGCCCGAGTCGGCTCTGGGTGAACGGCTGCCATTGGCAGCCACTTCGATTTCGTTCAGGGCCTCAACCAGTACTTCCTCAGTCACCCCATCTACAGATACATAATAGGGACGCTCCGCCTGTCCGCCGTGACCGGTGCCGGTTAGCCGGATGTGATAAGTTTCGCCGTGCAGGGTGATGCGGAATTCGTCTGCCGCCGAGCGTGTGGCGGCAGCGGCATTTTTGGCCTCGATTGGCAGCAGCGCCTCGGCAGCCAGCGTGCCCGCATTGCGCTCCTGCAGGAATGTGCGCCCGAGGTCGGGGAACATGGCATAGGTAAGTACATCTTCTTCGGATTTCGACAAATCCTCGATCTCGCCGCGCAGTTTTTCCAGTTCATCCGGGATCAGGTCTGCGGGACGGCAGGTGATGACTTCCTGATTGCCGATGGCGAGGCTGCGCACCTGCTCGCTGACGTGACCAGGCGCCTTGCCATAGCGGCCTTGCAGGTAGAGCTTTACTTCATTGGTGATGGTTTTATAGCGTCCGCCGGTGAGCACATTGATCACAGCCTGGCTGCCAACGATCTGGGAAGTCGGCGTAACCAGCGGCGGGTAACCCAGGTCCTCGCGTACGCGTGGGATTTCCATTAGCACCTCGTCCATGCGTTCCAGCGAGCCCTGTTCCTTGAGCTGGTTGGACAGGTTGGAAATCATTCCGCCCGGCACCTGGCTGATCAGTACACGCGGATCTACGCCGGTGAAAGTGCTTTCAAACTGCCAATACAGTTTGCGCACTTCGCGGAAGTAGGCGGCGATTTCTTCCAGCAAGGCGAGGTTGAGGCCTGTGTCGTATTCGGTGCCAGCCAGTGCCGCAACCATGCTTTCGGTGGTGGGATGGCTGGCGCCTTCCGAGAAAGCGGAGATACAGGTATCAATAATGGTCGCGCCGGCTTCGACGGCTTTCAATTGTGCCATGCTGGCCAGGCCAGAGGTGGCATGGCTGTGGGTATGAACCGGCAAGCCAGTCGCTTCGCGCACGGCCTTGACCAGATCGAAGGCGGCAGTAGGCGTCAACAGGCCGGCCATATCCTTGATGGCAATCGTGTCACAGCCGAGTTCGGCGAGACCCCTGGCCAGTTCGACGAAGTGGGGGATATTGTGCACCGGGCTGGTAGTGTAGGAAATTGCACCTTCTGCCTGTTTTCCAGCCTTTCTTACTGCTTCAACCGAGACGCGCATGTTGCGCAGATCATTCATCGCATCGAATATGCGGAACACGTCCACCCCGTTGTCGGCCGACTTTTGTACAAAGGCACGTACCACATCGTCGGCATAGTGCCGGTAACCAAGCAGATTTTGACCGCGCAGCAGCATTTGTATGGGGGTATTGGGTAATGCTTTGCGCAGTTTTTTGAGCCGTTCCCATGGGTCTTCTCTGAGAAAACGTACGCAGGTGTCAAAGGTGGCGCCGCCCCAGGCTTCCAGGGACCAGAAGCCCACGCTGTCGAGTTTGGCGCAAATGGGCAGCATGTGCTCGGTGCGCATGCGCGTGGCAATGAGGGACTGGGGGCCGTCGCGCAGGACGAGATCGGAAATAAATACTTTTGGCATTGTTCGGTGCAGTCTGTTGGTTGGACGAATTACAATCCGTTATGGGCGGCAATGGCAGCCGAGATGGCTGCCGCGATCATCTCGGGTGGCTGACGTACCGCATAGTTTATCAGTTCAGGGTGAGTATCCACGAACGAGGTATTAAAGCGGCCACTGCGGAAATCCGGATTTTTCAGGATTTCCAGATAATAGGGAATGGTGGTTTTTACACCATATACCACCATGTCATTGAGGGCGCGACGGCCACGCTCCATCACGCTCTCCCAGCTCAAGTTCCATACCGTGAGTTTGGCGCACATGGAGTCATAGTAAGGGGGGATGACGTAACCGCTATACATGGCAGCGTCGGTGCGCACGCCCGGGCCACCCGGAGCGTAATAACGGGTGATGCGACCAAAGCTGGGCAGGAAGCCATTCTTCGGGTCTTCTGCATTGATGCGGAATTCCATCGCAAAACCCCGGTAATGCACGTCTTCCTGCTTGTACTGGAGCGGGTATCCGGCAGCAATGCGAATTTGTTCCTGGACAATGTCCACGCCGGTAATCGTCTCGGTGATGGTGTGTTCCACCTGCAGACGCGTGTTCATTTCCATGAAATAGAACTGGTTGTCCGAATCCAGCAAAAACTCGACTGTGCCCGCATTGGTGTAGCCAACTGCCCGCGCTGCCCGCACTGCCAGTTTGCCGATGTATTGACGCTGTGCCTCGGTGAGCTGGGGTGAAGGTGCAATTTCGATGAGTTTCTGGTTGCGGCGCTGGATCGAGCAGTCGCGCTCGAACAGGTGAATGGTATTGCCGTGAGTGTCTGCCATTACCTGAACTTCAATGTGCTTGGGATTCACCACGCATTTTTCCAGAAAGACCTCCGGTTTGCCGAATGCCTTGCCGGCCTCGGATACCACGCGGTCAAAATTTTTCAGTAGTTCTGCGTCGGAATCGCAACGGCGAATGCCACGGCCACCGCCGCCATTGGTTGCCTTGAGCATCACCGGGTAGCCGATGCTGTTGGCCAGGGTGCGTGCTTCTTCCACATTTTCCAGATTATGTTCGCTGCCAGGAATGACCGGAATGCCTGCCTTGATCATGGCTTTGCGCGCTTCGATCTTGTCACCCATCATGCGGATAACCTCCGCGTTCGGGCCGATAAACTTGATGCCACGGCGCGCGCAGATCTCGGCCAGCATGGGATTTTCAGACAGGAAACCATAGCCTGGATGGAGCGCATCACAGCCACTCGCAACGGCCAGATTGACAATATTGTGTGCGTTCAGATAGCCCTGCACCGGATCGGAGCCGATGTTGTAGGCTTTGTCGGCTTTTTTGACATGTAGCGCATGGCGGTCGGCATCTGTATATATAGCCACTGAAGTGATACCCAGTTCCGAGCAGGCGCGCACGATACGGACAGCGATTTCGCCTCGATTGGCTATGAGGATTTTCTTGATCACGCGGCGAAGCCTTATTTTGACAACACAAGTCGAAAATTATATCATGCGCGCCTTATGTCGGAACAGGCGCGCATTGACTGTCTTGCGTTTGCGCAGGACTCCGGGGTGTTGGAAAGCGTCGTTGCGGTGCGTGATTTTACACGCCTGTGCGAATCTCTGGCAGACAGCACCGGCGAAATTCGCTATCGAATAGACGCCGGCCTGGCAAAGTCAGGCCGTGCGTTTATGAGACTGGAAGCCAGCGGTCAATTGCAATTGCAGTGTCAGCGTTGTATGCAGGCTTTTGGCTGGCATTTGGCAGCCCGTAGCCATGTGTTTGTGGCGCATGATGCAGCAGAGCTGGACGCCTGGGATCGCAAGGCTGAAGGCCTGGAAGAAGCGGTGCTTGCGGATGGTCAGTTTGACTGGTTTGCGTGGCTGGAGGACGAGATTTTACTGACGCTTCCAGTCGCCCCAATTCATCTCGCTGATGCATGCCCGATACCGCACCGGCAAGTGTTGCCGGTGCGCCGTCCCAACCCTTTTGCCACGCTGGCGACATTGCAGCGGCATCATAAATTGAAATCTTGATTGGAGTATCAGAATGGCAGTTCAGCAGAATAAGAAATCCCCGTCCAAACGCGGCATGCATCGCTCGCACGACTCCCTGACCAACCCGCCGCTGGCTGTTGAGCCGACCACAGGTGAGGTGCATCTGCGTCATCACATCAGCCCGAACGGTTTTTATCGTGGCCGCAAAGTGGTGCATAGCAAGGACGAATAAGCCTCTGCACATTCCACTCCGTGCAATTTGTTTGCGTCACGACGTGTGAGTTGGCTTACCTGTTGATGTCAATATCAGCGCATTCAATGATGCAACGCTTGGACGCAATCTGCGAATCATGAGAGATGTAACCGTGGCAATCGATGCCATGGGGGGTGACCACGGGCCGCATGTCACCGTCCCCGCCGCATTGAAAAGCCTTGCGCGTGATCCGGATCTGAATATCGTCCTGGTTGGCCTGCAGGATGTTGTCGAGGCCGAATTGCGCACGCGGCGTGGCAAAACCAGTTCGCGCCTGCGCATCCATCCCGCCAGTGAGGTCGTCGCCATGGACGAGTCGCCGGCACTTGCCATGCGCAACAAAAAAGACTCCTCCATGCGCGTTGCGATTGACCTCGTCAAAAGTGGCGAGGCGGATGCCTGCGTGTCAGCCGGCAATACCGGTGCGCTCATGGCCACCGCGCGCTTCGTTCTGAAAATGCTGCCCGGCATCGAACGTCCTGCCATAGCCACCGAAATGCCTACCGTAAAAGGCCACACCTACGTGCTGGATCTGGGTGCCAATGTGGATTGCAGTGCTGAACACTTGCTGCAATTCGGCATTATGGGTGCCATGCTGGTGTCTGCCCTGGAACAGCGTGATGCACCCAGCGTAGGGCTGCTCAATGTGGGCGAGGAAGAAATCAAGGGTAACGAAATCGTGAAGCAGGCTGCAGATTTATTGCGTTGCAGCGGACTGAATTTTTACGGCAACGTGGAAGGCAACGATATTTTCAAAGGTACAACAGACGTCGTGGTGTGCGATGGTTTTGTCGGAAATATCGCGCTTAAAAGTTCCGAAGGGCTGGCAAAAATGATTGCCACCATGCTGCGTGAAGAGTTCAAGCGTAGCATGTTCACGCGCATGGCCGGATTGATCGCGTTGCCGGTGCTGAATGCCTTTAAAAAGCGGGTTGATCCACGTCGCTACAATGGTGCCACCCTGCTTGGTTTGCGCGGCATTGTCATCAAGAGCCATGGCGGCGCAGACCGTTTTGCGTTTGAGCATGCCATTGAACAGGCAATACGCGAAGTGCGCAGTGGCGTGTTGCACCGTATCACTCAACAAATGGCTACGCTGCACAAGGATGTCGCCTAAATGTATTCCGGAATCCTGGGCACGGGCGGCTATCTGCCGGAACGTGTTCTCACCAATGCTGATCTGGAGAAAATGGTTGACACTTCCGATCAATGGATCGTCGAGCGCACCGGCATCCGCGAGCGTCATCTTGCCGCCGCGCATGAAACGACCAGCGATCTGGCCGCAGCTGCTGCGCGCCAGGCAATTGCAGCTGCGGGTATTGATGTTGCGGAAATTGATCTCATCATCGTCGCGACCACCACGCCGGATCTGATATTTCCCAGTACTGCCTGTCTGGTGCAAAACAAGCTGGGTATGAGCAACGGTTGTGCCGCGTTTGATGTGCAGGCAGTTTGTAGCGGCTTCGTTTATGCGTTGTCTATTGCCGACAACTTTATCCGTGCAGGCCAGGCACGGCGTGCCCTGGTCATTGGGGCCGAGACACTGTCACGGATCACGGACTGGAACGACCGTGGTAATTGCATACTGTGGGGTGATGGTGCGGGTGCAGTGATTCTTGCAGCCAGCGAGACTCCCGGCATTATCTCCACCCACTTGCATGCGGATGGCCGCTACCAGGATTTGCTGCACGTTAATGGCGGGGTGTCGGCGGGGTCGGACGGTAAACCCACCATGCAGATGCAGGGCAATGCGGTATTCAAAATGGCGGTCAATACCCTTGACGCCATTGTGGATGAAACCCTGGCCGCCAATGGCTTGCAAAAATCCGCTGTAAACTGGCTGGTGCCGCATCAAGCCAATATCCGCATTATCCAGGCCACAGCCAAAAAACTTGGTATGAGCATGGATAACGTCGTGGTGACAGTGGATCGCCACGGCAATACTTCCGCAGCGTCCATCCCGCTGGCACTGGATACGGCAGTGCGCGACGGGCGCATACAAGCAGGTGAAATCATATTGATGGAAGCATTCGGTGGTGGTTTTACCTGGGGCTCCGTTCTTATTAAATGGGCTTAGCTAATTAATACAGTTATTCGATTTAAAGATGAAATTATCATTTGTTTTTCCTGGCCAGGGATCCCAGTCAGTGGGCATGATGCAGGGCTTTGACAGTATGCCCGTCGTGCGTGACACATTTACTGAAGCCTCGGACGTGTTGGGCCAGGACATCTGGCAAACGGTCACCACGGGTACGGCAGAACAGCTTGGCATGACGGTGAATACCCAACCGGTGATGCTCGCTGCCGGGGTTGCCACATATCGCGCCTGGCTCAGACAGGGCGGGCAGGCTCCGGAAGTCATGGCCGGGCATAGCCTGGGTGAATATTCTGCGCTGGTGGCGGCGGGTGCACTGTCGTTTGCGGATGCTCTGCCGCTGGTGCGGCTGCGTGCAGAAGCCATGCAGGATGCGGTAGCAGAGGGCCGGGGCGCGATGGCTGCGATACTCGGGCTGGATGATGATGTAGTGCGCGTCGTGTGCGCGGAAGCTGCGCAAGGTGAGGTGCTGGAGCCAGTCAATTTCAATTCGCCCGGCCAGGTGGTCATCGCAGGCAACAAGGCGGCTGTTGAGCGCGGCATGATACTTTCCCGGAAAAAAGGCGCCAAACGCGCCTTGTTGCTGCCGGTTTCGGTACCTTCACACTGTGCGTTGATGCATCCGGCAGCAGAACAGCTTGCTGCGTACCTGGAATCAGTGGCTATCCACCCGCCGCAAATACCCGTACTGCACAACGCGGATGTGATGGCCTATAGTGACCCGGCGCAGATCCGCAGCGCACTGGCACGCCAGCTGTATAGTCCGGTGCGATGGGTGGAAACCGTGCGAGCCATGGCCGCATCAGGCGTAACCCACGTCGTGGAGTGCGGGCCGGGCAAGGTTCTGGCCGGCCTCGGCAAGCGTATCGACAACAATATTCAGGCATACGCGCTCACCAGCGCGGATGCGATCAACGAGATCAAGTCCGTACTCGCCGGATAGGGGGAACCATGCCGCAGGGAAAAATCGCATTAGTGACTGGCGCCAGCCGGGGCATCGGCAAGGCCATCGCGCTGGAACTGGGCAAACAGGGGGCAATTGTAGTCGGTACCGCGACCAGCGAACCGGGCGCCCAGGCTATCAGCGACTACCTGCAGCAGGCAGCGCTACAGGGCGCAGGCATGGTGCTGCAAGTGACCGACGCGGCGAGCATCAATACCGTGCTGGAGCAGATACAGCAGCGCTTCGGCGAGATTGCCATTCTGGTCAATAATGCGGGCATCACTCGCGATAATCTGCTTATGCGCATGAAAGACGAGGAATGGGATGACGTTATCGCCACCAACCTGGGATCGGTATTCAGGCTGTCGCGGGCGGTACTCCGTGCCATGATGAAAGCACGTTATGGCCGCATCATCAGTATCGCCTCGGTGGTCGGCACCATGGGCAACGCCGGACAAACCAGCTATTCGGCGGCCAAGGCGGGCATGGTGGGATTCTCCAAATCCTTGGCGCGTGAAGTGGGCAGTCGTAATATCACGGTTAACTGCGTATCACCCGGCTTCATCGATACCGATATGACGCGAGCCCTGCCAGAGGTCCAGCGTGATGCACTGCTAGCGCACATTCCTCTCGGACGCCTGGGCCAGGTGACGGATATTGCGCATGCGGTAGCTTTTTTGGCCTCTACGCAGGCTGGGTACATCACGGGTGCCAACCTGCATGTGAACGGTGGCATGTACATGGAGTGAGCGGTTTTCAGCGATGGCCTGATGGCCTAAAGCTGTGCTGTTCCAATTTGGGTAATGTTGGCAAGTTTGTTAGAATGCCAACGCTTTTTGTTTAATACTTGGGAGTATCTAGATGGACAATATCGAACAGCGTGTCAAGAAAATCGTCGCCGAACAACTGGGCGTGAACGAAGCGGACGTTAAAACCGAATCTTCCTTTGTCGATGATTTGGGTGCGGATTCGCTGGATACGGTTGAATTGGTCATGGCACTTGAAGAAGAGTTCGAGTGCGAAATCCCTGACGAAGAAGCCGAAAAAATCACCACCGTCAAACTGGCCATTGATTACATCAATAGCCATCTCGCCAAGTAATCTTACTAAAATCTCGCGGAGTTGTTTTGTCCAAGCGCAGAGTTGTGATTACCGGTCTGGGGATTGTGTCCCCGGTCGGCATAGGCCTCCAGGAATCCTGGAGCAATATCCTGGCGGGCAAATCCGGCATCACCCGGATCACCCGCTTTGACCCCACGCTGTTTGCTTCCCAAATTGCCGGGGACGTAAAAAATTTCGACGTGGGGCAATATCTTAATGCCAAAGATGCACGCCGCATGGATGTCTTCATCCAGTACGGCATGGTCGCTGCAATTGAGGCGGTCAACGATGCCGGGCTGGAAGTCACTGAGGAAAACGCCGAACGCATTGGCGTGAATATTGGTTCCGGGATTGGCGGTCTGCCGCTGATTGAGGAAACCCACAATATCTATCTTGCGGGCGGTCCCCGCAAGATTTCACCGTTTTTCATCCCCGCTTCGATTATCAACATGATCGCGGGCAACCTGTCCATACTTTATGGTTTCAAGGGCCCGAATCTGGCGATGGTCACCGCCTGTACCACGGCCACCCACTGTATCGGTGATTCCGCCCGCATGATCGAGTATGGTGATGCGGACGTGATGGTCGCGGGAGGCGCAGAATCGGCGATCAGCCCATTGGGTATGGGGGGGTTTGCAGCCGCGCGTGCATTGTCCACGCGTAACGATGACCCGGCATCCTCAAGTCGTCCCTGGGACAAGGGGCGCGACGGCTTCGTCATGGGTGAGGGCGCAGGTATCCTGGTGCTGGAGGAATACGAACACGCCAAGGCGCGTGGCGCAAAAATATATGCTGAACTGGCCGGCTTCGGCATGAGCGGGGATGCCTACCATATGACCGCACCGGTTGAAGATGGCGAGGGCGCAGCGCGCTGTATGCGGAATGCGCTGAAAAATGCCGGACTTGATGCGACTCAGGTGGACTATATCAATGCACACGGCACGTCCACGCCGCTGGGTGACTTGGCCGAAACCATGGCGATGAAGCGTGCCCTGGGCGATCATGCCTACAAAATTGCGGTCAGCTCAACCAAATCCATGACCGGGCACCTGCTGGGCGCGGCGGGCGGGGTAGAAGCCGTGTTTTCTGCGCTGAGCGTACATGAACAGGTAGCACCGCCCACAATCAATATTTTCAACCAGGACGAAGCCTGCGATCTGGACTATGTGCCCAATACGGCGCGACAGATGAAAATTGACGTGGCGCTGTCGAACTCGTTCGGTTTTGGTGGCACCAACGGTACGCTGGTGTTCCGTAAAATATAATCGGGCGCTGTACAGCAGCGCTTATCCCCGTGCCTGTTCTTTCCCTGCCCGGCAGCGCCGATCTGTTAAGTCTTCACCAGGCCGACCCGCAGCGCTACCCGGTGCTGCTGGAAACGGCGTCTGGCGGCGGCTGGGATATCCTGCTGGCATTTCCGCAGCAAACCCTGTTATTCAAGAATGACCAGGCGGAACAGTGCCTGAGCCAGCTGGACGCTGCATGGCAGGCTGCGTGTTGCATGGCGGATACGGCCATCGGGCACTTGCCGTTCCGGGGTGGCTGGTTTCTCTATCTGGGCTATGAGCTATTGCAAGGGCTGGAGCCTGCTGTGCCGGCCCGGCCAGCCGATGCCGATTTTCCTCTCGCAGCGATCATGCGGATGCCTGCTGCTGTGATGGTGAATCGCCGCAGCGGCGAGACCTGGCTGTTTGCCGAGACCGGGTACGCCAGTCTACTGGATGCGCTGGCGGGAGATATGGCTGGTTTGCGATCGATCCCCGATTCACCGGTCACGCTCTGCGATCTGCATGAAGCACCTGCGCAGGATTTCCTCGATGGGGTGGCGCAAATCCAGCGTTATATCCGTGCCGGGGATGTGTTCCAGGTCAATTTGTCGCGTCGCTGGCATGGCCGTGTGCAAAGCGATGCTCCGGCGCTGGCGCTGTATCAGGCGCTGCGTCGCAGTAATCCGGCACCATTTTCCGGACTGGCGCGCCTTACCCGGGAACGCACTATTGTCAGCTCCTCACCTGAGCGTCTGGTGCAGGTACAGGCAGGCATGGCACACACCAGACCGATTGCGGGTACCCATCCACGCCACAGCGACTACCGGCAGGATGTACAAACCCGTACTGAACTGGCTGCCCACCCCAAAGAACGGGCTGAGCATGTGATGCTGGTTGACCTTGAGCGCAACGATCTGGGGCGGGTGTGTGTGCCGGGCAGCGTGCGGGTGACTGAGCTGATGGCGGTCGCCAGCTACACGTACGTGCACCACATCGAATCAACAGTCGTTGGCCGACTGCGCGCCTGGATCACCCCCGGACAGGTAATACGTGCCCTGTTTCCGGGTGGTACCATCACCGGATGTCCCAAAGTGCGCACCATGCAAATCATCCGCGAACTGGAAGTCACGCCGCGCTACGCTTACACCGGCAGTATGGGTTATCTGAATCGGGACGGTGATATGGACTTGAATATCCTGATCCGAACCATCATGGTGGCGGGTGACCATATCGGCTTCTCGGCGGGAGCCGGCATCGTGGCGGATTCCGACCCGCTGGGCGAGCTCAACGAAACGCGTGCCAAGGCCAGGGGGCTGTTACGGGCGCTGGGATTGGCGGGATGATTCTGGTCAATGGCGTAGAAACCAGCACACTGGATGCGCTTGATCGCGGGCTGGCCTATGGTGACGGCATATTCCGCACACTGCTGTTGCGCGACGGTAAGGCCGTGGCATGGGCGCGCCAATATGCGAAAATTGTCGCGGACTGCACGCGGCTTGGCTTGCAAGCACCCACTCAGGCGGCGCTGGAAGCTGATCTGACCCACATCGCCGCAGACTCGCCAAATTGTGTGGTCAAGATCATTGTTACCCGGGGCAGCGGATTACGCGGTTATGCTGTTGCCGCCTCGGCCCAGGTCCGCACGCTTGCAATCAGTAGCCCCGTGCCGATTTATCCGCGCAGCCACACCGAACAGGGGATTAGCGCCCGTGTGTGCGATTTGCGGCTTGCGCAGCAGCCCGCGCTGGCCGGCATCAAGCATCTCAATCGGCTGGAAAACGTGCTGGCGCGCAGGGAATGGAGTGACCCGCAGATTGCAGAGGGCATTCTGCTGGATAGCGCAGACAAAGTAATCGGTGGCACGATGAGTAATCTGTTCATGGTGCGCGCTGACACATTGCTTACCCCGGATCTGTCAGCCAGCGGCATTAGCGGCGTGACCCGTGAACGCATTCTTGCTGCCGTACCCGGGCTGGGGCTGAAAACCGGGATGGGTGAATTTGAGCTGAAGGATTTGTACGCTGCCGACGCCGTCATGGTGTGCAATAGCGTGATCGGCATCTGGCAAATTCGTAGGCTTGCGCATCAGCACTGGCAGCCGCATCCTTATACCCGGATGATACGTACTCTACTGGAACAAGACATTGATTAAACGCTTGATAGTTGTGTTGCTGGTTGCATTGCTGGTGATGGGTGCCGATCTGTTCTGGTATGCGCGCACCCCACTGCCGCTGAAATCCTTGCCTAGCGAATTCACACTTAAGCCAGGTAGCAGCCTGACCGCAGTTGCCGAACAGTTGCGTCAGCAGGGTGTGATCGAAAGCAGCTGGCGATTTCGGATACTGGCACGGATATTGGGCGATGCTGCACGGATCAAGGCCGGGCACTACACACTGGGGCGCGCAACCACGCCATTTGAGCTACTCAAAAAACTGACCCAGGGTGAGGTCAGCCTGCGCGAGATCGTCTTTATCGAAGGCTGGACTTTCCAGCAGATGCGGGATGCGCTTGATGCTCATCCGGCCCTGCGCCATGACACCGCCAACATGAGCGAGGCACAGATACTGGCTGCTCTGCATATCCCGGAGGCACACGCCGAGGGCCTGTTTTTTCCCGCCAAATATTATGTTGATCCCGGCAACAGCGATATTTCCATCCTGCATCGTGCTTATGAAACCATGCAGGCGCACCTCGCCAAGGAGTGGGCAGCACGCCAGCCTGGGCTGCCTTACGATAATCCTTATCAGGCGCTGACGATGGCGTCCATTATTGAAAAAGAAACCGGCATGGCAAGCGAGCGCCCATTAATTGCTGCCGTGTTTATCAACCGCCTGCGCAACGGGATGCGCTTGCAAACCGATCCCTGCGTGATTTATGGCCTGGGTGATGCTTTTGATGGCAACCTGCGCAAGCGCGACCTGTTGGCCGATACGCCTTATAACACCTATACCCGCGCAGGCTTGCCCCCCACGCCGATCGCCATGCCCGGGCTCGATTCGATCCATGCCGCACTCAATCCGGCGCCCAGCCAGGCTTTGTATTTTGTTGCCAAGGGCGATGGCAGCCACTATTTTTCGGACAATCTCGAACAGCACAATCGCGCTGTGATGCGCTATCAAAAAAGCGGAAACTGATTATGCCATTCATCACGCTCGAAGGAATCGACGGCGCTGGCAAGAGCACCCATCTGCCATGGCTGGCCGACAAACTGCGCGCACGCGGTGTTGAGGTGGTGGTCACGCGGGAACCCGGTGGGACACCGCTCGGTGAAAAGTTGCGCGAATTGCTGCTTGCCGAGCCCATGCATGTTGAAACCGAAGCGTTATTGATGTTTGCGGCGCGCCGTGAACATCTGGATTGCGTGATCCTGCCCGCATTGAGACGGGGTGCTTATGTCATCTCGGATCGGTTTACCGATGCCAGTTTTGCTTATCAGTGCGGCGGACGCGGTATTGCCGAATCCAGGTTGCGCATTCTGGAAGACTGGGTGCAGGATGGGCTGCAACCAGACTTGACGCTGCTGTTCGATGTGGAGGTCGCTGTAGCGGGTAAACGCCTGGCGACTAACGCCAGTCTGGACCGGTTCGAGCAGCAGCAGCAGGATTTTTTCGAGCGCGTACGCGCCATGTATTTGCAGCGCGCCGGACAATTTCCGGCGCGGTTCCGGGTAGTCAGGAGTGAGCGCAGCCTGGATGAGATTCGCGATGACCTTGAACCAATCATTGCTGCTATTTGAGCCATGAATCCGCACACATGGAATGAAACGGTCTGGCAGCGCCTGTTGCAGCTACGTGGGAAGTTGCCGCACGCGCTGCTGTTACATGGACGCGCGGGCATCGGCAAATTGGCGCTGGCAGAGCAATTGGCTCAGCTTGTATTGTGCGAGAACCCGCAGGCAGATGGGCACGAAGCGTGTGGCGCATGCCCATCCTGTCACTGGTTGCGCCAGGGCAGCCACCCGGATTTTCTGAAGCTGCAGCCCGCGGCGCTGGACGAAAATGATCCGGATGCTGAGCTTGCCGAGCGCAAAAGCCCGGCCGCAGGCCAGCATATCAGTGTGGCTCAGGTGCGCGAATTGACCCGGTTTGTACAATTGAGCGCGCACCGTGGTGGTTTGCGCATTGCGCTGATTCATCCCGCCGAGACTATGAATGCGGTGGCTGCCAACGCGCTGTTGAAGACCCTGGAAGAACCGCCGCCGAATATCTTGTTGATTCTGGTCAGCCACCAGTCAAGCCGGCTGTTGCCAACCATCCTGAGCCGCTGTCACCAGATTCGCTTTACTCTGCCGGGCACGGATGCTGCGCAGTCCTGGCTGATCCAGCAGGGAGTACGTGAAGCCGCAGTCTGTCTGGCGCAGGCGGGGGGGGCACCGCTATTGGCCAGCCAGCTGGCGGATGCGGATTATCAGGCACGACGGCGCGGATTTCTGTCCGGGCTGGTAAAAATGAATAGCGCAGACACCCTGCGCATTGCCGAACATCACGCCAAACAGCCGCTGCCGGACATGGTGCACTGGTTGCAACTGTGGGTGCATGACCTGGTGAGCTTGCATCTGGCAGGGCGGGTGTTTTACCAGGTCGATTACCAGCAGGAATTGCGAGGCATGGCCGGGCGTGCTAATTTATTCGGACTGCTGGATTTTCAACGTCGTTTGCAGGCGGCGCGCGCCAGCGTCCAGCATCCGCTTGCCACACAAATGGTGCTGGAAGATTTGCTGCTGGAATACGCGGGCCTATTTGAATGAATGGAGCAAACATGAGCAATACCGCAGATAAAGCTGCTATCGCCCGCCCTGGGGTGCTGTCTCTGAGTATCAAGGAAAAATCCGCGCTGTTCGCTGCTTACATGCCGTTTCTCAAGGGGGGGGGCATTTTTATTCCCACCACCAAGCAATATAGATTGGGCGATGAAGTATTCATGCTGCTGACACTGATGGAAGACCAGAACAAAATTCCGGTCGCAGGGAAAGTGGTATGGATTACTCCGCCGGGTGCCCATGGTGGCAAGACACAAGGCATAGGCGTGCAATTCGACAAGAATGATAGCGGCATAGCTGCACGCAACAAGGTGGAAGGTTTACTTGGCGGCTCGCTCAAATCGGCGCGCCAGACGCACACCATGTAAACCTGTTCACCTGCCGTACCCATCAGGCTGCCGCGCGCAGCCTGCTTTTTTGGACCCATCCCATGTTTGTCGACTCGCACTGCCACATCAACTTCCCCGGCCTGGCCGAACAGCAGGCGGCCATACTGGCGCGCATGAAAGACGGTGCAGTCAGCCATGCACTGTGTGTCAGCGTGAATCTGCAGGATTTTCCCCAGGTGCTGGCTATGGCAGAAAACCATGCCAATGTTTATGCGTCAGTTGGCGTGCATCCTGACCACAAAGATACCGAAGAGCCCAGTATTGCACGTCTGGTCGAACTGGCAGCGCATCCAAGAATTGTGGCTATTGGTGAAACAGGGCTGGATTATTTTCGCCTCACCGGTGATCTGGAATGGCAGCGCGAACGTTTCCGCACCCATATTCGTGCGGCAAAACAGGCTTGCAAGCCGCTGATTATCCACACCCGCGCAGCGGCGCAAGACACCTTGCGCATCATGGCGGAGGAGGGTGCGGCAGAAATCGGCGGCGTGATGCATTGCTTCACCGAGAGTCTGGAAGTCGCACAGCAGGCGATGGCGATGGGGTTTTACATTTCGTTTTCCGGTATTGTCACGTTCAGGAATGCCGTGGCATTAAAACACGTGGCGCAGACCATCCCGCTGGAACAGATGCTGATCGAGACGGATTCGCCCTATCTGGCGCCGGTGCCGCATCGTGGCGAGACCAATGAGCCTGCTTTTGTGCGCCATGTTGCCGGAGAAATTGCCCGATTACGTGGAATTTCTGTTGAAGAGGTGGGCGCAATTACGAGTCGCAATTTTTTCCGTTTGTTCAAGGCTGCGGCGTGATCAGGGACATCGCGCGTGCATTAATAGATGCGGCTCGCAGCCTGTCGCATCCAAAATGCTGGCTATCGTGCTGCGGCCCATGGTGCTGTCATTCATGCTGTGGGGCGTGTTGGCGTGGCTATTCCGGGATGACTGGATAGGTTTACTCGGACACTGGTTGCAAGCAGCGCAGGATTTTCTCAGTCAGCACGATTGTGTATGACTGGCCAGCGGCATGACCGTGGTATTGCTGGGCCTGTTGCTGGCTTTGCTGCATTTCGTGCCGGTGATCAATCTGTTATCACCCATATATACCGGATTGGTCTGCATCCACTACGGACTGGGTCAGCTCATACGGCTACGCGCCTGATCCAATCCAACAGCGCTTTAACAATCAGCCAAAAAATTCCTTCACTTTATCCATGAACGATTTGGCCTTGGGGTTATGGCGCGCGCCGTCCTGCTGATTCAAGGTTTCCAGTTCGCGCAACAGTTCTTTTTGGCGCTCGGTCAGGCTCACCGGGGTTTCAATCTGCACATGGCAGAGCAAATCACCTGGCGCATGGGTACGCACCCCCTGGATACCCTTGCCGCGCAGACGGAACACCTTGCCAGTTTGAGTTTCTGCCGGAATTTTGATTTTGGCATGACCATCCAGGGTGGGAATCTCGATCTCGCCACCCAGCGCAGCAGTACTGAAGCTGATCGGCATCTCGCAATGCAGGTCGTTGTGGTCGCGCTGAAACACGGAATGCGCCTTGAGGTGGATAACGACATACAAATCCCCGGTCGGTCCGCCGTTGACCCCGGCTTCACCTTCGCCAGACAGACGGATGCGATCGCCTTCATCCACCCCGGCGGGGATGCGTACCGACAGCGTTTTGTGATGCTTGACGCGACCCACGCCGTGACAGTCGCCGCACGGATTGGCAACAATCTTGCCGCTGCCGTGACATTTCGGGCAGGTCTGCTGGATGGAAAAGAACCCTTGCTGCATGCGCACCTGGCCGTGGCCGCCACAGGTGGGGCAACTGGTGGGCTGGGTGCCGGGCTTGGCACCGGACCCGTGACAGGTACTGCATTCTTCCTGGGTCGGAATACGGATTTTGGTCTCGGTACCGCGCGCTGCTTCTTCAAGTGTTATCTCGAGATTATATTGCAAGTCTGCGCCGCGGTAGACATTTGACCGGGAACGGCCACCGCCGAAAATGTCCCCAAAGATGTCGCCAAAGGCATCTGCAAAACCGCCTGCAGCGCCTCCAAAGCCGCCACCCATGCCTGCGCCTTGTTCGACCCCGGCATGGCCGTATTGATCGTAAGCTGCGCGCTTTTGCCCATCGCACAGGATTTCGTAAGCTTCCTTGGCTTCCTTGAAATGCTCCTCGGCCTTGGGATTGTCCGGGTTGCGATCCGGATGGTGCTTCATCGCCAGTTTGCGGTAGGCCTTTTTAATTTCTTCGTCACTGGCGTCGCGATTGACGCCGAGCACTTCGTAATAATCGCGTTTGGACATGTGTTTTCAGCCACAGAGAACACACAGAGGGCACAGAGTGATTCACAGATAAACTGTGATCTCTGTGCCCTCTGTGACGGGTTAAGAATTATTTGTTGTCTTTGACTTCTTCAAACTCGGCATCCACCACGTCGTCTGCCTTTGCATCCGCAGTTTGTGCGCCACTCGCCGCACCCGCTTCGGGCTGTTCCTTGGCGTACATCTGCTCGGCCAGTTTGTGCGAGGCTTCGCCCAGAGCCTTGGATTTGGCTTCGATGGCCGCCTTGTCGTTGCCTTTGAGGGCTTCCTCGGCTTCGGCAATGGCAGCCTCGATTTTGGCCTTTTCGTCGGCGCTGATTTTATCGCCATACTCACCCAGCGATTTCTTCACCGAATGGATCAGGTTGTCGCACTGGTTGCGGGTGTCAATCAACTCGCGCGTCTTGTGGTCTTCTTCGGCGTGGGCCTCAGCATCCTTCACCATCTGCTGGATTTCGGCTTCGGACAGTCCCGAGCTGGCCTGGATCTTGATCTTGTTTTCCTTGCCGGTAGCTTTGTCCCGGGCCGAAACATGCAGGATGCCGTTGGCGTCAATGTCAAACGTCACTTCAATCTGCGGCATGCCGCGTGGTGCGGGCGGGATGTCCGACAGGTTAAACTGTCCCAGGCTCTTGTTGCCGGAAGCGATTTCGCGCTCGCCCTGCAACACGTGGATGGTCACCGCATTCTGGTTGTCTTCGGCGGTCGAGAACACCTGGCTGGCCTTGGTCGGGATCGTGGTGTTCTTCGGAATCAGCTTGGTCATCACGCCGCCCATGGTTTCAATGCCCAGCGACAGCGGGGTCACGTCGAGCAGCAGCACGTCCTTCACTTCACCTTGCAGCACGCCGCCCTGAATTGCAGCGCCTACCGCTACGGCTTCGTCCGGATTGACGTCGCGGCGTGGTTCCTTGCCGAAAAATTCCTTCACTTTTTCCTGCACTTTAGGCATGCGCGTCATGCCGCCCACCAGGATTACGTCACTGATGTCGGATACGCTCACGCCGGCGTCCTTGATGGCCATTTTGCATGGCGCGATAGTGCGCTGGATGAGTTCTTCCACCAGGCTCTCGAATTTGGCACGGGTGATTTTTACGGCCAGATGCTTGGGGCCGCTCGCATCGGCAGTGATATAAGGCAGGTTGACGTCTGTCTGCTGGGCCGAGGAAAGCTCGATTTTGGCTTTTTCGGCAGCTTCCTTCAGGCGTTGCAGCGCCAGCATGTCGTTGCGCAGATCAATGCCCTGCTCTTTCTTGAATTCATCAGCGAGGTAGTCAATCACGCGCTGGTCGAAATCTTCGCCGCCAAGGAAAGTGTCGCCGTTGGTGGACATCACCTCGAACTGGTGTTCGCCATCAACTTCGGCAATATCGATGATGGAGATGTCGAAAGTGCCACCGCCGAGGTCGTACACCGCGATTTTGCGATCGCCTTCTTTCTTGTCCATACCGAAGGCGAGCGCTGCGGCTGTGGGCTCGTTGATAATGCGTTTCACATCCAGACCTGCGATGCGACCGGCATCCTTGGTGGCCTGACGCTGGCTGTCGTTGAAATAAGCTGGCACGGTGATGACCGCTTCAGTGACCGGTTCACCCAGATAGTCTTCTGCAGTCTTCTTCATTTTCATCAGCACTTGTGCAGAGACTTCCGATGCCGACATTTTCTTGCCGCGTACTTCCACCCACGCGTCGCCGTTGTCGGCCTTGACGATGGAATAGGGCATCAGGGCGATGTCTTTTTGCACTTCTTTTTCCTCGAAGCGCCGGCCGATCAGGCGTTTCACTGCAAACAGCGTATTTTTCGGATTGGTGACGGCCTGGCGCTTGGCGGCTGCACCCACCAGGATTTCGCCGTCTTCAGTGTAAGCCACGATAGAGGGAGTGGTGCGCGCACCTTCGGCGTTTTCGATCACCTTGGGTACACCGTTTTCCATAACGGCCACGCAGGAGTTGGTGGTACCCAGGTCAATGCCAATGATTTTTCCCATGATTCGATTCCTTGTTAAAACGTGAATGTTGTTGTGTTAAATAGGGTGGTTAGCGGCAATTTCAAGCGCTGTTCAGCTATTTTTGGCTTTGGCGACGGTGACCAGGGCCGGACGCACGACGCGATCGTGCAACTGGTAGCCTTTTTGTAGTACGGCGACTACGGTATTGGATTCGGCATCGGCTTCCACCATGCTGATTGCCTGATGCTTGTGCGGGTCGAATTTTTCGCCTAACGGATGAATCTCGGCGAGGCTGTATTTATCGAATGCGGCGTTGAGTTGTTTAAGCGTGAGTTCGACGCCGCTTTTCAAGTTTTCGATGCTGGGAGCGTCGCTTGCCAGTGCGGCCTCCAGGCTGTCTTTCACCGCCAGCAACTCGGTGGCAAAGCCATCAATAGCATATTTGTGTGCATTGGCGACATCGTGTTGGGCGCGTTTGCGGATGTTGTCGGCCTCGGCTTTGGCGCGCAGCCAGGCGTCATGGTGTTCCTGTGCCAGCAGTTCGGATTGCTTGAGCATCTCTTCCAGGCTGGGCATGATTTCGGAAGCATGTTTGCTATCGGTTTTGCCAGGGGTTTGTTCTTGCTGAGTCGGATTTTCCTGCTGCATGTTGTTCTGCTCCGTGTTTGACTGCAAGCGAGATTAGGGTGAATCTGAAAATTTCAATAGCCAGAGAATTTTTTTGTTGATTATGGCGAGGCAGGCAGCGCACGGCTTTATACCACAGCTGAAAGCCGCTAGACTTGCAGCAATTTATTTAGATAAAGAGTGTCTGAAATGAGTACGCTATCGTTGCAGGGAAAGCCGCAGGCAACATCAATACACGACGCGCGCTCCATGCTGGATCTCGACAAGTTCAATGCGGCAGCGCTGGTGAAAGAGCCCTTTGAATACCTGATTTTGCCGGGTTTTTTGCGCCAGGAGATGCGCGCGGCTATTTCGCGCGATTTTCCCAATATCGCCAAGCCGGGGAGCTTTCCTGCGGAAACCCTGCAATATGGGACTGTGTTCCGCGAGCTGCTGGCCGAACTGGAGGGCGACACTTTCCGCCATGCCGTAGAGCAAAAATTCGGCCTGGATTTGACCGGTCGTCCGACCATCATCACTGTGCGTGGTCATACCGATGAAACCGACGGGCGTATCCATACCGACAGCCGTACCAAAATCATTACCATGCTGATTTATTTCAACGAGGACTGGCAGGATTCGGGCGGACGGTTGCGCCTGTTGCGTTCTGGCACGGACATGGAAGATTACGTGGCCGAAGTTGATCCCAGTATCGGCACGCTGCTGGCCTTCCGCCGCAGCGATCATTCCTGGCATGGGCACAAGCCTTTTGTGGGTCCGCGCCGGGCAATTCAGTTGAATTGGGTGGTGGATGAGAAGGTCAAACGGCGCGAGCAGAGGCGCCACGGCATTTCGGCATTCTTCAAAAACCTGTTTGGCGGCAAGGCTTCCGCCGGCTATTGAAGCGCATGGCAAATAAAACCTGCTGGGTGCTCTCCAACGGCATTATCGGGATGGACAACCAGTCATTCGGCCTCGCCCATGCGCTGGGACTGGAAGTGATAAAAAAAACGGTGGTGCCGACCACACCATGGAAGTATCTGCCGCCACAGTTATGGATTAAGCCACTGCAAGCCCTGGGAGCGGGCAGCGATTCCCTCGCACCGCCCTGGCCGAGCGTTGTAGTGGGGACCGGGCGCCTGACGGTCGCGCTTTCCATCGCCATTAAGCGTGCCAGTGGTGGGCGCACCTTCAATGTTCGTATCCAGAACCCGCAGGTCGCATTGCGCGATTTCGATTGGGTCATTGCCCCGTTGCATGACCGCTGCAACGGGAAAAATGTGATCGAGACGCTGGGTGCAGTCAACAGCGTGACTGCGGAACGTTTACGCCAGGCGGCTGAACAGTTTGCCGTGCGATTGGCCCACCTGCCCAGACCATTGCTTGGCGTGCTGGTGGGTGGCACCAATCGCAGTGTGCGTGTTGATACGGGACTTGCGCACACGCTCGCCGACAAGCTCATACACGCTGCGGCCACGCGCGGCGCTGGCATTGTGGTGACGCCCTCACGGCGTACCGCGCCAGAAGTCGTGGCAGTATTGCAGCAACGCCTGTCGGATGTCGCTTCGGTGATCTGGGATGGCACAGGTGATAACCCTTATCTGGGCTATCTGGCACTGGCCGATTACCTGGTGGTGACGGCGGATTCGGTCAACATGGCGTCAGAGGCATGCTTTACCGGCAAGCCGGTGTTCATCGAGGGATTGACTGGCGCCAATAACAAGTTTGAACAATTTCACCGCGAATTGCAGGCACGTGGCTACACGCGACCCTTCGCCGGTGAATTGGCCGACTGGCATTACCCGCCACTGGATGAAACCAGTCGGGTAGCCAACTTACTCAAACAAAGCATGGGGTTGAACTAGATGGCGTTAAAAATTGAAACTTTCAGCAATGCCAAGGGGGGCAACAGCTTTTTCAAGGCCTTGGGTCATCCGCTCAGCGCACCGCTTGCGGCCACATTGCTCGACAGACTGCGCGGCATGGGCAGCGTTGCCGTATATGACCCATTAGGCATGGCAGAAAGTTTCTGTGAATTTTATGCGCTGGCTGAGCTGAATATTCGGGCAGTGTATGTGCAGCGTCTGGAAGATGTCGGTAAAACCCTGTTGGGCATGCGCGTGCAGCCCGTCGTTGAGCTGCCGCAAAGTGACGCGCGGGCGTTGCTGGTCACTGCATTCGACGCCGCTCGTCTGGTGGACCATATCCGCCATCTGTTGCCTGCCGGCATGGTGGTCATGAGCCTGGATGAGATGCGCCTGCCCGATGCCATGCTCACCAATCGGCAGCGCTATCTCGACCCGCTCAACTTTGCCACCAACTTCGGCTTCTTGCGCGACGCGGCAGGCCAGCACACGCGTATCGTGACCTGCGATTACTGGTCCGGGCTGGGTGCTGCCAGGCCGCCCACTGTGTGGTTGCGCCTGTTTGACAGCGCGGGCGGCGTGTTGGCCGAGTGGCAGGATACGATTCCCGCACCCGGCGCCAGCCTGATTGTGGACAGCCGCGAGGTGCGCCGCCGCTTCAATCTCGGCGAATTCACCGGATCGCTGTTCATGCACGTGTTGGGCGTGGCCCGCCACGACGTGGTCAAGTATGCGCTGGATACCTTTGGTGACGATGAAACAGTGCTGTCCTGCACCCATGACGCCAACGCCTGGCCGTCCGATTTGTTTGCCGGCCTACCCGCGCCGCGCGACAACGAGCGCGTAGTGATGTGGATACAAAACAGCCACCCGGTGGCGATCCCGGCTGGCGCAGTGGGGCTCAACCTGATGGGCTCTGATGACATTCGTTATGTGGATCAGGTGATTCCGGGGTTTGCCTGCTACGCACTCGAGGTCGCGGCGCTATTTCCTGAAGCGCGCTGGCCGCAGCAACTGGAAGTGCAGGCTGGGCGCTATTTCGTGCGGCCACGCTACGAGGTGCACGTGAAAAATGGCCGTAGCCGCATTGCCCACGTCAATGTCGAGCGCAACGATCTCCCCGCCGATCCGGGTATTCCCGCCATGGCGCCCTATCTGGGCAAGGGTTATATCCTGCCCGCACCGGTTTTGCCGGTGGCGATTTGGCGCAGCGCAGTACAACCCACGCCGATGTCTACCGCGCAGCATGATCTGCCGATAGCCGCGATTGTGTATGACGCTTCCGGGGTGGAAATCGCTCGCCATGATTTCGGCTGCCTGCAGCGCAGCGAGAGCGTTGAACTTGATATCAATGCGTTATTGACAGAGCAGGGTGCCAAGCTGCCCAGCCGCTCCGGCCACGTCGAGCTGGTTTATGATTTCAGCCACGGCGGTAGCGCCGATGGCTGGCTGCACAGCCTGTTCCGCTACACCCATAACAGTAGCGGCCACATCGCAGAAACCAGCTTTGGCGCGCATGTGTTCAACACCGTGCTTACCTACAAGAACGAGCCGCAATCCTACGCCGGCGCGCCGCCGGGCCTGAGTACGCGCCTGTTTCTGCGTCTGGGCGATGCGCCTCTGGACACCATGTGCCATCTGATTTATCCGGCTTCCACTCCCTGGCATGCGCATTCCGATACCACGCTAAGCCTGTTCAATCGCCTGGGTGAGGAAATCGCCCAACGCAAAATCGCCATTCCATGCAGCGGTTCGCTGCACTGGCGCTATTCGGAAATGTTCGATGCGGAGCATCGTCGGCAGGCAGGGCAGGGCGCCTACATCATCATTCGCGACGTGACCTGCCGCCTGTTCGGATATCACGGTACATTGCACGGTGAGCAGGCGTTTTGTCTGGATCACATGTTCGGATTTTGATTGCGATGACGGCCGATAATCATTTCTGTGACCTGACCGGGCATGCATCCAGCCAGCTGCAAACTTCTGTTTTTTATGAAATCAAGGATATATCGCGCGGTGAAACCGTCACCTTCCTGTTTGCCGAAGACCCGGCCATTATTCTGCATAGCCTCAATTTGCAGTTGCGCAACAACCTGCGCTGGGAAGTGAGTGAAGAGCCAGGCCAGCGTTGGCGTGCAGTGATTCATCGCGCCGAAGATGTGCCGCCGGTAGATGTGCTGGATATGCTCAAGCGTGACCACAAGCGGCTGGACGCAATGTTCTCTCAGGTCATCCACCTCACCGATAACGGTCAACTGGAAGTTGCCCATGCGCTGATGCGTGCCTTTAGCGATGGCCTGCGCAAGCATCTGCTGGTGGAACATGACATGCTGGCGCGTGCCATCCGCACCCCGCCCGATGCCCAGGGCCTTGATCCGAGTGCCGCGATGGTGCAGGAGCACAACGAAATCCTGAATCAGTCGGTAATGATTGAAGCCAGCTTTGAAGAACAGGACGCGAGCAATACCAGTGTCGGGCCGTTATTGGCAATTCTCGCAGGGTATTTGTCCAAGCACGAGCAACGCGAGGAGGCCACCTTGTTCCCGGTATGGACAGGGGCGTTGAACAAAGCGCCGGAGCAGGCGCGAACGGCTTTGTTCAACAAGGTAATGGAGACTTTACGGGATTAATTGCTAAACGACAGGATCTTTTACTGCAAAACCATGCCCGCGCAACAGGTTCAAACTCGGATTCAGGCACTTCTGAATGAACTCGCGCCGTGCCGGGTTGCGCCGCGCGACCTCGCGCCACTGGTGGCCAGGATTCAGGCCGGCCAGCTCATAAACATCGGCTTGCGGCAGATAAAAAGTCGTCACGAACTGGCGTATCAATAAATTAATCACCGGTGTCAGCAGCTTCTTGTGCAAGGTCGAGGTGCGCATCAGGCTCTGCTCGAGTGCGCTGCGCGCGTGGGCGATGTGGCGCGCTTCGTCAATCACATGCAAAGTGCACATCTGCCGAATCAGCGGATCCACGCTGGCCTGTCCATGGGTGCGGATGTAGCGATTGAGCTTGTCCGGCACCTCTTCACCTATCGTCACGGCCAGCCAGAACAGTGTGGTATTGATCGGTGCATGGCGGCCGAGAAAATCTGCAGTGCGTGGCCGGTTGCGCCATACTCCGGGCAAACGTAGCCCGCCTTTTTCCATCAATTTGAGAAACATCAGGCTGTGCCCGGATTCCTCGCGTATCTCATGCAGGTAATAAGCGAGCTCCTGTGCCGACTGGGTGTGTTTGAGATTGCGCGACAGGCGTTCAACAAAAATAGCTTCGAGCCACAAGCCTGCCTGGATAAAACCCGTGAACTCGTATTGCGACAGACGGATGCGGGTGGTTTCCGGCAGCTCGTCATATTCGCGCGTGCCGTGCAAGGAAATGGCCGATGGGGGTAGCCAGTATGCTGTGGTGTCCAGCGTATCCCAATTCAGCCGCAACAGCGGGTCATGGTATGGAGAGCTGTTGGTGGCGAGCTGTTCCAGCAGTGAGAGTTCGGCATACGCCATGCTAAACGCCTTGTTTTCGAGCAATATTAATTGCTGCTAATCATACCATTTTTGTTTCGAAGAGGCAGTGCCCGGCGATAACCCAAATTCCGCGATTGAAATATTCACTGCCCGCTTGTGTGGGCTTGAGAGGCATCCGGGAAGGAGGAATGGGGTGGCGGAGCGGAAGTTGAGCGCCCGAGAGTACGCCAGCGCGGGGACCGAGATGCGAAATGGGTAATTGTGCCGATTTTGGCCGGGCTGGCGATACCAGAGCAGGGTGTGTTCGGTCGATTCGACGCGGTTGCTGGCGATCACGTGCTACTTCGGCGCATGGCCGAACAGTTCGGCCGTGCGCTTGTATTTGACGACCATCAACCGGAATGCCATCGATGTCCCGTTCATGCTGTGCCGGGTCTCGACGACGGCGCAGTCGGCGTAATGCTTCCAGGCCGATGCGGGAATCTCGGCAATGGCCTTTTGCGTGGGGACATCCAGGCGCCCGCTGATGGCATCGGTGCTGGGTAGCGTGTCCTGCTTGAGCAGATTCGCCCGCGCCGTGTCGCCCTGGAGGGCGCGCAGGTTTTCCAAACGACCGCCGCCGGTGAGCATCAGTACCAGCGGGGAACATAGGCTCCGGCTTCATGGCCGCGCCGATTGCCCGGTTATGCATCTCCTGCGCCGTCACTCTATCCAAGATCCGGGACAGGCGGGGCTCTTTCAATCCATGGGCGCCTTGAATCGCGGATCTTGGGGACAAACACCTTGCTGTTACATGGCTTCTCCGGTATTCTTGCGCCCTTTCTGGGATTGGACAAAAGCATTTCTTTCATTCCCAAAAATGACATTCCGGAGAGGTGGATGAGCGGTTTAAGTCGCACGCCTGGAAAGCGTGTTTAGGGTAATACCCTAACGCGGGTTCGAATCCCGCCCTCTCCGCCATCTTGTGCTAACATGCTGAATGCTAATGTCATCAAGGCGTTCAGAGGCCAAAATGGTACAAAAAGCTAGTACAAAGAGCCGGAGCGGGCGGGTCGAGGAGACCCCGATGCCTGCACTTCCACGCAATTGCTACAAGACCCCTCACGGGTTCCTTTTCCGCATCACCGTGCCAGAAGCATTGCGCGCGGCCGTCGGCAAACGCGAAATCAAGAAATCCCTCGGAAAGGACTACCGTGAAGCGGTGAGCCACGCCAAGCTCCTTTCTGTCCAGGTTGATCGCCAGTTCTGCGAACTGCAGGAGAAATCCGCCCAACAGCACCAAAACCAAGATGCGCTGAACTCCTACTTCAAGACGCCGGCAGATAGACGCCTCAAGGCCATCACCGAAGTCACGCCGGAGCTTGCCGGTGGCTTGCGCAGCCTGTGGCTTGCCGGTCTTGAAGCAGATCTTGTCTGGCGTCGTGAAGGACTCGATGACGACGACTACGACGAGCTAGCACAGAACATCACACAAGTCAAAGGTATGATCGCGAAGGCTCTTGCCCGAGGCCAACCCGACGCGTTCATTCCAGCCGTCCACAACCTCCTTGTTGGACGCGGTTATCAACTCGCAGTTTCTGTTGAAGCCGAACGCAAACTCGTACTCGACATCCTCCCGGCCATTCAACAAGGCTACGACATTCTCGAGCAGCGTCAGGCCGGACGCTTAGTGAATCCGCCGAAGCTCGACGATCCACCCTTACGCGCCGTATGGGAACCCGCGCCCGTCGCACCAGACAATGGTCTGGCTTGGCAGCAACTTTTGGATCATTGGCGCAAGGATCGTATTCGGCCCGCTAGAACTACCCAGGAAGTCGAAACCTACATCAATGCCCTCGCCACCTTCCTTCCCAAGGCCAGCCCCGCGACGCTGACTCGTGCCCAAGTCACCGAATGGCTACGCAACGAGAGGGAGACACGTGGCAACGGCGCCAAGACCCTGGAAAAGAAAGGCACCCTCGTCGGTGCCTTGTTTTCCGTGGCGGTCAAGGATGAACTTCTGGAGCAGAACCCCTTTGCCGGCTTCGACTACAGCCGCTTTGCCACGAAGGAAGGTATCGAAAATCCCGACGAGCGCGAACCATTCACCTTGGAACAGCTCAAACGAATTTTTTCCAAGGGCGAGGGGCTCTTCACCGTCAACAAGGCCGGTGGGGGTGGTGGCTATCATGCCCGCGTGTGGATGCCGCTCCTGTCCCTGTATTCCGGTGCCCGGATCGACGAGGTCGGAAGCCTGTCGGTCTCCGATATACTCCGCGAACCGGTCCCCCATTTGTTCATCAGGCACGGAAAGAACCAGTCCAGTGTCCGCGAGGTTCCGATCCACCCCAAACTCATTGAACTCGGTTTTCTCGACTACGTTGATGCTATCCGCAACGCGGGCCACGAGAGTCTGTGGCCGTTCCTGCGCACAGAATCCGATACCGCCAATCCGAGCGAGACCCAGGGGAAATGGTTCAACCGCTTCATCCATAAAAAACTCGGTATGCCGAGTAATGTGGTGTTCCATTCATTTCGTCACAACTTTAAGGATATGTGCAGGGATGCGCTTATTCCCCGTGAAATTCACCAGGCACTTACTGGTCATGCCAAGCAAACCGTCGGAGACAGCTATGGGAAAGGCCACTCGCTGGAGGTCAAGCTCGACCAGATGAAGAAGATCAAACTCGACCTCGCTATACCCCGGCCAGCGCCCTATGGCTCCAGATTAATCACCTAAGAGTATGTATCGAGTGGCGTTCATGCGATCCTGAAGCTTTCCAGTTTATTTTCCACTTGAGTTACCTGATGCTGAGTCGTAGTGGGCTTTAATCGTGAAGTTATCAGTGCGTGTCTCACATCTCAAAATCCTCCTGCCAAAGCTTCTGCATCCGCATCACCGGCAACTCGAGCGGCGCCAGCCCCGGCATACCCAGTTTCATGAGCATCCGACTCGCATCGAAATGCAGGCGCAGCACCTGCGACCGAACCCCCGCAAACTGCGGCATCTCGCGCAACAACTCGAAAATGTCCGCGACTGATTTAGCGTCACGCGCCTTCACCCGTTCAATCAGCAACGCCTGCCATTCCCGGAATCGCATCGGCGCCATGCGCCAGGTCCAGGTCGTGGTTTTGGGGTGGTCCGGAATGTAGTTCTTTTCCAACTGAAACAGTTCATAGTCATCGCTCAACAGCCGCCCCTCCAGCGTGCGCGCATCATGCACCGCGCCGGGTAAGTTATCGCTGGTGGCAAGCCCCAGTTTTCCGCCCGTCGACAGCATCCACCAGGGAATGTCCTCATCTTTCGTGCTTGCCATCGGATGCAATACAAGGTGCACGGAGGCGCGTCCTGTGCGCTTGCGGTATGCCCGTGCCGGCGCATCCGCACGCAAGGCAAAGTCGGGATACTTATCGATCAGCCTGGGGATGTGTCGCATGGCGATGCGATCCCCTGACCAATAGTAATGCCCCGTTGTCACGAGGCGCTGCAAATGCTGCATCAGCGCCGTCATATTGCGCGGTGCCTTGATCGGTTGGTTTGCCATGAGAGGCTCCTTTGATGGATGGAACCTCGTATAGCGATCGCTCATTCGATTAGACAAAAACATCTCTCAAATCCCCATGACTGCTATTCAATGAGAATGCTGGTGAATTCAATACTGAACTGGGAAAAGAAAATAGAAGAAAACCGCACGTCGGTGCCTATATGGAGCAAGGGCAAAACTCTTCGATGGAAATTGCGGATGCGTTCCGGTGCGCCAACACCTGCTTATTAGCAGCAAGGGCGCGCCAACGCCCCTGCTGTTTCGTCTATGCCGACAGTGTCGGTAGCCTTGCCAAAGGCGAGTCGTGTGGCGCCGTGTGCTCGTAATGGAGCTTGCACGGTGCGAGGGGGAGGTGGCGGAGTAATCCTGTCTGTACACAACAGACAGCGTAATCCCGCCGCTTTATCCCATGCAAATCACCTGGGAAGGTGGGACTGGTGCGAACACGAAACGGGTCCGGGGAGCAAATGCCCCGGTGTCCCTGATCATCTGGAAATTGAGTGCGAGTCTCAACCACGGGATGCGGGAAAACCGCATAACGTGTGCCAAACAGGATGGCTGCGAAACCGTGCACAGTGATGTGCACCTCGGCTGGACAACGCGAGTGCGTTGGACCCGTCGGGCGAGCGTGTGGTGAACCAGGGTCGCACCTGGGAAGCTGCAAGCCGCGCTGAGAGCTTAAACCTGTAACAGCGCCCGTAACAGGGTGCCGTCTGGAAAGTGCAGAAGCCGTATAGGGCCGATAGTGCCTGCAATTTGGTGGAAGCGTCATGGAGTACAACGGTTTTGGAAGTAAGACAGGGTCTTCTCCCGGTTCTCTCGTCTGAAACAGGGTATCCAGCCCCTTGCCGTTGCCATGGCGTGAGCCAGCGGCGTTCCTGCATGAACGCAAGAAGTTGATCTAAGTGGTGCGAAATGCGCCGAGCAGCGCGCCAGGGTGGCACCTGGCGCGACGGATGTAACGAATCCGCAAAACCTGTAACGCGTATGAGCGTGTTTCTTCGACGTTGACGTTTGGCCGAAAGCCAGATCGAGTTGTGGAAACGACACGACGAGAAGTAGACGAGTCCGGTTGGTAGCCGGACAGCAAGCGAAAACTGCAGCCCGCCTGGCGGTAGGCTGCAGACCGGATTCACCCTTGGCGGGGTGGATTCGGCCGGGAAGCGTGGGTATTACACGCTTCGTTGATAATGACGGCCTGCGGTGCAGGCCGGTGGCATGGATCTTGGCGTTTGGCGACGCCGGGATGGATGCCAGTGAAAGTAAATTCAAGGAGGAATCACATTTTAAATTCGGCCCGACACCTTTGTGTCGGGCTTTCTATTTGGGTTGCATAAGGTAAGCGGTGGCTGGATTGGTGCTGACGGATGTCGATGGCCTTGGCGGTCCAGATATAGGCTTGGAAACTCCTGTCAGGGTGGGCAACGTAATCATGAATGGCTGCGACGAGTTCCGGGCGCGGGTAAGGGCATCGCAGCGCAGGAGCCATTGGAAATGTCAGCCAAAAAATATTTTGCAGGAGGGGGGAAATTCCGGCTGTCAGTGGCTATACGCAATTGTAAACACGATGTAACTGTTATTCGGATGCAATCAGACGGTAAGTGTATTACACCGGATTTACATATCGGGAACCCAGTTACATTGCATTTACATACGTCACTACAATTTACCTTAAGGAGCAAGGATCGTGTGTACTGAAAAATATGTTCGGATCGTGGAGGAAATGCTTGCACGCGGCGAGAAAATCACGCTGCAGGAAGTGCGTCGGGTCGCAGGGAGAGGCAGCTATGCAACGATTTCGGATGCGGTAAAACTGGTACTTAATCAAGGGTTGATTCCGACTGAAGTGAGTGGGCCGGTGCCGGAGACCCTGATTGATGAGACCAAACGCTTGTGGCAGGAAGCATGCAGGCTGGCGAGTTCGGCGGTAGCATCGGAGCGCCTTGCTCTACATAGCGCAAGAGTTTCTTCGCAAGAGAGCCAGCGCGAGCTGACAGCCCTCGCGGATAGTTTGGCGCTGCAGGTAGATGAACTCACTGCGCAGCTCGAAAGCATGCAGGCGGATAAGGTAACTGCGGAAAAACGTGCTCAGGAAGCCGACGCTGGTTTGAAGGCAACCCGACAGCTACTTAAGGACATCGGAATCAAGCCGGCAAAAATGGGGGTCGAGAAAGGTCAAACGATGGACGAAGCTTAAATTTTGCAGCAAATTCATCATTCAGTTGGGGCAGGGTTATCCTGTCCCAATTTTTTATGCGTGTTTGGCGGATTGACAGATTGAGTTCGAGTACTGAGTTGCTATGGTCACAATTTCAAAATATTTGATGTGGCCGGCAGTACCCCACTCGAACATCAAAGCCCGGTTTTTCGGGGGCAGGTAACGCCACGCTGCGCTACTGCCCGGTGCTGGCCACCGAACCGGAAAATCGGCTCGCGACCATCGTTCTCTGATTCATCTAGCTGGGAAAGCGGCATCGGCAGCAGCTGGGGTGATTGACGCAGCGGATTTACCAGGAAACGGCATTGCGCTACTATATGACCATCATAGTGACTAACTGGAGGGGCGTATGAGCACCGTTACGCTGGCAGAAGCCAAGGCGCATTTAAGCCACCTTCTGGACCAGGTTGAGGCGGGTGAGGAAGTCGTCATCACCCGTCGCGGCCAGCCGATTGCCCGCATCACTTCAGTGGAGAAGCCCAAGCACGCCATCAAGTCCCTCGCCGAGTTTCGTAGCCGCATGCCCCGCTGGCGCAAATCCAGCGCCGAACTGCTGCGTGAAATGCGCGACGAGGGACATTGATGCTGTACTTCGATACCAGTTTTCTGGCCCCACTCCTCCTCGAAGAATCCACCAGCGCAAAAATCGAGGCCTTCTTCACCAAGCTCCCAGTGGGAGAGTTGTATGTTAGCCACTGGACCCGCGTCGAGTTCGCCAGCCTCGTCGCACGCGAAGTCAGGATGGGAGGCCTCGCAGAGGCCGATGCACTCCTGACCATCGGCCAGTTCGATGAACTGGTGGCCGGCTCATTCCAAGTCCTGGCGCCGGGCGTTGTGGACTACGAGTTAGCCAAAGGGTACATCCAGCACTTCTCCACCAAGTTGCGAGCCGGCGACGCGCTGCACCTGGCCATTGCCAGCAATAACGGCGCAAACATGCTTTATACCCTGGACGAGGGGTTCTTGAGCGCTGCTAAGTTGCTGAAGGTTCACGCTAGTCGAGGTATCAAAATCTAAGGCCCAATCGATCACCGTGAACAAACAAAAAAACAAAACCGCCGCCTTGGGAGACAAGCACGACCACCTATCCAGATACGGCTTTCGCATGGGGCGCAGCGGTGCCCATGCCAGCCGTACCATGATGTTGGATGAACTCTATGTTTTGATGGATGCCGCCCTCCCCCAACACCAGCAAGTCGGACTACATGGCCTTGGTCATAGATTCCAATCTGCTGGGCAAGGGGACGGCGAAGATGTCTGCCGCATTTGAAAGCCAGGCGACTGAGTTGGAAACATAGCAGTTGCACTTGTCCGAATCGGAGGCCAAAGCGGTAGCATCTGCTGACCTTGCAGCGCAAGAGGCTGCTGAGTTGCGTGGTCAATTGTCAGAACTGATTGAACGGGCTCATACAGCAGAGGTGCGTGCACAGGAGATTGAGCGCCGGGCTGATGACCTGAATGCAGAGCTGGTCCGGCTGAGTCATCAGAACGCGGAGTTGGTGCGGGCGTTGGCGGAGGCAGTGAAGAGCAGGCAAGAGGGGTGAACCTCCGTCGCTGGCTGATGGCGGCTTCGCAGATTCCAGTGATCGCTCCTCAGCCTCGCTTCAGCAGGTAACACCTACGTCGCACCCTCGCCGGGTCAGGTCACCAGGGGTAGCAAATAGTTAACAAAACTTTTTCATATCAAACAGAAGGCAAGCGAGAGCGCGCGTCAATTCATGAAGTGTCCTGACCAGTGCAAAATAGAGCCCACAGCGTCTTGCTGTCACAAGCTTGATGGGCAGTGGTGATATACTCCCGCAACAAATAAAGGCAACGCTGTAGCTATTACCCAGAGAGCCATTTTCCCCCCCATGAAACTAATGCCAGCAATTACCTGTGGAGAAGCCGGATCCGGGCTTCGGCCTATTTCCCGCGAGCAGCATGCCAATCCCGATCCGGGGCCGGCATGAAGGAATGACGCCAGGAAGTCGCGCGTAAAGTTCCAAACCGAATGAAGCGACACGCTAGAACCGAACGTAGCACGAAACCTATTTTGAACTGTAAAACACGTGAATAACCCACTCACCGCAGCATTGACCAACAACGGCAAACCCTCAGCAAAAGGTCTTATCAACCGCATCAAGGACATCAACCGCCTGTTTCTCTTAACAGTCGCATTGCCTACGTTGCTGTCCATCATCTACTTCGGGTTGATCGCCTCCGACGTTTACATCTCCGAATCCCGCTTTGTGGTGCGCAGCCCTGACAAACAAAGCACCACCGGTCTGGGTGCGCTGCTGCAAGGCGCCGGGTTCTCAAAAGCGCAGGACGACAGCTTTGCCGTGCACGACTACATCCTCTCGCGCGACGCGCTGCAAAAGCTCGAAACCCAGTTCGACATCAGCCAAGCCTACGGCAGCAAAAACATCGATATCTTCAGCCGCTTCGGCGGGCTGGACTGGGATACCAGCTTTGAAGCCCTGCTGCGCTACTACCAGAAACACGTCAGCGTCGATGCCGACACTGCCTCGTCCATCTCCACCCTCACCGTCAACGCCTTCACCAGCCAGGACGCCTATAACATCAACGAAAGCCTGCTGGAAATGAGCGAAAAGCTGGTTAACCAGCTCAACGAACGCGGCCGCCAGGACATGATCCGCTTTGCGACAGCCGAAGTTGCCGACGCCGAAAACAAGGCCAAAAAAGCCGCCCTCGCCGTATCGCGCTACCGCGATCAAAAAAACGTATTCGATCCCGCAGGCCAATCCGCGCTACAGCTACAACTCGTCTCCAAGCTGCAAGACCAGCTCATCGCCACCAGAAACCAGCTCAGCCAGATCCAGAGCATCACCCGCGACAACCCGCAAATCCCCGCGCTCAAACGCCAGGTCGAATCCCTGCAAGCCGATATCACCAATGAAACCGCCAAAGTAGCCGGGGCGGGCGGCTCCCTCTCCAACAAAGCCGTCGAATATGAACGCCTCAAACTTGAAAGTATGTTCGCCGACAAACAACTTGCAGCTGCCTTTACCTCGCTCGAACAAGCCCGCAACGAAGCGCTGCGCAAACAGTTTTACCTGGAGCGCATTGTGCAGCCGAACAAGCCTGACACAGCGATAGAGCCGCGCAGGTTACGCGGCATATTGGCCACGTTTGCCCTGGGCATGCTGTTGTGGGGTGTAATGTCGATTATGGTAGCGGGCGTGCGTGAGCATCATGATCGATAAATCCACACCCAGTTTTATGCACCAGCTCCGCATACAGGGGCGGGTGATCTGGGCGCTCATTTTACGAGAGATGATCACCCGTTATGGCCGTGAAGGCATCGGCGTGCTGTGGTTTATTGCCGAGCCTGCTATGTTTGTTGTGGGTGTAATGGTAATTTTTTCCAACCTGCATTCGGCCAATGCAGGGCTATCAGTCGCTGAGTACCTGGCGGTGAGCTACCCAACCATCCTGCTATGGCGTAATGGCACAGGCCGTGTTCAAAAATCATTGGAAATCAATCGTGCCTTGTTACACCACAAGCCCATCAGGCCAATTGATATTATTTATTCACGCATCATTTTAGAATTCTCTACCGCAGCAGCTGCGTTTATTGTCTTGTTTATCATATTTGTAGCAGTGGGTATTTGCCAAATGCCCTCAGATATTTTAACAATGACATTGGGATATTTGTTGATTTTGTGGTTCTCGTTTGCATTTGTGATGATTATGGCCGCTCTGTCTGAATTAAGCGAAGCTGTCGAGCGCACATCACATATCGTTTTGTATTTGATGCTGCCATTTTCGGGCGTGTTTGTTGCTGCCTATATGGTGCCGCAGCAGCTAAGAGATTATTTGCTGTTATTCCCGTTGGTGAATGCAGTAGAGTATTTTCATCATGGATATTATGGTTCGAGAATGCTTACCTACTATCATATCGGGTATACGGTAGTTATGATTCTTGCGATGACTTTTATTGGCTTGGTATTAACCCAGGTCGCAATCAAACGGGTGCAAGCCTCGTGAATATTCTGAAATTTCAAAAATGCTGGAATTGATTGACATTTGTAAATCTTACCCAATTCATCATGGCAAGGACAAGCGCCCTGTTTTGAAAAATGTCAATCTCAGAATAGAGCGCGGTGAAAAATGGGGCATTCTTGGGCGCAATGGTGCGGGTAAATCTACCCTCATTCGCATTATCAGCGGGGCAGACAAGCCGCACAGTGGTCACATTAAACAGGATATGTCCGTTTCTTGGCCCCTGGCTTTTGGCGCGACATTCCAGGGTAGCTTAACGGGTAGAGATAACACTCGCCTGATTTCCCGTGTATACGATGTCGATTTCGAAAAAACACTTGCCTTGGTTGAAGATTTTGCCGAATTGGGCGCCTATCTGAATGAGCCTGTGAAGAGCTATTCATCAGGCATGGCTTCGAGATTGGCATTTGCTATTTCAATGTCGATTGAGTTTGATTGTTTTTTGATTGATGAAGGCATGTCAGTCGGAGATCACCGATTTCACCAAAAATGCAATATTGAATTGTTTGAAAAACGGGCGGATCGCGCCATGATTATTGTGGCACATCAAACCGGTTTAATCCGCGCACACTGTGATCATGCGGCTGTGCTGGATAATGGTCATTTAACAGTTTGCAATACTGTTGATGAAGCGATTGATATTTATGAGTCACTTTGATCTGGTCAAAGGCAAGATGACCACATTTTCTGATTTTGATCGGACTTTTGAATACTACAACGCACGTGCAGCCGAGCTTGCATGATGCGCATCCTTCAAAACCTTGCGTTCAGTCATCTCCCGGTTTCTTTCCTGCGAAATCGCTTGGCCAACTCACCCAAACGATCCGACAGCCTGAGCAATACCGACCGGCAGCTATTGATTGACGTATCCGCCATTGCCCAAGCTGACGCTGGTACCGGCATACAGCGTGTGGTGCGCAACCTGTATCAAGCGCTGCTTGCAGCCCCGCCCGAGGGGTACCGGATTTGCCCCGTGGCCGCCACGCGTAAACAGTTTTACGCCTATCTGCCGACAGGCTTCCTCCAGCAGCCAGCCCGTAGCGCATCCGCGCCGATACAAGTTTGCGCAGGCGATATCTTTTTGGGTCTCGATCTGTCGGCGCATATTGTGCCGCACCACATGCCAGCATTGTTCCGCTGGAAACAGCAAGGCGTGCGCATGAGTTTCGTCATCTACGACCTCTTGCCTGTGCTTGAACCTGCCTGGTTCAACCCCAAAGCCACGCGGCAGGAAGTAATCGCGTATTTCGGTTGGCCGAGTGAGCGTGTCACCGCGATACACTTGGGGGTTTCTCCTATGTTCGCACCGCGTACATCAACGGAGTTGACGCCTGCGTTGCGCCGTTACGGCTTGAACCCTGGCGCTTATACTTTGTGTGTTTCTAGCAGCGCACGCTAAGGCAGCCATGCGATTCTCGTCACAAGGGATCGAGCCTTCGGCTTTGTTCCCAATGGTTTGACGTTGGAAGATTGGACAAAGGTAAAGCACACACCCATGATGGGAAACCATCAAAGCGCGCCGCTGCGGCAAAAGACAGCCTAAAAACTACTGTCTTGGCGTTTAGCGGCGGGGTCTTCATCATCATTAACCTGGAATCAGAGCAATTGAAAACAATCAAAAACAGTACTTTTGGTGGGGTGCGATCACTGTTCGCTACTGCGGTTGCTGCAGGCATACTTGGCGGTTGCGCCACTTACCCAAGCTGGATTCCGTCTTCCGGCCCCAGCCGTGAGCAGGTACTGGAACACCACGACACAAAGGGTATTGATGGTATCCAGGTGGTGGATGTGGATGAGGCGGTGGCGCGCAAGTTGCTCGCCAATCAGAAAAAGACTCTTTTTTCTGATTCGTTTGGTGGGGCTGTGCGCTCGGGTTATCTCATTGGCGCGGGAGATGTGATTGAGGTATCGGTGTGGGAAGCGCCACCGGCTACACTGTTTGGTGGGGTGGCGATAGATCCGCGCACAGGGCCTGCAACCACGCGAGTGACGACCTTTCCCGAACAGATGGTCAGTAGCGACGGCATGATCAATATTCCTTTTGCCGGGCTAATTGCGTCTGCTGGCCGCACCCCCGAGCAGATTGAAGGGGAGATTGCCCAGCGCCTCAAGGGCAAGGCCAACCAGCCGCAGGTTCTGGTGCGTGTAATCCACAATAACACGGCCAATGTAACGGTAGTGGGCGAGGTGGCTTCGAGTACACGTATGCCGCTGACGGCGCGCGGTGAGCGGCTGCTGGATGCGTTGGCGGCGGCGGGCGGGGTGCGCCAGTCGGTGAACAAGATGACGCTGCAGGTGACGCGAGGCGACAAGGTGCAGGCGTTGCCACTGGATACGATTATTCGCGACCCGAAGCAGAATATTGTGTTGCAGCCGGGGGATGTGATTACGGCGCTGTATCAGCCGCTGAGTTTTACCGTGCTCGGTGCGACTGGCAAAAATGAAGAAATCAATTTCGAGGCGCAGGGGATTTCGCTGGCGCAGGCGCTGGCCAGGGCGGGTGGCTTGCAGGATGCGCGTGCCGATGCACGCGCGGTGTTTGTCTTCCGCTTCGAAGACAGCAAAGCACTGGATTGGGCAACGCCGCCGAAGATCACCCCGGATGGCAAGGTGCCGGTGATTTATCAGGTGGATTTGAAAGACCCCGCCAGCTTTTTTGTCGCGCAGAGCTTTCCGGTGGATAACAAGGATGTGCTGTATGTCTCCAATGCGCCAGGGGCGGACTTGCAGAAATTCCTGAATATTGTGTTGTCAGCGGCTTATCCGATTATCAACGTGATTAACCTTAAGCCTGCAGGGCTTTAAACGCTGGTTCCAACGTGCTTCGAGGCGTTATTGGTACAGCCTGGGGGTTGCCGGATTACTTCAGCAATGATGTGACGGCGGGCTATATCATCAAGGACGCGGAACGGCTGCGGGGGCAATGTCACAGATCACCGGCTACCTCTTGAGTTCTTTTGCAAACGACACACAATCGTTGCAGCATAAATCTGCGCAATGAGTGTATCCACAATTATGATTTAAACTACAATATGAAAATCATGAACACACTCAATATCCTACGAAGCAAAAGAGCCGAAATCCTGGCGCTTGCTGCCAAGCATGGGGCAAGCAATGTCCGCCTGTTCGGTTCAGTTGTTCATGGTGAAGACCGAGAAGACAGCGACGTGGATTTTCTGGTGGACATGCAGGAAACCCGCAGCCTGTTCGACTTGATCGGCCTGCAGCAGGACATTGAAAAGGCAATTGGCAGAAGAGTTGACGTGCTTACTCCCAACGGCATCAATCGTTATCTGAAAGACCGCATCCTCCACGAGGCTGCGCCACTGTGACCAAAGACCGCTCCGTCTACATACGCCACATTTACGACTGCATCGGCTGGATCAAGGAATATGTGCAAGAAGGCAAGGAAGCCTTCTTGCAAGACCGGAAAACCCAAGACGCCGTTATCCGCAATCTCGAAGTCATCGGCCAAGCCGTCAAGGATTTAGGAACCGACAGTCTGACTGCTTCCCACCCCGAAACACCCTGGCCGCAAATCGCAGCTACCCGAAATTTTCTGGCGCACCAATATTTAGGCGTGGATTTGACGCTGATCTGGAATATCGTCGAACAGCACTTGCCTAAAATTGAACAGCAAATCATCGCGATATCCAACGATGAGGGCATCGACCTCAATGCGCCCAATACCCCCGAATTGCCTTAGTGTAGGGTTGCATTCTGTTTGAAACTTAAGCGGCTATTTGCGCGAATAACTTCGAGCTTCCCCAGAAATTGCGCACACATGAGTAGAAATAGCATTTTTGTAACGACTTTCATGCGAATCGTCTTTTGAACGAGGTATTGATCGACGTTACTCGCCTGGTGGATCGCTTTATGCGAGGGCGACTGCCGACAGGGGTGGATCGGGTAGGTCTGGCCTACGTGCATCACTATGGACACCGGGCGCAGGCGGTAGTGCGCTGGGCTGGGCATAGCTGGGTGTTGCCGAGGGCGCAATCTGACAAGTTATTTGAATGGCTGTTTGCACCCACCACGGGGAGAACTGCCGTGCGCCATATCGCCAGCGGGATGCTTGCAGGCTGGAACGCGCAGGGGGTGGCTGGCCGTTTCCTGTTTAATACTGGGCATAGCGGGCTGGAACGCGTTGTCTATCCGGCCATGCTCAGGCGGATGCAGGTCAAGCCGCTGTTTCTGGTACATGATTTGATCCCGATTACTCACCCGGAATACTGCCGGGCAGGGGAAGATGCGCGACACATTTCCCGTATGAATAATGTGCTGGCGCTTGCGAGTGGTGTGATTACCAATTCGCAGGCGACGCTGGGTCAGCTTGCGCTATTCGCCCGTCACTCCGGCCAGGCTATGCCACCCTCAGTCGCGGTTTTATTGGCGCCGGGCATGTTGGCCGCTACCGCAGGGGCGCGGCCTATGGAAGCGCCTTATTTTGTGATTTTGAGCACTATAGAGCCACGCAAAAATCATTGGCTGCTGCTGCAAGTCTGGCGGCGCCTGGTCGAGCGTTTGGGTGCGCAAGCGCCGCGCCTGGTGGTGATCGGTCAGCGTGGTTGGGAATGTGAAAACGTGGTGGATTTGCTCGAGCGTTGCGCGCCGCTGCGAGGTTTCGTGAGCGAACATTCAAGTTGTTCGGATGCGGAGCTGGTGACTTATTTGCACCACGCGCAGGCCTTGCTTTTCCCGTCATTTGTCGAGGGCTATGGCATGCCACTGGTGGAGGCGCTAGCACTTGGGGTGCCGGTGATTGCGAGCGATCTGCCGGTATTCAGGGAAATTGCAGCGGGAATTCCCGAATATGTTGATCCGCTGGACGGCAAGCGTTGGGGTGAGCTGGTGATGGAATATGCCCAGCCACAGAGTCAATCAAGAGCGGCCCAATTGGTGCGTCTGGCAGATTTCAAGGTGCCGGGCTGGCCAGATCATTTTGCCAAGGTGGATGCGTTGTTGACGCAATTGAGTGAGTCCGAACAGCATGGATGAACTGGCAAGCGCTGGCAGCAGGGAGTTTCCCACAGTGGTGTATGCCTGGGATTTTTCGCGCTGGAAAAAGCCGGTTGTGCGGCAGTTTTTTGAGGGCTCGCGCGTAGTGTTCGTGCGTCGTGCGTCGCAAGTTAAGCCCGGCAGTACGCTGGCGCTCTGGGGTTGCCGGCCAGTCCCGGATAATTTGCCGGATGGGGTGCGAATTATCCGCCTGGAGGATGGTTTTTTACGTTCAGTGGGCTTGGGCGCCGACTTGATTCGACCGCTGTCATGGGTGATCGATACCTGTGGCATTTATTACGACGCCACACGGCCATCCGACCTTGAGATTTTGCTACAAACGACGGAATTTACCTCGGGTTTGCTGATACGTGCGGCCAGCTTTCGCGAGCGTGTGGTCAGCAGCGGGCTGACCAAATATAACGTTGGCAGTCGCAGCTGGCAGCGGCCGCAGAGCGACAAGCGGGTGATTCTGGTACCGGGGCAGGTAGAGAGTGATGCTTCGCTGGCCTTTGGCGCGCCAGGAATACGCAGCAATCTCGGACTGCTGCATGCGGTGCGGCAGGCCCATCCGCATGCATGGCTGGTGTATAAACCGCACCCGGATGTGCTGGCGGGTTTGCGTGCCAAGGGCAAAGGCGAGGATGAAGCGGCTGCCTGGTGTGATGAGCAGGTGACTGATGTATCCATGGGAGAGCTTCTGTCGCGAGTGGACGAGGTACATGTGCTAACTTCGTTGGCGGGTTTTGAGGCTCTGTTACGGGGCAGGGCGGTAACGTGTTATGGCCAGCCGTTTTATGCTGGCTGGGGCTTGACCACCGACTTGCTAGCCGTGCCACGCCGAACGCGGCAATTATCGCTGGATGAATTAGTGGCAGGCGTCTTGCTGCTGTATCCGGCTTATGTGGGATTGGGGAGTGGACGGTGTACCACGGCAGAGTCGGCGCTGGATGAGCTTGTCACCTGGCGCGCCAGCGTGGGAGATCATGTAACCTGGTGGCGTAAGTTATTCCGTGTGATTCTGCGTCGCATAGTCGGGGTGCGGTGATGCATAAGCGTTCGTTTCTATTTCTTCAGGGCGTGTGTTCACCATTTTTTGCCCGATTGGCCGATCAATTGCGGGCAGATGGGCATCGGGTCTTTCGGGTGAATTTCAACGGCGGGGATGCGGCTTACTGGGGTTTGCGGGCAGCTTGGTCTTACCGGGGCAGTGTCGATGGTTTGTGTGATTATCTGGCCAAAAAATACCACCGCTTCGGAATTACCGATCAGATCCTGTTCGGCGATAGTCGCCCCATACATCGACCGGCGGTAAATCTGGCGGAGAAATGCGGTATCCGCACGCATGTGTTTGAAGAGGGCTATTTCCGCCCTTATTGGGTGACGCTGGAACGCGAAGGGGTGAATGGGCATTCCTTGCTGCCGCGTGACCCGGACTGGTTTTGGCAGGTGGGTGAGCATTTGCCAGATTACGGCGACGGCGAGCCTTTTGCCTCGCCATTCTGGCTGCGTGCCGCATACGATGTGGGCTACCACGTGGCGAGTGCCAGCAATCCTGTGTTGTATCCAGGCTATCGTATTCACGCACCAGTTCATGCCGCTGTCGAGTATGCCGGATATGTGCGGCGCTTCACCAAGCTGCGCTTTGTACGAGGGCGCGACAGGGCACGTGTGAATGCGCTGGTGAGCGGTTCAACACCCTATTTTCTGCTGCCTTTGCAGCTGAACAGTGATGCGCAGATTCGTGATCATTCGCGCTTCGAGGATATGGCTGGGCTGATGGAATATGTGATGGAATCCTTTGCCCGGCATACACCGGGCGATGTGCGTTTGGTCATCAAGAACCATCCGCTGGATATGGGGCTGGTGAACTATCCGCGCATCATCGCTCAGCTTGAGCGGCGTTTTAGCCTTGCCGGCCGTATTGATTACCTGGAGAGCGGCGATCTGATGGGCTTGATACAACATGCGCGCGGTGTGGTGACGGTGAACAGCACGGTGGGCGCGCTGTCGGTAGGCTTGGGGTGCCCGACAATCGGCTTGAGCGATTCGATCTATAACCTGCCAGGGCTCACATTCCAGGGGCATCTGGATGAATTTTGGCGCGATGGCGTGAAGCCGGATGCCGAACTGTTTCGCCGCTTTCGCAATACCGTGATTCACACTACACAGGTAAATGGCGGGTTTTATTCTCGCCAAGGGATCGCGCTGGCAGTGGCAAATTGCCGACGCATGCTGGAGCCAGAACACTTGCCATTGGAGGAATTGTTGTGACCAAATCTGTAATTTCCCAAACCGTGTTAATTACCGGCGCTAGCGGCAGTATCGGTGGCGCTTTGGCCGAGATTTATGCGGAACCCGGCAACATCCTTATTCTGCAAGGGCGCAATGCTGCTCGCCTGGCGGAACTGGCGAGTATCTGCGAGGAGAAAGGCGCACGCGTGCTCACCAAGGTGCTGGATGTGCGCAATCGGGCTGAACTCGCTGCCTGGCTCGGTGAGATTAGTCGGCAGGAAACGCTGGATTTGGTCATCGTGAATGCAGGCGTGAATACCAATATCGGCGCAGATGGCGCAGGTGAGCGCTGGGCTGATGTTGAAGCGCTGGTCGAAATAAATGTGCTGGCGGCGATGGCCACGGTGGATGCAGTGCTGCCAGCGATGCGTGCGCGTGGGCAAGGTCAGATTGCCCTGATGAGTTCGCTGGCTGCCTATTTTGGGCTGCCAGTAACGCCCAGCTATAGCGCCAGCAAAGCGGCGATGAAAGCTTATGGTGAGGCCTTGCGCGGATGGCTGGCACCCGAGGGTCTTCATATCAATGTGGTGATGCCAGGCTATGTGGAATCGCAAATGTGTCGCGACATGCCGGGGCCCAAGCCGTTTTTGTGGACGGCTGACAAGGCTGCCCGAGTAATCAAGCGTGGCCTGGCACGTAATCAGCCGCGCATCAGTTTCCCGTTCCCACTGAATCTGGGGACATGGTGTTTGTCGATACTGCGCCCAGGCATTTCGGAGCGTATTTTACGGTTGTTAAATTATGGGGCTTGATGCGCTGGGCTGGGCAGTGGTATTACCCGCATTGGTCGGGATAAGCCTGTCATTTCTGCTTGAACGCTTGTTGCAGCCCGCAACCTTGCCGTTATGGCGACGTCCTGTAGGCGCGGTGCTGATTCATCTGGGTCTGTGGCTGCTGGTGTTTTGTTTTGAACTGGCCGTATTTCGACGCCCGTGGTTTGCTGCAGCGGTGGTGTCGTCCTTCTTTCTGTTCGTCGTATTAGTCAACAACGCTAAGTTTCATTCTCTGCGTGAGCCGTTTATTTTTCAGGATTTCGAGTATTTCACCGATGCCCTGAAGCACCCGCGCTTATATCTCCCGTTTCTGGGATTAGGCAGGGCGGTAATCGCCGTAATCGTCTTTGGTTTGGTGATTTATTTGGGAATGACGCTGGAGCCTTCTCTGACTAGCCGGGTGGAGATGGCGGATTTCATTGTTGCGGTTCTTGTGCTGATTATTTTTGGATTGGCGCTGCTTTGGCTAGGGGCGAGACAGAAGCTACATGTAATTTTTGAGCCAGAGACGGATTTACGCCAACTGGGTTTGCTGGCGAGCATTTGGCGCTATGGCGAGGAGGAGCGCAAACCCTGTTGTGTTCCTTCGGTAGACGACTTTGCAGAGTGTGCTCGATTTTCTACAGGGATTTTGCCTAATCTGGTGGTGGTTCAAAGCGAGTCCTTTTTCGATGCGCGGCGGCTGTTTGCAGGCATACACCCACAAGTGCTACACGCCTTCGACACGATAAGAGCTGCTGCCGTTTGTGAGGGACAAATCGAAGTACCCGCCTGGGGTGCCAATACGGTACGCACTGAATTTGCATTTCTGTCGGGATTGGACGCTGAATCGCTCGGTGTGCACCGATTCAATCCCTATCGCAAGCTGGCACGACAGGGTGTACTCACGCTGGCCAGTGTGCTCAAGCAATCTGGTTACCGGACAGTGTGTGTTCATCCCTACCCAGCCAGTTTCTATGCACGTAACGTGGTGTATCCCCAGCTTGGCTTCGATGAGTTCATTGATATTCGCCACTTTGAAAACGCCGAAAAAACTGGACCTTACATCGGCGATGTGGCTCTGGCCGAGAAGGTTTGCGCCTTGCTTGAGCCTGCGTCTGTGCAGCCGATTTTTGTGTTTGTTATCACCATGGAAAATCATGGACCACTGCATCTGGAAAAAGTGCAGCCGGGGGATGTAACACGTCTGTATTCCAGCCCACCCCCTGAAGGTTGCGATGACTTGACGGTTTATTTACGCCATCTGGGCAATGCAGACCAGATGGCCGATATGCTGCGCAATCGGCTAGCGGCTATGCCAGGCAATGGTTTGCTGTGTTGGTATGGTGACCATGTGCCCATTTTGCCCAAGGTTTATGCAGCGCTGGGCACCCCGGACGGACTAACGGATTATTTTATCTGGGCAAAAAATGACGATGTGGCTAATGGAAGTCGCCTGGATATTGCAGTCGAGAATCTGGCGGCGCTGGTGTTGCAGAAAATGGGGTTGCTCATTGCGTAGACTGAGGATGCGCCAGGGCGCAACCCGTTTGTAACTTCTGCTTGAACCGGTCGGCAAAGCGCATGAGCGGGGCGCCGTCGATGATGTCGTGATTGGCTCCGAGATTCATCTGGATGAAATCGCGTTCAACGGGCCGGCTGTCCTCCAGCACCAGTCTTTTGCTGATCGCGCCAATGGACAGGGTCAAAGTCATGGGGGTGATGGGAATTATCACCGCTGGGCCACTGGCGTGCATACCCATCGATGTGATTCCCACCGTGCCTGCCAGTTGCTTGAAAAGATGCGGGTCGCGGCGGATGAAAAACCAGATGATCTTGCGCAGCGGGGAGGGTAGCTCGAAGAATTGTTTTTCCAGGGCTGACATTGGCCCATGTTCGCCCAATGGGGCGGTCTTGGCAGCCTGGAGTTCCTGGTAAATATCGCCGATGTGCTTGTGATTGGCCGCACGCACGATGAGGGTAATGGGCATGGTTTCACCGTCGATTTCACGTTCCACCATGATGGAAAGGTCAATGTCGTCAAACACCATCAGCTTGGACTTTCCGTACCGATAGGCATGGATAGTTTTGTCTTCGTCAATGGCGCAGGCGAGGGACTTGGCGATGTAGGTGGTCATGGAAATACGCCCGCCATGCTGCACGGCGTATTGCGCAAGATGTTGCTGTATGGGTGTGAGATCCGCTTCAAATAACAGGTTGATGGTGTTCTTGCGGCGCCCTTCAGCCATCACATCAAGGATGAAGTTGCGCAGTTTTGGATAAGGCCGACGCGTGCCGGGAGACGGCGGCTGCTTAATCAGCGCGATGAGTTGCGACACGGTCGTGGAAAAGTGATTTGCCATGTTCAGCCCCCTACATCAGCTTGAGTTCGGTGGCGAGCACCTGAACTGTTGCCCGTATTTGCGCTTCGCTATGCTCGCAGGAGACGAAGAAGCGCAGTCGGGCGGATTTTTCCGGAACTGCCGGGTAGAGGATGGGTTGCACGTTAATGCCTTGGTCGAACAACGCTGCCGACAAGCGCGCCGCCTTGATGGAACTGCCGGCAATGGTGGGGATGACGGCCAAGCCTGTGCTGGTGCCGGTATCGATGCCGGCTGCTTTGGCCTGCTCCAGGAAAAACCGCCCCCGCTGCTGCAGGGTTGTAACACGCTCTGGCTCGCGTTGCAGACATTGGATGGCAGCCAGGGATGCGGCAGCGACGGGTGGCGGCATGCCCACGCTGTAAAGAAAACCGGGTGCAAGAAACTTGAGGTGCTCCACCAGTGCCGTCTCACCGGCGATGTAACCGCCACAGCCAGCCAGTGCTTTGCTCAGGGTACCCATCCAGATATCCACGTCTCCTCCTTCGAGTCCGAAATGCTCGCGGATACCGTGCCCGGTCTTGCCCATGACGCCGAAGGAGTGGGCTTCATCCACCATCAGGAAGGCCCGGTGCCTGCGTTTGATCTCGACGAAGTGGGGCAGGTCTGGATAGTCTCCATCCATGCTGTAGATGCCTTCCAGCACGATCAGCACACGCTCGAAGTGGTGGCGCTGTTCGGCGAGAATGGCATCCAGGGCGGACCAATCGTTGTGGGGGAAAGGGAGGCGCCTGGCGCCTGAGAGCGTTATTCCTTGCAAGATGCTGTTATGGCTGAGTTCATCGTGAAGGATGAGATCTTTGGGTCTAAACAGGTAGCCGATGGTGGTGACGTTGGTGGCGTGTCCGCTAACTAAAACGATGGCGTCGTCTACGCCATAGACTTTGGCGATAGCCTGTTCGAGTTCTCGATGAATTGGCCGCTCTCCAGACACGAGCCGGCTTGCGGAAACCGATGTGCCGTAGCGGTCGATGGCTGTTTTGGCGGCTTCAGTAATCTCGGGGTGGCCAGAAAGTGCGAGGTAATTGTAGCTGGCGTAGTTGATGTACTCCCGGCCGCCGATTCGGGTGGTCGCACCGGCAATTCCTTCGTGCAGTTTAAAGAAAGGGTTGCCAATACCCAGCCGGGCTGCGCCATCATTGATGATGCGAATTTGCTGGTAGCCTGGATGCAGATGGAAGTGGTAGTGCTGCTCCGGGATGTTTACTATGCCTGTAGGTGAACGGGTGGGGGCTTCGGCGTTGCTCTCTTGCTTGGCCTGTCGGAGCCGGCGTTCGAGAGCCTGCTGGATGAGTTTGTCCTTGATCTGGGCGGTGAGGCCAGGGAGTCCTTTGCGTGCCATATTATCGGATCATCCGGTTATTGGAGGGCGCCCCACCACGTGACTGGATATCTTCGACCAGGCTGGCGATAGACTCAGCCGTTACCTCTGCGCCATGCTGAGCGGCTACCTGCTGTACCTGGGTGCGGGTATTCGCCTCACTGCTATTAATTTCCACTTCTTCGCTTCCCTTCAGTTGTACGATCATGCGCTCGGCAAGTTTGGCGATAGTCGGGCTCTCGCTCAGCGCCATTACCGGCAGGCGCATGCTGAAACGGGCTTCGAGTGCGATGACCAGTTCCACACCCATTAGCGAGTCCAAACCCATGTCATAGATGGACCGTGTGGCGTCGATTTTGTCTGGAGAGACGCGGATAATTTCGCCGACTTCGCTTTTGATCATTTTGGTGATGCTTGCCAGGAGTTCTGTATCGGACAGTTCCGTGAGCAGACGCTGAATGTTTTCGCTGTTGTCTTCATCTGCGTCGCTGTCACCACCATGCTGTCCCATCTCGCTGAACTTGGAGGTTCTGGCGCTGGGCAGGAAACGCGCCAGTGCCTTCCAGTCGAGTTCTAGTATTCCAAGCCCAGAGCGGTCGGCAAGCAGCAGGCTCTCCAGAGCGTCAAGGGCAACGGCGGAATTGAGCGCCGATCCGCCCATGCGGCTTTGCAGGGCATCCTTTATTTTTTTATTGCGAGCCAGGAATCCCACATCGTCAATCGCGCCCCAGCGCACACAGGTAGCGGCCAGACCGGTGGCTCGGCGATGTTTCGCCAAGGCTTCCAGGCAAGCATTGGCGGCAACATAGTTGCCTTGACCAGGATTGCCGAACAGGGTGGTGGCCGATGAGAAGAGGATGAAGAAGTCCAGCGGTGTGTCGAGAGTCATTTCATGCAGGTAGTGTGCGCCCAATGCCTTGGGCGCGAGCACGCTACGAATCTGATCCGCATCCATGTTACGGATCAGTCCGTCATTGATGACCGTGGCGGCATGAACGATGCCCTTGAGGGGGGGCAGTGCCTTGGCTATTTCGGCCAGCAGGGCTGAAATAGCATTTTTGTCGGTAATGTCGCAGGAGGCTGCGTGAACGTTGACCCCTTGTTTTTCCAGTCGGCCAATGGCGTTCCTGGCCTCTTCGGAGCTTGGGCCGCTACGGCTGATCAAAACGAGGTTGCGAGCACCTTTGCTGACCAGCCATTCCGCAGTTCTAAGACCAAAACCGCCAAGACCGCCCGTCACCAGATAGGAGGCATCGGCAGCGAGTATCAGATGCTTCCGGGTGGCAGGGCTTGGGGTGTGAACCTGGCTGATGCCATTTCGATAGGTGATGACGATCTTGCCGATCTGGCGCGCCTGCTGCATGTAGCGGAAGGCATCGACAATATCTTCGGCTTCGAAGACGTGATAGGGCAGGGGATGGAGCACGCCTTCGGTAAACAAGGCCATGACCTCGGCGAAAAGGCTGCGGGTGAGGCCGGGGCGCGACTGCATCAACTGGTCCGCATCGATGCCGAAGTAGCTGATGTTGTTGCGGAAGGGGCGCAGGCCGATCTTGGTGTTTTCGTAGAAATCCCGTTTGCCGAGTTCCAGGAAACGACCGAAGGGTTTGAGCACCCGCAAGTTGCGGTTGATGGCCTCCCCGGCGAGGGAGTTAAGCACGACGTCCACGCCTTTTCCATCCGTCTGGGCCAGGATTTCGTCGGCAAAAGCCAGTGAGCGGGAGTCGAAGATGTGATCAACACCCAGCAGGCGCAGGAAGTCGCGTTTTTCGTCTGACCCGGCCGTGACGTAGATTTCGGCACCAATCCATTTGGCGAGCTGGATGGCGGCAATGCCTACACCGCCGGCTGCGCCGTGGATGAGTACCTTTTCGCCCGGTTGTAGCCGCGCCAGATGGTGCAGGGCGTAATAGACCGTGAAGAAGGTGCTGGGAATGGTCGCCGCCGCCTCGAAGGAAATTCCGGGCGGGATGTGGGAGATGGCGCTGGCTTGGGTGATTACCCGGTTGCCGAAGCTGGAAGGGCCGAAGCCCACAACCTGATCTCCCGGCGCGAATCCGCATGCCTTGCTGCCTACGCTGCGCACGGTTCCAGAAAATTCGAGACCCAGTGTCGGGCCGGCAAAACCGTTTTCGATGGCTTCGTCGGAGAGTAGGCCAAGGGCGTACATGACGTCACGGAAATTGAGGCCGGTGGCGTGGACTTCGACTTCGATTTCATCGTCAGCGGGTGCGCTGCGCGCGTGGGCTTCCCAACGCAGATTGCGCAGTTGACCAGGGAGCTGGAAGCCGAGGCGTATCGTTGGGCTTTCGATCTCATGGTGTTCCTGGGGCAGGGGTCGCGGCTCGAGGCGCAGGCGCGGGGCATAGCGTGCGCCGCGTCTGGTCAGGATGATTTCCTGTTCGTTGTCCGGTTGCTCGAATTCTCTATCCAGAGCCGTGGCGACGGTTTCGATCGCCAGAGGGTCTTCCAGATCGACTAGGCGGATAGTGTAGTTGGAGGCTTCGTTGATGAGGGTTCGACCAAAGCCCCATAGCGCAGCGTCTACGGGGATGATGGCCGATACCGGAGTTTCGGCGGGGCCGCGATGGGGTAGCAGGTCGGTGGCGGCGCCGGTAGTGATCAGCCAGCAGGTAGTGTTCGTCAGGGTTGTTTCGCAAGCCTGAATGATGCTGGCGGCGGTGGCGCATCGAGCCACCTGTTGGTCCAGAACGGCTTCCGCCTCGGCCTTGGCTGGCTGGGGGGAGAGCCCGGCCAGGTGTACGATGCCGTCGAGTTGTCCGTAGCTGGCGGTGGTATCCAGCAGCAAGGACTCGATGTGGGCAGTGTCGCCAGGGCAGGCTTGTACGACGAGATCGCCCCGCGCCTGCAATTTCTTTGTCAAGTGATCGGACAGTTGCGCCGAGTAGCCGTTCTGGTCTGCCAGCAGAACCCAGCTGCGGGGCATAGCCTTGCGGGATAGGGCTGTCGACAATGCGCTTTCTGCCAGTTGGGCCAGCAGCAAATAGGGGCCGGAGAGGGTGTCCGGGGACAGTTCAAAGATGTCGGCACTGGAAAAATCAGGTTGTTGCAGTTGCTGTTGCCAGAACAGAGCAGTGCGTTGATTCGATAGCCATGTGCCATTTTCCGATGGGGACCAGTTTTTGCGTTGTCCGCCAAAAACAAAATCGATCCAGCGCGAGGGGTGTTGTCCGATGACAATAAGGGAGCCGCCGGGAGCGAGGCAGGTGCGGGCGTACTCCAACGCACCCATCGCTTCCTCCAAGGTGCTGAAATCGAGCGTGACGATGGCGATCTGGCAGGCGGCTAACGGGGCGATACTGTATTGGTCGCCAGTAGTGTCGGTCAGATGAGTCTCGATGGCAGGAAAGCGCTCTTTGAGCCGGGCGGCATCCTCCAGCGTAGCGGCAGAGGTGCTGGCGAAAGCATAATCACAGCAATTGAAATCCATGGCGACGCAGGCATCCATGGCAAATGAAGGGGATCCTTCACTGATTTCAACGATGCCCAAGCGTTGGCCTTCAGGCAGTTGGTTCATTCCCCGTGCAATCAAATCCCGCAAGGCCCGCCCGACGTTCTGTTTGCTTTCAGCGCCGAGCACTTGGCGCGTCAGCGTCGCCAGTGATGACTCCTGAGGGCATGTCTGGGCCAGCGTCAGGCCCCCTTCCAGGAGCGACTTGAGATGCATCCCGATACGTCCCACCGAGTGCACGATCTGGAAATAGTCTGGGTAATCGGCAACCAGGCTGTTCCAGATGTCCTGGGCTGAAGCTTGGTTATCCTGGTCCGGCAGAATTGTCCACCCATCTTGACTTTTCGCCATAGTCTGATCGTCTTCTGCCAAGGTTAGCAGATGGTCAAGGAAAGGCTTGATTTCTGGGTTGGCGGTCTGGAAAGCCAGAATTTCCTGGGAGGATAGTTTTTGGCCATCTGTTGATAGTAGTTGTAGTGCCTGCCGGGTGAAGCGGCTGCACAAGCTATCCAGTAAGGGGTCCACTTCTTCCGAGTAGCGACGATGGGATCCCTTGAGTGCTGCACGCTTTGCCAGTTCGGCAATGGCTGACTGAACGCGTTCGAAGGCGATAGTCGGCGTGGCATCAGGCGTAAAGGCGTGGGGTTTCGGTGTGCCGTGGTAATCGAGAAAACGCAGATGATCCGCTGCGTTTTTGCTCAGGCGAATGCTGCGGAATCGGGCTTCCTTGACGACGGCTATGGTTACGCCGTCAGTATCAAAAACGGTAAACTCTGCTGTCAGGGAGTGTGAGGTTCGACGCAGAAGCGTGGCACGGGCAAGGCTGGGCTTCGCCTTGCTGGCGCGGAAGGCGATTCGCCCCATTTTGGTGGGGACAAAGGTAATGCCATCGTGAACGCCCAAATCCTCCTTCAACAACTGGATGATTAACTGGAAGGTGCAATCCAGCAGGGCCGGGTGGAGGTGGGTATGCTCCAGTTCGGTCTCTATGCTTTCCGGTGTTTTGAAGACGGCCAGTACAGAATTGTCTTCTACCCAGCCGTAATCGATGCACTGGAACGCCGGGCCATAAGCGAGGCCGGCTGCCTGGGTAAGTGCTTCATGGCTGGCGCTGTTGAAATCAGGCTGGCGTGTGGGCAATACGGGGCTTTCCTGTCGCAGCAGAATGTCGCGAGGATCACGCAGGATGCGGCCCACAGCGTGCAGGGTCCAGGGTTCTGTGCCGACATGCTCCCTGCCTTTGATCGTCAAGCTGCCGTCTTGTGCCTCGATGCTCAAGCGGACGAGCATGGCGTGGTCATCGCTCAACAGCAGCGGGGAGCGGATTTCGAGTTCTTCGATCTCGGCAAGATCGCCGGGATGCCAAGCTAACGCGGCTGCCAGGGCGAGTTCGGAAAAGCCTGTGCCCGGGAATATGGTGGCCTCCCCGACCACATGATCGGCCAGGGTGGGGTTGAGTTTTGTATCGAGCTGGTTTTCCCAGGTGAGCTCGTGCTGTTGGAGCGGGTAACCCAGCAGGGGATGGACTTTGCGCCGATCGAGCAAACCAATGGATTCCGGCATAACCGGGTGCCAGTGGCGCTCGCGCTGCCACGGGTAATTCGGTAGCCGGACAAAACGGCCAGGCCATGAAAACACGCGCTGCCAGTCGATGCTTGCGCCGGCGATCACCGCCTGGCTGCATGCCCCCCAAACCCGTTGAGGGGCATCGTCACCGCGAGCGACTGTGGGAATGATGCGGCCCTCTGTCGCCAAGTCTGTCAGACAGTCATTGATGTAACTGCGTAAAACAGCATGGGGACCGATTTCGATGAAGATGTTGATGCCGCCGTCCAGAATGCTCTTGATCGCTTGCTTGAACAACACGGGTTTGCGGATGTTGTGCCACCAGTATTCCGCATTGAGTTCCGTTCCATCCAGCAGATTGCCGGTGACGGTCGAGTAGAACGGCACGAGGGATTCGCTGGGTTGGAGTTCTGCCAGTGTCTGTCTGACACTGGTTTCGATTTCGTCCATGGCCGGGCTGTGAAATGCGTAGTCAAGGTCCAGCCGTTTATTGAAGATGTCACGTTCGTTTAAAGCTGACTCAAGGCGGGTGAGCAATTTTGGGCTACCGGCGATGGTCACCCCATGGGAGCTATTGATTCCGGCTAGCGCAAGCGACTGTGTCAGGCCCAGTTCTGCAAGCAGGTCATGGGCGACTTCCTGCCCCAAACCTACGGCAGTCATTTGACCGTTGCCCTTGGTGGTTCCCTGCGCGTGGCTACGGTAATAGATCACATCCACCGCAGCTTCGAGCGTCAATGCGCCCGATGCCCAGGCCGCAGCCACTTCGCCTACGCTGTGACCCGCCACTGCTACAGGCGTGATACCCCGGTGCCGCAGCATTTGTGTGATTCCGACCTGAAGAGCGAACAGGGCGGGTTGCGCGATTTCCGTGTATTGGTAGCGGCCTTCGCCATTCTTGCCGGCCAGTTCGTCCTCCAGTGAGTAGTCGGCATGGCGACGGAAAATGGCATCTACTTCGCGGATGGCCTCTCTGAATAGCGGCTCCTCTTCCAGCAGGCGCTTGCCCATTCCCGCCCATTGGGAGCCATTGCCCGAGTAGATAAAGGCGACACCGGAAGGTGCTTCCAATGCGACTCCGGTTTCCACCATGAGTTGCTCAGGCACATCGTTTGCAAAGTTGAGCAGCGCCTTGGCAATGGCTTTTGGTGTGGCACCGTAGACCATTGTACGGTGCTCATGCCATTCGCGCCGAAATGCGGCGTTGTGGGCGATGTCGTAAAGCGCGGCCTGAGGTTGCTTCTTCAGGAAGGCGGAAAACTCGCGGGCTGCCGCTTTCAGTGCGACACTGTCCTTTGCTGAAAGTATGACTGGCAGAAGCGTGTCTTGGGGGTGTTCGGGTGTCTTTGATTGTGGTTGTTCATGACTTTCCAGAATCACATGTGCATTGGCGCCCCCGAAGCCGAAGGAATTGACTCCGATAATGAGCTTTCCGTTTTTTTTGAGAGGCCGGTTTTTGGTAACGACCTCGATGTTCCAAGCGTCGAACCGAATGTTCGGATTGGGAGTTTCGAGGCCAATAGTTGCCGGTACCATCCGATGCTGGATGCATTGCAGCGCCTTTACCAGTCCCGCCACGCCAGAGGCCGCTTCGAGATGCCCAAGATTGCTCTTCACCGAGCCGATAAGGAGTGGGCTATTTTTGGGGCGGCGCTTGCCCAGCGCCTCGCCAATGGCTCGTGCTTCAATCGGGTCACCTACGATCGTGCCGGTGCCATGAGCTTCGATGTAGTCGATTGCCGCTGGATCGATGCCAGCCTGGACGTAAGCCTGTTCCAATAGAGCCGCCTGGGTCTTTGGGTTTGGCACTGTCAGGCCGGATTTTCGGCCATCCGTGTTGATCGCGGAATTTGCAACGACGGCCAGGATCGGATTGCCGTCGGCTATGGCCTGGTCGTAGTCCTTGAGGAAAAAAATACCCCCGCCTTCGGAACGCACGTAACCATCGCCGGATGCGTCGAAAACACTGCATCGCCCACGCCGGGACAACATGGATGCCTTGGAGAAGGTAATGAAACCGTAGGGATGCAGATGCAGGCTGACCCCTCCTGCAAGCGCCTGGGTGCTCTCTCCCGAGAGGATCGAGCGGCATGCCTGGTGAAATGCCACCATTGAAGACGAGCAGGCGGTATCGATCGCCATACTGGGACCACGCAGGTCAAGAACATAGGAGATGCGGTTTGCCGCGATGCTCGCGGTATTGCCGGTAGCGACCGACGAGTCAACAGCAGCGAGATCGTCGGCCAGCCGATAGGAATAGTCAGCACTGGCGATGCCAATAAAGACGCCGCACTGGCTACCGTGAAGAGTGGATGGCTTGATCCCCGAATTTTCCAGCGCCTCCCAGCTCATTTCGAGCAGCAATCGCTGCTGCGGGTCCATCAGGGCGGCTTCCCGTGGGGAAATGCCAAAGAATCCCGCATCGAATGTTGAGATGTCTCCGATAGAGCCTGCTGCAAACGTATAGCTCGTTCCCGGATGATTCTTGTTCGGATGGCGGAAGGTGTCCTGCGCCCATCGTTCCGGATCGACCTCTGTCACCAGATCGCGGCCATTCATCAAGTCCGACCAATATTCGGTGATATTCGTGCCTGGAAATCTGAAGGAAAACCCGGTAATTGCAACTCGTTTTGCCATTGGTATAGAATTCTTTTGTGCTTTTACTTGTTCAGGTGCATTACGCCGTTTGCCGTCTTGAAGAGTTGATACGCTATAGCATCAATTAACGATTACTTACTCTCATACTTTGTCCAAAGTCCATGTCAATTTAATGTGTATCGAACGCAATTCTGGTTGCGCCTTTGATAACCGTATGCATTTTATACCGATTAGCTACAGCTTTACCCTGAATATCGCCCAAAAGAATGCCGATTCATCCGTCATCCTTGCGTAGGCTTGGATCCATTTGCCGCTGTGACTTACTGTGTGGATCTCATCGATGGGCCATACATGGAAACCGAACACTGGGAGACATAGTCAAAGCTTTCCACCAGAACAGCTGCAAAAAAACAACACCTGGATGAGGGATGCCGCCCACGCCGCTAAATTAACGATTCGACTTACAAGCTCTTACGCTTAATATGCTAAATTGATTACTGTTGTTGTCGCTAATACACAGGCGCTCGAGATTCGTATCAAAATTTCAAAGGAGAACAGTATGTCCCTCAAAATTCGCACCTTGGTGGCGTTATCATGCGCCATAGTAGCAGCTCAGGCACTGGCCGCAGAGCTGGATACCCGCCTGTATATCAGCCCGACGGTCAACTACACCGTGACCGATGGTAACTGGCATACGCGGGATGATTCCGGTTTTGGTATAGGTGTGGGCAAACCCATTAGCCAAAGTCTGAACCTGGAGCTGAACGCTAATTACGGCGAGTATCAACGCAATAATACTTACGCAACATTAGGCACGGTTAAAAACACCGGCCTGATGGTGGATGCTCTGTACTTCTTCTCACGTGATCCTAATTTTTCTCCCTATGCTTTGTTGGGTGTGGGTGGTGTGCAGACCCGGGCGACTAAGTACTCCGAGACCAATTTGGCTGCCAACGCCGGCGTGGGTATGATGACGTGGATTCACGACATTGGCCTGCGTGCTGATGTGCGTTATCGCGACATTAACACGAGGAAATTTGATCGAGGCGACTGGATTGCGACTGCCGGCCTGGTTATTCCTTTGGGCGCGAAACCACTACCGCCGGCCCCCAAGGAAGAACCTGCACCCCAGCCTGCGCCGGAGCCGGTTCCAGCACCTGTGCCTGCGCCTGTGGAACAGCCAGCCATTGAGCGTCCCGCACCGCAGACCAAGATTATCCTGGAAGGCACCAACTTTGACTTTGACAAGGCAACCCTGCGTTCCAGCGGCAAGGCCAAGCTGGATAAAGATGCTGAAATGTTGAATACCTATCCGGATATCAATGTGGACATTAATGGCTACACAGACAGCATCGGCACTCAGAAATATAATCTGGGCCTGTCCAAGCGTCGTGCCACGACCGTCAAAAAGTATCTGGAAAGCAAGGGTGTTGCCGCCAGCCGTATGACAACCAAATGGTTTGGCAAGAAGGATCCAGTCGCCAGCAATAAGACTGCCGCTGGTCGCGCCGAGAATCGCCGCGTCGAAATCATCATTCTCAACTAAGCAATTTCGTGTGTTGAATCAAGCTGGGCAGCTTGCAACTAGCCTGAATTTTGCTTGAAAAGGGCGAATAACACAGCAACCAATTGATATAATTGGAGTTTAAAATTCAAAGGCGGCGCTCTTTACGGAGTTCCACCTTTTTTCGTTGCTGAATCTGGAAACGTGGACTTCCGTATCCTGTTGGCAATCTGCGCGATCAGGAGGCGCTGACTCACGGCGCTCCGCCGGTAGGCTGGGTGATTGCAACCGGCTGCCCATCTGGTAAATGGCAACCACAAAAAACTGAATCTTGCTCAGCGCGCCGATGTAACTGACCCCAGCTACCGCCAGCCCGGCGACGGCAATCGTGGCGAGTGCGGCAAGGAGCCAGGACTTGGCGCGGGCTATAGCGTTCATCCCGTTCACGCCGGGCATCGAGGTACGGCGTGGTGTTGTTGTGACTATGGTTTGGTTTTGACACGACAAATCGCCTGGCTGAGGTTGCTGCACGGTATATGTGCAGCAGGGGAAATTTGTGCGGACGCTACTTGGTGCGCTGAGGCGTGGGGGAGGGGGCGATGATGTCAGAAGTCAGCAGATTCCTCTTCTGGTAATGATCGTTTTACCTTCTCGCGTGACTTGATGCGACCATTGGCAAATCTCCGACTCAGCGTTTTTATACAGCTTGGGTCGTTAACAGATAGTCAATTTCGATGTGTCATTAGAACGTAGCGGGCCCTAGCCGCTATTTATTCAAATCCGATACTGTTGGTGGATAGTTGACTATCTTGGCAGAGGCCGCGAAGACGGGGTGAAAGCCCAGCCAATAACACACGCCGAGGCGGCTCCCCTTCGCAGGCTTCCTGGTGGGTGGCCAAACTTTTTTATTGAGATGAAAGGGGGGTAAACCACAATATCACCGGTACAAAACTCTGGTACAAAACATAAATACGCGTATACTATAACCATTTGTTAAATATAGTTATATATTAGTTGGTAGAGTATCCCGCCCTCTCCGCCATATAATAGATGCAACGCATTGATAATAAATAACTATTGTTTTTAATTGCGCGATTGTTCTTGCGCCGATTTTGCCCAGTGACAACGTGAGGGGATGCTAAGGCAGTTCGGTAGCACTCTGTCTGAGAATTTCCTATCTGCTCAATCCACACTGAAATGTTGCTCTATTTATTGCTGTGAGCCTTGCGCATTAAGCTCCTTGCAAGCTCCAGATGGGAGGCATTACATGGGTGGGGTGGGCTGCTTGCCGGTCTCGGCTTCTCTGGTCGCTTTGATCTGATCTTCCGACAGGTGATTTCAGCCGCTACGCTCATGGCTGGCGTCGGCGGCGGTCTGATCTGCGACTTCGGCCAAGGCGAACAATTCCGGTACTTCGGCCTTGAGCTGCGCTTCGAGCCTGACAGCATGCTTGTATGGCAAGGCGCTATGCGCGGCTGGCGCTGGCGTGAATTTGGGTGCCGTCAAGGCTGACTGTCCCGCAGCGGGAGAGTTGGTTCTCCTGGGCGACTTGCGACACTTGGACAAAGGCTGATTCGGATTGCTTGCCGAAACAGCGGCGAAAGGTGACCAGGGTGTCGTGATCGGAGTGTGGCGGATACCCTCAGGCCGTTCGCCCATTTCAGCCCGCCTGGCTTGAGGCATCCCTCAGTATCTCACTGACTGCCCGACTGATTACCTGGAAAGGCTGGGCGCCACTCAACAAAAGGGCGTTTTCAGCCGCTTCGCCGTGCCGCTGCATGAGCAGCGCGGGTACGCCGCTGATTCCCAATGCCTGGGCCTGTCGCTGATCGTGACTGACGGCCTCGGCATGTTCGCCGTTTTCCAGAGCTACACGCAGACGCGCGACATCAATCCCCACGTTGCCGCCAATGTCCAGTACTACCTCGATATCGCCGATATCCCGGCCGCGCTCGAAGAAGGCGCGGAAAAACGCCTGACGCATTGGTTTGCCGAGCCCGTAGCGGCGAGCGAAGCGTTCAGCTTCCAGCGCGAGGCGGCTGCGCGGCTGGACCGGGGGCAAGCGCAGCGTCATGCCCCGTTGCGCGGCCATCGGGTAAACGGAGCGCGCCCAGGTTGTACGCAGGTATTCGCCGTTTGGATCCAGCGTGGGCACGGGGTCGGGGCGCAGTTCAAACGCCCGCCAGTCGACTTCAACCTGCGCGCCGAATGCCAACTCAAGCTGTTCCAGCACGGGTTCTTCAAGATAGCAGAAGGGGCAAACGTAATCGCTCCAGACGCTGATCAGGATTTTGTCGGACATAGCTCGGTTTCCGTGGGCTTTGAGGGTTAGCGTTGGCCGATGCGCACATCGCCAAACAGCCTGGTCAGGCCACGCGGCTGGGAACGCCAGTATTGTGGCGGCGCTTCGACCTGGGCGCCCAGTTTGGCCGCTGCATGCCAGGGCCAGCGCGGGTCGAAAAGGATGCCACGCGCCAGGGCGACCATGTCGGCACGTCCTTCGGCGACAATCGTCTCGGCCTGCTCCGGTTCGGTGATCAGGCCAACCGCGATGGTTGGCAGGCCGGTTTCACTGCGAATTTTTTCGGCCAGTGGAAGCTGATAATTCGGACCCAGGGGGATTTGCTGGCGCGGCGACAGGCCGCCGCTCGAGACGTGGATGAAGGCGCATCCGCGCTGGCGCAAGGCATGGCCGAAGGCAACGCTCTGCTCGACATCCCAGCCGCCCTCGACCCAGTCCGTGCCGGAAATGCGGATGCCAACCGGCATCTCGGCCGGCACGGCAGCCCGCACTGCCTCGAAAACCGCCAGCGGGAAACGCATCCGGTTTTCCAGCGAGCCACCGTATTCATCCGTACGGGCATTCGAGAGTGGCGAGAGAAACTGGTGCAGCAGGTAGCCGTGCGCCGCATGGATTTCGATGACGTCGATGCCGATCCGGTGAGCCCGCTGTGCGGCCAAGACAAAAGCTTGCAGCACGCGTTGCAAGCCGGCTCGATCGAGTGCCACTGGCGGCGGTTCGTCCGCACCATAGGGAGTGGCCGAGGGGGCGAGCGTGGGCCAGCCGCCTTGCTCCACCGGGATTAACTGACCGCCTTCCCAGGGAACGTGGCTCGAAGCCTTGCGGCCGGCGTGAGCAAGCTGGATGGCGATGGGTATCGGCGAATACTTACGTACGGCGGTCAACACCTTTTTCAGCGCCGTTTCGTTCGCCTCCGACCAGAGTCCGAGATCGGCTGGAGAGATGCGCCCCTCGGGCTCGACCGCCGTCGCCTCGATCATCAACAACCCGGCACCGGACAGCGCCAGATGGCCGAGATGAATCAGATGCCAATCGGTCGCGTCGCCATTCTCGGCGGAGTACTGGCACATCGGTGCGATCACGATGCGGTTCTTCAACGGAAGATTTCCGATGGAAAAGGGTAAAAAGAGTTGGCTCATGATCCATTCCTTATCGAAGCTGAATAGTGTTTCAGAATCCTTCAAGCACGACCTTGCCGATGGCCTGGCCGCTTTCCAGCAGGCGGTGTGCCTGTAGCAGGTTGGCGGCGTTGATGTTGCCGAGATTCTGCCGTGCCGTCGTGCGTATAATGCCCAGATCGACCAGGCCCGCCAACTCGTTCAGCAATTTGTGCTGCGCCTGCATGTCGCCGGTCTGGTACAGCGAGCGGGTGAACATCAGTTCCCAGTGCAGGCTCAGGCTCTTGCGCTTGAGCAGCCGGACATCGATCGGTCCCGGGTCGTCGATCAGGGCCAGTTTGCCCTGCGGTGCGAGGATCTCGACCAGTTGCTCGAAGTGCCGTTCGGTCTGCGTCAGGCTGATCACGTGATTGACTGGTGGCAGCTGTTTTTCGACCAGCTGGGCGAGCAGCGGCTGATGGTGGTCAATAACCTGATGCGCCCCCAGCTCTCTGGCCCAGGCTTGCGTTTCCGGGCGAGAGGCTGTTGCCACCACGGTCAGCTGCGTGAGCTGGCAAGCCAGCTGGATGAGGATGGAACCAACGCCGCCGGCAGCGCCGACGATCAGCAACGTGCTTGGTTGCCCGCCTCCGGCCAGCGGAATCTGCAGTCGGTCGAACAGCAGTTCCCAGGCAGTGATGCCGGTCAGCGGCAGAGCGGCGGCATCCGCCGCAGAAATCGAGCGCGGCCTGCGGCCGACGACGCGCTCATCGACCAGGTGAAATTCGCTATTGCAGCCCGCGCGGTCGATCGCGCCAGCGTACCAGACCTCGTCACCGGGCTTGAACAGCGTGACATTGGTGCCTACCTCGCGCACGATGCCCACCGCATCAAAGCCAAGCACCTTGTACTCGCCATCCGTCGGGACTGCACTGCGCCTGAGCTTGGTGTCGACGGGATTGACCGAAACGGCCTGCACCTCGACCAGCAGGTCGCGGCCGGTTGCGCGCGGGCGCGGCAGTTCAATGTCGATCAGGCTATCGCTTGCTTCAAGCGGGCCGGGCTGGCGATATCCGACGGCCTTCATGCAGCGCACTGCGCGATTTCGGCCTGCATTCCAGGATGGTAGACCGGATAGGTTGTATAACCCTCGGCCATCAGCACATTGGGTGCGTCGCCCGGCCGGGAACTTTGGACAGGGGTGAGCCGGGGCATGACAATGCGGTTGTAGAGGTGGAAGGCCCCGAACTGGCAGGGCTTGAACAAAGTCGTCATGTGGATCTAGCTGAGGAAGGTAAATTTGGATACGTAGAGTTTACGGTCATGTTGTTTGATTGATAATTTGCTGTTTTATTGATTTAATATCAAAACAATTTTGATAATTGATGAATACATGCTCAACTTTTCCGACATCCAGCTCTTTATACGGGTCAGTGAAACCGGCGGCATCAGTGCCGCCGCGAGAAGTCTTGGCCTGATGCCGGCGACGGCCAGCGCGGCGATCAAGCGGCTGGAGCGGCAGCTCGGTAGCCAGCTGTTCGAGCGCTCAACCCGTTCCCTGCGCCTGACCCAGGCCGGCGAGGATTTTCTTGGCTACTGCGTGCAGTCATCGCAATTGCTGGAAGAAGGGATGGCGGCCCTGAAGCATGGCCGCGAAGGACTCTCCGGCGAAATCCACCTGGGTGCGCCATCCGACCTTGGACGCGACCGTCTGGACGAAGTGCTGGAGCAGTTCCGTCAGCGCCATCCCCAAATTCGGCTGGTCATGCATCTGTCGGACGGCATCCACGACCTTTATCGCAACCCGATCGATTTGGTCTTGCGCTATGGTTTGCTGCGCGACTCCAATCTGATCGCCAAAAAGCTCTGCGACAACAACCGGGTGATTTGCGCAGCACCCGCCTACGTGGCTCGAGTCGGGCGGCCGGAAAACGTCGAAGCCCTGGCTCACCACAACTGTATCTGCTTTTACCGGAACGGCGAACTCTTCAACCTCTGGCGCCTGTTTTATCAAGGTCAGCCGCGAGAGGTGCAAGTCAGTGGCGACCGGGCCGCCGATGATGGCGCACTGGTGCGCAAGTGGACCTTGCAGGGATTCGGGATTGCCTACAAATCGCGGCTGGATATTCAGAGCGATCTGGCGGCGGGCCGGCTCATCGATCTTTTTCCGGAGGCCCGCTGCGAGCAGGTCCCGCTTTATGCGGTCTATCCAAGCCGACAGTATCAGCCGGCTCGATTGAAGGCATTGCTTCAATTCCTTCAAGAGAACACTTCCATGAATTCTCCGTAATTTTGGTTCACCCAGACAAGAGCCCAAACCTTAAGCACATGCAGCCAGCTACCCAAGGCGGGTGCGATCCCCATCGAATGGGGACAAGGGAAGTCCAGACTCGCGCCCAAAGATATTGGCGCGGCTGGACGAGAAAAGGGGGGCATCTTCCTGTTCGGTGCAGCCAAAATGCAGGTGGTGATATGAAAACGGGGGGCGTCCCAAACAGCTCACATTGCGCGAAAAAAAGGTCGAACCCCAGAAAAAATCGAAACTCTAGCCGAAAATTTCGAAAAATGAAATTTGTCCATGCAGCCGTGACTCTCACACGTGATTTATAATAGCAGCGCTCTTAAGAATGACTGAATGTCTGCTCCTGATCCATTAGCGTGGGCCGGCAGCATACGCAGGCAATAGTCCTGCCAATGAATGAGGAGATATGATTTTGAAAAGTATCATTATGGGAGTCGCATTGACGCTTGCTGCTGCACTGATCGGCGCGTACGCTCTGGTGCTAAGCGGCCTTATTCCAGCCAATGCCGATGCGAAACCCGGTCGGCTGGAAACCTGGATGGCTCGTACATCGTTAGACGCGACACTGCGCCGCGACGCCCCTAAAGACCCCAATCCGGTGGCGCTGACTGATCAGAATCTCATCAATGGTGTTCATCTGTTCGCGCAGAATTGCGCGGTTTGCCATGGTTCCGAAAAGGGGATTGCGTCGTTATCACCGATAGCGAAAGGTCTTTATCAAAAGCCACCGCAATTTGCGACCGACGGGGTGGAGGACGATCCGGAAGGCGTCTCGTTCTGGAAAATCAAGCATGGTATTCGGCTGACGGGCATGCCCTCGTTCAGGTATTCCCTCAGCGACCGGCAGATATGGACGCTTGCTCTGTTCCTGAAGCACATGGACAAGCTGTCGCCCGCGGTACAACAGACCTGGCAGCAAGTCCAGAACTGGCCGGTGACATCCGTGAACCAGGTGGTTCGGAAATAGCTCTTGCGACCCTGCGCAAGGCGTTAGTGGCACGCTGGACGATGCCGCTGTTTTGTCAAAACGCGCCTCTGCGTAATACGGATGTCCGTTCGACCACCACATACCACCCAATGCACCTGCGGCGTGTCTTGCCGCGAAGGCGCGGGACGAATGCGGAGAAATTACTTTGATGCACTGAATCGGAAACGGATTCACAAATGCATCTGTGGCAGCCCAATAATTTTCAGGGACGGACCAGACAAGGCGGAATTGAAAATGGCGATGCCGAAATCCCCCTAAGTGCACTGCCGAACAGACATCATTGGGCGATCCATGGCACTCTTTCGGAAAATCACGCGCAATCGTTGCCGGTCTGATCGCCAGCGCCTGATGTGAATTTACCAGCCACAGTTACCTCCATCGAGCCCTCCTTTGTGAAATGGTATGTCATGCCCATCGTGCTTGCCGCTGCCGATTCCCACATCTTCCACCAACAATTTGCCTGAGCCAATGGGAGAAAAAGGGAGATGATGTTGTGGCAGAATCGATTCAACGCGTTCGTGGCGCGGTTGCGTAGCCACGATATTCCTCTGCGGATACGCCTCTGGAACGGTGCCGAAACAGACCTTGGAGCCAGGTGAAGCTCCTTCTTTGCGGGGGATCCCGGGTCTCGCCGGCTGCGCCGCGCAGGCGTGATGAGCGACCGTCATTGCATCTTTGCGGCAGCCGGGATGCATCGCTTGTTACTGTGCTCCTGCGCCGCCCATCGTAATGCTGCGGTCAGAAACACCAGGCCTCATATCGGCGCTTCGATCTGTTTATGCGCCTTCAATCACTGTGGAAATTGTCCCCTGCGCATGGAATGCTGTATGTACGCTGGCGTACGTACAGCGGAAAAGCGTGCATTGCCGGTCAACTATGGACCAACACCACCCGAGCAGCAGCCGGTGGCCGAAAGTGTGGCGCCCGCAACGTGTGGGCCACGAGACACCGGCGTGCTCGCTGAATCCGTCCACTTTCCCGAGGGCCGCGTGCTCAGGGACGAGGAGGCCTGGTACTGTGATCTGCCCAAGCAGTCCGAACAAGTGGCCAGCCGGTACGGCCACTGCGTGCGCGCCGTCGAGCGCGGCCTGTGCTTCGGAGCGCATGGCTTGCCGCTGATGGGCTCGGGCGACGGGAACAATGGCATGAATCTCGTCGGCGCCGGCGGTAAAGGTGAAAGCGTCTGGCCCGGCTGCGCGGCGGACGTCTATGCGCTCGCGCCGCACACCGGCCATGGAAGCTGGACGTGGTACACGGGTTCGGCCGGCTGGATGTATCGGTTCATCGTGGAGTCATTCCTGGGCTTGCGGCTCGACGTGGACAAACTGCATTTCGCTGCGTGCGCGCGGACTGGAATTCATTCCAAGTGCATTACCGGTATCGGGAGACGGTCTAGCACATCACCGTGCTGCAAACCTCCGCTGCGGACGGCGGACCGGGCTGGCGGTCAATGGCGTCGAATTGCCCGGTCCGGCCATTCCTTCTGGTTGACGGCCGCCAGCAACACTCGGTCGAGGCGAGAATACACGCTGCACAAATTGATGGCGCTCGATCGTTCAAGCCGAAAGCCATGAGGAACGGAGGTCATAACCAGCCGCCGGTAAATCCGGCTCGCCGCAACCCGGTGACGACGTAGGGGCAGTCTCGCATCAAGCGCCACAACAAACCCGTGCGATAGTTTTCGATCATCAGAATGATCGGCCCCTGGTTGATTCCGTAATGCCACGGCGATACCCAGCCGCAGGGATTGCCGGACTTGTCCGGGTAGGTCGGATTGAACGTCGCCTTGAAGCCGTAAGGGTTGCCCATTTTCAAGTCGACCTGATGCACCAGATAGTCGATTGCCGGCAATACGATATCTGGCGCGAACGGCAGCGACGCCACCACCGCCCATGGCGCGATGGTGCCGTCGTCCGGTCCGTACGGCACCCCGCGCGCCAGGTAATCGAAGAAGCGCCGCTCGATGCCATTAACCTTGATGGTGTCTGGGCCAGGGCCGTCGCTCGCGGTAATCCCCCAGCAATCCTTGCCATAACCCGCGAACTTGAGTGGGTTGTCGAGCGCGTACTGTTGCTGCACATAGGTTGCGCGGCGGGTGTTCTCGAAGTAGTCGATGCCTTTGTCGCGCATGAACGCATCCTGAATGCCGCGAAAGTCGATCCAGATATGCGAAATCTGATGCGTGAACAACGGTCCCGCGTAAAGATAATCGTATCCGTAACTGTTTTTCCACTCGTAAGTGGAAGCCCACGTTGCGTAGCTGCTCTCCGCCAGCGGATGAGTGGGCGAACCGAGTCCCAGGATATACAGCACCAGCGCCTCGTCGTAACCCTCCCACCGCCATTTCAAGAATCTGCTTTCTGGCTTCCATCCATGCGTGACCGCAGCGCCGCCGTTTTGCGCCCATGGCCAGTCAGCGCGGCGATAGAGCGCGTCAGCAAGGGCGCGTATTTCCTGTTCCTCAGCCGTATCCGCGTCAAAATACGCGCCCGCAGTCAACGCACCGGCGAACAGAATGGCGCTGTCCACAGTCGACAGTTCGCATTGCCAGGCGCGCCGACCGGTCTGCATGTCGAGAAAATGATAATAAAAACCATGGTAGCCGGTAGCGTCAGGCTCGGGGCCTTGCGGGCTGTTCCAGAAAAATCGCAGTGTGGCGAGGATTCTCTCGATCGCCGCCGCGCGCGTGATGAAGGCGCGCTCGACCGCGACCGGATACACGGCCAAGGCGAGACCGGTGGCGGCAATGCTGGCGGGCCAGTCGGGCGCAGTCTTGTCGAGCACCAGTCCATTTTGCGGATTGGTCTCGTGCAGAAAGTAGCTGAAGGTTTCGCGCTGAAGCGATTCCAGCTCGGCATCGGCCGTGAGCTTGTCGGTGTTCATGGTTTCACCGGGTTTCCGGATCCGACGTCAGCTCACAAAACCCATGCTGGGTTTCAAGCTCATCCGCGCCGCCAGCAATGTGTTGGCCGGTATTGAACTGATGTACATGATCCGTAAGGGTCAGATGGTCATCACGGAAGGGATACAGATATCCTTCGCAGATCAACTGCGCGCCTGATAAGCCGATCCAAAATCTGAGATCTCGGGTAATGCGACAGAACTGTACAGATTGGCGATTCATATTTCAGGCCGGTCACTGCTTCTGCCCGAAGATGACCCAAACGGGCAGGCCACCAAGACCGAGCCAACTGGAAAACCACGGCTAAATAATATACCGATCCCAGCTCGCATAGGAATCCTTGATCGTACCGCGCGGAATCGCCAATGCAATCAGCAATGCACCGCATATGATACTGTTGCCGGTCGCTAACGGCGACGACACCCCGTCCAGTAGCCACGGCGCCGCGATGAGCCAGACTCCGAACAGTATGTTGATGAGACGCACGCTGCGCGCAACCTCGGCGAAGGCAATAATCGAGAACGTCACCACCGATGCACCGACAAGATAATCACTGTTCGCCATGGCACCGCTAGCCCGCGTTCGGCCATGACGCGCAATACATTGGCATCGGGGACGTAGTTGCTCAGATATCCCAGGGTAAACGGGCTGGTCAGCAACCAGAATCCGAGCATCAGATTGACATAGTGCAGCCACAGCATTTTACGATGATCATCGACCATCATGCCGCCATGCTCTGCCCGTGGTCATGTTGCCAGCGGCGTGCGCCTTGTCCATTCCGATCTCGCGCTGTAGCGCCGCGTAACACGGCGTTTCGGGCTCGCCGAGCAGCAAGGTCAAATGATCCGGCAATTCGTGCCGCTTGGACAGGAGCCTCCCGATTCCATCGAGCAAGTCGCCCATATGGATCGATGCCTGCCCGTGGCTGCTGTCACCCGGGAATACATGGCTGATCAGTTTGCGTTCGTTGATCCGCGCAATCTGCTGCGCGAGAGCGGGTAAATGACAACGGTCATCATAGACGCCAGCGATGCGTAGAATCGCGAAGGGGATCTGCCCATGTTCGCGTAGAATTTTTTCTTCGGCGGCCAACTTTGATACCGGATAGTCCCATTTAGGCTCAAACGGTGAATTTTCATTGATCAAATGACCGGGCGGCTGCGGCGCATGTACCAGCATAGAACTCGAGAAAATGAATTGTCCGACCTCGAATGATTGCAGGGCGCGCAGCAAGCGTTCGGTTCCAAGCACGTTGACCGATTGGTACTTGGGACTGGGTTCTCCGCTAAAATTATAATATGGGCGAGGTGAATGAAAGCGGCAATGCGTTGACCATGGTTTTGACGCACACGTTCTAATGCTTTTCGGACACCCACCATGGGGCGGTGTAAAACATTAAGGTGCGAACTTTGTCTTTTGCCCATCGCGCCCTTGCCTATCATGCCCATTTGTTTGTCCGTGTCTTGCAAAAATGATCTGGACCGTAATCGCAACCAGGTTCGCAGACAAACAAAACCATCTGACCCTGTGTGATGCAGCTGGCGTGTTCAAGCCTGGGCACGGCACTCCATAGGCGTATCCGAAGAGGTCAACCCTATGAGCGACACGGTAAGCGATTTCCTCCTGCAGCGATTCAGCGACTGGGGCATCAAGCGGATTTACGGTTTCCCTGGCGACGGCATTAACGGGATCATGGGCGCGATGGACCGCGCTGGCGATCGTTTCGAACTGGTGCGCGCGCGCCACGAGGAAATGACCGCATTCATGGCCTGCGTGCACGCCAAGTTCACCGGGCAGGTCGGTGTTTGCCTCGCGACATCGGGCCCCGGCGCCATTCATCTGCTCAATGGACTCTATGACGCCAAGCTCGACCACCAGCCGGTGGTTGCCATTGTGGGTTAGCAATCGCGTGTCACGCTCGGCGGCAAGTACCAGCAGGAAGTCGATCTGGTGTCGCTGTTCAAGGATGTTGCCGGCGATTACGTGCAGATGATCACGGTGCCGGCACAGGTGCGCCACATAGTCGATCGCGCGTTGCGCATCGCCATCGCCGAGCGCACGGTGACCTGCATCATCGTACCCAACGACGTACAGGAACTCCACGCCGTGACAACGCCGCCGCGCGCTCAAGGTCGGCACCATTCACTCGGGTCTCGGCTATAGTGCGCCGCGCGTGCTCCCGACTGATGCCGACCTTGGGCGCGCGGCGGAGGTGCTCAATGCGGGCGAGAGGATTGCGATCTTGGTTGGTGCCGGCGCACTGGCTGCGACCGACGAAGTGATGGAGGTGGCCGAATTGCTCGGCGCGGGCGTGGCCAAGGCCCTGCTCGGCAAGGCCGCACTGCCGGACGAGTTGCCCTATGTCACCGGCGCAATCGGTCTGCTCGGTACCAAGCCGAGCTGGAACATGATGATGGATTGCGACACTCTGCTGATGGTGGGTTCACGCTTCCCTTACTCCGAATTCTTGCCCAAAGAAGGCCAGGCGCGTGCGGTGCAGATTGATCTCGATCCCAAGATGCTGTCGATTCGCTATCCAATGGAAGTGAATCTGGTCGGCGACAGCGCGGTCACGTTGCGCGCGCTGCTCCCCCTGTTGCAACGCAAGACCGAACGCGCCTGGCGCGCGACGATCGAGAAGAACGTCGCCACGTGGTGGCAACTGCTCGAAGAGCGCGCAATGATGGACGCCGATCCGATCAATCCGCAGCGTATGTTCTGGGAACTGTCCTCGCGTTTGCCGGAGCGGTGCATCCTACTGCCAGGGCCGGTATCGGCTTCGAATTCAAGCACCCGGACGCGAAGCGCGACGAGGTGTAGCTAACGTAGTGTTAAAAAACTGGAAGCGGGCTTAACCCTCTCTTCCACCCGAAGCAGAGCATGCAAGCAAGTTCTATGTCAATAGACTCTAGATACTGTCATCACAAGATGTGGCAAAATATGGTTTTCGTAAAAAACTCATAACCGAATGCCAGAAACCATCCATCGACACGACATTACGGACAAACATTGGGCCTTGCTCGAACCGCATTTACCTGGGCGCGCAGGTGTTTGGGGTGGAGTGGCACAAGATAACCGCCGATTTATCAATGCGGTGTTTTGGATTCTTCGCACGGGTGCGCCGTGGCGAGACCTGCCTGCCTCGTATGGAGGATGGAAAAACACCCATCGACGCTTTTGCCGTTGGCGCGATCAAGGCATTTGGGAGTCGTTGCTGGAAAAGCTCATTGTCGAGCCGGATTACGAATGGCTCATGATCGATGCCAGCCATTGCAAGGTTCCCCCCCATGCCGCTGGGGCACGCGGAGGCAATCAAGGCATGAGCCGTACAAAAGGGGGCTCAACACAAAGATACATCTGGCCGTGGATGCGCATGGTATGCCGCTCAGAGCAGTTATTACAGAAGGTACCCGAGCAGATTGCGCTGAGGCTGACCAATTGATTGAGGGATTTCAGATGGAGCACCTTCTTGCCGACAAAGGCTACGACAGCGATGCGATCGTGGCGAAAGTCGAGGAACAAGGAGCAAAAGCGGTTATTCCGCCGCGCAAAAACCGTAAACAACCCAGAGAGTACGATAAGCATCTCTACAAGCTACGCCATTTGGTCGAGAACGCATTCTTGCATCTCAAGCGGTGGCGAGGGATCGCCACCCGCTATGCGAAAAACTTGTCATCCTTCGTGGCTGCCGTACAAATTCGCTGTCTTACCCTTTGGCTGACTATCTCGTGACGACAGTACCTAAGCTGCGTAAATTCCCAGCCTGCCATTGACGCTTTTCGTCATTCTTTTGGTTATGCAGTGGAGCCGTTGTGTTCCGGTGTAACTACCACCACAAAACAGTGGTCAGTATCAGCAGCAAAATTATCATCAAATAACCGAGATAGCGGTTCATCGAGCCGTTTTGCAGGGCGCTGATCTGTCCGGCCAGCCATTGCACGGTACGAATGACCGGCCGAAATAGCCACGGCTCGAAGACCGCATTCTGGCTGTGGGTGAAGATGAGCCGATTGATGAAATAACCATTGGCATCCAAAGCCTGGCTTGTGTTCTCGGTGCGGGGGCGGTAGACCGGGCTGTAGAACGAGCGCAGGGCATTGGAAAACGCCAATGCCGTGATCGGCGCATGGCGTACCGGCCTGGCAAGACCGTGGGCCCAGACGTCGGCGCGACGGCGGCTGTGCCAGCTTCGTGCCAGGAGGGCCATCGGAATCAGGGCGAGCAAGGGCATGACGATGACGAGTTCGCTCGGTGAAATAAAAGCGAAATTGGCTGAAAGCGGCACGATCAGCAAGCCATCGACCAGCCGATCGGCAGTCTGCCCCCAACTCGCAGCCACCAGCAGCGGTAGCGTCCAAGGCAGGCTAATGGCATACAGCGGCAGAGTGATGCCGAGTAAGGTCAGGCCAATGCGGGTACCGCGGCCCAGCGATCGGGTGTTGGGCGGGTTGTTTGGTGCGCCGAGCAGGCCGACGCCGACAACCTTGACCATTGTAGCCAGCGCAATTGCGGCGGTGAGCGCGACTCCGGCACCGGCGAGCGCCAGCAGGATGCGGGCGGTGGCCTGTTGCAGATCGAAGCCATGAAAGATGGTTTGCAACATCAGCCATTCGCTGGCAAATCCGGCCTGCGGCGGCATGGCCGCCAAGCTCATGGCCGCAAAAACGCCCGCCATACCAAGCCCGAGCGGCGCGAGGGCAATCAGCCGCATGGGGCGAATCGCATAGCTGTCGCTGAGCAGATACACCCGGTCTGCAATCAGCATCAGTACGCCTTTGCCAAGACTATGCCCGGTGATGTGGATGAAGCCGGCAAGCCAAGCTAAAGAGGCGAGTTGATTCTGCCCTTCGCTGCGAAACAGCAGCGCCGCTGCGAGCATGATTGTGACGAGCGCGGCATTTTCCACCGAGGAAAAGGCGAGCAGCCGCCGCCAGTCTTCTTGCTGGAACGCATATAAAATCGCGAGGATCGCGGTGGCGGTTGCCAAGCCGAGCAGAATCATGGCAAAAGTCTGCACTCCGGGGCCCAGCGGCAGCCAGTCGAGCAGGACATGGCTCAAGGTCAACCAGGCCGCCGCGAGCACGATGCCCGACATCAACGCGCCACTGGCACCCGTGCCACTGCCATACGCCTTGGGATACCACTTATAAAATGGTAGCAGGCCGAGCTTGGCGCCGAAGCCCAGGGTCAGGGCGGCGGCAATCGCAATGCTGGAGCTTGGCGCCAGGGTCTGCCAGTGCTGGATCATGGCTTCGATATGCGCGCTTGAACCAGCCAGGGCGGCAATGGCGACCAGCAGCGCCACGGCACCGACTTCCAGCAAGACCAGCATGAACAGCGTGCCGCTGGCTGCGCGTTCCGGGGCACGTTGCTGATCGGCAAGCAGCATCACGGCGCCGCCAAAGCTCATCAGCGCCCAACCAATCAGAAGCGTGACGCCATTCTGCCCGCCGAGCAAAGTGAACACTCCGAGCAGGGTCAAAATGGCTCCGGCCAGCCAGCCGGCGGGATGTCGGCCGGGGTAGGGCAGGAGCAGCGCGAGCAGAGCGGGCAGCAGACCGGTCAGCAACAGCCAGAGCGCATCGGTTGTCCAGTGCAGCGATAACCCCAGCAGGATGAGATTCAAGGATTTGTGCGCCAGCAGCAGGGCGCCGCAGGCCAGGATGAGGGGCAGCAGCGCCACCGCGGTTAGCACCCGCAACACGGCGGCATTGCGTCCCACAAGGCTCAGAATGAGCAGGAACACAAGGGCGAAGAGTCCGCTTTGAAACAGAGTAGGCATCATGAGGTAATCTCCCCGATGCGTTCCCGGTCGCGTTCGAGCAGCACGAGTAAGCCTTGAATCAGTGCCGCCGGATTGGGTGGGCAGCCCGGTAACCACACATCGACCGGCACGCTATCGCTCAGCCCGTTCTGAGTGGAAGGCATTCCGCGTAACGGGGTATCGAAGGGGGCCCCAGAGACCGCGCAGGTTCCGGCGGCCAGTACCCATTTGGGATCCGGCATGGCCTCGAATGTGCGCTCGATCAGCGCGCGGGTGGGGGGCGTGACCACGCCAGTGACGAGCAATAAATCGGCAAAGCGCGGCGATGGGGTGAAGAAAATCCCCAACCGGTGCAAGTTGTAGAACGGGTTATCGAGTGCTTGCAACTCGCTTTCGCAGCCATTGCAAGAACCGGCGTCGATGTGCCGGATATGCAGACTGTGTTTCTGGCGGCGCAGTAGGGCATGGCGCAGGCGCGATTGCGCCGGTTCAGTCACGGTATCCGGGTTGAGGTGGCGCAGTCGCTGGCGGTCGCGGGTGGCCATTGGCCAATGGTGGGTCAGCTCCAGCGGGCCGTCGTCCGGGCAGGCAAATACGCAGGCCTGGCATTGAATGCAGCGGCCATAGTCGATCCCGATCCGGGGATCGTGCGCAGGCTGGCCCGTTTCGGACGCTGGGGCGTAGCTAATCGCTTGAGTGGGGCAGGATTCGACGCACCGCTGGCAATCCGCCGCGCAGGCTTGGGCCGGATTGAGACGGGGAAATCCGAGCACGCCTTGCTGGCCGTCGCGGCACGGGTCGGGCTGCCCCTGATCGGCACGGGGCCAGTCGGTACTGCTGTTGGCGTGGCGTAGGCCAGTCCAGATCCAGTTGGGCATGGGTGGTATCTCCTGTTAGCGGTCACAACCGGCGATGGTTAGGCCAAAACTCGCTTCATTGATCGCGTAATCCATCATGTTGCTGCCGTGTACGGTGAATGGGAACACTCGCCAGTTCGAAAACGACGGTGATTTGATTTTGACCCGGGTCAGCCGCCCGTCAGCGCCGGTGATCGCGTAATAAAGTGAGCCGCGCGGGCTTTCCACCCAACCCAAACCGCTGCCCTGCCAGTGGGCGGCCAGCGGTTGATACACCGGCTCTGGTTCACAGGCCAGCAGGTGGTTGAGCACGCGCTCGAGTACTTCAAAGCTGGTGGCAATTTCGCCGCCACGCACCGCGGCTCTGGCTTGGGCATCCCCCGCCGCGGCGGTAGTGACCGTAAAATCAAGATGCGGCCAGGCCGCATAAGGATGGTCGCGGCGCAAATCGCGATCAAGGCCTGAAGCCCGTTCCACTGGGCCGGTTGCCCCCTGATCGAGCGCGGTTTTGCGGTCGAGCACACCGGTGCTGATCAGGCGATCGAGGTGGCTGGCGGTGCGATTCATTCGTGCAAGATAGGCGGCGACGCGCGGACGCAGGGCGAGCAGGGCGCGCTGCGTCGTTTCGAGTGCCTGGGCAGAGAACGTGCGGCGCAGGCCGCCCGGCACGATCAAGCCACGCCCAAAACGGCTGCCGGTGAGTCGTCCGAGGATTTGTTTGAGCTGTTCTTCCAGCCAGAATCCTTCGGCCGAGGCCACCTTGAGGGTGGTGGTCTTGGCGAGCAGGCCGAAATAATGCAGGTGGTTGTAAAGCCGTTCGAGTTCTTGCAAGAGGACCCGCAACCAGTGTGCCGGTTCCGGAACGGCGCAGCCGCTGGCGGTTTCTACTGCCTGGGCGAAAGCCAGAGCGTGGGCGACACTGCCCACCCCGGAAACCCGTTCGGCCAGAAAGAGCCCCTGATCGGCCGAACGGCCGGCCATGCGGGCCTCGATTTGCCGATGCTTGAAGAACAGCCGGGGCTGGTGATGCAGAATCAATTCCCCGACATAGGCAAAACCGAAAGCGCCAGTTTCGACCACATCCGCCCGAACCGGCCCCCAGATCAGCGATTGCACCTGTTTTTGTCCGCCGGTGATTTCCGGCAGCCCGAGACCGGGGGGGTCATGCTCATCGAACACATCGGGGGCATTGCTGGATGAGATGGGCGCGTCGTCGTCCGGCAGGTTCTCGGCGGCATCGGCCAGCAAAGGCGTGCGCGGAAGGTGGCCCGGATGGAACAACAGAGGCCAGGGTTGGGGGTGGCCGGTGCAGATCAAGCCGTGTTGATCCATGATCTCGCGCTCGTACCAGCCGAGCAGTGGAATCACGTGGGTCAGCGTGGGTAGTTCCCGCACGTTCTGGAGCGTCAGGCACTCAAACATTGCGGCAGTGCTCGCCGCGCCCGCCGATAGCGGTGGCGCGACAAGGTAATGCACATCGGTGCCGCCCTGCATGCCGCGCTCGGCCCAGGCCATTTGAAAGCGCGCGCCGCGTGCATGCAGCGCTTCGGCCTCGGGCAGCAGTTGATCGACGGTGATGATTCGGGTGCGACAGGGATTCATGGCAGCATCGTCCGCGCCAGATGGAAAAACCGGGTAAAGGCATCCGGCCACCACAGACCAAACAGCAGCGTCGGGATCAGCGCCAGCCACATGGGCAGCGTTTGCCAGCACGAGAGGTGACGATTGATGGGTTGCGGAGCGATTTGTCCCGTCGCGCCGAAGGCCATGCGCCGGATGTGGTTTAAAAATGCGGCGAAAATCAGGATCAACAACAACGCCATGAACAGAATCTCCCAGACATATCCGCTGGCCAGCCCCGCCCGCACCACCTCGAATTCAGAGCGGAACAGGCCAAACGGCGGAGCACCGGTGATGGCGACGGCGCCGGCTAAAAACAGTAGCCCCATCATCGGGAAATGCCGCAGAAAACCCTGCATCTGCGCCATGTCTTTGGTTTCGTAGGCCCGCATCAGATTGCCCGCGCCGAAGAACATCAGGGATTTGGTCAGTGAATGGTTGAGCATGTGATACATTGCGGCCGCAAAACCGATCGGCCCGCCGATACCAAAGCCGATGGCCAGCACACCCATATGCTCGACTGAGGAATACGCCATCAGGCGTTTGATTCCGGTCTGGCGCACGATGAAGAGCGCCGCAACCAGCAAAGACAAAAGCCCAATCAGGATGAGCGCGGTATGCGCTAGCGGCGCAACCGGGCTGTCATCCATCGCCGTCATGAACCGGACGATGCCCAGCAACGCGGTATTGAGCAACGCCCCGGAGAGCATCGCAGACACTGGCGCGGGGCCTTCGCTATGCGCATCGGGGAGCCAGGTGTGCATCGGTACCAGCCCGACCTTGGTGCCAAAGCCGGCGAGTACCAGCAAAAACGCCAGAGCCGCGAGCGGCGGGGCCATGCCGGGGGCGAGTTCGGCCAGCTTGCGCCAAGTGAGGTCGTAGACCATGCCGGCAGCAAAGCTGCCGCCCCAGTAGAACAGCACGATCCCGAGCAGGGCGAGCGATAGCCCCGCCGAAACGATCACAATATATTTCCAGGCGGCCTCAATGGGTTCGGGCGCGCGTTCAAAGCCGACCAGAAACGCACTGATGATCGTCGTCAGGTCGATGGCGATCCAGTACAGCCCCGGCGAATTGAGCAGGGGCGCGACGAGCATGCTCAAGGCAAAGGCTGCGAGCAGGGCATAGAACAGCGGCAGGCGGGGCGCTTCTTCCGGCAGCATCCGCATGTACCCGGTGGCGTAGATCGAGGCCAAGAGGTAGACGGTGCCGACACACAGCAGCACCCAGGCACCCAAGGGCGACAAGATCAGGGCATGGCCGAGCAGAATCGCGGGTGTGGTCAGCGTGCTGGAGCATATCAGCAGCGCCAGCGTTTCGGCGAATACCAGCCCGGCGGCGATGAGGTTCAGCCATTCTGCCCAGCGCGGCCGCCGGGTGAGCGCGATGCCGGCGATGGCGAGGGCGGGCGTGAGCCAGAGCAGGGCGATCAGCAGGCCGATCAGCCCGTGGGGTGATGGAGCAGTCATCCCGTCAGTCTCCGCAAATCGGCCGAACTGGTCGTTCCGGCGTGTTCCTTGAGGTAGCGCATCAAGAGTCCGAAGGTCAGGACGATAATCAGCAAATCAAACAGGATCACGAGTTCCAGCAGCATCGGCATCCCGGGCACGAGAATTTGCGAGCCGAGAAAAATTCCGTTTTCGATGACGAGCAGGCCGAGCACATGGCTCAAGGCTTCGCGTCGCAACACCAACATCAGAAAACCGATCAGCTTGAGCCCGAGGAGTGCCATCAGCGCCAGTACAGCAATTTTGCTTTCCAGCCCCAGGGATTGCCCAATGCGATCGGCGACGAGATAGGCAAAAACCATCAGCGCCGCGCCCAGCACGAGGGTGGTTGAAGGGTTAAGAATCGGTGTGAATTCGCGGTGCATATCGAGCCGGTTCACCAGCCGCATCAACAGATACGGCAGCAGGCTGCCACGAAACAGCGCGGTCAGCCCCGCGATCAGGAAGAGTTCGTAGAAATGCCCATAATAACCAACCAGTGCGGATAACCCAGCGATGACCCAGGATTCGGCGGCGAAGGCCAACACATGATTACGCAGCCAATGCGAACCGAGCATCACAAAGGCAAGGACAAGCGCAATCACGATCAACAGGCTCATCAGCGAAGTCGCAATCGGGTCGAGGTGCAGAATCAGCATAATGAATAAGCCCCTGGCGCAGCGTTCATAATTGCGCCGCCACGATCGCCAGCACCGCAAACAGAAACGACAGTGCCAGCGGTTCTTGATAGCGATAAAACCGCAGGCGGGATTGCGCGGTATCCACGCCGACCATGAATAAGCCGAGACCGGCGTATTTCAGGAGAATCATCGCGCTCGCGCCGAGGATGCTGAGCCAATGGCCGTTCGTCGCCAGTCCCCAGGGAAACAGGAACACGTTGAGAAAAATCGTGTAGAGGATGAACTGCTTCATCCAACTCGCCCATTTGAGCAACCCCAGCAGTGGGCCGCTGTATTCGAGGATGCGCGCCTCGTCGATCATGTAAATCTCGTAGGGAATCGTCGAATGAATCGGCAGGCGGTCGGTTTCCACCGTCAGCAGAATCAGAAACGCCAGAGTCAGAAAAATGTGCGTCGGGCTCAAGAACGCGGCCGGCTGGCTCACCAAAAGATGATTGGCCACAAAGGGCAGCATGGCGTGATCGAGAAAGGTAATGCCGACCAGCACCAGAATCAGGGTCGGCTCGGCCAGCACCGTCAGCATCACCGCCCGGCTCGAACCCAGCCCGCCGAATGGCTGTCCCGTATCCAGCCCGGCCAGCAGCAGGGCGAAACTGCCCAGGGTGAGAATCAAACCGCCGCCCAAAATATCGCCCATGTCCGATAGGGGGAGCGGGTAGTTGGTGAGCACAGGAATGAGCAGAGGCACGGTCAGCATCGCGGTGAATGCGACGATGGGTGTCAACAGAAACACCCACGAGGCATCGCGGGGCACCACCAGTTCTTTGGAAAAATATTTGCACAGGTCGCGGTAGGGTTGGAAGATCGAAGGGCCGGCACTCATCTGCACCCGCTCTTCCATGCGCACAATAAATCCATGCAACAGTGGTGAAAGTGCAAGAACCGTGAGGACCTGCAGAATCTGCAAAAAAATTGGGCTGAATGTCATAAACCACACGGATTCAAGTTCAAAGTGCCATAACTAATGGGGGTGGCCTGGTGTAGCGCATTTCCACCCCGAAGAATACTTCGTGCGGCGTTCTAAATCCAGGCACTTTGCGTGGCCGGTGATGGATGGGGCTATCAGTACCCCCTGGATGGTTCTTGCCAATGGCGGTATCGCCCAAAGTGGATCCGTCATTGAGTCGAGTTTAAGAAGGTAACCTTTCACACGCAGCGGAACGGCGCTGCCCCGGTTTTTCTTCTGTCTCCGTCATTGTCTCCAAGCGATATTTTTGTCTCTCACTGAACTTATCCACAATGCAGGCTCTGCCCCTACGGGGTCCGGGTGGCACCCATCACGGTGGTGGGCGACGCCTTGTTCTATGGCACTTTCCAGGACCAGCGGCGCAACCTGGAAGCGCGCGTTGCGGGCATTGAATGCGACCGGCTAAAAGCGTTGAACGGCTTGAGTCGCTCAGGGTCCTGTGCCGGGTTGCGGCAGTGATCAGCTCAGGGCTTGTAGACGATGCGTCCGCTGACGTCGTCGAGCAGTATCTGCGGACCGGTGGCGAACAGCGAGAACTGCGACATCGCCCTCATCTCGTGTCGGCACCGGGCCGCGTGGCACGCTGGTGGCAAATCGCGTCGATCATGCGGCGTCCCCACCCGGCTTGCTGTCGCGCTCGATCGCCTTGCGCCGGGCCCGCCAGGTTTCCGCGGTCTGCGGCTTGACGAACAGGGTGACGATTTCCGCATGCGAGGCCTTGGCGTTCTTTTCGATGCGGTTGATGCAGGCCTCGATCTGCGGCGTGGTCAGTGCGTCTTCGAACTCCGCACTGAGTGCGGCCACCACCTGGTGGGGGCCCATCTGCATGGTCAGCACGCCGTTCGCGCTGCGCACGCCGGGATCGGCCGCCGCGATGGCGAGGATTGATTCGCGCACTCGCGGATGTGCCGGTTCGCCGATCAGCAGGCCCTTGCTCTCGCGCGCCAGCAGCGTCGCCGAGGTGACGAGCACGAGGGCGATGCCGATCGAGGCCGCACCATCCGGCCACGGTTCGTCGAGCAACTGCGAGCCGAGGATGCCAGCGAATGCGATCAGCAGGCCCAGCAGGGCGGCGCTGTCCTCCAGCAACACGGTGAACGTGCTGGGATCCTTGCTCTTGCGGAACGCCTCGAAATAACCCACGCGTCCCTTGGTCGCGCGGAACTCGCGTAGTGCGACGAGCCACGAAGCGCCCTCGAACAGCATCGATACACCGAGCACGAGATAATTGATGCGCGGATCGGTCATCGCCTCGGGCTGGCGCAAATGTGCGATGCCCTCGAACAGCGACACGCCGGCACCGAGCACCAGCACCAGCAACGCGACGATAAAGCTCCAGAAATACAGCTCGCGACCATAGCCGAACGGATGGGTCGAGTCCGCTGGCGCCTTGGCGCGATGCAGGCCATACAGTAACAGCAGTTCGTTGATCGTGTCGACCAGCGAATGCACGCCCTCGCTCCACATCGCCGAACTGCCAGAGAGCGCCGCCGCGACAAATTTACTGATCGCGATCAGCAGATTGCCGGCGAGAGCGGCATAGACCACGGTGCGGGAGCCGGAGGTGTTGGACATGGCGCGGTGATCTCTTGGGTGGACAGGTTCCGTCGACGGTTGCCGCCAAGTTTGTACTCGCGGGCTGCCCCGTAAGGTGAAACGGGAAGGGGCGCCATGCGCTTCGCTGCCGGTGGCGCGCCACCGATGGCTTTGTCGCGCGGCAATGGTAAGGATAGGAAATTCAACCGCGATCCAAAGTATCCTCGACGTAAGTGCCCGTGTCAAACGCCCATTTTCATCTTTAGTTTCCTTGCAGTAAATGTTTATATCAGTTACCGACTGACAGAATTTGCCGCTGAAACCGGGAAGTCCTTGATGCTCATTGACATCCGGTTTGGAGAACCGGACATTTATCATACCATCGCGTATTTTCGACATTGTTCGAGATATGCGCCCGCGTGGCGCGCCACGAGTTCAACCACACTCGACCATGACCAGGGCGGCGCATCAAGTGTTTTTGTGTGATTGCGTGGAAGTTCGCGATGCCAGGGCGGTGATCCGGGGTGTCCGAACGCAAGCTGGGGCATGCAGACAGTCGGCTGGCGCAGTTGATGGGCCTGCGCAACAAGAACGTGGCGGCGGTCGCGTTGGCGAACAGAACGCCCGCACGGTTTGGACGCTCCTGGTGCATTGCAAGGGTTAACAGCCTTGACCCTGGCAAATTCAGCGCTTCTTATAAGCCATCAAAGCATTGCGCATAGCCTCATCCACAACGTCCTCAAAAGAACTCATATTCCAGGCGGGCGACAAAGGTCTGATCCGGCGCGCCCCGATTGACGCCGAAAACTACGCCCGCACTGTACTCAAACTCGCTACCCGCAGTAGCGGGGAGTTCCCCGCTCAAGAACGGGCCAATTTGGTAGGCATTGTCGCCGGGTCGATAGTAGGCTTCAAGACCCGGTGCAAACTTGACGTTGATTCGATAGTTAACGCTGTACGCGGAACGGAGCGCGTATTTCCCGCTTGCCCCGGTGCCGACCTGTTTCTCCCAGATCAGATTCAGGCGCTGATCTATCCGCCCGGAGCGCTTCTCGAAAAGAGGCCCGAATTCGACGGCATCCGGCGTGCCATGCTGCTTGTTGGATTCGTAGGACAGCAGGAACCCGGGGTCCGCCCAGAATTCCCCGGCAGATGCGAGCTGGAAGGTGTTCTCGAACTCATAGCCCACCAAATGCGTTGTCGCGCCGGGATTGCGCTCGAATCGCCCTAAATACAATTCCGGCTTCCACCAACTGGTGAACGCATGGGAAATCGCCAATTCGTAGCCCCCCGCACCGTTGGTGTCGGCGCTGCCATCCCGGTAGGTAAAACCACGCAATTCGATCTCGTTTTGCCCTTTGGTCACGTAGGGCGAGTAAACGATGAAGTCATCCGCGCGCGCGCCGTGTGTCAGTACGACGGTCAGTGCCGCAGTAACCGCTGCAAACCAATTTCCGATAGGTCGACCACCCCCAGCTTGCATGATTTTAAAAAACATATTTGTTTTCACACATCCAATTCCTTCAACTGATTCAAAAGACGCCGCGGTGGCTGTCACCGTCCGCGACGAGTTGCACGGGAACAGCCTGCCAGTCAATCAGAGATTCCTGGCGTCCCTTCCTCCGCTCGCACCCGCGTCATACGCCTCCACTCCCTGGAACGCATCAGAAGCAAGATGGTCAGGAGCGTTCCGACGTAAAACACGAGTTGAATCCCCGATGGGCGAGCCACATACCCCACGAGGATATGCAGAAACTGGCCGGTTAGACTGGTCTGGCTCAGAATATGAGAGGTGTTCCACACTGTATTTCCCAGCGCTGGCAGCAGCCCCGCTTGATTGAGAAATCCTGCCGCCTGCGCAGCAAGGCCTGCTGCCAAGAGGAGAATCAGCCAACTGGTGATCGAGAAGAAATGCCGGGCAGGAATGCGCAGCAAGCCGCGGTACAACAAGAACCCCACCAGAACGCCGGCTGCGACGCCACCCACCCCACCCAAAACCATATTTACATTTTGGCCTCCGCCGGCGGCAATCGCCCAGAGAAACAAGACCGCCTCCGAGCCTTCGCGCATCACCGCCACGAGGGTAATGACGAGCAGGGCAGCGAGGGGCCGCCTGCCCGTTTGCACATCCGCACCAACAGCAGACAGCCGGGCGGCGAGCTGGCGACCATGTGCGCTCATCCATACGTTGTGCCAGGTGAGCATGGCCACGGCGCTCAGCAGAATCCCCGCGTCAAGAATCGCTTGACCGTTACCGGAAAAGGTAGACGAAATCTCGGCAGCGAGAATCGCCACGATGGACGCCCCAAGCAACCCCATCCCTACGCCCGCGGCCACCCAGCGACCGTGACCCACAATACCCCGGCTCGCACCGAGTACGATGGCAATGATAAGTGCTGCCTCCAGTACCTCCCGGAACATAATGATCGCGGTCGCTAGCACGCTCAGTTCCTCTTCGCCACAACCGTACCTTGCATCGCACGGTTGAAGTCATTGAAGAACTGGTAGCGCCCGGGCTCCAAGGGCCCCACGTAGATCGTTACTTCGCTATTTGCCGGCACAAGCACCTCTCGGGACAGGTCGTAGCTCTCGAACTCGGCCGGGAGCGCGTCCCGGTTGCGAACAACGAGCTTAAGTTTGGTGCCTGCCAGGAGAGCCAGCTCACGGGGTTCGAACTGCTGTCCATGAATCACCAGCACCGGCAACGGGTCGGCGGCAAGCGCGAAGCCGGACAGCGCGAATGCGCCTGGTAGGGCAACGGCCAGCATAAAACGGAATAACATGGCTTCTCCTTGGATAAGTAGCTAATTAGGCAATTACCGAATAAAGCGTAAATATAAATGATAATTGTTATCGTGTAAAGACAGGAAAATTACCATTTGAAGCCGCTTCTCGAGTATTAAGGCTTTTCAAAGATAGTCGGGAAAAGTTAGATAACGCTTCGGTGTTGTCGCTTGATGTGCTTCACACAGTAAGTATCCCCGGGCAAAGCCTCCGAGGGTGTCCGCGGTTTTGTAATGGAAACGGCTGCTCGATGAAGGCGGCATCGATGCGTTGCGAACCGTGCCTGAGCGAGGTCGCCCGGCCCGGCTGGATGCGCAGCAGTGGGCGGCGGCGCGTGCAGCCCTCCTGCAAGCCCCACCGAGCATTGATTTGGCACCGAACTGTGGACGCTCAAGCGCGTGGGCGCTGTCATTGAACGCATGCATGGCGTGCGCTTTGGCCAGACCCAGGTCTGGCGCATCCTGGGCGCGCTGGGCTTTAGCCCGCAAAAACCAGAGAAGCGGGCGATTGAGCGCGACGCGGATGCGGTGCGCGCCTGGAAGCGCAGCAGCTGGCCCAGTCTTAAGAAAAAGCCCGGCGAGAAGGCCGCCTGATCGTCTTTGTCGACGAGTCGGGGATCAGCGAGAAACCCACCCGGGTGCGCACTTGGGCACCCAGAGGACAGACGCCCATCATCCAGTTTCACTTCAACTGGAACCCTGTCTCGGTCATCGCCGGACTCACGCATAGTGGAGCGTTTTATAGTCGCACCCATAATGATCAATGACTTGTGCGTTTAACTGTCGAACTCGGGGGCGCCGGGTGAAAATTGGGTTCCACATAAATTGATGCTAATACAACTTCGCTTAATGTAACTTCACCTTCGCTTCAGTTCGTCGGGTAATAGTTCTGGCTAATGTCTGCAAGAACATCGTAAAAAAGCCATGTAAGGGAAACTCTGCAAAACCCCCACTTCTGCGCCCCGCACCCGAGTCCATTGTGGCAATATTAAGCCCATGAAACAAACCACCCTGAATCTAGACCTCAGTCTCAAGCGCACGCGCAAGCGTGAATTTCTCGAGCAGATGGAACACGTCGTACCGTGGGCAGCGCTGGTCAAGCTGATTGCCCCGCACTACCCCCAAGGCAACAACGGGCGTCCGCCGTTCCCGCTCGAAACCATGTTGCGCATCCACTTCATGCAGCAATGGTTCAGCCTGTCCGATCCGGGCATGGAAGAAGCCTTCTTCGACGTCCCGCTGTACCGCGAATTTGCCCAACTCGAAGACTATGCCCGCCTGCCTGACGAGAGCACCATCCTGCGCTTTCGCCACCGGCTCGAGCACCACCAGCTGGCCGAACAGATTCTCGCCACCGTCAATCAGCTGCTGATCCAGCAAGGCCTGCTGCTCAAAGTCGGCAGCGTGGTGGACGCCACCCTGATCCCGGCGCCCACCTCGACCAAGAACAAAGACAAGACCCGCGACCCCGAAATGCATTCCAGCAAAAAAGGCAATCAATGGTACTTCGGCATGAAAGCCCACATTGGTGCGGATGCCGATTCCGGACTGGTGCATACCGTGCGCGGCACGGCTGGCCATGTGCATGACGTGATCGAAGCCAATGGGCTGTTGCATGGCGAGGAAACAGAAGTGTATGGCGATGCCGGTTACCAGGGTGCCGCCAAACGCCCGGACGCCAAAGCGAGTATCAACTGGCACATCGCCATGCGCCCGGGCAAGCGCCGGGCGCTGGACAAGGACAAACCCATTGATGCATTGATCGACCAGTTGGAGAAACTCAAGGCGGGTATCCGCGCCAAGGTAGAGCACCCGTTCCGGGTGATCAAGCGCCAGTTCGGATTCGCCAAGGTGCGCTACAAAGGATTGAAGAAGAATACGGCCCAGCTCATCACCCTGTTTGCGCTATCCAATCTGTGGATGGCGCGGCACAAACTGAGGGCACTACCGGGATGAGTGCGCCTGGAAATCAGGAAAGCGGCCTGAACGGGGCTAAAAACTCTAAAAACAGCGCGGGAATAGGCGCTTATTAAGCATTTCGCGTGGCTGATTTGAAATTTAAAGCAGCGCCGCCTGCCGCTGCGCGGTGGATGGGGTTGTTCAGAGCATCCTTAGTTAGTGGGCGAGTTCAAATTCGAAGTGCAACTCTGATTAATGGGCTGGGAGAGTGAGATGCGATAGCATCCGAGCCCCTCGACCGCCAAGTCAAAGTTGCCTGGAATGAACTACACACATCTCACCCGAGTGATGAACCGGCATCCATCCACCATCAGCCGCGAGCTCCACCGAAATCGGGGTCTGCGCGGCTACCGGCCGAAGCAGGCGCATGAGTTCTCACAGGCCCGGATGCCAGCCTGTGAGAACGGTCCTCGCATTTCTGATGAGACTTGGGCCTTTGCCGACGAGCGGCTCGGCGAACTGTGGAGCCCGGAGCAGATCTGCGGCCGACTCAAGCAGCGCGGTCTACCCTCGGCGAGCCACGAGGCCATCTACCAACGCTCTACGCCGACAAACGCGGAGCGCCCTGCACCGCGCCCTGCGCTGTCAAAAGGCGCGCAGGAAGCGCTATGGGGGTCGCGAGCGACGCGGCACCATCCCCAACCAGGTATCGATCCGAGCAGCGCCCGGCCATCGTTAACAGCCGCAAGCGTTTCAGCAACTGGGAGGGCGATCTGGTCATTGGTGCCGGTCAGCAACAGGCGTTCCTCACGCTCAACGAACGCAAGTCCCGTTACGCCCTGATCGCCCATGTCCCGTTCAAGACCGTACAGGCGGTTGGATACCATGATCTATCTGCTGACACCTTTTGCGGCCTGCGTTAATACGCTGACGACCGACAACGGCCGTGAGTTCGCCCAGCATGAGCGGATCGCCGGGAAGCTCGATGCAGACTGCATTCTTCGCTCATCCCTATGCCTCTTGGGAACGCAGCGCCAACGAGAATTTGAATCAGCTTGGCTTAACTATAGGAAAAGGATCACATTATTGTTTCTTTGCGGGAGATTGGCACCATGCCTTGGCCGAGTGCGCATAGTATCTGGAAGCCTTTGTCGAATTCCTCTCCATCGACACGCCAGATATCGTCCTGATCGGCAAGTGCTGCAAGCATCGAGGCGGCGGGGCCACGAAGCGGTATGACGCTATTGGGTGCGATCTCCAATAAGGGAACGAGAACGAAGGGGCGCATGTGCATGCGTGGGTGAGGCAAGGTGAGGGTGGCATCATCAAGGATCAGGTCATCGTAAAGCAGAAGATCCAGGTCTAGCGTACGCGGACCATTGCGAATGCTACGTACGCGCCCATGGCGAGTTTCCATGGCCAGCAATTCCATTAAGAGCGCATGGGGAGGGTATGTGGTTTCAAGCAGGGCGACGGCATTGATGAAATCGGGCTGGAAATCATAGCCTACCGGCGCCGTGCGATACAGGGAAGAGGCCCGTAGCAGGCGGCATCCGGGCAGGCGATCCAGTTCAGCAAATACAGCGCGGATCAGATTGGCAGGATGGTCCAGATTGCCGCCTAGTGCAATGAATGCCTGGCTCATGCGGGCTCCTTGTCAACCAGTAGCTGTTTGCGGTGGAGTTTCAAGGCCTCCCTGACGAAAGGGCTTAGATCGGTCTTGCCTGGTGTATCCAGGTGGGCGATGAGTGCTTTGCGCATGCGCGGTTCCCAGAAATGGGTTAGATGGTTGGCCACACCGGCCATTCCGATGGTGCGATCCGGATCGGTTTCAAAAAAATTACCGATCTGGTTCGCCATGTGTATCAGTCTCGCGATGTTCATAGCGGGTTCATTCCGTGATGCGCTCGGGATGCGCGTAGAGGATGTGGCGGTCAGAACGCACGAATCCGGCCAGGGTTAGCCCCGTTTCCCGGGCCAGGCGTATGGCGTAGCCGGTTGGCGCGGAAACTGCTGCGAGTAGGGGGATACCGACACTGGCGGCCTTCTGCACCATTTCGAAACTGGCCCGGCTGGTTACCAGCGCAAAGCCTTGTCGCGGATCTGCGTCCATGTGGATCATTGCGCCGATGAGTTTGTCCAGGGCGTTGTGGCGTCCTACGTCCTCGCGTACCGCCAGCAGGTTGCCCGCCCGGTCCGCCCAGGCTGCGGCATGAACCCCGCCAGTGCTGGCACGCAGAGGCTGGTTGAGCTGGAGTTGACGCAGTGCGTTGTGCATGGACGCGGCGGGCATGGGTTGCCCGGCGGCCAAAGGCGCCAGTGGGCGAGCCACCTGATCCAGGCTTTCTATCCCGCACAGGCCGCAGCCGGTACGTCCTGACAGCGTCCTGCGCCGCGCCTTGAGGCCGACAAAACGCTCCTCTGAGACGCGCATTTGTACGACCACGCCATGCTCGCTGACTTCCAGCTCCAGGTCGTAGAGTTCAGAAGGCTGGGTCAGGATGCCTTCGCTCAGGCTGAAACCCAGGCCGAAGTCTTCCAGATCCGCGGGGCTGGTCAGCATGACGGCATGAGAGATGCCGTTGTAAGACAGGGCCACCGGCACTTCTTCCGGCACGGTATCGATGCGTTCACTGCCGGATTCCCGCACCACGACTTCCAGCATGGCTGCAGGCAGGGTCAAAGCTGGCTCGGGAAGGTCACACGGGCGCATGGGCGGACACCGGCCGCAGCAGGGCCAACTGCTCTTCGCTGAAACGGGCGTATTCCTTCTGCCACGTTGAGGGTTGCTCCACCCGTGAGACTTGTATCGCGGTCACCTTGTACTCGGGGCAGTTAGTGGCCCAGTCGGAGTTCTCGGTGGTCACCACGTTGGCCCCGGAACCGGGCCAGTGGAAGGTGGTGTAGACCACGCCGGGCTGCATGCGCTCGCTGATTTTCGCTCTCAGCACGGTTTCGCCGGCGCGGCTTTGCACGCCTACCCAGTCGCCATCCCGGATGCCCCGGTCCTCAGCATCTGCCGGGTGCAGTTCCAGGATGTCCTCCGGATGCCACACGGTGTTGGCGGTACGCCGGGTCTGGGCACCCACGTTGTACTGGGAAAGGATGCGCCCCGTGGTAAGCAGCAGGGGGAAGCGGCGATTGACGCGCTCTTCAGAGGCCACGTACTCGGTGAGTATGAAGCGCCCCTTGCCGCGCACGAATTCCTCCACGTGCATGGTGGGCGTGCCCTCGGGATGTGCTTCGTTGCAGGGCCACTGGATGCTGCCCAGGCGGTCCAGCCTGGCGTAGCTCACGCCGTGGAAGGTGGGCGTCAGCCGGGCGATCTCGTCCATGATTTCGGACGGATGCGCATAGTGCATGGGGTAGCCCAGAGCGTTGGCCAGCATCTGGGTCACCTCCCAGTCAGCGTAAGTGGCCAGAGGACGCATCACTTTCCTGATCCGGGAGATGCGCCGCTCGGCGTTGGTGAAAGTGCCGTCCTTCTCCAGGAAGCTGGCGCCGGGAAGGAATACGTGGGCGAACTTGGCCGTCTCGTTCAGGAATAAATCCTGCACCACCAGGCATTCCAGCGCTTCCATGGCGGCAGTGACGTGCTGGGTGTCGGGGTCGGACTGGGCGATGTCCTCGCCCTGCACGTACAGGCCCTTGAAGCTGCCGGCAATGGCGGCGTCGAACATGTTTGGGATTCGCAAGCCCGGTTCGTTGCTGAGCGGTACCCCCCAGGCCGACTCGAACAGCTTGCGGGTGAGGTCGTCGGAGACGTGGCGGTAGCCCGGCAACTCGTGGGGGAAGGAGCCCATGTCACACGAGCCTTGCACGTTGTTCTGGCCGCGCAACGGGTTCACACCCACGCCGGGCCGGCCGATGTTGCCGGTGGCCATGGCCAGGTTGGCGATGCCCATGACCATGGTGGAGCCCTGGCTGTGCTCGGTGACCCCCAGGCCGTAATAGATGGCGCCGTTGCGAGCGGTGGCGTAGAGCCGCGCGGCGGCGCGCATCTCCTTGGCCGGCACGCCGGTGACAGCCTCGGTGGCCTCGGGAGCATGGCGCGGATCGGCGATGAAAGTCTTCCATTTGGCAAAGGCTTCCGCTTCGCAGCGCCCGGCCACGAAGGCCTCGTCCACTAATCCCTCGCTGACAATGACGTGGGCCAGCGCATTGACCAGGGCCACGTTGGTGCCGGGCAGCAGTTTCAGGTGATGGGCGGCGCGCACGTGCGGGGTGTCCACCAAGTCGATGGCGCGGGGGTCAGCGACGATCAGTTTGGCACCCTGACGCAGGCGCTGTTTCATGCGCGAGGCGAACACCGGATGTCCGTCGGTGGGATTGGCACCGATCAACAGGATTACGTCAGCCTCCATCACCGAATCGAAATCCTGGGTACCCGCGGACTCGCCCAAGGTCTGCTTGAGACCGTAACCAGTGGGTGAATGACAGACCCGGGCGCAGGTATCCACGTTATTCGTGCCGAAAGCAGTGCGGGTCAGTTTCTGCACCAGGTAGGTTTCCTCGTTGGTACAGCGAGAGGACGTGATTGAACCGATCGATTCCGCGCCGTATTGGGTTTGCAAACGCTTGAATTCGGACGCGGTGTAGGCAATGGCCTCCTCCCAGCTTACCTCGCGCCACGGGCCGCGAATGGATTTGCGGATCATCGGTGTGGTGATGCGATCCGCGTGGGTGGCGTAGCCCCAGGCGAAGCGGCCCTTGACGCAGGCGTGACCGTGATTGGCGCCGCCCGCGGTATCCGGCTCCATGCGGATCACCTTCTCGCCCTGCAGCTCGGCCTTCAGTGAACAGCCCACGCCGCAGTAAGCGCAGGTGGTCGTGACACTGCGCTGGGGCTGGCCCAACGCGATGACGGACTTGTCCATCAGCGCCGCCGTCGGGCAGGCCGCGACACACGCACCGCAGGAGACGCACTCGGAAGACAGAAAATCGTCCCCCCCGGCCGCCGCGATGCGGCTGTCGAAACCGCGTTCCGTGGTGGTCAGCGCGAAGGTGCCCTGGATTTCGTCACAGGCCCGCACACAGCGGGAGCAAACGATACACTTGGACGGGTCATAGGCGAAATAGGGGTTGGAGTTGTCCGCGCTTTCGGAGAGGTGGTTGTGGCCGTCGGCGTAGCGTACTTCTCTCAAGCCCACCCGGCCTGCCATGTCCTGCAGTTCGCAGTCGCCGTTGGCAGAGCAGGTCAGGCAGTCCAGCGGGTGGTCGGAGATATACAGTTCCATCACACCCCGGCGCAGGCGGAACAGGGCGTCACTTTCCGTGGTGACCTCCATCCCCTCATCTACCAGCGTCGTGCAGGAGGCGGGGTATCCGCGCCGGTCCTTTACCTCCACCACGCACAGGCGGCAGGAGCCAAAAGCCTCCAGCTGTTCCGTGGCGCAGAGTTTGGGGATATCGATGCCGGCCTCGGCGGCTGCGTGCATGACCGAAGTGCCGGCCGCTACGGTGACGGGGATGCCATCAATGCGCAAGGTGACTTGCTGGGGGGATGTGCGGGCAGGGGTGCCCCGGTCGTTGTGGGAATGCAGGCTCATGTAGCGGTCTCCTCTCGTTTCGGCGCCAGGCCGAAGTCTTCCGGATAGTGATCGAGGGCGGACAGTACCGGATAGGGGGTCATGCCGCCCATGGCGCAAAGCGATCCTTCCAGCATGGTTTGACAAAGATCGCGCAGCAAAGTGTCGTCGTTGACAGCTTGGGGACGGCTCGCGATCATGCCGTCGAGCAGTTCTACCCCGCGCACGGAGCCGATTCGGCAAGGCGTGCATTTGCCGCAGGATTCGATGGCGCAGAACTCCATGGCGTAGCGGGCCATTTTCGCCATGTCCACGCTGTCGTCGAAGGCCACGATGCCACCGTGGCCCACTGAGGCACCCACGGCGGCGAAGGCCTCGTAGTCCAGGGGCAAGTCGAAACGGGATGCGGGCAGATAGGCGCCCAGTGGGCCGCCCACCTGCACCGCGCGCAGTGGCCGGCCGCTGGCTGAGCCGCCCCCGTAGTCGTACAGCAGTTCATTCAGAGTGATGCCGAACGGCACTTCCACCAGGCCGGTGTGCTTGAGATTGCCGGCCAACTGGAACGGCAGCGTGCCGCGGGAGCGGCCCCATCCGTAGTCCTTGTAGGCCTCACCGCCATGCGCCAGGATCCAGGGCGCGCTGGCCAGGGTGATGACGTTGTTCACCACCGTGGGGCGTCCGAACAGGCCCTTCAGTGCGGGCAGCGGCGGCTTGGCGCGTACCAGACCGCGTTTGCCCTCGATGCTCTCCAATAGCGAGGTCTCCTCGCCGCACACGTAAGCGCCGGCACCCTTGAACAGATGCAGCTCGAAACGGCGGCCGGAACCCATCACGTCATCGCCCAGCAGGCCTTCCCGGCAGGCGCTGATGATGGCGTTGTCCAATACATCCCAGGCGTCTGGATATTCCGAGCGCAAATAAATGTAGCCGGTGTCCGCGCCCACTGCCAGGCCAGCGATGATCATGCCCTCAATCAGGCAATAAGGATCGCCCTCCATCAGCATGCGGTCGGAGAAGGTGCCGGAGTCGCCCTCGTCGGCATTGCAGACAATGTATTTCTGAGTGGCGTCAGTATTCATGACCGTGCGCCATTTGATGCCAGTGGGGAAGCCCGCACCGCCGCGTCCGCGCAGTCCCGCTGTGTCTATCGCGCCGACGATGTCCTCGGCCTTCATGCCCAGAGCACGCTCCAGTCCGATGAGACCGCCGTGGGCACGATAATCATCCAGGGACAGGGGATCGGTTATGCCGATGCGGGCGAAGGTGAGCCTGGCCTGGTTCTGCAGATAAGGAATGTCTTCGGTTGGACCAAGATACAGCGCATGGGCCCCCCCCTGCAACCAACCGCATTCGAACAGGCCGGGCACGTCCTTGAGATCAACCGGACCATATCCGATACGTTGTCCGGCCACTTCCACTTCCACCAGCGGTTCCAGCCAGTAGAGACCGCGCGAACCATTGCGCACGATGTCCACGAGTATGCCTCGGTGCTGGGCTGCGGCGACGATTGCCCGAGCAACAGCCTCTGCGCCCACTGAAACGGCACCGGAGTCGCGAGGAATGAAAATGCGGGGGGTCATGCGGGCTGCTCCTCCGTCAGCAGGGCATCCAGGCGTTCTGCGGTGACCCGTCCATACAGCTTGCCGTCCAGCATGATCGCCGGTGAGCAGGCGCAGTTACCCAGGCAGTAGGCCGCTTCCAACGTGACCGCACCATCCGCCGTGGTGGCACCGAAGTCCACGCCCAGCTGCCTGCAGATGTGGGCAGCCAGGCGCTCGGAGCCCATGGCCTGGCAGGATTCCGCCCGGCACACCTGGAGCCGCCGACGGCCGGGCGGGGTGCGGCGGAAGTCGTGGTAGAAGCCGATCACGCCTATCACCTCGGCGCGAGAGACATTGTGTGCTTGGGCCAGTTGCGCTATGGCATGGTCAGGGAGGTACCCCAATTGGTCCTGCAGCCGGTGGAGCGCTGGCATCAGGCCCGCCTGGTCGGTGCTGCGCGCGGATTCTTCGGTCATGGGAAAGCAATTTCGATGCGCGCGTCGAAATTGAAGACAAAATCCATTAGCTTGCGCAATCTGGTCTCAAGCAGCAGGGTATGCGGCTTCTTGGGCCACTCATTGGAAATCCACCGACAAACCAGTTCGTAGTTTAGGCAGTCCTGGATCTTTTGTGGAAACGCCGGTGCAATAGCATGCATTGAAATACGGGTGCGTATCGGCTGCGGTTCTCGCTCATACTCCCAGATGCCTACCCGTGATCGGGTTTCCGTATCCTCAATCTCGATAGTCCAGATCATGACTTGTGTGCCCATTTGGGCTGCTCTGGGAACAATGGCAATGTAGTTACCGATATCCTGCTCAAGATGGTAACGAGAACGGCGCATCGTGACTATGTGATAGCGTCTGCCGGAAGCAGATCTCCGGTTGTTTTCCGGAAGCAGATCTCCGGTGCGCGGCAAGCATGGTATTTTGCAGCAGGCAGGTTATCGTCATTGGTCCTACTCCACCTGGCACCGGTGTGATGGCACGTACTACTTTTATTGCCTCTTGAAAGGTTACGTCGCCGACAAGACGTGTCTTCCCAGGCCCTAGCTCCGGCGCGGCCAGCCGATTAATGCCCACATCAATCACAACCGCTCCCGGCTTAATCCAGTTGCCACGCACCATTTCCGGATGCCCGACCGCGACGATAAGCAAATCGGCGCGACGACATGTACCCGCGATATTTTGCGTCCCGGAATGGGCGATTGTTACGGTGGCGTTTGCCATGCTTAATAGCTGTGCCATCGGCTTTCCAACAATGTTTGAGCGTCCCACGACGACTGCTTCGAGCCCCGTTAGATCACCAAGAACGGATCTTGCCAATATCATGCATCCAAGTGGAGTGCAGGGCATTAGTGCCTCCCCACCGGTCGCGAGCAGTCCGGCGTTCATCGGGTGAAAGCCGTCGACATCTTTTTCCGGGTCGATTGCCATCAACACTCTTCGCTCGTCGATCTGAGCGGGTAATGGCAATTGCACCAGTATGCCGTCCACTTCCTCCATTCGGTTAAGTTCGCTAATAAGCGAAAGAAGCGCCGACTCGCTCGTTGTTGCAGGTAGACGATGTTCGAAAGATCGCATGCCGACATCCAAGGTTTTTTGTGCCTTGCTGCGCACGTAAACACTGCTGGCTGGATCATCCCCAACCAGTACTACCGCAAGGCCGGGTGGACGGCCAAACAAGGCAATAAATGCATCGACGTCACGGGCGATATCGCCAAGCAGTCCGGTCGATATCTTTACCCCATCAATCATCTGTGCGGTCATGTGGTCTCCTGGCGAATCTATAAAAGTTAATCTGCAAAGACGACGGCCGTCGTTCCATTTATCAGGACCCGGTCGTTGAGGTAATAACGCAGGCCACGGGCCAGTACCTGGCGCTCTAGGTCGCGCCCCTTGCGAACAAGGTCATCGGGCGCATCACTATGACAAACTCTCGTTACGTCCTGTTCAATGATCGGGCCCTCGTCAAGATCGCTTGTAATGAAATGCGCAGTCGCTCCTATCAGTTTGACACCGCGAGCATATGCCTGATGATACGGCTTGGCGCCTTTGAAACCTGGTAGAAACGAGTGATGCACATTGATGCACCAGCCGGACAGCTTTGCCGACAGATCGTCCGACAGTACCTGCATATACCGGGCAAGGACGACCATTTCTGTGCCGGTTTCGCAAATTAGGTGCCATAGTTTCTGCTCCTGTGCCAGCTTCGTTGTGTTATCGATTGGAAGATGGTGAAACGGTATGCCACCAAAGTCGACATTCGAATATGTTTCACGCGGATGATTCGAAACGATCCCGCTGATAATCATCGGCAATTCGCCAATACGCCAACGATACAGAAGGTCTACCAGGCAGTGATCTTGTTTGGAGACCATGATCATGACGCGTCGCAGTTCGAGCGGAGAGCGCAAGTGCCAAGTCAAGCCGAACCGCTCCACAATAGGCATGAACCCCGCGCGCAGCCGTGCGATGTCCGCGTCGTGTTTCTCGCAGCTGAACGTGACTCGCATGAAGAAATGTCCAGAGTTTTTATCGTCGAACTGCTGTGCGTCCTCGATATCACCACCAGTTTCAAAAATGTAGTTAGAAATGGCAGCAACGATACCGGGTCGGTTCTTGCATGTCAGTGTCAGATTAAAAGTTTTTCGGTCCATTGGCGTTATCCGTTCAAGTGTCGACGTTTATCGATATTTGCTCTGAAAGAGGTGTCCTCAGCAATCATCCGGTTTAATGGTCAGTCATTCGAGAATCAGAGACTGTCGGCTACCTGACAAATGCAGATTTTTTTTACCTCGGTGCATTGGTGATGCACAAGCCAGGATGCTTCAAGTAGCATGGCGAGCCAGACTGCTGCTTGGGAGTGGGTGACAGTCTCCTTGAGATTAAGGGACTATGAGCCCTGGATATCTGGCTTTACCTAAACAGCAATCAAGACATGCCGCGCGTGTAGCACAGTAGATGGAATCCGTATCAACATTCGGTTGATCCGGTCAAAGACTGCAGCGGAAAAGAGAAAAGCGCGTTTGAGAAGAAATCGCATTGCCTATAGCGCCCACCTTTGTGAAAACTGTTTATGGGCACTTCGCGTCTGGTGTCGCTTGCCCTGCTAGCCATTAGAGTACGGTCAGGGATATGGATGGTGGTTGCTACTCAATTGGTCAAGTAGCATGATGGGGAGCAGAAGATCCCCCTCAAGAACCTTGAACAAACGGCCCTTTTTGGGGAGTCTCTTTTCGACCACTACAAGACACCATATAAAGTGTGCCATATCCTGCTGCAAGACCCCAGGGTTTTCAATTACTGCTGCGAATGGATATTGATCTGGCTGCGCAAACGCGCGGGGAAATGTCAGTGTGGCGGCGTCTTCCACCGAGCCGACTATCCACGCAAACCCCGCGGTTGCCAAAATGAGGCGCGGGCTGACTACGAATCGCGTTTCAGTTTCTGCTGCAGCCGGTGCCGCAAGCGCACGATGGCCATGTCGGTGCGTTTTCTCGGACGGCGCGTGTATTTATCGCTGGCGGTGGCGTTGCTGTCGGCCAGGCGAACCGGGCTGACAGCAACGGCAGCGCGGCCGTGCGAGAGGCTGGCTTCGCCATGATCCACGGCAATCCGGATAGCGGCAAGGGCATCGTCTTGCGCCTGCTTGCCGGACGCCTTAAAAAGCTCCCCGACATCACTGTTGGCGCCATCAATCACCCGCAAAGCAACCTGGCCGATTTCTATCGCGAATTCGGCGACACCTGCTGTCCCCCTGCGCCCCTCCAATCGCTGGGGCGGCTTCAAGGCGTTGTGCGGGCGCTGGCTCAGCCATCTCGAATCGAGTCGTTGCCCCGGTGCCGCTCATCGACGAAGCCCAGGAAATGACGCCGCAAGTGCTCTGTGAGCTGCGCCTCCTGGCCAGTGCCCGCTTCGATTCCCAGCCACCGCCGCGCAACGCGATCTGCCTGTGCTCGACGAGAAGCTCTATCTGGATGCCTTTTGACAAAAAAATGTCAGCTTATGTCGTCTAGCCGACAGTTCCGATTCAGCGGGTGACTGATCATTAACCATGCTATGCCATTCCGCTACCCGCTTCGGCAAAGCTAATATTTCTAACGTAGGAGAACGCTATGGACGAAAATCGCAAGAAAGTGACACTAAAATATTTGCAGCAAAAAAAGCAGAAAAAGGAGCGCATTACGTCGATTGGTGTTTACGATTCACCAATGGCAGCCATTTCGGATCGTATAGGTTTTGACTTGCTCATTATTGGCAACGCCGGTCCGATGTCGTTGTTTGGGCACAAAGACCCCACCACGGTCAAATTCGAAGAGCAATTGTACATGACCCAGGCGGTTAGCCGTGTGGCGAAATACGGACTTATCGTTGCGCATCTGCCTTATCTTTCTTACCATCTTTCCAAAGAAGATGCGATAAGGAATGCGGGACGGATGGTGTCCGAGGGAGGAGCAGATGCCGTTAAGTGCGAAGGTAACAAGCACACAGCAGAATATATCGCCGAGATCGTGCGGGCGGGAATCCCGGTAATGGGGCACATCGGCATGCAGGCTTCGCGACGGACCGAAGAATCTGGATTCGGAGTCAAAGGGCGTACTGCCGAAGATGCGCGCAAAATTGTAGAGACTGCGGATGCATTTGTCGCCGCAGGTGTATTCTCGTTCATTCTGGAACAGGTGCCGACCGAGCTTGCGGCATTCCTGACCGCCAGAGTGCCGGTGCCCGTCATTACCTTGGGTGGCGGCACGGCCAATGATGGCGTCTATCACATCAGCGGCGATGTCGTTGGTTACAGTGCTTTCCCGACTCCTAAAAACCGTGGCGGATTTGTGGACGTGCGACCGCTTATTGAAGAAGGGCTGCAGGAGTATCGCAGTCAGGTACAAGCAGGTACATATCCGTTAGCAGAAAATTCCTATCACATGGCACCCGAAGAATATGAGAAGTTTCTTAAGATGTTAACGTAGGGTGCCAGCTCGGCGCGAAAGTTGGCGCGAAAGAAAATTTCCGCCACATTATAAAATTCCTTATAAAAGGAGCATGGAGATCATGTGGCACACATTATGCAAGGGTTATAGCTCATTTGTCGATATCATAGTCAAGGCAATCACTAGTTTCGAATGCGAACCGAAGTCGCAGGCCCGCGTTGGAACGATCCATCGAATGCATTATCTGGGTTATGCAGCTTTCGGCGTGATGCTGATCACCTTCGCGGGCAAGACGTTTTCGGCTCCCGCTCCACAACAAGCCGCTCCGAATGCCCTGGGGAGCTTCAATAATTCCAAATATGACACCATCGCCGCCAAAGCCGCGCCGGCCTCAGGCGCGCCTGTGACCGTCAAGGTCAATCTATTCCTCGGGTGGACAGGGGCCTGGGATACGATCGTCATGAAGCAGATGAATATGTTACCGAAGTGGCTCCCAAAGGGCAGCACCGTCGAATGGAAACGTAATCTGCAGGGGCCGCCGGTCATTACTGACATGCTTGCCAATAAGCAGAACATTGCCTATTTGGGCGACAGCCCGTCTATCGTCTCAACGACCAAAGGCGGTATAGCACCACTGAAGATCGTCGCATTCAATCTGATCTCTGCGAGCCGCATGTGCGGCATTCTGCTGGTCAGGTCCGATGCGCCCAACTTTAATAGTCCGGCGGAAGTTTTTCAATGGCTTAAAGGGAAAACAATAGCGGTGCCCAAAGGCAGTTGCGCTGACCGTATCGGGCAAGAAATGGTAAAGAAGGCTGGGGTGGAGGTTAACTGGGTTTTTAACCAAGCGGAGGTGATTGTCTCAAGTCTCCAGGCCAAGAAAATCGATGCAGCTTTCGTTTACGAGCCAAATGCGTCCAACGCAGTCAAGTTGGGATATGGACGGTACGCATTGTCAGGAGCGTACTACAACCTGCTCGATGCAGATACAGTTATCATGCGCCAGGATTTCATTCAAAAGAATCGCCCTGCTGCCATTGGCTGGCTGAAGGCCAACATCGAGGCATTGTATTTCATGCGTGACAATCCGATTGAAACCGTCAACATGATCAAGCGCGAGTTACCGGATTTTACAAAAGAAAATATATGGCAAGCCTTCTACGGGCAACTGCCGGTTAATACGGGGGGTAGTCCGATTGTCAATACGGCAGTCATGACCATTACGCCCCAAGCAGTGTATCTGGCGAACTCGGTGTTCAACTTCCTGAAATCCATGAAAGTGGTCCAGGGCAAATTCGCATCTGACGCCATCGACCCCACACTGGTTGCGCAGGCGTTCACCGAGCTAGGCCTCGATCCAAAAAAAGCCCTTTTTGAAATCAAAGGCGGCCTCCCCACCGACAATCCTTTCAATAAAGACGAATTGAAGAAGTGACGAAAGTGAGGCGGCGGGGCGCCGATTTGACATGTCCCGCCGCAATAAGCTTGCAGGGTGAAACGGAGACCGGGTGAACACTAACCTCCGATTAGGAGCATAGTCTTATGGTACAAGATTCATTGAAGCAAAGCTTGCCTCCTCAAAGTGGTCTACTTCCACTACCCGTAAGTCGCGGGCCGAAGCGGCAGCCGTCATCGGCGGAGGAATCATCGCTCACGGAGCAGCAGATGCGTGAAGCTGACCGAGAATTGTTGCTGGCTGGTGGATGGGTAGAAAAGGAGGGCGGCTTCGCAAGCAAGTTACTGAAAAAAATATCGAGCCCGCAGTTTATGCGCGGGATCATCGGGATTGGCTTTTTCTTCGGCATTTGGTTTGTTCTGACAGAACTCTATGTTCCACCGAGGTTTGAGTTCATTCCGAATCCGTTCTATTTGTTCAAGCAATGGATTAGCCTGAGGCCTGATAATGGCGTATCCATCTTCACGCCGATTTATTACGAACACATTTTTGTGAGCACTTTGCGGGTTTATACGGCATTCGCTCTCGCTGTCATCTTGGGTGTCCCGCTAGGCCTCCTGCTTGGCTGGAACCGGACATTTCGAAATATGGTCTTTCCTGTAGTTGAGCTGCTGCGGCCGATTCCGCCATTGGCGTGGGTTCCGCTTGCCGTGCTGACGATGCCTGGGATAGAAATGCCAGTCATCTTCGTGACGATGCTGGCTGGCTTTTTTGCGACCGTCCTCAACTCCTATCTGGGTGTCCTTTCGATCAACGAAACCTACTTTCGCGCAGCATCCTGCTTGGGTTTCAACCGCTGGCAGGTGTTGTTTCGAGTGGTCGTGCCAGGCGCTTTGCCGTTCATCTTCACCGGGCTACAAATCGCTATGGGAGTCTCCTGGTTTTCATTGGTTGGCGGTGAAATTATTGCCGGGAAGTCAGGCTTAGGATTTCTGATTTTCGAAGCTTACCAAAACGTCCAGTTATCCAATATTTTTATCGCCATGACTACCTTGGGAACCTTGGGATATGCGTCAAGTGCGATTATTCGGCGGATAGGCCGGGCATTAATGGCGTGGCAACTGAAAGAGCGAGGTACAGCATGATTGCAAACCCAATAGAGAAAAGTGCCGTTCCGTCGTTCAGTTGGCGCAATAAACTGGCACGTAGGCTAAGAAGCATCGATTTCTGGCAAGGTGTCCTTGGCATCGCGACCTTCCTGCTGGTCTGGCAAGTGGCTCGCAGCATCGGTCTGCTGCATGTTGTGCCAGGACCCCTGGAAGTGGTCAGGGGAACGCCGGACGTGATGAGGCAATCTGATTACCTTCTAAGCTGGACCAACAGCAGCAAACGTGTGTTTTTCGGTTTTGTCATTGCTGCTGTGTTGGCGATCACAATCGGTGTGCCGATGGGAATGTCCCGCAAGTTCAAGGATATGGTTTTTCCGGTGTTCGAGGTGATTCGTCCAATTCCCCCATTAGCCTGGCTGCCGATTTCCATCCTGTTCTGGCCGAGTTCGGAAATGACGATGGTGTACCTGACTTTTCTAGGGGCATTTTTCCCTATCCTGATCAATGTGTTGGCGGGCATTGACAATATCGATATCAGATACATTCAGGCGGCATTGTCGCTCGGCGCAAGCAAGCGCTCCCTGTTCTGGAAAATTCTCGTTCCCGGCGCGCTGCCCTCTTTGTTCACCGGACTTACGATTGCTGTAGCGATCACTTGGGAAGTGGTAATCGCTGCGGAAATGGCTTCCGGGGACAATGGTTTGGGTTATCTGACCTGGAACGCTTACATGAGCCACTCAATGGTTGGCATTCTCGTGGGGATGCTTTCCATCGGGATTGCCGGCATTGTATCGAGCCTGATGGTGTCATGGTTTGGGCGACGGGTGATGCCATGGCTCAAAAAATAATGGCTCCAAAAATAGATGCAGGAGGAAGCGATGCTAACCCACGCTGAAAAATTAAGGCTGTTGCGCTTGAATTCCTTCTTGAGTGGCGCCCAACTTGATCTCTTGAGTTCTGTGGCGGAGCACGCGCGCGAGCAGGACTACCCGAAAAACTCGTTTATCTTCTCCAGAAAAGATCAGGCCGACGATTTTTATATTCTGGTAGAAGGGCAGGTGGGACACCCGGAGGTACAGGCAGCCGAAGAGCAGTTTTCGGTTATGCCGCAGGCAAGCACGGCCGGCCAATTATTTGGTTTTGCGGCAATCGTTCAGGGTCTGCCGGAACGGGTTATCAGCGCCCACTGTGAAAAACCCACCAAGGTGCTTGCGATTGACGGGCAATGGTTTCAAAACCTATGTAAAGCACATGCCCACGGTGGAAGTGAATTGTTGTATACATTGTCACGCGCCTACGCGGGACATGAGTACAAAGTTGCTGGTAGTGCCGGATGGATTTCGATTCGCAATGCAGGCAAGGTATACGATCCCTTCGGCAAAGCCGTTGTAGCGGTTGAGGATTGCTCGATTGAAATCAGGCCGGGCGAGTTCGTCGCCATCGTCGGCCCTTCCGGTTGTGGAAAATCCACTCTGCTAAACGGAATCGCTGGTTTTGATTCCTTGACGAGCGGCGTGATTTATCTCGACGGTGAAGTTGTTAACCGTCCTGGTAGCCGGCCGAAGCCGGGCCCCGACCGGATGGTGGTTTTTCAAAACAATGCGCTTTTTCCCTGGGCAACGATCATGGAGAACTTGATCTGCGGCCCTGTAGCGCAAAACCGAATGAGCAAAGTTGAAGCGTTGGACAAGGCGCACGCATTGCTCGCCAAAGTCGGGCTCAGCGGTATCGAGAACCTCTATCCCAGTGCCGTTTCGGGGGGAATGGGGCGGCGGGTGGAAATTATCCGCGCTCTATTGAACGACCCGCGTGTCATCCTGCTTGATGAGCCGTTTAGAGGAGTGGATGCCCTAACAAAATCGGTGACCCACAACGCACTGCTCGAATTGTACGATCTATCCCGCAAGACCGTAATGTTCATAACGCATGATCTCGAAGAGGCCATTTACTTGGCCGATCGGGTGCTGGTGATGGCCTCCAGGCCTGGACATATCAAGCAAACCATCCATATCAATTTGCCACGTCCTCGTAGCAATAAGATTCTCACCTCACCCGAATTCCTGCGTCTGAAAGAAGAGGCGATTGAAGCGGTACACGAAGAGGCGTTAAAGGCCTTCGTTTCAGGCGAACGGGAATTTTCTTAACTTCGGCGATATTGATTGGAAGGACTCGGCATGCTTGATCAAACAATTGAAACAATGGGTGAAGTTCGATTGAAGGACGTAGGTCAAGTTTACAAGCGCGGGAATCAGCACGAGATAATTTTGAGGAAGTGCTCGTTCGACGTAACGCCTGGGAAACTGACTGTTCTCCTCGGTCCGTCCGGTTGCGGGAAAAGCACATTGATCAAGTTAATTGCGGGATATGAAAATCCCACATTGGGTGCGATAACCATCGATGGCAAACTGGTTCAAGGGCCAGGTTCCGACCGCACTGTAGTGTTCCAGGAAACGGCACTTTTCCCATGGATGACACTACACGAAAATATCATGTTTGGTCCCGTCGAGCAGGGGGCTAATAAAAGAGAAGTGTCTGAAAAAGCAACGAAATTGCTGGCTAAAGTTGGGCTTAAGGGATTCGAAAACAAATACCCGGATCAGGTTTCGGGCGGCATGCAGCGACGGGCCGAAGTTGCAAGGGCATTCATCAACAATCCCAAAGTGATGATCCTGGATGAACCCTTTAGGGGATTGGATCACATGTCGCGCGGCTTGATGCAAGAGTACTATTCCGCCCTGTTTGAGGAAACCAGGATGACCACGCTATTTGTGACATCTGAGGTGGATGAGGCGATTTTCCTTGCAGACCGCATCATTGTGCTGAGCTATAAACCTACCAATGTAAAAGCAATCATTGACGTTCCGTTACCGCGTCCTCGCCAATTTCATATGCTGACTTCAGAGACTTATGGAAATCTCAAGGAACATATTTTGGGCTTGCTTTATGAAGAGGCGTTGAAAGGTTTTGCAGCGGGGGCAGTAGGGACTGTGGAGATGGAGCAAATTGTCGAAGCTGTTCGGCGATGATGACCATGAACATGACCGAATCCATGTTGGTGTCGCCACCTGATGCGTTGGTGAACGTAAACGCCATCCGTCATGCATTGACCAGCGCCCAATTCTTTTGGACTCTGGAGTTCGTGCCATCGGTCGACAAGGTACTACGCGATGAACTCAATAAAATCGAGGGACTGCTCGCGTCCGTAAAAAATTATCCGTTGATCGCCGGTTTTTCGGTATCGGATCGGGTTCATTCCGATCGCGATCCGGATCCGGTAACTGCTGCGTCCCATCTTGCCATGCGAAGCGGAAAGCAGCCACTGGTACACTGGTCCGGTAAGGGCAGGGACATCATGGACTTGCACAAATCGATTGCCCGGATGGGTGACATGGAGCTGGAAAACATGTTGCTTCTGACCGGAGACAAGTTGAAGGAGGCGGCTCCAGGTGATCGCCACAGGTATCTTGAATCAGTACCGGCTGTGGAGGAGGTCAAGCGATTCAACCCTAATTTGCTGGTGGCAGTCGCGCTCAATCCGTTTAAGTACCGGGAAGAAGACTGCATGGCCCAATATTTAAAGCTTGGCAAAAAAGTGGGCGCCGGCGCAGATTATGTGGTTACGCAGATTGGTTTTGACAATGCGAAATATCAAGAAGCCCGCGATTGGGTCGAAAAACGCAATTACCAGGTGCCGCTGGTCGCAAATCTTATGCCTATGCTGGCGAAGCGTGCCCGCTACATGCGCAAGCACCAGCTCGCCGGCGTCACCGTCACGGATTCATTTCTGGCGCTGCTCGAGGAGGAGGAAAAACTGCCCGACCAAGGGGTAGGCCGGTCTATGAGACGATTTGCATTGCAAATTATCGGCATGCGGTTTCTGGGTTATGCAGGGGTGCAGCTGACGGGCATCCATACGTCGAAACAGTTCGCCCATCTGCAAAGCCAGGTTGCCGAGCTTAACGATTTTTGCAAAGATGAAAATACGTGGCGGCAGGCATGGCAGGAGTGCATGAGCTTTCCGCAAGGTGGCATGGCAGAGACTGCACCGCCGCGCGCTTGGTATCTGTCTGGACAAAGGGTGGCGCATGCTTCAGTCAGTGAACGATTGAAGTACCGAATCATGGAACACACACACGATTTCATGTTCTCCAACGGACCGGGAGCGTGGTTGTTTGGTAAACTGATGCGCCCGATCAGGCCGCGGCATGGCAAGCTTGACCACGCGGTGGAGCGGTTTGAGCGGATGGTGAAAAGCCCGCTATTCGGCTGTGAAACCTGTGGAATGTGCCGTCTGGCAGCCACGCAATACGTGTGTCCGGAAACCTGCCCCAAGGGATTGGCCAATGGACCTTGCGGCGGCACTATCGAAAACCTGTGCGAATTCCGGGACCGGGAATGCATTCACAGCGTGAAGTATCGCATTGCGAAAGATGCCGGAGTGCTCGACCAGCTGGAAACCTGGCTGGTTCCCGCAGTTCCGAAAGAAATACGTCACAGCTCATCCTATCCCCCGCATTTTCGCGGAGAAGGTCCGGAAATTCGGGTTGTGCAGTTCAAAAAACCACTAAATAAATAGTGAAGGCGGTCAGCCTTTATCTCTTCTCAGGCGATTCGCGGGTTATGGCTACCTGCTCATGCGAATAATGCCTATTAATCAGTGCGGCCCATGTCGATGATTTTTTGCAGATCACCCTGAGAAATAATGGAGAAGGTGCGTCCTTTTAAGTGAATCCATCCGTTATCGGAGAATTCATGCAGAAGCGCGTTTACTGTCTGCCGACTGCTACCAATCATATCTGCTAGCTCTTGATGAGACACACGCACCCTGATTTCTACTTTACCTCCAGCTCTCCTGCCGTAGTTGTGCGCCAATCTGAGCAATACACGGGCCAATCTCGATTCAGCCTTTTGCTCAGAGACATCAACCATGGAGTCGCAAGCCAAACGGAGTCGGGCACCCAGCAGCCGGATCATATTGATTGCAATTTGCGGATGTTCTTTCATTACCTTTTCAAAGTTCGCGCGTGAAATAAAATGGACGGTGGAAGATTCCACGGCTTGTGCGTAGACAGACTGAAAATAACTCCCGCTGATGGCGCCCGCGCCGAAAACATCGCCCGGCACACAAAACCAGAAAATCGTTTGGGTACCATTTGGGGATAAGTTGAAGACTTTGACTATACCTTCTTCGAGAAAGAAGATGCGTGTTCCCACATCGTTCGCAATGACGATGTAGTCGCCTTTCGAGTATTTCTGTTTGACGGTGAATTCAAAGAACGCGGTGCTGGCGTCGGCACCTGCATTTCTAAATAAATCGAATGGTTCCCAATACCAAGGCGTCGATTCGTCCATGACTATTAATCTTGATCGTACATTCTGCGTAACTATTCAGCCCTACCCCCGAATTGGCGGGGAAAGACTGGCGTGATTGACGTTTGAGAAATGAGTGGTGGGGATGCCGATGATATAGGGCATGAACGAGAGGCCCGATCTGATGCGACTGAGCCCCGCCGAGAAGGACGAGTTGATGTGCCGATTGTGGCCCCTTGCAATTTGAACTGGCGAAGCTGATGGTACGCGTAACCGAACATCGCGTCGCGCAAGGACGCTGTACCTGCGGCAAAGTGCATCGCGGTGCGTTTCCAGCCAGTGTCATTGGACCAACCCAGTACGGGCCGGGCGTCAAGGCGCTGGCGGTTCATCTGACACAACACCACATGTGCCGGTAGAGCGCACCGCCGGGCTGATGAACGATTTGTACCCTCTGCCGATCTCGACGGCGACGGCCATGGGCATGATCATGGAGACTGCCGAGGTTGTGGCACCGACGGTGGCTGGCCAAGGGGTCACGCAGCTGGTGGCGGCTGGCGGCGATGAGACGGGAATGCGGGTGGTCGGCAAACTGCACGGGTTGCATACGCTGGAGACAACGATTTCGACCTGGATGGGCGTGCATCCCAAGCGGGGTCGCGAGGCCATTGAGGAGTTCGCTGTCATCCCTCGCTTTGCGGGCATCCTCGGTCACGACGGCTGGATGCCGTACCGCTATTACATGACGTGTCAACATGTGCTGTGCAACGCCCATCATGTACGCGAACTGAGGGCGATCGCCGAGGCCAGCAAGGATGCCTGGCCACAACAGATGATCGACATGCTGTACCGGGCCAACGTCAAGGTGGACGCTGCCTGTCGCAGGAACGGATGGATCGACGCTTTGCGCACTGAGTACCGGAACATCCTCACAGCAGACGAATCGCGCAATCTGCCGGCTCCGCCTTCCGGCCAAAGCGGCCGAACTCGACAGCGCGACGCGACGAATCTGCTGGCGCGATTGCGCGAGTACGATGTGCTCTGCTTTACTTTCAACTCCGATGCGCCTTTCACCAATAACATCGCCGAGCAGGCAATCCGCATGTGCAAAGTCAAACAGAAGGTCTCCGGCTGCTTTCGTACTCTCGATGGGGGCGCCGCCTTCTGCACTATCCGCTCCTACCTCGCCACTCACCACAAGCAAAACTTCAACCTCTACCATTCGCTCGTCCAAGCCCTACAAGGCAATGTCCATCAGCCGTGCTTGGATGAGGGCCGAATAATTACTATTTTGCAGGATAAAAGATTGAAAGCGCATCTTGATATTATACGCCAAAGAAAATGCTTTGAAGGAACGGCGTCATGCGAAGACTCCGATTTACTTTAGGGACATTAGGGCACCTCTATAAGTCACTATTTTCGTCCTCCGGTCTCTGGAGTTGAATTTTTCTGAGTATGCCGGGATTTGCCTCGAATATTGAGCAGGTCACAGCGATAGAGGGGTTTTGCCGCCGTAACTGCGGCTGCGCACAAGCAGGCGCGCCTGATCTATACCATGCTCACCAAGGGTGAGGAATACACCGCCCAAGGTCAGGATTATTACGAAGCGCGCTACCGCGAGCGCGTGTTGCGGCAACTGTCCATGCGCGCTGAAAAAACGGACATGAAACTCGTCGTCAATGAAAAATAAGCCTAATTAACATCGTAGAATCAGTCACTTGAAAGGTGTTTCTTGAGAGAGGGAAATTCTGTTGCGCTGCCTTTAGGGAGCCTCAGATGAGGTTCCCTAAAATCCGCTGGGTGGCTTTTTAGGTCATCTTGCTGATCACTTCGTCCAGGGGTACGCAAGCCTCCTTATTGGGGTTGTGTGGGTCGCGCAGCGCGTTGATCTGACAAAGGAATTCATTGCCGCGCTTGTCGTACAGGTTGATATACGGGCTAGGGCCATATGGCTCGAAAGCGCTGGAGTCGGCGAAGATGAAATCGTATTCGCCGTTGATATCAACTACGAGTTTGCCGCCGTGGCTTTCTCCATAATCGTGCCAGCGGGTATTGATATCTCCGCCTTCGATTGCTGGAGACATCCTGGAGGTCTTCTTGTCATGCCAGGCAACCATGACGGGTTCACTGAGGTCCAGCTCCTTCGTAGCAAGGGAAGCAGCGAGCTCGCTAGCCATCTTGTAATCCAGATTCATGCCGGAATAGTTAATTTGGACTTCTTTCATTTTACTCTCCTGCGGGCCATTCCGGAAACCGGTACTGGCCAATATGATAAGTTTAAAAAAGCGGAGGGTGTTTTTCTTGATGTTTCTCCGATCCGTGGCTCTTATGCCGATTTGGATTCGGCAATAAGGCCATTACTCATATTTTAAAAATAGTACAAAAGCCGACTAAATCAATCAGTCTTTATTGTGCCTCTAAATTGGAAATAGGCGGCGAGAAGCGTTGTATTGTATTGATGTGCAAGTTTTTATTGCAGCCATACCATCACCAATAGTGCTGGCAGGTTAATGGCAGCTTTTGGCATTTATGTAGAGCTCTACATAATTCAGAGAGTTTTTAGCCTGGCGGACGCGGCGTGCCGGGGTCAATGAGTGGCGCGGCGTCGCCACCGCGTCCGCCGGTGAAGTCCACGCATTAAGGAAACTCTGCAAAACCCCCACTTCTGCGCCCCGCACCCGAGTCCATTGTGGCAATATTAAGCCCATGAAACAAACCACCCTGAATCTAGACCTCAGTCTCAAGCGCACGCGCAAGCGTGAATTTCTCGAGCAGATGGAACACGTCGTACCGTGGGCAGCGCTGGTCAAGCTGATTGCCCCGCACTACCCCCAAGGCAACAACGGGCGTCCGCCGTTCCCGCTCGAAACCATGTTGCGCATCCACTTCATGCAGCAATGGTTCAGCCTGTCCGATCCGGGCATGGAAGAAGCCTTCTTCGACGTCCCGCTGTACCGCGAATTTGCCCAACTCGAAGACTATGCCCGCCTGCCTGACGAGAGCACCATCCTGCGCTTTCGCCACCGGCTCGAGCACCACCAGCTGGCCGAACAGATTCTCGCCACCGTCAATCAGCTGCTGATCCAGCAAGGCCTGCTGCTCAAAGTCGGCAGCGTGGTGGACGCCACCCTGATCCCGGCGCCCACCTCGACCAAGAACAAAGACAAGACCCGCGACCCCGAAATGCATTCCAGCAAAAAAGGCAATCAATGGTACTTCGGCATGAAAGCCCACATTGGTGCGGATGCCGATTCCGGACTGGTGCATACCGTGCGCGGCACGGCTGGCCATGTGCATGACGTGATCGAAGCCAATGGGCTGTTGCATGGCGAGGAAACAGAAGTGTATGGCGATGCCGGTTACCAGGGTGCCGCCAAACGCCCGGACGCCAAAGCGAGTATCAACTGGCACATCGCCATGCGCCCGGGCAAGCGCCGGGCGCTGGACAAGGACAAACCCATTGATGCATTGATCGACCAGTTGGAGAAACTCAAGGCGGGTATCCGCGCCAAGGTAGAGCACCCGTTCCGGGTGATCAAGCGCCAGTTCGGATTCGCCAAGGTGCGCTACAAAGGATTGAAGAAGAATACGGCCCAGCTCATCACCCTGTTTGCGCTATCCAATCTGTGGATGGCGCGGCACAAACTGAGGGCACTACCGGGATGAGTGCGCCTGGAAATCAGGAAAGCGGCCTGAACCGGGCTAAAAACTCTAAAAACAGCGCGGGAATAGGCGCTTATTAAGCATTTCGCGTGGCTGATTTGAAATTTAAAGCAGCGCCGCCTGCCGCTGCGCGGTGGATGGGGTTGTTCAGAGCATCCTTAACAAATGCATTAACGTTGCTCCAGTTCCATGCTAGCCTTTATATCTCTGACATTGGGGGTAATCTTAATGTTCACCAGCAATCCTTTCGCCGACCTTACGGTTTTTCTACCTCCGCTTGTCATGCAGGCGTACATCGCACTGATGATATTCGCGGTTCCCATCGGAACGATATTAGAAACTTATCACAAGGGCAGCGCCAAGTTCTTCGCGCGGCGGAGAAAGAAAGCAGCGGCTGCCGCACCGAGGCGGCTTAGCGGCATGGAGACCACTTTCTTAGCGGTCAGAACCATTGCAGAGGCTGCCGTCTCCGGCGAGTTCTGCAAATGGAAGAGGCGGACTTCTCATCTGCTGATGTTGTACGGCTTCCTCCTCCATGTGATTACAACCATCGTGATGGTATTTGCTTATCCAGAAGCAGCGGATACACCAGCCTTACTGCCGGCCCTGTGGGACATAGGCGCTCTGATGATTCTCGCCGGTAGTTTGTGGTTTTTCTTCTTCCTGAGGGTAAACGTAGTCTATGACGGCGATTCGCCCTTCCATGTAGGGCGTGCTGACCTGTTCGTCGGTTCGCTTATCGGGAGCGCAGCGTTCGCACTGCTATGGCATTTGGTGCAAACGGCGGGCAATCCTACGGCGAGTCTGATATTTTTTGGCGTCTACATCTTCTTCACGACGCTGCTTTTTGGTTCCGTTTTCTGGTCGAAGTTTGCCCACATGTTCTACAAGCCCATCGTGGCGTTCCAGCGAAAGGTCGAGGCGGCAAACGGTTCCTCCGACCTCCCGAATCCGGCTCACAGCCGTACCGAAAGGAGTTGATGGTATGCCCACCTACACTGACATGACGCGATGTGACGGCTGCGGAGAGTGCGTGGATATCTGTCCTTCCGACATCATGCACATCGACCCGGTCAACCGGAGGTCTTACAACATCGAGCCCAATTTCTGCTGGGAGTGCTATGCGTGCGTGAAGGCATGCCCGCAGCAAGCGATTGACGTCCGCGGATATGCAGACTTCGTGCCGCTGGGCCACAAGGTCAGGGTTCTCCGGAAAGAGAAAAAAGGATTGGTCTTTTGGAAGGTAACGTTCCGGGACGGGCGGGTGAAGGAGTTCACATTCCCGATAAGGACCACACCCTGGGGTTCCATAAAGTCGCCATCCGCATATGAGGCGCCTGACCCAAGTGAGTTGAGTTCTCCCATGCTCGCGCACGAACCCGCAGCGCTCAAAGTCGAGACGCTTCCCACACTGCCCCCTTCCAACTAAAAAAGGTGTAATGCCATGGGTCTACTATCATCCAGAAGTACCCGGTTCGTGGATTCGGACATCCTCATCATCGGCGGCGGCTTTGGCGGATGCGGAGCCGCGTACGAATCCCGATACTGGGGACGGAACCTGAATATCGTCATCGTCGAAAAGGCCAACATCGAGCGCAGCGGCGCCGTCGCGCAAGGCCTATCGGCGATCAATTGCTATATGGGCATGCAGTGGGGCGAGAACCAGCCCGACGACTTTGTGCGCTACGCACGCGGTGACCTGATGGGCCTTGTGAGAGAGGACCTGATCTTCGACATCGCCCGGCATGTCGACGCCACGGTCCACAAGTTCGAGGAGTGGGGCCTGCCGATCTTGAAAGACCCGAAGACCGGCCGGTACATGAGAGAAGGAAAATGGCAGATCATGATTCACGGCGAGAGTTACAAGCCCATCATCGCCGAGGCCGCGAGGAAGTCTGCCAGCAAAGTGTACAACAGGATCATGGTGACGCATCTGCTGATGGACGAGTTGCATTCCAACAGGGTTGCCGGTGCCGTCGGCTTCGACATGCGGGATGGGACTTTTTACGTCTTCAGGGCGAAAGCGGTCATCGTGGGCGCCGGCGGCGCCTCGCACATTTACCGGCCCAGGTCGGTCGGCGAAGGTATGGGAAGGACCTGGTATGCGCCCTGGAGCAGCGCTTCGGCCTACGGTCTCCTGATACCGACAGGCGCCAAGATGATACAGATGGAGAACAAGATTGTTCTCGCCCGTTTCAAGGATGGTTACGGTCCGGTCGGGGCCTGGTTCTTGCTACTCAAGGCGTATGCGACCAACGCCTACGGCGAGAAATATGAGGCATCCTGGCTCGACCAGATCAAATCTCTCGTTGGGAAGTATGCGGACACCCAGCCGATGCCGACCTGCCTGCGCAATCACGCGATGCTGGAGGAGATGAAGGCCGGCAAGGGCCCCATCTACATGCAGACGCAGGAGTCGCTCGATACCATGGAGAAGGAGGAAACCGGTTGGGAGGATTTCCTCGACATGACGATCAGCCAGGCGGTTGTCTGGGCTTCACAGAACATAGACCCCAAGGAAAGGCCGTCCGAGTTGATTACCTCCGAACCCTATGTCATGGGTTCTCACGCCACGTGTTCCGGTGCCTGGGTAAGCGGGCCGGAGGACTTGGCACCAGAGGACTACCAGTGGGGATACAACCGGATGACGACGGTTGAAGGGCTCTTCGGGGCCGGGGACACGGTAGGCGGTTCTGCGCACAAGTTCTCATCCGGCTCCTTTACAGAGGGAAGACTGGCTGGAAAGTCGGCGGTCAAGTACGTCAAGGATTTGCAAGGCGATGCGCCGCAGGTGGACGAAGCGCAAATCAAGAAACTCAAGGAATTGATATTCAGGCCGCTCGAAAACTACAAAGTGGGCAGGAACGAGATCGTCGCCGGCACTGTGGCACCAAGCTACATCTCTCCTCTTCAAGGCCTTCAGCGGCTGGAGAAACTCATGGATGAGTATGCCGGTGGCTACAGTACCTTTTATGTGACCAACGAACCGCTGCTCAACCGGGGCCTGGAGCTTCTCGACATGCTGAAGGAGGATATCGAGCACCTTGGTGCCGAGAACCTGCACCAACTCCAGAGGGCATGGGAACTTCACCACAGGATCTTGACCGCAGAGGCAGTAACCAGGCACACGCTGTTCAGGCAGGAGACCAGGTGGCCGGGTTACTATTATCGCGCCGATCATCCGAAGCTGGACGACGCCGAGTGGCATGTTTTCACCGCATCGGAATACGACGCGAAGACGGGTGATTGGCGCATGAGCAAGCTTCCCGTACACCACATCATAAAGTGAACAGATCATAAGCTGGCCGGGGTCTGTAGGGGCAGACCACGGTTATCCATCCGTTCTCACCTCTCTTGTCGGTTGGCCGCTCCTTCCCGGTGTCGCGCGCCGCGTGGGGACGCGTTCGATCTCGGTTTTGAAGCGGTCGTGGCCGGGCGCGTAATTCCCATTGGTCGCCTGCCGGATTTTGTCGATGCGCGCGGGGTCCATGTGCGCTTTGAACAGCTCATGGTAGTGGTGACGGCGCTCCTTGTTGTCACCGCCGGATGTAAATTGACACGGCGCGCCGATTGAAAACTGATACACCGATTTGAGAAGATGGCCGGATTTTGAGGTTGGCCGTGATCACAGACGAGGTGTATGTGGAAATTGAATTATTGAGGAAGCACGGCATGAGCAAGCGCTTGATTGCCGAACAGGTGGGGTGTGCCGTGAACACCGTGCGCAGCCACCTGGCAGCGGATACGTGGCCCCGCTACCAGCGCAACAAATTGCGCGTGACCAAGCTGTCAGCGTTTGCGGATTACCTGCGCGAACGCCAGGCAGCAGCCCATCCGGCGTGGATACCGGCGACGGTATTGCTGCGCGAGATCAAAGCGCTGGGCTATCTCGGCAGCCACAGCCAGCTACGCGCCCATATGCACGGTCTCAAGCCGGCTGGGCCTATGGATCCGGTGGTACGGTTCGAGACCGCGCCGGGCGAGCAGACGCAAGTCGGGGCCCTCGTCGAGTTTCGCCACGGCCGCAACCCGCTCTACGCCTTCTGCGCGACGCTGGGCTACAGCCGCATGAGCTTTGTCGAGTTCGTCACTGACATGAAAGTGGAGACGCTGATCGCCTGCCACCAGCACGCCTTCGAAGCGTTTGGCGGCCTCACCCGGCGCATTCTGTACGACAACATGAAGACCGTGGTGATCGAGCGCGATGCCACGGGCGATGGCGCGCATCGCTTCCACGCCGGATTTCTCGATTACGCCCGCCATTGCGGCTTCGTGATCAAGCTGTGCCGTCCGTATCGGGCCAAGACCAAGGGCAAGGTCGAGCGCTTCAACGGCTATTTGCGGCGCTCGTTTTACGTGCCGCTGGTGGCGCAGCTCAAACAGGCCGGGCTGGCCCTGGATGCGGTGACCGCCAATGCCCAGGTGCGGCGCTGGCTGAAAGACATCGTCAATGAGCGCGTCCATGGCACGACGCAAATGCGTCCCGCCCAACGCTTGCCGGAAGAAAGCCTGCAACCGCTACCTCGCCCCTGGCGCGGCGACATCCGGGCGGCGCGTCCCCAGCATGAGGTGATTGCCGTGGTAACGGAACGGCCAGTGGTGGTCATTGAGCGGATTGCCCAGGTGTTGCCTGCGCAACACCCTTTGGCGGTGTATGAGCTGCTACTTGATCAAATCCGTAATGAACAGAGGGTACTCATCATTGACGAAATCGGCTATCAGCCGATGAACCGCGAGCAGGCCAACCTGTTCTTCCAGGGGAAACGCGGTGCGCTATGAAAAAGGCAGCTTGATCGTCACCAGCAACTTGCCGTTCGGCCAATGGGATGCGACCTTCGTCGAGGATGCCTGACTGCTGCGCTGCTCGATCGTCTACTGCACCACGCGCGCATCGTGCCGATCGCCGGCGAAAGCTACCGCCTCAAAAATCAGCGTGCGGCGGGAATGGTAAAGAGTAAGCGGGAAACCGCTCCGGCTGCATAAGCGGTAGGCAAACGTAATGGGGGTGTATCAGATTTAAATCGGCGTTGACACCTACCCACAGAAATGTCTGAAGAACCAAATTTTGGATTGGATATCTCCGCCTTTATGTAGGCAACCGACTACCTTACTTGGCGTAAAACCATCTTGGTGGTTCGGCCTAAAATACCTATGAAGGGTCAATCGTCGATGCATCACGCAGGATGTTTTCCATTACATCGAAATGTTTACCGCGACCGTCCGGTCATCGGTGCCATAGTGGACACTCATTTCTACCTTTTTGAGCTTTCGTTCCGTGCCAGTATTCAGTCGTTCAGATGGTTACTATTTCGGGTACGTTGCACACCATCACCGAATGCGCCACCACTCGATTGCGGCCTTTCTGCTTGGCCCAGTACATTGCTTGGTCTGCGGCAGACACCAGTGCACTGAATTCCAGCCCGACATGGATTGAGTCAGCGACGCCGATGCTGATGGTACTGCGCAGGACTTCGCCGCCAAACTCCATGGTCAAGGCGGCGTAAGCCTGGCGCAAGCGATCGGCCAATACCCTGGCTTCTTCTTCGGTGGTGGACGGGAGCAAGATACAGAACTCCTCGCCGCCATAGCGGGCGAAGTAGTCATCGCTACGGACGGAAGCCTGCGCCACAGCGGCAAGGCGTTGCAACACCTTATCTCCCAACTGATGGCCGTTTCGGTCATTGATCAACTTGAAATGGTCGACATCGATCATCATGATCGCCAGCGTATCGCCCTTACGGTTACAGTGCGCCGACAGTCGGATGGCTTCTTCTTCGAGACCGCGTCGGTTCAGTGCGCCGGTCAACCCGTCGTGCAACGCAATTTTCTGCATATCCGTAATGAGCCGATAATTCAGCATCAGTATGAAACCAAAAGTCACGCACATCAGTATCAGGCTGCTGGCCAGAAATCTCGCGGGAACGAAGGGCACCTGTGAGAAAAGTCCCACAAAAGTGCCGGGTGGCGCGTGAAAGATCGTTGCCGCCCTGATCAGGGATGCCGCCGCAAGCACCGCGAACGACGCTCCAGTAAACCAGTAAGCGGTCCGCAGCGGCGGTTCGATACGGATGAGTAAGGCACGGGCACAGAGAGCGTTGATCAGAGCGAACACCAATGAATTAGCGATGGCGCGCGCACTGGCGTCGGGATAGAGGAGAGTGAACCAGACACTCTGGGCAAACACCACGCCTACAATCAGCAACGGAATGCGCCAGTCAATGCGCTGCTCCTTGAAAGCCTGGATACCGGAAAATTGCAAGCCATTGCCTGCCATCACCAACACGGCACCCAGCACGATCAGCCAGGCGCTGCTTGTGGGTGTCATATCTGCGAAGGCGATGAAGCTCGCGAGGCTGTAGCACAGGCTGGCCAGCGCCCACAGCCGCACCCCGCGAATGCTGCCGGCATGCAATCCCGCCAGTGCCAGAAGCCCGGAAAGCAGCAGGGTCAGCACGGAGATCATCAACATCATCGTGCGCAGATCAAGACTCATTTCTTATCCTGGGTTTCTATGTGCGCGTTAATTATGCGGCACTGCATCTGCTCTCACCCAACGGTAACGCCCGGTTGAGGTCGATTTGAACTTTTCTACTTAATCGTCCCAGATGTGCCCAAACGATCAACGCGTTCCCGAAGTGGCTTGCCGGCCTTGAAGTGGGGAACCCATCTTTCAGGTACCGATACCGATTCCCCTGTCTTTGGGTTGCGCCCGATGCGAGGAGAACGGTAGTTCAAGGAAAAGGTGCCGAAACCACGAATTTCAACACGGTTGCCCTGCGCTAAGGTCATCTGAATGGCGTCGAGTATCTCCGCTACCACCAACTCGGTATCTTTCTGGATCAGTTGAGGATAGCGGCTGGTCAAGCGGGCAATGAGTTCGGATTGTGTCATGTCGAGAAATGGGTTGTTTGACGGAATTCAGCACGATATGTGCCAGCAGAGGAGTTCACAGCAAGGCTAACGAAGGTTTGAATGCAGGGCACCTGGCGTCAGATTGATTAAGAAATGAGGCGAAACCCAGACACTGATGTCGGGATGATGACAGCCAATTGAACTGCGTCGCAGATTGACCCGTCTTTTGCATTTTTGGTTGATCCACCAAATTATGGAATGGCTCCTGGAAGGACGAGGGGTTGCATTTATTTAGGCGAATCAATGTTAAATGCAAAAATTCAGGAAAAGTGGCTCAATCGAGCCTGTCAGAATTTTTGTGTGTAAGGCATATTCATCAGTTCGAGAAAGGAACGAGATATGCCCGAGCAACAAACGAAAGCCGTCGCAGCGGCGCTGTGTCCGATCTACACCGCGACGAGCGCAGACGCCGCAGAAGTCGCGCTGACGGCGTTCGAGCAATCCGAATGGGGAACGAAACTGCCGCATGTCGCTGCGGCCTGGCGGCGTGCATGGGACTACGTGACGCCATTCTTTGCGTTCCCGCCCGAGATTCGGCGGGTGATTTACACCACCAATGCCATCGAATCGGTCAACGCGCGCATCCGCAAGGCGATCAAGACACGCGGGCATTTCCCCAACGACGAGGCGGCGACGAAACTGATCTGGCTGGCGCTGAGAAATATCACCAAGGAATGGGCAATGCCCGTGTTTCACTGGAAAGCCGCTATGACGCAATTCGCCATCCAGTTCGGTGATCGCTTTACGAAACGTGTCGCGTCAATCAGCGCGCTGTTTTTGCCAGCCAACAGCGTAAGCTTTTACCAACTGTACTGACGCTAAGCTTGATTTCATGCGGTTTGTGCAATTTTTAACGGTGCTTATTTTTAATAAAATTGGAAAATTAAGAACGCTGATTAACAGGGTAGCCTGGTTCAATCACAACCGGCTGTTGGAGCCCATCGGGTATATACCGCCAGCAGAAGCTGAGGCAAACTACTACAGGCAAATCGCCGAAAAGATCAATTCCGAGGTCTTGACTTAAACCAAACAGCCTCCACGAAACCCGGGGCGATTCAATTCTTCCACTTGGCAGTTCGGCTATGGTGGTTTGAGGCGGTGTGTGGCTGTATGAATCAGTGACCTTGGATTCCATGTGTGTGCCCGCTTTCCCTACTGCATTCTCGCAAGCATATAGTCTCCGTCTCTTTGGTCGACCGCTTTCAGCGACGTGCGAACGGCCACTATGAGTTTGATTGGCTGACCTTCATGGCCATCACATTGGCTGACTGTCCCTGGCACGAATCCGAATAGCCAATACAGGAGGATTTCGCACGCTTCAATTGCGGACTGAAATAAAAAGGCCTGCATCGCTGCAGGCCTTGCTGTACATGGCTCCCCGAGTAGGATTCGAACCTACGACCTGCGGATTAACAGTCCGTCGCTCTACCAGCTGAGCTATCAGGGAATTAAGAAGCGCGAATGTTAAAGTAAGGTGGTCGTTTGGTCAACATGTTATACGGGTACTTGTAGCCATTTTGTTTAAGTTTGCATTACTAAAACAGCCGGGCGCTATCATCAGGCAGTAAACATGGCGAGCGTGAAGGGTATAATTGCGCGATGCTGGTTTTAGTTGCCCAATTTATTTGGGGATCAAGGGGGTGGAGATGAGTACAAAAAAAGTTGTGTCAGCTGTGCTAATAACCGTGTGCGGACTGGCAGTGGCCAATCATGCAGCTGCATCTGGATTTGCATTGATTGAGGAGAGTGCCAGCGGGCTGGGCAATGCATTTGCGGGTGGGGCCGCTAGTGCCGAGGATGCCAGCACCCTGTTTTTTAACCCGGCGGGGATGACGCGGTTGTCCGGCAAGCAGGTGTCGCTGGTGCTGCATGCCATCAAACCCACGGTCGAGTTTTCCAACACCGGCAGCACAGCGGCGGCCGGGCGTCCGCCGGGTAACAGTGGCGGTGACGCGGGAGACTGGGCGGCGCTGCCCAATTTTTATTACACGATGGAATTGAGCCCACAGCTGCGTGCGGGTATGGGTATTTCCTCGCCGTTTGGCCTCAAGACCGAATATGACCAAGGCTGGATGGGGCGCTTTCAGGCAATCAAGTCGGATTTGAAAACGGTCAACATCAATCCCTCGCTGGCTTATAAGGTCAATGACCATCTATCGCTGGGTGCAGGGCTGGATGCGCAATACATCAAGGCGGAACTCATCAATGCAGTCAACCTGGGCGTGGCCGAGGGCCTGGCGCAGGTGAAGGGGGACGCCTGGAGTGTGGGCTACAATCTGGGTGTGTTGTACGAAATGGATCCGGCGACGCGCTTTGGTCTGGCCTACCGCTCGGATGTGCGCCACAAGCTGGAGGGCGATGTGACTTTCAGCGGCGGCGTGCCTGCGCCGAATGGCCCGATTAGCGCGGAAATTACCTTGCCTGAAACGGTTTCATTCAGCGGCTTCCGCCAGATCAACCCGCAATGGGCGGTGATGGGTGACGTGACCTGGACGCGCTGGAGCCGGTTCAAGGAGTTGCGCATCGTGCGCGACACGGGTGCCCTGGTCGGGCTTACCACGGAAAACTGGGATGACACGCTGCGTTATGCGCTGGGAGCCAATTACCAGGCCACTGGCAGGCTGAAGCTGCGCAGCGGGGTTGCCTATGACCAGTCGCCGGTGTCAGACCCATACCGTACCGCACGCATTCCAGATGCAAATCGTACCTGGCTGACGGCCGGGGCAGGCTACAAGCTCTCCGGTGCAGGGTCAGTGGATGTCGGGTACGCGCACATCTTTGTCAACAATGCATCAATCAATACGGGTACTGCCAGCACTGGCAAATTGGTGGGAACGTACAACAATAGTGTCGATATCCTCAGCGTGCAATATAACCATCGCTTTTAAACAAGCTGACTGTGGAGATGAAAAAAGGCCGGGTTTCCGGCCTTTTTTCATGATGCTGTGCTGATACGGTTTCAAGCGAGTAGCTTGTGCATACGCTCCAGCGCAGCTTCGAGATTGTCCATGGACGTGGCAAAAGACAAGCGAATATAACCTTCCGCGCCGAAGGCGGAGCCAGGCACCACTGCCACACCCGCGTGTTCCAGCAGGTATTCGCTGAACGCTACGTCGGTGGCGCTGGCGAGTTTGCCTTCACGATGCAGTCGCGCGATTGCACAACGCGTATCCGGAAAGGCGTAAAACGCGCCGCCGCCATACAGGCAATTCACGCCGGGTATCGCGTTGAGCGCTGTCACTACATACTGATGGCGCTCGCGGAAGGCTGTCAGCATCGGCTGGATGCAGCTCTGGTCGCCGTTCAGCGCAGCCTCGGCCGCCACTTGCGAGATCGAGGCGGGATTGGAAGTGGACTGCGACTGCACGTTTTCCATCGCCGTAATCAGCGCTTCCGGTCCGGCGCAATAGCCGATGCGCCAGCCGGTCATGGCGTAGGCCTTGGATACGCCGTTGAGCACCATGGTGCGCGGGTAGAGATCCGGGCAGGCGTTGAGGATGTTCACGAACGGCGCATCCTGCAACAGAATGTGTTCATACATGTCGTCGGTGGCGACGATGACCTGCGGGTGGCGCCGCAGCACTTCACCCAGCGTCGCCAGTTCGTCGAGCGTGTATACCGCGCCGCTCGGGTTGCTGGGGCTGTTGAGCACCACCAGTCTGGTATTGGCGTTGAGCGCAGCTTGCAGTTGCTCGGCGGTAATCTTGAAGCCCTGGTCAATACCGGCTTCGATGATAACGGGTTTGCCACCGGCCAGGATCACGATATCTGGGTAGGAAACCCAGTACGGCGCGGGAATGATGACTTCATCGCCGGGGTTGATCAGCGCCTGCACCAGGTTGAAAAAACTCTGTTTGCCGCCACATGAAACCAGGATTTGTCTGGCGGTGTAGTCCAGCCCGTTGTCGCGCTTGAACTTGTTGATGACCGCCTGCTTCAGGGACGGGGTGCCACCCACTGCAGTGTACTTGGTGAAGCCGCGCTCGATGGCGCCGATCGCCGCGTCTTTGATGTGTTGCGGGGTGTCAAAATCCGGTTCGCCTGCGCCCAGGCCGATGATGTCCTTGCCTTCCGCTTTTAATCTGGCTGCGCGGGCGGTGACGGCAAGGGTGGGGGAGGGCTTGATGGCCTGTACGCGCTTCGAGAGTTCCAACTTGGGTCCTTAGGGCTGGCAATGCGGGCAAAATCCGATACCCGGCGTGATAAGATGTAATGTTTGTTTTGGCTACGCGAAAGCGCGAATTTTACCTGTGATTGCCACTTTTCCCAATAGTCCCTTCCGCCTGCACCAGCCATTTTTGCCTGCCGGCGACCAGCCCGCCGCCATTGAAAAACTGGTGGAAGGCGTCAACGACGGCCTGGCATTCCAGACCCTGCTCGGCGTGACCGGCTCGGGCAAGACCTACACCATGGCCAATGTGATCGCCCGGCTCGGGCGTCCGGCGATCATCATGGCACCCAACAAGACGCTGGCGGCGCAACTGTATTCGGAGATGCGCGAATTTTTCCCGGAAAACTCGGTCGAGTATTTTGTCTCCTATTACGACTACTACCAGCCCGAGGCCTACGTGCCGGCGCGCGACCTGTTCATCGAAAAAGACTCCAGCATCAACGAGCACATCGAGCAGATGCGCCTGTCGGCCACCAAGGCGCTGCTGGAGCGCGATGACAGCGTGATCGTGGCAACAGTTTCCGCCATCTACGGTATCGGCGATCCGGTCGATTATCACGGCATGATCCTGCACCTGCGCCAGGGCGAGAAACTTCCGCAGCGCGACGCCATTCAGCGGCTCATCGCCATGCAATACGACCGCAACGAGATCGAATTCAAGCGTGGCGTGTTTCGCGTGCGCGGCGATGTGCTGGATATCTTCCCGGCGGAAAGCGCGGAGCACGCGGTGCGTGTCTCGCTGTTCGACGACGAGGTGGAATCCATCACCCTGTTCGACCCGCTCACCGGCCATATCCTGCACAAGCTGGCGCGCTATACCGTGTACCCGTCCAGCCATTACGTCACGCCGCGCAGCACCACGCTGCGCGCCATCGAGGCGATCAAGCTGGAGCTGCGCGAGCGCCTGGACTGCTATTACAAGGAAAACAAGCTGGTGGAAGCCCAGCGCCTGGAACAGCGCACCCGTTTCGACCTGGAAATGATGAATGAGCTGGGCTTCTGCAAGGGCATCGAAAACTACTCGCGCCATTTGTCCGGGCGCAATCCGGGCGATCCGCCGCCGACGCTGATTGATTACCTGCCGCCGCATGCGCTGATGATTATTGACGAATCCCACGTCACCATCCCGCAGATCGGCGGCATGTACAAGGGCGATCGCGCGCGCAAGGAAAACCTGGTCAATTACGGCTTCCGCCTGCCTTCGGCGATGGATAACCGGCCGCTGCGCTTCGATGAATTCGAACGCGTGATGCGCCAGACCGTATTTGTTTCCGCCACCCCGGCGGATTACGAACAGCAGCATCAGGGCCAGGTAGTCGAGCAAGTGGTGCGTCCCACCGGCCTGGTCGACCCGCAGATTGAAGTGCGTCCGGCGACCAGTCAGGTGGACGATGTGCTGTCCGAGATCAACCTGCGCGTGGCGCTGGGCGAGCGCGTGCTGGTGACCACCCTGACCAAGCGCATGTCGGAAGACCTCACCGACTACCTGGCCGAGCACGGCATCAAGGTGCGCTACCTGCACTCCGACATTGACACCGTGGAGCGCGTGGAAATCATCCGCGACCTGCGTCTGGGATTGTTCGACGTGCTGGTGGGCATCAACCTGCTGCGCGAAGGGCTGGATATCCCGGAGGTCTCGCTGGTGGCGATTCTCGACGCGGACAAGGAAGGCTTTCTGCGTTCCGAACGCTCGCTGATCCAGACCATCGGCCGCGCCGCGCGTCACCTCAATGGCCGCGCGATTCTCTATGCCGACCGCATCACCGGCTCGATGCGGCGCGCCATGGATGAAACCGAGCGCCGCCGCAACAAGCAGATTGCCTTCAATCTGGAGCACGGCATTACCCCGCGCGGCGTGGTCAAACGCATCAAGGACATCATCGACGGCGTGTACGACATGGACAGCGCGCGCCAGGAACGCAAGGCCGCGCAAAACCTGGCCAGCTACAAGGTGATGGACGAAAAGTCGCTTACCCGCGACCTCAAGCGTATCGAAAAGGAGATGCTGACTGCCGCCAGGAATCTTGAATTCGAACGCGCCACCGAACTGCGCGACCAGCTGAAAAAGCTCAAGCTGGCGCTGTTCGGGGTTGAGGAACACGACTGAATCGCAAGGACCTGAGCGCCGTGATCAGCATCGCGGCGTTTTCTCACCCGGCCATGCGGACAAATTGCAGGCGTTCCTGAATCAGGCGACCAGAACCGGGGTATAGCCCGCCTCCCTAATCGCATCCTGAATCGCCTGTTGCCGGGTGGTGCCGTCAATGCGCACACGGTGGCTGGGAATGTCAATCGCTACTTTGGCTTTCGCATCCACCGCAGCGACGGCCTTGGTAATCACCCCGGCACAGTGGCCGCAGGTCATGTCGTCAACTCGAAATTCAATCATGGCGTACTCCATGTATATCCGTTTACAAGCCTGTAATATAAACCTTCCATGCATGGGAAGGTCAAGCATCGACTGGCACCAGTGGCAGACACATCCATGTCTGACCGACTTCCCGCTGCACTTCAACACCCCTGCCGGTCAGCCGATAGGTGAGGCAGCAGACTTGGAAGTTGGACAATACCGCCGGATTCAGCGCACCAACGCCGCTGGCCATCCAGTTCTTGAAGGAAAACCTGATGGTATTGGACCAGTCGCTCTCCGTGAACAGCCGGTCGATACTGGTGTCTTGGAGAAATGCAGCTGTGCGGCCTGGTAGCGTTTTCGTGGTGCCGGGCGAGCTGCCAGTCTGCGGGGGCATCCGACAGGTCACTCCGGTGCAGTGCACAGGCTTACTCGATCGAAAAACACGCCTCCAGCAATTTCTGGCAATCGTCTACCGGTGGCAAGCATTGCGTGCCCTGGCAGATCCAGGCGTTGACACTTTGCGACAAGGGTTTGGCCAGCGCTTCCGGCAGCCCGGCAAGCTCGCCTTCCAGGGCCAGGATCAGCTTGTCAGGCGCATAGTGCCGGAACAGTCGACGGTGCCAGGCGTCGCTTTGCCCCGGCGCGCTGCGCAGGATAATGATTTGCGGTGGGGTGAGATGTTCCTGCAGGGTCATTAACAGGCTGGTGAAGCCCGCCGGTTGCCGCGCCAGCGCCGGGTAATAAAGCGCCAGCGTACGCTCGGCGGCGTCGAGGTAGCGCACTTCCCCCAGTAGATAACCGAGGCGCTGCAGGGCAAATGCGGCGATGCCATTGCCCGACGGCATGGCATTGTCATGGCCGGGCTTGGGGCGATGGATGAGCTGTTCGTGATCGTGGCTGGTGAAAAAAAATCCGCCTGACTGGCTATCCTCGAATTGTTCCAGCAGCACGTCAGCGAGTGCGCGCGCAAATTCCAGATCAGCCAGGCGGAACTGCGTCTGCAGCAGTTCCAGCAAGGCGTCGAGCATGAATGCGTAGTCGTCCAGGTAGGCGTTCAGATGCGCTTTGCCGTCCTTGCAAGTCGCCAGCAGACGCCCGTTCTGCCACATTTCGGCACGGATGAAATCCACCGCGCGCTGCGCCGAGGCGATCCACGTCGGCTCGCCCAGCATTCTTCCGGCGTGCGCCATGCCTTTGATCATCAGGGCGTTCCAGCTCACCAGTATCTTTTCGTCGCGCCCTGGGCGCACCCGGCTGGCGCGTGCGGCGAACAGTTTTTGTTGCGCACTGGCGAGCAGTTGCGCAACTTGTTCCAGCGGCAGCTGGCGCGCTTCCGCTATGGCGGCGAGCGGCTGGGCAACGATCAGGTTCCAGTGCCGGTTCTCGAAATTAGGCGGCTGATCCAGACCGTAGTGGGCGGCTGCAATGGCATATTCCTCCACGCTCAACAGGCTGGCGGCCTGTTGCGGCGTCCACACATAAAACTTGCCTTCTTCGTGTTCCGAATCCGCATCCAGGCTGGAGTAATAACCGCCCTGCGGCGCCTGCATCTCGCGCATGACCCAGCCTGCGGTGCGGTGCACCACGCGCTGGAATGAAGCTTCGCCGGTCAGCACACAGGCATCGGTATACAGCGCCAGCAGCGGGCCATTGTCGTACAGCATTTTCTCGAAGTGGGGAATGGCCCAGCGCTCGTCCACGCTGTAGCGGCAGAAACCGCCGCCCAACTGGTCGTAGATGCCGCCGTCCGCCATTTTGCGCAGGGTATGCAGCGCCATGTGGCGCGCGTCGGGGTCGCCGCCGCGCGCCGCATGCCTTAGCAGAAACTCCATATCCGTCGGCCGCGGAAATTTGGGCGCGCTGCCAAAGCCGCCGTGGACAGGGTCGAAAGATTGCTGCAATGCGGTGCAGGCATGGTCCAGCGGCGTTGTGCTGAAGCTGGCCTGTTTTTGGGGGTTGGCAGGCAGGGTGGTGTCAAATGCCTGCAGCAGCGACGCGTTTTGCGCGGCGATATCCTCCTGGCGCGTACGGTAAAGCTCGGCCACGCGCTCCAGCAGCGCCTCAAAGCCGGGCAGATTGTGGCGCGCCTGTCTGGGAAAATAAGTGCCGCCGAAAAACGGTGTTTGATCCGGCGTCAAAAACAAAGTCAGCGGCCAGCCGCCGCTGCGCTGGGTCAGCATGTAATGGGCGGTCTGGTAAATGTGATCAAGGTCGGGGCGCTCTTCGCGGTCCACCTTGATATTGATGAAGTGTTGATTCATTACCGCAGCAACCTCGGCGTCCTCGAACGACTCATGCGCCATCACGTGACACCAGTGGCAGGCGGAATAGCCTATCGACAGCAGAATCGGCTTGTTCTGCTCGCGTGCAAGGCGCAGCGCTTCCTCGCCCCACGGATACCAGTCGACTGGATTGTCCGCGTGCTGTTGCAGATAGGGACTGGTTTCCAAGGCAAGGCGGTTGGTCATGGTGAGCTCGCTAAGATGGTTTGAACCGGTTTCGGCGCGCTGGCTTGCGACGCTACCAGCCTGGCATGAGACGCCAGCACAGCGCATGGCGAGGCGACGGCGATGGCGTTGCAGCTAATGGGACGCCTGATGTCTGAAGTTGAGATGACAGTCAGGAACCCCCGATGCGCGTAGCACCATAGATTACGCTGACCGGCGCTGAAGAGTAAAGTCCTGACACGACTGTCGCGCTCGAACACCACGCGCGCGCTTGGCCCGGCGTGCGCGGATTATCTTGCGGCTGTGGCAGGCCGCTTGCAACATTGTTCAGATTTGCTGGGTCACTGCTCAGTGAAACAGGCCTCATTTTTGCTTATACCTGCCTGTACAAGCCGTTTGTCGCAAACGCTACAGGAGGATGAATGCCGCTATACGAGTTTCACTGCAAGGAATGCAACTGTGATTTCGAGTTGCTGGTGCGCGGATCTACCGCTTGCGTGTGCCCTGAATGCGGGAGTGCCGAAGTAGAGAAGCTGGTGTCGCTACCGGCGTCTCCTGGCAAGACCCAAGCGATGCTCACGCGCGCACGCGGTCAGGCCGCCCGCGAAGGTCACTTCAGCAACTACGCCCCGTCGGAGCGGCCCCGGCGCAAATGACAGGCATTCGTCCACGCACGCAATCACGCTGCGGTTTTGTTGTATTTGCGACAAAGCCCGACATTGCGCCTGGCGCAGTTCCATGAAAAGGCACGGACTATGCCTGGGATGCGGCTTGCTCGAGATGCCGGGCTGCGCGTTGCGCCGCCGCACCGCGCGCCGAAACGGGTTTCCGGGAGCTCGCTCATGTTGAATGCATCGCTGCTATCGATTATCGAACAGGCGGGAGTCGCCGTGCTCACCCTGACCGAGGGGCTGGAAAAAGATGAATTCCTCGCCTCGCGCCTTACCCGCGCGGAAACACTGCGCCAGGTAAAGATCATCAGCGAGAGCGCAGCCAGCCTGCCGCCACAGATGCAAACCATGCTCGCCGAAGTGGACTGGGCGGGGTGGCGCATCGTCGCACGGCAACTCGGTGCCAACAAGGGCGCGGAACAGGACGCGCTGTGGTTCGCCGTGTGTTCCCTGGTACCGGCCACACTGATGTGGATGCAGGTCTATCGCAAAGAGCAGCCAGAGATTTTCGAATGCAAGCCATTGGCTGATGTGAGCGGAACAAGACCATGAATCTGCAGATCGAGTGGCCTTATATCGAGGCCATGATCACGGAATTCCCGTGCCTCGCGCCGCTACAGGATCAGTTGCGCTTCGGCAACAAGGTAACGATGCCGTTCAACCAGCTCTCCGGCATCGAACTGGGTTTCCTCGGCAATCTCTACCGGGAAGCCGGTCCCGCCATGCGCACGCGCGCGGCGCAACTCGCCACGCTGCAACGGGCGTTCGACGGCCAGGGCACCCGCTTTGGTCCCGACGACGATCTGGAAATGCTGATGCCGGCGATCGCCTGCTACCTGGCGACGGATGCCATGCGTGGCTGGCTGCTTCGGGTGAACGTATCGGACAAACCGTTGGCCTATGTGGTCACCCGCCTCGACTATATCGCGTCGTCCAACGACGAGACCGGCAAGGTAGTGCTGGAACTCAGGGCCAATGCCAAGGGCACGCTTGCCACTTCGGCTTTCCGCATTTCCGCCGCCGATATCGTCGGCAAGACCGTGGCGGAAATGATCGCCGCCAAAGGTTACGTGCGCGAAAGCGCCGAATTGATCGGCGCCTACGACGATAGCGTGGCGCGCTATTTCGACTGGCGCGGCCAATATGGCGCACAGTTCTCCGCCCAAGGCACCGGTTTTTACGCCGAAGACCCGGCCGCGACCCACCGCGACACCGACTGGTCGCGCAAGGACGTGGTGGTGCTGTCGAGCGGCGGCGTCACCCGGCTGGTGAACGACGAGGGCATCCTGAGTGCGCGCACCACCACCCTGGAAGCGACGGGGGATATCCTTGGCCCGTATCTGCGCAGGGCGGCGAAGAGCAATCAATACAATGCCGAAGAGGCCATCGGCGAATCCCGGGCCGCGATGCCCAGGGGGCTGTTCACGCAACTGCCGGTGCATCCCTACATCTTCATGTTCCACCTCGATCTGCACCACTACCTGTGGGTGCATGTGGACGACATCGCACCCTACGAATACCAGCCGGCATTGAAGCAGAAGCTGATCCTGCCGCCGGAGCAGACCGACCTCATCGACATCCTGACCGCCGAGATGGACGTGCTGATGGACGATATCGTGGCCGGCAAGTCCGGCGGCACCACGGTGCTGTGCGCCGGCCCGGCTGGCGTGGGCAAGACGCTGACCGCCGAGGTGTATTCGGAAATCATCCAGCGCCCCTTGTACCGCGTGCATTCCGGACAACTGGGGCTGAACGTGGCGGCGATGGAGACCGCGCTCAAGGACGTGCTGACCCGGGCGCAGCGCTGGGGCGCGGTGATGCTGATCGACGAGGCGGATGTCTACATCAAGCGCCGCGACGACAACATCGCCATGAACGCCGTGGTCGGCGTATTCCTGCGCGTGCTGGAATATTTCAACGGCCTGCTGTTCCTCACCACCAATCGGGTGGACGACATCGACGAGGCCATCGTCTCGCGCTGTATCGCCATGATCCGCTATTACCCGCCCGACAGTGAAGCACGGCGCAGGATCTGGCAGGTGATGCTGGAGCAGTTCGCGCTGGAGATCGATGGCACGCTGCTGGACGAACTGGTTGAACTGTTTCCCAGCGCCAGCGGCCGCGACATCAAAGGGCTGGCCAAGCTGGCGGCCAAGTTTTGCAACCACAAGCAGGTCAAACCCAGTTCCGAGGTATTCAGGCGCTGCTCGATATTTCGCGGCATGGAACTGGATCGGCCAGCGCAGCAGCCTTGTCCCGTATGAATCAGCAACAGGAGAAGCCCATGCAAGCCTGCATCACATTTGAAGGCGAACACGTCAACATGGCATCCCCGGACGAGATCGCCGCAGGCATCAAGGCGGCCAGCGTGGTGTTCTCACACCACAACGCCGACCCGCTGGCCTGCGCGGCGGCCAAGGAAAAGCTCGAGAAAGACGAGCCGCTGACCAGGGATGAAGCGCTGCTGTGCGTGATCTGGCAGACGGCGGAGGACAAAGCCTTTCGCGCCGTGACCTTGAACTGGATGGTGCGCGGGGATACCGACATCTGGCTCGCCGTGAGCCCCAGCGCGCAATGACCGTCGAACAACTGATCATGGCACTGCAACAGATGCCCGGGCAGGCGGTGGTGCTGTTCGAAGGCGATGCCGGCTACTCTCTGGTCGGTGGCCTGAACATCGAAGAAAACGGCAACGGCATGCCGGACGAAGTGATTCTGTTTCCGTCGATGGAAGACGATTAGGAACCTGTTCTACCCCACGCATGCAACGCATCATAGGAGAACCATATTATGGGAACTTACATCAAGACCACCGAGGATGGACGCAGGCTGCAAGTCATCGGCCGCGCTGTCTATCTGGACGGGGTGAAAGAGGCCGAGTGGCTGCTTGCGATTGTCCAGCACCCCAACTGGAAAGCCATCCTCGAAGCGGTGCCCAATGCCACCCATCTGGCCGGGCGCGTCCCGCTCACCTGGGAAGAGGCGCTCGTCGCGCAGGCCGCACTGAACGAAGCGCGCGACGCGTATGAGTCCAGCCCGACCGGCATTGCCGAGCGCATGCGCGTTTCGATCAATGTCGTCACCTCGATCCGCGACTGAACAGCACGTATGATCTACATTGTTGAAATTCCCCACCAGAAGCGCCCGCATGCCTGGTTCGCATTCAGCCGTGAAGACTTCGTGCTCAAGGTGCGTGCGACCCATGGATCGAAAGTGGATCAGGCCGGATCGGCAAATGAATTCGATGCGTGCGTCGCTGCGCTTGCGCACGATCTCAAGGATTATCGCGTACACCTCAGCGATGAGCTGGCGATCGGCGCGCTGCAAAGCGATCCGCTGTACGACAAGTACGACGGGTTTTACGCGCACATGGCGCTGCGCGAGCAACTGGTTGCGATGGACACCCTGGAGGACGATTTGTGAGTTGCCATGAAATGGACATTGCCCGGGAGTCGCCATGAATGAGATAGACATAGATATCGCCGTCGTCGGCGCCGGTCTGTGCGGCCTGGCGTTGGCACGCACACTGCACGCGCGCGTCTGGGCGGGCGGATACTGGGCGAACGCAGCGCCAGCGGCATGGCGCTTGATCTCGGCCCGACCTGGTTCTGGCCCGAAGCCGAACCGCACATGGCTGCGCTGATTGCAGAACTGGGTCTGGATGCCTATCCCCAGCACGATAGCGGCACGGTGCTGCGCATGCGCGATCCGAACGAAAAAACCGAAAGCAGCGATCAGGCCGTCCATGGCGGCGCGCAGCGCCTGAGCGGCGGCATGTCCGAACTGGTGCGGGCGCTATCCGGATTCCTGCCGGCGGAACACCTGCGGCTGGCGCATGAACTGGTCGCGGTGACCGACGTGGGCGCGTATCTCGAACTGCGTTTCCGCTGCGATGGTGGGGAGACCGGCGCAGCGGAAACCGTGATCCGCGCGCGTCGCGTGGTGCTGGCCGTGCCGCCGCGTCTGCTGCTCGAGCGCGTGCGCTTCACGCCCGCGCTCGACCCGGCACTGATCGAGGCGATGCGCGCCACGCCCACCTGGATGGCCACGCAGGCCAAGGCGCTGATGACCTACACGCAGGCTTTCTGGCGCGCAGACGGCCATTCCGGCAATGCCTTCGTGCGCCATGAACAGGCGGTACTGGGCGAAATCTTCGATGCCTGCGGCGGCACCGACCCCAGCGTGGGCGGCGCAGCGCTGGGCGGTTTTTGCGCCATGAATCCGGAACAGCGCAAGCACTTCGAATCCGGCATGCCCATGCTGGTGCGCAGCCAACTGTCGCAACTGTTTGGCGAACCTGCCGAGCTGGGTGAGCTGCATCTCCATGACTGGGTTGACGAGCCGTATACCTGCGCGGCGCTCGATCAGGCCGAGCCCGCCGATGCGCCCGAATACGGCCAGCCCGCGCTGACGCGCAGCTGGTACGGGGGTCGATTGCATTTCGGTGCCAGCGAGACCGCACTGCATGGCGGCGGCCACATGGAAGGCGCGCTGGACGCCGCCATGCGATTGCAGCAAGCGCTGGCTCCGGCGCGCTCGTCTCAGCCCCTCTCCGCGCTCAACGCGCACTGCATCGAGCGCTTCGCCACGTGGGCGGGTGTGCAGCGCGAATCAGCGCTCGCTGCCTGCCAGCGCACGCTGCACGAACGGCTATCCAGCCAGGCGCGCGAGCAGCTGACCCGTCACAGCGTGCTGGACAGCCTGGTTGAGACCTGCCCGGCGAGCACACGCCGGAGTCGGCGTATCTGGAGGATATCCGGCGTGATATGTACGCCGCCTGGCGCAGCTTCGTGCTCGCCGGCAACGACATCCTGATGCAAAAAGCCTCATGAAGCTCTACATGACCCCCGGCTCGTGTTCCACCGGCATCCATATCTTGCTGGAGGAACTCGACCAGGCTTTCGAGGCCTACATCGTGAACCTGCCGGCAGGCGACCACACCAGGCCCGATTACCTGGCGATCAACCCGAAGTCCAGCATCCCGACGCTGGTGCGCGACGATGGCTCCGTGCTGACCGAGTTTCAGGCGATCGCCTGGTGGCTTGCGCGCAGCCATCCCAAAGCCAGGCTGCTGCCGGGCGATGCGGACGGCGATGCGCGCGTGATCGAGGCGATGGATTACGTCGTCGGCACCCTTCATGGCCAGGGATTCGCCCGTATTTTTATCACGGACACGTTTACGCCGAACGAAGCCGACCACGAAGCGGTGAGGGCGCGCGGCCGCGAAATCGTCGAGCGGGGATTCGCGCTGATGAACGATGCACTGGCCGGCAAGGAATATGTCGTCGGCAGTTTTTCCATTGCCGATGCGGCGCTGTTTTACGTGGAATTCTGGGCGGACAAACTGGCCATTGACCTGCCCGAGCACTGCCGCGCGCATTACCAGCGCATGCTGGCGCGTCCGGTGGTGCAGCGGGTGCTGCGGGAAGAGGGGTATCGCTGATGTGCCAGCGGCGAGCGAAATGCAACGGGAGGACGGATCAATGGGAAACTTTTTTACACGGGGCTTGAAGCCCCTCGCGGAGCTTCCCCTCGACCCGTGCTATGCAGGGTTGAGCGATGCCTATCACACACCCGTCACGCCGACGCCCTTGCCGCAACCGCGACTGGTGCATTTCAACGAGCGGCTCGCCGTAGAGCTGGGCATCGATACCGGAGATCAGGCGCTGATCGACATTCTCTCCGGCAACCGCCCATGGCCCGCCTATGCGCCGGTCGCATCCGTCTATGCCGGGCATCAATTCGGCGCCTGGGTTTCGCAACTGGGCGACGGCCGCGCGCTGACCATCGCGGAAATCCGCAAGCCGGATGGCGAGCGGGTGGAACTGCAACTCAAAGGTGCGGGAAAGACACCCTATTCGCGCGGTTCCGACGGCCGCGCGGTGCTGCGTTCGTCGATCCGCGAATACCTTTGTTCCGAAGCCATGCACGCGCTGGGCATTCCCACCACGCGCAGCCTCAGCCTGGTGGCTTCGCCGCATCCGGTGCAGCGCGAAACGCTGGAGACCGCCGCGGTGGTGTGTCGTGTCGCGCCCAGCTTCGTGCGCTTCGGCCAATTCGAATTCTTCTACCATCGGGGCCAGCATGCACAGCTCGCACCGCTGGCCGATCACGTCATTGCGCAAAACTTCCCGCACCTGGTTGATCGACCGGATCGCTACGCGCGCTGGCTGGAGGAGGTGATCGAACGCACCGCGTGCCTGATCGCGCAGTGGCAAACGGTGGGCTTCTGCCACGGGGTGATGAACACCGACAACTTCTCCATTCTCGGTCTCACCCTGGATTACGGCCCGTTCGGCTTCATGGACGCCTTCCGCCAGCACCATGTCTGCAACCATTCCGATTACGAGGGACGTTACGGCTACGACAGCCAGCCCCTGATCGGGCAGTGGAACAGCTCGCGCCTGTTGCAGACCATGCTGCCGCTGCTCTCCGACAATCAGGAAGAAGCGGCGGACATCGTCACCGATATTTACGAACGCTATTCCTCCACCTACTCGCAGGAAGCCCTGCGCCGCTGGGCGGACAAGCTGGGACTGCGCGAAGTGCGCGAGGGCGACGCAAGTCTGATCAGTCGTCTGCTCACCATTCTGCATCAGAGCAAAAGCGATTTCACGCGCAGTTTCCGCCACCTGTCGCGGGTGCGCACCGACAGCGATGCACCGGCCACGGGGGTGCGCGAAGAGATTGCCGATCTCCAGGCGTTCGATGCCTGGGTCACGGATTACCGCGCGCGGCTGCGTTCCGAGCAGAATACCGACGACGCTGCGCGCGCGGCACGGATGAATCAGGTCAACCCGAAATACGTGCTGCGCAATCATCTCGCCCAGGCTGCGATCGAAAGCGCCATGAACGACGACGACACGGAAGTCGCCGCGCTGATGCGGCTGCTCAACCGCCCCTACGATGAGCAGCCCGACATGGAGCGCTACGCTGCCGCGCCACCCGACGAACTGCGCCATCTGGAAATCGGCTGCTCGTCGTAACGTTATGGAAGCCGAAACCGGCAGCGGATTCGTGGTGGCGGAAATGAACACGCACCACTTCATGTTCAAGGGTGCGGGGCGCAACCGGGAAAGCGCTCGCGTCGCGCTTATGAACGCCTGGCGGGTGCATCGCAGCGCACTGCTGGCACGCTACCCGGAACGGACTGACGCCATTCCGGACGAGACCAAAATGGAACAGCACTTTAAAATTCATTATCTGGAATTCGAATTGGATGCGGGCTATCGCGATGGCGAGCGCCTGGTGTGACCAGTCTGGCGCGCGAGCGCTTTCCATCACCTCCATGAAGAGACACAAACCATCATGAATTATGCCTTCCCGCCTGCCCCCGTCGTCACCCTGGACGCCATGTCGAGCAACCCGTTTCCGGTGCGCCGCATTTTCTGCGTCGGGCGCAATTACCCCGATCATGCGCGCGAAATGGGCGCCGATCCCGAGCGCGACGAACCCTTCTTCTTCATGAAGCCAGCCGGCGCCATCCTGCATAACAATTCCGTGCTGCCCTATCCACCCGCCACCAGCAATTTGCAGCCGGAAGTGGAGTTGGTGGTGGCCTTGCACAAGGGCGGCAGAAACATCCCGGTCGACAAGGTCGATTACGACTATGTGTTCGGCTATGCCGTGGGCCTGGACATGACCCGGCGCGACCTGCAGCTGGCCGCGCGCGAGAAAGGGCGACCCTGGGATATGGCCAAGGGATTCGACCATTCGGCACCATGCAGCGCGATCACGCCGGAGTTTTATGCGGGGAACATCAGCCGGGGCAAGATCGAGCTCAAGGTGAATGGCGAAATACGCCAGAGCGGCGATGTCGCCGACATGATTCTGAAGATTCCCCAGATGGTTCACACCCTGTCGAATCTGGTCGAGCTGTTTCCCGGCGACCTGATCTTTACCGGCACCCCTGCCGGCGTGGCGCCGGTGGTGAAGGGCGATGTCATCGAAGCCACGGTAGCCGGGCTGGAGCCGTTGATCATCACGATAGGCTAGCTGGCCCAACAAGGCTTTCGCGTATTCCAACCAACAGATCGCACGCACACTATGAGCAACCATCCTCTGTTTGATCACAACCGCGTGATCTTGAGTCACTACGACAGCTATAGCGCCGCCCTGGTCTTTGCCCGCTACGGCGCCAGCATTCTGGCAACCACGCCCTTGCCGCAATCGGCAGTACCCATGCCCGCACCCGGCGACGTCACTGAACTACACGACCCCGGCGCGGTGTTGGCCGTGATAGTGGCGCAAGCGGGCCTCGACCCCGCGCAATTACGCCTGGATGAGGGCTTCCAGGAATGGAAGTCGAGCGACAGCGGTCCCATTCGTCTCCATCTTGTTCGTTTCACGACACTGGATACGCCTCGCCAGGCGATAGAACTGCTCGGCGGCGTATTCAAGTCGATCAGTGAAATGCGCGGACTCCCCATGATCGAGCTGAATCTGATGCGTCAGATTTTCAATCTGACCATGGGTGGCTGAGGCCTCGCCACATGCGGCTTTTTATCAATCAGGAGTGAAGCATGGCTTACGAAAACGTCTGCAAACAGAGTCTGCTCTATGAGGGCGAACTGGTTCCCTGCAAGCTGGGCGATCAGGAAATCGTCATCATGTGGCCCGACGGCGGCAAGCCCAAAGCCTATGAAGCGCGCTGCCCCCATGAAGGCGTCTCGCTGGGACGCGGCGACTTCAACGGCCGCATCCTGTATTGCACCGCGCACGGCTGGGTCTTCGACGGCCATAGCGGAAAATGCCTGCAGCCAACCGGGTGGGCGATGAAGGAGTACCCCATGCGGCTCGAAAACGGCATGGTGCAAGTGGATATTGCGGGCGGCTGACACGACGCCGGGTTGAGTTACTTCGCCGTTGCTGAACAGGGTTTTAAATCTCACCGGGAAAACAGGGAGAATGGTATGGACGCTTGCCCCCGGCGACGGGCTACTGAGGTGGCGTAGGGTGGGGCGAAGGTGGATCCTCATGGGCCGACGGCATCTAAGTGCCAAATCGGGAGGAACATGGAGTTCTTCACAGGCAAACCCGAGGATCCATCATGAAGCATGGCGTAGTCGGCATTGATATTGCAAAACGGGTATTTCAACTGCATTGGGTTGATATTGAGACGGGAGAGATCGTGAGTTTGCAGCTCAAGCGAGAAAAGTTTCTGGCGCATTTTGCCAGGCATCGTGATCGAAGCCCTGCGTGAACAATGGCAGCGCATTACGGAGCTGGATATACAAATTGCAGGAATTGAGCTCAAGCTTAAAAGCTGGTTAAAGGTGGACAAGGCGGCCCGCGCCATTGCTGACATTCCCGGTGTGGGCCTGTTGACCGCCACCGCTGCGGTGGCCACGATGGGCGATGCCAAAGCCTTCAAGTCAGGCCGTGAGTTTGCGGCTTGGGTGGGCTTGGTGCCTGGGCAAACCGGCACGGGCGGGAAGACGAGGCTACTGGGCATCAGCAAGCGTGGTGACACCTATTTGCGAACCCTGCTCATCCACGGCGCCCGCTCGGTATTGGTACACGCCAAGCAACCTGGGGCGTGGGTTGACGAATTAGGCAAGCGCAGGCCATCCAATGTGGTGGTGGTCGCGCTGGCCAACAAGATGGCGCGAATGATCTGGGCGATGCTGGCCCATGACCGGGCGTACCAGGGCGACTGGGTCAGCATCAGGCCAGCATAGGGCCATGCACTGGGCAGTCAAAGAATAACGAACACAGGAGTGAATGCTGAAAGGTTGCGATAGGTAATTGTGTGTGATGGCAAACAGGTCAGACCGTGGCTTGCTGAACCTGAATGATGAGCTGGACATCAATAGTCCGCCAGGAGAATGAGGGGCAAGTCAGCGAATTCCATCGGGGCCCGCAGGGAAATAGCCTGCAACAAGGCCGGATATAGAACTGCAGCCTTGTCTTGTTTACCAAAACACAGAAATACCCTTGGCAATCGGGAAGCGTCCATATAGAACATCATGTCTTTGGATTTGAAAATGGAATGGTCCGATACCGACGTCGCGAAATTGTTAGGCTCCGTCAATGATGATCGGGACTGGCGTCTGGAAGCCGACAAGAACGGCATCGTCAGTCTGCAGGACAAAACCAGCCACCCGACCGACGTCGCCTATGACGAAAGCCTGCACTGCTTTTTCGAGATGTGGCATCAGGGAACCGACTTTGTCGGCGCCTCGGCGGCGAGCGACAAACAATTGGTGGCAAGTGTTGCAAAAGCCTTGCGCAACAACTATCCCGATCTGGTCAAAGGCCAGTTTATTTTTATCTAGCCTCCCCGAGCCCGGCTCGTGATTCCCGATATGCCCATGCCCTCAAAATTTACCTCTCTCCCCCCGGAACTCCTGCAGACGCATCCCGCGTTGAGCCTGCTGCGCCTGGCGGCGCTATCCGCCGGCCCCGATGGCAGGCTGGACGACGAGACGCTGGAGCTGATGTTCACACAGGTCGCAACTGGCGCGCTGGTCGGCATGGTGGCGGCCGACGCGTGGCCGGAACTGGTTCGCGGCCTGATGGCCCGGACGCCATCGAACATGTTCCGCACCCTGTACGCCTGCGGCGCATTATCGGTGGTGCTGCCCGACGTGGCGGCCGTGTTCGGCGTGCCGCAAATCGCCGACGATCCGCCGCAGGTCGACATCGGCCAGCATCTGCTGCGCGTGCTGGACGAGGCGGCCCGCTGCGGCGCACCGTTGCCGGTGCGCTTCGCCGCGATGGCGATGCATGTCGGCAAATCGGACTCACCGCCCGAGCATCTGCCCATCCACTATCGCCACGTCGAGCGCGGTCGCCCCCGCATTGAGGCGATGTGTGCGCGTTTCGATGTGCCGGCAGATTGCCGCGAACTGGCCCTGCTCGCGCTCGTCGAATGCGAGCGGGTGCACCGTGTATCGGAAATACGTGCCGGCCCGGTGGCCGCAATGCTGGAACGCCTGGGCGCGTTCGACCGGCCGCAACACTTCACGCAGCTGATGATGCTGTGCGCGTGCGACTACCGCGCCTATCCGCGGCGCACGACGCACGACTATCCCAAGGCCAGCCTGCTGGACATCGCGTTAAAGGCCTGCGCCGCCATCGATGAAATCGGACTCTCCGCAGATGGCTTGCAGGAAGCGCGCGCCGCCGCGATCGCCGTCGCGTTCGGCTCGGAGCGCTGGTCGAATTCGCAGACATGAGCCAGCCATGACGAACGCCGCCACGGAGACCGGCAGCATCGACACCCATCCATCCGCTGCGCGTGTACGCCGAAGCGGCGATCCCAAAGCCGGCCATGAAACGCTACAAGGCATTCCTGCGCGAGGGTCTGTTCGGTTAGCCTGTCCATAGCCGGGTGCTTCGCGATGAAGGATTACATCCACGGACTCAGCGAACAGCGCATGGTCAAGCGCGCCCCGAATCGGCCGATCGATTTCGGGGTGGACCGGGATTACATCTTCTCCTGTTTGAAGGATGTCGAACAAAGCTTCGGATTGCAGGGTTTTCCCGGCCTCGCCCCGCAACAGATACCGGCGCGCATGCTCATCCAACAGCTCATCGTCTGGTGGCGCACCCTCGAACCCGCTAACGCGACCCAGCAGACCGCCTACGCCCGCCTGCCAGGCGCCATCCGGCTCATCGACACCATTTCCGCCTGGTGGGCGGAGCATGCTGGCAACGCGCATGAGGATTGATGTCGGGTAGGCTGAGCAGGTTGTCATACATTCCGGATGGGTAGGGGTGGCGGAAACCCGGAAGGACGAGTCGCTCGGTTGTTACGAAAAGGCGCTGAGCAAGTTATTGGTTTGCGAAATAACGCATTGCGACCGTAGCCAAAATTCCAACAATCGCCAAAATCGCCATTGTCTGAAGTATGGTAAGACCTTGTTGTGCATTTTTTGCATTGCTCATATTTGATTATCCCAATGTGGATAGATTGAGCTTCCCCCGGTTTTTTCGTCTGCCAAAGGTCGGCAGCATTCACCGCAGCATCAGGCGACCACCCGAAAACAGGATCAGGTCTGCCGATATGACAGTACTGTCGCCTGGCGCCTCCTGGCAGGGAGTACGCATACCAGCCAGAAGTGACTGTCTTTGCTTATCCGGCGAGTCGATGTGCAAACGCAAATACAGTTTGACGAACAAAGCGGTTTGGCAGTAAAACCGGAACTCCCGCGTCGCTACATTCCGACCATCCAGTTTGCGTCGAATAAGCAGTCAGGTTGCCATTATGAATGAATCTCCCGTTTGCCCGATATGCATACCACCCGATTTTTCAGGAGTGACAGAGGTGAAGCTCACACCGCAACCGCCGCTCAAGGATTATCTGGAAGCCATGCGCGTAGCCAATGCCGAGGCAGATTTCCGTCTTGGCGAATACATGCTGCTGTCGTGGTATGACCGCGACCGCGATTTCGAATCCCCGCAGCACGCCAGCGAATGCCACGAGAACAGCGCCGTGCCGGGCTATGTCGATTACGGGCTATTTCATGGCGCCAAGCTGAAGGTGGACATTGAAGCGGGCCGCTTCGTGTTCTTCTACATACCCGTCGATGCCTAGGCGCATATCATAAAATCAGCCGCTGGCTAAAATCCCCTAAAACAGTGCCGCTTGCCTGTCAGCGAGGCGACGCCAGCCCTATGATGACCATGAAGGTCTGCTGCTCGGACGAAACAGTCGGTCAACTTAGTTGCAGCGAGCAAGCGGCTATGAGTCGCTAATCGGCCATTGAACGGCCAGCGTTTCCCGTGCTGGTAAGGATAGTCAACACTTCGATGGCTGTGGTCGCGGCAGCAATTGAGCGTGTGGTAGAAGTTTCCCATATTGATCGACCCGCTCGAACCGCAACACGACTTAATCGACCATCTTTCATCTTTAAGACACTGGCTGCCGTTGTGCCACACTGATAAACTGATCGACTTATGCCAAGCCAATCAGAACACTCAAAATGAAGCGCTGCGTTGTCGGAATCCGCCGTGGCGGTGACGCTGAAGTTGCCGGTAGCGGGAAGTACGCCCCCACCGTCTGGTTCCCATCGATGGCGACGATGGCGGCAGTGTTGTCGGAAGACAACCGGGCGTTACTTTGCATCATTCGTGATGCAAAACCCAAGACACTGACCGAGTTGGCCGCGCTGTCCGGGCGTCAGGTGCCCAACCTCTCGCGTACTCTCCGAATGATGGAGGGCTACGGATTGGTTGAACTCAAGCGTAATGTGCGCGAAATCGAGCCGATTGCACGGGCCACGGATTTTCTGGTGGTGCTGGATTCACCGCAGGGGGAGCGAGAATGAAATTTGAGGTGTATTGCGATGAGGCCAACCCGGATGTCCTGACGTCTGCGAATCCCCGTGCGCGTTACCTCATGATTGGCAGCCTGTGGCTACCGGAGGAACTACGCGATGAGATCAAGGCACGGATTGGTGCGCTGAGGCAACGGCACCAGGCGTGGGGGGAAATCAAGTGGAGCAAGGTGTCCCCGAATCGCAAGGATTTCTACGTCGAGTTGATTGATCTATTCGTTAGCTACGGTGACAACCTTCGTTTTCGCTGCATTGCCGTTGACCGCACCCAGCTCAATCTGGCGCTTCACGACAATGATGGCGAGCTTGGGTTCTATAAGTTCTATTACCAACTTCTGCACCACTGGATACTCGACTTCAACGCCTACCGCGTCTTCTGCGACATCAAGAGTAACCGTGACCCCAAGCGCCTGCCCGTGCTCACTCGATGCCTGTCGCGCGCCAACCTGACCTCGAACATCGATAGCGTCCAGTCGCTTCCTTCTCACGAAGTTGTCCTGATACAGCTATGTGATTTGCTGCTCGGGGCCGCAAGCAGCCGGATAAACGGAACGTTGCGCGACGGAACGGCCAAGTCCGCCGTCGTCAGCCGCCTCGAATCTGCTTTGGGCTGTTTACTCGCCCCTACGCACAAAGGCGAAGAGAAGTTCAACATTTTCCAGATTCGATTGCAGGGAGGCTGGTGATGGCATTGCCGCCGCTGGTTCATTACGCCACCGCCGCTGAATACCGAACGCACTATGAGCGAGTCTACTGCCGTGGGAATATCCTGACCTTCGACGGCATTCGTGTGTATTTTGCGCCTGGCAAGTTTGGTCACATGTTCTACGAGAGCACGGCGCGGAATGGAATCAAGGACGCCTTCTCCCCCGTCCGTGCGCAACGCATCGACTGGGTCAAGGTGACGCTGGAACACCCTACTGCTGCGCTGTTCGACGGGTGGGACAAGACTTCGCGCCAATACGATGCCACCCGCCGGGTGGCAGTTGTGTACGAGGATTTTGTCGTTGTGGTGGCGATGAGCCTGAAACTCGATGGTTCGCTAAAGGCCAACTTCGTGACTTGTTATCAGGCTGATAACAGTATTGGGAAAATCAGGACGTCGCCGGCATGGTCCCGGGCAGCTTGCCTGCATCTGTTGGGAGGGACGCCTTGATAGCGACCCGAAAAAAACAAAGGCCGCTGATTCGCTACGCGGGTTCAGCGGCCGAGACCTCGATTGGTTCAAAGCCGATAGGCAGTGAGCTCGACTTGGTATTCTACCCAGAGCTGATCGCTTGTCAAGTTACGCGTGGCCCTGTCCGCGGGACACAAGCGATTGCAACAACAATACGAAATCTGGAATCTAAATGTGCAGCCTGGCCGCAGCGAATCCAGCGTCATTTCATTGATGGAGCCCCGTTGTTTTTTTTGGATGTCGTTATGTAGATAAAGGTGATAACGGTATTGGTTGGGCACGAATCGATGCAAACAATGGATATCGCAGCAGCAGAAGCATCCGTCAAACGCGGCATGATGGGTTGGGAGCATGAAAGTGCGGGATAACCCGGACGAGAGTACGCAGGAAAGGCGTGAACATGAATTGGAACAATGGCTTGCACAAAAGATCATGTGACCTGGCCGACGTCAATATGTGCAAGGTAGTGCTTCCCGATTGGAAGGAAAGGCTGCCGGTTGACTACGCCAGCCAAGTGACGGTCCCGGTTGAATTTGAGTATTTCGAGGAACCGACGGCCCACGCATACAAGCTTATTGGCAACGATGAGCATGGGCAGTGTTGCTATTACCGCCATCGATACTCGCTGATGCGCGAGGTCCTGGACGACGATGATAATTTCTATCAGGAAGAGGCGTACTGGGAAGAAGTGCGTGCCTGGCGGCTTCATGGGGGTGAGTGGTTGCAGTGCAGTATTGCAGCGGGCGACGCAGGGGGGTGCCGGGATCGGCGGCTGAAGGTTCAATACACGGTGACCCCAACCCGTCCGAGATGAGGGGTGCAGTAGAGTCTGGCGCAGTACCTTGGGTGCAGCGGCAGCGGTTCTGAATCATTGGGAAATTTGGTGTAGACATGAATAAGGGTATTCAACCGATATTGCGGCTGGCCGAAGCATCCGGCAAGCGGGCTGGGAAAGGGCGTATCGAGCTGCTGGAAGCGATCGCCGGGACGGGCTTGATTGCAGCAGCGGCAAAGGCCGTCGGACTGAGCTACAAGGGCGCCTGGCAAGCGGTGGAGGAAATGAACAACCTGTCCCGCGAGCCGCTGGTGGAGCGGGTGGCGGGGGGCAGGCACGGTGGCGGCACGGTGCTCACTGCCCTCGGCTTGCAGGTGTTGTCGATGTTTCGAAGGCTGGAAGGACAGTACCGGGAGTTCCTCGCCGCCCTGCGGGCGACAGGGGATTTTGAACGTTTTTATCAATTGATGCGGAGGTTCGAGATGAAGACGAGTGCGCGTAACGAGTTTCTGGGCCGGGTCAGGGCCGTGAAGAAAGGCGCGGTGAATGCCGAGGTGGTGCTGGACATCGGTAGTGGCGCCGGGCTGGTGGCCATCATCACCAATGAGAGTGTGGACAATCTCGGCCTGGAGGTCGGCGTGGAGGCCTATGCCCTGATCAAGGCCCCCTGGGTGATCGTGACTGCGGCGGACTGCCAGCTCAGAACCAGCGCCCGCAACAAGTTATGCGGCGTGGTGACCCGCTGTCAGGAGGGCGCGGTGAACGGCGAGGTGGTGATCGAACTGGACGGCGGCAAGCACGTGGCGGCCATCATCACCAACGAGAGCATCCAGAGCCTCGGTCTCAAGGAGGGCGTGCGCGCCTGCGCCCTGATCAAGGCCTCCCATATCATCCTGGCGGTAACCACCTGATCACGGAAAGGAACCATCATGAATCGCAAGTTCTCTCGCCGGCTCGCGCTCCCTCTCCTTGTTTTTGGCCTGGCCGCCGGCCCGGCAGGCGCGGACGAGGTGCAGGTGGCGGTGGCCGCCAATTTCACTGCGCCGATGCAAAAGATCGGCGCTGATTTCGAGAAGGACACCGGCCACAAGACAGTGCTGTCTTTCGGCGCCACCGGCAGCTTCTACGCCCAGATCAGGAACGGCGCCCCCTTCGATATTCTGCTTGCCGCCGACGACGAAACCCCGGCCAGGCTGGAGAAAGAAGGGCTGGGCGTGTCCGGCAGCCGCTTCACCTACGCCATCGGCAAGCTGGTGCTATGGAGTGCCAGGCCTGGATTCGTGGACGACAAGGGCGATGTGCTGAAGAAGGGCGACTTTCGGCACGTGTCCATCGCCAACCCGAAACTCGCCCCCTATGGCGCCGCTGCCGTGGAGGCGCTGACCAGACTCGGCCTGCTGTCTGCCATGCAGGCCAAGTTCGTGCAGGGCGAAAACATCGCACAGACTTATCAGTTTATCTCCACCGGCAATGCCGGACTGGGCTTCGTCGCCCTGTCCCAGGTGCTCAACAAGGAAGGCAAGCTGGCCAGCGGTTCGGCCTGGGTGCTGCCAAATAATCTGTATTCGCCCATCCGCCAGGACGCGGTGATCCTCACCAACGGCAAGGACAAGACCGCTGCTGCCGCCCTGATGAAGTACCTCAAGAGTGGCAAGGCGAAGGCGGTGATCAAATCCTACGGCTACGACTTCTAGGTGCAGGGCGCTACGTTGCCGACGGATGGCGATCTCTCGGCCATCTGGCTGACCCTCAGGCTGGCGACGCTCACCACTATCCTGCTGCTCGTCATCGGCACCCCCATTGCCTGGTGGCTGGCAAGTGCTGGGCTTCTCCATTGGAACCGCTGACCTGATCGGATGAGCACGCCGGAGACGCCATCGATGGGCTTTGCCAGTAATCGCGAAAACCGGGCACTTTAAAATACTGGACTCTCCCACCATAGTAAGGTTTAACATGAGGCCGTCAGCTATTTTCGGGAGCACCGCTATGCCATCCGTATCACCAGCGCCGCAAGCCACACAGGAACAGCGCCTGCAAATTACCGGCATGACCTGCGCCTCGTGCGTGGCGCGGGTGGAAAAAGGCCTGCGTAAAGTCCCCGGTGTCTGTGATGTCAGCGTCAACCTCGCCACGGAGCAGGCCAGCATCACTGCCAGCCCGGAAGTGGTCGCGGCCGACCTGGTGGCGGCGGTGCAAAAGGCCGGCTACGAAGTCGCCGTGCAGGAAATCAACCTTGGTATCCAGGGCATGACCTGCGCCTCCTGCGTGGCGCGGGTGGAGAAGGCGCTGGGCAAGGTGCCGGGCGTGCGCTCGGTGTCGGTCAATCTGGCGACCGAGCAGGCGCGCGTCGAGGCAAATGCAGGCACGTCGCTGGAGGCATTGCGGCAGGCCGTGCGCGCAGCAGGCTATGAAGTGGTAGCGCTTGCCGATAGCGCAAGCGGTCAGGCACCGCCAACCCGCTGGCCGGAATGGTGGCCGGTGGCGCTGTCGGCTGCGTTGAGTTTGCCGCTGGTGGCGCAGATGATCGGATTGTTGTTCGGGCAGCACTGGTCATTGCCCGGCTGGGTGCAATGGGCGCTGGCCACGCCGGTGCAGTTCTGGCTCGGCGGGCGTTTTTATCGCGCCGGCTGGAAGGCGGTCAAGGCCGGAACCGGCAACATGGATTTGCTGGTGGCGCTAGGGACGTCGGCAGCGTACGGGCTGTCGGTTTACCTGCTGTTCGTGCCTTCCGGCCATGCCATGCAACACTTGTATTTCGAGGCATCAGCCGTGGTCATTACCCTGGTGTTGCTGGGCAAATGGCTGGAAACCCGCGCCAAACGTGAGACTACTGCGGCCATTCGCGCGCTGCAGGCGCTACGCCCGGACACCGCGCGGGTGCGCCGCGATGGCGTGGATGTCGAGGTCGCGTTGGCTGCCGTGCAGGTCGGCGATCTGGTCGTGGTGCGCCCGGGTGAGCGCATCGCCGTGGATGGCGTGATACGCGAAGGCCACAGCGAAGTGGACGAATCGCTCATCACCGGCGAGAGCATGCCGCTCGGCAAAGGCCCCGCTGCGCGTGTCACCGGCGGTTCGGTGAATGGCGACGGTTTGCTGCTGGTGGAAACCCTGGCGGTGGGTGCGGAAACCACGCTGGCACGCATCATCCGCATGGTGGAAAACGCGCAGGCCGCCAAGGCACCCATACAGCGCCTGGTGGACAAAGTCAGTGCGGTATTTGTGCCAGTGGTGCTGGTCATTGCACTGGTGACATTGCTGGGCTGGGGCTTCGCCAGCGGCGACTGGCAGCAGGCGCTGCTGAACGCGGTCGCGGTGCTGGTCATCGCCTGCCCGTGCGCGCTGGGCCTGGCGACACCGACAGCGATCATGGTCGGCACCGGTATTGCCGCGCATTACGGCATCCTGATCAAGGACGCAGAAGCGCTGGAAGTCGCGCATGCGGTGCGCTGTGTGGCGTTCGACAAAACCGGCACGCTCACCGCAGGCCACCCCGAGCTGGTCGCGCTGGAACCCGCAGCGGGCAGCGCAGATGACACGCTGCGCCTGGCCGCCAGCGTGCAGCAGGGCAGCGAACATCCGCTGGCACGCGCGGTGATGCGTGCGGCTGCCGCCAAACACCTGGCCCTGGCCAGCGCCAGCGCAGTCAAGGCGCTGCCCGGGCTGGGGATAGAAGCGCAGATCGACGGCGCCACACTGTCTCTGGGCAGCGGCCGTCTGATGCAAAACCTGCGAATCGCGACCACGCCGCTCGCCGCCAGCGCCGCCCGCCACGAGCAAGCCGGGCACAGCGTGTCCTGGCTGGCGCGCAGCATCGACGGGCACGGCACATTGCTCGGCCTGTTGGCCTTTGGCGACACCCTCAAGCCCTCGGCACAGGCCGCCATTGCCCAGTTGCAGGCACAAGGCGTGCGCACCGTGATGCTCACCGGCGACAATCCGGGCAGCGCCAAAGCGGTGGCGCGAGCCCTGGGGATAGACGAATTCAAAGCCGAAATCCTGCCTGCCGACAAAGCGCAGGCGGTAGCCGATTTGAAAGCCGACGGTACGGTCGTGGCGATGGTGGGCGACGGGATCAACGATGCCCCGGCGCTGGCCGCAGCGGATGTGGGTATCGCCATGTCCACCGGCACCGACGTGGCCATGCACACTGCCGGAGTCACGCTGATGCGCGGCGACCCCATGCTGGTGGCGGATACGCTCGACATCTCGCGCAAGACCTACCGCAAAATCCGCCACAATTTGTTCTGGGCATTCATCTACAACGTGGTCGGCATCCCGCTCGCGGCATTCGGCCTGCTCAACCCGGTCATCGCCGGGGCGGCCATGGCGTTCAGCAGCTTCAGCGTGGTGTCCAACGCACTGCTGCTGCGGCGCTGGCGGCCTGCCGGGCAGCGCAACCAGGATTGAACCTTAAAACTTAACCGCGGAATTCACGGAGAACACGGAGTAAAAACAACGGACAGCAGATCACCTGAATTCACCCACTGGGTGAGGCCATAAAAGCCCAGGATTGCCTTCCTCTGCGCCCTCCGTAAACTCCTGGTCAACTTGCTTTTCTAGTTTGAATGGAGGCCGCATGGATATATCTTCCTGCAATATTGGCGGCGCAGCGCAGGCATCCGGCGTCTCCGCCAAGATGATCCGGCATTACGAAGCCATCGGCCTGATCGCCAGACCCAGGCGCAGCTTTTCCGGTTATCGCACCTATTCGGAGAGCGACATCCACACCCTGCGTTTTATCAAGCAGGCACGGAATCTCGGCTTCTCGATGAAACAAATTGTCATGCTGCTCAGCCTGTGGCAAAACCGCACGCGTCCCAGCCGCGAGGTAAAGAGCATTGCGCTGCAACATATCCAGGAACTGGACGAAAAAATCCGCGAAATGCAGACCATGAAAGCCACCCTGGAACGTCTCGCCAAACACTGCCACGGCGACGACCGCCCGGACTGCCCGATACTCGATGGGCTGGCGGCGTCGTAGAATCGGCAGGCGGCAAGAAGATCAGCGTGCTTCGGCTATGCGCCTGGCAATATGCGCCAGCGCTGCGTCGACCTGATCGATCAGGAGCAGGCACAAGTCGCCCGGTGTGAGGCGTGCCAGTGCGCTATCGATGGCGGGAAACTCGCCGTTGATTGCGTCGATGGTGGTGGCGCGTTTCGCTTCGGCCAGGCCTTCGCGCAGCAGCGCCAGCACTTCACCGTCGGCGCGCCCGCGCTGGCACTGGTCCTGGTACAGGATCACTGCGTCGAAGGCGCCGCCCAGGATCCGGGTCTGCAGCCGGATATCGTCGTCGCGCCGGTCGCCGGCGCCGCTGATGACCACCAGGCGGCGTTTTGCCGGCATGGTTTCAATCGCATTGACAAGTGCCAGCATGGCGTCGGGGTTGTGGCCATAGTCGGCGATCAGGGTCGCGCCGCGATAGCTGAAGACGTTGAATCGTCCCGGTGCGGTGGCGGCGTCGTTGATGAAGCTGCCAAGCCCGGCGCGGATGGTCTCCCAAGCGAGGCCCAGACCCCAGGCGGCAGCCATGGCAGCCATCGCATTCTCGATCTGGAAACCGATGCTGCCATTGCGGGTGAGGGGAATCTCGGCAAGGGGAATCCGGTATTCAAAGCGGCCTTCCGCCGCGACGATCGCGTCCCCGTTGACGAATACCGCACGGTGACCTTGCGCGCGCTGGGTGGCGATCACGGGATGAAGCCATTCACGTGCGAAAAATATGATCGAGCCGGGGCAGTGGGCGGCCATCTGCACCACCATCGGGTCGGCTGCGTTGAGCACGGCGGTACCGTCCGGCGCGACATTCTGGACGATGACACGCTTGACCACAGCCAGGTCTTCCACCGTGGTGATGTAGTTGAGGCCGAGATGATCGCCCATGCCGATATTCGTCACCACCGCGACATCGCAGTGGTCGAACGCCAGCCCCTCGCGCAGTATGCCGCCGCGCGCGGTTTCGAACACCGCTGCATCGACGTCGGGATGAAGCAACACGTTGCGGGCGCTTTTCGGCCCACTGCAGTCTCCGGTGTCGATGCGCCGCTGCCCGATGTAGACGCCGTCGGAGTTGGTCATGCCCACGCGTTTGCCGCTGAGGGTGAGTATGTGGGCAATCAGGCGCACCGTGGTGGTCTTGCCGTTGGTTCCGGCCACGGCCACCAGCGGGATGCGGCCGTTATCGCCGTCGGCGAACATCGCCGAGATGATGGCCTCGCCGACCGGACGTCCCTTGCCGAAAGAAGGGTTGAGGTGCATGCGCAGGCCGGGCGCGGCGTTGGCTTCGACGACACCGCCGCCCTGTTCTTCAAGGGGCTTATGCACGGTTTCGCAGACGATGTCCACGCCGCAGATGTCGAGCCCGATCATCTGCGCGGCTTCCACGGCACGGGCCGCCACTTCCGGATGCACGTCGTCGGTCACATCGGTGGCGGTACCGCCGGTGCTCAGGTTGGCATTGTTGCGCAGAATGACGCGCGCGCCCTTGGGGGGGACCGAATCGGCGCTCAGGCCTTGTACGGCCAGGCGTGCCATGGCGATGTCGTCGAGCTGGATCCTGGTCAGCGAGGTCGCATGTCCTTCGCTGCGGCGCGGGTCGCTGTTGATCTGCTCCACGAGTTCACGCACGCTGTGGACGCCGTCGCCAATGGCATGGGGCGGCTCGCGCCGTGCTGCGGCAACCACGTGCTTTCCGACCACGAACAGACGGTGGTCATGGCCGGGAATGAAACGTTCCACCATCACCTCGGTGCTGATCTCGGATGCCGCTGCGTAGGCGATGTCGAGATGATCGCGGGTAACGATGTTCACGGTGACCCCCTTGCCCTGGTTACCGTCGCGCGGCTTGACCACCACCGGCAGTCCGATTTCGCACGCGGCTGCCCAGGCATCGTCTGCGGCTGATACGGAGCGGCCAACGGGCACCGGAACGCCGGCAGCCTGCAGCAGCTTTTTGGTGAGTTCCTTGTCCTGGGCGATCGATTCCGCAATGGCGCTGCTGTGATCGGTTTCGGCAGCCTGGATGCGGCGCTGACGGCTGCCCCAGCCGAACTGCACCAGGCTGCCGTCGGTCAGCCGCCGGTAGGGAATGCCGCGCGTGACCGCTGCCTGGACGATAGCGCCGGTGCTGGGCCCGAGGCGAATATCCTCATCAAGCTCACGCAGCCGGGCCAGGGCAGTGGCCAGATCGAAGGGCTGATCTTCTGCGGCAGCGTGACAGAGTGCCTCGGCGAGTTCGAAGGCGAGCCGCCCGACCGCTTCTTCCGTGTATTCGACCACCGCCTGATAGAGGCCGGATTCTACCGTTTGCGCGATATGCGTAAAGGTGACCGGGCAGCCGGCCTGTGCTTGCAGTCCAAGGGCGGCGAAGGCGAGGGCATGCGCAATCGAAATCTCGCTTTCACCACCAATGGACCGCAGCGCGCCGATTTCCGGGAAGCGTTCGCGCAGTCGCGATTCCAGGCCTGACATCCGGGTGACGTGGCACTCTTCGGCCGAGCATCTCACCAGTGCCTCGATGCTGGTGTGTTTGCTCCACAAGTTGGGGCCGCGCAGTGCGCGGATGCGTGTTACTTCCATGGGCCGGTGTTCCTTATGGTTTTTGTGGATGTTTTTCAACGTTGCTTAATGATCTCGTGTGGCGTGTCCGAAAAGCGGGTTAACGGGCTGATCCCTTTCAAAGGTCTCAATCCCGGCACATATCAATTCCGGGGAAATGTCGAGCGCCCAGGCTGCGCCAACCGCCGCCAGCAGGCTTGCTGTATGGTGGCCTGGCTGCCCCGGCCTGGTTAGCGGCAATGCCGACAGTTTGGCAAGATTGACTTCGTTCGGGCCGCTCGCCAGCATGATTTGCCCGTCACGCACGAATAGCGCACGGCCGCCTTTTCCCCGGTGTTCGGTGATGGCCGCCAGCTGCGGGTCGAGCCCGAAGAAGATCACTGCACCGTCACACAGGGGTGCCATTTTCACCACCAGTTCATCGTCGGCGTTGAGTACGGCCACGCCGTCGGGCAGCACCACGTCCATCTGCGTGCGCAATACGTTGTACAGCTGATCCGGCTCGCTGATGTAGAATTCGCCGAGCGTGTCGGCACCACTGACGTCGGTCACCACACCCACCTGACAACGGTCGTAGGCCAGTCCCTCGCGCAGGATGGCTGCTGCCGGATGTTCGAACACCGCGGCCTCAACTGCGCGGCTCATGAGCAGCCGCTGGCCGGCTTGCCAGGTGGCGCAATTGCCGCGCTCGACCTGGCGCCGGCCCATATACAGTCCGTCGCTGCAAGCGAGTCCCACGTAACGGCCGGAGAGGTGCAGCAGGGATGCCACCAGCCGGGCGACCAGCGTTGTGCCGTTGGCGCCGCTGACCCCGACGATAGGGATGCGGCCGCTCTCGGACTGCGGAATCAGGTGGTCAACGATGGCGCGGCCGACCGGACGCGGCTCGCCTTGCGCCGGCTTGAGGTGCATGAGCAGGCCGGGGCCGGCATTCACCTCGACGATTGCGCCGTGCTGTTCGTCGAGTGGGCGCGAAATGTCCGCGGCCACAACGTCAACTCCCGCCACATCCAGCCCGATCACCCGGGCGGCGAGGGAAACCATCGCGCAAACCTCCGGATGCACTGCGTCCGTCACATCGATGGCGACGTTGCCGTTGCGCTGGATCAATATTTCCTGGCTTGCTGCCGGTATCGACTCCGGGTTAAAACCCTGCCGTGTCAGCTCGAGGCGGATTGCCGGTTCCTCGTCGATCAGAATCCTGTTGAGGGGGTAGTCCTCGGTCGTGCCGCGGCGCGGATCGGAATTCAGCTGGCTGTCGATGAGCCCGACGATGGTCGAGCGGCCGTCGCCCTTCACCCATGCCGCTTCACCCCGCGCCGCCGCCACCACGCGGCCGCCCACCACCAGCAGCCGGTGTTCGTTGCCGGGTACATAGCGCTCGACGATCACTTTGCTGCTTTCCGCCCGTGCGACTGCATAGGCCGCTTCGACATGCGCCTGCGTCATCAGGTCGAGCGACACGCCGCGGCCGTGATTGGCGTCGACCGGCTTGACCACCACCGGCAGGCCGATCTCCCCGGCGGCTTCCCAGGCGTCTTGTGCACTGTCGACGATGCGCCCTTCGGGTACCGGTATGCCACAGGAGTGCAACAGGCTTTTGGTCAGATCCTTGTCGCTCGCGATCGCCTCGGCGATGGCAGCGGTCTGGTCGGTTTCGGCGGTCCAGATACGGCGCTGATGTGCAGCGTAGCCCAGTTGTACGAGATTGCCGTCGGTCAGGCGGATAAACGGAATGTGGCGCTCGCTGGCCGCGTCGACGATGCAGGCGGTGCTGGGGCCAAGGCAGAGATTGTCGGTGAGGGCGCGTAATTGTTCTGCCGTGGCTGCCACGTCGAAAGGGCGGTCTTCGATGGCCGCCATCAGCAAGTCGCGTCCGGCGTGCAGGCAGGCGCGACCCACCTGTTCGTTGCGCGTGCGCACGGCGACTTTGTACACGCCGCGTACCGATGTTTCGCGCGCCTTGCCGAAGCCGACTTTCATTCCGGCCAGGTTCTGCAGTTCCAGCGTGACATGCTCCAGAATGTGGGCCGGCCAGGTGCCTTCGCGCAGACGTTGCAGGAAGCCGCCGCGTTCGCCCACGCCGCAGCGGTGTTCGATCAGGCCGGGCAGCCACGCCGTCAGCCGTTCGTAGAAACCGGGAATGGTGTTGGAAGGGGAGTCTTCCAGGCCGCCGATGTCGACCCATGCCTCCAGTACCGGGCGATAGGTCCAGATATTCGGGCCGGACAGATGCATTATGCGAAGGAACTGAATGTTTTTGTTTTTCATGTCCGGGTAGCATGGCAGGGCTCAGGCGCATATCTGCGTGAGCCTGCCTGTTTGTTCTCTGGGCTAGGATATAATTTATGGTTTTCAGCGCTGCCCAGGCAAGCTGCAAGGTCATCGCCGCGGCTTGGGTTTGTTCTGAGGCGCCTTATTAACAGTTTAAACGTTTATTGCGTTTTTCTCGACGAAACATGCCGCTAACAGTGCGGCTTCGAGAGGTGCACACAGCGCCAGCAAAGAGGGCAGGCCAAAAAATCAAGCCCCGTTTTCCCTGCCTTCATTCCAGGCGCTGACCTTACAACCGCGATTAACGTGCCAGTGTACTTTTACGATGACAAGCCGATCCCTGACCGCAACTTCCGCGCATCCCATGCTGCCCGATTTCTGGCGCAGTGATATTGCGTCCACGCTGGCCGACAAGGAAGACATTCTGGCGTGGGTGGAGCTTGATCTCGATACCCTCCTCCAGTTTTCGCATGGTCTGGTGGCCGTCACCAACCAGCGGGTTTTGGCCAAGTCGGCCGACGCGGGCGCCTGGCATGGCTGGACTTTTCGAGACGGGCTGACCCTCTCGCATCATGATCATGCCGGCGTCGGCACACTCGAGCTGCGTGATGATCAGGCGCGTCTGGCCTGCTGGCGCTACACGCTCGGGCGCAACGTGGCGGCGCTGCACCTGATCGGCGAGTTCGAACGGCAGCTTGCCAGCCATGTGACCGGTCAGCCGGTTGCGCGCGAGGCCGTGGCGGTTTGTCCCAACTGCAAGGCAACACTTGAGCCGGGTCAGGATGAGTGCGCCATCTGTGCCAGAGAAACGCATGTACCGCCCTCGACATGGACGCTTTTCCGGCTGTGGCGTTTTGCCAGACCCTACCGCAAGCCGCTGCTTGCCGGTTTCCTGCTGACCCTCGCGTCCACCGCAGCCACGCTGGTGCCGCCTTATCTCACCATGCCGTTGATGGACAATGTGCTGATTCCTTACCAGAACGGCACGCGCATCGATGGGCACCTGGTCGCGCTCTACCTTGCCGGGCTGTTCGGCTCCGCACTGCTCGCCTGGGGCCTGGGCTGGGCGCGCACCTACATCCTGGCACGGGTAAGCGAACGCATCGGCGCCGATCTGCGCACCACGACCTACGAACACCTGATGCAACTCTCGCTGGAGTACTTCGGCGCCAAGCGTACCGGCGACCTGATGGCACGCATCGGTTCCGAGACCGATCGCATCTGCGTGTTCCTGTCGCTGCATCTGCTGGATTTCGCCACCGACATCCTGATGATCATCATGACCACGGCGATTCTGGTTTCGATCAATCCGTGGCTGGCGCTGGTGACGCTGCTGCCGTTGCCGTTCATTGCGTGGATGATCCATGTGGTGCGCGACAGGCTGCGCACCGGTTTCGAGAAAATCGACCGGGTGTGGTCGGAAGTCACCAACATCCTCGCCGACACCATCCCCGGCATACGCGTGGTCAAGGCATTTGCCCAGGAGCGGCGCGAGGCGGTGCGGTTTCGCGAGGCCAACAGGCACAACCTGGCGGTCAACGACCGTATCAACAGGATCTGGTCGCTGTTCTCGCCCACCGTGACGCTGCTCACCGAAGTGGGATTGCTGGTGGTGTGGGCGTTCGGTATCTGGCAGGTTTCGCGCAACCAGATCACGGTGGGTGTGCTGACCGCTTTTCTGGCCTATATCAGCCGCTTCTACACCCGGCTCGACGGCATGAGCCGCATCGTGTCGGTGACGCAGAAAGCCGCCGCCGGGGCCAAGCGTATTTTCGATATCCTCGATCACGTATCCAGCGTTCCCGAGCCGACCCGGCCGGTGCACCTGGCGCAGGTGGCGGGCAGAATCGAGCTGCATGACGTGGGCTTCCGCTATGGCAACCGCGCGGTGATCCGCGGCATCAATCTCGCCATCGCGCCCGGCGAAATGATCGGGCTGGTGGGCCACAGCGGGTCGGGCAAGAGCACGCTGGTCAACCTGATCTGCCGTTTCTATGATGTGACCGAGGGCGCGATTCGCCTGGAAGGCGTGGATATCCGCTCGCTCCCGGTATCCGAATTCCGGCGCAACATCGGCCTGGTGCTGCAGGAGCCTTTCCTGTTCTTCGGCACCATTGCCGAGAATATCGCCTACGGCAAACCGGATGCGACACGCGACCAGATCATTGCCGCAGCGCGCGCTGCCCATGCGCACGAATTCATCCTGCGGCTGCCGCAAGGCTACGATTCCCTGGTCGGCGAGCGCGGCCACGGGCTGTCCGGCGGCGAGCGCCAGCGCATCTCGATTGCCCGGGCATTGCTCATCGACCCGCGCATTCTCATCCTCGACGAAGCCACTTCCTCGGTGGATACCGAAACCGAAAAGGAAATCCAGAAGGCGCTGGACAACCTGGTGCGCGGGCGCACCACCATCGCCATTGCCCACCGCCTCTCCACCCTGCGCCGCGCCGACCGGCTGGTGGTGATGGATCGCGGCCAGATTGTCGAAGTGGGCAAACACGAAGACCTGATGGCGCGCGAAGGCGCCTACTATCGCCTGTATCAGGCCCAGGCACGCAACGTGGATACCGACCTGGACGATGTGGATATCGTGGATATAGATAACGCTACCGTAGCGAATGCCGGATTGTCCAAGTCATGACCGCAGCCGGAACCAACCATGTTTGATTTCAAAGTAAGCCGCAACCCCTTCGGTCAGCTGGTTCTCGCCGCGCCCGACGGCAAGGTTCACGCAAACGTGGTGCCGGTGCGCGCCTTTCCCATCGCCGCGCCCCAGGAAGGCATCGCCTTGCTGAGCGCGGATGGCCACGAACTGATGTGGATCGCGCGCCTGACTGACTTGCCCGAGGATGCACGCGCCTTGGTGGAGGAGGAACTGGCGAGCCGCGAGTTCGTGCCCGAGATTCGACGGCTGCGTCATGTTTCCAGCTTCGCCACGCCGACCACCTGGGAAGTGGAAACAGACCGTGGCGACACCAGCTTCGTGCTGAAAGGGGAGGATGATATCCGCCGGCTGGGTGCGTCCAGCCTGCTGATCGCCGACAGCCACGGCATCCAGTTCCTGATTCGCGACCTGGACGCGCTGGACAAGACCAGCCGCAAGCTGCTGGATCGGTTTCTCTGACAGGCTGCGCAAAGCACCTTTTTTCCTTCACGGAGGGGAGGGCTGGGAATAAGCGGCCAGGAAATACAGGATACAAGACGTGACCGCAGGTGTACGTGCCAACATTCGCGGACGTCCATTCCTGCTACACCTCGCGAAGCGAGAACGCTGGACAGATGGCCCCTTTATGGGGTCGTCTGCGCCAGTGTTGTAGCTCCCTCTCTCACCCCGGATGAACTACAATATCAAAGCGCCGGATGCAGCCAGACCCATCATTGTAGCTCCCAAACCAATGAAAAAGGGCGCCGCAGCGCCCCTTTCATTTCATTCTGCGCGCTGATTACATCGCCAGCCACAACTCGTTCAGCCGCCGCACAAAAGCTGCCGGATCTTCCAGTTGGCCGCCTTCTGCCAGCAGCGCCTGGTCGAACAGGATGGCGCTCCAGTCGCTGAATTTAGCGCTGTCGGTCTGGTCCTTGAGGCGCTGCACCAGGGCATGCTTGGGGTTGATTTCCAGGATCGGCCTGCTGCCCGGCACGTTCTGCCCTGCGGCCTTGAGCAGGCGTTCCAGATTGGCGCCCATGTCGTACTCGCCCGCCACCAGGCAGGCCGGGGATGTCGTCAGGCGGTGCGAGATGCGCACTTCCTTGACCTGCTCGCCCAGCGCTTCCTTGATCCTGGCGGTGAGGTCCTTGAAAGCGTCGGCTTCCTGCGCCTGTTCCTTCTTCTCTTCCTCGTCTGCCAGCTTGCCCAGGTCGAGGTCGCCCTTGGCCACGGATTGCAGTTTCTTGCCCTCGAACTCGGTAAGGTGGGAAACCATCCACTCGTCCACGCGATCGGCGAGCAACAGCACTTCCACGCCCTTGGCGCGGAAAATCTCCAGGTGCGGGCTGTTCCTGGCTGCGGCGAAGCTGTCGGCGGTGACGAAATAAATCTTGTCCTGTCCTTCCTTCATGCGGCTGACGTAGTCGGCCAGCGAGACGGTTTGCTCCTCGCTGTCGCTGTGTGTGGAGGAGAAGCGGATCAGCCTGGCGATGCGCTCCCTGTTGGCGAAATCCTCGCCCACGCCTTCCTTGATGACGCGGCCGAATTCCTTCCAGAAAACGGCGTATTTTTCCGGCTGGTTTTGTGCCAGGTCTTCCAGCATGCCGAGTACCTTCTTCACCGAGCCGCCGCGAATGGCGTCGATGTCCTTGCTCTCCTGCAGGATTTCGCGCGACACGTTGAGCGGCAGGTCGTTGGAGTCGATCACGCCGCGCACGAAGCGCAGGTAGGCAGGCATCAGCTGCTTGGCGTCATCCATGATGAACACGCGGCGCACATAGAGCTTGATGCCGTGGCGCTGCTCGCGGTCCCACAGATCGAACGGGGCGTGCGCGGGGATATACAGCAACTGGGTGTATTCCTGCTTGCCTTCCACCCTGGCGTGGATATAGGCCAGCGGGGCTTCATGATCGTGGGCCACATGCTTGTAGAATTCTTCGTACTGCTCCGGCGTGATCTCGTTCTTGGGGCGGGCCCACAGGGCGGAGGCCTGATTGACGGCTTCTTCCTCGTCCCTGACCACGGTTTCCTTTTTCTCCGCATCCCACTCTTCCTTTTTCATCAGGATGGGCAGGGTGATGTGGTCGGAATATTTGCGGATGATGGATTTGAGCTGATAGCTGGAGAGCAGCGCGTCCTCGCCCTCGCGCAGATGCAGGATGACGTCGGTGCCGCGCCCCGGTTTTTCCACGGTTTCCAGCGTGTAGTCGCCTTCGCCCGCCGACTCCCACAGCACCGCATGCTCGGCGCCCAGCCCGGCGCGGCGCGTGATCAGGGTTACCTTGTCGGCGACGAGGAAGGCGGAATAGAAGCCCACGCCGAACTGGCCGATCAGGTGCGTGTCTTTGGCCTGGTCGCCGGATAACGCTTCAAAGAACTGGCGCGTGCCGGATTTGGCAATGGTGCCGATATGCTCGATCACTTCCTGGCGGTTCATGCCGATGCCGTTGTCGGAAATAGTGATGGTACGGGCATCCTTGTCGAAAGCGATACGGATCTTGAGTTCGGGGTCGTTTTCCCACAATGCATCGTCCGACAGCGCTTCGAAGCGCAGCTTGTCGGCTGCGTCGGAGGCATTGGAAATCAGTTCGCGCAGGAAAATTTCCTTGTTGCTGTACAGCGAATGGATCATCAGATTCAACAGCTGCTTAACTTCAGCCTGGAAGCCCAGGGTTTCCTTGTGTGCTTCTACGGTCATGGTATGGGTCTCCGGAATTAACGGGGGCAAAAACTGGTGAATAAATTGGGGTGGGTGAAAGTTTTTCAAGAGGAAGAGGCTGGACGGACTGGTTTGCAACGATCATTCGGCAGGCAAATATCCATCTACTGATTTATGCTTGTGCGCATTCTTGTTAGTCTATAGCGCATCCTGTAAAACCACACACGACAACACACTCCATGGCAAAACAGAATTACGACGAATCTTCCATCCGCGTGCTGCGCAAGCTGGAACCGATCCAGTTGCGGCCCGGCATGTATACACGCACCAATGATCCGACGCACATCGTCGTCGAGGCCATCGACAATGCGGTGGATGAGGCGATGGCAGGCTACGCGAGAAATATCGAAGTCACCCTGCATCGCGACGCCTCGGTGTCGGTCAGGGATGACGGGCGCGGTATCCCGACCGGTATCCATCCCGAAGAAAAAGTGCCGACGGTGCAGGTGGTCTTTACCGTCATCCATTCCGGCGGGAAGTTCGCCAAGGGGGATGCGGACAGCAGCTACAAATTCACCGGCGGCCTGCATGGCGTGGGGGTCTCGGTCACCAATGCGCTGTCCTCGCGGCTGGAAGTCGAGGTCAGGCGCGCGGGCAAACTGCAGCGCATGAGTTTTGCGGAAGGCGAAGTGATCGAGCCCCTGTCCATCACCGGCAATTGCGCGGCTAAAGACACCGGCACCGCAATACGCATCTGGCCGAACCCCAAGTATTTCGATTCCCCGAGCGTTTCCCGCAGCGAGCTGGAACACCTGCTGCGCGCCAAGGCCATGCTGCTGCCCGGGGTGCGGGTCACGCTCAACATCGAAACCGCGTCCGGCCAGGACGTGAAGGAATGGCATTTCGAACGCGGCATGGCGCAGTACCTCGACCAGATGATTGCGGAAGACGAGCCTATCGCACCGGCGTTTTGCGGCGAGCGCTATCTGACCGGCAACGATTCCTTTGCCAGTGGCGAGGGGGTGCAATGGGCGCTGGCGTGGGTGTCGGGGTCGGGCGGCGGGGAATCCTACGTCAACCTCATTCCCACGCTGGGCGGCGGCACGCATGAGGCCGGCCTGCGCGACACCGTGTTCAACAGCGTGCGCATTTTTGCCGAACAGCACGGGTTGATGCAGCGCAACGTGAAGCTCGCTGCCGATGACGTGTGGGCCAGGCTGCGCTTTGTGCTGGCGGTGAGGATGGTCGACCCGAGTTTTGCCGGGCAGACCAAGGAGAAGCTGTCCTCGCGCGAGGCGGTCAAGCTGGTCGGTGCGGCCATCAAGGACACTTTCGATCTGTGGCTCAACGAGCACGTGGCGGAGGCCACCCGCATTGCCGAGCAGGCGATCCGGCTGGCGGTGGCGCGCACCAGGTCGTCGAAGGCGGTGGAGCGGCGCAAGAGTTCGGGTGTGGCGGTATTGCCGGGAAAACTGAGCGACGCGGAATCCTCCGACAACCGCATCACCGAACTGTTTCTGGTGGAGGGCGATTCCGCGGGGGGATCGGCCAAGGCCGGCCGCGACAAGGAGATACAGGCGGTGCTGCCATTGCGCGGCAAGGGCATGAACAGCTGGGAAGTGGAGCGCTCGCAGATACTCGCCAACCAGGAAATCCACAACATCGCCGTATCGCTTGCCATTGACCCGCATACCCTGGACAGCGCGCTGGACATGAACGAACTGCGCTACGGAAAAGTGATCATCCTGGCCGATGCCGATGATGACGGCGAGCACATCAAGGCGCTGCTGCTGACGCTGTTTTTCCGTCACTTCCCGCAGCTGATCACCCATGGTCATATCTACATTGCCCAGCCGCCGCTGTTTCGCGTGGACGTACCCGCGCAGGGCAAAGGCAAGCCGCCGCGCAAGCTGTATGCGCTGGACGAGGCAGAGCTGACCGTGCTGGAAGCGCGCTTGCGCCAGGAAGGCGTCAGGGAAGGCGCATGGCAGGTATCGCGCTTCAAGGGCCTGGGCGAGATGGACGCGATCCAGTTGTGGGAAACCACGCTGTGCCCGGACACGCGCAGACTGGTGCGGGTCGAGGTGGGGGACGATCTGCACGGCACCATCGGCATGTTCGACAACTTGATGGGCAAGGCCAATGCCGCGTATCGCAAGGAGCAAATTTCTGCGCACGGCAATGAAGTCGAGGCGGATATTTAACGGGGAAGGCAAAAGGCAAAAGGCAAGGACTCCACTAAGCTTGAGTTTTATCTTTCCCAGCGCTCTTCATGGCGCGTGCTTTATTCGAGCTGTAAATCAGGACTTAACATGAACAAACCAACAGATTTATTTTCCGGGATGAGTGATTTACCGGCAGCCTCCGCGGGCGGCGGTAACGGCGATCAGCCGCCGCCAGCATCCGCGGCGCCGCCGGAAGACGGTGATGAACGTTTCCTGCTCGGTGAATATACCCATCAGGTTTACCTGCGCTATGCGATCAGCGTGGTGAAGGGGCGCGCTTTGCCGGCGGTGTCGGACGGCGAAAAACCGGTGCAGCGCCGGATCCTGTTTGCCATGCATCAGCTGGGTCTGACGCCCGGTGCCAAGCCGGTGAAATCGGCGCGCGTGGTCGGCGATGTGATCGGCAAATATCACCCGCACGGCGATTCCGCCTCGTATGAAGCCATGGTGCGCATGGCGCAGGATTTTGTGCTGCGCTACCCGCTGGTCGACGGGCAGGGGAATTTCGGCTCGCGCGATGGCGACTCCGCAGCCGCCATGCGCTACACCGAAGTGCGGCTGACCAAATATGCCGAGCTGCTGCTGTCCGAGGTCAGCGCAGGCACGGTGGATTTCCGCCCCAATTACGACGGCTCCGAGCAGGAGCCGGTGGACTTGCCGGCGCGCCTGCCGTTCCTGCTGCTCAATGGCGCATCCGGCATCGCGGTGGGGATGGCGACCGAATGCCTGCCGCACAACATGCGCGAAGTGGGTGCCGCGGCGGTGGCCTTGTTGCGCGACCCGGCCATCGGCGTGGACGGCGTGCTGGCGCATATTCAGGGGCCGGATTTCCCGGGCGGCGGTCACATCATCTCCAGCCCGAAGGACATCCGCGACGCCTATGTCACCGGCCGCGGCAGTCTGCGTGTGCGTGCGCGCTGGACCATCGAGCAGCAGGCACGGGGCCAGTGGCGCATGGTGATTCATGAGCTGCCGCATGGTGTGTCGGTGAAGAAAGTGCTGGAGGAAATCGGCGAATACACCGACCCGCAGGTGAAGGCAGGCAAGAAAGACCTGACGCCGGAGCAGAAGGCGATGAAGCAATTGTTCCTCGATGCGCTGGAAACGGTGCGCGACGAGTCCGGCAAGGACGCCAGCGTGCGCATTGTGCTGGAGCCGCGTTCCTCGCGCATGCCGCTGGAGCAGTTCATCGCGCTACTGCTGACCCATACCAGCCTGGAGACGACGGTATCCGTCAACATGGTGGCGATCGGGCTGGATGGCAGGCCGGGCCAGAAGAACATCCTCGAACTGTTGTCCGAATGGATCGCGTTCCGTTATACCACCGTCACGCGCAGGAGCCAGACCCGGCTGGCCCAGGTGCAAAAGCGCCTGCACATCCTCGAAGGACGGATGGCGGTGCTGCTCAACATCGATGAAGTCATCCGCGTGATCCGCGAGTCGGACGATCCGAAAAGCGATTTGATCGTGCATTTCAAACTGAGCGAAATCCAGGCCGAGGACATTCTGGAAATACGCTTGCGGCAACTGGCGCGCCTGGAGTCCATCCGCATCGAGAATGAGATAGGCGAACTGAGGACGGAAGAAGACGGCCTGAACCAGGTGCTGGGCAGCCGCAAGGCGATGCGCGACCTGATCGTGGCCGAGATTAAGGCCGATGTGAAGAAATTCGGCGACGCACGGCGCACACTGATCGAGGCGGCGGAGCGGATTACTGCCAGGACGGTTGCCGTTCCCGACGAAGCCTGCACGGTGATCCTGTCGAAGAACGGCTGGATCAGGCAGCGCAGCGGCCATGACGCCGACGCCGCCACCCTGTCCTTCAAGGACGGCGATGGCCTGCTTACGCTCCGCAGGACGCGCACGGTGCATCCGGTGGTGCTGATAGACAGCGGCGGACGCGCTTACACGGTGGCCTCGTCGGATATTCCGGGCGGCCGCAGCGATGGCGTGCCGCTGGCTTCCCTGCTGGGTCTGCCGGCCAAGGCGAAGATTGTCGCCATGTGTGCGGCAGCGCCTGATACCCGATACCTGTTCAGCACCTCTGCCGGTTACGGCTTCATCGCCGTACTCAAGGATCTGGTGTCGCGGCAAAGAGCCGGCAAGGCATTCATGAACATTGGCGCGAAGGATGTCCTGTTGCCACCGGTTGAAGTCGGCGCCGGCGCGCTCATCGTCGCCCTGGGCAGCAACGGCAAGCTGCTTGCATTCCCGGTCAGCGAAATGAAACTGCTGGCGGGCGGCAAAGGGGTGATTGTGCTGGGCGTGGGGGAAGGGGAGGCCATGTTGTCCGCCACCGCGGTGCGGGAAGGCGGTACGGTGAAAATCCTGGGCCAGGGCAGGGGCGGCAAGCGCGCGGAGCTGGTGCTGGGCTGGAACGCATTGCAGGATTATGTCCTCCACCGCGCCCGCAAGGGCGTGCTGGTGCCGGTGAAATTCAAAGTGGAATCGGTGGCTGCTGAATGACCGCGGCGCAGTCCGCAGGAGCTACTCGGCCATGCGGGAGCGCGCAAGAAAAAGGGCCAACCGAAAATGGTTGGCCTTGAGATGCGGGTGGCGGATATGTGACGCAGCCAGAAACGGGCTGCCGGGTTTGTGGGTAATGCAGCGGGCTGCTGAGGAATTGTGCAGGTGCGAGGGCGCTGGCTTGTTCTCTGGGTAACAGGGTATCTGGCCTGCTTACGAGAGCGCCGCAAGCGCCGCCTCGACCCAGCCGAAGCCGATTCTTTCCTGCTCCAGGCGCAGGCTTTTGCCCAGGCGGTTGTCCCGTCAATCATCGTACAGTGCTCGCTCGTCGCGGTTCAATCTGGGCAAATCTCGCAGCGCCAGGGCCTTGGCCTCGATGCCGTGCAGGATATCCATGATTCTGCGGTTCTCCAGCCAGGCCTGGTCGTCCAGAAAGCGTCGTAACTGTTGCGAGATCTGGGCCACCGTACGCTGGGTGTGTTCGCCCGCCTCCAGCCAGTCGTAGTGGACGCGGCGGGTGCGGGTGTCGGGTTTGAGCTCGGCCACCGGCGGCAGCTGCAGTACCCGTTCCAACAGCTGCGACAACTCCTCCTGCCGACTCCGACTTTGGTCGGAGTCGGCAATCGCATCACTCTCGCCCATGATCTGTTCCAGCAGCGCGCCCTTGGCCCCATCCCACAGCGCAATGCGCTCGCGCACGCGCCGATCCAGCCCACGAAAATTGTACTCCACCTCGCGAAAGTCGGTGAGCAGCTTGCGCGCCAGTGCCATGAACTGCTGAAAGCGGTCTTTCAGCGCTGTGGCATCCAGCAAGGGAATGCCGCCGCTCAGTACCTGGGCGATCTCGGTGTCGATCTCGTCGCGGCGCTTGTGCAACTTGGCAATACGGGCCTGCGGGTCAGTCTCGGAGCCTGCGCCCATCTGCTTGAACAACTCGAACAGGGTCAATAGCCGCGATTCCGTGCCCACGAAGGCCCGCTCAGACAGCGTACCGAGCCAGGCAATCGCCTTCTCGGTGGACGGGGTCAAATCGAATCCGAACCCTGGCGGTAGAACTTGCGCAGCCAGCCCTTGTCGTTGGCGGCCCAGTCATTGAGGTAATCGAGCGCAGGCTTGGGGAAAGCCTTGGAACCCAGCCGCTCGCGTAGACCGAACAACTCATCCTCCAGCGCCTCGGCCAAATCCGCCTGCGCCATCATCCGCACATTGGGAGCGATGAAAACCCGGTGCAGAAAGCTCGCGATCAGCGGTGCGGAATCGGCCATCAGCAAGCGCCAGGCTGGGTGCCGACGGCGCAGGGTGTCGAGGGTGGCGTAGTCGAGGCTCATGCCGGGCGGGCTGGTTTGCAGTTCGGCGGGCAGCGCATCCACCAACTGGTAGCGTAACACGCAAATATCGGCGCGTTTTTTCTCACGACCATCCGTTCGCCGCTTTCGTGAATCAGTCCCAGCGCGTCACGGCAGCCTGCGACCCCCTGCCTGGAGCGGCTCCTGGAGGCGGCATCCTTGAGCGCCAGGGATTTGAGGCGACTTGCTGCCACCACCACGCCTTCGAGGCGGTTGGACGATTCGGTGGACTCAACAACCGCGATTTGCCGAAGGTCGCCCAGCACTTCAGGCGACTGGGCGCCGTACAGTCGCTGCTTGCCCCGGTACTCGCCCAGGGCGCGCAGCGTCACCAGTTGCCGTGTGTCGAAGCGCAGTCTGGCAAGGTGCCCGGGCGCCAGTGAGTGCATGGCGCGCCTGGGTCGTTAAAATGAGGTAATTGTAAAGATCATTGGGGCATCGAACCACACCATTACCCCTTTTATTCGCCTGTTGTCCCATTTCCCGGTGATGGACAGCATGGCTTGTCCATGGGTTGAATTTTGGCTCGCAGTGGAACCATTCCGCTGTTCCAGGCCCTATAGTGGGGTATGGGTGTGACATGGGTGCAACAGAATGGTCAGAAACCTGATGCTTCAGCTATATCGTGCCACTTCTTTCAGCAATTCAATAACGTGAGTATTTCTAATGAAATGGTTCTTTAAAACTTTCTTCAAGACGCTGCGAATCGTGATGACTCCATTCATGCTGCTTTGGGAAATGGTGACCACGCCAAAGGGTGTCGTGCGGCAACCGCAAGCGCAACGGCTAGTCGACCAGCAATGCCAAAATCTGGCGCTCTATCAATTCAAGACCTGTCCCTTCTGCATCAAGGTCCGGCGCGAGCTTAGCCGCTTATCGCTTGATATCGCGCTACTGGATGCGCAAAAACAGCCACAAAACCGCGAAGCATTATTGCAGGGTGGTGGGCGAATCAAGGTGCCTTGTTTGAAAATTACGGATGAACAGGGGAATATTCAGTGGATGTATGAGTCTTCCGACATCATCCAATATCTGCATGGGCGTTTTGCCTGAAGTTTCTTCTATTTATCAACCTGGATGTTTCCTGCTTCCTTTCCGGCAGGTAGCTGGATCGCTGAAACATCCGGATTGATATTGTGGGCAGCTATAGGAGTTCAACCGAGCAGTGCTCGTCTAGTTGAACCCGTGGGATTCTCATCCTGCCTGCTTTTGACCGGCCTGGTTCGCCTTCACTGCGGTGAATAACGGTGATCATCACCGCACCATCTGCGGCGAATAACTTGCACTTGCGAAGAATGCGCTTCATAATCTCCGCATGAATAGCGGCGATTACACTTATATCTGGCAGGCCGGCGACTGGCCGAGCTGGCACTATGACCTGGCAGCGCTGGCTGGCCCGCTGGCCGAGGTCAGCCGTGCCCAAGGGTTGCTGCTCGGTCGTCTGGCCGATGTCGGCATGGCGTTGCGCGATCAGGCCAGCCTGGCGGCGCTCACCGAGGATGTGGTCAAGACCAGCGAGATCGAAGGCGAACAGCTCAATGTAGAGTCCGTGCGTTCGTCCATCGCCCGTCGTCTGGGCGTGGACATCGGCGCACTGGCCCCGGTGGACCGTCACGTCGAAGGCGTGGTCGAGATGGTGCTCGACGCCACGGCCAACAGCGATGCTCCGGTCACCCGGGAGCGGTTGTTCGGCTGGCACGCTGCGCTCTTTCCCACCGGCTACTCTGGCCTCGCCCGGATCAAGGTTGGCGGCTGGCGCGACGATGCCAGCGGCCCGATGCAGGTGGTGTCTGGCCCGATCGGCCGTCAGCGGGTGCATTTCGAAGCGCCGCCGGCCGATCGGCTAAAATCCGAAACAGATCGTTTTCTCGGCTGGGCCAATGAGGCGTCGAACGAGCCGCCGCTCATCAAGGCGGGACTCGCCCATTTGTGGTTCGTCACCTTGCATCCGTTCAACGACGGCAACGGCCGTATCGCCCGCGCCATCGGCGACCTGCTGCTGGCGCGCGCTGACGGCAGCCCGCAGCGTTTCTATAGTCTTTCGGCGCAGATCCAGCGGGAACGCAAGGCCTACTACGACATCCTGGAGCGTACCCAGAAAGGGGCGCTCGATGTCACCGTGTGGCTCGCCTGGTTCCTCGACACCCTGCATCGAGCCGTCAATCAGGCACAGCACACCCTCGATGCCGTGCTGGCCAAAGTGCGGTTCTGGCAACGCTGGGCCACCACGCCACTGAACGAGCGGCAAGTGAAGCTGCTCAATCGTTTGCTTGATGGCTTCGAAGGCAAGCTCACCAGCAGCAAGTGGGCGGCCATTGCCAGGTGCTCCCCGGACACCGCGCTGCGCGACATCAACGAATTGCTGGCACAGGGCGTGTTGCGGAAATCTGCGGCGGGCGGGCGCAGCACCAGCTACGAACTGAACGAGCAGCCAGCAGAGTAACCACCCTCCGGAAAGATGTGGCTCATTCGCCGGACAGCGCCTTCATGGACGCCTGCCAACTCATTCGGAAGGAGACCAGGATGGCAGTCATTCACCTCAACCAGAAGCAACTCGCCACCCGCTGGAATATCAGCGAGGCCACCCTCGAACGCTGGCGCTGCGAGGGGATCGGGCCCAAGTTCCTGAAGCTGTGCGGCCGCGTGCTCTGCCGCCAGGTCGACATCGAGGCCTACGAGGAGTCGTGCCTGGCGACGTCACAGCATGCTGGCCAATGATCCTCGAAAAAATCCTCTGGTCAATCCCGCGATATCGGGCAGCTCTCATCGCGAGCCCAATCCGCGAAGCTCAGGTAGTAGGCTCGTACGCCGGTGTAACCTGCGCGAACTGCGGCGACGGCGGCCAACGCGGCTCGTCCGCCGCCATCACAATGCGTGACGACGTGGTCGCCGGCTTGAAAACCGGCCTCGGTCAGCAGTTGCTGCAGCTCATGCGCCGGCCGAAGCCGCTGGCCGTCCAGCAACTGGCTATGGGCAAGATGACGAGCACCGGGAAGATGACCGCCCCGCGCATTCTTTCGTCGGTCACCGCCGTCAAACTCGGCCGCAGACCGGGCGTCGAAAATGCGCGTAGTTGATCCAAGCTCTGCCCGTAGGCCATCACGATCAAGCAGCCCCACCTTCCCGGACCCTGCTTGGGCTTGAAAGTTGTGTGCCTTGGACGCTAACGGCGAGCCTGTAGGCACCACAGCATGGTTCAACATGGCCGGCCAGCCGCCGTTCACAATGACCGCTTTCGCACCAAAGTACTGCAAAATAAACCATACGCGCGCCGCTTCGGTCATGCGCCCGTCGTCATAGACAACCGCCAGGACGGTGTTGTCAACACCGAGCGCGTTGATAGCGGTTTCCCAATAAGCGACATTGCCCAGGGATGTCTCGTCGGCCCTGGCTGCCGCTTCCCAATGCTCGATGGGCACGCGCACCGCGCTTGGCGCATGAGCCAGCTTGAACGCTGCGGAATCGCGCACGTCCAGCAGGACGGCGCTGCGCATAGTCGCGAGGTCAGAGGGTTCAATCACGGGGTCAGGCTGCATGGCTATCTCCCAAAGTAGATGAAGGGGAAGGGATGCCGGGTCTAGGCATCCTCGAATAATTCACGAAAAGGCGCTCTGGCCTTGATGCTGGCTGCGGCCAGGACAGCATGATCACCCGGTGTGATGACGTAGATTCGCCTTGAGGCGCGTGTTGCACAAAATTTAATATCGAATTACGATATCGTCAATAGATATTTAAGACGCAAATAGCAATGGTCCTCGACTCGCAGGCAACCCAGGCAGAGCAAAGAACGTCACTACTCGACATCTTTTTGATTTTTCTCAAGCTCGGGTGCACCAGCTTTGGCGGGCCGATCGCGCATCTTGGCTATTTCCGCGCCGAGTTCGTTGAGCGTAGAAAGTGGCTGAATGATCACGCTTATGCCGATCTTGTGGCTTTATGCCAGTTCTTGCCCGGACCTGCCAGTAGTCAGGCAGGTATTGCCTTGGGACTGTTCCGCGGTGGATTGCCGGGAGCGTTGGCTTCGTGGCTGGGTTTCACCTTGCCGTCTGCCATTGCCTTGGTGTTGTTCGGTCTTGTTCTGACAAACCTGGGCAGCGGCACGGATGGCGCCTGGCTGCATGGGTTGAAGGTAGTCGCCGTTGCGGTGGTGGCCCAGGCTCTGTGGAGTATGGGGAAGAGTTTATGTCCGGATCGGCTCAGAGCAAGCATAGCCGTCGCCGGTGCAGTAGTGGCCTTCTGGATTCCCGGTGTACTGGGAGAGATCGGCGTCATCGTGTTCGGGGGATTGGTAGGCTGGCTATGGCTTGCGCCCCCAGCGAGCGAACTGCCACATAGCCCGTTCCCTCTTCTGTTGCGAAAACGCACGGGTGCAGTCGTATTGCTGGCGTTCTTCGTGCTCTTGCTGCTGTTGCCGGCGGTCGCGGCGCAAACGGACAGCTATGCTATTCATTTGTTCGATAGCTTCTTCCGCGCCGGAAGTCTGGTATTTGGTGGCGGGCACGTAGTGTTACCGGTACTTCAATCCCAAGTGGTTCCGGCGGGATGGGTGTCCAATGATGCGTTTCTGGCGGGCTACGGTGCGGCGCAAGCCGTACCGGGGCCCTTGTTCACCTTTGCGGCCTATCTCGGTGCTGTTTCATCACAGAGTCCCCACGGCTGGTTAGGGGCTGCCGTAGCGCTCGTCGCTATCTTTCTGCCGGCTTTCATGCTCGTGATCGGCGCATTGCCGCTGTGGGAGGGGGCGCGTCGGCATCCAGCCATGCAGCGGGCGATGCTGGGGGTGAATGCGGCTGTGGTCGGTCTGCTGCTGGCCGCTTTCTATCAGCCGGTTTGGACGAGCGCCATCCTGTCGCCTGCCGACTTCTCGCTGGCAGCGGGCGCTTTCCTGTTGCTGGTGTTCTGGAAAACGCCTCCATGGCTGGTAGTGATACTTTGCGCCCTGCTGGCAGGACTGGGATGGCACTAGGAGAGAAAAATGGGTGAACGCGATCTGCTCAGTGGCCTGATACGACTGCACATCCTGCATCATGCGGCCCATGAGCCCATCTTCGGCCTCGGCATCATCGATGAATTGGGTCATCACGGTTACAAATTGAGCGCGGGAACCTTGTATCCGATTCTGCATGGTCTAGAGAAAAGCGGATACCTCAGTTCCCAGACCGAACTGGTTTCCGGCCGGAGGCGACGGCTCTATGTCATTACCGACACAGGAAAGACGGTGCTGGCACTCGGTAAAACCAAAGTTTGGGAGCTGTTCAGAGAACTGTTCGAGGATGAGCTTCGGTTTACGACCTCGGCGCATGTCGATCAACAACAACCGGTCCAGATGGGTTCCCATCAATCAGGAAAATTGAACGGAAAGTCTGGCGGGAAGCGACAGCGTAAGTCTTGATATCGTCCTGATCCAAGACTAAGGAAATGCCAAACCGGGCATGATTTTCCCTGTTGCGCTAATCCATCCCATTCAAGCGCCACCCACTAAAAAAGAGGAGTACACCATGCTGATTGATCGTCGCGAATTTCTCAAGTTAGGGAGCCTGGCCGCTCTCAGCGGTAGTGTTCCAGGTCTGGTGCACGCCACATCATCCACGCTGGCTACATCTTCCCAACCCGTTCCCGATGGCAAGGCTGACTACACGTTGCGAATGGGCCGAAGCTTGGTCGAACTGGCACCAGATCACATCGTTCCCACCACGGTTTTCAACGGGCAGTTCCCGGGACCGCTGCTGCGCTTCAAGGAAGGCCAGCAGGTCGTTGTCGATATCCACAACGATACCGATACGCCTGAGCAACTGCACTGGCATGGCCAGTTCCTGCCTGTGGACGTGGATGGCGCCGCCGAGGAAGGTACGCCGTATATTCCGGCGCATGGCATGCGCCGTATCGCCTTCACACCCGGTCCAGCAGGCTTTCGTTTCTATCACACGCACCTGACTGCTGCCGACGACCTCACCCTTGGCCAGTACAGCGGCCTGGTCGGGCCGGTGTATATCGAGCCCAAGCGCGAACCGGGTGCCTACGATCGCGAAGTGTTCCTGACCCTCAAGGAATTTGATCCGTTCTTCAGCAAGGGTGGCGACATGGCGATGGACTTTCTAAGCCCCGGCGATCGTAACCGCACACTGGAGGAGCGCGGCGAGACTGCGATGAAAAACTCGCTGGCCCGGGGCCAGCCACATGGCTACGAGGTCGGCTATCAATCTTTTGCGATCAACGGCCGCATGCGCGGCCACGGTGAGCCGGTCCGGGTGAAGGCCGGCGAGCGTGTGCTGTTCCATGTGCTGAATGGCAGCGCCACAGAAATCCGCAGCCTGGCACTACCGGGTCACCACTTTAAAGTCGTGGCACTGGATGGCAACCCGGTGCCGCACCCGGCCGAGGTGCCGGTGCTGTGGATCGGCACCGCCGAACGGGTGTCGGCAATTGTTGAGATGAAGCATCCCGGGGTGTGGGTGCTGGGCGATCTGGCCGACGACGATCGCAATCGCGGCATGGGTATCGTGATCGAGTATGCGGGGCATCGCGGCAAACCCCGGTGGGTGAGCCCCAGGCCCTTCTCGTGGGACTACCGGCGCTTCGCGCAGCCTGATGCACGTCCGGTGGCGCCCGACGACGTGATTGAGATGACTTTTGCCAAGCTGAATGCGGCCGATCGCGGGTTCAACGCCTGGACCATCAATGGTGTTCAGTTCGACATGGCGGCGATGAAACCGATGTTTCATCTGCGGCACGGCAAACGTTATCGCCTGCGCATGCACAACGCCAGCGACGACATCCATCCGATGCACTTGCACCGGCACAGCTTCGAGATCACACGCATTGCCGGCCAGCCGACCGGTGGCGTGATCAAGGACGTGGCCATGCTGGGCGGATACCAGACGATGGAGGTCGACTTCACCGCCGATCAGTTGGGCCTGACGCTGTTTCATTGCCACATGCAGTTGCATATGGACTACGGCTTCATGGCGCTGTTCGACTGCGTCTGATTGTTGCTGACGTGATTTCTGGCCGACGGCGTCAGAGTAACGCGCCCTTATACCCCGTCGCTCAACTTTTCTTCGGATGACGCGTTTGCCGGTTGCGCGTCGACGCCTATGCCTTACACTCCGGTTTCCGGCGGATTTTCCCGTCGTCGCCTGCCTTGATGATGCCTTCCGGGACCGGGCGCTCTTGCACCGGCACGCCTTTTAGCACTGCCTGCATGTAGCCGGTCCAGATCGGAAGGGCCACGATGCCTCCGGTAGCGTGCCTGTCAAGATTCCTTGGCCGGTCATATCCCATCCACGTGATGCCGGCGATTTTCGGCTGATAAAGCCGCCTTTGTAGCCTTGGATAGCGCGCAACAGGTTGCCTATTGCCTTCGGATCAGTGAGCGCCGGGTAGTGTGTTTCTTTGGCTGGCTGCGTATTCCGGTGAACGTGACCGGTGATTCCGGCGTATCGTGACCACTTGCGCATGGCATGGTGTTACGCAGTTAAATTGTAATGCCTGCGGTCACGATGGGGTGGTTTTTTCCTCCTTTTTGCTTGTTTTTGATTGTTCTGTTCGCAGCGACTCGCCGGTCAGCGTGAAGCGGTGGTTGCGCTGCATGATGCGGTCGAGGATGGCGTCGGCGATGGTGGCATCGCCTATCCAGGCGTGCCAGTGCTCCACCGGCAACTGACTGGTGATGATGGTGGCCTTGTTGGCGGCACGGTCGTCGATGATCTCCAGCAAGTCGGAACGGGTCATGCTGTCGATAGCGCCCATGCCCCAGTCATCGAGAACCAATACGTCGGTCTTGGCCAGTTGCAGCAGCCATTTGCCGAAGGTGCCGCTGCCGTGCCGGATGCGCAGTTCTTCCTGCATGCGGGGTACGCGCTGATAGATGGCTGAGTAACCACGGCGGCAGACGTATTGTGCCAATGCGCAGGCCAGCCAGGATTTACCGGCGCCGGTCGGTCCTGTAATCAGGATGCTGTGGCCGGCGTTGACCCAGTCGCCCAAAGCCAGGCTCATCACCTCGCGCCGGTCGATACCGCGTCCTGCGCGGCTGTCGATATCCTCGATGGCCGCCTGCCCGTATTTCAGGCGAGCGTTCTTGAGCAGGCGCGCCAGTTTGCGGTCATTACGGGCATGGACTTCCCGGTCCACCAACAGTGCTACGCGTTCTTCGAAGCTGAGTGCAGCCATACCGGGCTGTGCCAGTTGTTCTTCCAGCCCCGTCGCCAGGCCATCCAGTTTCAGGCTGCGCAATTGCGTCAGCGTGGTATGCATCATCATGTTGTCTTTCCTTATTGGTAGTAGCCAGGACCGCGCACGTGGACATGGTTGGGGCTGACCCATTCTTCAGTGCTGAGCGGCGCGGCTGCGTCGCGGTTATTCTTCAGGATGTCGCGCACATGGCGGTACTGGCAGACGCCGATCTGCAAAGCCAGCGTACAGGCCGCCTCCAGTCTGGGTTTGCCATAACGCTTGACCAGCGACAGCAGCCCAAGGCAGGCGCGGTAGCCATGTTCGGGATGCTTGTACTTGTTCAGTAGCCGTGTCACCACTTCGGCGGCGGCAGGGCCAATGCTTTGGCCCCAGTGGATCAGCCGTTGTGGCGACCATTCCATCTGGGCGCGATGCGCCGCCGGCATGTGCGCGGCGGTGGTGGTAAAGCCACCGGCCAGACTGCTGCGGGCATGGCTGGCCACGCGGTTACCGCGATGCAGGATCTCGACCACTGCCACTGTGATCCGTGCTTCAAGTACTTGTCCGACCAATGAATGCGGCACGCTGTAGCGGTGTCGTTCGACTTCTACGTGATAGTCGATGTGAACCTTGACCGTCTTGAAGTGTGCCATCTCATAAGCTTGCAGCGGCAACGGAGCCAAGGCGGGTGCGCCGATTTCGGCAAATGCACTGGCGCGACTGCCGGGCAGCTTCTGGAATGGCTTCTCGTTGAGCCTGGCAAGCAGCGGTGCGATGGCCTGATTGACATCATCTACGCTGGCAAATTGCTGGTGGCGCAGGCGCGCCATGATCCAGCGTTCGACGATCTGTACCGCCGATTCTGCTTTGGCTTTGTCCTGCGGGTGGTAGGGTCGTGCTGGCAACACCGACGTCCCATAGTGGCGCGCGAAATCGAGCACGGTATCGTTGCTGCGCGGCTCGTAACGGTTGGCGTCCGCAATCAGCGCCTTCGGGTTGTCGGGCACGATCATCTGGGGCATGCCGCCGATGAAGCTTAACGCGCGCGCTGTCGATTTCAGCCAGTCGGTCATGGTCTCGCGCGGCGTGGCGCAGGCAAAGGTATAGCTGGAAGCGCCCAGTGCCGCGACGAAGATGTGCGCGCGACTGCCGTCGGTCAGCGCGATGGTGGGGCCGGCGAAATCAATGAACAGCTTCTCGCCGGCACGGTGAACCTGGCGCATGGAGCGCTTGAGTTGCCTGGCGAAGCGCCGGTAGTTGTCGCAGAACTGCGAGTAAGCATAGGTCTGCCGGTCGGCGTGGTCGGCTCGGTACTCTTCCCAGAGCAACATCAATGTCATGCCTTTGCGCCGCAGCTCTTGATGCAAACGGCCGTAGTCCGGCTGAACATGATCGCGCGGTCGCTCGGGGGTAACCAGCAGGCGCCGCCCCAACGTGGTTTCGTCAATGTCTTGCACGGCAGCCCAATCCAGGCCTGCGGCGGCGGCCAGACCGACATACTTGGTGACGACTCCCTTCGATATGCCCAGCGCAGCGGCGATCTGCTGGTGCGACAGCCTGGCGTCCAGTTTCAAACGCAATACGTCTTTAATTTTACGCATGGTGATCCTTGATACGGGCACGCTGTCTCCAGACAAAAGGCTGGAAGCGTACTCGTTCGGTTGCTCTATGCGTAACACCATTTCCATGCGGTACGACACCATTCCGCTATCGTGACCGATGATTCCGCTATCGTGACCACTGATTCCGGAAACCCTGCAAAATCGGTCACGATAGACCGGAATCGCCGGTCACGATGCGCCGGAATGACCGGTCACGATAGCCCGGAATCAGCGGTCACGATGATCCAGAATACCCAGCTGGCGGCAATGCGCCGCGCAAGTCGGGGCTAGGATCGCGTTCAGCGCGCCCAGTGGCGATTGCATAGCGGAACACTTGCCCGCAGTTTTGATGCGCACGGTGCGCCGTATCTAGCGCGCCTCGGTTTTCAATGCGGCGTAAGACGGCTAACAGTTCAGGTGCGGTGATCTCGGCAATAGGGCGTTTACCGATCCAGGGAAACAGGTCGCGTTCTAATCTGCGGATGATTTTTTCGCCATGGCTAGGCACCCATTCGCCCGAGAATTTTGCATACCATTCTCTCGCTATTGCTTCAAAACTGTTTTCAGCAGACACGCGCGATGCGCGCTTAGTCACCTGTTTGAGCATAGCCGGGTCTACATCATTGGAAAGCAGCTTGCGTGCCTCATATCGCTTGTTTCTCGCAACAGATAGCGTCACGTCAGGATAGACGCCCAGTGCTAAACAGCGTCGTCACGAGATCGCGTCGTTGCTGGCCAACGGCCTGGCACGCTTGCGTATCACCGGCACAGAACAGTCCGCAACCAGGGCAGAAGCGAGCGAGTTTGAGCTTGGCTTCTCTGGCAACCAGCGCGTTCATACAGACCCCGTCAACAAGACAACTACGGAGTCGAAATGAGCACGCAAACACCATCATTTTCCACGCCGCCATCGGTGGCGGCGCAGATCGCCAGGCTGCCCGAGATGCCGATGGCAGAGATCCGGGCCCTCTGGCAGAAGCTGGTCGGTGGCGACACTCCCACCCACAACCGCCAGTTCCTCGAACGCCGGATTGCCTACCGGCTGCAGGAGCTGGAATTCCGCAAGGCCGACGCCAACCTGCTGGATCGCAACCAGCGTCGCATCGCATCTCTGGTGGAAACAGGCAAGGTGAAAAAGCGTGACCGCGATTACCGTCCGGCGGCAGGCACGGTGCTGGTCCGGGAATACAAAGGCGTCGAATACCGCGTGATCGCAACCGCCGACGGCCAGTATGACTTCCAGGGACGCATGTACCCGAGCCTATCGATGATCGCCCGCGAAATCACCGGCATGCGCTGGTCGGGGCCGCTGTTCTTCGGGCTCAAGCCGCCGTCCAACGCCAAGGCCAAGCCGTCCACCAAGAAGAGAGGTGGACGATGAGCGAAGTCTTGAAGCGCCGCATGCGCTGTGCGGTCTACACGCGCAAATCCACCGATGAAGGGCTGGACCAGGAATACAACTCCATCGATGCCCAGCGCGACGCCGGCCATGCCTACATCGCCAGCCAGCGCGCCGAAGGCTGGATACCGGTCGCCGACGATTACGACGATCCAGCTTTTTCCGGCGGCAACATGGAACGCCCGGCGCTCCAGCGAATGATGGCGGACATCGAAGCCGGCAAGATCGACGTGGTCGTCATCTACAAGATCGACCGCCTGACGCGCAGCCTGGCGGACTTCTCCAAGATGGTCGAAGTGTTCGAGCGCTATGGCGTGTCGTTCGTGTCGGTCACCCAGCAGTTCAACACGACGACCTCGATGGGCAGGTTGATGTTGAACATCCTGCTGTCCTTTGCGCAGTTTGAGCGCGAGGTCACCGGTGAGCGCATCAGAGACAAGATCGCGGCCAGCAAGCGCAAGGGTATGTGGATGGGTGGCGTGCCGCCGCTGGGCTACGACGTCGAGAACCGGCGGTTGGTGCCCAACGAGCGTGAGTCCAAGCTGATCCGGCACATCTTCCAGCGCTTCGTTGAACTCGGTTCCAGCACCGCACTGGTCAAGGAGCTGAAACTGGATGGCGTGACGTCGAAGGCGTGGACCACACAAGACGGCAAGACCCGCGATGGCAGGCCGATCGACAAGGGCCACATTTACAAGCTCCTGAGCAACCGGACCTACCTTGGCGAGTTGCGGCACAAGGACCAGTGGTACCAGGCCGAACACCCGCCGATCGTCAGCCGCGAACTGTGGGACAGCGTCCACGCGATCCTGGAGACGAATGGCCGGGTGCGGGGCAACAAGACGCGGGCCAAGGTTCCCTATCTGCTCAAGGGCATCGTGTTCGGCAACGATGGCCGCGCACTGTCGCCGTGGCACACCACCAAGAAGAATGGCCGGCGCTACCGTTACTACGTGCCCCAGCGCGACGCCAAGGAACACGCGGGTGCCTCGGGGCTGCCGCGACTGCCCGCCGCAGAACTGGAGTCGGCGGTACTCGATCAACTACGCGCGATTTTGCATGCCCCGAATCTGCTCGGCAACATGCTGCCACAGGCGATCAAGCTCGACCCGACGCTGGACGAGGCCAAGATCACCGTGGCCATGACCCGGCTTGATGCGATTTGGGATCAGCTATTCCCGGCGGAGCAGACCCGGATCGTGAAATTGCTGGTCGAGAAAGTCATCGTGTCACCCAACGACCTCGAAGTGCGCCTGCGCACCAACGGCATCGAACGCCTGGTGCTGGAACTGCGTCCCGAGCCGGTCGAGCAAACTGAGGAGGCCCTGGCATGAGCGACATCCGCATCCAGAAAACCGGCGAGCCGGACATCCTGCAGACCAGCGACGGCAGGCTGACCCTGTCTGTACCGATCCAGATCAAGCGCCGTAGCGGCCGCAAGCTGGTCACCTTGCCGAACGGAGAAACCGCGCCGGTCAGACCGTGGGACATGGCGCCGACCTCCATCCAGCTGGCGTTGGCCAGGGGCCACCGCTGGTTGGCGATGCTGGAATCAGGAGAAGCGAAGTCCTTGAAGGAGATCGCCACACGGGAAGGCATCGACAACAGCTACGTCAGCCGTATGGTCAACCTGACCACGCTAGCCCCCGACATCGTGGCCGCCATCCTGGACGACGCACTGCCGAACCACATCACGCTGTTTGATCTGGCGGTTGATCCGCCAGCCTTGTGGGATGAGCAGCGGGCGAGGATTGCCGACTCAACGCCAGCGGGAGGTCACTGATTGATTGTTGTTTCCAGCGCGCGCAGGCGATCGACGATGGCATCGAAGGCGGGAGGCTCGCCGATGAACATGCCGGCACCGATCATGCGCTGGAAGTCATCGCGCAGCGCGGCCAGTGCAGCATCTTCCGGAATTAGTCTGAGCTGCCCGGACAGGCATGCGTCGTAGTTGGCGTAGCTCGCGTTGTAGAAGACCTTCTTGTGCTTGACAACATCCGCGAGCAGAGCGCGATCGGCCACAGCGGCTTGCCCATGGGCAAGATCGGCCAGCATGGCCAGGTCGTACCAGTGGCGTGACAGACGTTCGGCGCCTGTGCGGAACTCGTCGCGCTGACACTCGACGTGTATCAGCGTCGCCTTTTCCCAGAAGGTACGTGTCGGAGACAGCACACTGACCGTCGAGCGAGGGAAATCGAGTTCAGCGACATGTTCCGCGATGTCGGGTCGCACCTCACGCTCCTCATTCGGCTCGGTGATGTTACGGCCACCGAACTCGATCAGGACACTGTTGCCCACATAGTCTCCTGGTGCCTCCAGCACGCTCGGGTAGTGCACCCGCATCTGCTCGCCGTCATCGCTGACTTCAAGCTGGAATGCATCGGCATCGAACTCGTCCGCCAGCATCTTCTGAAAGTGCGGCGCCACGACACCGTGGGCATGGCCGCGCACGAAGGACTTGAGATCCTCGCTGAATTTCTTCAGCCGATTGCGTGAGACGCCTTCGGCAAACGGGTCGAAGGAGCCGTCTAAGCCACGGTAGTCGAGCGTGATGTCCACGTCCTCGGAGAAGCGCGCAATGGCGCCGAACACCTTGGAGAGTGATGTGCCGCCCTTGAAGGCCATCGGCAGTCGGTCGGGCATGGTGAACAGGGTCTGCAGCACCCAGCAGACCCAGACATCTTTTTCCAGTACGACGGGCGTGCGGGCAAGCTGCGGAGCCAGTGCCCGATAGATCTGGGACTGCTCTTGAGGCTTCAGGTGCAGGAAGGACTCAGGCATGAGCGGCCATCCGCTCGTTTCGGAAGATGGCGTCGCTCATCCACGCAGGCATCGAGCTGGTGGCTGACTTCAGCACCTCGAACTCGCTCGATCCCAGCTTGCGCCGAATCTTCTCGACGAGGGCCGGCGTCACTTCCTTCTTGCCGAGATACCACATCGCCGCAAGCGCGAGCCCGGCGGGTCGACCTGCCAGGGCCAACTTGCGCTGACAGACGTGCTGCAGACGGATCTCCATCTTCCCCACGCGGATGCGCTTCGACGGGCCGGATGTCACGAATACCGACTGGGTCGGAACCTGCGTGGTTAGTTCGAGCCGACGCGCCGCTTCGGCACCGTGAACCTGGACGACGGCACCCGTGGTCTTGGCGACGGTCTCGGCCACCTTCAGCGGCGAGGGGCTAACCTTGCCGACGAAACGGCTGACCTCGGGACGCACAAAGACACCGCGCGTCACGCGCTCGATCAACCCTGCCTTGACGAGGCGGGAGAGGGTCTGATCGACGGACGCACGCGTGCCGCACTCCAGGAATGCTGTCGGGGTGAAAGGCTCCCCGATCGGCATCGCCTCGATGCGCTCGCGAATCAGCTCGGCAGTCTTGGTCGTCGTGTTCATGTACGAAAATATATGCGAGTTTCTGACAAACTGCAAGTGCAATAGCTCGCTGGGGCAAGCGTGTGTCCCCTCCGGTAGCCAATGCCGCAATCCAACCACTTGATTAGTCCGCGCGTAACTCTTTGATCTGTATAGGTCTGAATTGCGGCCTTTGCGGACTTCGGGCCAGTTCCAGGGAGCGAGGTCGGAGCGAGGAATGGCCAGGAGAGAGTGGAATGTGGCCCGGAACGGGCTGGAAGGCTGACCGGTGCAGTCCGCAGGCTTCCGCAGGAAGCCCCAACAACACGCGGAAACCGGCGCGATCAGGCAAGAAAAAACCCCAACCGAGAACGGTTGGGGTTTCATTATTGGTGGTGGAACACGGAACCGAACCCGCGTCCGCTTTCAGAACCAGATAGTAACGCACGGGTCTTTAGGGCGCGGATTCGACGATTTGGCCGAACCGCAGCTGGGTGCCACGTCAAGGCTCCAGCGAAGTTCAAACGGGGACTTGACACCCGGCAGGCCTGCGATGCCAACCCAGATCACTCAAACCACCCCAGAATTCAAAAATATATTTGTTTTTTGCACTTTTGAGTCATAATAAGACTCTATTTTATAAAAATGAGGTGAATGCAATGCTGGTCGAGTTCCGCGTCAAGAACTTCCGCAGTCTGCGCGACGAGCAGGTGCTTAGTCTTGTTGCGTCCAAGGACAAGACCCTGCAGGACACCCACACCCAAGCCACCGGCATCAGTGCCGCACCCACCCTGGTGCGCAGTGCTGTGGTCTATGGTGCCAACGCGAGCGGCAAGTCCAATCTCATTAAAGCCCTGCAGTACATGCGCGGCGTGGTGACCGAGTCCGCGACGGCGATCCAGCCGGGCCAGACCTTCGCAGTTCAGCCCTTCCGACTCGATGTCGATTCCGCCAGTCAACCCAGCGAGTTCGAAGTCACGTTCCTGCTCGATGGTGTGCGCTACCAGTATGGCTTTTCCATGACAGCTCAGCGGATCGTCAGTGAGCACCTGCTGGTTTACAAGGCGTTCAAGCCCCAGCGTTGGTTCACACGCCGCTTTGACACTGAGACCGGCAAGGATGTCTACGACTTCGGTCCCGGCCTGAAAGGACCCAAGAACCTGTGGGAAGGTGCCACCCGACCGAACGCCCTCTTCCTGTCGATGGCCGTACAACTCAACAGCGAAGCCTTGCGACCGGTGTTCGACTGGTTTGTGAATCGCCTGGTGATCTTCAACGAGCAAGCCCAACTCAGTCCACAGGTGTCCATTCAGATGCTCAAGCAGGATGACGGCCGCAAGGAGATTTGCAACTTCCTCTCTGCTGCCGACATCAGCATCGCCGACATTGATGTGGAAACACGCAAAGTCCCTGGGCAGGCCGTTCACTTTGACTTGGTGGCCGGTAAAACTGAAGTGCGCTCGGAAGAAATGGAAGAACACAAGCTGCGCTTCCATCACGTCACCGAACAGGGCAAAGCCGTGTTTGAATTGATGGACGAATCCAACGGCACGCGCAATTTGCTGTTTCTTGCAGGACCAGTGCTCGACATCCTCCGCAAAGGGCTAACGCTGGTCATCGACGAGCTCGACACCAGCTTGCACACCTTGCTGGTGCGCGAACTCGTGCGACTGTTCCACCGCCCAGAGATCAACACCGGCGGCGCACAACTGATATTCACGACGCACGACACGTCGCTGCTGGACGCACCAGATTTGTTCCGACGCGATCAAGTGTGGTTCGTAGAAAAAGACCGTGATCAGACCTCGGCGTTAGTCAGCTTATCCGAATTCAGCCCGCGCAAGAACGAGGCACTGGAACGCGGCTACCTGATGGGACGGTATGGCGGCGTGCCATTCCTCAGCCACACCCTGGGGCTGAAACACTGATGGCTCGCGACAACTCCCCCAAAGAGCGACAACAGAAACAGCTTGAGCGCAAGCAGGGACGGCGGGCGAGCTACGACCGCATCTTGATCGTTTCTGAAGGCAGCAAGACCGAGCCGAATTACTTTCGTGAGATCCGTGCGGCCTTCCGCTTGCACACTGCCAATGTGGAAGTTCGACCCAGCGAATTAGGCACTGCACCTATCCAGGTGGTGCAGTACGCCCAAGCATTGTTTGAAGATGGCGACCGCCACAAGAACATTCAGCGTCGCGCGTTCGAGAAGGTCTATGCCGTGTTTGACCGCGATGACCATGACAGTTATCACGAGGCGCTGACGCTGGCTGCCTCGCTCGATGGCAAGCTCAGGAACGATGCCAAGCAGCCGGTAGCCTTTCAGGCCATTGCTTCCGTGCCCAGTTTTGAGTTGTGGCTGTTGCTGCATTTTGAGGATATTCAGGCTCCGCTGCATCGTGATGAAGTGATGCGCCGCCTCAAGCTGCACATTCCAGGGTACGACAAAGGTGCTGGCAACGCGTTCGCGATCACCGGCGCGCATTTATCGGTCGCCACCCTGCGTTCAGAACGGTTGTCAGCGCGTTTCACGGCGCACACAGATCCCGAACCGTTCACTGCCATTGTCGAATTGGTGAGGTTGCTGACAACACTTCGTGGCTGACATCGCAGCGATAAGCGCAGCCATTGCGGAGCGCACCGTCGTGTCATGACATCGTTGTGACGATTCGTCTCACTTGTAAAGACAAGGAGAAGAAATGGGTGTGAATGGGTGCTTGATTGGTTTGCAGCCATACCGAGTCGCCAACATCGTTGCACAAGGCAATAGGCCACCAGAGTTGGCCAGCGGGTTCCATACAAATTTTCGTATGGAGAAACTCGATGCCCACCAAAAATTGCGCCTGCTGCGGCGAGCCGTTTACACCCCGACCTCAGGTCCCCGATCAATCCTACTGTTCGGCACCCGCCTGTCAACGCGAGAGACGACTTCGGTGGCAAAGCGTCAAGATGCAGACCGATCCCGACTACCGTGAAAACCAGTCACGCAGCCAGCGCGCGTGGCTTGATCGTAATCCTGATTACTGGCGAACGTACAGGAGCCAGACTGACAAAAGTAGCCCAGCACCGGTGGCGACCGTGGTGACCAAAGGCACCCCACTATCCGGCCTGTACTGGATCAAGTTCCAGCAAGAACCGTCTGCAAAGAGTGACGTCTGGATCGCGGAAATCACCCCGGCGCGCGTGGAATGTCCCTGCAAAAAGGACGCGTGCAAAGAGAGGACGTGATGGTCATCTCACATGCCGGGTATTACCGTTGCGCCCAAATGAGCTCTCGAACACCTGCATGGCAACCGCCTCAACGGTACCTCGACGCTGGCAACCACCGGCGCCACAGCTACAGATGAAGTGAAACGCAGGGCCCGAGAGCACCAATCAAAAATTGTGTGATCGGTCCCTATGCAATCAGAAGAATCAGAAAGTGGAAAGCCAGACCAACCTGCCTTGTTCCGGGCCGCCGAATACGTCCGGATGTCGACCGAGCACCAACAGTACTCGACCGAAAACCAGGCCGACAAGATCCGCGAGTACGCTGCTCAACGCGGCATCGAGATCGTGCGGACCTATGCCGACGAAGGCAAAAGCGGCCTGAACATTGGCGGGCGGCTGGCGCTGCAGCAATTGATTAAGGACGTGGAGTCCGGTACCACCGACTTCCAGATGGTGCTGGTATACGACGTCAGCCGCTGGGGTCGGTTCCAGGACGCTGATGAAAGCGCCTATTACGAGTACATCTGTCGCCGCGCTGGCATCCACGTCACCTACGTGGCCGAACAGTTTGAAAACGACGGCTCACCGGTTTCCACCATCGTCAAAGGTGTCAAACGTGCCATGGCGGGCGAGTACAGCCGGGAACTGTCCGCCAAGGTGTTTGCCGGGCAGTGCCGCCTGATCGAATTGGGGTACCGCCAAGGTGGCCCGGCCGGTTACGGCCTGCGCCGCGTCCTGATCGACCAGAGTGGCTCCGTCAAAAGTGAGTTGACTCGCGGAGAGCACAAAAGCCTGCAAACGGATCGGGTGATCCTGATGCCAGGCCCCGACTCCGAGGTACAGACGGTCAACCAGATCTACAAGTGGTTCATCGATGGCGGCATACCGGAGTCGGAAATCGCGGCCCGACTCAATGGCCAGGGAATTCGTACCGACTTGGACCGGGATTGGACCCGGGCCACTGTCCGCGAGGTGCTGACCAACGAAAAGTACATCGGCAACAACGTCTACAACCGGATCTCCTTCAAGCTCAAAAAACACCGGATCACGAACCAGCCGGACATGTGGATCAAGAAGGAAGGCGCCTTCGAGGCGATCGTGCCGCCGGAGGTGTTCTACATGGCTCAAGGCATCATCCGGGCCCGGGCGCACCGTTTCAGTAGCGAGGAGTTGATCGAAAAACTGCGCAACCTTTACCAGCATCGTGGCTTTTTGTCGGGTCTGATCATCGATGAGGCCGAAGGGATGCCGTCGGCCGCCGCTTACATCCACCGCTTCGGCAGCCTGATCCGGGCCTACGAAGCGGTGGGCTTCACCCCCGATCGGGACTACCAGTTCCTGGAGGTCAACAAGTTCCTGCGCAAGCTGCACCCGGAAATCATCGGCCAGACCGAACGAGCCATCGCGCAACTCGGTGGCACGGTCGTGCGAGACCCGGCCACCGACCTGCTGACGGTGAACCGGGAGTTCAGCATTTCGGTCGTTTTGGCCCGGTGCCAAACCCACGACAGCGGGCGTCTGCGCTGGAAGGTTCGCTTCGACACCAGTCTGGCACCTGACATCACGGTGGCCGTGCGCCTGGACCAACCGAACCAAGCTCCACTGGATTACTACTTGCTCCCGCGCCTGGACTTCGGCCTGCCACGCATCAGCCTGGCCGAACACAACGGCATCGAGTTCGAGAGCTACCGCTTTGACAGCCTGGACTATCTCCACGGCATGGCAGAACGTACCCGCGTCAGGAGGGCCGCATGAGCAAAGAACATCCGTCCAGCAATCTCCAGATGATTCCGATCGACAAGATCGAAGTCCTCAATCCGCGCGACCGCAATGGTCGAATCTTCGATGACATCGTCGGAAACATCAAGAACATTGGCTTGAAGAAGCCGATCACGGTCACGCCGCGCAAGGACGGCGATGGCCGGGAGAAATTCTTGCTGATCTGCGGTGAAGGTCGGCTCAAGGCCTTCAAGTCCCTGGGCGAGACCACCATCCCGGCCATGGTCGTCGATGTCAGCGACGAAGACGGTTTCATCATGAGCCTGGCTGAAAACATCGCCCGCCGCCAGGGGCGAACCCTGGAGTTGCTGGCGGGCATCGAACAGATGCGCGATCAGGGCTACGACAAAAAGGCCATCGCCCAAAAGACGGGGCTGGGCCAGGACTACGTTCATGGCATCTTGCAGTTACTCAAAAACGGTGAGGAGCGGCTACTGATTGCGGTTGAAAGTGGCCGCATCCCGCTCAACGCTGCGCTGGCCATCGCAGGGGCTGGTAGTAATGACAAGGACATCCAGGCGGCCTTGCAAGAGGCCTATGAAAACGGCCAATTGCGCGGCAACCACCTGATCCAGGCGCGCAAGGTCATCGAAAAACGCCGATCGCTGGGGCGGTCCATCGCAAGGGGGGCGCCGCGCAAGGTCCCGGACGTGACGTCCTCCAGCCTGATCAGGACGTACCAGCACGAGGTCGAACGGCAAAAGCTCATGGTCAAGAAAGCGGAATTCGCCCAGCAGCGACTGCTCTTCGTGGCTGAAGCCATGCGTCAACTCATGGCCGATGAGAACTTCACAAACCTGCTGCGCGCCGAGGGGCTGGATAGTCTGCCGAAATACATTGCTGAACGCGTCTGGCCCGCAGGAAACGCCTCATGACGCAAAGCAACCTGGGATTCATCCCTGAACCCATTACAGTGGCCTTCGAAAAACTGTTGCCCTCTCGCAAAGCCCCTGACGGGCTCATGAGTTCGCGCAAGTTCAAGCAGATCATTTCCTCTATCGATGCCGTTGGCCTGATCGAACCCCTGACGATCGCCAAAGCAGACAGGACCAGTGGTATGCACCTGCTGCTGGACGGGCACATCCGAATGTTTGCCTTGCAGGAATTGGGCTTCACTGATGCTCCATGCCTGATCGCCAAGGACGACGAGAGCTACACCTACAACAACCGTATCAACCGGTTGTCGACCATCCAGGAACATTTCATGATTCGGCGGGCGGTGGACCGTGGCGTCACACCGGCTCGGTTGGCGAAATCATTGGAACTGGACCTGGAGCACATCACCAAGAAGATCAACCTGCTGGACGGGATCTGCGCGGAGGCTGTTCGACTGCTCCGAGACAAGCACTTTTCGGCCAACCTGAGTCCGGTCCTGCGCAAGCTCAAACCGACGCGCCAGGTCGAGTGCGTCGAACTGATGGTGGCCACCAACAACATCACGGTGTCCTACGCCCAGGCCTTGCTGGCGGCCACGCCCCCAAACATGCTGGTCAACGAGGGAGGCCCAAAGAAAGTCAAAGGTGTCACCGCCGATCAAATGGCGAAGATGGAGCGCGAAATGGCAAACCTGGAAAGTCAGTTCAAGCTGGTCGAGCAGTCGTACGGGCAGGACGTCCTCAACCTGGTGCTGGCCAGGGGCTATCTGACGAAACTGCTGGACAACGAAGCCGTGATCCGGTTCCTGTCGCAGAACAACCCCGACATCCTGCGCGAGTTTTCGGGGATCGTCCAGGCCACGGCTCTGGACAAGTAGTGAATGCAGGGCCCTGGAATGCCCAGGGAGGATGTATCAGGTCCTCCGCTCGGCTCCTCCCTCGATGAGGTTTCGCCTTTTGCGAACTCAGGAGCTGGCATCCATCGAAATGCGCCGCACCCCCACCGGTCTTGCCTTTACGGCTTGGTTGGCGAGGTGGCCTGTGCTGGCGGCGAGGGCACGGAAACCAATCCCTATGCCATCGCGGCCAATTTCATCGCTTACCTTTCCTGCGCCATTGGACGGGGCGTGTACCTGCCCATCGGGAATACTTGGCACCACACTCGAATTTTCTGCCTGCACATCGGGCGCTCGGGGCGTGGCCGCAAAGGCGACGCCGTGCAACTGGTCTTGCGAATCGATCAGGCTCTGCGCGAGTTGGATGATCGGTATGCACCGCAGATTCACCGTGGCGGTCTGTCCAGCCGCGAGGGCCTTGTGGCCCTGATGCACGACGGCTATCGACAAGGCAAACAGGAGATTCCGGCGATTGACGACAAGCGACTGTGGGTGGTCGAGTCCGAATTCGCGAACGTTCTGCACCAGGGACGCCGCGAAGGCAATACGCTATCTGCCGCTCTGCGAGATTGCTGGGATGGCGTCAGTCTCAAACCCGCGACGAAGTCGAACCGGATGTACGCCAGTCATCCACACGTATGCCTCAGTGGTGCGATTTCGCCCAGCGAACTGACGGAAATGATGACTTCTCGAGAGTTGACCAATGGCTTTGCCAACCGGTTTCTGATGATCTGGGCCGAGCGATCGCAAATCTTGCCTTTTCCGAAAGCGACACCACAGGCCACCGTGAATGCCTTGGCAAGCAGGGTTCTGGAGATACTCAGATTCACAGGAGCCGATCAGGTGGATCAGCGTGACCACTTGCGGATGGAGTTGTCTGCGCAGGCACAGTGGCGGTACGCCCAACTCTATCGAACCGAACTCAACGAGGATCAGGGTAGCGAAGTGGTCAATTCGATGCTGGAACGCCGTGCACCGATGTTGCTGCGCTTGGCGATGTTGTTCGCGCTGACCGATTTGCAGACTCGAGTCGATGTGCCGCACATCGATGCAGCGATGGCTTGGATACAGTACATCACGGCATCCGTCCGGTACGTTTTTGTGAGTGCTGCTGACGATGCCAGGATGGCCCAAGCGCTCGAACTTTCCAACCGGGTGCTGGCTTTCCTGCACGATAGAGGTCAGGCCACGCGCAGTCAGATCAGCACAGAATGCTTCCGTGGCAAGGTGCCGAAGTCGTTGATCGATGACAGTCTGCAATGCCTTCTGACGAGTACGCCGCCAAAGATTACTGTGCGACAGGCCGACCGCAGCGACGGCGCACCTGGCGCGCCACTACGGGTGTACAGGCTGGCAGCGCCATAGCGCCAGGCTGAGGGGGGTTTTTTCGCTGACTTCGCCGACGTTGGTCACCCGCAAGTGCTTGTCGCATCACTAATTTCGCTGATTTCGCTGATTTCGCCTAAGTCCTTGCACGGACGTTCCCAGGAGAAAATCCAAAACTGGGTCACATCCTGTAGCGCATTGGCGCCGATTGCTTTTCCTTGATCAGTTTGCCAATGAGGTTGCTGGTTACGCCGACATCTCGTTGGTCAAGTGTCAGAATTACTTTCTGGGACTCATCAAAGCGACCCTGCTCTCGGTACAGCTCTGCAAGCTCCATGGTGTACCCAGGTCGCGAGGCGAAGCCCCATTTCTGCAGTATCGCGCTCAGTAGCTTCATGTTTTCAAGCTGCGCGTCTGTGGCTTCGAACGCCGGATACGTGAACGGGCTGTCCACCGGCCTGCTGTAGCTGGGCGGTTTCTGGCGGCGCAACTTATCCCACCAAGTTCGGCGATCGGGGTTGGCGGCCTCCCATACCGCCTTGGTGGTGGCTTCTTCCGCATCCCTGTGCTGACGGTAAGCCTGTCGATATTCGTGATTGAGATGTCGCCAGTACCCGAGCCTTGCCGCGACCTCCATTTCCTCGCTTGCTGCCTTGGAAATGCACTCGGGTAAAAGCTCATCTGGTACACGATCCATATACGGCAGCTCCGAGGAGTCAGCGGCATCGACTGCGACCATGTCTTTCAGCAAGACAAATTGACCGCAAGTGCAGCGACGAATCCCCTCATCGTTAGGCATTAGTGAGTACTCTCGCCAGCCGTCGGTCCAGTATTCGAATGCCGAAAAGTTCATCGACACATACCTGGGAAAGGAATACTGTGCCCCACAACACGGCGAAGCCATAATTCTGACGCCACGAACAATGGTCATACTGAACTTTGCCTTGCAAGCTCACCACAGCCGCGAGCGCTGTCGAGGTTCCGAGATTTACCCAAGGCTGTATCCATCACGATCCGGGTCAATCATGCTGTTTTCGAGTATCTGCGTCACACCCATCGACAGCACTTCGTTTTCCGACTCGGGGAACCCGTAGGTATCAAACAGGTAGTTAACGGCTGCAAATCCTCTCTCCAGAAAGTGCTTCAGACCTTCCGAATCGATGTGCGCGGCACCGGGTGCAACTTCAATCGCCGAGGCCAAGCACATTGCGACCACTTTGATGGACTCATCTGCCTGATTGAAGAAAAATAGCCAGAACGGCCATTCGGCATCCAGCGCGCGCAAGTAATGGCAGACCTCAGAAATCTCGTACAGCTCTCGCGGATCACTGTCATACCCGCTGATCATCAACGACAAGCGCCCCTTGTAGGCCCATGCGTGTTCAGGGCGTTCGACGGGAACGAGGGACCGGAGGAAATCGAGAGAGCTTTCAACATCCACGTCATCGATCAGCTGCCTAGTGATAACAAAAACCACCGGGTCAGCTACTGCAGGTCGCAGGTCGAAAAATCGCTTTGTGGTTTCCGCTTGCTCTTCTGCTCCATCGTCATCCAGTTCCTCGTCATCCTCATCTTCCTCGAGTTCGTCGTAGCCATCCTCGTGGCGCGCGAGAAACTTCGTGATGCGCGAGTTCGAATAATTGGCTGCCGCTGACAACAACTCATCCTTCAGCTTGCTGACAATTTCATCTTCTGAGACAGGGACGTCACGAACGCCGTCTGTGTCTGCCTGGTGGTCATCAACATAGTCCGAATCCTCGTCGGTAACTGCCCACAAGGCCATGCGCGCGTCCCTATCCAGCAACTCGACGAAGCCAGTCAAAAGACCCTCCATAGTCTCGAGGTAGGCATCCCAAAAGATGGACTCTTCCTGTTGTACCTGGACGCAAATCTCCTCCCACACATTTTTCAGGCCCGAGTCATCTCCGGAGAGCATTTCATTGGCATCCATCTGCTCCAAAGCCGCGATGGAATCCTTGATGAGCTTGTCGCTCAGTTGCCTTGCCCAGGCTGCAACGATGTGCTGTTCGATTCGCATCCGCGCCACCGTTAAAGCAGTTCAGCCTGTCGGCCGTACAGCCCGTCAAAAACAGCCTCTAGCGCAGGATGCACACCACGAAGCCCTGCCACCACCCTTGCGGCCCAGTCAAAGTACGCCCGTTTTCGGTCAGCGCTCCAGTCCGCTGGCGGGGATGCCAGGATGTCCCTGAGATTGCAGATCTTGTCGGCCAGCTTGACGAGTTTGGCCTCCGGCGAAATGTGCGGGGCATGGCGTACCTGTTCTTCTTTTCGCACCGCCTTGTCGAGACTCTTATCGTCGGTCACCTCCAGCACGATGCCAGTCACCGTGGCGCCGAAGATGGCCGCCAGTTCCTCAGCAGTGGTTTCTGTGTCCTCGACGGTGTCGTGCAGCAGTGCGGCACAAATTACTTCCGGCGTTTCACCCCCCCCCTCAACGGCCAACACACTGGCCAACGCCAGGGGGTGATTGATGTACGGGGACGCATCGGCATCCTTTCGACGTTGGTTCTTGTGTTTCTCGGCCGCAAACTGGGCTGCCTTCACAATCGCTGCTGCACTCATCTCTGCTCCCTTCTTTGCATTTAAACCTCACTGTTCTTCATCTACGAAGATTTTCAGGACATTGCCCCATTCATCCCAATCGATCACAAGGCCTTTTTTCTTCCGGGTCTGCAAGGCCTTGAAAACTCGATCGCAAAACTCCGAATGAACCGTCAGAGGATGAAGTTGAGTCCACGGGTGTGCATCAAGTTGCTTCAGGGCACTGCGCCACGTTCCCACCCATGGACGCTCCGGCAGATCCGTCATATCCTCATCGTCCTCCAGTGCAGATTCATTGGTTTCAACCCGGAACTGCCAGCCCTCGGGAGACTGCACGCCGTACAAGGTCAATGAACCACCTTCGGAACCCACGTCGACGATGACCTGCTTATTCCCGGCTCCGGCGGCAATCGGCACCCACTGAAAGTCGCTCAAGGTCTTCCCGCCAGACAGCACCGTATTGGTGCCAAGAAGAACTGTCACCACGAACTGATGAAGCGCGTTGAGTTGAACCAGCGCGTGCTCCTCCCAATTGGCGGCAGGGTCCTGCAAGAAACCACCCAGCATTTCCTGCAACTTGGCAATTAACGCGGTCATGCCGTTACCAATGATCTCTGCCAGGTGCTCGCCCTGATCGCTGCCGATGAGGTACTTTTTGATGTAGCCCCCCATCTGCTCGGCGCTGTGCCAACCCGGCATCCGGGTGTAGCCCGCGTTGTCATCCGTAAACGCTGCAATCACCTTCCCTACGGCTTCGACGAAGTCTTTCTCGGTCGCTACTTCGGCCAACGCGCGAATGGCGACGTCGAAAATATCTTTGACCAGCGCTGTCACCACCTCTGGTGATCCGAGGTATTTCGGTTGCATGGCCAGACCCATTGCCTTCACGAAGCCATCCACCTCCGGCTCCTCCAACGGCTGAAGCAAGTGAGACCGAATGATCTCCTCCAGCAACTTCAGGTCTTCATCGTCATCCGTGTTGCTGTACTCCCGGCTTTCCCGGTTCACGATCACGTCGGCGACGTAGGCGGCACCCTTGGGGTCAAAGGCGAATCCCACGTCAAAGATCAGGACGCCAGTCCAGCTCCGGTGCATCCTTAGCCGTTCGCCGGTGAAGTACAAAAACCACTTCTGCTCCATTACCGTGGGGAAGAAGCCGCGACGGATGTTCGCCATCTCATCGGGGTTGAAGCACAGCTTCGGATAGAGCACGGTGTGCCGCTCAGGCATGGACTTGAGGTCCGTCCAGTCTTCCGGCTGGACATTCGGGTGTTCCTTGTAAGCGATGATCCCGGCCACCTTCTCCGCCGCGTCAAGAATGGCCAGATCCCGATCGCGACCTTCGGCGTTCGGTGACTGCCGAAGCAGATCGCGAGCCTCATCAAAATTTACCCAACGCAAGGCAGCGGTCTGCCAGCTCGGCTTCGCAGGGGGATGCTTGGCATCCATCACGTAGTAGCAGGTGTTGGACGAGGAGCCTTTGAAGACGCCCGGGACGCTGATGCGGATTTCCGCGTCGTAGCCCGTTTTCTCTCGCACGGCGCGGATGGCAGCATCGCGCGGTGACTCTCCCTCCTTGGCCACGGTCTTGGCAAAGGTCCAGGCATACCCACCGTGGTGCTTGGCTGGCTCGCGAAGAAGAACTTTGTGCCCACCACTGACCACCACGCCACCATAGCTGTCTGCGGTGGGTTCTGTTTCGACAAAATTTGGGGAGGTCTGCAACTGGTAGAGCACATCCCAAACCTGGTGATACAGGCTCGCGCGCTTGGGCCCCTGCTTTTTGGCCACCTCTGACTTGAAGTTGCCATAGTCCAAGTCTTCGATCATCCGCGCCATCGCGGCGGAGACCTCGGCGCGCGGCGCGACCGCCCTGAAACGGTAGTCGGTATCGAGACTCTCCTGGATCGGCCCCAAGCCAGGAAGATAGTGCTGCTTGAGAGCTGCCAGGTCGCTACGGACTCGCGAGCGCACCGTCAACGTGCCGTTTTGCTTGTCGCCCGGCTTCTGTACAACGCTGAAAAATCCGATGGAGGTGATGAGCCACATAGTTTTGCTCTCCTTGACTTGCACAATCATACTTCAATCAGACTCTTTTTGATGCTGATTATTTAACTACCGGATCGTATCGACACACAACAATCGCTCCCTTATACTCTCGACGATCTACACCAGTCCACTTGGAATCGAGTAACAGAAGATGACCACAGATCGCCTACAAGAACTTGGACACGCCCAGCGTGACCGAATGGCGTACATCGAGCTGCGACTATGGTTCGTGGGCGAAATCCGCCGCCAGGACATGGCGTCACGCTTCGGAATCCAAACAGCCGCAGCTACCCGAGACCTGGGGCTCTACAAAGAGATGGCCCCAGCAAACATCGAGTACGACGGAAGCTCCAAGACATACATCATTGGGCGAGCGTTCACACCCCTGTTTGACTTTCCAGCCGAGCGAGTCCTGACGTGGCTGGCTGAAGGCTTTGGGGATGGAGAACCGGTCCGCTCCCGCACCGGTATCACCTGCGACATTCCCAACAAACTGGGGCAGCCCGATCTCAGCACGCTGGCCAGCATCACCCGGGCCATCAGTCACAAGTGCCCCGTGCGTATCAAGTACCAATCTGTCGAAAACGGCCAAAGCGAGCGTGAGATCGTCCCTTTCGCCTTACTGGACACTGGCTTGCGCTGGCACACCCGCGCCTTCGACCGCAAGTCGGGTGAGTTTCGAGACTTTGTGCTGACCCGGATTCAAGATCCTGCCGTGTTGAAAGATGCCCCGGTTGAGGCACATGAGCGTCCTGATCAGGATATCCAGTGGACTCGTATCGTTGAACTGGAGCTCGTTCCCCACCCAGATCAGTCACGACCAGAGGTCACACTGCTGGACTACGGCATGCGCGATGGCCTGCTCAAGATGAATCTGCGCGCCGCCACTGCCGGTTATGTGTTGCGCAAGTGGAGCGTGGACTGCTCCCCCGATCACAGCCTGCGAGGCCCTGAATATCGACTGTGGCTGCGGGATCACCTGGCGCTCTATGGCGTGAAGAACGCGCTGCTCGCTCCCGGCTACCGCTCGCCTGACCACCTTCGGCCAGAAGCCGAAGTGGAATGAGGGGCTGCTGATGCTGACAAAACTGGAACGGTACGTAGACCAGCTTGGCGAGCTACACACAAAACTCATCGTGCTGGCTGGGCCGCGCGGCAGTGGCAAAACCAAGTTGCTGCAAGAGTTGGGAGCCAAACTGGGTGTCCAGCCGCTGAACGTCAACCTGGAGTTGGGGCGTCGCTTGTCGGCTACGCCGCACGCAGCGCGTGGCTTTTCTGCGGGCCAGCTGCTGCGGGATATCGCTGACAAGCAGGGTAAAGAAGCGGTGCTGCTGCTCGACAACATCGAGTTGTTGTTTGAGCGTGGCTTGGAGATCAATCCGCTGGATCTGATCAAACGGCTGGCGCACTCCAAGCGCGTCGTGGCCGTTTGGCCCGGCGAACTGCGCGGGAATCGGCTGTATTACGCCGAGATGACGCACCCGGAATACCGCGACTACGACGCTGATGGCGTGGTCGCACTTGAGATTTAAAGCTTAGGGGAACGAGGAAAACATGGCTAACAAGATGAAATACGGTGATCTGGTCCAGTTCGAACAAATCGAATCGGTCATTCAATTGCTCGACGCCGGGCGGCCCGATGAGGCAAAGAAGCTCGTCACCACCTATGTCATTTCCGATGACATGGCCGAGCGGATCGCCAAGCTCATGATTCCTCAAATCAGCTTCGACGACACCGTTGACCATAAAGGTGTGCTGATCGTCGGCAACTACGGAACGGGTAAGTCGCACCTGATGTCGGTGTTGTCGCTGGTGGCCGAAGATGCGGCCTACGCCCCGATGCTTCGCCATCCGAAGGTGGCCGAAGCCGCTGCGTCCATCGCGGGCAAGTTCAAGGTGCTGCGTATCGAGGTGGGTGGTCTGGAGATGCCCCTGCGCCAGATCATCACCCGTAGGCTGCAAGAGTTCCTGGCCAACCTTGGCGTCTCCTACACGTTCCCCACGGCTGACCAGGAGCTGGACAACAAGCACTCCTTCGAAGAAATGATGGGAGCGTTTGAAGACGTCTACCCGGGCCAGGGCATCCTGTTGGTGGTGGACGAGTTCCTTGAATACCTCGATTCGCGTCGCGGCCACGAACTGGCACTCGATCTGGCCATCCTGCGCCAGATTGGCGAAGTCACCAAGCACCTCAAGTTCCGCTTTGTTGCAGGTGTGCAGGAAGCCATTTTTGATAGTGCCCGCTTCGAGCACGTGGCCAGCAGCATGCGCCGCGTGCACGAACGCTTTACGCAAATTCTGATCGACCGCAATGACGTCAGCTTTGTGGTCGCCGCGCGTTTGCTGAAAAAGAGTGCCGATCAGCAAAACAAGATCCGCGAGTACCTCACGCCCTTCACCAAGTTCTACGGCTCCATGAACGAACGCATGGACGAGTACGTCCGGCTGTTCCCCGTTCACCCGGACTACCTCAAAACCTTTGAGCAGATCCACTTCGCCGAAAAGCGGGGCGCACTGACCACCATCGAAGCCGCGATGAAGGCGCTCCTCGATCAGGAAGTGCCAACCGACAAGCCAGAGCTCATCAGCTATGAGACGTACTGGCAGACCATCAAGAAGAATTCCGCTCTGCGCCCAGATGCCAACATCAAGGAGGTTCTGCGCGTCTCCGACGTGCTGGAGTCTCGCGTGCAGCAGTCGTTCACGCGCCCGGCCTACAAAGGGATGGCACTGCGCGTCATCAACGCACTGGCCGTGCATCGCTTGACCACCGGCGGTGACATCCATGTGCCGATCGGCCCCACGGCAGCAGAGTTGCGTGATGCGCTTTGCTTGTTTGACCCGACCATTGCTGATTTGCCGGGTGATGCTGCGGAGAACCTGCTCTCCAAGGTCGTCACGGTCCTGCGGGAAGTGCTCAAAACCGTCAACGGCCAGTTCATTTCCAAGGCCGCTGACACCGAGCAGTACTACCTCGACCTGAAGAAAGACATCGATTACGATGCGCAAATCGAAAACCGCACCGGCAGCCTTGATGACGACCAGCTTGACCGCGCCTATTACGCGGCACTGCTGCAGTTGGTTCGAGAAAACCCGAACGACCCGAGCTATGTCTCGGGTTTCCAGATCTGGCAGTACCAAATCGAATGGCAAGAACGCCGTGCCGATCGCATCGGTTACCTGTTCTTTGGCGCACCGAACGACCGGCCCACAGCCCAGCCCGAGCGGGACTTCTACATCTACTTCATCCCGCCGTTCGAGAAGCGTAAGTTCACGGACAACAACCTGGCCGATGAGGTCTTCTTCCGCCTGAAAGGCCTGGACGAAGACATCAAACGCCACCTGTCTTCCTACGCTGCGGCGCTGGAGTTGGCTTCCACCGCCAGTGGCGGAGCCAAGGCCATCTACATGTCCAAGGCCCAGGACTTCCTCAAGGCCATGGGCAAATGGCTGCAGGAAAAGCAGATGACTGCCTTCGAAGTGACCTACCAGGGCAAAACCAAGACTCTGCAAGACTGGTCCAAAGGCATCTCCCTGCGTGACCGTGCGCGCCTTGGGCCGGATGAGCGCATCAACTTCCGCGACGTGGTCAACATCACCTCCGGTCTGGCCCTGAGCCAGCACTTCGTCGATCTGGCCCCGGAGTACCCCACGTTCTCGGTTCTGTTCACCGAAGGCAACCGCAAGCAACTGGTCGGCAACGCACTGCGCGCCCTGGCCGGTGGCAACCGCACCAAAGACGCCATTGCCGTTCTGGATGCACTGGAGTTGCTGGATGGCGATCGTGTCGAGCCAGCCAACTCCCGCTATGCCCAGGAGGTGCTGAAGCGCTTGAAGGAAAAAGGCCACGGCCAGGTACTCAACCGCAGCGAACTACTCTCGGGCAATGCGGATGTCGAATACTTTGCGCCCATTAAGTACCGTTTGGAACCCGACCTGCTGGTCACCGTGTTGAGCGGCTTGGTGTACTCCGGTGACTTGGTGCTGTCCATCACCGGCGACAAGATCGATTCCGGCAAGCTGGCGCAACTGGCTGAGCGCTCGCTGGAAGATCTCAAGCAGTTCAAACACATCGAAGCGCCCAAGGAAATCAATGTCGCCGTCCTGAAAGCCTTGTTCGAGTTCTTTGGCTTGGCCTCCGGCTGGGCGCAAAAGGCCACGCAAGGCGACCCAGAGGCAGTGCGTGAACTGCAAGACCGCATCAGCGCCATGACGCCGCGTGTGCTTAAGGCGGGCTCGGATCTGCAACAAGGCAAGCTCGGCTTTTGGGGCCAAAACCTGCTGCGCGAAGAAGAATCCAAGGGCTGGCACGCCCGGCTGGATTCGCTCAAGAAGTTCACCGAAGACCTGTCGCCGTACAACACCGTCGGCAAGCTGAAGAATCTGCGCGTCACCCAAGAGGACATCGAAGCGCAGAAAAAGAATCTGGAGGTCCTGGCCGCCGTTGAGCGCATGCTCGATCTGGTGGTGGAGCTGGGCAGCACGGCTGCCTACCTCTCGCAGGCCGAAATGGTGCTGCCTGCAGGGCACGAGTGGGTCAAGCAGGCCGAAGCCGCGCGCAAGGCGATGCAAGAAAAGCTGAGCAAGGACCGCACGACCGAACACGCCAGCGAGTACCGCCAAACGCTCAACCAGCTCAAGGAAGACTACAAAAAAGCCTACATCGCCAGCCACACCAAGGCGCGGCTTGGCGTGTCGGAAGAAAAGAGCCGGAACACCCTGCGTAACGACCCGCGTCTGCAAGGCCTGCGCGTTCTGGCTGGTGTGGAAATGATGAATGTCAGCCAGCTCACCACGTTTGAAGAAGCGCTGAATGGCCTCAAGAGCTGCTCTGCACTGGACGAGCCCACCCTCAACACGGTCGCCGTGTGCCCGCACTGCCAATACCGCCCCTCGGCCGAACAGTTGGAGCTCAGCATCCCTGCAGCCAAAGCACTGCACAAGCTGGATGACGATCTGGATCAGCTCGTCGCCAACTGGCAGCAAACCTTGCTGGAAAACCTGGAAGACCCCTTCACACAGGAAAGCCTCGGCCTGCTGCCGGACGCCAGCAAGAAGCTGATCAACTCCTTCCTGTCGTCACGCACGTTGCCAGACCCAGTCACCAGCGAGTTTGCCAACGCAGTGCAGATGGCGCTGGTTGGCTTGGAGAAAGTGGTGGTCAAAGCTGACGAGATAAAGCAGGCACTGCTGCTGGGGGGGTCACCTGCCACGCTCAAGGATGTGCGCGAGCGCTTCGAAGCCTTCCTGAAAGAGCGCTGCAAGGGCAAGGAAGATCCCGAAAAGCTACGCTTCATCATTGAGTAATGTGAAAGCAAATGGCTAAAGCAAGCGGCTTCGTCGCTGTTCTCTCCAAGAGTCGGATGACAGCTTTCCTCGCGTGTGTCGAGGAGGAACAGCCGTTTGCCGAGCCCGTGGCAGACTTTCAACATAGTCGCAATGCGGCTTTGGTCTGCTTCATTCTCGATGGCCGAAAGATTACGCATATTGCAATGGGGCGCAGAGGTAGTCGCGCGGGTACTGGCCTTCGACGACTCAATTTCGACAAAGCAGAGACGCTACCGGAGCCATTGGCACTACACCGGATATTCAAGCTATTGCCAAAGCGCAACCTGTCGTCAGTCCAAAAGCGGTTCGAGTCTGGCGGGCTGCTTACTGAAAAAGGTTTCGCCGTCGTTGTTGAGGCAATCCGTAAGCTTGCGCCGAAAGCCAGCTCACTACTTGAGCGATTCAGCCAGGAGCGCGCAGAGCGTATTCAGCGGCTGTCTGCCAAAACCCGAAACGGCCTGGCGCAGCAGAAAGAAGCACTGCTAACCGCTTTGTCGATTGCCAACCTGAGCAGGGAATCAGTACAGGAATGGACGCCGACTGATCGTCCCCCTGTCTCTTTTCTTGATGGACTGCCCAACACGCGTTTGCGTGAGGACCCGATGGTCATTCATGACCTGATGCATCTGCCCGGTTTTGACATCATCAAGACCTACCCATACAACGCAGCGGTATTTGAATCAGGGGCGACGTCTGAACGACTCACTGTCATCCTTGCCAACAGGCTCCCCCTGGAAGAGCAAACCGGCACCGATCTCATCTATTTCAATGAGACGTTCCAGAGTTTCGTCATGGTCCAGTACAAAGCGATGGAGCGTGAAGATGGAGCTGACGGTGTCTCGCAAGCCGTTTTTCGGCTTCCCAATACCCAGCTCACAGAAGAAATTGCAAGGATGGATGCGCTGCTTGCGGCGATCAAGGCTTGTCCGGCCAACGACTCCCATGACGGTTTTCGCCTGATCGAGAACCCCTTTTTCCTGAAGCTGTGCCCAAGACTGGTTTTCAATCCAGATGACATAGGTTTGGTGCCCGGCATGTACTTGCCACTGGACTACTGGAAGCTACTTGAGCAACACCCAGGCATCAAAGGGCCTCGGGGTGGGCTGCGGATTAACTACGATAACGTTGGCCGACACTTCGACAACTCAGCATTCACCTCAATCGTTGCCAAAGCATGGGTAGGCACGACACCGGCTCAGTCAGTTGTTCTTAAAGAAGCCATCCGTCAAACACTTGAAACCGGGAAGGCTGTTGCCATCGCGGTAAAACCAAAAAAATCAGATCAGTCGGCTGTCAATACGCCGATCGACTTTAGCGAGATCACACCCAATGAATGATTTTTTTCAGAGCCAATCGTCAAAATCCGGTCCGGTGGAATGTCTGGGCCAAACATTCCCGAACGAGAATGCGCGCCGCGACCATTTTCTGAAGCTGTTGGCCGAGAAGCTAAAAGATCCGGCGTTCCGCAAGATCGAAGGATTCCCACAGGGCACGGATGAAGCCATCCTGGCGATGTCTGATCCGCCGTACTACACAGCCTGCCCGAACCCGTTTCTTGAGGACTTCGTGCGTCACTACGGCAAGCCTTACGACCCGAGCGCAAAGTACAGCAGGGAACCACAAACAGTCGACGTGACGGTTGGTAAAACAGACGCGCTTTATAAAGCCCACTCGTATCACACCAAGGTGCCCCATCTTGCAATCGTGCCGTCGATCCTGCACTACACAGAACCCGGTGACATCGTTCTCGATGCTTTCGGCGGGTCAGGAATGACAGGGGTTGCCGCGCAGTGGTGTGGCTTGGCACCGGCGACCTATCGGCATGAATTGGAGATGGAATGGAAAAAACAAGGCAAGCCAGCGCCCAAATGGGGCGCACGGCGCGCCGTCATCAATGATTTGTCGCCAGCCGCCACCTTCATTGGTGCCAACTACAACATTCCGCTCGATGTCGCAGTCTTTGCCAAAGCTGGCAAGCAAATGCTCAAAGAGCTGGAACAAGATATTGGCTGGATGTACGAAACCACTCACACCGACGGCAAAACCAAGGGACGGATTGAGTACACGGTGTGGAGTGAGGTTTTCACCTGCCCGCATTGCGCTGGGGAGGTCAACTTCCTTGATGAAGCATTGGACGAGGAGACCAAGCGGGTCCGAGACGACTTCCCTTGCCCACATTGTGGTGCTGAACTTACCAAGAAGAAGCTCGAAAAACTCTTCGAAACGACAGTCGACCCCGTTTCAGGAAAAGCTCTCAAAACCGCAAAACGGGTACCGAGCCTGATCTTCTATATAGCGAGTGGCAAAAAGTATGAGAAAAAACCTGACAACTTCGATCGTCAGGTATTGGGGAAAATTGCGGCACTGAGTTTTCCTGCAGCTTTCCCGGCCAGTCGAATGATGCATGCCGCAGAAGATCAGCAGAAGTGGGGTGACAAATGGCGTGCCGGATCGGCGTCTTTTTCACACGTTCATCACCTTTTTCTTCCGCGCGCTGCACAAGCCGTTGGGAAACTTTGGGAGAAAGCCAATGCAAACCCAGATCCTCGCATCCGCGCTTTCTTGTTGTACATGGTCGAGCAGGCGATTGCCGGCCTATCAGTATTGAATCGGTATGGGCCCACGCACTTTTCTCAAGTTAACCGCATTTTGACCGGCGTTTACTACGTCGCATCACAACATTCCGAATGCAGCCCTTGGTACAACTTGGGCGGCAAACTCGACCGCCTGATCAAAGCGTTCAGTGATTACAAAGTCGGTGCTGGCAATACGGCGATCACTACAGGCACGGCCGCCCAGCTCGGACTGCCCGACAGCAGCATTGATTACATCTTTACCGACCCACCTTTCGGCGACAACCTCGCGTATTCCGAACTGAATTTTATCGTCGAGGCCTTCCATCGCGTATTTACACACCAAGGGCCTGAAGCGGTTATGAGTGACAGCCAACAAAAAGGCTTGCACGAGTACTACCGGCTGATGAAGTCCTGTTTTGCGGAGTATTACCGCGTACTCAAACCCGGGCGCTGGATGACGGTCGTTTTTTCGAACACCCAAGCTGCCGTTTGGAACGGAATTCGAACCGCTCTGCAGGAGGCGGGATTCGTCATCGCCAACGTATCCGCGCTGAACAAGGTGCAGGGCAGCTTTAATGCGGTTTCAAACGCAACATCTGTCAAACAGGACTTGGTCATCACTGCCTATAAACCCAATGGCGGACTGGAAGCGCGGTTCATCAAAGCGGGAGGTCAAGTCGATTCTGTGTGGGACTTTGTTCGAACGCACTTAGGGTATCTTCCGTCCGTCAAAATGAAGGGTGGCGAACTTGAATTTATTCAGGAGCGCGACCCGCGAATCATCTTTGACCGCATGGTGGCGTGGTTTGTGAAGCATGACTTTGTCGTGCCATTGTCCAGTCAGGAATTTCAGTCAGGTCTCAGCCAGCGTTTTGAACCGCGTGACGGGATGATTTTTCTACCTGAGCAAGCTGCGGAATATGACAAAAAGCGGCTGCAGGTGGCTGTGGCACCTCAGATTGAAATGTTCGTTTCTGACGAGCGAAGTGCTATCGACTGGCTATCTGATTTCTTGAAGAAACGTCCGTCAACATATGCAGAAATTACATCGGAATACATGCCAATTATTGGCGCGGCGAAAAAGAAAGGTGAAGTGATACCTGAGCTCGCCCGACTGCTGGATGAAAACTTCATTCAATACGATGGCAAGGGTGAAGTACCCAGCCAGATTCACAGCTACCTCTCCTCGAACCACAAAGACCAGCGTGGCCTCGAAAAGAATGACCCGGCCCTGATGACAAAGGCCAAAGATCGCTGGTACGTGCCTGACCCGAACAAGGCGCAAGACTTGGAAATGAAGCGCGAAAAAGCACTGCTGAAAGAGTTCGAGACCTACAAGGCCTTCACCGGACGCAAGATCAAAGAGTCGCGTCTGGAGGTGCTGCGTGCTGGTTTCCGGGCGGCGTGGGCGACCAAGGAATACCAGACCATCATCAACGTCGCCAACAAGCTGCCCGAGGAGACGCTTCAGGAAGATGAAAAGCTGCTCACCCTCTATGACATGGCGTTGACCCGCACAGAGGACGGGCTCTGAGCGTGGCGGGCGGCGGCTTCAACGTTGGCGATTGGTGCTGGCTGACGCGACAGGCTGCGTCTTGTCGCGTCATCGATCGGCAAGAGGTATGGGGTGAGAGTGCTTACCGCGTCTGGCTGCCAGCCAAAGACGCAGTGGTGCGGGCACGTGCCTCAGATCTTGCGCCGTTGGACAGCGTTCGCCCTACGGTGGAGGAAATCCTGCACACCACGGCGGCGGCCAAGCTGCTGGATGCGCTGGAAGACAACTTGTTGCTCGCGCCCATCCAGTCCAGCGTGGTGCCACTGCCGCATCAGTTGTACGCACTGAATCGCGCCATCAGCCGCGACCGTATTCGTTACCTGCTGGCAGATGAGGTGGGCTTGGGCAAGACCATCGAAGCCGGGCTGGTGTTGCGGGAATTGAAGCTACGCGGCCGGGTGAAAAGAGTGCTGGTGGTCGCGCCTAAGGGGTTGGTGCGCCAGTGGCAGGCGGAAATGCGTTTGCATTTCGGTGAGCATCTGCAGTTCATCGAGCCCTCTGAGTTGGCTGCATTTCGCCAATGGCGCAGTGGCAACCAGGGGGATGAAGACAACCTGTGGCGTATGCATGACCAGGTGATCTGCTCACTGGATTCGGTCAAACCGATGGAGAGTCGGCGCGGCTGGAGTCTGGAGCAGCTCAACAACTACAACCGCGAACGCTTTGAAGACCTGATCTCGGCCTCTTGGGATTTGGTCATCATCGATGAAGCCCACCGTATGGGCGGCAGCACCGAACAGGTGGCGCGCTACAAGCTGGGTGCAGCATTGGCAGAAGCATCGCCCTACCTCCTGTTGCTGTCAGCCACGCCGCACCAGGGAAAGACCGACCAGTTCCTGCGCTTGATGCAGTTGCTGGACCGCGACGCCTTCCCTGACGAAAGCAGCGTGAACCGCGATCGCGTGCGGCCGTTTGTGATTCGTACAGAAAAGCGGCTGTCGATCAACGCCGATGGTCAGCCACTCTTCAAGCCGCGAGTCACCCGGCTGCAGGCCGTGGCCTGGCAGGCGCGCCACAACGCGCAGCGGCGCTTGTATGAGGCCGTGACCGACTACGTGCGCCATGGCTACAACCAGGCAATGGCCGCCAAGCAGCGTCATATCGGGTTTTTGATGATTCTGATGCAGCGTTTAGTGACGTCCAGCACTGCCGCTATTCGCACGACGCTGGAAAAGCGGCTGGCATTGCTGGAGGAGCCCCAGCCACAACCCTCGTTGTTTGAGAACACCAGCGAGGAAGACTGGGCTGACCTGGACGGCCAGTCGCAGGTGGATTTGGCCATGCAGGCCACCGGCTGGGAGCTGGAAAAGTCCGAAGTGGAAATACTGCTCGCTCTGGCCCGCGAGACCGAAGCCTCGGGCACCGATGCCAAGGCAGAAGCCTTGCTGGAGCTGATCTACAAACTGCAGCAGGAAGAAAACGACCCTGCCCTGAAGGTGCTGCTCTTCACCGAGTTTGTGCCGACCCAAGCCATGCTGGCCAATTACCTGGAAAGCCGTGGCTTTTCGGTGGCCACCCTTAACGGCGGCATGGATCTGGATGCACGCAGCAAGGCGCAAAAGGCGTTCTCTCAAGACGTGCGCGTACTGATCTCGACAGACGCTGGCGGCGAAGGTTTGAACCTGCAGTTCTGCCACGTCATCGTCAATTTCGACATGCCTTGGAACCCGATGCGCATTGAACAGCGCATCGGCCGCGTCGACCGTATTGGCCAGCGGCACGTGGTGCGCGCCATCAACTTTGTGCTGGAAGACACCGTGGAGCACCGGGTTCGCCAGGTGCTGGAAGAAAAGCTGGAAGTGATCGCCCAACAGTTCGGCGTGGACAAGGCGTCCGACGTGATGGACTCGGCGGAAGCAGAGCCTTTGTTCGAAGAGCTGTTCGTGCATGGTTTGCAGAACCCGGCTTCGATAGAGCAGGAATGCGATGCGGTGGTTTCGCAGTTGCGCGAGACCTTGGCCGAGTCAAAAAAGAGCAGCGAATTGCTCTCGGACGCGCACGAGCTGGAAGCGGACGATGCCCGCAAATGGCGCGACCACCCGGCACAGTTCTGGCTGGAGCGAGCCATCACCTCTGGCTTGGCCGCACGCGGCGGTGCAGCAACCAAGGTGGGCAAGGCGTGGCGTGTGACTTGGGCGGATGGCAGCGAAGCAGCGCAGGTTTGCTTTGACGCGCGTACCGCTGACGAGAACCATGACATTGAGTGGGTGACGCTGGAAGACCCGCGCGCGCGCGCAGTGATCAGCGAGTTGCCCCGCTTTGTGGCAGGCCAACCCTTGCCAGTGATACGGGTGACGGGCCTGCCTGATTCTGTGAGCGGAGTGTGGTCCCTCTGGGAGATCAGCCTTGCGGCGGAAGGCTTGAACCGCAAGCGTTACCTGCCCGTTTTTACCAACGAAGAGGGCCGCGCTTTTGTGCCGACGGCCAAACGCGTGTGGGATTTGCTGCTGACCGAAACAGTGGTCGTACACGGGGTCAGCGGCACCGAAGAGGCTGTGAAATGGTTTGACGCAGCACTCACGGCGGCAAAAGCCCAAGGCGAGCGGATCTTTACCGAGATGCTGGAGGCGCATCGGACCCGACTGCAAGAGGAGCGGGAGCGTGCTGACTACGCCTTTGAAGCAAGGCAACAGGCTATCGGCCGCATCGGGCTGCCTGCTGTCCGCGAGCATCGTCGCAAGCGTCTGCAACAAGAACACGACGCCAGACTGGCCGCCTTGGCCGAGGCTGCGGCCAGTGTGCCGGATCTGAACGCGGTAATGATGGTACGCGTCTCCGCCGAGGTTCAGCCTGGCGAGAACGTGAGGGAGACACAAAGCACATGAGCCAGTGGATTGAACGAATTCTCAGTCGCTTCACAGCTGATCTCGACCGGCTGTGGGTGGCCTGCGATCCGGACGACGTCTTGCTGGACGAGCGTTTGCTGGCCGAACTGCGCAGCCGTGGCTTCGAGGTGCTGTTGTACGAAGACCCCTTTGTGTTCCGTACAGAGTTTGAGGAGCGCTATCGCGCCGCCTGGGACCGAGGCGAGCCCGGCCCCACGCCCGCTGTGGTTGTGCATTGGCGCGGTGCAGATCCCAATGAGCTGCCTTGGGACCTTGGGCACTATGGTCGTGTCGTAAGTCTGGGCTTGGCACAGTTGTTTCCGCGTTTGGCTTACAACGTGGTCAAGCAGCTTGAACCCGAGCACTTTGCCGCCTTGCTGGAGGCGCACGACACCGAGCTGCAGGGTATTCGCGGCGAGAACGAGTCCAAAGATTTCATACTGGAGCGGGTCTACCACCTGGCACCGCGCTCCAGCATTCGCACGGAAAGTGATTTCTGGCGTGATGTGCTGCGGATGCACTTTGCTAACCGTGCGCTGCCCCTGGTCTTTGCCGAGCACGCAGCCAGCATCATCCAGAGCAAGGGACTGCTTGCAGGCCTTCCGGTGGCCGCGTGGCTGTCGTCGAAGAGTGCGTTGCTGCGCGTGGTGCAGGAGGCTTGGCATCGCTACCTGGCGAACTTGGGCATGGAAGGCTCACGCATTGGCGAGCCACCACCCCCCGATTACGTGGCCAAAGTCGATATTCCGTTTGCGCACTCGGATGTGCAATCCATCGTTGATTCGATGTTCTTGAATGGCTCCTTGCACCCGCTGGTCGTTGAGGTTGTGCCAGCTGACGCGCCAGGCTGGATCAAGGCCGGGATTGTGCAAGACCCGCAAGCGCGCAACGCTTTTGTGAAAAAGGGAATTGCCAAGCTGATTGACGCGATTCCAAGCGCGACGGCTACGCACAAGGCCTGGAGCGAGTTTGCCAAGCAGTACGGCGAAACTCTCGCCCGCGTGCACGATCTGGGCAATGCCTATGGCACAGACGGTTTGGCAGAGGTGCAGGCTCTCGTGAAAACACTGCAAGAACAGTCGGATGCGCAGCTACATGCGTGGGTGGCTGCCAAGCACTATGCGGATCTGAGCACGCTCTCGTTCCACAACGGGCCGGTGATGGTGCATCGGATTCCCGACTATCTGAGCTCTCGCCGGAAAGCGCTCGGGGCCGACAAGATCGCACTCCTGGTTTTTGATGGCTTAGCCTTGGACCAGTGGGTACAGATTCGGGAGCGGTTAGTCGAGGCGACGAAGCGCTTTGCGTTTGATGAAGGTACTTCCTTCGCTTGGCTCCCCACCGTGACCTCGGTGTCGCGGCAGGCCCTGTTCTCTGGCCGTAAACCGCGGGAATTCGAAGAGTCGATCGGCCATACCAACAAAGAAGAGTACCTGTGGAAGGCCTACTGGCAGGAGCAAGGCGTCAAGCCGGGCGAAATCTACTACCAGCGCTCGTTGCGGCAGATTGAGCAGCTGGATGCCTTGCAAGCAGCGCTGGACGATCGTCGGCCCAAGGTGGTCGGGTTGGTGGTCGACGAGGTGGATGACCGACTGCACAAGGAACGCTCCAAACAAGATGTGGCCTTGTGGATCGCGAACTGGTTGAAAACAGGCTTCGTCGATCGCTTGTTTGCGATGCTGCTCGACAGAGGCTTTCATATTTACCTGACAGCGGATCACGGCAACGTTGAAGCTGTTGGCGTGGGACGTCCATCTGAAGGGGATGTTCCAGAAGCCCGTGGCGAACGGGTGCGCGTGTATCGCAGTGAATCGTTGTTGGCTAAATCCGCAGCGGCAAATGCCAACTCAGTGCACTTGGACATCGCTGGACTACCGGCGGGCTATATGCCCTTATTCGCGGGTGGCCGAACGGCTTTTGTTCCCGATGGCGAGCAAGTGGTTGTCCACGGCGGCATCTCGGTAGAAGAGCTGATCGTGCCGTTTGTGAAAGTTAAATATGTGATTGGAAACGAATGAATACATCAGCCCCTCAGATTGGGTTCGATCGGTTCATTCAGCTTGATTGGGCGGCTGCGGCACTGCGGGTTCGTGCGGGTACAGCTGGGCTAGATGATCTGAATGCACTGCTCGACGCAGCCGAACTTGGCGTGGAAGCCAAGAAAAAAACACGAACCGTCTTGAACCGGCTGTGGTTGGAGCCACGCGCCGAGCTGGTGGACTTCGCCGACCGGGCGGCGGCTCTTTACAAAAGCCAGCCCGACACACCAATTCCGGTACTGTGCTGGGGCGTGGCCATAGCCTGCTATCCGTTTTTCGGGAAAGTGTCTGAGTTGGTGGGTCGCTTGTCGGCCATCCAAGACGACTGCGCAGCTGCCGAAGTGCATCGCCGTATGAGCGAGATCTACGGCGAACGCGAAGGCACGCGACGCATGACCAATATGGTCATCCAGACACAAGCAAGCTGGGGCGCGGTAGAGCGTGTCGAGAAAGGCAAGCGCGTCATCCGTCTTGCAGCGACGCCTATCGACAGCGACGAACTCACGGTATGGCTGATCGAGGCGGCTGTGCGCTACGTCGGCAAGCCTGTTTCAGTTCATAGCCTGCAATCACTGCCTGTCCTGTTTCCATTCCGTTTAACGAGACCTTTGGCCTACGTCGTCTCGAACTCCCCATACCTCGACCTACGGTCGGAGGGGCCGAGTAACCAGTTCGTCGCTTTGCGCAGCACTATCTGAGGACATCCATGAACATAAAAACAGAGAACTCGAGCGCACAGGCGAGCTGGTTTGTTGGCGCAAGCTACGGGGGCACGGACGATCAGTTGCCACGCTTTCTGTCCGAGGGGATTTGGGAGAACGGCTACGAGGACAAGCATCTCGACGTGGTGCGATCGATGCGACCAGGAGATCAGATCGCCATCAAGTCGTCCTACACGCGCAAGCATGGGCTACCCTTTGACAGCCGTGGACAAGCGGTTTCGGTGATGGCGATCAAGGCAATTGGTACGATCACTGAGAACCTGAATGATGGTCAGCGAGTTAAGGTTGACTGGACAAAAATCGAACCGGTGCGTGAGTGGTATTTCTATACCCACCGGGGAACGGTGTGGCGCGTTTTGCCTGGTGAATGGATGACCGATGGTTTGATCAGCTTCGCCTTCCACAACAAGCCGCAGGACGTTGAGCGTTTCCGAAACGCTCCCTACTGGCGGGAGCGATTCGGGACGGTGGCAGCAGACAAACATCGCTTCGGCTGGACAAAGTTCTATGAAGCAATCGCGGACAAGCTGCTCACCTATCGCGCCAACAGGGCAGCCCTTGTGGAGGGAATCCGGGAGATCTCCGTTCGCGTCGACGGACTCGGCCATCTGGCAGAGGATAAGTATGCAGACGGCACTACGGGCTTCGTAAAGGACATCTGCCCGTTCACGACGATGGGTCTGTTCAATCGGGGCATCAAGGACTCCAACCGCAAGATCATCGCGACCGAGTTGGCAAAATTCCTGGGCGTCGACGAGCCGGTTCCAGAGACGTTCGAAGGCATCCCGCTGCTGAACAACTTGAAGTCCTGGTACTTTCCATTCGAGATCAATCGCGCCACCGACCACATTGACGCGCTTTGGGGGGTCTTCGCAGCGGGTATCGCGTACGCAGATACCGACGATGACCTTGCCCGCGAGGAGTTCGCCAAGGCTTTCGACAGCGCGAACGGTCGGCGAGGCGTTGCATGGAATCTGACGTTCGGCCTGTATTGGATCAGGCCTTGGGCGTTCCTGAGCCTTGATCACAACTCTCAGCTCTATGTCAGCAAGAAGCTCGGTGTGCCGATTGGCATGCACGGCCCGAAGAGGCGCTGCAATTCGGCAGACTACCTTGCCGTGATGGATGTATTGGAGCCGCGCTTCCAGGAGACCGCTTACCCGGTCCATTCCTACCCTGAGCTTTCGCTGGAAGCATGGCTGTACAAGGACCCCACCGATGAGAAGTCTCCGGTCGGCGAAGACGACGCTGGTGACGTCGATGATGGTGACGATGCTACCGAGGCAACTGCACCAGAGGACGTTCATGTTGCCGTGCCGATCGTGCCGTACTCGGTCGACGACATTCTCAAGGACGGATGCTTCCTTGAACGCAACGAGATCGATCGGCTTCTGGACCGCCTTCGCACCAAGAAGAACCTGATCCTTCAGGGGCCACCAGGCACCGGCAAGACGTGGCTTGCGAAGCGCCTGGCGTTTGCGCTGATGGGTCAAAAGGACGAAAGCAAAGTCCGTGCGGTGCAGTTTCACCCCAACCTGTCCTACGAGGATTTCGTCAGAGGATGGCGGCCGACCGGCGAGGGGAAATTGTCGCTAGCCGACGGCGTATTCATGGAAGCGATCAAGGCAGCGTCGAAGGACCCATCGTCGAAGTTCGTCGTGGTGATCGAGGAGATCAACCGTGGCAACCCGGCGCAGATCTTCGGCGAACTCCTGACGCTGCTTGAAGCTGGAAAGCGCACGCCCAATGAGGCACTGGAACTGTGCTACCCGGACGCGGATGGCAAACGTCGCCCCGTCCACATTCCGGAAAACCTCTACGTCGTCGGCACGATGAATATCGCCGACAGGTCGTTGGCCCTGGTCGATCTCGCGTTGCGTCGGCGTTTCGCCTTCGTGGGGCTCGAGCCAAGGCTTGGCACCGCATGGCGGGATTGGGCTGTCAAGGAGTGTGCTGTCGATCCTGCTCTGGTCGCGGATATTGAGCACCGGATTGCAGAGCTAAATGACCAGATAGCGGCTGACGCTCGCCTTGGAAAGCAGTTCCGGATCGGCCATAGCTACGTGACGCCCGCCCATAGGCTGGAGGCCGGGGACACGAAAAAGTGGTTCCAGCAGGTGGTCGAGACTGAGATCGGGCCACTGCTCGATGAGTATTGGTTTGACGCCCCTGACGAAGCGCAGAAGGCGTGTGCGCGGCTGCTTCAGGGCTGGTAATGGGTGTGGTCGCGGAGCAGGTCGAGAGCGCGTCGGTCGACGCAAATGGCTACATCGGACGTATTCCGGTGCGCAATCTGTGGCTGCTGATGCTGTACGCGTCGGAATTGTTCCGCACTCGCGGCATCGGCAAGGTTGGCCTGGAGGACAACCCTGACGATCTCCCCGATCTGGTCGCCGAGATTCTGGCCCACGCAGTCGAAGTCAGGCAGCGCCGCCGCCTCAACCTGGGCTACCGATCTCGGGATGCTGTCCTAAATCGCGTGCGCGGGCGAATTGATGTCCTGAATACGGAGCGGCATCGATTGCTGGATCGTGGCTTAGTGGCCTGTCGATTTGATGAGCTGACCGTCGACACGCCACGCAATCGCTTTGTGCGCGCGGCACTAGAGACCATCGCCCGAATTGTGCAAAGGAAGGACGTGTCTCATCGCTGCCGCTCACTTGCCAGCGGCATGAAGGCCATGGGTGTTTCCGGCGATGTACCCACTCGCGCGCAGATGAGCACAGATCGCTTTGGCCGCAACGACGCTGATGACAGATTCATGGTGGCTGCGGCGAAGCTGGCTTTTGATCTTGCCTTGCCAACTGAGGTGGCAGGGACGAACGTGTTGACTCTGCCGGAACGCGAGGTCACCTGGGTCCGGCGACTGTTCGAGAAGGCCGTGGGCGGCTTCTATGACGTGGTACTGCAACCGCAGGGATGGCGGGTTCGCTGTGGCGGTACGCTGGGCTGGCAAATCGAACAGAAGACATCGGGAATCGACAAGATCTTGCCGACGATGCGAACCGACGTGGTACTCGACCATGCGCCTTCTGGCCGGCGAATCGTCATCGACACCAAGTTCACGTCGATCGTGACGAGCGGATGGTATCGAGAGGAGACGCTGCGCAGCGGGTACGTGTACCAGATCTACGCCTACCTGCGATCCCAGGTCGGGCGCGGCGATCCGCTTGCGGATGACGCCAGTGGGCTGTTGCTTCACCCTTCCGTCGGCGACGCCGTTGATGAGACGGTTGTCATCCAGGGGCATGGCATCCGATTTGCGACGGTGGATCTGACAGCATCGCCCGGCGAGATTCGATCGCAATTGCTGCGCTTGTGTGAGCCAGCGCTTCAGTAGTGAAGGCCAGACATCAGCGCCGCCTCGACCTTTCGCCTTGCCACCAAACCTGGCAAGACCTTTCCGCCACCATAGATCCATCGGCAGAGCTCCTGAGCTGATACCGCCCAATCCCGCTGGTTGATCCGTCGCCGAAGCGTCGATGTCTGCAGCCGCCCCGCGCCAAGGTTGAAGGTGAAATCCACAATGGCCGAAAGTCGCCCTTCGGGTTCGGTTGCGAGCACCGGGCAGTAGCGCAGCGTTGCGGCGAGCGCCGTTTGCAGGTCGTGCGTAAGATAGACCTCGGCCTCGGACTCCGTGATCGGCGGGTGCGTCGACTCGCACAGATGGCCGTAGCCAATCGTCCAGTAGCCCGCTGGGCAGATGTACGGATGCGCGCGGCCCGGATCGATCCTCGGCACCCGGTGGAACCCCTCAAAGCGCTTGGCCAGCTCGATGGCCGTTTTCGGCACCCCGGTCACGAGCGCACCCGGTCGAACACGCGCCCGAGGAACCAGAAGTTCAGAACCCCGGCCCACAGCGCCTGATCGGCTTCCGTCCATGCGTGCAGGATGGCCGTGCCCCAGCCAGAGCCAGCGGTGACGGCGGCCGCGAAAGCAGCCGTCTTGGCCGCACAGTACAGCGCCATGAACCAGTAGGTGATTACCGGTCGCACGCTGATAGACAACGCATCGGCCCAGCGCACACCGGTCTTCTCACCTTGGGTGCGGACGGCCTCACGCAGCGCATCGACGGCACCGACGTTCCAGGCGGCTTCGGCGCTCGCACCGATCTCGGCCATCCGCTGCGCGCCGCGAATTTTCTCGAACTCCAGCGCCTTGTCCTGCATGGCCAGCTCGTGGCCGCGTTCGCCCTTGCGGTCCAGCCACTTGAGGATTTCGGGCGCAAGACGGAAGACCCCGCCCAGGAGGCCACCGAGGAGGGTTTCGATCATTGGGGGCCTCCCATCAGCTTGAGCTTGATGGCGGCACCGACCAGCAACGCGGCCAGGATGCCTGTGGTGGCCACCTTGATGGTCGTCTGCCAAGCCGTGCGGCGGGCGTCGCGCCAAGCTTCCAGCAGATCGCGCAGCTCCCGGATGTCGCGGGCAGCGTGGCCGTTCTCCAGTCCAAGATGGGCGAGGCAGCGTTCAGCACCACGTTCGGCGGCACGGTCGAGCAGATCGTCGAAATCCTCCTTGCGCAGCAGGAGCATGTTCTCGACGAGCGCCGGTTGTTGTTCAGGTTCGGTCATTTGCTTTCTCCAGAAATACGAAACCCGCCCGATGCGTGAGCATCAGGGCGGGTCTCAGGGTTGAATCAGTTGGGTTTCAGATCTCGATGATTTCCAGCGTCAGGCTGGGCGCAATGCCTTCGATGGCGTCGTCGCGCACGAACACCTTCTGGCCAAGGGCCGCAGAGCCCCTCGCCTTGATTCGGCCGCCACCGGGCAATGCGACCGTGACCACGCCAGAGCCGACGTCGCTCACTGTGCCCGCCTGCAGCGGCGGGTCGGGGATCAGTTGGCGAAACTGCTCGTAGAGGTTACGCATAGGCCTGCACTCCCAGCGTCTGCCAGACCTCGGGCAACCCGGCTTCCACTTGGGTCGCGCGGACAATGCCCAATCGCGTGACGCTGCCGTCCTGGTACTCCACGAACGCACCGGGCTCGATGATCCCGGTCTCGGCGAGCACCGGCAGGCGCAGGCTGACCTCGAGCTGGTGACCCGTGTCGGCGAGCACGGCTACGCCACGCTGCCGCGCGGCGGCCGCCTCGGTGATCAGCGGGTCGACGACCATCGGTGCCAGCACTTCTCCGGCAGTCCCGGCCCGGGTCACCTGCCCGAGCACGCCTACGTCCTGCCCGGAAACGAACACGCGGTTGTACGCAGGCTTTTCCAACCAGCGCAGCGACTCGCGGGCGACAGCATCGACGGGCAACACGAAGTCGGGCGTGACCGTGCTCCATTCCCAAGGCGCGACCGGGTAGCGGTGACGCACGCGGATGCTCTGGGCCGAGGGATGCGGAATCAAGTAGCCACCTGCAGCACCGGCAATGGCGGTCAGTGCGTCGATCCACGACCCCTGCTGCGCGAACGCACCGGCGGGGACGTTCCAGTCCGTCAGGCCCCAATCGACCGCCCAGCCCAGCGGGATGCCATTGACCGTGAGCACATCGTCCATCAACTGCCGAGCAGTGCGGCCTTCGGTATTCGAGAACGTCATCACCGGCGCGTAGGGCGCGGCCAGAACGGCGTTGCGCCCCCGTCCGGAGATGCGGATGCTGGCGTCACCAAAGATGCGCTCGCGGCTGATGCTCTCGGCCAGCACGCGAAACGGGGTGCCGTTGACGCTGGCCACGAGTTCGACGGGCCCGGAAGCGCTGCCCGCGACCAGCGCCTCGGCTTTCGCAGGGAGCACCGCATCGAAGCCCCACGCCCAGGACGATGCATCGAGCGACAGCGAAAGGTTGAACACCGGCACCGGCGCGCCATCGGACACGCGGTACAGGGTCACGTTGTTGATCACGAAATAGACCCTCCGAACAGGAACGACCACCGGCTCCCCATCGGGAGGCGGTGGGTTGATGTGGTTTTCACAGACGAACAGCAAGTGGCTGTCCGCTGGGGCCAAAGCGGCGAACAGCAGATGCGCGCTCGGCGTGTAGCAAGGTATCGGCGCTGGCGGTTGTGGAACCACCCAGACGCTGATCCCCAGCGGTGGCGGCACGGCGTCCTGATACCGGACACTCCAGCCCTTGAGTGACGGGCTGGCAATCTGAAAATCACTCCCCTGGCGCTCGGTGAGCAGACGCGCGATTTGCCAAAAGCTCACCCGCCCCGCGCGTTTGGTGCGGTCGCCGTCCTGATGCCGAAATCGCGTGGTGTCCCGCAACGGGCCTGCGTTCTGGAACAGACCTTGTCGGGTCGCCGCAAAACGCGTGGCGTCCTGGTGCGCAAACCACGTCGAATCCTGCAGCCGGGTCGCATCCTGGTGGCGAGCGCCTCGTTGCTCGGGCGCTGCCGCCAGCACCGGCGGCAACCTGTGCTCGATGCCTTGAGGAACACCCAAGGTGCGTCGCCAGAACGTGTCCCAGCCTGCGGGTGTAGCGGCAGCGTCCTGCTGGCCCTGTGTCGAACCATCTTCCGTCTGCGCTGCCACCTGCCAAGCGTGTGCGGTCTGGCCGACTGTCGGTCGCTGCGTGCGCGAGTAGTACCTGACCTCGCCGGAGAACACGACACCAGGAAGACTTGCACCGGTCACGTCCAAGGGGACGCTCGGGCGCAGCAACAGCGTGGTCACCGTCAATGCAGGTAGCTCGGCCAGCAGTGCGGCCCGCGCTGGCGGGATGAACTTGATCGCCACGACCGGCAACGGCAGGCTGGCCAGCACCACGACGTCGTCGCGCGGCGCGATGTAGTTGGCCCCGAACACCAAGTTGGCGTCGGTGGCAGCCGGTTGGTCAAACAGCAGATCGACCAGCGGAGGCCCGACCGCCACGCTGGCGGTGGGCGCAGGCAACGCGGCGACCAGGGTCACCTCGTTGAGAACGGCAGGCACGGACTACCCCAGGATCGCAGACACCATCCGGGCATCGCCGCCCAGATAGAGGTTGGTGCTGGCCAGCTTCACGTCACCGCTGCCGTCGGTACCGCTGCAGTCCAGATCCAGGGCCGTGACTTCGTTGCCGTTGACCAGCCGCGCCCAGGTGGCGATGCCGGTCGCCGTGATCAGCCCGTCTTCTTGCTGCGTCAGCGTCAAGAGTCCACCTGCAATCGTGCCTGCGGGTTTGGTCAGCCTGATCTCGACCAGCATCGCGCTGGTCGGCGTCGTGGCCGGGTTGGCGGGTCGTGTCCCGCCGTAGATGCGCAGACGCGCCGGATTGCTACCGGCATCCAGGAATGCCAGGGTGCCCGCCAGTCGCGCCTCGTTGTGTTCGACAGTGATGGCAACGGTCACGGCATCATCTCCGGATGAAGGTTGTCCGCGATCACGGCGCGGTACATCTGCTTGTGGTCGTAGCTGACCACGGTGTATCTCTGGGCCGGGTCGATAAGCTCGAACCGGTACGCGCCCGTGGTGTCGCTCCAGGTCTCGGCCACCAGGACGCGGGTGTTCTCGCTGACCAGTTGCACCCGCCGCACCAGGGGCTGGTCGGGCTGGCCCTTCTCCTTGACGGTTCCGGCGATGAAGCCGTGGCCGCTGAAGTGGATGTTCTTGCGGCCATTCGGAATCGCGTGAAAGTGCCAGTCGTAGCCACCACCCCGGTTCCACAGCTCAGAGTTGGGGCTGTTCAAGCGCATCAGGTCGCAGTCGGCGTTGACGGCGATGTTGGCGGCCGGATCAGGGGGCACCGAAGTCGACCCACCCGCGAGCGGCAGCAGGTCATCGGCGGCGTTCACGCCCACGGTTGCCGGAAACGCGGGCAGACCTGACGGCGTGTCACCCGCAATCGCGTGGACGCGCGCCGTGGCCCCATACAGGAACACGCCCGGGATCAGCTTGCCCCTGTAGGCAGCATCCCCGACCTGGAACATCAGCACCCCACCGGCCTTGAACTGGATCAGGCGCGCCCACGGAACGCCGTTGGCGTCAAAGGCTCCGACGATGACCTCACAGCGCAGGGGCATCCGCTGGCCGACGTTGAAGGTCGGGGCCACGTCTATAACGCCCGCGACCGGCTTCGCTCCATCGTTGACACCGCCCGTCACTGCCGCGCCGTCGCCAAAGCCGCTGTTCCAGCGTGTCACGCTCCAGGCACCGTCAATATGTGCGAACCGGTAGCCCTCGGAACCGTTGCCGGTGGTCATCCACAGGCCGATGTGCTTGCGGGCGCTCGGGTCGGTCAGAAACTCAACATCCGCCTCGAACCAGAAGTCACCGTGGGCGGTTTCGTTGAAGCGCAGGATGGACTGGCTATTGGGGGCCGAGATATCGATGGACTGCTGCACGTTGTTGTGTGTCGCGGCCATTCCGCCGAGGACGGCGGTGTAGCCGGTCGCAGGAGCCGTGGCGAAAGACTCGCTCAGCGGGTAGCTCATGGCTTACCTCCACGGGCCAGTGATGTCGAACGCGATCTGTGCGCCTTCGGTTTCCGAGCTGTACTGCGTCCTGACCAGCAAGAAGCGCTTACCCGCCTGACCCACCACGTTGTCCACGATGGTCTGATCGCTATAGGGCCGGTCCTGGGGCATCCACAGCATCCCGGGCAGGATGCCGCGCATATGGCCGTCCTCCTGCCGCACGTAGGTGGGCAACAGCCACAAACTGTAGTCGGCTCCATTCGGGAACGGCATCGGGCCCCGACCGCAGATCTGCTGGCCGTTGTTGGTGTTCAGCGACGTGAGTCCGAACCGGACGGGATTGCCGAGTTGGGTGTGATTGCGCAGCAGCACCTTGCCGGTGAAGTCCAGGGACGAAACCAGCCCGTAGCCGCTGAACTGCCCTGGATAGCTCCAGTAGTTGCTCATCCCCGAGTAGTTGTCGTCGGCGGCCAGCACCGTCGCGTAGTTGTCACCGGGTTTGAAGCTGATCAGATCGCCGAAGCAATAGCTGTTGCGGCCATACCAGCCGTAGCCCGCTGCATTGGTGCAGAACAGGAAGAACAGACGGTCGTCACCGATCAACACCCAGTTGCGACCTCCGCCGCCGCTGTCGCCGTTGCTTTCGTACTGGGGGCCACGTGCGTGGAACCATTTGTACCAACCCCACTGGCTAGCGGTGACCTGTTTCCAGTTCTGCGTCGGGTTGTTCGGGTCATACGGAGCCTGTGCGCCAACGATGGTGTCGATGTCGGACAGGTCTTCCACGATCCCGACGTTGGCCCACTTCGCCCACCCCGTCGTGTAGTTGGGCGTCTTGAGGCTGTTGTCGATCAGCAGGATGTTCTGCGGCGACTGTGGGTTTTTGCTGCGATAGGCGGCCTTGCTCGTCCCCGCGAACGGCTTCTCCCACCCAAGTGGAGCCACTTTGGCGCTCAGGTTAGTGGTCGTCGTCGCGGGCGACACCGGCGCTCCGGTCACCGCATAGGTGAAGGCGGTCGTGGTCGTCGACAGCACACGGAATGAACCGTTGTACTCAGGCTGCTCGGCTCCAGCGATCTCGACCACCTGAAAAGGCCGATAGGCGTGGCCGGTGGAAATGGTGGCTGTGGCGATGCCATCGGCGAAGGTCAAGGTGTCGATGGCTTTCAGCGCGAAGCCATTGACGAGGCAGGCATCGAGCATCGTCACCAGATCGCCCCAGTTGTTGGAGATCTGTGGCGCGCCGGTCATGCCGCTGTTGAAGTATTTGACGGTCAGGTCGATCATTTCATGGGTTCCTGTCTACGAAATCAGGGGGTGTCCACGTCGCCGCGAATCAGCAACGTGAAGTTGTCGTCGGGCACGGACTCCGGCCCCTGCTGAACGGTGCGCACCACCCAGACCGGGAACTGCGCGCCGATGGTGTTGAAGCGCAGCACGTTGCCGGTGGCCCAGCCATTGCCCCAGCCAAGTGCGGGCAGATGGAAGTACGGCACGCCGGTCGCCGGGTTGTTGGGCGCGCAATCCGCACTGGTGTTGCCCGTGGCGATCACGCCGACGTTCTCGCCGATGACTTCGAACGAGGTGCTGTTGGTCAGGCGCACGATCCAACGCTCGGTCAGTGCCCCCCGGTTCGTCACGCGGATCGGGTACTGCGTGTTGTTGAACGTTGCTGTTGCGGAACTGCCTGACAAGGCATCTGACCACGCGCCGTTCCACGTTGACTGGTCGAACACCAGATTCACGCGGGCAAACAGGTCACCGGCCACCAGGGCGCTGGAGACGTGACTCCCCAGCGGATATTCGTGCGTCAGGGCGCGCGTGAAACTGATCTCGCCGCTGATCTGCACATCCCGCACCACGGCCATGTCCTCGATCCGGTGCTCGATGGTCACGGGCTGGCTGTAGCCCGACACGTTGATGAAGGTGACGGTGCCCGCTTCCAGATCGGTGGAGTACCCGGTGTGGATCACCGCTCCGTCGTGGCCGACGACGCGCACGCGCGACAGGCGCACCCGAGCGCAGTTGATGGTCTGGCCGTTGCTGACCGAGGAGGTGATCTTGCCGGTGTGGCCCACCACGGCGAAGCCGCCGGGGCGGAAGATCGGCACCCGCCCATCACTGGGCAGGCGCACCGGATCGATGCCAAGCAAATCAGCATCCAGCGGCAGATAGCTGTAGGCGACCGCGCTGTAACGCACGCTGGATGCGGCCACCGGCTCGGGTCGGAAGATCTTGCCGTCCGTGCCCACCCGGTCGGCGGCGTACCAAGGCTGGCTCTCGTTCCCGGCCGCCGTGACCATCGTTCCGAAGCGAACGCGCACCAGACCGGTCTCGTAGTCGACGCTGCCGCTGATGCCGGTTGCCTCGATCTTGCCGTCAATCCCGGCCGTCACGTTTTGCGTGCCACCAACCGCGCGGGCGTACTGGATCGACAGCGACCCAGGACGAAGCGGTGCCGCGCCAGTTCGGAACACGAACTCGCTGGAGATGTTCTCGCCGACCGTGGTCACGCAACTGGCTCGTGTGATCGCGTTGTTCGTGCCCGCCGTCCAGGACGTCAGCGCCACGTCCCCGGATAGGTAGTTAATCGTGCCGCGCGTGACCCAGCCACTGGTGGTGAACTCGCGCAGGGTGCCCTGGCCGTTGTCGCCCCAAGGCTGCGCGCCACTGATGGAGAGAAGCACCGTGCCTGTCACCACCTGGGCATTCACCCCCGGTACCAGCTTGAAGGCCGGTAGGAACTGGAACGTCTCGGTCTGGTTGCTGGTCGAGCCCGCGCTGTTGTAGCGCAGCTTGACGTAGCCGGATTCGTCGTTGGGGTACAGCGATGGCGCATCGACGTAGGCGATGCCGCCGTAGTTCAATCGCCACCGACCGGTGCCGTTGATGGCGACTGCCGTGTAGACCGGGCGTGGGATACGGATCGAGACATCCGGATTGAAGGTCACCTGACCGGTTGCGTAGTTGACGGTGCCAATCGAGATCCCGTTCAGCACTACACCGCCGTTCCCGTCATCTCGGGCGATCTGGGTGGGGTCGCGCCAGATCGAGACGGCGATACCCATCTCCTGCAATTGAGCGAAGGTGTACGCACCGAGAACCGCCTCGTCGGTGAACGTGTTCCACTCGACTTCGAGCGAGCCCGGTTCGATGGCCCCCAAGGTCGCGGTGACTGGCAGCGTCCCCGCACCATTGCGGGAGGGGTGAGCAAACGAGTCCTCCTGCTTCGGGCCCGCGACGTAGCTCACGGTGAGTTGCGTGCCCACCGCTGGCAGCACATTGGGCGCGAAGTCCACGCGGTTCTGCGCCACGCTCAGACTGCCCGTGGCGGCACCCGACAGCACGCCCGACGTGGCCGCCGTTGAGGTCTTGGTGCCGCCGTACTCCCAGGACACGGTGAGCGACCCGGGTTGCACCGCCGTCCCTGCAGGTGGGTTCAATGCCAGGCTCTGGGTGGCCTTCAGGGTGGTGGATGGCTGCTGCGTCTCCTGCGTCGGCACGTTCCAGGTCAGCACGAGCGAACTGCCCACGTCGGGCAACGCACCCAGCGTGACCACGAAGGCTCCGGTATTCCTGTTGAAGGTGCCCGCGCCGTAGCTGGCGTCCAGGCCCTTGAGCGAGCCGTTGCCACTGTCGGAAAGCACATACCAGCGCCCTTGGGCCATGTAGCTGATGGACAGCGTTCCGGGCTGCGGCACCGGGTTGACCGTGCCCACGTAGGACTGGCTGCGCGACTCGGGCGTGACCGGGATCTCCGAGCTTTGCGGAGCACGCAGAATCTGCGCGGCGGGCGTGTAGGTGATGGCCTTCGCGTTCGACATCGTCCCCGAGTTCAGGGTCAGGATGCCGTTGGCGTAGTCGATGGTTCCGACCGTCCCGCTGGCGGTCTTGAGCAGGCCCGCGTCGTCAAATATCGTGATGCCGTCCGTGCCGATGGTCAGTGACCCCGGCAAGCAACCGCCCGGGAGATTGAATTTGATGCTGGTCGTCCACGCGTGGCTGGCTGTGTAGCTCACCGCGACGGCCCCCGGCACCGGCAGTCCGGCGGCCGCGTAGGGAGGAACGAAGGAAATGGGCGTCTCGGTTTGCGCGCTTGGCACCAGCTGCGTGTAGATCGAGGTGCCCTTGATCGTGAAGTCGCCGACGGCGGCGGCCTGCGTCAGCGGTACTACGCCGACGTAGGTTCCGGCGTCCGCCACGACCGTGTCGCGCGTCTTGGTGCTGTTCGCGGCCCGGGTGAACGTGCGGCTTGCAGGCGAGCCGGTGAAGTCGTAGCGCAGTGCGTCGCTGATGTCGACCGTGACGATGCTGGCCTTGTAGTCCTTGTCGCCGTCGTAAGTGAACGTGCGCTCGACGACGGACACCGAGGTGGCCCGGATGTACTGCTCCTTCTGGGTGCCCAGGCCCTCGTTCTCGATCAAGACCAAGGTCTGGCCGACATTGGGAACGGTGTCGGTGGTGCGCTGGAAAAGCTGAATCACCCGCTGACCGGCGATGTGGTTCTCGAACAGGTAGCCAGCCCACTCCGGGCCCTTGTTGAGGTAGGCCTCGATGCGGACTTGCGCCTGCTCGCGGGTGTCGAAGGTCTTCTCGGTGCTGAACAGCGTGACGCTGACGCGCGCATCCTGCGGCGGCTCTGCCACGATCACGTTGGCACCGAAGTAGGTGTCGGTGTCGTCGGTCTGCACCGACACGAAGGACTTGCGCAGGTTGACCCGACCCCCGGCGCGATCCAGCTCGGAGATGTCAGGAAAGATGGCGTTCGAGACGCCATCGGCAATGGTGTTGCCCGTGGGCGCGCCACCGCCCTCGGGCACATCCGCCATCACGGCGGACTTCAGCAGTTTCACGTCGCCGGATTGGATCGGCATTTCAAATCTCCAGGAATCGAAGGGTCAGGCGATAGAAGTCGGTAGCGGCACGGGCCGGGATGCCCAGCACGGGCTCGGCTTCGATGGCCGTTTCTGCGTGGCGGAATGCCACGGTGAACGAGCGGCCATCGGAGAAGGTCAAGCCGAAGCGACCTGTGGCGCTGCCCACTGGAAGCGCGGCCCAGGCCTGCAGTTGCTCGACCGTGGCCCGCGTCACCCAGGCCATATCGGGTGCGCCCACCAGCGTGATGGGGCGACCGGCTTGCCGGGTGGCAGACTGGATAAGCAAGGCTCCGGTGATGAGGTAAGACGTGGTCGCCACGGCGGGCGACCACGCGTGCTCATCACTCCACAGCAAATCGTCAGGCAATGGCAAAGCCACCCCGGCATCGAGGTTCGTCAGTTGCATCGGGAATCCTTCAGGCAGTGCGGGCGCGGGCAGCGTCCAGAAGTTGCAGCAGACGAGACTCGTCTCGTGCGTCGACGGTGGCATTGACCTTCTGCTGCCCCGAGGACAGTTCCACGCGTACCGTGCGGCTGGGCCCGGCATCGGCCGCCAACACCGGTCGGGCCAACCGCGAGCCACTTGGCTGCACCAGACCGCCGGTGGCGAAGCCCTGAACGCCCGCAAGCGCGCGACCGGCCAGAGCTTGTGCCGGGGCAGACAGGTTGTTGATCGCTTCGAAGAAGCCAGCGCCGTAGCGGGAAACGGCATCCTTGTTCACGACGAACTCGCCCGGCGTGAGCATCGCCGGGACGGTGTCGGACTTGGCCATGCCACCGCGACGGTAGAACTCGCCCTGGTTCTGCTCCATATAGTCGATCAGCTCGCGCTCTAGGTCTTTGCCCCAAAGCAGCGGCTGGGCCATTGCCTGCCGCCACGTCTGCTTGATGCGCTCCAGGTTCTGGCGCTCGTTGCCGGTGAGCGTCTTGCGGCTGATGAAGTCCTCCAGCGCGCGCCGATCCTGTTGGGCCTGCTTGCCGTAGCTATCCATCGTCTTGCTACGCATATCCAGACTGACCGAGGCACCGTAGTTCCACTGGAGCCAATTGGTGTACTCGTTCATCCCCTGCAGGCCGAGGTCGATCATCTTCATCGCCTCGACTGCCTCCCGGTTCTTCTTTGGTGTGCTGGGCGTGCCATCAGCATCGTTGCCGGATGGGCGCTTGCCGCCACCCAGCATCACCGCGCCGCCAGTGGCAAACCGTGCCACGCCATTGGCCAGACGCGAGAGCGCGCCGCCGCCGTACTTCTGCACCGCCGCCTTGCGAATCACGAAGGCACCGGCATCCAGGGTGCGTGGCACGGTGTCGTGGTGGCCCGAGCCCGGAACCGAGCCACCACTCATCCGAGGAAAGGCCGGGGCCACAGCGCCGCCATCGGCGTAGCGGCGCACGCCACCGCCCACCAAACCGCCAGTCGCGTTTGCCTCTACCTTGCGCACATAGATCGTGTGCGTGCTCGAGGTGTTGGCCCAGTTGAGACTCATGATTTCCGAGCGGGCTGCGTCGGCATTGGTGCTGACCTGATGCCGGGACTCGGTCTGGATGCGGTCCAGCGCCTTGATCATCCCTTCGACTTTGGTGATCGCGGCCTGCGCCTTCTCGGTCGCCACCTTCAGTTCGAACTGCGAGTTCTGGTCGGCGTAGGTCTTGAGTTTGTCCAGCGCCTCCTTGGCCTTGGACACGTCGGCATCGACCGGGAGTGTCTTGCCCTCTTTCAGCAGTTGTTCGTACTGCTGCAGCTTCTTCTCGGCCTCCTGCAAGTCGGCCTGAATCTTGAGCAGGTACTCTTTTTCTGCCAGGGCCTTGTCGAGATCAGCGATGGCTTTGTCGAAGCGGGTCGTGTCGGCATCCAGCGTGACCTTCAGACCGTCTTTTAGCTTGGCTGTGATTTGGTCGATCTGGGTTTCGGTCTGGGTGAGGGTCTGCTGGATCTGGTCGCGCGCGGTCAATGCCGACTGCGCGGCGGTCTGGTGCGCCTTGGCTTCGGCATCCAGGGTCTTGTTGAGAATCTCCTCGGACTCGCGGATGCGCTGGATGGCTTGATTGACGCCATCCTTGCCCTGTGCGATCTGTGCGTCGGCATCCTTGGTCTTCTGGGCCAGTTCGGCGCGCAATGCGTCCGCTTGGCGCATCAGGGCTTCGGCTTGCGCGTATTCCTGCTTGCGATAGGCATCGCGTGACTGCGATTCGAGCTGGGTGACCTGCGAAACCGCCTGCTCGGACTGCTTGCGGGCATCTTCGCCGCGCTTGGCTTCACTGGTTTGCGAGCTGGCCACCTGTGCGGCCAAGTCCATCGCTTTCTGGGCGAGTTGCCGAGCCTGCTCGAACTCGCCGTTGGCCAGCGCCTCACGTGCCTTCCCCTGGTACTCGGCGATCTGGCGCTTGCGATCTTCCGTCGCCTCGAAATCGGTCATGCCCTGCCGACGGATGTCGCGGACACGTTCCTCGGTCGTCATCGAGAGCTGGCGCTTCTCCTCCTCGATGCGCTTGATCTCAGTCAGATGCCGGTTGGCCTCTGCGTTGAGCGCATCGATGTGCTGCCGGTACTCGGCCAGCGCCTGCGTCATCGTCTGGCGCTTGGTGGCCAGGATGTCGTTTTCGACCCGCTGGACGTTGGCGCGGCGCTCTTCTTCCGTCTGACCCTGGCGGCGGGCCGACTCGATCCGCGCCTTGGACTCATCGTCAATGAGCTTCAGCGTGTCTGTCGTGGACTGCCGCCGCAACGTGGTCTGCTGCGTGAGGGCTTCCGTCAGCAACTGTGTCGACTTGGTGATCAGCGCCGCTTCGGACTGCTTGGATGTCTCCAGCGCCGACTGTTCCTGCTGATAGCGCGCCTTGACCGCTTCGATCTGGCGCAGCAGGTTGGCCTCAACGATGGACGTCAGGCCCTTATAGGCCTCGGCCATTTTGGCGGTGGCGTCGTTGACTGTCTGATTGGCCTTGCCGACAGCCTGCTCAACCTCACCGAGGCGGGATTTCAGCTTCTCCAGGGCGCTGTGGACAGCCTCGATACCGCGCCCGACTGCCTCCTGCGTGCCCTGACGCACGGCTTCGAGCCGCTTGGCGATTTCCTCCGCAGCCGTCGCGGCGGTATTCATCGCGCCCTTGGCAGCATCCGCCCCCTTGGTCGCGTCGGCGTACATCTGCGCGAAGATCTGGTTCATCTCCGCGAGACGGGCCTCGTGGCGCTGGGTCGCCTCGGCAATCGTGTCCGAGGTGAAGATGGCGGCGAATGCCTCCCAGCGGTAGCGCAACTGCTCGACCGCCTTGACCAGCATCTCGACCATGAAGATGCCCGCCTTGCGGACGATCTCGAACTTCTCCGACAGCCACGTGCCGATCTCCCAGCCGACCAGGAAGGCACCCAGCACGGCGAATGCCGTCTTGAGCAAGCCGACGCTGGCCACGGCGGCCGACACCGACAGGTTGGCCGTCGTCCACGCCGCAGCGGTGGCACTGGCGGCCGTGACGGCCGCCGCACCGGCGGTCTGCCACGCGGTGATGAGCGCCGGGATCAGGCGGTAGATCAGCACCGCCAGACCGACTTCGGCGATGCGCTTCAACCACTGCATGACCGTGTCGAGGTTGTTGGCGAGAATGGTCAGAGCCTCGGCCAGCTTCTTGGTCAAACCCGTCGATTCATCGACCCGGTTGATCCACTGCCCGAAGGCATTGCGCAGGCGCTCGAAGGCCTGGCTCACCGTCTGCGGCAGTTGGGCGTACTCGCTGGCCAGCTTGTCCTTCTGGCTCATCAGCGCGTTGACCACCACGTCAGCGGTCAGGCGGCCTTCTTCGGCCAGCTTGCGCAGTCGCCCGATGGGCACATTCAGGCCATCGGCCAGTGCCTGCGCCAGACGGGGGCTGTTTTCGACGACGGAGTTGAATTCCTCGCCTCGCAGCACACCAGAGGCGAGCGCCTGCCCGAATTGCAGCAAAGAGGACTGCGCCTCGGTGGCCGAAGCGCCCGACAGGCGCAGTGCCTGCGAAATGCTCTCGGCGATCGTGAGCGCGTCCTTCTGCTCGCCACCCAGCATCCGAATTGCCTGCTGGAGCTTGCCGTACAGCGTGGCCGTTTCCTGAATCGGCACACCGATGCGCTGGGCGATGTCGAACAGGGCCGCTTGCGCGGTCGTGAATTCACGCTGTCCCGCCGTCGCCAACTTCAAGCGCGCCGACATCATGTTCCATGCGTCGGCGATCTGGACGATCTCTTGCACCTTTCCTGCCGCCCAGCTGATCGATAGGAAGGCCAGCAATTGCGTCTTGGCCGTCGCCACCTGATCGCCGAAGGCCGACATCCCGGCCTTGACCTCGGCCATTCCGGCGGCAGCCTTGGCTCCGGCGGTCTTGGCGGTGGTCGACAGCTCACCGAGACTGCGCTCGGCCGACGTGATGGCGCGTTTGAGCCCCTCGTCGGCCCCTTCGAGCGCGACGAGGATGGAAATTCGCTTGGCCATGAATCAATCCACCGTACTGATCTGATTCTCGACGGCCGCCGCCAGACGCGGGATGCGACTCGCGACCAGCCGCTCGACATCGAGGCGCTTCTTGAGTACGACCTTGGGCACTAGGACGGCAATCGGGATGTCCGCGCCGCGCTTGAGGCGCTTGATGCCCTCTGCCTTGCGGTAGCGGCGCTTGAAGCCCGCCAGTGGCCGGTCGTGCTCTTTGATGTTCTCGGCCATCAGGACGATGTTTCCCTTCGCGTTCTTGATGAAATAGGCATTGCCGCCGCGCATCAGCTCGGCCACCTGCGCCTTGAAGCGCTTGCGGCCCACCCGACCGTTCAGTGGAATCAGCATCCGCCCGGCAATCTGGCCGCCGGTCTCGTGCATCGCCGACCACGGAATGCGCGAACCCACGTACAGCGCGGGCAGTCGGTTCAGGTCTTTGTCCAGCACCTTGGCGGTGAAGCCCTTGAGGAAGGACTTCTTGACCACGGCCATCTGGCTGGCGACGTGGCTGCGCACGTCCTGCTTGAGTTCGACCGCCTCGCTGGCAATCGCCCGCGACACCGCCTTCTTGACCTTGTCGCGGAATTCGCCGCCCCAGCGGCGCAATTGCGCCTGGGCTGCGGCGCTATCGATCTGGACGGAAATGCGCATGGTCATCAGGCACGGTCGGTGGCCTTGTCAGTAAGTCGGTCGAGGGTTTGGTCGAGCTGGCGGGCATCGCTGCGCGTGCCGATGGCAATCACGGACAGCAGCCGTGCATCGCGGGCCGCATCGGTGCGCGCCGTCGCTACGACGAAGCCGCGCACCTGCGCCAACGTGTAGTCGAGGATGTCGGGCAAGCGGTGACCGTGCTCGATCAGGTGCTGGACGGCATCGAACCAGCCGCCGCTTTCACGATGGGCGGCAGCTTCACTTGGCCGAACAGCCCGTCGAGCTTCGGAATCACCGTCTGGGTAAAAAAATCGGCGTTCACCTCGATCACCTTGGCCGCCAGCAGGATGGCCTCGTCGGCAGCCAGCTCATCGACCCACGCCCGAGGCTTGCCGACGGCAATGGCGATGGCCGACAGCAGGTCGTCGCCGCGCTCGCCGAACAACGCCAGCCAGTCGATGTTGGAGGCAGTGAGCTGCTGCATCACCGGCGACATCGCTCGCAGAAAACCGGGCATCTGCCCGACCTTCAGCGGTTTGATGGCCAGCGGCTCACCGTCGATCACCAGTTCGACCGCCTGCGGAATCAGGGTGTCCAGATCACTCATGGCGGCACCCATCACAGTTGCACGATGCGGCCGAACTGGCCCAGCACCGCGTCGAAGGGCTTGGTGGTGTCGGCCAGCAGCGATCCCTCCAGCTCGAATTTGTTGTACTCGTCCGAGATGAAGGAGATTTCCTTCAGCGGATCGAATGCCACGCGGTAGAGCTCGACCAGCACCTTGGCATTGCCCTGGGCCGTGTTGATGCCTTCGAGCCGCAGGAAGCGTTCCGGCAGCGCCTGCGTGAAGATGCCGATCTCGGTGGCCACACCGTAGGCGTAACTGGCCTTGAACGGCGCAGTGAAGCCGGTGGTATCCAGAAACTGGAGGGCACCGAAGTCGGGATCAGCCGTGTAGTTCGTGCCCAAGGCCAGGGTCGCGGGCGTGCCAGCCGAATCCGTCACGACCAAGGACGATACCTTCGGGTGGGCAAGGAAGTAGCGGTCGCCCGCAATCGGCGTGGCACCGCCCACTGGCTCGGCGGTGACCGTGCCCGGCGTGCCGACGACGTGGTTGCCGTACAGGGCCAGCGCGAGATTCTCCTTGGTGAATTCCTCGATGGTGAGGTTCACGGTGGCGGACTTCTGCTTGACCATCCGGTGATCCAGCGAGCGCTGGCCGGTCTGGCTCTCGTAATGCTCCAGGACGTCGGTCTTGAGGGAGAGCTTCAGCTCTGCGACGTTGCCGGGCGAGCGCACTTCGATGGGAAGGCCGTCGGTGTCGCGCTTGCCGAGGAAGACGCGGCCTTGAAAACTGGCATAGGTGCTCATTGCTTGGGTTCCTTGCGTTGGAGGGGTTTGGGTTCGGGGACGGGTTCAGCAGTTGGGGCGGTCGGCTCCGGCGTGGCGATGTCGTGCGCGATCAGCCAGTCGGCTGATGTCGCGTCGATCTCGATCCGGTCACCGACGCCATAGGTCTTGCCCGCGTGGGTGTGCGGGCGCGTCAGGACAAGTTGGGTCATAGGTGTCATCCAAGAGTTGAAAGGTCATTGGCCAGCGTCCGGTACGTCAGCCGATAGCGCGCCGGGAGGGCCACGGCCACCGCGTCGGCGTCCTCGACCTCCCACTCGCTCTCTTGTTCACGGATGCCCAGCGCCAACCCACCGAACGTGCCGTCCCCGAACAAGGCAGCGTGGGCAGCGGTGAGCAGACGGTCGGCCTCGGTTTCGGGGGACGCGGGTGGAACGGCCCGAGCCAGAGCCACAACGCGAACGGTCAGTTCGCGTGTGACGCGGTCGTTGGCGCGCTCAGTGATGGACTCCGACTCGGGAAACACCGCGAGCGCCGGGCAAAGTTCGCGGCTGATGGCCACCGTGGGCGACCGGTGCAAAGTGGCCCCGAGACCTTCGACCGCCGGACGGGCAGCCGCCATCACCGCCAGCAGAATCCGCTCGCGGATCGAGTTATCTGCCATGGGTTTACAGCCGGGTGAGCTTGGCGCGGATCTCGGAGCCGTCGCTTAACGATCGGATGTCTCGCACCTGGAAGGACGTGCCACCGATTTCGACAACCTCGCGGACTGCAAGACCCCCGAATGCCGTGACCGGGTAGGTCATCTCGTAGTCGGTGCTCAGGGCCAGGCCATCGAGCAGTGATTCATCGGGCGCGGCAAAGCCGATCTGATGTAGTTGCGATGGCGCACCGTTCGACGGATACCAAAGGCATTCCTTCAGCAGCCCAGCGTTCGCGGCCGACTCATAGATCTGGGCGACCAAACTCATACGCCACCACCCATGACGAGCCTGACCAGAACCCCGGGACGATGGCACATCGGTAGCGGGTTGGCCTGCGTGTGCAGATCTGTGCCCCTGTCGAATTTGCGCGGCTCCTGCTTCGCATAAAGCGGCTGGCCCATCGTGTTGACAGTCTCGTTGAAGTCGGCCGGTGCAAAGTAAGTTCCGAAGGTGTCGATAGTGCCAAGAGGGAACGCATGTGCTTCGCCAGCAGCGATGAAGCGACGAACCGTCTTGTTGACATCAGTCGCCTTACCTCGGTACTCCTCGAAAGTGATGCCGCCAAAAGTGAAGCCACGGCGAACATCATTGATAAGGACGGCGCCTTGCTGCCAGTTCGTGAAGGCAGTCTTGACATCCTTGTGGCCGGTCAATGCCTTGAAAAACTCTGGAGAACACAAGCAGTGGACTCCCGTCATGAACTCGCCGAGAAGGGCTTCTTCGATGATGCCCAACACATCAGTGCACTTGCCCTTGACATCAGTGCCAGTAGTCGGGCTGCTGATTTCGAAGTCCACACTCTGTTGATCGATGCCAAACTCGTCAAACAGGTTGTAGATACGGCTGCCGTCGGCGTCGAGAATCTCGCCTTTCAACGCCCCCATACGCAAGTGCTCTAGGGTGATGGCGTGCTTGTTGCGCATCGTCTCTAAGTGTTGGGCCAGCACTCCGGCAATCGACTCCATTTCGGTTTCGCTGCCAAAAGCACGTAGACCTTGAACCTCTTCGGGCAACACAACGTCGTCGTGCGGAATGTGCGGAACGACGAAGGACCGGACGGTTCGCTTGCCACGCACATTCACTGTTCCCGGAGAGCCTGGCGGCTGGGTCGGAAGGAGGTTCAGGACACCGGCGCGTTCTTCAACAATCACCTGGCGCGTTCGAACCGGCTTGGGCGGAAACAGATTCAACTCCTCCAGGCGTCCGTAGCGGTTGGGGATCAAGTTGATGGCTGCAGTCATTGATGCCATCGAAAATGCCGGACTGATGAATGGGTTTTGCATATTGAGTCTCCTTGGCGTTAGGCGCCGATACGCACCAGGACGCCCAGTGCTTTGAGTTGTTGGATCGCTGCTTGCTGCTCCGCAGTCGTGATGCCGGTGGGCCAATGCAGTGCGTGGTCTGACACGATGGCGTGACGCGCCACCATCAGCCCGTCGTTGCGGTCGGCGAGAGCAGCATCGGCGTCCTGCATCAGCACACCAGCGGAGTACTGGCTGCCATCGGTGGCCGACGGGTCGATCTGCTTGACCTTGCCCGTCGCCGTGATCTGCCCGAGCACCGTACCCAGCGGCAAGGTCTGGCCAGCTGCCACGGTCACGCGGTCGCGCGAATAGAGATTGGGCGCCTCGTACTTCAGGAGGTCGCCGAGGTTGATTGGTTCTTGCATTGCGGGCACGGGATGCTCCTTTTTGGGTTACTTTGTGCCCAGGCGACTTTTGACGGCCTGGATCAGAGGGTTGTGGGAAGAGGCAGGATGGCCAGTGCTACTCGCCGACATGGCCGACTGCGGGTCGATGCGGCTGACGATTTCGGGACTGGCTTCGGCCTGGGTGGCCAGCAACTGGCTGCGTACCTTGGCGGGTGGTGCCTTCGCTTCGAGGAAGCCCGCGATCAGGTCGGTGCGCCCGGCCAGGGTGCAGGTCTGGGCGACCTCAATCGCGTCAGCCACGGTCATGGCGGTGGCGGCCGCCGGTTGAGAAGGACTGCCAGCAGGATCAGCAGCAAGCCGATCAGGAGCAGCGGGGTCGGTTCGATCATTCATTGATGACTCCATCTGGGGGTTGCTAAAAAGACCGGAGTGGCTTGCCGCCAACTTCGGGAGTGGGGAAACGGATTCGCAAAGCTGCGCAAGGGCGTCGTCGAAGGTGCCGATGGCATCGGCCAACCCGATAGCCACGGCGGCCTGCCCGAAGAACAGCCCCGCCTCGGTGTCGCGCACGGCAGATGCCTCGATGCCACGGTTGCGGGCCACCGTCTCGACGAACAGGCCGTAGACGCGATTCACCTCACCCTTGAGAAAGGCGTGGGCTTCGCTGGAAATCGGCTCGTGTGGGTTCAGATCGTTCTTGCGGTCGCCCGCAAAGACCGCCGTGTACCGAACGCCGTCCTGCGCATCCTTCTCGGACTGGTCGACGTGCATCGCAATGACGCCAATCGAGCCGACGCCGCCGGTGCGCGACACGAACACCTTGCTGGCCGCAGACGCCAGGGCGTAAGCTGCCGAGAACGCCATGTCATTGGCTACAGCCCAGACCGGCTTCGTCTTAGCAGCCGCACGGATGCGGTCGGCCAGATCGAACACGCCGCCCGACTCGCCACCCGGTGAGTCGACATCGAGCAGGATGGCAGCGACATCCGGGCTGGCCAGCGCGGCGTCCAACTGCGCGGTCAGCCCTGCGTAGCTGGTCAAGCCGGATTCGGCTTCCAGGCCCACTGTGCGGCGCACCAGCGTGCCGTGGATGGGGATGACCGCGACCTTCGTCGTCTGGGTGGATGCGGGACGTGCGGGCGGCGTGAAGCCCGAGGGTGCAGCCAAATCAGCCAAGCCGATCCGGGGGCCGAGCACGGCCAGGATCACGTCAAGTTTTGGGCGATGGATCGCCAGCGGCACACCGTAGAGGCGCGCCGCCAAATGGGGCAACAGGGTCATGGAAATCCTTCAGGCAGACGATGAGCTGCCGGTTTGCGTGGTGTCGGCAGCGTTCTTGTTCGGCTCGGCGCTTCCGCCGTCCTTGGAGGTGCGGCGCGGGTCGGAGTCGAAGATCAACCCCAGGTCGTCGGCGCGCTGGTTGTCGGCGGCGATCTCGCGGTCAACGTCCTCGGCGTCGTAGCCAAAGGCGGAAATGGCTTCCGAGCGGCTCATCAGTCCCGCCCTGATGGCCAGCAGCATGGCCTTGAACTCCTTCTCAGGATCGACCCACTGCCAGCCCTGTGGAATCCACTTCACCTGCAGGTACCGGCGGCGACGGGCTGGGCCGCCACGCGCGAAGCCGGGAGCATCGATGGCACCGGCGAGCACTGCCTGCTTCATCCACGCGGCCCAAACCGGACGGCACATCTGATGCACAAGCACCCCGTGCTGCACCATCTCGCAGCGACGCCGAAACTCCAGCATCCCGGCGCGGATGGACGAGTAGTTCACGCCTGTGAGGTCGCCGGTCAACTGCTCGTAGGTGACACCGATGGCAGCGGCGACCGCGCGGAACTGCGTGCGCAGGAACTCGCCATACGAGCCACCGACGTCGGCCGGGTCGGAGAACTTGATGTCCTCGCCGGGCTCCAGAATCTGCAAAGTGCCCGGTTCCAGCCCGGCGAGCGCAATGCCATCGCCATCGGCCGCACCTTCACCCATCAGGTTGTCCTCCGGGTTCTGCCGTGTCACGAACCCGGCGAACATCGCGGCGGTCTTCTTGCGCACCAGTTCTGCGTCGTCGTACTGGTCAAGTTCGTTGAGCTTGACCAGGGCCCGCGACAACCACGGCTCGCCCCGGATCTGGCCGGGACGCAGGACGCGGAACAGGTGGATGATTTCCTTCGCATCGATGCGCACCGTGTCCATCCCGCCCTGGCCCGACATCGGAGCCAGCCGACCGTCTTCGGGGTGCGAGCGGTACAGGTGGTAAGCGACGCGCCGCCCGAGGCTGTCGAATTCGATGCCAGAGCGCACCACGTTGCCCGAAGGCAGATCGAGGTTGAGGCTGATCGGCAGATGCTCGGGCTCCAGCAACTGAAGCTGCAGAGGAACGACCAGTCCGTCCTCCGGGCGGCGCGGGCGCAGCCGGATCAGGCATTCACCGCCTTCGAGCATCGCGCGACAGGCCAATGCCTGCAGGCCGTAGAAATCGGTCTGTCCTGCGGCGTCGGCTTCTTCTGTCCAGTCACGCCACAGCGCCTGCACGTCGGTCTTGAAGCGCTCGTCTGCAGCAAGACTCTGCGGCTTGATGCCAGTGCCGACCGCGTTGGACACGAAGGCCTCGATACCGGCTTGCGCCCACGCGTTGCGGCGCACGAGGTCGCGGCTCTTGATGCGCAGTTCGGTGTTGGTCGCCAGCATCGCGGCGACCGCGCCCGGGTTGCCGGGCATCCAAGCCAACGAGCGGCGACCACGGCCAGCCGCTTCGTGGACGGGTTGCTGGCCGAACAGGCTTCGGATCTTCGAATACCAGGCCATCAGAACCCCTTCGAGGTCGTGACCCGGATCTGGCGCGGCGCACCCGGCCATAGTCCGGTGGCGGCTGCCTGCTCCAGGATGCCGCGCTTGACTTCGCGGATCGCAGCTTTCAGTTCATCGACCGAGCGGTACTCGACGGTCTTGTCGCCGAAGCTGACGCGGTGTTCGCCCTTGGCGAGCGCGGTCTCCAATGCCTGGAGTTGGGCTTCTGTGTAGGCCATCAGCGGTACACCACGAGGTTGATTTCAGAGGAGTCGTCAAACGACGACGCGGCCGTCGCACACGAGACGTCGACGTACTGCGCGGTCTTCAGGTCGGAGCTGGCACGTACCAGGGCCAAGCGCTGCTGACCGGTGTTGGTGCTGCTGCGCGCGAGCGCCGTCCAGCAGTAATTCGCATCCGGCATCGCCACAGCGAAATGCACGCGGTACCGGCCCGCCGCCGTGCGCACCACGCTGGCGACGTTGTGCGCGCTGGCGATCACGACCTGACCGCCCACGTAGCCGAAGCTGACCCACACCCGGGCAATGCCGGGATGCGTGGCGTCGATCTTGGTTTTGACCTCGAAGCCGATGCGCGCCGCCAAAGCGGCGATGCTGGAAGCGAGGCTCATCAGGCCAGCGCGCCGTCAAAGATCACGACGAAATCGGTGTCGGTGTTGCCGACATCACTGACAGCGACCGCACCAATGTTGGTACGTGCTTGCAGTTGCTCGGCCACGGTCAGGGTCTGCGCCGCATCGAAGCGGACACGGAGATTGACCGCAGCCAGAATCGCGTCCAGGCCGCTGGTACCGCTCTGCAGCGCCTGCTGGATTTCCACCAGGGTGTCGTAGGCAGCATCGGCTCCGCCCAGGATGTCGGTCTTGAGCGCGTCCAGCAGCGACACGATCTTGTTCGACGAGTAGGTGCTGGTGGTGGCGATCTGGTTGTCATCGATGGCCATCGCGGACAGAACCGCTGCCTTGAGCTCGTTGATGGCGGCGACCAGACTCGACTTGTCGTTGGTGGACAGGCTGGCCAGACTGCCTGCCGTCGCGCGGACGTCGTTGAACTCCTGGGCAACCCGGATGACCAGGCTCTCGATACGGGTGGCAAGACTCATGAAAACTCCTCTGAAAATCAGGACAACCAGCGGCTCTTGATGACGCGCCGCCGTGGTGGGTTTGCAGAAACAGAGAGGCCACCGCGTTGGGTGGCCTCGTTTGGGTCGAATGCTTGAATCGGGGGTGGCTCATCCGGTGGCCGTTCCATCCCGAGTTGGCGTTCCAGTTCGCGCCAGTGGCGTTCCTCGAAGCGATCCAGGCCCGCCGCCGATGCGGCCGCGCGGGCGTACACGTAGCAATCGAGCGCTTCATTGCGCTCGCGCATCTTTTGCCATTCGCGCACCGGGAAGCCGTTGCGGTCGCGACGGGTAATCAACTGTTCGGCGCAGAGCTGCTGAATGAACTCCGCGTCAATCTTTGGCAAGTGAACGAACCCCGTCGGGTAGACGGTGGTCACGCCGTCCTCGCTGACGTCCGCGCCCTTGCGCAGGTTGTTGTAGAACTCCAGCTTGGCGATGCCAACCGCCACCGTGAACACCTTGATGCCCCGGCGCAGCTTCTTGCCGCCCTGCGAAACATCGATGGCCGTCGGCGTGCCGATCAGGGCCGCGCCGCGCGGCACCCCCTTGACCGGCATCACGCGCGGGTCACGGCAGGCCCGCACGAAGGCGTAGGCCTCCTGCGTCGCAAAGCCGGTGTCCAGAGCGAAACGGGCCAGCGGCATCGCCGCGCCCGAGGCGTGCGTCCAGTTTTCGGCGAGCAACTCGGCGAGTCGCTTCCACACGGCGTCTCGGGCGGTGTCGCCCATCAGCACGCGGTGTTCGACCAACCAGGACTCCTTGCCGCGCCCGAAGGCCCAGATGGACGCCTCGATGCGATCCTTCTGCACGTCGGCAGCGCCCACCAGGAGCAACCCACCCGGCGGCACCGTGCCAACCCGGTAGTCCTCGCGGCGTTCGACCAGCCGTTGCCAATCTGGCGCTTCGCCTTCCTCAACCCAGGTTTCACCCAGTTCGGTGTTTTTGAAGGTCTTGATGGCGGCCGCCGACCCCGATTCCTTGTTCACAGAGCTTTCCCACGCGGCAGCAATGTCGCGCCAACCGCGCCAGCCAACCGGGCTGTAAAGCGACGACAGGTGAAACCCCGCTGTCTTGCCCGTGCCGTCGCTGATCATCGCGCGCCACTCACCGTGCTCCAGCATCCAGGTCTTGTGGTGCTCGGCAATCGACTTATCGCAGGACTCGCAGATGTAGGACGCCGTGTCCGGTTGCCCCTTTTCCCATCGCAACTGCTCGAAGCGCAGCCATTGGCGATGCGAGCAGTGCGGACAAGGCAAGAAGTAGCGACGTTGGTCACTGGCCTCGTACTCGCGTTCGATGGCGCTCGCCCCCGAGATCGTCGGCGTCGACACGATGAAGATCTTGCGCCGGGCAAAGGTTCGCGTGCGCGCCTCGGCCAGCGAGATCGCATCACCTTCACCCTCGACGTCCAGCGGATACCCGTCAACCTCATCGAGGAACAGGTAGCGCACCGGCATCGAGCGCAAGCCCACCGCGCTGTTCGCCCCGGTCATCACCAGCACGCCGCCCCGGAACTCCTTGGCCAGAATGGTGTTGCCCGAGTCGCGTGACCGTGCTGGGGAGATCAATTCGCTCAGTGCCGCCGACTCCTCGATCAACGGATCGATCCGCTGCTTGGAATTGCGCTTAGCCATATCCACCGTTGGCCACACCGCCATCATCGGCCCCGGTGCGTGGTGAATCACATAGCCAATCCAGTTCGAGCCCATTTCAGTCGCACCGAGCTGTGCGGCTTTCATGAACACCACGCGCTCGACCGGCGAGGTCGGCGACAGGCAGTCCATGATGGCCTTCAGGTACGGCGTGCGGCTGGTGCGCCAGCGCCCAGGCTCAGCGGACGCCTTGCTCGATAGCATCCTGTGGCGATCCGACCATTCAGAGACCGAGAGCAGAGGATCAGGTGTCAGCCCTTCACGCCACGCGCGCTCGATTTCGGCAGCGCCTTCGTATTCAACATTCAGCATCAGTCCACCCGGGGCCGGAGTTCGCCCAGTTCCTGCAGGTGCTCACGTATCGCCGCCTCCAGGGCGACGTGCATCGTGTGCGGATCGATATTGAGCTTGGCCGCCATCTGCGCAGAGATGCGCGCGGGCCAGTTCAGCCACGCATCACGCTCGGAGCGCGCCAACTTGAAGACGTGGGCGATGGCCTGCGGCCGATCCACCAACTCGCCCTTCAGTCGGGCCAGACGCACCTTGTTCGTCTGCGCCTTGACGACCTCGTTGACCGTGCGCGCCTGAAGTAAGGACGCGCCGCCAGCGGGTAATGCGGCGGGCCCATCACCGCCAACACCCGTACCGCCTTCCGGCACGGCGACCTTTGCGGCCTTGGCCCGCGTACCGGTCTTCGGCACATCGGAGTTGCGAGCCCACTCGCGATCAGCACGGTCGGCATCAATGGTGCCGTCAGCCTCCGGCGTGATCCGACCTGCGCGAATTGCCTTGTGAACAGCGGTGTCGGTCACACCACGGTGACGGGCGTAAGCGCGAATCGAAATGCCCATTTTGAGAACCGGTTACCCCTTCAATCATTTTTTCGACCTTCACTCGAAATCAGCTTGGCTTCTCTCTGGAACAGCGCGTTCATACGGACGTCATCAACACCATCAAAGGAAGCAGCAATGAGCAAGTTCGAACAACTCCTGACCCAGATCGCACAAAACAAGCTGGGCATCGAAACCCTGGAAACCCGCAAGTCAGACAGCCTCGACTTCCACGACGTGGCGGTCTGGTGCCTGCGCGACGCCCTGGAGGCCGCGTTCAACGCAGGCGTCGAACAAGGCCGCAAGGCGACGAAGTCGGACAAGGCCAACAGCTGATCAAGAACCTTCGAAGCCAAGCAGAAAACGCTTGGCTTCACTCCCGAACAGCGCGTTCATCACGTCACCCCATCAACCCCTTGCACAAGGAGAAGCAAATGACCACCACCCAACTGACCCCGGCCCAGCACGCGATCCTGGCTTACGCCCTCGAACACACCGACGGCAAGATCGACTGGTTCCCCGACAACATCAAAGGCGGCGCACGCAAGAAGGTGCTCGACGGCCTGTTCAACCGCGCGCTGATCACCTCCGACGGCACCCACTGGTTCGTCGCCGCCGAGGGCTACGACGCGATGGGGCGCGCCCGGCCAACGCCTGCGCCAGTGGCCGCAGACCCTGAACTCGACGCAGCCGTGACGGCAGCCGAGGCCGCGTGGGCGCAAGAAAAGGCGGCCGCCAAACCTCGCACCCGCGAGAACAGCAAGCAGGCCACGGTGATCCAGATGCTGCAGCGCCCCGAAGGGGCAACGGTGCAGCAGATCTGCGAGACCACCGGCTGGCAGGCGCACACGGTGCGCGGCACCTTTGCCGGTGCCTTCAAGAAGAAGCTCGGGCTGACCATCGTCTCGGACAAGGCCCAGGGCAGCGAGCGGGTCTACCGGATCGCCGCAGAAGCCTGATCGCAACGCCAACACCCAGGAGAACATTCATGAGCACCATGACCATCACCATCGAACGCACCCCGCGCACCCTGCAGTTTGGCGACACCACCTTCCAGGTCGAGGAGTTGAGCGTCCGATTGCCGTTTGCCCGTAAGCCTGCCGACTTGGACGAAGTTGGCGGCCAGGGTCAGACCAAGGTCTATGTCACCGAGACCAAGGAACTGACCGTCGACGAGTTCGATGCCTTTGCCCGCAGCCTGTTGGTATCGCGCGACTGGCTGCGCGGCAAAGGTGGCGGCACCGGCGACGGCTATCTTTGCGTCGAGGTCACCGCACCGGGTCGCCCCTACCTTTACGTGAATCCAGAGGGCGGCGACTACGCCCGGTACGTGGCCCGTCTCGGGTAATCGAAATTGATTGAGAAAGAGGCCAAGAACAGCTTGGCTTCTCAATCGAACAGCGCGTTACTACGGGTGTCGCAACGATCAACCCCAAGGAGCCAGAGATGAACACCAACCAGCAAATGCCCGCCACCCAGAACGATGCCTGGGGCTTTTGGGGCACGATGAACGAACACGCCAGCACCGCGTGGCCCCTGGCGATGACCGCCATCTCCGACGCTACCGGTCAGCCCCTCGAATCAGTCCGCGTCTTCCTCGACAGTCGCCACGGCCGCCACTTTGCGGACGATTTGCAAAACGGGCTGTACCGGGGCCAGACCCTGGCGGACGCGATCAACGCCGCCACCCAACAGTGGATGGGCTGGACGATTGGCCGCCAGACCAGCAAGCAGTACGGCATCCCGCGCGGCCTGCCTTACCTGACGGGGTTCGTGATTCATTGCGAGATCGCGGAAGAGTCGATCGCCGCCTGATCATCGAACAGCGCGCCATCCGACTCACGGGTGGCTTGCTTGCCAGTCCATTCCTGCCAGCGGCGCACGATCACGTCCGCGTACTTAGGGTCGAGTTCGATCAGCCGTGCCAGCCGTCCTGACTTTTCGGCGGCAATCAGCGTCGTGCCGGAGCCCCCGAACGGGTCGAGCACCACGTTGCCCGGTCGGCTCGAATTGCGGATCGCGCGCTCGACCAACTCCACCGGCTTCATCGTCGGATGCAGGTCGTTCTTCTGCGGCTTCTTGATGTTCCAGACGTCGCCCTGGTCGCGGTCGCCGCACCAGTGACGCTGCGCGCCCTCTGGCCATCCGTACAGGATCGGCTCGTACTGGCGCTGGTAATCGGCACGGCCCAGCGTGAAGGTGTTCTTGGCCCAGATGATGAACGTCGACCACTTGCCACCGGCGGCGCGGAATGCGGCCTGCAGTACATCCAGTTCGCTGGACGACATCGCCACGTAGATCCCGCCCCGGCAATGCGCGATGGTCGGCGTCAGCGCCGCCAACAGGAAGTCGTAGAAGCCGTCGCCGAGGTTGTCGTTCAGGATCGCGCGGTCCTTGCCACGCATCTTGTCCTTGGCGCTGTTGGCGTAATTCACGTTGTACGGCGGGTCGGTGAACACCATGTCGACCTGCTCGCCATCGAGAAGCCTGTCGTAGCTCTCAGTCACGGTGGAGTCCCCGCACAGCAGCCGGTGGCCGCCAAGCGACCAGACATCACCCGGACGAGAGATCGGCGTCTCCGACAACTCGGGCACGGCATCGTCATCGGTTTCGCCTTCGCCATCCGGCTCGTCGCCCGCCATCAATTCGGCCAGCGCATCTGCATCGAAGCCGGTCAGCGACACGTCGAAGTCGTCGTCCTGCAGTGATGCGATCTCGATGCGCAGCATCGCATCGTCCCAGCCCGCGTTCTCGGCGATGCGGTTGTCTGCGATCACCAGGGCCCGGCGCTGTGTCGGGCTCAGATGATCGAGCACCACCACCGGCACCACCGCCAGCCCAAGCTTCTGCGCAGCAGCAAGCCGTCCGTGACCGGCGACGATCACGCCATCGCTGCCCGCCAGGATCGGATTGGTGAATCCGAACTCGGCAATCGACGCGGCGATCTGCGCCACCTGATCGTCCGAGTGAGTACGCGCGTTGCGGGCATAGGGCAGCAGCTTGGCAGTCGGCCACTTTTCGATCTTGTCGGCAAACCAGGAGGCGGTCATTGCTCTACCTCCGTGGTGGCCTGACGTTCATTGACCACATCGTCGAAGGACTGGCCTGTGGCCAGCAGCGTGACGGGCACGCCGGGGTGGTTCTGCTGGAAGCGCTTGATGGCGACGTCCACGTACTCCGGCGCGATCTCCACGCAGCGGCACACACGACCCTTGCGCTGCGCGGCCAGCATCGTGGTACCGCTGCCGCCAAAAGGTTCGAACACGATGTCGCCTGCGTCCGTATAGGCCTCGATCACGAACTCGGGCAACGCCACCGGGAACACAGCCGGGTGGTCGATGTCCTGACCAATCTTGCCCTTGTGCCGCATCACGCGGATCACCGAGTCGGGAATCCGGGTGTCCTGCGTCGGCTGGCCCTTGTGCGTCCAGCCACCGACTTCGCCGTCCTTGCCGCGCATGGCCGTGGACGACCCGTCGGCGCGCAAGTGCGATTCCTGGCCCGCGTGCTTGCAGGGCACGATCTTGTTGGGCTTGCGACTAGAGCGGTTGAAGTGAAAGACGAACTCGAAACTCGGCGCAAAACGACCAGCCCAGTCTCCGGGCATCCCCGGCCCCTGATCCCAGACGTACCAAGCAAAGCGCCGCCAACCCTGCGTGCGCATCCAGCCCAGCCACGCATCCCAATACGGGATGACTTCGTTGTCGCGGTGGATCAGCCCGAGGTTGACCAGCACCTGCCCGTCGTCGTCCATTGGCACCTTGGCGAACACACCGCGCATCAGGCCATCCCAATCGGTGATGCCGCCGGAGGTGTAGTCGCGCTGGTTGCCGTAAGGCGGTGATGTAAAGCACAGCCGGGCCGCATCACCCTGCATTAGAGTGGCGACCACGGTCGGGTCGGTGGCGTCGCCACAGATCAGACGGTGGGTACCGATGGCCCAGAAATCGCCGGTGCGGGACACCGGCACCACTGGGCTATCCGGCACATCGTCGCCATCGTCCGGCTCGTCGGCATCGGGCTCTTGGTCGGCGGCATCGGAGGCGACTTCGTCAGCGAGCAAGGCCTCGATCTCAGCATCCTCGAAACCGGTCAGTGCAAGGTCGTACCCGGCCTCGGACAGCTCGGCCATTTCCAGCGCCAGCATCTCCTCGTTCCAACCGGCGTCGAGCGCCAGCCGGTTATCGGAGATGACGTAGGCACGCTTCTGGGTGGGTGAGAGGTGCGCCAGTTCGATGACCGGTACCTGATCCAGCCCGAGCTTGCGCGCGGCGGCCAAACGACCGTGGCCCGCAATGATCCCGTTGTCGCCGTCCACCAGCACCGGATTCGTCCAGCCGTACTCGACGATGCTGGCGGCGATCTTGGCCACCTGCTCGTCGGTGTGAGTGCGTGGATTGCGGGCGTAGGGGATCAGCGCCTCGACCTTGCGGTACTCAACGTTAAGCGTGTTCAGAATCGTTTCCTCAAAAAGAAAACCCGCCGACGGAAAACCGTGGGCGGGCTCGTGATGGGTGCGGACTGGTGCGGGTGCAAACTGCAAACCCTGCAAACCTTGGTTTGCAGTCGGACGCTAGGCGAATGCCGCGCTCGCGCCCCCCGCATTGCGATTCGGGAAGGAAGGACCCCTTTTGCCTGGGCCCATCGCCTCAACCGTCACCGCTGTCCAGAAGATAGCCGAAATACTACCCCCGACCGGGCTGTTTTGTTGCAGGGCTGCCGGGCCTCGAAACGGACAATCAAGGCAAAGCAGGGACAAGCGCGGCAAGCATTACCCTAAATTGCCCACGTTTTTGGAAGGCAACCGCACGCCTTCGCTGTTGAGGTTCGTGGCCACGATCTCCATTGCCCTCTGCCAACGCCGCCACGCCGTGGTGCGGTCGCAGGCAAATCGAATGGTGATGTCCCTCCAGCCGTAGCGCTTGGCCCGCATCCACACGAGGTGTCGCTGCTCGACCTCGAGCCACTGCACCCAGCGCATCGTCTCCAGCATCCGGTCGATGGCCTCGGGGCTTGGTGGGAAGGGGCGATACACCTTCTCGTCAGCAGCAAAGGCTTCCCACTCCTTGCGGACGAAGGCAGGCCAGCAGTTGAAGTAGCCCTGCACACGTACAGGGGGCAAGCGTCGTCCGGTGGTGGCGGCCTCCTCGAAGCGTGCTGCCACGTCGTCGGTTGTCCACTCAGCCATGACGCGTCCCTCCCAGCCCGTACAGGCGTTCACCAATGCGTCGCACGATCTCGCGCTCGATGAAGTCCAGACGGTCGTCGGACGCGTTGACCACCAGGATGTGCTGGTCACGCCAGCCACGTTCCTTGATGGCGTCCAGATCGGTGGTCTGGGGTTGCAGCCGACCAAGGGGGCAGCGGTATTGGGGTGTCGAAACCTTCACGTCACACCTCCTGCGTCTCGACTGCCCAGTGCAGCAGAGCCAGCGCGTCGGCTTCGTTGTCGTCGACTGGGGTGTGACCACGCTCGCGGACGGACGTGATCATTTCGTCCTTGCTCGCATTGCCCTTGCCGGTCGCGTGCTTCTTGATCGTGCCGACCGGAACGCCCTGGTAGGGGATGTTGTGATGTTCACACCACGCGGTCAGGTGCCCCATGAATCCGCCGTAGGCGTGCGCTGCGTCAACGCCAGCGTGCCTCCGAACTTCCTCGAAGAACACCGCGTTGATGTGATTGCTGACCGACAGCAGTTCGTTGAGCCAGCGCTTGAATCGAAGGAAACGCATCCCGCCGCCTTCAAATCGCTGCGGCTTGAAGTGCTCCGTGCCGCTGGTGATGGTGCCGTCCAGGTGCTGCAGAGCCCACCCGGTGTGTGTGCCCAGATCGAGGGCGAGGATCGTCGTTTTCATCGTCTTTACTCCGTGTTGGGTGGGCGAGTGACGGATGCGACGGTTTGTCAGGACAACGCCCTTTACGTGCGCGCACGTGTAGCGCGTCAATCAGGAAACCCGTCAAATCCGTCACTCGACCGGATTGATCAGTCATCGCGGTAGGGGTAGGCGTGGCTGTACGGCTTGGGCCTGAGGGCGATGCCCGCGATGGCGCGAGCCCCTCCGGTCAGCCGACACTTGTCGAACTTGCGAGTCGCCATCAGCTCCGAGAAGCGTTTGACCGAGCCCACGTACTCGCCAGCGCGCTCGGCCCATTCACGCCAATCGGCGAACAGTTCGGAGACACCTTCGCGGTGCGACTTGGCCAGCAGACAGCGTTCTTCGATCCACTGCCCGAGCGCGTCCTCGGCCTCGAAATACTCCTCGGTCGCCGACACCACGCTGGCGGGCGGCTTCAAGCCCTGGCTTTGCCAGCGGCTGCAGCCCTCGACGGCCCACGCCAAAATCCCATCGCGTTCCTTGAGCAGCTTCTCGGTCAGCCTGCCGTCGCGGCGCTCGGGCGGGATCGTCACCGTGAACGGGATCAGGTGCAGTCGACGCTTCATCGCCTCGTCGACGTTGCGGATCGACGGCTTGTGATTGCCCGCGATCACCAACTTGAACTGCGGCAGGTACTCGAAGAAGTCCTGGCGCATGAAGCGCGCGGACACCTTGTCGCCACCGGTGATGGCCTTGACCTTGGACTCGTTCCAGCGCCGCCCTTGCTCCGTTTCGATGGATGACACGAATCGTGCACCGCGCAACCCGGCGAGATCGGTGGGGTGTCGGTCATTGCGCGCCTCCATGAAAGTGTCCATCGGGGCGTTGGCCGCGTAGTCGCCCAGGATGGTGGTTAGCACGTTGACGAACACCGACTTGCCGTTCGCGCCCGTGCCGTACAGGAAGAACAGCGCGTGCTCGCTGGTGACGCCCGTCAGGCAGTAGCCAACCATCAGTTGCAGGTAGGCCATCAGATCGGCATCGCCGCCGGTGACGTCTGTCAGGAACCCTCGCCACGTTGGGCAGGCACTGTCCGGATTGCCCTGCGGGGTAGCCGTGGTCACCTTGGTCATTCGGTCGTCCCGCCGGTGCGGGCGCATCCGGCCGGTGCGCAGATCGACCACGCCACCGGGGGTGTTCAACGCCCAGACATCGGCGTCCCATTCCTCGGCGGTGGATGCGTGCTTCGGGTCAGAGCGCGCGATCTTTTCAACCGACGAAATCGTGGCCGAACTGGCCAGCTTGCCCTTGAGCCTCGGCGTGTCCGCTTTCAGCGAGGCGTTACGGCAGATGCCCCTGGAAAGATGCGACACGTAGAGCACCTGATCGGGATTCCAGCGCACACCCGTCCAGACCAGCCACTTGCCCCACAGGGCACAGTAGCGCCAGTCTTCGCCATAGCGGCGGGTGAAAGCGCTGGACAGGCCATCCTCGGTCGTCCAATCAATGCCCGTCAGCAAGTCTGGCGAAGGCGCTTCCTCCACCGAGCGCATCACCGGCATCCGCTCGCCGACGGCCAGAAAGCCACCGACATCGAAACCTTCGGGAATGGCATCTGCAGCGTCCCACCCCTCCGGCTTGTCGTCGGGTGGCATGAGGATGGCGACCGAGGTCGCGCCTGCCTGCAAGATCGCCTGCGACGCGCGGTCGGCGTAGTCCCACCCTGGCGCATCGCGGTCGGGCCAGATCAGCACCGTCTTGCCAGCCAGTGGCGACCAGTCGGTCTTGTCGACCGGGGCATTGGCACCGTGCATGGCGGTGGTGGCCACCACGCCGCTGGCGATCAAGGCCTGCGCGCACTTCTCGCCCTCGACCAGGACGACGTGGCTGGCCGCACCGATGCCCGGCTGGTTGAACAGCGGGCGCGGCTCAGGCGGGGCCATCTTGCGGCGCTTCGCGTCCCACGGTCGGAATTCCTTCTTGCCTCCCGGTGGGTCATAGCGGTAGACGACGGCGATCAGCTTGCCACCGGCATCGAAGTAGTCCCACTTCGCCGTGGCCGGGCCGAGGTCGTCTACAGGCGCTTCCTTCTTCGCCTTGCGCACTGGCACCGACCGCGACCGCCCGAGCAGATCGGCAGCTTCATCCAGCACGCGAGGGAAATCGGTGTGGACGTTCGCACCGAGATAGGCCGCGATCAGGGCGAAGATGTCGCCGCCATCGCCGGTGGCACGATCCGTCCACAGACCGGCCTTCTCACCTTCCAGCACCACCTCGAGGCTGTCACCTGGACTGCCGAGGATGTCGCCGATCAGGAACTTGCCACGGCGCTTCTTGCCAGCCGGAAACATCGTGGTCAGCACCGACTCCAGACGCGCAAGCAAGTCGGCGCGAATCTCGTCTCGTTCAGATTCCCTGTTGTGCTCCGCAGGTTGGGTGGTGTCGTTGAAGTCGATCATTCGGCTCCCTCGACAGGTGCGTCCGCATCTTGGGAATCACGGCCCTGAACGGCGGTGGTACGCGTGGCCCACGCAGAGAGTTCGGACAGCCGGTAGCGCACCAGACCGCCCATCAGGTAGTGCGGAATCCGGTACTTGGTGCGCATCGCGTGGTCGGCGAACCAGTAGTACGGCAGGCGCAACGCGGCGGCCGCCTGCTTGGCATCGATCATCGGCTCGATGCCGGTGGTCGGGGTGTTGTTGTCGGTCATGCTTGTGTTCTCCAGCAGCGGTCTTGCCACGCGCACATCCGGCACTCGAAGTGGGTCGGGTCATTGAAGGCACGCGGCAGGAGATCTGCGCTTTCAGTCGCCGTGATGACCTTCACCGCCCGATCCGACATTCGCTGGGCCAGGGCTGCGTCAAAGGGCACGGCCTCGGTGTAGATCTCCATCGTGTCGGCGTTGAGCGCCGTGAAGATCGCCGGGTGCTCGTGCAGTTCGAGATAGGCTTGGTAGATCGCCACTTGCGCGGCGTAGACGGGCTTGGCCACGGCGAGCCGGTTCTTCTCCAGCTCGCGCCAGGACTTCATGCCGAGGCACTTGTTTTCCCAGAGCGCCGGGTAGGCAAAGCCCTCCGGGCCATCGACGATGACGCCGTCGATGTGGCCCTGCAGACGGCCATCAGCCACGGAGAAGCCAAACTGCTCGCCATCGGCCCTGCGGGTACGCAATTCGAAACCGGCGTCGCGCAGCCACGCGACCATGCAGTCCTCCATGACGTGGCCGCGCTCGAAGATGCGCAGCATCCGGCCCGGGGTGTCCCGGCCGTGATCGACGGGAGCCTTGGCGTACTCAAACTGCAGCGCACGCTCGCAGGCAGCGCCCAACCGCGAGGCACCAAGGTACTGGCGCTCGGACTGCTGGGCTCGCGCCCGCTGCATCCCGGCGTCGACCAGCGCAGTGATCTGGCCCGAGATGCTCGAAGTGGAGTTGAAGTCCATCATGGCTTCTTCCCCTTCGGTTCTTCCCAAGGCAGGTCGTCGTCCAGATCCGCGAACGGATTGGCTGCACTCGGTGTCATGGGGTCGGGCGTTGGCGTCATGCCGCGTACGGGCGGGTACTTGCTCGCCTCGTGGTGCTCAACCATCGCCTCGGTGTAGCAAGTGACGATGGCGTCGATCACCTGCAGCGCCTCGGCTTCGGAGTAGTTGCCCAGTGGTTTGGTGAAGCCGATCTCGCTTGCCGCCTCGCCGAAGGACTTGAGGCACTTGCGCATCGCGGCCAGCTCGATATCAGAGGGATCGATCATGGCGACCCCCTTGATGTCGCTGCGACCATCCTTGGCGCGCGACCAGTTGCCGTACATAGCGTGGAACGCGGATTGGCAGCGCTGCGAGCAGAACACCCAGTCGATGGGGTAGCGCCGGGGATCGCCGATACCGTGTCGGTTGTCGGTGTGACCGAATCCCCGGGCCTGTCGTTTGCAGACCCAGCATTTCACGCCCCCTCCTCAAAGTCTTCGGCCAGCAGCGCCAGCTGCAGCGCGCCGCCAGCGAAGGCCGCTTCACAGCGGCGGTCGAAGTCGCGGTAGCAGGTCGAGCTGCGCGCAATGGCGGTGACCGCGTGAATCTGCGTTTCCAGACGGGCGAGGCCCTGATCGGACAGCCACTGGTGGTGCTTCTGCGAGATGCCCTTGCGGGCGCGAATCTCGTCGATCAGCGTGACGGGCAGCACCGGGCCGTAGACCCAGCGCTGCGTGATCTGACCGACAACGTGGGGCGGGTTCTGGTCGTGGCCCTGGTACTTCCAGCCGAACAGCCGGTAGAGGGCGCGGTAGTAGTCCGGGTGGAAGCGGCGCTCCCACGAAGAGCACGACTGGCGCAGCAGCTTGGAGATCAGTTCCTGCAGCGCGTCAGGCGCGCGGTGGTACTGGTAGCCCGTCGCCTCGTCGATCAGCGCGACCTCGCCGGTGGTGGCCAGCGCGCGCATGATCTTCATGCAATTGGGCACGATGCCCTGGCGGGCCTTGTGCAGCGTGCCGTTGATGGCCGCGCTGACCACCGCCGACGCGACGTCGGCAATGATCCCGGCCGGGAAGAACTGCGCCTGCCGACCTGACGGCAACAGAATCGGCTCACGAGTTTTCTCCAATGCCGACAAGGACTTAGGAGCGAAGTCGGCAAGAAACCGGGCAAATCGGCCACCCTTGTGCGTCTCGTGGAAACCCAGCAGCTTGGCCAGTTGGCGACGAACGTAGCCACGCTCGCCGCCCTTGAGGACGACGGCCTCGCATTGCAGATCGCCGAAGCGCACGACGCCGTAGTGACTGGCAGTGAGGACGGATGCATTCATAGCCGTCTCCTCACTGAGCCCAGGACGGTTTGCCCGTCACTGGTGCGCGTTGCGGGGTGGGCGCGGAATAGGCCGGGGCCGCCTGCGCCGGAGCGCCGGAGTTGCCACCGCCCGGACTGCCCTTCGGCGGCACACCTTTCAACTTGGCGTAGTCGGGGTGGTCGGGCTCGACTGCCAGCTTGACCACGTTGCGGTCTTGACCCTTCGCGTCCTTCTCGATGTCGACGCGCGCCAAGAACTCCAGACCGTCCAGTTCGGCGAAGCCATTGATGCGGCGCGCGGCGGCGGCCTGTGGGCTGTTGTCCTGCGGGTGGACGTTGCGGGCGCTGTTGAGCGCGGCCCGGATGAAGCTGCGCCCCATCTGGCCCCAGGTCGGGCCTTTCTTGGAGAGCAGGCCGACGTTGCTCCACATCTTGCGCTTGGCATGATCGCCAGCGGTGACCACAAACTCAGCGGCCAGATAGATGGAACCGGTCTCGAACGATTCGGTGGCGTAGCCGCCACCCCAGCCTTGCTCGGGGTCGTCATAGCCACCCGGCTTGATGGTCATTCGCACCGGCACGACGGTGCCCTTGGGGATCAGATCGAAGCCGGATTGCTGAGAGTCGGCGTCGTTGAAGTCATTCCATGCGGTCATTGCGATTACTCCTGAGATTCGATGTGTGCGGGGTTGGCGGCGCTGGCTAGCGCGGGCACAGCGCCCGCGCACTTGGCGATCAGCGCGCCGAGATGCGGCGGCTCCAGCAGGTCGAGACGACCGCTGCGGTCTTTGGCCGGGAAGCCGTAGGGATTGACGGTGTGCGTGATGAAGGCGCGGTAGGAACTGCCGTCCTCGGCCTTGATCTCGGCCAGCGTCACGACCTCATCGACGATGCCGGGCAGCTCCAGGCTGGTCTTGCTGCCTTCGATCTGCGGGACGAACACCTTGCGATTGAAGTCATCCAGTCGCTCATCGAGGATCGCCACGAACACAACGTTCTTGCCACGGGCGTGCTGCAGGTGGGTCAACGCGCCGATCATTTCCTGGCCGAGCAGCCCGTAGGCCGCGCGCAGATCGGGCTTGCCGGAACGATCACTGACCGCCCCGGGCTGCGTCTTGCACCACGCAAAGCACTGGCGAGACAGTTGCGTGATCGAGTCAAGGAAGAAGGTCTGGTAGCGACCGAGCTGCGTCGCATCGCCAAACTTCTCGATGACGTGGTCGTAGTGCGCCTGCGAGAACGCGCTCTCCGGCGGCAGCGACTTGTCCGGGCCCGCAAGGAACACGAAGAAGTCGCGGCTCTCGGGCCAGGACGCCGGGCGGATGGTGTCGCCCGGCCAGTCGGCGACCGCCAAGTCGCCTGCCTCGATGTCAAGGAACAGTGTGGTGGCGGGGTCGAGGTCTTTGAGCCGGGACGTCTTGCCGATGCCGGACTTGCCCAGCATCAGCAGCTTCACGCCCTTGCGCTCGGCCATCCGCTCGACGGCGGACACGATGGGTAGCCGCTTCATGCCTCACCCCCATCGGTGCTCAGGGTGAAGGACGGCTTGCCGGAATCGACCGTGCGGGCGGCCGCGAATTGCTGCTGCAATGCAGGCGGCCAGTTGATGTACCGGGACTCGGACACTGAGAGCTTGACGTCGAGGTAGCCCTCGACCTTCTCGCCTGAGGCCACGATGCGCTCGGCGATTTCGCCCAACTGTTTCTGGTTCCAGCTGACCTTTTTGGGCAGCTCGAACTTGATGTGCAGCGGGCCGTCGCTGATGTGGGCGGTACCAAAGTCACGGCCTGATTCACGCAGTGCGACACGGGCCTGCTCGCCGTAGCACTGTTCCAGCGCCGCATCGAACTTGGTGCGAGCCTTCTTTAGCCAGTCGATGGCAGCATCAAGGTTCTTGTCGACCTCGCACTTCTGCTCGGGCGGCAGCGCGGCCAGTTGGCTCACAGACATCTCAGCGATGTCGACGGGGAAGATGGTCAGATCGCTCATGGCCGTCCTCCTCACTGGTACGCACGAGTGAAGCTCGAGTAGCGCGAGACGCGGCGCTCGAAGGCTTCGATTTCGTGCAGGAGGTAGGTGACCCGGCGACCGAGCTTGCAGTAGATGGGGCCGAGCTGCTCTTGACGCCAGCGGCGCAGCGTCTTGACGGAGAGCCCCCAGCGGATGGCGAGCTCGTTTTCGTCGAGGGCGATGCAGGTTGCACCGCCGGGATTCATCCGGCGGGGATTCCGACCGGATTCGATTGATGGAACTTGGGTTTGCATTTCGATGTGCCTCCTAGATGAAATGGGCACATCGAAGTCTCCGCACGGGTTTATGGCCCGTGTCTGGTTTGATTTATGGGCGCGTTTATGGGTTGCGTCGCAGGCGGTATTTGCCGCGCTTGACCAATGCGATCACGTCCTCGCGCTCAGCCTTTCCGCCGAAGGCGTCATCGAACGACTGGTAGCCGGTACTGGCGATCCTGTTGACTTCGGCCCAGGAAACTTCGGGCGCGTTCTTTCCGTCGGCACTCCACATCTGCTTGACGATCTTGGCCCGCTCCGCAGACAGCTCGCGTGATTCGGAGAAGTGCGGCAACTTCAAACGATTGCCTTGGAAGAACTGCTCTGGCTCCGGCGCACCGGTGGGGGTGATGAAGCCACGCAGCACCCTGTCGAATGCGCTCGCGTCGAAAACGTCCTGACCGTCGTCCACGCGAACGAACTCGTCCAGACCGCGCATGACATGGTCGCGGGGCAGCTCAACTGGATCTCGCTGATGCCGCAACACGATGCCTCCACGCGGCCAGATCGGATCACTCAAAACCGAGGTCATCGCGGCAGCAGGAGCACGCTCCCACGCTCGGGCAACGAACACCGGGGCGAAGTCGTGGGTGCCCGCGATTCGCACTTCCCCGAGATGCCACAGGTGGCCCGGCACGCGACTTCGGCAGTCGGAACGTCGTCGATCTTCGATGCCGATCAAGGACGCCAAGTCGGCGAGCCACACATCCACCTGGAGGGCGTACAGCGCGATGTCGGCAAGAGGTCGCTCAGATGTTCGTGATCGCTGCTGCGGACTGCGGTACCGGTACACCGCCGCATCCTGATCGATCTCAACCTCGACTTCTTGCTCCGAATCCAGGACTGGCACCATCACATGGCTGAGGTAGTCCTCCTCCGTGATCCATCGTCGTTGCAGAAACGCCGGTCTGCATCGCCCGAGCGCCGCCGCCATGACGCGGGACTCAACCCGGGGCAGCCGCTCCAGCGCCGCCAGAAAGCTCAGATGTGCCGACATCGCGGTAGTGCCTTCAGAACTCACGGAGCACCCCAATTCGCGTGAGCTGTTCCAGCACTCGCTTGCGGTCATCCTCGGTCTTGCTCTTGTCGTTCAGGCCATTCGGCGACGTGATTTGGACGGCGACGTTGTGGGCCTTGCGGTGCGGCTGTTTGGCCATTCGGAATACCAGCTTCACCTGCGCCAGCATGTAGCACGTGAGGTCGTCGACGCCATAGTCGTCGTAGGCGACCTGATAAATCTGGCGTGTGTCGCGCCGATCCTTGCCGATCAGCATCGTGCTCGACAGGTGCTGGATCAGATCACGCCCATTGGCCGCATCGGTGGTTTGCTGCTCGAACGGTCGGGCGACCTTGATCTGCAGGATCGAGATCTTTTCGATGCCTGCCACTCGCTCCTGCTCAATGCGCTTGAGCATCGCCGGTGTCGAGAATCCGAACAGGTCGAATTCGCGCATCGGCATGTCGTTGATCTCCCCGTCGCACGCCAAGACGACATCGCGGAAGATGGTCGCCAGTTCACGGCGCACCTCACGGTCTTCGCAGAACACGCCAAGCGCACCGGTGCCGGGCTCCCACGAGAAGCTGGCCGACATCGCTGCAGGTTCTTCGTGCTCGACCACCTCGCCGTTGGCAACCTGCCGGAAGTGCGCCGTCGACCCGTTGAAGGTTGCAGTCAGGGTGTGCAGGAGCACGGGCGTGACCTCGTCAGAGTCCTTGCCGCCGCAGCGGTCGGCATGCGCGAGATCACGGCGCGTGAACTGCTCGATGATGATTTGGTCGGGAGCCACTTGCGGGAACAGCGCCGAAATGCGCCCGCGCAATACACCCTCAACGTCGGCATCAATGCTCGGCACCACGCCCTTCGGGCCGAGGTAGTGGCTGGAGTAGTTCTCGCTCTTCCATTGCCGATGCATCACTTGCACGCGCTCGGCATTGTCGAAGCGCTGATCGCGCGTGGCACCGGTCTCCGGAAAGTCCTGCAGCAGGCAGAGAAACAGGGCCCGGCTGTAGCGATCACTCGGCGCGGCCATGATCGCTGCGTCATTGATGTCCTCGTCGTCAAGGAGAGACTGGACGGCCTGCGCACCGTACTCGTCATCGAGCAGCACCACGCGCTCGGCCGCCCGCTCGATGTGCTGCTGGACGTCCGCGCCGAGCTTGGCGACGGCGTGGAACATCACCTTGCGCGACTGAACCGCGAGGATGCCCTTGGCTGCATCTGTCAGCGCCGCCACTTCCGGCAGCGACGTGGCGCTGGCACGCTCGACCAGGAGCAAGGCAAGGCCGGGACGCTTGGCCTTGCGCACCAGGGTGACGAAGTGCTCCATACACGGCAGGATTTCCGGGCCATCGTCCGATTGGCGGGATCGCGCCTGCTTCGCGGACTGCTGCTGCTGCGCGGCGGTCGGCTGGTTGTGTTCTTGAGCTGTGATTTGTTCGTCCGCTGGCATAGGCAATTTCCTTTACTAAACGAAGTGCGCGATTGCGCGAGTAGTTAACTGAACGGTTCAAAAAATGCCGACACGCGGTCGGCGGCGGGATGAAGGCTTTGATCAGAAGATCTTGGCCCCCGGCTTGAGAAGGCCATAGCGCTCCATCCGCACCTGGATGAACCGCCGGTTGACGCCGAAGCGCTTGGCCACGGCCTTCTGCAAACATTCGATGTCGAAGAACCCGATATCGCCATCAGCCGTCAGGTGAAGGCAGGTGCCGGGCAAATCGGGATCAAGCGACGGGCTGCGGTGGATCGTCACACCGTGTTTCGGAGCCAACTCTTCGACCGCCAGATTCAGGCGTTGGCGCGGCACCAGCAACGACCCCATGAACTCGTTGGCACGCAGCTCGGCGAAGTATTCTTCCTTGGTGGTGTGGCCCGGAATCGCCAGGGAGGGCGTCGCGGCCGCCTCGGCGACGGGCGTGACTTTCGCCAAGTGCTCGACGTCGCGTGTGGTCGTGCGGTAGGCGCGCCGCGCCGTGTCGCTGGGTTCATCGAACAGACCCGGCCCCTTGCTGGCATCGACGATCCATCCTGGCGCATCGAAAATGGCGTGGCCGAGTTCGTGGCCAAGGGTGCTCAGCACAAGTTCCTCGCTGGCGTTCACGCCAACCGGCGACACCGACACCATCGCCGTGTCCGGCACGCCGGGGTCGTACTCACAAATGCCCAGAACAGGGTTGCCGCGCTCGTCATGCACGACATTCCCGGTGCCGACGAACAGGTCGAAGACCACGCCGTTGATCTTCAGACCGGAGATGGCGCTCAGGGTTGCGAGCGGGATGGCATCGGCAGCCGCCTCCACCAGTTGCTGGCGGGCCAGGACGGCGATGCCCTCAATCTCGGAATTCTTGATGTAGCTGGGGCGCTTTCGGTCGCAATGCCGGTAGCCAAGAGTCAACACCGGCATTCACTTGTCCCCCGTCGCTTGCTTGCGATACATCCGTACCAGGCCCCCCACGTCGTCGCGCATGTCTGGCGGAAGGCGGCTGGCCTCAACAAAAGCGTCGTCGACATTCTCGCCAAGGATTTCTGCCGCCTTGCGGATCAGCTCGTCCTTGGGCGGCTTCTCGATGTCGCGCTCTATGCGCGACCAGTAGGCAGGCGAGATTTCCAGCTGCCGGGCGAAGTCATTCATCTGAATGCCCTTCGCCTCCCTCTTCTGTCTGATGTAGGCACCAAATGCCATGTTGTGACCTAGTTGCGTGATTAGTTAATTGACGCCATCGTATCGAGCAGATCGGCACCTGTCAACTGTTTCGTTAACGCGCAATCAGGTTCCCTGCCAGGCAAGCGCCGCTGGCCTGCCGGGGCTTCGGGGCCGCGCCACCGGACGAGTCCGATTACCCGGAATTGCCATCCGCTTCGGAACATCGCGCACATCATCTGAGACGGTTGCAATTCCTCGGAGCCGTCATGAAGAACCTCGAACTCGCATCTCCCTCGGAGATGTCCGCTAGCGCCCGCGCTGGTGAAATCACCGCCATCCTTGCGGCCGCCATCGTCCGCACAGTCGTCGCAGAAGCGCCAAAACAGAGAGAAGTTGGCCTTGGCTTCCTGCCCGACCAGCGCGTTCATACAACCCCCTATCAAACGGAGAAGTTGTGATGAACGAGAAACAAGCATCCGTCGCCGCGCGGATCGCGGAGCTGTCGAGCCTGCCCATCGCCGAGTTGTGGCCAGTGTGGGATCGGTACTTCAGCAGCCGCCCCATCAACCCCAACCGCGTCTTCATCGAGTCGCGCATCGCCTACAAGATGCAGGAGGAAGCCTTCGGCGGTCTGGCGCACAACACGCGCCAGCGCCTGGAGGCCATCGGTGCCAAGCATTCCAAGATCAAGCTGCGGGCTCGCCCGCGCGACACCAACTTCGCGCCCGGCACCGTGCTGCTGCGCGAATGGGGCGACCGCGAGCACAAGGTGGCGGTCACCGCCGAAGGTCTGTTCGAGTACGAGGGCAGCACCTTCAAGAGCCTGACAGCCGTGGCCCGGCAGATCACGGGCACGCACTGGTCGGGGCCACTGTTCTTCGGCCTGACCGGCAAGGCAGGTGCGCAATGAGCGACGCCACCCACATCGCCTCTCCCAAGGCGCGCAAACGCTGCGCCGTCTACTGCCGGGTGTCGTCGGACGAACGCCTTGACCAGGAGTTCAACTCCATCGACGCGCAGAAGGAGGCTGGCCAAGCCTACGTCGCCAGCCAACGCGCAGAAGGATGGATTCCGGTGGCCGACGACTACGACGATCCCGGCTTCTCCGGCGGCAACACGGATCGGCCCGGGCTGAAACGCCTGATGGCCGACATCGAGCGCGGCCAGATCGACATCGTAGTGGTCTACAAGATTGACCGCCTGACGCGCAGCCTTGCCGACTTCTCCAAGATGGTTGAGGTGTTTGAGCGCCACGGCGTGTCGTTCGTGTCGGTCACGCAGCAGTTCAACACCACCACCTCGATGGGGCGGCTGATGCTCAACGTGCTGCTGTCCTTCGCCCAGTTTGAGCGCGAGGTCACCGGCGAGCGCATCCGCGACAAGATCGCCGCCAGCAAGCGCAAAGGGATGTGGATGGGTGGCGTGCCGCCGCTCGGCTTCGACGTCGAGAACCGTCTGCTGGTCATCAACGACACCGAGGCGGCGGTGGTGCGGCGCATCTTTGAGGAGATGCTGACCATCGGCTCGCCCACCCAGATTGCCGCCAACCTGACGCTCGATGGCATCACGACCAAGGCGTGGACGACACAGGACGGCCAGACGCGGGCGGGCACGCGCATCGACAAGAAGTACCTGCACAAGCTGCTGCGCAACCGCATCTACCTCGGGGAGTTGTCGCACAAGGGCAGTTGGTACCCGGGAGTGCATCAAGCCATCATCGATCCCGGGCTGTGGGGCCGGGTTCACGAGGTGCTGGCCAAGGACGGTCACACTCGGTCGGTCGAGACCAAGATCAGGTCGCGCACTGACGCGTTGCTGCGCGGTCTGCTGTACGCGCCCTCGGGCGAACGGATGTACCCGACCTACTCGCGCAAGAACGGGCGCAAGTACCACTACTACGTGTCCAAGTCGGAAGCGCGGTTCGGCGCGCCGGGCAAGGGCTACGAGCGCCTGCCTGCGCTGGAGATCGAGGGGGCGGTGGTGGCCCAGATCCGCACGGTGCTGACCAGCCCGGAAACTGTGGCGTCGGTGGTGCGGCACATCCAACGCAACGGGGCACAGATCGACGAGGCCACGACCGTGATGGCCATGGGACGGCTCAACAACGTGTGGGATCAACTGTTCCCAGTCGAGCGCCACCGCATCGCCAATCTGATGATCGAGCGCATCGATCTCGTCCACGCGGGCGAGGTGCAGGGGATCAAGGTGAAGTGGCGTGAGGTGGGTTGGAACGCGCTGATCAAGGAGTTCGCCCCGGACAGCATCGGTGCCGAACTGCTGGAGGTCGAAGCCTGATGGACGAGTCGATGGAAACCTTCGTGCCCCTGACGTTTCGCCGCCGAGGCGTCCAACGCGTGGCTGCCGACGACCGGCACGTCCACGACGTGACACTGCTCGACGGTGTGGCACGCGCCTTCTACTGGCAGCACCTGCTGGACACCGGCGCGATGCAGAGCGGTTCCGCCATCGCCCGCGCCGAGAAGCTGCACCACTCGGTGGTCAACGAACTGCTGCGCCTGACCCTGCTGGCCCCCGACATCATTGAGCAGTTCATGGCGGGCAAGCAGCCACGGCGGCTGACGCTGATTTGGTTTCAGCGAAACCGCCTGACGGTCGACTGGCACGCCCAGCGCCAGCTCATGGCCACCTTCGAGGAGGACGTATGAGCAAGAAGCATCGCGGCCACGCCAAGGGCGACCCTGTGACGTATCAGACGCCGCTGCTCGCTGGCGGCGTGCAGATGGAAACCTTCCTGCCCTGGACGCTCGTACGCCGGGGCCTGAAGAAGCAGGTCATCACGCCGCTGGATGCGCCGCAGGAGTTCCAGAACGAGGCTCGCCGCGAGCGATTGATGAAGGCGGCCGCGCAGGACACGCCTTTGATGCGTGCGCTCGGCCTCGCGCATCACTGGCAAAGGTTGATGGACGAAGGGCGCTTCGCATCGATCACTGAGATCGCTGAAGCTGAAGGCTTCGATTTGGGTCGTGCCAGTCGGATCGCCCGATTGGCACAGTTGGCACCCAGCATCGTTGAAGCCTGCGCAACCGGTGCGGCTGCCGGCGTGACATTGGAAAGCGTCAGCCGTCGTGCCATTCCCCAGCGGTGGGACGAGCAGCGTGAGCGGCTGCGACTCGCGTAATTAGCTACCGCAGCAACCGCCCTTGCCACGCTCCTGAATCGGCGGGCAGGGCACTGTGCCGTAGGAGCAGTACACACAGCAGTCACCCGGCTTGGGCTTGAGAACGGCGTGACACTGCTCACAATCGTAGAACCACTGGCAGGCGTCTGTCGGCATCGTCTCGGTCTTGGCGTGGCCGCACTCGGGACAGGTCAGCGTCGATTCCAGGATCACCGCAGTCATTTGGCGGCTTCCGCCAAAGTGGACGGAAAACCTGCGTCCTTGGTGGCGCGTGTGAGGGCCTCGACGTTCGCCTTCGCATCATCGAACGTGACCTTGGCCTCACGTCGATCCAGGCTCACGTCGATCTTGCTGACGCCGGAGACCTTGGTCAGCGCTTTCTTGACCGTGATCGGGCAAGTGGCGCAGTTCATGCCCGGCACGGACAGCGTGACGCTCTGCGTGGCAGCCCAGACGGGCGAGGTCATCGCGGCCAACGCCGCCAGGGCAACGAGTTTTCTCATGGCAGTTTCCTTTTAGTAAAACCAGGGCGCGATCAGCGGGAATCCGAGCGCAGCGATGACCAGCGCAACCACGACCCAGAACAACGCCTTGTAACTGCGGTTGACCTGTGGCAGCGCGCAGACCTGCCCGGGCTCACAGGCAGCAACGGGTCGCCAGATGCGCCGGTACGCGAAAAACAGTGCCACGAACGCCGCACCGGTGAAGAAGGGCTGATACGGTTCGAGCAGGGTCAGGTTGCTGATCCACGCGCCGGAGACACCCAGCGTGATCAGCACCAAGGGGCCGAGGCAGCAGGTAGAAGCGAGGATGGCGGCTAGACCGCCGGTCAGTAGCGCGCCATGCCCACCGCTGGTTCGAGATTCAGTTGGGGAATCTGGTTTCATGGCGTAAGCTTACTTCCGTACTTAAGTACGGAGTCAAGTGCCATGAACGAACTACCCGAAACCCTGACCATTGGCGTCCTGGCCGAGGCCGCCGGGGTCAACGTCGAAACGATCCGCTTCTACCAGCGCAAGGGTTTGATGCAGGAGCCCGACCGCCCGCTGGGCGGCATCCGCCGCTACGGCGAGGCGGATCTGGCGCGCGTGCGCTTCATCAAGTCCGCTCAGCGTCTGGGGTTCAGCCTCGACGAGATCGCGGACTTGCTGAAGCTCGAGGACGGGTCGCATTGCAACGAGGCCCGCGAGCAGGCCGAGCGCAAGCTCACGGATGTGCGCGCTCGGCTTGCCGATCTGAAAAGGATTGAGGGTGCGCTGCAGGGTCTCGTCGAGCGCTGCTGCGCCGCGAGCGGGGAAGTGCAGTGTCCGCTGATTGCGGCGTTGCAGGCGGCGTGAGCGTCCAGACCGGTTGCCTCCGTTTTCGGTCGCCGACGCCTGAGCAGACGAAAACCGCAACCGCCTGCCCTTAAACCCGCGAAAACAGCGGACTTCGGCACTTGCACGGTCAAGAGGTCAGCAGAGAACAGAGAGAGAAAAACGGTGGAATGCACGACGGAAACGGCGACTTCGGCCGGGGTGCGCTCAAGAGGTCAAGCTCGAAAACCGCGCCAACACTGGGGGAACGGGCAAAAAAAATCCCAACCGGATAAGGGTTGGGATTTCACATTATGGTGGAGGCGGGGGGAATCGAACCCCCGTCCGCAAGCCCTCTACAGACAGTTCTACATACTTAGTCCGGTAATTTGGTTTTAACCTGCTTCACGCCCACCGAACAGGCTGGAAGCCAGCGAGTTGCCTTGGTTTTAACCTTGTCCAAAGCAACCCTGGACAAGGCGATCATACTGAAATTACCCTACTGCCGGTTGCCCGGCCCACCTCGTATGCTAGCTGGTGTAGGGTCTGGCGCAATTAAGCGGCCAGAGCGTAAGTTTCGTCGTTTGCAGTTAAACGATTTCGGATTGTATTTACGAGGTAGTCCGTCCTCGGTATGCCCTGCTCTGCTTTGCAACCCACGTCGAAGCCAGGTCGCCCCCGGATGTCGCTGTTACATAGAGGGGTCGGATCATGAAAAGTTCCAACCCACAATGGACTTGATTGTACACCAATCAGTAGCCGAGGTATTCGAGTAGCGCGGTGGGGGACTGGATAAAGCCGTCCGCGCCCCATTCCAGCGGGTTGTCTTGCGGGCCGAGGTAGCCGTATTCGGCGATCAGTGCGGGCATGCCGCAGGCATGGGCGGCTTCGACATCGCGTTCGGCGTCACCGATGTAGACGCAGGTTGCGGGCAGCACACCGATCTCGCGGCAGGCGGCGAGCATGGGCTCGGGATGCGGTTTGGGGTGGGCGCAGGTGTCGCCGCTGATGACGGTGGCGGCGCGGTCGTCCAGGCCCATTTGCTCCAATAGCGGGGCGGTGAAGCGCGCCGGTTTGTTGGTGACGATGCCCCACGGCAGGCCGCGTATTTCCAGCTCGTCGAGGAGTTCCATCATGCCGGGGAACAGGGTGCTGAACTGATTGATGTTTTGCTCGTAGAGTTCCAGATATTCGGCGCGCAGGTCCTGGAATGCCGGGTGCTCCGGGCTGATGGCAAAGCCGATTTGCAACAGCCCGACGGTGCCGTGTGAGGCGTAGGGGCGGATCAGTTCCAGCGGCATTTCCGGCAGGCCGTGCATCTGGCGCTGCTGGTTGAGCGCATAGCCGAGGTCGGGCGCGGTGTCCACCAGCGTGCCGTCGAGATCGAACAGGACGGCGTTAACCATGGCGGCGGCAGGCGATGGTGTAGTTCACGGCGGTATCGTGTTCCAGCTTGTAGACCTTGGTAAGCGGGCTGTAGGTCATGCCGATGAGGTCGTTCACCGCCAGCCCGGCGCCACGTGCAAAGCGCGACAGCTCGGATGGTTTGATGAATCTGGCGTAATCGTGCGTGCCGCGCGGCAGTAAATTGAGCACATACTCCGCGCCGATGATCGCGAACAGGTAGCTTTTCGGGTTGCGGTTAAGGGTGGAAAAAAACACCCAGCCGCCCGGCCTGACAAGCTCGGCGCAGGCGCGCACCACGGATTCCGGGTTGGGTACGTGTTCGAGCATTTCCATGCAGGTGATGACATCGAAACTGGCAGGATGCTCAGCCGCCAGCGTTTCCACCGGGGTGCACCGGTAGTCCACCTTGGCGCCGGATTCGATCAGGTGCAGTCTGGCGACTTTGAGGGATTTTTCCGCCAGATCGATGCCGGTGACTATGGCCCCGCGCCCGGCCATGCTCTCCGTCAGAATGCCGCCGCCGCAGCCAACGTCGAGGACGGTTTTGCCGTTCAGGCTGGCCAGGCGGTCAATGTAGTCCAGGCGCAGCGGGTTGATCTCGTGCAGGGGCTTGAATTCGCTGTTGGGATCCCACCATTTGTGGGCGAGGGCGCTGAATTTGTCGAGTTCCAGTTGGTCGGCGTTGCTCATGGTTTTTCTCTTTCAGTGCGTAATCCGTGATTGCCAGACGTTGGCGGTCAACTTAAGTTCCCGTTCGTCCAGGCGGGTGAGCTGGCGGCTGTCGAGGCGCAGTTCGCCGCCCACCCAGACGTGGCTGACCTGTTCGCGCCCGGCAGCGTAAACCAGGGTGGATATCGGGTCGAAGCAGGGCTGGGTCTCGATGCCGGATAAATCCACCGCTACTATATCAGCCAGCTTGCCGGGCGCGAGCGAGCCGATACTGTCGTCCAGGCCCAAGGCGCGTGCGCCGTTAAGCGTGGCCATTTGCAGCGCGGCATGGGCGGGCAGGGCGGCGGCGTTGGCCACACCTTTGGCGAGCAGGGCGGCCAGACGCATCTCGCTGAACATGTCGAGCTTGTTGTTGCTGGCCGCACCGTCGGTGCCGATGCCGATGTTGACGCCCTGTCCGGCCAGCGCCACGACCGGCGCAAAACCGCTGGCGAGCTTGAGGTTGGAGGCCGGGCAATGTGCCACGTGGCAGCCTTGTTCGGCCAGCAGGGCCTGCTCATCGGGCGTCAGGTGCACGCCATGGACGGCGATGAGACCGGGACCCAGCAAGCCCAGGTTATGCAGCCGTGCCAGCGGGCGCAGATTGTGCTGCGCCAGGCTCTGGCGGATCTCGTCCTCGGTTTCGTGCAGATGAACGTGAATCGGCAAGTCCAGCTGGCTGGCGAAAGTGGCGATTTTCCCGAAGGTCTTGTCGCCTACGGTATAGGGCGCGTGCGGGGCGAGGGTGAAGCAGAGCAACGGCTCATCGCGCAGGCGGTCGCGCAGGGCGAAGCCCTTGTTGAGGTAGTCGTCGGAGTCGCCTGCATAAGCCGTCGGGAAATCAATCACGATGAGTCCGATAGCGGCGCGCATCCCCGCTCCCAGCGCCGCCTCCGCCACCGCTTCCGGGAAAAAATACATGTCGTTGAAACAGGTGGTGCCACCGCGCAGCATTTCGGCGCAGGCGATGCGCGTGCCGTCGCGTACGAAATCGGGCGAGATATGGCGGTTCTCCGTCGGCCAGATGTGCCCTTTCAGCCATTCCATCAGCGGCAGGTCGTCGGCGTAGCCGCGCAACAGTGTCATTGCCGCATGAGTGTGCAGGTTGATCAGGCCGGGGATCAACGCATGGTCGGTGAGCCGGTGGTAGCGCTGTGCCACAAAATGGCGGCGCGCTTCTTCAGTGGGCAGGATGGCGACAATACGGCCACCGTCCACGGCCACGCTGTGATCGGTGAGCAGCGTGCCGGACGGTTCGACGGGGATGACCCAGCGGGCTTCGATAAGGGTTTCGATAGAGTGAGCGGGGGTTTCTGGCATGATCAATATTTGAGCAGGTTCGCCGCACTATAAAGGCCCGCCCGCCGCCTGACAAGGCTGGCGAGCGGCTGGTTTTGCCGGGTAGGCTGCGCATGCTAGAATCGCATGGTTTTCCGCTCCCTCATAAAACCAGACCGCTCAATGGAATCTTTCGCTAAAGAAACGCTTCCCGTCAGCCTCGAAGAGGAAATGCGCCGCTCCTACCTTGATTACGCGATGAGCGTGATTGTGGGGCGTGCCCTGCCCGATGTGCGCGACGGCCTGAAGCCGGTGCACCGCCGCGTGCTGTTTGCCATGCACGAGTTGTCCAACGACTGGAACAAGGCCTACAAGAAGTCGGCGCGCATCGTGGGCGACGTGATCGGTAAATACCACCCGCACGGCGACACCGCCGTGTACGACACCATCGTGCGCATGGCACAGGACTTCTCCCTGCGTTATCCGCTGGTCGACGGCCAGGGCAACTTCGGTTCGGTGGACGGTGATAACGCGGCGGCCATGCGTTACACCGAAATCCGCATGTCCAGGATCGCCCACGAGCTGCTGGCCGATCTCGACAAGGAAACGGTGAATTTCGGCCCGAACTATGACGGTTCCGAGCACGAGCCGCTGATTCTGCCGGCCAAGATCCCCAATCTGCTGATTAACGGTTCGTCCGGTATCGCGGTCGGCATGGCGACCAATATCCCGCCGCACAACCTGACCGATGTGTGCGATGCCTGTCTTACCCTGCTGGATAACCCGGAAACCGATATCGAAGCGCTGATTGATATCATCAAGGCCCCGGATTTCCCTACCGCGGGCATCATTTACGGACTGGTCGGCGTGCGCGAAGGCTACCGCACCGGCCGTGGCCGCGTGGTGATCCGCGCGCGCACCCATTTCGAAGACCTGGACAAGGGCGGCAACCGCCAGTCCATCATCATCGACGAGCTGCCCTACCAGGTGAACAAGGCCAACCTGCTGATCAAGATCGGCGAGCTGGTGCGCGAAAAGAAAATGGAAGGCATCTCCGACCTGCGCGACGAATCGGACAAGTCGGGCATGCGCGTGGTGATCGAGCTGAAACGCGGCGAAGTGCCCGAGGTGGTGCTCAACAACCTGTACAAGCACACGCAGATGCAGGACAGCTTCGGCATGAACATGGTGGCACTGGTGGATAACCAGCCGCGCCTGTTGAACCTGAAGCAGATGCTGGTTGCTTTCCTGCGTCACCGCCGCGAGGTGGTCACGCGGCGCACCGTATTCGAGCTGAAAAAAGCGCGCGAGCGCGGCCACATCCTGGAAGGTCTGGCGGTGGCGCTGTCCAATGTGGACGAAATCATCGCTCTGATCAAGGCTGCGCCCACGCCGGCTGTAGCCAAGGAAGGCCTGATGGCCAAAACCTGGCGCTCGCAACTGGTGGAGGAAATGCTGTCCCGCGCAGTGGCCGACGCCAATGCCTTCCGCCCCGAGGGGCTGGCAATCGAGTTTGGTTTCTCCAAAGACGGCTACCGGCTGTCTGATGCGCAGGCGCAAGCCATTCTGGAGCTGCGCCTGCAACGCCTGACCGGGCTGGAGCAGGACAAGATACTCAGCGAATACAAAGAGGTGGTCGCCAAAATCGCCGACCTGCTTGACATTCTCGCCCAGCCCGAGCGCATTACCGCCATCATCACCGACGAAATTGGCCTGGTGAAGCAGCAATTCGGCGACAAGCGCCGTTCCGAGATCGTTGTCTACGCCCAGGATTTGAGTGTGGAAGACCTGATCACGCCGCAGGACATGGTGGTGACGCTGTCCCACGGCGGCTACATGAAGTCGCAGCCGCTGGACGATTACAGCGCGCAAAAACGCGGTGGACGCGGCAAGCAGGCCGCACCGACCAAAGAAGACGATTTCATCGAGCGCCTGTTCATCGCCAACAGCCACGACTACATCCTGTGCTTCTCCAATTTTGGCAAGGTATATTGGGTCAAGGTCTACGAGGTGCCGCAGGGCAGCCGCATTTCGCGCGGCAAGCCCATCGTCAATCTGTTGTCACTGTCGGAAGGCGAGAAAATCAATGCCATCCTGCCGGTCAGGGAATTCGCCGATAACCGCTATGTATTCATGGCCACCGCCCACGGCGTGGTCAAGAAAACCGCGCTGTCCGAGTTCTCCAACCCGCGCCGCGCCGGTATCATCGCCGTGGGGCTGGACGAGGGCGACTACCTCGTTGGGGTTGCCGTCACCGAAGGCAGTCACGACATCATGCTGTTTTCGGATGGCGGCAAGGCGGTGCGCTTCGACGAGAATGACGTGCGCGTCATGGGGCGCGGTGCACGCGGCGTGCGCGGCATGAAACTTGCGCCCGGGCAGAAGGTCATTTCCTTGCTGGTCGCAGAGAACGAACAGCAATCCGTACTCACTGCGACTGAAAACGGCTATGGCAAACGCACCAATATTGGCGAATACACTCGCCACGGCCGGGGCACGCAAGGCATGATCGCGATCCAGACTACGCCACGCAATGGACGTGTGGTTGCTGCTACTCTGGTCGAACCGGACGACGAGATCATGCTGATTACCGATGGCGGCGTGCTGATCCGTACCCGTGTCAATGAAATGCGCGAGATGGGACGCGCCACGCAGGGCGTTACCCTGATTAACCTCGATGACGGGCAAAAGCTCATCGGCCTGGAACGGGTGCTGGAACGTGACGACGAAGAATGCTGAACCTGATTGTTTGATTTTAAAGATTAAAAACGAATCTTAAGGTATTGATGATGAGTGATATTTACAACTTCAGCGCTGGCCCTGCGGTATTGCCGAAAGCTGTGCTCGAACAAGCCCGCGACGAATTGGTGGATTGGCATGGCAGCGGCATGTCGGTGATGGAGATGAGCCATCGCGGCAAGGAATTCATGGGAATCGCCGCCCAGATGGAAGCCGACCTGCGCGAGTTGATGGGGATCCCTGCCAACTACAAGGTGCTGTTCCTGCAGGGCGGCGCATCCTCGCAATTTGCCATGGTGCCGATGAACCTGCTGCGCGGCAAAGCCAGTATGGATTATCTCAACACCGGTGAATGGTCGAAAAAAGCCATCAAGGAAGCCAAGCGTTACGGCGCGGTCAATGTGGTGGCGAGCAGCGAACACAAGAACTTCAGCTACGCGCCTGGCCAGGATGCCTGGAAGCTCGATCCCGATGCGGCCTTTGTGCATTACACGCCGAATGAAACCATCGGCGGCGTGGAAATCTTCTGGACGCCGCAGACTGGCAATGTGCCGCTGGTGGCGGATATGTCGTCCACCATTTTGTCGCGCCCGGTTGATGTGAGCCAATTTGGCCTGATTTACGCCGGTGCGCAGAAAAACATCGGGCCGGCCGGACTGACCATCGTCATTGTGCGCGAAGACCTGATCGGCCAGGCCGTGGCAGGTACGCCCACCATGTTTGACTACAAGACCCATGCCGACAATGAATCCATGTATAACACCCCGCCCACCTACGCCATGTACATCGCCGGGCTGGTGTTCCAGTTGCTGAAGCGCGAAGGCGGGCTGGCCGAGATGGAGAAGCGCAACATCGCCAAAGCCGATTTGCTCTATAACTATCTTGACGCGACCGACTTCTACGCCAGCCCGGTGGCGCGCGACAACCGTTCGCGCATGAATATCCCGTTCACCCTGAAAGACGCCGCGCTGGACGAGGCTTTTCTCAAAGGTGCCAGGGAGCATGGCCTGCTGCAGCTAAAAGGCCATCGCTCGGTGGGCGGCATGCGCGCCTCCATCTACAACGCCATGCCGATCGAGGGTGTGGCGGCGCTGGTGGATTACATGAAAGCTTTCGAGCAGAAAAATGCCTAAGACTTTTCAAGTCCTGATCCTGAACACCATTTCCAAGCGGGGACTGGCGCGCCTGCCCGCGAGCTATGTCGTGGGCAGCGATGTGGTGCAGCCGGATGCGATTCTGGTGCGCTCCGCCAACCTGCGCGAGATGGATATCCCCGCCTCGGTGCTGGCGATTGGCCGTGCCGGTGCCGGCACCAACAACATCCCGGTGAAAAAACTGTCCGAGCGCGGCGTGCCGGTGTTCAATGCCCCTGGCGCCAATGCCAATGCGGTCAAGGAACTGGTCATCGCGGGCATGCTGATGGGTGCGCGCAACCTGATTCCGGCAATCCGGTTTGTGGAAACCCTCACCGGCAGCGACGAAGAAATGCACAAGGCCACCGAGGCGGGCAAGAAAGCTTTTGCCGGGAGCGAGCTGCCCGGCCGCACCCTCGGCGTGATCGGCCTGGGGGCGATTGGCTCGCTGGTGGCCGATGCCGCCATCAAGCTCGGCATGAACGTCATCGGCTTCGACCCGGCGATTACGGTAGAGGCTGCCTGGCGCCTGCCTGCCCGGGTCAAAAAAGCCAACAGTGTGGAAGAAGTGGTGAAAGCCGCTGACTTTATTACGCTACATGTTCCGCTGCTGGACGCCACGCGTAACCTGATCAATGCCGAGCGTATCGCCATGATGCAGCCGGGCACGGTACTGCTTAACTTTGCCCGCGAAGGTATTGTGGACAACGCCGCCGCGCTGGCCGGCCTGCAATCCGGCCAGCTGCATGCTTACCTCAACGACTTTCCTGCCAATGCGCTGCAGCGCCAGCCTGGCGTGGTGTGCCTGCCGCACCTGGGGGCCTCTACCGGCGAAGCCGAGGAAAACTGCGCGGTGATGGTGGCCGAGCAGGTGACCGATTATCTGGAAAACGGCAACATCCTCAACGCCGTCAATTTTCCCAACGTGAACATGCCGCGCGAATCGGCCTACCGTGTGGCCATCGCCAATGCCAATGTGCCCAACATGCTGGGCCAGATTTCCACCGCGATGGCGAATGCCGGGCTCAATATCCACAACATGGTAAACAAATCCAGGGGCGACATGGCTTATACCCTGGTGGATGTGGATAGCAGTGTTCCCGATTCGGTAGTGGAAGAGCTGTGTGCCATTAGCGGCGTGCTGGCAGTGCGCTATTTGCCCACGGCGTAACCATGGCTGAAGATTTACAACAATTACGCGCCGAAATTGATGCGCTGGATGTCGAAATCCTTAATCTCATCAACCAGCGCGCCGCCCGCGCCCAGACCATCGGCCGTCTGAAAAATGGCACGGTATATCGTCCCGAGCGCGAAGCCCAGGTGCTGCGCCGCATCAAGGAACGCAACCCCGGCCCCTTGACGGACGAAACGGCCGCGCGCCTGTTCCGCGAAATCATGTCGGCCTGCCTGGCACTGGAAAAACCGCTGTCGGTTGCATTTCTGGGGCCATTGGGTACGTTCAGCCAGGCTGCCGCGCAGAAGCACTTTGGCCATGCTGCCGCCCCCACGCCCTGCGCCTCGATAGACGAGGTGTTTCACGACGTGGCCTCCGCTAGGGCGGACTACGGCGTGGTGCCGGTGGAAAACTCCACTGAAGGCGCCATCAACCGTACCCTGGATTTATTGCAGGACACCCCTTTGAAAATCTGTGGTGAGGTGGCGCTACGCATCCATCAGCACCTGTTGCGCAAAGTGCCCGGCCTGGACGGCGTCGCGGTGCTTTATTCGCACAGCCAGTCGCTGGCGCAGTGCCATGAATGGCTCAACCGCAATCTGGCCGGCGTGCCGCGCGTACCCGTGGCGAGCAACGCCGAAGCGGCGCGCATGGCCGCAGCCGACCCTGCCGCACTGGCAGTTGCAGGTGAGGCAGCCGCCGAACTGTATGACTTGCAGCGCCTGGCCGAGAATATTGAAGACGACCCTGACAACACCACCCGCTTCCTGGTGATAGGCAAGCATGATGCGACTCCCTCAGGCCACGACAAGACCTCGCTGCTGATGTCTGCGCACAATCGGCCTGGCGCGGTTGTGGAACTGTTGCAGCCCCTGGCGCGCCATGGCGTTTCCATGACCAAATTTGAATCGCGCCCGGCGCGCTCCGGCTTGTGGGAGTATGTGTTTTTTATTGACGTGGAGGGCCACCGCGATGAACCGCCTGTCGCCGCAGCACTGACTGAATTGCAGGAAAAAGCGGCGTTTCTGAAAATACTGGGTGCTTACCCGGTAGGCGTTCTGTAGACCAGAATAATGAACCTGTGTGATCTTTCCCCGCAATACGTGCGCGCCATTGCGCCGTATCCGCCAGGCAAGCCGATTGCAGAAGTGGCACGCGAACTCGGCCTGGCCGAGCACAGCATCGTCAAACTGGCATCCAACGAAAATCCGCTCGGCCCCAGCCCCAAGGCGCTGGCCGCAATTGATAACGCGCTGCTCGACATCGCGCGCTATCCGGACGGCAGTGGCTTCGAGTTGAAAGCCGCGCTTACCCGCAAGCTGGGCGTGCCTGGCGGGCAGATCGTGCTCGGCAACGGCTCCAACGATGTACTGGAACTGGTGGCGCGGGCATTCCTTGCACCGGCTAGCTCGGCGGTGTTCTCCCGGCATGCTTTTGCCGTCTATCCGCTCGCTACCCAGGCAGTAGGGGCGCAAGGTATCGAGGCCGCCGCGCATGACTATGGTCATGACCTCGATGCCATGCTCGACGCCATCCGCGCCGATACACGCGTGGTATTCATCGCCAACCCCAACAACCCCACCGGCACCTGGCTAGCCAATCCGGAGCTGCTGGCTTTCCTGCAGCGCGTGCCGGAAAACGTCATCGTAGTGCTGGACGAAGCCTATGGTGAATACCTGCCGCAGGATAAACAATCCGAGGCACTGGCGTGGCTGCAGCGTTTTCCCAATCTGGTGGTGAGCCGCACCTTCTCCAAAGCTTACGGTCTGGCCGGTTTGCGTGTAGGTTATGGGTTGACCAGCCGCGGGGTGGCCGACATGATGAACCGCGTGCGCCAACCGTTCAACGTCAACAGCCTGGCGCTGGCCGCGGCTGCCGCCGCGCTCGACGACACCGATTTCATCGCGCGCAGCTACGCATTAAACCAGCTCGGTATGCGCCAGATTACCCAGGGCCTGCTGTTGATGGGGCTAGACTACATTCCGTCGTTTGGCAACTTCCTCGCCATCCGCATCGGCAATGCCGCTGCCATGAACCGGCGCCTGCTGGAAAAAGGTGTGATTGTCCGCCCCATCGGCAATTACGCCATGCCCGAACACCTGCGCGTCAGCATCGGTCTGGCCGCTGAAAACACAACATTTTTGCAGGCGCTGGAAAGCGCCCTTAAGGAGCAAGCATGATCGTCGTAATGAGCCCCGAGGCAACGGAAACCCAGATTGACGGGGTAGTAAAAAAAATCAAGGAATATGGCTGCGATGCCAATATCTCGCGCGGCGTTGAGCGCACCATTATTGGCGCCATCGGCGACGAGCGCAGTATAGATCAGGAACTGATTGACGCCCTGCCAGGCGTGGAACAGTCCATGCATATCGTCAAACCTTACAAGATCGTGGCGCGCGAGTGGCACAAGGAAAATAGCGTCATTGACATCAAGGGGATTCCACTTGGCGGCAACACCATCCAGGTTATCGGCGGTCCGTGCTCGGTGGAAACCCGGCAACAGATGGACGCCGCCGCCCGATTTGTGAAAGCAGCCGGTTGCCGCCTGATGCGCGGCGGCGCTTTCAAGCCGCGTACCAGCCCCTACAGCTTCCAGGGCAAGGGCGTGGAAGGCCTGGAAATGTTCCGCAGGGCCGCCGACGCACAGGGCCTGCCCATCGTGACGGAGCTCATGGACGTGCGCATGCTCGACACCTTTCTGGAATGGAATGTGGACGTGATCCAGATCGGCACGCGCAATATGCAGAACTTCGATTTGCTCAAAGAAGTGGGCCGCACCAACAAGCCGGTCATCCTCAAGCGCGGCATGTCCGCAACCGTCTCCGAGTGGCTGATGGCGGCCGAATACATTGCCGCCGGCGGCAACCACAACATCATCTTCTGCGAGCGCGGCGTGCGCAGTTTCGAGACTTACTACCGCAACATGCTCGATGTGACTGCCATCCCGGTGCTGAAAAAAGAAACTCATTTGCCGGTGATTGTTGACCCCTCCCATGCAGGCGGCAAGGCGTGGATGGTGCCTGCACTGTCCCGCGCTGCCATCGCTGCCGGTGCTGACGGCCTGCTGGTGGAAATGCACCCCAAACCCTGCGAAGCCTGGTGTGACGCCGATCAGGCGCTGAATCCCGATGAGCTCAAGAACCTGATGGTCGAGCTCAAGGGCATCGCCCAGGTGCTGGGCCGGGATATCTAAATGCATTCGCCACGGAGAACACAGAGAAAATATCACAAAGGAAACGCCGTGTGCTCTGTGCCCTCCGTGGCTAAAATGTCTTTCAACACGGCGTAGACAATGACCACGCACATCAACAAACTCGCCATATTCGGTGTCGGACTGATCGGCGGTTCGGTCGCGCTGGCGCTGAAGCAGGCCGCTGCGGTAGGTGAAGTGGTTGGCGTGGGGCGGAGCCGGGCCAACCTTGAAGCGGCACTCAAGCTCGGCATCATCGACCGCATCGCCGCATCGCCCGCAACAGCCGTGCAAGGCGCGGACGTCGTGCTGCTCGCCGTGCCCGTTGGCCAGATGGCCGTCCTGATGCAAGCCATCGCGCCGCACCTGGGTGAGGAAACCCTCATCACCGACGCCGGTAGTACCAAGCAGGATGTGGCCGCGTTGATGCAACAACACCTCGCTGCGCACCTGCCCAACTGCGTACCCGGCCATCCCATCGCCGGTGCGGAAACCTGCGGAGCCGGTGCCGCCCGCGCTGACCTGTATCAAGACAGGAATGTCGTCCTCACGCCCCTGCCGCAATCGGATCAGGCTGCGATGGAAAAAGTGCGCGCGCTCTGGCAAGCCTGCGGTGCCAAGGTCAGCGAAATGCCCAGCATCGAACACGATGCCATCTTCGCCACGGTCAGCCATTTGCCGCACCTGCTGGCCTACACACTGGTGGACATGATCGCCCGCCGCGACAATGCCGACACCCTGTTCAGCTTCGCCGCCAGCGGCTTCCGCGATTTTACCCGCATCGCTGCCAGCAGCCCGGAAATGTGGCGCGATATTGCACTGGCGAACCGGGAAGCATTGTTAAGTGAAATTGCGCAGTATCAGGCAAGCCTGGAGCAGATGCGGGCAGCCTTGGCGGCAGAGGATGCAACAGCGCTGGAAGCGGCGTTCAGGCGTGCGCAAACGGCGCGTGTGCGCTGGTCTGGTGGATAATCGCGCTGATCCCATATATTTCCCAAGCATTCGCCAAAAAATTGATGATGGAATTTCTCGACCTCTCCCCGCTGACTCGCGCCCGGGGCACGATTCAGTTACCCGGTTCCAAAAGTATCTCCAACCGCATTCTGCTGTTGTCCGCGCTCGCGCAGGGCACAACGGATGTGAGAAGCCTGCTGGACTCCGACGATACCCGCGTGATGCTGGATGCGCTTGCCTGTCTGGGTGTGAACTGGATCCGCCGCGGTGACACGCAAGACTATGTCGTACAGGGAGTGGGCGGGGCGTTTCCGGTCAAGCAGGCCGAGTTGTCGCTGGGCAATGCGGGCACCGCGTTCCGCTCGCTCACGGCGGCCCTGGCGCTCTGCGGCGGCAATTACACCTTGCGTGGTGTGCCGCGCATGCATGAGCGACCCATCGGCGATCTGGTCGATGCCTTGCGCCAACTCGGTGCGCAGATCGACTACCTGGACAACGCGGATTTCCCGCCGTTAAAGATTGCGCCTGCGCAATTGACGGAAGCAAGCGAGGTGGCGGTGCGCGGTAATGTGTCGAGCCAGTTTCTGACCGGGCTGTTGCTGGCGGCACCCCTTACCGGCAAATCCATCACCATCCGGGTCATCGGCGAACTGATTTCCAGGCCCTACATCGAGATTACGCTGAACCTGATGCGCCGCTTCGGCGTGGAAGTCGAGCGTGACGGCTGGCAAGCCTTTACCGTGCCTGCGGGCCAGGTTTACCGCAGCCCCGGCAGCATTTACGTCGAAGGCGATGCGTCTTCGGCGTCATATTTCCTGGCGGCGGGCGCCATCGGCGGCGGCCCGGTGCGGGTGGAAGGCGTGGGCAGCGCCAGCATCCAGGGCGACATCCGCTTTGCCGAGGCGCTGCAGCAGATGGGCGCAACCATTGCGATGGGCGGGAACTGGGTGGAGGCGTCGGCACAGGGTCGCCTGCATGGCATCGACGCGGATTTCAATCACATTCCCGATGCCGCCATGACCATCGCGGTGGCGGCGCTGTTTGCGCAGGGCTCTACCATGCTGCGCAATATCGGCAGCTGGCGGGTGAAGGAAACCGACCGCATCCACGCCATGGCGACGGAGCTGCGCAAGTTGGGAGCGACAGTGGAGGAGGGCGCGGATTTCCTGCGTGTGACGCCGCCCGTGCAGCTTCAACCCGCAACGATTGATACCTACGATGACCACCGCATGGCGATGTGCTTTTCGCTGGTGGCACTGGGCGGCGTGGCAGTGCGGATTAACGACCCGAAATGCGTGAACAAGACGTTCCCGGGATATTTCGAGGCGTTTGCCTCGATAACCCAGCGCTCGGTCATGAGCACGGACATCCCTGTCATTGCGATAGACGGCCCTTCCGCTTCCGGCAAGGGCACGGTCGCGGCCTTGGTCGCGCGCGCACTGGGGTTCCACTATCTGGACAGCGGGGCGTTATACCGCCTTACCGCACTGGCGGCGCAGCGGCGTGGTGTCGCGCTGGATGATGAGGCGGCGCTGGCGCAACTCGCGCGCAATCTGGATGTGCGTTTCGAGGGCGGTGAAATCTGGCTGGACGGTGAACGGGTGAGCGATGAATTGCGCACCGAGAGAATTGGTAATGGCGCGTCCAAGGTGGCGGCGCTGCCTGCGGTGCGCACCGCCCTGCTGGAACGCCAGCGTGCCTTCCGTCAGGCACCCGGTCTGGTAACCGATGGACGCGATATGGGCTCGGTGGTGTTTCCCGATGCTGCGACCAAAATTTTCCTCACAGCCAGTGCCGAGGAACGTGCGCAACGTCGTTATAAGCAGTTGATGGAAAAAGGATTCGATGCTAATCTGTCAAACTTGCTTGAAGAGTTAAGCGAACGTGATGCGCGTGATGCGGCACGTAGCGTAGCGCCACTCAAGCAAGGCGCGGATGCCATCCTGCTGGAAACCACGCACCTGTCCATCGACCAGGCGGTCGCCACGGTGCTGGCTTGCTATCAGGCCAGGCAATCCGGGCAAGGTGCTTGAACCCGGTTACCGGGTTTGGGCTTTGTGATAATTTACCCCGCATCTGAACGCGGATTTTTAGGCCTTTACTTTTCATGATGTCTACTGCTTCTTCCTCTACCGAACCCAGTTTTGAAAGCTTTGCCGCCCTCTTTGAAGAGAGCTTGACGCGCCAGGAACTGCGCGCGGGTGAAGTCATTACCGCCGAAGTCGTGGCGATTGACGATAATTTCGTCACCGTAAACGCCGGGCTGAAATCCGAAAGCCTGATTGCTACCGAAGAATTCCGTAATGACCATGGCGAGCTTGAAGTCGCAATAGGCGATTTTGTCAGCGTGGCCATTGAGATGCTTGAAGACGGCTATGGTTCGACCAAGCTGTCGCGCGACAAGGCCAAGCGCCTGGCGGCCTGGATCAGCCTGGAGAAATCCATGGAAGACGGCGAAATCGTCACCGGCATGGTCAACGGCAAGGTCAAGGGCGGTCTGACTGTGATGGTGAACGGTATCCGCGCCTTCCTGCCCGGTTCGCTGGTGGACATCCGCCCGGTCAAGGACACCGCGCCGTACGAAAACAAGGAAATGGAATTCAAGGTCATCAAGCTCGACCGCAAGCGCAACAACGTGGTGGTATCGCGTCGCGCTGTGCTGGAACAGAGCATGGGTGCCGATCGCCAGGTGCTGATGGACAGCCTCAAGGAAGGTGCCATCGTCAAGGGCGTGGTCAAAAACATCACTGACTATGGCGCGTTCGTGGATCTGGGCGGCATCGACGGCCTGCTGCACATCACCGACATGGCCTGGCGTCGTGTCAAGCATCCGTCCGAAGTGGTGCAGGTGGGCGACGAAGTGGAAGCCAAAATCCTCAAGTTCGACCAGGAAAAAAACCGCGTTTCCCTGGGTATCAAACAATTGGGCGACGACCCATGGAGTGGTCTGTCGCGCCGTTACCCAACCGGTACCCGCATGTTCGGCAAAGTGGCTAATCTGACCGACTACGGCGCGTTCGTGGAAATCGAGCCGGGCATCGAAGGTCTGGTGCACGTGTCCGAAATGGACTGGACCAACAAAAACGTGCATCCGTCCAAAGTGGTTCAGCTGGGCGATGAAGTGGAAGTGATGGTGCTTGAGATCGACGAAGAGCGCCGCCGTATTTCCCTGGGCATGAAGCAGTGCAAGTCCAACCCGTGGGATGATTTCGAAATGAATCACAAGAAGGGCGACAAGGTGAGCGGCCAGATCAAGTCGATTACCGACTTTGGCGTGTTCATCGGCTTGCCTGGCGGCATTGATGGCCTGGTGCACCTGTCCGATCTGTCCTGGAGTCAGCCTGGCGAAGAAGCCGTGCACAACTTCAAGAAAGGCGATGAAGTGGAAGCCATGGTGCTGGCCATCGACGTGGAACGCGAGCGTATTTCGCTGGGTGTCAAACAGATGGAAGGCGACCCGTTCAACAATTACGTGTCTGCTTTTGACAAGGGCAGCATGGTCAAAGGCACAGTCAAATCCATGGATGCCAAAGGTGCCGTGATCCAGCTGGCGGATGAAGTTGAAGGTTATCTGCGTGCCTCCGAGCTGTCGCGTGATCGCGTGGAAGACATCCGCACTCACCTCAAGGACGGCGACGAAGTTGAGGCGATGATCATCAATATCGACCGTAAAAACCGCAGTATCAATCTTTCGGTAAAAGCCAAGGATAATGCTGAACAGACCGAGGCACTGCAAAAGCTGGCGGGCGATCAATCCGCGAGTACCGGCACGACCAGTCTGGGTGCGCTATTGAAGGCCAAGCTTGATAATAAGAACCTCGAGTCCTGAAAGGCGTGTCCATGACCAAGTCGGAGCTGATTGTGCGGCTTGCCGCGCGCTATCCCCAGTTGGTCGTTACCGACGCAGAACTGGCGGTCAAGACCATACTGGACGCAGTTTCCAAAAGCCTGGCTGAAGGGGAGCGGATCGAAATTCGCGGTTTTGGCAGCTTTAGCCTGAACTACCGTCCCCCGCGCCTGGGGCGCAACCCTAAAACCGGCGAGAAGGTGGCAGTGCCCGAGAAATACGTGCCTCACTTCAAAGCTGGTAAAGAGTTGCGTGAGCGCGTGGATTGCAAGGCAGTCTGAGTTCAGCGGGCCTAATGGCTTGTCCGTGAATGATTTAACGCCACATTATTCACGGGCAAGCTCCAAGTAAACGGCATGTCGCAAGACATGCCGTTTTTTTATGGGCGAAGCGGGGCGCAAAGGTTAAAATCAGGCATTGCCGATGAGCAGGAGTAATCGATGCGTTATCTTGGGTGGATACTGAAAGGGGTTTTGTTCATCTTGCTGCTCGGATTTGCGATAAAGAATAGCGATGTGGTTACCCTGAGTTACTACCTCGGCTATGAATGGCAGGCGCCACTGGTGCTGATCCTACTGATGTTTTTTGTGGCAGGTGCAGTGGTGGGCGTCGCCGCATGCATGGGCTATCTGTTTCGGCAGCGCCGCGAACTGGCACGCCTGCGCAAGGATGCCGAGGCCAGGCAAATTGCCTTGCCCGATGAGATGTCACCCAATTAATTGAGCGAACAACAATAATGGAATTTGAACTTTGGTGGCTGCTGGCGCTGCCGCTGTTTTTTGGCCTGGGCTGGCTGGCCGCGCGCGTCGACATTCGTCACGCGATGAGCGAATCGCGCAGTCTGCCCGCCTCGTATTTCAAGGGGCTCAATTACCTGCTCAATGAGCAGCCGGACAAGGCCATCGAAGCCTTTATTGAAGTGGTCAAAGTGGACAGCGACACAGTGGATCTGCACTTTGCCCTGGGTGGCCTGTTCCGCAAGCGCGGCGAGGTGGAGCGTGCCATTCGTATGCACCAGAATCTGGTCGAGCGCGATGACCTGCCCGATGAGCAAAAGCTCAAGGCGCTGTCCGAGTTGGGTCAGGATTATCTCAAGGCGGGTCTGCTCGATCGCGCAGAGGATATTTTCAACCGGCTGGAAAAAACCGCATATGCCGGTCAGGCGCGCAAATTCCTGCTGGAAATTTATGTGCAGGTGAAGGACTGGCACAAGGCGATTGCCGCCGCACGCGAACTTGCGCTGATTTCCAGCCAGCCGTATCACATCGAAATCGCGCATTATTTTTGCGAGCTCGCCACCATCGAAAACGTTCACGGTAACCCGCAAGCTGCGCGTGCGCATCTTGAAGAAGCGCTGGCGGTTAACCGCAATTGCGTGCGTGCCAACATGTTGCTGGGCGAAATCGAGGCCGCCAATGGTGCACATGAAGCCGCAATCGCATTGTGGAAACGTGTGGAAGCCCAGAGTAGCGTCCATCTGGCGCTGATTACCGATCGCCTGATGGACTGCTATCGTGCATTGGGACGCGAGCCGGAGGGATTGGCGTGGCTGCGCGCTGCACTGGCGCGGCATCCGTCATTTGAGCTGTTCAACGCGGTTTTCGCCGGTACGCTCAAAACCCAGGGCGCAGAGGCAGCCTATCAGCTGGCGCAGGAAGAATTGCGCCGCAGCCCAAGCCTGCGCGGTCTGGACCGCTATGTGGAAGCCGAACTGCTGGGCGCCCCCATCGAGCGCCGCCAGGACCTGCAAATCATCAAGGGGCTGGTGTACAGCTACAGCCAGCGCCAGTCCATGTATCAATGCGAAAAATGCGGCTTCAAGGCGCGCAAATTCTTCTGGCATTGCCCGGCATGCGGCAGCTGGGACAGTTTTCCGCCGCAGAAAAGGGAAGAATGAAGGATCCGAAAATCATTGTCGCGCTGGACTACCCGGACGCAGACAGCGCCATGGCGCTGGTCGCTCAGCTCGATCCGCAGTTGTGTCGTCTCAAGGTTGGCAAGCAGCTATTCACTGCCGCCGGTCCCCGCTTTGTGGAGTCGCTCGCCGACAAGGGCTTTGCGGTGTTTCTTGACCTCAAGTTCCATGACATCCCCAGCACCGTAGCACTTGCCTGCAAGGCAGCGGCAAACCTTGGTGTGTGGATGATGAATGTCCATGCCATGGGCGGGACTGCCATGTTGCGCGCTGCACGTGAGGCGCTGGGTGAATCAGCGCAGCGCCCGCTGCTGATTGCCGTCACCCTCCTCACCAGCATGGGCGAACAGGATATGGCGGCGATTGGCGTTGCCGGCAGCCCGCAGGACGCAGTGCTGCGCCTGGCGTCTCTGACCCATGCTGCGGGGCTGGATGGCGTGGTATGTTCGGCGCAGGAGGCAGCCCTGCTTAAGCGCACGTTTGGGCAGCCGTTTTGCCTGGTCACCCCCGGCATTCGTCCGGCCATGGCGGCGCTGGGTGATCAGCAGCGGGTAATGACACCGGCTGCGGCGCTGGCGGCAGGTTCGGACTATCTGGTGATTGGCCGGCCGATTACCCATGCGGCAGATCCGCTCAAGGCTTTGCAGGGCATCCACACCGAAATATCAAACTGGGAGAACACATGAAAATCACGGTCATCGGAACAGGCTATGTCGGCCTGGTAAGCGGAACCTGTCTGGCCGAAGTTGGCAACGACGTGCTGTGCCTGGACGTGGACGCCAAAAAAATTGCCATCCTCCAGGGCGGCGGCATCCCCATTTACGAGCCCGGTCTGGAGGACATGGTCAAGCGCAACGTGACCGCGGGCCGCCTGCGTTTTACCACCGATATTGAAGCCGCCGTGCAGCACGGCGCGATCCAGTTCATTGCCGTGGGCACGCCGCCGGACGAGGACGGTTCCGCCGACCTGCAATACGTGGTCGCCGCCGCGCGTAACATCGGCAAACACATGACCGATTACAAGCTGGTGGTGGACAAATCCACCGTGCCGGTCGGCACCGCCGACAAGGTGCGTGCGGCATTGCAGGAAGAGCTCGAGCGGCGTGCGGTCAAGCTGGAATTCAGCGTTGCTTCCAACCCGGAGTTCCTCAAGGAAGGCGCCGCGGTAGAGGATTTCATGCGCCCGGACCGCATCGTCATCGGTACCGACAACGAGCATGCCACGCAGATGATGCGTACCCTGTATGCCCCGTTTCAGCGCAACCGCGAACGCCTCATTACAATGGATATCCGCTCGGCGGAACTGACCAAATATGCCGCCAACGCCATGCTGGCGACGCGCATTTCGTTCATGAACGAGCTCGCCAATCTGGCGGAAAAACTCGGTGCGGACATTGAAAACGTGCGTCACGGCATTGGCTCGGATCCGCGCATTGGCTATCACTTCCTCTATCCCGGTTGTGGCTACGGCGGCTCGTGCTTCCCCAAAGACGTACAGGCGCTGCGCCGCACAGCGGGTGAATACGGTGCGCCGATGCATGTCATCGATGCGGTGGAAGTCGCCAACGATGCGCAAAAGCACGTACTGCTGGACAAAATCATTGCCCGCTTTGGCAATGATCTGCAAGGCAAGACCTTCGCTGTCTGGGGGCTGGCATTCAAACCCAACACCGACGACATGCGCGAGGCGCCCAGCCGCGTACTGATGGAGGGTTTGTGGGAGCGCGGTGCCAAGGTGGCCGCGCACGATCCGGCAGCCGCGCATGAAACCCGGCGTATTTATGGCGACCATCCGCAATTGCAACTGGTGGATAATCCCATGGCGGCATTGCAGGGCGCGGATGCGCTAGCCATCGTCACTGAGTGGAAAGTTTTCCGCAGCCCGGATTTCAGCGCGATGAAGGCCGCGTTGAAAACGCCGCTGATTTTTGATGGCCGCAATCTGTACGACCCGGCCAGCATGCGCGCGGCAGGTTTCGAATACCTCGCCATCGGCCGCCAATGAAACCGGATCGGCTTTTGGCCGGCGCGCGCATCCTGGTGGTGGGGGATGTGATGCTGGACCGCTACTGGTTTGGCGATGTGGCGCGCATTTCGCCCGAGGCGCCGGTGCCGGTGGTCAAGATCAACCGTCAGGAAGAACGCCTGGGCGGTGCCGCCAACGTGGCACGCAATGCCGCAGCGCTGGGTGCAAACAGCACCCTGTTATCTGTTGTCGGCGCCGACGAAGCGGGCGCTGCCGTCGCCCGTCTGCTGCAGGCGGATGGCATCCACGCCAGCCTGCACCAGGACGCCACGCTGGCGACCATCATCAAGCTGCGCGTCATCGGCCGTCAGCAACAGTTGCTGCGCATTGATTTCGAAACGCCGCCCAGTCATGCCGTGCTGGCCGACAAGCTGGACCGCTTCCATGCCATGCTGGCGGATTACGCGCTGGTGATTTTGTCCGACTATGGCAAAGGCGGGCTGACGCACATTGAAGCCATGATTGCCGCCGCCAACGCCCGCGGGGTGCCGGTGCTGGTCGATCCCAAAGGCGACGACTACGCACGCTACCGCAATGCCACCTTGCTTACCCCCAACCGCAGCGAATTCCGCGAAGTGGCGGGGAGCTGGAAAGGCGAGGACGAATTCCGTGCCAAGGCCGCAGCGCTGCGTCTGGAGCTGAACCTGAAAGGTCTGCTGGTCACCCGCAGCGAGGAAGGCATGACCCTGTTTACTGCCGAGGGTGTGTTCCACCAGGCCACCGAGGCGCAGGAGGTGTTTGATGTCAGCGGCGCGGGCGATACCGTGATTGCCACCCTGGGTGTCATGCTGGCGGCCGGTCTGACCCTGGAGGAATCCGTCACCTGGGCCAACCGTGCGGCCGGCATCGTGGTCGGCAAGCTGGGTACGGCGGTGGTGCACCCGCAAGAGTTGTTTGAGGAATAGCAAAGCATGGACAGGATTAACAGGATTTTTTACAGGAAAAATCGGGTTGCTCAATGTAAATCCTGAGAAATCCTGTTAATCCTGTCTAATCAATTAAGGAAACAGCATGTATTACATCGTTACTGGCGCAGCGGGTTTCATTGGCGCAAATCTGGTCAAGGGGCTCAACGAGCGTGGCATTACCGACATTATCGCAGTGGACAACCTCGCCAAAGCCGACAAATTCAGGAATCTCACCGATTGCGAAATTGCGGATTACCTGGACAAACACGAATTTCTCGAACTCATCCACTCGGATGCACTGGACGGTGAGGTGGCGGCGGTGTTCCACGAGGGCGCGTGTTCCGACACCATGGAAACCGACGGCCGCTACATGATGGAAAACAACTACCGCTACTCCCTGGATCTGCTCAATTTTTGCCAGGAAAACAACACCGCTTTCCTGTATGCCTCATCCGCTTCGGTGTACGGCGCGGGCAGCGTGTTCAGCGAACAGCGCGCGCACGAGTCGCCGCTCAATGTCTACGGCTATTCCAAGTTCCTGTTCGACCAGGCGGTGCGCCGCATGTGGCACGACAAGACCGCGCAGATCGCCGGTTTCCGCTATTTCAACGTGTACGGCCCGCGCGAGCAGCACAAGGGACGCATGGCCTCGGTGGCGTTCCATTTCTTCAACCAGTACAGCACCCACGGCAAGGTGAAGCTGTTCGAAGGCTGCGACGGCTATGCCAACGGCGAACAGCGCCGCGACTTTGTTTCCATCGAAGACGTCGTCAAGGTCAACCTGTGGTTCCTCGACCATCCCGGGCAATCCGGCATTTTCAACCTTGGCACCGGTCGCAGCCAGACCTTCAACGATGTCGCGGTAGCAGTCATCAACACCTGCCGTGCCCATGCCGGCGAGCCGCCGCTGGATCTGGCTACGCTGCAAGCCCGCGGCATCATTGAATACATGGATTTTCCCGCTGCGCTCAAGGGCAAATACCAGAGCTTCACCCAGGCCGATATTTCCGCCCTGCGCCAGGCCGGCTACGACGCACCGCTGCTTAGCGTGGAACAGGGTACGGCACGCTATGTGGAGGTGCTGCGCGCGGCGCACACTGGCTGAGACTAAAAAATCCTGTGAATCCTGTCTGATCAATCACTCATTTCGTGCCGAGGCCGCTATGCCCCAGTTCAAAACCATCGAAGACTTCGTCGGCAACACCCCGCTGGTGCGGCTCAAGCGCATGCCGGGCGAAACCAGCAACACCATCCTGGTCAAGCTGGAGGGCAACAACCCGGCCGGTTCGGTGAAAGATCGCCCGGCGCTGTCCATGATCGCCCACGCCGAAGCGCGCGGCGACATCCGGCCCGGCGATACCCTGATCGAGGCCACCAGCGGCAACACCGGCATTGCGCTGGCGATGGCCGCCGCCATGCGCGGCTACAGGATGATCCTGGTCATGCCTGAGCACCTGTCCCTGGAACGCCGCCAGACCATGCGTGCTTTCGGCGCGGAATTCGTGCTTACCAGCAAGGCCGGCAGCATGGAGGAAGCCATCGACGTCGCCAATAAAATGCAGGCTGAAGGCAAAGGCATCATCCTCGACCAGTTCTCCAACCCGGACAACCCGCTGGCGCACTACGAGGGCACCGGCCCGGAAATCTGGCGCGATAGCGAAGGCAGCATCACCCATTTCGTCAGCAGCATGGGCACCACCGGCACCATCATGGGCACCGCGCGCTATCTGAAGGAACAAAACCCGGCGATCCGGGTTGTCGGCGTGCAGCCCAAGGACGGCGCGCAAATCCCCGGCATCCGCAAATGGCCGGAGGCCTACCTGCCGAAAATCTGCGATTTCTCGCGCATCGACCAGATGATCTACGTCGGCCAGCACGACGCCGAAGAAACCACCCGGCGCCTGGCGCGCGAGGAGGGCATCTTCGCCGGCGTGTCCTCCGGCGGTGCGCTGTTCGCGGCGCTGGAACTGTCGAAGCAGGTGGAAAATGCCGTGATCGTTTCCATCGTGTGCGACCGCGGCGACCGCTATCTATCGACCGGGGTGTTTCCGGCCTGAGCGGTTCTACGGATAATCTGATGGCTAAAGCAAAAACCCTCTATTCCTGCACCGAATGCGGCGACACTTTGAGCAAGTGGCAAGGCCAGTGCCCATCCTGCCACGCCTGGAACACGCTGGTGGAAACCATTGCCGGGGTCGCTGCGCCGTCGCGCTACAGCGCGCTGTCGGTGGTGAGCCAGGTGGTGTCACTGGCTGCGGTGGAAGCGGTCGAGGACGAGCGCGTCGCCACCGGCATCGGCGAGCTCGACCGGGTGCTGGGCGGCGGGGTGGTGAAGGGCGGGGTGGTGCTGATCGGCGGCGATCCGGGCATCGGCAAGTCCACGCTGCTGTTGCAGGCGCTGTCTGGCATGAGTGCGGCGCACAGGACGCTGTATGTGAGCGGCGAGGAATCGGCGCGGCAGATTGCCTTGCGCGCGCATCGCTTGCAGCTGGATGCCGCAGATCTGCAATTGCTGGCGGAAATCCAGCTGGAGAAAATTCTCGCCACGCTCAACGAGCACAAGCCTTTCATCGCGGTAATCGATTCCATCCAGACGGTTTATTCCGAGGCGCTGCAATCCGCGCCCGGTTCGGTGGCGCAGGTGCGCGAGTGTGCGGCGCAGTTGACGCGCTACGCCAAGCAGACCGGCACGGTGATTTTCCTGGTCGGCCACGTCACCAAGGAAGGCGCGCTGGCCGGGCCGCGCGTGCTGGAGCACATCGTCGATACGGTGTTGTATTTCGAGGGCGACACCAGTTCCGCCTTCCGACTGGTGCGGGCGTTCAAGAACCGCTTCGGCGCGGTCAACGAACTGGGGGTGTTCGCGATGACCGACAAGGGGCTGAAAGGCGTATCCAACCCGTCGGCGATTTTCCTGTCCGGGCATAGTGCCGACGTCCCCGGATCGTGCGTGATGGTGACCCAGGAGGGCACGCGCCCGTTGCTGGTGGAGATTCAGGCGCTGGTGGAGTCGTCGCCGTCGCCCAATCCGCGCAGGCTCAGTGTCGGCCTGGAGCAGAACCGTCTGGCGATGCTGCTGGCAGTGCTGCACCGCCATGCCGGCCTGGCGTGTTATGACCAGGACGTGTTCATCAACGCGGTGGGCGGGGTGCGCATCAACGAGCCGGCGGCGGATTTGCCGTTGCTGCTGGCGATAGTTTCATCATTCAAAAACAAGGCAATGCAGGATAAACTTGTAGTGTTTGGCGAGGTTGGTCTGGCAGGGGAAATCCGTCCGGTGCAGCGTGGCCAGGAGCGCCTGAAAGAGGCCGCCAAGCTGGGCTTCACCCGCGCCATCGTGCCTGCTGCCAACAAGCCGCGCCAGGCGATTGCGGGGATGGACGTCATTGCAGTGGAACGCCTGCAGGATGCGGTGGCGTACCTGCGCGAGCAGGGGTAGCGACGCCGGTTCAGCCTTTTTCTCGCGCCAGCTTGCGCTTTTCTTTTTCCAGGCGCTTGATCTGCAGGGTGGCAATCACCACGTCAGGATGAAGCTCGGTAAATTTCGCCAGTAACTCAGCGCGCTTGATTTTGAGCGCCTGAATTTTTTTGTCCAATGCGGCGATGGCAATCCGGTTAGGTTGATTGTTTTTGACCGTTTGAACGCGATCTGCTGGGACCGAAATGAATTTTTGTGCCGCCGACTGGCTGGGTGAGGCAATTGGCGCAGGCACAGCAATGATGGCTCTAATGTAATGCGTGACCGGGGGCGCATGACTGGCGTCCGAACTTACCAGCAGTGCGATCATCGCCAGCACGGCAACGGTGGCAATCCCCAGGCTGATCATGCTCAGCAAAGTGCGCAACATCGCCTTGTCGGTTTGCCGAGTTCGCGCCAGCAGGGTAGCGGGGGTGTCCGGTGCAGGGTTGACAGGCTGAACCACCATTGGCGTTACACCGCGCAGGGCGCGCAGGTCAGTGGCCATGTCGCGTGCAGTTGGATAGCGCCCGGCAGGCTGCTTGGACAGTGCGCGCATGACAATGCGATCGAATGCATGCGGCACATCCTGGTTCACGCTGCTGGGTGGGGCGGGTTCGAAGTTCATGATGTTGTAGAGAATGGTGCTGAGGTCGTCACCGGTAAATGGCGTGCGTCCGGTCAGCATCTCGTACAGCACCACACCCAGCGAGAACACGTCGCTGCGGCCGTCCACAATTCTGCCCTGCACCTGTTCGGGGGACATATAACGCGGCGACCCAAGCAATGCGCCGTCCCCGGTTTGCGCGCTGGTCGGGATCTGGGCAATGCCGAAATCGGTAATCTTGACTACCCTGCCACGGCGCATCAGGATGATGTTGGCGGGTTTGACGTCGCGATGAATGACGCCATGCTGGTGTGCGTAGGCCAGACCATTGGCAATCTGCAGCGTAATATGGGCAATGCGCTCAATGGGTAGGCGGATGTGGTTATCGAGCAGCGTATCGAGCGACTCCCCTTGCAGGTATTCCATGGCAATGTAAGCACTGCCGTCGGTTTCCCCTACGTCGTAGATAGTGACGATGTTGGGATGATTGAGGCGCCCAGCCGATTTGGCCTCGCGGTAGAAGCGTTCCTCGAATACCTGGTGTGCCTGATGAGACAGGTCGAGACGAATGGTCTTGAGCGCAACCGTACGTTCAATCAGAGGATCGTGTGCCTTGTAAACAGTGCCCATCGCGCCGCGTCCGATTTCGGCGGCGATTTCGTAGCGCCCCAGTTTGAGCTGCGGCATGTCGGCAAGTCTGGCACCGGTTTCAGGCATTATTCAGTTCGATGATCCGGCCCTTGACGGCTGCACTATCTGCGCCCATCAAATAGAGATAGGCTGGCATCAGGTCGGGCATCTGCGGCAGCGTGTCGGGGTCTTCGCCCGGGTGGGTCTTGCGGCGCTTGGGAGAGGCCACTGGTCCCGGGATCAGGGTATTGATGCGCATGTTGGGGTAGAGCATTTCCCATTCCTGCGTCCATATCTGCGTCAGTGGTTCCATGCCGGCTTTGGATACCGCATAGCCGCCCCAGTACGCTGCGGGGTGATGGCCGTGCGATTCGCCGGTCAGGATCACCGATGCACTGGGCGATTGTTTGAGCAGCGGCAGGCACGCGCGGGTCAGCGCAAATGGCGCAATCAGGTTGACGCGCATCAGCGTGAGCCATTGCTCCATGGTTTGCAGTTCGAGCGGGCACGCGCTGTAAAACGCGGCTGCATTGTGCAGGATGCCATCCAGGCGTTTGAGTTGCATGCCGATCGAGCCAGCCAGGCCTTCATAAGCCTGGTCATCGGCGACATTCAGATCCAGCGGAATAATGGCGGCTTGCGCGTAGCCCGCTGCTTCGATTTCGTCATAAACCTGTTCCAGCTTGGGCACGTCGCGTCCATGCAGGATTACGGTAGCGCCGTGTGCCGCGTAAGCCAGTGCGGCTTCGCGCCCCAGGCCTTGCCCGGCGCCGGTGACAAGGATGACACGGTCTTTCAATAAATCAGAGGGTGCCTGGTAGTTTTTCATGTTTGTTCCAATATCAGTTGTGCGCATTTTACGCCACTTTGTGTTGCAGCTTCGAGTGTGGCAGGGTAATCGCTGGCGGTGTAATCCCCCGCCAGGTAGAAATTTTTGAGCGCCGTGGCCTGAGCCGGGCGCTGCAACCCGGCATCGCACGAATAAGTGGCGCGTTTTTCGACAATGACTTTATGCCAGTGCGGCGCCGGCAAGGCCCCCAGCGCGCTGCGCAATTCTGCATCCACTTGCTGCGCCAGCACCGCCGCTGCAAGTTTGCGGTGATGGCCTTCGGCGCTGATGACCACGGCCAGCAGGCCGTGCTGATGGTGGGTGATTCCCCTGTCAAACACCCACTGAGCGAGTCCGCCAGCCAGGCCCAGCATGGGTTTCGCGAGCATCACCTGGGCAGGGTACTGCAAATACACCGTGGCTATCGGCTGGTAATGAAATGCATTGATAAGGGTGCGTACCTGATTGAGCTCGTCCAGTCCGGCCAGCAGGCGCGTTGCCTGATACGGTGCCACGGCACAGATCAGGTGGGTGTAGTTACCGCCATGCACAGAAAAACCCGCTGCGGTTTGGGTAATCGCTTCCACCGTTTTCCCTGTTGTCACGGCACCGCCGTGGGTGCGGACAAAATCCGCAGCGGGCTGCGGAAACAGCGCGGAGAGATCACGTACCGGAAAAACCAGGTCGCTGTCACTGCGGCGGCGCGCCAGACTGTCGCGCAGCACGTTGAGGAATACCTGCGCCGAGGCGGTGGCAATCGGCGTATTGAGCGCGGCGATACACAGCGGCGCCCACAGTTTATCCACCAATGCAGCCGTCTGGGCGTGGTGCGCCAGCAACTGCGCAACCGGCATATCCTGTCTTAATTTAAAATGCGCGCGGCGTTGCACCAGCATGAAACGAATGGCGCGAAAACGTTCGCCGGCGCTCATGCCGCGTGCGCCGAGCAGTGCCAGCAAGGTATTCAGCGGCGCGGGCAGGTATGGTGCAGAGAGCCGCAACCCGCCCAGGGTATGCAATTGTAGCGGACGCCGCAGCCATGCTGCATCAGCGGGCGCTACCAGTTTTACCAAACGCAAGGTCTCGCTATACGCTCCCAGCAGCAGGTGCTGACCGTTATCCAGGCAGATGTCGTTCAGTATCACCCGGCGCGCGCGCCCACCCAGCGTCTGGCTGGCTTCGAATAGCGCCGCTTTTATCCCGTGCTGTGCCAGGGTCACGGCAGCAGCCATGCCTGCGTAGCCGCCACCGATAATGGCGACGTGCATGGTCAAGCCTTCATCCAGGTGCGCCACGCGATCCACAGCTTGCGCAGCGGGGTGAGCGCGGTGCGCTGGGTGAGTACCTTGAATCCCTCGCTGCGGATTTCCTCCAGCAGGGTGCGGTAGATGCCCGCCATCACCAGCCCTGCGCGCTGCGCCTTGCGATCGGCACGGGGCAGGGCGGCGAAGGCTTGTTCGTAGAAGCGCTGGGCGCGCTGGTACTGGAATTCCATGAGCTGGCGGAAATTATCGGTTTCGCGTGCGTTGAGGATGTCGGCAGCACTGACGCTGAACTGTTCCAGCTCGTCCATCGGCAGATAAATACGGTTGCGGCGGGCGTCTTCGCCCACGTCGCGAATAATGTTGGTTAGCTGAAAGGCCAGGCCCAGATCCGCCGCATAACGCAAGGTGGCGCGCTCGGTGTGGCCGAAAATCACCGCCGACAGCTCGCCCACCACCCCCGCCACGCGGTGGCAATAGAGCCGCAGCGATTTGAAATCGGCATAACGGTGCTGGGTCAAATCCATTTCCATGCCGTCGATGATTTCCAGCAATTGCTCGGCGGGCAGGTCGAACTGCTTGATCACCGGTGCCAGGGCGTGGCTTACTGGATGATGCGGCTCGCCCCGGTACAGGTCGGCCACCTCGGCGCGCCACCAGGCCAGCTTGGTGCGCGCCACGTTGGTGTCGGTACACTCGTCGGCGATGTCGTCCACCTCGCGGCAGAAGGCATACAGCGCGACAATGGCACGGCGCCTGGGGGGGGGCAGGAACATGAAACTGTAGTAAAAACTGGAACCGCTGGCGGCGGCTTTGTCCTGACAGTACTGGTGGGGATCCAAGGCGGTGTCCTAGTTGGCGCGCACGGCGCGGTACAGCATGTTGAGCCAGTCGGCGCTATTCAGCAGCGGGCGCCGGGTGTAGATATCGCCGCGGGTCTTGTGCAGTTTTTCCAGAATGGTGGCGCCACCCATGATAATCATGCGTAACTCCAGCCCAATGCGTCCCTTGAGTACCTTGCCGAGCGGCGCCCCGGCCTGCAGTATTTTACGGGTACGCTCGATCTGCGCCAGCATGAATGGCTGCCACAGTCCACTGGCGTCATGGCGCGCAATCTGCGCTTCGTCCACGTGGTATTTCGCCATCTCGTCTTGCGGCAGATAAATGCGGCCTTTCTGGTAGTCGATCGCCACATCCTGCAAGAAATTGATGAGCTGCAGACTGGAACAGATGGCATCGGAATAAGCCACGCTGCGTGTATCGGTTTCGCCATACAGCGCGAGCATCAGTCGTCCCACCGGGTTGGCGGATTTTTTACAGTACGCCATCACCTCACCAAAATGAGCGTAGCGGGTTTTGACCACATCCTGCGAAAATGCATCGAGCAGATCACGGAACGGCTGCAACGGCAGTGCATGCCTGCGGATGATGGTTTCGAGCTGCACGAATAATGGTGTGAGGGGTGGCAGGCGCGCTTCGATGCGGCTTAATTCGGCGCGGTAAGCATCGAGCCCGGCCAGGCGTTGCCGTGGGGTCGCATCGCCCTCATCGGCGATATCGTCTGCGCTGCGCGCAAAACGGTAAATGACCGCGACCGGGTGGCGCAGGCGGCGCGGCAGCAGAATGGACGCAACCGGGAAATTTTCGTAATGACCAACGGACATGTAGGGTGGCGAGCAATAGTCTCGATAAACCGGCGCTATTGGGCACAGAAGCTGACAGCGAAGCAGCAATTATATTACACTTGGCGGTTTGCGAAAGTGGCGGAATTGGTAGACGCACTGGATTTAGGTTCCAGCGCCGCAAGGCGTGGGGGTTCGAGTCCCCCCTTTCGCACCAGAATTTATAACTTGTCCATCAGTAAGGATTTTCCTCATGCAAGTCAACCTCGAGCAAATCAGCACCCTGGAACGTCGTATCAACCTGGCCGTGCCGATGCAACAGATCGAAACCGAGGTCAACAATCGCCTCCGCGACATCGCCCGCAATACCAAACTGGATGGTTTCCGCCGTGGCAAGGTGCCGTTGAGCCTGGTCACCAAGCAATACGGCGGCCAGATTCATCAGGAGGTACTGGGCGATGCCGTGCAAAAGAGTTTCATGGATGCCATACAGGCACACCGGCTCAAAGTGGCAGGCTATCCGCGCATTGAACCCAGAACCGATGCGGCGGACAAGGAAGCCATCGAATTTTCCGCCACGTTCGAGGTCTACCCCGAAATTACCCTGGGGGATATCGGCTCCGCCAAAATCACGCGTCCGGTGGTCACGGTAGGCGATGCCGATGTGGACAAAACCCTGGATGTACTGCGCAAACAGCGCGTGCAGTTCAATACCGTTGACCGCGCTTCGCAGACCGGCGATCTGGTCACGCTGGATTATGTGGGGAAAATTGACGGTGCCGTATTTGCCGGCGGTGAAGCCAAGGGCTTCCGCGTGGTGCTGGGCGAAGGCCGCACGCTGGCGGAGTTTGAAACGGCGCTGGTTGACGTGAAAGCGGGCGACAACACGTCGTTTAACGTGACTTTTCCGGGCGATTATCACGCCAGGGAGCTGGCTGGCAAAACGGCTGCGTTCGAGGTATCGGTTGTGGATATAGCCGCGCCACAGCTGCCGGAAGTGGATGCCGAGTTCGCCAGGAGCCTGGGTATCACCGATGGCGACGTGCAAAAAATGCGCGCTGAAATCCAGGCCAATCTGGAACGCGAAGTTAAAAACCGCATTCATGCCAGGCTCAAAGAGCAAATCATGCAGGCGTTTTTGGACAGCACCAAAATTGATGTGCCCAGGTCGCTGCTGGAAATGGAAACCCAGCGTCTGATGCAGAATGCACGCAAAGACATGCAGGCGCGTGGCATGAATGTTAATGATGTGCCGTTACCTGCCGATATATTTGCTGAGCAGGCTATGCGCCGGGTCAGCCTGGGGCTGATTCTTGCCGAAGCGGTGCGCGTCAATGAACTGACTGCCAAACCGGAGCAGATCACTGCCCTGATTCAGGAATTTGCGCAAAGTTACGAAGATCCGCAGGAAGTGATAAAGTGGCATCATCAAACCCCCGAGCGCATGCAGGAAATCGAGTCTCTGGCGTTGGAAAACAATGTTGTGGAATGGGCGCTGGAGCGTGTTCAGGTCGAAGACCAGTCGGTCAGTTTCGACGAATTGATGGGAAAGGCGTAACAGGATGATGGATAGCCGTAGCTGGGAGCCGCAAGGCTTGGGTCTGGTACCCATGGTGGTCGAACAAAGCGGCCGGGGTGAGCGTGCCTACGATATTTATTCGCGGCTGCTCAAGGAACGTGTTGTATTTTTGGTAGGCCCCGTGAACGAAGTCACAGCCAATCTGGTGGTCGCGCAATTGCTGTTCCTGGAATCGGAAAACCCGGACAAGGATATTTATCTGTATATCAACTCCCCCGGAGGGTCGGTGTCTGCCGGGCTGTCGGTTTATGACACCATGCAGTTCATCAAGCCGGATGTGAGTACCCTGTGCATGGGGCAGGCGGCCAGCATGGGTGCATTCCTGCTTACCGCAGGCGCCAAGGGAAAACGTTTTTGCCTGCCCAATTCACGCATGATGATTCATCAACCCAGCGGTGGTTTCCAGGGTCAGGCTTCGGACATCGAAATCCACGCCAAGGAAATCATTTATCTGCGCGAGCGGCTCAATGGCATGATGGCGCATCACACCGGCCAATCCAAGGAAACCATTGAGAAAGACACGGATCGTGACAATTTCATGAGTGCGGACGAAGCCGTGAAATATGGCCTGGTAGACAAGGTGATTACCAGCCGCATGGACAACGTCGGCTAACGCCGGCCACCTCAGTCAACGGAGAGTTTTATGTCAGATAAAGGAAGCGGCGAAAAACTGCTCTATTGCTCATTCTGCGGCAAAAGTCAGCACGAAGTCCGCAAGCTGATCGCAGGGCCTTCTGTATTCATTTGCGATGAATGCGTGGAACTGTGCAACGACATCATCCGTGAAGAAGTGCAGCAGGGGCAGGGCGGCAAGTCCAGCAAATCCGACTTGCCTACTCCCCGCGAAATTCAGGAAATTCTGGGTGAATACGTGATCGGTCAGGAAACCGCCAAACGTATTCTCTCGGTCGCGGTATACAACCATTACAAGCGCTTGCGCCACCAGGGCGGCAAAGATGATGTGGAACTGTCCAAGAGCAATATCCTGCTGATCGGCCCCACCGGGTCGGGCAAGACCTTGCTGGCGCAAACCCTGGCGCGTCTATTGAACGTGCCCTTCGTCATCGCCGACGCCACAACGCTTACCGAAGCGGGCTATGTGGGCGAGGATGTGGAAAACATCATCCAGAAGCTGCTGCAAAAATGCGATTACGATGTCGAAAAAGCAAAAAACGGCATCGTCTATATTGATGAAATAGACAAGATTTCGCGCAAATCCGACAATCCCTCGATTACCCGTGACGTATCCGGCGAGGGTGTGCAGCAGGCGCTGTTGAAACTGATTGAAGGTACAATTGCCTCGATCCCCCCGCAAGGCGGGCGCAAACACCCGAACCAGGAATTTGTTCAGGTAGATACCAGCAATATTCTATTCATCTGCGGTGGCGCATTCTCCGGCCTGGAGAAAGTGGTGCAGAACCGCTCCACCAAAGGCGGGATCGGTTTTGGTGCAGAAGTGAAAAGCAAGGATAATAGCCGCAATATTTCGCAGTTGCTGCGCGATGTGGAACCGGAAGATTTGATCAAGTTCGGCCTGATTCCTGAATTCGTTGGGCGCCTGCCAGTCGTTGCCACGCTCGAAGAGCTGGACGAGGCGGCGTTGATGACCATCCTCACCGAACCTAAAAACGCACTGACCAAACAATACGCCAAGCTGTTCGAGATGGAGGGTGCAGAACTCGAGTTTCGTGACAGCGCATTGGCAGCGATCGCCAAACGCGCGCTGGAACGCAAAACCGGTGCGCGTGGACTGCGTTCCATTATTGAGCACGCGCTACTTGATACCATGTTCGAACTTCCTTCCATGGACAATGTCACTAAGGTAGTAGTGGATGAATCGGTCATCAGCGGTGACGGCAAGCCATTGCTCATTTATTCTGACCAGCCAAAAGTGGCTTCCTGAAACATCGCGGGCATATTGAAGTTCGCCCGCGAGTAAAAAAGTTTTCACCTGGATTCAATCGCTTGTGGCACATCGGTGCAGGTGCGACTTGAATTTGCATGAGCCGCCCCGCATTTGGTGTCCTGGTCTATTTTCACTGACATAAGGTTAAACACCACCATGGCCTTACTCCAAGATTCCGAAGAATTAACGCTCCCGCTTTTACCATTGCGAGATGTTGTTGTGTTCCCGCATATGGTTATTCCTTTATTTGTCGGACGGCCAAAGTCCATCAAGGCGCTGGAAACTGCGATGGAATCGGGCAAGAACATCCTGCTGGTGGCACAAAAATCTGCCGCCAAGGATGAGCCCTCGCCAGATGATTTGTACACCATCGGTACTGTTGCCACGATATTGCAGATGCTCAAATTGCCGGACGGCACGGTAAAAGTGCTGGTTGAGGGTAATCAGCGCGCCAGGGTGATCGAATATTCGGATGTGGATAGCCATTTTGTCGGGCACGCCGAACTGGTGCCTGCCGACGACACCAGTGCCGACAATGAGGCAGAGGCGATGCGCCGCGCGCTGGTTGCGCAGTTCGACCAGTATGTGAAGCTCAACAAAAAAATTCCACCCGAAATACTTACCTCGCTGGTTGGCATCGACGAAGCCGGGCGCCTCGCGGATACCATTGCAGCGCACTTGCCGCTGAAGCTGGAACAGAAACAGGAAATCCTGGAAATGTTTCCGGTGCGTGCCCGTCTCGAACATCTGATGAGCCTGATGGAAGGCGAAATTGACATTCTGCAAGTAGAAAAACGCATCCGTGGCCGCGTCAAGCGCCAGATGGAAAAAAGCCAGCGCGAGTATTACCTGAATGAGCAGGTCAAAGCGATCCAGAAAGAACTCGGCGATATGGAAGAGGGTGCCGACCTCGAAGACCTGGAGAAGCGCATCCAGGAAGCGCACATGTCCAAGGAAGGACTCGCCAAGGCCGAGGCTGAACTGAAAAAACTCAAACTGATGTCGCCCATGTCGGCGGAAGCGACGGTGGTACGCAGCTACATTGAAACCTTGGTGGGATTGCCCTGGAAGAAAAAAACCAAGATCAGCAAGGACTTGAAAAAAGCAGAGACGATACTTGATCTCGATCACTATGGTCTGGACAAGGTAAAGGAACGCATCGTCGAGTACCTTGCGGTGCAGCAGCGTGTGGACAAGCTCAAAGGCCCGATCTTGTGCCTGGTGGGCCCGCCTGGAGTGGGCAAGACCTCGCTCGGGCAGTCCATTGCCAAGGCCACTAACCGCAAGTTTATCCGCATGGCGCTGGGCGGCGTGCGCGACGAGTCCGAGATTCGCGGGCACCGGCGTACCTACATTGGTTCCATGCCAGGCAAAATCCTGCAGAGCATGAGCAAAGTCGGTGTCCGTAACCCACTGTTTCTGCTGGACGAAGTGGACAAGATGGGGCAGGATTTCCGCGGCGATCCCTCTTCAGCGCTGCTCGAAGTTCTGGATCCGGAGCAGAACCATACGTTTGCAGACCACTACGTGGAGGTGGAATTCGATCTCTCCGATGTGATGTTCGTGGCCACGGCGAACACCCTGAACATTCCTGCCGCGCTGCTGGACCGGATGGAAATCATCCGTCTGTCGGGCTATACCGAGGACGAAAAGGTTAATATCGCCGAACGTTATCTGGTGACCAAGCAGATGAAGGCGAATGGCCTCAAGCCCGAAGAATTCGTGATATCCGAGAGCGCGTTGCGCGACATCGTGCGTTACTACACGCGTGAAGCCGGGGTGCGCAACCTGGATCGCGATATCGCCAAAATCTGCCGCAAAGGCGTCAAGGCCTTGCTCATGAAACAGGGCAAAGCCAGCAAGATCAGCGTGACTGCCCGCAATCTGGACAAGTATCTGGGTGTGCGCCGCTTTAACTATGGCGTTGCCGAGAAGAACAACCAGATTGGCCAGGTGACCGGCCTGGCATGGACGGAAGTGGGCGGTGAACTGCTTACCATCGAGAGCGTACTGTTGCCTGGCAAGGGCAAAATGATCACCACCGGCCAGCTTGGCGAGGTGATGCAGGAATCCATCCAGGCCGCGATGTCGGTGGTGCGCAGTCGCTCTGCAGTATTGGGCATTCCGCAGGATTTTTACCAGAAGAATGATATCCACATCCACTTGCCCGAGGGTGCCACACCCAAAGACGGACCGAGTGCCGGTGTAGGCATCTGTACCGCGATGGTATCGGTGCTGACTGGCATTCCGGTACGCGCGGATGTGGCAATGACGGGTGAGATCACGCTGCGCGGCGAGGTGCTGCCCATTGGTGGCTTGAAAGAAAAACTGCTGGCCGCACATCGAGGCGGAATCAAGACTGTATTGATTCCTGAAGAAAACGTGCGTGACCTGGTGGAGATTCCGGAAAACATCAAGAACAGGCTCGATATCCAGCCCGTCAAGTGGATAGACCAGGTGCTGAAAATGGCGCTGGAGCGGATGCCTGAAGCATTGCCTGGGGAGCCAATTCCTGCCGTTGAGGGGACACCTGTGGCAGCAGCTGAAGCTGACGTCGCGGCTGTAGTCACCAAGCATTAGCAGTTTTTTTGCCTGATCAGGGAATTGCCGCCCGACGCGGCGGTTTTTTATGTGGAATTGCTGGAAGCCGCTTGACACAAGCTTTTCCGGCTTGCTATAAAGCGGATGCAGGGTATTCCTGTGGCTGACTCTACGAGAAAGGGGACACACGTGAACAAATCCGAATTGATAGATGCTATCGCCGAATCTGCCGATATTTCCAAGGCAGCAGCAGGCCGTGCATTGGATGCTGCTGTTGATGCAGTTAAAGTTGCCCTGAAAAAAGGTGATATGGTAACGCTGGTTGGTTTTGGTTCTTTCTATGTTGGTAAACGCGCTGCCCGCACCGGCCGCAATCCGCGTACTGGCGCAGCAATCAAGATCAAAGCGGCCAAAGTTCCCAAGTTCCGCGCTGGAAAAGCGCTGAAAGATGCAGTAAACTAGCGCCTTTCCGGGTGCTTAGCTCAGTTGGTAGAGCGTCGCCCTTACAAGGCGAATGTCGGGGGTTCGAACCCCTCAGCACCCACCACCAGTATGACAACACCGGTATCTGGAGTGGTAGTTCAGTTGGTTAGAATACCGGCCTGTCACGCCGGGGGTCGCGGGTTCGAGTCCCGTCCACTCCGCCAATACGGAAGGCGAACGCAAGTTCGCCTTTTTTCGTTTGCCTGAGCTCTATACATAACGACTATGCTTGATGCAATTCGCGAACGCGCACAAGGCTGGCTCGCCAAAGTCATTCTGGCGCTGATTACCATTCCTTTCATGCTGTGGGGAGTGGAATCTTATTTTAACAAGAGCGGCGATGGCGATGTCCTTGCCAGTGTGAATGGCGACAAGGTGACACGCCAGGAATTCGACCGTGCCATCAAGGCGCAGCAGCAGGAAATGCGCGCATCCATGGGGGCAGCATATGATCCGGCCATGTTTAATGATCCGAAAATTCGCAAATCGGTTCTGGATGGCGTCATCAACCAGCGCCTGATTATCAATGCGGCCAGCAAAGCGGGCATGGTGGTCAGCGACGCAGAAATGGCCAGGATTATTGCCAGCCTGCCCGCGTTTCAGGAAAACGGCCAGTTCTCGCAAACCCGTTATGATCAGGTGCTGCGCCAACAAGGCATGAGCATCAGCGAGTTTGAAAATCAGCTACGCCAGGAATTGTTGATTAACGATGTGCGTTCGGTTTTCCAGGCTTCAGCCATCGTGCCCTCCAATGTTGCCGCGCGTTTTTTGCAGGCGTATGAGCAGCAACGCGAAATCAGCACCATTAAGCTCACGCCCGAACAATTCCTGGGCCAGACCCGGGTGGGTGCTGCGGATGTGCAAAGCTGGTACAACGCACATAAGGCCGATTACACCTTGCCAGAACAGGCGCGCTTCCAGTATGTGGTGCTGGCGCAGGATGCGCTGGCCAGCCAGGTTAAGATCAGCGACGCCGAGGTCAAGCAGTATTACGATCAGAACAGTGCCAAATACAGCGAGCCCGAGCAGCGCCGTGCCAGCCATATCCTGATTGCGGTCAATCCCGGCGATGATGCCCAAAAACGCGCTGTGGCCAAAGCCCGTGCCGAGGCCATTTACCAGCAAGTCAAAGCTGACCCGGCCAGCTTTGCTGCAGTCGCCAAACATGAATCCAGTGATACGGGTTCAGCCTTGCAGGGCGGCGATTTGGGCTGGTTCCCGCGCAATGCAATGGTTAAACCTTTTGCAGATGCCGTGTTCGCAATGCGTAGCGGTGACATCAGCCAGCCCGTACAGAGTGAATTTGGTTACCACATCATCGAATTGACGGGCATCAGGCCTGCCCGCGCGCGCAGTCTGGATGAGGCGGATATCGTGCGCGATTTGCAGGCGCAGAAAGCCGGCAAACGCTTTGCCGATGCGGCGGAAACATTCAGTAATCAAGTTTACGAACAATCCGACAGTCTCAAGCCAGTGGCCGATGCGCTTAAATTGCAAGTGACAGACTCGGGTTGGCTAAACCGTAAGGGAGGCGACAGCAGCCTGCTGGCAAATCCAAAAATGCTGCAAGCGCTGTTTTCTGACGATGTACTGAAAAACAAACGCAATACCGAAGCCATCGAAGTTGCTCCCAACACATTGGTGTCGGCACGTCTGCTCGAATACAAACCCGCTGCGCTGCAACCTCTGGATGCGGTACGCTCTGCCATTGAGCAGCAGCTCAAACGCACCCAGGCGATAGCGCTGGCCGAAAAACAGGGCCAGCAGGATTTGGCGCAATTGCGTGCGGGCAAGGAACCCGGCGTGCAATGGAGCGCATTCCAGCTGATTACACGGCAGCAGGCCACTGCCTTACCGAGGGATTTGCTTGAGCCTGTATTTAGCGCTGATGCGCAGCATTTACCTGCGTATGTCGGTGCAGTTGGCGCAGATGGTAGCTACACCTTGGCACGCGTGACCCGGGTGATTCCTCCACCAGCAGCAGATGCCGCCAAGGTCAAGGCCGTGCAAGATCAACTTGCGCAATTGACAGCGCAAGTTGATTTTGCCGACTATCTCACCAGCCTGGAAAGCAAGGCCAAGATCGAGATCCGTCGCGCAAGCCTGGACAAACCCCCGCAATAAATCCTGTCGGGCGAAGCTCCGGCGCAGTGCCAGGTTTCGCCCGCTCGGCGCCGACTTGCCATGCTGCAAGGTGCGGAACTGGACGATCTGCAAAAGATTAAGCATGATCTGATACCCGGAGCCTTCGATGGGTATGTTGTGGTTCCGGCATAACGCGCTTTGCACAGATATGAAGATCGCCAATTCCCACCCTGTCCTGCATGGGAGGCGGTTGTCTTGAGGTGGCTATATGCTGGAGACGGATTTGCCCCCCTTATACCTTAAAGGCCGGCGTTTGCTGCCCATCGTGCAGGGCGGCATGGGCGTGGGCGTATCCGCGCACCGGCTGGCGGGCGCGGTGGCGCGGCTGGGCGCGGTCGGCACCATTGCCAGCATCGACCTGCGCCACCATCACCCCGATCTGGTGGCACAGGGAAAGCATTGCCGGGACAAGGCGGCGCTGGATAAACTCAATCTGGTGGCACTGGAACGGGAGATTAAAGCCGCTCTCGACACGGCGCGTGGCGAGGGGCTGGTGGCGGTCAACGTGATGAAGGCGGTGGCCGAGCATGCCGCACTGGTGCGCCAGGCGTGTGCGAGCGGGGCACAGGCCGTCGTGATGGGTGCCGGTCTGCCGCTGGATCTGCCCGAACTGGCCGAAGGTTTTCCCGAGGTGGCGTTGATCCCCATCCTGTCCGATGCGCGTGGAATCGGCATCGTGCTGAAGAAATGGATGCGCAAGAAGCGCCTGCCCGACGCCATCGTGATCGAGCACCCGCGCTATGCCGGTGGCCATCTTGGCGCCCCCAGGCCGGAGGACATCAACGATCCCCGTTTCGATTTCCCCGGGGTTCTGGAAAGTGTGTTCCAGTTGTTCAAGGATATGGGCATCGAACGCGAACAGATCCCGCTGATCCCGGCCGGCGGTATCAATACCTACGAAAAAATTCGCGACCTGCTCGCACTCGGCGCCGCCGCGGTGCAGCTCGGTACACCGTTCGCGGTTACCGAGGAGAGTGACGCCCATCCCAATTTCAAAAAAGTGCTGGCGGAGGCCAGGCCGGAAGACATCGTCACTTTCATGAGCGTTGCCGGCTTGCCTGCGCGCGCCGTACTGACGCCATGGCTGGCAAATTACCTGCGCCGGGAAAGCAAGCTGCAGGGGGATGCCAAAAGCCATCCGGAGCGTTGCGCGTCCGGGCTGCATTGTCTGACCCAGTGCGGACTGCGCGATGGCATCGCGAAGGCCGGACAATTCTGCATCGATTCACAGCTGGCCGCCGCCCTGCGCGGCGATATCGGCAAGGGCTTGTTCTTCAGGGGCTCGGAAAGCCTGCCGTTCGGCGCCGCCATCCGGCCAGTGCGGGAACTGCTGGAATATCTGCTTAACGGCAGCAAGCCTGCGCTTTCATAAGCGCACCAGCTGCAGCCGCGCAGCAGCATGTGTCTCGTCGGCCGGGCTTGCCATCGGCGCTTCGACTTGGAGAAATCGGGGTCGATTCTGGCCATTTTTACCATGCCAACGGACGCGGTATACGCTGGCCTTGATCCATGTCAAGGTGGCACTTCGGCGCGCTTGTCGCCACAATTTTATTGTGATAGCTTGCTCGCAGATTAACGTATCCTTATATATTAATTACCGATAGGAATGCGACGCCCAGCTTTGCAGGCTGACGATTATGGCGCTTTCGGACTACATCCACACCTTCGGACAGTTCATGCTGCGGCGCCATGGCCAGCGGGTGCACAAGATTGCTCTCGACGCCGGTTTTACCTGTCCCAACCGGGACGGCAGCAAAGGCATCGGCGGCTGCACTTTCTGCAATAATGCCTCGCGTTCAGCCCCAATGGCCGCGACGCGCCCTCCATTGCCAGCCAGCTTGCCTCCGGGCGGCGCGCAATTGCCAGGCGCACCCGCGCGCGATGCTTCATTGCCTACTTCCAGGCCTACACCAACACCTACGCCAGCGTGCAGCAGCTGGACGCACTCTATCGGGAAGCCCTGTCCGAGCCGGACGTGATCGGCCTGGCGGTGGGCACGCGCCCGGATTGCGTGCCGGATGCGGTGCTTGACCTGCTTGCCGGCTACCGCGAGGAAGGGCTGGAAGTGTGGCTGGAACTGGGGCTGCAATCCGCCTTTGACGAAACCCTCGCGCGCGTCAACCGCGGGCACGGCCTGGCGGAATGCCGGACCGCCGTGGTAGCCGCCAGACGACGCGGCATTCCGGTGTGCGCCCACCTTATCCTCGGCTTGCCCGGCGAGAGCGATGCGCACTACCACAGCAGCCTCGATACGGTACTGGCGCTGGGCGTGGACGGCCTGAAGCTGCATCCGCTGCACGTGGTGAAAGGCACGCAACTGGCGAACCAGTGGAGGCGCGGCGAATATTCGCCCCTCGGCATGGGCGACTACCTGCGATCGCCACCGATCTGATCGAGCGCACGCCGGAGTACATCGTGTTCCACCGGGTAACCGGCACGGCGGCGCAGGATATTCTGCTGGCGCCGGCCTGGTGCTCACAGAAATGGAATGTGCTGAACGGCATCGAAGCCGAACTGCGGCGGCGCAACCACCGCCAGGGCCAGTTCGCGCAGGATCAATACTATGCAAAGGAATGGGCTCATGTCGCCTGAAGCGAAGCTGGACCTGGTATGTCCGGCAGGCAGTTTGACGGCATTGAAAGCTGCGGTGGATAACGGCGCTGATTGCGTTTACATCGGCTTCCGAGACGGTACCAACGCGCGCAACTTCGCCGGTCTGAATTTCGACACCAGCGCCGCCCGCGAGGGCATACGTTTTGCCCATTCAGCCGGAGCAAAAGTCCTGGTGGCGCTGAACACTTACCCGCAAACCGGGAATTGGCAACGCTGGCAGGACGCGGTGGATCAGGCCGCCGGCCTGGGGGTGGATGCGATCATTGTGGCGGATCTGGGATTGATGCAATACGCCGCAGAGCATCATCCGCAGCTGCGCCGGCATTTGTCGGTGCAGGGTTCCGCGACCAACTACGAGGCGATCAATTTTTACCAGGAGCAGTTCGGTGTCAGCCGCGCCGTGCTGCCGCGCGTCCTTTCCATGGCGCAGGCTGAACACCTGCGCAAACATACTTCGGTGGAAATCGAGGTGTTCGGCTTCGGCAGCCTGTGCGTCATGGTGGAAGGGCGCTGCGCGCTGTCATCCTATGTCACCGGGGAATCGCCCAACACCTGCGGCGTGTGTTCTCCCGCCAAGGCGGTGCGCTGGAAACAAACCGCTCAGGGCCTGGAATCCCGGCTCAATGGCGTATTGATAGACCGTTATGCCGATACTGAAAATGCCGGTTACCCGACCTTGTGCAAGGGGCGTTTCAAGGTGGGCGGCGAAACCTATTACGCCATCGAGGAACCGGCCAGCCTCAACACGCTGGAGCTGTTGCCGGAACTGATGCGCATCGGCATTGCCGCCATCAAGATCGAGGGGCGGCAGCGCAGCCCGGCCTACATCCCGGCGATTTGTTGTGCAAATTACAACGTGCGCTGCAAGGTTTGCCGATAGCGCATACGCACCAGCGCAGCATGGATTTTTTTCGAGAGAACGGCGCGGATACGCTGGGATTTGGCGCGCAAGATGTGGCGCGGCTATTACACATCCTGCTGGACAAGCTATCCCTGCACAGTGACGTCCAGCTCAGCAGCAGGCAGCTTAACGCCCTGATGGTATACAGCCCGCAGGCAGCAAGCGCGCGGCAGATTTTGAGCCAGGCAAGTGTCATGCTGGTGCCGTACTGCGCAAAACCGGCCTGGTGCAAATGGCATTCGCGCGACGGCTGCACCGAATGCGGGCTGTGCGAGGTCGGGGAGGCTTATCGCCTGGCGCGGGAGCGTGGCATGCAGGTGACCACAGTTACCCACTATGAACATCTTGTGGAGACACTTGCCGATATGAAAGCACGCGATGTCCCGGCTTACATCGGCATGTGTTGCAGCAGCTTTTTCATCAAGCGCCACCGCGCCTTTCAACAGGCGGGCATGCCCGCGCTGCTGATGGATATCAGCGGTGCAAACTGCTACGAGTTAAAACAGGAGGAACTGGCCTATGCCGGCCAGTTTCAGGCACAGGCGCATCTGGATACGGAAGTATTGCAGCAGGTGATCAAATTCGTGCCCCGCACGGGGTGAAAGGGTGAGGCGACGGCCAACATGAAACAACAAAATTCTGTTTTACCCGCGGCGATCGCCGACGCGCTTGCGCTGCTGCCGCCTGCACCGCATTCGGTATTGCTGGCGGCGAGCCTGAATCGGATGCTGGGGCGCAGCATCCAGCCGGAGCGGCTGCTGCCGTTGCGGAACAAATCGGTGTGCATCCGGGTGACGGACGCCAGGCTGGCGTTTTTCCTCGGCACCGATCGTCGCGGCTTTGTCGCGCGGCGCTTCAGCCCGACGCCGGATTTGACCATCGGCGCGTGCGCGCGCGATTTTCTCAGGCTGGCCTTGCGTGAGGAAGACCCCGACACGCTTTTTTTCGGACGACGGCTGTACATGGAAGGCGACACCGAGCTTGGCCTGCTGATCAAAAATATCCTGGATTCGGTGGAGCCGTCGCAGCTATTTGTGATGCGTTGGTTGCCGGATAGTGTGCGGACAAGAATCAGGGCGGAACTGCTGTCATGAATACACGGGAAACCATGATCGATTTATGCACTGTGGCGGCGAGCCGGCTGCAAACCGCCGCGCTCCTTGCCGTCAAGGATCTGCAACGGGGTGAAACCATTCATTTGCTGACCCGCCAGGAACCGTTATTGATGCTGCGAAGCCTGAACCTGCAATTGCGCCATATTCTGAGCTGGCAGATCAGCGCAGAAGAAACCGGCGAGTGGCGGGTGCTGATTCGCCATCGCGAGGATGTCGCGCCCAGCGGTCTGATGGAGATACTCGCCCTTGACCACCAGCGCCTGGACGAATTGTTCGGTTTGGCGCTCCAGCTTGTGAATGCAGGCAGGATTGCCGAAGCGGCGCCGCTGATCACTGAATTCGCTTCCAGGCTGGAACGGCATATTCATGTCGAGAATGACATCCTGGCGCCCGGCTTCCAGATACCTAATACCGACCCCATTGCCACCATGCTGCACGAGCATGACGATATTCTTGCCCAGACAGCGAATATCGAATCCCTGTTTGCGGGCGAGGAACCGGTACAAGCCTGGGAAGTATCGCCATTCCTGGCGATTCTGTCCGGCGTGATGGCCAAACATGAACACCGCGAAGAGCAGAATCTGTTTCCACAATGGGACATCGCCTTGCGCATGGCGTCGCCCGGGGACAGGCAGGCGCTGCTGACACGCGTACAGCGAATGTTGTTAAACGTGCAGCAATAACCGCCATCAGTGCGTGGATACTTGCAAAAACTTTTCCGCCCGCCGCCCGCCTCGCCAGGTCACCCGGCAATTCCGGCGATTTTCCGTGCGCAGCGCTTAGCCGGGATTACCCCATATCGGCGCCGGCGGTGGTGTTGAAACCGGCGTCCACGTAGGTGATTTCACCGGTAATTCCGCTCGCCAGGTTACTCAGCAGGAAGGCGGCGGCATTGCCGACTTCCTCAATGCTCACGTTGCGCCGTAGCGGGGAATTTTTCTCGACGTGGCTGAATATTTTGCCGAAATCCGCGATGCCGCTGGCCGCCAGGGTCTTGATCGGGCCAGCCGAAATGGCATTGACGCGAATACCTTTCGGACCGAGGCTCTGGGCCATGTAATAGACGCTGGATTCCAGGCTGGCCTTGGCCAGGCCCATGACGTTGTAATGGGGCACCGAGCGAATGGCACCGAGATAGGACAAAGTAAGCAGAGCGGCGGGGCGTCCCTGCATCAGCGGCAGGCCGGCCTTGGCCAGCGCGGTAAAACTGTAGGTGCTGATGTCATGCGCGATGTGAAAATTTTCGCGCGTCACCGACTCCAGATAGTCCCCGGCCAGCGCGGCCTTGGGCACGAAGGCGACCGAGTGCACAATCCCATCCAGTCCGTCCCAATGTTGACCGAGATCGGCAAATAGCTGGGTGATTTCCTCATCGCTGGCCACATCGCACTGGAACACCAGTTCGCTGCCGAATTCCTGGGCAAATTCCGTCACCCGGTCCTTGACCTTGTCACCCTGATAGGTGAAGGCCAGCTCGGCACCTTCGCGTTTGCACGCCTGAGCCACACCGTAGGCGATGGAGCGGTTGCTGATGAGACCGGTGATCAAAATGCGTTTGTCGTTGAGAAATCCCATGGTTTTTCCTTTAGTGAAAAGCCCGAACATTATACCCGCTTGCGCCGTGACGCTTCACGCAGGCTGGGTTAAACTCACCCGATATGAATTTTTTTCGGCTATTTTCCCTGCTGATACTGCCTTTGCTATTGAGCGCGTGTGGCAATGGCACCTGGAACGACCCCTATCCGGCAGCCGAACGCGGCGGCAACATTCTCTATTCTTCATTCGAAGAGCGGCCCAAACATCTCGATCCGGCACGCTCCTATGCCAGCAATGAAGCGGAATTCACCGCGCAGATTTATGAACCACCGTTGCAGTACCACTACCTGAAACGGCCTTATACGCTCATCCCGCTGACAGCAGCGCAAATGCCTACGGTGACCTATTATGACGCCGCAGGCAGGCCCCTGCCCGCCACTGCGCCTGTTTCTGCAATTGCCGAGAGCGTATACGAAATCCATATTCGACCCGGTATTTACTACCAGCCCCATCCGGCCTTTGCGCGCGATGCCCAGGGCAGGCTGCGCTATCAGGACATGAGACCAGGCGACTGGCATGGCATCCAGACACTCAGCGATTTCCGTCACACCGGCACCCGCGAACTGGTGGCGGGAGATTATGTTTACGAGATCAAACGACTCGCCGCGCCGCAACTCAATTCCCCCATTCTGGGGGTGATGGCCGAATACATCATCGGCCTGAAAGACTATGCAGCGCGTCTGGAGAAGGCAGCGCGCAGCCTGCCGCGCGGGGCATATCCTGATCTGCGGCGTTATCCGCTGGCCGGTGCGGAGATAGTGGATCGTTACACCTACCGCATCAAACTGCGCGGCAAATACCCGCAATTCCTGTATTGGCTGGCGATGCCGTTTTTCGCGCCGGTGCCGCCCGAAGTGGAGCGCTTCTACGCGCAACCCGGCATGGCCGACCGCAACCTGAGTCTGGACTGGTACCCGGTGGGTACGGGCGCGTACATGCTGACCCGGAACAATCCCAATCGCCAGATGGTGCTGGAGAGAAACCCGAATTTCCACGCTGAGACCTATCCGCGCACGGGTGAGCCGGGAGACGCAGCCGCCGGCCTGTTAAGGGATGCCGGCAAGCCGCTGCCGTTTATTGACAAGGTGGTTTTCAGCCTGGAAAAGGAAACCATCCCCTACTGGAACAAGTTTTTGCAGGGCTACTATGATACGTCCGGCATCAGCTCGGATAGCTTTGACCAGGCCGTGCAGATCGACGCCCGGGGTGTGCCGCAGCCATCTGCAGCGATGCGCGCCAAGGGTATCCGGCTGACCACGGCGGTACGGCCATCGAGCAGCTACATGGGCTTTAACATGCTCGATTCGGTGGTGGGCGGATCCGGCGAGCGCGCCCGCAAATTACGCCAGGCGATTGCCATTGCGGTGGACTATGAGGAATACATCTCCATTTTTGCCAATGGGCGCGGTATCCCTGCGCAAGGGCCGATTCCACCGGGCATATTCGGCTACGTGGGCGGCGCGGCCGGGGTGAACCCGGTGGTGTACCGGCTGGTCAATGGTCAACCTGTGCGGCGCTCGATCGCGGAAGCGCGACGTTTGCTGGCCGAGGCCGGCTATCCGGACGGGCGCGATGCCAACAGCGGCGCCCCGCTGGTATTGTATTTCGATACTGCCGCCAGCGGCCCGGATGCCAAATCGCGCCTGGACTGGATGAGCAAACAGTTCGCCAGGCTGAATATCCAGCTGGTGGTGCGCAGTACCGACTACAACCGTTTTCAGGACAAGATGCGGCGTGGCACCGAGCAGCTCTTCGAATGGGGCTGGAATGCGGATTATCCCGATCCGGAAAACTTCCTGTTTCTGCTCTACGGACCCAACATGAAAGTGGGCAAAAACGGCGAGAACGCAGCGAATTACAGCAATCCGGAATATGACCGCCTGTTCGACCAGATGAAATACCTGGATAACGGCGCCGAGCGGCAGGCCATCATCGACCGCATGGTGAACATCGTGCGCGCGGACTCGCCCTGGCTGTTCGGGTTTTTTCCCAAGGCATTCAGCCTGAGCCATGCCTGGGTCGCACCCAGCAAGCCCAATGTGATGGCCAACAATACGCTGAAATACCGGCGCATTGACCCACAATTGCGCGAGAGATTGCGTGAGCGCTGGAATCAGCCGGTGCTGTGGCCATTGCTGCTGTTATTGCTGGCGCTGATCGCGGCGCTGGCGCCTGCGCTGTGGGCGTGGCGGCAGCGCGAACGGAGTGCGGCGCGATGATTGCCTATCTGCTGCGCCGCATTTTATACGCCATCCCGATACTGGTCGGGGTAAACCTGCTGACCTTCGCATTGTTTTTCGTTGTCAATACGCCAGATGATATGGCGCGTATGCATCTGGGCATGAAACGCGTCACACCGCAGGCAATCAGCAACTGGAAGGCGGAGCACGGCTACAATGCGCCGCTGTTCTATGACGCCAGCGCGCCGGGCATCAATAAAGTCACCCATAGCATTTTTTTCGAAAAATCCGCGCGCATGTTCGTGCTTGATTTCGGCACCTCCGACGACGGGCGCGATATTTGGCATGAGATCAAGACCCGCGCCGGCCCCAGCCTGGCGATTGCGGTGCCGGTGTTTGTCATCGGGCTGCTGGTGAACGTCACCTTTGCCTTGCTCATGGTGTTTTTCCGTGCCACCTATCTGGATTTCTGGGGGGTGGTGCTGTGCGTGGTGCTGATGTCCATTTCCGGGTTGTTCTACATCATCGCCGGTCAGTATCTCATCGCCAAATTGTGGCATCTGGTGCCGATTTCAGGCTTCAGCGGCGGGATGGACGGGCTGCGCTTCATCATTCTTCCGGTGCTGGTTTCCATCGTTGCGGGAATAGGCGGCGGCGCGCGCTGGTACCGCACTATTTTCCTCGAGGAAATCGCCAGGGACTACGTGCGTACGGCGCGTGCCAAGGGCCTGTCCGAGTGGCGCGTGCTGTTCCGCCATGTGTTGCAGAACGGCATGATCCCCATCCTCACCGGCGCGGTGGTGGTGTTGCCGCTGCTGTTCATGGGCAGCCTGATTACCGAGTCATTTTTCGGTATCCCGGGTCTGGGCAGCTACACCATTGACGCCATCCAGTCGCAGGATTTTGCCATTGTGCGCGCCATGGTGTTCATCGGTTCGGCGCTCTACATCATCGGGCTGTTGCTGACCGACATTTCCTACACCCTGGCTGACCCAAGGGTGCGCCTGCAATGATGTTCAAGCCGGTCATGCTGTGGACGGATGCGCTGATATTCCTGCTGCTGGCCGGGGCAGGCCTATTCACCTGGTATGTGCGCCGTCACGACCATCTGCGTGCGCCATGGCGGCGTGTACTGACCAACCCCACCGGCATGGCAGCGGCAGTGGTGCTGGCGGTGTTTGTGGTAATCGGGTTGCTGGATTCGCTGCATTACCGCCCCGCGTTGGCGATGAAAGCCGGGCAGCCGGTGCAATACGGGGTCGAGGTGCTCAGCGTACTCGATGCCATGCTTCCCGATCTGCGCACGCACAAGGAGAAAACCTACTCGGCACCGCTGGCGACGCATCTTTATGCCAGGGAAACCATCGCGCTGGCCAATGGCAGCACGCTGCGTATTTATCCGCGCCTGAAATATGGCGGCGCGCGGCTGGCTGATCCGTACACGCAGTGGACGCGCGACATTGTGCAGCGGATCGCATTGGGCCTGATCGAGGGGCTGGCATTGACGGCGCTTCTTGCTTTGCTGCTGGCCGCTTTGCTGGCACGCCACCAGGCTGGAGGCCTGACTGCGGCACTTGTTCGCCTGCTGCGTGGCGGCAATGCGGTTCCGTGGCGCACCCTGCTGATGACCTGCGCCATGCTGCTGGTGCTGGGTCTGGCCATTGCTCAACTGGCAGCCGGCTATCATGTATTTGGTACCGACAAAGTGGGCCAGGACGTGCTGTACAGTTCGCTGAAAAGCATACGTACCGGCCTGGTCATCGGTACGCTGACGACTTTGGTGATGCTGCCATTCGCGCTGTTATTGGGGATTGTGGCGGGCTATTTCCGCGGCTGGGCGGACGATCTGATCCAGTATCTCTACACCACGCTGAATTCCATTCCGGGTGTGCTGCTGATCGCGGCTGCGGTGCTCATTATGCAGGTATATATCGAAGCCCACCCGGACGTCTTCGACACCTCGGCTGCGCGCAGCGATGTTCGGCTGCTGTTTCTGTGCCTGATCCTCGGCGTGACCAGCTGGACCGGGCTGTGCCGTCTGCTGCGCGGGGAGACGCTGAAACTGCGCGAACAGGAATATATCCAGGCCGCCACCGCGTTTGGCGTGTCGCACTGGCGCATTATCACGCGTCATATTCTGCCCAATCTGCAGCATCTGGTGCTGATTACCGTGGTCATGGATTTTTCCGGTCTGGTACTGGCCGAGGCGGTGTTGTCTTACGTGGGAGTGGGGGTGGATCCGGCCATGTACAGCTGGGGCAACATGATCAACTCGGCGCGCCTGGAAATGGCGCGCGAACCGGTCGTGTGGTGGCAGCTCAGCGCGGCGTTTGTGTTCATGTTCGCGCTGGTGCTGGCCGCCAACCTGTTCGCCGACAGCGTGCGTGATGCGTTCGACCCGCGCGGGAGGACGCAATGAAGCCCACCCCGTTGTTGCAGATAACCGGCCTGCGCACCCGCATCGGTGCCGTGCGCGCTGTGGATGGCGTGAGTTTCAGCGTATCTGCCAATGAAACCTTTGCGCTGCTGGGCGAATCCGGGTGCGGTAAATCCATGACGGCATTGTCCATCATGCGTCTGTTGCCGGAGCATGGCAGCATTGATGCCGGGATGGTTTTTCTGGAAGGGCGCGACTTGCTGGCACTGCCCGAGGCGTCCATGCGTGCCGTGCGCGGTGGTGCGATCGGCATGATCTTCCAGGAACCGATGACCAGTCTCAACCCGGTGCTCAGCATCGGCGAGCAGGTCGGCGAATCGCTGCGCCGCCATCGCAATCTTGGCGGCGCAGCCTTGCGTGCCGAGTCCATCCACTTGCTCAATGCCGCTGGTCTGCCGGATGCCGCGCGGCGTATCAGCGAATATCCATTCCAGTTATCCGGCGGGATGAAACAGCGCGTAATGATCGCCATTGCACTGGCAGGCAATCCGCGCCTGCTCATTGCCGACGAACCCACCACCGCGCTGGATGTGACGATACAGGCGCAGGTGTTGCAATTGCTGCGCAGCATACAGCGGGAGCGCGGCATGGGCATGTTGCTCATCACCCACGATCTGGGGGTGGTGGCGGAAATGGCGGATCGCGTAGGCGTGATGTATGCCGGTGAACTGGTGGAAACCGCACCACGCGATGCGTTTTTTGCCGCGCCGTTTCACCCCTATAGCCGCAAGCTGTTTGCCGCGCTGCCGGGCAGGGGGCAGCGCGGCGGTGCGCTGGAAACCATACCGGGCATGGTACCCGCGCTCGACAGCGCGTTCGCCGGCTGCCGTTTTGCCCAGCGCTGTGATGCTGCTTTTGAGCGTTGCCAGCGCGAGGCACCGGCGTGGACGCAGCTTGCACAGGGACACGCAGTGCGCTGTCATCTGGCACCCGCCGGCAGCGGCACAGCCATGCCCATACCCGCGGCTTCAGTGACGCAAGCTGCGGTGAGCAAAGCAGCGACAGCGCTTTTGGCCGTGCGTAATTTGCAAGTGCATTTTCCGATTCGGAGCGGTCTGTTGCAACGCCAGGTCGGCGCAGTCAAGGCAGTGGATGGGTTGTCGCTGGATATCGGGGTAGGCGAAACGCTGGCGCTGGTGGGCGAATCCGGTTGCGGTAAAACCACCGTGGGCAAGGCCATTATTCAATTGGTCAAACCGACTGCGGGCAGTGTGCTGTTCAATGGCAGCGAGCTCACCCGGCTCGGTGCAGCCGGGTTGCGTGCACAGCGCAGCGGATTCCAGATGGTTTTTCAGGATCCGTACAGTTCGCTCAACCCGCGTATGCGCGTGGTGGAGATACTGGAAGAAGGCATGATGGCACTGGGCGTCGAGCCTGCCGCCGGGGCACGCAGAAAAGCGCTGGCGCGATTGCTCGACCAGGTTGGCTTGGCGCAGACTGCGCTGCACCGTTATCCGCATGAATTTTCCGGTGGCCAGCGCCAGCGCATCGCTATCGCCCGTGCGCTGGCGGTGCGTCCACGGCTGATCGTGTGCGACGAGCCCACCAGCGCGCTGGATGTGTCCGTGCAGGCGCAAATTCTCAACCTGCTGAAAGATTTGCAAAACGAGCTGGGGCTGAGTTACCTGTTCATTACCCACAATCTGCCGGTGGTGGACTATCTGGCGCAGCGCGTCGCGGTGATGTATCTGGGACGTATTGTGGAAATGGGCGACACCCAAACCGTACTGGAGCGTCCGCGCCACCCTTATACCCAGGCCTTACTCTCTGCCGCGCCGGTCATAACGGGGCCACGGCCACCGGTGATCCGGCTGCACGGGGATTTGCCGTCGCCTGCACAACCGCCGGCAGGCTGCCATTTTCATCCGCGCTGTGCGCATGCCATGGAGGTATGCGGAAGGCTATATCCGGGCCAGACCGAAATCAGTCCGCATCAGGTGGTGTGGTGCCATCTGGCGAATCAGATACCTTGAATGAATATTCCTGCTGAAAAAACCTAATTCAGTACCAGCCTGGTACCCGGTTTGATTACGGTGTGGTGCTTGATGCTATTCCAGTGCTGGATGTCTTCCACCGAAACATCGAATTTTTTCGCAATACCAGACAGAGAGTCGCCGTGTTTCACCGTGTAGTGCCTGGCTTTGGCGTGGTGCGCAGACACCTTGTGCGTAGTCTCGTTATGGTGTGCCACGCTATCCGCTTCGGCAACAATAAGCTGGCTGCCTGCCCGCAGATGCTCGCCACGCAAGCGATTCCAGCGTTTGATTTCGGCAATGCTGACACCATGATGCCTGGCCAGTGCAGCGAGCGTATCGCCACGTTTGACCTTGACTGTGCGTGTCGTATGGCGCACGGCTGCTGGCGATTTCGTGGGTGCGGCGGCCAGCGCGGTGTCCACCTTGTTCCCAAGCGGCAGCATCAGGGAATAATTGGCTGCCAACCTGCCTTTGCGGGTGAGTTTGAATTCATTATGTTGCTTGAGCCAAGCCACAGTCACGCCGAATTTTTTGGCGATGGCCACCGCGCGTTCACCCTTTTTGGCCGGGTAAAGCTGCCAGCTTACCAGCGGGCGATCGTAATTTTTAAGGTTGTCGGAGAAGGCTTCGGCCCTGTCTACAGGCAGCAGGATGGGTTGGGCTGAATCCGAGCGGACAACGGGTTTTGTGAATGCCGGGTTGAGCGATTTGAATTCCTTGACTGGCATGTCTGCCAGCTTGGCCGCCAGCTTCACGTCTATTGACTGATGCAGGCTGACTGAAACGAAGTAGGCCTGATTGGGAATGCTGTCGAGGCTGAGCCCGACCATGCCGGGATCGGAAATGATTTCTTTCACCGCCATCAACTTGGGGACATAGTGCCGGGTTTCGGCGGGCAGGCTCAGGCTGAGGTAATTGGTGGGCAAACCCTGCGCCTGGTTTTTGGCGATGGCGCGGGAAACGCAGCCCTCGCCGCAGTTATACGCGGCCAGTGCCAGGTTCCAGGTGCCAAACATGGTATGCAGCTTGTCCAGATAATCGAGTGCGGCATCCGTTGCTGCCACGATGTCGCGCCGTCCGTCGTACCAGCTGTTTTGCTTGAGACCGAAATCCTTGCCGGTGGAAGGAATGAATTGCCAGATACCCGACGCATGGCTGCGCGAATAGGCCATGGGGTTGAATGCGCTTTCCACAATCGGCAGCAATGCGATTTCTGCGGGCATGCCGCGTTTCTGTACCTCCTCCATAATGTGGAACAGATACAGCTTGCTGCGTGCTATCGTGCGGCGCAGATAATCCGGGCGCTGGGCATACCAGTCGACGTGGGTTGCAACCAGCGGACTATCCAGCTGTTTGAGCGCGAAGCCGTTGCGTATGCGTTGCCACAAGTCGCCCGTATCCAGGGAGCGGGCGTCAGTCGCATCCACTGTGTCCGGCGCGGCATAACTGGCCCGGATCAAGCCGCTGGCAGGGGCGGCATCCGGACCGTTCAGCGTGCTGTCAGTCACCGGCACCGGGCTTGGGTTTGTGGCGGCGGGTGGGGGTTGAGTATCTGGGGTGGCGGAAGTGGTTGCGATGTTCTGCGCCGTGTCTGAACCGACTGTGCCGTCGGCTTCAGCGAGTGCTGGCACGGCCAGGCTCAAAGCCAGTAAGCAAAGGTACAGTGGATGGCGAAAAATTTTCAGGCCCGGGGACTTATCCATAACTGGGACTGATGGTACCGGAGCGGGTAGAGGGGGTCAAGGCGCCCGGATTTGGTGCATGTTATGCGCGAAACCCGTTTTTCATTTCACGCAAGGCTGCGAATACGGCGAGGTCGTCCGGTAATGATTTGCCTGCCCAGGATTCAGCCGCTTCACGCAATGCAGTTGCGTGGCAGCGCAAAAAAGGGTTGGTCGCTTTTTCCAGGCCGATGCTGCTAGGCAAGGTAGGTAAACCCGCTGCACGCTTATCCTGTTCGATGCGGGCGCGCTCGATCAAGGCCGGGTTGTTGCCATCCACGCTTAATGCAAAAGCGATATTGGCGAGGGTGTATTCATGCGCACAGTAGACAGCCGTGTCGTCAGGCAGTTGTGCCAGCCGGGCAAGCGAGGCAGCCATCTGTGCGGGCGTGCCTTCAAACAGCCTGCCGCAACCCGCAGCAAATAGTGTATCGCCACACAGCAAGCTAGCTGTACCATAATAGGCGATGTGGCCGGCGGTGTGTCCAGGCACCTCGAGCACGCTCAAATCCAGCATCAGCTCCGGCAGCGACACCGTATCTCCATCGCGTAGCGGCCGGGTGATACCAGGAATATTCTCGCTGGCTGGACCGTAAACAGGCACAGGATAGTGTGCCAGCAGCGCCAGATTGCCGCCGGTGTGGTCGGCATGGTGGTGAGTGGTTAAAATGGCGACAAGCCGTAACTGCTTGTCGCGCAAAAACTGCATGACCGGACGCGCGTCGCCGGGATCAACCACGACAGCGCAGGCATCGCGATGGATTACCCATATATAGTTGTCGGCAAAGGCGCGAACCGGTGCCAGATAAATATCAGAATGCATTTGAACAGGATAGCATGGCGCAAATGTGTACTTCTCTGGATGAATGGCTGGCAACGCCACTCGGCCAGCATCTGCTGGCGCGGGAGAGTGCCTATTTTGACAGCGTGGTAGCCAATGTGTTCGGCTTTAATGCTGTGCAGATTGGTCACCCCGAGTTCGATTTGCTGCGCAACTGCCGTATTCCGCAGCGTTACCGGGTGGGGTATGACGGGACAGTGGCGCTACGCGCGGATGTGGAGTTGCTGCCGTTTGCCAGCCAGTCGATGGATCTGGTGGTGATTCCGCACACGCTGGAATTTGCGGCGCACCCACACCAGGTATTGCGCGAGGTGGAACGCATCCTGATGCCGGAAGGTCATTTGATCATCAGCGGTTTCAATCCGCGCAGCCTGTGGGGCGCCAGCCGCTGGCTGAAACAGCGTGAGGGCGGATTCCCGTGGTGTGGGCGTTTTATCACGCTACCGCGTCTCAAGGACTGGTTATCCCTGCTGGGTTTTGAAACGCAGGGCGGCAGAATGTGTTGCTACACGCCGCCCTTTAGCCAGACCAAATGGCTACAGCGGTTTGCATTTATGGAAGCGGCTGGGGATCGCTGGTGGGCAATGGGCGGTGGCGTCTATTTCATCGAGGCCGTCAAACGTGTGCAGGGAATGCGCCTGATCATGCCCAACTGGCGCGAGCCAGCCGTTAAATCTGCAGCGCTGACGCCGGCTGCGCGTAATGTGGTGAACCTGAATCAATATAGAAAGTTGAAACACCCCAATGAATGACCATGGTTTGCCCGTAATAAATATCTATTCGGATGGCGCGTGCAAGGGTAACCCCGGTGTAGGCGGATGGGGTGCATTGCTGGTCAGTGGAGAGCATCGCAAGGAACTGGTCGGCGGGGAGCGCCTGACTACCAACAACCGCATGGAATTAACCGCTGTTATCGAGGCATTACAAAGTTTGAAACGCAGCAGCCGGGTGTGCATCCATACCGATTCGCAATATGTATTAAAGGGGATCACTGAATGGCTGCCGAACTGGAAACGGCGCGGCTGGCGCACCAGCGCCAACACGCCAGTCAAAAACGTGGACTTGTGGCAGCGCCTGGATGAGCTGGTCAGCCAGCATCAGGTAGACTGGCTGTGGGTAAAAGGTCATAACGGGCATCCCGGCAACGAGCGCGCTGATGCGCTCGCCAATCAGGGTGTACTGTCAGTACAGTAACCATAAAAACAGGGGAGAACCGGCCTTGCGACAAATTTTTCTCGATACTGAAACTACCGGACTCGACCCCAGGCAAGGGCATCGTATTATCGAAGTGGCCGGAGTGGAGATGGTCAACCGGCGCCTGACTGGCAACCGTTTTCATCGGTATCTTAATCCGGAACGCGACATCGACGCGGGCGCGCAACAAGTGCACGGCCTGACCAGCGAATTCCTGCAGGACAAACCGCGCTTTGCCGATATCGTGGATGAGCTGATTGCATTTTTGCGCGGGGCCGAGTTGGTGATCCACAATGCGCCGTTCGATATGGGCTTCCTCAATGCTGAATTGCAGCGCCTCGATCGCCCGCCCCTGGTCGAATACTGCCCGGCCGTTACCGACACCCTCAAGCTGGCTAAAGACCTGCATCCTGGTCAAAAAAACAATCTTGACGCTCTGTGCAGGCGCTACGCCGTGGATAGTACCAGCCGTACCTTGCACGGCGCGTTGCTGGATGCCGAGTTGCTGGGCGCGGTATATCTCGGGATGACACGTGGCCAGGAGAGTCTGGTCATGGAAGTGGAGACCGCACCCGCCCAGTTCGGTCATCAGCACAGCAGTATGCATGCCCCGTTACGGGTTATCCTGGCCGATACCCAGGAATTGGCCGCGCACGACACCGAACTCACCCGGCTGGAACAGGAAAGCCGCAGAGCCAGCCTGTGGCGCACCACCCTGGCGGAGTAACTGCGCCAATTCAAGTAAAAGCAGAGACGCGTGCCACTTCTTTCGGCACTTGCCGGCTCCGGCGCAGCCATGCGCGTGAGCTGGCTGGTATTGTGCCGGCTCATATTATTGACGGCGCCAGGTTTGCTGCTCTGTGCACCTTCCTGGGCAACAGGCGTGCTGGTGTTGTTGAGTGATAAAAGCGCACCTTATCAGGAAGTGGCAGACAGTTTTCGCGCGCAACTGCAGCATGATCGTCCCACCGTCGACGTCGCGGCTGAAGCCTCGCTGGCGCGTGCCGAAGACGCCCTGTCTGCGGACACTCGCCTGCTGGTTAGCGTCGGGATGAAAGCCACCCAGGCAGCGCTTGCGCTGGATACACGCGTTCCCATCCTTGCTGTGCTGGTTCCCAAAGACGGCTTCGATGCGCTGGACTACCCGGTCAACGGAGAATATCGGCCGATTAGCGCCATTTATCTTGATCAGCCTTACTCACGCCAACTTGCCTTGATTCACCTGGTCCGTCCCGAGCAGGACCGGCAAGAACTGGGCGCGCTACTGGCGGCTGCCAGATTGCAGAAAATGCAGGTGATCAGCGAACTGATACCCAACAGGAGCGAAATCGTGCCAGCGCTGGAGCGCTTGCTGGCAGCCAGCGACCTGCTGCTGGTGCTGCCCGGCGCGCTGCTGTATAACAAAATTGATATTCAGGCGCTGGGTATCCGCGTGCCTGACGAGATCGGGTTGCAGGAAGCATTGCCGCGCTGGGAGCAGGAGCAATGATGAAATCAAGCATCCGTCACCGGGTTCTGTTGCTGGCACTGCTGCCTGCCACATTGCTGGCACTGTCTTTAGGCTATTTTTTCACCATGTCGCGCATCACCGACCTGGATCAGGCACTGCGCACACGCGGCATGGCAATTGCACGCCACCTGGCACCCACCTGCGCGTATGGCGTGTTTTCCGGTAATAGCCAGATACTGCAGGGGCTGGCCGATTCTGCGCTTGCCGATCCGGATGTAATCGCTGTGTACATCATGAATCGCACCGGCAAGGTGCTGGCCAGCAACGGCCTTAAACAGAGCAAATTGGCTGGCACCCAGTCCGGCGACATTCTCCTGTCCAGCCAGAAAGGGATGGCGACAGTCGCCACGCAATCCAGCTCGCTAATATTTCGCATGCCTATCAGCCAGACTGAAATTCAGGCGGATGATTACGGGTTTACTTCAACATCGCCGTCTTTAGTCAGGCAGCAAGACAATGCCCCTCCTCTGGGCTACGTCACCATAGAGCTATCCCGCGCGACCACCGTGGAGCGTCAGAATGCGGTACTGCGCAGCGCCGCCCTGCTGACTATCGCCGCGCTCATTGCTACTGCCCTGTTGGCGCTGCGCCTGGGGCGCGACATCACGGTACCGATCATGAAGCTGGCTGGTGCCGTGGAAAAAATCGGCAAGGGCAATCTGGAAGTGCGCGTGCAACTGGATGGCAATGACGATGAGTTCCGCATCCTGGAAAATGGTATCAACGACATGGTGAGCGAGCTGCATCAGGCGCATGACAACCTGCACGAGCAAGTTCTGCAGGCCACCGCCAAACTCAGCTATCAGGCCAGCCACGATATGCTCACCGGGCTGATTAACCGGCGCGAGTTCGAAGTGCGGCTGGAGCGTGCCTTGTCCAGCGCGCAGCACCAGGGTAGAGAGCATGCCCTGTGCTACATGGATCTGGACCAGTTCAAGATCGTCAATGACAGCTGCGGCCATGTGGCAGGCGATGAACTGCTGCGCCAGCTCACCTTGCATCTGCAGCAGGAAGTACGCGAGCGCGATACCCTGGCGCGCCTGGGTGGCGACGAATTCGGCCTGCTGCTGGAAAACTGTCCACAGGGCAAGGCGCTGATGCTTGCCGAAACCATGCGCAGCATGGTGCAGAATTTCCGTTTCGGCGTGGGCGAAAAAACCTTCATGGTGGGAGTCAGTATCGGTATTGTCATGATCAACCAGGAAAGCGACAGCGTTGTCAGTCTGCTCACCGCGGCGGACGCAGCCTGTTACGCCGCCAAGGATAATGGCCGCAATCGCATTCACCTGTATCAGATGCAAGACAGCGAACTGGCCAGGCGCCGCGGTGAAATGCAATGGTTCAACCGTATCCATCAGGCCATCGCAGAAAACCGGCTGCGACTGTATTTTCAGCAGATCAAACCCTTGCAGACCAATGAACCGGGATTGCACGTGGAGTTGCTGCTGCGCATGATTGACGAGACCGGTCAATGCATCCTGCCGATGGCGTTCATCCCGGCAGCCGAGCGCTACCACCTGATGCCCTTGCTGGATCGCTGGGTAATGGAAAACAGCTTCAAGCTGTGCGAAGCCTATGTCGCATCTGGCGGCAGCGGACTACAAACCTGGGCAGTAAACGTGTCGGGCGCTTCGCTGTGCGATATAGGCTTCGTGCAATATCTGAAGGCGCATCTCGCAACCCACCCGGCGCTGGCGCAAAGTTTGTGTATCGAGATTACCGAAACTGCCGCCATTACAAATCTCAGTGCAGCAAACGCGTTTATCAACGAACTCAAATTGCTCGGCTGTCGCTTTGCCCTGGATGATTTTGGCAGTGGCCTGTCATCGCTCAATTACCTGAAAAATCTGAATGTGGACTACCTGAAAATTGACGGTGCCTTCGTCAAGGAGATGGCAGACGATGCCATCGATCTGGCGATGGTCGAAGCCATTAACAAGATCGGCCACCAGATGGGCTTGTTGACTATCGCCGAATTTGTGGACAGTGAGCGCGTATTGCTGATACTGAAAGAAATCGGTGTGGATTTTGTGCAGGGTAACTGGATTCACATGCCCGAAAATGCGGAAACCTTGTGCAAAACCTGATCTGTGGCGGCACGTGTCTGATGGCTGTGATCCTGCGCGATCCGCGCTGGATTAACTCTGGAAAAGCAGTTAACCGCTGAGAACACGGAGAAATGAGAAGGCAAAAATCAAGACCGGCGAGGCGTCCTGGTTTTTGCCTTCTCATTTCTCCGTGCGCTCCGTGGTTAAATTGATCGTTTTTAGATTGAATTTTCCTGGATTCCGAGCAGGGGAATGACGGCATCCAGCCCAGTGAAATTCAATGCGTAGCTTGCCTGCGCCTGCACCACCGGCTTGGCGTGGTAAGCAATGGATACGCCTGCCTCAGCCATCATTTTCAGGTCGTTGGCGCCGTCGCCCACGGCCACGACTTGTTCGCGCTTCAGCCCCAGCCCGGTACGGATGCGATTGAGATGGTCGGCCTTGCCCTGGGCGTCAACGATCTGCCCCAGCACGCGTCCGCTAAGCTTGCCGCCGACAGCTTCCAGTGTATTGGACGCGGTGTAATCCAGCCCCAGCCGTACCTGCAGGCGCTCCGCGAAGAACGTGAAGCCGCCGGATACCAGCAGTGTCTTGATGTTGTGCTGTTGGAGCGTGCCGAGCATTTTTTCCGCGCCGGGTGAGAGTTGCAGGCGTTCGTCATACACGCGTTGCAGTGCGGCTTCGTCCAGCCCCGCCAGCAACGCCACGCGCCGGGTGAGGCTCTCGGAGAAGTCAATCTCACCGCGCATGGCGGCTTCGGTAATCTGTGCCACTTGCGGTTTGACGCCGATCATGTCGGCAATTTCATCAATGCATTCTATGGTGATGAGGGTGGAATCCATATCCATCACTACCAGGCCGAAATCACTGAGCCGCCGCGTGGCCGGAATAAACCCATAATCGAGTGCCGCAGCGCTGCACAACGCCGCCACCGCGGCCTGGCTGTCCGGATTCGCGCCCAGCAGCCGGAACGCCTGCTGCGAGATGGCCTGAATCCTGTGTGCACCGCTTAGCCTGGCGAGCTGTTTCAGGAACTCGGTGGCAATGAATTCAGCCTGAATAATTAAATTATAATTCATGATATTAAGATAGATCTTTAAACAATTTTCTAATATTGTCCACGCGGTTTGCCAAAGTCGGCGCGGCGACCGTCACGCGTAGCCTGTTCTGGCCGGCCAGCTTGAAATTGCGCCGGGTCTGGATCAGCTCAATAATCCGCGCCGGGTTGATCGGCGGGTTGGGCACGAACTGGATGCTGATCGCCTCGCTGGAGGCATCCAGCTTGGCAATCCCCAGCGGTTTGGCCAGCAGGCGCAGGCGGTGCGATTCCTGCAGTGCCTGCGCCGGTTCCGGCAGCAGGCCGAAGCGGTCCACCAGCTCGGCGTGCAGGTCGTCCAGCTCGTCGCTGCTGCTGCAGTTGGCAAAGCGTTTGTACAGCACCAGCCGCTCGTGGATGTCGCCGCAGTAGCTGTCAGGCAGCAGGGCAGGTGTGTGCAGATTGATTTCAGTGGTCACCCCGAGCGGCTGGTTCATGTCCGGTTCGATGCCTTTTTTCAGCGCTGCCACGGCGTGATTGAGCATGTCGTTGTACAGGCTGAAACCGATCTCCTGCATGCTGCCGCTTTGTGAATCGCCCAGCACCTCGCCGGCGCCGCGTATCTCCAGATCGTGCATGGCGAGATAAAAGCCCGCACCCAGGTCTTCCATCGTCTGCAAGGCTTCCAGGCGCTTTTTGGCAGCAGGGGTGAGTGCCTCTTCCTCCGGCGTGAGCAGATAGGCATAGGCCTGGTGGTGCGAGCGCCCGACGCGGCCGCGCAACTGGTGCAGCTGCGCCAGGCCGAACTTGTCGGCGCGGTTCATGATGATGGTGTTGGCGGTGGGAATATCAATCCCGGTTTCGATGATGGTGGTACACAGCAGCACATTGACGTGTTGCTGATGGAAGTCGCGCATCACGTGCTCCAGTTCGCGCTCCGGCATCTGGCCGTGGGCAACGCGGATGCGCGCTTCGGGCAGCAGTTTGGCGAGCTTGGCTTCCATGTTGAGGATGGTTTCCACCTCGTTGTGCAGGAAATACACCTGGCCGCCGCGTTTCAGCTCGCGCAGCACCGCTTCGCGGATCACGCCATCCGAGTAGCGCGACACGAAGGTCTTGATCGCCAGGCGCTTCTGCGGGGCGGTGGCGATCACCGAAAAATCGCGGATGCCTTCCAGTGACATTGCCAGCGTGCGCGGGATGGGAGTTGCGGTCAATGTCAGCACGTCCACTTCGGCGCGCAGTACCTTCATCTGCTCTTTTTGACGGACGCCGAAACGGTGTTCCTCGTCGATGATGACCAGGCCGAGGTTCTTGAACACCATATCCTTCTGCAGCAGCTTGTGAGTGCCGATGACGATGTCGATCCTGCCTTCTGCCAGCCCGGCCAGCGCCTGGCCGATTTCCTTGGCGGAGCGGAAACGTGACAGCTCGGCGATTTTTACCGGCCAGTCGGAAAAGCGGTCGGAAAAAGTCTGGAAATGTTGCTCGGCGAGCAGCGTGGTGGGTACCAGTACGGCGACCTGGCGGCCATCCATCAGCGCCACAAATGCAGCGCGCAACGCGACCTCGGTTTTGCCGAAACCCACATCACCGCACACCAGCCTATCCATCGGTTTGGCCGTGCACAAGTCAGCAATCACCGCCTGAATCGCGGCGGCCTGGTCGGGCGTTTCTTCAAAACCGAAGCCTTCGGCAAACGCCTCGTAATCATGCGGTCTGAGCGTAAACGCATGGCCCTCGCGCGCCGCGCGCCGCGCATACAGATTGAGCAGCTCGGCCGCAGTGTCGCGCGCCTGCTGCATGGCGCGGCGCTTGGCTTTTTCCCACTGGCCGCTGCCGAGCCTGGACAACGGCGCGGATTCGGGCGACGCGCCGCTGTAACGCCCGATCAGATGCAGTTGCGACACCGGCACGTAAAGCTTGTCGTTGCCTGCATATTCCAGCAACAGAAATTCGGTCTCGCCTTCACCCGGATCCATGCTGATGAGACCAAGATAACGCCCGATTCCGTGGTCGGCGTGCACCACCGGGTCGCCCACCTTGACTTCGGACAGGTCGCGCAACATGCCGTCCACCTGGCTGCGGCGTCCGTCGCGGCTGCGCGCACGCACCGTGGTGGCGTACAGTTCGGTCTCGGTGACGAAGGCGCTGGGTATATCTGCTTCAAGAATAAAGCCATGACCAAGCGGGGCAACGCCCAGCAAGAGGCGGGCAGCCTGTACCATGCAGCTCTGGTAATCCTCGCACAGCGTGGGTTTGAGTCCGTATTCGGCGAAATACTGCGCCATGGTTTCGCGCCGTCCCAGGCTCTCCGCCAGCAGCACAACCCGGCCTGAAAAGCGCCTGATGAAATCCTTGATGCGGTGCAAGGGATCGTCGGCGCGGCGTTCGACTTCCAGCTTGGGCAGCGGGCGCGTGCTACCGCCTTCGGTATCGCCCTGGCTGAGCTCAACGCGCGGATAGCCTTTCAGTCCGCCGAACAGTGCGTCTACTGAAAGAAACAGGTCGGCGGGCGGCAACAAAGGTCGCTGCGGATCGCCGCGCAGCAGCTTGTAGCGCGATTCGGTGTCGCGCCAGAAATCCTGCGCGGCGGCCTCCACATTGCCGTGCAGGCAGAGCAGGGCATTGTCCGGCAGGTAATCGAACAGGCTGGCGGTGGCCTCGAAAAACAGCGGCAGATAATACTCGATGCCCGCTGGCGCCAGACCGTTGCTCACGTCCTTGTAGAGCTGGCGCTTGGAGGCGTCGCCCTCGAAACGGTCGCGGAAATTTTCGCGGAAGCGTGCAATACCGGCCTCGTCCAGCGGAAATTCGCGCGCCGGCAACAGGCGAATTTCATTCACCGGGTAGATGCTGCGCTGGGTATCCACGTCAAAGGTGCGGATAGTCTCGATTTCATCGTCGAACAGGTCAATGCGATACGGCAGCGGGCTGCCCATCGGGAACAAATCCAGCAGGCCGCCGCGCACGCTGTATTCGCCGGGGGAAATGACCTGGCTCACGGCGGTGTAGCCGGCCAGTGTCATCTGCCCGCGCAGTGCGTTTAAATCCAGCTTCTGGCCTTGTTTGAGAAAAAACGTATAAGCACCCAGATAGGCGGGTGGCGCCAGACGGTACAGCGCCGTGGTCACCGGTACGATGGCCGCATCGCACTGGCTTTGAGAAATCTGGTAGAGCGTGGCCAGACGTTCGGAAACCAGATCCTGATGCGGTGAAAAATGGTCGTAAGGCAGGGTTTCCCAGTCCGGCAGCAGGTTTGTTTTCAGATTCGGCGCGAACCAGCGGATTTCCTCCAGCAGCCGCTGGGCGTCCAGGGCGTTGGCGGTGAGCACCACCAGCGGGCGCGCCAGCCCGGCCAGCTCGGCCAGCGCCAGTGCATCGGCAGAGCCGGTCAGCGGCGGCAGGCGGACGCGTTGTCCAGGGGAGGGGAGCGGCTGATTGAAAAGCATGTTGGATCGCAAATGAACGCATTATAACTTTTCGTGCTGGAAATAACCGCGGGCAAGGCTATCTTGAAAGCGGGACGTTTTATCTTTTAAGAGGTCTGCCATGTTATTTCGTGACCGTGACCACGCCGCACAGCAACTGGCAGCGGCGCTTTCGACCTACCAGGGCAAGCATCCGCTGGTACTGGCGGTTCCGCGCGGTGCCGTGCCAATGGGGCGCATCATCGCGGACGCACTGGGCGGCGAGCTGGATGTAGTCCTGGTGCGGAAACTGCCAGCGCCGTTCAATCCGGAATTCGCCATCGGCTCGGTGGACGAATCGGGAGATACCTATATTGCGGATTACGCGGCTTCCGCCGGTGGCACGCCGGAATATATCGAACAGGAAAAGCAGCGCCAGCTGGCAACCATCCGCCGCCGGCGTGCGGAATATACGCCGCTGCACCTGCCTATCGATCCGGCCGGGCGCATTGTCATAGTCGTGGACGACGGGCTGGCCACCGGCGCCACCATGATTTCCGCCCTGCATGGCTTGCGCTCGCGCAATCCGGCCAGACTCGTGTGCGCGGTGCCGGTGGCGCCGCAAGATACGCTGGAGCGGGTGGGACAATATGCCGATGAAGTGGTATGTCTGGAAACCCCGTACAACTTTCAGGCAGTGGGACAGTTTTACCGCGATTTCCCACAGGTGGAAGATGCGGAGGTAGTCAGGATTTTGCGTCGCGATTAATGTGGCGAGGGAATGCCGCCCTGCGGCTGATTGGATTTGAAGTAATATCCAAACCACGTTGCTGCCTGGTGAGCCACTTCCTCCAACGTGCCGGGTTCCTCGAACAGGTGGGTGGCGCCGGGAACGATGGTAAGCCGTTTTTCGCAGTTCATCCGCGCGTAAGCTTGCCTGTTGAGATCGATCACTACATCGTCGAAACCGCCCACCAGCAGCAGGGTGGGGGAAATCAGCCGACCCAGGGCGTCGGACCCGGCCAGGTCGGGGCGGCCGCCGCGCGATACCACGGCGGCAATTTTTTCGCCCAGTTCGGCGGCGCCCTGCAAGGCGGCAGCGGCGCCGGTGCTGGCACCGAAATAGCCAATCGGCAAGGTGCGGCAAGCGGCATGGTTGTTCACCCAGGCGGTGGCGGCCAGCAGGCGCCGGGTCAGCAAGGAGATGTCGAAGCGGGTTTGGTAAGCGCTGTCCTCCTCGCGCGTGAGCAAGTCCATCAGCAGCGTCCCTATCCCGGCTTCGCGCAGTACCCGCGCCACGTAGTTATTGCGCGGGCTGTGGCGGCTGCTGCCGCTGCCATGAGCGAACAGGACGACGCCCGCAGCGTCTTCCGGCAATTCCAGCATGCCCGCAATGTGGATGTCACCTTCTGGTATATGTGCGCGTTGCTCCAGTTCGGGCGTTGCCATTAGCTTTGTCTCCTTCCGAATCCCCGACGGCCTGCTCACGGGATTGCCTATTTTGGGCACTCCTGAGCTATGCTCGACGGTTTAAATCACCCCCCGCGCCGCATGTTGATGGCAATGGGAATACGCCGCCGCCCAAACTGGCTGTTAAATGTCTCGAACCGCCCGGCGAGCTGCGCACCGCAATCCGGGCAATGGCCTTGCGGGGTGAGCCGGTACTGGATGATCTGGTGCCAGTCACGCACGATCAGCGGCGCGTGGCAACTGGGACAAGAGGTGGTGCCCCCCACCAGGTCATATACGTTGCCAGTATAAACGTAGCGCAGACCGGCACGCAGGGCAATGTCGCGGGCACGGGTGAGCGTCGCAGGCGGGGTGGCGGGCAGATCTTCCATTTTGTAGTCGGGATGGAAGGCAGTGAAGTGGAGCGGTACGTCCGGCCCCAGTGCGCGCATGATCCACTGGCCCATGGCGGTGAGCTCCTCATCCGAGTCGTTTTTGCCGGGAATGAGCAGGGTGGTGATCTCGAACCACACGTCGGTGTGATGCCTGAGGTACACCAGCGTGTCCAGAACCGGCTGCAATTGCGAGCCGGTGAGTTTGAAGTAGAAATCCTCGGTGAAGGCTTTCAGGTCCACGTTGGCGGCATCCATTTTGGCGTAGAAGTCGCGCCGCGGCTGATCATGCATATATCCCGCCGTCACCGCAACGGTTTTGATCCCGCGCGCATGGCAGGCATCCGCCACGTCCATGGCGTATTCGGCAAAAACCACCGGATCGTTGTAGGTGAACGCCACGCTCTTGCAGCCGTGCTGCTCGGCCGCGTCGGCGATGGCTGCGGGCGATGCCTGATCCATCAGGCGGTCCATGTCCCTGGATTTGCTGATGTCCCAGTTCTGGCAGAACTTGCACGCCAGATTGCAGCCGGCTGTACCAAAGGACAGCACACTGCTGCCGGGATAGAAATGATTGAGCGGTTTCTTCTCGATGGGATCAATGCAAAATCCCGAGGAGCGGCCATAGGTGGTCAGGAACATCTGCGCGCCGACGCGCTGGCGTACAAAGCAGGCACCGCGCTGTCCCTCGTGCAGCTTGCAGTCGCGCGGGCACAGGTCGCACTGGATGCGGCCGTCCTCGATAAAATGCCAGTAGCGGGCAGGGTAGCCGGATGCGGCTGTCATTGGGGTGCTCATAGCGCACTCTCCCTCCATTTGCTCACGCTATAGCGCGACAGGCGTAAATCTTCAGCCCAGAAATTCTCCGGCAGACCGGCCTTGCGCTTCAAGTGGGCCATGAATAATCCCGGCTCCGGCAACTGCTCCCACACCTGGGGCAGGAAGGTGCTGCGGTAGTGGCGGTATTCGAGCACCACACCGTCCATGCCGGGGCGCAATGCCGCCAGGGCGTCCGTCTCGCCAGCGAAATCGATGGGCTGGATCGGCGAGAGCAGCGACACTTCCACCTCGGTAATACCCAGTTCACTGTGCTGCAATGGCTCGAAACGCGGGTCGCGGAATGCTGCCGCCAGTGCGTTGGATTTGATGTCTGACAGCAATGGGCGATGCGCCTCCAGCGTGCCGATGCAGCCGCGCAGCTCGCCCTGCTGGGTCAGCGTGACGAAGCTGGCGCCGGGAGCATGCAGGCACGGTGCGGATTCATCCGCCCGCGCCGGATTACCCAGGGCGTCGGCGATGGTCGCACGGGCTATGGCGAGCAGCGTTTTTCCCAGTTCAGTGGTCATGGGTTTCATCCTCGTAAAAGGCAAAAGCAGCGTAGCCTACTACCCGGCTTTTGTCGCCGGCGGTATCGCCGGAATTGCGCAAGTCGAGCAGTTCCGCTTGCAACCCGTGACCCCTGGCGGCCAGCAGCAGGCCGTTCACCGGCGTGGCGCCGCAAGCCTGGTCGTGGTTGATATCCGCATGCAGGTCGAGCACGGCCTGGGCAGTTACCGCATCCAGTTGTTGCGCGGTGGCGTAGGGCAGGTAGTGCGACAGGTCGGAACTCACCACAATCAGGGTTTCATCGTTGCCCCACAGACGCTCCAGCACTTCAGCGACTTCATTGGCGCTGGCGTCGCCTACCGCCAGCGGCACCAGTTTGAACTCGCCCAGCACGCTTTGCAAAAAAGGCAGGTGCACCTCCAGCGCGTGTTCCTGGGCGTGGCAACGATCGTTTATCACCACTTGCGGCAGATCAGCCAGTGCAGCCAAAGCTCCGGTATCCAGCAGTACTTCGCCCATGGGGCTGGCGAAAGCCTGCACGCTGGGCGCCGCCAGACCACGTACCGGCACCCGGTGTACCGGCCCCAGCAAGACTACGCGGTGTACCTTGCCGCGCAGCGGGCGCAGCCGGGCGTAGCCACTGGCGGCGATGGCGCCGGAATAGACGTAACCGGCGTGGGGCACGATCACGGCCTTGGGTGGACGCGCGGCTTCGGTGGCCTGGGCGTTCTCCAGCAAAGCCTGCACCTGGCCGGCCAGCAGGCCGGCCTCAGCCGGGTAGAACAGTCCGGCGACTGCGCACGGACGGGTGGTTGCAGACATATCAGCTTCCCCACTTAATCCCAATGGTCTCAATGATTCCAATGTGGAGGCGATTGCCGCCAAGACAATATAGTCTCTTCAGATTTTAGACCCACACCGCTTGCGCAGATTATTCATCCCGCCGGATAATCCGTATCTTTGCGCACCGCCAATATGGCTGACCATTACGCCCTGATTCCTGCAGCAGGCAACGGCTCCCGCATGGGAGGGAAGCGGCCCAAACAGTACCTCGACCTTGCCGGCAAGCCAATGATTTACCATGCCTTGCGGCGGCTTGCCGGCTCTCCGCGCATCCGCCGGGTGTATGTGGTGATCTCGCCCGCGGACGCTTACTGGGATGATTACGACTGGCGCGAATTCGCGTCCAAGTTAAGCGTATTGCGCTGCGGCGGCAGCATTCGTGCCGACAGCGTGCGCAATGGACTGGTGGCGATGGCAAGCGAGGTGGCGGAAAACGACTGGGTGCTGGTGCACGATGCCGCGCGCCCCTGCCTTTCCGCAGCCCAACTTGACCGCTTGCTGGATGAAGCGGGCAGCGACCCGGTGGGTGGATTGCTGGCGATGCCGGTAGCAGACACGCTCAAGCGCGCCGATACCAGCCGGCATGTGTGCACGACCGAGCCGCGCGAAGGGCTATGGCAGGCGCAAACTCCGCAGATGTTCCGTCATGTCATGCTGCTGCATGCCCTGCACCAGATGCGCGATACGGTGCCCACCGACGAGGCGCGCGCCATCGAGGCGCTGGGACACCGCCCCTTGCTGGTGGCGGCGGACAACAGCAATTTCAAAGTGACTTATCCGCGCGATCTCTATCTGGCGCGTCTGATCCTGGAGAATCCGGATGACTGATTTACGCATTGGGCATGGTTTTGACGTTCACGCCTTCGCAGCACAGCGCAAGCTCATCATGGGCGGCGTGGAGATTGCCCACCCGCTGGGTCTGGCCGGGCATTCCGACGCGGACGTGCTGGTGCACGCGATCTGCGATGCGCTGCTGGGCGCGGCGGGGCTGGGTGACATCGGCCGCCACTTCCCCGATACCGATGCCCGCTTCAAGGGCATAGACAGCCGCCACCTGCTGCGTGAAGTGGCGCGCCTGTTGACCGAGCGCGGTTACAGCGTGGTGAACGTGGATTCCACCATTATCGCCCAGGCCCCCAAAATGGCGCCACATATTGCGCGGATGCAGGCAAATATCGCCGGGGATTTGGGCGTGGCGCTGGATGCCGTCAACGTCAAGGCCACCACCACTGAAAAGCTCGGTTTCACCGGACGCGGCGAAGGCATCGCTGCGGAAGCGGTGTGTTTGTTGAGCCGGCACGGTGGCTGATAAGCAGCCGGCAACGCTGCGGGTATTTTTCGCGCTGTGGCCGGACCGTGCATTGCAAACCGCGCTGCATCGCCTGGGAAGCCGCCTCAGCGCAGATTGCGGCGGGCATGCCATGCGTCCGGAAACCCTCCACCTCACCCTGGCTTTCATCGGTGCGCTGCCCGTTTACCAGTTGCAACAACTGTATGCGGCTGCAGCGCAAATCAGTTCGCCAGCATTCGATTGGCAAATAGACCGGGTAGGCTACTGGTGCCGCAATCAGATACTCTGGGCAGGCACCAGCCAGCCGCCCGCGGCGCTCACCAGTCTGACCAGCCGCCTGCATGCCGCGCTCAATGATGCCGGGCTGGCTTTTGACGACAGCAAGCCGTTCGCTCCGCACATTACCCTGTTGCGAAAAGCCCGCTGCGAACAGCCTATACCGCCTCCCCGGGCATTGTATTGGCAGGTACGCGAGTTTGTCCTGGTGCAATCGGAAACCACGGCTGAGGGTACAAATTACCGCGTGATGCGGCGCTGGCCATTGATGTGAAACCCTCACCCGCAGCGGGCGAGGGAGGGCCGATCAAAGATAGATACAGTGCTCCAGATGCCCGGAGAGTTCCCTGGGCGTGGCGCGCGTGTAGTCCTTTTCGATGGTTTCACTCACCAGATTGCGTACATGGCCGGTTAGCCGCTGGTTGAGTACACCGATGAATGGCGAAGAGGCCACCATAATGAGACGTCCATAGTGGTTGGAAGCACGCCCATGCTCCAGTTCCTTCGATAATTCCTGGGCGAAACGTTCGGCTTCATGCTGTTTCGGATCAGTAGCGGGTACGAAAGACCCATGGCCGTTACCTGAACCGGGATTGTGGCCGGGGCGGTCGGAGACCAGATCCGAGGCTTTTTCGCGACTTTCTGGATGGCTGAGTTCCTTGAGGAGCTGGAGACCCTGTTTCGGGCCATTATTGATATAGAGGCGGGCTAGACTTGCGTTTGCTACAACGATCCAGGTAGTGGTCATGGTTCCTCTTTTCATCAGCAATTAAACCCGCAAAACATTGAACCGGCATGCGCCGCAACCGGTTACACCCCATTCCAGGCTGGAGCTGTCAGGAATGAGGCCGTTTCACCCAGTCGATTTCACGATTCACGCGGCCAGGACAAGTTCCTTGGGCAGGGGGTCTATGAAGGTGCTACGTTTTAAAGCTAGCATCTCAATCCAGCCCGTCAAGCTTGTTCTAGGATGCGTTGCGCTGCCGAGAGAAAACCGGTCGGGCTGATATTTTCCACCACAATCGGCGCCGTGTCGGTGTAATGAGGGTAATTTTTCAGCGTGGACTTGCCGTACGCCGGGTCGTAGTGCCTTTCCGGCAAAGCCAGCACCAGTTCGTCCCATGCGCCCTGTTCGGCCAGTGCGTTCCAGCGCGCAATGATCTCCTGGCCGTATAGGCCAAGCAGGCAATCGAGCTTTTCCTTGAGGGCGGCGGGGTTGGCTAGAAAGTGGGCGTATTCTTCCTTGAGCAGGGCCACCCGCAGCGGCGTCGCCACTTCCACGCGCACGCAGCCACCCTCACGCATGCGCGCCAGCAGCGCATCGGGCACACGCAGCAAGCCGATCTTTTTGCTTTCTGCTTCGACATACACCGGGCGGCCCGGGTTGAAGTGTTGCAGTGCCCACCACAACTGGCTGTCGAACATTTTTTGCGGCGGTTGCGACGCATCCGGCAGATTGCCCAGTACCGAGCCGCGATGCGCGGCGAGTCCCTCCAGGTCGAGCACCTGCGCGCCGGATGCCAGCAGCGCTTGCAGCAAACGGCTTTTGCCGGAACCGGTTGGTCCGCACACCACACGGAAATCAAAACGCCCAGGCAGGCTATCCAGTTCGGCTACCACCGCGCGGCGGTAGGTCTTGTAACCCCCATCCAGCTGGGCGGCGCCAAAACCAATCTGCTTCAACACATGCGCCAGCGAGCCGCTGCGGCCGCCCCCGCGCCAGCAATAGATAAGCGGTTTCCAGCCGCGCGGCTTGTCGGCGAAATAATCCTCGAGATGGCGGGCGATGTTGCGCGACACCAGCGCCGCCCCGATTTTTTTGGCATCGAAGGCGGAAACCTGCTTGTATATCGTGCCCACGCGCGCGCGTTCGGCATCATCCATGACCGGGAAATTCAGGGCGCCGGGAATATGGTCATCGGTATATTCACCGGGCGAGCGCACATCGATAATCTCGTCAAATTCGGCGAGCTGTGCTAGGTTTGCGAGCGGTACAGGTTTCATGATTGGTTGCGATCAAGCGAATCGCACAGTTTATACGAGAGCGTGACAACAATGCTCGACTCCCTGGCGCCAGCCTATCCGCCTGACCCGGTAGCTAACGGCGGCGGCTGCGGTTGCAAGATCGCGCCGGCAGTATAGACGCGCCTGAATCTATCTGCGGTCTGCTGATCCCGGCCATATGCCCAAATGCCTAACTGGGCAACACCAGCTGCTGGGCAACCCGCAAACCAGCGGCACCCTGTTGGTGGCGTGTGCGCCGGAGGCGCTAGATTGAAGTTGGGGGGTGGTTCGGAGTGAGGGTTTCGATCAGGCTTGCGTGATTGATGCCTTGCGCGCGGGGGCAGACCAAGGGACGGGTGCGCTGAGCCCCCGTCATTCAAATCAGGCGCTGCCTGGAAAATGCAGAAAATGTGCCTGGCAGGCGGCGCGATCTTCCGTGCGGCGGCCTGCGGCATCGCGGCGATCCACACCCAGATATGGCTCGCGCTGTAGCTGTGCCGTCGGACTGCGACGCTCGCACAGACGCCGCTCCAAGGGTATGAACTCCACCTCGTAACTCGCCAGTTTCATGGAAGTCTTTCGCATCATCAAGTGACCCGTTATTTGTTGCTGATATTTCAGTATCTGTCGAATCATAGCACTATCGGTCAGATAAGAAATACTATTTGACAAAGGTTCATCCATTCAGGGGTTGTGTCGTGCGACCAATAGCGTTTGCAATGGTTTCCACACATTCTCCAGAACCTGGTTTTGCGCGGATGCGATGGGATGAAAGCCGTCGGCCTGGAACAACTCGCGTTTTGCTTCGATGCCCTTGAGCAGCGACGGCAACAATGCAACATGCTGTTGCCGGGCAAGCGTTACATAAGCGTGCCGGAACTTTTCCGTATAGGCCATGCCGTAATTGGGCGGCAGACGTACGCCTACCAGCAGCACGCGTGCACCGGCCTGGTGGATGCGCTGGATCATCGCCCTGAGGTTACCCTGCATCGCCGCCAGGGGTAGCCCGCGCAGGCCGTCGTTTGCGCCCAGTTCAAGGATGACGATTGCGGGTTTGTGCTGCGCCAGCGCAATAGGCAGGCGTGCCAGGCCACCGGCACTGGTTTCGCCGCTAATGCTGGCATTGACAACGTGCCAGTGTTGTTTGTTATTGTCGAGGCGCTGCTGCAGCAGGCTGGGCCAGGCCTGACTGGTTTTGAGACCGTAGCCCGCCGACAGGCTGTCACCGAACACCAGAATGACTGGCGCAGCCTGTGCGGCGCCGGATGCGACAAGACATAACAACAGTAAAATTTTACTAAAATTCATGATCACTCCCATCCATACCCCCATTCTGCGTGCAGCCGGCGTTGCCAAGCAAGTCGCGTCGAACGGCGCGCAACTGACTATCCTGCATCCTGCCAGTTTCGACATCCGGCGCGGTGAATCAGTTGCCATTGTGGGTGCCTCCGGCTCGGGAAAATCCACCCTGCTCGGTTTATTGGCCGGGCTGGACCTGCCCAGCCAGGGTGAAGTGTGGCTGGACGGGCAAGCGCTGGGGCAGCTGGATGAGGATGGCCGCGCCCGGCTGCGCGGCGCATTGATTGGCTTTGTGTTCCAGTCGTTTCAGTTGCTGCCCATGCTTACCGCGCTGGAGAATGTGATGCTGCCGCTGGAGTTGAATGGCGCCGCCGATGCACAGGCGCGTGCCCAGCATTGGCTGGAACGGGTGGGGCTGGCCGAGCGCCAGCGCCACCGCGCCCGGCAGCTCTCCGGTGGCGAGCAACAGCGCGTGGCCATCGCCCGCGCATTTGCCGTCAGGCCGGCGCTGTTGCTGGCGGACGAGCCCACGGGCAATCTCGATGCCGAAACCGGCGCGCGCGTGATTGAATTGCTGTTCGAGTTCAACCGCGAGCAAGGCACCACGCTGGTACTGGTCACGCACGACGAAGCGCTTGCTGGGCGCTGCGCGCGCCGCCTGCAACTGCGTGCGGGCCATCTGGAAAGCGGCGCATGAATATTGCACGCCTGGCCTTGCGCATGCTGGTGCGTGAATGGCGCGCCGGCGAGTTGCGCGTACTGGCGCTGGCGGTACTGATTGCCGTGGCCGGGCTGGCCTCGGTGAATGCCTTCACGGCGCGCATGCAACTGGCTCTGAGTCAGGAAAGCAACCGCCTGCTGGGCGCGGATCTGGTGCTGGCATCAGATCACGCGCCTGCCGCCGGCTTGATTGCCGAGGCGCAACGGCGCGGGCTCGCAACGGCTCAGACCGCGCTGTTCCCGAGCATGGTGAGTACGCCGCAGGAGAGTCGCCTGGCCGAGATCAAGGCGGTGAGTAAAGGCTATCCGCTGCGCGGCTCCTTACGCATTGCCACTGCCGCATTCGGTGCGGACCATCGCGCCGATGGCATTCCCGGCCCGGGCAGCGTGTGGCTGGAAGCGCGCCTGGCGAATGAATTGCAGCTGGCGCCGGGCGCATCCATCCAGGTCGGCTACAGTCAGCTCAAAGTAGCAGCGATCCTCGCCAGTGAACCGGATCGTGGCGGTGATTTTTTCAATCTGGCGCCGCGCCTGTTGATGAATCAGGCTGATTTGCCTGCCACCGGATTAATCCAGCCAGGCAGCCGCGTGGGCTACCGGCTGCTGATTGCGGGCGAGAGCAGGGTGGTGGAAGCCTATCGAAACTGGTTGGCACCACACCTGGAACGTGGTCAGCGGGTGTTGGGTGTGCGCGACGCGCGCCCGGAAATCCGCAATGTGCTGGACAAGGCCGAACGCTATCTGGGCCTGGCGGTGCTGCTGGCAGCAATGCTGGCCGCCGTGGCGATCCTGCTGTCGGCACGGCATTTTTTGCGCCGTCATCTCGATGCCTGTGCGCTGTTGCGCTGCTTTGGCGCCAGCCAGCGCAATATCGCCGCACTCTACGCTTTGCAAATGGCCGTGCTGGGCGTGCTGGCGGCGCTGGCAGGGGTGGCGCTGGGATATGTCGGCCAGGCGGTACTGGCAGGATTGTTAGGCAAACTGGCCAAGCTGGTATTGCCGCCGGCCAACGGCTTACCCTTTTTACAGGCCGCGCTGGCGGGCCTGGTGCTGCTGGCCGGGTTCAGCCTGCCCACCTTGTTTGCACTGCGGCGCACCCCGGCGTTGCGTATTCTGCGCCGTGATGGCGTGGCACTCGATGTGCTCGGTGCGGCCAGCTATCTCGCCGGACTGGCAACACTGACGGCATTGCTGTTCTGGCAGGTACGCGATACCCGGCTCACATTGATGGCGCTGTCAGGCATGGGCGCAACCCTGCTGGTCACCATACTGCTGGCGTGGCTGCTGGTGCTCGGTGCAGGTTGGCTGGGTGCGCGCAGTCTGGGCAGTTGGCGCCAGGGCCTGCTCAACCTGCGCCGCCGTGCGGGCGGCAGTGTGATTCAGGTTTCCGCCTTCACCCTGGGAATGCTGGCATTGCTGCTGCTCACCGTGGTGCGCGGTGATTTGCTCAACAACTGGCGCGCCACCTTGCCCGCGGATGCACCCAACCACTTTGTCATCAACATCCAGCCGGACCAGGTCGTGCCATTGCAGGCGTTTTTCCGCAGTCACGGGCTGGCTGAGGTCAGCCTCTACCCGATGATACGCGGGCGACTGACGGCAATTAATGGGCACGCGGTGAACCCGGCGGCCTATGCCGATCGGCAAACCCGGCGCCTGCTGGAGCGTGAGTTCAACTTGTCTTATGCCGACCGGCTACCGCAAGACAATAACCTGGTCGCCGGCAACGGCTGGAACAGCGCCAGCGCCGCGCCGCAATTTTCAGTAGAGCAGGGTATCGCGCAAAAACTGCACCTCAAACCGGGTGGGGTCTTGCGTTTCGATGTGGGCGGCACGCCCGTATCCGCGCGCATTACCAGCCTGCGTAAAGTCAACTGGGACAGCTTTCGGGTGAATTTTTTTGTGATCGCCAACAGTGGCCTGCTGCAAAACATTCCCGCCAGCTACATCACCAGCTTTTATCTTCCCGCACAGCGGGGAGGCATGTTGAATGAAATGGTCAAGGCCTATCCCAATCTGACGGTGATCGACGTCTCCGCCATCATGAAGACGGTGCAGGACATGCTCGATCGCGTCACCGCAGCGGTGCAGTTTGTATTCATATTCAGCCTCGCATCCGGTCTGGTGGTGTTATACGCAGCGCTCGCCACGACCCGCGATGAGCGCGCGCTGGAAACCGCACTGTGGCGCGTACTCGGTGCGCGGCGCGGGCAATTGTGGGTGGCGCAGGTGACGGAGTTTGCCGCGATCGGCTTATTGGCCGGCCTGCTTGCTGCAGCCGGTGCGAGCGCGATTGGCTGGGCCTTGAGCAGTGAAGTATTCAACCTGCCGTACCACTTCAACCCGGTGCTATGGCTGGTGGCAATGGGTTCGGGCAGCGCGGGAGTGGCGCTGGCCGGGGTGGGCGGACTGTGGGGAATCAGTCGCGAGACACCGCTCGTGACCTTGCGCGCGGCGACCTAGACTTTATTGCGCATGGCACGCTGTACTTCGCGGTCGGTTTCACGCTCTTTTGCGCTCTGGCGTTTGTCGTGCTGTTTTTTGCCTTTGGCCAGGCCGATTTCCAGCTTGATGCGGCCACGCGTGTAGTGCATGTCCAGCGGCACCAGGGTATACCCGGCGCGCTCCACCTTGCCGATGAGCTTGCTGATTTCTTCGGCGTGCAGCAGCAGCTTGCGGCTGCGCGTGGCATCCGGGTGGACGTGGGTGGAAGCGGTGGCGAGCGGGCTGATATGCGCACCGATCAGGAATACTTCGCCATTTTTGATGACCACGTAGGCTTCCTTGAGCTGCACGCGTGAGGCACGGATAGCTTTCACCTCCCAGCCTGCCAACATCAGGCCGGCTTCGTATTTGTCCTCGATGAAATAATCGTGGAAGGCTTTTTTATTCTGCGCGATGCTCATTGGTTTTTCCGGCGTCAATCGTGTATTTTACCAGTTTTTGCGGGCAAGGCAGACGATGGCAGTTGTAAACAAGAGCGTGCTGGTCGGGCATTCCGCCCAGCAAATGTTTGAACTTGTGGATGGGGTGGAGCATTACCGTGAATTTTTACCCTGGTGCGGCGGTACCGAGGTGAAATTGCGTGACGGCCGCAGTACCGTGGCAACTATCCATATCGACTATATGCATATCAAGCAGCATTTCACCACCGAAAATCTCAATCAGCCGCCTCATTTCATCAAGATGAAACTGCTCGACGGGCCATTCAAAAAACTCGATGGGGAATGGCACTTTAAAGCACTGACCGAGGATGCCTGCAAGATTGAATTCATGCTGAGCTACGAGTTTTCCAACAAGTTGCTGGACACTGTGCTCGGCCCGGTTTTCAGCTATATCGCCAATAGCTTTGTCGAAGCTTTCATCCGGCGCGCAGAACAGGTATACGGAGCATCATGAGCGAACAAATAACGGTAGAAGTTGCCTATGCAAAGCCCGGCATGCAGGTGATCCTGCCCGTCAGGCTTGCCGCCGGCGCCACTGCGCTGCAGGCCGTTGAAGCCTCGGGCATTCTGGAAAAATTTCCGGAAATCGACCTCAAGCAGAACAAAATTGGGATTTTTGGCAAACTGACCAAGCCTGAAACAGCGGTGCGTGACAAGGACCGCGTGGAGATTTATCGCAAACTGATTGCCGATCCAAAGGAAGTCCGGCGCCAGCGCGCGGAAGAGGGCAAGGCGATGAAGAAAGGTAGCGCCGAAGCGGAAAAAAACGAAGCTTCTTAGGCAGCGACAGCCATAAAAAACGGGCGCTGATGCGCCGGTTTTTTATGGCTCGAACGGATATTGTTTAATTAAGCACATCGGTAGTAGGGTACTTCAACTGCCCAATACTCAGCTTGGCCAGCTCACTGGCAAACTTGGCGCTTTTCAGCACGGCATCGCTATCCCCTTTTTTGGCGGCTTCATGCGCATTTTTTAACGCAGCTGCAGCTGTTGTCCATTCATTCTTGTCTTTCTTGGAAGCAGCGACATCGTTTTCTGCCTGCTTTAGTGCAGCCTGAGCTGCAGCACTGATACCGGAGGTAGCGGACTGGGCCGAAGCCTGCGTACTGCCTGTGCCATTGGTCGTACCGGCGCAGCCGCCCAGCGTCAATAAGCCTGCACTCGCCAAAGCAATTAAAAATTTAGTCATCTTCAAATCTCCTCTGCTATCTGGTTTGTAATTAGCGAAACTAACCGAGCCCTGCGCCAGTTGATGCAAACATAGCCATTCGGGCGTCCGGCGTCAAATGCTTTTGCGGTGTTTAGTAGGTTTTTACCACTTACGCCGGGGCTTACCGCTAAATATCGAGTTGCCGTATAATAGCGCTTTGCACAGGAACAAAATAATTATGCGTGTCGCACAAAAAGCGCTTACCTTCGACGACGTTCTGCTCGTCCCCGCGCATTCCGATGTCCTGCCTCGCGATGTGAGCCTGCAAAGCCGCCTGACGCGCACCATTGCCCTGAATATTCCCCTCGTCTCTGCCGCCATGGACACCGTGACCGAGGCGCGTCTGGCGATTGCCTTGGCACAGGAGGGCGGTCTGGGTATCGTTCACAAAAACATGACTGCCGAAGCACAAGCGCTTGAAGTTTCGCGCGTCAAACGGTTTGAATCCGGGGTGGTCAAGGATCCGGTCACCATTTCGCCGAACATGAGCGTGCGCAATGTGCTGGAAATCACCCGCCGTCATCGTATTTCCGGCCTGCCGGTGGTGGATGCTGCGGGCAAGGTGGTGGGGATAGTCACCAATCGCGACTTGCGTTTCGAGACCAATCTCGACCAGACGATCAGCAACGTAATGACGCCGCGTGAGCGGCTGGTGACGGTCAAAGAAGGTGCCAGCCGTGAAGAAGCACTGGCGTTGCTGCACAAGTATCGCCTGGAACGCGTGCTGGTGGTCAACGACGCCTTCGAGCTGTGCGGCCTGATTACGGTAAAGGATATCCAGAAATCCTCCGAGCATCCCAATGCATGCAAGGACAGCCTGGGTCACCTGCGCGTGGGTGCTGCAGTCGGTGTAGGTGCAGGCACCGAAGAACGCGTTGCTGCGCTGTCCGAAGCCGGCGTGGATGTGATTGTGGTGGACACCGCCCATGGCCATTCCAAGGGCGTGCTGGATCGGGTCAAATGGGTCAAGACCCACTTTCCCCATGTGCAGGTCATCGGTGGCAATATCGCCACGGCTGCTGCCGCGCTGGCACTGGTGGATCATGGCGCGGATGCGGTCAAGGTCGGCATCGGTCCCGGCTCGATTTGTACCACACGCATCGTAGCTGGCGTGGGCGTGCCGCAGATCACCGCCATTCACAATGTGGCAGAAGCCCTGAAAGACAGCGGCGTGCCGTTGATCGCTGACGGCGGTATCCGCTATTCCGGCGATATCGCCAAGGCGCTTGCCGCCGGCGCACACACCGTGATGCTGGGCGGCTTGTTTGCCGGCACCGAAGAAGCACCGGGCGAGATCGAGCTGTTCCAGGGGCGTTCGTACAAATCCTACCGCGGCATGGGCTCGCTCGGTGCGATGCAAAAAGGCTCCAGCGACCGTTATTTCCAGGACAACGAAGCCAACGCCGACAAGTTCGTGCCGGAAGGTATCGAAGGCCGCGTGCCCTACAAAGGCAGCATGCTCGCGGTCATTCACCAGCTCATGGGCGGGGTGCGTTCCAGCATGGGCTACCTGGGCTGCGCCACCGTGGCCGATATGCACGCGCGCGCCGAATTCGTGGAAATCACTTCCGCCGGGGTGCGTGAATCGCACGTCCATGACGTGCAGATCACCAAAGAAGCGCCCAACTACCGCGTTGACTCATAATTATTTCCCCACGAAGCGCAGGGAAGAACGCGTTTCTTCTTTGAGTGTTTCTGGGACACTGTGCCTCTGTCGTAAAAATTCCATATGGCTCACCAGAAAATCCTGATTCTCGATTTCGGCTCCCAATACACCCAACTCATCGCGCGCCGGGTGCGGGAAACCAACGTTTACTGCGAACTCCACTCGTTTGACGTGGACGACGCCTTCATCCGCGCCTTCAACCCGGCGGGGATCATCCTCTCCGGCGGTCCGGCTTCGGTCACCGAAGAAGCAACCCCGCGCGCGCCGCAAGTGGTGTTCGAGCTGGGCGTGCCGGTGCTGGGCATTTGCTATGGCATGCAGACCATGGCCGCGCAACTGGGCGGGGCGGTGGAAAACGCCCTGCACCGCGAATTTGGTTACGCTGAGGTACGCGCACAAGGGCATTCGGCGCTGCTGCGCGACATCCAGGACCGCGTTAACGAAGCCCGCCACGGCCTCCTCGACGTGTGGATGAGCCATGGCGACAAGGTCACCGCGCTGCCGGAGGGCTTCAGGATCATTGCCAGCAACGCCGCTACCCCCATCGCCGGCATGGCTGACGAAACGCGCCATTTCTACGGTTTGCAGTTCCACCCGGAAGTCACCCACACCTTGCAAGGCAAGGCCATCATCGCCCGTTTCGTGCACGACATCTGCGGCGTTGGTTATGACTGGAACATGCCTGACTATGTGGAAGAAGCCATTGGCCGGGTGCGCTCAGAGGTCGGCAGCGACGAGGTGATTCTTGGCTTGTCCGGCGGCGTGGATTCCTCCGTGGTGGCGGCGCTGCTGCATCGCGCCATCGGCGGCCAGCTCACCTGCGTGTTCGTGGACAACGGCCTGCTGCGCCTGAACGAGGCCGAACAGGTGATGGAAACCTTTGCTAAAAACCTGGGGGTGAAAGTCATCCACGTGGATGCCAGCGCGGAATTCATGAAACACCTGAGCGGCGTTACCGAGCCCGAGCAGAAGCGCAAGATTATCGGCCGCGAATTCGTGGAAGTATTCCAGCGCGAATCCGCCAGGCTGCCCAATGCGAAATGGCTGGCGCAGGGCACCATCTACCCGGACGTGATTGAATCCGCCGGCGCCAAGACCAAAAAGGCCCATGCCATCAAATCCCATCACAATGTGGGCGGGCTGCCTGAAACCCTGCATCTGAAGCTGCTGGAACCCCTGCGCGAACTGTTCAAGGACGAGGTACGGGAACTTGGCCTCGCCCTCGGCCTGCCCCATGACATGGTCTATCGCCATCCCTTCCCGGGGCCCGGCCTTGGCGTGCGCATCCTTGGCGAAGTAAAGCAGGAATATACGGATTTGCTGCGCCGCGCCGATGCGATTTTTATCGAAGAACTGCGCGCCGCCGGCTGGTACGAAAAAACCTCGCAAGCCTTTGCGGTATTCCTGCCGGTCAAATCGGTGGGCGTGATGGGCGACGGACGTACCTACGATTACGTCGTCGCGCTGCGCGCGGTGCAAACGCAAGACTTCATGACCGCACACTGGGCGGAGTTGCCCTATACGCTACTCGGCAAAGTTTCAAACCGCATCATCAACGAAATTCGCGGTATCAACCGTGTGGTCTACGATATCTCCGGCAAACCGCCGGCCACGATCGAGTGGGAATAATTTTAGGTCTTTCGGCAGCTTTCGCGGACTATCGGAAATGTATATTAACTATATGAATTATATACGTTTATATGACTGCATCTATCGGCAGCTATCGACGACAAGCAAAGATTTTTGTCGGTAATCCTGTCGGTAATGAAAGCTAGAACAACCATCCAAAATTTTTTACCGTCTGACTAATTTCGGTAATGACGGTAAAAAATAGCGTGAAAAGCTAGTATTCATAGTGGTTTCAGAGCATCATGTGTTTTTCTGACCATTGACGGTAAAATTACCGTTCTCAGGAGGAAGCACCGATGTTGACCGACACCGCATTGAAGAACCTCAAGCCCAAGGAAGCGCCCTACAAGGTAACGGACAGGGACGGCATGTACGTCACGGTCTCGTCGGCGGGTACCGTCACGTTCCGCTATGACTACCGGATCAATGGCAGACGCGAGACGCTGACGATTGGCCGTTATGGACCGGGTGGTCTGTCGCTGGCTCGGGCGCGCGAAAAGTGCATCGACGCGAAGCGGGCCGTTTCGGAAGGCCAGTCCCCGGCGCAGGAAAAGCAGCGCGAGAAACGGCGCCTGTCTGAAGCCCAAACCTTCCAGGAATTTACCGACAAATGGTATGAGGAAGCCAGGATGGCCGACAGCACCCGGTCGATGCGCAAGAGCATCCTTGACCGGGACATCCTGCCGGTGTTTAAAAGCCGTCTGCTGAGCGAGATCAGCCCCGACGATCTGCGTGGCCTGTGCAATAAGGTCAAGGACAGGGGAGCGCCAGCAACGGCGATCCACGTCCGCGACATCATCAAACAAATCTACGGCTTCGCCATCCTGCACGGCGAGAAGGTGGCCAACCCTGCCGACGACGTGGGTCCATCGTCGATCGCCACCTTCGTGCCGCGCGATCGGGCGCTGTCGCCCACGGAGATACGCGTCTTGCACAAGGAGTTGGAGTACGTGGCTTCGTACCCGACCATCAAACTGGCGCTGCGGCTGATCCTGCTCACGCTGGTGCGCAAGGGCGAACTCATCCATGCGACTTGGGACGAGATCGACTTCGAAAACGCGCTGTGGACCATCCCGAAAGCGCGCATGAAAGCCGCCAAGGCCCACAACATCTACCTGTCGCAGCAGGCGCTCGACATCATGATCGCGCTGCGCACCTGCGCCGGCGGCTCGAAGTACCTGTTGCCATCGCGCTATGACGGCGACAAGTGCATGTCGAATGCCACGCTGAATCGCGTCGCGCAGATAGTCGTCGAGCGGTCGAAAGCGAAGGGCCTACCCATCGAAAGCTTTTCGGTGCACGACCTGCGCCGTACGGGTTCGACCATCCTCAACGAACTCGGTTTCAATAGCGACTGGATCGAGAAGTGCTTGGCGCACGAAGACGGCCGCTCATCACGCGGCGTCTACAACAAGGCCGAATACGCCGAGCAGCGCCGACACATGCTGCAAGAATGGGCCGACATGATTGATGCTTGGGTGGCTGGCAAGTCGCACACGCCGACGCTGCTGCCACCATCGATGAAGGTGCTCACGACGCAGGCTTTGCTTTAACTGGGCGTCGCTTGCGTTGGCGCACGTCAGGTGAGGGCGCTCGCTTCAACTGTGAACTGTCCGAGGCTTGCCGACGTGCGTCGAGCCAGGCTTCTACTTCCGTCAAGTCCCATACCACGCAGCGCGCGGTCAGATTGAACCGGCGCGGAAATTCTCCGCGGCGCTCCATGTCGTAGATCGTGGTATCGGCCAGCGGCACGATCTGTCGTAGCTCTGTACGGCGGATTGTGCGTCTGAACGGCAAAGTATTCGGTGCGACCAGTCGTGGTAGCTGCATGTCATGCAGTTCGTTTGCATCAGAGTCATCGTTTGGCCTCGCAGCCAGCGGACTTCGATCTGCTCTGTTCATGATCTGCTCCATCAGCAGGGCAGTTGCTGGTTGCATCGCAACGGCCGGTGTAAGTGCGACCCTGTGATGATGATCTTTCCGGCATCTATCGAAAACTCGCTCAGGCGTGCATGGGCGTATTCGTATTCCGATTGCGTTTGCGCGGTGTCGCTGTGAATCACATTCCCCTGGTCTTCCTGAAGCCGCGATCTCGCGCCATGAATGCTTCGAGCATGTGCGGGATCAGTTTCGCGGCATCAATCGGCTCGCCGTAGGTCTGAGCATGCAGCGCGGCGTAGCGCTCCAAATCGGCCTTCAACGCGGTGGTGAGAGCAATGGTCACTTTGACGGTCTCGGTCTTGGGCAGCGGCCCCAGCCGCAGTTTGCTGGTGGTTATGCTCATTGCGATGATCCCCTTTGGAAGAACAGCGGCTGGTATGGCCGCAGGATCAGATCCTTGTTCACCATGACTCGCATCGGGAAGCCGGGCCGGATAGTCAGCGTCGGCTGGATGCTCACGTTGCGTTTGGTGATCTCCTGACCGACCTGGTTCACCGTGTCCTGCGCGCTCTGGCGCGTGGCGATGATGACCTTGCCATCGTTGTTGCCGCGATCAGGCGCAGCCAGTTCAGCGCCCACGCCGAGCAGCGTGGACAACGCCGCACCGGCAAGGATGCGATCCCAGTGCCAATCGACGCCATCCTCCAGCCCGGCATAACCCGCCGGGTCGATACCGGGTAGTCGGTCGAGCGAAATCGACGAGGTATCAGGCAGGATCAGCCGCGTCCACACCAGCAGCACGCGCCGCTGACCGAATGACACCTGGCTGTCATAGCGCCCGATCAAGCGTGAACCTTGCGGGATCAACAGAAAGCGGCCAATAGCTGTGTCGTAGACCGCTTCCGTCACATTGGCGATGACCTGTCCAGGCAAGTCGGAGTTGATGCCCGTCACCAGCGCTGCCGGAATGATGGTGCCCGCCATCACCTGGTAGGGCGAGGCTGGCAGTTGCAGGCTGGCGGGATTGCGTGTGGCGGTGTCGCCACCATTGGTCACGAACGCTTGCTTCTGTTCCTGCCGGTTCTGCGCGGACGTTGGGTCGGCAGACTGTGCCGATACCGACGCCATCGGATTAAATGGCTGATTGCTGGATACCGGCTCCGGCATTGCAGTGTTTGATGTCGCAGTCGTTGCCACCTTAGCGGTACCGCTGCCGCGAAAGAACACTCCCGATCTCGCCGCTTCCTCGGTATCGCGAACGCTAGCCATCTGAGTCGGATTGCCATACGAACCCGTGCCGGTATTGGCATTGCGCTGCGCATGCACGATGGCCGGTCCCAGATCACCCGGCAGTGGTTCGCCCAGTGCGGGCACCACCGGTTTTGCCACTGTCGGCACTTTGGAATAGTCCTTCGGCAATTGATCCAGGTTCTCGGCCCGTGAGACGCGATCCACGTTGTACAGCTCGGTGGCCGGGTTGCGTTCGCGCTTGTGTGGCTGCAAGGACCAGAGCGTGGCGCCCAGGATGACGACGCCGAGCGCCCCTGCAAACACCGCCAGCATGCGCCGATTGAGTCGCGTGACTGGGCGCGGCGAAGCGCGCAGAGCCAAGGTGTCCGGGTCGGCCTTATCTGTCCCCGTCGGCGGCGTCTGCGGTGTGGCGGGCGTGCTCATGCTCAATACCTCCGCGCCGTGCTGCCCACGCCGTCGGTGCGCTCAATACGAACGACTGCGGCCTTGTCAGCGCCCAGCCGCAACTCGGCCGCACCGAACAACCGATCCACCACGTAATAGGGTGAGCGGAAGCGGTAGTTCACGAGCTGGCCATCACCCTGCGGCCCGATCACGAACAGCGGCGGCAGTTCGCCCTGCGCGATGCCCGCAGGGAACTGGATGTAGACCCGCTCGCCGTCATCGAACGCGCGCAGCGGTTTCCATGGTGGGCTGTCGCCGGAGATGGCGTAGCGGAACTTGATTCTCTCCAGTGACAAGCCGGAGTCCACCGGCGCTGCCGCCTGGGCCTGCTGTGCCTGCTTCTGTAGAGCGAGCATGCGGTCCTTCGGATAGTCCCACGATGCCGATGCCATCCACGCATGCGGTGTGGAAGACAGTTCGAGCAGGTAGGTGCGGCGGTTGGTGGTGATGACCAGGTTTGTCTTCAACCCGACGCGCGTGGGCTTCACGAGGATGTTCACGCGCAGACTGGCACCCGCGCCGCTGGTCGTGTCGCCCACGATCCAGCGCACGGTGTCGCCGGCGGAGACCGTCACCAGCTCCTCGCCCTGCTGCAAGGCGATGACGGTGACACGCCCCGGACTGGTGTAGAGCTGATACAGCGCGCCGTCCGTATAAGGCCAGACTTGGATCGCGTTGATATAGCCCTCGCGGCTCGGCGGCACGCGGGCTTCGGCATTGGCGCGAGTCACGCGAGCCTTCTCGTCGGGCGATTCGGCGAGTGGCTTGTCCTCTGGCGAGCTTGTCAGCGGCTTCAACTGTTCGGGCAGCGGCAGTGGTTTCGGCACTTCGACCACCTCGATGGGCTTGGGCAACTCCGGCAGCGCGTGCGCCGCGACGGGTTCGTCCAGCGTGATGTCCGGCGGCGGCTTGCCGTGTGTGGCACAACCACTGGCAGTCACCAAGGTGGCGCTCAGGATCAACGGCAAAGCGTAATTGCGGATTTGGGTTTTCATGGCTTCTTGGTTCCTTCGGTTGCGTCGAATTCACGGCTCCAGGAAAGGCCGTTGACATAAATGCCCAGCGGGTTCTTGCGCAGCCGCTCTTCGGTGCGGGGTGGCTGCAACACGATCGTGACGACGGCCGTCCAGCGCTCGGTGCCCGAGGGCGACCCGTTCACATAGTTGTGTTCGATCCAGCGCACCTGGAACGACGACGCGCTGGCGCGTACCACGCTGGTGATCTCAACCGAGGTCGAGGTCTGGCCGATGTGCGCGAACGGGTCGTGGGTGCGCGCGTAGTCGTTCAGCGTGGCCGCACCCTTGTCCGTGGTGTAGTCGTAGGCTTCGAGCCAGTTCTGCCGCACCACGATGGGATCGATCGACAGCGAGCGCACGTTGGTGAGGAAGCGCGCCAGGTGGTAGGCGATCTGCGCATCGTTGGGCTTGTACGGCGTGGCGGCCTCGCCCACCGCGCGTACCTGGCCGCCCGTGGCCACCTCGACCACATAAGGCGTGACGATGGACTGTGCCGAACGCCACACCAGACCACCCGCCATCAGCAAGGCGAGCGACAGACAGCCGAAGGCCATCAGCCGCCAGTTCTTCGCCTGCACGCGCGCACTGCCGATGCGCTGGTCCCAGACCTGCGCGGCGGCTTGGTAGGGGGTGACAGGTTCGGGCGTGTCCGAGTAACGTACCTGGGGTCGTTTAAAACGCATGAAGGGGTCTCCGGTAATGTAAATCTTTAGTGGTTTGACTCATCTTGCAGGCTCGGACTGGCACCGCTGCCGCCGTGATCGCCGGAGCGCAGGGTGTGAGCCGCCGTGGTGGCCGCATGGCTCACCTGCTGTTTGCGGCGCATTTGTTTGGCCCAGGCGGGCTCTGCCGTTGATGGCTTGGCTTCGGTCGAATCGGCCGATTCGGTGGAACTCGCGGCCGCCGCAGGCGCAGCAGCTTCCGCGACGAAGTTCGCTACGCGGTTCTTGACCGCTTTCGCACTGGCGGCGACGCGCTGGCCGACGGCCCCGGCACCGCTTTTGGTCACATTGGCAAGGCCTGCGCCAGCAGCACGAACTCCACCGCCACCCGATGCGGCGGCGCCAGCCTGGTAGGCGTTCTTCGCACCGCTTGCCATAGTGCTAGTCGCACGCCCGGCCGATGCCACTCCGCCGATGGCCGCGCGTGCAGCGCCCGGCACCATGCGCGCACCCGCCGCCACTGCTGCACCGCCGGTGGCGATAGCCGCGCCACCAGCCACCGCCAAACCAGCGGCACCCAGCGCCGTGCCGGCCGCCGCACCGGCGCCGAGCTGTGGTGCGCCTGACACCAGCCCGGTCGCAATCCCCGGCCCGAAGATCCCAAGTCCCAGCATTGCCAGTGAAGCGAGCATGATGGTCAGCGCCAGGTCGATGGAGGGCTCGGTGTTGGGCGGCACCTGGAACTGTGCAAACAATCCCGTGCCGATGCCGACGATCACCGCCAGCACCAGCACCTTGATGCCCGATGACACCACGTTGCCCAGTACACGTTCGGCCAGGAATGCGGTTTTGTTCCACAGCGCAAACGGCACCAGCACGAAGCCCGCGAGCGTGGTCAGCTTGAATTCGATCAGCGTGACGAAGAGCTGCACCGCGAGCACGAAGAAGCTGACGATCACCACCAGCCAGGCGAGAAACAGCACCGAGATGACATCGAGGTTCGCGAACACCTCGGGGAAGCCTGTCAGGTCGCTGATCTGCGCCATGATCGGTTGCGCCGCATCGACGCCGACCTTGGCAAGTTGGCCCGGCTGCAGAAACTGCGCCTGCGTCAGCGTGGAACCGGACGCCACCAGGCCGAGCCCGGCAAACGAGTGGAACAGGATGCCGGCCAGATTGTTGAAGTTGCCGATGATGAAAGCGAAGGCGCCGACATAGAGCGTCTTCTTGATCAGCCTGCCGATCACGTCCTCGCCGCCCATGGCCCAGAATAGACCCGCCAGGGTCATGTCGATCACCACCAGCGTCGCGGTGAGGAACGCCACCTCGCCATGCAGCAGCCCGAAACCCGAGTCGATGTAGTGCGAGAAGACATCGAGGAAGTGGTCGATGACCGACAGATCGTTCATGGCTCAGTCTTTCGGTGCAGAAGCGGATGCAGCCGGTGGCGCGGGCGTGTACGGCGTGCCGCTGCCCATGAAGCGCCGCCGCGTGGCTTCGGCGGCCCTGTTGCACAGGGCGTCCCCCGCCTCGGCATGGTCGGCCTTGCATTGAGCGCGGACTTCCTTCAGGCGCTCGGGATTCGCCAGCAGCGATTCAACGGTATCGGGATTGGGCTTGCTGCACGCGGCGAGCAGCACGGTGCAGGCGGCAGCGATGAGAAGGGTTTTCATGATCACGTTTTCTCAATTGCCGTAGAAGTTGACGCTGTATGGCGTATACGGTGTGCCGGTGCCATGGAAGCGGTTGCGCACCTCGGCGGCACGCGCATGCACCGCGACCTGCCGCGCCTGTTCGAGGGCGACGGCGCGGTCTTGCGTGATCTGCAGCTGCTGCGCCTGAATCGCCTGCCGGGCTTGCAAGGCGAGTAACTGGTTCGTCGCCTGCGTGGCTTGCAAAGCGCCGACCGCCGACTGGCTGCTGTTCACGAGGTCGCTCAAGGTTTGCTCGTCGGAAGTGAAGTTCTGCACGGACTGCGACTGCACCTCGGCTGCGGTGCGCAGTGCCTCCAGTGAGTTCTGCCAACGCTGGCTGGCGTCGAGCGCCATCTGGTTTGCCGGGGTCGAGGAGGTGTAGGCAGCGGGATAGAGCTGCGCGAACTGGGTCTCCATCTGCGTCAGATTCAATGATAGCCCCTGCGCCTGCTGCAGCAGCTGGTTCGTCGCGGACAGCGCAGATTGCAGTTGATTGAGCGCGCTGAAGGGGAGACTGGTCAGGTTCCTCGCCTGGTTGGTCAGCATCTGCGCTTCGTTCTGCAGTTGCTGGATCTGGTTGTTGATCTGCTGCAGAGTGCGCGCAGCGGTCAGGATGTTCTGAATCAAGTTGGCCGGATCGATGACCACCACCGTCGCCTGTACCGATGGCATTACGGTCATGAGTACGGCAGCGGCGACGGCAAGCAAGGTCTTTTTCATGGTTGCTTCTCCTTTGGAGTGAAGGGAAAGGACGGGATCAGGTCCGCGGCCCAGTCGAGACCGCGATGGCGCAGCCAGGCGGCTGCGAAGTCCGCAGGCGGCACCGACGCGGAAACGGCATCGATGGCGCGCTGGTCTTCGGGCTTGGCTGCGCCGGCGAACGCCAGCGTCACCGGCCCGAGCCCGAGGTCGAAGACGCGATTGCCGAGCCGCGACTGGTAGTAGTAATCGCGCTTGGGCTGTGCGGTTGCCACGATCTCGATCTGCCGCGCGTTGAGACCGAAGCCTTCATAGATGACGCGAATCTGTGGTTCGGTCGCCTGCGGGTTGGGCAGGAAGATGCGGCTCACGCAGCTCTCGACGATGGCCGGGGCGATGCTGGAATCTTTGATGTCCGCCAGTGACTGTGTGGCGAAGATGACAGAGACGTTCTTCTTGCGCAGCGTCTTCAGCCATTGCCGGATGCGCGCGGCGAATACCGGGTCGTCGAGGAACAGCCAGGCTTCATCGAGGATCAACAATGTTGGGGCACCGTCGAGGCGTTCCTCAAAGCGCGCGAAGAGGTAGCGCAGTACCGCGAGTGCGGCCGCCTTGCTGTGCATCAGTTCTTCCATCTCGAACGCCTGCACGTCGGCGAAACCGAGCCGGTCATGGTCGGCATCGAGCAGCTTGCCGTGCGCGCCGCCCAGCACATAAGGTTGCAGGGCCTGGCGCAGCGCGTTCGATTGCAGCAGTACCGACAAGCCGGTCAGGGTGCGCTGTTCGAGCGGCGCGCTGGCGAGACTGTTCAGCGCCGACCATACGGACTCCTTCTCGGCCGGCCCGACAACCATGCCTTCGTGAATCAACAGGCCTTGGACCCACTCGGCCGCCCAGGCGCGGTAGCCGTCCTGGTCGATGCGCGCCAGCGGCTGGAACGCGATGGCACCATCAATACCCAAGTCGTAATGCTCGCCACCGAGTCCGAGCACAGTGGCGCGAATGGAGCGTCCCATGTCGAATGCGAAGATGCGCGATCCGGCATAGCGGCGGAACTGCAATGCCAGCGTCGCGAGCAGCACCGATTTGCCCATGCCGATGGGGCCGACCACCAGCGTGTTGCCCACGTCGCCGATGTGCGTGACCAGCCGGAACGGTGTCGCGCCATCGGTGCGCGTCACGATCAGCGGTAGGCCGTCGAGATGCGCATTGCGCTCTTGTCCTGCCCACACGGCGGAGACCGGCATCATGTGGGCCAGATTCAAGGTCGAGACGATGGGCTGGCGCACGTTGGCGTAGGCGTGCCCCGGAATCGACGACAGCCACGCATCGACCGCGTTCAAAGTTTCGGGAATGGTGACGAAGCCCCGGCCCTGGATGGTTCGTTCGACTGCGCGCAGCTTCTCGTCGGCAGCGGTCGCATCGGCATCGATCACCGTCACGGTGGCCGTGACATAGCCGAATGAAACCTGATCGCTGCCCAATTCCTGGAGAGCCGCGTCGGCATCGGCCGCCTTGTTCGACGCATCGGAGTCCACCAGCGGACTCTCCTGCTGGAAGATGGTTTCGCGCAGCAGCGCGACGATGTTCTTGCGCTTGGCGAACCACTGGCGGCGCAGGCGCCCCAGCTCGCGCTCCGACTCGGCCTTGTCCAGGCACAGAAAGCGTGTGCTCCAGCGGTAGGCGAAGCCCAGGCGGTTGAGGTCGTCGAGCAAGCCGGGCCAGGTCGAAGTCGGGAAGCCGCGCACCGACACCACGCGCAGGTGCTGGCTCCCAAGCATGGGCGCAAGGCCACCGGTCAATGGCTCATCAGCCAATAACGCATCGAGGTGCATGGGAATTTCGGGCACGGCCACCGGATGCCGAAGGGTGGATACGCAGGCATGCAGGTAGCTCAGTGTCTGACCATCGTCGAGCCAGGTGATCTCCGGCATCACCCCTTCAAGCAAACCGAAGACGCGTTCAGTCTCCGACACGAAGCCCTCCAGCCGCTCGCGCCAGTCCACGCCTTCGACCTTGGTGTTCTCGTACAGCAGCTTGGCGGCGCGCGCCGTCGATTCCTCGGGCGGCAGGTACAGCAGCGTCAGGCGGTACGCGCTCTCGAAGTGACTATCGGCCTCCTCGAATGCGGCGCGGCGTTCTTCATCGACCAGCCAGGACAACGGTTCGGGAAACACCGATTCCGGATAGTCCGCTGCCTCGCGCCGTTCGGCCTCCACGAACAGCGCCCAACCCGATCCAAGCCGACGCAGCGCGTTGTTCAACCGCGCAGAGGTCGCGACCAGTTCGCCCTGTGTGGCGCTGTCCAGGTCTGGCCCGCGGAATCGCGCCGTGCGCTGGAACGAGCCGTCCTTGTTCAACACGACGCCGGGTGCGACCAACCCGGCCCAGGGCAGCCAGTCGGCCAACAGCGCGGGGCGTTTGCGGTATTCGGCGAGATGCATCATGGGTCGTCCTCACACGTCCAGAAGTTGTCGGTGCTTGATGTGCCGCGCGAAGACCGCCATGAACTGCGCATCCAGGCGCGCGCCCCACACCGCCAGCGAGTGCCCGACAATCCACAGCACCATGCCGGGCAGCCAGAGTTGCAGCCCGAGCCCCACGGCGGCGGCCAGCGTGCCGTTGGCAATTGCCACGGTGCGCGGTGCGCCACCCAGCAGAATGGGTTCGGTCAGCGAGCGGTGCAGCGGCACTTCAAAGCCAGGTGCGTCAGCAGGCAGCGCGCTCATGCCAGCACCGCTCCGCCGCTGAAACTGAAGAAGGTCAGGAAGAACGAGGACGCGGCGAACGCGATCGACAGGCCGAACACGATCTGCACCAGCTTGCGGAAGCCGCCGCTGGTGTCGCCGAACGCCAGCGTCAGGCCGGTGGTAATGATGATGATCACCGCGATGATGCGGGCCACCGGCCCCTGGATCGAATCCAGCACCGATTGCAGCGGCGCCTCCCACGGCATGTTCGACCCCGCCGCATGCGCGGGAATGGCGATGGCCAGCAGCAGCGCGGCGAGAGCCACGAATTGCAAGGCAGGTTTTACGGAAATGCGTGAAGTCGTCATGACGGTTCTCCGGGAGTCGATGAAAGTAAAGGGACGGAAGGCATCAGCTCGGCGCTGAGCCGGTAGCCGTGGCTGTCGAAGCCGGTGACGCGGGCGATTTCCTGCACGCGGCGCGCCCGGCCGCGACCGGCGATGTAGACGATGACGTTGACCGCTTCGGCGATCAGCGCGCGTGGTGGCGTCACCGCGACTTCGAGGATCAGTTGTTCCAGCCGCAGCAACGCGCCCGCCGCGGAACCGGTATGGACGGTGGCAATGCCACCCGGATGGCCCGTGCCCCAAGCCTTGAGCAGGTCGAGCGCTTCGGCGCCGCGCACCTCGCCGACGACGATGCGGTCCGGGCGTAGCCGCAGGGTCGAGCGCACCAGCTCGGCCATGGTCACGACACCGGCACGGGTGCGCAGCGGGACGTGGTCGAGCGCGGTGCATTGCAGCTCCACCGTGTCTTCGAGCACGATCACGCGATCGCCGGTGGCCGCGACCTCGTCGAGCAGGGCGTTCGCCAGCGTGGTCTTGCCGGTGCTGGTGCCGCCCGCGATCAGGATGTTCTGGCGTTCGCGCACCGCGTTACGTAGAAATTCCGCCTGGGCCTCGGTCAGGATGCCGTCGGCCACGTAGGCGTCGAGCCGGATCAAGCCGACCGCGCGCTTGCGCAGCGCGAAGACCGGCCCCGGCGTCACCGGTGGCAGCGCACCCTCGAAACGTTCGCCGGTCTCCGGCAGCTCGGCGGACAACAGCGGCTTGCCCGCATGCACCTCGGCGCGCACATGCGCCGCGACCAGACGGATGATGCGTTCGCCATCGGCTGGCGTGAGGCTGACACCCAGCGGTTCGCGCCCACTGCCCAGTCGATCCACCCAGAGCGAACCGTCGGGATTCAGCATGACTTCCACCACGTCGGGGTCGTTCAAGGCTTTCGCGATGTCCGGCCCCATCGCCGTGCGCAGCATGAGCACGCGACGCTCCAGCGCCAGCGAGGCCGACAAGCCTTGATCGTGCGGTGCGCTGCTCATGACGGTACTCCCGGTTCGTCTGTTGACGACACGGTATTGGCGTTTTCCTGCTGGCCGAAGAACTGGCTCCGATCGGGCTGGATTTCCTCGACCACATCCTTGACCAGGCTGCGCCCGCGCAGCAGATGCCGGCCGAGCTGTTCGACGAACTGCTCGAAGCGCGCGCGGCCCTGGGCGCGTGCCGCTTCCTGATGCGCTTCCGGCACCGGTGTGCTGACGGTGAGGAAGTAGCGCACGTAGAGCGCCAGCGTCTCGATGAGGATGTTCTGGTCGCGCTCCAGCTTGTCGAGCTGGCGAGACAAGCGATCCAAGCGCTTGGCGATAGCCGCTTCGCGCTGGTCGCCGGAATCGGGTGACAGGAACGAGGCCAGCGCAGCGGCGATGATCGAAGACTTGGACAAGCCCTTCATGGTCGCCAGCTCGTCGAGCCGTTTGGCGTGCTCGGGTTCGATGAATAGGTTCAGGCGGGTGCGGCTCATAGCGCGATTCCATCGTCAGGGTCGAGGGCCGCCAGCCGCGCTGTGCGTTGCAGGCGTGGATCGAGTTGGGCGGGCAAGGGTAGCGGCAGGTCGTCGTCATCGAGCAGCCCCAGATCGTCCACCGCGTGTTCGGGCTCCGGCGTGAACGCGACTTCGGCCAGTTCTGGCTGCTGCTGGCGACCGCCGTCGTCGATGGCCTCACCGTGTGCAGGCAACACCAAGCCGAGAATCGGCGCAGCGGGGATCGCCAGCGCCGTCCAGTCGTCGTGTCGCGCTGCCGGTACATCGGCGTAGTGCCCGAGCAGCAATTGCGGCGGAGCCTGCATGCGTGTCTTGAAATTCGCATCCAGGTAGTAGCGAATCTTCTGGGCCTTGATCGGTGGATGGCCGGACACCATCACCACCTCGTCGTCGGGCGGCAACTGCATGACTTCGCCGGGCGTGAGCAGCGGCCGTGCGGTTTCCTGGCGCGACACCATCAGGTGTCCGAGCCACGGCGCCAGCCGGTGGCCCGCGTAGTTGCGCTGTGCGCGTAATTCGGTGGCGGTGCCAAGGGCTTCCGAAATGCGCTTGGCGGTGCGTTCGTCATTGGTGGCGAACGTGATGCGCACGTGGCAGTTATCGAGGATGGAATGGTTCTGGCCGTAGGCCTTGTCGATCTGGTTCAGAGATTGGGCAATCAGGAAGGCGCGCAGACCGTAGCCGGCCATGAAGGCCAGCGCCGATTCGAAGAAGTCGAGCCGTCCCAGCGCCGGAAACTCGTCGAGCATCAGCAGCAATTTGTGGCGGCGAGCAATGCCGTCCGAACCATCGAGTGACTCGGTCAGGCGTCGGCCGATCTGGTTGAGAATCAGGCGGATCAACGGCTTGGTGCGACTGATATCCGAGGGCGGTACCACCAGGTACAGCGACACCGGGTGATCGGCATCAATCAAGTCGGCGATACGCCAGTCGCAGCGTGAGGTGACTTCGGCCACGGTGGGATCGCGGTATAGCCCCAAGAAACTCATCGCGGTGGACAGCACACCCGAGCGCTCGTTTTCGCTCTTGTTCAGAACCTCGCGCGCGGCGGAAGCGACCACCGGATGCGGTGTTTCTCCCAGGTGTCGCGTCGTCATCATCCGGTGCAGCGTCACCTCGAAGGGGCTGGCCGGATCGGACAGGAAGTTGGCGACGCCGCGCAGCGTCTTGTCATCTCCGGCGTAGAGCACGTGCAGGATCGCGCCGACCAGCAGGGCATGCGAGGTCTTCTCCCAGTGATTGCGCCGCTCCAGCGCGCCTTCGGGATCGACCAGGATGTCGGCGATGTTCTGCACGTCGCGTACTTCGTGCATGCCGCGCCGTACTTCGAGCAATGGGTTGTAGGCGGCTGATTTCGCATCGGTCGGGTTGAACAGCAGGCAATGCGAGAAGCGCGAGCGCCAACCGGCGGTCAGATTCCAGTTCTCGCCTTTGATGTCGTGGATCACGGCGGAGCCGGGCCACGAAAGCAGCGTTGGCACCACCAGGCCGACCCCCTTGCCGGATCGCGTCGGCGCGAAGGCCATCACATGCTCGGGACCTTCGTGGCGCAGGTAGTCGCCGTCCTTGCGGCCGAGGAAAACGCCGGCAGGGCCGGTCAGCCCGGAACGGCGGATTTCAGCGGGCAGCGCCCAGCGCGCCGAGCCGTAGGTGGTGACCAGCTTGGATTGCCGTGCGCGCCACACAGACATGGCGATGGCCACCATGGCGCCAGCGAAGCCGCTGCACGCTGCGATGGCACCGCCGCGCAGGAAAATGTCGGGCGCGTAGGCGTCGTAGAAGTACCACCACTCGAACAGCCGCCATGGGTGATAGACTGGCGTTCCCAGCAAGTCGAACCACGGCGCACCCAGGCGTAGCTGGTAGTCCAGTTGTGCCGCGGTCCATTGGGTGGCGCCCCACGTTCCCGCGATCACGATCCCGAACACCGCCAGAATCTGACCGAACAGCACACTGGTTCCCTGCATCACGACCCCCTGAATAGCACTCCCGCACAAAGTGCGGACAACGATGTGCCGCAGGCGTGAGAGTGGGGGGCGAACGAGTGCCGGTCAAAGACCGTTATCGGGATAGCGGAGACGTAGAAAACAAGATTTCTAGTTGGGGAAAAATGGAGCACGTCGCTGCAAACGACAGCGCGTTTCGGCGTGCATCGCGATTCGCCGAAAAATTATTGATGGATGCCTGCGCAACGTTTCGCATCACCGGCAGCAAAAAAGCATAGCGAGGAACGAGCGGCGCTTTTGCAGTCCGCGTGCATGCGATTTTGCGCGCCCGATGTCAGCGTCCGGGTCGTCTGAAACTCTTGCGTGCGCGCTCAACTTTGGCCCTGATCACGCAGTCCGCGACATGATCGTTGATAAGCCCCATGGCTTGCATGAAGGCATACACCGTGGTGGGGCCGATGAATTTCCAGCCTAGTTTTTTCAAATCCTTCGACAAAGCAAGCGATTCCACCGAGGTCGAGGCAGTCTGCGGTTCCGCAAGTTGCTTCGTGTCTGGTTCGTAACGCCAGACGAAGGCTGCCAGCGAGCCTTCCCGTTTGACGAGTTCCCGGGCCTGTCGCGCATTATTGACGACCGCCTCAATCTTACCTCGGTGGCGGACGATCCCTTCGTTCTTGAGCAGACGATCAATGTCGGGTTGGGTAAAGCGCGCTATCCTGTTGAAATCGAAATCATGGAAGGCGGCACGGAAATTTTCGCGCTTGACGAGGATAGTGCGCCAGCTCAGTCCGGATTGAAAACCCTCCAGACTCAATTTCTCGAATAAGCGATGATCATCGCTGACCGGAAAGCCCCATTCGCTGTCGTGGTAGGCTAGAAACTCCGGCGCGGCACCACACCAGCGACAACGTGATTTGCCGTCTGGACCGACAATCGTCGTGCTCATTTATCTATTCCGTCGAGCAAAAACTGTAGACGCTCATCTGTTTTTGATGGCGTGATTTCAAGAATTTCCGCGCTGACCACTTTTTCTGCCACAAACGGATCATCATTCACCCTGTTTTGAAGGTTCGGCAGCGATGTGTTATGCGCCAAAATTCCACCACCCATGTTGGGCTGGAGACTACCGGCCAACAGAAATACGCCATCATCAAACCCGCGTTTGATCCATTCTTTGTGGCCTTCCATGAATTGGCTGGCTTGGCCTTTGTTGCCAGAAAATTTAAGCAGTACGATAAACATCGGGTTTTTCTCCTATAAAACCTAGTGGGTCTGGTACTCAGCTTTTGCGTCTTACGCGCTCTCCCGCCCCATACTCGTCGTGTGCATTGCGCGCGGCGCTTTCAGTGCACGATCTCAGCCATTCGTCCATCTGCTTGACCTCCTGTTTGACGAATCTCTCATCGTGAAAGGCATTTGCCAGCGTGGCGACACCCTGGCTGCGGGCGAGAAGACGCATCGCCAGCTCATCAGCATCTGCCTTGCGGCCTAGCAGCGTGAATTGCCTGCGCAACCAGGTTCTAAATAGCGTAAATAACTTGTTTGCCTCGGCTTGTAAGGGATGATTTAACTTCGCGAGCTCACCGCACAGCGTGCCAACCGGGCAGCCGTAACATTTTATTTTGGCCCGGTTCATGATCAGAATATGGATAAAGCTGCGGATGCGATCCTCGGGTTTTTCCCCTTTGATCTCCCACTGCTCCAACATCTTCCGGGTATTCGCCAGACGCACATTGATCACGGCATCCAGAATTTCATCCTTGGATTTGAAGTGATGGTAAAAATTGCCGCGCGAGATCTGTACGGCATTCGCGATATCCGAGAACGAAGTGTGCTCGTAGCCTTGCTGATAAAACAACTGATCAGCCGCTTCAATAATATGATCACGGGTTGTCTTATCTCTCATGAAAACCACCTCACGCCCAAGTTTCCTCGCCACGATACAAAGGATAGTCGGTATACCCTGCCGCGCCTCCTCCGTAGAAAGTGGATGGATCGGTCGCGTTTAACGGCAGGTTCTCCCGATAACGGCGTACCAGGTCGGGATTGGCCAAGAACGGAATTCCGAAAGCAACTAGGTCTGCGGCGCCACTACGTACTGCGGTTTGGGCGCGCACCAAGTCGTACCCGTTGTTGGCGATATATGGACCTGCAAACCGCGAGCGCAAGGCACGATAATCCAGTGCGCCGGCCTTCGTCATCATGTCACCTTCGAGCACATGCATATAGGCCAGCCCACGCGGACTTAACTGCTCGGTGAAATAGCCGAAGTGCGCTTGCGGATCGGAATCCGACATCGAGTTAAAACTGTTCTCGGGGCTTAAGCGCACGCCCACACGTCGCGCCGGCCACACCGCGCACACCGCATCGAGGATTTCGTTCAATAGGCGCATGCGGTTCTGCACGCTGCCGCCATACGCGTCGGTGCGGCGGTTACTGCCGTCGCGCAGAAACTGGTCGATGATATAGCCGTTGGCGCCATGTACTTCCATGCCGTCGAAGCCTGCGCGCTTGGCCATCTCTGCGCCGCGCTGGAATTGCGCCACGATACCTGGAATTTCGCGGGTATCGAGTGCGCGCGGCGTCACGAAATCCTGCATGCCGGTGTAGGTGACTGCCTGCCCCGTCGGGCGCAACGCCGATGGACCTACGGGTGCGGCGTTGTTTGGCAGCAAGCTCGGGTGGGAAATCCGTCCGCAGTGCTGCAGCTGAACAAAGACATGGCCACCGGCCGAATGCACCGCATCGGTCACGCGGAGCCAGCTTGCCGCCTGGGCATCAGTGTAAATCCCCGGGGTGAAGGGATAGCCCACGCCCTCTGGTGAGACGGGGGCGGACTCGGTAACGATCAGACCGGCGCTGGCACGTTGTTGATAGTAGGTCACCATCATGGGAAGTACGACGCCGTTTTCATCGGCGCGATTACGCGTCATCGGCGCCATGACCATCCGGTTGGTGAGTGTCAGGTCACCCAACTGGAATGGCTCGAACAAGTCTGCGGACATGATGATTCCTTTTGCTCTGGTGCCGTCGGGGTAGGACGACCGTCCTACTGATGATGTAAAATAGGGCAGTCGTCCTATTTTGTCAAGGACCCGACAGAGTGCAGGAAAGATGCGTCATGGCAGACCATCGGAGAAACCAACGAACCTCGAGGTCCCACCATGCAACATGGACGCACTTATCTACGAGAACTACTAGTCATCGGTACGTCATGCCTTCCGATGAGCAGGCACGTATCACCACATACGACCGAGTCCACCCGATCGGTGTGTAGTGCTCCGGGTCGAGGCATCAGTTTTGCGGCGCGGGTTGCTGCGGTGTGTATTTGCCTTTGCCGTTCCCCATGAAGCGTCGGCGGCGTGCTTCGCTCGCCGCGTTGCAGAGGGTGTCACCCATCTTCGCGTGATCTGCCCTGCACAGGCGTTCCACTTCCTTGAGCCGTTCGGGATTGGCGACTAGCGATTCGACGGTGTCGGTCGGTGCAGGTTTTTCGCAGGCGGTCAGAACCAAGGCCAACAGCAGCAAACTGGTTTTCTTCATGTCGTTTCCTATTGATGTGGGCGTGCGAGCGGCTACCTCATGTCTCCGCGCTTGAATTCGAGTTCTCTGCGGCAACCACTCGGGCGGCGAAGCGGCTCAGTGGTTCGGAGGATTCCGTGTTGAGCCGCAGCAAGTAGGTGGTCAACATTAGGGGTCGCCCCGCCAGCGGGCGAGCCACGACCTCCGGGTGACGGCAGATCATCATGTGGGACTCGTTGGCAAAGCTGAGTCCGTAGCCAGCGGCAACCAGCGTCATCATCAGGTCGAAGGTCGCCGCATGTTCGGCCACGACAGGTTCTGCATCGACAGTGCGCAAGATGCGCTCGATCTGCCGGTAACAGCCTTCGCAAATTTCCGGGTGGCAAAGCACCAGCGGGTAGCGGATCAATTCCGCCAATGGAATACGTTTGTGCGCCAGCAGCGGATGACGCGCCGGAACGGCGATCACCAGCGGATCGTTCCACACGGGCTGAACGACGATGGCTTCGCCGGCCTCGGCCGCTTGGGCGAATCCAGCGTCATACAGACCGCCACGCAGGCCTTTCACCTGCTCCGCCAAGGGAACCTCGAACAGGCGGATTTCGACATCGGGTTCCTCCTCGCGACACTGTGCCAGTAGGGCAGCAAGCCGCAGTGGATCAATGCTGTCGGACAGCGCGATGCGCAGCGTGCCGCGATAGCCGGTGGCGGCCGCCTTAGTGCTGGCGATAGCCTGTTCCAGCGTGGACAGCACGCGGTGAGCTTCGTCCAGGAATACTTGTCCGGCCCAGGTCAAACGGGTGCTGCGAGTAGTGCGTTCGAACAGTTGCACGTCCAAATCGTACTCCAGATCCTTGATCGCCCGCGACAGTGGTGACTGTTCGATATGCAGCCGCTCGGCCGCGCGAGCGAAGTGCAGTTCCTCGGCCACGGCGATAAAGTAGCGAAAATGGCGCAGTTCCAATTCAGCGTCCCCCGGCATCTCTTTCACTCTGCCACACGCGTCCCCAACGTTCCGGTTCAAGCGGCAAGCGAAAAACGCAGCACAGCCATCGCTCGCTCCACCAACCTACGTGCAGCAGGACAACCGATCGCGTCATGATGTCTGTTGGTGTACCCATTGCAAAGTGGCCGCTCATCCTTTGGGGGTGGCCGACAGCATCGACCCATTAGAGACGGTCAGCACCTCCATCACTTAGATCCAACTGGCCTCAGATTGATCCGTCCGAGCAGCTCTCGATGATGCCCATCATTGGTCCACCTGATGGTCCCGTTGATGACCGCTTCGGCCAATTCGATCGAATACCGTTGCTCCTTGGCGTCCACCACATGAACTTCAGGTTTTCGGGTAAATCAACCTCACTGGTGATCCTGATAGGTTGCATTTCAGGCAGAAGCGCTTGCCTGATCCTCGTAGGCCAGCAGACGTAAGGCATTGATCACGACGACTAAGGTCGAACCCTCGTGTATCAATACTGCCACGCCGATCCCGGCCCAGCCAAACAGGGTGGCAGGAATCAACAATGCCACCACGCCCAGCGACACCCACAGGTTCTGGCGAATGATGCGCCTTGACGCACGGCTCAAGGCCACGGCAAAGGGCAGCTTGGAAAGATCGTCGGCCATCAGCGCCACGTCCGCGGTTTCCAGCGCCACATCGGTGCCGGCGCCGCCCATGGCGATCCCGACCGTGGCGCGCGCCATGGCCGGGGCGTCGTTGACCCCATCGCCGACCATGGCCACCTGCCTGTAGCGCTGCCCGAGTTCCTCCATGGCTTTGACCTTGTCTTCCGGCAACAGGCCCGCTTGCACTTCGTCTAGGCCCACCACATTTGCAATGGCACGGCCCACGCGTTCGCTGTCGCCGGTGAGCATGATGGTCTTGCGGATGCCGATCCGGCGCAGTCGTTCTAGTACCTGCTTCACGCCTTCGCGCGGGGTATCGGCCAGACCCAATACACCCAGGAATTGCCCGTCCGCCTGGACCAGCATGATGGTTTTTCCTTCCGTCTGGAGGCGTTCTGTGTGTTGCTGAACCGCTTCGGGGAGGGCTTCGCCGTCAAACAGCCTGGCGTTGCCGATGGCGACCTTTTTGCCGTCGAATTCGGCGCGCAGCCCCTTGCCGGTCACGGCTTCCACCGCCGCCGCTTCGCCCCAGGCTAAGCCGCGCCGCGTCGCCTCCGCCACCACCGCCTGCGCCAGCGGATGGGCGCTGCGGCTTTCCACGGCGGCGGCGATTTTCAGCAATTCGTCCTCGCTCCCGCTGAAGGCAACGACGTCGGTCACCTTGGGCTTGCCGACGGTCAGGGTGCCGGTCTTGTCGAAGGCGATGGCGGTGAGCACGCCGAGATTTTCCAGATGCGCGCCGCCCTTGATTAGCACGCCGCCGCGCGCGGCACGCGCAATGCCGGACAGCACCGCCGACGGGGTGGCGATGGCGAGCGCGCACGGGGAGGCCGCCACCAGCACCGCCATGGCGCGGTAAAAGGATTCGGCGAAGGGGAAGCCGAACAGCGGCGGCAGCACGATAAGCAATGTAACGCCCACCAGCACGACGGGCACGAAGATCCGCTCGAATCGGTCGGTGAAGCGTTGCGTGGGCGATTTCTGCGTCTGCGCCTCGGCCACCATCGTGACCATGCGCGCCAGCGTGCTTTCGCGCGCCAGCCGGGTGACTTCGACAATGAGCGCGCCCTCGCCGTTGACCGTGCCGGCGAATACCTTGTCGCCCGGCTGCTTGTCCACCGGCATGGATTCGCCGGTGACCGGCGACTGGTCCACCGCCGAGTTGCCGGTCGCCACCTGGCCGTCGGCGGGGATGCGGCTGCCGGGCTTGACGATCACCCGGTCGCCACGCAGCAATTCCTCCACCCGCACTTCGACTTCCGCGCCATCCCGCTGCACCAGTGCGATCTTGGGCGCCAGTTCTGCCAGCGATTCGATAGCCTTGCGCGCGCGGTCCATGGCCATGTGTTCCAGCGCATGACCCAGGCTGAACAGGAACAGCAGCAGCGCGCCTTCCTCCCAGGCGCCAAGCGCCGCCGCCCCGGCCGCCGCGACGATCATCAGGGTGTCGATGTCGAAGCTGCGGCTCTTCAAACTCTGCCAGGCGTCGCGCAGGGTATAGAAGCCACCCGCCGCGTAGGCGCCCAGCAACAGGCCGAGCGAGAGGGCGCGCGGCGTGCCGGCGAGACCCGCCAGCCAGCCCGCCAGCAACAGCAGGCCGGCCACGCCGCTGAAAATGAGCTCCCGATGCTCGGCGAACCATCCGGCCTCGCGGCCTTCCTCCAGCACGGCATAACCGAGCGCCCGGATGCGACGGACAATTGCTGGACGCTCAATTTTCTCGCTGTCGTACTCCAGGCGCAGCCGTTCTGCGGCGTAGCTCACGGAGGCTTCCAGCACGCCGTCCATGCGCGACAGCGCGTGCTCGATCACCGTGGCGCAGGTAGGGCAGTCCATGCCGTCGATACGCAGGCTCTCGTGACGATAGTGGTTGCCGAGCTTGGCCCCGGCCGCTTGCGCCAGCTCGCGCACCCGGCTCACGCTGAACTGCTGCGGGTCGTAGTGCAGGCAAAGGCGGGTGCCGCCGTCTTCGCTGACCAGGTGTACCTTTTCCAAGCCCTCGGCCTGCAGCAATCTAGTCAGCCGCCCCACGCAGGCGTCGCGCTCATCAGCGACATCCGGCAAGACCAGGGACAAGTCCAGTTTAAGTTTTTCGGCCATGATGCTGCTCCTCAAGAATCAAATGACTACAGCGGGGTATGCGCTGCGTTACTGCTGGGGTTTGCCGCACTGGCCGCAAAACTGGGTGCCCGCCGGCAGTTCCGCGCCGCAGCCGGAACATTTACCGGCCGACAGGGAAGTGCCGCATTGCTGGCAAAAGCGCGCATCGCCCGCATTGGCGCTGCCGCACTTGGGGCAGGGATTGCCGGGATTGCTACCACTTGGGTTAGTGCCCTGCGGATAGCCTGGATAAGCACCGTAGCCGCCATGTTTGGAGCCGCCGTGATGACCGCCTTGATAACCACCATGGCCGCCTCCGAATCTGCCGCCCATTAAATTGCCCAACATCCGTTCAAACAATCCCATGATTTACTCCTTTGCAATTGATTTAAAAATGACAAAAATTGTCCATGCTATTTGAGAACCTTCTTACTCGAGATGGTCCCGGTTGCCCTGTTTTTCGCTAAGCCGCTTCCAGCCGGGTAAGTGGTGAAGCGCGAGGGTTGTAAAAATCAGCCCGCCCGTGACGATCGCCAACACGTACATCCCGAAAGCGCTGGCCATGCCCACTGCGGCTGTCGCCCAAAGCGTTGCGGCGGTCGTTAGCCCTGCCACGCCCCCCTTATCCTGGAAAATGACGCCTGCCCCGATAAAGCCTATGCCGGTGACGACTTGTGCCGCGATACGGGTCGGATCATTGGCTACATGGGCGGATATCAGGCTGAATGCGCACGCTCCTATAGCGATCGCCATGTAAGTTCGAATGCCCGCGTCGCTCGCATGACGCTCTCTTTCCCAGCCGATCAAGCCGCCTATCAGCGCAGCGACCATCATGCGCGCGGCATAAAGAAGTTCAGTTTCGATATCCATTTTTTTCGTTCATCTCCTCTTGCTTATACAACGGCCACAAGGGCCAGCGCTGCGCCATACCCTGCCAAAAAACTTGCAGCCAAGGCACGCGGCTCACTGCCCTTGTCCAAACCGGCAAGCAACGGGTGGACAGCCATATATATGACCGCCCCGAATCCCGAAGCAAGGCTGGCGACAAGGCCTGTCCCGGTTAATCCTTCCGCAAGCGCCATGCCCACCATTAGGCCAAGCAACACGATAACGGCAAGCGCCAATCCCATCGTGGCGCGTGCAGCAAACTTCACGGCAGGGGTTGCAAGCGCGAAGGCGAGCCAAAAGAGCTGCACCGAGAGGCAGAGCATCACGGCCACGGACTCGGCCACCTTCGCGGAATACGCGACACCGATGCAAAAGGCGACGAGCAGCACGGCTAAAATGGTATTTGCGACGCGTTTTTCCTCGTCCCGCACCTCCCGACGACTGCCTCGCAGGTTCGCCAGATTCGGGGGCCATAAGAATTCCGTCAGCGCGTAAATGGCGATGCCTGCCACGCATCCCAAAGAAAGGCCCAGCAACAAGGCGAAAGCAGGCTTGGTCCCAGTCAGGGCAGGAAGCAGGCTCGCCGCGGTAGCAGCACAGACCGCGCCCGCGGCAAACCATCCCCCATACTGCCTGGTGCGCAGTTGCCCTACACCGATCCCTGCCAGGACAGCGCCGGCCAGGGGAACAAGCGCGAGAATCAACAACATCTTCCCCGAGGGAATCAAGGAGTATTCCTCACCCTAACACTGGGATGGCTGCGTCAAGGCTGCTAAGCTCCGGCATCGCGCGCCGGCGTTCCGCACTGGCCGCAAAACCTGGTGCCTGCCGGCAGCTCGGCGCCACAGCCGGAACATTTACCGGCCGACAGGGAAGTGCCGCATTGCTGGCAAAAGCGCGCATCGCCCGCATTGGCGCTGCCGCACTTGGGGCAGGGATTACCGGGATTGCCGCCGCCTGGGCCGCTGCCCTGCGGATAGCCTGGATAAGCACCGTAGCCGCCGTGTCTGGAACCGCTGCTATGGTGGCCGCCTTGGTAGCCGCCGTGGTGGCCGCCGAATTTGCCGCCCCTCAAATTGCCCAGCATCCGTTCAAACAATCCCATGATTTGCTCCTTTCCAAAAAACGTGGTCTCCCGCAAAAAATTGCACCTTGTTCATTCCTACAACCAGCGTATGGCTGCCGCGCTGACGATGTCGGTCACATAAATCCAGCCTGCCTCGGCTTGGCCGGTGCGGGCGGCGTGCCCGATGATGGTCACCAGCTCGTCCACCTGGTTATCCTCGCAAACCAGTTCCAGCTTCGATTCGTTGATGACTACCTCGGCCAATTCGATGGAATAGTGCTGTTCCTGGGTATCCATCGCCTTGAGCAGGATTTTTACCGGGATGACGGCAAGATTGCGGCAGCCAGGCGTTCCGTCCGTGTTGCACAGTCCTGACTCCTTCAGGGCGCGAATCACGTCGGCGATGCGGTGGTTGTGGATATAAGCCTTGATTTCTTTCATGCGGATTCTCCTGTTGGGTAATTGGGTGCGGCCCGGTCAGGCCGCACGCTGCTGGTTTATTTCGCTTGTTTGCGTTCGCGGCGGTTCTCCACCCACTCGTACATCAGCGGCAACAGCAGCAAGGTCAGCGCAGTGGAGGTGAACAATCCGCCCACCACCACGGTTGCCAACGGACGCTGGGTTTCCGCTCCTACCCCGCTGGACAGCAGCATCGGCACCAGGCCGAAGATGGCGATGGAGGCCGTCATCAGCACCGGCCGCAGGCGCAGCGCAGCGCCTTGCTTGACCGCTTCCCTGACCGACAGCCCTTGCCGTCGCTGATCATTGAGGAACGACACCAGCACGATGCCGTTCAGCATCGCCACCCCGAACACGGCGATGAAACCGATAGCCGACGGCACCGACAGGTACTGGCCGGTGACCGCGAGCCCGATTACCCCGCCGATGGTGGCGAACGGCACGTTGGCGATGATCAGCGTGGCGTAGGTGAGCGAGTTGAACGCGGTGTAGAGCAGGATGAAGATCAGCCCGATGGTCAGCGGCACGATCAGCGCCAGCTTGGCCATGGCGCGCTGCTGGTTCTCGAACGCGCCGCCCCATTCGATCCAGTAGCCGGCCGGCAGCTTCACCTGCTGCTTGATCCTTGCGCCGGCTTCCTTCACGAAGCTGTCCACGTCGCGCCCTTTCACGTCCATCTGGATCACGGCGTAACGTTGCAGCTGTTCGCGTCGGATGAAGGAATAACCTTCGTCCAGTTCCACCGTGGCGACTCTGGAAAGGGGAATCAGCGCGCCGCTCTGGGTACGGATCGGGATGTTGTTGATGGCTTCCACGCTGTTGCGGAAATCGGGTGCGAGCCAGACCTGGATGTCGAAGCGCTTGACGCCGTCGATCAGCGTACTCACCGCCTTGCCGCCGATGCCGGCCTGCACCACCTCGAGGATTTCGTCGGCGTTGATGCCGTAGCGCGCAGCCTCATCCCGGTTCACCTTGACCACCATCTGCGGCTTGCCTTTGTTCGCTTCCAGCGACAGGTCCGCGACGCCAGGCACTTTCTCCAGGGCGGACTTAAGCTCACCGGACAGGCGGTCAAGGGTGGTCAAGTCTTCGCCGTAGAGTTTTAGCGCGAGCGTGGCGCGCACCCCGGAAATCAACTCCTCGACGCGCATCTGGATCGGCTGGGTAGCCGAAATCACCGAGGTCGGCACGACCTGTTCCAGCTTATCCTGCATCGCCCTGGAGAGATCGGGGAAGGAAATGGCTTTGGGCCACTGGTCACGTGGTTTGAGATTCACCAGGATTTCCATGTAGTTCACGTCCGCGGTTTCGCCCTTTTCCGCGCGCCCGATCATGGCTATGGCCGAAGTGGTTTGCGGGAAGGTTTTCAGTGCGGTTTCGAGGCGCTCGGAGATACGGATGGATTCGTCGAGCGAGGTGGAAGGAATACTGGTCACTCGGAACATGATGCCGCCTTCCTGCAAAGTGGGCATGAATTCCTTACCAAGAAAGGGAATCACCGCGACGGACGCCACCAGCAGCACCAGCGCACCGGAAAACACTTTTTTCTTGTTCTCCAGCGCCCAGTCGAGCAAGGGCAAATAAAGTTTTTTCGCCCACTTGACGATGAAGGTGTCTTTCTCCTCCTTCGGCTTCAGGATGAGCGCCGACATGACCGGCACCAGCGTCATGGTCAGCAACAGGGAACCCACCATCGCGAAGGTGATGGTGAGCGCCATCGGCTTGAACAGCTTACCTTCCAACCCGGTGAGGGAAAATAGCGGCAGAAACACCACAATGATGATCAGGATCGCGAACGCGGTCGGATTGATCACCTCGCGCGCCGCTTCCAGGATAACGTGCGTCTTGTTCACCGCCTTGCCGGCCTGATGCGAGAGCAGGCGGAAGCCGTTCTCCACCATCACCACGGCGCCATCCACCATCATCCCGATCCCCACCGCCAGACCCGCCAGCGACATCAGGTTGGCCGACAACCCCCACTGCTGCATCAGGATGAAGCTGATCAGCATGGCGAGCGGCAGGGCGATGATGACCACCACTGCGGAACGGATCTCTCCCAGAAACAGGAACAAGATGATGACCACCAGGATGGAGCCCTCGACCAGGGCGTTTTCCGCGGTCTTGACCGCCTTCTCCACCAGTTCCGTACGGTCGTAGACCGTATTGATGGCAACGCCAGCCGGCAGCGCCTGCTGTACGGTCTTGAGCTTTGCCTTCACGGCGTCCACCACGTTCTTGGCGTTCTCGCCGATACGCTGCAACGCTATCCCCAGCACGACTTCCTTGCCGTCCTTGGTCACCGCGCCGGAGCGCAGGGACGGTGCCTCCTTGACTTCAGCCACATCGCGCACATAGACCGGCGTCCCCTCGCGGGTGGCCAACACCACATTGCCGATATCCCGCACGTTGCCGACCAAGCCAAGGCCGCGCACCAGATACTGCTCCTGCCCGATATCGAGATATTGCCCGCCGACCTGACGGTTGTTGGCGGTGAGGGTCTCCATCACGGTCTTGAAGCTCAGGCCATATTTGATCAGCTTTTGCGGATTGATCAGCACCTGATATTGCTTTTCCTGTCCGCCCCATGACATCACGTCGTCGACACCCGGTGCGGTTCTCAGCACCAGGCGAACGTTCCAGTCCTGCAGGGTGCGCAGGTCCATTTCAGATAATTTCTTGTCGGCGCTTTCGATGGTGTACCAGAACACCTGCCCCAACCCCGAACTATTGGCACCGAGCACAGGCTCCCCATAGCCTTCCGGAATGCGGCCCTTGACTTCCTGTAGCTTCTCACCCACCAGCCGGCGGGCGAAGTAGATGTCCACATTGTCCTTGAAGTACACGCTGACATAAGACAGTCCAAACAAGGAAACCGAGCGTATTTCCTCCACTCCAGGCAGGCCGGCCATGACACCTTCCACTGGAAAGGTCAGCAGCTTTTCCACATCCTCGGCCGCAAGCCCAGACGCCTCCGTATAAATGTTCACCTGTACAGGTGTCACGTCGGGGAAGGCATCCACCGGCACTTCGCGCCAGGCTTTCACGCCCAGCAACACCACCAGCAGGAACGCCACCAGCACCAGCACCTTGTAGCGCAAGGATAGATCAACAATATGATTTAACATGGCCGTCCCCTATTCCGCGCCGATTTGCGATTTGAGCAATCGGGCTTTGAGCGCGTAGGCACCGCTCACCACCACGCTCTCACCCGCTGCCACGCCGGATTTCAGCACGGCATATCCCTGTGCACGTTCGCCCACTTCCACGGCGCGCGGCTCGAATCCACCGCTTTCGGCGACAAATACCGTCGGTTGCCCCTGCAACAGCAACACGGCGTCTTCCGGCACGATCAGCGCTTTGGCGCTCGCCCCGGTGGTGTTGATCGCCGCACTAGCGAACATTTCCGGTTTCAGCCTGCCGTCGGGGTTCGGCACTTCCACCCGCGCCTTGGCCGTACGGGTTTCCTTGTTCATCGTGCTGCTGATGTAGGTGAGCCGCCCCTTGAACACCTCGCCCGGATAGGCGGATACAGTGACCGTGGCCTGGGCGCCGACGCGGACCTTGCCAAGGTCTTTCTCGAACAGATCGCTTTCGATCCACAGGGTGGACAGATCGGCCACGGTAAACAGGGATTGGTCCGGTTGGACGAGTTCCCCCAGTACCGCCTTTTTCTCGATGATGGTGCCGGCAAACGGGGCGGACAGCGGAAACACCGAGCTGGACGATTTCTCCGGGGCGACCCCCATCATGCGCAGCTTGTCACCGGCGGCACGCAGGGTGACCCGGGCCTTTTCGTGTTCGGCGCGGGCGCGCAGGTAGTCCTTCTCGGGAATGATATTGTCGGCATTCAGCCGCTGGGCACGCTCGAAATTGGCCTGGGCCAGCGCTGCTTCGCTCGCCGCTTGCAGATAAGCGGAACGTGCCTCGCCCAGATCAATGCTGTCCAACACCGCCAGCGCCTGCCCCGGTTTCACCCGGTCGCCCAGGCTGGCATTCACCTTGACGACACGCCCCGGCACACGCGGGCCTACGTGCGCCAATTTATCCTGGTTAGCCTGAATGGTCGCCGTGACCACGACCTGTTCGGCTTTTTGCTGCAATTCCAGTTTCTGCACCTTGATGCCGGCTGTTTGGGCTTCTTCGGCGCTCAGGGCGAGCAATTTCCCGGCGCCCTGTTTTTCCGGTGCGGGTGCTGTCCCGTCTTTGCCTGCCGGTTCCGTTTGCTTGGGCTGCGCTGCGTCATTTTCTGGTGTTTTGGGTTTGTCGCCGCACCCTGCCAGAAGACTTGCAGACAAACTGCCGGCCAGTAACCAAGCGGACCATCGCCCCAGGGCATTTTTTTGTTGGCTGCGTGAGTTTTTCATGTCATGAATTCCTTGATATTCGATTATGTTCAGCGTGCTTCGCGCGCAGACTGCCAGCCCGCTGCCGCTTCCAGAGTCACTTGGGTCAAGCGCAAATCGGTTCGGGCGTCGAGCAGGTCGCGCTGCCCGTCCAGTACCTGGCGGTTGACCAACAGCAATTGCAGCAGCCCGATCTCGCCGGCGCGAAAGGAAACGGAGGACAGGTGCTGGTTTTCCTGCAGGCTCGGCAGCACCGATTCGCTCAGCCGTTTGACGCGCGTTTTCAGATTCTCCCAGCGCTCCCACAGCGCCAGCACCTGAGCGCGCGCGTCGCGTTGCACGGCCTGTTGCTGCACCTGCGCCTGGGTCAACTCGGTGGTCGCGCGCCCGATTCCGGTGGCGTTACGGCGAAACAGCGGCAGCGGCAGGGTGATGCTCAAACCAGTGATCCTGTCCTGGGGATTGGCCGGACCTTCGCGCGCGCTGGAGAGGCCCAGTGTCACGTCCGGATAAACCGCCGCGCGCTCCAGATCGAGCCGGCTTCTGGCGGCTTTTTCCCGATAGTCGAACGCGCGTAGCAGCGGGCGGTTGGCGGCCGAAGCCAGCAGTTCCTGCAAGGTATACGAAGCCGATGAGGGATCGAGATATCCGCCGACTTCGGGCAAGTTATCGGCCGGCAGTTGCAGCAAGGTGGCCAGCTCGGCCCGTGCCTGGACCAGTTGCTCCCGCAACACAGACACCTGGTTTTGTGCGCGCTCCGCTTCCACTTTGGCGAGATTGCCATCGAGGCGGCTGTCTTCACCCGCCGCGACGCGTTTTCTGACCGCCGTCGCTGCCTCCTGGATGAGCTTGAGCGTCCGCTCTTCCATTTGAATGCGCAGTTGCAGGCTGAGCACTTGCACGAAGCGTTGCTCCACTTCCGCGCGCAACTGGCGCCGGGTTTCCGTGATCACCTCTTGCGTCGCGGCAAGAGACTGCTCCGCTGCGCTGCGGCGCTTGTCCTGTTGTCCGGCTATTTCGAAAGTCTGCGCCAGCCCCACTGTCCACTCGCGGTTGCTCCGGGCGGGATCTGTCGTTTGAGGAATAGTGCGCTTGCGCCACTCCGTAGCGAGTTGTGGATTGTTCCACAGCGGCGCACGGGCGTCGGTGAGCTCGCCCTGCGCCGCGGCAAGATTCGCCTGGCTTGCGCGCAGTGCGGGGTTGGCCTGTTCAGCCTGTTGCCAGGCTTGCTCCAGAGTAAGCGGAGCCGACAGGGCTGAAAGTGGATAAAGTGATGCGAGCAACAATGGCACGCCGATAAGGCGGCACATTAGCCGCATCCGGCTGCGCAGGCTGCGGTAAATAGGGACGAATTGCACGATAACTCCTTCTGATGCATGCACAGCAGCTCGCTTGAGGCGAGCGTGCACTCAAGACAAAATCACAACATGATTTGAATCAGATTTAGGAGAACAGACGCGGGGGCCGATAGCGGCCTTCGGGAAGAGCGGGAGGAACGATGCTATGCAAAAAGACGAAGTAATCCTCAGGCGTCGCCGCCTGGAGGATCGGATGCAGCGGAAAAATTCCAACAAAATGATCCACGGCGTGGCACCAGTGGTTGCACACCACGCCCTTGAGGCTGGGTTTTCCATCGCTGGACTGCTCAGTGGACGATTCATCATCGGCCAGTGCCGTTTGCGACGCCTCCATGAGGAACGCGTCGGCCACGGCTTCGCGATTGAACGTCCAGCCGCCCCCATTGATCACTAAGGTGATCAGCAGGAACTGAACAATTCGTCGGAACGCGGCAGACATAGTTGGGTATTTAACTTGATCTGTGAGTAAGATACAAGGACTTTAAACCCTGTAGCGACTTCATGGTCAAGTGATTAAAATGATCGGATTATTATGGGGAGGGATTTATGCGCATTGGTGAATTGGCAAAAATTACTGGCATCGAGGTTGAAACACTGCGCTACTACGAACGCGTGGGGCTGGTGCAGCTACCAGCCCGCCAAACCAATGGTTACAGGGCCTATGGCCAGGATGCAATTGAACGGGCAAATTTTATCCGGCATTGCCGCACGCTGGACATGGGGTTGGGAGACATCAAGCGCCTGCTCGATTTTACATCGAAACCCGACGCCGACTGCTTAGACGTAAATCACTTGCTCGATGAGCATCTTGCTCGCGTGCGCGCCAAGCTTCAATCTCTCCGAACGCTGGAAAAGCAACTCGCTCGGCTTCGTACCCAATGCGACACCGGCCACCGGGCGGCAGATTGTGGGATTTTGCAAGACTTGGTTGCAGCTGCCCATGGCGAGGCGTGCGCGTGCCACCCGTCCGACGCCAACACCGGCTTGTCTAAACGAAAGGCGCACGAGTGATCACGGAGCTAGCTAAAACGATGGCGTTGTTCATTGCCACCGCCGTCGCCGAAATCGTAGGCTGCTACTTGCCCTGGCTTTGGCTCAAGCAGGGCAAGCCCGTGTGGCTGCTATTACCGGCAGCGGTGAGCCTGGCACTGTTCGCCTGGCTGCTCACGTTGCATCCCAGCGCTGCTGGTCGCACCTATGCGGCCTACGGCGGGGTCTATACTGCCGTTGCGCTGATTTGGCTGTGGCAGGTAGAAGGCGTAACGCCTACGCGCTGGGATTTACTTGGCGCGGGGATCGCCTTGGCGGGGATGGCGATCATCGTGCTGCAACCTCCATTGCACCGCTAGCGACAAGGATTTCCCGGTTCATTTGCATGACGGGCACTAGCAGTCTGTTGAATTTCTCGTTGAAAGAGCACGCTGCAAAATGACCGCCTCTCAAAACGCTCTACAATCGATTTTCTCGATAGGGGGAGGGGTTTAAGCACCCCAAGAAATGCCAAAAATTGAGCGCATGAATCAAATTTCAACAAACTGCTAGAGCGCTTAACCTCGTTTCAGATCGTCGCGTTTCTGCAAGTACTCCTCTCGATCGATTTCTCCCCGGGCATATCGTTCCTCCAGGACGGTCCGCGCGTCGGGCTTTCTTTCACCGTCCGGGGCGCTCGAGCGGCGACCACCTATCAGGTACTTCACCGCTGCCAGCACCAGCAGTATCGGAATCAGCCAGAAAAACGCCATCCCTAGCCACCCCAACCAATGCCAGCCCATGCCGTAGCCTTCATAATTCATCCACATGCTGATCTCCTTCGTTGACAACCGCCTGCATCACCCGCTCCAGCCGTTGCCTGACCTCGCCCGCCAACGCAGTGATCTCGGGCTTGTTCACCAGTTCCAGCACGGCGTTCGGGTCCATGAATTCCACATGAACCGCGCCAGCGTCATTCTGCCGCACCACCACATTGCAGGGTAGGAGCAAACCGATGGACGGTTCGCTTTCCAGGGCGCGGTGCGCCAAGGGCGGATTGCATGCGCCAAGGATCCGGTAGGGCGGCATATCCTGGTTGAGTTTCTTCTTCATTGCGCCCGCAACGTCGATATCGGCGAGTATGCCGAAGCCCTCGTCCTGGAGTGCTTGAGTCACATGCACAATCGCATCGTCGAACGACATGTCGACGGTTTTTCCGAAGCCATACTTGGTCATTTTCGATTCCTTTCGTAAATTAAAATAAAGCGCGTCAGGTCCGCAACATGCGTAACCCACTTGCTATCACCACAAACTCGCTGATTTCGTGGGCCAGCACCGCGATGGGTAGCGTGAAATATCCGCCTACCGCGCCCACGACCAGGGTACCTATAACGATGGCGGAAAGCGCGAGATTTTGCTGGATGATGCCCCACGTGCGCTGGCTGAATCGAATGAGGTAGGGCAGGCGCGCCAGGTTGTCGCTCATGAGCGCCACATCCGCCGTCTCAAGGGCAACATCCGTCCCGGCCGCGCCCATGGCGACGCCTACGTGGGCGGCGGCAAGCGCTGGCGCGTCGTTGACACCGTCACCCACCATCATCACTTTCCCGTACTTGGCTTCCAATTCGACCACCTTGCGCGTTTTGTCCTCAGGAGACAGACCGGCATGGACTTCGTCTACTCCCACTTGCCCGGCGATGGCCTGGGCGGCCAGCAGGTTGTCGCCCGTCAGCATGACCACGCGCTTGATGCCGGCACGCTTCAACTCCGCTATGGCCTGGGCGGCATCGGGCCTCAAAGGATCCATGATGGCAATGAGTCCGTGAACTTCCACACGGCTACCCAACCCGACAACCGTTTTGCCCTCTCTCTGCAAAGCCTCGATGCGCGCCATGAGCGGGGAAAGCGAAAGGCCGAGGCCCGTGAAGAGTTTTGGACTTCCGATGAATAACTCGACGCCATCAACTACGCCCTTGGCGCCCGCCCCGGTCACGGATTGGAAATCCACTGCGGGGCTCACAGCGATACCGCCGTCGCTGGCACGTTCCAGGATGGCCTGCGCCAAGGGATGCTGGGAGCGCGACTCCAGGGCTGCGGCCAAAGCCAGCACTTCGCGTTCGGTGCGCCCAGTCAGGAGCACAATGTCCGTTACCTGAGGACGTCCCAGGGTCAGGGTGCCGGTTTTGTCGAGTGCCACAACCCGGACCTTGGCGAGGTTTTCCAAATGCACGCCGCCTTTGATGAGCAGGCCGTTGCGGCCAGCCGTGCCAAGGGCCGCGACCAAGGTGATGGGGATCGAGATTACCAACGCACAGGGCGCTGCAGAGACGATGAATACGGTGGCCCGGGTGACCCAGTCTTCCCAAGGCAGACCGAATAGCAGTGGTACCAGGCCGATAAGAAGACCTACGCCCAGAACTGCAGGGCTATAGATTTTCCCAAAGCGCTCAATGAAACGCTGGCTGCGTCCCTTGGACGCCTGTGCCTCTTCCACCAGATGAATGATGCGGGACAGCGTGTTATCGGCGAAAGTCTTGGTCGCGCGAACTACAAGTGCGCCTTCGCCATTGATTGTGGCAGCAAACACTTTTTCTCCCAATGTTTTCTCGACTGGGACGGATTCCCCGGTCACTGGAGCCTGATTCACGCTGGAGTGGCCTTCGATCACCTCCCCATCGGTGGCAACCGATTCCCCGGGCAGGACGATGAATACATCTCCTACCCGAAGCTGCTCGACCAGGATATTCGTTTCCTGGTTATCCCGGCGTACCAGTGCGATTTTCGGCGCCAGTTCCATGAGGGAACGGATCGCATGGCGGGCACGTTCCGCGGTATAACCCTCCGCAGCTTCGGAAATTGAATAGAGGAATACGAGCATCGCCGCTTCCGCCCATTGCCCCATGACTCCAGCAACGATCGCGGCGGTGAACATGAGTAACTCGATACCGATTTCCTGTTCCTTGATCAGCTCCTCGAGTGCCTCACGACCGAAGTAGTAGCCACCGACCAGTACGGCCACCATATAAATGGCGGTTTGAAGTGGGGGTGGCAAGCCTGCGTAGCCACCTACGAAACCGACGACGAGCAGCAATCCTGAAAAAACCGACGTAACGACCTTGGCATTCCGCCAGGGGCGCGGCATGGGAGCCGACGCATCGACAGTGCACGTAGAGCAGCCCATCAATCGCCCTCCGCCGCATTAAGCGAAGCAGTTTGGATGCCGACGCGGCAACGCCCATCTTCTCTCAAGCAGATTCTGTTGTGGAAGTTTTGAAGGTCGCGTGCAAATAGTCCTTCGCTGTCCGGCAAGGCACGCAACAGATCGTAGGCGATATCCAGGTAATCTACATCGCGCACGAGTCGGTGATAAACCCAACGTCCGTCTTTCTCAGCAGCCAACAACCCGGCCTGCCGCAGCACCTTAACGTGGCGCGACAGCTTGTACTGGGGTTCCAGCAGGCTGTCCACCAATTCGCAAAGACACGCTTCCTCGCCGGTCTCGGCCAAAAGTCGGATGATCCGAATCCTAGTAGGGTCGGCGAGTGCCTGAAATATTTCCTGGGGTTTTACATGAATTGTATGCATAGATGCATAATAGTGCATATATGCATACAATTCAAAACAAAATATGCCTCTGAACCATTTTCAGGCATAGGGCGAGAACATTTTCCCGCCGCCGTCGTAACAAGCGAAGCGGGTAATTGTCTATTGAGATTTACATAAATCATGACATCACCACAGTTCGGCTTGCTTCCAATATGCCATGATGATAGAGGGCACGATGCTGGGTACTCTTGAGTTTGTTGCGAGCAGTCATTTGCAACTCGTCGAGATTGTTCGGGCAGAAGTTTGCCAGCGCATGTCGCTTGAGCCACGCCCAGAGATATTCAACCGGGTTCAGGTCCGGCGCGTATAGTGGCAGGAAGGCGAGCTGAATGTGGGGCCCTTGGTACTGTCGAGATATTCGCGAACCGGTTTCAATTTGTGCGCCCTGAGGCCATCGAGCACTATCAGCAGAGGTTGCTTCAAATGCGCCTTGAGCGCCTTGAGAAACTCGACGATTTCTTCCTTCTTGATGCTGCGTTCGTGGAAGCGGAACAAATAGTTCGTTCGGGTCAGTCGAGCAATCACCGACAGATGTTTCCAGTTGAAGTGAAACTAAATAATCGGCGATTTCCCTCTCGGTGCCCGAGTGGGCACGCGCCTAGGCCGTTCACTGATTCCGGACTCATCGGTGAATACAATCAGGAGTTTCTCTCTCAAGGCTTTTTTTGAGCGCAGATCATGTCTTGCTTTTGAACTTTTGCACAGCATTTTTATTGCGCTCAATGGCTCGACGTTCCGGCTTCTGGCTGCTATATCCCAACCCCCCAAGAATCCGCCAGATGTGCACTTCGCTGAATGACACATCGAACATCCTCTCAGCAGACGCACCCGTTTATGCGTCCACAACTCGGTGCCGAACCCATGCTGGGTTGGACTATCGAGCAGGCAGCGCCGCAACTCATCCAACTGCCGCGCATCCAGTTGCGCAGGCCTGCTACGCCCACCCACAGCGCGCAATGCGTCAATGCCACTTTCATCGAGAAGAGCCTTCCATGTATACCGACCGCATGCGCCACCTCGGCACAACCTTTGCTAGCCAGCAGAAGCCGTCCCACTTTCACACGACGACGTGTTGCATCGTCCATCTGAATCGCGCCCAGTTTACTAGACACCTCTAAGCCTATAAATTTAGGTTAATTGGGAGGTGTTATGAAGAGTAAGCGGTACACGGAAGAATTCAAAATTGAAGCAGTAAAACAGATCACGGACCGTGGTCATTCAGTAGCCAGCGTGTCAGCGCGTCTTGGAGTGTCCACGCACAGCCTGTATCAATGGATCAAGACCTACAGTATGCCCGAGGGTGAGCGCAAAGCCGCCCAAGATCAGCAAGCGGAGCTTCGGCATCTAAAGGCGGAACTCAAGCGCGTAACCGAGGAGCGCGACATTTTAAAAAAGGCCGCCGCGTACTTTGCCAAGGAGTCCGGGTGAGGTACCGAACCTAAGGTACTCCTGGTTGGCGCCCGGATTCCAAAAAGCAATAATCCAAACCTCGTTTGTGTTGAACCGGAGGATGGAGAGTGGTCCCTATCGCTCTTCACCGGGCTGCTGGAGTCGATCGAGGTTCTTGTCAAAGGCCATCGTCTGCAAGGTATTTTCTATGGCGACGAAGCCAGCATGCACGATAAGCCCGAGGTCATCCGTCGAGACTCGGTAACCCAAGCGGTCCGTCAAGCGCTGTCACCATACGACGCTGAACACAAAGTGCTTTCATTTTGCGGCGGAGCTTACCCGGTAGACAACTACTACGTTGTGCCAGTTATACAGATTCCCCAGTCCGTTTTTGAGCAATTTCCACCACTGAAGGAAACCACCTCCGATGATCCTTGGACCTCGCACGGTTATCGTAGTTTTATCCACGCCTGCATAGGAACCTTGCTGACTGAGGCCACTGACGAACTCCGTCGCCCTGATCCTGGTCGATCTCACATGGGAAATATGCGGCGCGCGGACGAGATTGTCCGCAATGCCGCGACAAATTTCATGCATACACCAGGTCTCGCCATCACGAGGCGACACACCTACGCCGATCTATTCGAGCGTTTCAATGTAATTTCCTCCCTGCTATATGAAGGCGTGCAGGGAACTGGCCATTTAGTGCTTGTTGATCCGGACAATAAAGCCATCGACTATGCACTGCGTTTGAAGGAACCTGTCCCGTTTCGGCAGCCACGGTGGGCCCGCAAGATTTTGCAGATGGCGGCAGCCGACATTGCACTGATTGCAGATAGCGAACGCATCTACGGGCTGGGCCGGCTGCGAGCCGATCATGATCCTTCGGCTCAGGACGCATTCACCATTGATTTCCTGGATCACTATCACTGGGAAGTGCGTTGCGGAACTCAGGTGTTGCTGCGTAGCCGGTATGGCGAACCAAAATTGCCACAGGAACTCATCAGCCGAGAGCGCTTCATAGTCAACTACGCACGATTGTTTCCCGAGTCATCGTCCGATGATCACGAACGCTTGTGGGTTCTCTTCAACGTAGCTATCGAACAGGATCACGGCAGCATGATCGTCGTCGCGGCTGATGCTACAGACGAAGCGCTACGTTTGACCCAACAGGGAACCGGTATAGAGCCGGTACTAATGACCTCCGATCTTCTGCAGCGTGTCAGCGGCATTGATGGTACGATCCTTCTCGATCCGCATGGCGTCTGTCACGCGGTCGGCGTCATTCTGGACGGTGTGGCGACGGTCGACTGTACTCCGTCGAGAGGGTCACGCTTCAACTCGGGTTTGCGTTACATAAGTATCAACGATACCCGTCGGCTGGCTATCGTTGTCTCCGATGACCATACGGTCGATTTGATTCCGCTGTTGCCGCCACAAATTGCGCGGACAGATATGGAAACGAATGTCTCCGCTCCGGAAAGAGCGACGCTGGACAACTATCACAAGCCCAGAAACTGGCTTGAAAACCATCGTTTCTACTTGAACAGCGAGCAATGTGAAATAGTGAATTCGGCGCTTGATCGGATTGAGGCATTGCCACGGGATGTGGGCGAAATCGTAATTACAACTACCCGCTTCAAGCCCGATCCAAGGATGGATGATAGCTATCTCTTGCCGATGAGTGAGCGTGATGAGCATCCCTGAATCACAACTCGACACATGGTCCCACCAAGGATCAGTTGCCCAATCCAGCGCAACCTATGCGACCGTAAAAAATGCGCTCGAAGCCGCAGGGTCGGCGTACGCCGGCAAGAGCTACAAAGTGTTTCTGCAGGGTTCCTACGGGAATGACACAAACATCTACGCCGAAAGTGATGTCGATGTAGTCATTCAAATCGAGTCGGTCTTTTATCACGACCTCAACCGCCTTCCCCAAGAGCAGCAAGCGGCGTTCAAAGCGGTGCATTCCGATGCGACTTATACGTATGACGATTTCAAAAGAGATGTATTGGCTCAGCTGCGGGTAAAGTTTGGCGCAGATGTAAAGCCCGGCGACAAGGCAGTGAAGATTGCGGCAACCGGTGGTCGGCGCAGTACGGATGTACTGATCACTACTCAGTTCCGTCGCTATCACCGGTTTCTTGCACTTGATGATCAGCAATTCGATTCGGGTATCTGTTTCTATAACGCTTCTGGCACGCGCATCGAAAACTATCCGCGTCAGCATTCCGACAATTGCACGACCAAACACCAGATAACAAACTCCTGGTTCAAGCCTATGGTGCGCATCTTCAAGAATTTGCGCAGCAAACTGGTTGATGACGGCACTATTGTTAGTGGTGACGCACCTTCCTATTACCTTGAAGGTTTGCTCTACAACGTACCCAATGAGAAGTTCGGCGGCAGCTACACGGATTCCTTCGCCAACTGCATCAACTGGATCTGGGACGCGGACCGTTCGCAGTTCGTTTGTGCGAATGGCGAATACTATCTGTTGAGAGACGACCCAAACGTCACTTGGTCATCCGCTAAGTGCGACAAGTTTCTCAATGCGGCGGTTGATCTCTGGAAGCATTGGTAGTTCCATAGATACTAGGTACCTGTGTCCAAAATAGCACTACATTGTTCGGACAGATAAGGCGAGGAAAAAACCCGGTGAGACTCATGGTCCGGTGCCGCCGGGTGTCAACTGACGACAGTTGACGATCGGTGCTTTGGAGTAGCCGCTCGTCAAATCGAGTCCATCTCCCGTGCCAGCAGAAGAACCCAACTCATACGTAAATACCTCGGTTCTTTGTCGGTTTTTGCATACGATATGGGGATGGCAGACTGGCTCATTGATGGCAGTCGCATACACTGAAATCGCCGCAACTCATTTAGTCAACTCAGGGGGCTGCGCAGAACGCTTGCGTAGCGGTATTGCCTGCGAATGATACTTTTCGCTCAACCTGAGTCTCCACGGGAAACGGATTGCGCGAAAAATATAACAATCTGTGCCGAGTTTGCGCGATCACAACCGCAAAGTTGGCATGCGGGATTGGTTCATAAAGTGCCTAAAATATTGTGCATTATTTAAGTTTGTGCCTAACTAATTTAATGAGCAAGTTCGTGGTGCCGCTGCAAGCCCCACTGAGCAGGTCGCCGAATTGGCCCGCACGTCCGGCTTGCGCGGATTCGGCGCGTTGCTCAGTAAGGCACTCGACGCGTCTCGCCGCCCGACACCCGCCAGCAAGGCGCGAGCTTATCTCAGTCGTTGCGCAAGCGCTTCGGCCTGCTCAGCGAATTTCCCCGGACTCTTTCGTTCCAGTTGAGTCAGGTTGTGTAGTTTCCAGCGAATCCCCGGAAGATGTTCGAGGTGCGCGATTCCCAGCAGCGGCCACTTCGGGTGACCAGCGACCAGTGACAGCAAGAAGTCGCGCTCGTCCGCATCTAGACCATCTTGCAGTTCCCGTACCATCCGTTCGCGCGCAGCCAGCAAGGCAGAGAGTTCAACTGGCGCGATGGTCATTCCTTTGAAGTTGCGTTCGTATTCCTGGCCGATGTCGCGCATGGACGGGAACAGCACTTCATGCACCGGCCGGTTATGACTGGCCAGGTAGACCACGAATGCCCGCCGGATGCTGGCGGTGATGCCTTCGTGCGCGAATAACTGCATCACGTCGAACAGGTCGCGCGGATGCTGTCGATCCATGGCGGCGACGAGTTTGCCACCGTACACGTCTTCCAGCGACACCACCGGAATCTCTAGATCGGCCAGCAAGCTGTCGCGGGCGGTCGGCGTCAAGGCCGAAGTGCGCACGGGGTGGACGGTGCCGCGCATCACGAAATTGACTTCGACCTTCACCTCAATGCCCGCACGTCGCACCAGCAGCTTGGTTTCGCCGATGTCGGGCGCCGCGAGGGTGTGGGTTTGAAAACCGCGTGCTCGCAGGCGCTCCGCGGATTGCCGGATGGCCTCGTTGATGCGAGCCAGTGCCTCATCACGCGGCAGGCTGTAATCGGGGAACACCAGATCAAGATCGACAGAAAGGCGTGGCATGTCACGGATGAACAGATTGATCGCCGTGCCGCCTTTGAGGGCAAACGTGTCGTCCACAAGAACGAGCGGTGCGACTTGGGTCAGCAGGCGTGCGGTGTCAAGATACGATTGGTTCATGGCTTGAGCACCAGCAGCCCGTCGGCCGAGCGGGATACCCAAGCTCGGTCGCTGCCGGTTGGTAGTTGCGCGGCATCCAGCTTAGTGGCCCAAGGCAGGGCGAGCTCGCGCCCGAGCTGCAAGCACAGGCGCACCGTCTTTACGCTGGTGCAGCGTTGCAGCAAATCGCGCAGCACATCGGCACGCAGACTATAGGTACTCTCTGCGAGTTCGCGCGCCTCCTGCAGCGGCTGACGCACGCCCACTTCGCTGAGCATCTCCAGGAGCGCTCGCTCTGGTGTCGAGACCCGAGGCGCGCCGTCGCGCTTCTCGAATGATCCGGCATGGAGCGGATCGGCCGGCGGCTCGTCAAATAGGCGCTTGCGGTGGTACTCCGCCGGAAAGCGCTCAGTGAACCAGTCGGGGAGGCGGGCGGTTGTCCAGCCGTAAAGATGCAGAACGGAATGCTGCGACAGATACTGCCGCACACCGTACCAATCGAGGGCCGACTTGCCGCCGACATGCAGACCTTCGATGGAACGCTGCATCAGGATCAGACAGGGGTGGAGATCCAGTGTATCGTTGGGGCGGCGGTACACCCCGCGTGCCAAACGGGAAAGCCAGCCGGCGCGCGCGTAGTGGACGGCGAGGTCCGCGGAGACGCCCAATGCCGCCAGGTTCTCCGACGTCAAGGGGGTTCCCGGTGCCCACTGCCGGTAGAGATAATTTAGCTTGGTTCTTTCAGTCGTAGCCATGCTACGATATTTACCATCATTTTAAACTATTGCCAAGCTTTATTTGGATGTGATAGTCGTAGTTGTGCTACGATAACGCTAAATAATCCAAAGCTTCGGGCTGTCTGGCTCGCAGCGATAGTTGACAATAGATGAGCTAGAGTAGCTGCCGCGCAAACTGAGTCCATCTCCCGCACCAGCAAAAGCGCTCGTTTTTTGACGGTAAAAATGACGGTAAATCGTGATGATCGAGACCAATAAAGCTAGTATTTATGCGCGCTTCAAGGCCTCGGAAACAATTGAGTGGGAATGATTTTAGGTTTTTCGGCAGCTTTCGCTGACTATCGGAAAAGTAACTTAACTTATTTATATAAATTTATATTACGACATTTATCGGCATCTATCGACGACAAGCAAAGCTTTTTGTCGGTATCTCTGTCGGAAAGAGAGGCTGGCCCGGTCAGCCAAAAATCTTTACCGTCCTGTCGATTGCGGGCTTGGCGGTAAAAATTTTCCAGAAAAGCTTGGGTTGATAAGGATTTCAAGGCGAGATCACTGCTGCCAGCCGGGAGCAGGAAGCCGGCGTCGAGCAAATCAATCAGGCCATCACCGAGATGGACACCATGACGCAGCAGAATGCGGCATTGGTGGAGGAAGCCTCCGCTGCCACCGAATCGCTGCAAGACCAGGCCCAGCAGTCTGGTGCAAATCGCCACGTTTGCTGTGGCTATAGCTGATTCATATGGGTTCGGACACGAATCCGATCTTCCCGAGCCCTGCCTTCGCCGCTTCCGCCATGACTTCCGCCAGCACCTGATACCGGGTAATTCTGTCCACGCGCAGATGCAGTTCGGGCTGTGGACTGAGTCTTGCGGCTGCAATCATGCGGCGCTTCATTTCGGTCTTGTCGACAACCTCGCCGTTCCAATATACGATGCCTTGCGCATTGATGCCAAGCTGCACATTGTCCGGTTTGGTGATGTTTGGTTGACTGGTGGCCTTGGGGAGCTCGATCTTCACCGCGTGGGTAAGCAGGGGCGCGGTGATAATGAAGATGACGAGCAGCACCAGCATGACGTCGATGAGCGGGATCATGTTGATCTCCGCCATCGGCTTGGAGTTGCCGTTCTTGTCGAAGCCACCGAAGGCCATCTCAGGCCGCTCCCTGAGAGGTGGTGGGCGCTGGCTTGATCGGCACGATCGTGGTCAGATCGTTGACGTGCGAACCCGTCGTAAGGAAAGCAAACAGATCGTGCGCGAACGAGTCCAGCTTGGACAGGAGTATCCGATTGCTGCGCGTGAACGCGTTGTACGCGAGCACGGCGGGGATCGCCACAGCCAGTCCGAGCGCCGTCATGATGAGCGCCTCGCCGACCGGGCCGGCGACCTTGTCCAGGGTTCCCTGCCCGGTCATGCCAATATTGACCAGGGCGTGGTACACGCCCCAAACGGTGCCGAACAAGCCAACGAACGGAGCGGTGCTTCCCACCGACGCAAGTACGGTAAGCCCGGTTTCGATCCGTGCCGTCTCCTCGTCGAGGATACGGCGCATAGTGCGGGTCAGAAACTCCGCGGCGCTGCCCACTTCATTGAGACGGTCAGCGCCGTGCTGTGCATGGTGATGTGCCGCCACGACGGCATGGCAGGTCAGATGGGAAAACGGATCGTTCGGACGCTGTTTCCTCAGTTGCGTCGCCACGGCTTGCAGTGATGGCGCGTTCCAGAACATGTCGAGAAAGCGCTTCGATTGCTTGCGGACAGCCAGTGCCTGAATCGATTTGGTGATTATGAGATACCAGGTCGCCAGCGACATCACGAGCAGAATGAAAATGGCGCTTTTGCTAATGGCGTCGGTTTGCGCTAGAAAGTCGGCCAAACCAAATGATTGAGTATGATCCACTTAATTCTCCACAGTAAAATTGATTGGGACAATGACCCAGGCAGCCACGGCCTTGTTACCCTGCTTGGCGGGAACAAAACGCCAGGAGCGAACAGTTTCTAGCGCCACGTGATCAAGGCGCGGCCAACCGCTTGACGCATGAAGCTCGACTTTCTCGGCTGCCCCCGCCGCGTTCACATAAACCCGCAAAAGCACCTTGCCTTCCTCGTGGCGACGCTTGGACTGGGCAGGGTAAGCCGGTGGCGGATTGTCCAAATAGGCCGCGTTGAATTCCGGTAGGGTAACCGCGGGCGGAGCGGGTGGCAGCGGAACTGGTGGTGGCGGCGCCTCCACTGGCACAGCTTCCGGTTGCTTTGGCGCCGGCTCTGAGGCCCTCCGGGGTACAGACGCTTCAATCGCCTTTGTTGCCAATACAGGAGGAGCCTCTACTGTCTTCTTGATTGGCTGCGGCATCTTGGTAATGGGTTTCGATTTCGGCCTAAGTGGCTCAGCCGGCTTGGATGGCTTCGCAATCGGCGGTGGCGTGATGAAGTTCACCATGATAGGCGCCACCTCAATGAGTTGACGGCGGACCGCCCCAAATTGCAGCAGCCACCAGATGGCCACGACATGGAATGCCACCGCAATCGCCAAGCCGATGAAGCGCTGTTTCTCCTGTTGAGGAGAATGCGATCCAGCGTAGGCTTTTCTGAACCAATCGGTGCCCATTTGTCCTTCATCTACCGTGGATGGCTAACTCACCTCACGCCCATAATTTAAAAATTCGCGACCAGCGCAAGCCGGAACGATCGCGATTCGATGGGGTGAAAGTGGACGTCTGCGACACCTGCGACCGGTTCGCCAGGAAGCCGTGACGTATAATAATAATCGATTGCAGAAGCCCGCTTATTGAGCAAGTTGAAGCCTTCCAGCTCGACACGCATTTTAGGATTTATCTTGTATCCGAGGCGGCCATTCCACAGCGCCGTGCTGCTGGAGCGCACGCTGTTATCCTCGATGAGCGGGCGAGGCCCGAAATAACGATACTGCAGCGCGCCGAAACACGGCCCGAGATTGTCGACGGCAATCGCCAAGGATGCAACGCCTTCGACCGCGCCTGGGATGCGGTTGCCGATCGGATCGCTGTCGCGAAAGCGTGCCTTGGCAAACGCCAGATCGGCATCGAGCGTCAGCCAGTTGGTCGGCTTGTAGAAATTGGCGAATTCGAACCCGGTGCGACGGCTGGGCCGGCCCGCTTGCGTCGTGCCGGCATCGCCGGCAAACACGAGCTCCGAGTCAAAGTCCAGCTGGTATAGCGACAGCGAACTCTGCAGGCCTGGGATAATCGCTGTGCGCACGCCGACTTCGTAGCCTCTCGAACGCACCAGAGGCGTTACCCTGTCGGCCGGATTAGCGGTTTTGGGGTCCACGGCAATGGTGGTGCCGCGCGCATCGTTGCTGTGAAATCCGGAGCCCAGGTTCAGGTAATATTCGGTTTTCGCCCACGGGCCGAAGATCAGGCTCAGTTTAGGGCTTGCCATGCTGGCCGTCACCTTGCCGGAATTAGCGTCAATGTTGCTCTTCACATCAAAGCGGTAGATGTCTTCCCGCAACCCAGCCACTGTACGAAATTTATCCATCCACTGGGTAGAATTCTCGACATACACGGCTACACTGCTCTCGACGGTATGGTCCTGACGAGTCGTAGATAACCGTTCACGCGCCTTGGTGCTGAATAGCCCGTTGAAGATATTGTCGTTCTGAAACTGTATACCCACCGTATTTTCAGACTCTTTACCACCCCACGGTGCCTGCCACGTATGGCTCGCGTTCAGCGCCGTCGTGGTGCGCCGGTCCGGTTGATTGAATTGATCGCCATTGACCGGGTCATCCAGAAAATAAGTAAAGTTGGAAAACAGGTTCAGTCCCCACGCGATTACATAGGCATTGATTTTTGTCGAACTCGTTTCATTGGTGTTCTGCCATGCGCTAGAGAGGCTATAGCGGTGGGACTCGCCGCCGTCAGTTGGGTCAATGGCGTCGAAGCGGTTGGAAATCAGGCCCGTGTCTATAGCCCGTTGAGCAATCTGGTCGGTGGCGTTCCATTTGGCTTTGTAAGCCATCGCAGTGACGTTGAAACCATTGGCCGCATTGCCCTCGCTGTAGCGTAGCACCGCGTTGATCTTGCGGTAATCGTCGGGATGCACAAAGGGTCCATCGTTATGGTACAGCTCCAGCGCATAGAGCAGATTGCCGTTGCCTACCTTTGGCGAGTCCGCCAGGAGCGTACGCCGGAAACCATTTGTACCCAGTCCCAGTTCGGCGATGCCGTTGGGTAACTTGTTTGCATAGCCGATGCTCACGGCCCCAGCGGATGCAAAATCACCCTCTTCCGCGTAATACGGTCCCTTCTTGTACTGCAGGCCAGTCGCCAGTTCGGGGATGAGGAAGTTCAAGTCCGTCCAGCCTTGCCCGTGTGAGTGACTGCGCTGATTGACCAGCATTCCGTCAACGGTCGTGCGCAGGTCGGTCCCATGGTCAAGATTAAAGCCGCGCAGATAAAACTGGTTCGCCTTCCCCTCGCCGCTGTGCTGGCTCACGATCAGGCCTGGCGTTGCCTCCAGCAACTCGCCCGGACGATAGACCGTCCGGGCTTCAAGCTGCTGCCGGGTCACGGTGCCCACATTGGCGGAATCGGCTTCGCCGATCAGATCTAGGGCGCCTGCCTTGACCTCGACCGTGTCGAGCGTCGGAATCCCCCCTGCAAATGCTTGCTCAATTGCACTACTTATTAATATTAATACGACAGTAATCAATGTACGCCGGAAACGGGAAGGGTGTACCGGATGGCCAGAAATTTCAAGTGTTTTCATGCTAAACCTCCCGAGTGTTATGTGGTGATTTGTAAAAGTGTTAATAGATGTAAGAAATAAATATTAATCTTCATAATTTATCGCAATAGCGACGTTTTGTAAGTAAACGTCGAACTAATTGGCTTGCTGATTGACGCCTGTTTTAAGCGGATCCCCAGCTCTGCTAGTGAGCCAGAGGGAAAACAGGAAACTTGTGGTAATGATCAAGATAATGGCTAGGCTGATAACGCTCTCTCTCCCTTCGATCCAGGTGGAAGCTACTGGAATCGTTAGCTTGGCGATGCCCAAAAAAGCGACCAGCAAACTGACTCCAGCCACGGCCAGACTCATCACGCGAGATGCCACTAAAGCGATTTGATCAGTACTGTAGAGCAAACGCGATACCCAGTAACCATTGATGCCATCGGTCATCAGCATGCCCAGCATGAACCACAATCCCAGCAGCAAGGCATGTTCCCAACCCCCGAAATGACTTGCATTGAGTGCGAAAAGGGCTGCCTGGCTGATGGTGTCGAATGAAAGCGCAAATAAAGCACCGATCAGTGCTACCAGAACGGGTCTTCTCGTTTGTGTAAGCCGACCAAGAAAGCGACCTTTAAGCCCAACGGGCCTTACAACCTGGGTGGGATCGCTAACGAACACAGCCCTGAGATTTAGAAAACCCAGAAGAGCAAGAAAGATGATGGAAACCCATGCACCGAATGTTTCCAGCCATTCCTGGGTTTGCCAATGGTGAGCGAATAGCGTTACCGCCAGCGCGGTGGCGATCACAATCACACCATGGCCGAGAGAAAAATAGACCCCACAAAATCGTGCGACCTTTGGGCTGGTCTTGGAATTGAAACGGGTCAAGCCATCAATGACGGCAAGGTGGTCGGCATCAAAGCCATGCTTCATGCCGAGTAAAAATACAACCAGGCTCAGGGCCAGAAAATTTTGGGGCAGTAACGACATCATATCTACCAGAAATTAGGATGAATTATTAGCTTTTCTTAAATAATCACAGGCATTTTATATGCCAGCGTTACATATTCTTTATTTATCAATGTGTTGATGCTGCATGAATTGCAAAATATGAAAAGCTTCCAGCCAAAGTGGAAGAGTATTTGGAATGACATATTTCAATTATGTTTTTATTGTATGGCTTACCTTTGCTGCAAAGCTGATTACCATTTAATTGAATTATCTGGTAGATCGCTTGCAAGAAGGGGGGTGGCAAAGCCAATTAACACATTGATTCATATTGATAACAAATAACTGGCATGGATTTTGTTAGAAGAGGTCTGGTTTAAATAAAATTTAACAGGAGGAGTGAAGAGCCATGACCGAGACTTTTTATGACGTTCTACGTAGGCAAGGAATTACGCGCCGCAGTTTCCTGAAATTTTGCAGTCTGACTGCCACTTCATTGGGGCTGGGGTCGACATTCGCTCCGAAAATCGCGCACGCAATGGAAACCAAGCCGCGCACTCCGGTCCTGTGGCTCCATGGCCTCGAATGCACCTGCTGTTCCGAATCTTTTATCCGGTCGGCGCATCCCTTGGCGAAGGACGTAGTGCTGTCCATGATTTCGCTGGATTACGACGATACGCTCATGGCGGCTGCGGGACATCAAGCCGAGGCGATCCTCGAAGAGATCATGACCAAATATAAGGGGAATTACATTCTGGCGGTTGAAGGTAATCCGCCGCTCAACCAGGATGGGATGAGTTGCATTATTGGTGGCAAGCCTTTTGTGGATCAGCTTCGTCACGTTGCGAAAGATGCGAAGGCAATTATCTCCTGGGGCTCCTGTGCTTCATGGGGGTGTGTGCAGGCAGCCAAGCCTAACCCCACCCAGGCCACACCGATTCACAAGGTTATTACTGACAAGCCCATCATCAAGGTTCCGGGGTGTCCTCCAATCGCCGAGGTGATGACGGGCGTGATCACTTATATGCTGACGTTCGACCGGATTCCGGAACTGGATCGGCAAGGTCGTCCGAAAATGTTCTATTCCCAGCGTATTCACGATAAATGCTATCGCCGTCCGCATTTTGATGCGGGTCAGTTTGTCGAGTCCTGGGATGACGAAGGTGCGCGGCGCGGCTACTGCCTCTACAAAGTAGGCTGCAAGGGGCCAACCACCTATAACGCCTGTTCGACCACGCGCTGGAATGAGGGTACCTCGTTCCCGATTCAATCTGGCCACGGTTGCATCGGTTGTTCTGAAGATGGTTTCTGGGACAAGGGCTCATTCTATGACCGTCTGACCAATATTCATCAATTCGGGATCGAGGCGAATGCCGACCAGATAGGCGGAACAGTTGCCGGAGTGGTAGGTGCTGCCGCCACAGCCCACGCGGCTGTTTCAGCGATCGTACGTGCGCAATCCGGTGATAACAAGTAACCGTACGGATTTCAGAACAAGTGATAAATCAGGAAAGGTAGGACATGTCAGCATACGAAACTCAGGGCTATAAATTAGATAATTCGGGTAAACGGGTGGTGGTGGACCCGGTGACGCGGATCGAGGGGCACATGCGTGTAGAAGTCAACCTCGACAGCAATAATGTGATCACCAACGCTGTTTCCACGGGAACCATGTGGCGCGGGCTGGAAGTGATTCTCAAGGGACGCGACCCGCGTGACGCTTGGGCCTTCGTCGAGCGCATCTGTGGCGTGTGCACCGGCTGCCACGCGCTCGCATCCGTGCGTGCGGTGGAAGATGCATTAAGCATCCGGATACCGAAAAACGCGTATCTGATCCGCGAGATCATGGCCAAGACCCTGCAGGAACATGACCATGCGGTGCACTTCTATCACCTGCATGCGCTCGACTGGGTGGATATTGTCTCCGCGCTGAAGGCCGATCCCAAGAAAACCTCGGAACTGCAGCAGACGGTGTCCCCCTCCCACCCAATGTCGTCTCCCGGCTATTTCCGCGACATCCAGAACCGGTTGAAGAAGTTCGTCGAGAGTGGTCAACTCGGCCCCTTCATGAATGGCTACTGGGGCAACAAGGCCTATGTGCTGCCGCCCGAGGCCAATCTGATGGCGGTGACCCATTACCTCGAGGCGCTCGACCTGCAGAAGGAATGGGTGAAGGTGCATACTATTTTTGGCGGCAAAAACCCACACCCGAACTATCTGGTGGGCGGCGTGCCATGTGCCATCAATATAGATGGCAATGGTGCTGCCGGCGCACCAATTAACATGGAGCGTCTGAACTTTGTGAAAGCTCGCATTGACGAGATGATCGAATTCAACAATAACGTATATGTGCCCGACGTGCTCGCCATTGGCACGATCTACAAACAGGCCGGCTGGTTGTATGGTGGTGGCCTCTCGGCCACCAATGTCATGGACTATGGCACCTATTCCAAGGTCAACTACGACAGCAGCACCAACCAGTTGCCCGGTGGTGCCATCCTAAATGGCAACTGGAACGAGATTCACCCCGTCGATCCTCGTGATCCCGATCAGGTACAGGAATTCGTGGCGCACTCCTGGTATAAGTACGCCGACGAGTCCAAGGGCCTGCACCCCTGGGACGGCGTGACCGAGCCGAACTACGAGCTCGGTGCCAAGACCAAGGGCACCCGCACGAACATCGAGGAGCTGGACGAAAGTGCCAAGTACTCCTGGATCAAATCGCCACGCTGGCGCGGTCATGCGGTGGAGGTAGGACCACTCGCGCGCTATATCCTTGGCTACGCCCATGCGTTAAAAGGTAACAAGTACTGCCAGCGCGTAAAGGAACAGATCGAAAGCTCGGCTCAGGCTATAAACATCGACATCCCGAAGGCGCTGGGCATGCCCGGGACCGCCTATACCGCCAAACAACTGTTGCCTACTACCATTGGCCGCACGCTGGCGCGCGCACTCGAGGCGCAGTACTGCGCCGAGATGATGCGCGACGATTACAACGAGTTGATTGCCAATATCAAGGCTGGCGACACCAGTACGGCTAACGTTGAGAAATGGGATCCATCCACCTGGCCGAAGGAAGCCAAGGGTGTGGGTACCGTGGCCGCACCGCGTGGCGCGCTTGGTCACTGGATTCGTATCAAGGATGGACGTATTGAGAACTACCAATGCGTAGTGCCGACCACCTGGAATGGCAGTCCGCGTGATACCAAAGGCCAGATCGGTGCATTTGAAGCGTCTCTGATGAATACGCCCATGGCCAATGCGGATCAGCCCGTTGAGATTCTGCGAACTTTGCATTCCTTTGATCCTTGTCTGGCGTGTTCTACTCACATCATGAGTCCGGATGGGCAGGAACTAACCCAAGTGAAAGTCCGTTAATCAACCGGGAGGAGCGCAATATGGATATCGCAACTGCAGTTGAAAAACATGATCCGGAAAAAACAGTCAAGTCGGTGTATGTTTATGAGGCACCGGTCAGGTTGTGGCATTGGATAAACGCCTTTTCTATTACGGTGTTGGCAATTACCGGGTATTTTATCGGTAGCCCGCTACCGACACAGCCTGGTGAGGCGAGTGCCAATTTTCTGATGGGCTACATTCGTTTTGCCCACTTCGCGGCGGCATATGTTTTTGTCGTGGGCATGCTCGGGCGCATTTACTGGGCGGTCGTTGGGAATCACCACGCGCGTCAGTTGTTTATATTGCCGTTCTGGGATAAGCAATGGCGCAAAGGGGTATGGCACGAGATACGCTGGTATTTGTTCCTTGAGCGAACGCCTGAAAAATACGTGGGCCATAATCCCCTGGCGCAAACATTCATGTTTCTCATGTTTGTGTTGGGATCAGTGTTTATGATTTTTACCGGCTTTGCTATGTATGGAGAGGGTGAGCAAACGGGCTCATGGGCGGACCATCTGTTTGGTTGGGTTATTCCCCTGCTTGGTCAATCTCAGGATGTGCATACCTGGCATCACGTTGGCATGTGGTTCATTATCACCTTCGTTATCATGCATGTTTATGTGGCGATACGCGAAGACATTATGTCGCGTCAGAGCATGGTCAGCACCATGATCAGTGGCTGGCGGATGTTCAAGGACTGATGTTTTGTGCCGCGTGAGAAATTGGTAAATATTGCCCTAATGAGCTAAGAGCATCATTCTGTGGTGAAGACTTTCCTCCCTTCAGGATTGGGGTTTGGCGCGGGCGCTTTAGACCCGCGCTTTTTTTCATTCTCGTTACGCGCCCCGATAGCCCCGGGAAGGTTTCTGGAAAGTCGTTTTTTACACCCTTTGGGATTGTCTCAGGATCGCCTGGCCCGGGAGTTGGGAATTTCGCGTCGGCGTGTGAATGAGCTCATTCGTGGCAAGCGTGCCATAACACCAGACACGGCGATCCGTCTCGGGCTTTTTTTTGGAACCGGCCCCGTCTTGTGGCTGACCTTGCAGCAGGCCTGGGATATTCATCAGGAATGGCGCAATTTTCGCAGGCGTTCCAAAGCACATGGATAGTTTCCTTGCGCCGCCCCCGTCAATATGTATTCAATGTAACCATGGAATTGCGTTCTCATGGCTCAGATTGAGCCTAATACATTGATTATTTAAGCTGTATTAATACTGGTATTGTTTTTGCTTTGTAACGGTACGGGTTACATGGCTGGAGGAGAGGATATGGTCGAGGGTAGTCAATTTGACACGCTCATTCTTGGTATCGGGAATGTCTTGTGGGCGGATGAGGGGTTTGGGGTGCGATGCGTAGAAGCTATGAACGCCACTTATGCTTTTCCAGATAATGTGCGTGTCATGGATGGGGGAACCCAGGGGCTGTATTTGCTTCCCTACGTTGAGGCTGCGAGGCGCCTGGTTATTTTTGATGCGGTTGATTATGGTTTGGAGCCCGGGACATTAAAGCTGGTTGAAAACGCAGAGGTGCCTAAATTCATGGGTGCAAAAAAAATGAGCCTTCACCAGACCGGATTCCAGGAAGTGCTTGCTTGTGCTGACCTGGTCGATCACCTGCCTGAAGAGATGGTGTTGATTGGTGTGCAGCCTGAAGAGTTGGAGGATTACGGCGGTAGTCTGCGCCCCCGGATCAAGGCGCGCATTCCGGAAGTGCTGGAAATTGCTGTAGAACGGCTTGTGGGCTGGGGGATACCCGTGGTGGCCAGGGGGACAGGTGAAACCATGCGTACGGAATCCGGCATTCTCGATATTCAGCGCTATGAAATGGAAAGACCTACTGAGGAACAGGCGTGCCGCCTTGGGGATATCCGTTTCCTGGCTACAGGGGTTTGAGGGTATGTGTCTGGGTATCCCGATGCAGGTTATCGAAGCTGAGGAAAGTTACGCAGTATGTCGGGGGCGCGACGGAAATCTGGCCAGGATAGACACGATGCTGGTGGGCAGTGTTCAGTCCGGGCAGTGGCTTATGACTTTTTTGGGTGGGGCAAGGGAAATACTGAATGAGCAACAGGCCGAACAGGTCAATTCGGCATTGAATGCATTAGCGGCAGTGTCTCGGGGAGCTAGTGATGTCGATGTGCATTTTGCGGATTTGGTGGGACGCGAACCACAACTTCCTGATTTTTTGAGAAAGGGTGGGCAATGAGTGAAGGTGTGTTGGACTATGCATTGGTTGCGCAAGAAAAAGTGGCAACAGAACAGAATGCTTTGGGAATGCTGATTACCCGGCTCTGTGAACAACATCAGTTTGTTTTGGTTGACGAAGGAAATCTGGAAGCGCTTACCCAGGCATCGGGGGATATGGTGCTTTTGCTGACCGAAGATGTGGTTCGTTCGCCAGAGACCTGGGATGTGGCGATTGTGCTGCCTGAAATATTGAAACTGTTTGGCGGGCGCCTCAAGGCGGCGATAGCAGATACCGAAAACAGTAAAAAGCTACAGGCACGTTTTGGGACAACACGTTTTCCGGCAATGGTTTTTTTGCGCGATGGCGAATATGTCGATGTGATCCAACGCATGCTCGACTGGGACGAATTTGTCGCCGAGGTTACGGGAGTGCTGGAAAAGCCGATTGGCCGTGCGCCTACCATCGGTATCCCGGTGCGTAATGAAGTTGCTTCCAGCTGTCATTGAAAGGGCTTGTGAAATGAATGAATTTCCCATTCCGGTTGTCTCCTTTGGTCCTGGCTCGCAACCGGAAGATGAGACCCTGGATTATATGAACATGCCAAAAGGCATGGCCGTGTTCAACCCGCCGTCCGTGCCGGATGATGTGGCGCCTGAATTGCGTGACCAGGCTGCGAACCTGATCAGGCAGTTGTTGGCGCAAATGCGTGCGTATCGTTTTGGCGCGACCAGCTATCCAAAAATCGATCTGCTGAAATATGATCCTCGGGTGGTACCCCTCATCAACGATATTCTGGGTCAAGGTGAAGTGAGCATCATTGCGCATCAACCCACTGCACTGCGCGCCCAGGAGACCGTATTCGCAAGCGTCTGGCGTGTCTGTTACCCTGGAGCAGATGGCGTGCTGGAGCGGGATTACCTGGAGGTTTGCCCGATCCCGGCCGTGGTTGCCGAAATTGCGCTTGCGCCTACACTCAAACAGATTTCCCCGCCCCCGCCTCCTGCGGGTGCCATGAATTCTCCCGCCCTGCTGCACGAAATTCTGGATGTGGTGTCAACCTATCAGGCCGGAAACCCTGCGCACATCATTAACCTGACTCTGCTTCCACTTACCCCGGATGACCTGGCCTATCTTGTTCAGGCACTGGGGCCGGGTAGTGTGTCAATATTGTCCAGGGGCTATGGCAATTGTCGTATCACCAGCTCCGGGCTGGCCAACGTGTGGTGGGTGCAGTACTTCAATAGTAGCGATCAACTTATCCTGAACACCATCGAGGTTGTGGAAGTGCCAGAAGTGGCGCTGGCAGCCGAAGAGGATTTTAGTGACAGTATCGAACGCGTTGAAGAATGGCTCGGAACCATGTTGGCGGCATGAAAATCGGAGAACGGCGTGGATACTTTTGAAGGCTCTTATCTTGGCCATGACGATCGGATCGACGAGTCCGTGAGACTGGAATGTGGAATCTGCTGGTTGGTATATGACCCTGAGGTGGGTGATCCATACTGGCATATACCACCAGGCACGCCATTTTCCAGACTGCCGGAACATTGGACTTGCCCTAATTGTGACGCGCCTCGCCACAAGTTCATGGTTCTGAAAGATTAGGGTGAATTGAAATTGATGAATCCTCGTCCTTTGGAAAACCCAAGCCGAATGATTGAAAGTGTATTCGATGGCATTGCGCGCCATCGAATGGCTGGATTGCCTATCCTGAATCCGTCATTACACGTGGAGGCGGTTGGGTTCCGTTTGTGGGAAGGGCTTTGGCTGGGTATTTTGATTACGCCCTGGACCATCAATTTGATGCTTCTGCCGGCCGACAATCCGGATTATGCGGCACTTGGATTAGGTGAGACCCGGCGCTGGCGTTTTCCCTCGGGGCAGTATGATTTTATGGGGGGGGAGGAGCCAGGGCTGGGTTCCTACCAGGCATGTTCATTGTTTTCACCTGTGTTTGAGTTTGCCAGCCAGGAAGATGCCGTTGCAACAGCCAGGGCTGCGCTGGAGCAATTGCTTCTGGAAGACCTGGAAGCGGCGGTCAAGCGCGAAAAGGCGCAGTGGGATCAGGCCCGGTTTTCCGACGCCCCCCTGGCCGAGCAAGCATTGTCACGCCGCGGTTTCCTGAGAGGCGCATTCCTGCGCGATCCTTGATGAGCCTGGCTGGAAAATTGACATTCTCTGTTGGTTGGGATGGTTACCGCGTGACTTCTGTCGAGGTGCGCTCCAGCCGTCCTCAGGCCGCTTGCCTGCTGGAAGGTAAAACAGTAGAAGAGGCGATGCGTCTGGTGCCACTTTTGTTCGGAATATGTGGAAAAGCCCAGACCGTGGCAGCGCGCTCGGCTGCTCAAGCTGCACAGAATCTCTGCGGAGATAAGCAGCTGATGCTCAGGCAGCGCAGACTGGTTGCACTGGAAGCAGCTCAGGAGCACCTCTGGCGCCTGTTGGTGGACTGGCCGAACAGGCTGGGATTGCCGGCAAAACAGGGGCTGATGATGGAATGGGTCAAGCGGATCTCGATCAGTCGTGGAGATGACGATGTTCTGGCCTTGGGTGAAGCCATGCTGACCATGATTGAACAGGATGTCCTTGATGAATCGCTGGACTGCTGGGCGGCCACGTTGGAAAGGGCCGAAAGGACTCCCATGAGAGGTCTGGCCGGCGCCTCGCTGGAGATGCTCAGAGGTCTGGAGCCACTGCATTCCGGGCACCCTGTTTTCGGTCATTTTTTACCACGGCAAGCGGCTTGCCTGTGGGGCAATGAATTGCAACCCTATTTGGATGGTCACTTCGCTGTACGCCCGTTGTGGCGCAATGCACCAGCCGAGGCAGGGGCGCTTGCCTTACATCATCAAATCCCGCTGCTGGCTGAACTATTGCGAACCGGGCATGCGGCGTCGGCACGTTATTTGGCGCGGTTGGTTGATTGGGTGTCGTGTGTCCGGTTGCTGAGGGGGGAAGCATCCTCCACCGAGCTGCGTCTGGATGCGTGCAAGCTGGGTAAAAACGCTGGATTGGCCTGTGTCGATACCGCCAGGGGCTTACTACTACACTATATCGAAGTCGCCTTGGGACAGATTGTGCGTTATGTGATTGTTGCACCTACGGAATGGAACTTTCATCCTGCCGGCCCCTTTGTGCAGACGTTGCGGTCATTGCGTGCCGATGATGCAGCATCCCTGTACCAGCGCATCAACATACTGATCCTGGCTTTTGACCCCTGTGTTGAATACGAGGTGAATTTACATCATGCATGAGATGTCGCTCGCAGAAGGGGTGCTGCAAATCCTGGAAGACACGGCCACGCATCACGGGTTCCAGCAGATAAAACGTGTACGTTTGGAAATCGGCGAACTGGCCTGTGTCGAGGTTGAGTCGTTGCGATTTTGTCTGGACGTGGTTGTTCGCGGCAGTGTGGCGGAAAACACGATGCTGGATATCGTTCAAACGCCGGGGGGAGGATGGTGCATGAATTGTAGCGATACGGTGCCGATTTCTGCCCTGTTTTCAGCCTGCCCGCGCTGTGGAAGCTACCAGGTTCAGCCTACCCATGGCACTGAAATGCGGGTGCTTGAGCTGGAAGGCGTTTGATGGCTGCAACCCACGACGACATCCCGCAATCATGAATCAAGAGTAAACAGGAGAAACCATATGTGTACCACTTGTGGCTGCAGTGCAGGGGAAACCCGTATCGAGGGGCAGGCAATGGACGGGCATAGCCATGTTCATGCCGATGGTACGGTTCATGATCATCGCCATGAAGCGCCCGCCGCCGATGGCAAGATGCAATATCACGCCCACCATGACGAGAATGCCCATGGCCACCGGCACGCTGACGGGACTTGGCACAGCCACGACCATGGCCATGAAGGAGAGCATGTTCATGAACATGGGGAAGATGTCATTGACTATGGTCAGGGTCCCGCGCACGCGCATGCGCCGGGGCTGACGCAATCCCAGATGGTCAGGATCGAGCAGGATATCCTGGGCAAGAATAATGCTTATGCGGGCCGTAATCGCAACTACTTCGACGAGCACGGCATTTTTGCACTCAACCTGGTATCCAGCCCCGGATCAGGCAAGACCACCTTGCTGGTGCGCACCATAGAAACACTCAAGTCCAGAATCCAGGTTGCCGTCGTGGAGGGCGACCAGCAAACCAGCCAGGATGCGGAGCGTATCCGTTCCACCGGGGTGCGGGCCTTGCAAATCAACACCGGAAAAGGCTGCCATCTGGATGCCAATATGGTGGGACATGCGCTGGAGCGTTTGCATCCGGAGGATGATAGTGTCCTGATGATCGAAAATGTCGGCAATCTGGTCTGTCCGGCTGCATATGATCTGGGCGAGGCACACAAGGTAGTCATTCTGTCGGTGACGGAAGGGGAAGACAAACCGCTTAAATATCCGGACATGTTCCGCGCTGCCAGCCTGATGCTGCTCAATAAAACCGATTTGCTGCCATACGTGCCATTCAACGTTCAACTGGCAATTGAATATGCCAAACAGGTCAATCCGGGTTTGCACATCATTCAGACTTCTTCTACGAATGGAGATGGATACGAGGCATGGCTGGGCTGGATCGAGACCGGTCTCGCCAGACAGCGGAAAAAACGTGCGCAGACTGTGGCCGTCTTGCAGAAACGCATTCAGGAACTGGAAGCCCATCTGGCCGCCCGCGGATAATGGAGAACGTCGTGCGCCAGCGCATCCGGGTTGCCGGAATCGTTCAAGGCGTGGGATTTCGTCCCTACGTCTGGCGTCTGGCGCGAGAGTTGGACATCCGGGGCTGGGTGCGAAACGGGCCGGATGGTGTGGAAATCCAGGCGGAAGGCAGTTCCGGCCAGTTGGCGAATTTTCTGGAACGATTGCCAAAAGAGGCGCCCGAGCAGGCGCATGTGGAGAAGATGGTCTTGGCGGACTGCCCGGTAGAGGTGCCTGGCGAAAAGGAGGAGTTCGTCATACTCGACAGCGTAGCGGGAAAAATCCACACGCAAATCGGGCCGGACATGGCCGTTTGCAAAGATTGTCTGACGGAGCTTTTCGATTCCCGTGACCGCCGTTACCGCTATGCTTTCATCAATTGTACTCAATGCGGCCCTCGCTACACCCTGACCCGCAGCCTGCCCTACGACCGCTCCAATACCAGCATGGCGGCATTCCCACTGTGTCCGGATTGTCATCGTGAATATGGGGCTCCCGCAGATCGCCGCTTTCATGCCGAACCCACAGCCTGTTCAGCTTGCGGCCCCCGCCTGGAGATGCGGGATGCTGCGGGTGAACCGATTGCATGCCCAGACCCTGTCGCTGAGGCTGTAACCCGTTTGCGACGAGGGGAAATCCTCGCCGTCAAAGGATTGGGCGGCTTCCATTTGGTGTGTGATGCGCGCAATCCAGAAACGGTCATGCGTTTGCGCGTGCGCAAGGCGCGCGAGGAAAAACCTTTTGCCTTGATGCTGGCCAATGGGGCTTCACTAACTGGCTGTGCGAAATTGGACGAACAAGAGGCGGTGCTTCTGCACAGTCAGACACGTCCCATCGTCCTGTTGCGCAAGCACCCCGATTGCGATGCGCGTTTCCCCGGGGTCGCACCGGGACTGGCCTGGATAGGCGTGATGCTGCCAGCGCAATGATGAGGATGAGGTATCCAACGCAAGTCGCACCGGGACTGGCCTGGATAGGCGTGATGCTGCCTTATACGCCCATCCATTGGCTGTTGTTCCATGAAGCGGCGGGCAGACCGGAAGGGCTGGCCTGGATGAACCAATCCCAACCCTTCTCGTTGGTGATGACCAGTGCCAATCGGGGTGGTGAGCCGCTGGTGATCGGCAATGGCGAGGCTGTCGTTGAGCTGGCGGGCATCGCCGATGCTTTTCTGATGCATGATCGGGATATTCTGATCCGTTGCGACGACTCGGTGGTACGCATGAACGTTGCCGGGCCCCAGTTTATCCGTCGGGCACGGGGAGCGACCCCGCGCGCCATCCAGCTTGCCGATGCGGGGCCCAGCGTGCTGGCGCTCGGCGGCTGGTTCAAGAATAGCGTGTGTTTGACCCGCGGGGATCAGGCATTTGTTTCTCAACATATCGGCGACCTGGACAATGCGGGCACCTGCAATTTCCTGATGGAAACGGTGGCGCACCTGTGTAGCGTCCTGGAAATCGAGCCCGAACGGGTTGCCCATGACCTGCACCCCGATTTTTTCAGCTCGCAATTTGCACAGTCCTTTGCCGCAGCGCGTGGCTTGCCGATAGCAGGCGTGCAGCATCATCATGCCCATATTGCCGCCATTCTTGCCGAACACGGGGTGGCAGGGCCAGTGCTCGGTCTGGCACTGGATGGCGTGGGGCTGGGGGTGGATGGAACCGCCTGGGGCGGGGAATTGCTGCGTGTGGACGGCGCCCGCTTTGAGCGGATCGGCCGCCTGCGGCCACTATCCCTGCCCGGTGGCGACAAGGCAGCCCGTGAGCCTTGGCGCATGGCTGCAGCAGTGTTGCATGAATTGGGCAGAACCGCCGAAATTGCCAGCCGCTTTGCGTCCGAGCCTGCGGCAACCACGGTGGCGGAAATGCTAAGCCTATCCATTAATTGTCCTGCAACCTCCAGCATGGGGCGTGTATTTGACGCGGCGGCAGGCTTGCTGGGGGTGAGGGCAAAAAGCGCCTTCGAAGGCCAGGCCGCCATGCTGCTGGAAGGTCTGGCCGAGTCCCGCCCGGCTGTGCCACCGCTGCAGGCGGGTTGGCGGCTGGATAAAGACGGGAGTGAGCTCGATCTGCGCCCGCTCTGGTCCAGTCTTGTTTCAGTTCGAGCCCCGGCCTATGGCGCGCGCCTGTTCCATGACACCCTTGCCGCTGCCTTGATCGACTGGGTGGTACATGCCGCCAGAAAGCGGGGCTTGAACAATGTTGTACTGGGGGGTGGATGCTTCCTGAACCATATCCTGTCCGGGAGTTTGGCACTGGGTTTGACGGCGCATGGGTTTCAGGTCTGGATGGCTACACGGTTGCCGCCCAACGATGGCGGTATTGCCTTGGGGCAGGCGTGGGTTGCCCAGCGCACAGCGCCCACCGAGGTTGTTCTTTAATTTAAGGAGTGTGAAATGTGTTTGGCATTACCGGCACGTATTGTGGAAATGCGCAAGCAGGACATCGGCATTGTCGATCTCGGCGGCGTGCGCAAGGAGGTGTCCCTGGCGCTGGTCGATGATTTGCAAGTGGATGATTACGTCATCGTGCATGTGGGTTATGCCCTCAGCAAACTGGATCCCGAGGAGGCCGAACGCACCTTGCGGATCTTTGCGGAAATGGAATCGATGCCGGGCAATGTGGGGGTGGGGGCATGAAATATGTCGACGAGTTTCGGGATGGCGAATTAGCCAACGGCCTTGCCAGTACAATTGCACGAGCTGCGGATACCGGCCGAAATTACAGTTTCATGGAATTTTGCGGTGGTCATACCCATGCCATTTCCCGATATGGCGTTACTGATCTTTTACCAGCCAATATCCAGATGATTCATGGGCCGGGCTGCCCGGTGTGTGTGTTGCCGATTGGCCGCATAGATCTTGCCATCGGACTGGCGCTGGATCAGGGCGTGATTCTGTGCACGTACGGGGACACCTTGCGCGTACCGGCATCGGATGGGCTGTCGCTGATGAAGGCCAAGGCCAGGGGTGGCGATGTACGCATGATCTACTCCACCGCTGATGTGCTTGCCATTGCGCGCGACAATCCGGATCGTGACGTGGTGTTTCTCGCCATTGGTTTTGAAACCACAACCCCGCCCACGGCGCTGCTGATCGAGCAAGCCAAAAATGAAGGCATCGGGAATCTCAGTGTGTTGTGCAACCACGTCCTGACGCCTTCGGCGATTACCCATATTCTCGAGTCACCGGAAGTCAGGGAATATGGCACGCTCCCCCTGGATGGTTTTATCGGTCCTTCCCACGTGAGTACGGTCATTGGCACCCAGCCCTACGAACATTTTGCGCGGGAATATCGCAAGCCCGTGGTGATCTCGGGTTTTGAGCCATTGGATGTCATGCAGGGCATACTAATGCTGGTGCGACAGGTGAACGAGGGACGCGCCGAAGTGGAGAATGAATTCTTCCGGGCAGTAACGAGAGGGGGTAATCGCAAAGCCCAGACACTGGTGGCGAAGATTTTCGAATTGAGGCGCACCTTCGAATGGCGCGGGTTGGGAGAAGTACCCTATTCAGCGCTGCAAATACGGTCTGAATATGCGGCATTCGATGCCGAGCAACGCTATGGATTGCGCTATGCGCCGGTGGCTGACAACAAGGCCTGCGAGTGCGGCGCGATTCTGCGCGGGGTCAAGAAACCGACCGATTGCAAAATATTCGGCACGGTCTGCACGCCCGAGACTCCCATGGGATCCTGCATGGTTTCTTCCGAAGGTGCGTGCGCTGCGCACTATACCTATGGTCGCTTCAAAGACGTGGAGATTGTCGCAGCATGAGTACCGTTAAACCAGGGTATACACGCCCCCTTGATGTTCGCAATGGACGGATTGATCTCTCCCATGGAGGGGGAGGCCGCGCCATGGCGCAGTTGATTGAAGAGCTGTTTGCGGCCGCTTTCGACAATGAATATCTGGCCCAGGGCAATGATGGCGCGGTGCTGGCTATGCCGTCAGCGGGTGGGCGGCTGGTCATGGCTACCGATGCGCATGTGGTTTCGCCCTTGTTTTTCCCCGGCGGGGATATCGGCTGTCTTTCCGTGCATGGCACGGTGAATGACGTGGCGGTGATGGGTGCCCGCCCGCTCTGGCTTGCCGCCAGCTTTGTGCTGGAGGAGGGCTTCCCACTGAGCGATTTGAAGCGCATCGTCGAATCCATGGCCAATGCCGCGAAGTCGGCCGGGGTGAGCGTGGTGACTGGCGACACCAAAGTCGTGGAGCGGGGGAAGGGCGATGGGGTTTTCATTACCACCACCGGGGTTGGCGTGCTGCCAAAAGGTCTGGATCTGTCGGGCAACAAGGCAACGCCGGGTGATGTGATCCTGCTTTCTGGCACCATAGGGGACCACGGCATGGCCATCATGAGCAAGCGTGAAAACCTGGCATTTGATGCGCCGATTGAGTCGGATACTGCTGCGCTGCATGGCCTTGTTGCGGACATGCTGGCCAGTGGTTCCGGCATTCGTGTTCTGCGTGACCCAACCCGTGGTGGCCTGGCCACCACCTTGAACGAGATCGCCAAACAGTCGGGGGTAGGTATGCAACTGGATGAATCCAGTATTCCGGTTCGCCCTGTTGTTGATGCTGCCTGCGAATTTTTGGGGCTGGATCCGCTCTACATCGCGAACGAAGGTAAACTGGTCGCCATTTGTGCACCCGAGGATGCCGGGGGGTTGCTGGCAGTCATGCGCGCCCATCCACTCGGGCGTGAGTCGGCCATCATCGGGACAGTGCATGCGGATCCTCACCACTTCGTGCAAATGAAAACCCGTTTTGGCGGACGCCGCAATGTGGATTGGCTCTCTGGCGAACAATTGCCGCGAATTTGCTAGCATGCGCATCCTGTTCCTGACCCACAGCTTCAACAGTCTTACCCAGCGCCTGTATGTGGCGCTGACCGAACTGGGGCACGAGGTTTCCGTCGAATTCGATATCGCGGACTCGGTGACGGAAGAGGCGGTTGCGCTTTATCGGCCGGATATCATTCTGGCGCCTTTCCTCAAACGTGCCATTCCGGCAAGCGTTTGGCGTCATCATACATGTCTGGTGGTACACCCGGGCATCGTGGGCGACCGGGGGCCCTCCGCGCTGGACTGGGCTGTCCAGAATGCAGAAACCGAATGGGGAGTGACGGTTTTACAGGCCAACGCGGTTATGGACGGGGGCGATATCTGGGCAAACGAAATATTCCCCATGCGTCTGGCGAAGAAAAGCAGCCTCTACCGCAATGAAGTGACGGAAGCCGCGACACGTGCCGTCACGACAGCGATAGAACGATATGCACAGCGTGATTTTGTGCCCTGTCCGCTGGAAAAATGGTCGAACGTGGCAGGCCAGGAAAGACCCGTCATGTGGCAGGAAGACCGGCGCATAAATTGGCTACGGGACGATACGCAAACCATCTTGCGCAGGATTCACGCCGCGGATGGGTTTCCCGGTGTTCGGGATAGCCTGTTCGACCATGCATGCTTTCTTTTCGACGCCCATGCAGCACCAGATTATAGCGGCGCACCGGGCACCATCCTGGGGTGGCAAGGCACCTCGCTAGTGAGGGCAACGGTGGACGGAGCCATCCGTATCGGCCATGTGCGACGACCCGAAAGTGCGCATCCGTTCAAATTGCCGGCATTGGTGGCCTTTGCTGCAGAGCAGGCAAGTATTCCCGTGCTGTGCGAAGCTGATGGAGAGTCCATTCGTTATGAGGAGCAGGACGGGGTAGGCTATCTTTACTTTGACTTCTATAACGGCGCCATGTCCACCGCCCAATGCCGTGAGCTGTTGGCGGCTTACCGTCAGGCATGTTCACGCCCAACCCGGGTGATTGTACTAATGGGAGGCGATGACTTTTGGTCAAACGGCATCCATCTCAATTTGATCGAGGCTTCAGAACACCCGGCAGAGGAGTCCTGGGAAAATATCCAGGCCATGGACGATTTGGCGGAGGCGATCATTACTGCGACCAGTCACATCACGGTGTCGGCACTGGCGAATAATGCGGGTGCAGGCGGCGCTTTTCTGGCTTTAGCCGCGGATCATGTCTGGGCGAGACCAAGCGTCTTGCTCAATCTTCATTACAAAAACATGGGAAACCTTTATGGTTCGGAGTTCTGGACCTACACCCTGCCCAGACGGGTGGGGCTGGAAAAGACATCGCGCATCGTGGAAAACCGGCTTCCCATGTCCGCCCGGCAGGCAGCCAGACTGGGGATAGTCGATGCCTGTTTTGGTACGGACGCGGCCATGTTCCGCCGGGAAGTGAAGCAGCGGGCAACCGCCATCTCACGGAGCCCGGATTATGACGTGCTGCGCAAAACAAAAACCGAGGCACGCGATCGGGACGAATCTGAAAAACCGCTGCTTCGATACCGTGAGTCCGAACTGTCCGAAATGCATCGGAATTTTTTCGGCTTTGATCCCAGTTATCATTATGCACGCCGCTATTTTGTCCACAAGACGTTACCTGCCTGGACTCCCAGGCATTTATGTAAACATCGCGGAATGGTTCAAGGGAACCACTGATTTATTTCATGTCAGGCTTCCCTGGGATCGAGTGAAGCTGAGAGAATCCCTACTATGGGAAGCAGGTAAAGGAAGGTCATGCAGACGAGTATTTCTGAACTTGAATCTGCCGCGAAGAAGAGGACCTGGCGCCACCCCGTTGCCCAAATTCCGACGCCTGCCTGAAGGACACGAGTTGACTGCATCCATTCTCACCGCCATCAACACCCATTGGGCCGAGAAAGGCTTGCTGCTAAAGGAAGGCACGGTCGTTGACGCCCCAATCATCACTGCACCATCGTCCACCAGGAACCGGAATGGCACCCGCGATTCCGAGATGCACCAGACCAAGAAGGGTAACCAGTTATGATGGAATGGCAAAAATGACTGTCAAAACCTGCAAAATCAGTTCGAAATCCGGTCAGATGCAACCGCGGTTGCCTATAAAACAGGCAGCCCAAACCTTTAACCCACCTGCGTATGCCGTTGGGGACATTTGTACAGCGCTTCCCAAAATATACGTGATATCAGTCCAGGGCTTTAACCATGTCGCTCCCCACAGTTTTAATTGTTGATGATGAAATCCGTTCCCTGGAGGCGTTGCGGCGTACCCTGGAAGAGGATTTCACTGTGTTCACCGCGTCAAACGTTGATGCCGCGTTGGAAATATTGCGCCAGGAATTTATCCAGATAATCGTTTGTGATCAGCGCATGCCTGTCCAGTCGGGAGTAACGTTTCTCAAGCATGTACGCGCTGATTGGCCAGATGTAGTGCGGATTATGTTGTCGGGCTACACGGATACCGAAGACATCATCGCAGGTATTAACGAAGCCGGCATATTTCAATACCTGCTCAAGCCCTGGCAGCCAGAGCAGCTTATGCTGGTTCTGCGCTCCGCTGCAGATGTTTATCGATTGCAACTGGAAAACCAGCGCCTGTCCCTGGAGTTGCGTGATAGCCCGGCGCTTCTGGCAGAACGCGTAGCCAACAAACGCCAGCATGTGCGCGAGAAATTCAGTCTGGATCGGGTGGCGCGGGCACCCGATAGCCCACTCAATGCAACCTGCGAAATGATCGACCGCATCGCGCCTTATGATATTTCCGTGCTGATCACCGGGGAGTCGGGTACCGGCAAGGAGTTGCTGGCGCATGCCCTGCACTATCGCAGCGGTCGCGCAGCGCAGGCTTTTGTGACACAAAATTGCGGGGCACTGCCGGATGCATTGCTGGAAGCCGAATTATTTGGTTATAAACGCGGTGCCTTCACAGGTGCCTACTCCGATCGGGTTGGTTTATTCCAGCAGGCTGATGGCGGTACTATTTTTCTGGATGAAATTGGCGAAACCACACCGTCATTTCAGGTCAAACTGCTCCGTGTCCTGCAAGAGGGGGAAATTCGTCCTTTGGGAAGTCCCCGTTCAGTTCAAGTCAATGTAAGGGTCATTGCGGCCACTAACCGTGACCTCGAAGAGGAAGTTCGCGCCGGACGTTTAAGGCAGGATCTTTATTACCGGATTGCCAATCTGACCATGCATCTCCCGCCATTGCGGGAACGCCCCATGGACATCCCGTTGATTGCCGAGGGATTGTTGCAGCGCGCCATGCGACAATTGAACCGCAAAGTGCGCGGTTTTACACCGGAGACACTGGACTGTTTTAAGGCTTATCGCTGGCCTGGCAATGTCCGGGAACTGCAAAACGAGATCTTGCGCATATTGGCATTGACCGATAGCGAATGGCTGGAGGCACGGCTGCTTTCCCCGAAAGTGTTGCGGGCGGCGATGGAGGAATCAGAAGAGCAGCAGCTTGACCTGCTCGCCGGCTTGGACGGAAGTCTGAAAGATCGTATGGAGCAACTGGAGGCGCGCCTGATTCGAGAAACCCTGATACGTCACCGCTGGAACAAGACCCATGCCGCACAGGAACTCGGATTATCCCGGGTCGGGCTGCGTTCAAAGCTGGTACGTTATGGTATGGACAAGACATGATTGCCAGCCTGGAGGTATTTAAATGATGAATCTGATCTGGTTACAGTCTGGCGGGTGTGGTGGTTGCACCATGTCACTGCTGAGCGCTGACGTGCGTGATCTGTTCGGCATGTTGAAGGATGCTGGCATCAATATTGTTTGGCATCCCGGCTTGTCAGAGCAGACGGGTAGCGAGGCAATCGAAGTACTGGAGGCATGTGCTAGCGGCGATTTACCCCTTGATATACTTTGCGTGGAAGGCTCTTTGCTGCGCGGACCCAATGGGACTGGGAGATTTCATGTCCTGTCCGGTACCGGCAAGCCCATGATCGAATGGGTCAGGCAACTTGCAGAAAAGGCGCAATATACGATTGCGGTGGGTACCTGCGCGACTTATGGCGGCGTTACCGCAGGCGGATGCAATCCGACTGATGCTTGCGGCATGCAATACGATGGCGCATCCAGGGGCGGGCTGCTGGGTGTGGATTATTTGAGCCAATCCGGTTTGCCAGTCATCAACATCGCGGGTTGTCCGACCCACCCGGGGTGGGTGCTGGAAACACTGCTGGCGCTGGCCATGGACAGTTTTACCCAGGCGGATCTCGATGAACTCGGGCGCCCCCGTTTCTATGCTGATCATCTGGTACATCATGGCTGCGCCCGTAACGAGTATTATGAATTCAAGGCCAGTGCAGAAAAGCCTTCTGATCAGGGATGCATGATGGAAAACATGGGGTGCAAAGGCACCCAGGCTCATGCAGATTGCAATATCCGTCCCTGGAATGGTGGTGGGTCCTGCACCGATGGGGGGTACGCCTGTATCGGTTGTACCGAACCCGGTTTTGAAGAACCAGGGCACCCCTTCACCCAGACACCTAAAATAGCCGGGATACCCATAGGATTGCCAACTGACATGCCCAAGGCCTGGTTTGTGGCGCTGGCTACATTATCGAAATCGGCGACGCCAAAACGTGTCAAGGAAAACGCCACTTCGGATCATCTTGTGATTGTGCCGGGCATTCGCAAAACGGGGGTGAAATGAGCCGTTTGGTAGTTGGGCCATTCAATCGTGTTGAAGGCGATCTGGAGGTGACGCTGGACATCTCCGGGGGCCGGGTGGACAGGGCTTATGTTGATTCAACCCTGTACCGTGGATTTGAACAGATATTGCGGGGCAAAGACCCCATGGATGCGCTGGTCTTCGTCCCGCGTATTTGCGGCATATGCTCCGTCACCCAGTCGGTTGCGGCTGCGAACGCATTGCGCAATGCCATGGGAATCTCCATACCACGCAATGGCCAATTGGCAACCAACCTGATTCTGGCAAACGAAAACCTGACCGATCACTTTACCCATTTTTATCTGTTTTTCATGCCGGATTTTGCCCGCGATGGATATTCAGGCCGCCCCTGGCATGGCATGGCTGAACAGCGGTTCAAGGCTGTCACCGGCAGTGCGGCAGGGGATGCCTTGCCCGCCCGGGCAGCATTCTTGCACATGATGGGGGTGCTCGCAGGGAAATGGCCGCACACACTGACACTTCAGCCTGGCGGCTCTTCCCGGGCCGTGTCATCTACGGAAAAAATCCGACTTTATGCCATGTTGAGGGAATTCCGGGCGTATCTCGAAAAAATCATGTTCGGCGACAAGCTGGAGAACATCGTCAAGCTGGATTCCATGCGTGCGTTGGAGGCATGGCGTGACGCCAGACCCCCTGATGCAAGTGACTTCAGGTTATTCCTGGAAGTCGCCCGGGATCTGGAACTTCACCGGATAGGGAGAGCGACGGATATATTCCTGAGCTATGGCAGCTATGAAATGGCGGGGGAATATCTGTTTTCGCCTGGCGTTTGGGATGCGAGCAAAGGCACATTGTCAGCCATCGATCCATCCGATATAGTGGAAGATCTCAGTCATTCAAGGATGACAGGGGAGCGTGATGCTCGCCATCCTTACCAGGGCGAAACCCAGCCTGCTCCGGACAAACCCGATGCCTACACCTGGTGTAAGGCACCACGCTGGCGTGGTCAGGTGCTTGAATGTGGCGCGCTGGCCAGGCAGGTGGTGACTGGTCACCCGCTGATTCGGGACATGGTGGAAAAAACGGGTGGCAATGTCACCACCCGCGTGGTGGCCCGTCTGCTGGAAATTTCCCGGGTCATTCCAGCCATGGAATCCTGGATCAAATCCCTGTCGCCCGGTGAACCGTTCTGTGTTCAAGGGCGCATGCCCGATAACGCTAAGGGCGTCGGCATGGTCGAGGCAGCGAGGGGGGCGTTGGGTCACTGGCTGGTGGTGAAGGAAGGCAAAATCGCCAATTATCAGATCGTAGCCCCCACCACATGGAACTTTTCCCCACGGGATCGTGATGGCATACCGGGCGCACTGGAACAGGCACTGGTCGGTGTGCCGGTCGGGGAACACGAACGGGTTCCATTGGCGGTACAGCATGTCGTCCGTTCATTTGATCCCTGTATGGTATGTACCGTGCATTGACCTGGAGTGCGCATGGAACGCTTCACGATTTCACTGGACGAGGATTTGGCGCAGGAGTTCGATCGGTTGATTCTTGCGCGGGGCTACAGCAATCGCTCGGAGGCAGTAAGGGACATGCTCCGGGCAGAGCTCGAAAAGTCCCGCCAGGTGCGCTATGAAGGTACTCATTGCATTGCGGCACTGAGTTATGTCTATAACCACCATGAGCGCGAATTGGCTGAACGGCTCACTGCGTTGCAGCATGATCATCATGATCTGACCGTTTCCACCCTGCACGCGCACCTGGATCACGACAACTGCATCGAATGCGTCGTTCTGCGCGGGAAGACGGCCGAGGTAAGAGACTTCGCCGGCAAGCTTATAGCGGAACGCGGCGTACGCCATGGAAACCTGAGCGTGATTACAGTTTCCCAAGAGCAGCATAAACACCGCCATGGTCTTTTTGCCCGCAGCCATATTCATTACAAGCCTCATAACTGAAATGTTTTCGAAGACCGGCCTTCTTTCGCTACCGGATATGCCCATTGAAGGAGTAGGCGAGCAGTTCTGGATGGAAGTCATTCGCAAAATGGATGAGGTTTATTCAGATTTGCTCAAGTACCAGACAGCGCTCGAGGAACAGAACAACAAACTTGAAGAGTCTCAGCAGTTCATTTTTGGTGTGTTGGCCGCCATGAGCGACATTCTCGTAGTCTGCGACCAGACGGGAACCATCGAGGATGTGAATCAATCATTGATAGAACTGACCGGCAAGACCTCGGCTGAATGGAGGGGGCATCCACTCGTTGAATTATTTGCAGATGATATTTCACGTAAACAAGCAGAATTGAAATTCAATGGGTTGCAAGGTCAGGCGATACATGATTGCGAAATGCAGATACGCATGGCCAATGGCAGTTCAATGCCGGTCTCGGTGAATTGCACCGCGCGCTTCAACAAAAAGGGCAAGTCAGTCGGCATGGTGATTACAGGGCGCCCGGTCGGTGAATTACGGCGCGCCTATCATGCCCTGCAGGAAGCCCATGAAGCGCTCAAGCGAACCCAGCAGCAACTGGTGCATTCTGAAAAAATGGCGTCTTTAGGCCGCCTGGTTGCAGGTGTGGCGCATGAGCTCAACAACCCGATTAGTTTCGTCCTCGGAAACGTACATGTACTTGAGCGATACGCAGGGCGCCTGAAAGAATACCTTGATGCGGTTCATGCAGGCAGGAGCGGTATCGAGCTTGCGGAGTTGAGAGAGAAACTCAAGATCGACCGCATTCTGGGAGATATCCGACCCTTGATCGAAGGCACTATCGAAGGGGCGGAGCGTACGCGGGACATCGTTGACGGCTTAAAACGCTTCTCTGCAATCGATCGGGAGGAGGAGTGCGAATTCAACCTGGTAGAAATCATTCAACGTGCTGTTCATTGGGTTACCAATATCACATCCGAGAGTTTTCAGGTAGAGATGGATTTGCCCCATTTCATTCCGGTGCTGGGTTCCGCTGCCCAAATTCAACAAGTCATCATGAATCTGGTCCAAAATGCCGTGGATGCCACCGCTGAAGTGAAATCTCCCAGGCTTCGCATCCAGGCAAAAATAGAAAAAGACAAGGCAGTGGTCGAATTCCGTGACAATGGATCAGGCATACTCCCTGAAAACTTTCCCAAGATATTCGATCCGTTTTTCACCACCAAGCCGGTTGGGAAGGGTACCGGCCTTGGCCTCGCCATTAGCTATGGCATAGTGGAGCGGCACAATGGGGCACTGTTTGCCGCGAACGATGCGCATGACGGAGGCACTATCTTTGTTTTGAATTTGCCGCTTTATCAATCAGCCAAGAACTGAAACCCGGATAAGTCTGGGTTTGGTCCTGTACAGTTGCGCTTGACAAAGAGAGGCGCAAGTCCATCCCCCGTCCTGCAAATCAAATTTTAGGTGCCTCCTGGTGCGCAGAACGGCACGCTGCGCTTATTGCCATGTTTACTGCCTCATGGTTTAAATGTGGGGCAAACATTTGAATAAACTCAAAAGTGTAACCGCGCAAGTAAGTACCTTGGCGAATGCCTATCCTGGTGGTGCTGGGTTCGAATAGATGGCTCGCATCTATCGCCCGCAGGTTCTGATCGCGGCCAGGATCGAAAGCCATGCTGGCCATGATACCAATTCCCAGCCCGATCCCCACGTAAGTTTTTATCACGTCGGCATCGATTGCTGTAAGTACGACATTGGGGCTTAGGTTGCGCTCCATGAAGGCTTTGTTGATCTGCGAACGACCGGCGAACGCGAAGTCGTAGGTGATGATGGAGTAGTCGGCAATGCGTTCCAGTGTCAGTGTTGGTTCGCCAAGCAGCGGATGGTCCGGCTGGACAATGACGCACCGGTTCCATTGGTAGCATGGCAACGTCACCAATTCATCGTGTAGCGCGATCGCCTCGGTGGCGATGGCGATATCTGCCTCGCCGGAAAGCACCATTTCTACAATTTGAGCCGGATTGCCCTGGTGCAGCCGCAGCTGGACGCCAGGGTAACGCTCGGAGAACGTCTTGATCACTGACGGCAAGGCATAGCGGGCCTGGGTGTGGGTGGTGGCGATGGACAGGCTGCCATGGGTTTCATTGGTGAAATCCGCGCCGACCCGCTTCAGGTTTTCGGCCTCGCGAAGAATGCGTTCCGTGATCGCCAGTATTTTCTGGCCGGGTTCTGTTATCCCGGTCACCCGCTTGCCGTGACGGACAAGAATGTCCACCCCCAACTCCTCCTCCAACAGTTGTATCTGCTTGCTGACGCCTGGCTGCGACGTATGCAGCTTTTCCGCCGCCAAAGAGACGTTGAGCCCCTGCCTGGCAACTTCATGAAGGTAGCGTAATTGTTGAATTTTCATTGTATATAATAAAACATTATTAAATAATAATTATATATTCTTTCTAATTATAAAGAAACCTGATTAGGATAGTCTGCATCAACAAAAATCAGTTCAAATAAATGGAATGGCTTTATTCGTTGTCAGGATTCGGGGTGGGCTTCATCGTCGGCGTCACCGGTATGGGGGGTGGCGCCTTGATGACACCTCTGCTGGTGTTGATGTTCGGCGTGGCCCCGAGCATTGCCGTTGGAACCGACCTGCTCTATGCCTCGCTCACCAAAATGGCGGGTAGTGTTGCGCATGGGCGACGCGGCACGGTGGACTGGCGCATCGCAGGGCTCCTTGCCACGGGGAGTCTGCCTGCCGCGATCCTGTGCATTATCACGTTGCATCAACTGGCGCTGGATGAGAAGCAGTTGAAGGGGCTGATTACCGGCGTGATGAGCGTTGCGCTGCTGCTGACCGCCACTGCATTGTTGCTTAAGCCTTATGTGATGAAAATTGCCCGGCGCAAAGACGGCGCAATTTTCGAATTGCACGCGCATTACCTGAAAGGCGCGACCATTACCACAGGGGTGGTATTGGGGGTGCTGGTGACGATTTCATCTGTCGGTGCCGGGGTGTTAGGCATGGTAGTGCTGTTGTTCCTTTATCCACGCATTGCCCCGGCCAGGCTGGTGGGGACGGACATTGCCCATGCCGTGCCATTGACCCTGGTGGCCGGTCTGGGGCACGCCGCAATGGGTACAGTGAATTACGCGTTACTGGCCAGTTTGCTGGTAGGTTCGGTGCCCGGCATTTATCTCGGCAGTCACATCGGCACAAAAATTCCGGAGCGAGTGTTGCGCAACATTCTGGCGATCATGATGTTGATTCTTGGCGGCAAGTTGCTGCTGTCATGATGAATTGAACAAGGAGCATTGCAATGAACGTAAATACGACAAATTCAGTTGAAGCGGAAGAAGTCGACCGTTTTGAACAGGCGGTGCAGACTTTCTTGCAGGGTGGTATGGATGCCGACCGCTTCCAGGCAGTGCGCCTGCAACAAGGTGTCTATGGGCAGCGCCAGGACGGTGTGAACATGGTGCGCATCAAGGTGCCGGGTGGCAAGCTCACTCCGCTGCAATTGGTTGCGGTAGCGGCAGCCCTGGAGAACTACGTACCGGAAGGCAAGGCGCATATCACGACGCGCCAGGACATTCAGATTCATTATGTGCCGCTTAAGGATACCCCGACAGTGTTACGTCACCTGTCCCGGGCCGGCCTGACCACGCGGGAAGCCTGCGGCAACACAGTGCGCAACGTCACTGCCTGCCCCCTGGCCGGGGTATGCCAGCGTGAACATGTGGATGTGGCGCCATTTTTGCTGGGCGTGGTCGACCATTTCCTGCGCCATCCGCTGACCCAGAACCTGCCGCGCAAGTTCAAGATCAGCATCTCCGGCTGCGAGGCCGATTGCGCCCAGGGCATGCTGCACGACGTGGGCATAGTCGCGGCCAGATCTGACGATGGCCGCTTCGGATTCAAAGTGCTGGCGGGAGGAGGGCTGGGACACAAGCCCCACGAGGCCATCGTGGTGGAGCCATTCGTAGAGGAAAAGGATTTGCTGCCAGTGGTGGAAGCCATTGTGGTACTGCATAACCGCTATTCCGACCGCACCAAGCGCGCCAAATCACGCATCAAGTTTCTGGTCGATCGTTTTGGTGCCGCTGGTTTTGTGGCGAAGTACCGCGAAGAACTGGAGCGTACCCGGGTGGCCCTGGCTACACGCTCTTATCCAAACGGGCAATGGCACGGCGGCAAATCCGGCGATACTCCTGGCCCTGGGGCGCCGCGGCGTCTCTTTAAGCAAAAACAGCCGGGTCTGTATGTATTTCCCATGAGTGTTCCGTTGGGACAGCTCGACGCCGGGCAATTGCGGGGAATCGCCGCGCTGATGGAGGATTTGGGGCTGAGCGATGTGCGCACCACCCAGGACCAGAACCTGATGCTGGTGAACGTCCCCGAACCGCTCCTGTCGGCGGTGCATGCAAGGCTTGGCATCTTACGCCTGCATGCGCCACGGCCCGGCGATGACGTAGTGGCCTGCCCCGGTACTTCCACTTGCCGGTTGGGAATCACCTCTTCCATGACAGTTGCGCCCAAGCTCAACGGCGGCAGCCGGGATCTGCGCATTCGCGTATCCGGCTGCCATAACGGTTGCGCCCAGCCGGAAACCGGCGACATCGGCATTTTCGGCGAGGGCCGGCGCATGCATGGCAAGCTGATTCCCCATTACCAGATGTATTTCGGCGGCAACGGCTGCGGCGGTGGAGGATTTGCAATCAAAGGCCCTTCGGTACCGGCTGCCCGTATCGAGAAAGCAGTGGAAAGGGTGCGGGAGGGCTATACCGGCAGCGGCGAATCCTGGGAGTCATTCTTCGAGTGGGCGAGGAAGCGGGATGCGGGGTATTTCGAGCGGCTGCTTGCCGATCTGGTGCACGTTTCCGAGGCTGACCTTGCGCAGGTGACCAAGGACCACGGATACCGGGAGGATTTCAAGGTATTGCAGCTGGGGGGTGGCGAATGCGCTGGCGCAGTTCAGGATACGGTAGCCGCGAAATTTTCCGAGGCAGCCTATGAACGCGATTGTCGCAATGCCTTCGCCGCTCAGCGCAAGTATCAGGAGGCGCTGGAATGCACCGAGGCAATGGCGCGCCTGGTCAGTCAGGCGCTTGTGTTTCTGTCGGGACAGGACCACAAGGTGAGTGATCTGGCGGAGATCCTCAACAGGCTAAGGAGCGAGCATTCGGCATTCCAGCCACTGGCGGAAAAACTTGATGGCGTGGTCGAGCGCCTCACACAGTTGAGATCGGCGTTCGACGATAAGGCTTTTGCTGCTGTCGCGACAGAAATTGATGTCTGGATGAAAGAGGCTGAGCAAGCCTGCGCATTGGCTGATTCCCGGCTCAACCTGCCCGGCGTGTCTTCCCGGCACCAGTTGGAAGCGGGTGGGGTCGCTGCGAGTATCGACGTGACCGCACACCCATGTCCCATCAATTTTCTCAAGGCGAAGCTGGAATTGGACAAACTCGCAGGCGGCGAAGTGCTGGCCGTGAAAGTGAATTCAGGCCAAGCAGCCTGGCTGGTTCCAACGAGCCTTGAAAGCATTGGGCACAGCGTTTTATCCAAGCAAAAGAAGGGCGATATCACCCTGATACTGGTGCGCAAGGCCGGAGATTGAAATCTAACGAAAGAGGAAAAATAAAATGAGTCTGGAACAAAAAATTGAAGAAGCTGTTGTGCTTTTGCAGGGCATCGAACGCGATCACGCGCCCGCTGCCTTTGCCAACAGTCTGGGGGCGGAAGACATGGTGCTGACCGATCTTATCGTCAAGCACGCGCCCGGCATCGAGATTTTCAGTCTCGACACGGGGCGTTTGCCGGAAGAGACCCACCAGCTCATGCATGAACTCATCAGCCGCTATAAGGTACCACTGCATATTTACTTCCCGGAGGATCTGGCGGTCGAGCACTATGTCCGCCGATGCGGCTCCAACGGTTTTTACGAGAGCGTCGAGCTGCGCAAGGCCTGCTGCCAGATCCGCAAGGTGGAGCCCCTGCGGCGCGCCCTGCGGGGAAAGAAGGCCTGGCTCACCGGGTTGCGCAGGCAACAGGCCGCAACGCGCACGGAGTTGCTCCTTTCCGAATGGGATGCGGATCATCAGTTGCACAAATTCAATCCCTTGGCGGAGTGGAAGCATGCGGATGTGTGGGCCTATCTCTATCAATTTGATGTGCCCTACAACGAGTTGCACGACCAGGGGTTTCCGAGCATAGGCTGCGCCCCATGCACGCGCGCTGTCGCGATCGGGGAGGATGTTCGTGCGGGGCGCTGGTGGTGGGAAAACCCGCTGACCAAAGAGTGCGGCTTGCACTGCAAGAAAACCGCCGCTTGAAGCCAGTCAAAAATTCAGACTTAAGGAACACTATGTCGTACCACCAATTGAGTCACCTGGAATGGCTCGAAAGCGAATCGATTCACATCATGCGGGAGGTGGCGGCCGAATGCCAAAACCCGGTGCTGCTGTTTTCCGGAGGCAAGGACTCCATCGTTATGCTGCGCCTGGCAGAGAAAGCGTTCCGCCCCGGCAGATTTCCGTTCCCGCTGCTGCACATCGACACCGGGCACAATTTCCCCGAAGTGATCGAGTTTCGGGATCGTCGCGCCGCCGAACTCGGCGAGCGGCTGATGGTGCGCTCGGTGCAGGATTCCATCGACAGGGGGCAGATCAAGGTGAAAAGTATTGACCAGAGCCGCAACCCGATGCAGACCGTGACGCTGTTGGATGCCATTCGCGAGTTCGGTTTTAACGCGTGCTTCGGCGGCGCGCGCCGGGACGAGGAAAAAGCGCGCGCCAAAGAGCGTATTTTCTCGTTCCGGGACGAGTTTGGCCAGTGGGATCCAAAAAATCAGCGCCCCGAACTTTGGAGTCTCTACAACACCCGCGTCAATCCCGGCGAGCACATGCGCGTGTTTCCCATCAGCAATTGGACCGAGCTGGATGTCTGGCAATACATCGCCCGGGAGGCTCTGGAGGTCCCCAGCCTATATTTCGCCCACGAGCGCGAGGTCATCCGCCGCGGCGCCCAGTGGCTCCCCGTCTCATTCCTGGTGCAGCCGGCGCCGGGCGAAACCGTGGAGAGGCGCTCGGTGCGCTTCCGCACGGTGGGCGACATGAGTTGCACCTGCCCGGTGGAGTCGAAGGCGGTAAGCATCAAAGAGATCATTCGGGAAACTGCGGCGACCACTATCACCGAGCGCGGCGCCACCCGCCTGGATGACCGAACCTCGGAGGCTTCCATGGAATTACGTAAAAGAGAAGGGTACTTCTGATGGTAAATGAAAAGCACAGCTTGGCTCCTGCGACAGACCTGCTCCGATTCATCACCGCAGGCAGCGTGGACGATGGCAAGAGCACCCTGATCGGTCGTCTGCTGTATGACAGCAAGGCTATTTTTGCGGACCAGCTTGATGCCATCGAGCGCGTCACCCGCCGCCGAGGCATGGAAGGGGCGGACCTCGCGCTGTTGACCGATGGTCTGACGGCGGAACGCGAGCAGGGCATCACCATCGACGTGGCTTACCGTTATTTCGCCACACCCAAGCGCAAGTTCATCGTCGCCGACACGCCAGGTCATGAACAATACACCCGTAACATGGTGACGGGGGCCAGCACGGCAAGCCTGGTAGTGATCCTGATCGATGCGCGCAAAGGGGTTCGTACCCAGTCCCGCCGTCACGCCTACATTGCGAGCCTGCTGGGTATTCGTCATTTGGTCGTGGCGGTCAACAAGATGGATCTGGTGGGCTATTCCGAGGGGGTGTTTGAGCAGATCAAGAGCGAATTTATCGAGTTCTGCGCCAAGCTGGACGCGCACGATCTCCACTTCATCCCGATGTCGTCACTCCATGGCGATATGGTGGTTGAAAGGGGTGACAACATGCCCTGGTATCAGGGCAGCACCTTGCTGAATCTGCTGGAGAATATCGTGGTCGCCGATACCTTGAATCTGCGCGACTTCCGATTTCCGGTGCAGTTTGTCAGCCGGCCGCAAAGGCCGGACTTGCATGATTTCCGCGGCTACATGGGGCGCATCGAATCAGGCTGCGTCCAGGTCGGCGACGCTGTTACGGTGCTGCCCGGCGGGCATACATCGAAAGTGAAGGAGATTTACGCCTTCTCTGACCGCAAGCTCCCCGAAGCCTGCGCGCCGCAATCGGTGATGCTCACCCTCGAAGACGATATTGATGTCTGCCATGGCGACATGATCGTGCACCGGCTCGACCGGCTGTTCGAGGAAACGGCCGTATACCAGGGCCATCTCCCGCGGGTCGAGAAGGAGTTTGACGCAATTTTGTGCTGGCTGGACAACGAACCCATGGATTTGGGACGGAGCTACTTGATCAAGCACACTACTCACACCGTAAAAGCGACGATCCAGTCGATGCACTACAAAGTGGATGTCAACACCCTGGAACATTGCGCCAACATAAACGCTCTCCGGATGAACGAAATCGCCAGGGTGTCGATCAAGACGCAGCAGCCTTTGGTGTGGGATGCCTATGTGGACAACCGGGCAACCGGTGGATTTATTGTCATCGACCAGGAGACCAACGGCACGGTGGCGGCAGGTCTGATTAACAGAGACAAGGCCGGACTGGCGCGAAGCCATACAGGAAAAAAGAGGGTAAGCGCTTGACGGGCATCGTATACCTGGTCGGCGCTGGACCCGGCGCTCCGGACTTGATCACGATCCGGGGCGCTGAAGTATTGGCGCGTGCGGATATCGTTTTTTTCGACGCACTGGTTCATCCGCAAACTCTGGCGCTGGCAGGCCGCGCCAGAAAAGTGTCGGTAGGCAAGCGCTGTGGAGAAATTTCCACTGACCAGCGCTTCATCAACCGCAACCTCGTGGAGGCGAGCACACAATACTCAGTCGTAGTGCGCCTGAAAGGCGGAGACCCCATGCTATTTGGCCGCGCTCAAGAGGAAATCGCGGCGCTGGAACAGCATGGCATCCGCTATGAGATCGTTCCGGGTGTGACCGCGGCCTTGGCTGCCAGTGCGGAACTTGCCATTCCCTTGACTCAACGTGGCTTGAGCCGGAGTGTCACGTTCTCGACCGCGAGGGTAGGCGTCGGCCAGGCGGCGGCGGATTGGGCCCGGGCGGTGAGCGCTACGGATACTGCCGCGCTTTACATGTCGCGGGGTGATGCTGCGGAAATCTCCGCAACGCTTCAAGCTCATGGCATGCCTTCGTCAACGCCGGTAGCCATTGTCGCGAACGCAAGCCTGCAGCCATGCAAACATATCCGCACGACACTGGTCGACCTTTCTTCGGCAATCGACTGCGATATGAAAGGACCGGCGATATTGCTTCTGGGAGAGGTCTTCCGGGAAAGGGTCGTGTCTAAGGGTGATACGCTTCGCAAAACCCTGGAAGACTCTCCACCGGTTCGTCTTGTGTAATGGCGAGTTTTTTTATGGGAGATTCAAATGACTTATGTAGTGACCGAGGCCTGCATCCGATGCAAATACACCGATTGTGTGGACGTCTGTCCAGTGGACTGTTTTGTGGAAGGACCTGATTTTTTAGCCATAGACCCGGATGGGTGCATCGACTGCACGTTATGCGTGGCCGAATGCCCGGTGGAGGCGATATTTGCCGCAAGTGACGTGCCTGACGAGCAACAGGCGTTCATCGCCCTCAACGCCGAACTAGCCAGAAAATGGCAGCAGATCACCGAAAAGATACCCGCCTTGCCCGATGCGGACGACTGGGCAAAGATAAAAAATAAACGCCAGTTCCTTAATGTTTAAGGGTTTTTACAACATGTTAAATGTCCTGAACGGGGATCGGCTATCGAGATCAATACTGGCGTGTTTGGCATGATGTGGAATGCATCCATTTAGATCAATTTACTGCAAGGTCTGTTTCCAGTTAATTTGCGTTCTATGAAATATCATATTGATATAATTAAACAATTTCGTCCGGTATGAAACATGCATCAAGTTCATGGCTGAGATAGGGTTTTGCTTTGGTCGCAGGGGCGGCAAAAATATCGGCGATAATGGCTCACTTACTTAACTTCCAGGAGATTTTAAATTGAAATATCAACACACTCTGGATATCTGCAATACGACAGGTCCATGGACAATTCTCAATTGCAAGAAAGAATTAGAGGCAATGAATAGCGGGGAAATACTCAAGGTAATATTGCACACCGAAAGTAAAGACCTAACGGTCATTGAGACTTTTTGCAAGCAGGTAGGGCATGAAGTTATTGGACATGATGTTGAGGGTGACGGTCAAGTCTGTTATATAAAAAGGAAAAAATCCTAACAGGGCCTCAAGGACGCGATGGCAGTCACAGCCTGCAATGGAGTGTCAGTCGCTCGTGCTGCCGGATGGGCTGCTTCTGTGGGCTCTCAGCGGGGATTCGAAGCGACCCGGGGCCGGAATTCACGGGCAAGGCGCTCGACCAGTGGGCCACCGAAACGGAGTCGATCTCAAGTTCATCGTACCGGGCAAATTCTAAGGTCGGCTGGCAATCGTGGCGCCCAACAGCTTAGGCAGCGAGTTGATTTGCATAGTACTGCTGCCGGTAGGTGCGAATGAGTATCCCGATGCGACTCAGGTTGTAGCTCAGGTTCATCAGGCCCACCCCGGCTGCTGCACGCGCAGCGCCAATGCTGCGCAGGAAGATGCCCCCTTTTCTCGTCCAGCTGCGCCAATATCTTTGGGCGCGAGTCTGGACTTCGCTTGTCCCCATTCGATGGGGATTGCACCCGCCTTGGGTAGCCGGCTGCATGTGCCTAAGGTTTGGGCTCTTGTCTGGGTGAACCAAAATTACGGGGAATTTATAGAAGTGCCCTTAAGGTGAACAATCCTAGATAACATAAATAGATAGTTAATAAATTTACATAACCCAGCATGTCCAATAACATGCCTTGACAATAACTGCCTAGGCATTAATATGGATGGCATTCGAAGCCATTCAGCAAAGTGTATTCCGTGAATCAGACCGGGGAAAATTTTTATAACGAAGAAAATTACACGCCAGAGGAGTCGGTAGGTTACCTGATGCGGGGTGCCTGGCAGGCCTTGCTCAAAAATATTGACGCCGAGATGCAGATTCTTGATCTCACCGGCATGCAATGGGGGCCGCTATTGCTGGTTGCCAAGGGCTACTGTGATAGCGTGGCGACGTGCGCACGCGCGAGTTACACCGATAGTGGCGCGATGACGCGCATGCTGGATCGGCTGGAAACCAAAGGCTTGCTGCGTCGGGTGCGCAATCTGGAAGACCGCCGCGTGGTCAATCTTGAGTTGACTCAGGCAGGTCGAGAGATCACTCAGCAAATTCCGGCACGTCTGGTCAAGGTGCTCAATCAGCATCTGCATGGCTTTAATGAAGCCGAATTCCAGCAATTCAAACAGATGCTGCGTCGCTTTGCGGCGAATGGCAACGGTCCGGTCAGTGAATCATGAGCCTGGCCTATTTTTCTTGCCGTGTTGTGCCGGGAATGGGTATGGCCTTGGGGCTTGTCCTGGTGCTGTCCGGTTGCGCTGATTTTTCGGGAATCAGGACCCAGGCGCAAATGATTCAACTTCAGTCGCTGGCCGCAACAGGACGGCAGGCCAACCCAGGCACGTTTCCCCAGCAGCGTTGGTGGATAGCTTTTGGCGATGCCGGGCTGGATGCCCTGATTGCGCAGGCGATGGCCGCTAACCCCAGCCTGAAAATCGCTCAGAGCCGTGTGATCGAGGCACAGGCGTCTGCGGCCGCAACCGGCAGCCCACGCTATCCCCAGTTAAACGGCGAAGCAAAAATAACCCGGGAACGCCTGAGCGAAAACAGTATTTATCCGCCTCCGCTCGGGGGCAGCACGGTCACGATGAATTCCGCCAATTTGGCCGGGCAGTGGCAACTCGATCTGTTCGGCAAAAATCGCGCGGCTCTGGACGCTGCCATCGGACAGTCGCGTGCGGCCGAGGCAGATGCACAGGCGGCACGCATGCTGCTGGCAGCCAATGTGGCACAGCGTTACTTCAGCCTGGCGCGTTTGCTGGCGCAGCAGGATCTGGATCGTGCCTTGCTGCGGCAACGCGAGCAGATTCTGGAATTGGTCAGACAACGCGTTGCCGCCGGGCTGGATACCACGCTGGCGCAGCGCCAGGCGCAGGCGGAGGTACCGCAAATCCGCCGTGATCTGGCCGTACTGGATGAACAGGCCATGCTCGCCCGGCATGCTCTGGCGGCTTTGATCGGTGCCGGGCCCAGCGCCACGGACAAGCTGCTTGCACATTTGCCCTCTGTGGGGATACCCCAAGTACCCAGACAGATTCCTGCCGAGTTACTCGGACATCGCGCCGACGTGGTCGCGGCGCGCTGGCGTGTCGAGAGCGAACTGCAGGGTATCCGGGAGGCGCGCGCGGCGTTTTATCCCAACATCAATCTCAGCGCATTTATCGGCTTTGAATCCATCGGTCTGTCGAAGTGGTTGAGTGTGGGCAGCCGTACGTTCGGCGTCGGACCGGCGCTCAGCCTGCCGATTTTTGATGCAGGCCTGCTGCGCGCCCGGCTGCAGGGACACACTGCGCGTGCTGATGCGGCAATAGAAAGTTACAACGCTGCTGTGCTGAATGCAATTCGGGATGTGGCCGATCAGCTCTCATCGTGGCATGCGCTGCAGGCGCAATTACAGGAACAGATGGCGGCGCAGGCGGCGGTCAGCAGTGCATATGATCTGGCGTTGGCGCGTTATCAGGGCGGGCTGAGCAATTATTTGAATGTGCTCACTGCAGAAAATGCCGTATTGCAGCAGCGCCGCATCCTGATTGACCTGCAGGCACGCGTTTATGACCTCGATGTGGGGCTGGCGCGGGCCCTAGGCGGAGGATATGTTGCTGCAGGCAAAGCCGCTCCTCAATTATCGAATGGCAGTCAGACCAAGACCGTATCCGGGGAACCAGGATGAGTGAACAAATCCTGTCCGAACAGCCGCCAGCGCAAAATCCCGATGGCAAGCCGCAGCAGCGCAAAAAATGGATGCTGGTTCTGGCCGCTGTGTGTGTGCTGGCAGCGCTCGCCTACGGCGTGCACTGGTATATCCATGGGCGTCATTTTGAATATGCCGATGATGCTTATGTTGCCGCCAACATTGTGCAGATTACGCCGCAGGTTGCCGGCACCGTGGTGGCAATCGGCGCGAGCGAAACTGACTACGTCCATGCCGGGGAAACGCTGGTCAGACTGGATGGAACCAATGCCCGGCTGGCCCTGCACGAGGCAGAAGCCCAGCTCGCTCAAACCGTGCGTGAAGTACGCACGCTCTACACTGGCAACGGCAGCCTGGCGGCAGCGGTGAATCAGTACCGCGCTGAACTGGATCAGGCGCGAGCCGATCTGGTCAGCGCGCAGACCGATTTGGTGCGGCGGCAAAAGCTGGCGGGAACCGGAGCCGTATCGCAGGAGGAGCTGCAGCACGCACAAACGGCACTGGATAATGCCCGCAGCCGGGTGGCGGTAGCAAGCGCCCAGGTCAGCGCAGCGCAGGAACAGCTGCGTTCCAATCAAGTACTCACTGCCGGTACCACGGTGCGCGATCATCCCCGGGTTCAGGCAGCCGCTGCAAAAGTTCGGCAAACCTATCTTGACTTGAAACGCGATGCGATTCTGGCGCCGGTGGATGGCTATATGGGAAAACGTGGCGTGCAGCTCGGGCAGCGCGTGGCAGTTGGTGCACCGCTGATGACCCTCATTCCATTGAGCCAGGTATGGGTGGACGCGAATTTCAAGGAAACCCAGCTGCGTAAGATGCGTATCGGTCAGCCGGTGAAACTGACCGCTGATTTATACGGCAGCAGCGTGGTATATCACGGTCATGTGCTGGGCATGGGTGCCGGCACCGGCGCGGCTTTTGCGCTGTTGCCGGCACAGAATGCCACCGGCAACTGGATCAAGGTAGTGCAGCGCATCCCGGTGCGCGTTGCGCTCGACCCCAAAGAAGTGGAAGCGCACCCGCTGCGCGTCGGCTTGTCCATGGAAGCAACCGTGGATGTCTCGAACCAGGGCGGTGGCGTGCTGGCAACTACGCCATCCAGCCGGATGGTGGCGGAGACAGCGGTATATGGGGACTTTGATCACGCCGCTGATAGGCTCGTCAGCCAAATCATTTCAAGCAATCTGGGCGTAAAATCGGCACATGCGGATACGCATTGAGCCGCCCGCATCATCGAAATGACGACGTTGTCCAACTCCGGCAACCCATCCCGGACACCACCTGAGGCTGCGGCTGGGCAGGCGCCCAATGGATCTCCCGCGCCACTCAAAGGTGGCATGCTGGTTTTAGCCAGCACCGCGCTGGCGTTGGCTACCTTCATGAATGTGCTGGATACCTCGATTGCCAACGTGTCGATTCCGGCGATCTCCGGCGATTTGGCGGTGAGTTCCAGCCAAGGCACCTGGGTCATTACTTCATTTGCAGTGGCCAATGCGATCGCGGTGCCGCTGACCGGCTTTCTGACCCAGCGCTTCGGTGCGGTACGCCTTTTTATTGCCAGTATTCTGCTATTCGTTACCGCATCCTGGCTGTGTGGCATGGCCACCAGTCTGGGTATGCTGATCGTTTTCCGGGTGATTCAGGGCGCGGTGGCCGGGCCGATGATTCCGCTGTCGCAATCCCTACTGCTGGCGAGTTATCCGAAAGCAAAAGCCGGATCTGCGCTGGCAATCTGGTCCATGACGACGCTGATCGCGCCCGTTGTCGGACCGCTGCTGGGGGGCTGGATCACCGATAATATTTCCTGGCCGTGGATTTTTTATATCAACGTCCCGATCGGTCTGCTCGCCGCAAGCGTGACCTGGTGGCTTTACCGGCATCGGGAAACACCCACGCGCCAGGTGCCCATCGACTATGTTGGACTGGCTGCGCTGATAATATGGGTGGGTGCCCTGCAGATCATGCTGGACAAGGGCAATGAACTGGACTGGTTTGCATCCACCCAGATCGTGGTCCTGGCCATCGTGGCTGCACTGGGGTTCTGTTTCTTCCTGGTGTGGGAGCTGACCGAAGCTCACCCCATCGTCGATTTAAGCCTGTTGCGCCGCCGCAATTTCTGGTCTGGCACCCTGGCGCTGGCTGTGGGTTATGGCGTGTTTTTTGGCAATGTGGTGTTGATGCCGCTGTGGCTGCAGCAGGACATGGGGTATACCGCCACCATCGCCGGCGCGGTGCTGGCCCCTGTCGGCTTGCTGGCGATTCTGTTTTCGCCGTGGGTGGGCAAGAACGTCCACAAATATGACCCGCGCCTGTTCGCCACTGTCGCCTTTGGTGTTTTCTCACTGATATTGTGGATGCGCTCCCAGTTTACGGTGCAGACAGATTTTGTAACCATCATGTTCCCATCCTTGATCCAGGGCATCGCCATGGCGGCTTTTTTTATTCCGCTGATGACCCTGATTTTTTCCGGGCTTACACCGGATAAAATAGCTGCCGCTTCGGGCTTGTCGAATTTCGCGCGGATCACGGCAGGAGCCATTGGCGCATCCGTTTACACTAGCCTGTGGGAAAATCGGGCGGCCGAACACCATGCCACACTGGTCGAGCATATCAATTACGCCAGCCCAGCCAGTCAGGCCACAATCAAAACGCTGACCGACTCTGGCATGAATCAGCAGCAGGCGCTTGGCCAGATCAATAATCTCATCAACCAGCAGGCGTTTACGCTGGCGGCGGATGAACTGTTCTGGGTTTCCGCATTGCTGTTTATTGTCCTTATTGGACTCATCTGGCTGGCACGTCCAGCCAAGGCAATGCCACCATCCGCCGAAGCTGCGGCCGCGCATTAACCAGGATCGCTTCAGCAGCGGGCAATGCCGCGTTGAGTCTTGTGAAGCCGAACGCGCGCTTTAGATACTGTCGTCACAAGATGTGGCAAAATATGGTTTTCGTAAAAAACTCATAACCGAATGCCAGAAACGATCCATCGACACGACATTACGGACAAACATTGGGCCTTGCTCGAACCGCATTTACCTGGGCGCGCAGGTGTTTGGGGTGGAGTGGCACAAGATAACCGCCGATTTATCAATGCGGTGTTTTGGATTCTTCGCACGGGTGCGCCGTGGCGAGACCTGCCTGCCTCGTATGGAGGATGGAAAAACACCCATCGACGCTTTTGCCGTTGGCGCGATCAAGGCATTTGGGAGTCGTTGCTGGAAAAGCTCATTGTCGAGCCGGATTACGAATGGCTCATGATCGATGCCAGCCATTGCAAGGTTCCCCCCCATGCCGCTGGGGCACGCGGAGGCAATCAAGGCATGAGCCGTACAAAAGGGGGCTCAACACAAAGATACATCTGGCCGTGGATGCGCATGGTATGCCGCTCAGAGCAGTTATTACAGAAGGTACCCGAGCAGATTGCGCTGAGGCTGACCAATTGATTGAGGGATTTCAGATGGAGCACCTTCTTGCCGACAAAGGCTACGACAGCGATGCGATCGTGGCGCTGCCGTACAAATTCGCTGTCTTACCCTTTGGCTGACTATCTCGTGACGACAGTACCTAGTCCGCAGCGCCACCTGCAGGAACCCACCAGCTTTTGCGGATGGTTGTTTGGTTTTTCATGGCGGAAAAAGAACGGATGGTCTACATTGACTATTCGGCTAAGCGATCGCGTCCAGCCGTTCCCAATTGCCTTTACTGGAGGAATACGCAAATGGCTGCCAATCTATTTCCTGTATCCGACACCCAAATACCAGCATCACGCACCAAACACGCAGGCGAAGCATTGAAAATCATCACGGATTTCCTGAAATGGATCGAGCGGGAAAAGGGATTGGTGCTGTGCGAGCCCTATAAACCCCAATACGACTGGTTTATCCCTGTCCTGTACCGATCGAAAGACTTGGCAGCGGAGTTTTTGGGCATATCCGCAAAGGCAAGTCCGGATAATATGCAGTAAGGAAGGCGAAGCCGAATAGGACAACCCGGTACGGCCGGGAGGCTACTGACCATTGGCCCGGGATCGTCGATGTTCTGTCAGAATAATTCAGGAGACAGCGTGGACATTGAAGATGAACTGCAGGCGACCATCGCCGAAATGGTACAACCGGGAAAAGGTATTCTTGCCGCCGACGAGAGCTTGCCCACCATCACCAAACGTTTTAAGCCCATCGGCGCCGAATCCACAGAAGAGACCCGCCGTGCCTATCGTTCGCTTCTGTTCAGCACGCCCAAAATCGGCGAATTCATCAGCGGGGTAATCCTGTTCGAAGAGACGCTCGGGCAGCGTGCCGACGACGGTACGCTGCTATCCGAAGTCCTGTCGCGCCAACATATCGTGCCCGGTATCAAGGTCGACAAGGGCAAGATTCCCCTTGCTCGCGCGCCCGGGGACGAGATCACCCAGGGTCTCGACGGCCTGGCTGAACGTCTCAGAGTTTATAAAGGACAGGGGGCACGTTTCGCCAAGTGGCGCGAAGTGTATGCCATCAGCGCGCGCAATCCTTCCCGGCTTGGCATTGATGCCAACGCGGAGATGTTGGCGCGCTACGCCGCCGTTTGCCAGGAGGAAGGTTTCGTGCCCATCGTCGAGCCAGAGGTGCTCATCGACGGCGATCATAGCCTGGAGCGCTGCCTCGAGGTTACCGAAGCAGTGCTGCATGCGGTATTCCACGCCCTGTACCGGCATCGGGTGATCCTCGAATACATGGTTCTCAAGCCGAGCATGGTGCTGCCCGGCAAGCTGCACCCGTCCCAGGCGACTCCTGAGCAGGTAGCTGCGGCGACCGTCAAGGTGCTGCGGCGTACGGTCCCCGCGGCAGTCCCGAGCATAAACTTCCTGTCGGGCGGGCTGAGTCCAATGGAGGCGACAGCCAACCTGAACGCAATGAATGCCCTCTTTCCCAGGCTTCCGTGGGAGCTGTCTTTTTCCTATGGGCGCGCCCTGCAGCAGCCGGTTCTTCAAGCCTGGGCGGGCAGGGTGGAAAACAGGCCCGCCGCGCAGCAGGCGCTTTACCGGCGCGCCAGACTGAACGGTCTTGCGTGCCACGGAAAATACCGGCCGGAGATGGAAAAAGAAACATGATGCGGAAGAACTGACAGGGCTATTCGCCTCGTATCAACAGTACCGGCGTTGCCGCCATCCGCACCACATCCTCTGCCACGCTGCCTAGCAGCAGGTGCACGAAACCGCGCCGGCCGTGGGTGCCCAGCACGATCAAGTCCGCCGGCCATTCCTTCGCCGCCTCCACAATCTCCGTAGCGACCCGGGTAACGCCCAAAGTTTCCAGCAGAGCGGTTTCTACCGTGACATTAGCCTCCCGGACGCGTACTTCGGATTGCTTTAGCAGGCTTTCGCCACCTTCTCGCAACGCGGGCAAAACTTCATGCATCGACACCAGCCCGCCGTTATCCACATCCATCATGGCAGTATCCACCACGTGCACCAGCCGCAAAGTCGCCTTGTGTACCAGGGCCAGCTTGATCGCTTCTTCCAGCGCCTTGTCGGAAGTGCTGCTGTTGTCTATGGCCACCAGAATACGTTCGTACATCGTCCACCTCCTGAATTGGGACAGGATTTCAGTTTGGCGCCTGAAATGTTTTTAGCCTGAATCCATCTTCTGTGCACCAAACCGAGTGATGACAGATGTCAATGATCGGCGATAACACATTTGCGCCTTGCGTCCCAGGATAGCAGCCCTTCGAACCGTTTCAAATCCCGGCATACCATTCATAGCCCTGGTCTTCCCAGTAACCGCCTTTTCCGCCGCCAATGTTGGCGAAGCTGTCGACAAGTCGGATGCCCATAATGTATTTTGCCATTTTGTAACCGAGCTGACGCTCGATGCGTACGCGCACAGGCGCGCCGTTGGCAACCGGCAAGGGCTGATCGTTGAGCTCGTAGGCGAGTATGGTTTGCGGATGGTGGGCATCGTCCATGTCGATGCTTTCGTAATAGCGCGTACCTTGCCCGTCCATCGGGTCGGCACAGTAAAACACCACATAGCGTGCCTCCGGTTTGGGCTGAACCCGGGCGAGCACAACGCTCAACGGGGTGCCCTTCCATTTGCCTATGGCGCTCCAGCCTTCCACACAGTCGTGGCGGGTAATCTGGGTGCGGCTGGGCAGACTGCGTAATCCGGTTAACGAAAACGCGGTGGGGCGCGCCACCAGACCGCCAACTTGCAATCGATAATCGGCGAAGCTGTTTGCTGCCAGCGCCTGATACTGCGGATTTTCAGGATTCGAGGTGCCGTTGCTGCGGAACTGTGGCGACAGGTCGGCCTCGGTGAATTCCTGTGCCATGGCCTGGCGGGGTGCAATCAGGTGTTGTGTGGCCTGGGTGAGTTTTTCTGCACTATCGAGCACCTTGGGAAACCATTCGCTGCGCGACAGCCGCTCACATCCGGCCAGCAGCAATAGGCTGCCCGAGGTGAACGCGCGCAGCAGAAATGTCCGGCGGTTGAACTTATTCGTGGTCATGGCCTGGCCCCGCGGCGGTAACGCGGTAACGTCCGGTAATCATCGAACGCAGGTTGTTCCAGAACCCGGTAATGATGACTTCGATAACGTGGATGAATACAAATGCCACCAGCACCCAGGCGACTACGAAGTGGATGGTGCGTGCCGACTGTCGCCCCCCGAAAATGTCGACCCAGCCCGGGATCAGGGAGTCCAGCCACGGCGACATCGCCCAGCCCATCAAAATAATCAGCGGGAACAAGCCAAAAACCACGCCCAGATAAGTGAGTTTTTGCAGGATGTGGTAGTGCCGCGCGGTCTCGCCCTGCGGGTGGCGGAACAGCAAATGATCCTTGACGGATTGCCCGATTGAGCGCCAGTCGCGGCGGGTCGGCGCTAAATCGCGCGCCAGATGGTGACTAAACAGCGTATAGAGCAGATAAGCCGTGCCATTGATAACCAGCACCCAGGCTAAGAAGAAATGCCAGCGCCGCGCCATGGCCAGCCACTGGGTGGCCGGCAGCGTCATCCAGGCGGGAAATCCACGCCCGGTCAGCTGTCCATCTGCCCCTCTGGACCAACCCAGCACGCCGGTGGTGTTGAATTCATGGCCAAAAACCGTGGTGACGCCGATGATATTGCCTTGTGGGGTCTGCTTTGCACCCATTTCCAGTATCGGAGGATGCCCCGTATAGGAGGATTTCCCCCAGTTTAGCGCCGGATAAGCGTTAAAAATTTGCAAGCCGCTCATGAGCAGCAGGAAAAAAGCGATGACGCTGATCCAGTGCATGATGCGAACTGGTAACGTATGCCGGTAGTAAAGAACATTCGTAGCAGGAACGGTAGCATCATGCTGTGACATTATTTATCCCTCATGCGAAATAGGTTGCGCTGGATCAATACGTCCCGGCTGATTTGAAACGCCCTATGATTTAGTACCATAGGAGACAATGGAGAAAAATCAATCTTTGCCGGTTACCGGCCAGATTGAACATCTCGTGTTCCTGCTTGCCTCACCGCCAGCAACAGTAAATGTATGACAGAATCCGGGAGATTTTTCATACCACAATTATGACAGGCACCTTTGAATGCAACGATTACCACAATGACTAACGCACAATGGTTCATGCTCGTAGGCGGGCTGTTGCTCGTCATGGGCCTCACTTCTTCCATCCTCAAGCGCCTGCCGGTCACGGCCGCCATTATTTATCTGGCGGTGGGACTGCTGGTCGGGCCTACCGTCCTCAATTTGTTTCATTTCAATCCACTCAAGGAATCAGCGCTGCTGGAAGTGCTGACTGAGGTGGCTGTACTGATTTCCCTGTTTTCTGCCGGCGTCAAAATGCCGGTACCGTTCAGTTTTGTCCGCTGGCGCACGCCGATTCTGCTGGCGACGGTTTCCATGACCATTACTGTCGCGATGGTCGCTGCCTTCGCCTATTATGTGCTGGGTCTGCCGCTCGGAGCAGGCGTGCTGCTGGGCGCGATCGTTGCACCTACCGATCCGGTGCTGGCAACCGATGTGCAAATCCGCCATCCCGGAGACCGCGATCAGTTGCGCTTTACCTTAACCTGCGAGGCGGGCATGAACGATGGCAGCGCATTTCCGTTTGTGATGCTGGGGATGGGCTTGCTGGGCCTGCATGAACTCGGCGAGTTTGCCCTGAGCTGGGTACTGGTGGATGTGCTATGGGCCACACTGGGTGGCATTGCCATCGGCGTCGGCGCGGGTGTTGCGTTGGCTCGCCTGGGATGGAAACTGCGTCGTGAGCCACTCAAACATGAACTGATGGACGACTTCCTCGGCCTCGGGCTGATTGGTGTGGTATACGGTTTGACTGTGCTGGTTCACGCCTGGGGTTTCCTGGCGGTTTTTTTCGCCGCCGTCGCGCTACGCCAGACCGAGCTGAAGCTGGCCAAAGCTGCCCGGGATTCCATTGACGGGCGCACGCCCCGGAAAAACGTACGCACAGATACAAATGCATGCCCTGATCCCGAGCCACCGCCAACGGTCAGCGAAGGATCGCTGGTATTCAAGGAACATCTGGAGAGGCTTTCGGAAGTGGTCCTGATTCTCCTGATCGGTGGCACACTGTTTCTAGACTCGTGGAGCTGGGAAGCGGTGGAGCTGGCCCTGTTTTTGTTCGTGGTTGCGCGCCCGATAAGTGTCCTCGCCGGTCTGCTGGGCACGCGCACCCCGTGGCGGATACGCGGTATGACAGGCTGGTTCGGAGTGCGCGGGATCGGCTCTCTCTACTATCTGATGTACGCCATACAACACGGCTTGCCCCAAACGCTGGCGTTGGAATTGATCCAGCTGACGCTGATTGTAGTGGCGCTCTCCATTCTTCTCCACGGTATCAGCGTCAAACCGTTGATGGGTCATTTCTGGCGGCGCAGCAAGCAGATATCAACACCATAGATTGCTATGAATGATGAATTTTACATGCGCGAGGCTTTGCAACTGGCGCGTCAGGCCTGGAATGCCGGCGAGGTGCCGGTGGGTGCGGTCGTGGTGCTGGATGGCGTCATTGTCGGACATGGTTTTAACGCGCCGATTTCACGCCATGATCCCTCCGCCCATGCCGAGATGATGGCGTTGCGCGATGCGGCGCAGCGCCTTGGCAACTATCGTCTGCCAGGTGTGAGCTTGTATGTCACGCTGGAGCCCTGTGCGATGTGCGCCGGGGCGATCATGCACGCGCGCGTGGCACGCGTGGTATTCGGTGCGGCAGACCTCAAAACGGGTGCGGCTGGCAGCGTGCTGAATCTGTTTGCGGAAACCCGGCTCAATCACCACGCCGGCGTGACCGGTGGTGTGCTGGCTGCAGAATGCGGGATAATGTTGTCGGACTTTTTCGCCGAACGGCGACAGGCGGCAAAACAGGCATGAAAATCGACATATCCATCGCCGGACAAACACTCGATCTGCTGGACGACGCAGATCAACTGGTCAAGCGTTACAGGGTTTCCACAGCGGCCAAAGGGGCAGGGGAACAATCCGGCAGCTACCGGACCCCGCGCGGGCGGCACGTGGTGCGCGCCAAAATCGGCGCGCATCTGCCACCCGGCTCGGTATTCGTGGGGCGCCGCCCGACCGGAGAAGTGTGGACACCGGAACTGGCAGCGCAATTCCCCGGGCGCGACTGGATACTGACCCGGATACTCTGGCTATCCGGCAAGGAGCCGGGTTTTAACCGTCTGGGCAACGTGGACACCATGCGCCGTTATATCTACATCCATGGCACACCGGATGACCAGCCGATGGGTGTGCCGGGCTCGCATGGCTGTATCCGCATGAGCAATGCCGATGTGGCGGATTTGTTTGAACGCATACCAGTAGGGACGCCGGTATTGATACATGGCGACACACAGATCGTTATTTAACGCTGTTGTGTAAACCCCAGCGGTGCTGGCACGTTAATAGCTGTGCCAATCCAACCCCAGGTAGCGACAAATGAATTTGCAGGCTTTGCAGGCAACATCCGATGTTTCAGAAAAATTTTTTCATCCTCAAGAGCAACGCGCCGACTGCCTGCACCAGCTGTTTGAAAATACGGTCGATGCCACACCGGATCGGACAGCACTGGTATGCGAAGGGGTTGATTACACCTACCTTGAGCTGGACTGGCGCGCCAACCGCATGGCCTGGCGCCTGCACAGTGCGGGAGTAGCGGCGGGCGACAAGGTGGGCGTGCTGCTGGAGCGCTCGCTGGAAACCTATACCACAGTGATTGCCATCCTCAAGCTGGGTGCCGCTTACGTGCCGCTGGACGCAAGCTTCCCGGCCGAGCGTATTGCCTATATCGCGGAGGATGCCGCATTCAGCCTGCTGGTCAGCCACTCGCGTTACGCACAGTTATTGGCTGACCTGCCTTGCGCATATCTGCTGCTCGATAAGGAAACCGATCATCTGCGGGCGCTGCCTGCCACGCGCCCGCCCAGCAAGCTTCCGGACAATCCGGAGCGCATGCTGTGCTACATCATCTATACCTCAGGCTCCACCGGCAAACCCAAGGGGGTGGAGGTCGAGCATCGCAGCGCAGTGAATTTCATCCAGGTCGCCACCGGGATTTACGGCATCGTGCCGCAAGACCGCGTGTATCAGGGGCTGTCCATCTCCTTTGATTTTTCCATCGAGGAAATCTGGACAACTTTCAACGCCGGCGCCACGCTCATTGCCGGCCCGGCGGACAAGGAAGCGGCGCTGGGCGATCGTCTGGCGGATTTTCTCAACGCGCAGCAAGTGACGGTGCTGTGCACCGTGCCCACGCTGCTGTCCCTGATCGATAAAAATATTCCCACGCTGCGTTTCATCAACGTCGGCGGCGAGGCGTGCCCGCCGCATCTGGTCAAACGCTGGTCGCGCCCGGGCCTGCGCTTTATCAATACCTACGGCCCGACCGAGGCCACCGCGTCGGCCACCTGGGCGGAACTTTCCCCAAACAGGCCGGTGACCATCGGCCGCGCGCTGCCCACCTACACGATTTATTTGCTGGACGAAGCGATGCAGCCGGTGCCGGATGGCGCCATTGGCGAGATCTACATCGGCGGCGTGGGCGTGGCGCGCGGCTATACCAATCGCCCCCAGCTCACCGCTGAACGCTTTCTGTCCAACCCGTTAGCGCGGGAACCGGAGCGGCTCTACCGCAGCGGTGATCTGGGACGGCTCAACCAGGAAGGCGAAATCGAATACCTGGGGCGTGCCGATCTGCAGGTGAAGCTGCGCGGCTACCGTATCGAGCTGGGCGAGATCGAATCGGTGCTGCTGCGCGCATCCGACATCCAGGCCGCCGCCGTGACCGTCGCCAGGCAGGACGACGGCATCGAAGAACTGGTCGCCTACGTCGTGCCCAAAGCCAGCAGCGGGATCGACCACAAGGCCGTGGCGATGCTGTTGCGCCAGGATTTACCCGCCTACATGATCCCGGCGTATTTCGAGATCGTGGGCGATCTGCCGACGCTGCCCAGTGGCAAGATCAACCGCAGTGCGCTGCCCAGGCCCGGCTTTCACCGCCTGATTGCCAGCGGCCAGAAAGTCGCACCGCAAGGTGCGCTGGAAACCGCCATCGCCAGCGTCTGGGGCGCAGTGCTGGGTGTGGCGCAAGTGTCTGCTGTGGATGATTTCTTCCTCGACCTCGGCGGGCATTCGCTGTTTGCCGCGCTGGCCGTGTCGCAGCTGCGCAAGCAACCGGGCATGACGCATGTCAGCCTGTCCGATCTCTACGCCCATCCCACCGTGCAGCAATTGGCACACTATCTGGCCAAGGCACGTCCACAGGCCAGCGTGTTGCCGTCTGCGCACGCCGCCGCATCCAACTGGCTGCGCAATCTGCGTCATCTCCTGACCGGCACAGGGCAGGCGTTTGCGCTGTATTTGCTGTTCTTCCTGCCTGCGCTGATGCTGGCCACGGTGGGGGGCATCATCCTCACTGAAAACGGCCTGATGCAGGCGCTGGGCTTGCTGGGCACGGTGAGTCTCATCGCGCTGACTTATCCGGTACTCATCATCCTGCTGGCGGCGGCGGTGAAATGGCTGGTCATTGGCCGCTACCGCGCAGGCAGCTACCCGCTATGGGGCAGCTATTATTTCCGCTTCTGGCTGACGGGGCGGGTGGCGGCACTGGTACCCCTTCACCTCATCGCCGGTTCTCCGCTGATGCGTTTGTATCTGCGCCTGATGGGTGCCAAGGTCGGCAAACACAGCCACATCGGTACCCAGCAGATAGTTGCCTTTGACATGCTGGAAATCGGCGCGGAGGCGAGTGTCAACCACAACGCCCAGTTGCTGGGCTATGCCGTGCGCGACGGGCGCCTGGAGCTGGGGCCGATAGCCCTGGGTGCAGGCAGTCATGTCGGCAGCCAGGCCGTGGTCGGCATTCATACGCAGATCGGCGACAATGCAGCCCTGCTGGAAAAATCGCTGCTCCCCGGCGGGGTGATGATTCCCGCAAATGAGGCGTGGGAGGGCTCGCCTGCACGCCCGGTGGGCCTGTCCGCAACCTTGCTGAATGGCTCCCAGGCACGCCCAGCCAGACCCTTGCCAGGCTGGTCCATGCTTGCCGGTTACTGGATCGCCGCTTTCGCCGTGCTGCCGCTGGTGCCCGCGCTGGCGATCGTGCCGGGACTGGCACTGATCCTGTATCTGACGCATCAGGCGGGTGTTGCCGGCTATCTGGTGGCGCTACTGCCTGCAGGCCTGCTGTATGTAATCACCTTGTCTGCACTGGTGGTGGCACTAAAACGCCTGATCCTGCCCAAGCTGGAGGCGGGCGTGTACCCGGTCGAATCCGCCTTTTATTTGCGCAAATGGCTGGTGGACAAACTCGCCGAAACCAGCCTGCTGTTCAACCAGGCACTGTACGCCACGCTCTATCTGCCGCCGTTCCTGCGCATGCTGGGTGCCAAAATCGGTGCGCGCGCAGAAATTTCCACCGTCTCCAATATCACCCCCGACCTGCTCGAAATCGGTGAAGAAACCTTCCTCGCCGACCAGGTTTCGGTCGGCGCGGCACGCGTACATCATGGTCACGTCACGCTGCAACCGGTACAGGTGGGCGCGCGTGCCTTCATCGGCAATGCCGCCGCGCTGCCGGTGGGTGCGATGGTGCCGGACGGCTGCCTGATCGGCGTGCTGTCTACCCCACCGCGCCAGTCCATGCCGGCGGGCAGCGCCTGGGTCGGCTTGCCCAGTTTCTTCCTGCCGCGCCGGCAGATGGTGGAAGGCTTTAGCGAAACCGATACCTATCGCCCCAGCCGTCGCCAGGTCGCCATGCGCTATGGCTACGAACTGCTGCGGATTATCCTGCCTGCCGCGCTATCCTTTGGTGCCGTCGCCGTGGTGCTGCAGGCTCAGGCCTGGCTGGATGATGCTTACGATTTGCCGGTGGTACTGGCGCTGCTGCCGCTGGTATCCATCGCCGTCGTGGTCGCCGTCACCCTGTTTGCCGCCGCGGTCAAATGGCTCATGGTGGGAACCTACAGGCCACGCGTTGCGCCGCTGTGGAGCCACTTTGTACGCCGCTCCGAATTCGTCACCGGCCTGTATGAAAATACCGTCGCACCATTGTTGCTCGCGTCGCTGCTGGGCACCCCGTTTGCAGGCTGGATATTGAGGCTGTTCGGCGTCAAGGTCGGCAAGCGCGCCTTCATCGCCACCACTTTCTTCACCGAATTCGACCTGGTGCACATCGGCAACGACGCCGTCATTTCGCATGACGTGTCGCTGCAAACGCACCTGTTTGAAGACCGCATCATGAAAATGTCCCACGTCCGTGTGGGTGATGGCTGCGCTGTGGGAGAGAGCGGCGTCGTGCTCTACGATACCGTGATGGAGCCCGGCTCCAGCCTCGGCGCACTGTCCCTGATGATGAAAGGCGAAACCCTGCCGCAAGACACCCGCTGGGTCGGTGCCCCGGCGCAGAAAGAAGCCGCTTGACGACAGATAGTGCCGCGCTGCTCGCTCATTTCGGACTCACTCCGGAAACCCTGCCGAAGCTGACGGGCGGGGCGGAATACTGCGCAGTCCGGCTCCCGCAAGACATACCCAAAGACTGCCTTGACGCCGGTAAACGCCAGCGCGCAACGGCTTATGGCAACACCGTCGCCGCCCACCACTTCACTGCCTCGCACGTCCTGCTGCGCGCCGTGCTCAGTCACTACCTCGGCTGCGCTCCTGCCGCCATCGCCTATGCCCTGCAAGACCACGGCAAACCCATCCTCGCCCCACCTCACACCAGTCAGATGCATTTCAGCCTCGCGCGCCGCGACGGCTGGTGCGCCATCGCGCTGTGCCGCAACCGCCCGGTGGGGGTGGATATCGAGCAGGTGCGCGAATTGCCCGAGATGGACGATGTCGCCGCGCTGTATTTCAGCTCCCAAGACTGCAAGGCGCTGAAGCAATTGAGCGGATCGGCTAAACGGAAGCGGTTTTTCGAGCTATGGACGGCATTGGAAGCAATGGGTAAACGGCTTGGCCTGGGGCTGGCGGAAGCGGGGGAGGCGAGCGGAAATCGAAGTGCCCGCGTTTGGCATGATCGCCTGGAAACAGGATGGCTGGTTGCTGTGGCTGTTTAGAGTGTATTTGATTTTCGTAATTGGAGCGGATGATATTAATGGGTGGCTATAACGAGACTTTGGATGACATTGGTTAAGTCCCGCTCAGTTCGAAGCGCATCTGTTTACCCAAAGCCGCTGCCGCGCTCGCCAGTGTGGTGAGCGTGAGGCTGGTGTCCGTTTCATCCAATAAGCGATTCAGTGCAGCCCGGCTGGTGTGCATTTTTTTGGCCATCGCCGTTTTGGTCAGTTTCTGAGCGGCCATCTCCTGCTCGATTTGCCAGGCGATCACCCGCTTCACGGCGACTGCCGTCGCTTCATCAAGCATCGCCTCTTCGGCAAGGAAGTCATCAAAGGCGCTACCAACGTGTGCATTACTCATTTCTGTCTCCTTAACTGTTTCAATCGCTCTTGTGCGAGGTTCAACTCTGGCTTGGGTATTTTCTGCTGTTTTTTGATGAAGGCGTGCAGCAGGATCATCACCCCGCCTTCTGTCACGAACAGCGTTCTGGCAATTCTGCCATCCAGACGCGTTCGCACTTCCCAAATGCTACATCCACGTGGCTTACCAAAGGCATCCCCGGTGGCCAGCCAAACTGCACCGTCTTGATGTCCTCGCCAATCGCTTTTTTGTCCGTGGCTGATAGTGTCCGCAACCAATCCCGGACGGGCTCCGCACCAGCTTCAGTTCTGAAGAACCGGACGTCGAGGATAGGTTTTTGGCTCATGCGGAAAATGTACCATTTTTGATACAAAACCACAAGGGAGCGCGTAGGAGTAAAGCAACCAACCGACAGGCCGGTCGTCGGCCCGGTCAGCCCGAATGGCTACTGCGATTACTTCTCACAGAAATTCTGATTAGATTTGAACAGGCACAAAAAAATGGGCGTGAGGGCCGCAGGCGGGTGAGTATCGAAGAAAATATCCAGAGCAGTGTCCCCAGTGTCAAGCGATTGGCTTGGTATGGGCTGGGCAATAACCTCAATCATGCCTTGTCTGAAAGTAATCTTATTTTTCACGATGCCCCCCCAAACCGTTAGGTGGTGAGCGGCCGAGATAGTCGCGAGGATATTCTGAGCTTTCCGCGTTTCCCCGACCCATTGGGCTTGCGTCGAATTCACTAGACCTATTAGCAGTGGAATACCGAGTAACAGGGACCGTGCGAGGACGACCCATTTCACATTTTTTAACATATCCGATTTGTATATCCGCAATATCTGCCGTCAATGCAATGAATGGGGTCCGGCACGATCATCCCCAGCAAATATCGTCCGGGTACCCCGCCAAAATCTATCCGCCTTAAATCCCGCGCAGCAACTCATTAATCCCCACCTTGCTGCGCGTCTTTTCGTCCACCTTCTTCACAATCACCGCGCAGTAGAGACTGTAGCTGCCGTCCTTGGCGGGCAGGTTGCCGCTCACCACCACCGAGCCGGCGGGAACGCGGCCATAGATGACTTCGCCGGTTTCGCGGTCGTAGATCTTGGTGCTCTGGCCGATGTACACGCCCATGGAAATCACCACGTTGTCCTCGACGATCACGCCTTCGACCACTTCGGAGCGGGCGCCGATGAAGCAGTTGTCACCAATGATGGTGGGGCTGGCCTGCACCGGTTCGAGCACGCCGCCGATGCCGACGCCGCCGGACAGGTGGACGTTCTTGCCGATCTGGGCGCAGGAGCCGACGGTGGCCCAGGTGTCGACCATGGTGCCTTCGTCGACATACGCGCCGATGTTGACGTAGGAGGGCATCAGCACCACGTTTTTACCGATGAATGATCCACGCCGTGCGGCGGCAGGCGGCACCACGCGGAAGCCGCCGTCGCGGAAGTCGCGACTGTTGTAGTCGGCGAATTTGGACGGCACTTTGTCGAAATAGTTGGTGAAGCCGCCCTTGATGAAGTAGTTGTCTTCCAGGCGGAACGACAGCAGCACGGCTTTTTTCAGCCACTGGTGGGTGACCCATTCGCCGTTTTCCTTGCTGGCGACGCGCAGGCGGCCCTTGTCGAGTTCTTCAATCACGTGGGCGACGGCGTCCTTGAGTTTGGCATCGGCGTTGCGCGGGTTGATGTCGGCACGGCGTTCGAAGGCTGCTTCGATAAGTTGCTGTGTTTCTGTCATTTTTATTTCCTTTTAATTGGTTGAAGTGTGTTATTCAAGTAATTTATTAATTCTTTGCGCAGCGTCCACGCACTCGGCCAGCGCGGCGACCAGGGCAATGCGGATGAAACCCTTGCCCGGATTCACCCCGGCAAAATCGCGCGCCAGGTACGAGCCCGGCAGCACCGTGACATGGTAATCGCGGTACAGGTCGCGGGCGAAGGCGGTATCGTCGCCGCCCGGTACACGCGCCCACAGGTAGAATGCGGCATCGGGCATCGGGGCCTGCATCACTTGCGCCAGCAGCGGTTGCACGGCGGCGAATTTTCCCGCGTACAGGCGGCGGTTCTCGACCACGTGGGCCTCATCGTTCCACGCCGCCGCGCTGGCCATTTGTACAGTCGGCGACATCGCCGAGCCGTGGTAGGTGCGGTACAGTAGGAATTTGGCGAGCAGCGCCGCATCGCCCGCGACGAAACCGGAACGCATCCCCGGCACGTTGGAGCGCTTGGACAGGCTGGAGAACACCAGCAGATTCTTGTAGTCGCTGCGCCCCAGTTGCTGCGCGGCCTGGAGCGCGCCCAGCGGGGGCAGGGCTTCGTCAAAGTAGATTTCCGAATAGCACTCGTCGGCGGCGATGATGAAACCGTGGCGGTCGGACAATTCAAACAATGCGCGCCATTCGTCCCGGTCCATCACCCGGCCGGTGGGGTTGCCGGGCGAGCACACATAGACCAGCTGGGTGCGCGCCAGCACGGTTTCCGGCACGCTGGCAAAATCCATGCGGTAGCCGTTTTCCGGCAGCGTGGGCAGATAATGCGGCTGCGCGCCGGCCAGCAGTGCCGCGCCTTCGTAAATCTGGTAAAACGGGTTGGGCGAAATCACCACCGGGCTGGCGAAGCACGGGTTGATCACCGTCTGCGCAAACGCAAACAGCGCCTCGCGACTGCCGTTCACCGGCAATACCTGGGTGCCGGCATCGGGCGCGGGAATGCCGTAACGACGCGCAATCCAGGCGGAAATCGCATGGCGCAACGGTTCCACGCCGGCGGTCAGCGGATAATTCGCCAGTCCGTCCAGGTTGGCAATCAGCGCATCCTTGATAAACTGTGGCGTGGCATGCCTGGGCTCGCCGATGGAAAGATTGACTGGCGTATATTGCGGGTTCGGCGTGATGCCGCTAAACAGCTCGCGTAATTTCTGGAACGGATAAGGCTGGAGGCGGTCGAGGTATGGGTTCATGGCCGCAAACGATGGAAAAAGCGCAATTATAATGCAGCACACGCTACAGCACTCAAACAAAAACCCGGTTTTGCCGGTATTCGCCCTGCTTGCCAGCGCCACCCTGTGGGGGCTGATCTGGTATCCCTACCGCTTGCTGAGCGCGGCGGGGGTGTCCGGGCTGATGGCGTCGTTCATCACCTATGGGCTGGCGCTGCTGATCGGCGTGCCGTTTTATTTCAAGGCCTTGCGCACCCTGAGCGGCAGCGTGTGGCTGTGGCTGGCGATCGTGCTCAGTTCCGGCTGGACCAATATCGCCTACGTGCTGGCGGTGATCGACGGCGAGATCATGCGCGTGATGCTGCTGTTTTACCTCGCGCCATTGTGGACCATTGTGTTCTCGCGGCTGATTCTGGGCGAACGCCTGGGGCGCGTGGGTTACCTCATCATGCTGCTGTCGCTGTGCGGTGCCGTGGTCATGCTGTGGCAGCCGGACGGGCGTTTGCCGCTGCCGGCGAATTGGGCAGAATGGATGGGGCTCTCTGCCGGTTTTAGTTTTGCCCTGACCAACGTATTGTCGCGCCGCGCCCGGCACATCAGCATCGAGGCCAAATCACTCGGTGTATGGCTGGGCGCAACGCTGATTTCATTGCCGTTGCTGTTGCTCAGGCCGGGCTCTTTTGATGGCCTGGCCAGCCTTGGCCCGATGGTATGGGGCGGACTGGTTGTGGTGGCCCTGGCCATGCTGGGCGTCACCCTGTCCATTCAGTATGGGCTGATTCATGTGTCTGCCAACCGCGCCATTGTGATTCTGCTGTTTGAACTGGTGGTGGCGGCGCTGTCTGCCTATTATCTGGCTGGTGAATTGCTGCACGGCAAGGAATGGCTGGGCGCGGCGATGATTGTTGCCGCCAGCCTGTTTTCCGGCCAGATGGAACACCAGGAAGCCGTATGACGATCGTTACGCGCCTGTTGCACGCTTCTTTACTGGTTGAGGACCTTGCCCGTGCGCGGGCTTTTTACGAAGGCGTGCTGGGCCTGAGTGCCAGCCCCCAGCGTCCGGAGATGCGTTTTGCGGGAGTCTGGTATGACATCGGCGCGTGCCAGATACATTTGCTACGCCTGCCCAACCCGGAGGCCGGCCTGGCGCGTCCAGAGCATGGGGGACGCGACCGCCATATCGCGCTGGCCGTAACGGATATTGCCCAACTCAAAGCGCGCTTCGACCACGCGGGTGTGGCTTATACTTCCAGCCAGTCTGGCCGGCCCGCGCTGTTTTGCCGCGACCCGGATGGGAATGCGCTGGAGTTTGTGGAGATCTGACCGGTTGCGGCGCCGAATTTTGCCGGTGTCGGGACGATGGCATCCACTGTAAGATCAGTTTCTGCGGAGCGGCTAACAGGCAAGTAAAACTCAACGTTGAAGCTGGAACAATTATCCGCTGTATCACAGCTGCACCAACGTCCATCAGGAGAAGTTCATGAAACGCCGTGATTTCATTAAGCTGGCCACTGCCGGCTCCTCCCTAACCCTCATTTCCTCCCGCTTGAGCGTTGCTGAACCTGCCCGGAACTGGCGCACCTTCCGCCTTACCTACCAGATCAATCTGCCCACCGAGGGCACGCCTGCCAGCCTTTGGCTCCCCCTGCCAGAAACCGCGGTGGACGGATGGCAACAGGCAGGCAACGTCGAAAGCGTCGGCGAAGCTGATTCCAATCGGATCATTGTCGATACGCGTGCCGACGCCAGCTATAACCATACATTATGGCAAGACAGCAAGCCGCGACAACTCAGCGTCTCCTGCCTGGCGCGTACCGTGGATCGCAGCGTATCGGCCAAATTTTTGGCGACCGATTTCAAGGGCACCTTGCCGCCTGCTGTGCAAGCTTTCCTTAAACCCAGTCGACACATCCCGGTGGACGGCATCGTGCTCGACACTGCGCGCAAAGCCACCCAGGGTGCCTACACCCCTCTGGAAAAAGCGCGCGCCATTTACGAGTGGGTAGTGGACAACAGCTTTCGCGACCCAAAAACGCAAGGCTGTGGTCTCGGCGACCTCAAAACCATGCTGGAAACCGGCAATCTCGGCGGCAAGTGCGCTGACATCAGTTCACTGTTCGTCGGCCTGGCGCGGGCATCGGGTATTCCCGCACGGGATGTTTTCGGCATCCGTGTAGCTGAATCCAGGCAGTTCAAAAGCCTGGGTAAAACCGGCGATGTCACCCGTGCCCAGCACTGCCGGGCTGAGTTCTACCTGGCCGGGTACGGCTGGGTACCGGTAGACCCGGCAGATGTGAGAAAAGCCGTATTGGAGGAGAAACTGCCGCTTGACGATCCAAAAATCGCTGCACTGCGCGCAAAGCTGTTCGGTTACTGGGAAATGAACTGGGTAGCGTTCAATCATGCGCGAGATTTTTCCCTCCTACCCAAGGCGGCAGCCAATCCCATCAACTACCTGATGTACCCGTACGCGGAACTGGCCGGCATTCCGCGCGAGCAACTCATGCCAGACCAGTTCAGCTACCGCATCACGGCGGAGGAGTTAGCCGCTTAACCCACGTTCGCCACATTCCGCATAAATCCACAAGAAACCTTATAAACGGTAGCCTTCATAGATATTAAAAGCCGCACACGTTCGCCAAAGTTTGCTAACAATCCGGGTTAGCGGGTAAGAACAAGGGTAAGAACAAATGGCTTCAATCAAGCTTTTATCTGCGCGTCAGATTGATACCTTGGGCGACGGCAATCATGCGGACGGCGGCAATCTTTACTTGAGAGTGAAGGGCAACGCCAGATCGTGGGTGTTCAGATACAAGCAGGCAGGCAAGGTGCGCAAGATCGGCATGGCGCGACACATACCCGGACGCTGGCTGAGGCACGCGATAAGGCAGAGCAGATGCGCCGGTCAGTATCTGATGGCACCGACCCTGCTGACGTGATACGGGTTAAGCCTGACGCGACGGCGATGACGTTCAAGGACCGCCGCAACCCTGCGCGCTGGAAAGGCGTCATGGACAAGGTGCTGCCTGCACCGACAAAGGTCTATAAGCGCATCCACCACCCCGCCGCACCTTATACCGATGTACCGCGCATCATGTCCGCATTGCGTGGCAAGGCTTTCGTGTCGGCCTATGCGCTGCGCTTTACCATCCTGACGGCGGTTCGTTCGGGCGATGCACGCGGCGCAACATGGGCCGAGATAGACCTGGACGCGAAAGTCTGGACGATTCCGGCCAGCCGGATGAAGGCAGGAAAAGAACACCGTGTCCCTCTGTGTGCCGAGGCAGTTGAGATACTTACCACGATGCAACAATGGCGCATGGCAGGCACAGAGCTGGTATTTCCAGGTACGCGTGGCGGCTTATTGTCCGATGTCGCAGTCAACAAGACGCTGCGCACCGTTGCCGATGGCGTCACCGTTCACGGGTTCAGATCATCATTCCGCGACTGGGGCGCTGAGCAAACGTCTATCCCCCGCGCCGTTATGGAGGCCGCACTGGCACACAGCAATCAGGACAAGACCGAGGCCGCGTATATGCGCAGCGACCTGTTCGAGCGCCGCAGGGAGCTCATGGACACATGGGGGCGTTACTGTGCGGGCGCGGGTAACGTGGTGCGGCTGGTAAGCGCCGCATGATGCGGAAACAAAGATCAACCAATAATAACGCTTTACAATACTAACGCTGTTCAATATCATAAACCATGATTCAGACTTTCGCTGACAAGCAGACCGCCGCAATCTTCCATGGCTTTGAGGTGCGGAAGCTGCCCAAGACCATCCAGGCTACGGCCCGGAGAAAGTTGAAACTGATTGACTCGGCGGCAATGCTGGAAAGCCTGCGCGTGCCACCCGGCAACCGTCTGGAACAGCTTAAGGGCGACCGCGCAGGACAATGGAGCATTCGCATCAATGACCAGTGGCGTATCTGTTTCACATGGCGTGATGGTCATGCGTTCGAGGCGGAGATTGTTGATTATCACTGACGAGGTAACAAAATGAGTATTGATCGCAAAGATTTAGACAAAATGGACTTTCGCGCCGTGGCTACCGGAAAGCGGCTCGCGCCCGTACATCCCGGAGATGTGCTGATGAATGATTTTATTGAACCCATGGGCATTACCCGTTACAAGGTTGCAAAGCTGATCAATGTGCAGCAGCGGCGCGTCGATGAGATTTGCGCCGGCAACCGCGCAATCACGGCAGATACCGCCTTACGGTTGGCCAAACTGTTTGGCATGGATGCGCAAACCTGGATGAATCTCCAGGCTCAGTACGATCTGGAAACCGCAGAATTGGAACTCGGGGAGCGGATCGACAAGGAGGTGTCACCGCTGGCGGCATAAGAGTTTAACCGCCGCCTGACGATTTCAGGCAAAGCGGCTGGAGAGATGCGAACACATCAAACCAGCCTGGCCACAACGTAAACAGGAGCTTTACATCATGGCTGATACAGATTCTAACATTACCGCTAATCCTTATTTCACTAACATCGAACGTGCGCCTTATGAGCTTGGGCACTTGCTGCGCAAACTACCTGAACATTTTTCCGCTTTTTCAAAGCAAATACCAACAGCAGAGAGTCGGTTAATTGCAGCAGCAGCGACGCGACATGCCGGGAATGCAAACGAAACCTTGATGCGAGGATTAGACACTCTCGGCAGGATTATTTTTGCAGCCGCCGATAACGAAGCTTTGGGGGAGACCAGCTCCAGCGACATGCGGAGCCTGGGTAGCTTACTTTCGCACTTGGCAATTGAGGCTCAATTTCTACAGGAAACACAGAGCGGCCTTGAATTTACCTTGCAGGAGCTGGCTAAAAAGTCAGTGGCCGCAGCGTAACCATACCCACCACATTCGAGGAGCAAATCATGACTGCTGAGAATTTACATTCTGTCGAACAAATCAGAATTGAGAGCGCGCGGGCCTGTGTTGATGCGCTAAATAAAATGCATCTGATTTTGCACCCCGATGGTTACTGGCCGGATCAGGAGCAATACTGGAACTCATTGGATGATGCTATGGCGCTCATAAAAAAGGCCGCGGGCGATATGTCGCCAAAGGTGAAAGGGGTTTTGATGGTGCTGGCGGAATATATCCGAGACGATTTAACCTGCGGGTCTCCAAGAAGGTTTGCCGGTCGGGTACCCGAGGCCGCAATAACGCATGAGGAATTGGCCGCCTGAAGTGGCATCGCTACTGAATTGAACCTTGTTAACAGTTGGCTCAGGCCGAGGTTGGCACCCTTTTGTCATGAGCTCCTGTACAAGGGCTCCAGAGAGGAATCTTTTTCGGTTTTAATCCGGACATCCTTAGGTTTGTGATGCCTGAATAGCTGCCACAAGGGTTCTCCTTGCCAGTGCGCCTGCGTCTTCGCATAGAGGGCGCGATCCAGTTGCACCAGTGCGTCGCCCAGCGCAGGCTCGCACAGGCGTGCCAGGGCGGTGAGGCTGGCAGGGGAGGGCTGGCGCCATCGTTGTTTTGCCCATGCAAGCAGTTGCGTTTTTGCTTGGGACGCATCGTTTGCCAGGCAAGCTTTTTTGAATTGTTTTTCCAGCTGACTGAGGCTTTCTTCATGCGCGGTATTTACCCCGGTTTGCGAAGATTTTTTGCGTGCCTGCCACCACCAGGCGAGAACCGTAAGAAGCCAGCCCGTACCGAGTAAAAGCGATAGCCACGGCCACCAGCCGGGAGAAACGGTTGCGATGGCGGCGCCAGCAGCTTGGGAGGCGTGCGTGGCTAGGATTGCTGGCGCAGGCACTTCAGTTGTTGGGATGGTGGGTGGCGGTGTGGATATCTGATTCTGGCTGCCGGGGAGGATAGTGATGCTGCGGGCGGGCAAACGCGCCACTTCCCGTTTATCCGTATTGACGTTCCACCATTTGATCTCGATGGCCGGCAGGGTGACATTGCCGGGGCGTGTGGGGATGAAGGCAATCTTCTGCTCGCGGGTGCCGATGATGCCGTTGCCATCCTGGTTGTCTTTAAGCGTGGGTTGGTCCGGGTAGAGCTTGAGACCATCAATTTTGCTGCTATCGAGCGCTGGCAGTTGAGAGGCTGTCAGGCCGTTCGCCGTGATCGTCAGCGTGCGGGTGATCGGCTCGCCAACGGTGAATTTGGGCGGATTCTCCGACCATTGTTCCGCCAGTTGCAGTTTGCTGGCCGGAAGCCATTGGCTACTGTCGAAGCCAGGAGGGACCGGTTTAACCGAGAACGCGATGGTTTTGGAACGCAAACGCAGGTGACGCGTGCTCTGGTTGAAAGGGTTAAACATGAAGCCAGCGCCACCCTGACTTGCTTCCACGACACTACCGTCGAAGACGACCGGAGCACTGCTGAATTGCCCGCTCTGTTGCGGAAAAACAGCGTAGCGTCGTTCAATCACCGAATAGGCTTGCCCATTGCGGACGACCTGGAACGGATGATCGCTGCCCAGCCGTTCGACCACCGCATCCATATTCGGGAATTCGGGGTCGCTCAGACTGCTGCCGTCGCCCAGGCTGAGCGCACTATACAGACGTACGGTAAAGATGATCTGCTGCTGCACATGAACCGTCTGCGGTTCTGCGCTGACTTCGAGAAACAGATTCTTGCCCTGTTGCGCGGTGTCCGCCTGATTTGCAGCCGTCACGGTAAGACTGAGCGGTGGGCTGGACTGTCCCCCTACAGGGATTGCAGGAATCTGCAGTTGTCCGGCATGTTTCGGGGTGAGGCTGATCTGCCACTGGGTATTGTGGGTGACCTGACCATTAATGATCTGGAAACTGCTGCTTTTGCTCTGTCCGAGCACATCGAAGTCCCGCTTCAGCGCGCTCAGGTCCGGCTCCCCGCTGCTGCTGTCAGTGCTTTGCAGCGTGAGGTTGAACGATTCGTTCACGGCGACGGGGTTGCGGTCAACCTGGACCTGTAACGAGGCCGACGACTGGGTCGAGCACAGCACACCCAGCGCCGTGATCAGGAGAATCAGAAACTGATTAAAACGAGCTTTTACCATGGCTGTTTTTCACTCTTCTGGAATTGCGGCTGCTGTTTGTACTGATAGAGAAACTTGCGCCGCCACAAGCCGCCGGGATCGTCGGGAATACGCCGCAGCCATTGCTCGTCTGCCTGCTGCAATTGCTTGCGTTGCGCCTGCGCATCAACCGCCGCTTGCGTGCTGCCTGGCAGCGCTGAATGCTGATCTGCCGCTTGCGGTAGCGGCTGTGGGTGACCATGGTTTTGCTTTTGAGTTGCCTGGTCCTGAGGTTGAACCCCCGGCTGCTCAGCGGCATCGTTCTGTTGATGTCCGACATCTGGCTTCTGCTTGCCAGTATTGCCCTGGCTGTGCGTAGCTTGATCGGATTTCTGATTGGGCGGTTGATTGCCTTGCCGCGATTGCGGCGATGTCTGCTGCGATTGCCCGGCGGACTTTCCCTGTTGCCCGTTTTTTGAAGCTTGCTGCTGATTGCTGGCGTGTTGCTGCTTTTTTTGCTGCTGTTTTTTCAATAATTCTTCGACCAGAGTGCGGTTATAACGGGCATCGTCGAGCCCGGGGTCACGTTTCAATGCTTCATCATAGGCGCGCATTGCCTCGGGCAGGCGCCCCAGTTGTGCCAGCGCATTGCCGCGATTGTAATCAGTCTGGGCCGTGTCGATTCCCTTCAGGCTATCCAGCACTGCCTGGTAATTTCCAGCCCGATATTCGGCAGCAGCACGCCACTCGGGATCATGAAAAAGTCTGGCAGCCAGTTGCGGCTGTTTGGCATCCATGGCTTGCTGCCCACGCTGGTCGTCGCGCAGCCACAGGCTGCTCCATCCGGACGCATAGGCCGGATGCGTCTGCGGCAGGATGATCAGCAGCAACACAACAAGATAGCCGCGACGAAAGGCGAGGGCGCCGAGCAGCAGCAGCGGCAGCAGCAGCCAGGGTCCTTCGTCGCGCCACTGATCGCTCATCAGGCCATCGGCCTTTTCACCCTGTTGCGGGTCAAGCGTGCGCTTGAATGGCGCCAGCAGGGCGCGGAAATCGCTGTCATCGGTGCTCAGGCGCCGATAGACACCGTGACCCTGGCGTGCAAGCGCTTCGAGGCTGGCATCGTCCAGCCTGGGAATGACAATGGCACCGTCATCGCTCTCGAAAAATCCGCCATGGGGATCGGGAATGGGCGCGCCTTCAGTGGTGCCGACGCCCAATACCGATAACCGGTGCCCGGCCTTGACCAGATGGCTGATTGCAGCCTCAAGTGAGTTCGACTCACTGCCGTTGAGGCCATCTGTGATCAGCAGCACACCGCCGTGGGTGGCGCCGGCCTGGTCCAGCAGTTTCTGCGCCAGGCTGATCGCGCGATCGGGGCGTGAACCCTGCGCCGGCATCAGGCCGGTGGTAAGGCTATCGATCTGACTGACGATGGTCTTGGCATCAGTGGTCAGCGGGCTGACCACAAAGGGGGTGGCGGCGTAGACGATCAGCGCCGTTTCGCCTTCCTTTTGCTGGTTGAGGATATCGCGTAATTTCAGTTGTGCCCGTTGCAGGCGGCTGGGTTTGATATCGGTGGCATCCATCGAACGGGACAGGTCGAGCAGCACAACCAGTGCCGACTGCTGGCGAAATACCGGCTGCGCCAGTTTCTGCCATGCCGGGCCGGCCAGAGCGAGGATTGCCAGCAGGCCGCCGAGGCCGACGACGAACAGGACCCAAGGGCCTTGGCGGGCATTTTTTCCGATCAGGAGATGGGCCAGTAGCCGCGGCTCCACCACGCGCTGCCAGCTGCGACTGACCAGGCGCCGGCGCCACATCAGCCAGAGCAGTGCGGCCAGCGGGAGCAGGGCGAGCAGCCAGACGGGCCGCAAAAAGTGAAATGTCGCAATCATGCCCATGGCCTCATCTCCTTCCCGCATTCGGAAGCAGAAGCAGCCCTGCAAGAAGCAGGCTGATGGCCAACGGCCAGTAGAACAGCGTGGTGTGCGGGCGAAAGGTCTGTTTCTCCTGATCGACCGGCTGCAGTTTATCCAGGATGGTATATATCTGGTTCAACTGTTCGGTGTCACGGGCACGAAAATAGCGTCCACCGGTCGCCTTGGCGATGGCGCGCAGCGTATCTTCATCGAGGTCGCCGGAAGGGTTGACGCTTTGCATGCCGAACAGCGAAGGAATCTGCATCTCATCGGCGCCGATGCCGATGGTGTAGATGGTGACCCCCTCCTGGGCAGCCAGCTCTGCCGCCTTGAGCGGTGTCACCGCGCCGGCGTTGCTGACGCCATCGGTCAGCAATATCAGGACCTTGTTGCCATGCGGACGTTCCCGCAAGCGTTTTACCGCCAGGCCGATGGCGTCGCCGATAGCCGTTTGTTCACCGGCCAGACCGATGGCGGCCTCGTCAAGCAGCGTGTGTACGGTCTTGCGGTCGAAAGTCAGCGGGGTTTGCAAATAAGCCTGCGTGCCGAACAGGATCAATCCGATGCGATCGCCGACGCGCCGGTCTATGAAGTCGCCGGCAATCTCCTTGATGGCGTCGAGGCGGCTCACACGTTGTCCATGAATGGCAAAATCAGGGGTTTGCATACTGCCGGAGAGGTCCACCGCCAGCATCAGGTCGCGCCCGCTGACCGGCAAGTCGATGGGATCACCGAGCCAGACCGGGCGTGCCGCAGCCGTAACCAATAGCAACCATGCCAGGGCGCCGAGCCATGCCCGGCCGCGTCGCTGCGCCAGCCTGCCGGGTTTCGCAGCGCTTTCCATGGCAAAAGGATCAAGGCCGGGTACGCGCAACGCGGCCTCCCTGATTTCATCGGCACGTGGCAGCGAGAGACGCAGCAAAAGCGGCAGCGGCAAAATGAGAAAAAGCCACGGCCACTCGAAGTGGATCATTTTTTGCCTCGCGGCAGCTTCTTCAGCCAGCGTTCGCCCAGTGCCAATAAAGCACGCAGGGAACCCGGATCGATGGCCGCATCCGGACGATACGGAACGGTGGTCAACAGACGCCCGGCGTGCGACTGAAAAGCAGCGCCTTCACCCAGGCTGTGATCGAGAAAAGCAAGCCACGCGTCACCGTTGAGCGCCGCCACCTCCGCGCGGGGAAAGCGGCTGACCGCCACCCGGCGCAGCAGGATCGACAGTTCGCTGACCAGGGCGCAGGGTGCGGATTGCTGCGTCTCATGCAGTTCGCGCAGGCGGCTCAGTTCACTCAATGCAAAACGGCGCCAGTGGTTCCGGCGACGGTGGCGATGCAAGCCATACAGCGCAAGCGCTATCAGCAGGATGGCTGCAGCCAGCAGCCACCATCCCAGTGCCGGCGGCCACCAGGAGATGCGCGCAGGCAGGTGTATATCGCGCAACTGGCTCAACGCCGGATTCATCAGCGCAGCCCCAATCCCTGCTGAAGCGCAGCCAGCGGGTCTGCGGAGGTGGTCAGCGGCAGCAGGGTCATGCCATATCGGCGACATAGCTGCTGCAGCGCGGTCTGTCGCCTGATAAAACCCTGGCGATAGCGCTCGCGTAAATGCGGGTCTTCGGTCGCCAGGGTCAGGAACCGCTCGCCGTCGCTCACCCGATAATGTCCTGGCGGAGGCAGCTCGGCCTCCAGCGGGTCGTGGATGTCGGCGAGAATGAGATCGTTATGGCGGGCTAGCTGGCCCAGATGCGCGCTCCCCTGGCCATTGATGTAGGCAAAATCGCTCAGCAGGATGATCAGGCTGCCCGGCTGTGCCACCCGGCGCAGACGCACCAGCGTCTGGTTCAGCGCACTGGCTGCCGCCAGCGCATCGCTGCCGGCAGCCCGGTGCTGCCAGGCCGGGTGATCGGCGATGCGGCTCAGCACATGCAGCAAGGCCGCTTTGCCGCGCCTGGGGCGCAGCTCGATATGCGTCTCCTCGGAGAACAGCAGGGCGCCGAGCCGGTCACTCTGAGCCACGGCACGCCACCCCAGCAGGGCAGCCGCCTGGGCCGCACGCACCGCCTTGAACGCGCCCTTGGTGGCAAAAAACATGGCGTGGCGCAAGTCAACCCAGAGCAGCACGGCACGCTCGCGTTCCTCGCGAAACAGCTTGGTATGCGGACGGCCGGTACGCGCGGTCACGCGCCAATCGAGACTGCGCACATCGTCGCCCTGCATGTAGGGGCGCACCTCATCGAACTCCATGCCGCGCCCCTTGAAAGGGGAACGGTAGCCGCCGCTGACAGGCGAACGAATCCGCCCAGGTTTGAGCGGCAGCGATTCGGCGGCGTGATGCAGGGCGATCAGGGAGGACAAACTTATCCGTACCACGCCATCGTCCTGATTCGGCAGGTCTGCCGGCACGGAAGCCGGGCGGGTGTAGAAGGGCCTGCTGTGCCCGAATGGGGGAATCATGGCACCGGGATCAGGTCGACCAGTTTCTCGATAAAGTGGTCAGGGGTGTGACCTTCTGCCTCCGCCTCATAGCTCAGCAGCACGCGATGGCGCAGCACATCAAAAGCCAGGGCCTGAATATCTTCCGGTCCCACATAATTGCGCCCTGCCAGCCAGGCATGGGCGCGCGCGCAACGGTCGAGGGCAATCGTGGCGCGCGGACTGGCGCCCCATTGCACCCAGCTGCCCAGAGCGGGGTTGTAGGATGATGGGTCGCGGGTGGCAAGAATAATCTCGACCAGGTAACGCTCCAGGTTGTCGGCCATGTAGACCTCCAGCACCTCCTGGCGCGCGGCAAGCAGGATTTCCTGGCCAAGTCTGGCCACAGCCGGCGCCGTATTGCGAATCTGTTGCGACGCTTCGTCACGGGCCAGTTGCAGTATCTGCCGCTCGGCCTCGGCTTTGGGATAATCGACCTTTACGTGCAGCAGGAAACGGTCGAGCTGAGCTTCCGGAAGCGGGTAGGTTCCCTCCTGCTCAATGGGGTTCTGGGTGGCCATGACCAGAAACAGTTTCGGCAGTGGATACGTCGTGGTGCCAACGGTGATCTGTCGCTCCGCCATGGCCTCGAGCAGCGCCGACTGCACCTTGGCCGGCGCCCGGTTCACCTCGTCGGCCAGTACCAGGTTGTGGAACAGCGGGCCGCGCTGGAACTGGAAAGAACCATCCTGTGGACGAAAAATATCGGTGCCGGTAAGATCGGCGGGTAACAGATCCGGTGTGAACTGTACGCGGTGAAAATCGCCGTCGATGCCCTCGCTCAAAACCTTGATGGCGCGCGTCTTGGCAAGACCCGGCGCGCCTTCGACCAACAGGTGGCCATCGGCCAGAAGCGCTATCAGGAGCCGCTCGACAAGCACTTCCTGGCCAATGATGTGTTGCGAAATATGTTGTTTCAGCAACTGAAACGCTTGTTGCGCCGGCGAATTTCCCGTCATGGCGATGGTGTCCATTATTGATGATCGATTCCATGGATACGAGGACTCATGACGTTTTAGATAGTTCCGTAACCATCCGGTGGAATTCGATTGCCGCCAGAAATAGCGAATCATGCGCGCATTACGGCTACTATTCCTGTATTCAGGCGCGCCGTAAACTTTCAGAGGCACTCAATAAATGGACATCAAACCTTACAAAATCAAACCCGGCAGCCAGTTCAGGCTGAGCCAGTTCGAGGCCGGCGACAAATCGCTCATCAACGGCGACAAAGACAGCGCCAGGGCGAAACTGGACACGCTGCGTGCCAGACTCGAATCCCTGCAGGAATTGCTCTACGCCGAAGGCAGACACAAGCTGCTCATCGTGTTGCAGGCAATGGACACGGCAGGCAAGGATTCCACCATCCGTATGGTGTTCGATGGCGTGAATCCGCAAGGCGTCAAAGTCGCCGCTTTCAAGGCACCCACTGCGGAGGAACTGGCGCATGACTTTTTGTGGCGCGTACATGCCAAAACGCCCGCCAAGGGCGAAATCGTCATTTTCAATCGCAGCCATTATGAAGACGTGCTGATCACCCGCGTCAACGGCTGGATCGACACCGGTACCTGCAAGTCGCGCTATCGGCAGATCAATGAGTTCGAACAGTTTCTGGTGGAGAATGGCACCACGGTTCTGAAGTTCTATCTGCATATCTCCAAGGACGAGCAAAAGAAACGTCTCCTTGAACGCCGTGACACCCCCAGAAAACAGTGGAAATTCAATCCCGGCGACCTCGCCAGCCGAGCCCGGTGGGATGACTACATGGACGCCTATACCGATGCCATATCCGCCACCAGCACCAGGCAGGCACCGTGGTTTATCGTGCCTGCCAATTCAAAATTGCAGCGCAATCTGATTGTTTCCAGTGTGATTTGCGATACGCTGGAAGGTCTGAAAATGGATTACCCGAAAGCAGTGGAAGGGCTGGAGAAAATTGTAGTGGAATGAACCTTCTATTCAATCCGGCGTGCTGCGCTGGCCAGCCGGCCAAGAACCGCATCCGCCACCGTCGGATTGCCTGCGGCATTCAAGGGAGCCACCGCTGTCATATAACCGGAACCTGCGCCGCCCTGAATGAAGGAAGTGTTGGCAATATGCCAAAAGTGCCAAAATTAATGGCACAAAATCAGGTAATTACCCCTGGAAATTGTGGTGTTCAGACTATCACTTCAATGGTGAAAACCCTGGAAATGAATCCCTCTCCGGCTGTGCCATAGCTCACAGTGCACGGGACGACATAAAGGATCAATCGAAGAACTGGCATGTTGTTTGCAGAATAACCATATCATAAACATGGGTAATTCGCACCAAAACAACCAATGAGCTTAATCAACCGAAAATAAATAAATTGACAAATATTTGCAATGCGTGTAAGCAATCACCCAAATTTTGAGCTTTTGATCACTAGAAAACACATATCGGTTTCCTACTCAAGCCACCAATGCCGCGCAGACTTCTCCGCCTGGTCAGACCTGGTCGTGTCGATATCCGCCGCCACGCGCCCGGGTATTCTTTCTGTATTGAAGATGTCGTCTGGGCCATGGGCAGCTTCTGTGCCCTCAACCGCAAACCGTTTGATGCCGAACTGCTTGCCCGGCAATTTCCGCCCCCTTACAGCGCCGATTCACTGATACACGCCGCCCGGGCGCTGGGTTTCAAGATCAAGCGCCAGGAATGTGGGGCAGCAGATATTGGCAAGCTGAATCTGCCTTGCCTGGTGGTGTTACGTGAGGAAGAGTCCACCCACTGCCCGGCTATTGTTATCCAGACGGGTGAAGACAGTGTCGCCCTGTTCGATGCAGGCAGCAACACCCCCACGCATTTAACATTGCAGGAGTTTGCTGCACGCTTCACCGGAACAGTTTTTCAGCTTGCGCTGGCTGCCGCGGTGATTACCGACCCCGACCAAGCTGCCGCCGGGCGGCCAGAATTTGGCTTTCGCTGGTTTATTCCAGAACTGATGAGGCACAAGCGCGTCTGGCGCGATGTGATCATTGCCTCACTGGTGATTCAACTGCTGGCACTGGGGACGCCATTGTTTACTCAGGTGGTGATCGACAAGGTAGTCGTACATCACACCCAAAGCACACTTATCGTCATTGCCATTGGCCTGGCCGTATTCATGCTGTTCACCTCACTGCTCACCTGGGTGCGCCAGTATCTGGTGTTGCATACCGGCAACCGGGTCGATGCCGTGTTGGGTGCCGCCGTGTTCGACCACCTGTTCAAACTGCCGCCGCGTTATTTCGAGCACCGCCCTACCGGGGTGATTGCCGCCCGCCTGCACGGGGTAGAGAACATTCGCGAATTTGTCGCCAGCGCGGCGGTGACGCTGGTGCTGGATTTACCCTTCCTGCTCATCTTTGCCGGCATCATGCTGTATTACAGCGTGGCGCTTACCTTCATTGCCCTGGCCATCATTGGCCTTATCGTCGGCCTCAGTCTACTGGTTGCCCCGGTATTCCGTATCAAGTTGAACGAACAGTTTCTGCTCGGGGCCCGCAACCAGGCTTTTACTACTGAATACGTGGCCGGGCTGGAAACCGTTAAAAGCCTGCAGATGGAACCCCAACTCAGGGCGCGTTACAGTGACTATCTGGCTGATTATCTGCGCTCCGGCTTTGTCGTACGGCAACTGTCCAACACCTACAATGTTATCGCCAGCGGGCTGGAACAAACGCTCTCGCTGCTTATTCTGGTGGCCGGTGCCTACATGGTCATGACCGGCACCGACTTCACCATCGGCATGCTGGTGGCTTTTCAGATGTTTGCCAGCCGGCTGTCGCAGCCCATGTTGCGTCTGGTTGGCCTGTGGCAGCAGTTTCAGCAAGCCAATTTATCGGTGCAGCGCCTGGGCGACATCATGAATGCCCCTGCCGAGCCGTATTCCGTCCTCCCCACCCGCCTGCGCGAAGGCAAAGGACGGATGGATATTGATCATTTGAGTTTTCGCTATAACGATAACTTGCCGTTTCTCTATCAAGACTTCAGTCTTGTGGTAAAACCCGGTCAAATCGTCGCCGTTATGGGGCCGTCAGGTTCTGGTAAAAGCACCCTCACCAAATTGCTGCAGGGCTTCTACCAGCCCGCCGGGGGTAGCATCAAAATAGACGGACACGATATCCGTCACCTGGCAGCCAACGAACTGCGCCACTACTTCGGTGTGGTACCACAGGAAACCGTGCTCTTCTCCGGCAGCCTGTATGACAACCTGCTCATGGCCAACCCCCATGCCAGCTTCGAACAAGTCGTGCGCGCCTGCCGCATGGCGGAGATTCACGATGTGATCGAAGTCCTGCCGCAGGGTTACCAGACCGAAATCGGCGAACGCGGCTCAGGTCTGTCCGGCGGCCAAAAACAACGCCTGGCCATTGCCCGGGCACTGCTCAAACAGCCACGAATCCTTATTTTCGACGAAGCCACCAGCAGCCTCGATAGCGCCACGGCAGAACACTTTGCCACCACCATCAACCAGCTGCGCGGCAAGGTCAGCATGCTCTTCATCACCCATGCCCTGCCGAAGGGCTTGCAGGTGGATGAAGCAGTCAGGATTGGAGCACATGCCGTCACGGTGCCCAGCGCCCCCATCCACACCCATCAAGCCGATCAAACTCAGGAAACCCGTGCATGAAAATCCGTTTCGCCACTCCCGACGATGTAGCGGCCTTTGTCGATCTGGGTCAGCGCTTCCACGCCATGACCCGCTTTGCCTCCTATACCTACAACCCGGAGCGGGTCACCCAGCAACTGCATGCCGTCATTGGCATCGGGCAGAACAAGAATGGCACGCACTGCTTTTTCGTGGCAGAGGACAGTCAAGGCCAGCCCGTCGGCGGCATTATCGGTTGTGTGGAGCGGCATTTCTTCTCCGACCAGCTCGTCGCCAGCATCATCCATTACGACGTGCTGCCGGAAAAACGCATGGGCGGCGCGGGGCTCCGCCTGCTGGGCGCTTTCCGAAAATGGGCGGAGAACCGGGGGGCGGTAGAACTCAACGCAGGCGTAAACAGCGGCGTGGAGCTGGAAAAAATGAACCGGTTTCTACAACGGTTGGGGTTTCGGAAAACCGGCGGCAATTATTCGCTGCCGTTAGTCCCAACCACAGCATCAACACAGTGAACAAATTTTTTACCTGTTTTTTTTTACCTAAAAGGGGATTCATATGAAAAACAATCAACCCGCACTTGTCCTTATGGCCATCATCACAGGGTTTACCACATCCACCCAGGCCGCCGACACTGGTTTCTATGGTTACCTATCAGTGGGCCAAAGCCAGAGCGACCGCAAGGCCGAAAGCGACCGCGCGCTGACCGGCGCCGGAGCGACCGCGTTCACCTCCAGCTTCGATGACACCGGCACCGCTTACAAAATCCAGGCGGGCACCACTTCAACAAAAACCTTGCCATCGAAGGCGGCTACGCCAAACTCGGCGAGTTCGCCTACAGCGTCACCCAGACCTTCCGCCCGGTCATGCTCAATCTGGACAATGACGGCATCGAGACCGTGGGCAAGGATGCCTCGGGTGCTGCATTCGACGTGGACGATTCCGGCTTTCTCAAGAACACCGGCTGGATCAAAGGCGGCGATGCCTTCCTGACCCTGGACCGCGACTACAACGGCGCGACCAACAGCGGAAAAGAAATGTTCAGCAACGGCGTGGTGGACATTTCCCGCAGAGGATTGGCGGGCATGGCGTGGGTAGATGCCAACTACGACGGCAAGCTCACTGCCGCCGACCCGGTGTGGAATGAGCTGAAGGTATGGCAGGACGACGGCGACGGCGTGGACGAGGCCGGGGAAAAGCTGACCCTTGCGGCGCTGGGCATTACTGAACTCAACTACAGCATGGGCCGTTTCGTGCAGAATGGGGTGGTCAAGGAACTCGGCTCACCGGACCTGACAGCCGACACCGAAGGCACGCGCGTCGACTATCTGACCCGGATAGGGGCCAACCAGAACGGGACTGTGGCGGCGAATGAAGTACTGTACTTCTGCGAAAGGATGGCGGCATGAATTCGACGACAAAGCGGGGGCTGTCGCATGCTTGGCTTGTCTTCCTTGCGTTTTGCCTCACTGCACAAGCATGGGCGGCGCCGGAATATGTAACCGTCTGGCCCAAGCAGGTTCCTGTGGAAAAGCCTGACCCAGTTCTGGGTGATAAACCGTTCTGGGAGTTCTGGGTGTACAGCGAAGCGTTTGCCAAGCGGTTCAAGGGGTTTCCGGTGGACAAAGCTGATCCCGAACTCCGAGACGGATTGAAGGCATTGGCTCTACGAATTTACAAGATAAACCTCTGGGCAGGGGTCAACCCGAGTTACCCGGAACTATACGCATGTGAGATCGGTGCGTATTTCGATAGCTCGACGGTTTTACCTCTAGCCGAATCCGGCAAGCCGAGACACATTTTCCCGGTTTATCCGGCACGCGTCTCGGGGAGCTTTAAGCGGCTTGACCCTGTCGAGGAAAGGGACACGCAGGCGATACGTGCGTCTAAACCGGCTCCGTTCAATATGGAAGCCCAACCTCTCATCTTCGCAGACCCGTTGGATGGTCGTTTTGAGAAATTCGGGGTGCGGGAGTACCACCCTAACTTGGCGCCAGGCCTATCGTATATCGGTTTGCTCGCGTCTTTTGCCTGTGAAGTAACCGCACCTCTGAAAGACGGAGGGAGCCACTGGCTATCCCTTCAGGGAGAAAACCCATACAACAAAGAAAAACGTAGGAACGGACCGGCACATGGAACATATGAGCCAGGCATCAAGGACACGTTCGACCCTGGCCCCACCCCCAAATCCTATGGCTACTTCCGTGTGCCGGAGGCGTTCAACAAGGCGGCGTTACCGAAAGTGACGTTGGTTAAGGTAATGAACTGGTGTATCCAACAGAGGCATCGTCCATCCGATTGGCGGGTCAATGGGCAAACTATCGGTTGGCAACAGCTTATGTACCGATGTGAGGAGGCGGAGCAGCGTGGAAGGATTTTGCCTGACCCCCGCTACTACTCCGGCAAGGAAGGTCTACAGGATACCGGTTATTAAACATTTTCAAAGGGGGACAACATGGCAACGAACAATCCACTGGAAATTCTCACGTATGCAAATTTGAGCAATGCGGCCTACGGCAACGGCGCTGTACCTATGGGATGGACGCTTCTGGCGGCGACATCATCCACGAAGACTGGTTTTGCTGCGATGGCTGTCCGCAACGATACGACCGGCGAAATCGTCGTCGCGTATCGCGGTACCGACGGCATCAAGGACCTTACTGGCAGCGACCTGCAATTGGCGCTGCAAAACGATGTACCTGGGCAATATCCTGAAGCCGCAGCGTTCTACACGCAGATCAAGAACGAATATGGCTCGAACATCACCCTCACCGGACATAGCCTAGGCGGAGCACTTGTCCAGTTGGTGGCAGCTATCGAGAACAGGCCGGCTTTCACCTACAATGCTCCAGGGGTTGAAGTTCTCTACCCCGCCTTGCCTGGTGCAAATCCAAACGCGAGTGCTGCTGACTTTACCAACATCAACAACTTCAACATGGCCTTCGATGCCGTGAGTACGCGCGGCGTGCAACTGGGCAACATCGCTAACTACGATCCGAGCAGCCTCGAAGGGCTGACAATTTTCGCCAGCTTTGTGGCGACGGCCGTGAATCCCTCAATTGGCGTACTGGTCTTCGGTCACACCGTGCTCGGCCAGCACTATATCGACCGCTTGGAAGATGCTATTGCCACCCCCAAGCCAACCGACACGCTCAACGGTTACTCCTATGATGCGGCGTCTGGCACCTGGAGCATGCCAAGCCAAGATGGCACGTCCGTCACTCCCGCCGATGCCGAGACTGCGGCTGGCCTGAGTGCGCTACGGGATACGAACATCCAATACAACGAACAAGTAGGACAAGCACATACCTGGCTCACTGAGTACCGTAACTGGCAAGCAATCACCGCGCAACTTACCGCAAGATACGGTCAAGTGTGGACCGACTACGACCCGCAATATGACAGCATCGGCTGGATTCGGGACGCCAATGGCAATTTCGTGGCCCAGTTCCAGATGGTGGAAGAGAACAGCCAGAAGCTCATGAAGATGCTCGGTGAGGGCGGCCAAACCGTCAATCTCAGCGAGGGGACGATTTCCGGCATCGGGACCCTGTTCCACAGTATCGCTTCTGGTGCGACAACCCTCCTCAACAGCGTCGCCACCTACGGCCCCACCCTCATCGACTCGCTCTCCTTGATCAAAGCTATCCAGAGCGGCGAGCCGTTACCGCTGGTGGCTTCCGGCCTGCGGCTGGCGAACGATCTTTCCACGCTCAACGGCGCCTCCAATCTCAACCTCTCCGGTGTGGCCAACACCGCTTCGGGCATCCTGAGTCTGATGAGCCTGGATGCGGCATTGGAGCGAGGCGACATGCTGGGTACCGTGACAGCGGGTGCCCAAGCGATTGCATTCGGCGCGCAAGCCTTCTCTGATTCTGCCGCCTCGCAGGCCTTTGCCGCCATTAGCGAGGGCACCATAGATCTCGCCGCCGAAACCCTGGCGCTGCAAAGCCAGGCGGTCGCCAATACCGTGGGCAATGTTCTGCCTTTCCTGAGCATTGCGAACAGCCTTGCCCAAGGCGACATGACCGGCGCGGCCGTGGGGGTAGTTTCGTACTTTGTGCCGGTAGTGGGCTGGGCCTACGCCGTGTTCAGCATCATCGACAGCCTGTTCGGCGGTGACGATGAAATCCCCGACCCCTGGGGTACCGGGTCGTTCACCTGGAACGGCACCGGCATCAGCTACCAGTCCGCCGGCGAGACCGGCGGCAACGAGGCCGTTGCCAACGTCATGGGCAGTGTGCTCGCCACCCTGAACGCCCTGATCGAGCGCGAACGCAGCCAAAACCCCGGCAGCCAGCTGGGCATCATCCCCAACCGCATGCCTGGCGTCGGCTACGACATGAGCGGCTACCGCTACACCGACATCGACCCCTTAACTGGCGCCGAGAAACATCCTGCCCTCCGGTTCGATACCTCGGGTAATCCGTATAACGCCGATCCCGGCAGCCCCGAATCCTTCCAGTCCATTATCGAAGGCATGGTCTATTCAGCGCTTGGCCGCCAGGCCATCGCCCCGTTGTGGGAAGGGCTCACCGCCCGTGCGCAGACCGATGCAGGCGACCCGAAAGCGGGGCTCACCGAAGAGGAGCGCGCCGGGCGCGACGGCCAGCTCGCCGCGCCGCTCACCGGCAGCACCCAGACCTTCCGCCCGGTCATGCTGGATCTGGACGGCGACGGCATAGAAACGGTCAACAAAGCCGCCTCCAACGTGGCCTTCGACGTGGACGACTCGGGCTTCATGAAGCAGACCGGCTGGGCCGCGGGTGGCGACACCTTCCTGACCCTGGACCGCGATTACAACGGCCAGACCAATAGCGGAAAAGAAATGTTCAGCAACGGCGTGGTGGACATTTCCCGCAGAGGATTGGCGGGCATGGCGTGGGTGGACAGCAACTACGATGGCAAGCTCACTGCCGCCGACCCGGTGTGGAACGAGCTGAAGGTATGGCAGGACGACGGCGACGGCGTGGACGAGGCCGGAGAAAAGCTGACCCTGGCGGCGCTGGGCATTACCGAACTCAACTACAGCATGGGCACCTTCACCCGGAACGGCCAGGTCAGGCAACTGGCCAGCCCCGATCTGGAAGCGGACCGTGACGGCACCCGCATCAACGTGGTGCCCGAGGGCATCCTGGTGCAATCGAGCGGCAGCGACCGGATCTCGCTGCTGGTCACCCGCATCGATGACCTGACGGCGGTGGAAGCCAACCGCGACGGGGTGACCGGCTTCGAAGATGTGGAGACCATTATCAGCGCCGCCGACCTGCTGGCCAACGATACGCTGGGCGGCTTCACCGGGCGTGATCTGTCGATTACCGGTCTGACCAACTTGCGCCACGGCACGGGCTTCATCGATGCCAACGGGTTTGTGCATTTCAATCCCGAGGCCAATTATGCGGGTAGAGATGCCGGGTTTGATTACACGGTGCTGGCCTCCAATGGACAGACTGGCACAGGTGGCGTGGATATTGTGTTGCAGAATGTGAACGACGCGCCGACGCTCGATCGTGTCGACCATTCCACCCAGCCGGTGTATGGGTACACGCCGGTTCAGTATGACGAATGGGGCAGCTACCAGAGCGGCGGACAGCCGATTTATCAGCCCTATGCAATTCAGCAATCCTACGATTGGGAATCGGGCGCAGCGATCTCCACCTATATCTACAACCCGCTGCCTGGGCAACCCGGTCTGGACTATCACACCACGCCTGTGGCGAACGAAGACACCGGCGCGGGCCGGGTTGCGGGGGCGGATGTTGACGATCCGGCTTCTTCGCTCAGCTACGAGATTGTCAATCAGCCCCAGTACGGCGCGGTGAGCCTGAATGCCGACGGCACGTTCCAGTACACCAGTTGGAAAGAACCGGGTGTTCCCAGTGACCGTATGGTAGTGGATGGCCAGTACGCCGGCATCAAGGATGGCATGCTGTACACACAATTCAACCTGCCAGGTTCGGCGGTGTATCCGACATCGGATATCTTCCAGGTCAGGATCACCGACCCCGGCGGCGCCAGCACGATCCAGAATATTTCGGTAGCGCACTTCGGCCCGTATCTGCCGCCCACGCCGCCGGGAGGCGGCGGGGGCGCGCAATACCCTCTCGCTGGGGGACGTGGAGTACGACGACCTGAAGTTCAGGAAATCGGGAACCGATCTCGTGCTGGAGAACGATCCGGACAGCGGCATCACCTTCAAGGGCTGGTACGCCGATGCCGCGAACCGGAATTTCAAAACCCTGCAGGTGGTATCGGAACTGGACGACGATGACGACCACGAACAGCATGGACAGCATGATGACGATGACCAGCCGTTCGACGCCGCAGTGGAAACCTTCGACTTCCGGGCTTTGGTGACCAAATTCGACCAAGCGCGCGCGGCGAATACCAAGCTCAGCCGCTGGAGTTTGATGAACGGCTTGCTGGATGCGCACCTCGCTTCCAGCGACAGCATGGCGCTGGGCGGCGATCTGACCTTCCACTATGGTCAGGAGGGAGAGCTCAAGGGTATGGCGCTGCTCGCTGCGCAAAGCGTGCTGAAGCATCCGAACTTCGCTGTGCAGGCCCAGGCGATTCATCCCTAGTCGTCGCTGGAAGGCGGCGCCGTGAAAGTGGCTTAACGTAAGGAAGCAATACATGAGTTCAAGCAAGAAAAACAATCCGGGCGCGGACAGCGCGCAAGCCTTGGCCGGCGTGAACCTGGAGGAAGCGAAACAGGCGCTGGCCAAGCTGCCGGTGCTGGGGCCGGTGATCTGGCTGTACGCGCGCGATCCGGTGCGCAAGTTCATGTTCCTGGGCGATACGGACTGGGCGCTGATGCCGCCCATCGTGCTCGATCAGTGCCGCCTGTATACCAAGAACGGCATTCCTTTCGCCTTCGTCACCTGGGCCAAGGTCAGCGATGCGGTGGATGCGCGGCTGCGCTCCGGCCAGCCGAAAATCGCGCCGCACGAGTGGAACTCGGGCCCGCATCTTTGGCTGATCGATGTCGTGGCGCCGTTCGGGCAGATGGATGAAACCCTGAAGGAGATGCGCGAGACGCTGTTCCTCGGCGTGGCGGTCCACGCGCTGATGCCGCAAGCCGGCAAGCCCGGACAGGTTCGGCTACAGGAATGGCCGCCGGTAACCGATCCGGCCAAGATCACCCATTAAGCGGACTTGTGGGCGGCACCAATGAATAAATCGCGCGAGAAGGCCATTTCGCCTGAGGCCATCGAGTTTGCCCCCGGACTGCTGTCGATACAGGAATGCCCACCCGGTATACTGCCGCGCGGCGTGATGTACGCCGTGACGGCCTTGTTCCTTATACTGCTGATCTGGGCGATCTTCGGCAAACTGGACATCATTGCCAGTGCTGAAGGCCGCCTGGTGCCGCAGACTTACGTCAAGATCGTACAACCAGCCGATGCCGGCATTGTGCAACACATTCTGGTGAGGGAGGGCGATACCGTCAAGGCCGGGCAGGTGCTGTTGCGCATGGACGCCCAGCTGGCCGAGGCCGACCGACAAACCATTACAGCCGCCCTGGCGCTCAAATCCCTGCAATTGCGGCGTATCGATGCCGAACTCACCGGCATGCCCCTGGAGCGCACAAAGAGCGACCCGGACGATTTGTTCCGCCGGGTCGCTGCGCAATACCGCGACCACCGGCAAGCCTACACCGATGCTTTGGCCCAGGCACAGGCGGCCCTTGACAAAACCCGGCAGGAATACGCCTCTGGCAAAGAAGTGCTGACCAAGCTGAACCAGGTCACCCCCATTTTGCAACAACAGGCAAATGCTTATGCCGACATGGGTAAGGACGGCTACGTGCCGCAACTGATGGTGCGCGACAAACAGCGCGAGCTTCTGGAAAAATCCCAAGACCTGCGTGCCCAGCAATCCACTTTGGCCAGTCTTGCTGCAGCCGAAGCCGAAGCGCGCAAACACCTGGCGCAGATCACCTCCAATTACCGCAGCAATCTGCAAAACGAGCGCATCGATGCCGAAGGCGAATACCGCAAACTGCAACAGGACTGGATCAAGGTCGAACACAAAACCGGTTTGCTGGAACTCAGGGCTCCGCAAGCCGGTATTGTGAAAGACATCGCTACCCATACCATAGGCACGGTTGTTTCACCCGGAACCGTGCTTCTGTCGCTGGTACCCGAAAACGAACCGCTGATAGCTGAAATCATGGTCAGGAATGACGATGTCGGTTTCGTCTTCCCGCAGCAGACCGTCAAAGTCAAACTGGTCGCCTATCCTTTCCAGAAATACGGCATGCTCGAAGGCAAGGTGATCCATATCGGCCCCGATGCCAGCGATGCTCAAATGCCGCAAGCAGCAGGCAAAGAGCCATCCCCGGATGCGGCCACCCCCGGCCTGGCCTACAAGGCACGGGTCGCCCTGAAATCGCAAGCGTTGACTACCCAGGGAGAGCAACTCAAGCTGATGCCTGGCATGCAGGTCATCGCTGAAATCAATCAGGGCCGCCGCACCGTCATGGAGTACCTGCTCTCGCCCATACAAAAAACCCTGCACGACAGCGGGCGCGAACGATGAGTCCGAAACACATATCTTCCTCCCTCTCACGCAGAGGTGAGGCTCTGCTGGTTTTGTTCAGCCTTGCCTGGCACCCCGCGCACAGCGCCGACCTGCTCGACATCTACCGCCTGGCCTGGCACAACGACCCATCTTTCGAAGCCGCGCGCTATGTCCTGCAGGCCGCGCAGGAGAAAGTCCCGCAGGCGCGCGCCAGCCTGCTGCCTGCCGTATCGGCCAGCGGCAGCCGCAATTACACGCAATCATCCGCCGCCTACGGCGGTACACCACCGGTCGACCGCGATGTACGCGCCTGGACCTGGAATGTGCAACTCACCCAACCACTGATTCGCCTGCAAAATATTTTTGCCTATAGCGAATCGCAGGCTATTGTTAAGCAGGCCACTGCACAATTCGCCCAGGCCGAACAGGCGCTCATCCTGCGCGTAACGCAAGCCTACTTCGATGTTGTAGTGGCACAGGAAAGCATTGCCGTGGCACAGGCGCAAGTGCAAGCCATGCAGGCACAACTGGCGCAAGCCATACGTGGGTTCGAAACCGGCACCCACGCCGTCACCGATATGCATGAGGCCCGGGCACGCCACGCGCTGGCAATCGCCCAACAGGTGAGCGCGCGCAACGGGTTGTCCAACAAACAGGCTGAACTGGAAAAAATAATCGGACAAGACATCGGCGTACTGAACACCCTGCAGCCTGCCGTAGTCATACCCAAACCGCAACCCAATGACGCGCAGACCTGGATTGCGCTGGCGCGCGAACGCAATCCCGCCGTACTGGCACAGCAATCTGCTGTACAGGCGGCAGAAGCCAAAGTCAGTCGCAACCGGGCCGAACACCTGCCGACACTCGATCTGACCGCCTCGCATGGCAAGAACCACTCGTCCGGTACCACCCTTAACCCGACCAACTACGCTACCAGCGCCAGCCAGCAACAGCTTGGCGTACAGTTAACCCTACCCTTATTCTCCGGCGCGGCCACCAGTTCCCGCATCAGCGAAGCCATTGCCAGCCGCTGCAAATCCCAGGCCGAACTGGAAGCAGCAAGGCGCCAGGCTGCCACTGATGCCCGGCAAGCCTATGCCGGCATTGAAAACGGGCTGGCCCAGATTGAAGCCCTGCAATCCGCTGTCAAATCAAGTCAAAGCGCCGTCAAAGGCAATCAAGCCGGATTCGGTGTCGGTATTCGCATGAACATTGATGTGCTGAATGCTGAGCAGCAACTTTACTCCGCCCAGCGCGACCTCGCCAAGGCACGTTACGATACATTGTTGCAGGGGCTGAAACTCAAGGCTGCTGCCGGTGCATTGTCGGAAGATGATGTGTTGACTGTGAATGCATTGCTTGGGAGTGCCTTGCAGGAACAGTTGAAAAACTGACACCCGCCACACCCGATCCAATACTCCCGAAAGCACAAACCCAGCTCATTTCAAACTTACCTTAACCAGGATTGGACCCGGTGGCGGAACCCAGGTAGAACAGGCGGCAAACTTTGCATGATCTTGGGTGGCGGGTTTGAGTAGAATACGCATCCGACCTTGAATCCCGACTCAAACGATTGGGTGAGAACTGAAAATGCCGATCTATAAAAGGAGCTCCCATGGCTTATAGCCGCACAACCCGTATTCTGCATTCGCTGATTGCCCTGACCATTACCTTCCAGCTCATTGTCAGTTTGGTGATGGAACCTCCAAAGGTCGACCGGCCGATGAGCCAGGCGAGTGCATTCTGGTTCGAATGGCATGAATGGGTGGGACTGGCTGCAATGGCAGTCTTGCTGGTGAGCTGGATTTACCGGCTGGCGAATTTCAAACGCGAAGGGCAGGCCAAGTTATTTCCATGGGTGAATGCGGCTGGCCGAAAAGGACTGATGACGGAATTGCGCATGTTTCTGACACTGAAATGGAAAGCCCTCCCAGATACCGGGCCGCTGGCCGGAACGATACACGGTCTGGGTCTGTTGATTGCCACGGCAATGGCGGTCACCGGCAGCATTCTTTACATAGGGCTATGGCCCGATAATATCGTGACAGCCAATGTGAACAATATGATGGATGTGCATTCGACCCTGGCGACGGTCATGTGGGTTTATCTGTATGGCCACATCATCATAGCGTCATGGCATCAGTTCGTAGGTCATGGCAGCATTACCAAAATGTTCAGTTGGCGTTGAGTTATTTGAGGACTTTCCTTAGTCAGATGCGAGCAAGCGACGTAGATCCTGGGTAATTTCGGGTGCTTTGCTGGAACTGGAACCCAACAGCCGTGCCTTGCCGCTGTTGTCGAAGATGAAGACTGCGCTGCTGTGATTGACCGCATAGTTGCCCTGGGCATCGGGTTTGTCACGACTGTAGACCACGCGGTAGCGCCGGGTGAGGGCATCGAGCGCATCATCGTTGCCGCGTAATCCGATGAACTCCGGGCCGAACGCCGTCGCATAGCGCCTGAGCACTTGCGTGGTGTCGCGGACCGGGTCGACGGTCACGAACAGCACGCGCACCTTGTCGGCGTCAGCGCCCAGGCCGCGCACCGCCTGGGCCAGTGTGGCGAGCGTTGTCGGGCAGACATCCGGGCAATGTGTATACCCGAAGTAGAGCAGTACCAGCTTGCCGTGATAGGCGGCTGCGGTAACCGCTTGCCCGGTATCGTTGGTCAGACCAAACTCGAGCTTGGGCATCAAGCCGGTAATGTTGTCAAGTGCCCAGGGTTCCTGCTGCTGGCAGGCCGTCAGGCCGAACAGCGCGATGACTGAAGCCATCGCCATCCAGCGCCAATGTCGCCAGGCCGTCGAAATCGTCGGTATCATTCAGTCCCCGCGCTATTGACCACGAACATCACTTGCAGCGACTGGCCGCCGGTGAATTTCAGTACCACCGGCACTTTCTCGCCCACTTTCAGCGGTTTGATGGCATGCATCAGCATGAGGTGATAACCCCCGGGAGAAAAATGCAGCGCGGCACCCGGCTTGATTTCAAGGCGTTCGACCGACACCATGGTTGAGGTTCCACCGTGTTCCATGCTGCGGTGCATATGGGTCATATTGAACGCGGGGCTGGACGCGCCCAGCAAAATCAGAGCTTGGTCGCCGCGATTCATCAGGTCGAAATAGCCCGCCAGAGGAAGATCGACCGGCAACAGGCGAATGCGCGCATTGGTTACGATGGCCTGCGGCGCGGCGAGCGCCAGGGAGCAGGCGGACAAGGCGATGATTGCCGCCGTGAGCAGACCAAGGGAAGGCATGCGCCGGTTTCCCGCGAGCTTCGTGGTTAGCGTGAGTTTTGATTCTGTCATGGATACTGGCCTGCTTTCTGTGTCGTTGCGCCTGCCAGGGCGGGATGTGCCGGTGTCGTTGCCTCATCTTCGTGCAGAAGTCGGCGCAATATCACTAGCAAGGCAATGACGCACATCATGGACGGCGGGATCCAGGTGATCAATCCGCCGAGCTGCTGGTCGGTCATGGGGCTGATTGCCCAGGCGCGTCCGCAGATGCCGTAGACATCGTAGAGCACCGATTTGTGCAGAAATATATACGCACCCAGAAGCACCTGGCCAATCATCACGATAAACAAAATCAGGATGCGCTTCAGATAGCTGATATTGGCTTCGCCGTGGGTACTGCGCGGGGCCAGCATCAGCCACCAGAACAAAATTCCGTCTACCACCATACTCCAGTTCATTAAGCGGTAGCGGTCTTCGTCGAGCATCACGGTGAAATGGATCGCCGGAGATAGCCAGAAATAGATCAGACCCACGAAAAGCAGCGGTGCGATAACCGGGTTCTGCAGGAAGCTGTAGAGGCTTTGCACCCACCGATTGCGCCAGAATGGTCGCAGTACCCGCTCCCGCAGGCGCCTGGGTACACCGCGGGACATGATGCCGATGGGGGAGGCAAGGACCAGCAGAAACGGGCCGACATGATGCAGGATCAGGTGCTGCAGCCGGTGCACCCAGAACATGTGCTGCGACAGGAAATCGAAGTACGTCTGCAGCGCAATGTAGATCAGCCCAAGCCCCACAAAGAATGACAACGGCCGCCAGAATCCGGTGGCTTCGCCAGTACGTTTAGTCAGTACCAGACCGCGGGTATAGGCTGCGGCGGCCAGTGCGCAACAGACGAGTACGGTTGGTGAGAATTCCCATGGCCTGAGGTAGGAGAGGATGGGCTGCATCAATCAATGATTTGTCAATATTGTTGACATACGCAGGAATTATACAGATACCCAAGCATGGCGAAACTGGCAGCAGATCGTCGGCAACAATACAACAAATGCCTGCATGCGCATTAATTTCCCTTGACCGGCACCGCCACAGTCGCCGGGGCCAGGCAAACCTGGTCATTGCAGGCCTGTATACGCAGGCTCGCAGCGGATGGGAGTGGCATTGGCTTGTTCGGCAGATGCCCGCGTAGCGTGATACGCCCCTCGTACACTGCGATGCCTTGCGGCGCAAACGGCGCCTTGAAAATCCGCGCCGCCGGGTAGTCCACTTGCAGCTCGGCATGGCCGGAGAGCAAAAATTGCGTGGGAATCAGCTTGAGGTCGGAGGCCGGGTTGGCGTTGATGTGATAGCCAGGCTCGATCTCGATGGTGACGATCAGATCGGCGCCAGTCCTGGCAGAGACAAGATGCGCCTGGGCGCGCACGTGATCGGCGGAATTCGGCAAACCCGGCGACGTGGGCCTGGCGTCTTCTGCTGGGGGCGCTTGCTCCAGCGCTGCCAGCAGTTGCGGCCGGCTCAGCGCTGCCAGCAGGGCGCCCCAACGGGAAGGTGCGGCAGCAATCTGCGCCGACAGCGGCGTCAGTCCCCGGCGCGCGGCGGCGGCATAGCGACTCTCGCCGGTGGCAATGGACAGCTCCAGCACCAGCACGATGGCGGAAGACTGGCCTGATGGCTGCACCTGGTCGCCCTCCGCGGGTGGCGTGACCAGGAGGCCGGCCTGATCCCAGGTCTCGGCGAAACGGCCGTCGCTGCGAGAAAAGCGCTGCAGCATGACATCGGCAATCCGGCGTGCACGCGCCAGCCACACGGCGTCGCCGGTTTGCCGGTGCAGCGTCAGGAAGGCCTGGCCCAGCAGTGCATAGTCGTCAAGAAAGCCGGCGTCGCCGGGGCGGCCTGCGAAGAACTGATGCTTGAGTTCACCGGATGCCGGATCGAAGGCGTGCCGCCATACCCAATTGGCAGTGCGCAGCGCAGTCCTGGTCAGCGCCGGCTCGTGCAGCCAGTGGCCCGCCTGGGCGAAACCGGTGATCGCCAGCGCGTTGGTGGCGGTAACGATCTTTTCGTCGCGTGCCGGCTGCGGGCGTTTCTGGCGCGCGGCCAGCAGCCTGTCGCGCAAGGGCCGTAACGCCGCAATGGCAGGCGCCAGCAGGTTCCGGTTTGCCAGTTTGTTGGCGCGATCGCGATCGAGTCGCAGCACACCGCCATCCGGCTGCCGGTGCCCGGCCAGACCAGGCGGCATCGGAACCAACTGGTACAGCGCCAGGAAGCGCCGCGCATCAGCCGCCCCCAGCACCGCTTCGATCTGCTGGCGTGTCCATACGTAGCTGGCGCCTTCGCTCCCGTCCACTTCGGCATCCTGCGCGCTATAGAATCCGCCACCCGGCGCCTGCATTTCGGCTGTCAGGTAGTGTGCGGTACGCAGTGCAAGCTGCCGGAACAGCGGTTTTTTGGTGATCGCATAGGCGTGGGCGTAGAGATCGAGGAGCTGCGCGTTGTCGTAGAGCATCTTCTCGAAATGCGGAATGGACCAGCTCGGCTCGATGCTGTAGCGATGGAAGCCGCCGCCAAGCTGGTCCATGACGCCGCCTTCAGCCATGGCCTCCAGTGTCTGCGTGGCCATGCCTTGCGCCTTGGCATCGTGGCTGCGCGCGTAGGGGCTCAACAGCATCGCCAGCAGCGGCGCTTGCGGAAATTTGCTGGCACGGTCACCAAAGCCGCCGTCAAATACGTCAAAACCGCTTGCGGCTTCGGCAATCGCTTGGTCCAGCCATTGCTGCGGCGCCAGCGCTACCGGGCTGGCCGCACTGAACCCGCGCTCCGCCTGCTGCAGAGCCAGATACACTTGATCCGCGAGTGCCACAACCTTGGCGTTGTCGCCGGTCCAGGCCTGATGCATGCGTTCCAATACCGTCGGGAATCCGGGCCGATCGCCCTGATCCTGCGGCGGGAAATAGCTGCCGGCGTAGAAGGGCTTGAGATCGGGCGTGAGAAATACGTTATTGGGCCAGCCGCCGCCGCTGGTCATGATCTGCGTGGCCAGCATGTAGATGCGGTCGATGTCCGGGCGCTGCTCGCGGTCGACCTTGATGTTGATGAACCATTGATTCATCAGTTTGGCGATCGCCGGGTTGGAATATATCTCACGCTCGGCGACATGGCACCAGTAGCAGGTGGAATAGCCGATGGAGACGAAGATCGGCTTGTTCTCGCGCCTGGCCGTTTCCAGCGCCTCCGCCCCCCACGGATACCAGTCCACCGGATTGTGGGCGTGCAGCAGCAGATAGGGATCATGGCTGTGAATCAGGCGGTTGGTATAGGTCTTGCCGTCAGACCTTACAGCGGGGGTTGTGGGCAGTAACGGCGATGCAGCCAACGCATCGGGTGTGTGCATCATCCAGACGCCGCCTGCCAGAGCCAGCATACCCACCACTGCGGGCATGGCCAGCATCACGCTGCGCCGTTGCCGCGCCGGCATATTCTGGCTGTGCAACTGAACCGCATCGTGCCGGGTAAGCTTCATGTTATTGCGCCTTTTTCCTGTATCGATTCATTGGCGTCAGCTTAGCAGCGCCAATCCGGGTCATTAAATAAAATGGCAACGGGTGGGTCAGCCATCCGTTTCCGCCACTGTCCTGCGCTGTTTCTTGGTATCGCCGCGCCGCTGTTTGCTCTCCAGCCGGCGTCTTTGCGAAGCCCGCGTCGGCCTGGTTGCCCGGCGCAGCTCAGGCACTTCGGTGGCGTGGCGGATGAGTTCAACCAGGCGCACCCGTGCGTCGTCGCGGTTGCGGCCCTGGGTGCGGAAACGCTGAGCTTCGATGGTGAGTATGCCATCCTGGCTGATGCGCCGGCCGGCCAGCACGATCAGCCGGGCGCGCACTTCCTCGGGCAGGGAAGGGGAACGAACGACGTCAAAGCGCAACTGCACTGCCGAGGACACTTTGTTGACGTTCTGCCCGCCGGGGCCGGAGGCGCGGATAAATTGTTCCTGGATTTCGCTGTCTGCGATCGAGAGTGTGCGGGTAATGCGGATCATGGGAATAATTTTACGCCTGCTTGGGCCAGTCTGGCCGCGCCGAATGCGGCCTCACCCTGTTGCGCCGTTGCGACGGGCACCCCCAGCTGATTTTCGCGGATGCGGCGCCAGGCTTCATTTTTGCTGCCGCCCCCGGCGCTGATCACGCGCCGCAATGGCGTTGCACCCAGTTCGGCCAGTCTGGCATAGCCCTGGGCTTCGATGCGCGCCATGCCTTCCAGCAGCCCGTGCAGGAATCGCACGTCGTCTGTCGGGCGCGGCGCCAGGCGGGGCAACAGCGCCGGAGCGTGGATGGGAAAGCGCTCGCCGGGGCAGGGCAAGGGATAGTAGTCGAGTCCGCTCGGCTGGTCGGGATGGATTTTCATGCTCAGTCCGGCCAGGGCGGCATCGGTGAAAAATTGCCGCAACACCCCGCCGCCGCTATTGGATGCGCCGCCCGCCAGCCATAAATTGCCGAAGCGGTGGCTGTACACTCCATATTCTGCGGATTCGACCGGTGTTGTCGAGAGCAGCTTCAACACCAGGGTGGTACCCAGCGATGTCACGGCGTAGCCGGGCTGCTCAACGCCAGTGGCAACAAAGGCGGCAATGCTGTCGGTAGTGCCTGCGCGCACGCGGCAGGCAGGGTTGAGGTTGAAATGGCGTGCGGTATGGCGATTAATGCGACCTAGCTGCGTGCCGGGTGCAACCACCCGTGGCAACAGTTGCGCAATGGGTAGCGCCTGGATCCAGGCTGGCCAGCTCAGGGCGTGCGGGTCAAAGCCGGTTTTGAGCGCGTTATGGTAATCGGTCAGGCCGCCCACGCCGGTCAACAAGGCTGCCAGCCAGTCGGCCTGGTGAAGAAAATAGCGTGCATGCGCACTACCTGCCTGCCGCATCAGCCACACACCTTTGGCGAGACTGCCTGGCAATGGCACTGCGTCAGCGCCTGCACCGGCACGCATGTCGTTATAGAGCAAAGCCGGCGCAACCGGTTCCAGCCCGTCATCGGCAAGCAGCACGGTGCCGGAGGTGCCGTCCACGGCTATCGCAGCCAGTGCTGCGCGCAGCGCAGGCGGCATTTGCGCCAACAGGTCGAACAGGGCCGCGCGCCAGTCTGCTGTATCCTGTTGTTGCGGCATAACATATCCGGCGCGCGCCTCGAATACCACCTGCCCGGCCGCGTCGATGACACAGGCACGCGCACCTGATGTGCCAAAATCCAGTCCGAGGTAGAACATCAATCGTGCCCGATTCAGGTAAAATCAGAAATTATAAGAACTATTTCCTGTGTCTTGTGCCACTTGGTAAAAATTGCGTCTAACCGCCATCAAACTTGCCGGGTTCAAATCCTTTGTTGACCCCACCCACATCCCCATAGTCGGACAGATGGTCGGTGTGGTGGGGCCGAACGGCTGCGGCAAATCCAACGTGATTGATGCGGTGCGCTGGGTGCTGGGCGAATCGCAGGCCAAGCAACTGCGCGGCGCATCCATGCAGGACGTGATTTTTAACGGCTCCGCCACGCGCAAGCCGGTGTCGCGGGCATCCGTCGAGCTGGTGTTCGACAACAGCCTGGGACGCGCCGCCGGACAGTGGACGCAGTACGCCGAGATCTCGGTCAAGCGCGTGCTCAACCGCAACGGCGATTCCAGTTATTACGTCAACAACCAGCACGTGCGGCGCCGCGACCTGACCGATATTTTCCTCGGCACCGGCCTGGGTACCAAGACTTCCTACGCCATTATCGAGCAAGGCATGATTTCGCGCATCATCGAGGCCAGGCCGGATGAGTTGCGCGGCTTTCTGGAAGAAGCGGCGGGTATCTCCAAATACAAGGAACGCCGCCGCGAAACCGAATCCCGGCTGAAAGACACGCGTGAAAACCTGCTGCGCGTGGACGACATCCGCCGCGAACTCACCGAACAGATTGACCGCCTGCAAGCGCAGGCGCTGGTGGCACAGCAATACCACACGCTGCAAAGCGAGCTGAAAAATGCGCAGCAAATGCTGTGGCTGGTCAAAAAGCGTGACGCCCAGGCCGCACGCGAACGCTTTGCGCGCCAGATCGAGGACACCGGCCAGCAGATCGGAGCGCAAACCGCGCAATTGCGCCAGACCGAACTGCAAATCGAGGAAACCCGCGCCGCGCATTACGCCGCCACCGATGCACTGAACACTGCGCAGAGTGGTTTTTACACCGCGACTGCCGAAGTCTCGCGGCTGGAACAAAGCCTGCGCCATCTCGCCGACACGCGTGCGCGCCTGGCCGCGCAAATCCATAACCTCACCGAACAGCGCGACAGCCTGGAAAAACAGCACAACGACATGACTGCCAGCCTGGCGCAATGGCAGCAGCGCTTGCAGGAAACAGGCGCCGCGCTGGCAGACGCCGAAATCGTGTTTGCCGAAACCAGCGACACGCTGCCCGGGGTGGAAAGCCTGCTTGCCGATACCCAAAGGCGTGTCGCCGATTTGCAGCGTGAATTATCGCTATGCGAGCAATCGCGCCAGATCGACGAAACCCATTACCAGCATAGCGCGAAAACCCTGCAGCAACTGGAATCGCGCCAGACCCGGCTGACCCACGAGCAGCGCGGCCTGCCGCAGCCCGACCGGGCGGCACTGGGCGTGGTTGAAGCCGAACTCGAAACCCTCACCGAGACGCTGGAAACCTTGCGCGAGCAGACTGACACCGCCCAGCTCCACTTGCCCGCGCTGGAAGCGCAGCGCCAGCAACTGCGCGCGCAGCTGGAACAGGTCACGCGTCGCCTGCACCAGGCTGAAGGCCAGCTTGCCGGACTCAACAAGATCCAGGCGCATCTGGACGCCGATAAGCAACTGGATGGCTGGCTCAAGCAGCACGAGCTCGCATCGCTGCCGCGCCTGTGGCAGCAAATCGAGGTGGAAGCCGGCTGGGAAACCGCGCTGGAAGCTGTCCTGCGCGAACGCGTCAACGCCCTGGCAGAACCCGACGCGCAAATGGCGGGTGTCATCAGCCACATTCCCCCCAGCCGGGTGAGTTTTTATGATCCCAACGCCGCACGGATTGCACCAGCCAACACCACGCTGCCGCGTCTGCTGGACAAAATACGCTGGAAAACAGGGCAGGGCGGGGCGCTGGCGGACTGGATTGGCGAAGTTTACGTGGCCGATAACGCGACGGCAGCGCTGGCGTTGCGCGGGCAATTGCCCGCCAATGCTCATCTGGTATGCCCGGAAGGCCATGTATTCACGCGCCATACGCTTAGCTTCCATGCCGAACAGTCTGCCGTGCAGGGCGTGCTGACACGACAGAAAGAAATCGAACGGCTCACTGCGGAGGCCGAACAATGGGCGGTGCAAAAGGAAACGCTGGCACAGCAACTGGCCCATGGCGAAGATGCGCTGCGCCATGCTCAACAAAACCTGAGCGTGTTGCGCAACCAGCTCAACCAGATCCAGCAGCGCCAGCATCAATTGCAGATGGACATCATGCGCGCGCAACAGGCTGTGGAGCGCGTCACCCAGCGCAGCGCACAAATTACCGCCGAGCTGGCAGAAGTCGAAGCGCAGGTGGAACAGGAGCGCATTGAGCAGCAGGCCGCCAGCGAACGGCTGCGTGAACATCGCACCCAGGCGGACTTTGTGCGCGAGCATCTGGATGATGCCCGGCGCGCGCGCAGCGATGCGGAAAACCTGCTCAACCAGAAGCGCGAAGCCCAGCGTCTGAGCGAGCGGAAATTGCAGGAAATCCGCTTCACGCTGCAATCATGCGATAATAAAATCAATGATCTGAATAATGCAATTAAAGTCAATTCTGAAAACAAGGATCGGCTGAGCGAACAGCTTGCCCAGCTCAGCGCCGAGCAAGCCCGGATCGACGAATCTGACCAGCAGGCGGCCCTGCAACACGCCATTGCCGTGCGCCAGACGCAAGAACACGCACTTGCTTCACGCCGCAACGAACTGGAAGCAGCCAGCGCCCAGTTGCGCACCCTGGAAGAAGCGCGCATGCGTCTCGAGCAAGGTTTAACACCGTTGCGTAACCGTATGGAAGAACTGCGTTTAAGCGAACAGGAATCACGGCTACTTGAAGTGCAGTGTGAAGAGCAGCTGGGCGTTTTGCAGGCCGACGAAACCGCCCTGCTTGCCAGTCTGGAAAAGGGCGCCAAAGTCGGTGGGCTGGGTGCGGAAATTGCGCGGCTTGGCAGCCAGATCGAAGCCCTGGGAGCAGTCAACCTGGCGGCACTGGAAGAGCTGCAGCGTGCGCAGCAGCGTGAAACGTATCTGGAAGCGCAAGGCGGTGACCTGAATCAGGCCATTGCCACCCTGGAATCGGCCATCCAGAAAATCGATGGCGAGACCCGCGAGCTGCTCAAAACCACGTTCGATACCGTCAACCAGTCCATGTCCGAGTTGTTTACCACGCTGTTTGGCGGCGGCCAGGCGCAACTGATTTTGACGGGAGAAGAGTTGCTCGACGCCGGCGTGCAGGTATTCGCCCAGCCGCCCGGCAAGAAAAACAGCTCGATTCATCTTTTGTCGGGCGGGGAAAAAGCCCTGACCGCGCTGTCGCTGATATTCGCTCTGTTCAAGCTCACCCCGGCGCCGTTCTGCCTGCTGGATGAAGTGGACGCGCCGCTGGACGACAGCAACACCGAGCGCTATGCCCGCCTGGTCAAGCAGATGTCCGAACAGGTGCAGTTCCTGTTCATCACGCATAACCGCATCACCATGGAAGCCGCGCACCAGTTGATCGGCGTCACCATGCAGGAATCCGGCGTTTCACGGACAGTGACGGTGGATCTGGAACTGGCGGCCAGTCTGGCTGCTGTCTGACCCCTTATTAAAGTTAAAGAAATGGAACTGCAGCATGACCTATGAAGACTACCTCGACGAAGTCACCACGCTCATTACGGAAAAGTACGATCTGAGTGATACTGCCGCAATCAAGCTGGTCGTGCAGGCGCAAGCGGCAGATTTTTTTATTGCTCACGATGATGATCCATCCATGCGCACCCAAGCGCGCGCAGAGCAGGATGCACAGATCATCTATCAGCGCATGTGCAAATCCTGATCGGGAAACAGGCGACCGAAACAGGCTAAAAATCATGGCTATTGTCTGAAACGAAGCCTATATATAACTTCGCATAATGTATATTATGTTAAATAATCTAATTTATTGAAGCAATCCGGTTCCAGCGGGTAAAATGCGCCTTCGATAAACTGCTTGCCGTCCTACTGCTTCTGGCACAATACACTTCATTAAACACCATGCAAGATAATCAGAAACCTACCGTCTCAAGTGCTGCAGATCTGCAACGTGAAGTTGCCGAGCTGATGATCGAGTGTCTGAACCTCGAGATCACGGCAGATCAACTCACCCCCGATGCTCCGCTGTATGGTGATGGCCTGGGCCTGGACTCGATTGATGTGCTGGAAGTCGCGCTGATGGTATCCAAGCGTTATGGTCTGCAACTACGTGCTGACAGTGCCGACAATCAGCATATTTTCAGTTCGCTACGCAGTCTTGCAGACTATATCGCAACGCAGAGAACCCGCTAATGATGCTCCGCGTCCTGCGCTGGCTGGGTATTGCTGCGCTGGTGATCGGCTATCCGGTATTGGCTCATTACACCAATGAATCCGCAAGCAACTCTAATTTGGGCGCACTGGTAGCCATTGCTCCGCTAGTCTTGATTGCCCTGGTACTGGCCTGGCGTTCAGCTCGGCGTATCGTGATGCTGGGCATGCTGGTACTGGCGTGTGCGGCATTGTGGTTTGGCTGGTCGACGCTTGAGCACCATTTCGGCCTGGTTTACTGGCTGCAATATATGGCTATGCAGCTAATCCTGTTCATGACTTTTGCCCGCACTTTGGTCGCCGGACGTCAACCCCTGTGTACCCGCTTTGCAGAAGCCGTGCATGCGCCCTTGACGGCACGGCACGAAAATTACGCACGTCAGGTTACTGTAGCCTGGACCCTGTTTTTTGCCGCGATGGCATTGATTTCGACTTTGCTGTTTTTTCTGGCGCCGCTGGCCGTATGGTCGGTTTTTTCCAATTTTCTGACCTTCCCCCTGGTTGCGTTGATGTTCATTGCCGAATACTGGGTACGCAGGTGGCTATTACCCGACACCCAGAATATGCGCATCCTTGATGCGGTACGTGCATTCCGGAATCACTCGGCGCGCCCACGCTAGCTTGCCGTAGCCTTGATCATGTCTCAATTTCCGCTGGTATCCCACGCCCCCCCTGACAGCATCATCGCCTGGCGCGCCGAGGGTGCCGTCACGCTGCGTCAGTTCCTCGCCGAAGTCAGTCAGCTTGCTGCACAGTTTCCAGCAAGGGGGCACCTGCTTAATATGTGCAGCGACCGTTACCGCTTCAGCGTGGGTCTGGCGGCCGCTATTGTGACCGGCAAAGTCAGTCTGTTGCCGTCTACCCACACACCGGAAACCGTGCGCCAGATCAAGGTTTTTGCACCGGATGTGTTCTGTTTGACGGATAGCGACCTGTGCATGGTGGATTTGCCACAACTGCGCTATCCAACCATGACCGCGAGTCAGGCTGAAGCATTTGCCATTCCGCAAATTGACGCCAGCCAGCACATTGCGGTGGTATTCACTTCAGGCTCCACCGGTACCCCGCAACCGCATCCCAAAACCTGGGGTGCGCTGGTCAGCAGCGTGCAGGCGGAGGCATGGCGGCTGGGGCTGCTGCATGACACGCGCTGCACCCTGGTTGGCACCGTACCGCCGCAACACATGTACGGGTTTGAATCCACGGTGCTGATGGCATGGCACAGCGGCAACGCCCTCAGCCATGCGCAGCCGTTTTACCCGGCTGACATTTGCCAGGCGCTGGCGGCGGTGCCCACGCCGCGCGTGCTGGTTTCTTCGCCTGTGCATCTGCGTGCCCTGCTGGATGCGGGACTGGTATTGCCGGAGCTGGCATTGGTGGTATCCGCCACTGCCCCGCTGTCTGCCCAGCTTGCCTGTGACATCGAGGCACGTTGCAATACCTCACTCATGGAAATCTATGGCAGTACCGAAACCGGCCTGATTGCTACCCGCCGCCCCACGCAAAGCGCAGAATGGCAACTGCTTCCCGGGATAAAACTGGTCGCTGAGGGTGACGGGGTGCGCGCTTGCGGCGGCCACATCGAAACCCTGACTGCCATGAGCGACATGATTGAACCGATTACAGACGAGCATTTTTTACTGCACGGGCGCATGGCCGATCTGGTCAATATCGCAGGCAAACGGCATTCGCTGGCGAGTCTCGACCACCTCCTCAACAGCATACCCGGCGTGGTGGATGGCGCCTTTTACATGCCGGACGAAACCGGCCAGGATCACATTACACGGCTTGCCGCGTGTGTGGTGGCTCCGGGTATGGATGCGCCACATCTGCTGGCGGCGCTCCGTGAACATATTGATCCGGTTTTCCTGCCGCGCCCCCTGCTGTTTGTTGATGCGCTGCCACGCAACTGCACAGGAAAACTGCCGCGCGCAGCACTGCAAGCCCTGTTTCAGACCCGCAGCGCACGGGAATCCGCATGAATAACGCCACATACTGGAGCGTTCCGGTAGATCATCCCGCCTTTGCCGGACATTTCCCCGGCACGCCCATTCTCCCCGGGGTGGTGTTGCTGGACACAGCGCTTCAAGCAATTGCCAGCGCCAGCGGAATCGCGCTTGAGGGTTGCGAGATCAGTTCGGTCAAATTCCTGAGCCCGGCAAATCCGGGCGACGAACTGGTGATCCGGCACGTGATCTCGGCCAGCGGAACGATACGTTTCGACATCGTGGCCGGCATGCGCAAAATTGCCAGCGGCAGTATTGCGGTGCGATTGCCTGAATGACATCGCGTCCGACAGCCAGCCACGCCGCCTGGGTGCATACCCCGGAGCGCAGCAACATGCTCATGTTGCGCGTCATGACATGGATTTCACTGCATCTGGGACGGCGCACAGCGCGTGGTGTGCTGCACCTGATCGCCAGTTATTTCCTGTTGTTTGCACCAGCCAGTCGCCGCGCTTCAGGCAATTATCTCAGGCGTGCGTTAGGTCGGCCTGCCCGCTGGCGCGATCTGTACCAGCATTTTTTCACTTTTGCCGCCACCATCCATGACCGTGTCTATCTGGTCAACCGCCGCTTCGATATGTTCGATTTTGAAGTGCACGGCGAGGACATGCTGCGTCGCCTGCTTGCCGAAGGCAATGGTCTGTTCCTGATGGGTGCGCACCTGGGCAGCTTTGAAGTGATCCGCGCGCTTGGCCGGAAAGACACGGATCTGCGCGTCACCATGGTCATGCATGAGGATAATGCACAAAAAATCAACGCCATGCTGGCTGCCATTAATCCGGAGGCGGTGCAGGATATCATTGGCCTGGGGCACATTGACTCCATGCTCAAGGTGCGCGAACGCCTGGACGGCGGCTGTGTCGTCGGCATGCTGGCCGACCGTAGCCCCGGTAACGACACCCTCTATCCTGTGCAAATCCTCGGCGCTGACGCGAACTTGCCCGGTGGACCGTTACGCATGGCCGCATTGCTGCGGCGGCCGGTGGTATTCATGACCGGGCTGTATCTGGGCGGCAACCGTTACGCCATCCATTTCGATACCCTGGCGGATTTTTCTGCCGTTGCGCGCGGGCAGCGCGATGCCGCTGTGCAAGCGGCCATCACCCGTTATGCCGCGCTGCTGGATCAATACTGCCGCAAGGCGCCGTATAACTGGTTTAATTTTTTCGATTTCTGGCAGCCCGCAACTACTACAATGCCTCCCAAATCATGAAGACACCGCCCTTCTCTCCTGTTTTTTCACTGCGCGCCATACGGCGCATGCTCGCGGTGCTAGCGCTGATGCTGTTGCCTGCCGTCAGTCACGCCGCCGACTGGGATATCGATCAGCTCATGCGCGGCCTGGCGCAGACCCGTTCCGGCCACGCCAGCTTTGTCGAAAAGAAATCCATCGCCATGCTCGACAAGCCGGTGGAATCCTCCGGAGAACTGTTCTACAGCGCACCCGACCACCTGGAAAAGCGCACCCTCAAACCCAAAACCGAATCCATGACGATGGATGGGGGCACCCTGGTAATCGAGCGCGGCCGCCAGAAATATCGCCTGCAATTGCAGGATTACCCGCAACTGGCTGCCTTCATTGACAGCATCCGCGGCACCCTGGCGGGTGACCGCAAGGCACTGGAGCGCAATTACCGGTTGAGCCTGGACGGCACAGCCGAACACTGGACACTGCAACTACTGCCGGTGGATGAAAAAATGCAGGCAGTGGTGCGGCGCATCCGTATTACCGGGGTGCGCGACGCAGTGCGCAGCATCGAAATCACCCAGGCCGACGGCGACAGCTCGCTGATGCTCATCGCAAAGCTGGCCACACCGTGAGGCAAGCCCCAGGGCGGCGCGGCCGGACAGCGATAGCCCTGTGGCTGGCGTTTATCCTGACCTGCGCCATCATCATCAGCCGCAGCCAGTTCACCACAGATTTATCGGCATTTTTGCCGCGCAGCCCCACCCCCGAGCAGCAACTGCTGCTGGAGCAGATACGTGACGGCCTGGCCTCGCGCCTTATTCTGGTGGGCATCGAGGGCGCCGATGCGCCCACCCGTGCCAGGCTGTCCAAACAAATCGCCCAGCGTCTGCGCGCCGATCCTGCCTTTGTCAGCGTCAATAACGGCGAGCCCGTCAGCGCCGAGCGCGACCGTGCTTTTCTGTTCAACCACCGCTACCTGCTAAGCCCGGCAGTGACGCCTGCACGCTTCAGCGTGGATGGCCTGCATGCAGCCCTGAGCGACAGCATCGACCTGCTCGCCTCGCCAGCCGGGCTGCTGGTCAAGTCGCTGCTGCCACGCGACCCGACCGGTGAAATGGTGCAACTACTCGACCAGCTCAACAGCGGCACTCACCCGCAGCTGGTTGAGGGTGCCTGGGCATCACGCGACGGCGCGCGCGCCTTGATGCTGATGCAAACGCGCGCTTCGGGTTCCGATACCGATGCCCAGCAACGCGCCATGGCCGCCATCCGGCGCGCGTTTGACACGGCATCCAGCGCAAGCCCTGCCGCCACACTGGTGATGACCGGCCCCGGCGTGTTTTCGGTAACGTCGCGCGACACCATCAAAAGTCAGGTCAGCCGCCTGTCCATTATCAGCGTGGTGCTCATCGCGACGCTGTTATTACTGGTTTACCGCTCCTTCACCGCACTGGCATTGGGTTTTTTGCCCGTTATCAGCGGCGCGCTGGCAGGCATCGCCGCAGTCAGTCTGGGCTTTGGGGTGGTGCACGGCATCACCCTGGGGTTTGGCACCGCGCTGATCGGCGAGGCGGTGGATTATTCAATCTACCTGTTTGTGCAATCCGAACAGGGTGGTTCCGACCAGCAGGACTGGATCCGGCGCTTCTGGCCCACTATCCGCCTCGGTGTACTGACTTCGATATTCGGCTTTGCTGCGCTGCTGCTGTCCGGCTTTCCGGGTCTGGCGCAACTCGGCCTGTATGCGATTGCCGGTCTGATCGCTGCCGCAGCGGTAACCCGCTTCGTCTTGCCTCATCTGCTGCCGGTGAACTTTCGCATCCATGATGTATCGGCTATCGGCGTCGGCTTATCCCGTCTGGTACAGCGTGCTGCGGCACTGCGCGGGCCAGCCGCGATACTGCTGCTGGTGGCCTGTGCCGTTCTCTTTGCGCATCGCAACAGTTTATGGGATGACAAAATATCCTCGTTAAGCCCGGTATCGCAAGCCGATGTGGCGCTGGATGCCAGCCTGCGCGCCGACATGGGCGCACCCGATGTGCGTTATCTGGTGGTGGTGTCCGGCGCGAGCCGGGAAGCCGTATTGCGCTCCGCCGAACAGGTTTCCACAGTACTGCAAACGCAGGTCGATCAAGGCGCACTCGCCGGGTTTGAAAGCCCCAGCCGTTATCTTCCCAGCGCAGCGACGCAGCGCGCGCGCCAGGCCAGCCTGCCCTCCTCCGCCGTGCTGGAAACGCGCCTTGCCCAGGCCATTCAGGGCTTGCCGGTGCGCGCGCAACTGTTCACGCCGTTTCTTGCCGATGTCGCAGCCGCGCGCAGCCAGCCCCTGCTGCAAGCGTCCGATCTTGAACCGACCTCGATGGCCATGGCAGTAGATGCCTTGCTCATCCGCCAGGACCACCACTGGAGTGCCTTATTGCCCCTTACCGCAGCCAAAGATGTCGGCATCAACGCAGACCGGATTCGCGCTGCGCTGGGCGCCACGGGTTTGCCCAATGTGCTGTTTGTGGACATGAAAGCCGAATCCGATCGCCTGTATTCCGGTTACTTGCATGAAGCCATCCTGCTGTCGCTCGGCGGGCTGGTTGCCATTATCGGATTGCTGCTACTGGTTTTCCGCTCGCCCATGCGCGTGCTACGCATCATCGCGCCGCTGGCGGCCGCGGTCATCACCGTCACGGCGGGATTGGCCCTGTTTGGCCAGCAGCTGATTATTCTGCATCTGGTTGGCCTGCTGCTGGTGGTCGCGGTAGGCTCCAACTACGCCCTGTTTTTTGACCGGCCCGATCACCCGCTCCCAGCGGAAGAGGGTGCCTTGGCTGAATCCAAACCGATAGCCCACACCATCTCGCCGCGCACCCTGGCCTCGATGCTGTTTGCCAACCTCACTACCGTCGCAGGTTTTGGCCTGCTGGCGTTTTCCAATGTGTCGATATTGCAGGCAATGGGTGTCACCGTGGCACCGGGCGTCATTCTGGCACTGATATATGCTGCGATTTTCGCCAGAAAAGCCCATGCGTAATACACGCTGGCAACCGACGCTGTTGATCCGCGCAACCATCGTGCTGCATGTGCTGGCCTTGCTGGCAGTGATCGCCAAACCCGGGCAGTGGCGCTGGGCACTGGGCGCCGTGCTTGCCAATCACGTTCTGCTCACGCTGGTCGGGCTGTGGCCGCGCAGCCGCTGGCTGGGACCGAACTGGACACAACTGCCCGCCGCTGCCAGCGCCAGAAATGAAACCGCCCTGACCATCGACGACGGTCCCGATCCCGTCGTCACCCCGCAGGTACTGGATATACTGGATCGCTACGCGGCCCAGGCCACCTTTTTCTGCGTCGGTGAAAAAGCCGCGCGTTACCCGGACTTGTGCCGGGAAATCGTGCGCCGTGGCCATGCCGTGGAAAACCACAGCCAGCATCACCGCCATCATTTTGCGCTGCTGGGACGTTCCGGCTTCCTGCGTGAATTGCAGGCCGCCCAGGATACGCTCACCACGATTACCGGCCAGCGCCCTTTGTTTTTCCGCGCACCAGCAGGCCTGCGCAATCCTTTTCTCGACCCGGTGCTCGCTCGATTGGGGTTACAGCTTGCCAGCTGGTCAGCGCGCGGTTTCGACACCCGGATCGGCGATGTTGAACGCGTTAAAAACAAGTTGTTACGCGGCCTGCGAGCGGGCGCCATTTTGCTGGTGCACGATGGCAACGCTGCACGCACGACCGACGGCATCCCTGTTATTCTCGAAGTGCTCCCCACTGTTCTGGCCTCCGCTGCAGCAGCTAATCTGCGTTTTGTCACCCTGCGTCACGCCCTTTTGTGACTTGTGCCAATATTGCAGCACCCCCATGGAGAACAAGCCTTGAACGAAAATAGTCAGCAGACGCCATGGTACCGTCAGGCTGCAGCGGTAATACCCAGGCATGGGTATCTCAAAAGTATCGGAACGACGCTTTTCATCAGCCTGTTTTTCGGTGCTTACCTCTATTTGCTCAAAGACCCGGCATACCCGACAACGGTGATGCCCATCACCCTGCTGGACCGCCTGATCGGCTTCCAGCCTCAGGCCTTGCCCCTGTATATATCACTGTGGGTCTATGTTTCCCTGCCCCCGGCATTACTTTCGACGCGGCGCGAGCTGTATGGCTATGGCATGGCCATGGCCGGGACATGCCTCGCAGGGCTGCTCATCTTCTACTTCTGGCCTACGGCAGTACCCGCAGCCAATATCGACTGGGCCCGCTATCCCGGTGTGGATTTCCTTAAAAACATGGATGCCTCGGGCAATGCCTGCCCTTCGCTTCATGTCACCACCGCCGTTTTTTCGGGTATCTGGTTACATCACTTGCTGCGCCGTTTTGGCGCGCCGCTGTGGATACTCATCTCCAATTGGATGTGGTGTATCGGCATCATCTATTCCACACTGGCCACCCGCCAGCATGTGGCGGTGGATGTGTTGGCCGGTCTGGTGCTGGGGGTTCTGGCTGCCTATCTGTCATTGCGATTTCGCATGGACGCGGACGTAATCGGTAAACTCCAGCACCCGTCCATTTGATCCAGACCAACCACTGGAATTTGCTAGAATCCTCCTTTACTTACGATTGGCTTGCTTTGCTTTGAACCCGCTCTGGCTCTCCCATTTCACCGCGACCAGCAACATCGGTCGCGGCCTCGACCAGACCCAGGCCGCGCTGCGCCAGCGTCGCGCCGGGCTGGTGCCGTGCGCGTTTGATACGGTGGATCTGGTGACGTTCATTGGCGAGGTGGCAGGGGTGGATGCGGTGCAGCTTCCCGCGCGCCTGGCCGATTTTGATTGCCGCAACAACCGGCTCGCGTTGCTGGGATTGATGCAGGACGGCTTTGCCGAAGCGGTGCGCGCTGCCATCGCAAAATACGGTGCGCAGCGCATTGGCGTGTTTCTCGGCACCAGCACTTCCGGCATTCTGCAAACCGAGCTGGCCTACCGGCAACGCGACCCGGTGAGCGGCGCATTCCCAGCCGGTTTTATTTATGGCACCACGCACAATACTTTTTCCGTCGCGGATTTCACGCGCCATTATTTTGGCCTGAGCGGTCCGGCGGTCGTGGTGTCATCGGCGTGTTCGTCCAGCGCCAAGGTATTTGCTTCGGCGCGACGCATGATGGCGGCGGGACTGATAGACGCGGCCGTGGTGGGAGGCGTGGATTCGCTGTGTCTGACGACGCTGTATGGCTTCAACTCGCTCGGCCTGATTTCTGAACAGGCATGCCGCCCATTCGATGCACAACGCAACGGCATCTCGATTGGTGAAGCGGCTGCCTTCGCGCTGCTGGAGCGCACCCCGGAACACCTGGATGCCGATGCTGTGCTGCTGCTCGGGATAGGCGAGTCCAGCGATGCCTATCACATGTCATCGCCGCATCCGGATGGCCTGGGTGCGCGCATGGCGATGCAGGATGCGCTGAAAATGGCAGGTTTGAAGTCAGCTGAAATTGACTATATCAACCTGCACGGCACCGCTACCCAAAGCAACGATGCAGCGGAGGGAAAGGCAGTTGCTGCCGTATTCGGCTCGGGCACGCCATGCAGCTCCACCAAAGGTGCGACCGGCCACACCCTGGGTGCAGCCGGTGGCGTGGAGGCGGTGATTTGCGCGCTGGTGCTGCAACACGGCTTGCTGCCCGCCGGGCTGAACACCCGGCAACTCGACCCGGCGCTGGCTCTCGATTATCTGCTGGATAATCGAGAGCAGCCGGTGATGCGCGTGCTCAGCAACTCGTTTGGATTCGGCGGCACCAATTGCAGCCTGATTTTTGGACGGGCGGACAATTCATGATACTCACCGCTTACATCGAAGGCATCGGCTTGCTCGGCCCCGGTTTGACCGACTGGCCAAGCAGTCAGGCCGTGCTTAGCGGCCAGCAGCCCTATCAGCCGCACCAGACCATCCTGCCCCCCCCCGCTTTGCTGCCAGCGGCAGAACGCCGGCGCAGCGGCGCAATAGTCAAACTCACCCTGGCGGCAGGGCTGCAAGCCATTGCTGCAGCCGGCCTCGATGCGGCCAGCCTGCCCAGCGTGTTTTCTTCGTCTGGCGGCGATGGGGAAAACTGCCATACCATCTGCGAAATGCTTGCCTCGGATGACCGGCAAATCTCCCCGACCCGTTTCCATAATTCAGTGCATAACGCTGCTGCCGGGTATTGGAGCATCGCCACCGGTGCGATGACCACCTCATCGGTATTGAGTGCGTTTGACGCCAGCTTCGGCGCGGGACTGCTGGAAGCGCTCACCCAGGTCGCGGTGGATAACACCCGCAGCGTTTTGCTGGCGTGCGACACCGCTTACCCGGAGCCGCTATACAGCGCCCGCCCCATTCCTGATGCGTTTGGCATTGCACTGGTGCTGGCCCCGCAACGCAGCGCACATGCATTGGCGCAAATCAGCGTCAGCCTGACTGACGCCAGCGCAGACCGGCTCGACGACGCCGCACTCGAAAGCCTGCGCATCGCCATTCCCGCCGCGCGTGGGCTGCCGCTGTTACGCAGTCTCGCGCTGCGGCAAGACCAGCACGTGGTGCTGGATTACCTCGATGGCACGCGCCTCGCCGTGGCAATCGCGCTGTGCTGAATCAAACCGGACTGGACCACGCCTGGATTGCCCGTCACATCCCGCATCAGGGCAGCATGTGTCTGCTGGATTACGTTGAAGTATGGGATCAGCAGCGCATCCGGTGTCGCGCCAGCAGCCACCGCGCTGCCGACAACCCGTTGCGCGCTCACGGCCGGCTTGGTGCCGCCTGCGGTATCGAATACGCGGCACAGGCCATGGCCGTGCACGGTGCCTTGCTGGCACCGCCAGACAGCACCGGCGCACGGGTCGGCTATCTGGTCAGCGTGCGCGGTACACAGCTATACGTGCCACGACTGGACGACATCGCCGTCGATCTGCTGGTGGAAGCCAGCTGCATCACGCGCAGCGAAAACAATATTCTTTATCAGTTCAGCATCAGCGCAGCGGATCGCCTGCTGCTGGATGGCCGCGCCGCAGTCGTGCTCAATGCTGACGCACTCACACCCACTTCAGGAGACGCACCATGAAAAATGCCCTGGTTACCGGCGGCAGCGGCGCCATAGGCGCGGCCATCTGTCACCGTCTCGCTGCCGATGGCTGCCATGTCTACATTCATGCCAATCATGGACTACAAGCCGCGCAGACGCTGGCCGATGCCATTTGTGCAGGCGGTGGCAGTGCACAGGTGCTGGCATTTGATGTGACTGACAGCACCACGGTCACCGATGTGTTGACCCCCCTCGTCGAACACCAGCCGATCCAGATTCTGGTCAACAATGCCGGCATCCATGACGACGCCGTGTTCCCCGGCATGCATGCCGAGCAGTGGCACCGGGTGATCGACGTCTCCGTCAACGGTTTTTTCAACGTCACCCAGCCGCTGCTGATGCCGATGATCCGCAGCCGCTGGGGGCGCATCATCAATGTGTCTTCCATTGCCGCGCTGACCGGCAATGCAGGCCAGGTCAATTATTCCGCCGCCAAGGGGGCGCTGAATTCGGCGACCAAATCGCTGGCACGGGAAGTCGCCAGCCGCGGCATCACCGTCAACGCGGTGGCGCCCGGCATTATCGACACCCCGATGAGCGAATCCGCGTTCGACGCCCAGGACATCGCGCGCATGGTGCCGATGAAGCGCGCCGGTACCCCCGGCGAAGTTGCCGACCTGATCGGGTTTCTCGCCTCCACCCAGGCGGCCTATATCACCGCGCAGATTATCTCCATCAACGGCGGCATGATTTAACGGTGAGTGGCGACATGAATACCCCCCGACCCGCCCCGGTGCATGCACCGCACATCCCGCTGACCGATTACTACCAGACCGAGCAGGACCGGCAAGCCTATTTACGCCAGATTTTTGACAATACCGCAGCGGATTACGACCGTATCGAGTCGATGCTGGCGTGGGGTTCCGGTTCCCGCTACCGGCGCCAGGCGCTGATTCGCGGTGGTTTGAAAACGGGCATGAAGGTACTGGACATCGGCGTGGGCACCGGTCTGGTCGCAGCGCAGGCCAGCATCCTGACCGGCGACCCGGCCCTGGTCACTGGCGTCGATCCCAGCCCAGGCATGCTGGCTGCCAGCAAGCTGCCCAAGACCATGGCGTTGATGGAAGGCCGGGCCGAATCCCTGCCTTTTCCCGACAATCATTTTGATTTTCTGAGCATGGGCTATGCACTGCGCCATATCAGCGATCTGGGCATAGCATTTGCGGAGTTTGAACGGGTACTGAAGCCCGGTGGCCGTCTATGCATACTCGAAATCACTCAGGCGCAAAGCCGTTTCGGGCAATGGCTGCTCAAAAGCTACATGCGCGGCGTGATTCCGCTGCTGGCGCGATTCGTTTCCAGGCAAAAGGATACCGCGACGATCTGGCGCTATTACTGGGATAGCATCGAAGCCTGCGTCCCCCCCGAACAAGTTGTGGCCACACTAAGCGCGGCAGGGCTGACCCAGGTTAGGCGCCATCTGGAAGTCGGCGTGTTTTCCGAATATCAAGCGATCAAGGCCGATCGCGTCCAGCCTGGCTGATTGCTCACAAAACCCATGACTACAGCCGTTCACATCGCCGCCCATAAAACCGAAGCACTATTGTTCTTTACCCTGCTGCAACTGACCGTGATCGTGCTCGCCGCACGCATCGGCGGCGGGATAGCATTGAGTATCGGGCAATCAGCAGTGGTCGGTGAAATTGTGATCGGCATTCTGCTCGGACCTTCGCTGTTCGGGCTGCTTGCACCCGACGTATTTCAGTATGTATTCCACTCCGGCGCCCCCGAGCCGATGCAGATGCTGTCGCAAATCGGTCTGGTGCTGCTGATGTTTCAGATCGGCCTGGAATTCGACTTCGCGCATCTGGACGAGCGCCGCAACCGCACTGCAGTGATGTGGGTCGCGGGGGCCAGCCTGGTTGTGCCGTTTGCGCTGGGTTTTGCTGTCGGCCAGATCAGCGCGCCAGTACTGTCCCCCGGCGCACATGCGTTGGGGTCTGCGCTATTTGTAGCGACCGCTTTCTCGATCACGGCACTGCCGATACTCGGTCGCATCATGATGGAATTCGACATGACGCGCACGCCGATTGGCGTTATCGCCATCAGCGCGGCGGCGATCAACGACGTCATCGGCTGGCTGCTGCTGGCGCTCATCACCACACTCACGCTGTCCGATTTCGATGCCGCCAGCTTTGCCCTCAAAGTGGTACTGGTACTGGGATTTTTCCTGCTCAGCTGGTTTGGCGTGCGCCCGGTAATGAAGCGCATCCTGCATCACTGCGATGCGCGCTCGGGCGCGCTCTCGCACAACCTGCTCGGCATCGTGCTGGCGGCCATTTTCCTGTCCGCAATGACCACTTACCAGCTCGGCATTTTCGCCATCTTCGGCGGTTTCATGATGGGCGTGTTGCTGCATGACGAGCACGCTTTTGTGCGCACCTGGAAAGCGCGCATCAGCCCGTTTGTAATGGTATTTTTCCTGCCGATCTTTTTTACCTATACCGGCCTGCGTACCAATATCGGCAGCCTCGACAGTGCAGCGGCCTGGGGCTGGTGCGTGCTCATTGTCTTCCTCGCCACACTGGGCAAGTACGGCGGCGCCTACGTGGCGGCACGTGTAGCGGGGATGAATCACCAGGAAGGCAAAGTCATGGGCATCATGATGAACACCCGCGCGCTGATGGAATTGATCGTGATTAACGTCGGCTACGACCTCAGGGTAATCTCGCAGCAGATGTTCACCATACTGGTGATCATGGCGATTTTCAGTACCGTGATTACCAGCCCATTGTTGCGCGTGTGGCTTCCGCGCATCGGCATCCCGGTGCCATCGCGTTCAAATGCGGCCGAGCGCACGGCGCATGAGCAACACGGGTAAGCGCAGCACGAAGCCTAGAAACAGGCGCGTGTGCATCCAGGCCAACAATGCGTTGTCGCGCAGGTAGCGGAAATGTGACACGCCGCCCTCCTCCGCGCGGTAGTAGCGCACCGGGGCGGGCAGATTGACCGGCCTAACCCCGCGCCAGCACAGGCGCACCACCGCCTCGGGATCGAAGTCGAAGTGGCGCATCCACGGCTGATGGCGCATCACCTGCCGCAATGGTTCAACCGGATACACGCGAAATCCGAACAGCGAATCGCCAATGCCTGACCACAGCGTTTCCAGATTGGCCCACAAGTTCGATACGCGCCGCCCTTGCACGCGCAGGCCTGGCGCACTGGCATCGAATACCGGCATCCCCAATATCATTGCCGCCGGCTGGCGCATGGATGCCGCCATGAATGCCGGAATACGCTCGGCCGGATGCTGGCCGTCCGAGTCCATGGTCAATACGTGGCTGAAACCCGCCGCTGCCGCCTGCTCCAGGCCGTGCAGCACCGCCGCGCCCTTGCCCTGGTTGCGCGGCAAGATCATCACGCGCAGGCCATCATCTTCTGCCGCCATCGCCTGCAAACCCTCGGCGCTGCCGTCGTTGCTGCCATCCACCACCACCCACACCGGACTCCAGTATTGGCGTGCCGCGCGCACGGTTTCATAGACTTTGGCGCCAGGGTTATAACTGGGAATGAGGACGAGATGCGTGGTCGAGGCAGCAATCATGACGGCGAGTAAATAGTGAGTTAGAGCTTACGGTCAGCCTGCGTGCGCAGGGAACTGGTCGGGTAAAACGCCGAGCCTTGTACCAGCTCATGCGCAAAGTAATGTTCCAGTTCAGCCATGAAGCGCTGGCTATGCTGCGGTGGATCAAAGCGCCGTCCCAGGCGCACCCGGTAGTGGATCGGCATGGGCGGTTTGCGGAACAGCGGCCAGCCCTTGCTCAGATACTTTGAATCGGTTTCTATCAGTACCGTCTGCACCGGCACCTGTGCATGATGCGCGATCAGGCCGATACTGCCCTTGAACGGATTGACCGGACACGAGGTGGTGCGGGTACCTTCCGGGAACAGCAACAGATGGCTGCCGCAGTCAAAATCCCGCATTGCCAGCTGCACCATGCGCCGCACCGGTTCATTGCGGATGTAGCGCGCCAGCCGTGCGCCTGCACCGAGAAAAAGATTGTTCATCAGATCGGCTTTAAGCACGCAGGCGACATTCGGCAAGCGTGAAATCACCATCACCGCGTCCAGCAGGCACGGATGATTGGGCGCAATAATCAGCGACGGTTCATCGCGCAGGGCATCCAGCGCCTCCAGGTCAAAGCTGCACCGGCGCGACATGCCAAGACTGGCAAGATACAAGCGAAACCCCGCCATGATGACGTAACGCCCCAGCGCCTGCCCGCAGCGCGCAGGCAGTAACGGGTAGACAATGATCGCTAGCGGCGTCCATGCCAGGCACAGCACCCCCAGCCAGACCAGGCCGAGATACAGCACCAGGGAATCGTAGCCATTCAGCAACACACGCATTGCGGCGCGCATGATCAGTCCCGGTTGCCGGACATGAACACAAACGTATGCCCGGCAGTGGCCTCAATTTCCAGCAGCAGATCCTGGCGACATACATCAGCCTGCAGGTAGATTGCATTGGGTACGCTACCCACGATGCGCTCAAGCTCGGTACGAATCTGCGCCAGATCGGCGCAGTGGCGCACATATACCTTGTAATACAGGCTGGCCAGAGCGAACCTGGACTGGCTCGCCCGACGGTTTGCCTGCGCCAGCACGGCCTCGATATTGGCCATGGTTTCGCGGGTTTGTGCGACGACATCGGCGGGGTGCAGGGTTGCATGGCCGACAATGCTGGCGGTGCCGGATACAAACAACACCTCGGCCTGCCCCAGGCGCACCAGGCTGGCACGCGAGAATGTCGGGCTGCGCGGACCATATTGCTGAGGATATTGGTAAGCGCTGATCTGGCGTGGATTTTCAATGCTCAGCGGCGCCACGCGTCCGGCCAGAAAGGCAATGGTCAACGGCCCCTGAGCCGAACCCAGCGCACACGCGGCTGGGACATTCCCCATCACTTCGCGTCCGTGAGCCAGGAAGGCATCCTGCCGTCCCAGGTTGAACTGGCGATAGCGTTCCAGCCCGAAGCTGTGGGTGTTGATGTCAGCGATGTAATTCCAGAAGCGGAACAGATACGGGTAGCGCAGCGTGTCGAGCAGCGCAAACACCTGGCGATAGGCCGATTCGGTGGCCTGTTGCAACGGCGTTTTGCCAGCGCCGGCGGCAAACATTGTTTCAGGCAATACAATCACGCCGAACAGCACATCATCGTCATGGCGATAATGGATCGCGCCACACCGACCCTGCGTCAGCTGAGCGCTGCCGCGCCAGACTTCGCAGATGGAAGCGCCGGCATCCAGTCGCTGCATGGGCACATGCATGCAGGGCACCTCCATGTCAGCTTGCATCCGGCTCTCGACAGCATCCGCGGAAAAACAGAGCGCGCCCAGCACGCTGTTTTTCCACTGCGCCGGTTGTTTCAAAAACGCTGCAATGGACAGGTTTGCGCCATGCAGGGGTGATACCGTGTCGCGCATCAGTTCACCGCTGCGCCAGTTTCATCCAGCGCCCGGATATTGTGTTTGCGTATCCGCCATGCCTGCAATGTGCGCCTGAAATTGAGCAAGGACGCCGCGTAATACAGTCCCTTGAAGAGCAGCAGCGGGCCCTGAATCGGGGTTTTGCCAAACACGTCGCCGGCCAGCACCGATAGCAGCGCCTCTTTTACGCGAAAAATGTTGCGCGGCTCCATGAACATATTGCGCATGGTGGGATTGGTCACCCGATAAATAAACCAGGAAAACGCCTGCGGGCCAATCCGCATCGTGCGGTCGAATTTTTTCAATGCAGCGGCCGCCTGCTGCGGATGACGCAGGCAGGTATCCACAGTATCGGCCCCAGCAAAGGCGCTGTGCATGGCCAGCATCACGCCGGAAGAAAACACCGGGTCAATAAAGGTGTAGGCATCGCCCAGCAGCAGATAATTGCTGCCGTGGGTATGGTCACACACATAGGAAAAATTGCCAGTGGCTTCAACCGGCGAAGTCAGTTGCGCGTGCTGCAGCCGCTCGCTCAGCGGCGCGCACAGCGCGATGGTTTCCTGCAAAAACTGCTCGAGCGATTTTTTGTTGCGGGTTTTCAGGTAATACGGCCAGGTCACCGCACCGACGCTGGTCGTGCCGTCGACCAATGGAATCAGCCAGAACCAGCCATGATCAAACCAGAAAATGGTAATGTTGCCTTCAGCCTTGCCCGGGTTGCGCTCGGCACCTGAAAAGTGAGCGTAGATCGCGGTACTGTTGTGTTTCCTGTTGCGCTGCTTGGCTTTGAGGCGGTTGCCGAGAAAGGTATCGCGGCCCGAGGCGTCCAGCACAAACCGCGCATGCACCGTTTCGACGCTGCCGTCCTGGTGGCGTGCCTGCACCCGCGCGCCGCCATTGCCGGGCAGGAAATTGACGTCCTGTACCTGGCAGCCCTCCACCACACGGGCATTTTTGCGGCTGGCGTTGCGAATCAGGATTTCGTCAAACTCGGCGCGGCGCACCTGGTAGGCCATGGGCATGGATTTGTCCATGGCATCGGCAAATTCGAACGCCTGTTTGTGATCATGCCAGGGCGAGACAAATTCCGCGCCCCATTTTTCCATGCCGATGGCCTTCACCGCGTCAGCCACGCCCAGCTTTTCCAGCAGCGGCAAATTGGCGGGGAGCAATGATTCGCCGATGTGAAAACGCGGATGGTGGGCTTTTTCAAGCAGGGTCACGCGATGGCCGCGCTCGGCCAGCAGCGCAGCGGCTGTAGAACCTGCCGGGCCACCGCCGATTACCAGCACATCGCAGTCCGACGTACAGGCGGCGGATGCTGCGGGGGGAGTGTTCATGGTTTAACCTGGCTTGTTATTCATCTCCCCGGATTGTATCGCATCGCCATCACTGCAAAATGATTTTATACCCGGTATGTCTTGCTGACCGGCAGCAATCGTTCCCGCATCACCGATGTTTTCCTGCCTAGAACGCGTAACCCATTCCTGCCTTGATCGTTGTGCCTTTGGTGCGGCTATCCGGTTCATAATACCCGGAAGGCTGCACTGCGCTCGCGCCATATTCCCAGCTGGTATAATCAATACCCGCGTTGGCGTGGACGTTTTTTGTAAACGCATAATCAAGCGAGATTCCCGCCCTATACATGACAGAGTTTCCCAGCCCGGCCGAGAATCCAAATGGCGCCACCACGTTAATTTTGGATGCATAGGTATGTCCGATCATGGCATTTGCAGACACCACCAGTTTGCCTGCTGGCGAGTATTGCCCCAACGCGCCAATACCATAGTATCTGTGGGTGTAATGCTCCGTGTACCCCACATCGCGATCCCATCTGTGGTATCCAAATTCGGCATAGGGCGTAACCATGAACTGGTCATGGATGGCGAACCCCTTTCCGTAACGCAGGCTGAAATCGGCGATCTCCGCACCCGATTTACCGGTTAAGGAACCATATTTACCGCCGCCAAAAGGGGCACCGATATAGTCCGTCTGACCACTGAATCTGCTGTACTGCGCATCGAGGTAGTCATGCCCAAGCCATAGGTCTTTCATTACCGACGCGGACAGGCCATACCCGGTAACGTGGCCGCTTTCCGTGTCTAAAATCGACCCGTTTGCTGTTTCGGTGTAATCGACATGCCGGGACTGAATCTGTGCACCTATCTGGTTGTTGGCAGCATTGATATCCAGTATGTCTGCACAAGCTGTTGTCGAAATCAGACAGGCCAGGATGGGCAGCGCTGTTTTTTTAAAGCTCATGAAATTCTCCGTGGATTAAGAGCGCCTCGCTCATGGGCCCAGAACGAACAATCAGGATTTCCCGATATCGCCGCTTGAATACGCGGATAAGCTGCCCAGCGCAAAAGCCGTCTGCAATGCAGAGGCAAATTCCTGTTGCGGAATTTGCATGACAGCATAGTCAAGACAGTACCCTTGCGCAAATAGTTGCAGCAGACGAAAAGCGGCATCACCAGGCACGCTGAGATGGATTACATGATCTTGCCGACGCGCCTGCAATTCACGCAACGGCAGCATGGTCGAGCATGGTATCTAAACATCGCTGTGCCTTGGCTGCTTCAGCCAGCTGCCCATCAGGAATCCTCATGCGTCCGCGGCCGTGCGCTATGCCGCCAGCGCCGGAATGACATAAAAATAGGCATTGAGCATGTACAGGCCCGACAAAATAAGCAGCAGCGCCCCGATGATTTCAAATATCCGTTGTGAATGCCTGAGGGATTTCAGGCTTTCCAGCCAGCCGATCGCCCAGGCGCCGAGGATGATGGGCACGGCGCGCCCCAGCGCAAAAGCCAGCAGCAAGGTGGCGCCAAACAGCGGGGAACCGATGCCGGTCGCCACGCCCAGCAGGATGACGAGCGCGGGCGTGCAAAACGGACAGATCGCCACCGAAAACGGAATCCCCAGCGCGAACGCTCCCCAGCCGCTGGTGGCGCGTTTGGCGCGGAAGATGATGGTGATTGCGCTTCGCGTGTGCAGGAGAGGCTTCGGCCATGCTCTTGGTCCTCGGAATTTTGAAATCCTTTGCGGAGTGCATCGGATAAATCCGGCGGTCACCCTTCACGGTGAGGCAGATTCCGCCGCCCGGCCGACCGGCCGCCCCACACTCAAAATAGCGTCGATGAATAGCGTCGGCCGACCCCACAGCGAATTGAAGAAAATCACGGTGACGCTGACCGCCATCGCAGCCATCGCCCATACTGGATAAAGCAGGCCTGTCACAGCGACCGGAATGCCGACACCGTTGAAGAGAAACGCCAGTGTGATGTTCTGCAGCATCTTGCGATAGCTGCGGCGGCTGATATCGCGCGCAATGTTCAGAGTGTCGAGGCGATTCGACAGGATGATGATATCGGCCGACTCGATGGCGATATCGGTGCCACCGCCCATCGCGATCCCCACGTCGGCCTGCATGAGCGCGGGCGCGTCGTTGATGCCATCGCCCACCATTGCAACCCGACGCCCGTTCGTCTGCAGTTTTCGTACAATATCGGCCTTGCCATCCGGCAGCACACCGGCATGAACCTCATCGAGGCCGACCTCCTGAGCGACGCGGCGCGCGGCGCGCTCGTTGTCGCCGGTGAGGAGCACAGTTTTGAGTCCACTCTTCCGTAGCGTTGCAATAGCGTGGACGGCGTCAGCGCGGAGCGTATCACCGAGCGCGAGAATGCCGAGCGCGCGTCCGTCCCGGCCGACCGCGATCACCGTGCGCCCCGCATTTTCCAGGCGGCGGATACGCTCCTCAGCGTGAGAAATGTCGGTGCCCCGGCCCGCCAGAAACGCGGGGCTGCCCACGAGGACTTCACCCTTGTCGGTGCGAGCCACAACACCTTTTCCGGGTATGGCTTCGAAAGACTGCACATCCGGCGGAACAGCGCCGCGCTGGAAAGCTGCATCGACCACCGCTTGCGCGAGCGGGTGCTCGGACGACGCTTCGGCCGCAGCGGCAAGCGCGAGGAGTTCCTCTTCGGTTCCGTCGAAGACATCGATCTCGCGAACCTTCGGGCGCCCTTCTGTCAAGGTGCCCGTCTTGTCCAGAACGATGGTGCTGACCAGGCGATAAGCTTGAAACGCTTCGCCGGTGCGCATCAGAATGCCCTGCTCAGCCGCCTCGCCGGCTCCGCGCACGATCGAAAGTGGCGCCGAGATGCCGACAGCGCATGGGTAGCCCATGACAAGAACGCTTAAACCTGCAAAGATCGCACGCGCGATATTCATTTCACCCGTCACAAGCCACGATCCGATCAGCCAACCCCCGAAAGCGAGGGCCGAAATGATCAGCACGGCCGGCGTGTAGACACGCAGTACGCGGTCGACTAGGTGCAAAAGCCCGGGCTTCAATGCACGCGCGTCTTCGACCTCTCGAATGACCTTGTTCAGGAAGCTGCCTTCGCCGATTGCAGTGACCTTCACGAGCAATGTTCCGGTGCCGTTGATCGAGCCGCCGACGACGGCATCTCCTTCCGACTTTTCGACGGGAATGGCCTCGCCGGTCACAAAGGACTGATCCACCGCGGAATGGCCGCTCACGACCTGGCCGTCAACAGGCACACGCTCGCCCGGGCGGATGCGAACGAGGTCACCTACCCGTACGTCCTCAATCGGCAGCTCAAGCTCCTGATTGCCGCGCACGACACGAGCGGTCTCCGGCTGGAGGTCCAGGAGGCGCTTCACCGCCTGGGAACTCCGCGTCTTGACGATCAGCGATAACCACTCGGAGAAGATGTGATACGTGGTTACCATCACCGTAACAGCGAAAAACGGTGCAGTCGGGTAGCCGGGCAAGTCGAGGACGAAACCCATCAGCCCGCCGACGATGCCGGCGAAGGCACCGATCTCGAGCAGCACGTGCTGGTTCAGGATACCGCGACGCAAGGCCTGGAAAGCCATCCTCAAAATGTGATTCCCGACACCGAACACGAGAATGAGAGCCATCACCCCGGCTATCCACGGCGTCGCTGCTTCGAACCATGCTTGTTCTTTGAGCGGCACCAGGGCAAGCGCGATCGCCGCCAGGGCAATGGTGCCGCCGACCGCAGTTCCGAGCCCACGCGCACGCAGCACGAGGAAGACGAATGCGAGCAGACTCGCCACAACGACCGTGGGCAGCGCAATTGCTGCGATCCCTGTCGGATGAGCGATCAGAGCGATCGCGATCAGGCTGAAGGCCGTCGCGGCCAGGAAGCGCCGGCCTTCGCGCACGAGATCGCGCTCTTCCTCCTCGAAGGGCCGCACCTTGCGCGGATCCGAAACGGTGTAGCCGATGTCGCGCAGTGTCCGGAACAGCTCCTCGGGCCGCGCCACCTTCGGATCGTACTCGATGAGCGCCTGCTCGTGTGTCAGACTCACGGCGACTTTATCGACGCCGGGCTGACGGCCCAACGCCTTCTCGATCGTGCCGGTGCAGAGCGAGCAATGCAGACCGCCGATGCGGGCGCGAATGCGGACCCGATCAGGCCGGTTCGAAGGTTCTTCGTTCCAGTAGCGTGGCGTCGATTCAATCGTCGTTGCGGTACTCATGATGAGTTCCTCTTAACGCGAGCGGTTGCAATGTCAGCTCATGCGCATCGTGCCAGCAGGCTCACACAGAGCTGCGTTGCACGACGCGATAGCCGGCTTTTTCGATGACGGCCGCGAGCTCATCTTCGGTAATGCTTTTAGCCTCATACAGCACCCGGGCTTGGCCTTCCCTGAAAGACACGGCCGCTTTTTGCACTCCGGCGCTTTTTCCCAATAGCGCCTGGATGTTCGACGCGCACCCATCGCAGTGCATGCCTTCGATCTTGAATGTGGCGGTATTCATGCGGCATCTCCTGTCATCTTCTCTTCATAGCCGAGTTCTCTTCATAGCCGAGCTTTTCCCGTTTTTCACCGATCTCTCCTGCGCCGATCGTCCCCGCACCACCCAACGATACGAGGGCGTGCCGGGTCTCGGCGCTGGCGCGAACATCGAGAACGCCCGGCAGCTGCTGCAGCCCGGCAGCAATCCAGGTCTCACAACCGCTGCAGTGAATTCTCTGGTCGGCAACCAAAAATTCGATCATGCGGTCCATGCTCGGCTCCCTGGGTTATATAAACCAGTAACTATGTCCGTGACAGCGTAAGCTGAACCCGCGCCAGCCATCGCTGCTTTACCGAATCGTGACCGGCGCGTACCGCAAACAAGGTATGCGTGGCAATGGTGCAAAGCCTGATCAATCGTGTTCATACCCGCCGCTTGCCAGGTTCAGTCCACAATTTATCCGGGCTGGGCAGCGACGAAAACGCCAGCTTGCCGTCTATCGCGATCGCGGGTGACGACATCACCCCCAGCTCCAACCGCGAGGATCGGGCATTCCACCAGCGGCCTGGTCTCGTCATCGCAAACCGTGATGAGCTCGCTGAGCGCCTGCGACAGGATGTTCTCCAGGTCATTGCAATCACTATAAACCCTGGAGTTAACCCCAATGTCAAGCCGTGGCTAAAAAATTCCGGTCCGGGCAATCTGGATGCGCGCGCCACAGAAGATTTCGGCCATCGTCCGGTTATATCGGGATCGTGCCGATTCGGAAACGGCTTAGATGCCTGCAGGGCCCGTGGGGCCGGGATGGTTTCCCCACCCAGGACATCAAGCGTTGCGGGCTTGCGGCCGGTGCGGTGGCGCTGATTTACAACGGGTGGAGTTGGCGTGGCTTGCCCACCGGCGCGACCGGACGCCATCACCCGTCGTCCGCTCCTCCTCGCGGCAGTCGGGCGTGCGGTGAAACATGCCAGTCAATGCCGGGTATACCGCACCCCGATACGCGCCGCAGTGGAATGACCGCCCCTTTGCTTCCTGCCAGCCCACTTTTACCCACGCACGCTACAGGTCAGCTGCCGGATTTAGATTTAGGTTAATAGCTTGGTTTGCTAAAGCGGGTTTTCGAAGCAAAGCTGTGGGCACAAACAACATGTCCATCCCCCAGGTTTATTTGTTTGGCTGCGGCGTCATGCGTAAATACGGCTTAACTTCGCGGTAGCCTTTGGGAAATTTTTCTTTTAAAACTGCCGGGTCTTTTAAAGAAGGAACGATAACGCATTCATCACCTTGTTGCCAATTAGCCGGAGTAGCCACGCTGTAATTGTCGGTGAGTTGCAGAGAATCGATAACTCGTAATATTTCAGTGAAGTTGCGACCGGTACTTGCCGGATAAGTCAGGGTCGTGCGAATTTTTTTCTGGGGATCAATTATAAAAACCGAACGCACTGTTAAAGCATTATTTGCATTGGGATGAATCATGTCGTAGAGCATTGAAACCTTGCGATCCGGGTCCGCAAGTATCGGGAAGTTTACCCGCGTGTTTTGAGTTTCATTGATATCATCTATCCACACGCGATGCGATTCGACCGTGTCTACACTGATTGCCAATACTTTAACGTTACGTTTCTCAAATTCGTCTTTTAATTTTGCGGTCATGCCCAGTTCGGTTGTGCATACCGGTGTGAAATCGGCAGGATGAGAATACAAGACCCCCCAACTATCGCCTAGCCAATCGTAAAAATTTATCGTGCCTTCGCTGGATTCCTGCGTAAAATCAGGGGCAGTATCGCCCAATCGTAGTGCCATGGTTATCTCCTAGGACTTAGTGTAAAAAGAAATTTTTACTCAACCAGGTATTTCGTCTGTCTTCCGGCATATCAACTTTCCCTAGTTGAGCTTCTGCATCATTCCCCGCATCATCGCCGGCATGCCCTCTTTTGCGAACCGGTTGAGTTCCTGGGCGTGCGCGCGAATCACGGCAACCATCTCCGGGTCAGAAGATGTCTCTGTCACAGCTATCCCGTGCGGCAGCATTTCAAACTTGCGCTGATAGCGTGTAGGGTTGGCGAACATTTCCGGGACGCTATTGCTCATGGGGTAAGGGAATGGGCGGTTCTGGTCTAATCTTTCGTACATTTCCACCACATGCTTCTGGATGAGTGCCGCTGTGGTGGGGTCGGTGGAGGTGGTTACGTCGTACACCCCATTGGGCAGTTCGGTGACTGTGCGGTGAATGAGTTTATGCCGCTCGAAAAGCGCCATCCCGGTACGCATCGGCCCGCGCATGTTTTCCGGCGACATCATTTCTCCCATGCCCCCACCCCCCATCATACCTCCTCCCATCATCTCATTATCCTGGGCCAGAGCCGGGGTGGCACCACGCCAGAACCGATAACCTGCAATAGTTGCAAAGAAACCAAACAGTGCAGCAAAAAATGAGCGACGGCGCATAATAATCTCCCGAAATTGTCAGGTTAATAAAGCACACCAGGTGAACAAAATGATGAACTCCGGCCCAATGATGGTGGTCATGTGGCTGATCGGCTTACTGGTTTCAATCCTGGTTGTTCCCGGCACTGGCGCCATAATCAAATACCTGTCCAATGACCGGCACCCTTGAGTCCACAGGGCTGTCCAGGATCCGGAATAATCTTATTAAGACTGACGCCTTCTCTCCGAAGTTCCGGATCCGCTGGGAAAGGGGGCAGCATGTTGCTGTCGTTTGTCATCAAGCCTGCTGCGCCAGGCTTGCACCCGATCCCCACCCCAGCTTTTGCCATCAGGCAAATGCGACAGAACCGGATTGGCCATCCTGGCGCGCGAAATCTCCCTGAAACAGAGCAACTTTTGTTGGATAACGGCACGAGAAAAGCCACCATTCCCTGCAGCTTCCTCGCGTCATAGCCAGTTATTTGGCAGGCGCGATCTTCGTAACAAGATACTGCCCTTTGGCCTTCTCGGACAGCTCGAAATCGACATGCTGTCCGGGTTTTAGCATCGCCAGGTCCACGCTGTTGACAATGCCTTTGCCTTTATGCCCTTTGCCAACTGCGGTTGTAGGTGTTTCCATCTTCATGCCAGCCATGTTTGGCATATCGGCGCCACTAGCTGGCACAGTGAAAAATGCGGCCAATACAACGGGAACGAGTATGAAATGCAGCTTTTTCATGATGATCTATATGGACGCTTCCCGATTGCCAAGGGTTTTTGCTGTGTTTTGGTAAACAAGACAAGGCTGCAGTTCTATATCCGGCCTTGTTGCAGGCTATTTCCCTGCGGGCCCCGATGGAATTCGCTGACTTGCCCCTCATTCTCCTGGCGGACTATTGATGTCCAGCTCATCATTCAGGTTTAGCAAGCCACGGTCTGACCTGTTTGCCATCACACACAATTACCTATCGCAACCTTTCAGCATTCACTCCTGTGTTCGTTATTCTTTGACTGCCCAGTGCATGGCCCTATGCTGGCCTGATGCTGACCCAGTCGCCCTGGTACGCCCGGTCATGGGCCAGCATCGCCCAGATCATTCGCGCCATCTTGTTGGCCAGCGCGACCACCACCACATTGGATGGCCTGCGCTTGCCTAATTCGTCAACCCACGCCCCAGGTTGCTTGGCGTGTACCAATACCGAGCGGGCGCCGTGGATGAGCAGGGTTCGCAAATAGGTGTCACCACGCTTGCTGATGCCCAGTAGCCTCGTCTTCCCGCCCGTGCCGGTTTGCCCAGGCACCAAGCCCACCCAAGCCGCAAACTCACGGCCTGACTTGAAGGCTTTGGCATCGCCCATCGTGGCCACCGCAGCGGTGGCGGTCAACAGGCCCACACCGGGAATGTCAGCAATGGCGCGGGCCGCCTTGTCCACCTTTAACCAGCTTTTAAGCTTGAGCTCAATTCCCGCGATTTGCATATCCAGCTCCGTAATGCGCTGCCACTGATCACGCAGGGCTTCGATCACGATGCCTGGCAAAATGCTCCAGAAACTTCTCGCGTTTGAGCTGCAAACTCACGATCTCTCCCGTCTCAATATCAACCCAATGCAGTTGAAATACCCGTTTTGCAATATCAATGCCGACTACGCCATGCTTCATGATGGATCCTCGGGTTTGCCTGTGAAGAACTTCATGTTCCTCCCGATTTGGCACTTAGATGCCGTCGGCCCATGAGGATCCACCTTCGCCCCACCCCACGCCACCTCAGTAGCCCGTCGCCGGGGGCAAGCGTCCATACCATTCTCCTTTTGAGTTAATGACACAGATAAAACCTAATACCCTAATTTCCTTCTTTCCACTGGAGGTGCACCACCGGTGCGACAAACATGGACGAGCATCCCCGTCTGGATCAAGGCTTGCCGCGGCGACGGCGCATAAGGCTGTACGCCGCAGGGATGACGAACAGCGACAACAGCGGCGCGGTCACCATTCCGCCCAGCATGGGCGCGGCGATACGCCTCATCACTTCGCTACCCGTACCGCTCCCCAGAAGAATGGGCAACAGACCGGCAATGATGACGGCCACCGTCATGGCCTTGGGACGTATCCGTAATACCGCGCCTTCGCGAATAGCATCAAGCAGCCCGGCATCGTCTCCTTGTGCTGATTCGCGGCGCGCATCCCAAGCGTTCTTCAGGTAGAGCAGCATAATCACGCCGAATTCGGCGGATACGCCGGCCAGCGCAATGAAGCCCACCCCGGTTGCCACCGACAGGTTGTAACCCATCAGGTAGAGAAACCACAGACCACCAGTGAGTGCAAACGGCAAAGTGACCATGATGAGACTGGCTTCATCAAAACGCTTGAAGATGAAGTAGAGCAGCACAAAGATAATCAGCAGCGTGGCCGGCACCACCAGCTTGAGGCGCGCGTTGGCGCGTTCCAGGTACTCGAACTGGCCGCTATATGCCACACTCATGCCGGGTTCCAGCTTGACCTGGCGCGCCACCGCCTGGCGCAGATCGGCCACTGTCGAAGCCAGGTCGCGGCCATTCACGTCAATATATACCCAACCGGTCGGACGAGAATTTTCGCTCTTGAGCATGGGCGGACCGTCGCTGATGCTGACTTTGGCTACTGTGCCAAGCGTGATTTGCTCGCCGCTGGGCGTGAGTATGGGTAGCCGCGTCAGCGCCTCGGGTGAACTGCGCCAGGCGCGATCGTAACGTACGTTGATGGGGAAGCGTGCCAGCCCCTCCACTGTCTCGCCCACATTTTCGCCGCCGATCAGACTCGCCACCACCGACTGCACGTCATTCACATTTAGCCCATAGCGGGCAGCGGCGCTGCGGTCAATGTCGACATTGATATAGCGGCCGCCGGTGAGGCGTTCCGCCAACGCAGAACTGACCCCCGGCACGGTTTTGGCGACCTGTTCAATCGCCCGGGTAACCCGGTCGATCTGGTCCAGGTCGCTGCCCGCGACTTTCACCCCGATCGGACTTTTGATGCCGGTGGCGAGCATGTCGATGCGATTGCGGATGGGTTGCACCCATAAATTGGTCAGACCCGGTACCTTGACCGCCTTATCAAGCTCCTTGAGCAGCAATGCAGGTGTCATGCCGGGACGCCATTGATCGCGTGGCTTGAACTGGATGGTCGTTTCGAACATTTCCAGCGGCGCCGGGTCAGTCGCGGTTTCGGCTCGCCCCGCCTTGCCGAAGACGCTCGCGACTTCAGGTACGGTCTTGATCATGCGGTCGGTCTGCTGCAATAGTTGCGTTGCTTTTTGCACGGACAAACCGGGTAGCGCAGAAGGCATATACAGCAGGTCGCCTTCGTCCATGGCCGGCAAAAATTCGCCGCCCAGCCGGCTCACCGGCCAGGCGCTGGTGAAGAAAATCAGCAGTGCAATCAGCAAGGTGGTTTTAGGGCGGCGCAACACGGCATCCAGCAATGGCTGATAGAAGCCGATGAGGAGGCGGTTGAGCGGGTTGCTGCGCTCGTCGGGAATACGGCCGCGAATCCAGTAACCCATCAACACGGGTACCAGCGTGACCGACAGGCCGGCCGCAGCCGCCATGGCGTAGCTCTTGGTGAAGGCCAGCGGGCCGAACAGCCGCCCCTCCTGTGCCTCCAGCGTGAACACCGGAATGAACGAGAGGGTAATGACCAGCAGGCTGAAAAACAGTGCCGGGCCGACTTCGACAGCCGCCGCCGTAATCACCTGCCAGTGTGCTTCGCCCTGTAGCGTCTCACCCTGATGCGCATGCTGCCAGGCCTCGATCTTCTTGTGCGCGTTCTCGATCATCACCACGGCAGCGTCCACCATGGCCCCGATGGCGATGGCAATCCCGCCCAGCGACATGATGTTGGCATTAATCCCCTGATGGCGCATGACGATAAAGGCGATCAATACCCCCAGCGGCAGCGACACGATTGCCACCAGCGAGGAGCGCAGATGCCAGAGGAACACCACGCACACCAGCGCGACGACGATGAATTCCTCGATCAGCTTGTGGCTGAGATTCTCCACTGCGCGGTCAATGAGCTGGCTGCGGTCATAGGTGGGAACAATCTCCACACCCGGCGGCAGGCTTTTTTTCAGTTCTGCCAGCTTGGCCTTGACTGCCGCGATCGTGGTGCGCGCGTTTTTACCGGAGCGCAAGATCACCACCCCGCCGACGACTTCGCCCTGCCCGTCGAGTTCGGCGACGCCGCGCCGCATTTCCGGTCCGATCTGGACATGCGCTACTTCGCCCAAGGTGACCGGCACGCCGCCCTGCCCCACTTTCAGCGGGATTGCGCGGAAGTCATCCAGCGTTTTCAGATAACCGGAAGCCCGCACCATGAATTCGGTTTCTGACATATCCAGCACCCCACCGCCGGTTTCCTGATTCGCGTTACGGATCGCTTCGATGACCTGCTGGTGGGTCACGCCAAAGCTGGCCAGTTTTACCGGATCGAGCACCACCTGATACTGTTTGACCATGCCGCCAATGGTGGCGACTTCGGCGACGTTGGGCAGACTTTTCAGCTCGTATTTGAGAAACCAATCCTGCAGGCTGCGCAGTTGAGCGAGATCATGCCGGCCGGTACGATCCACCAGCGCATATTCGTAGATCCAGCCCACCCCGGTCGCGTCCGGACCGAGCGCCGGCCTGGCGCCAGCCGGCAGCTTGCCCTGTAACTGACTGAGATATTCGAGTACCCGCGAGCGCGCCCAGTAAAGATCGGTACCGTCCTTGAATATTACATATACGTACGAGTCGCCGAAAAAAGAGTAGCCACGTACTGTTTTTGCGCCGGGTACCGACATCATGGTGGTCGTCAGCGGATACGTCACCTGATCTTCCACGATCTGCGGCGCCTGTCCCGGGTAAGGCGTGCGGACGATCACCTGCACATCGGACAGATCCGGCAGTGCGTCGATGGGCGTGGTCGACACCGACCATATCCCCCACGCCGTGACAAACAGGGTCGCCAGCAGCACCAGGAAGCGGTTGTTGACTGACCATTCGATGATGCGCCGGATCATTTTGCGCCTCCATTTTTCTCGAGACGTTCGACCATCAGGCCACTATCGGTTTCGCGCACCCCAACGCGCACCTTGTCGCCCACCTTGAGGCCCTGGACAAGTTGTGCACGCGCCAATGGAAAGCGCATGGTCATGCCGGGCATGCCCAGCGTCCTGAACGGACCGTGGGCGATGGTGACTTCGCCTTTGCCGATGCCGACGATACGGCCTTCTGCCTCATGCAGCGCTTCCGGTGCCTTTGCCGGTGCTGGCTTGGTACCTGGGTCGGCGCTGGTGTTAGGGGCGTCGGCAGCGGCAAAAATGCCTTGCAGGCTGGCATCCGAATCGATCAGGAACTGGCCGGAGGTGACTACCTTCTGGCCTTCACTCAGGCCACTCAGCAGCGCTGTTTTATCGCCCGCCTCGGCACCGGTTTGCACTTCTACCGGCCGGTAATGGCCGCCACTCTCGGCTACCATGACCATGGCCCCCTTGCCGGTACGGATGACCGCCTCGGTGGGTACCAGCAGCACACTTTGGCCATTACTCTCCGCCAGCCGCACCTGGGCAGTGAGTCCCGGACGCAGGCGACCATGCCGGTTGGGCAGCTCTACGCGGACTTTCAGGGTGCGGGTATCGAGGTTGGCTTCCGGCAGAATATCCGTCACGCGTCCCTGGATGACTTCACCCGGCAGCGCAGGCAGGCGCGCCTGCGCGCTTTGTCCGATGCGGATCTGCTGGGCCAGCGCCTCGGGCACGGCCACGTCGAGCCAGACCGTACCCAGGCCATTCACCTTGGCCAGGGTCTGGCCGCTCGTCACGGTCATGCCGGCGCGCACATCGAGTTCGCGGATAACGCCCCCCATGGGGAAGCTCACGGTCACCACGGGATGCGGCACGCCGCTGCGCTCCACCTGCCGGATCAGTCGGGACGGCATACCCAGCAGTTGCATACGTTGCCGTGCAGCGTCTATCAGTGCCGTCTCACCACTTTTTTTCAGCGCCAGGAACTCCTGCTGCGCACCACTCCATTCCGGCACCAGCAAGTCGACCAGCGGGCTTCCCGCCGTTACCCTATCGCCAGGCGCTCGCGCGAATACCCGCTCCACAAAACCCGCCGCGCGCGCCTGCACGATGGACACGTCGCGCTCGTTGAAAGCGAGCACACCTGTCGCTTCCAGGGTGGGTGTCAAGCTACCTCGGGTCACGCTGGCGGTGCGCATGCCCAGATTTTGCATGACCCTCGGATCGATTTTGACCGACGCAGCATCACCGCCTTCATCGGCATATTTCGGCACCAGCGCCATGTCCATGAAGGGCGATTTACCCGGTTTGTCGAAATGCTGCTGGGGCACCATCGGGTCGTACCAGTACAACACCTTACGCCCGGCCGGGGCTTGCGGAACAGCGGTCGTGGCCGTGCCTGGACCCGTCTGCGCGTGGTTTGCCCACCAGTAGCCAGCCGCCGTACCTGCGGCCAAGAATGCCAGCATCAGCGCGGCCAGTTTCAAGTGTTTTGCATTCATCATTTATTCTCCCCGTAGGCATAGTGGAGCCGCGCGGCGGTCAGAGCACGCTGGCCTTCAAGGTCGATGGCCTTGAGGCGGGCATCGATCCATTCGCTGCGCGCGGCAATCACCGTCGCCAGATCGGCCTGGCCGGCACGGTAAGCGGCCAACGCCAGTTCGACCTTCTCCTGTGCCAACGGCAACAGGCTGGCGTGCTGGCGCTGCACGGCACGGTCGAGCTGCCGGTATGCAGCCAGGTCGGTCGCCAGTATCTGGGCTTGTTCGCGCAGGGTTGTCTCGCGCTCGGCGTCAATGCGTACCAGTTCTGCACGTTTGGCGGCGATTTGCGGATCCTGGCGGCGCGCGGCAAACACCGGCAAGTCAAAGCTGAACTGGATGGAGGCCATGTCGCTGAAGTCCGGGCCACGCCGCTGGTAGGCGAGTTCCACACCCCAGTCGGGTTTTTTCGTGGACTCGGCTTCGCGCACTTCGGCTTCGGCCTGACGCGTCATCGAGTTAAAAACAGTGAGTTCAGGGTGCTGATACAGCTGGTGTTCGAGCGTTTCCGGCGTAATCGGCCAGAGCGGCGCCTCACCTGCCAGCGGCTCGCCGCCGGCTGCGCCAACCCAGCGCTTGAGGGCGGCCTCGGCATCGCTGCGTTCGCGCGCCAGCTGGTCGTGGCGATCCGCCAGTGCGGCTGCTTCCTGGCGTGGCAGTATGGTGTCCATTGCCAGACCCCGTCCCGCTGTAATACGGGTACGCACCGCCTCCGCCAGCAGCCGGTTTTCACGATACAGCGCATCGAATAACGCCAGCTTGCGTTCCACCGTGTAGCGGGCGATCCAGGCCAGTGCGGTTTCGCGCCGCACCTTGAGCCGTTCGATGCGGCGCTCGGCCGCGACCCGGGCTATGGTGCTCTGCGCCACATCTACACGTGCCTGGCGCTTGTCGGCATTGGGCACTTCCTGCTTCACCCCGATGCGCTGCATAGTCATGAAATCACGGGTGAGACTGAAGCGATCCGTTCCCGAAATGGGTAAGTTGTCGATGCCAAGCACCAGCTTGGGGTCGGGTAATTCTCCGGCGGGAATGGCTGCCTGGCGGGCAGCTTCGAGCCGCGCGTTCTCCATGGCCAGCGAAGGTGCATTACGCTCGGCCAGTTGCAAGGCTTCTTCAAAACTCAGGGGTGCGGCTACGGCGGGCGCAGCAAATGCCACCACGACGATAGCCAGTACATTCTGCCGCCATGTCGGTAACGGGAATGAAATCATGCTCCAAAACTCCTAGGATGAGCGCGCCATGGGCGCACATGCCCCTCACGCTGGGTGGGGGCAAACCAGATCAGAGAATCAGAGCAGGCGCGGCGGACGCCAGACGCCGGATGCGTCGCAGGAAATGACGCGGATGGTGGATTGCAGCAAGGGCTGCCCTTGCTGCAAAGGGAAGAAAACGGATTTTGCGGCCACTGCCTGGAACGGATTGACAGTTTTGCACATCGGGTCGCATTTGCACGGTTTGCCGTGTGGGTCCCCACTGCCGCCGTGCTGACAACAACATGCCTGAGCGACCGGCATCGAAGTCATATCCTGGTCTTGCTGCATGGGGCAATAGGGGGATACGGTCGCCAGCGCCGCGTAGCCATTTACCGGCAGCGCGAGGCTAAAAAGCAGAATCAGCAGCAGACGTATCACATCCATGGCCGGATCATATAACTTTCATTGCAGTTAGTGCAAATACCTGGCATCAAGCGTGCTGTGACTCATGCCGGTTGCGCCGTTTCACCTGTTCCAGGCGATACCAGGCATCCAGCACGCACGCCACTGACCAGGCCTGCGCCGGCGCGCCGCGCGGAGTATGCGGCGCATCGCCATCGAAAATTTCACTGATGCTGCCCAGCCCAGCCTCGCACAGGTGTCCGCGTATGGCATCAAGCCGCGACTGGGCCAGCTCCGCATCCAGGCTCACGCGGTATTCCGCCAGCGCATAATGCCCCAGCAGCCATGCCCATACCGTGCCTTGGTGATAAGCCGTGTCACATGCGCTCACTCCGCCTCGGTAGTGTCCGTGATAATTCGGGTGGCCGGGAGCCAGTGTGCGCAGGCCGAACGGGGTAAGGAGCTGGCGCTGCACGACGCCCACCACCTCAGCCTGGATGGATGGCGGCAACGCAGTGTGCGCCAGGCTTACCGCAATGATCTGGTTGGGGCGCAGCGTGGCATCGTTACCGTCAATGCCATCAATCACGTCGTACAAACCTGTTCCATCGCCTTTTATAAAACGCCTGAACCCCTGCCGTGCGTGCGCCAGGCGGGCGCGGTAGAAGCGGTCGCTGCATCCGGCCAGATCACAAAAATCGGCCATTACGGCCAGTGCGTTGATCCACAATGCGTTGATCTCGACAGGCTTGCCGGCACGCGGCGTTACTGGCACACCGGCACTGCATGCATCCATCCAGGTCAATTGCACACCCGCCTCACCCGCATGCAGCAGGCCATCGTGACGATCCACGGCAATGCCATGACGCGTGCCACGCAGGTACCAGCCCAGCAGCTCGCGCAGCAGGGGCAGGTTGCGCTTGAGCGCGGAGCGGTCGTCGGTCTCTTCGATGTAAGCGCGCCAGGCTTCGAAGTACCACAGCGTGGTATCCACTGTATTGTATTCAAGCGTTTCCCCTGCATCGGGAAAAAAACTGGGCAGCAAGCCTTGTGCCGCGTATCTGGCAAACCCCTCCAGAATGCGGCGCGCGGTATCGTAGCGCCCGGTAGCCAGGCACAGTCCGGGCAAGGCAATCATGGTGTCGCGTCCCCATTCGCCGAACCACGGGTAACCAGCGATGACCGCGTCAGTATGGGTATCATCGGCAAACCGGCGTTTGATCAAAAAACTGTCTGCAGCCAGCAGCAACTGGTCAATCCAGTCCGGTGCAGCGCCGTATTCACCCAACTGCACCTTGACCCGCTGCAGCAGTTGCGTAGCGCGTATTTGCTCAGCATGCATGGCTTCAGTCAGATAAGGCGACGCATCAGCTTCCAGCGAGGCGACGAATCCCGTCCACTCGCCAACCAGCAGCGGCAATGTGACCTGCCCTACACATAAATGCCCGTCGTGATCCGGCAAGCCGCGCTCAGTTTCCTGCGTCAACGCAAAATTCTCGATCCAGCTGTATTGCGGCTTGATAATTCCGCTGCGGGTACGAAAATGCAGCGTGTGATGGCTGTCGAGCAGAACTTTCAGATCCCCTCCGCTGACGTCAAGCGCCGGATTGAATACGCTGTGCCGGGTCAGGCCATGATGGTCGCGGGCATTCACCATCAGTCGCACACACAGACGCAGCTGGTCGCACTGAGCGTGCGCAGACAATAGCCGCCAGGCCAGGCAGGTGGTGTTTTCACCCGCCACCATCCAGATTCTGGCCTCGATTTGCAGGTCGGCGATGGCGTAGCGCCATACCGGCATACGCCCGTCGAGATAAAACGAAGTGAGTTGCAGATATCCTTGCGGCTCCAGCACATTCCCCAGCCAGCGGTTGCTGAACAATGGCCAGGACTGCTTGCCCAGCATCACCGTGGCATCGGCCTTGGCAAATACCAGCGTGCGCCCTGAGGGCGGGTGGAGGGGTGCCACCAGCAGACCATGGTAACGCCGGGTGAGGGTGCCCGCGATGGTGCCGGCCGCATAGCCGCCCAGCCCGTTGCTCAGCCACCACTCGCGCCGCTCTGCCTGGGCAAGATCACGGCAGGATTGCGCGTCAAAACGGATAAAATCGGGCAGCACGCAGTGCATGATGAACCTGGAGTTGGGGTCAGATCGCCTCGCGCATGCGCCCGAGACGTTTTTCGCTCATGCCACCCGGGCGCACCTGACGAATCGTGTTGGCTTTCACCAAGACGAAACTGGGCGTCGCAGCCACACCGGACGCCCGTGCCAGCGCCAGTGATTGCACCACATCCACCCTGATCAGATGGTGATGTGCCGGCTGCAATTGCGCGACCAGCGGTGCCATCGCCCGGCACCGGCCGCAATGTTCGGCGAAAAAGTAATAAACCCGGCGGCGTTCGCCGGCTGCGCTCTTATCCACGCTGCTGGTATCCGCAGCGGCTCGCCCCAGTACGCGTCGGGCGCGCCAGCAGGCTGCCAACTGCAGCGCCAGCAAGAATCCTGCACACACCCCCAGAGCCACGACCACCCACGTTTGCATACATCGTCTCCGTTAAATTGCACCGGAATCTGTAAAGGATAGGCCAAACCGGCATTCGGTTCCTTACATTTTTGCATACGCCGATTACACGCCCGCCTCCAGACTGACCAATGCCACCAGCGTATGTGCGGCCCCTGCGGCGACAGTCACGCGCGCATCGCCCGCGTTCACCGTTTCTACACACAGCATCTCCCGGTATTCATCAGCGGCCATGTCGGCAAAGCTTTTTTCTTTTTCTATCCATGGGTTCCACACCACAGTTGAAGTGCTACCTGATTTGGCAACACGGATCTTGCGGTTCAACTCCGCGTCATCAATCACACAATCGGTTGTAGTGTCGACATAAACCCGGTCGGTTTCGCCACTGAACCTGACCGCCCCGATCTGGGTGTCACGGACAAAACCCAACACTTTGTCCAGGTACTCGGTGTTTTCCAGCCCCAATACCCGGGTGTGCCTGATATTGCCCACACGGAAATAAGTATGCAGCCCCTCGCTGATCTCAAATGCCGTGGTACCGGCATTCCGCGTCACCAGTTCCATCTTGAGTGCCGCACCCACGGTGACAATCAGCTCCAGGTCGAAAGCATAATCCCACAGCGCACGGGTGGATTCGTCGTCTTTCATGCCGAACCGAATAAATACGCTATCGGCCATGCCCTGCCCGGTTTCGCGCACTTCCCACATGCGCGTGCGCACAAAACCATGGGCCGGTTTACCTGCCTCACCCGCCCCGAACCACGGCCAGCACACTGGTACGCCACCGCGCACCCCTTTACCTGGCTGATACAGCGCAGCACGGCTCACCCACAACACCGGCTGTTGCCCGTTTGGCTGCCATTCCAGCAGCTGCGCACCCTGTACTGCAATACGTGCGCTTGCGTGCGGTGTGGTAATTTCGACCACCGGCACACCCGCTGCGGCATCCATAAATTCAAGCCGGCCGGCGATGGCAAACTGCTGGTTGAGGATATCAGTGTGGTGTTCCATAACAAGCTCCATACGTAGGTGGGGAATATCGGCGTCGGGGAATTCCGCGCCAACGGGTTGAAAACCGGAGCGGGCATAAAATCCCGCTGCGTGGGCCTGGGCATTCAGATACAGCCAGCCCAGATGCCGCTGACGCGCGGCATGCAATACCGCATTCAGCAATGCGCGCCCGGCGCCTTTGCCGCGACAGCCTGGCAGTACCGCCATGCGGCCAATATGGCCATCGGCAAGCAGTCGAGCGCAGCCGATCGCGTTGCCATCGTCCAGTGCAATGAAATGGATCGCAGCCGCGTCCAGCCCATCCCATTCCAGCGCCTCCGGCACGCCTTGTTCCTCGATAAACACGGTGCGGCGCAGGTTAGTCAGCGTGGCAAAGTGCCGTTCCCAGCTTGCAATTTCGATCTGCAGGCTCATGCGGCCTCAACCCTTTCGGCGGCTTCTTCCTGCTGCATCGCCCACAGCCGCGCATACACGCCGTTTTGCGCCAGCAACTCACGATGGCTGCCGCGCTCCACGATTCTGCCCTGCTCCATCACCAATATCTGCTCGGCGTCGACGATGGTGGAAAGACGGTGCGCAATGGTCAGCGTGGTGCGCGATTTGGCGACTTCCTTGAGCTCGGCCTGGATGATTTTTTCGGTCGTCGTGTCGAGCGCGGAGGTGGCTTCGTCCAGGATCAGGATGGCCGGATTTTTGAGCAGCGTGCGCGCAATCGCCACGCGCTGCTTTTCGCCGCCGGATAATTTCAAGCCACGCTCACCCACGGGGGTATCCCAGCCCTTGGGCAGCGTTTCGATAAAGTGCAGGATGTGTGCAGCGCGCGCGGCCTCGACGATTTCTTCTCGACTGGCCTCGGGGCGGCCGTAGGCGATATTGTAATAAATGCTGTCATTGAACAGCACGGTATCTTGCGGCACGATGCCAATCGCGGCGCGCAGGCTGTGCTGGGTGACGCTGCGGATATCCTGGCCGTCTATGCTGATGCGCCCGCCAGTCACGTCATAAAAGCGGAACAGCAGTCGCGCCAGGGTAGACTTGCCGGCCCCGCTGGTGCCGACCACCGCCACGTTGTGCCCGGCAGGGATGGAAAAACTCACGCCATGCAGTATCTTGCGATCCGTGTCGTAACCGAAACGCACCTCCTCGAAACGCACCACACTGCCCCGGAGCTGCAACGGCATTGCCTCCGCTGCGTCCTGGATTTCGCGGTTGACGTGGAGCAGCCTGAACAGCCGCTCGATATCGGTGAGGGACTGTTTGATCTCGCGGTACATCACGCCCAGGAAATTCAGCGGGATGAACATCTGGATCAGGAAGGCATTGATCATCACCAGATCGCCGATGGTGAGCCTGCCCGCGACCACACCGCTGGAAGCGCGCAGCAGCATGATCGTCACGCCGGCGGCAATAATCGTCGCCTGCGCCGCATTGAGAAAACCCAGCGAGGTCTGGCTCTTGATCGCGACTTTTTCCCAGCGTTGCAGGCTGGCGTCATAGCGCCCGGCTTCGAAATCCTCATTGCCGAAGTATTTCACCGTCTCATAGTTGAGCAGGCTGTCGATGGCCTTGGTATTGGCCTGCGAGTCGAGTTCGTTCATTTCACGGCGGATATGAGTACGCCATTCGGTGATGGTAATGGTGAGCGCGATATACACCCCCAGCACCGCCAGGGTGATGGCCGCGAATACCCAGTCGAATCTGGCAAACAATATCCCCGCCACCAGGCTGATTTCGATCAGCGTGGGCAGGATGGAAAACAGGGTGAAGTTGATCAGCGAGGAAATGCCGCGCGCGCCACGCTCAATGTCGCGTGACATCCCACCGGTCTGGCGCTCCAGGTGAAAGCGCAGCGAGAGATTGTGCAGGTGGCGAAATACCTCCAGCCCCACGCGGCGGATGGCGTGCTGGGTAACCTTGGCGAACACGATGTCGCGCAAATCGGAAAATACCGTACTGGCCAGCCGCAATGCGCCGTAGCCCAACAGCAGCGCCACCGGTACGGCCAGCATCGCCTTGGGCTGGTTGAGCGAGTCCACCACCTGCTTCAATATCAGCGGTACGCCCACCACGGCGAGCTTGGCACCGATCAAGAAACCCAGCGCAAGGGTGACGCGCCATTTGTGTTCCCACAGATAGGGCAACAGCAGGCGGATAGTGCGCCAGTCGGCGGTGCCGGGCTGGCCGCCGTCAGAAGCAAAGCGACGCATGAGCAGTTCTCGATTAAAATGGGCGAAATTATCACTATTCTATCGGCACCATGCGCATTTACGGCATTTCCAATTGCACTACGGTCAAAAAAGCCCTGGCCTGGCTGGATGAACACGGCCAGGCTTACGAATTTCATGATTTCAAGAAAACCGGTGTAAACGTCGCGCTGCTGACCCCCTGGGCGCAGCAGGTGGGCTGGGAAAAACTGCTTAACCGCCAGGGCATGACCTGGCGTCAGTTGCCAGACACGGTGAAAGCCGGCGTCACCTCCCAGGAAGCCGCGTTTGCACTGATGATGGAAAAAACCAGCGTGATTAAACGTCCGGTGCTGGAACATGCCGGACGGATACTGGTGGGATTTAGCCCGGCGGATTACGCTGCATTAACAGGAGACTGAAATGAAAAAAATCATCCTGGCCGCTGCCATGCTGTTGACCACCCTGCCAGGGTGGGCGGGTAGCCCGGGCATTTACGAAAAAACCATTCCTGGAGAACTTGAAACAACATACAATTCAATTCATAACAATCTGGAAAATAATGGTTTTTACGTTATATTTGAACCGAATATCGGCAAAAATCTGGATGGTATGGCAACAAGATTCGGCAAGGATTACAACCTGAACAAACTCGAAGATATCCGTAGCATGGTGTTCTGCAATGCCGCGTTTGCCAATCGACTGTCCAATCTGGACCCCGCCGCGCTAGCGTTATGTCCCTTGCATATCACCCTGATTCAGAAGGCCGGGCAAACCACGGTGCTGTTCGTCAAACCCAGCATGGTGGCACAAGGCAGCCCGGCACAAGCGGTAGCACGCGAAATCGAAACCGAAGTTGTCAAATCCATTGAAGCAGCAAGCAAATAAACCCTATGACTGATACCCTTTCCCTCACCCAGCAGCTCATTTCGCGCCGCTCCAGCACCCCAGACGACGCCGGTTGTCAGGCCCTGATGCAAGAACGCCTGGCACCGCTGGGCTTTCGCTTTGAAACCATCACCTCAAACGGCGTCATCAATTTGTGGGCGCGCCGAGGCGAGGCCAGCCCGGTGGTGTGCTTTGCCGGGCATACCGACGTGGTGCCAAGCGGACCGCTGGATCAATGGCATTCCGACCCGTTCACGCCAACCATACGCGACGGCATCTTGTACGGACGCGGCGCGTCGGACATGAAAGCCTCGCTGGCGGCCTTTGTGACTTCGATAGAAGATTTCGTCGCCCGGCATCCCGGCCACACAGGCTCGATTGCCTTGCTGATCACCTCGGATGAGGAAGGTAGCGCCACCGATGGCACGGTAAAAGTGGTGGAAATGCTGGCTGCGCGTGGCGAAAAAATTGATTGCTGCATCGTCGGCGAGCCTACCTGTGTGGCGCAACTGGGCGACACCATCAAGAATGGCCGGCGCGGTTCATTGTCCGGGCGCCTTACCGTCAAGGGTATCCAGGGTCATATCGCCTACCCGCACCTGGTCCGCAATCCAATTCATCAGGCCGCACCCGCCATCGCCGAGCTGGCCGCGATTGAATGGGACAGGGGCAACGCATATTTTCCGCCTACCAGCTGGCAGATTTCCAATATTCACGGCGGCACCGGGGCAACCAACGTGGTGCCGGGTACGGTGGAGATCCGCTTCAATTTCCGCCACTCTACCGCCAGCAGCAAAGACAGTTTGAAAACGCGTGTTCATGAAGTGCTGGAACGTCACGGCCTGGAATACGATCTGGAGTGGGAAGAGTCGGGCAAGCCCTACCTCACGCCGCGTGGCAGCCTGGTGGAAGCCATCAGCGCCGCGATCAAGGAAGTCACCGGGCTGGATCCCGAGCTCTCCACCACGGGCGGCACTTCGGACGGGCGTTTTATTGCCGACATCTGCGCACAGGTGGTGGAATTCGGCCCGATGAACGCCAGCATCCACAAGCTCAACGAAAATGTGCCGGTCGCTGCACTGGAACCACTGCGCGCCATCTATCTGAAAACCCTGGAAAAACTGCTGAGCCAATGAGTCACGATTATTTTCACGATACCGATGCGCTGATCACGGTGCGCGACTGGTTGCGCTTCGGGGTGAGCCGCATGAACGCAGCCGGTTTGTTTTTTGGCCACGGCACTACCAATGCCTTCGATGAAGCCGCCTACCTTATCCTGCACAGCCTGCACCTGCCGCTGGACAGGCTGGATCCGTTTCTCGATGCCTGCCTCACCGAAGTGGAACGCGTAGAGTTGAAACAGGTATTTGAGAAACGCGTGAAACAGCGTATCCCTGCGGCGTATATCACGCATCAGGCATGGCTGGGAGAGTTCGCTTTTTATGTAGATGAGCGGGTGATTATTCCGCGCTCGTTCATTGCCGAATTATTGCGTGACCAGCTGATGCCGTGGATGGGAAACCCCGAAGCTGTGCAAACCGGGCTGGACATGTGTACAGGCTCTGGCTGTCTGGCCATCCTGATGGCACATGCCTTCCCCAATGCAGCGATCGATGCAGCGGATATATCCGCTGACGCGCTGGCAGTAGCCGAGCGCAATATCGCCACCTACCAGCTGCAGGCGCAGGTGCAAGCGATTCGGTCTGACTTGTTCGACCAGCTTTCCGGTCGCACTTATGACGTAATTGTAAGCAATCCACCCTACGTCAACACGCCCAGCATGGCGGCGCTACCTGCCGAATATCGGGCAGAGCCGGAACTGGCTCTCGCCAGCGGGGCTGATGGTCTGGAACATATCCGCGCCATCCTCACAGCCGCCCCAGCCCACCTCAACCCGGACGGTATCCTGATCGCCGAGATCGGCCATAACCGCGACGCGCTGGAGGCGGCCTTCCCGGATCTGCCACTGACCTGGCTGGACACCGGCGGTAGCGATGATTATGTATTTCTGGCGACACGAGAACAATTACTTGGCCAATAAGAAACGGCGTGGCTGAATCTGCCACGCCGCTTTTCTTTTGTTAACATGATCCAGCTACAAATCGCCCTTGGCACCGGCGTTGATAATCTCGATCAAGTCATTGCGCACCTTTGAAATTTTTTGCTTCAGCGCCTTGCTCATTTTGCCTTCCCTGGCAAGCTGATCCACATTCATGTCCATCATAATCAGCCAAACCTGTCCATTTTTGTCTTCGATCAATGCAACCCGACACGGCAGGAAAATAGCGTAATCCAGATTGAGGTCGACCAGTTCTTTGGCCGTGACCGCGTCGCAGAACTGGAAAATGGTCATGCGCCGCTGTGGTTTTCCCGTCACCGCCTCGACCTGTTTGGACAGCGGCAGTTCGGATACCAGTTTAATGTTGAGCGCATTGGCACGCAGCTTCATGGAATCCGCGGCGTCGTCTGCGCTCACCCCTTTTGCCAGCTGAACCTTGTAGACCTTCGGGAGTTGCAGGTCTGAAGCCGGGGTGGAGGGTTTTGCCTGGGCTAATGGCGCTGCCAGCATGAGACTCATGCCGACTATCCCGAAAAAACGTTTGAGTGATTTCATCTGGCTACCTCGCAAGTTAAATCTCAGAAACTCCGAATGCTACGCTCATTAAGATTAAACCGAATATCGTAAAATACTACCAGACAGGATGAGCCAATCAAAAATAGCCGGCAGGCTGCTGCAAGAATCGCTTATTTGACGATTTTCAGACGTGGCTTGGTTGGCTGGGGGGGATCGGGCTCTGGCGAATGTGCTGTATCGGTCGGCGTTTCCGGTGCAAAGCCCATACCCTCGCCATTTTCGCGGGCAAAAATGCCGACCACTGCCGCAATGGGAATTTGCAGCTCGCGTGAAATCCCGCCAAAACGGGCAGAAAACTGTATCCAGTCATTGTCCATGGTGAGATTGCGGGTGGCGCTGGCAGACAGGTTAAGCACGATCTGTCCTTCCTTGACGAACTCCATGGGCACCCTCGTATTCTGGTCAACTGCAACCGAGAGATGCGGGGTAAGGCCATTGTCCACACACCATTCGTAAATGGCGCGGATCAAGTAGGGTTTGGTCGAGATCGGGGGCATTACTTGCGCATGGCTTTTTCGTTGGGAGTAAGCGCCTCGATAAATGCAGGCCGGCTGAAAATGCGCTCGGCATATTTCAGCAGGTTGGCAGCTTGTCGTGGTAACTGAATGTCATAATGATCCAGGCGCCACAGCAAGGGGGCGATTGCTACGTCAAGCATGGAAAAATCATCATTCAGCATGTATTTCTGCTTGGCGAAAATCGGGGCAATCTGGGTCAGGCTGTCGCGCACCAGCGCGCGTCCTTTTTCCGCTGCTTTCTGGCTGCCGTGCTCAATAGCATGAACATGACTGAAAAGATCCTGTTCAAAATTGAACAGGAACAAGCGCGCGCGCGCGCGCATTACCGGATCAGCCGGCATCAGTTGCGGATGCGGGAAACGTTCATCTATGTATTCGTTAATGATATTGGCTTCATACAGAATAAGATCGCGTTCGACCAATACCGGTACGCGGTTGTAGGGATTCATCAGCGCCAGATCCTCGGGCTTGTTGTGCAAGTCCACGTCGATGATTTCAAAATCCATGCCCTTTTCATACAGGACGATACGGCAGCGCTGGCTATAGGGACAGGTATTGCCGGAATACAAAGTCATCATGATGCTTTACCCTGAAAATGACATGGCCGGCGGAATACCGCCGGCCGGGACGAACAATGACGGAAAGTGTGCTGGCGCCTAGTGAATATCCTTCCAGAACTCTTTCTTCAGGTAGTAAGCCAAAACAAAGAATACGCCAAGGAACAGCAGTACAACGATCCCCAGCTCCTGACGCGTGGCCTTGGCGGGTTCGGCCATCCAGGTCAGATAGTTGACCAGGTCGCCTACCATGGCATTGTACTCAGCCGGACTCAGCTTGCCTGGCTTGACCAGTTCAAACTCTGGTCTGGCCTGTTCATCATGCGCGCCGGCTGCGCTCTTTTTGAGCACTTGCTCGCCCTGCAAAGTGTACAGAACATGCGGCATCCCCACTTTTTCGAATACCGTGTTGTTCCAGCCTGTGGGACGGGAATCATCAAGGTAGAAGCTGCGCAGGTAAGTGTACAGCCAGTCCGGGGTACGTGCCCGCGCCTCAACTGAAAGATCGGGAGGCGCCGCACCGAACCAGGCCTTGGCATTGTCAGGGCTCATGCTGATGGTCATGGTATCGCCTACATTGTCGCTCGCGAACATCAGGTTATCCTTGATCTGATCTTTGCTCAGACCAATGTCTTCCAGACGCGAATAGCGCATGGCAGCAGCACTGTGACAGCTCAGGCAATAGTTGGTGAAGATACGCGCGCCGCGTTGCAGCGACGCGTAATCTTCGAGATTGACCGGAGCCTTGTCCAAATGGACATTCCCTTCAGAGCCAAAGGCAATCAGAGGCGCAAACAGGAGCGCTAACAGAAACTTCTTCATTATCCAGTCACCCTTTCCGGTTCAGGTTTTGTCTTGTCAATCTTGGTGTACCAGGGCATCAGCAGGAAGAAGCCAAAGTAAATCACACTCAGCACCCGTGCGATGTCTGTAGTCAGTCCTGTGGGGGCTTGTGTGCCCAAATATCCAAGACCAATAAAGCTGATTACAAACAAGGTCAAAATGGTCTTGTACAAAGTGCCACGATAGCGGATTGATTTGACCTTGGAGCGGTCCAGCCAGGGCAGGAAGAACATGATCACCACAGCCGAACCCATTGCCACAACCCCCAGGAATTTGTCTGGCACGGCACGCAGAATCGCGTAGAACGGGGTGAAATACCACAGCGGCACAATATGCTCGGGCGTTTTCAGGGAGTTGGCAGGAATGAAGTTGTTTGCCTCGAGGAACCAGCCACCCATTTCCGGCGCGAAGAAAATAATCGCCGAGAACACCATCAGGAACACGACCACGCCCATGATGTCTTTCACCGTGTAATAAGGGTGGAAAGGAATGCCATCAAGCGGGATGTGAGTGACAGGATCTTTGTGTTTCTTGATTTCGATACCGTCCGGATTGTTCGAACCCACTTCGTGCAGGGCAATGATGTGCGCTGCAACCAGACCCACCAGTACGAACGGCAAGGCAATCACATGGAACGCAAAAAAGCGGTTGAGGGTTGCGTCGGAGACCACGTAGTCGCCACGAATCCACAACGTCAGATCATTGCCGATGACCGGAATTGCACCGAACAGGGAAATAATCACTTGCGCACCCCAGTACGACATCTGACCCCACGGCAGCAGATAGCCCATGAATGCTTCGGCCATCAGCGCGAGATAGAGGAACATGCCGAACACCCAGATCAGTTCACGCGGTTTGCGGTATGAGCCATACATCAGGCCACGGAACATATGCAGGTACACCACCACGAAGAACATCGAGGCGCCGGTGGAGTGCATGTAGCGGATCAGCCAGCCCCACTCCACATCGCGCATGATGTATTCGACGGACAGAAACGCCAGCGTGGCATCCGGCTTGTAGTTCATGGTAAGGAAAATGCCGGTAACAATCTGCATCACCAGCACCAACAGTGCCAGCGAGCCAAAAAAGTACCAGAAGTTGAAATTCTTCGGCGCATAGTATTCGGACAAATGCGTTTTCCAGCTGGAGGTCAACGGAAAACGTTCGTCTATCCAGCCAACAAATTTTTGCATGGTACTCATTAATTACGCTCCTTTACCATCATCGCCAACCAGAATGCGGCCGTCATTGATGTATTTGTATGGTGGGATGACCATATTCAGAGGGGCCGGCACATCTTTGAACACCCGCGCTGCAAGGTCGTATTTGGAGCCGTGGCAAGGACAGAACCAGCCGCCCGGCCAGTCTGCACCGAGGTCGGCGGCGCCCACATCCTTGCGGAAGGTAGGTGAACAACCGAGGTGGGTACAGATACCGACCACTACCAGAAATTCCGGCTTGATGGAGCGCCCCTCGTTTTTGCAGTAGACCGGCTGTTGCGGCTGGTCCGACTTGGGATCCAGCAAATGGGGGTCATTTTTCGGCAACATGGCCAGCATTTCCTTGGTGCGGTTAACCACCCACACCGGTTTGCCTTGCCATGCGATTGCCAATAACATGCCCGGCTCGATCTTGCTGATATCCACCTCGACCGGTGCTCCGGCTGCCTTGGCACGCTCGCTAGGCAGCATGCTCATGACAAAAGGCACCATCACGGCGACACCCGCCACCCCACCGACGGCAGTAGTGGCAGCGATGAGGAAGCGCCGCTTGCTACGATCCACTTGCTGATTGCTCATAAACGATCCCTGTTTAGGTGACTACAGACTTACAAAAACGGCTATTTTACCCAAAACTGACTTGAAACATAAAGCCCCTGTCCGCATTTAACGCACAATTTTAATTGCCAGCCTGAAATATTGGCATTGTCTGTCCTGTATAATTTTCGAAAATTTGTTTTATTCCATAGGCGTATTTGATGATGCGGAAGTTTTGGCTGATTTTTGCACAGAGCACGACCATCGCGCTGGGCATGCTGTTTGTAGTGGTCATTTTCAGACCGGACTGGCTAACCTGGCGCAACGTGCATACCGGTCCAGGCGTCACCATCCGGGAAGTCGTGGCGCCCGGCGGCGGCGCGCAGATCGGTTCGTTAAGCGCCGCAGCGAAAAAAGCCATTCCTTCCGTAGTGAATGTTTTCACCAGCAAGGAAGTCCGCTTACCACGCAATCCGCTCGCCGACGATCCGATCTTCAAACGTTTTTTCGGCGACCACCCCGATTCACGCTCGCAGCGGGTCAACAATCTCGGCTCGGGCGTGATTGTCAGCGCGGATGGCTACATCCTTACCAATCACCACGTAGTCGAGGCCGCTGACGAAATTCAGGTTGCATTACATGATGGGCGTACGGTGCCGGCCAGGGTGGTGGGATCCGATCCAGAAACCGATCTGGCGGTGCTCAAAGTCAACCTCACCGGTCTGCCTGCCATCAGTTTCGCCCAGCCCGACAAAGGCAATGTGGGCGATATCGTACTGGCCATTGGCGATCCGTTCGGCGTCGGGCAGACGGTCACGATGGGCATTATCAGTGCACTCGGGCGTTCCCATCTCGGCATCAATACTTTTGAAAATTTCATCCAGACTGACGCCGCCATTAATCCCGGCAATTCGGGAGGTGCGCTGGTGGATGCCAACGGCAACCTGATCGGCATCAACAGCGCCATTTATACGCGTACAGGTGGCTCGCAGGGCATCGGCTTTGCCATTCCGGTGAGTCTGGTTATCCAGGTCATGGACCAGATCATCAAGCATGGATCAGTCACGCGCGGCTGGGTCGGGGTCGAAGTGCAGGACTTGACACCAGAACTGGCTGAATCATTCAAATTGCCGAACACCAATGGTGCGCTGATTGCCGGAATTCTCAAAGGCGGGCCGGCGGACCTGGCAGGTATCCGCCCGGGAGATGTGCTGATTGATGTCAACGACAAACCCGTGAAGGATTCCACTTCCCTGCTGCAATTGATTGCCATGCAGACGCCTGGCCAGACTGTGCAATTGAAGCTGCTGCGCAAGGCAAAAGAAATGGTTGCCGTGGTCAAGATCGGCAAGCGTCCCAGGATCGAGCAGCCCGTTGATGACGAGCAATAAAATCCCGGTCCGGATTGACCGCTGATTTACGCGGACGGCACGATAATCGCCCCGCAAAATGGCGGGGGTTTATCAGGCTGAGCGCATTGCATCGGCAAAACCGCGCTTCAGTCAGACGCGTTTCCCGGCGTCCGGGCCGACTGAGCGAGGAGCAGCGCGAGCACGCAGCATGCGCAAATTAGAGCGCGTTGCGCCATTCCTGATCTTCCGAATCGAACAGCCGGTTGGCCTCCTGCGGCCCCCAGCTACCTGCACGATAGGTGTGAATGAAATCACGTTCCTGTTCCCAGTATTTGAGGATGGGGTCGACCACGCGCCATGCCCACTCCACCTCGTCAAAACGGATGAACAGGGTGCGGTCGCCTTCGATCACGTCGAGCAGCAGGGTTTCGTAGGCATCCAGTGGCGTCTCATGGGTTTGCCGATAGCTGGCATTGAGCTGCAGCATGCGCGTGTCCATATCCAGACCGGGCTGCTTGACGTGGATTTCCATGCGCATGCTTTCTTCCGGTTGGATGGAGAGCACGATCCAGTTCGGGTCAATGGTCTCCAGCGGGGTTTCGCGGAACAGTTGCTGGGGCGGATGCCGAAAACGCAGTGCGATCATGGAGGTTTGATCTGCCAGGCGTTTGCCGGTACGCAGGTAGAACGGCACACCACGCCAGCGCCAGTTATCAATGTAAAATTTGGCGGCGACAAATGTTTCGGTAATGGAATTGGGCTCCACCCCGGGCTCCTGCTGATAGCCCTGTACCACAGCCCCTCCCACGGCACCGGGCGCATATTGCGCGCGGAAAGCATGGGCGTGCACGGAACGCTTGGCGATGGGACGGATCGAGCGCAGCACCTTGACCTTTTCATCGCGTAATGCATCCGCTTCCAGTGCAGGCGGCGGCTCCATCGCCACTACGGTGAGCAGCTGCATCAGGTGGTTTTGCAGCATGTCACGCAAGGCGCCAGCCTTGTCATAATAATCGGCGCGGTTTTCGATGCCCACCGACTCCGCCACCGTGATTTGCACATGGTCGATGAAGTTGCGGTTCCATAATGGCTCGATAAGCGTGTTGGCAAAGCGGAATACCAGCAGGTTCTGTACTGTTTCCTTACCCAGATAGTGGTCAATGCGGAAAATCTGCTGTTCGTCAAAATGGCGGTGCAACAATTCGTTGAGGTACTGGGCGGATTCAATATCCTCGCCAAAAGGTTTTTCCACTACGATGCGATGCATTCCGCGCGGTTTGCTCAGGCCGGATTTATCCAGATTTTTGATGACCGAGGAAAAATCGGTGGGTTTGATGGCAAGGTAAAATATTACATTGGAACACACACCTGCCCTGGGCTTGCCCAGATCTTCTTTGAGGCGCTGGTAGGATTCCGCATCACCCAACTCGCCTTGCAAATAACTGAAACGCGCCACAAAGCGCGCGCAAACGTCCTCGGCTCCCCGATCTTTGAGCTTGTCATGCAATAAGGTCATGACATGCTCGCGCCACATCTTGTCGTTCCATTCGCGTCGCCCAAAAGCGATAAAGGTGAGGCTCGCAGGCAAGCGGTTTGCCTGTTCCAGCCGATACAGGGCGGGAATCAGCTTGTTCGACGCGAGGTTGCCGGTTGCACCAAAAATGACAAAATTACACGGATACATCATGGCATCGCTCATGCCTCACCCTCCTTTACGGCATGACCGCCAAATCCACTGCGCATCATCGCCAGCAACTTGTTGGCATAGTCGCCCTGCCCCTGGGATGCAAAGCGCATCATCAACGCCAGCGACGTCACCGGCGCGGGCGTGCCCTGCTCAACCGATTCGAGCACGGTCCAGCGCCCCTCACCCGAGTCGGCGACATAGGGTTGAATGTCATCCAGAGCTTGATCGCGTTGCAGAAACTCGGCGGCCAGATCCAGCAGCCACGAGCGCACTACACTGCCATGCCGCCACATCTCCGTAACGGCGGCAAGATCAATATCGAATTCGCGTTTGCCATTCATCAGCGCCAGCCCTTCGGCCAGCGCCTGCATCATTCCGTATTCGATACCGTTATGCACCATTTTGACGAAATGGCCGCTGCCGGCCACACCGCAATGGAGCCAGCCAGTGTCAGGTGCCGGTGCAAGGATCTTGATGAAGGGCTCAGCAGCGGCAAGCGCTCTCGCGCTGCCACCCACCATCAACGCGTACCCGTTCTGTAGCCCCCAGATGCCGCCGGACACGCCTGCATCCATGAAATGCAGACCGGCCTGCGCCAGCTGTGCCGCGCGGCGCTGGGAATCCTTGTAATAAGCGTTGGCGCCATCCAACACGGTGTCGCCGGGCGACAGCAGTGGCAACAGCGTGTGCAGGGCCTCATCGGTTGCCCGCCCAGCCGGGAGCATCAGCCAGACCAGGCGCGGCGTTGCGAGCCCGGCCACCAGTTCGGCCAGCGAGCCCCGCGCCAGCACATTGGCATGTTCTTGCGCCAGGCTCAGCGCCACGTCCGGACTGCGATTCCAGGCATGCACAACCGCCCCGCCACGCGCCAGGCGCCGCGCCATGTTGGCCCCCATTTTGCCCAACCCAAGCATCCCAATTTGCTTCATCAACTTCCCTCCGGTTCATGTCGCCACCCTACGTGCAACAAACGCATCTGGCTTCATGCTAGATGGGTGAAAGCGACAATACAACCGGGTGAAGCAAATAAGTGAGTTAAACCTTGATATACGTCCAGCCCTGTTGCAGGCGGTTGATGATTTCTCCAATGGCAGTAGGTGCGACACGTGCCTGGGGAAGCAATTCGACCTTAACACCCTCCTTGGTCAGACGGCGCACAGTCTGTCCGCAGGCTACAAAGCTGATGTTGGTATGCTGGCGCGCAAGCTCATCGATGCGCGCCGCATAAGGTGTGACGTCAGCGCGCAAGAGATCGAGGCCGTAATTATTGGCAATGACTTCAATCTGAACAGGCCGACCGGCCGTCGTTTGATGCTGAAGCAGGTAATCCACATCATCGAACAAGGTTTTTAATTTGACGGGCTGATCGGAATCCACATGCAAAACAATTTTTCGGGTGTCCGGTTTTACTCCTGCCAGGCTGATCGGGCGCAACATGGCAGCATGGTTTTGTGTGAGTTGCGCCGGTCGTGGCGGGCTGCTCCAATCGCGTCCCAGCCAGCCTATGGCCAGCCCCAATACCAGTACCATGGCGGTCGCCAAGTAGTGCGACATAGCAAATTGGCGCGGCCGGTTGTTTCGATGCGCAGGCGGGGGGTCAGCATAGCCGTGGCTGACCATTTCCTTGACGGCACGTAATGTGCACAACTGGTGCGCCAGCTCCGGATTGCCCTCAAGCGCAACAAACAGCCGGTCTTTTTCAATCAGATCCAGCTCGCCGTCAATAAATGCATTTAACTGCTCCTGGGAGATTTCCGGTTTCATTTCACGCTCCTCAGCGCCGCCGCCTTTGCCTGCGGTGCCAACTCAATCAGCCTTACTTTCAGTGACTGGCGTCCCCGGCACAAGCGGCTCATCACCGTACCCACCGGGATTTCAAGAATCTCGGCTACCTGGTTGTAACTGAACTCTTCCAGATCAATCAGCGTCAGTACCTGGCGCTGTCCCATCGGCAATAGCGCAACCGCAGTGCGTACCCGATCAACCACCTGGCTGCGCGAATGGATGTGCTCGGGAGTATCGTCATGGGCATACTGATAGTCTTCCAGTTCGTCAACATCCTGAAAGCCCTTTTGACACCGGAAGCAATCGCGCCAGCAGTTATGCAAAATCTTGAACAGCCAGCTGTCAAGCTGTGCCGGATCACGCAGTTGATGCAGCCGTGCTAATCCGCGAGCGAGAGCCTCCTGCGCCAAATCGTCGGCCAGAGCGCGGTCATGGCACCAGGAATAGGCGACACGATACAAACGCGCGCGCCGCTCCTTGAGCTGACCTCGCATATCCGCATCACCGCCCAGCAAAGATAAAAGATTCATAGCCCGGGTTGTTTGTGTATGAAGTACTGCGTGTGTGGATAGACGCTTGGATACAATTATTTATTCCATCCGCTAAATTATTTCATTTGTCATGGCATATTCTCATGATTTGATTTGTCCATAACTCGGCAAGCCTGAAATTTTGCCAGCTTGTCATTCAGGACTTTACCGCACTACATAACAGGAGATGACATCATGTTTAATAAAATTCTAAAATGCCTGGCGGCCGGATTTGCGTTAACGCGTATAGCGGTAGCCCCGGCCGCGCAGGCTGCGGAAGGCGATCAAGAAAAAGTGGTCTACCATATCAACGACAGCACCAATGCCAAAGCACTCCTTGGCAATGTGAAAAATCATTTGGTGGCTGCGCCGGGAACCAAAATCGCCGTCGTGGGGCATGGCAAGGGCATCGACTTCATGCTGGAAGGTGCCCAGGACGCCAATGGCAATCCTTATGCCGTTGCCATGGCAACCCTCGCGGCCGAAGGCGTCGACTTCAAGGTCTGCAACAACACACTCAAAAGCCGTAACCTCACCGCCGACGCGGTCGCCTATCCAGCCAGGGTGGTACCTTCAGGCGTGGCGGAAATCGGCCGGCTACAGGCCAAAGAAGCTTACGTCTATATCAAGCCATGAAATTGGCATACCATGAATTTGGCTATACAGCGAGGCACACCAGCGGTAATATCTCCGCAATCCCGGATTGTAAGGAAACGACAAGGACACTGGCGATGAAAAAAACCATTCTTGCGCTGCTGCTGATTTTTGGCTTTGCTACTACGGTATTTGCGGACGAGCACGCCGTTTCCGAAGGCGTGGTGGTTCAGGCAAACGGCAAGGATGCCGCCGATTTCAAACGCGCCCTGATACTCGCCTCCAACATGCACGAAGTTCTGACCAAGGCAAAATTCGAGGTTGTGGTCTATGGCCCCAGCGTGAAGCTACTCACCGCGTTTAGCAACGAGGTGCCGCTGATCCAGAAGGTGCAGGGCGAAGGCATCAAAATCATCGCCTGCGGACGATCGCTCAAGTCTGAACACTTGAATGACAGCAATCTGGCGCCCGACATCACCGTTGTACCGTTCGGTGCCGTCCATATCGTAAACCGGCAAAAACAGGGGTGGCAGTACATCAAGCCCTGACAGCAGGCGTGCATCTTGTTTGTTGGTCGAGACCAGCAAGATGCTGAGGAGGCTTGCATTAAGTGAAGCAGGATAGGCAAGTGATGCACGGGGATATCCCCCATTCGACAATCTTAACCAAATACAACGAAAGGTACGGCAATGATCCTGAATAAAGTAAAAATCGCCCTGTTCGCAACCACCCTGCTGTTTTCATTGGGCGCCAGCGCTAGCCAGTCACTGCTTGAGGGTTATTCCTATGATCAACTGAAACTCGTGCACGAACTGCCCTTCGCCAAACATCACGCCGTCCTGCAGGTGAGCCAGGATGATCCTGCGTTGTGGAATCTGACGCTGAACAACGCCTCGAACATGCTCCAGTACTTCGGCCAGGACAAGATACAGGTGGTGGTGGTGGCCTACGGTCCCGGACTTAAAATGCTCTTGAAGGACTCCCCGGTAGCGAAACGCCTGCAGGCCCTGGATGCGCAAGGTGTGGAGTTTGACGCCTGCAACGTCACCCTGACGGGCATGGCCAAACAGCTGGGCCATACTCCGGAACTGGCGCCGGAAGCCATGCTCGTCCCAGGCGGGATAGTACGTATCATGCAACTCGAGCAGCATGGCTACAACTATATCAAACCCTGAGATCGCCCAATAACCATCTCGACACAGCCTGAGTGCGCTGATGCCGTCGTCATTTCAAACGGCGATTTACCCTCCCCGAGCGGGGAGGGTTTCATCAAGTCTGCGGCGCTGTACTGCTAAACGAGACACGGCTGCCCAGCTTTGCTGAGAGCCGGGCCAGATTGGGATGTGCCTCACGCCATTTTATCTCGGCAAAGCGCAGATCCAGATAGCCTAAAGCACAGCCAGTGGCAATATCCGCGAGGGTAAATCCCGCTTCCATGCACCAGGGTTTCTCGCCCAAATCTTTCGCCAGAGTTTCCAGCCCACGAAAAATCTTGCGCTCCTGGCGTATTATCCATTCGGAATTTTGTTGTGTCTGCGCGCGCTTTTTTTCAATAAAAATCGCCGCAGCAGCATCGCAAATGCCATCCGCTAGCGCTTCCCAACGCTTCACCAGTATGCGGCTATGCGATTCCTTGGGGAGCATGCGCCCCACAGGTGAAGCATGATCCAGATATTCCACAATCACCCTTGAATCATAGAGTGCCGTGCCATCGTCCAGAAGCAACACGGGGATTTTGCCTAACGGATTGTAGTCCGGGACATGGCTGTCCTCGTTCCAGGGAATATCCACCTCCAGTTCGCAATCAATATGCTTTTCAGCAAGCACCACGCGAACTTTGCGGGCATAGGGGCTGGTCAGGGATGCAATCAGTTTCATGGATACCTTCTAGATAGGAATGGTTAATCGGAAAATCATGGATGGTAAGCGTTTATGCTAAAGTTTGGGCTAAGCGACGCGTAACTTTATGCCTTATGTCCCCCAAAAAAAATCCCCACAGCATGAACAAAACATCAACCGACATACTCGATCCTCGCTGGCTGCCTATTCTCATGAACGGTTCGTTCAGCGAGATTTATGTGATGGATTGTGACACGCTGTATTTGGTTCACGCAAATGAGGCCGCGTATAATAATCTTCAATACTGTGCCGCCGAATTAGCCGGCATGACATTGCTTAATGTGACACACGGCCTGTCTGCAAAAACGCTTGACCAGGCATTGCGTCCCCTGCGTACTGATGGTGCCGGGTACATTACCCTGGAATCAACACTGGTACGCCGTGACGGTACCACCTACCCAATCAGTTTTCGCCTGTTCCTCGCGCATTCGTTGATCATTGCGATTGGCAACGACCAGACCGCCTCTCTCGCCTCGGCCCGGGCGCTGGGACTGAGCGAATCGCGTTTCCATGCAATTGTGTCAAACATGCCGGGGCTGGTTTACCAGTTTCTGCGCAAACACGATGGCGATATTTCCTTTCCCTATCTCAGCGATGGCTGTCACGCGTTACTTGGCGTCACCCCGAAACAGTTGCGCGCCAATCCAGCGCTGTTTACCGAATTGATTTTGCCGGAAGACCAACCATCCTATATCGATTCAATGACAGTCTCGGCACGCACCCTCTCGGCGTGGAACTGGGAGGGCAGAATCTGGATCGAAAAATGGAAAGACACCAAATGGATCAACCTGCGTGCCACCCCTCGCGTCATTGACCAGTCAGGTGAAAGCCAAAGCATTGCATGGGATGGCGTAATGACCAATATCACCCAGAGCAGGCTGGAAAAACATGAAATCCGAAGCTCCAGGGCACAGCTCGCCGAATTGTCTGCACATATCGAACAGGTCAAGGAACAGGAGCGTGCCCGCATCGCCCGCGAAATCCATGATGATCTGGGCGGTAACCTGACCGCCATCAAGATGGCAATGGCTTTGCTCATCCGGCGCCTGCCTGATGCGCCTGAATTACTGGAAAAGGCCCATTATGTGGAGGCGCTGGCGGATCGCAGTATTGAATCGGCGCATCGTATTGCAGCAGACTTACGTCCAAGCGTGCTGGACTTCGGCATAGTAGCTGCGCTAGAGTGGCACGCCAGGGAGTTCGAGAAACAAGCAGGAATACCTTGCAAATTTTCTTCGAATCGCGAAGAAATCCAGCTCGACTCTGATCACGCTACCGCGTTGTTCCGCATTTTTCAGGAGGCCTTGACCAATGTCGCCAAGCACGCGCACGCCAGCCGCGTTACCGTCAAACTTGCCTTGAGCAAACGCTGCGTGCACCTGGAAATCGCCGATAATGGCAGAGGCATAGGCGCAGCCGACTGCATGAAACCAAAATCCTTTGGCATACGCAGCATGGTGGAGCGCGCCAATGCGCTGGGCGGCAAACTCAACATAAGCCCGATAACTGCAGGCGGCAGTCTGGTGAGCATCAAAATCCCGTTATCCACATCATGAGAGAATGCGGGATAATCGCAAAGTGAATGAATCAATACGGTTTGACTTAAAGTACTAACCGGGTAGCCTTATGACAGCAACGAGAGCAATCAGGGTGTTTATTGCAGACGACCACGCAATCGTGCGCGAGGGTTTGAAACAGATACTCGCCGACACCAAAGACATCATCGTGGCGGGCGAGGCAGAGAATGGTCTGGAGGCCATCAAATCCACCCGTAATAGCGGCTGTCATGTGCTGTTGCTGGATATCTCGATGCCGGACCGCAGCGGCATCGAAGTGTTAAAACAGATCAAAAAGGAATCGCCCAGTATCGCGGTGCTCATGCTATCCATGCACCGCGAGGATCAATACGCCATCCGCTCACTCAAAGCTGGCGCGGCGGGCTATCTCAATAAACAAAGCGCCCCTGCGGAACTGGTCAATGCCATCCGCCAGGTTGCCGCCGGAAAAAAATATATTACTGCCGAACTCGCCCAGGCCTTGGCGAATCATTTCGACGATGCCCAGGAAATAGCGCCACATGAATTACTCTCCGATCGCGAATATCAGACCCTAACGATGATCGCCTCAGGCAAGACGGTCAGTGACATTGCCAATGAGCTGATGCTATCGGTCAAAACTATCAGCATGTATCGTTCGCGTTTGTTATTAAAAATGAAACTGCACAACAATGCCGAGCTGACCCATTACGCGATCAAGAACCAGTTGGTAGAGTAAGCAGGGCACCTCTGACAATTCAAGATTTGAGTATTACAAATCGCATAAAAAACAATTTGTAATGTGCTCGATCAATTTTAAAAGGAGATTCCATGCAACAGTTTGACATTTTCCTCGCCTCCATCACTTCATTCTGGACACAGCTGGCCGGCTTCGTACCGCAGTTGATGGCGGCCCTGGTATTGTTGTTCGTCGGCTGGCTGGTGGCCAAGCTGGTGCGCGCCGGCATGGTCAAGCTGCTACGCGTACTCCAGTTTGACAAGCTGTCCGAACGCTCCGGCATTGAGGCTTTTCTCAAGCAGGGTCAGCTCGAAGTGTCGCTAGGGGGACTACTGGCGGGGTTAATGTATTGGCTGATTATCCTGATTGTCATCGTTACGGTATCCAATAGCCTGGGCCTGCACATAGTAGCGGAGTTGTTCAACCGCATCGTTCTGTATATACCCAATATTATCGTTGCCATACTGGTACTGGTGCTTGGGGCGATTCTGGCGCGTTTCATTAATCGCCTGATTTTCGCTTACCTCAGCAACATTGGCGTGCAAGGTGCGTTAACCATCAGCACCATTTCAGAATATGCCACACTGATTTTTGTGTTTTTTGTTGCCCTGGAACAACTCAATATTGGCCGTGAATTACTCACGGCTGCATTTATTATTGGCTTTGGCGCAGTGGGACTGGCATTTGCACTGGCGTTTGGTCTGGGCGGGCGGGACTGGGCGGCAGGCGTGATTGCGCGCATGACACAAAGGCGCAAATAAGCCTGGCGCACTTTCATCCCTGGCACAGAGAACTGCCGTGCGGATTCAGCGCCTGCTTTGCCACAGTTGCGAATAGCGCCTGGATTTCTTCCAGACTGAAACTGTCAAGCAGACGCGTGGCGACATCCGCTTGCAGCACAACCATGCAGGATTGCCCATCCGGCAACTCCAGCCGGAATCCGGCCTGGTGTTTTTTCAAGCCTCGCGCGGATTGATCCGCCAGGCTGGCCTGTTCCTCCTGCAGTTCCTCATAGCGGGCTTCGAGCGCGGCTGCGGTTGCATCCGGCAAGTCTTCCGGTACGGCCACGATCAGCCCCATGTTGTCGGCCTGCAGGGTACAGGCAATCCCCAATTCCTGTGCATGCTGAACAAATTTGTCGCGCAGGCAGGAATCGAAAAACATGTATTCCAGCATGGTATTAGCGCTTCTTGTCTTGGGGGCGCTTTTGCGGCAGCATTTCCGGAACGGGTAAACCTGCCCATTCCAGGATTGCAGCCACTTGTGACGATTCCAGTTCCAGCATCTGGCCGCGTTTTACCCGTGGCGGCAGATTGACCATGCCAAAGCGTACGCGGATCAGGCGGCTCACCATCATGCCCATGGCTTCAAACATGCGCCGCACTTCGCGATTGCGGCCTTCCTTGATGATCACCTGATACCAGCGGTTGGAGCCTTCTCCACCCTGTTCGGCGATACGCTCGAAATGCGCAGTACCATCGTCGAGCTGGATGCCAGCAGTCATGCTGCGCATCTGCTCCTGGCTGAGCTCACCCATGATGCGCACCGAATATTCGCGTTCCACTTCGAAACTGGGGTGCATCAGGCGGTTGGCCAGATCACCGCTGGTGGTGAAGATGAGCAGGCCTTCGGTATTGAAGTCCAGTCGGCCTATGGCTATCCATTTGCCATTACGCACGCGCGGCAACTCATCGAATACCGTGGTGCGGGCTTGCGGGTCGTCGCGGCTGACAATTTCGCCTTCGCGCTTGTGGTAAATCAGCACACGCGGCAGTTCCGCCGCGAAATTGAGCGGGATCGGCCGGTTATCTGCCAATACGCGGTCGCCCGGTGACACCCGGCGGCCTAGCGTGGCCGTGACACCGTTGACCGAAACCCGCCCAGCTTCAATCCATGTCTCCATATCCCGGCGTGACCCCAGCCCGGCACCCGCCAGCACTTTTTGCAGTTTTTGCGAGGCTGGGGCATCGTTTTCAGGTTGTGCGCTGATTTCCGGCACCGGGATTGACTTACGCGCTGGCTGTTTGGCCGGTTCTGGCGCTCGGGCGCGACGGATTGGCGAGGCGGGCGCCGCACGGGGTTTCCTGGGTGGACGAATCGGGGATGAGGGCATGAGTGTAGTCCGGAAAGGCAGTAAGAATGCAGTTAGGTGTTTAATTATACCGGCGAATCGTCGCTTGGCCGCCCTATTAGCTCAGCCAGATTGAGTTCACCGCTGTGCGGGTTCGGTTCCACCAGCGAGCCCAGTTCGACCAGCGGTGGCAATTCATCCAGCGCGCGCAGGTTGAGGTCACTCAGAAATTGCCTGGTGGTGGCATACAGTGATGGCCGTCCCGGCACGTCGCGGTGACCGACGACCCTGATCCAGTCGCGTTCTTCCAGCGTTTTGATAATCTGGGTATTCACCGTCACGCCACGGATTTCTTCGATATCGCCGCGCGTCACGGGCTGTTTGTAGGCAATGATGGCGAGCGTTTCCATCACGGCACGCGAGTATTTGGGCGGCTTTTCCGGGTTGAGACGGTTGAGAAAGCGTTGATATTCGGGACGCGTCTGAAAACGCCAGCCGGATGCCACCAGCGCCAGCTCCACGCCCCTGTCCTGCCAGTCCTCGCGCAATTCATCGAGTGCGCGGCGCAGCAATTCAATACTCAACTCCTCTTCAAAAAGACGCTGCATGTCGCTGATTAACAATGGCTCACGCGTGGCAAGCAGCGCGGTTTCCAGTACGATTTTCAGTTCGGCAATATTATTGATCGGCATGCGCTAGACGAATATAAATGGGTGAAAAGGCTGTGCTCTGGGTAATTTCGACCATGCGCTCGCGCGCCAGCTCCAGGATGGCCAGAAACGTCACCACCAGATGCGGGATGCCTTTGCCAGCATCAAACAGACACGCAAACTCGAGAAAGTCGCCAGTCTGCAATGCATCCAGTATCCGTCCCATCGCCTCACGCACCGAGAGCTCCTGGCGGCCCACTGTATGGTGGCGGTGTGCACCGGCGCGTGCCACGAGGCCGAGCCAGGCCGCGCGCAAATCGCCCGGTTCGACATGCGGCAACAGTTTGCCTGCTTCTTCATTCCATATTGCTATCACTTCGAAATCCCGGCCTTCACGTGGCTTATTTTCGACCGCTTGCGCGGCGATTTTAATCTGTTCGTATTCGAGCAAGCGACGTACCAGTTCGGCGCGCGGGTCTTCCACTTCTCCGGTTTCATCCGCGTGCAGCTGACGCGGCAGCAGCATGCGCGACTTGATCTCGATCAGCAGGGCCGCCATCAGCAGGTATTCCGCCGCCAGATCCAGCCGGTTGCTGCGCATCAGTTCCACATAATCCATGTACTGGCGCGTGATGTCGGCCATGGGGATATCCAGCACATCCAGATTGTGACGGCGGATGAGGTATAGCAGCAGATCGAGCGGGCCTTCAAACGCACTGAGATACACCGCCAGCGCATCCGGCGGGATGTACAAATCCTGCGGCAAGTCGGTGAATGGCTCGCCATTCACCCGGGCCAGTGGCCGGGTATCAAGTATTTCAGACATCTGCACATTCTGCCTTAGTCAGAGCGGTTTGGGCTACAGTCTGCTGCTGAACAAAACGCCGGGCATGTCCGATGCAAAATGGCGGAAGAGAGTGGGAGTCGAACCCACCAAGGATCGTCTGACGACCCTTACCGGATTTGAAGTCCGGCCGCCCCACCGGGGAACGAATCTCTTCCGTAAAAAGAGCCAGCTTGCGCAGCCGCAAGGGTACAGCAGCAGCTAGCTTGCAAACAAATCTGCGTGGCGCAGTTTGTGGCTATCGCGCGCACGCCGGGTAAAACCTACCCGGTCAAAGAATTCCAGAATCTGGATCGCCAGCTTGCGCCCGACACCGATACGGTCGCGGAAAGCGGCGGCTTCGAGTGCGTCGTCTTCTGCCAGTTTGCGGGCGATAGTGGCCAATGCCGCGACTGCCTCGCGGGTAAAAAAATGGTCATGCGCCACCTGGAATACCTCTCCCTGCCGCGCCAGGCGTTGCATCACCAGGCGCATGGCGCGTTCGTCCACATCCAGGGCCTTCGCTATATCCCGCACTCTGGGCGGCTGGTAGGGTACAGTATCGAGCAGCGGGCGCACTTTCGCCCAGAGTTTTTCCTCGTGCGCCAACAGGGTCACGCTATGGCCGGGCAAGTGCAGCCACAAGCCGCTGGCTCTGACGCTGTCAGTGGCCAGCAATTCATCGGTTAGCGCCAGAAAGGCTGTGCGCGACAGCGTCGGCGCAGTCATGCGGCGCAAACGTTCGCGATCTACGCCAAGCATGTCCGGCACGCGTGCATGCTCAGCCGTCAACGTATCCAGCAGGCGCTGCTTGAGCACCGCCCACACGGCCGGGGAAAATCCAATGGCTGTCTCCCCCTCCTCCACCATACGCATGGGCAGGCTGGACCACAGGGCACGCGCTTCATTTTCACGCAGATTCCAGTTCAGGGCGAAGCGGCGCAAGTCCACACCGCTGGCACTCGCTTGCAGCATGGCTTGCAGGGCACCGGCTGGCGCGCCGCTTTCCAGCGCGCGCAGCAGTTCGATTCTGGCGGAAGTACGTCGTCCACGCGCAGGCGGGAAGCTGTCCAGCACACGACCACCGCCCAGGGTGCGGCTGGCCGACTGGTCGCGCACGATGAAACGGTCGCCGTGCAGTGCGCCGATAGGTTTGTCCAGCACCAGCTGCACCAGGGCGTCCATGCCCGGTGCCACAACCTCGCCTTCCAGCACCGACACCCGCCCGGTGACATCCGTCGCACCCAGGTGGACGTGCACCGGCGTCCAGTGGCGCAGCGGCTTGTCCTCGCTTGCCAGCACACGCAACCGCACATCCAGCCGTGTTACCGGCGCGTGCAGGGGCCCGGCCAGCACCCAGTCACCACGCGCCACGGCCGCCTTGTCGAAGCCCGAGCCGACCAGGTTGAGCGCGCAACGCTGTCCGGCCACACCGGTTTGCGCCGCGCGGTCCTGGGCGTGGATGCTGCGCACCCGCACCGGGATGCCGGATGGCGACAGTACCAGCTTGTCCCCCACTGCCACCGTCCCGGAGAATACCGTGCCGGTGACCACCGTGCCAATGCCGGACAGGGTGAAGCAGCGGTCTGCCGCCAGGCGAAAATGGCCGCTGGCCGAGCGCTGGTGCAGCGTCTGCGCTTCTGCATCCAGGCGCTCACGCAATGCGGGAATGCCGGTGCCAGTCAAGGCCGAAACGGGATAAATGTCGCTGCCTTCCAGACTACTGCCCCCCAGCAGGGCCGCGATTTCGGCGCGCGCCTCCGCCAGACGCTGGGCGGATACCCGGTCTGCCTTGGTCAGCGCCACCACGCCCCGTTCCAGCCCAAGCAGATCGAGGATATGCAGATGCTCGCGCGTCTGCGGCATGGGGCCGTCGTCCGCCGCCACCACCAGCAGCACAAAATCGATGCCGGTGGCGCCTGCCAGCATGTTATGGATGAATTTTTCGTGGCCCGGTACGTCCACGAAGCCGAGCACGTCACCATTGGGCAGGGGCGTGTAGGCATAGCCCAGGTCAATGGTGATGCCGCGCGCCTTCTCTTCCTTGAGGCGGTCCGCGTCTATGCCGGTCAGGGCTTTGACCAGCGCGGTTTTGCCGTGGTCGATGTGACCTGCGCTGCCGATAATCAAGAACGCAAGGATCCGAGTTGGGATTGCAGCATGTCCGCCTGCTCCAGGCAGCGCAAATCCAGACAGAATGCGCCTTCGCTCACCCGGCCAATGACCGGGACCGGCAGGTTGCGGAAGGCTTGCTCGATTTTTTTCAGCGCGGAGCCCTCACCCTTGCCACGCAGCACGGGCGTCACCGCCAGGCAGAAGCTGGACAGGCGGTCGATGGGCAGCGAACCGCTGCCGATCTGGCTGTAGCAGGGCCGCACCGCAACCTGTGCCACGCCAGCCAGCGCTGCGCACATGGCGGGCAACAGGGTATGGGCGGTGCGTTCGATGTCGGCCACAGCGCGGGTAAGCAGACGCAGCGTGGGCAATCGCGCAGCCAGCCGATCCGGGTCGCGGTAGAGCTGCAGCACCGCTTCAAGCGCGGCCAGCGTCATCTTGTCCACGCGCAACGCCCGTTTCAGCGGATTCTTCTTGATTCTGGCGATCAGATCGCGGCGCCCGACCAGGATGCCCGCCTGCGGGCCGCCCAGCAGCTTGTCGCCGCTGAAGGTGACGAGATCGGCACCGGCGGCAAGCGAGTCCATCGGGGTGGGTTCCTGGGGCAGTCCGAAGTCGCGCAGATTGACCAGGGTGCCGCTGCCCAGATCCACCATGAAAGACAGCTTGTGGCTATGAGCAAGCTCCGCCAGCGCTCCTTCCTCGACTGCGGCGGTGAAGCCCTGAATGGCATAGTTGCTGGTGTGCACCTTCAGCAACAAGGCTGTTCTGGCGTCGATGGCCTCGGCAAAATCCTTGACATGGGTACGGTTGGTGGTGCCGACTTCCTTCAACCGGCAGCCCGCCCGTGCCATAATGTCCGGCACACGAAAGGCGCCGCCAATTTCCACCAGCTCGCCGCGCGAAACGATCACCTGCTTGCGCAGCCCCAGGCTGTTGAGGGCTAGAAACACCGCAGCGGCGTTGTTGTTGACCACGGTGGCCGCTTCCGCGCCGGTAATTTCGCGCAATAGCGGTTCGACCAGATCATCGCGGTCGCCGCGCGCACCACCTGCAAGGTCGTATTCCAGGTTGCAGGCCTGCGATGCCGCCATGACTACCGCCGCCACCGCTTCGTCAGGCAGGCGGGCGCGCCCCAGGTTGGTATGCAGCACGGTGCCGGTCAGATTGAGCACCGGGCGCAGACGCGGTTGGCGTACCGCGCACAGGCGCTGTTCCAGCACGCCAGCCAGCTGGATTTCAGCAAAGGCGTCGGCGGGCAAATCCAGGTTGCCGGCAAGTCGCTCGCGCAGTTCCGCGAGCAATTGGCGCACCGCAGCCGTAGTGGGTGCGCGGCCATAGCTTTCCGTCAAGGCTCGTACCGAGGGCAGGTTGAGTACCCGGTCCACCGATGGAATAGCGGGCAGCGGCGTGGCGTGCGCGTCTCCATCGCGGTGCGGGGAAGACAAACTCATGCGTCTTGCGCAGTGGGAAACAGCAGCAGGCTGGGACCGCTGCGCTGGTAACCCGCCTCGTCCATGAGAATGTCCAGCGCCAGGCTCGCCAGATCGTCGGCGATGGGATCGACTGCCATGTTTTTTTCCATATAAAGGATTTTCAGGTAGCTGTTGCACTCGTCACAGACTTCCGCCTTTACCGCGTCGTCGCCGCCTTCAATACTAAAATAGGCGATGCCCTTGGTGGACTCGCAATGACTGCACTTGATCCGCACCATGTTCCATTCGCTTTCGCACAGGGAACAGTGCAGATAGCGCAGCCCCTGTTCCGCACCTCCGATACGCACCACGCTGGCGGTAGGCAGAGAGCCGCATGCGGGACACAGGGTATGCACGTCGGGACGGGGGAATTCGCCCTGTTCCAGCGCCGTGGCCAGACGCACCCAATAGACCTGCAGCGCAGCACCGATCAACGGAGCTGCGGCCAGATCCAGGTCGGCATAATCGCCGCTCAGCAGGCGGTCGGCGAAGGCTTCCAGATGCGTCTCAGACAACGCCTGGATACGTGCTATTGCAGCATGCGTAGCAGCGTTTGCCTGCCCCGCTACTTGCTCCAGGATGGTGTTCAGACCTTCACGCCAACTCGAGTCGCGCTGCAGGGTCTGGGTGCCCAGGGGCGGCATGCCGTGTGCTTTGCACAGCCTGATTTGCTCGGCATCCGGCAGCACGGGCGTGGTCTGGCTATCCAGGGTGCGCTGCTGTGCCTCGGCCAGATGTCCCATAAAGCGCAGGAAGTCGGCCATGGTGTGTCCCTGAGCGAGTGCCATCAAGCGCTGTGAACGCTCACCGAATAATACTCTGCCGTTTGGCTGCCGCAGGAATGGCGGTTCAATTGAGGGTGGCTGGATGAACCCCGGTTCAATAATGGTCGTGGCCATGGCTGCCCTTATTTTTGATTTCACGATACCAGGCCAGGTGATGCTGGCGTGCCCAGGCGTCGGTCACGGTGCCGCGCGTCATGGCGCGAACCGAGCCCTTGACCCAGATGGCGGCGTAGATGTGGACCATGATCCCGGCGATGATAATAAAGGCGGCGAGAGCATGCACCAGCACTGCCAGCCGCACCGCAACAATCGGCACGTAGGGCGCGAAATACGGCTGCCAGATCAGCACACCGGTAATCAACAGCAGGCTGATGCATGCCACCATGGTCCAGAACAGGTACTTCTGGCCCGCGTTGTAACGCCCAACCGGGGGCAGATTTTCCTCGCGGTTGTTGATCACATCGCCTACCTGACTGATCCATTTGCGGTCATTTTCGGTAATCTGGTTGTCGTTCCAGAAGCGCACCATCATACCGACAAAGCCTGCGAACATGGCGATGCCGATGAAAGGATGCAGAATGCGCGTCCACGGGCCACCGCCAAGCAGACCGGTCAGAAAGAAAAACGCCGGGTGAAACAGCGCAAGGCCGCTCAGCGCCAGCAGGATGAAGGTGATCGCCACAAACCAGTGATTTAACCGGTCAGAGGCGTTGTAACGCTGTATCAGGTCAAGCCGCTTGGACATGTTGACTCCCATTCGAATAGTTGCTCAAGAGAACGCCGGAACGTGCCGGCTCCGGCCCAAGATTAAACATCCTCTTTCTCCTCTTCTTCCTCCTTGACCTCATTCGGCCCCACCGTAACGTAATGGAAGAAACCGGCCAGCGCCACCAGCCCCAGACCGAAAGACATCAGCGGTTTGGTAATGCCCTTCCACAATGACACCATGGGACTGATCTGCGGATCCTTGGGTAAACCGTGGTAGAGCTCAGGCTTGTCGGCGTGTTGCAAAACGTACATGACATGGGTGCCGCCCACGCCTTGCGGATCATAAAGGCCGGCGTTCTGATAGCCCCGCTCCTTGAGGTCGGTGATCCGTTCCTCGGCATGGTGAATCATGTCGTCCTTGCTGCCGAATACCAGCGCTCCGGTCGGACACGACTTGATGCACGCGGGCTCCATGCCTACCGCGACACGGTCGGAACAGAGTGTGCACTTGTAGGCCTTGTTGTCCTTCTTGGAAATGCGCGGGACATCGAAGGGACAACCGGTGATGCAGTAACCGCAGCCGATACAGTTCTCCTCATGAAAATCCACGATGCCGTTGGCGTACTGAATGATGGCACCGGGCGAAGGGCAAGCCTTGAGGCAACCGGGATCCGCACAGTGCATGCAGCCATCCTTGCGAATCAGCCACTCCAGCTTGCCCTGTTCCACCTCCACTTCCGAAAAACGCATTACGGTCCAGGAGTCCGCCGATAAATTGGGGGGGTTGTCATACACCCCCTCGCAAGTGCCGATCTCGTCACGTACGTCGTTCCACTCCATGCACGCCGCCTGGCAGGCCTTGCAGCCTATGCACTTCGAAATATCGATGAGCTTGGCTACTTTCATGCTCTGCCGGACATCCGGTGAAGGCGTCGTGGTGGCGGAGCGGCGTTGAATATCTAGGGATTGCAATGCCATGACTCGTCTCCTCAAGCTTTCTCGATGTCCACCAGGAACGATTTGTACTCAGGTGTCTGAGTATTCGCATCGCCCACGTAGGGCGTAAGGGTGTTCGCAAGATAGCCGTTCTTCGCCACACCCTTGAAGCCCCAGTGGATCGGGATGCCGATGGTGTGCACCGTCTTGCCGTTCACCGTGAGCGGCCTGATGCGCTTGGTGACGACCGCCACCGCCTTGATGTGACCGCGGTTGGAACGCACCGTCACCATGCTGCCATTCGCGATACCTTTCTCCTTCGCCAGCGCTTCGCCCAGTTCGACGAATTGCTGAGGCTGAAGAACGGAATTGATCACCGCATGCTTGGTCCAGAAATGGAAGTGCTCGGTGAGCCGGTAGGTGGTGCCCGCATAGGGAAAATCCTTGGCGGTACCGAACTGTTCCAGGTCGCCCTTGAACACCCGCGCCGCCGGATTGCTCACCACTTTGGGGTGCAGCGGATTGGTTCCGATGGGCGTTTCGAAGGGTTCGTAGTGTTCGGGGAACGGCCCTTCCGCCATCTTGTCGAGGGCAAACAGCCGCGCCACGCCCTCCGGCTGCATGATGAAAGGTTCCATGCCCTGGTCTGGCGCAGAATCGGGTTTGAAGTCGGGGACGTCGAACCCGACCCACTTGTTGCCGTTCCAGTGGATGAGGCTGCGCTTGGGGTCCCAGGGTTTGCCCGCAGCATCGCAGGAGGCGCGGTTATAGAGAATGCGCCGGTTGGCGGGCCAGGCAAAGGCCCAGTTCAGGGTCTCCCCCAGTCCGCTCGGATCGGCGTTGTCCCGGCGCGCCATCATGTTGCCCTTTTCGGTCCAGGCACCGGCGAAGATCCAGCAACCGCAGGCAGTCGAGCCATTGTCCTGCAACTGGGCGAAACCATCCAGCTGCTGTCCCGCCCTGACCAGCGCTTTGGTCGGATCCTTCGGGTCCGCAATGTCGGCCAGCGCCTTGCCGTTATATTCCCTGGCCAGCTCTTCCGGGTTGGGCTGATCGGGAATGGCATAATCCCAGGTCAGATTGAGGATGGGATCAGGGAAGGCGCCGCTTTCTTTCTTATACAGGTCCCGCAGGCGCATGAAGATGCCAGCCATGATCTCGGGGTCGCCTTTGGCATCCCCGGGAGGTTCGGCGCCTTTCCAGTGCCATTGCAGCCAGCGGGTGCTATTCACCAGGGCGCCGTCCTCTTCCGCGAAGCAGGTGGAGGGGAGGCGGAATACCTCAGTCTGTATGTGGCTGGAATCGACGTTGTTGTATTCTCCGAAATTCTTCCAGAATTCAGAGGTTTCCGTCGCCAGCGGGTCGATGATCACCAGGTACTTGAGCTTGGCCAGCGCCCCGCCGATTTTTGCCTTGTTGGGGAAAGAGGCCAGCGGATTGAAGCCCTGGCAGAAATACCCGTTCATTTTGCCCTGGTGCATATCCTCGAATACCTGCAGGACATCGTGCACCTTGTCCAGCTTGGGCAGGTAATCGTAGGCCCAGTTGTTTTCCTGGGTGGCGGCATCACCAAACCAGGCTTTCATCAGACTTACGTGAAACTTGGGATAATTTTGCCAGTAGTTGAGTTGGCCGGGACGCAAGGCTTTCGGGGTGCGCGTTTCGAGAAATTTCTGGTAGTCCGTTTCCTTTTCTCCAGGCAGTGTCAGATAGCCCGGCAGCAAGTTGGAAAGCAGGCCCAAATCGGTGAGACCCTGGATGTTGGAATGGCCGCGTAACGCGTTTACCCCGCCGCCAGCCATACCCACATTGCCGAGCAAGAGCTGCACCATGGCGGCGGTGCGGATCATCTGCGATCCGACGCTATGCTGGGTCCAGCCCAGGGCATACATGATGGTCATGGTTTTGTTGGGTACGCTGGTTTCCGCGATCATCTCGCATACCTTGAGGAACTGCTCCTTGGGCGTGCCGCAGATGTTGCTCACCACCTCGGGCGTATAGCGCGCATAGTGCTGCTTCATTAGGTTGAACGCGCAGCGGGGATTGGTGAGCGTTTCGTCGACCTCGGCATAGCCATCCGGCCCGATCACATAAGACCATGTGCTCTTGTCGTAGCTGCGTTTGGCGGCATCATAGCCTGAGAACAGTCCCTCATCGAACTGATAGTCGCCATTGATCAGGAAAGTGGCATTGGTATATTTCTTGACGTACTCGTGCTGGATCTTGTCGTGGGCCAGCAGATAGTTGATCAGGCCGCCCAGGAAAGCGATATCCGTGCCGGTGCGGATCGGCGCGTAATAGTCGGCCACCGCCGCGGAGCGGTTGAACCGGGGATCCACCACCACCAGCTTGGCCTTGTTGTGGGCCTTCGCTTCCGTCACCCATTTGAAACCGCAGGGGTGCGCCTCGGCGGCATTGCCGCCCATGATCAACACCAGATTTGCGTTCTTGATGTCGACCCAGTGATTGGTCATCGCGCCGCGACCGAACGTAGGGGCAAGACTTGCCACCGTAGGTCCGTGTCAGACACGCGCCTGATTATCGAATCCGAGTATGCCCAGGCTGCGCACGATCTTGTGGGTCAAGTAGCCGCTCTCGTTGGAGGAGGCAGACGCTGCGAGAAAACCCGTCGTGAGCCAGCGGTTCACGGTCGCGCCTTCGGCATTCCTGGCGATGAAGTTTCTGTCCCGGTCGTCCTTCACCAGCCGGGCGATGCGGCTGAACGCATCATCCCAGGAAATGCGCTTCCACTCGGTGGAACCCGCGGCGCGATATTCGGGAAACTGCAGCCGGTTCGGGCTGTGAACGAAGTCCAGCAGACCCGCGCCCTTTGGGCATAATGTTCCGCGATTCACCGGGTGATCGGGATCGCCCTCGATATGAATGATTTCCAATTTTGCGTTCTTGGCCTTGTCGCCCATGCTGTACATGAGCAGACCGCAGCTTACCGAGCAGTAGGGGCAGGTATTTCGGGTTTCCGTGGTACGCAATAGCTTGAATTCGCGCACCTCCGCCAGTGCGGCAGTGGGTGAAAAACCCATTACGGCAAGGCTGGAACCGCCCATGCCTGCAGCACAGATTTTAAAAAACTGTCTCCGGTTGACTTGCATCGCTTCCTCCAGTGGATGAAATGATTATTGGGATCTCAACAACAGCAAAAATTGAAAGCAAATATTATGCCGATCAAATAATTTCTTTATAAACAAAAAACTGACTATTTATTCCATTCGTGAGACAGACAAAAAGACCCATCTTCCGGACAAAATATACCAAACCGAATAAATGATTTACCTCTGCAGGCAATGCCGCGCTTGCGGCGCAAGCTCGGAAGCGCGACACTAAATAGGAATATTAGACCATAAACGAAATAATACGCCGGAGTCCGCAATGAGCACGTCGCCTTACCCCAGCCAAGCGAATGCACCCGGCATGCCGACTGCGTCGTCCGAATTCGGCTCATGGCAGCAGTACGCCGTACTGGTGATAGACGACGAAGGCGGCATGCGTAATTTCCTTGGCCGGGCGCTGGATAGCCGCTGCGGGGCGGTCAAGACAGCCGCCAGCGCAGAAGAAGGCGCGCGCCTGGTAGAAGAACAACACTTCGATCTCATCATTCTCGACGTTTCCCTGCCCGGCAAATCCGGCATCGAGTGGCTGCACGAATTGCGCCATACCGGCTTCTACGGCGACGTCATCCTGATTACTGCCTTCGCCGACATGGAAACCGCCATTGGTGCGCTGCGCGCAGGCGCCACCGATTTCATCCTGAAGCCGTTTCGTATCGACCAGCTGCTTTCCTCCATTGGCCGCTGTTTCGACCGCGCTCATCTGGCGCGGGAAAATTTTGTGCTGCGCCGCGCCATGGCAGATCTGTCCGAGGTAGTGGAACTGGTGGGAGAGTCCTCCGCCATGGCTGAAATGCGCACCATGATCAACCGCCTGGCACCACTCCCCAGCACGGTACTGATCAGTGGCGAATCCGGAACCGGCAAGGAGGTTGTGGCACGCGCTTTGCACAACCACAGCCCGCGGGCCAGTCAGCCTTTTGTGCCGGTCAACTGCGGCGCCATTGCACCGGAACTGATCGAAAGTGAGCTGTTCGGTCATGTCAAGGGTGCCTTCACCGGCTCCAGTGGCGAACGCAAAGGGCTGTTTTTCTACGCTCAGGGCGGCACTCTGTTCCTCGATGAGGTGGGTGAACTGCCACTTGCCATGCAGACCAAGCTGCTACGCGCACTGGAAGAAAAAAGGATACGGCCAGTGGGCTCAGAGCGCGAAATCCCGGTGGATGTACGCATCATCGCTGCCACCAACCGCAACCTCGGCAGTGCCGTCCACAACGGCCATTTTCGGGCGGATCTGTACTACCGGCTGGATGTGATGAGTATTATTATTCCGCCTCTCCGCGAACGGCGTGATGATGTCCTGCCACTAGCCCGGCATTTCATGGGGCAACTGTCCGCTCAGCTCGGCGTACCGCCCATCACCATCTGCGACGATATCATGCAGGCCATGCGCGTTTATGCGTGGCCCGGCAATGCGCGTGAGCTCAGAAACCTGATCGAGCGTTCGCTCATCCTGGGAAAATTTCCCCTCGGCTGCGTGAGCCCTGCCAGCGAACCCACCCCTCTCAGCCAAGCGGCTGTCACCTTGGAGGAAGTGGAAAAGCAACATATCCTGCGCGTGCTCGATAGCGTGTCCGGCAACAAGTCGGAAGCCGCACGCCTACTCGGTATTTCGCGCAAGACTCTGGAACGCAAGTGCAGCGCCTGGCAATTCTGATCCCGATAATGCCGATATCGTGCTGTTGGAGCCGCTGAAATCCCGGTTGCAGCTTTCTGTCCGCGCCAAGCTGCTGTTTCTGGTGCTGCTGCCTCTGTTGGTGGTGCTCCCTATCCTGACCGGGCTCACCCTGTACTGGGCCAATACCTATTACGACCGCCTGCTGATTTACAAGGTCAACAGCGACCTGGCCGTCGCACACCAATATTTTGGCAATGTAGCCGATCATCTCGGGCAGAATGTCGACGGTCTGGCGCGCTCCTACAGCCTGGTTAGCCTGCTCGGACAGCATACTCAGGCAAGCGAGGCCAGCTGGCTGATGTGGGCACGTGATGAACACAAGCTGGATTTTTTATATCTGCTTGACACCCACGGCCGCATCATCGCACCAAGCAGCCGCTTCGATGCTGCCACATGGCCGATCGTGAAGCAGGCGCTACAGGGCGAATCATCCACTGCCATCGACATTTTTACGTCAGCACAACTGTCTGCCATTGACCCGGCATTGGCCCGGCGCGCCCTGATCGAGATCGTCCCCACGCGCAATGCAGCAACATCATCGCAACGGATGGAAACCCGCGGCATGATGATTCACACCGCGACACCCGTATATGATGCGCACGGGCAGCTCGCGGGTGTGCTGGAAGGCGGCGTGCTGCTCAACCAGAATCTGGATTTCGTCGACACCATCAATCGGCTGGTTTACAAGGAGGGTTCGCTGCCGTTTGGTTCGAAAGGCACCGCTACGCTGTTTCTGGATGACGTACGCATTGCCACCAACGTGCACCTGTTCGAGGGAAAACGCGCACTCGGTACCCGCGTCTCGCGTGTGGTGCGTGACACAGTGCTGGGACGTGGCGCCACCTGGCTGCAACGCGCCTTTGTGGTCAGCGACTGGTATGTGTCTGGCTATGAACCCATTCAGGACAGCTTCGGCCAGCGCGTAGGCATGCTCTATGTGGGCTTTCTTGAAGCGCCTTTCAATACCGCCAAGACCGTGGCGCTGGCGGGGGTAATCCTGGTGATTGTGCTGGTGAGTGCGGCAGGTGGCTTTATCTCGCTGAAATGGGCGCGCGCCATTTTCCTGCCGCTGGAGAAAATGAATCAGACCATGAGCGCGGTGGAGGCTGGCGACCTGTCGGCGCGTACCGGCAAACTGGCAAGCCAGGATGAAATCGGCCTGTTGGCCCGACATTTCGACCAGCTGCTGGAAAAACTCCAGGCGCAAAATCACGAGCTCAAGAAATGGGCAGATGAGCTGGACAGAAAAGTCGTTGAGCGCACCGCCGAACTGGAATCTGCCAATCAACGCCTGATAGACACCCAAAAACAATTGGTGATGTCTGAAAAACTGGCAGCCATCGGCGAACTCACCGCCGGTGTGGCGCACGAGATCAACAATCCAGCCGCAGTCATTCAAGGCAACCTCGATTTGCTGGTTGAATTGATCGGTGCGCACGCCGACCCGGTACGCGAGGAAATTCGCCTCATCAACCAGCAGATACAGCGCATCCGCCTGATTGTCACCAACCTGCTGCAATTCGCGCGCCCTGCAGAATTCGCCGGTTATGTCGAGCCTCTGGATGTGAACCCGCTGCTGTCGGATTGCCTGGTGCTGGTCAGGCATCAGCTGGGCAAAACGCGTATCGTCGTCATTCAGGACTATCGCGCAACACGTCACATCACGATGAACCGCAACGAGCTGCAGCAAGTCATCGTCAATTTAATGGTCAATGCCATTCACGCCATGCCTCGGGGAGGGGTCTTAACGCTGGAAACGTGTGACTGGGAAAACATCGGCGTCAGCATTAGCGTGACAGATACTGGAGCAGGCATTGCGCCCGAGGTATTACCGCGTATTTTTGACCCTTTTTTTACTACCCGCAAACAGCACGGCAGCGGGCTGGGATTGTCCATCAGCTATGGACTGTTGGAGCGTTATGGCAATCACATCTCTGTAGTCAGTGAACCGGGCAAGGGAGCAACATTTACTGTCTGGATACGCACCGAGCCAATATATGCTGAAAGCAGCGTCAATTAGGTTCACCCTGCCCCCGGTTCCGGATTTGCCAGGGCAGCGTTACAAATCGTTACAAACTGATACCCCTGCTCGAGACTTCCGCGTTTATTCTGGAATCGTACTTGGACAGGCACGCCAACCTGGTTGTTCGGCGCTACTTTTTTAGTGAATCGCTTGTTCCAAGCCATCCAACAAGGAGTCACATCATGAACAGATCGCATCGATTGATTACAGCTTTACTGGTGAGTACAGGCCTGCTTGCTGGCATCCCAGGCCTGGCTCAGGCGCACGACAATGATGATTGGGGGCACGTTGGCATCAATTTCTCGCTGGGCGCCCCTGTTTATTATGGACCGCCGGCTTACATATATGCCCCACCGCCTCAAGTTTATTATGGGCCACCACCCCCTGTTTATTATGATCGTGGATACGGCGAATGGCATGATCAGGGACACTGGCGCGGCCGTGGGCATTGGCGCCATCACGAACACGACGACGATTAAGCCTTGATCAGGGCTGGAATCCCTGTCAGTCGTAGCCCAACCCCATCACCTCGCGCACATCACGCATCGTCTCGCGCGCGAGGTCACGGGCTTTTTCACAGCCGTCGGCGATGAGATTACGTACCAGCGACGGGCTTTCCTGATACATTTTGGCGCGTTCACGTATCGGTTCCTGCTCTTTCAGCACTGCCTCAATGACGGGCTGTTTGCATTCCAGGCAACCAATGCCCGCGCTGGTACAACCGGCACGTACCCAGGTTTGAATGTCCTCGCCGGAATACACCAAATGCAGTTGCCACACCGGGCATTTCTCCGGTGAGCCGGGATCGGTGCGCCGTACGCGTGCCGGGTCGGTGGGCATGGTACGGATTTTTTTGGTCACGCTTTGCGCGTCTTCGCGCAAAGAGAGGGTGTTGTTGTAGGACTTGGACATTTTTTGTCCGTCCAGGCCGGGCATTCTGGAGGCGACCGTGAGCAGCGCCTGCGGTTCGGCCAGGATCATTTTGCCGCCGCCCTCGAGGTAGCCGAACAGGCGCTCACGGTCGCCCAGCGACAGGTTTTGCTGTTCGTTGAGCAAAGCCTTGGCGGATTCCAGCGCTTCGTCGTCACCCTGTTCCTGATAGCGGGTGCGCAATTCTTCATATAACCGGGCTTTCTTGCTGCCCATTTTCTTGACTGCGGCTGCGGCCTTTTGCTCGAAACCAGGCTCACGTCCATACAGGTGATTGAAACGGCGTGCCATTTCACGGGTGAATTCGATGTGCGGCACCTGGTCTTCGCCCACCGGCACCTGATTAGCGCGGTAGATCAGGATGTCTGCACTTTGCAGCAGCGGGTAGCCAAGAAAGCCATAGGTGGACAGATCTTTTTCGCTCAGTTTTTCCTGCTGGTCTTTGTAAGTGGGCACACGTTCCAGCCAGCCAAGTGGCGTAATCATGGACAACAGCAGGTGCAGCTCGGCATGCTCCGGCACCTGCGACTGGATAAACAACGTGGCCTGGGACGGATCAACACCTGCAGCGAGCCAGTCAATGACCATTTCCCATACGCTGTCCTGGATGACCTCGGGTGTGTCGTAATGGGTGGTGAGGGCATGCCAGTCAGCAACGAAAAACAGGCATTCGTACTCGTGCTGGAGTTTGATCCAGTTTTTCAATACGCCGTGATAGTGGCCAAGATGCAGGCTGCCTGTAGGGCGCATGCCGGATAAAACGCGGTTTGCGTACATGATTGTGATTAGTTGGTGATGATCTGGATAAGGGTGGCGATCTCGGCATGACCCAGGCCGGAGAAAGCGCCCGTGATGACAATAATCAGTATTAATAACGGGCTGAGTATCAGCCCCAGCCAGCCAATAAACATCAGTGCAAGCAGGATGTAAAATCCGTAGGGCTCGATCTGCGCGAAGCGGTAGGCATAGCGGCCTGGCAGCAAGCTCACGGCGATGCGGCCTCCGTCCAGCGGCGGCAATGGCAGCAGATTCAGTGCCATCAGCACTGCGTTGATGAAAATGCCGGCCGCGCCCATCAGCGCCATGGGCTGGGTATAGCTATCGCCCAGGGTTACCCCAAGCTTGATGATCAGCGCCCATAATATTGCCATTAACAAATTGGCCGCCGGCCCGGCCGCCGCCACCCACAACATGTCGCGCTTGGGATGGCGCAATGCGCCAAAATTGACAGGCACCGGCTTGGCCCAGCCAAACAGAATGAAACCGCCACCCAGCACCTTGCTCAGCAACAGGATGGTCAGCGGCACCAGAATTGTGCCTACCGGATCGATATGCTTGAATGGATTGAGCGTGACGCGTCCCAGCATCCACGCAGTCGTGTCACCAAAAAGTTTGGCAATGTAACCGTGCGCGGCTTCATGCAGGGTAATGGCAAAAATGACCGGAATGATCCAGACGCTAATTTTTTGTATCAGGTTGAGTTCCATCAATTCAATCCAAAAGGTTGCAGGGCACCGCGTCCGGCGCGCACCAGCACTGGCGCAGCGCCAGTAAGGTCAATTACCGTGGTGGATTCCACATCACAGGCACCGGCATCCACAATCAGATCCAGGCGTTTTTCCAGGCGTTCGCGGATTTCTTCGGCTTCGTGCATGGGCAGTTCGTCACCGGGCAGGATCAGCGTCATGCTGATGATGGGTTCGCCCAGCTCTTCCAGCAGCGCCAGTGTAACCAAATGCTCCGGTACTCGCAGGCCAATAGTGTTGCGTTTGGGATGTTGCAGGCGTTTTGGCACTTCGCGCGTGGCCTCAAGTATAAATGTGTAACTGCCGGGAGTATTGGCCTTGAGCAGGCGAAACTGACGGTTATCCACCTGCGCATAGCGCGCAATCTCGGACAAATCACGGCACATCAGGGTGAAATGGTGTTTGTCATCCACTTCGCGAATGACACGGATGCGATCCTGCGCTGCCTTGTCACCCAGGTGGCAGCCGAGCGCATAGCTGGAGTCGGTAGGGAAAGCAATCACCCCCCCATCGCGCAAAATCGCCACGGCCTGTTTGATGAGACGCGGCTGCGGTGTATCCGGGTGCAACGTGAAATATTGCGACATCGCTTAACAGCCTACCCAGTCATGCCAGATAGGCTTGCACTGCTCGGGCAATGCGGGCAGGCGCCCGATGTCACGATAGCCTTCACCCGGTGCGTGGAAGTCCGAACCACGCGAGGACAATAGCCCGAATTTTTGCGCCAGACTGGCAAAATGCGGATATTGCTCGGGAGTATGGCTGCCGGTTACCACCTCAATACCCACACCACCCAATTTTTTGAATTCTTCAAGGAGTTCGTGCATTTTACCACTGCCCATCTGATAGCGGCCCGGGTGGGCGATGACCGCCTGACCGCCACTTGTCACAATCCAGCTCACTGCCTCCGCCAGCGTTGCCCACTGGTGGCTGACATAGCCCGGTTTGCCCTTGACCAGATATTTCTTGAACACGGTACGCACATCCTTGACGATGCCTTGTGCCACCAAATAGCGCGCAAAATGCATGCGGCCAATCAAATTCTTGTTGCCCGCGTGTTGATAAGCACCGTGCAGGCTGTCTTTGATGCCTGCTCTGTCGAGCTGCTCAGCCATTTTTTCGGCACGTTCACAGCGCCCGTGACGTATGCCTTCCAGTCCCATACGCAGTACCGGATGCGCCGGATCAATCTGCAAACCCACAATGTGCAGGGTATGACTGCTCCAGGTGACGGAAATTTCCACGCCATTCACCAGCTGGATGTTGTGCGCAAGCGCCGCCGTGCGCGCGGCTTCGAGCCCGGCGACGTCATCATGGTCGGTGAGCGACAACACCGTCACCCCCTGGGCTGCCGCGCGTGCTACCAACTCAGCCGGCGGCAACATGCCATCGGAGACGCTGGAGTGACAATGTAAATCGAAATTGTGGTCAGGCATGGCAGGTGACTTGTGAAATACAGACAAATCATAGCAAAATACGCACTCTCCCACTATCCTGATACCTCCTTATCCATGCCTATCCCTGCGGAAATCCGCACCAGTTTTGCTGAAGCCAACCATCTCGTGCAGCAATCTTTTGCCGAATCCGGCATTCAGGCCGGCAGTCAAGTGACACCCGACCAGCTGGGTGAAGCGATCGAGCAATTCCTATATGTGTTCGACAAACTGGATAACGAATATGGTGAAACCGGCCCGCTACCCTATGATGACGTCAGCCAGCTGGGCGACCACGCCATTGGGTTTTTGATGGACCTGGCCTACTGGGCGGAGCGCCTGCGCCTGCCAAAATCGAAAATGGATCTGGAAAAAACCGCGCTGGCAGTGGCACATTGGGTAATCCGCCACGATGGCGAATTACGCACCCTGGAGCCACTGGTCAACAGCCTTGCTGCCAGCGCCAACCTGACCCAGGATGTGCCCACGCTCAAAGCCATGTGTCAGGTAATCGGCGATGTAATCGAGCATGCCGCTCCAGGCATCAAGAGCGACCTGGAAAAACACGATGCGACCCGTCCCTGGCGCATCCTCAACCTCAATCACGCGATTGTCGCCACGCGTACCCAGGACAGGGCGCTGATGGAAAAAGCCTTTGATACGCTGGGACGCAATTTGCCGGAGGATTGCCCGGCTTTTTTCGAGCAGGGATTGCAACAGGCCCAAAAAGAAGTGTACGGCACCGAAGTGCGCGAACTGATGCAGGATTACTTTAAACGCTGGGCAACTAGGCATTGAACCATGAAATTCCTGTTTGATTTTTTCCCTATACTGCTTTTTTTCATCGCCTACAAATTTGGCGGTATCTATGTGGCTACGGGCGTCGCCATTGCCGCAAGTTTTGTGCAAATCGGCTGGGTTATGGCACGCGGCAAGAAAGTCGAAACCATGATGTGGGTCAGCCTTGCGATTATCGTGGTATTCGGCGGCGCAACGCTGCTGCTGCATAACGAGACCTTCATTAAATGGAAGCCAACAGTGCTCTACTGGCTGTTCGCGACGATCTTGCTGGGCGGCTCGTGGCTATTCAACAAAAACATCATCCGCTCGATGATGGCCAAGCAGGTCAGCCTGCCTGAACCGGTATGGAACAAACTTAACCTGAGCTGGGCGGGCTTTTTCATAGTCATGGGTGCCACCAATTTGTATGTGGCATACAATTTTTCCACCGATGTCTGGGTGGATTTCAAGCTGTTTGGCAGTACCGCCATGATGCTGGTGTTTGTCATTGCGCAAAGCCTGATACTAGCCAAACATATGAATAACGAGGAATAGATACCATGTGGTACGCAATCATGGGCGAAGACGTCGGCGACAGCCTGACACATCGCATGGCTGCCAGACCTGCGCATCTGGAACGTTTAAAATCACTGCACGATCAGGGGCGTTTGCTATTGGCCGGGCCCTTTCCTGCGATTGACAGCCTGGACCCGGGTTCTGCGGGTTTTTCCGGTAGCCTGATTGTGGCGGAATTTGGTTCACTTGAAGCGGCAAAAGCCTGGGCTGATGCCGATCCCTACGTGACCGCGGGGGTGTATGCCCGCGTTGTTGTCAAACCATTCAAGAAAGTGCTGCCGGTATGAATGTAATTGAACTTATGCGCGACCGGTTGGCCCTACTGCAAGTTGAACATCTTGATATTGAGGATGAAAGTGCGCAACATGCCGGGCACGCAGGGGCCAGAAGCGGGGGTGGCCATTACCGGTTGCACATTGTATCTGCAGCGTTTAAAGGAAAAACAACCCTTGCACGCCATCGCATGGTATACGATGCATTGGGTGAGTTGATGCATCATCAGATACATGCCCTGAGCATTACTGCGCACACACCGGAAGAGTTATAGTCACACTGATTAATTTAACTAAAGGAACACCAGATGCTATTGAAAAAAATCGCTGCCGCTACTGTTTGCGCTTTGGGTCTTACCGCACTGACCGGCTGCAATGCAGCTGAAACCTCCAACAAACCGGCCACACCGGCAGCTGCCTATGCAAAAGCTTCGACTGCTGCGGATGCCTCCAGACCGGTTGCAGTGGTGAACGGTGTTGCCATCCCGCAAAGCCAGTACAACCTGCTCAAACAGGATCGCATTCAGCAAGGCCAGCCAGACAACGAACAGACAGCAGCCGCGCTACGCGACAGCCTGATCAACGCCGAGATACTTGCTCAGCAAGCCACCAAGATGGGGCTGGACAAAGACCCCACCATGCAGACACGCCTGGCCCTGGTCAAAACTGAAATGCTGGCCAAGGCCTATCTGGCTGACTATGTCAAAACCCATCCCATCAGCGAGGCAGACCTGAAGGCAGAATACGACAAGGTCAAGGCGCAGATGGGTAGCAAGGAATATGAGGTCAGCCACATCCTGGTGGGTAGCGAGGCGGAAGCCAAGCAAATCATCGCTGAACTCAACAGCAAAAAGGCCAAATTTGAGGATTTGGCCAAGAAAAAATCCAAGGATTCCTCTGCAGCCAAAGGTGGTCTGGTTGGCTGGGCAGCTCCGGGCAATCTGGTGAAGGAATTTTCCGACGCCATGGTGCAGCTGAAAAAGGGTGAATACACCAAAACACCGGTGCATACAAAATTTGGCTGGCACGTTATCCGTGTAGACAACATTCGCGACCTGAAGCTGCCACCGTTTAATGAAGTAAAAGATCAGCTGCGCGGGCAAATGGAACAGGAGATGGTCAAAAAGGTGATTACAGATATGCGTGCAAGCGCCAAAATAGAATAATTTTTACACTTTGGATGAAAAAAGCGCGGCCTGTGCCGCGCTTTTTTGTTCCACGATTTGCATCGCGAAATACAGATGCAAAAACCGTTTAAACAACTATGCTGAATACACGTTGATTCAACGTGCAGAGCAGTGTCATTTGGGTAAATGATTGTGAGGCGCACATGAGTGACAAAGACCGACTAAATCTTCAGGACCAGTTCCTGAACGCACTACGCAAGGAACACATGCCGGTGTCGGTGTTTCTGGTGAACGGCATCAAGTTGGTAGGCAAGATCGAATCATTCGATCAGTACATGGTAATGCTCAAGGGGCATGACAACGTCAGCCAGGCAATCTTCAAACATGCCATTTCGACTGTATCGCCGTCCAGACAGGTCTCCATTGAAGAAAAGACCGACAAGCCAGAGTAAGCATGTCAACGCCATGGATTTTTCTGTTCATCGCTACCGCAAAGCTGAGCCCGTAACCTACGATGCCAGCATGCTCATCCTTGGCGTCCTTTTTGGTCTTGTCGATCCACACATGCGGCACATGCGGCAGCACTTCCCGTTCGAAATATTCCTCGACCGGTTCGCTCAGCGGCACATTCTCATTGTCACGCCGGGCAGGGTCCAGACACATGGGTAACATTTTAGTCCAGGGACATAGGTAACCGCTGCGTCACACTTATGGGCACGAAGGAGGTGCCCCATGACCTGGAGTGAGACATTGCTGCGCCCCAATCTCCCGTCCTCCAGCAAGCAACGCCCGTGCGCCTTCAGCGCTACTCACTGTGACCAGCGCATTCACCATACCTGTCACTTTCTCTCCGTCGGCCAACATGAAGAAGCGGCCAAGCCAGGGATTTCCGGGAATCAGGCGCAAACCGGCGAACTGCCTTTGCCGATCCGGACGGAAATCGTTCTCCAGGGCAAACAGGCCAGCAAGCCGGCGGCACTGGCAAAGCCGATCGATGGAGTCTCCAGCGTGTTTCATCCGATCAGGGCCACAGCCTTGATCTGCGCCCATACGGCCTGGCCGGGATGCAGGTCAAGGACGGCGGCTGAGCGCCGGGTGAAACGGGCAAGCAGCGGAGCGCCGCCCGCATCCAGCCGCACCAGCGTCAGGGCCGGATGGATGTCGTCGCCAAGCTGCGTCACAACGGCAGGTAGCACATTGAGAATGCTGGTGCCAGTGTGCGGCTCCAGAGCCAGACCGACATCCCGCGCCAGAATGCGGATGCACAAGCGGTGGTTCAGTGGCACACCACTGTCGCGCACCCACAGCTTGCCGCCGGCAAAGCTGACACGGACTAGGTGCCAGCCCGCATCGAACCCGCTAACCGAGCCTTCCAGCACGACACCGGCGTCCTCGTCCAGGCGGATGGGCAGGTCGAGTCGGACCAGGGTTTCAGTGAGCGGCCCGCTGGCACGTACCTGACCATTTTCCATAAGCACCAGATGCCGGCCAAGCGGGCGACTTCGTCCGGGGAGTAGCTGACATAGAGCACCGGGATATCCAGCGCGTCGTGCAGCCGCTCCAGGTAAGGCAATATCTCGCCCTTGCGCTTGGGGTCGAGCGCCGCCAGGGGTTCGTCCATGAGCAGAGAATTCGTGGACTGGTGACCAGCGCCCGGGCAATGGCCACCCGCTGCCGAGCAACGCCACCGCCTGGTCGAGCGATACCCGGCGCTGGGCCGCCGCCACCCGCTTCTGACCGTATTCCAGGTTGCGCTGGATGGAGAGATGAGGAAACAGGCCCGCTTCCTGGAACACATAGCCCAGGGGGCGTTCGTGGGTGAGCAGAAAGATCCCCTGGGCGTCGTCTCGCCAGACCTCGCCCAGGATCGACAGGAAACTGTCGGGTGCCCGCTCCAGGCCGGCCACGCAACGCAGCAGGGTGGTCTTGCCGGAGCCGGAATGGCCGAACAGGGCGGTCACCCCGCGCGCCGGCAGTTCCAGGTTTATCTCCAGCCTGAAGCCGGGTTAGGCGTGACAAAACCAGGCGACGATGCCGTCGGGACTATGCGTGTGGATAGCGTGACGGCCACCTCCAGCAGGTGATCGCCGATGGCCTCGAATGCGTTCTGTACCGGTTGCACCACGAAGGGCATGGAATAAAACACTGAACCTGCCACCAATCCCCAAAAGGTGAACGGCAGCACCCCCAGTCCCAGGGACTGCGTAAGGCTCCCCAGCGGGTCGTTGGGTCCCATGGTCACCAGCAGATAGCACCCGTGGTGGCAGCACCAGTGACAGTGCCACCACCGCTCTCACCAGGCCCTTGGGCCGGCATCGGGTGCGCGCCAGCCACCAGGCAATGGGGGTGCCGATGACGAGCAGCAGGATAGTGGTGAGCGTCGCCAGCCTGAGGGTCAGCCAGATGGCCGAGAGATCGCCATCCGTCGGCAACGTAGCGCCCTGCACCTAGAAGTCGTAGCCGTAGGATTTGATCACCGCCTTCGCCTTGCCACTCTTGAGGTACTTCATCAGGGCGGCAGCAGCGGTCTTGTCCTTGCCGTTGGTGAGGATCACCGCGTCCTGGCGGATGGGCGAATACAGATTATTTGGCAGCACCCAGGCCGAACCGCTGGCCAGCTTGCCTTCCTTGTTGAGCACCTGGGACAGGGCGACGAAGCCCAGTCCGGCATTGCCGGTGGAGATAAACTGATAAGTCTGTGCGATGTTTTCGCCCTGCACGAACTTGGCCTGCATGGCAGACAGCAGGCCGAGTCTGGTCAGCGCCTCCACGGCAGCGGCGCCATAGGGGGCGAGTTTCGGGTTGGCGATGGACACGTGCCGAAAGTCGCCCTTCTTCAGCACATCGCCCTTGTCGTCCACGAATCCAGGCCTGGCACTCCATAGCACCAGCTTGCCGATGGCGTAGGTGAAGCGGCTGCCGGACACGCCCAGCCCTTCTTTCTCCAGCCTGGCCGGGGTTTCGTCGTCGGCGGCAAGCAGAATATCGAAGGGGGCGCCGTTCCTGATCTGGGCGTAGAAGCTGCCGGTGGCGCCGAAAGACAGCACTGTCTTGTGGCCGGTGTCCTTCTCGAAATCAGCGCCGATCTTTTGCATCGGCGCAGTGAAATTGGCGGCCACCGCCACCTGCACCTCGTCCGCGCCTGCCGGGCCGGCGGCCAGGCCAAAAACAAGGAGAGGGAGCGCGAGCCGGCGAGAGAACTTGCGATTCATGATGGTTCCTTTCCGTGATCAGGTGGTTACCGCCAGGATGATATGGGAGGCCTTGATCAGGGCGCAGGCGCGCACGCCCTCCTTGAGACCGAGGCTCTGGATGCTCTCGTTGGTGATGATGGCCGCCACGTGCTTGCCGCCGTCCAGTTCGATCACCACCTCGCCGTTCACCGCGCCCTCCTGACAGCGGGTCACCACGCCGCATAACTTGTTGCGGGCGCTGGTTCTGAGCTGGCAGTCCGCCGCAGTCACGATCACCCAGGGGGCCTTGATCAGGGCATAGGCCTCCACGCCGACCTCCAGGCCGAGATTGTCCACACTCTCATTGGTGATGATGGCCACCAGCCCGGCGCCACTACCGATGTCCAGCACCACCTCGGCATTCACCGCGCCTTTCTTCACGGCCCTGACCCGGCCCAGAAACTCGTTACGCGCACTCGTCTTCATCTCGAACCTCCGCATCAATTGATAAAAACGTTCAAAATCCCCTGTCGCCCGCAGGGCGGCGAGGAACTCCCGGTACTGTCCTTCCAGCCTTCGAAACATCGACAACACCTGCAAGCCGAGGGCAGTGAGCGCCGTGCCGCCACCGTGCCTGCCCCCCGCCACCCGCTCCACCAGCGGCGCCTCGGACAGGTTGTTCATGGCTTCCACCGCTTCCCAGGCTGCCTTGTAACTCAGGCCCAGGGCTTTGGCCGCCGCTGAGATCGAGCCCAGCTCGCCGATCTTCTCCAGCAGTTCGATACGCCCCTTGCCGCGCCGGCCGTCCTGCTCCGCCACCAGGCGCAACACCGGCCGCAACTCTGTTGCCCCTGCCTTCATGCTTCACCCCCATAGGCAAAATATCGTTATTACTTTTTACTACATAACGATAGTAAAAGTAAAATGCCAATGATTGTTTCGACATGGCTCATCTCCTTGCTCCGGAAAATCAATCTTTCCCGTATAGCTTCTCCCGCATACCGCGAGGCAGCGCTTGCGTAATCGCCGCCAGCGGCAGGTCGGCCAGCCGGTACCGGCCGCTGCCAACACGCAGGTGAAATCACTCGATGACTTCACCGGACTGGACATGGCCGCCAATCGGGAATGTCCGGCCCTGTTGCGCAAGCAGCCTGATGCGGGTTCGCAATCGAAGTTTGCGTAGCGCACCGGGCGGGTGCTCGGCCCTCCGCCTGCGCACCGGGAGCGTGCACCTCGCCTCCATCCTCCACAAGCACAACACACAAACCCATTCAAAAATAGCGCATTAAAATAATTCATGTGCTGGCATGCTGCTTGCGTTGCTTAGAAAGCAAGGTAAGGGCACTTCTCTAAATTTGCAAATCCTGAGCGAGGCCAAGCGCAAAAACAGTTTAGTGCGCAGACGATGTTTGATAGGCAAGCGATGAGATTTCTTGGGCAAGGCAGTACCGCAACGAAGTTGGAATGTATACAGGTGCCCGCAGGCACCCACCGGCCTAAGCAGAGCGCGACCATGCATGAATCCACAGACATATTGTTCAAGCCGGCCATATTCGACGAAATGCACAGCCCGGAAGGGTTGGTGCGCAATCAATACCGGGATGTAGCTGCCCAGCTATTTTCCTTACCTCTGGAAGCCCTTTCCCAGAAGCAGCGTGAAGCCGAGGTGCTGTTTCGCCGCCTGGGAATTACCTTTGCCGTTTATGGGGAAGGCGCGGGCGCAGAACGCCTGATCCCGTTCGATGTTATTCCACGCATATTTGGTGCCAGCGAATGGGCGCTCCTGGGGCGCGGTCTGAAGCAGCGGGTGCAGGCGCTTAACGCTTTTTTACACGATATCTACCACGCCCGGGAGATCATCAAGGCCGGCTTGATTCCTGCCCATCAGGTGCTGGGAAACAGCCTGTACCGGCCAGAAATGCGCGGTATCGATTTGCCCAATCAAGTGTATGCCCACATTGCCGGGATTGACCTGGTGCGTGTGGCAGAAAACGACTTCTATGTGCTGGAAGACAATCTGCGCACACCATCTGGCGTGTCATACATGCTGGAAAACCGCAATACCATGATGCGGCTGTTTCCCGACCTATTTGCCAGCCATGCCGTCGCCCCGATAGACCACTACCCGCAGATGCTGCTCGACACCCTGCTCGAAGCAGCACCCCCCAATGTGGATGAACCGGTGATTGTGGTGATGACGCCAGGTGCCTACAACAGCGCCTATTTCGAACACGCCTTCCTCGCCAGCCAGATGGGCGTGGAACTGGTGGAAGGCCAGGATTTGTTTGTCCACGCCGGCAAGGTATACATGCACACCACCGAAGGCCCGCAGCAGGTACACGTCATTTATCGGCGTGTGGATGACGATTTTCTCGATCCGCTGGCTTTCCGTCCGGATTCGACACTGGGCGTCCCCGGCCTGATGAACGCCTACTGCAGCGGGGGCGTAGTGCTGGCCAACGGTATCGGCACCGGCGTGGCGGACGACAAGTCCACCTACCCGTATGTGCCGGCCATGATTGAATTTTATCTGGGCGAAAAGCCCATCCTGTCCAATGTGCCCACCTGGCGTCTGGGCAAGACAGAAGATCTCAAATACGCGCTCGCCCACCTGCCTGAACTGGTGGTGAAGGAAGTACAGGGCTCGGGTGGCTACGGCATGCTGGTGGGGCCTGCCAGCACACCCGAGGAGATCGCCGCGTACCGCGAACGGATTCTGGCCGCGCCGGCCGGCTTTATCGCCCAGCCGACCCTGGCGCTGTCCACCTGCCCAACCTTGGTGGAAGCCGGTATCGCCCCACGTCATGTGGACTTGCGCCCATTCGTATTATCCGGCAAGGAAATCCGCCTGGTGCCGGGCGGGCTCACCCGCGTGGCGTTGACCGAGGGCTCTCTGGTGGTCAATTCATCCCAGGGTGGGGGGACCAAAGACACCTGGGTATTGGAGGATTAAAGCATGTTGTCACGAACCGCGGATCACCTGTTCTGGATGGCGCGCTACATCGAGCGTGCCGAAAATACTGCACGCGTGCTGGATGTCACGCACAGCACGTCGCTGCTGCCGGATGACTCCGTTGGCGCAGAAGCCCACTTGTGGTATGCGCCACTCAACATTTCGGGCTGTGCTGCCGGCTACACTGCCAAATACGGAGCAGCAGAATCTGCGGCAGTAACGCGCTTTATCGCACTGGACCCGGATAACCCGGCCAGCATCTATACCAGCCTGATGCTGGCGCGGGAAAACGCGCGTGCCGTGCGCGGTGCAATCACCGGAGAAATGTGGGAGAGCATTAACGCCACCTGGCTGGAACTCAATCGCATGTCACCTGCCCTCAGCGGCAATCGTCTGACACCTTTTTTTGACTGGGTGAAAGAACGCTCGCACCTGTTTCGCGGGGTGACCCTGGGCACCATTCTCAAGGACGATGCACTCAACTTCATCCGCCTCGGCACATTTCTGGAGCGCGCTGACAACACCGCGCGTATTCTCGACGTCAAGTACCACATCCTGCTGCCTAGCGTGAAGGATGTCGGCGGCGCGGCAGATTATTACCAGTGGGGCGCGCTGCTGCGCTCGGTCAGCGCATTCGAGGCATATCGGAAGATATACCGCGACGTGATCTCGCCACAGCGCGTGGCGGAGCTGTTGGTGCTGCGTGCCGACATGCCGCGTTCGCTGCACGCCTGCCTGAACGAGGTGGATTCCACACTGGAAATCATCAACGGCTCGACCGGACGTGAGGCGCGCCGCTGCGCGGGTGAAATTCATGCAGCACTGCATTTCAATCTCATTGAAAATATTTTCGCCAATGGGCTGCATGAGTATCTGACCGATTTTCTCGGACGGACTGACAGCCTGGGGAAGGAAATTCGCAGCGCTTATCTGGCACGCCGTGATGAATTTGTCGCACCGTCACCCGTGCGCCAGATGGCACAAGTACAATAAAAGATGCTAAACAACTGCAGTAGACCTCTCATGACTTATTGCGTCGCGCTCAAGCTCAAGGCCGGACTGGTGTTTGCTTCGGATTCCCGTACCAACGCCGGGGTGGATCAAATCGCCTGTTTCAAAAAAATGCGCAGTTTCGTCAACAACGGCGACCGCGTCATCGTCATCCTCAGCTCGGGTAATTTGTCCATCACCCAGAGCGCGATCAATTTGCTCGAGCAACGGGGACGGCGCAATGAATTATTCAATCTGTGGAATGCCGAATCCATGTCCGACGTGGCGATGTTACTGGGAGACTGCCTGCGCGAGGTACGTGACCGCGACGGTCCATTTCTACTCGAGGGAAATGTCAGGGTAGGTACTAATTTTATCGTCGGTGGCCAAGTAAGCGGTGAGCCGCCGCGCCTGTTCCTGATGTACGACGAGGGCAATTTTATCGAGGCCACCGAAGAAACCCCCTTCTTCCAGATCGGCGAAACCAAATACGGAAAACCCATCATTGATCGCGTCATTCATGCCGAAACGCCGCTCATGGACGCCATAAAGTGCGTACTGGTATCGTTTGACTCGACCATGCGCAGCAATATCGCGGTCGGGCTGCCGATTGACCTGGCATGCTACACGCGCGACAGCTTTAGGCTGGATCGCCTGTACCATATCACCGCCAGCGACAGCTATTTTTCCCAGATCAGCCAGCGCTGGAGTGAAGGCCTGCGCGGCGTATTCGCCTCGCTACCCGACCCCGACTGGGAAACCCCGCCAGCCACCCGTGACTGCCTGCCCATCCCCCCTCCCTGATATGACCATACGCGTTGCTCTGCATCATCACAGCCGTTACCGCTTCGATCGTCCGGTCATGGTATTTCCCCATGAAATCCGGCTCAGACCCGCCGCCCACAACCGTACTCCCATTTCGGCCTATTCGCTGAAGGTGCAGCCAGCCAAACACTTCATTCACTGGCAACAGGACGCCTACGGCAATTTCGTCGCCCGCCTCACCTTCCCCGAGCCGACACGCGAACTCGAAGTGACGGTGGACCTGGTGGCGGACATGACCGTCATCAACCCGTTCGATTTTTTTGTCGAGCCGTGGGCAGAGCATTACCCATTTCAGTATCCAGCCGAGCTCAAGGCTGAACTCACGCCTTTCCTGCAGACTGACACTGCGGGCACAGCACTTGCCAAATGGCTGGTCGATTTCCGGCGTGCTTTGCCTGCCGACATCGGCATCACCAATTTTCTGGTACGCACGAATCAGCGCATACATCGCAGCGTCTCCTATCTCATCCGCATGGAGCCAGGCGTACAAAACTGCGAGGAAACGCTCACCAAAGGCTCCGGTTCATGTCGCGACAGCGCGTGGCTGCTGGTACAGGCATTACGCCACCTGGGCATTGCTGCCCGCTTTGTATCGGGTTATCTGATCCAGCTCGCCGCCGATGCAAAACCGCTCGACGGTCCCGCCGGGCCGAGCGCCGATTTCACCGACCTGCACGCCTGGTGCGAAGCCTATATCCCCGGTGCCGGCTGGGTCGGGCTGGACGCCACCTCGGGCTTGCTCGCCGGAGAAGGCCATATTCCACTGGCCGCCACCGCACAACCCGCCTCCGCCGCGCCCATCAATGGCCTCACCGGCATCTGCGAGGCGCAGCTCGACGTGACCATGACGGTCACCCGTATTCACGAAGACCCGCGCGTTACCAAACCCTACACCGACGCACAGTGGCAGGCGGCGCACACGCTCGGGCTGCAGATTGACGCCGAATTGAAACATGGCGATGTGCGCCTCACCCAGGGTGGCGAACCGACCTTTGTCTCGATCGACAACATGGACGGCGCGGAATGGAACATCGCCGCGCTGGGCGAAGAAAAATGGACACTGGCCAATGCCCTGATACGACGCCTGCAAGCGCGCTTTGCTTCCGGCAGCGTGCTGCACTTCGGCCAGGGTAAATGGTATCCCGGCGAAGCGCTGCCACGCTGGGCATTGACGGCCTACTGGCGCGCGGATGGCACCCCGCTATGGCACAACCCGGCACTGGTCGCCGAAGCCAGCGAAACCATCAGCCCCGAGGTGCTCAAGCGCTTCGCCACTCACCTTGCCCAGCAGCTTGGGCTCAACCCCGGTTATCTCATCCCGGCGTATGAAGACCCGTGGCAGGCGCTGGATAGGGAAAGCCGCCTGCCCGCCAACCTCGACCCGCACGCGGCTGACCTCACCCGGCCCGATGCGCGTCACCGTCTCGCCCAACAGTTACGCGCCGGACTGGCCGAGGTGGTCGGCTATGTGCTGCCGCTCAAAGCGGGCACCGCAGCCGCACCGCAATGGCGTTCCAGCCGCTGGCCGCTGCGCCAGGACCGACTGTATCTGGTGGCGGGCGATTCCGCGCTGGGTTACCGGCTGCCGTTGGACAGCCTGCCGTGGCTGGCGCCGGAGGATTTTGAACTCGAGTTACCGCCCGATCCGTTTGCCGAACGTGCGCCGCTGCCGGAATCTCCACCCGTCCCCAAGCCAGCTACCGCCGCTGCCATCGACGAAACCCCGAGTGCACGCGAAGTCATCCACACCGCGCTGGCGCTGCAAGTGCGCGACGGCATATTGCACGTCTGCATGCCGCCCACCACCACGCTGGAAGCCTGGCTGGCCCTGGTCAGCGCGCTGGAACATTGCGCCGCTGCGCTGGCCCGGCCGATCCGCATGGAAGGCTACGCGCCGCCGCGTGACCCGCGTCTGGTGTCGCTGTCGGTCACGCCCGACCCCGGTGTCATCGAGGTCAACATCCACCCCGCTGCCGACTGGCCGACATTGGTGGAACGTACCCGCACACTGTATGAGGACGCACGCCAGACCCGGCTGGGTAGTGAAAAATTCATGCTCGATGGTCGCCACACCGGCACCGGCGGCGGCAACCACGTCACGCTGGGGGGAGCGACCGCGGCGGACAGCCCGTTCCTGCGCCGGCCGGACCTGCTGAAAAGCCTGATTGCCTACTGGCAGCAACATCCGGCCATGTCCTACCTGTTTTCCGGGCAGTTCATCGGCCCCACCAGTCAGGCGCCGCGCGTCGACGAAGCGCGCGATGACAACCTGTACGAACTGGAAATTGCGTTCCAGCAAATGGACGCCAAGCTCACCCCCGGCAAAGAAAGCGGACAGCCCTGGCTGGTGGACAGGCTGCTGCGCAATTTATTGATTGACCTGACCGGCAACACGCACCGCGCCGAATTCTGCATAGACAAGCTGTACGCCCCGGATTCCGCGACCGGGCGGCTGGGACTGGTGGAGTTGCGCGCGTTCGAGATGCCGCCGCATTACCGCATGAGTCTGGTGCAATCGCTATTACTGCGGGCGCTGCTGGCCCGGTTCTGGAAAACGCCCTATCAAGGCAAGCTGGTGTACTGGGATACCGCGCTGCACGACCGCTTCATGCTGCCGCATTTCATCGAGCAGGACATGCGCGACATCAGCCGCGACCTGCGCGTGGCAGGCTATGCCTTCGACGATGCCTGGTTCTCGCCGTTCATCGAGTTCCGCTTTCCGCGCTATGGCAGCGTGGCCTATCAGGGCATACAGCTGGAGCTGCGCCAGGCCATCGAGCCGTGGCATGTGCTGGGCGAAGAAATGGCAACCGGCGGCATGGCGCGCTATGTGGACTCGTCGGTGGAACGGATGCAGGTCAAGGTGAGTGGCATGATCGACAGCCGCCACCAGGTGGCGTGCAATGGTCGTCCGCTGCCTCTGCATCCGACCGGCGTGCCCGGTGAATTCGTTGCTGCGGTGCGCTTCAAGGCGTGGGCGCCGCCGTCTGCATTGCACCCCGCCATTGGTATCCATGCGCCCCTGGTATTCGATGTGGTGGACAGCTGGAATGGCCGCGCCATCGGCGGCTGCACCTACCACGTCAGCCACCCCGGGGGGCGCAACTACGACACTTTTCCCGTCAACGCCAATGAGGCAGAGGCGCGCCGCCGTGCACGTTTCTGGGATCATGGCCACAGCGCGGGGACGATGGCAGTCGAACCCGAAGCACTTAATCCGCGCTTTCCCATGACCCTGGATTTGCGCTGGCAACCCAAGTAGCCGCAGGAATACGCATGCTCAACTCAAGCCACCACCCGCGCTTTGGCGACAAGCAAAACTCCCCATTCTTTGAAGCATACCTGCCGCGTCTGCTGGAAGCGCGCGACCGCAGTGGCCTGACCCCGAAATGATCGGCGGCATCGAGGCACTGATGATGACCGTGGAGCCGGGCAATGCGCTTGAATACATCGCCGAGCTGGCGTTGATGACGCCGTATCATTATCTGGTCACGCTGGACAGTCCCAGACATCTCACCCACGTGCTACGCATTGATATGGATGCGCCCGACATCCTGCTGCGCGAGGTAAAAGATCCGGGCTACAGTGATATTTTCCGCAGCCTGAACGACTTGTATCCGGTGGGGGCACGGCGTCCGCACAGCCGTTATCTGGGCGAAATCCTGCTCACGTCAAACCGCCACGAAGTCGTAGCCCAGCAACAGCAGCGCGAGTTTCGCTTCTTCCCCATCGGCCAGCTCGCCGAACTGGATTTGCCGCTCAATGTGAGTCTGTCCAAGCCCTCACCCTACACCCAGAACATGGTGGGCTACATGGAGCGTGCGGCGGACGGCATTCGTCTCTATCAGCACGGTGAATGCGTCATCCTCGGCAGCGCGCAGGCAGCCTACGAACGTGGCAAGGAGATGCAGGAACGGATCGGCATCATGGACCTGATCCTGCCCATCGACCACCTTGCCACCCGCGTGTACAGCCAGAACCGCGAGGCTGCCTTGCTCGAATACCTGGCGCTGTCGAGCTATTACTACTGGGGCAGCTACGACATCACGGATCAGAACTCCTCCACCAACGTCACCAAAAACGTGCGTGGTGTGCCTGAATCCGCAAGCCCGGCCAAGGTATTCACCGCCAACAACCATCCCTACTGCGTCAACCACCTGGACCAACTGCCCAGCCCCACCGAGACTTTCGTGCGCAACTATGGCCCGCGCCTGCACCACATGGCGCTTGCGGTTAGAGATGGCCAGCATGACGGCAAGGAATATATCGATATTGTCGTGGATGCCATCACTGCCCAGGGCAAAGGCTTTCTGCTCGACACCGTCGGCTCACGCGAAGTGGGTCTCAAGCAAATCTTCTCCTCGGCGTCGGATTTTTCCGCGCTGATTATCGAATACGTACAGCGTTTTGGCGACTTTCAAGGGTTCTTCGCACGCGACAACGTCGCGTTATTAACGGTTGCAGCGGGGCTGGAGGAAGGCGTGCAGGAGGTTTGATGCAATGGAACACAATCCGGCCATTCACTGTTTTAAATGAAAACGAGGCCAGCATGATCAGATTAGAATTTGATATAGCACTCAACTATGAAGTCACTGGCGCCCAGAGCGATTTCATATTTAACATTCATGCGGCGCAAACAGGCCATCAATCAGTCGTCAACGAGCAGCTTTATCTGAGCCAGCCGATCACGCCAGTGATCTATACTGATTCGACCTATGGCACGCGCTACATGCGATTGCAAGCCGTCCCCGGTCCGTTGACCATACGCTACGACGCGACAGTTGATATCTCCCATTATGTCGAGTCGCCTGAAAACCTCGTGGAAGTGCCGATTTCGCAACTGCCGTCGGAAGTACTGCCCTATATTTACCCGAGTCGCTACTGCCAGTCTGACCGGCTTGGAAAGCTCGTGACCTGGGAATTCGCTCATGCCCAAGCCGGCTATCGGCGGGTGCAGGCGATACAGGACTGGGTGCGCCAACGCACGTCGTTTTTGCCAGGGAGCTCGAACAGCACCACGTCGGCAACCGATACCATCATCGATCAGGCGGGGGTATGCCGTGACTTCGCCCATTTGATGATAGCGTTGTGCCGGGCGATGAACATCCCCGCGCGCTTCGTCACGGGAATCGATTATGGCGCAGACCCGAAATTAGGGCCGACCGATTTTCATGCCTATGTCGAAGTTTTTCTCAGTAACCGTTGGTATTCCTTCGATCCCAGCGGCATTTCACCACCGATGGGTCTGGTCAGACTCGGTACTGGGCGAGACGCTGCCGATGCTTCATTCGCCACGGTGTTCGGCTCGGTCAAATCATTTGTGCCGGTGATCAATATTGAGGCGATAGACGACCCGGCCAATGGCTTTACACTGCCACGGCATTGCACGGAGGCCATGTCTACGCATGCCGCACTTGTACAGTATCAGTAATTTCAGCCCGCGCAATACGATGGCGCCGGATGTGTTCCAAAAATGCTGCCGCCTCAAACAAAACCCAGCAATTCCCGTGACATTTTCGCTGCCGATGGTCGCCTGGCAGGCCAGGCGCGAACTGGAACTCACCCCGACGATGCTATCCAGCTTTTCATTTTCCGCGCGCCGGGTTTTTGACAGACTTTTGCGACCTTCTTTTACGTAAATATGGCAGGAGCCGCATTCGGGACACTTAGTCAAAGTGTTCGTGTATATGGGTGATACCGCCAGAGTGCGTATGGGGCGCGTTCGGCCGGCCATGATGCGCTTCAATCCGCTTGAATTTCCACAACGCGGCTGAGATACCCCACACCAGCAGGAAAATACCCACGATCACGTAGCCGAGCACGCCAAAATCCAGCCCACCGACATAATCGGCGAACGGGCCTTTGAGGTGCAGGAGGTTGATGAAGACCTGCAGCAGCTCAATACTACCAATGACCAGCGCCACCACAATCGACAAACACGTCGTGGTGAGGTTGTAAAAAATCTTGCGTAGCGGGTTCACAAACGCCCAGTTGTAAGCCTTGACCATCAGTACGCCGTCGGTGGTGTCCATCAGCGACATGCCGGCCGCGAACAAAATCGGCAACGACAGCACGGCGCCTATCGGCAGATTGCCGCTGGCTGCACCGGCAGTCATCGCCAGCAGGCCGATTTCAGAAGCGGTGTCAAAACCCAGGCCAAACAGCAAACCCAGTGGATACATCTGCCAGCTGCGCTGGATGATTTTTTGCAGGCGACCGCCAAACACGCGATTGAGCAGGCCACGTTTTGAGAGCAGTTCATCCAGGTGTGCGTGGCTGTGCTGGCCGGTTTTGGCCTGCCGCCAGATTTTGAGCATGTCCAGCAGCAGCAACAGATTGAGGATGCCGATCAGCCACAGAAATATCCCCGATATGCCGGCGCCTATCAGTCCCCCGAGGTGCTGCAGTTCGGGCAAACCCTGTTTCACCGTGGTGGCGGCGAATACGATGGCCAGCGCAAGCACAAACACCACGGTCGAGTGCCCTAGCGAAAAGAAGAAGCCAATACCCAGCGGCTTTTGACCTTTTTGCAGCAGGTAGCGCACGGTATCGTCAACAGCGGCAATGTGATCGGCATCAAAGGCATGGCGCAGACCGAACATATAAGCGGCAAAGCCCAGGCCAATCAGCGCCGGATAGCGCGCTGAGTAGTAAAAAAACAGACCGCAACCAAGCAAGTGCAGCAGCCCGATCACGCCGTAAAAGCCACCGAGTCGCTGCCACTCGGCAACGCTGAAATTGAGACGGCGACGCACATTGCTGGTGCGGATGCTGGCTGTGCCGGGTGCGGCAACCAGACGATAGCCGCCGCTCGCGGATCCGGCTTCAGGCGCATGCTGTGTGCATCTCATGGCATCGCGTGCATTGCATTGACGGATGCGCATGCGGAAAGTCCGGTACGCAGCCAGTCATACCAGGCATCCAGCCCTTCGCCTGTATACGCCGACACCGGGAAGATTTTGAGCTTTGGATTGACCGTGTGCGCATTGTTAATCGCCAAATCGAGCCTGAAGCGCAGGTGGGGCATCAGATCAATCTTGCTCAGCAGCATGACCTCAGCCGCGCCGAACATGTGCGGATATTTGAGCGGCTTGTCCTCGCCCTCGGTGACCGAGAAGATCACCACCTTGGCGCGCTCGCCAAGATCGAACAGCGCCGGACACACCAGGTTGCCAACGTTCTCAATCAGCAGCAGCGAGCGCGGCTCAGGTTTGAGCAGGGTCATGGCGCGTTCAAGCATGTCGGCTTCCAGGTGGCAGCCGGTGCCCGTATTCACCTGCACCGCACGCGCGCCGGTAGCCCGGATGCGCTTGGCATCATTGGCGGTTTCCTGATCGCCCTCGACCACCGCGATGGACATGGTTGCCTGCAGATCCTTGAGGGTACGTTCGAGCAGGGTGGTCTTACCCGCACCGGGGCTGCTCATCAGATTCAATGCGAGTATGCCGCGCCCGGCCAGCCAGCCGCGATTGCGTTCGGCGATGCGCTGGTTCCTGCCGAGAATTTGTGCCTCCAGTTGCAGCGTGTGCGTGTCACGACCCGGAACCTGCAAGGTGTCGTGGTGATGATGCTCGTGGGGGTGAGCGTGGTCGTGCGTGTGTACAGGCTGGTACTGCATGCCGCCACCCGGCATTTGAGCTTGCATCTGGCTCGGCTGATCCGCGTGGGCAGGGCTGCGCGCGCGCACCTGGGCAGGAGCCAACTGGTGATGGTGATGTAAATGTCTCATGCCGTCTGCGTGTACATGCTCATGCGCTTCCGCGCTTCCATCGTGCAGCGACAGTGTCGCCCCTTCGCTCTGCCCACATCCACAGGTTACGCACATGATGCTTCCTCCGTATTCATTTCGATCTCCCTGATCAGCATTTCCTCGCCGGCAGTGATCCGTAATATTCCTGTACCACAGGCCGGGCAGCGCCCCACCAGTGCGGTCAACGCCACTTCTTCACCACAGGCATCACACCGGGCACGACCAGGGGTCTCATCAATCTCCAGCTTTGCACCTTCTGCGAGTGTTCCCGCAGCACACAGATCGAAGCAAAAGCGGATGGCCTCGGGCATGATTGCCGACAGTTGCCCGATCTGCAGGCGCACCCGCGTCACCCGCTGGCCCGCAGCATGTTCACTGACGATGGCCACGATATTGCGGGTAATCGACAGTTCATGCATGGGCTTGCTCCTGCAGGCTGATCTCGAACAAGCGATCTGCTGGCAACGCCATTACCGAATCGGCAACGACGGCTTTCAGGTGAATCAGTTCGGCTTCCTGTTGCAGACTACGCGAAGGGGTCCGCGCCAGCTCGAAAAAGGCGGGCGTGACCGCGTGTTCACGCAACGCCACCCGTGCGACATGTCTGCCATCGGCAACTTCGAAACGGAATGCGTCCGCCGCCCCGCAGTTTTGCACGGCGCCGGATTCGCGCCATGTGAACCGTCCACGGGTAATGGCGCGGGTAACAAATTCGATGGCATCGCGTACTCCGGGACCGTTGTGCCAGCTGACCACGGACAGGTCTCGGCGGTCCCATGGATGTTCGGCAGAAAGGGCCGCACCGGCGGCGGCCATCGCCCTAAAACCGATTGCCGCACCTGCCAGCGCGCCCCCACCGTGATAGGCGAGCAGCGCCGGGTATTCAAGACGCAATGGCCAAGAGTGATCGAGGATAGTAATTGTCCCGTCCACTATTTGCGGTTCCATCAGAGATGCGACAGGGTCTGTGCGCAGCATCGTTACGGGCATCAGCAGATCCTCGGCAATTGTTCACCAACCAGCATATCCACCACACGATACCCGCCGAACGCAGTCGACAGGATCACGTTACCTGCGGATTCAGCTGTGATTTCGCCGACGATCGCGGCTTCAAGGCCGGCCGGATGCGCGCGCATCGCCGCCAGCACTGCGTCCGCGTGCGTGGCCGGCACCACCGCCACCAGCTTGCCCTCGTTGGCCAGGTACAGAGGATCGAGCCCCAGGATTTCGCAGGCGCCACGTACCGTCTCGTTGACCGGTAGCGCCGCCTCGCGCAGACGGATGCCGACCCGGGAACTCGTAGCAAACTCGTTGAGCACCGTGGCCACACCGCCGCGAGTGGCGTCGCGCAAGCAGTGGATGTCCTGACATGCTCCCAGCATCACCGCTACCAGACCGTGCAGCGGCTGGCAGTCGCTCATTACCGCTGCATCGAGCGCCAGCTCGTTGCGCGCCAGCAGAATGGCTATTCCATGGTCACCCAGGCTGCCGCTGACAATGACGGCGTCCCCCGGCTGTGCGCGGCTGGCACTGATCTGGATTCCTGCTGGAATGACCCCTATACCGGCAGTATTGATAAACAGTTTGTCGGCTGCGCCGCGTTCCACCACCTTGGTGTCACCGGTGACGACACTCACCCCAGCCAATCGCGCGGCATGTGCAATGCTCTCGACGATCATGGCCAGGTGGGCCATTTCCAGACCTTCTTCGATGACCAGCCCACAGCTTAAATACAGCGGGCGTGCTCCTGAAACGGCAAGGTCATTGACGGTACCGCATACCGCCAGTTTTCCAATGTCGCCTCCTGGAAAACTCATCGGTGTCACGACATAGGAGTCGGTGGTAAACGCCAGCCGGTCGCCATGTACGAGCAGCTCGGCAAGGGGTACCGTCGCCTGATCTTCGAGTGCCGCCAGCAGCGGATTGTTGAATGCGGGTAGAAGTACATTTTCGATCAGCTTGCGCATCGCACTTCCGCCGCCACCGTGCGCCAGCGTCACCACGCCGCCAGGCATGCGCTTGCCGTGAGGATCATCCATTTTCATGATGCCACCGTCTCCGTTTCAACCGGTTTGATCGCGATGCGGCCAAACCGGTAATACGCGGCACACGCACCCTCGGACGACACCATCAGCGCGCCAAGCGGTCGTTCTGGCGTGCACGAGGTGCCAAATACTTTGCATTGATGCGGTTTGATCACACCTTTCAGCACCTCGCCGCACTGACAGGATTTGGGGTCGGCGATGGATAAGCCTGGCACCCCAAATTTGCGTTCGGCATCGTAGTCAGCAAAGGCCGCGCGCATCCTGACGCCGGAGTGGTCGATAGAACCCAGTCCGCGCCACTCAAAAAACTCGCGCAGCTCGAATACTTCAGCAACCGCGGCCAGCGCCTGCGCGTTGCCGGCTTCAGGCACGATACGCTTGTACTGGTTTTCGACTTCGCAGCGGCCCTCTTTCATCTGTTTCAACAGCATCCACAGCGATTGCAGAATATCCAGTGGCTCAAAACCGGCGACAACGATCGGCCGGTGGTAGCGCTCGGCGATGAAGTCATACGGTCGGTTGCCGATCACCATGCTGACGTGGCCAGGACCAAGGAAGCCGTCCAGCGTCAGTTCCGGCGAATCAAGAATGGCCTTGATGGTGGGAATGATGGTGATGTGATTGCAGAACAGCGAAAAATTGCGGATGCCCTCGCGCCTGGCCTGCAACACCGTGAGCGCGGTGCTGGGCATGGTGGTCTCGAAGCCCAGCGCGAAGAACACCACCTCGCGCGTCGGGTTTTCGCGTGCCAGTTTCAATGCATCGAGCGGCGAATACACCATGCGTACATCGGCGCCTTCGGCCTTGGCTTGCAGCAGACTGCCCTTCGAACCCGGTACACGCATGGCGTCGCCAAAGGTGGTGAAGATGATTTTCGGATTGCACGCCAGCGCCACACAGTCATCCACCCGCCCCATGGGCAACACACACACCGGGCAGCCGGGACCGTGCACAAACTCCAGCGCCTCTGGCAGCATCGCCTTCAGGCCATAACGGAAGATGGTGTGAGTATGGCCGCCGCACACCTCCATCACCTGCAGCGGGCGGCCACGTGCCTTGGCCAGCAGTGCAGCCAGCTTGCTGATTTCTTCCACCAGGGTACGGGCCTTGGCAGGGTCACGGAATTCGTCGGCATATTGCATGGTTCAGGACTCCTTCGCGGCACTGCCGCGATCATCGGCCAGCAGGGTGTGGGTCAGATCCCACAGGATGTGATAAAGCGCGACATGACTTTCCTGCACGCGGTGGATACTGTCACTGGGGACTACCAGGCAGTGATCGAGGTCGGTAAAGCCACGCATGCGACCGCCGTCGCCGCCGGCCAGACCGATGGTGACTGCGCCACGCGCCTTGGCCGCAGTGAAAGCAGTCAGCACATTCTCGGAATTGCCGGAGGTGGAAACCCCGATCAAGGCATCGCCCGGGCGCAGTTGTGCAATCACCTGGCGCACAAACACATGCTTGAAGCCGACGTCGTTGCCCACGGCGGTGAGCATCGCCACATCATCGCCCAGGTTGCGCGCCGGCAGTGCGGGCCGTCCGGCGGTGACCGGGTGCTGGAACTCGACAGCAATGTGCGCAGCATCGCAACTGGAGCCGCCATTGCCCATCGTGTACAGGCGCCCACCATTGCAGTAGACATCGGCCAGCGCCTGAGCCGCAGCGACAATCGCCGCAGCGTTTTCATTGAAAAAACGCTGTTTGACCGCGATGCTCTCGGCGGCTTTCTGGCGTACCGACTCCAGCAGCGCAGCGTGCAACTGACCGGCATCCTGACGCTTGCCAGCGAGGAAAGGGTACAGCCCGGCGAGCGTGGGATCGTTGAGTTTTGATTCCATCAGGCAGCCCCAGTGCTCTCGGCCATGCGCATGGCCTCGATCTCGGCCTGTGCTTCACCGAGCTCGGTGAGCAGATTCAGCGTCAGCCGCGCCTCGTTTTCGTTGATGCGGCTCATGGCAAAACCGACGTGGACCAGCACCCAGTCGCCGACGCAGCTGTCCACAGGATGCTGCTCGTCGACGACGCAGGCGAGGTTGATCTGGCGGCGCACGCCGACGACGTCGACCATTCCCAGCTTATTGGCTGCGTCGGTGATTTCTACGATACGTCCGGGAATTCCAAGACACATGATGACTCTCCTTGTTCTAACTGTGCTGCAGTTGCCGCACCGCAGCAATCACTGCCTGTCCCAGCGCCAGGCCACCGTCATTGCATGGCACCTGCCGGTGGGTCAATACCGTAAACCCTTTGGATTCGAGACCGTGCAGCACGCGCTCGAACAGGATGCGGTTCTGCAACACGCCGCCGGTGAGTGCTACCTGGGGTAGCGGTGCGCCGTCTTTGCTGATGCGGCTGGCGAGCTTTTCCACCATCTTCACGACCACCTTCGCCAGCCCGCGATGGAAACGCGCCGCCATCACGCCGACCGGGGTATCCAGGATGAGATCGCCGAACAGTGCCTGCCACATCGCCAGCGGCTCGATGTAAGGCAATTTGCTGCCTGGCAGCAGGGGGATGGCAAAGGGATAGTCGAGCGTCGCGTCCTCGTTCTCGAGGCAGTCGCGATCCACCGCGGCCTCCAGCTCCACCGCGCCCTGGCCTTCGTAGTGGGCGTGATCGCGCACCAGGCCGACAGCCGCCCCCACCGCATCGAACAGGCGACCGCAGGAACTGGCCAATGGCGCATTGACCCGCTGCTTGAGCATGCCGTCGAGCAGCGCGCGCGGTTGCCGGTCGAGGAAGCGGAACAGTTCCAGCCCGGCGTAATTCATTGCAAACGCCGGCCATCCCATCTCTGCCATGAGGTGCGCATAGGTGTTGCGCCAGGGTTCGCGCGCAGCGGCATCGCCGCCGAGCAGGGCCACCGGCTTGAACGTGCCGAGGCGCTCAAAGCCATGGTAGTCGGCAAGCAGAAATTCACCGCCCCAGAGTGTGCCATCTTCCCCATAGCCGATGCCGTCCAGCGCCACCCCCAGCACCGGCGCAGTATCCAGCGCTACCCTGTTGTCCGCCAGGCAAGCGGCGATGTGCGCGTGATGGTGCTGGCTGGCATGCAGCGGCAGACCCGTTTCCTCTGACTGCGCCCTTGCCAGTCGTGTAGCCGCATAGTCCGGGTGCAGGTCGCAGGCCAGCACCTGCGGCTCGAATTCAAAGAAACGACGAAAGTCGGCGAGCGCCTGGTGATAATCGGCGCGCGTGAGCGCGTCTTCCAGGTCGCCGATGTGGGGTGAGAGCACGGCCGTTCCATCGCGTACCAGGCAAAAGGTGTTTTTCAACTCGCTGCCGTACGCCAGTATGTTGGGCGCGCGCTCGAAGCCCGGCGGCAGGCTTAACGGAGCAGGGGCATAGCCGCGTGCGCGCCGCAACACACGCGTCTGTCCAGCCACCACGCGTACTACCGAGTCATCGACTCGGCGGGCGATAGGCCGATTGTGCTCAAGGAAATAGTCGGCAATCTGCCCCAGTCGCGCACGCGCATCCGCGGCGGTAATGGCCTGCGGTTCGTCAGAGTGGTTGCCGCTAGTCATCACGATCGGACGATTCATGCGGCGCAGCATCAGGTGATGCAAGGGCGTATTGGGCAACATGAACCCCAGCGTATTCATGCCCGGCGCAACAGCCGCATCTATCGCAGGCGTGGAGGTGCCTGTCAGGCGTTGCAACAAGACAATGGGTGCTGCCGGGCTGCTCAGCAGCGCGGCCTCCGCTTCCCCAAGTTGCGCGTAGCGGTGGATGACCTCGATGTCGCGCGCCATCAGTGCAAAGGGTTTACGCTCGCGCTGTTTCCCCGCGCGCAGCCGTGCCACGGCGCTATCGCTGCTTGCGTCACAGGCCAGCTGATAGCCGCCCAGACCTTGTATCGCGAGGATATGGCCGCGTTGTAACAGACTGCATGCCGCGTCCGCATCATCCAGAAAGGTCAGCGAGTCCAGAGCGATGGCACGCCCGTCGCTGCGGCTCAAACTCAAACGTGGCCCGCACACGTGGCATGCGACCGGCTGGGCATGGAAGCGCCGGTCAGCCGGGCTGGCATATTCTGCGGCACACGCGTGGCACATCGCGAACGCCGCCATCGTGGTGTTGCTGCGGTCGTACGGGATCTGCTGAATGATGCTGAGGCGCGGCCCGCAGTGGGTACAGTTGGTAAACGGGTAGCGGAAGCGCCGTCCGAACGGGTCAAAAATTTCTGCGACGCAGGCTGGACACGTTGCCGCATCGGGCGCGACGTGGGTGAGCGCCGTGCTCGTTCTGCTGGCGACGATGCGGAAATCGGCTGGAGGCAGTCCCATGGCTTCACAGCGTTCGATACTCTCGATGCGGGCCAGCGGCGGAGCCTCCGTGTGGATGCGTTCAAGCAGGGTTTGCAGCAGCGCGGCATCGCCCCAAGCCTCGATCAGCACGCCTTCGCCGTCATTGGCAACGCTTCCGCACACACCCAAGTCTTGTGCGATGCGCCAGACGCCGGGGCGAAAACCGACCCCTTGCACAATGCCGCGCACACGGATGCGCTCGCCGATTTGAGCAGGAACTGCTGACGCGCCCTGTAGCGGCGCGTTCATGCTTCCATCTCCCGACTCCAGCGCCACAACATGACGCGGTTATTGCCCGCATCGGCGATAATGGCGTATTCGCTGCTGCTGCACAGACCGAACGGCCAGCACAGACTGTCGCGCATGGCCGCCATCCAGCGATTGTCGCCTTTGGCTTCCCAGTCGGGTTGCGCGGCGAGCAGGCGAGGCTGTGCCCCGTATCCGTTGATGTCCTGATCGTGCCATGCCAGGAGACGCGAACTGGCGGTATCCGCCACGACCAGCCAGTCACCCAGCGTGGTGACCGCATAGGGCATATTGAGCGCGGATGCAGTCGGCCAGTAGTCGCCCCGATTGTGATCGACGCCGGAAGCCGTTTGCTGGCCGAGTAAGGCGTCGCAAGCCTGGCCGTTGGCCGTGGGGAGCGTACGCCAGACCATGACGCGGTTGTTGCCGGCGTCGGCGACGCACACGCCTGTGCCCAGAAATGCCAGCCCATGTGGCCAGCGCATGCTGCTTGCATCGGGGGTGCCGCCGCCGTTCTCGTCGCGACTGTCGAAGCTGCGTTGCCCGAGCACCAGATCGGCGGGCTGGCCGTTGCGCGTGGGCAAACCGTTCCACATCAGCACACGGCGGTTGCCGGTATCGGCGACCCACAGACGTGTGCCATCCCAGGCTACGCCGAACGGCCAGAACAATGTGTCTGCGCTGGGTCTGTCGCTGCCGCGGTTGCACTCAACCGCGCCAAAGTCTGTCTGCCCCAGCACCAGGTCGGCGGGCTGGTTGTGAGTGCGCGGCGGCTCGTGCCAGATCAGCACACGATGATTCCAGCCATCAGCCACAGCAATGCCTGCGCCGCACGCCGCAATTCCGGTGGGGACGTTAAGCGTGGCACCATAGGGCGCGCCCTTGGCGTTGCGCCCTTCATGTGCAAAGTCAGGCTGGCCGATGAGTATCTGAGCGGCCGCATTGTCTTCGCCGGGCAAGCTGCGCCAGCCGAGCATACGATGATGCCCGGTATCAGCCACCCACAGGCTGCCGTTCGCGGCGAGGCATACGCCGCGCGGACCGAACAGGCTGTGCGCGCTGGGCGCAAGCGAAGTGTTGAGATCCTGCCCTGCGTTGGCGGCACCCAGGATCACTGTTGCGCCAGCGTCGGCAAGCAATGGGAGTACAGGCGCAGCAAGGGCATGGCGCTTTTGACCCGGCGAGAGCGAGACACGCAATGTTGTGTTCATGGCCTAGCGCGCGAGGCGTACTGAAATAACATCATTGGCCACCTTGACTGCGTGCATGGTGAGCTGTACTTCCGGCACGGTGAGGCATTCACCGGTTTCGAGCAGATAGGTGAAACCGTGGTAGGGGCAACGCAAGGTGCCCTCGATCAACTCGCCGCCATCCAGCGGCATACCCATATGGGCGCAGGCGTTGTTCATGCAGCTGACCACGGCACTACGGCGATAAAACAGCAACTCGTGACCCTGATGACTATGTGTAAATATGCCGCCGTCCGGAATGTCTGCCAGCGTGCAGACTGGCTCCCAGCCTTCATCCCTGCCCTTGGCAAACGGGCTGATGAAATGCACTACATGATGCGTTGTGTCGGAATGTGCCTGCTGCTGAGGCGGGCGGCTCACCTGGTGGATGTGTTGTACTTCCGGGCAGTGCTGGCGGATCGCCCGCTCCACGCCTTCGGTCAGCGTCTGGCCCGAGGCCGGGCAACCGTGACAGGCGCCGACCAGGCGTACCTCTACCGTGTCCGGTGCCCTGATTGCCACCAGTTCAACATCGCCACCGTGCTCGTGCAGATAAGGCCGCACTTCTTCCAGTGCGGCTTCGACACGATGTTCCAGCGGATCTTTGACCAGACCATGAAAGCGCAACACACCAAAGACGAAAGGATCACGCACCGCTTCACGCAAACGCACGGCACAGGCCGGGTCTTCGCGCAGAAAGCGGATCAGCCGTCGGAATGCCTCGCAGTTAAGCGCCTCGATGGTGGACTTGATCGCAGACAGTGTGCCAGCGTGATGCTCATCCCAAGTTTGGGCTATCTCATCAAGCTTCGTAATCTGGCTGGCAATGCGAGCAAGCTCCGCAGCAGAATCAGTTGCCACGCTATCGGGATCGGCATGAGGCATCGGTGCGTTCATCTGCGCTCAGTCATACTTGAGGTCTTTAAACAGATAAGGCTGGAGTGCGCCGCCAACCACGCTGGCGACGATTACACCCACCAGCGGGTTAACCAGGAAGCCAATAGCCAGCAACAGCACCAGCACAATCACGAAGCCTTTAAACCACTGCATGAATACCGCTCTGTTGTCGCGGAACAGCTTGCCCTTGAAGAACAGCTTCACCGAGTTCTTGAACATCTCCAGCATGGGTAGCTCCTATTTCAACCAAGCAAGCACGATGATGCCGAGCACCACCGCAGGTAGAACCGAGGAAGGCCCAAAAAATGCACCCATCATCGCCGCGAGCTCTTTGCCCAGGAATTCACCACCGATCTTTAAGCCCGTCACTGCCCCTCCAGCAGCGGCGAGTACAGCGGAAAGTATGAGTAATTCAATTGCAGTCAGCAGATCCATATCCATTCCTTGATGATGAGGGTTTACTTAGTGAATGACTTTGCCTTCTCCAGAATGTTCGTGTTCTTGTTCGATTTCTGCGATGCTTGCAGAGAGCAATTCACTCCGATCGTGCAGGCCAAATTGTTCGAACAGCGCGATCGCTTCGCGGTACAGTTCGACTGCCTGTTCACGGACACTCTGCCCAACACCGGTCTTGGTATCGGCGGGCAGGTTGCGCAGCACATTGGCCTTGTTGGCGATCGTGTTGGCATATTCCACCGGCGTATCGCGTGGATTGCGCACTTTCAGCGCTTCATCGTAGGCTTCGAGTGCACGCAGATTGTTTTCCAGTGCGTGGCTGCTGGAGGCATATTGCAGCGCGTTGCCAAGGTTGTTCTGGATCATCGCGTACTCGCTCGGATGATCGATCAGGTTGATGACTTTCAGCACTTCCTCGAATGATTGCACTGCCATGGCCTCACGCATTTTCCCGCGCTCATCCGTGACAGGAATCGACAGATAGGCGATCGCCAGGTTGTTATGCAACACGGCGAATTCCTGCGGATAGGCCTCTTTTGTGAAGACGCGCAAGGCGCGGTGATGGCACTGTATGGCATCCTGAATCCGTGCTGCGCCCTGGCTTGCCAGTCCCTGTGTCGCCAGGCCGAGATTCAATTCGACTTCAGCGGCCTCTTCGGGTTTGCCCTGCTGATACAGAATCGGTAACACGCTCTCGTAGCATTCACAGGCTTGTCGCAAAGCATCAGTCCCTCCGTCGGGTATGGTCTGAAGTGCTGTTCCCATACGCGCACGGATACGTGCTTTCAACAAAATCGCAGACTCGGGCAACTCAGCAAGCGCCCGTTGGTAGAGTGTGACAGCATCGCGCAACTGGGCAGGAGATTTTGGCTTGATCTGCAAACCCATGGCGATTTCCATGAGCATTTCTGCGCGTTCTTCGGGACTGGTGGCGGGATCTTCAACCGCCCGAATGGCCTCTGCGAATTGAATTTCGGCAGCCGTTTGCATCACCTTGTTTCCTCCATTAATCACTGCTGCGGGTGAGTTAATTTTTTTAATAGTGATAGAACTATAGGTGTCAGGATTTTTAAGTCAACAATATTTTCATTATGCAAACTTAGTATGCATTTTTTCCGATACAGGCTGCACTGACTGCCCGGCGGCATTCAGTCCTTCCAATAGCAAACCGGCGATATCGGGTACCCAGCGCACCCTGTAGCTGTGTTCAGGAGTGTCTGCATCAATGCCAAGCGTGCGCAGGAATTCGAGTGCATGAGCGACGCGGTCGCCATGCGCATTACGCATCTTGAGCAGCAAGCCACCTGCGGTGGCGCCATGCAGTGGCAACAAAAAGACACACCCGTCCCGATTCAGCAGGGCGATCGCGCTTATGCCAGGCAGGTACAGGTCGCAAAGCTCGCGGCTCAGATAGAGGCTGGCGCAGGCGATGCGCAGGCTGTGATGCGCCGATGTTTCTGCCGCCTCAGACAATGGCGCGGACTGCATGGCGTTCGATAATGGCTTTGATATCGTCAACGACCTGATCTGCCGCGCGCTGCACCGGCTCGCTCAATTCCAGACCCAGGCCAAGTTCGGCGGCCTCAATCAGGAATACGGTCACGTCTGTGGGAAAGTCCGCGCCAAAAATGCGTCGTCCCGCATAGAGCGCATGATCCCAGCGAAAGTCATGCAGACTGTAGCCTGGGTCATGGCCCTGTGCCAATTCGGCACCGGGCACCTGGAACACCGCACCCGCTTCCGAGCCGCTGCGGCATGCATCGATCAGGATCAACTTTTTGGCACCGCGCGCCCGGAACATGACGTCCATACCCGCGGTTCCTGCGTCAAATACGGGTACATCGCTGATGCCACGCGCGTTGATCCAATCCATCAAGCGCCGGGCCACGATCACGCCGACGCCGTCGTCGCTGCGATTGAGGTTGCCGCAACCAATGATGGTCAGCATGGCTGTCCATTGGAGCGGATGAAGATCGGAATTAAATCCGCCATAGCCGGCACGACCATTCAGGCCTGACCGGAAGCTGCAATTCCGGCAGGTCGCAGAACTGGCGATGCTTCACGTAGTACATGCAAGTCTCGCAGGCTTGCGAGATTTCTTCTTCGGTGCAATCGTAAGGCTGTAGCCTGAACCCCGCAACCCGGAGTTTGCCCTCCACATCGTCGGGACGCAGCGACTGCAACCGGGCGACGACGGCATTCACCGCCTCGCTGGTGTATGCGCGCTCCCGCCACTCGGTTTCCAAGCCGTCTTCCATCAGCCTGGCGAGGCTATCTCTGAGAAGATCGAGATCGGTCTCTTCCATTTTGGTCTCTTCATTTTGTCCATCGCAACGCTGCCATTGAATCGAATCGCTGGCATCCCGAGGCCACAACCTTCCACCATCAGAAGCGATAACCCAGCCCCACACCAAAGATGGTCGCCCTCAGGTTCAACTTGTCGTTACCCAAAGTGGTTTTAACATCCGGTCTGACATCCAGATATTTCAGATCGGCGTTCAGTGAAAGCGTCTTGCTCAGCATGTAGTCCAGGCCCAACTGCGCGACAAATCCGACCTTGTCATCGATTTTGGCGTTGACCGACTTCAACGTACCGCTGTAGTGGTAGAAATGGTTGTAGTTGAAGCCCAGGCCCGCGTAAGGCCTGATTTGGCCCTCCGGTGCAAAATGATATTGCACCGTGAAGATGGGGGGCAGCAGGTCAACCGAGCCAAGCGAGCCGAGACTTTTTGCCTTGACTTCGGTATTGAGAAATGTGGCCAGCACATTGATCCCGATATTCGGCGTGACGAAATAGGTCCCGTCCACCGCAACCGATGTGGCGTTGCCAACGTCCAATCCCAGGGTCTTGGAACTGGCGTGAGTCGATGCGGTGATCACCGTGGTTCGTATCACTATATCGCCCGTCTGGGCGAATGATGATGAAATCATCGAAAACGTCAGGGCGATTGTAGCGAGCCAAGACGCAAGGCTGGTCAATTTGTTCATGTTGTTCATGTTGTTCATGTTGGTGACCTCATTATTATTGAAGGGTTGGGAATGGGACTAAAGTTCTTTTGCGACAGCGGCAATGCCCGCGCAAACTGGATAACTAGATGCGCCACAGACGGCACCACCAGTCAGGCTCCACTGGAACAGCCAGCTCCGGCAAGTCGCACCACTTGCGATGCACCAAGTAGTACATGCACTCCTGGCAACGCATCTGATCCGGACCGTAAGGCTTGTCGACGAAACCGGATACCACCAGCCTGGCTTTCAAATCTTCCGCAGGCAAATCGCGCAATTCGGCAAGCAACTGGCCGAACTCGCGATCGGTCTCGGGAAATGGCTCGGTTTGCGTTTGCAGGCCATCGGCCATCATTTTCGCGATGCGATTCCGCAACGCGTTTTCCTGGTCGTTCTGCATGTACCCGTCTCCTCTACGCAGGCGAGGGGCGCCCCCACGCGTGCAGTGCTTGTTGGATTACATGATAGATGGGCACTGATCAGGCAGTGCGGAAGCGCGCCAACTCCTTGCCGGTCTTGCCGTCGTGCGCATGAACCGTGCACACCAGGCACGAGTCGAAAGAACGCGCCACATGGCCGACTTCCACCGGGTCGGTCGGATCGGCAATCGGCGTACCAACCAGCGCCTCCTCGATCGGCCCGCGGATATTCTGGCCATCACGCGGACCCACGTTCCAGGTGGTCGGGGCGATGATCTGGTAGTTCTTGATCTTGCCGTCCTTCACCTCGATCCAGTGGCACAGCGCGCCGCGGATCGCTTCGGTAGCACCCCAGCCACGGCCATCACGTTCCTTGGGCTTGATGTACCACGGGTCGTTCAGCCGGAACTCAGCCAGGCAGCGTTCGGCCTGACGATACAGCTTGATGGTTTCATGCATGCGTGCAATCTGGCGCAGATGCAGACTGGGGCCGCCCATCTTCTTGTACATATCGAGAATCAGGCCGTCATAATGCTGCCAGGCTTCGCCATGCTGGCCGCCAGCGACCATTTGTCGTGCGAACGGACCCGCCTCCAGACGCCCCGAATCGACATGGCTCACTGCAGTGGACCAGGAATACTTGCCGTTGAAGTCCGGGGTATTCTTGCTGACGGCCCTGGTGGTGCGATCGAACGGATGGGTGTCGTTGTCGCCTTCGTCGTACCAGGCGTGCATCACATTCTCGCGGGCGTATTTCTGGTCCATCAGCACGTGGGTATCGGTCTTGCCGTCGTAGACGCCGCCCTTCATGATGAGCGCCGCGTTGCGGCCGTCGATGGTGGGCTTCTGGTACTTGTCTTCGTGCGGCAGATAGCCCCAGGAGATATATTTGCCGACACCGCCGCCGTACTTGTCCAGACCGATGTCCAGGCCCATGCGCCAGTAGAAGCCGAGGTCAGAATTGGCGTGCGCCGGACTCTCGTCGAGCCAGGCCATGAAGTCATCGTAGGTCTTGATCTGCTCGTAGCGCTCCAGCGAGCAACCCAGCCACGCCGGTTCCAGCCAGGTGGTCTTGAAATACTCCAGGATGGACCGGGAGCGCGTGATGTCTGTCAGGGTCGGTGCGCACATCACGCCGCCGGGCACCATGTAGCTCGAATGCGGCCACTGCCCGCCGAGCAGGGCGTAGATCTCCACCGGTTTGCCAGAGATGGTGACACCCAGCTCGTACGAGGTGCCGGTGAAGGGCGCGAAGCGCTTGCAGGCTTCCTCGTAGAATTTGCTGTTGCGGTACTTCTTGTTGGTCATGTCAATGGCGTAAAGTCCATAGAAATAGCGCGGCTGGCTCTGCAGACTCTCGGCGATCTGCCCGAGGTTGCGCGCCAGGATCGCGTTGCGCGGCACCTCGGTAGCCCAGGCCGTATCAAGCGCCCAGGCTGCGCAGGTCAGGTGCGAGGCGCCGCAGATGCCGCAGGCGCGCGGTGTCACCACCAGGCCCGCTTGCGGGTCCTTGTCGCGCAGGATGATTTCGAAGCCGCGGAACAGCTCGGCCGAAGTCCATGCATTGGTGACGACGCCGTCGGTGATGTCGACGCGCACATCCAGGTCGCCTTCAACTCGACCCACCGGGGAAATATCCAGGGTTTGTACAGCACTCATTTGTAACTCCTTTTCAGCGTCTCGCGATAGGTTGATTCAAGCCAGCACTCAAACCACGAAGAGGTCTTGTTCCGCCCAGGCGGGAGCCGCATTTTTGGCTGCGCCAGTGAGGGCGATGTAACCTTTCTTGTCCACGCCCAGCGGCAGATCCTTGGGTACGCCCATCACCGTTTGCGTCTTGAATACGGTACCCGGCGCGAGATCGAAGAACGGGAATTCGGGTTCGGTACAACCCAGGCAGGGCATGCCGGCGCGCGTCTTGGATGACTGCCGGTTCCACAGGATGCGGTTGCAGGGCGAATGCGTCATCGGACCGCGACATCCGAGGTCATAGAACAGGCAGCCCTTGCGCTGGCCAAACTCGGTGGCCGACACCTTGTAGGCGAAGTGCATGTTGCGCGTGCAGCCGGTCTGGGTGAAGCTCTGGAAGAAGGTCTTGGGACGGTGGAACTCGTCCACCGCGATGTCGGCGCCGCGCCCGGTGGCAATCGCGACCACGATTTGCGTGATCCAGTCCGGGTGCGCCGGGCAACCGGGAATGTTGACCACCGGCAAACCGGATTTGGATTTGAATCCATCGCCAAGAAAACCGCCCTTCTCCCGCTTGAGGAACTGCATGCCCCTGGATTCGCTGGGATTCGGCGCGGTGGCGGGAATACCGCCCCAGGTGGCGCAGTCGCCGACGGCGACAACATAGGTGGCCGCCTTGGACAGTTCACGCACCCAATCCTGCATCGCGCGACCGGCGAAGCGGTTCCATTCCCCTGTGCCATTGGGTGCGGTGACCACCGTGCCCTCGAACACGAAGATATCGAGCGCAATCTTGCCGGATATGCAATCGAGCAGGATTTTCTTCACGTTGTCACCGAGCTCCACGCCGAGCGATGGGTGCCAGAGCACGTTGATACCGAAGTCCGTGACGAGATCACAGGCGCTCGGTTCCTCGGCGTTAAGAAAGGACATGGTGTTGCCGGAGCAAGCACCGCCTTGTAACCACAAGAGATTTGCCATGTTCTAGCCTCCTTAGTGTTTGAGTATTAGGCGGGAGTGGTAATCCAGTTGAAACACCGGCCTGTGAACACTATAAGCAATAGAGGTGCCAGATACTCTTGGAGGGAAATTTCTTAACAAGTGACTGTTTTTGCTATTGGTAATTGGATACCAAGAATTAGCTTATCAGCATGGACTGTGTATATTTAGTTTGTGCCAAAACCCAAGATGCAAACCTGCTTTACAGTTTCATGTCTTAAAAAATCGATACGCCTGACTTTGCGAATATCGCAAACTTAAATGAGCGTGCTAACCATGTCGGTTGCCGCAGCAGGGACATTCCGTTTCCAGTGTATAGCCGTACCAGATTCCCTGGCAGCGGCTGCACCAGTGGCCATTGAGTTGCCATTCTTCCAATCCCAGTTGTTGCGCCAGTGGGGTGGTGCCTAATTCACGGAAACCGCCTGGTGTGTGTTGGGGTGACACCCTTGAAAACGGAAAGGGTATCAACTCTGATACCGGTGGTTTATTGTCATCAGCCATTTTGGGTCACTCCATCCGTGGCGCGTTCGATGCCATAGCGCCTGATCTTGTTGTCCAGACCCACACGCGACAAACCCAGTTCGCGTGCGGCGCGCGAGTGGTTCCAATGATGACGATGCAAGGCCTGGCGTACGAGTTGAGCTTCGATAAATTCGACCGTTCTCTTGAGCGTAAAACCCTCGCCCTGGGGTAATTCTATCCCGCGTAAATTCTGTAACCCGGGTCGACTTTGGGCTATTTCAGGGGATAGTTGATCTACGGTAATGATGGCACCGCTTTCTGTCATCGCAACCATGCGCCGCACTTCGTTTTCAAGCTCGCGCACATTACCTGGAAAGTCATAGCACTTGAGCCTTTGCATCGCTTCGGCAGAGATACCCACCACCCTCCGGCTACTTTTCTCGGCGTATTTCTTGATCAAATAATCAGTCAGCACCTGAATATCTTCAGGCCGCTCCCGCAAGGGTGGAATTTTCAGCTCCAGGCCGCGCAGGCGGTAATAGAGATCGCGGCGGAACCGGCCTTCCTCAACCAACTGGCTTAATGGGCGATTGCTTGCGGCAATGATGCGGACATTACTGTGGTGGGTCTGGTCAGCCCCCACCGGCTTGAACTCCCCTTCTTGCAAAAAGCGCAGCAGACTGACTTGCATGACGGGAGAAATATCCGATATTTCATCCAGGAAAACGGTACCGCCATCAGCCGCCGGAAACAGACCGAGACGATTACCCACCGCGCCGGTAAACGCGCCGCGCTTGTGGCCGAACAACTCGGACTGCAACAAGCTGTCTGACAACTCACCGCAATTTTGCGCCAGAAATATCTGCTTGCTGCGCGCGCTAAACAGGTGCAACGCCCGTGCCATGAGTTCTTTGCCGGTTCCGGTTTCGCCTTCGATCAACACGGGTAGATCGGTTGCAGCGGCCTTTTTTGCCTGGTTGCAGAGTTTGGCCATGGAATTGCTGCAAAACACCAACTTGTCGAATTCGTAGGTTTCTTGCAGCGCGCGCGTCATGCTGTCATTCTGACGGTGTAGCACAGCGTCGGCGAATTTCAGCTCGTGGCTGAGATAGCGGTGCCTGCGCGCCAATTCACGACTTTCCAGGGCGCGCTTGAGCATCAGGCTGATCTGTTCGGGCTCCCACGGTGCTCCGACCACCTGATAGATCGCCGCGTCGTTGATCAGTTTGACGATCTCGTCACGCCGTACAGTTTCCATTACCAGAATACGAATGGTGTTCGGGTGGACGACCCGCATTTGCTTGAGAAAATCAACCCCACGCCCATCAGGATAATGCTGCTCCGACACCACCGCGTCGATATCACCCGCTTCCATTGCTTTAATGGCTCGAGCCAGGGTATTCGCAGAAGACAGCGCATAATCAACGGACAGCCTTTTACGCAAAGCTTTATCCGCAGCCAACGTTGGCCCCACCAACAATATTTCCCACTCACCATTCCGTCGCATGCCAACTTTCTTTGCAGAATTGTATATCCTCATGTCAGGATAGCAGATGAATGATGGAATGAATTCCCCCGCCTTTTGCGCGGTATCATCGTGCCAGCTGGCCTCATTGAGTGGGTGTCTGCACCTATTAATAAAGAGGGGTTGGGCCCTGACCCTTCCCCTCATATTTACATTTTCCAAGTCATATTTCCAAGCGCCTCCAGCGCAGTGATTACTTCCCGTTTTCGAAAATGAATCGTGCGATGTACTGGCTCTTCCAACCACCAGCGTGCCAGCGAAATGATCGACAGCGTTGCCGCCGCTCGGGCGCGTGAGCTGAAGTTCACCCGATACCCACGTGCCTGCGCTACCAGACCAATCAGCCATAACGCAAATATCGCCAGCGCCCCGATTAATAGCAGGATCGCCAAACGATCCGGGCGTGTAGTTTGACTGAGCGACAAGCCCAAGCCCCAGCGCGGATTCTTTACATCGCGGAACGACTGTTCAATCTGCATCCGCCCGCTGTATAAATCCACCACTGTACGTGCATCAAGTTCAGCCAGACTGGGTGATACAGCCAATAGCCACGGTTCGGTTTGCGTCTTCGCCTGCTTCAGGCTGTGGCCACAGCGCGCGCGTTTACCCAAGGCGGTTTTTGCCTGCCGGTGACAGTTCGGTTTCTTGTAGAGCACCAGGCGACACGCCACCGGGTTACTGCGCACGTACTCGAACTCACCCTCGTCCTGCGGCGTGGCGGCGGCCTTGGGATACAAGCTCTTGCAACCCAGCCAATCTGTCGTGCCCAGCGGGTGCACCATGTCGCGGTTGCGGATGCGCCCCATCCAGTCAAACTTCAACCGCTCGCACAACTTGAACCAGGACGCCCTGAATCCTGCATCGGTAACGAGAACTGGGCGGCAGGACTGCGGTAGCAATGCCCGCAGGCGTCGCAGAAAGCGTTCATGCACCTTGGGGGAGCCGTACTGCTTCATCGGATGCACTTCTTCGTACAACACGACGGCACGGCCTTTGACGATCAACGCAGCGCGTAATAAATGCTGGCTGCGGTCAGCCGATAGATCAGACCAGTCGATGATGATGGCAGGCCGGGTGTTGCCGATGAGAATGCGCCGCGCCATGGCGCGATACACGTCGAGTTTCTCGTGGCTGAGATGAAGATTGCCGAGCAGCCGGTCACCGCGTTTGATGCGGTGGCGCAACGCAGTGCTGCTATTGAGTCGGCGGCTGATGCCTATAAGGCTGAGATGCCCAATGCAGCTGGCCTGCACCATGAGCGCGAGCGTAATTCGGCGCTTGGCATGGATAGTGTCGCATTCAGTTTGCAACAGGTCTTGTATGATTCGCTGTGCATGCATGGTCGCACTCCTTCGCAGTTTGGTCGCTACGAATGAAGTGCTTAACCGGCCATGCATGCGCCGTTTTTACGGCTGTATACTCTGCAACCGTTTGTTTTACAAGCGATGATTGAGGGGAAGGGTCAGGGTTGGGCCCGAATTACCCAATTACCGTGATGAGCCGGGTCTACGGTGTTTCGGCCAGCGGCTACCATGCCTGAGACGGACATTCATCCTTGGCACGAGTCAGGGAAGAGGCTGGGCTGGCAGGGGGAATTCAGGGAATGAACGCATGACCCAAAACCTGGAGAACCCGTCTCTGTTCCGGGCGGTCGCACCAGAAGTGCCACCCCCAGAGGCCGGAACCCACCATCCGGACCGGCGCGATCAGTACTGCGCCAAGCGCTTCCGCAACAAGACCGGGGGTTCTTTCCCCGGTCCGCTTTTGAACGCCAGATTCTTATGCAAAAAACTGGCCGCATGAATCCGTTCATGTCCACTATTGGCGACCGCCCTCAATAATATACCCAGCAAAATATTTGATGATAACCATTGAAATGCATATGTTATTCTTTGCAGCCAGGTTTCTTGATTTCCGCAAATTATTGTGCGCTTACCGCAGTCTTCTGCCGGAATATCGGTTTGCATACTGCTGAAAAGGCATTCTGGTTCCGATTCCAGATATCGCTTGAATGCTCCCAATCGCTCAAGAGTAGTCAAATATTATGGTTTATGCAGCTTTCGTCCTTTCCGATTAGTCCAAGGACAATGATCCGTGAACACCAATTCGCACATTCCGCAACCGCTTGCAAAACTTTCGCATCCCCGAGAAGCGATTCGCCAGTTCACGCCCAACTGGTTTACCGCCACCATGGGTACCGGCGTGCTGGCGCTTGCGTTAAACCAGTTTCCCTATGGCCACTCGACGTTATATCCGATTGCGGACTTTTTCTGGCGTTTCAATATCTTTCTTTTCGTCTTGTTCAGCGTGCTGTATCTGCTGCGCTGGATGTTCTTTCCTAATGAAGCAAAAGCCATCTTTCAGCATCCGGTCGTGTCGATGTTTTTTGGCGCCATCCCGATGGGGCTGGCTACCATTTTAAACGGCTTCCTGGCCTTCGGAATCAACCGCTGGGGTCAGACCGCAGTCTCCATTGCGTATGGCCTGTGGTGGATAGACGCGCTGCTGGCCCTGCTGTGCGCGGTCGTGCTGCCTTATCTGATGTTTACCCGCCAGACGCACAGCATCGAAAACATGACGGCGGTGTGGCTATTGCCCATTGTGGCAGCCGAGGTGACGGCCGCGAGCGGTGGATTGCTGGCGCCGCATCTGACGGACGCGTCCTCGGCGGTGCTGATTTTCTTTATGAGCTATATCCTGTGGGCCATATCCGTGCCGCTGGCCATGGGTGTGCTCGTGATCCTGTTCATGCGGCTGGTACTACACAAACTGCCGCCGCGCGATATGGCCGTATCAAGCTGGCTGAGTCTGGGCCCGATTGGTACCGGCGCCTTGGGTCTGCTGCTTCTGGGTGGTGATGCCCCGACCATACTCGCACCGCAGGGTATGGCCAGCATGGGTGTGGTAGCCCAGGGATTCGGAGTGATTGCGGGAACCATCCTTTGGGGATACGGACTTTGGTGGCTGGTGATGGCGGTGCTGATAACGCTGCGCTATATCAAGGAGGGTTTGCCTTTCAATATGGGCTGGTGGGGTTTCACCTTCCCGATCGGGGTGTACTCCCTGGCCACCCTGGCGCTGGCGAGAAGCACGCATCTGCAGTTCTTTGAATGGGCGGGCGCCTTCCTGGTCGTCATGCTGACCGGTTTCTGGGTGCTGGTGTCTATTCGAACGGTGATCGGCGCGTATCAGGGCACGCTCTTTTTCTCCCCCTGTCTGTCAGTTGAAACCGGACTGGCGGACCCTGTCTGTGGTGCACCCAATGGCGAGTAATCCGTACTGGTGATGATGCAATCGTGGTGGTGCTCTGGAGGAACGGCTGCATCTTCGCCCTTCCAAAAGCGACCTGAGCATCCAGGCATGCTTTTCAGGCACCTGCATGCGCTGGCCTAGCAAACCCGCCGTTGGCGCATCGTGCGCCGTGTCGACTCCCGGGAAGATGGAGCGCATGGTCCGGAGCACGGTCCTGCCCCTCCACCATCAGGTTTAGCGCATCGCCCTGGCGTAGGGTCAGTCTATCTACCGCATGGTGACGAATTCCTCCGCACTGGTCGGATGGATAGCCACCGTGTCGTCGAAGTCTTTCTTCGTGGCCCCCATTTTGATTGCTACTGCAAAACCCTGCAGCATTTCGTCGGCGCCGTCGCCAATGACATGCAGCCCGACAATTTTCTCGTGTTCGCCGACAGTTATCAGTTTCATGGCGGTTTTGGTCGGACGCGGGGAGAAAGCATGTACCATGGGTGTAAAGCGGGTCTGATACACCTTGACCCCATCCCCATGAATTTCACGTGCCTGGGCTTCGGTCAAGCCAACCGTGCCGATCGGCGGGTGGCTGAAGACTACCGTCGGGATAGTGCTGTAATCCAGATGGCGATCTGAGATGCCGCCAAAGAGGCGGTCGCCGAGCCGGCGTCCGGCGGCAATCGCCACTGGAGTTAATGCCGGGCGCGGAGTGATATCGCCAATGGCATAGATATTCGCCACGTTTGTATTCTGGAATGCATCCGTATGGATATATCCACGCGCATCCGTTTCAACACCTGCGGTCCCCAGGTTCAATGCCCGGGTGTTCGGCTCCCGTCCAATCGCCCAGATCACGCTATCGATTCCAGACAGCTGTTCGCCATGTTCAAAAATCAGCGTCAAGGCGCCCCCTTCTCGGCGCATCTCAGCCACGCTGCGATGCGTCAGGATATTGACCCCCGCCTCGACCATATCTTCCATCAGCGTTTCCCGCAGCATGGCATCAAAGCTATCGAGGAAATGGGCGCGGCGCAATAACAGGGATACTTCGCTACCCAGCATATTGAGTACGCCTGCCAGTTCCACGGCAATGTAGCCGGCTCCCACCACAGCCACGCGTTGCGGCTGTGTTTCCAGCTCGAAAAAACCGTCGGAAGTAATTCCCCATTCAGCGCCAGGTATCTGCGGCACGACTGGGCGGCCACCCGTGGCAATCACGACATGATCCGCCGTGAATTGCGCACCATTGACTTCAACCGTATGGGCGTCCACAAAACGCGCATAGCCACGGATAAGTTCAACATTGTTATCGGCCAGCCCGACTCCATAGCGTTGATTGAGCCGCTCAATATAGGCATCGCGGGCCTGTTTCAAGACAGGCCAATGAAATTCATGCTTGCCCAGGCTAAAACCGTACTCTGCTGCCCTTTCCAGGGCATGGTTTACGGCAGCGGTATTCCACATGATTTTCTTCGGGACGCAGCCAACGTTCACACAGGTTCCCCCCAGTCTGCCACCCTCAATGACTGCGCACTTTGCGCCATAACGCGCAGCGCGATTGACCGTTGCAATGCCGCCACTGCCACCGCCGATGGCCAGCAAATCGTAATGTTTTGTCATGCTGTTTTCCCTGAGAAAAGTCAACCGGATGTCGCTCAATGTTGGCATCCGGTTGGTGTTTACATTGGCTTGGCTTACGCCCTTTTATGATAACTGGGTAATGCCGAAATGACGTTCCAGGTCTTCTCTCCCGCCAATGTGTTTGCCACCGATAAATACCTGCGGCACCGTGGAGCGGCCCGTAGTGGCACGCAGCGTGCGGGAAGAAACGCCCGTTCCCTGCCCAGTCCTGATTTCTTCGTACTTGATGCCACGCTCATTCAGGAGCTCCTTGGCCCGCATGCAATGCGGGCAGCCTTCGCGCGTGAACAGGGCAACGAAATCCGGTTCCTTGGCATTGGGGTTGATATAATGCAGCATGGTATCGGCATCGGACACTTCAAACGGATCGCCCGGCTTGTCCGGCTCGATGAACTCCTTCTGGATTACACCGTCCTTGACCAGCATGGAATAACGCCATGAGCGCTGCCCAAAACCAATGTCAGATTTGTCGACCAGAAAACCCATTTGCCCGGTAAATTCACCGTTACCGTCCGGAATGAAACGGATGTTCTCGGCATTCTGATCCTTGCCCCAGGCTTCCATCACGAATGCATCATTCACGGAAATGCAGACGATTTCGTCAACGCCGTTTTCTTTGAAGACGGGCGCCAGTTCGTTGTAGCGCGGTACATGACTGGATGAGCAGGTAGGCGTATAAGCGCCCGGCAGTGAGAATACCACGACAGTCTTGCCCTTAAAGATGTCATCCGTGGTGGCATCTTTCCACTGGCTGCCTTCACGGGTCCTGAATGTTACATTGGGTACGCGTTGACCTTCACGATTCTCGAATTGCATCTTCAACTCCTTTAGCGGTGAAATGATTCGGTGTTACAACCGATTGGATGCGACGCTGCGACATCCATGCAGCAATGATAGGGAAAAGAAATTAATAGGAATAATTGAATAATATTATTATACTGATAGTTATAAACTATCATAAGTAGCCGGTTTAATTGGGTCATGCAGGTCGCAGAGCCAATATCAAAGCAAGTGACGGCGACGGCGTCCATGATGGCGCACCAGCTTATCAGACGCTGAAGAGCCGCGGCCAGAATATCCTGGCAGTCCCTCCGCCCTGTGTGACAGCAGTGACAGGCGATTCCGCTGAACATGTCTTAACGCAGCGGGATGGTCATGTTGCTTTTCTTGCAGCCAGCGGCTGATTAGTGTGGCAGAAGCAGACCGGTTATGGCCGCGGCCGCTCGCCGAACACGCGATGGGGAGAAATGGGCTCCCATGCGGGCGACTTCAGGCGTGCGGATCCGTTGCTGCGACTTCGGGGTGCGGGTTTCGCCCGGTTATGCTCTGTCTCTGGAAACAAACCGTCCTGTATGGCAAACCAGGCTTGCGATAAACGGTGGCCGAAGGTAGAGTTCATGCCGGCGTTCCATTATGTTTCGATAACCCGATGGTGCCTGTGTACGCAGGCGGCGCCCACCCTTTTTTAACCTTCAAATCGAAGCATGATTCAGCTTCGATGAGGGGTTTGCAAGAGGCTCATACGCATGGAGTTCCAACAGGAGGCATTTCGATGTTAAGAAAAGCAATTCCCGCATTTGTATTGTTGGCCTGCGTGGCTGCTTTTGGCGGCTCTGCATGCGCCGCAGATGCGCCTACGCTCCACCAGGTCTACCAGGCGGCACAGGCCGGAAAGCTGGACGAGGCGCAAGGGATGATGGAAAAAGTCATTCAGGAGCATCCTAATAGCGGCAAAGCGCACTTTGTGGAAGCCGAGATATTGGCAAGGCAAGGGCGATTGGGCAAGGCAGAAGCGGAACTCAACACCGCAGAACGGCTGGAACCGGGACTGCCGTTTGCCAAACCCCAGGCCGTACAGGAACTCAAGGCCCGGATCGCCGCCAGCCATCGGAGTCAGTCAACGATGAATGGTGGTCCCGCGGAAACAGCTGCTGGATTCCCCTGGGGCCTGCTGCTGCTGGGCATTGGTTCCATCGTGCTGATCACCCTGCTGGTCCGGGCAATGACGGCGCGCAATAACGTGCCGATGGCTGGCACCAACCCAGCGGGAACGCCCGGCCCAACTGGACAGCCTTATATGGGGGGCGGCGTAACGCCCATGGCACCTGCAGGCGGCGGAATTGGCTCCAGTATCGTTTCCGGTCTCGCTACAGGCGCGGCCGTCGGCGCCGGCATGGTTGCTGGCGAAGCGCTTGTCCATCATTTCATGGATGGGAATAAAAGTGGAACCAACTCTGCCGTGACTGCTTCAGACTCCCCGGATTCCTCTTCTGACAATATGGGAGGCGCAGACTTTGGCATCGCCGATAACTCGTCCTGGGACGATAACTCAAACGTAGCTGACAACATGGACGGCGGCGGGGACGATTGGAGCTAGACGATCCAATGCGGACCACCCTCATGCCGTCTAATCTTGCAAACCGATAATCGTGGCTCCTCGATTTTTTCAACTATACGAAGAAAACGCGGCCGCCGTTATCGCCGAGCTGAAGCTTGGCCTGCTCGCAGGTGATGCCTGGATTGCGCCCAAGTTTTTTTATGACCTGCTCGGATCGCGTCTGTTTGCGGCGATCACGGCTTTGCCGGAGTATTATCCGCCGCGCGTCGAGGCGGAAATTTTTTCAACCTACCTCGATGAAATTGCGCACGCCCTCGGCACGCATGCAACCCTGATTGATTTGGGTGCGGGCAATTGCGAGAAAGTCGCACGGCTGTTTCCGGTACTCCAGCCGGCACAATATGTCGCCGTCGATATCTCGGTGGAATTTCTGCGCGATGCATTGGAACATCTGGGCCGGCAATACCCTGATACCGACATGCTGGGCGTGGGAGCGGATTTTTCCGCTCAACTGGATTTGCCCGCAGAAGTGGCGGATGGCCGGCGTGTGTTGTTTTATCTTGGCTCTTCCATCGGCAACTTTTCCAATGCCGAGGCTGCGATGCTGCTTGAGCGTCTGCGTCACAACATGGCTGCGGAAGATGGCCTGTTGATCGGGATGGACCTGGTCAAAAACAGCGCTACGCTGGTCACGGCCTACGATGATGCGCTGGGCGTCACTGCCGCATTCAGCCGGAATGTGCTGCTGCATGTGAACCGTATTTTGGGCAGTGATTTCAGGGTTGAGGATTGGCGGCATGTCGCGCTGTTCAATACCCAGGCGTCGCGGATTGAAATGCATCTTGAGGCGGTGCGTGACGTGCGCGTTGCCTGGCCGGGTGGTAGCCGTAGGTTTGCCGCGCACGAGCGCATCCATACCGAAAATTCCTATAAATACACGCCGGAATCGGCGTGCGCCTTACTGCAACGAGCGGGACTGGCGGTGCGGCAATTCTGGACCGATCCGATGAACTATTTTGCGCTCATCTACGCCACGCCGGTTCACGCCTAGCGCACCAGCAATTGGGCCGCCCCAGCCTGGACTTCGCCGATGACGGCGGCGCTGGCAAAACCACCGGCAGCGAAAATCGCCAACACTTCGTCTACCGCCTCCGGCGCGCACGCGACCAGCAGCCCGCCCGAGGTTTGCGGGTCCGTGAGCAGGTCCTGCTGCACTTGCCCCAGCGTCGGGGATAACCGAATTTCATGTCCATAACTGAGCCAGTTTCGCCCGGACGCCCCAGTCACGGTGCCTGCGCCAATCATCGCTTCCACGTTCGGCAGCAGCGGCACCCTGGTCCAATCAATCACCACCGTCGCTTTGCCGGCACGCGCCAGTTCCAGCGCATGTCCGCCCAGACCAAAGCCCGTGACGTCGGTCAACGCATGCACGCCGGCGAGTTCGGCCAATGCAATACCCGGCTTGTTGAGCTGGGTGGTCAGGGCCACAAATTGCGCGTAGCCCTGCGCATCCAGCTGACCTTTTTTCAACGCCGCGGAATACACGCCGACGCCCAAAGGTTTGCCCAGAATGAGTTGGTCACCCGGTTTGGCGCCTGTATTTTTCTTGACCCGGTCGGGATGCACCAAGCCCATGACCACCAGCCCGTAAATCGGTTCAACGGAGTCAATGGTGTGCCCTCCCGCAATCGGGATTCCGGCTTCGCGACAAGCGGCTTCGCCGCCTTGAATGATTTTTCCGATGATCTCGGTAGGGAGTTTATTCACGGGCATGGCCACCAGCGCCAAGGCCATGATGGGCTTGCCACCCATGGCATAAATATCGGAGATAGCGTTGGTGGCTGCAATCCGCCCAAAATCAAAAGGGTCATCCACGATCGGCATAAAGAAATCCGTGGTGGCAATCAGCGCCTGCGTGTCATTGAGCTGATAGACCGCAGCGTCGTCGGAGGTCTCAATGCCAACCAGCAACTGTTCCGGAATGAGCGTACCCTGGCTGTTCCTGAGTATTTCAGCGAGCACGGCGGGCGCGATTTTGCAGCCGCAGCCGCCCCCATGCGAAAACGCGGTGAGTTTGATTGCGGGAATTTCGACTGGGGTATTCATGGGTGGCTCACTTATCCGGCATAATTTTGATTGCCTGAGTCTAGCATCGTTGAACAATCGTCGCACTAACTGCCGTTCACGTCTCGGCTCAAACAGCGCCGAGCGTGCCGCGCATTGGGTAAACAGATGCGCGGCAAACGCCTGCTCCGATGCAAAGCGCAACATCAGCCTAGCCAGCGAAAGCGGGGGCGGCCTGGATGATGACGCGCGCCTGTTCGCACAGGCTGAGCACAAGCTCCGGCAACGCCTGATCCTGCAACACGACCAAGTGGGTTGCCGCCTCCAGAGAATGCGATGCACAGTGTATTTTTTTATCGCGGTAAAGGTTCAGTCCCGGTCAGCACGACGGTCTCGTCACCCCATGCCAGCGTTACCGAGACATCGGCATCCGCGCCAGGCAACGCTTGCCAGCGCGATGCGGTGTGCCAGCTGCCATTATTGGCGTTTGCCAATGCCGGGCTGACAATGGCACAGGTGGATTGGTTATCTGACAATGTATAGAGTGGATATGTTACAGACAAAACAGCAAGGCCTGCTTGCCAGGCACTATAACAAGGGGCAATTGGCTACGGCAATGCGCGACGCGCGCAGCAACTTGTTGGCGCGGGTGGATGATTTGTCCGATGAAGAATGGCGCGTGCCGTACCACGCCAGCTATAACCCGGTGGCGTGGGAAATCGCTCATGTCGCCTGGTTTGCGGAATGGTGGACCTTGCGCGGCCCGCATTGGATGGACGGTGATGGCCGGCTGCAGGCCCGGCTGCCTGCACGCCATGCCGGGCCTGACCAAACCTTCAATTCGAGCATCATTCCGCACGTGGAGCGCTGGAAAGTTAGCCTGCCGGAACGTCGTGCGCTGTATGACATGCTGGCGGCACAACTTGACGCCACCCTGGTGAGCCTGACGCACAGCGGCGATTCTGATGCGGATTTGTATTTTTATCGGCTAGCCCTGTTTCACGAAGACATGCACGTGGAAGCGCTCACCTATTTGCGCGACCATTTGCGTTTTCCTCCTCCTTCGGGAATGTTATTGCCCAGCGTGCCAATAGAGGCCGCGCAAGTGACAATAGCGGCCGGTCAGGCACGTGTCGGACAGGAGCCGGACGGTAACGGGTTCTACTTCGACAATGAGAAATGGGCGCATGAGGTCGCGATCCCCGCACTGCAAATGGATGCCACGCCCATCTCATGCGGCGCATTTTTGGATTTTGTGGAAGCCGGTGGTTACGATGCACCGGATTTCTGGCCCGGGCTCGCAGGACGCTGGCGCAGCAGCGTAGCGCGATCGCACCCAGAACGCTGGCGCAAGACGGCAGACGGGTGGCAATGCCGCTGGTTCGATCAATGGCTGCCCTTGCCGGCGGATATGCCGATCATGCATGTCAACGCCTATGAGGCACAGGCTTACTGCCGGTGGGCAGAACGCAGTTTGCCTACGGATGCGCTATGGGAAGCTGCTGCGCGGCAGGACGCCATTCAATGGGGCGGTCTGGTATGGGAATGGATGAACAACGCCTTCATGCCTTACCATGGATTTAGCCCAGACCCTTACCGAGATTATTCTGTTCCGTGGTTTGAGAGCCACTACTGCCTGCGGGGAGGTAGTTTCGCAACCCACCCGCGCATGCATCATCCGCAGTATCGAAATTTCTGCCTGCCCGAGCGCAGCGACATCTTTGCTGGATTCCGGAGTTGCCTTAAAACTTGCTGAGCAAAAATCCGGACTTTGCTCACCCGGCGGACTGACTGATCGGAAAATGAGCCCCGGATCACTCAGTGATGTGCAGGTCGCCGCAGATCCAGGTGACCGGCGCCCGGTCCAGAACCCGGGCACGCGGCAAGCGGTCGTAGAACGGGTGGCAGGTAGCGCGCAGGAAGACGAAATGGCCCGACCGCATGGTGCGGTACTTGAGGACAAGGCGTTCAGGTTCACGCCCTGCATTGAAATGCTGGATGTTACGAACTAAAGAGAGTCGGTGTCTGGGTCAGACTGGCACGGACGGCAAGATTCATTTCCCGGCCAGCCGGGACCGGTCATCGCCTACAGGATCACCTGCGTGCCCAGTTCCACAACACTGTTCGGCGGGATTTTAAAGAAACCGACTACGCTGCCTGCATTGCGATACATGGCGATGAAAAGTTTTTCTCTCCATACCGGCATGTCCGAGCCCATCTTCGGAATCAGTGTTTCACGCCCAATGAAAAATGAGGTTTCCATCGGGTCCAAAGGCAGACCTTGCCGTGCAGCCAGCTCAAGCGCCTTCGGAATATCAGGCTCATCCTTGAAGCCAAACCGAACGATAAGACGATGAAAATTGTTTGGCAGCGCCTGATGTTCGATCCGCTCCTCATCCAGAACATGCGGGATATCCAGCATTCGAACGCAGAGCACGACTACATGCTCATGCAGCACTTTGTTGTGCTTCATGTTATGCAGCAGTGCATGCGGCACACCATCCGGGTGTGCTGTCAAAAACACCGCCGTTCCTGCAACACGTGTGACCGAAGCAGGACCCATGGTTCCGGCAAACGGCACCAGATCCAGCGCATCGCGCTGCAGCCTTTCACGCAGCAGCTGGCGTCCGCGCTTCCAGGTAGTCATCAGCAGAAATACGCCTAACCCGAATACCAGGGGAAGCCAGCCGCCTTCCTCTATTTTGATGGCGTTGGCACTAAAAAAGGCGAGGTCGATGGTCAGCAGAAAGGTGATCAGCAACCCGCCTCTTATCCACCCCCATCCCCACAGTTTGCGCACCACGATAAAAGCAAGAATGGAGGTGATCGCCATCGTGCCCGTGACAGCGATGCCATAAGCCGCAGCCAGACTGGTTGAGGTGCGAAAGCCCAGGATCAGCACCATCACGGCAAGCATCAGCGTCCAGTTAATGCCGGGCAGATAAATCTGCCCAATTTCCTGTTCCGAGGTCTGCTGCATCTCCATGCGCGGGGAGTAGCCGAGTTGCATGGCCTGACGCGTCATCGAGAACGCACCGGAAATCACCGCTTGTGAGGCGATCACCGTGGCCACAGTCGACAATATGACCAATGGGTACAGCGCCCAACCCGGGGCCAGCAGATAAAAGGGATTGGCGATGGCTTTGGGGTTATGCATGAGCAACGCGCCCTGCCCGAAGTAGTTGAGCACCAGGGCGGGTAGCACCAGGCCAAACCAGGCAAGCTGGATCGGGTGCCGCCCAAAATGGCCCATGTCGGCATATAAGGCTTCCGCACCGGTCAAGGCCAATACCACCCCGCCCAGTGCCAGAAAGCCCATCCACGGGGAAGCCATCAGAAAAACGATACCGTGGAGCGGATTCAGGGCACCCAGAACATGCGGTTCGGCCACAATGCTCAATACACCAAGCACTGCCAATATCCCAAACCACGCGCACATGATCGGCCCAAACAGCGCCCCCACGCGGGCAGAGCCTTTGCGCTGGAAAATGAACAGCGCCCACAGAACCGCAACCGTAATAGGGATGACAAAGGTTTTGAAGGCCGGGCTGGCGATTTGCAGTCCTTCTACGGCGGACAACACGGAAATGGCCGGAGTGATAATGCCATCGCCGTAAAACAGTGCTGCACCAAAAATCCCCAGCAGCATGACGATGGCATGCGTCTTTCCATTGTCTTCAAGCTTGCGCAGGGCCAGGACCATTAATGCCATGATACCGCCTTCGCCCCGGTTATCCGCACGCATGATAAAAGCGACGTATTTGAAAGAAACGACAATCATCAAGGACCAGAAAATCAGCGACAGAATGCCCAGGATATTCTCCGGATTCAAAGGAACCGGGTGTAGCCCCCCCGTGAAAATCGTATTCAAGGTATAAAGGGGACTGGTGCCGATATCCCCGTAGACAACACCGATGGCGGCGAGAGATAGCCCAGCCAGGCGTGATTTATCGGATTTATTGTTCATACGTTTGGATAGGTGGATTGCCTGGCAGTGGAGCCCACTTAAGTTGGCAGCGAATTTCGGATTCCCGAGGTTGGACGTGCATAAAGGGCATCCGGTTTTTCAGGACGGATACGGCAAGTAAATATGCCACATATTTGAGTTTGTTGTAGGAGCTTTGTAAATGTATGCGAGAGAAATTTTCCACGGCACCGCACAAACTTCCGGTCTGTTGATGGGCAGGCCCGGGATTCGATGCGCCGCCATTTACCTGGTGCAGCCAACCCACTCCATTCGGGCCTGAATCAACAGACTCCGGATAAGGGCCTATGCTGCGATGTTGCCGACAGTTAAACTGGCAGCCTGAAATCAGCGGGATTCCACTTACTTGAATCCCGCGGTCATGTTCAAATTACTGAAACCAGTCCTAATAACAGAATGACCACACACCCGCATGCGTGAAACCACCCAACTCAAAGCCGATGCCCTCGGGGTAGGCGAGTCCGTCGTCATGGGGGTGGCCGGCACCGCGCCCGCCTTCAGCATCGCCGCCACCACCGCCACCCTGATCGCCGCAGTCGGTGCGCTGGCGCCTGCGAGTCTGCTCTACTGCGGGCTGATCATGTTCGGTGTCTCATTTGCCTATCTGCACCTCAATCGCAGCAACCCGAATGCGGGTGCGTCCTACGCCTGGGTAGGCGCGGCGTTCAATCCGGTGCTCGGTTTTTTCGCCGGCTGGGCCTTGCTGGTTGCTTCGGCGGTATTCATGGTGTCCGGCACTATCCCTGCCGCCACCGCCACACTGATCCTGATCAAACCCGCACTGGCCAACGATTCGGCCATGGTGACCTTTGTCGCCGCCGGCTGGCTGCTGGCGGTGAGCGCCGTGATCGTCAAAGGCATCAAGCCGACCAGCTATACCCAGATCATCATGACCGGCATAGAAATCGGGGTGCTGATCGCCATCATCATCGCGGCGATCATCCAGTTTGCCGCACAACCGGCGCATGCTTTCTCGCTGGCCTGGTTCTCCTTCGCACAATTCACCCCCCAGCTATTCGCAACCGGCGCGCTCACCGCGCTGTTCTTTTTCTGGGGCTGGGATGTCACCGTCAACCTCAACGAGGAAACGCGTGATGCCGCTCATGCACCCGGGCGCGGCGCGGTGATGGCAATGGTGATCGTGCTGCTGCTGTTCATGGCTTTTGCGGCCATCACGCTGCTGGTGCTGACCGATCAGGAGATTGCACAATCAAGCACCAATGTCGTATTCGCCGTTGCCGAAAAACTGTTTCCCAAACCCTGGAGCTACCTGGCCATCGTTGCCGTGATGCTGAGTTCCATCGGCACGCTGGAAACCTCGATCCTGCAATTTACCCGCACCATGTATGCCAAGGGCCGCGACGGTGTGCTCCACCCGCGTTACGCCATTCTGCACAAATCCTGGCAAACGCCGTGGGTGGCGACGGCGGTCATCACCCTGTTCGGCCTGGTGTTACTGTTCCTCTCGTCCAATTTCTCGAGCGTAAACCTGATCATCAAGGATTCAGTCAACGCCATCGGTTTCCAGGTCGCTTTCTATTACGGCCTTGCCGGTTTCGCCTGTGCCTGGCATTACCGCAGGCAGGCTCTCGACTCCGTTCACAATCTGATTTTTCTTACCCTCTGGCCGGCGGGCAGCGCTGCCTTCCTGTTCTTCATCGCCGCCTACAGCATCCCGACCTTCGATCTCACCACCAACATTGTCGGCTTGGGGGGTATTGCCATCGGCGTTGTACCCCTGTTGCTCAATCGCAAGCGCTGGCGCAGATCCAGCGCGAGGCGCAATACATGAACGGCGCCTGGCTAATCCGGATTGAGCGCCTAGCAGGTTAAAAAATTCACGAGCGACTGCTCGAAATTTCCTCGGGTTGAATGTTTGGACAAAGCGCTCTGTATCACCATGCTTGCGGCCTTGACATCGTCATTCCAACCACCCATAATGCGCCCCATCTAAACAACGGGGCTCCCCCATGAATGCTGACTCTGGTAGATCCTTGAACGCAAAACAATAGCGAGATCGTCGGTTGAGTCCATTCTCAAACCACCGTCTCGCCCAAAAGCGGGACGGTGCGCCATTAGGTAATTTCAAGTTTTATCGCCTCCTTAGAGGCGACCTATAAAGCACCTCCCTTTCGCTGGCCGGATCCGGCGCAGATCGGTTCGTTCTGGACTGAGAGCGCACGCCATTTCATTTCGATTCCCTGTCAGGTCTTTGGGCCGTAGGAAGATCGAGATGTCGGGGGCGTTCGGCCTTTCTGTCTCAACTGCTGCGGCTGATCGCCTGGCAGTTGTGGAAATGAAGAGGTATAAAAATGGCTTTGAAAATTCGCATTTCCTCCGCATTCGTCTCCCGTTTTAGCGCGCGGCATTTGAACCGGTGGCTACCCGGCCGTACCACGTCCCGGGCGGCGCAGACGACTGATCAGCATGAAACCAACGACTCCAGTGCAAACCATGTCCGCCAAGGCGTGTATGGGCTCCTCGTCGCTCCTCCGGAGCGTTATTGAAGATAGACGCAGCATGACGATGCGAATGAGCACTACTGCCCGGCAAGCGCGCCCATCCCGCCTGCAAACATCACTCCATGACGGCGGATCTGCTAGTGCGAGCCGCTAACAGATCACGCGCGTGTAACCCGTGCGAATGAAAGAAACAGGAGAACAAGCTTGAAATCAAATCGCCTGATCAAAGAGCAGTACGAGATACCGCCTAGTGCAGATATGCGTGGGAGTGGAGTTCTCGGTAGTGCATGCCTTGGTGATATCCGCGGCGCGCTTTTTCCTGACATCCAGGGCTGGCAAGTTCTAGGCGTACCCATCGGCGGGATCCGCGCCGGCCTCGCGACAACCACCGGTGCGAAGACGCGGGAAAAAGTGCGCGGCATTAAGATCGACAGTGTCGAGCGGATGGATCCCGCGCTGAAAGAAACTTGGCGGATGCCGCCACTCGATCAACCCGCGCCAGCCAACCTGACGCTCTTGAACAGGATCTGGATGATCGTTCTGCGCGCATATCTCGTCCTCGCAGCTGGACTATTGCGCTTTAAATTAGTCGAGCTGGCGTTTTAAACTGCCCCTGGTGTAGCGTTATGGCCATTCATCGCATTATCACTCCTTTGCTGCTGGTCTGTGTTGCGGCCAGCATCGGATTCCCTCTCGCCCGTGGGGCAGATGAAGAAAGCTGGAACGCCAAATTCCAGACCACCTACATCTGGCAGGGCAAGGCGCCATTCAATGCCGCCTACAGCGGACCCGACAGCCTCTCTCCGGAGCGGGCAAAAAGCTATTCCTTCACCGGGACCGCTTTCCTCGGTATGCGGCCATGGGCGGGGGGCGAACTGTATTTCAACCCGGAAGTGGCGCAAGGCGTCCCGCTCTCCAACCTCACTGGCCTGGGCGGTTTCACCAACGGAGAAATCGCCCGCACCGCCGGGCCTACGCCGACATTTTACGTGGCCAGGATCTTTCTGCGCCAAACCTGGGGACTGGGCGGTACACAAAATGCGGTTGATTCGGCAGCCAACCAACTCGCAGGAACAATAGATAGCCGCCGGATAGCGCTCACCATTGGCAAGCTTTCCGTAACGGACATATTCGACAATAACGCCTACAGCCACGATCCGCGTACCCAGTTTCTCAACTGGTCTCTCATGACGGCGGGCGCTTACGACTACGCCGCTGATTCGCGTGGCTATTCCTGGGGCGCAGCGCTGGAGTACTATCACGACGACTGGGCCTTGCGCGCCGGCCGCTTCATCCAGCCCAAGGTGCCCAACCAGCTTGCTCTCGATCAGAATATCTTCAGTCACTACGGCGACCAGATCGAAGTGGAACACGACCATACGCTAGCCGGTCAACCGGGCAAGGTGCACCTGCTGGCTTTCCGCAACCGCACTGTGATGTCCCGCTTCCAGGATGCGCTGGATTATGCCGCGCTCCACGGCGGCGTGCCGGACATCAACAATGTGCGTTACGGCAATCAGATCAAATACGGCTTTGACCTCAACCTGGAACAACAGCTCACTCCCGATGTGGGCGTGTTCGGCCGCGCCAGTTGGGCTGACGGCAAAACCGAAACCTACGCCTTCACCGAAATAGACAACTCACTGTCTGCAGGAGCAGTCGTCCAGGGCAGTGCCTGGGGTCGCACTCAGGACAGCATGGGCGTCGCGCTCGTGCAAAACGGACTGTCGCGTCAGCGGCGCGGCTATTTGGCCGCCGGCGGCATCAGTTTCTTCATCGGCGACGGCGCACTCAACTACCGTCCGGAAAGAATCCTGGAAACCTACTATAGCCTTGGGGCTGTAAAAGGCACCTGGCTTACCCTGGACTACCAATACATCCGCAATCCCGCGTATAACGCCGAGCGTGGGCCGGTTTCCATCGGTGCCGTGCGGCTGCACGGGACGTTTTAAAGGTCGAGTGATGGGCGGCTGGATGAATGCTGCGTGCACTATCCGCCAAACCACTTGACCAGGCATCTCTATACCGTCGTTTATCTTAAATTTCATCTTCGAGAGGTTATCTCAGGCAGCGGTTTGCTGGACACTGGGCATTTAAGTGAATCGTAAGGTTCAAAAGCTACAATGGCAGGGCAGGCATGCCTCAAAGCATGCTCCACGCACCTACCTCATGATGAAGCAATGCCAGGCGTGAATAGGGTCTCGACAGTTTTTTTGGGCTTTGTTGACGTTCGCAAAAACATTACAAGAAATCAATCCCATGACGAATGATATCAATCGCGCCCAGTTTCTGGCCGGTGGTGATTATGCCGTGCTCGCACTCCACGGCCTGCGCAGCACTCCGCTTGAACTGCAGCCGCTGCTCAAGGCGCTTCATCGCACCGGTTTCACGGTCGATGCGCCGCACCTGACAGGCTATGGTTTTTCCGCCAAGGCCAGCACAGGCAGTTGGCGCGATTGGCTGGATGAGGCGGTGGCTCGCTTCGACACGCTCGCCACCCGGTACAGCCAAGTCGCAATATGCGGTTTAAGCATGGGTGCCACGCTGGCGCTGGCGGTTGCCGTCGCGCGCAGCGGAGCCGTTGCGGCAGTCGGTGCACTATCCACCACCCTGTACTACGACGGCTGGAATACCCCCTGGTACCGTTTTCTGAGCCCGCTAGGCTATTTCACACCATTACGGCATCGCATGCTGATCCGCGAAACCTCACCCTTCGGCATCAAGAATGAACGTTTGCGCGAATGGATCGAACGCCAGGTAGCGGCGGGACCGATTTCCGCGGTCGGCGCTTCCGCCCTCTCACTGCCGGCACTGCACGAAGCGGAAAAACTGATGCGATACACGCGCCGCCACTTGCCGCAGGTCGTCGCACCCACGCTTATATTGCATTCCAGTGAAGACGACATCGCCAGTCTGAAAAGCGCCTATCTGGTACAACGCCGGGTACAGGCGCGCGATGTACGCCTGGTGCAGTTGCATGACAGCTACCACATGATCACACTCGACAACGAGCGCGAGCGTGTTGCAGCGCTCACCGTCGATTTTTTTCAGGCCAGCGCTGACGCCATGCAGCCCTTTGCTCCTCCGATCCACGCCCCGCTTATGCCCCAAAGAAAGAAACAGTGAACGATACCGAAAACCGCCTGTGCGACATGCTGGCTCAGCAACTTGAGATTCCCCGCGCGGGGCTTTCGCGCGAAACGACACTGGAACAAATCGGGCTCGACTCGCTGGCCACCATCGAATTCATGTTCCAGATCGAGGACAGTTTCAATATTCGTTTTGACCAAACCGGCGAGCCGCCGGTAACCGTCGGTGATGTGCTGGATCAGGTCACCGCAAAGCTCCAGCATGAGTGAACTGCGTCGCGTTGTCGTCACCGGGATGGGCATCGTCTCACCCGTCGGCAACTGGCCCGGTCCCCTGTTTGACAATGTAGCAGAAGGCCGCTCTGGGATACGGTTGCTGCCTGCGGGGGAACGCGCCTCGCCGGTACAGCTTGCCGCCTGGATCGACACACCCATCGACGATGCCAGCAAGGGGGCGCCGCCCGACCGGGTCACGCAACTGGCGCTGGCCGCGGGCCGCTATGCGCTGACCGAAGCCGGCCTGCTTGAACGTCCCGAGCTGCTGGCTGACATGGGCGTCCATCTTGGCACCGGCTCCGGCGCCAGCACCACCACCGACGAGGCGTTCTACCGTCTGTATGGGGAAAACCGCAACCGTCTCGCGCCGATGACGCTGCCACGCGGCATAAACAACGCGGCGGCTTCAGAGCTGGCTATCCGCTTCGGCCTGAGCGGCGTCAATAACACCTATTCAATTGCCTGCGCTTCCTCCAGCAGCGCCATCGGTGAAGCGCTGCGCGCCATTCGCCATGGCTATAGCGAACGCATACTGGCCGGTGGCAGCGAAGCATTGTTGACTTATGGCATCTTGCATGCCTGGCATGCGCTACGCGCCCTGGCCACTCCCGATGCCCAAGTGGAAGCATCCTGCCGCCCCTTTTCGGCTGATCGCAATGGCCTGGTATTGGGTGAGGGTGCCGCCTTTCTGGTGCTGGAAAGCCTGGCTTCGGCCCAGGCTCGCGGCGCGACCATCCTGGCTGAACTGGCCGGCTATGGGGCTTCTTGCGATGCTGCCCATATTACTCACCCTTCATCAAGCGGACAGGTCAAAGCCATTCGCCACGCGCTAACCGACGCTGGACTCGATCCAGGCGCAATCGACTATGTCAATGCGCATGGCACCGGAACGCCGGCTGGCGATGCCGTCGAAGCGGAATCATTACGTACGGTGTTTAGCGAACATCTGCACACCCTGCCGGTTAGCTCGAGCAAAGCGGTGCACGGTCACCTGATGGGTGCAGGCGGGGCAGTGGAACTGGCCATTGCCATTATCGCCATGCAAAAAAACGTGATTCCACCGACCGCCCACTGCCGGGTAACCGACCCCGGCCTCGGCATCGACGTGGTGGCGGAAGGCATGCGCCAGAAAACGCTGAGCGCAGTGCTCTCCAACTCCTTCGCATTCGGCGGCAGCAATGCCGTGCTCATTGCACGTCGGTGTGAGGAATGAACCCGTTGATTTTAGATTGTGATTTGAACAGCGTCCAACCGTCTCCGACCGCAGCCTTCCCTGGCCAGCTTATTGCGGCCGGGCAAAAAAGCTCTGCACATCTGCGAGCTCGCGGCTGCGCCGCATCGGCGGCAGGCTTTGCCAGATGCGCCGTCCGTAGGGTTTGGAAAGCAGACGCGGATCGCAGATCATCAGCACGCCGCGGTCGGCTTCGTCGCGAATCAATCGACCAGCGCCCTGCTTGAGGGTAATCACCGCATGCGGCAGTTGATATTCCATGAAAGCATTGCCGCCCGACTGATTGATATGACTGATACGCGCTGCCAGCACCGGATCGTCCGGCGGTGCAAACGGCAGTTTATCAATTACCACCAGGGACAGCGCTTCACCCTTGACGTCCACGCCCTCCCAGAAGCTCTGACTGCCAAGCAATACGGCGTTTCCGAGCTGACGAAAACGTTCGAGGAGTTCGGTGCGGGATTGCTCGCCCTGCATGAGAATGGGGTAATCAAGCGCGCTCTGCTCGAAGGCCTGTTGCAGCAGGCCATGCGCTTCTTTCATCGCACGCAGCGAGGTAAACAGCAGAAACGCCCTGCCCTGGCTGGCGGCAATCACTGGCAGCGCAGCCTCCAGCACGGCGCGAGTGTAGTTCGGCGTGTTGGGCTCGGGCATGCCAGGCGGCGCGTAGAGCATGGCCTGCCGGTCATAGTCGAATGGGCTCTCCCATGATGCGCTGGTTGCCTCCATAAGTCCGAGCTGCTTGCGGTAATGGGCAAAATCGCCTTTCACCGACAGGGTCGCCGAAGTAAAAATCCAGGCGCGGGCGCTACCCTCGATCTGCTTTGTGAATATCTCTGCGACCGACAGCGGCGTGGTGTTGAACCCCAATGCGTGGCTGAATGCTTCTACCCAGCGCACACTCTCGGCAGGTGCGGGCTCCTGCCATTTTGCATGCATGTTTGCCAGCTCGCGCCCGCGCTGCCAGCAGTTCTCCAGACCCGGTGCACGCTGCGCCTGCGTTTCCAGGTGTGCCACCAGTTCATCCAGTGCAGCACCCGCATCGACAAAAGCCGCTTCAAACCCGCTGCGGTCGCACACTTTTTCCAGCGGCCAGCGCCCGCTGTCCTCACTGAATACCAAACGCAAATCACGCGCTGCCTTATCCAGCTTTTGCGCCGCCTCGGGTAGTGCCGCGTAATCCTTGCACGACTGTATCGCCTCCAGCCGCGCGTCCCGTGCCAGTTCGACTAACTGACCGGTGGTCAGGGTTTCGCCAAAGAATAACCCGGCTGTTTCGGGCAGTTGGTGGGCTTCATCAAATATCACCGTATTGCATGCCGGCAGCAGCTCCGCCACACCTTCATCGCGCAGCCAGACATCGGCAAAAAACAGATGATGGTTGACCACCACGATATCCGCCTCCAGCGCTTTTTTGCGCGCTTCCAGCACAAAACATTTTTTATGATGCGGGCAATCGCTGCCCAGACAATTTTCCCGGCTGGAAGTGACGTAACGCCAGATATTGGCGTCTTCGGCCACGCCATGCAGTTCCGCCCTGTCGCCGCTGCGGCTGGATTCGGCAAAGCGGCTCACCTGTTCCAGGTGCGCCACATCTTCGCGCGACATGAAACGGCCTTCTTCGCGCGCACGTTCCAGATGGTAGTGGCAGACATAATTGGCACGCCCCTTGAGCAGCGCCACAATAGCGGGCACTTTAAGGGCAGCGCGCACCGTGGGCAGATCGCGCCGGTAGAGCTGGTCTTGCAAGTTTTTTGTGCCGGTAGAGATGATTACCTTGCCGCCATGCAGCAGCGCCGGGGCAAGGTAGGCGAGCGTTTTTCCGGTACCGGTGCCCGCTTCGGCGATGAGTACGCTGCGGGACTCGATGGTCTGTCCAATGGCATTGGCAAGTTCCAATTGTTGCGCGCGTACCCGGTAACCTGGAATGGCTGCTGCAAATACGCCGTCGGCGCTGAATACGGTTGCCAGGTCGTTCATCATGTATGGCTATTCGGGTGAGCGTGAATGGTAGCACGCCATGTACCCGACTTCACCTGCCAACGCACTTCTGCCGGATGCGCAAGCTCTGCCTGCATTCCGGGAACCTCTACAAATTCGAGCAAGGCCCTGCCGCGACGGAGATTGTGTTTCCGGAGTACCCTTTAAACATTCACAACCCAGGTCTGGGTACGCAGCATGGCACGGATGCGTGCTACTGCCTGGCCATGCAACTGGCATACGCGTGATTCGGAAACGCCCATCACCACACCGATTTCCTTGAGGTTCATTTCCTGCTCATAATATAGCCCCATCATCTGTTTTTCACGCTTGGGAAGACGGCCAATTGCGTCGATTACCGCGCCGCGGAAACCGTTGTCAATGAGGCTTTGCAACGGGTCGCTGGAAGTATCCATGTAGTGCCGGTCGAGGAAATTGCCATGCCCCCCTCCCTCATGAAAATCTTCGTAATACAGCAGTTGGTGCCCGCTTCCCTCGCACAGCATTAGCTGGTATTCGGCCAGGGTCAGTTTGAGATGTTTGGCAATTTCGGTCTGGCGAGGAGCGCGTCCCAGCAATTGTTGCAGGGTACTGATAGCCACTTCGATTTTGCGCATGTTCTGACGCGCGCTGCGTGGCATCCAGTCGTTGCTGCGCAGTTCATCCAGCATGGCACCGCGTATGCGCTGCACCGCGTAGGTTTCAAATTGTGCACCGTTGGTTTCTTCGTAGCGGTTAACCGCATCGAGGAGACCAATCATCCCGGCCTGCACCAGATCATCCATCTCGACACTGGGCGGCAATTTCGCTTTCAGGTGATAGGCCAGGCGTTTGACCAGCAGGGCATGTTGCACGATGTAGCTATTTTTGCTGGCGGCGTGACTGATGGCTGGCATGATTAAACCCTCCCACGTGGATTGACCGGGACGCAGGCCAGGGTGGGGGTAGCGTGGCTGGATGTCATGAGCATGCAGCAATTGACTGCTGCACGAAGCGCGTGGCGCAACGCATTGCGTATCGCGTTCAGGATCATTTTCGTCTCCCTTGTCCGTCTCGATTCGGTTTGCCAGTGGCATCACTGGTGGTACGAATATTGGCGTTTGTTCAGGGAACTGCAAATCGGCGCAGCACGGTATTTTTCGTAGGTAATGGCAGCCGCTTTCCTGTAAGCGTTTGTCTTACAAGATGAATATTTCGATCGTCTCAGCTCGTCGCGTGCAGCGCCACGAACCGTTTTACCATTTCAACATCTGCTGCCATTACATCAAACCGCTGCGGCAGGCGCTCCAGGCCTTCCATACTTGCCGGGCGCAGGGGGGCACGTCCCAGCGCCTCGTGGATGGCGTCTTCAAATTTGGCCGGCAGCGCAGTTTCCAGACACAACATGGGCGTGCCCGGTTCATGGTATTCCAGCGCAACCTTGAGGCCGTCGGCGGTGTGGGTATCAATCATCACGCCGTATTTTTCCCAGGTATCGCGGATCGTCTCCATGCGGTGGGCGTGATTGCTGGCGCCAGATAGCAGTCCGAAATCTGCCACTTTTTCAAATAAGCCTTCCTGGTTGACATCAAGCCCGCCACCCTGATCCACCGCGCTCCACCAGTTGCGCAGTTTTTTCCCGTCGCGTCCGCTCAGGTCGGCGACAAAACGCTCGAAGTTGGAAGCTTTGGAGATATCCATTGACGGGCTGCTGGTATGGTAGGTATCTGCTGCCCCGCGGGGACGATAGACGCCGGTCTTGAAGAACTCGTCGAGCACATCGTTTTCGTTGGTGGCGACAATCAGGTGTTTGATCGGCAGCCCCATCATGCGTGCAATATGCCCTGCGCAGACATTGCCAAAATTGCCCGACGGCACCGAGAAATTCACCTGCTGGTCGTTGCTGTGGGTGGCGGCAAAATAACCTTTGAAGTAGTACACAATCTGTGCGGCCACGCGTCCCCAGTTGATGGAATTGACCGCGCCGATTTTGTATTGCGCCTTGTAGGCATGGTCGTTGGATACGGCCTTGACGATGTCCTGACAATCATCGAACACGCCGTCGATGGCAATGTTGAAAATATTGGGGTCTTGCAGCGAGAACATCTGCGCGGTCTGAAAACGGCTCATCTTGCCGTGTGGCGACAACATGAACACGCGGATGCCGCGTTTGCCGCGCATCGCGTATTCGGCAGAGGAACCGGTATCGCCCGAGGTGGCGCCGAGGATATTGATGTCCTGTCCAGCCCTGTTCAGCGCGTACTCGAACAGGTTGCCCAGCAACTGCATCGCCATGTCCTTGAATGCCAGCGTGGGACCATTGGACAGGCATAGCAGGTGCAAACCCGGCTCCAGGGTATGCAGCGGCGTGATGTCTGCGGCGTTTTCGTCCGGGCGCGTGTTGCAGTACACCCCGGGGGTATAGGTTTTGTCGATAATGGCACGCAGGTCACCGGCAGGAATGTCGTCGGCATAGCGCGACAATATCTCGAACGCCAGCTCGCGGTAATTCATCCCGCGCATGCGTGCCAAATCATTGGCGGAAAACTGCGGATAGGTTTCCGGTAAATACAGTCCGCCGTCTGGCGCGAGACCGCCCAGCAAAATCTCGGTGAAAGTTTGTGCAGGCGCGTTGCCGCGCGTGCTGATATAACGCATGACCATGGTATTTACCTCAGGGGCATGTTTGCCGGCCCCGTAAAGATCACTTGCCCAGTTGTTCCAGGCGAATGCGCGCAATCTTGCCGCAAATCGCCGGCAGCGACTCGATTTTGGTCATCGCCGCGTTGATGTTCTTCTCCACGCTCTGATGCGTGAGCATGATGATGTCCACCTGTTCCTCACCCTCATGTGGCTCTTTTTGCATCATCGCGTCAATTGAAATATCCAGGTCAGCCAGGATGCGCGTCACATCGGCCAGCACCCCTGGCTTGTCTAGCGCGCGCAGGCGCAAATAGTAGGCTGTGCGGACTTCATCCATCGGCAGGATGGGTTCATCGGACAGCGCATCCGGCTGGAACGCCAGATGCGGCACGCGGTTGTGCGGATCGGCGGTGTGCATGCGCGTGATGTCCACCAGATCGGCAACCACCGAGGAAGCGGTAGGCTCGGCACCGGCTCCGGCACCGTAGTACAGGGTCGGGCCAACCGCATCGCCTTTGACCAGAATGGCATTCATTGCGCCATCCACATTGGCAATCAGGCGCCGCGCCGGGATCAGCGCGGGATGGACGCGCAACTCGATGCCCTTGGCGGTGCGTCTGGTAATGCCCAGCAGCTTGATGCGATAGCCCAGTTGTTCGGCGTACTTCACGTCAGCGCCGGTGATCTGGGTGATGCCCTCAATGTAGGCGCGCTCGAATTGCATGGGAATGCCGAACGCAATTGCCGACATGATGGTGAGCTTGTGTGCGGCGTCCACGCCTTCCACGTCAAACGTGGGATCGGCCTCGGCGTAGCCCAGACGTTGCGCTTCTTTCAGCATTTCGTCGAAACCCGCACCCTTGTCGCGCATTTCGGTCAGGATGAAATTGGTGGTGCCGTTGATAATCCCGGCAATCCATTCGATACGATTGGCGGTGAGGCCTTCGCGGATTGCCTTGATGATGGGAATGCCGCCGCCGACAGCGGCCTCGAACGCGACCATCACACCCTTCTTCTGCGCCGCCGCGAAGATTTCGGTGCCGTGGTTGGCAATCAGCGCCTTGTTGGCGGTGACTACATGTTTGCCGTTTTCAATCGCCATCAGGATCAGGTCTTTGGCGGGGCTGATCCCTCCCATCATTTCGACCACGATGTCGATATCAGGGTTGTCCACCACGGCAAACGGATTATTGGTGAGCGCCAGGCCAGCCGATGCGTATGGCCTGGCCTTGTCGAGATCGCGTACTGCCGCCATGGTCACGCGAATCTCGCGCCCGGCGCGACGGGTGATTTCTGTCGCATTGCGGCGCAACACGGTGAGTGTACCGCCCCCGACCGTGCCCAGACCCAGCAGGCCTACATTGATTGGTTTCATTACGGTTTTTTCCATTATTGTCAGTTGGCGGAGCCGTGCAGTTTGCGGTAGCGTTCGAGGTAGCGCGCAATGCGCTCGATGGCCTCGCGCAGATGATCCTCGTGCGGCAGGAATACGACGCGGAAATGGTCCGGCTGATGCCAGTTAAAACCGGTGCCCTGCACTACCAGCACACGCTCCTCCTCCAGCAGGTCCAGGATGAATTTCTGGTCATCCTGAATCGGATATACCCTGGGATCAAGGCGCGGGAACAGGTACAGCGCGGCCTGCGGCTTCACACAGCTCACCCCGGGTATGGCTGTGAGCAGCGTCCATGCCAGGTCACGCTGGCGCGTGAGGCGGCCTTCGGGTGCCACCAGGTCGTTGATGCTCTGATAGCCGCCCAGTGCGGTCTGAATCGCATATTGGCCCGGCACGTTGGAGCACAGGCGCATCGAGGCCAGCATGCCCAGCCCTTCGATGTAATCCTGGGCGTGGCGCTTGTCGCCAGAAATCACCATCCAGCCGGCACGATAACCGCAGGCGCGGTAATTTTTGGACAAGCCATTGAGCGTGACGCACAGCACATCCTCCGCCAGCGCGGCGATGGATGCATGGCTGCGGCCATCGTAGAGCACCTTGTCGTAAATTTCGTCGGCATAGATGATGAGCTGATGCTGGCGGGCGACTTCCACAATTTCCTTGAGCAACTCGGCAGGATACAGCGCTCCGGTGGGATTGTTCGGATTGATTACCACAATGGCGCGGGTGTTGGGTGTGATTTTGGCGCGAATATCCGCCAGATCCGGCATCCAGCCGGTGTCTTCGTCGCACACATAGTGGCGCGGCGTACCGCCTGCGAGGCTCACTGCCGCCGTCCACAGCGGATAATCCGGTGCCGGCACCAGCACCTCATCACCGGTGTTGAGCAGTGCCTGCATGGCCAGCACAATCAGCTCGGATGCGCCATTGCCGATGATGATGTCATCAATCTGTACTCCGGCGATATTTTTGCCCTGGGTGTAGTGCATGATCGCCTTGCGGGCCGCGAACAAGCCTTTGGAATCGCTATACCCCGAGGCATTGGGCAAGTTGACGATGACGTCCTGGATGATCTCTTCAGGCGCCTCAAAGCCGAACGGCGCCGGATTGCCGATATTCAGCTTGATGATGCGCTGCCCCTCCTCCTCCATCTGCTTGGAACGGGCGAGCACAGGCCCGCGTATGTCATAACAGACGTTTTCCAGTTTGGAAGATTTGCGTACCGGTCGCAACATGGGCGCCTCTATAATTTTCAACTTGATAATCCGTAGCAGTCTTTTTTCGGTTTGGTTCCGAAAAAAGCGGCGCATTGCTGCGCCGGCTCCAAAATGTATAATATTACCCGAGCGCAAGCCCCCGCCGCAATTGGAGAACCAGCTTGAAGTTCCATCTCGCCCAGCCCCAAGGACTAAACCTGTTCACTGGCTATGGCAACGATTACGTCATCATCAACGGTCAGCGCTATGATGCCCGCAGCCTGATCGTCACGCCCGACGAAATTATTGAAGACTGGCGTGTGGGCAATTTTTCCCAGCTCAACGAAAACCACTTCCAGGCCCTGCTCGCGCTCAAGCCGGAAATCGCGTTGCTCGGCACCGGCACGACATTATGCTTTCCCCACCCGCGTCTGTCTGCCTGCCTCACCAACGCAGGCATCGGTCTCGAAGTCATGGACACCGGCGCAGCCTGCCGCACCTACAATATCCTGGTGGCAGAAGGGCGGCATGTGGTGATGGGGTTGCTGATCGGCGTGAGTACCTGATTACGCACTGATCAGTTAATGCTCACGGCATGATGTCATTAAAGCCTTCAATCGCACGAAACCCTTCCACATCCTTGCGCCCTTCCTTGCTGTCCGGGCGGTATACCGAAAGCAAATGCGCAATGCCGTAACTTTGCGCGGCGCGCAGTACCGGCAGGCTGTCGTCCACCAGCAAGGTTCTGGCCGGGTCATAGCGTTCGGTGCTTTGCAGCTTGTGCCAGAAATCCGGATGTTCCTTGGGCAGGCCGATCTGGTGGGAAGTGATCAGCGCATCAAAATGGATGTCGAGCCGGGTGCACTGCATTTTCAAGGCGAGGCTTTTATGGTGGGCGTTGGTGACCAGGGTGACGCGCTTGCCGGCGGCACGTGCGGCTTGCAAAAATTCGGGCACCTGCGGATATACGGCAATGAGGTGTTGCACCTCGATTTTCAGCTGGGCGATGTCAAGCTGGAGTTCGCGGCTCCAGAAATCCACACAGTACCAGTTGAGCGTGCCGAGATGGCGCTGATAACGCCCGGCCAGTTCATCGTGCGCATCCGCCAGCGATATGTCGTGCAACTCGGCGTAGCGCCGGGGGACATGCTGGCGCCAGAAGAAATTGTCGAAATGGAGATCCAGTAAGGTCCCGTCCATATCGAGCAGAACGCTATCTATCGCCTGCCAGTCAAGCATGCCGCGTCACAACAGAGCGTCCTTGTTGACGCCGGTGCGTTTCAGCATGCGCCGCAAATGGTGCAGGGCTTCCATCTGGATCTGGCGCACGCGTTCACGGGTGACGTCGAGGCTTTCGGCCAGCTGTTCCAGGGTGTGCACATCCTGCCCGCCCAGCCCGAAACGCCGCTCAATTACCCAGCGCTGCTTGTCGTTGAGGTCACTCAGCCACAGGCGCACAAAGGCTTCAGTCTCGGCGTGCTCAAGCATGTCTTCAGGCAACGCGCTGTTGCCATCTGCAATGGCCTCCCCGATGGACAGACTGGGATCAATATCGAGCGGTGCGTCGAGCGATGCCACCCGGTCATTCAGGCGCAACATGCGTCGTACATCTTCTACCGGCAGCCCGACCAGATGGGCGATGTCCTCGTCACTCGGGTCGGAGGCGCCGTGATTTTCCAGATGACGGCGGGCGCGCAAAATGACGTTGAGTTCCTTGATGACGTGCACCGGCAGGCGGATGGTGCGCGACTGGTTCATGATGGCGCGCTCGATATTCTGGCGTATCCACCATGTGGCATAAGTGGAAAAACGAAATCCGCGTTCGGGCTCGAACTTTTCCAGCGCATGAATCAGTCCCAGGTTGCCCTCCTCGATCAGGTCCAGCAGTGCCAGCCCGCGATTGGCGTAATGCTTGGCGATATTCACCACCAGCCGCAGATTGTGTTCGATCATTTTTTGCCGGGCGTCAAAATCGCCCGCACGGGTGAGTTCGGCCAGGCGGCGTTCCTCAGTGGGGCTGAGCAATGCGTTGTGGCCAATTTCGTTGAGGTACATCTGCGTCACATCGGTATGCGCATCCTCGGTAAATCCCAGTTCGACCTCGGGCACTTCGGTCTGGGATTTGTCGTCCGGGATACCGGCGTAGTCTTCCTGCTCGTTGTCGTCATGCATCGCTATTTTTGTGCTCCGGGAAGATATTTCATCGGGTCCACCGGTTGGCCCATTTTCCTGATTTCGAAATGCAGCGCGACCTGATCGGCATCACTGTCACCCATTTCGGCGATTTTCTGCCCGCGCGCAACCGTCTGACCTTCTTTCACCAGCACCCGCTGATTGTGTGCGTAGGCACTCAAATAAATGGCGTTGTGCTTGATAATAACCAGCTTGCCATAGCCGCGCAAACCAGCGCCGCTATACACCACCTTGCCCGGCGCGGCTGCGAATATGGCTTGTCCGGCTTTGCCTGCTATATCCAGCCCCTTGCTGTTTTTGGCTTCGTCAAATCCGGCAATGACCCGGCCTTGCGTAGGCCAGATCCAATCAATACCCGTATCATCGGTTTCCTTGGCAGTCGCGGCCGGTCGGGATTGTTCTGCAGAGGATGCGGGCTCGGGCGCCACCCCGGACGCTGCCTCCGGTGTTGCGGGAGGCCGCGCGGCCGGCTGCGGCGTCCCGCCTTGTTCAAGCTGCGCCAATGCGGCGGCAGAGTAGGGCAATTTGACCGCCTTGGGCTGGGTTATCAACACCGCGCCGGTCGCTATCTGGGCCTGCGGTAACGGTTCGATCTTGAGGGGGATGGTCTGAACTGCTGATTCAGATGTCGTGACTTGCGCAATGCCGCTGCCTGGCTGCGGCGCACTCAGTTTCAACACCTGCCCGACACGGATCAGGTTATTGTCAGATAGTGCATTCCAGCTCGCCAGATCACGGTAGTCCAGGCCATATTCAAGCGCGATGCTGTAGAGCGTGTCGCCTTTTTGCACGGTATGGCTGTCCGGTCGCCAGTCATGCAGCTTTGCTGCGCCGGCGCGGGTAGTGGCGGACTTGATTGCCGGCTTGACAATATTGCTTGTGCCAGGCTGGGTGCCATCCACAACCGGCGCAGAATTCTGCGTGGCGCATCCTCCCAGGGCAAGGATCACAGCAACCAGATAAACCGGGCATGCAATCTTGTCGAATACCATCACGTCAGCGCACTCCGGGCAACAGTGGAACAAAATGTACCATTTCCAGCACCGTCTCCTGAAAACCTTCTGCGGTGCGCTCGATCAGCACCATTTGCTGCGTTTCACCAATACCTCGCGGCAATACCATGCGGCCGCCCTGCGCCAGTTGTTCCAGCAACGCCTGGGGGGGAGTGGGTATGGCGGCGGCAAGGATGATGCCATCGAAAGGTGCCACATCCTTTAACCCAATGCTACCATCGCCATGTTTAAGTTTGATATTGCCGATGCGTAGTTCGCGTATGGTACGACGCGCGCGCCCGAGCAGCGTGGCAATGCGCTCAACCGAGTACACTTCGCGTGCCAGCTTGGCCAGTACAGCGGCCTGGTAGCCGCAACCTGTGCCGACTTCCAGCACGCACTGCAGGTCGGCGCCGCCACGCAGCACCTCGATCATGCGCGCCACGCTATAGGGGCTGGAAATGGTCTGGCCGAAACCTATCGGCAGCGCGCTGTCCTCATAAGCCCGGATGGACAGTGCCTCATCCACAAAAATATGCCGGGGCACCATGCCCATCGCGGTGAGTACGTTGTTGTCCTTGATCCCCTGCGCACGCAGGCGCTCGACCATGCGCGCGCGGGTACGCTCGGAAGTCATGCCGATACCGCTGTGACGCGTCACGCTCATGCCTGCAACCACGCCCGCAGCGGCGCCAGTTGACTGAACTGGGTGAGATCCATCTGCAACGGCGTCACCGACACACGCCCATTCGCCACCGCATGGAAATCCGTGCCTTCGCCTGCATCCTGCGCCGCACCCGCAGCCCCCACCCAATACACCGTCTGACCGCGCGGATTGGTGGATTTGACCACCGGTTCGGCTTTGTGGCGGCGTCCGAGGCGGGTGATTGCGGTGCCTTGCAAGTCCTGATAGGGAATATCCGGCACGTTCACGTTGAGCAGTAGCGGTGCCGCAAAAGGCCGTGCCATGACACGTTGCGCGAGCTCGCTGGCAACACGCGCGGCTGTGGCATAGTTGCCCGCTGCATGGCTCGCCAGGGATATCGCCAGCGACGGCACCCCCAGTAAAAACCCTTCGGTGGCTGCCGCTATGGTGCCCGAATAAATAGTGTCGTCGCCCATGTTGGCACCGTGATTGATACCGGAGATAACCATGTCCGGCAGGTGATCGAGCATACCCGTAACCGCGAGGTGAACGCAGTCCGTGGGCGTACCATTGACGTAATAAAACCCGGAGTGCGCCTGGCGCAGCATCAGCGGACGATCGAGTGTGAGGGAATTGCTGGCGCCGCTGCGGTCGCGCTCGGGGGCAACCACCGTGATATCTGCGATGTGTGAGAGTGTATCCGCCAGGATGGCGAGACCGGGTGCAAAGTAACCGTCGTCGTTGCTCAGCAAAATGCGCATAGTGGACGGCTACTCTGAAATTCCCGTGAATTGCTTTCTAGAAAGGCATGACACCTGGGCATTGTTCTGGTCGGGGCGAGAGGATTTGAACCTCCGACCACTTGCACCCCATGCAAGTACGCTACCAGGCTGCGCTACGCCCCGAAGGCCGCGATTATAGCAGAGTCTGTAGCGCCTGGACAAAGACTGGAGCTAAAAAATCACAGGCGCAGCAACTCGACAATTTCCATCATTTCGCGACGCAGTGCTGCATAATCCGTTACCGATTCAGTCACCGTGGGTGCGGCCTCGGCGGCGTCGGATGTGGCCAGCACATCCAGACGATGGCGTGCGCCATTGATCGTGAATCCCTGCTCATAAAGCAGTTCCCGGATGCGGCGAATCAGCAGCACTTCATGATGCTGATAGTAACGACGGTTACCACGTCGCTTGACTGGTTTGAGCTGGCCGAATTCCTGTTCCCAGTAGCGCAGTACGTGCGGCTTCACCCCGCACAGTTCGCTGACCTCGCCGATAGTGAAGTAGCGCTTGGCAGGAATCGGCGGCAGTTGACTAGTTGGCTGATGTTCCGCCATGCGCGTCTTCTACCTGCGATTTGAGTTTCTGGCTGGCGTGAAAGGTCACCACGCGGCGTGCCGTGATTGGCATTTCTTCGCCGGTTTTGGGATTGCGGCCAGGACGCTGCGGTTTGTCACGCAGCTGAAAATTGCCAAAGCCGGAAAGCTTCACGGTATCGCCCGCTTCCAGTGCAATGCGTATTTCTTCGAAAAACGACTCCACCATGTCTTTGGCTTCGCGTTTATTCAGGCCAACTTTTTCGAACAGCATGTCTGCCAGTTCTGCCTTGGTCAGGGTCATGACTACCTCAGGAACGTAATTGCGCGTTGAATTGTTGTTTTAACAGATCGGTGAAGTACGCCATGGCGGTATCCACTTCAGTGTCGGTAAAGGTCTTTTGAGTATCTTGCAACAGCACCCGGAATGCAAGACTTTTTTTATCAGAATCAATGCCTTTGCCGCGATACACGTCAAACAATGTAATCTCGGCAACACCCTCTATGCGTGCTGCGTACATCGCATCAATCAAAGCCTGTACCGGCGCCGATTCATCGACTATCACGGCCAGATCACGGCGCACGCTCTGGAAACGCGAAATCTCGCCATGCCTGGGCAGCTTCCGCGTTAACAATGCCGGCAGGGCGAGTTCAAACACAACCGGCGCTGTCGCCAAATCATATTGCTGCGTCAGCCGTGGGTGTAATGTACCCAGCCAGCCGGCATGGACACCATTCAACCACATTTCAGCGCACTGGCCTGGATGCAGCGCAGGATGAGCGGATTTTTCAAAGCGTGCAGGCTGTGGCCAGCACAGCGCTTCGAGATCGGCTTTGACGTCAAAAAAGTCCACGTTGCGCGCCGCACTCCCCCACTGCTCCGGCATAGCGCTGCCGTAAGCCAGTCCAGCCAGGCGTTGCGGCTGATCGAAGCCCTCGGCCGCCGGCAGATAACAGCGTCCGCTCTCAAAAATACGCACACGCTCCTGGCGCCGGTTCAGATTGTTGCGCAGCACATCCATCAGGCCGCCCAACAAGGTGGAGCGCATCACGCCCATCTGACTGGCGATGGGATTTTTCAGCACGACGGGCTGAGCGCCGGGTGCGAAATCCGCTTCCCATGCGGCATCTACAAAGCTGTAGGTAATGACTTCCTGATAATCACGCGCGGTGAGCAGGGTGCGCAACGCATCCACCCCACGCTGTTGCTCCGGCTGCGGCAACATGGTCAGGCGGGCGACCGGGGCCTGCGCAACAATGTTGTCATAACCATGGAGCCGCGCCAGTTCTTCGATCAGGTCTTCCTCGATATTCAGGTCAAAGCGGTAGCTGGGCGGCGTCACCTGATAGGCCGCGCCATCGCGCTGAAAGTCAAAGCACAGGCGGCCCAGCAACACTTCCACCTGCGCGTCACTCAGCGCCACGCCCAACACTTTGCTGGCACGCGCGGTGCGCAGCATGACAGGCGCACGTTGTGGCAGATCGCCTGTTATTTCGGTGATTGCACTTGCCGCGCCAGCGCAAATTTCAAGTATCAATGCCGTGGCGCGTTCCAGCGCATCGCGCGTGGCTGCGTAGTCCACCCCGCGCTCAAAACGGTGCGATGAATCGGTGGACAAGCCCAGCCGGCGCGCCCGTCCGGCAATCGCGCCGGGGCTGAAATACGCTGCCTCAAGAAAAATTTCCGAGGTATTTTCATCCACTGCGGTGGCCGCCCCCCCCATGATGCCAGCGAGCGCCTGCGCGCCGTTGTCATCGGCGATCACCAGCATGTCCGCTTCCAGCGTCGCACGCTGATCATTCAGCAGCGTCAGCGTTTCACCCGGCGTGGCCATGCGCACCTGGATATCGCCAGCAAGCTTGTCCAGATCAAAGGCATGCAAGGGTTGTCCCAACTCCAGCAATACATAGTTGGTAATGTCCACTACCGGACTGATACTGCGCAGGCCACTGCGGGAAAGGCGTTCAATCATCCAGCCCGGTGTTTGAGCCGCGCGATTGAGCTGGCTGATGACGCGCCCGCAATAGCGCGGGCAGGCTTGTCCTGCAGTCACCTGCACCATGCGGGTGAGCCTGCCGGTGACCGCTGCGGGTTCAATCCGGGGCAAGTTCAATGGACTGCCGGTAAGCGCGGCCACTTCACGCGCCACGCCGGCCACGCTCAGGCAATCGCTGCGATTGGGGGTAAGTTTGAGCGTATAAAGCCTGTCATCCAGATGCAGATAATCGCGGATATTGCTACCCACCGGTGCGTCGTTCGGCAACAACAGCAGGCCATCGGCTTGTTCTGCCAGTCCCAGCTCGCGCGCGGAGCACAACATACCCTGCGATTCCACACCCCGCAACTTGGCTTTCTTGATTTCAAAGCCCGGCAAGCGGGCGCCTGCCAGGGCGCAAGGCACGCGCGCGCCTTCACTTACATTGGGTGCGCCACATACGATCTGCAACGGGCTGCCAGTGCCGGCATCTACCAGGCACACGCGCAGGCGATCGGCATCCGGATGCGGCGCTACGGACAGCACCTGCCCCACCACCACGCCGGAAAAATCCGCCGCGACCGGGTCCAGCGCTTCGACCTCCAGTCCGGCCATGGTAAGAAGATGGGACAGCGCCGCGCTGTCCAGCGCAGGATTAACAAGGGTACGCAACCAGAGCTCGGAGAATTTCATCTTGATGGTTCAGTTGAACTGTTTCAGGAAACGCAAATCATTAGCGAAAAACAGGCGCAGGTCATCCACACCGTAGCGCAGCATGGCCAGCCGTTCCACCCCCATGCCAAACGCGAAACCGAGGTATTTTTCGCTATCCACATGCACATGTCCCAGCACATTGGGATGCACCATGCCGCAGCCCAGCACTTCCAGCCAGCCGGTATGGCTGCATACGCGGCAACCGCCGCCACCGCACATCACGCAAGCGATATCCATTTCCGCCGACGGTTCGGTGAACGGGAAAAACGATGGGCGGAAGCGCACCTTCAGGTCATCGCGTTCAAAAAAACGCTGCATGAAATCCGCCAGCACGCCTTTCAATGCCGCGAAACTCACCTCTTCGTCCACCCACAATCCCTCGACTTGATGAAACATGGGTGTGTGGGTCACGTCGGAATCGCAGCGATATACCCGGCCTGGCGCGATGATCTTGAGCGGCGGCTGATTGTTCTGCAAATAATGTATCTGCACCGGCGACGTGTGGGTGCGCAGCAGGTGTTTGTCATCCACGTAGAAAGTGTCGTGCATGGCGCGCGCCGGGTGGTTTTCCGGAATATTCAGTGCGGTGAAATTGTAGAAATCGGTTTCAATCTCCGGGCCTTCCGCCACCTCGAAACCGATCGAGGCGAACAGCGCCTGGATGCGTGCCAGCGTGCGCGTCACCGGGTGCAGGCCGCCTGTGCCCAGGCCGCGTCCGGGCAGCGTCACATCCAGGGTTTCCGCCGCCAGCCTGTTATCCAGCTCAGCCCGGGACAAGGCTGCGCGGCGCGCTTCCAGCGCCTGCTGAATCCGTTCCTTGGCCTGATTGATCACGTTGCCCGCTGCCGGGCGTTCTGCGGCGGGAAGCTTGCCCAGTTGTTTCAATTGCCCGGTGAGCAAACCGGCTTTGCCGAGATAGCGGGCTTTTGCCTGCTCCAGTTCAACGGCCTGGTTGACTGCGGCGAATTCGGCTAGCGCTGCGGCAACAATAGTGTCGAGATTTTGCATGATGGTTTGTCTCAAGAGAGCGTCTCAAGAAATTCAACCGGCATCTGATACATTTGCGCCAGATTGAATTTCTGGAAGCGCCCACAAAAAAGGAGGCCGACGGCCTCCTTTTTGAAGGTATAGTCAGCTTCAGGCCGCCAATTTGGCTTTGGCCTGCTCGGCAAGCTGCGCAAACGCAGGTTTGTCGAATACTGCCAGATCGGCCAGTACCTTGCGATCCAGCACGATTTCGGCTTTTTTCAGACCGTTCATGAATACGCTGTAACGCATACCACACTCACGCGCAGCCGCGTTGATACGCGCAATCCACAGGGAGCGGAACTGACGCTTGCGCTGGCGACGGTCACGGTAGGCATACTGCCCCGCCTTCATCACCGCCTGCTTGGCGACACGGTAGACGTTCTTGCGGCGACCACGATAGCCCTTGGCCAGGTCGAGGACTTTCTTGTGACGCGCGCGCGCCGTTACACCACGCTTTACTCTTGGCATGTCATCTCTCCTTTATGCGTAGGGCAACATGGCGCGAACGGAACGCATGTTGGTCGCATCGACCATCAGCGTGCCGCGCAACTGGCGCTTGTTCTTGGTGGTTTTCTTGGTGAGAATGTGGCGCTTGAAAGCCTGACCGCGCTTTACGCCACCATTCGCCAGCGCCTTGAAGCGCTTGGCCGCACCCGATTTGGTTTTCATCTTCGGCATTGCATTAACTCCTGTTGGGCAAGACGCCGGGCAGTCTCACAACGAGACATTTAGGAACCCGGACATCCGCGATACATCCGGCGGCTGCTAGCGCCAGATGGTTTTCGCCGGATTTCAGCGAAAATACCTTAAGCAGGCAAGCCGTACCGCGACTTGCCCGCAAAATTCTGTTTACTTCTTCTTGGGCCCCAGCATCATTACCATCTGCCGGCCTTCCATCTTGGGAAACTGCTCGACCACTGCCTGTTCGGCCAGGTCCGCTTCCACACGCCTTAACTGCGCCAGACCGATTTCCTGATGCGCCATTTCACGACCCCGGAAACGCAGGGTAACTTTCGCCTTGTCACCTTCTTCCAGGAAGCGGATCAGGTTGCGCAGCTTGATCTGGTAGTCGCCTTCGTCAGTATTGGGTCGGAACTTCACTTCCTTGACCTGGATCTGCTTCTGCTTGACCTTGGCCTCGTGCTGGCGCTTGCTCTGCTGGTACTTGAACTTGCCGTAGTCCATCAGGCGACACACCGGCGGCTTGGCCTGCGGGGCGATTTCCACCAGATCCACTTCGGCTTCCTCGGCCAGTTTCAGCGCCTCGGCGGCGCTAACGATACCAAGGGGTTCCCCTTCCAGTCCCACCAAACGAATCTCCGGCCAGGTAATTTCACCGTTGACCCGTGTTTCTTTATCCTGAGCGATAGCTGCAACTCCTGTAAATCAAAAGACAAGAGGAGTGAGAAAACCTCACTCCCCGCCCGGCTTGCGCAGCGCCACGGCTTCCTTGAGTCGTGCCATAAACACTTCCAAAGGCATCTGGCCGAGATCCTGGCCGCTGCGGCTGCGCACTGCAACCACACCTGCGGCCATTTCCTTGTCGCCAACGATCAGCTGGTAAGGCAGCTTTTGCAAACTATGTTCCCGAATTTTATAGGTTATTTTCTCATTTCTCAAGTCCGCCGTGACGCGCAAACCTTCCTGACGCATCACATCGCAGACTTTTTGCGCGTATTCCGCCTGATGGTCGGTGATATTCATCACGACTGCTTGCAGCGGCGCCAGCCACAGCGGGAAGTTGCCGGCATGATGCTCGATCAGGATACCGATGAAGCGTTCCATCGAGCCGAGAATGGCGCGGTGCAGCATCACCGGCGCTTTGCGTGTATTGTCCTCGTCCACGAACTCGGCATCCAGACGCACCGGCAGATTGAAGTCGAGCTGGATGGTGCCGCATTGCCACAGGCGCCCGAGGCTGTCTTTCAGCGTGAATTCGATCTTGGGGCCGTAGAAGGCACCTTCACCCGGCTGCAGGTCGTACGCCAGGCCGTTCTGCTGCAATGCCGCCGCCAAGCCGGCTTCGGCCTTGTCCCAGGTTTCGTCCGAGCCCACCCGTTTTTCCGGGCGTGTGGAGAGCCTGACCAGCATGTCGTTGAAGCCGAAGTCTGCATAGACTTTTTGCAGCATGACAATAAAGTCCGCCACTTCGGATTCAATCTGCGCTTCGGTACAGAAAATGTGTGCGTCGTCCTGAGTAAAGCCACGTACCCGCATCAGGCCATGCAGCGCGCCGGAAGGCTCATTGCGGTGGCATGAACCGAATTCCGCCAGGCGCAGCGGCAGGTCGCGGTAGCTGTGCAGACCACGATTGAATATTTGCACATGGCCCGGGCAATTCATCGGCTTGACCGCGTATTCGCGGTTCTCCGACGCAGTGGTAAACATGTTGTCGCGATAGTTTTCCCAGTGGCCGGATTTTTCCCACATCTGCCGGTCCATTACCGTCGGCGTGCGCACTTCCTGATAACCGTATTCGCGGAATTTTTCGCGCATGTACTGCTCGATCTGCTGCCAGATCACCCAGCCGTTAGGGTGCCAGAACACCATGCCCGGCGCTTCATCCTGCATATGGAACAGGCTGAGCTGCTTGGCCAGCTTGCGGTGATCGCGCTTCTCGGCTTCTTCCAGGCGATACAGGTAAGCGTCGAGGTCTTCCTTTTTCGCCCACGCGGTGCCGTATACGCGCTGCAGCATTTCGTTGCGGTGATCGCCGCGCCAGTACGCGCCAGCCAGCTTCATCAACTTGAAATGCCTGAGCTTTCCGGTGGAGGGAACATGCGGGCCGCGGCACAGGTCGGTGAAATCGCCCTCGGTGTACAGCGACACCTCCTCATTCGCCGGGATGGAGGCAATGATTTCCGCCTTGTAGTGCTCGCCCAGCCCCTTGAAATATGCCACCGCCTCGTCGCGCGGCAGAACTTTCCGGCTGACCGGGATATCGCGCCTGGCCAGCTCGGCCATCTTTTTCTCGATAGCCTGCAAATCGTCCGGCGTGAACGGGCGCTTGTAGGAAAAATCGTAGTAGAAGCCATCCTCGATCACCGGACCGATGGTCACTTGCGCATCCGGATAGAGTTCTTTCACCGCGTAGGCCAGCAGGTGCGCGGTGGAGTGGCGGATCATGTCCAGGCCATCGGCATCACGATCGGTCACGATGGACAGTTTCGCGTCTTGCCCGATGACGAAACTGGTATCCACCAGGGTGCCGTCAACGCGTCCGGCGAGCGCGGCCTTGGCCAGCCCTGCGCCAATCGATGCGGCAACTTCAGCCACCGTGACCGGCTGGGGGAAACTGCGGACAGAACCGTCTGGCAAAGTGACATTCAACATTGATTTCTCCGGCACAAAACAAAAAAGCGCGGATAAGCCGCGCTTTTTTGACAGATACAAACCTACTCAGGGATTAACGCGACGATAGTTGTCATGTGCGGCAGCACGAGTTCGCGGTGTCATAACGCTGCCTTTCCGTGCCACATCCATCTCTCTGTATTGAATCCGTTGGTAGGCGCGATTGGACTCGAACCAACGACCCCCACCATGTCAAGGGGTTGCGAACCCATGCGCCACGTTTAACTATTTGATTTAACTATGCGCTCTGCGCTCGCCAAATCCCAAACTGGCACCCAAAAGCGCCGCAGCAACCATTTATGTGACGCCAGTGCGTCACAGTTCTGGCACAGGCACGCATTCTGCCACAAGTGGCTGCGGTGAACAACAAGACCCACTGCATGGCAGTGACCTCCTCCGCCTGAACGCCGGGGCTTCTGGGCTCTCCATCTCGGGCCGGAAATCCAGGGCACCGAAGCGATTGGGGCCGGCATTCAGCAGATAGACGGACTCCGGCACCGAGTCGGGCGGCACCTTGAGTTTGGTTTCGAGCACGCGCCGCCCCCAGAAATCCAGGGCGGCATCCCGCACCGCGCCGAACAGGGGCGGATTGACCGGCTCGTAGGTCGCCTGGTCGCCCGGAAGGCAGGTGAACGGCAGGCTCAGGGGGGCGACCGGCACGGCATTGGGCCGGGCAAGGTAACGCCGGCCGTAGCCAAAGCGGCTCGCGGTCGATTCCGGCTCCGCTTCTTCGAGGACCAGATTGCCGGCCGGCACAGCCGCAGTTTTCCCCGGGGCAGGTAGGCGTGTACGCCGAAATATCTGACGCAGGCGGTCAAAACCTAGCGAATTCCACAATTCGGTCAGTGCCCAGACATCGCCATAATCGCGCGCGGACTCGAACGTCAGCACTGGACTGGAGGGTGCTTCGAGCAACGATTTTCCTGTCACGCCCGGAAATAAATTACGACTGCTCTTCGGCGTAATACGAACTTCTCATTAATGGTCCTGCCTTCACCCACGTAAAACCCAATCTGCGCGCAACTAGCTCATAGTCTGCGAACTCGTCCGGAGGCAAATATCGCAGGACCGGCAAGTGATGCAGCGTGGGCTGCAAGTATTGCCCGAGCGAAACGCGCCTCACACCGCGCGCGCGCAGGTCAGCAAGCACTTCCACGACCTCATCTCGCGTCTCCCCCAGACCGAGCATTAACGCGGACTTGGTTTCCACAGCATCCAGGCGTGCAACCGCCTCCAACAGCGCGAGGGAGCGCTCGTATTTCGACCCTTTTCTTACTTGCCGGTAGAGTCTGGGTACGGTTTCGACGTTGTGGCCCCATACAAGGGTCCGATTCGCTCCTTCGGGCAAGCCCGCAAGCGCATCATGCACGCCCTGAATTGCCTTCTCCTGGCAGTTACGAAAGTCGGGGGTCAAAAATTCGACTCCAATCCCCGGCCAGCGTCGCCTCAGTTCACGCAACGTGTCCGCAAACACGCCAACCCCGCCGTCTGGTAGATCGTCACGGTTAACAGACGTGAGGACAACGTACTTGAGGTTCATTGCCGCCACTGCGTCAGCGACTTGGCGCGGCTCATCGGTTTCATGAAAGGTCGGACGTCCACTTTTTATCGCACAAAACCCGCATGCGCGCGTGCATATATCTCCCAACAACATAAAGGTCGCCGTGCCGCGACTCCAGCATTCACTGCGGTTGGGGCACTTCGCCTCCTCGCAAACAGTATGGAGCAGACCCCCATGTACAGCAAGGTCCGTCCGTCCGTACAGCCCTTCCCCGGCGAGTTTCGTTGTTATCCAGATCGGCTTGCGTAAAAGTATTGGCCGAGCAGTTTGGTTACCCAACGGACTTGCCTCCTAATCGACAGTTAATATGAGGAAATGGAACTGCGCACGCTGGCGGAGCCCGAACTGGTCACCTTTTCTTCTTGAATTTGCGCATAAACTGAATGATTGTTGATCATTCTAATCTCCGTATTCCTTGATCCAGCCATACAGGCGCTTAGTGGTAACGCCGAGCTATCCTCCACATCAGATTCGGAACAATCCCGATCCACCCATTACCCGGCTACTTCAATCTTGAACCCTTCGACATATTGCTTCCCACTCAAACGCACATCCATCACAGTTATCTTAATAACGCTCGGGTGCCTACAAAATTGGAGGACAGTTGCTAATGCCCATTTTTATTTTCAAAATACGGGGTATTATTTGCTCCCAATTTTACTGGCCGATAGCTCAGTTATAAAGCGAATATTCTCCGGACTATCGAAATCTCGACCACCGATTGCTCGATAAGCAATATGGCCTTTTCTGTCGATCAGGAAAGTCGTAGGCAAGCCCTTGACAGGCCAGGCGCGCAAGACAGCGCTGTCTTTGTCGAAGACGATCGGAAAAGTCGGTGAAACGTCAAGCATTCCCATAAAGCTGAGAACCGTATCCGCATCCTCTCCTACATTTACCGCCACGATTTGTAGCTTTGATTTCCCGAGTTTTAGCCAAAGCCGTTGCAGGGAAGGCATTTCACGTCGACACGGAGGACACCAGGTCGCCCAGAAGTTGACGAGCACCACTTGGCCTTTCAGTTTTTCAAGGTCTACCTGCTTACCATCCATGTTAAGCAGCTTGAGCTTCGGTGCAGCTGGGTGACCGGGAAACGGGCTGAAAACTTCTTCACCAGCGGCGCAACTGGCTTCCATGTTAAGCAGCAATCCGGATGCGATGGCAAGCGTAAACAAAAGCACTCGAAGCCGCTTAATCTGCACAGCGAATCCCTCTGATTGTGTCCACATAATTCTTGTTTCCTTTTTTCCATTTTACGGTCAAATCGAACTGACTTCCATGCGGCACTTGATAAGTGGTCATGCCCTGATTCCAGTCTTTGGGCTCCAGCGTCTGGTTAGTGGGATGTTGAGACCACTCGAATGCAATCTGCGCACTTTTCGAAACACCACGTTGCTGCCATTCACGCAACCAGTCATCCTTAAGTTTAAGTTTTCGTGTCACACTATCTGCTGTCGCGTATCGCCAATCGGCCAGGTGGTACGAAATAGTCATTGGCGATTGATTCCTTACCACAGTTGCAAAAACGCAGCTTGCCGCATAGTAATCTACATCCCCCCGATTAAAGCCACGGGCGAGGAAAAAACCGCGGGCTTGGTCAGGGCTAATCTGTATCAGCTCAACTTCGACGCCATCGTCCTGCAGCACCCATGATTCAATACTTGTTTTTGGATCGACAGCATGTTGAATTTTCACCCGGCTGTTATCAGCAACAGCCGGAACCGAGACAAAAGCCATTGCGGCAATTGTTAGCGCTAATAATTTATTCAATGCCATGTTTATATTCTCGTCTTAGTCGATTGGTATATAAGCGTATCCTCTGTTCTCGTACCCCGCCATTGAAATGAAACTGTTCCCGATCACTTTAAGTTCTGGAATAGTGTCTTCGTTCTTGATCTTTAAATAACGGTTGGCTACTGCGCACTGTTCCAGGTTGTAACTTTTATCCTTACTCATTTCCTTAAGCTTTTGTTGAATTTTTTCCATCACCTCAATATCCTCCAACTTAACCCGACTTTGATCCTTCTGTACGAGGAGGCTGGCTGGTCCTCGAAAAGCGAGAATAAAATGCGGTTTGACCCTTTGCTTGACCATTCCATCACGAGTCTCTTCAATTAATCCTAAACGCGACAAAAGTTTTTTTGCATCGCCCGTGGTTATGTCAAAAATCACTTTAACATCGGTTAATCCCATCAATGCCTCTTTGTCATCAGGAGGTTGCGCGGCATAAACGGAAAAACTGGCACTTAATACCCACAAAAACAATGACAACACCATGAAAAACGGTTTGGTTTTCATCTCGCTCTCCTTTTCGTTTGAAATAAGAAAAACTACGCATTTACAACCCGTGCAAACTCATAAAATCCATGCACCGGTCACAAACTTACGTTCAGTGAGTGATTATAATTCCCCAAGGGCTATAAAAATTCCTCCAATAAATTAACTCCACAAAAAGAGGCGAATCCAAATACGCATGGTTTCATGGGATATGTGATTATCGCCATACCGTGCCGGCCTCGCTCCCCACTCCATCAAGTGCGTTTGGTGTGCTACAAACAATTATCCAAAGGTGATACCCGGATTTTTTCTTTTTTCTGCAATATTTTATGAATCGCGTGACCGAAGACGTCTTCGGCTGCTTCCTGTATTCCTTCAGCGAGCGTGGGATGCGCGTGTATGGTGTGCTCAAGGTCTTCCACGGTTCCAGCCTGACGCAGTATGATGGCTCCCTCATGGACCAAATCCGAAGCATGGGCTCCAACTATATGAAGACCGAGCAAGCGTCCTGTTTGCACTTCTGCAACTACCTTAACCATCCCCGATAATTCACCCATGGCTTGGGCCTTGCCGAGCCCACGCAGGTTGAACGTTCCGCAGCGAACATCGATTCCCATATTCTTCGCCTCATTCTCCGTCAGACCGACGCAACCTACCTCTGGGGAAGTGAATACGGCAAGCGGGATATCCCTAGCATTGATCTTCCGCGGCGCAAGCCCGAGCATGTGATCGACTGCCACGCGCGCCTGAGCTGAAGCAGCGTGGGCAAGCAAAACGCGGCCGTTGACGTCTCCAGCAGCATAGATACTGGGAAATTGCGATCGCATGTACTCATCTACCGGGATATCACCCAATGCCCCCGTTTTTAATCCGATCGCTTCCAATCCGAGAGCAGATGTATTTGGGCGTCTTCCCACCGCAACCAGCGCGCGCTCAGCCTCCACAGTGATGTCGCCATCGCACTCTGCAGTTACGGATCCGGCATGCAAATTCAATGCGCGGACCGCACTATTACCCACGAAACGGATCTTCTTCTTGCGCATCTCGTAACCGATAAGCGCAGATATTTCATGATCGAGCGTCGAGAGCGGGCTCTTGCCCATTCCGATCACAGTGACCTCGACACCCAGGGTATTCATGATGAAGGCAAATTCGCACGCGATGACGCCGTCGCCCACAATGACGAGAGACCGAGGCAGCGTCTCCCAGCGCAGCAATTCGTCACTCGTCACGACACGTTCGTCATCGAATGGAAAAGTCGATGGGCGTATAGCATGCGATCCCGTGCAAAGCAGAATAAAATCCCCGCATATCTCTCCGTGGCCCTCGACCATCACCGACTGTGGGCCGCTCATATGCGCAAGCCCCGAGATCGAGATCACTCCGCGATCGGCGAGCAATGCCCGCACGCCGCCCGTCAAAGTATTGACGGTTTTGTTCATGCTGCTTTTCATCGCATCCCAGCGCGGAATTGCATTGCCATCGAGTTGTATCCCGACGCTTGCAGCGTGGCGTATCTTTTCCAACAAAGCGCAGGTGGCTACCAAGGTCTTGGTCGGAATGCAACCCTGGTTAAGGCAGGTACCGCCGATTTCCGCGGCTTCCACCAACGTGACCTTCGCGCCGTGCGTCGCTGCATGGATAGCGCCGACGTAGCCAGCAGGTCCTCCACCGATTATCACGATGTGTTTAATCATGGGTTACCTAGCGAAGAGCCATGTTAAGGTTATCCAAAAACTTGTCTGGGGGCAGATAACCGATAGTGCGCGCCGACTTGACTTCGTTGCCATTTTTATCAAAAAAGATAATCCCGGGTGGGCCGAACAGACTGAATTTCTTGAGCAGCGCCTTGTCCTCGGCATTGTTGGCAGTAACATCTGCCTGAAGCAGTACAACATCCTTGAGTTTGTCTCGCACCCGAGCGTCGCTGAAGGTAAAGCGCTCGAACTCCTTGCAGGAAACACACCAGTCCGCATAAAAATCCAGCATGACAAATTTGCCGCTGGCCTGCTTGATGCGCGTCTCCAAATCAGCAACACTTTTGACTCGCTCGAATTTAAGGGTAGGTTCAATTTGTGCACCGGCGCTTGTCGCCGTATTTCCATGCAAACCTGCCAAAGGCTGCAGAATGTCGCGACTGCCGCTCAAAGCGCCGATTAGCAGGGAAATACCGGTGACCAATGCAATCATGCCTACACCCTTCCAAAATTTGGAAAAGCCCCGCGCGGTCAACGGTAAAGGATCAACCGCACTAAGATAGATTGCGGAAACAATCAACAACGCAGCCCATAAAAGCATCTGCACGAGATCGGGAATCACAGGGGAAATCAGCCAGATTGCCACGCCCAGCAACAGCACGCCAAAGAAGCTCTTGACTGCGTTCATCCAGCCGCCCGCTTTAGGTAAAAGCGCACCGGCAGATACGCCCACCAGAATCAGCGGCACACCCATGCCCAATGCCATGGCAAATAACGCGGAGCCGCCGAGCCAGACGTTGTGGGTCTGTCCGATATACAACAGGGCACCCGCCAGGGGTGCTGCTACGCACGGCCCGACAATCACTGCGGACAACACGCCCATGACGAATACGCCGACCGTACTGCCGCCTTTCATTTTGTTGCTGGCATTCGAAAACTTGCTTTGAATGGCATTCGGCAGTTGCAGTTCATAGAAGCCAAACATGGAAAAAGCCAACACGACAAAGATCAGTGCAAATGCACCTAGCACCCAAGGGTTCTGCAACGCAGCCGAGAGCATGCTGCCAGACAGTCCAGCCGCAATACCGACAAGCGCATAGGTCATCGCCATGCCCAAGACGTAGGAAAGCGAAAGTGCAAAAGCACGCCTTTTGGTCAGGTGCTGGCCTTGCCCCGCGATAATGCCGGACAAGATGGGGATCATCGGGAATACACAAGGGGTCAGTGCCAGCAGCAGTCCGGCACCGAAGAAAAAGCTCACAATCAGCCAGAAACTGCCGCCTTTGAACAAATTTTCGATCCGGGAGGATTCGGATTGCGGCGCTTCGGTGGCTGCAAGAGCGGGACTCGTTGCTTCCTTGGTGCTTGGTTGGAGCGAGGGTGCAGCGGTTTGCGATTGTGCGAGTCCGGCCAAGCCACCTCCCGCCTCCAGCGTAGGCTGAGCAGCCAATTGAAGCACTGCTTCCTGTGCCTGAGGGGGGTAACATACGCCCGCATCGGCGCATCCCTGAGAGACGGCTTTTAAAGTGATGGTTTGGAGATTTGGGTTGCCACGTTTTAGAGGCAACCTGATTTTGACATCGTGGCGATAGACTACCATGTGGCCGAAAATCGCGTCCTGCTCCACTTTGCCGGGGGGGAGTTGCGGGGTTACCAGCGTGACATCGGTGGGCGATACTTCGAACTTTAATTTGTCGCGGTAGAGGTGATAGCCTTCCGCTATCTGATAGCGGACTTCGATGGTATCAGCATCCAGCACCCTTGCCGAAAACTTGAACGCTTGCTGGGGTTCCAGCAAATCCCCTTCTGCAATTGCCTGAGCGTAAATCGGGAACAGCATGAACAACATGAGCAGAAAACGCATAATCAAACTTCGGCTAGTGCGAAAAGATTCGTATTTGTTAGTCATCGTTAAGTTTCCGAAATTTGTGATTTTCATTGATCAGGTCGCGACTGCGGCTTCTTGGTGTGACTGGAGTGATTTCATGGGCCCGCCGTTGATCGATACCTTCCCCGTGACCTCGATAGCACGCACCAGCGTGTCCAGTACCGGGCAATGGCTTTCCACGGTTTCGATCAGCTTCTTGATGGTCGCTTCGTCCGCCGCGCTGTCGATGGTGGTTTCGAAAGTCACCTTCTGGAAGCCTGGCGGCACAGCGTCATCCATGGCGAAGAGGCCCCGCAAATCGAGATTACCCTTCACTCCCACCTTGACCTTGGACAACGGGACCCCCATCACGGAGGCGTATGCGCCATACATAATCTCCTGACAGGTTCCGAGCGCGACCAGCACGAGCTCAACGGGACTCATAGCCTCATCTTTACCTCCCAGCGCCGGAGGTTCGGTTACGGTGATTGACGCAAAATCCCGCACCTTCGCGCTACAACGAACGTCCTCGACCAACTCGGTGTCGGCACGGAAGACAAGGCGCGCTGCGCCAGGGTTGGCTTTGATCGATTCGATCGTGTTGAGCAGAGCTGCTTTAACTGATGCTTGAGACATGATTTCTCCTCCATTTTAAAGTGATTTGGATCGCGGCCCCGCGATGGTGGCCATTCAAGACCGCGCAGCAGCAGGAGAATGAAGCAAATGCCTGCCACGTGCTTCCATTACAGCGCCGGACAGCACCACCTGTAAATTGGGACGAACATGTAGAGTGGATTAGGGAATTCACTTAGGCGGCGCGCAGGTGGAGTACCATTCCGACCAATTCGGAGAGCGAATTGGCCTGCATTTTGCGCATTGCATTGGCACGATGCACTTCGATGGTTTTCCAACTCACACCCAGTTCAGCGGCAATAACCTTGTTTGATTTTCCAGCGACGCCCCCCTCCACCACTTGGCATTCTCGAGAAGTCAGCAAGCGGTAGTTGGCGACGATGTTGAATTGTGCCTCACGCGTCTTGCGCATGCGTTTGCAAAGCTCGATGGCGTAATATATCCGGTCCAACAGCACCTGGTCGTTAAACGGCTTTTCGATGAAATCAATGGCGCCGGCTTTCATTGCATTCACCGCCATCGGGATATCCCCGTGCCCGGATATGAAGATGATAGGCAGGCATATGCTTTTTTCCCGCAGTTTTCCCTGCAAGTCCAGCCCCCCCATACCCGGCATGCGCACGTCCAGGATGAGGCATCCAGGCATCCCCTCAAACGCATCCAAAAACTCGGCACTGGAAGCGTAGGTTTCAACCGGCAGCTTCACGGACTCGATCAACCAGCGTAGCGAATTTCGCATCGCCTCATCGTCATCGACAACGAAAACGGTCGATTCAGGCAGCATAATCGTGTACCTCCCTCGTCATTGGTAGCTTGAACCGGAACGTAAGTCCCCGGCCCGGGTTTGGCGTAGCCCATAGCCGTCCGCCGTGCGCTTCAATGATAGATCGGCTGATCGTCAGCCCCATCCCCATGCCAGTCGGCTTGGTCGAAACAAAGGGATCGAATACCTCCTCAAATTTCACACTCGACATGCCGGGACCGGTGTCTGTCACACGCACTTCGAGAGCATCGCATTCGCCAAGCGCCGTCTCGATGACGATTTCTCGCTTGCCGAATTTCATGCTGTCCATGGCTTCAATTGCATTTCGAACAATGTTCAGGATCACCTGCTCGATCTGTATCGCGTCTGCGAGCACGGGCGGCAACTGCTCGGCGAGCTGCAAGCGGATACCGACGCCATGCTGGCGCGCTTCCGGATCGGCAAAGCGCACCGCGTCTCTCACAATGGCGTTGATTTGCGAAGGCATTCGGGACGACTCCCCTTTCTTCACAAAGGCCCGGATGCTTCGAATTATTTCCCCTGCCCGCTCTGCCTGGACACAGACAAGCTCCATCGCGGCAAGAATTTCTTCTCTGGTGCTGCTGGCGGAGCGTATTCTGCGCATGCATCCGCGCGTGTAGTTGGAAATGGCCGACAAGGGCTGATTGAGTTCGTGCGCAAGCGTAGATGCCATTTCGCACATCATCGTGAGGCGCGAAACATGGGCGAGTTCTGTATTGTGCCTTCGCATTTCCTCTTCCGCACGCTTCCTGCCTGTAATGTCCCGGGTGATGCCAAGCAGTGCCACAGTCTCCCCACTGGAACCGAGTAATGGAACCGCGTGCGTCTCGAGCCAGCGGTGATGGCCTTTCAAACTGATGATCTGAAATTCCATGACCCCGGATTCTCCTTGGAACACGCGCTTTGTCAGAGCCTCATAGGCCGACCGGTATGCAGGTGCGATGAAGCGATAAACTGAGGAACCCACAATTTCCTCCGGCCTCTCCGCGTCGACCAAGGCCAGCCCGGCAGGGTTCATTTCCAGTAGCTTGCCATCGATCGTCTGCAACTTTACGCACTCAGGTTCGGATTCGATGATCAGCCGCAGGCGGTTCTCCTTTTCCGCTAACCGTTCTTCGGCTCGTCGCCTCTCGGCAATTTCCTTTTCGAGCTCGTGTTTTGATTGCTGGAGACGTCGGTTCAACGCCAGGACATAGACGACCACGGCCACCATCGCGAGTAGCGATGCTGCTCCTGCTAGAAACCACTGCGAATACGGAACCAAGATATGCGCTCCTCGTTTAAAACTTAAACCTACCGTCTAAGTGCAACGCGCAACGCGATGTTAAAAATCTTTCGCCACCCATCATGGGCAGGAAGGCCGATTCCCGAGGGCGCTAAGCGGGTAAGGCATCGCGAGTGAAACAAGAGGGGCTGCGATGCCGAACTCGGTCAGCCTCCATCCTGAGCCAGCCGACAATCCCGGAAATGCTTACCGAAGGCCACAAAATAACGTATCGCATCTTGTGTGCCGGGATCCTTGGCGATATCCCAGAGGCCGCCGATCCCGCCGCGCGATTTCCCGGCTGCTTTCGCATCCTTCGCAGCCCGGTTTAGACAACCAAAGAAATCGGCTACAAGATTTTCCCTCTCGAGGGCTTCCAGTAATCGATCAAGCCCGCTCCGATTGGCTTTTTCAAGCAACGACAGCCCGTCACTCATCGCTGCTGCCAAACGGGACACAATGTCGTCGGAGAGTGCATCCTGGGCTGAGCCCACAACCCGTGCAAGCCCGATCAGCCGGTCAAGATCGCCGTTTTGAACCAGTTGGGTAATGGCAGGCAGGGCCGTGGCAACTCCACTTCGATTGACACGATCAAGCAGATCAATGCCATCCGCTGCTACGGTTGCCACACGACCGACGATATCGTCGCTCACTGCGTCCTGAGCAGAACCCACCAACCGGGCCAGGTGTACAAGCCGTTCCAAATCTCCGTTCGACACCAACGCCGAAATAGTGGGGAACGCTTGCGCTACACCACTTCGATTAAGGCGGTCGAGTAAGTCAACCGCCTCCCCGAGCGTGCCGGCTAGCCGCGCCACAATGTCATCAGAAAGTGCATCTCGGGCACTTTCGGCCAGCCGCGTCACATCTGCGGAAACGGCGCCAGCGCCCGGTATTTCAACCTGCTCAGCTTGCTTATTCATAGTGGGCCTCTTAAAGGATACCGCGCACGCTGGACCAGTACAGCTTATTGTATGCCATCTTGAACCAATGCACGGCTTGAGTCGGTTCCTTGGGGTCGGGTGGGTTATTGTAGGTAAACATGGCGTAGGTAGCCTTGTCTTTCCCGGCCTCGATAAAACAGAAAACCTTTCCGTCATATTCGCGCACGGGCACCCCCATTTTTACTATAGATGCCACGTTCTCCGCCACTACCTCCGCCTCATAGTGTGCTGTCGAGCCGGCTTTACTTATTGGAATATTGGTAGTATCCCCCAATACATATACATTCTTGAACTCCCCATCCATGTTTAGGGTATTCCGATTGGTCGGTATCCAGCCACTCTGTCCAATGCTATTTTTCTCGATAACCTCCATCCCTTTATGTGGAGGTATTCCGATCAGCAGGTCATATTTGACTTCGGTGCCTTCTTCACTCTTCAAGATACTATTCGTGGCATCAACCTCCTTCATATTGAACAGAGTTTCGTAGGTAATTCCTAGCCGATCGAATTCTGGTTTCGCCCATTTGGCAACATTTTCCAGACTGTGGACGCGGCCTATCGGGTAGGTGTAATGAATCTGCACTTTATCCAGCAGCCCACGCTCCTTGAAGTAATCGTGGAGCATGAAGGTGATTTCCAGAGGTGCCATCGGACACTTGTGCGGGACGCCAACGGTGATAACAACCTTTCCACCCTGGAACTCACGCAGGCGTTTGAACATCTTGATCGCTGACTCTTCGGTGTAAAAAGTCTCTGCGCTTTCCGCCAATCCCGGTATCGATTCTGGCATCATTCGCGAACCCGTGGAGATGATCAGGATGTCATACTGATGGGTGCGGCCGCTCTTGGTGATCACTTTGTTTTCTTTAAAATCGAAGGTTTCTACGGGGTCAACGTGAAACTCGATACTTGGCTCGAGCAGCCCTTTCTGGTCCCGGTACAATTCATCGGGTGCCATGCGACCAACCGCCACATAAAGCAGGCCTGGCTGATACATGTGTCGCTCGGATGCCGACAACATGGTAATCCGCGCCTTGCCCGCCTTCATTTCATGGTGCAATCTGCGCGCCATATTGTTGGCAACAATGGTACCGCCCGTACCTCCACCCACCACAAGTATCTTCATCTCACTACTCCTTGTATAAAATGTTAATTTGCTATCGGTGACTAGCTACGCGAACTATTTTTTCTTGCGAACCAGGACTCGCCACACGCCCTCCACTTCTATGCTGGATATGTATTCGTGGCCGACCTTATTAATCCATTCAGGAATGTCTGCGGCTGACCCCGCGTCTGTGGACCACACTTCGATTAAGTCACCTATCTGTGATTGCTTCATCTGTGCGATTAATTCCATCAAGGGGCCAGGACAAAACGTTCCACGTGCGTCCACCACTTTACTTTGTTCACTCATTTCGGATTTATTCTCCAAATGTTTTAGGTACTAAAACACCAGGACTTGTTGACCCCTGGTGTCTGCCAAAAATTTAGTGAGGCCAAGCGGCTTCTCCATAAAGGGCAATAATTCCGGCTGGCCTGCACCCAACAAATCCATGGCCATCGAGCAGGGATAAAATTTTGCACCTCCCAACTCAACTGCCTGCTCCACTATCTGCATAAATGGAGGTGCATTTTTGCTCTCCAAGAGTTCTCCGAGTTTTCCTTCTGAAGGCGCACATTTTCCAGCACCATCAACCATGAAATACTCAATGGCATTCATTGAAACAAAAACGTTTACTTCCTCTTCGCTGACAGCAGATACAGCGGCGATCATCGCTGCCATTTGCAGTTTTTCGCGGGTACCGGTCACGAGAACAATGTTCAATGCCATTTATAAACCTCCTGTTTATCGATTTTTACGATGTGAGATCCGGTGGCGATTTCCCCAGCTCATCTTGAGTGCTGCAATAGTGCTTCGACATAACGTTCAATTTCCTCAAGCGGTGTACCAAACGGATAAATCGCGCTGAGTTTGCCCTGCGCGTCAATTACATAGGTGTTGCCAGAATGATCGACGCTGTATCCCAAGGATCCGCCGGTATTAACATAGCGGAAATACGTACCATATTGTTTCGCAACCTTCATCAGTTCGGCCCGCGTACCCGTGAGCGGAAGAATTTTCCTATTGAAGGCACCTACATAGTTGGTCAGTACCTCCGGCGTGTCGCGTGCTGGATCGACCGAAATAAAAATGGCTTGTACGCGATCACTGTTGGAACCGAGGGCTGACGAGAGTTGTGCGAATTGGAGCAAGGTAGTTGGACAGATATCTGGGCAATGGGTAAAACCAAATGCGAGCAATACCACTTTGCCGTGAAACATGCTTAACCTTACAGAGTGCCCAGCAGTATCTTCGAGTTCAAAATCGCCCCCAAGTGAACGCGCAGAGGCACTCGACACCACGAGAAGACCTAGAATCATCACCAAGCATTTGTACAAAATGCGACGCACATTTGTTTTCATGCTGAGACATCACCCAATGCGTTTTAAGGAAGCTTTATCGAATTTCAACGCCCAGACGCGAGCCGTCTTGAGTTCCAGCGCCTTCAATTCATCGAAACGAACGCGAGCCTTGTCTGTCATGTTCTCCGGGTTGGTCAGCCACAGATATTTGCTCTTGGTCAGGGTGTCGTCACCTACCTGCATCAGCGCCTTGTGCTCCTGTTTCCGGACCTTGTCCACCGCCGCCATGACGTGGGGCATGAGGTGGAAGCGGTCGAACACCATTTTCCTATCGGCACCGGGCACCTGGGCCCGGCAGGCGTTGATAAAAACCGGCCACATATCCAGGCTAATGGCCCCGATTCTCTCTCGGGCTACCGCAGGGAAAGCTTCGAAGTATGGGGCAAGGCTCGTCTCCTTGCGGCCTTCCCCGATGTATTCCACCGTCGATTCTTCCAGATCGCACACCAGAATCATGTAACGGTGCTCCTGGGCAATCGCCTTCTCGTCCACGCCGATCAATTCCGGTATCGTGTTTGCCTTGGCCGCACGGCCCCGGTTGACGGCCCGTTCCATCAGGTGCAAGGCTTCGTCCCAGGTGATGCGCAGGATCAAAGCTGCCCTCTGCACGTTCGCCGCCAGCAGGACATCAATGGCCAGTGCTTCGAACAGCTTCGTGAAGCGGCTGCCGGCTTGCGCCCAGGGCAACGCCATTTGCCGCACGCCATGCTCTGGACACGATACCCGCGGCGGGCGCGCATAGGGGTAGGTGCGGAACTGGCAGCTGTCCAGATGGCACCAGCCGCGCGCGGCCATGTGGTCATACACACCCAGCTCCCGTCTGCATTCCGGACAGGCAAACCGCTGCCCCGCCGGGTGGCCCACATGAACTTCCACATTCTGTTGCGCCATATCCAATTCGACTCGCTCCACCGTCCAAGGCTCACTCAGCCCATGCAGTTGCCGGTACAACGCCACGCTGTCCATCGCATATCCTCCTTGAATAACATGCGCAGCGGCGTACTACTTACCCACAGAAATGTCTGAAGAACCGAAATATATAATGTCCGTCACTGTCTGTTCTTTGCCAGGAAAAGTTTCAGCGGCGATGTTTCTTCACAAAACTTTCGGCATCAAAACCATGCGCGAATACCACACGAATTTAGAAAAACATTCAGGCTAGGAACCTTTTACGTGACGTTCGTAGTTTTCGGCGGTCATCAATCCGCTCAGCTCGCTGATATCCGCGATCTTTACTTTCAAAAGCCACCCTTCCATATAGGGGTCGCGGTTGATGCAACAGGGATCAGCCGATACCATGTCATTCACGGAGAGAACCGTCCCCGAAACCGGGGAGATAAGATCGGACATGACTTTTACCGATTCGATGATTCCGAAAGAGATTCCTTGTCTGATCTCGGTACCCACTTCGGCACACTCGATGTACACCACCTCACCGAGGCTATCCTGGGCGTGATGTGTCACGCCGATCCACGCCTCGTTTTCTCCTTCCTGCCTCACCCATAGGTGGTCCTTATGATACAAACGATCTGTCGGGGTCATTCTCATTTTCCTTTTCGCGAACCTAGTTTGCGAACTAATGCTACTGATGAGCCGGCGCTGTGGATAGCGGTTCGACAGTGACATGCAATTGCGGTTGATGCTTAAATGTGTTCATTACTTTGCACGCGCGTTCGCACATGCTTACCATTTTTTTCACTTCTTTATCACTCAATTCGCCGTCGATTTTGATCTTGGTACTGATCGCGGACACCCGTTCCGGATGCTGGCTGATCTCGCCTTCGCAAGTCACATGGAGCAGCGTTACGGGGAGCTTTCGCTCACGGACGTATTCGACCAGATAAAAATCCAGGCAGGCGGCGGCGGCAAGCAGCATCAATTCGACCGCGCGATGCCCCCCCTCATCGAACATCTTAATCTCGCCATAGGGCGTTTGCGCCTGATACCCCGATGCGGGCGCCCAGGAACAGCTGGCGGTATGCGTTTCCATCGTTTCTCCTTTTGATAGCAACTTCGGTAACGCCGGAGACCCATGTCTCCGGCAATCACGCTTACTATCAATATGCGGTTTTCGGCATGCCGTGAATTACCGCGATGGGAGGTGTTAGCGACATTTCCTTTAATGCCTGTTTAAGCGGTGCATCGTCAATGGGATGCGCGGGCATATTCGGCGTATCCGTCACTTTGAGCTTGTACAGGAAGGCATACCCCTTATTCATCAATTTAAGAACGTCCTGATCGAAAACCATCTTGCCGATGTAATTCACCGGATCGCCGCCGATTTCAGGTGGGTTCCGCTCATACAGCGCCGCCCATGCGGTTTTCGCGGGATAGCCCGTCAACTCTTTCTCGATGATCTGCGCCGTCTCCTTGGGGTGTTTACCCATGAATTGGATTGCTTCAATCTCTGCTTTAAGCCACCCAACCGCCGCTTGCGGATGCTGTTGGATGAAGTCTTCACGCATGAGAGTGAAGTCCGCATCGGTCTCGCCCCAAGGCGCGCCTGTCGCCACGTAACGGGCATTACCCAGGTCTACCTGTCTACGGGCATGGGGCTCCCACATCGCCGCCGCATCGAGTTTCCCTGCCTCGAAATTGCTGGCGATCACCTCGATCGGCATGCTCAATACTTCGGAAGGCTTGAATACACCTTGATCTATCAGTGACTCCACGAAACGATTCGTACAAGTGCCCTTGTGCACGGCAAAGGGACGGCCCGACAGCCATTTCATCGCTTCCTTGTAGTCCTTGAACTGCGGTGCATCCTTGCGCACCAGTATTTTGTTACAAATTTGCCCGTTGCTATACATCGGCACTGAAACCAAGCGGATGTCGGCAATTTTGAATTTGGTCGTCGCCACCAAGGAAGGCATGTCGCCCATGGTCCCGATTTGCATTTTGTTTGCCAAGAGTGCCGCTACCATGGGAGGCCCGGTAAGCTGCGGCTCGAAACGAACGGTGCTGCCTGGCGGCAAGTACTTCTTCCACAGATCCTTGGCCTTGATGATCACGCCGCTCCACCCCCCCGTCCAGTAAGGGTGGTAACCATAGGTAATGTGTACTGCTTCTTCCGCGCTTGCTACTGTCGCCCCCCCGGCAAGTATGCCCGCGAGTAAGCTGCCAACGATCCATTTATATCCCCATTTCATGGTGATTTCCTCCTGGTAGTGAAGCGAACTAAACCGCGCGCTCCGTTTCGCGGTCAAGCTGGCAAAGTCTTAACAGGCCATGGCCTGCTGTTCCATGCTCTCGCCATAAAGTACCTCTAGTGCTTCCTTCTTGATCTCGAGATAACGCGCGGTCGCCAGCACATCGAAAGTTCTCGGGCGCGGCAGGTCGACCTCCAGGCTGCGGACGATTCTGCTGGGCGTGCCGCCCATGATCAGAATCCGGTCGGCTAGAAAAATCGCTTCTTCAAGCTCGGAAGTAATGAACACGGTTGTCAGCCGCGTTTCTTCGAACAGCTTGATATAGTATTCCTGCATCAATTCCCGGGTCATGACGTCCAGTCCCCGGAAAGGCTCATCCAGCACCATGAGCTTCGGGCTATTGATCAAGGCTTGCGCCAATTCCGCGCGGCGTTTCATGCCGCCCGAAAGCTGCCCGGGATATTTGTCCTTGAATTCGGATAAGCCAAATTTCCGGAGCAACTCCAGCGCCTTGCGCGTCGCTTCATCGCGGCCGGTGCGCGATTTAGCCAGCGGCCCGAAAACTACATTTTCCATCACCGTCATCCACGGCCATAAAGCCGTTTCCTGGAATACCATAATGCGATCGGATCCCGGTTCTTTAACCGGTTGGCCGTCCATCAAGACCTGGCCTTCGTCCGGGCTGATGTAGCCACACAAGATGTAAGCCAATGTGGATTTACCGCAGCCCGAAGTGCCCATCACGACGGTCAGTTTCCCCGGCTCGATTCGGAACGAACAATCCTCGAGCACATGCACCGGTGCTTGATCTCTGCGGTGATACCATTTCCGCAAACCTGTTACTGTCAATTCGCCTTTTAGCGCCGTCGTATTCATCCCCACCGTCTCCTTTAACGCGTGCTGCGCCATGGCATCATTTTCTTTTCCAGATAATCCACACCAATGGTCGACAAGTACCCAGCAAGTCCGATACTGATCATACCGATGATCACGACAGTCACCGTATGGCTTACATAACCTTCCCACGTAAGACGCCCGAGTCCGTTGTCGCCCGCGATCATTTCGGCCGCGATCACGACGTTCCAGGTAACGGCCATGCCGAGCGTCATCCCCACGGCGATGGACGGGATCACCGATGGGATCATGATGCGGCGAAACACCTGGCTGCCATTTGCTCCTAGCGATAGCGCGAGCCAGTAATGTTCTTTTTTAATATTGCGTACCGCGTCATGCACGTTGATCACGATAATGAAAAATGCACCAATGAAAGTAATGAAGATAATGCTCAGCTCTGTCGTCGGCCAAAACAGAATGGAAATCGGTACCCATGCCAGCGGCGGAATCAGCCGCAATATCTCGATCACCGGGTAAACCAGGTTGTGGAAAGTCTCCCGGGTGCCAAGCAACAGCCCCAAGGGAATACCCAGCACCTGCGCCAGCACAAAACCGTAGATAACGCGTTTAAAGCTTGCCACCCACGAATTCCAGTACTTCGGGTTACCCATATACTGCGTGAGGAAGGTGTGCAGCACTTCGACAGGAGAGGCAACCTCCCGAAAACCCGGTGCTTTCAGCAGCACCAGAAGATGCCAGGCCAAAAAGAAAGCAGCCACGGCGAGCGCGCCGCGCCAATTCATTTTAGGCAGCCGCCTGCTGCGCTTGACAGGCCGATCCGCGATGGAAGCTTTCATACTTTCTTCAGCCGCTTTCATCATCCTCTCCCCTTAAGCATGTTCCCGCTCCCCACGCTCGAAAGCCTTCTTGGCCTCTTCATGCACGCTCGCGATCGCCTGCGCCTTGAGCGCCAGATACTCCGCGCCCAGCATCATCTCCGGCGTGCGCGGACGAGGCAGATTCACGGCGATCGTCGATTTGATCGTGCCGGGACGCGAGGTCATGACAATCACCTTATCGGCCAGATAAATGGCTTCTTCGAGATCGTGCGTGATGAATAGGATCGTCTTGCGGCACACGCGATACATCTCGAGCAAGTGCTGGTGCATGGTGTTTTTCGATACCGTATCCATCGCGCGAAAAGGTTCGTCGAGCAGCAGGATTTTGGGTTCGTTTATCAATGCGCGCACGATTTCGACACGGCGCTGCATTCCCGATGAGAGCTGAGGAGGATAGGATGCCGCGACCTTGTCCAAGCCGCCGCATTTGGTCAAGAGATCCATTGCCCTTTCCTCCGCCGCATCGAGCGCCATCTTGTGCTGGACAAGAGGACCGTACATGACGTTTTCCAAGACAGTCTTCCAAGGAAACAGGGCGCCGTTCTGAAACACCACGACACGATCCGGGCCGGGTTTCGGCGGGGACGACGGTGTAGCTAACAATTGCCCATCCAGCAGTACCCGTCCTTCCGTCACATTGTCAAAACCCGCGATGATGTTCATGAGCGTGCTCTTGCCACAACCCGACGGCCCCACGATCGCCAGAAAATCACCGGGTGCGATATCGACGCTGCAATCGTGCAGCGCAACCACGCGCGCACCCTCTGGGTCGTATGTCTTGCTGACACTCTCGATTGAAAGGCTTCCCACATCTGGCCTGGGTGCCATGGCCGTTAATGACTTCTCCATCGCTGCGTCGATCGCATGGCTTGCTTGTGCCGTCATACTTACCCCTTCATCCCGAAACTTTGTACGCGCCAGCGCATGAGCCGATTTCCCACCACGCGAATCAACGTGCTGCTGATGAAACCGGCAATACCCAGAGTCGCCATTCCGATTACAATCGTCGGGAATTGGATCAAATTGTAGGACTCGAAAATCATGAACCCGAGCCCATACTGGGCGGCAATCATTTCTCCGGCCGCGAGCGAAAACCAAGCCGCGCCCATCGCGATCTGCAATCCGGTAAAAATATTCGGTAGCGCGCCGGGAATAATCACATGGCGCAGCACGTCGCGCGGTTTGGAGCCCAGCGACGCGGCGGCGCGAAAATAATCGGGGTCGATCGATTTCACGCCCACATAGGTATTCATCGTAGTCGCGAAGAAAGCCACGAGGAAGGTTACATAGATAACGGCGATTTCTATGCCGGGGAATATCAGAATCGCGAGCGGTATCCAGGCAAGCGGCGGAATCGGCCGCAGGAGTCCAACCAATGCGGACGCGTACATATCGAAAGTACGGCTCCACCCCATGAGAATACCCAGGGGAACACCGAGCAGAACCGCGAGAAAAAATGCCGCCGTTGCACGGTAGACGCTATAGAAAATATGGACATAGTAGATCGGCGTAAAAACGGAGACCCCGAAAGCAGGATGCGGGCTGAACCACTCGCGCGCGACCGCCCACGGATCCGGCAGACGATTGAACGAATCAATCGGCAGCCATTTCACGCTCGCATACCAAATCGCGATCGCGCCCGCGTACCCCGCCCACATGAGCCAAAACTTACGACTTTTCCACCAGAGCGCTTTCATTTATCCCCCCCTTTAGGGAAGTGCTGATTTAATCGCCCGCAATTTGGCCGAAACTGAGAAAATATCGCCATCTAATTGCACTGTTACTGAGGAACTGATGTCACGCCAAGCGAGCTTTGCTGAACTGGAATACCGCAACAAGAAACGCAGAAATAACCAGCAATTCTCATGCCAATGACTTCCCTGCCTACGGAGATTAATAAAAATGTAAATAAATCAGCCTTTTAAATAACCATTTCGTACGAGTTATCATAGCTATCCAATATCAGAGAAGTGACAAAATGTCACAGCGTGATGGGTATCATGACTTGATCATATGACAAATTGTCACTATTAATTGACTCAGACTGTCACGACATTAGCGCAGAAGACAGATGGGATATTGGTAACTAATTGATAAGGAACAAAACTACCCACCCATGGTATGGTTATTGCTTAATATAGTCCGATTGTCGCCTTGGCATTCTTGGAAGAGGGTGTCTGTGCGATAAGTTCCATGATAATTATTGAGGATTGAGGAGACTGACATGACCCTATGCAAACCCCGTTTTTCCGTAAAAAGTTTGGCAGTTGCCGTGTCCGCAGCCGTGGCGCTGGGTGTGACTGCACTACCCACAACAAGTATTGCCGACGAAACCAGTTGCTCCCCATTCACCCCCTTGATCAAGGGTCAGGAAGACTTTGTCTACGTCTGGACCTTGGGTGTAAAGGGCTTGGGTGATGGCTCAGACAAGCTGGTGACGGTGAGTGTGAACCCCAAATCCAAGACCTACGGCAAGGTGATCAACAGCGTATCCGTGGGCGGTCGCAACGAGGCTCACCATATGGGGTTTACTGACGATCGCCGTGAACTCTGGGCTGGTGGCCTGGATGACAGTCACATTTTCATCTTCGACGTCGCAACTAACCCGGCCAAACCCAGGCTGGTCAAAGTTATCAAGGATTTCGTCGCGAAGTCCGGCGGCACTGTCGGCCCCCACACTTTCTATGCCATCCCCGGTCGCATGATCATCACCGGTCTTTCCAACAACAAGGATCATGGTGGCGTCACTAACAACGTCATTTACAATAATAAGGGTGAGTACGTGGAGACCGTACCTGTTCCTACTACCATCATCGATGGCGTCAAGGGTGACGGCTATGACTACGATGTGGCGATCAACCCGAACGAAAACGTTATGTTCTCCACATCCTTCACGGGCTGGAACAATTACATGATGGATCTGGGTAAACTGGTAAAAGACCCTGAAGCGATGAAGAACTTCGGCAATACCTCGATCATGTGGAACTTCAAGACGATGCAGCCGATTAAGATATTTAACACGCCAGGCGCGCCACTGGAAGCTCGCTGGTCATTGAAGAAGGGTGACAACTGGGCAGTAACCACCACTGCGCTGACTTCCCAGATATGGGTCTACAAGCAGGACAGCAAAGGCGAATGGCAGGCTCACGACGTAGCTACCATCGGCGACCCAGCCAAAATTCCGCTACCGGTTGACATTTCCCTTAACAAGGACGGCAAAGGTATGTGGATCAATACCTTTATGGACGGTATGACACGCTTCTGGGATTTCCATGACCCGATGCATCCGAAGGAAGTCTACAAAAAAAGATCGGCTCCCAGGTCAATATGGTCTCCGAGAGCTGGGATGGCAAACGCATTTATTTTACCAGCTCCCTGTTGTCTAACTGGGACAAGAAAGGTAAGGATGACGAACAGTTCCTGAAAATGTACAACTGGAACGGCAAACGGTTAAAGCTGGCCTTCGCGATCGATTTCTACAAGCAAAAACTCGGGCGTGCCCATCACATGAAATTCCAGGCGCTTGACCTGAACACACTTCGACCGTTGCGGGCTGAGGCAGATGGGCTGGATAACATCAAACAAGCCCTGAACAAGCCCTGATTAGAGCGGAAAAATGTGTGTTCCAGATGTGACTCAGCGTAGCGTGTTCCGTCCCTCCCTTTGGAGGGGCGGTTTTTTTGTCTGGCTATTCTTTTGCTTACTGATTCCGCCTGTTCTTACTGCACAGGCGGCCAACCTCAAACCGGTCAATAATGCGGTAGGAGAAGTGAGCGGCTTCGAAATGCCCACACCGGGCACCTATAAACTAATGCACATCATGCCTGCTGGAGACGGTCTGGTGTTGGATACTGATGGTAAACGCAAGCACCTATCGGAATTCACCAAGGGTAAAGTGACAGTGTTATCTTTTATCTACTCATCCTGTTCAGATCCTGCCGGTTGTCCTTATGCCTATTTGGTATTCCATCAGTTAAAAAATCGTCTGGAACAGAATTCCCATCTACATGGAAAAGTTAGACTGGTTAGCCTATCGTTTGATCCTAAGCGAGACACGCCCGAGGTCATGAAATTGTATGGTAGTGGCGAGACCGACAAAAAAAAATGGGTGGAGTGGAAATTTTTAACCACGGGCTCTGTCACGGAATTACTGCCCATTCTGGATTATTACGGTCAGGACGTATTCAGAGTAAGAAATCCTGTTACCAAGCAGGCTGTGAGCGGATTTAGCCATAACCTTAAAGTGTTTCTTATCGACCAAAATGGAGAAGTCCGCGAGATATATAGCTCGGCCTATCTGAAACCGGACATGGTCTACAACGACATTATTACGTTGCTGATGGAAGAGAAGGTCAAACTGCAGTGAACCGAAGGGAGGATGCCGGCTTACGTTGGGTGAATCTTTATCGCCACATAGTGTTAGCCTTAGGTCTTGCCTTCGAAGTCACTGCTTTCGCCCTCGGCACCCCGGTCACCCTGAATCCGCCCCTGGGCCTGCCACCGATGCCCATTCCCATTGATAATCCGTTGACCCAGGAAAAAATCGACCTGGGTCGCAAGCTGTTTGTGGATCGTCGTCTGTCCCACAATAACACCTTTTCCTGTGCCATGTGCCACGTACCGGAACAGGGTTTTACCTCCCACGATCTGGGTACAGCCATCGGCACGGAAGGCCGTAGCCTGCGCCGCAATACGCCTACAACTTTTAACGTAGGCTATCAGCGTTCCATGTTCGACGATGGACGCGAATTTACACTGGAAAACCAGGTTTGGGGTCCCTTGCTCAACAAAGCTGAGATGGACATGCCCTCTATGGGCTATGTGGTAGAAAAAGTGCGTCAATTGCCCGAATACAAGGGCTTGTTCAAAGCCGCCTTCGGTGGGCCGGTCACGGCAGAACGCATCGGACAGGCATTGGCAAGTTTCGAGCGTACCATTGTCTCCGGTAACTCCCGTTTTGATCGCTGGTACTATGGTGGCGACAAAAACGCCATTAATCCCCAAGAACAACGGGGTTTTCAGGTGTTCATGGGAAAAGGGCGTTGTTTCGTCTGCCACTTGGTGGGAAAAAAGCACGCCCTGTTCACTGACCACCAGTTCCACAATACCGGCATAGGATGGGAGCGCACCATGTTTCCGGAACGCCGCTTCTACAAGGTGCAGCTCGCTCCTGGCAACTACGTGCAAGTAATGGGAAAACTACTCCAATCCTTCGAACCACTCCAAGCGGATGTGGGTCGCTACGAGGTGACTCACAATCCAAAGGATCGCTGGGCCTACAAGACCCCTATCCTGCGTAATGTGGCGCTTACCGCTCCCTACATGCATGACGGATCGTTAGCAACACTGGAAGACGTGGTGGAGTTCTACGACAAGGGAGGTATCAACAATGAGAACAAATCGCCATTGTTGGTGCCACTCAAGCTCGACGCCGAGGAAAAATCCGCCTTGGTGGCCTTCCTGAAGACCCTAACGGGAGACAACGTGGAGGCGTTGGTCAAGAATACCCGCAGCGCGCCGGTGACCTTGCCCGTGCTGCTCAAGGACCCGGCCGACGTGTACATGGAGTCCGTGTTGGGCAAGCCCTGAATTTCGTCCTATAGGTATGTCATGTGCAGACCCTAGACAGTGTCGTCACGAGATATGTTAAAGTAATTTTTTACATAAACTGCGGGGGACGCGAATGGCTGAGGCCTATCAAAAACATGACATCTCCGATGCGGCGTGGACGCTACTTGAGCCGCGATTGCCGGAGCGTAAAAGGCGTGTGGGCGGCATCGCACACGACAACCGACGATTTATCAATGCGGTATGCTGGATTTTGAGAACGGGCGCACCGTGGCGGGATTTGCCGCCCTCGTATGGGGACTGGAAGAACACGCACCGAAGGTTCTGCCGATAGCGTGACAACGGCGCCTGGGAGGCATTGCTGGAGCAATTGATCGACGATCCTGATTACGAATGGCTGATGATTGATGCCAGCCATATCAAGGTTCATCCGCATGCCGCAGGCGCCCGTGGCGGCAATCAAGCCATGAGTCTTACAAAAGGGGGCTCAACACCAAGCTACATCTGGCCGTGGATGCGTTTGGTATGCCGATCCGAATTATTGTTACGCACGGTACCACAGCAGATTGCACGCAGGCTGCGCAATTGATTGAAGGACTCAGTGCCGTGTGCGCGGCGGCGTGAATTTTGTTTGAACTTGGCGGTTTGAAACTCGTGATCGAAGATCGCCTGCGAAGCGAGGCGAATCAGGCCTCGATCTGGTTTTCATGCGATAGCTTTTGCCCTCGATGAGGACGGCTTCGGCGTGATGGAGTAGCCGATCCAGGAGTGCCGAGGTGAGCGTACTGTCGTTATTGAAGATCTCTGGCCAGTGCTTGTAGGGGCGGTTGGAGGTGATGATGAGGAGCCGCGCTCATACCTTTCGCTGATGACCTGGAAGAGCAGATCGGCGCCATGCTTGTCGATGGGCAGATACCCGAGCTCATCGACTACGAGCAGGCGCGGCTGGAGATACTTGTGCAGTTCGCGCTTGAGGTTGCCATGCGTCTGCGCCGCAGAGAGTGAGTGATGATATCGACCGCGGTGGTAAAGAGCACCGGGTAGCCGCGCAGACAGGCGGTGTGCCCGAGGGTGGTACTGAGATGGCTTTTACCTAGGCCAACGTTGGCGATGAAGATCACATTGGCCTTGTCCTCGATGAAGCGCAGGCGGAAGAGGTTCTGGATCTGGGGCTGGTTGATCTTCTTCGGCCAGCCCCAGTCGAACTGGTCGAGGGTCTTGAGTACCGGAAAGCGGGCGAGCCCCACCCGTCGCTGGATGCTGCGGTCTTCGCGCCGATGGGCCGCGCCTTCGATCAGCCGCGCCAGATATTCGACGTGAGGCCACTGTTCGGCGCCGGCTGGTTGGGCCAGCGATTCAAAGTGCTCGAACACATATGACAGTTTGAGGCGCGCCAACGGTGTGCGCAGCGGATCGGTTGCGGCTGGGATGCCGGAAGTGATCAGTCGGTCAGTGGTCATCCCCATGCCCCTCATAAAGCGAGAGATCCGATTCCGCGATCTCGATCTCCAGGATATCCTGGCTGCATATGTCAACGCCGATTTAAAACTGACACACTTTTGCAGCGAACGCCGATTTAAATCTGATACACCCCCATTACATCTGCCTACCGCTTATGCAGCCGGAGCGGTTTCCCGCTTACTCTTTACCATGCCCGCCGCACGCTGATTTTTGAGGCGGTAGCTCTCCCCGGCAATCGGCACGATGCGTGCGTGGTGCAGCAAGCGATCAAGCAGCGCAGCGGTCAGCGTGGCATCCTGAGCGAAAGTCGCATCCCATTGGCCGAAGGGCAGGTTGCTGGTGACGATCAAGCTGCCTTTTTCATAGCGCGCCGCGATCACCTGGAAGAACAGGTTGGCCTGCTCTCGGTTCATCGGCAGATACCCGATTTCGTCAATGATCAGCAGGCGATAACTGTTGATGGCCCGATGCATGACGCTCTTCAGTTGATTCTGGGTGTGCGCGGTGGTCAGGGTCAGCAACAGATCGGCGGCAGTGGTAAAACGCGTCTTGATACCAGCCTGCGCCGCCCGATACCCCAAGGCAATCGCCAAGTGCGTCTTGCCTACACCGGAGGGGCCAACCAGCACCACATTCTCATTGCGCTCCACAAACCCCAGTCCGGCCAGCTCCTCGATCTGGCTGCGCTTCACCCCTTGGGCAAATTCGTAATCAAAGTCGTCCAGCGTCTTGATTGCCGGAAACCCTGCCAGACGCGTGAGCATGGTCTGTTTTCTCACGTTGCGTCCCGCCGCCTCGGCCTTGAGGAGCCCCTCCAGGAAGTCGCTATAGGCCGTTTCGGCGAGCGCCGCATCCTGTGCGGCCAAGGGATACGCTTGCGCCACGAATGGCAGGTTGAGCGATTCACACAGGGTCAGTATTCTTTCGTGTTGGAGGTTCATGCGGCCACCGCCTGTTCAAGCAGGCGCTCGTATACCGCCAAGGGGTGTTGCGGCGGTGTTGTCTGTGCGATTTGTTCGATGACAGTGACAGGGCGGGACATCGGTGCGGGTGCGTCTGTCCGTTGAGGACGCGCCGCCCGGATGTCGCCCCGCCAGGGGCTAGGTATGGGTTGCAGGCATTCTTCTGGCAAGCGTTGGGCGGGGCGCATTTGCGTCGTGCCATGGATGCGTTCATTGGCGATGTCTTTGAGCCAGCGCCGTACTTCAATATTGGCGGTGACCGCATCCAGGCTTAGCCCGGCCTGTTTCAACTGTGCCACCAGCGGCACGTAAAACGAGCGGCGCAAATAGCCGTTGAAGCGCTCGACCTTGCCTTTGGTCTTGGCGCGATACGGGCGGCACAGCTTGATCACGAAGCCACAGTGGCGGGCGTAATCGAGAAATCCGGCGTGGAAGCGATGCGCGCCGTCACCCATGGCATCACGCTCGATCACCACGGTCTTCATGTTGTCGTACAGAATGCGCCGGGTGAGGCCGCCAAACGCGTCGAAGGCGTGCTGGTGACAGGCGATCAGCGTCTCCACTTTCATGTCGGTGACGAACTCGACAAAGCTCACGCGGCTGTAGCCCAACGTCGCGCAGAAGGCGTAGAGCGGGTTTTTACCTTTGCGGAACTCGACGAGGGCCCCGACTTGCATCTGCTCGCCCGGCGCGGTCTCAAAGCGCACCACCGGGTCTACCGGCACAGCCGGCTTGAGTCCGCGCATAAAGGCGCGTAGCTGGCTATGGCTGCCAAGGTAGCCCTGTGCTTTGATCTCGCGCAATAATACCGTTGCCGGTATCCACGCCGGGTGGGCGGCTTTCTGGCGTTCGCGCAGGTGGTCCTCAAACGCTGACAGCTTGGTGACACGCAGTTTGTGGCGCTGGTACCCAGGCCATGTTTCCGATTTCAAGTGACTTCTGACGGTGTTCACAGCACACCCCACTTCTTCGGCAATCAAGCGCTTGCTCATGCCGTGCTTCCTTAATAATTCGATTTCCACATATACCTCGTCTGTGATCACGGCCGCTTTCAAAATCCGGCCATCTTCTCAAATCGGTGTATCAGTTTTCAATCGGCGGTGTGTGTCAATTTACATCCGGTGGTGACAGCATATTCTGGAGCAACGTGAACACCCATTCTGTGCGAACGTGAACAGTAATTCTGAAGGAACGTGAACACGGATTCTGCTCGAACGTGAACGCATTTTGCCACCCACCAGAATGGGGGTTCACGATGCCAGAACCTGGCGTGATTATGCTGGAACTTAACCAGCAATTGCTGGAGCATCCCCGAGTTTGGAGGGGCTATGCCGGCAGTAAGGAGTTCCTGCTACCGCTATCGCGCCCGGCTGTCGCCGGAAAATGAAGCGATTGCCGACTGGTTGATCCGGCTGACCACGCCCCAGCGCAACTGGGGCTTCGGCCTGGGCTTCCTGTACCTGCGCAACGTGAAGCAGTTCGGCTGGAACCACAAACGCGTCTGCCGCATCTACCGGGAGCTGGAACTGAACCTGCGCATCAAGCCAAGACAGCGCCTGGTGCGTGAGAAACCGCTGGCACTGGCGGTGGTCGTCCATCAAGATGGTGCAGCGGTATACCCATTTGAGCGGCAAGCACCTGCGGGTAGGGGTGGAGCGCCCGCCGCTGCAGCTGGTTGGTGGGCAACAGCCAAGCCCACACCGGAACGGATGGGGAGTGTGACGTCACCGTTTCGGCACGGCAAAAGAGAAAGCCGCGCTCGGCGGCTTTCTCGGATGCTGCAACTACCTGAATTTCTGTGGAAATCTGGTAGGCGCGATTGGACTCGAACCAACGACCCCCACCATGTCAAGGTGGTGCTCTAACCAGCTGAGCTACGCGCCTGAGGAGGCCGCATTGTAACGGAGTTAAGCCCGGCTTTCAATGCGAATTTGTATCCGGTCCAGGCATCCACGCCCGACCCGTTCGATCCATGGCAGATGGGGGTCGCAGACGTGCGGCGGGAGGCTCATTTTGTTGCGGCACTTACGTCGTTTAAGCCTTTTCTTGATTGCTCCGCAGCTCTTTTTCTATTTCTTATGAAGAATTTCAAAGACATGAATCTGGGCCAAGGCCCTGGCAAGCTCTGCCTGCAACTTCGTAAAATCCGTTTCTGAGGCACAGTGTTTCATTGCCTCTTCGACCTCGCGTTTAGCTTCAATTGCCTTTTTCTCATCAATGTCCTTGGCGCGGATTGCCGTATCGGAAAGTATCGTCACCACCTGCGCCTGGATTTCCAGTATGCCACCGGAGACATAAACCAGTTCTTCCTGCTTTTGATCAGGAACTTTCAACCGTATTGCCCCGGGTTTTATTGTGGTGATCAGCGGAGCATGGCTCGGGAAAATGCCAATCTCACCCATTTCGGCCGGGACTACCAGGAACTCCGCCATGCCGGAAAAAATAGACTCCTCGGTACTCACTATATCCACATGTACGGTCATTGCCATTGCTACGTACCTCTTCACAGATGTTTTGGACTAAAATGATCCACACCGTCAGATAGCTGCTGCACCGGCTACAATTTCGGCAATCTCCTTCGTAATTGCCGCTTGGCGAGTCTTGTTATACAACAATTTCAGGTCGTTGATCATATGGTCAGCATTGTCCGTCGCGGCCTTCATAGCGACCATACGGGCACTTTGCTCGGATGCCATGCTCTCTGCCACCGCCTGGTAGATTAAGGTTTCCACATATCGGGCCAGAAGCAAGTCGAGGACCATTCCTGCGTCAGGTTCATAGATGTAATCCCATTCGCCGGGAGGGCTCCCGAATCTATCTCCACTAAGCGGCAGGAGTTGTTCGATTACCGGTTCTTGCTTCATGGTATTGAGGAACCGCGTATAGCAGATGTAGAGCGCGCCGATTTTTCCTTCCGTGTAGGCATCCAGCATAACCTTGATGGCCCCGGTCATCCGATCCATCCGTGGCGCTTCGCCGAGACCGACTATGCGCGACAAAATGTGCATGTCTGTCCGTCTCACGAAATTGAATCCCTTGCCGCCAATAGCACAGATGTCTACACCTATTTTGTCGCTGTCCCATTTCCTGCTTTGATTCATCGCCATGCGCAGCGCACTCGCGTTCATGCCACCACATAGCCCCTTATCCGAGGTCACGATAATTATTCCGACGCGCTTAACCGTTTCACGTTCGATCAAGAACGGGTGTTTGTATTCCGAATGAGCATGGCTCAGGTGTGATACAACGTTGCGAATTTTTTCACAATACGGGCGGGCAGCGCGCATGCGGTTCTGAGCCCTGCGCATTCTCGATGTCGCCACCATTTCCATGGTATGCGTGATCCGGCGAATACTCTGTACGCTCTTAATTTTTACACGTATCTCTTTTACGCTAGCCATTGTTGCCATCCTTAGGTAAATCGCCGAGAAATCACTTCCTGGCAGACTGAAAAACGCAATACAGGGCACGGATTTCTGCTTTCCACGTGCCACTTGTAGTGAGGCACACGCACCTCCATACCCGCCCCCCTGTATCGCGTGAGTCTTTACGGCAAATTGCGTGTCTTTGACGGGAAGTTCAGGCCTTACTGGATGGTCTTGGCTTTCTCGACGGCTTCTTCAATGGTGCCGACCATGTAGAACGCCTGTTCGGGCAGGTGGTCGTATTCACCGTTGACGATGGCCTTGAAACCGCTGATGGTGTCTTTCAGCGACACGTACTTGCCGGGCGCGCCGGTAAACACTTCGGCCACGAAGAACGGCTGCGACAGGAAACGCTGGATCTTGCGCGCACGCGCCACCGCCAGCTTGTCTTCGGGCGCCAGTTCATCCATGCCCAGAATGGCGATGATGTCGCGCAACTCTTTGTAACGCTGCAGCACCGACTGCACGCCGCGCGCCACGCTGTAATGCTCTTCACCCACCACCAGCGGATCCAGCTGGCGCGAGGTGGAGTCGAGCGGGTCCACGGCCGGGTAGATCCCCAGTTCGGCCACCTGGCGCGACAGCACCACGGTGGCATCAAGGTGCGCAAAGGTGGTCGCCGGCGACGGGTCGGTCAAGTCGTCGGCAGGCACGTACACGGCCTGGATCGAAGTGATGGAGCCCTTCTTGGTGGAGGTGATGCGCTCCTGCAGGCGCCCCATCTCTTCCGCCAGGGTAGGCTGGTAGCCCACCGCAGACGGCATCCGGCCCAGCAGCGCGGATACTTCGGTGCCGGCCAGGGTATAGCGGTAGATGTTGTCCACGAACAGCAGCACGTCGCGGCCTTCGTCACGAAAGTACTCGGCCATGGTCAGTCCGGTCAGCGCCACGCGCAGACGGTTGCCCGGCGGCTCGTTCATCTGGCCGTAGACCAGGGCCACCTTGTCCAGCACGCCGCCGTCTTTCATCTCGTGGTAGAAGTCGTTACCCTCACGGGTACGCTCGCCCACACCGGCAAACACCGAGTAACCGCTGTGCTCCACCGCAATGTTGCGAATCAGTTCCATCATGTTCACGGTCTTGCCCACGCCAGCACCCCCGAACAGGCCGACCTTGCCGCCCTTGGCGAACGGGCAGATCAGGTCGATCACCTTGATGCCGGTTTCCAGCAGTTCGTTGGACGCCGCCAGTTCGTCAAAGGCCGGCGCCTTGCGGTGGATGCCCCAGCTGGTTTCGTTGCCGATCGGGCCCATGTCGTCGATCGGCTTGCCCAGCACGTCCATGATGCGGCCCAGGGTTTTAATCCCCACCGGCACGGAAATCGCCGCGCCGCTACCGCTCACCAGCATGCCGCGGCGCAGGCCGTCGGTGGTGCCCATGGCAATGGCACGCACGATGCCGTCACCCAGCTGTTGCTGAACTTCCAGGGTCAGCTCGGGGGTGTCCATTTTCAGTGCGTCATAGACCTTGGGCAAGCTGTCGCGCGGAAATTCCACGTCAACCACCGGGCCAATGATTTGTACGATTTTGCCTTGACTCATCGTCGTTCCTTGAAATAACAAAATTGCTTAAACGGCCGCGGCACCAGCCACCATTTCCATGGCGCGGGTGATCTTGCGCGTATTTTCCACGCTCTTGATCTTGGTGCGTATCTCTTTTCCGGCAGCCATGATTGCTTTCCGATCAGTAGACGGCGGAGGACTTGAAGGCCTCGATGGCCTGGGCCAATGCCGCCTCCGTGTCCGCCGCCATGTCGCCGCTGCTCTGGATTTTGTCCAGCAGGTCGCCATGCTTGTCTTTCACGTAGGAGGCCAGCGCCGCTTCAAACGCCAGCGTCTTCTTCACCTCCACGTCGTCCATGTAGCCCTTGTTCACCGCAAACAGGGTGAGCGCCATTTCCGCGACGTTCATCGGCGCATACTGGTTCTGCTTCATCAGCTCGGTGACCAGCTTGCCGCGTTCCAGCTGCTTGCGCGTCGCTTCGTCCAGGTCGGAGGCGAACTGGGCAAATGCCGCGAGTTCGCGGTACTGCGCCAGCGCCAGGCGGGTACCGCCGCCCAGCTTCTTGATCACCTTGGTCTGCGCGGCGCCGCCGACGCGGGACACCGACAGGCCGGCGTTGATCGCGGGACGGATACCGGCGTTGAACAGGTCGGTTTCCAGGAAGATCTGGCCGTCAGTGATCGAGATCACGTTGGTCGGAACGAACGCAGAGACATCGCCCGCCTGGGTCTCGATCACCGGCAATGCGGTGAGCGAACCGGTTTTGCCTTTGACCGCGCCACCGGTGGCTTTTTCCACATAGTCGGCGTTGACGCGCGCGGCGCGCTCCAGCAGACGCGAGTGCAGGTAGAACACGTCGCCGGGATACGCTTCACGGCCGGGCGGACGGCGCAGCAGCAGGGAAATCTGGCGGTACGCCCAGGCTTGTTTGGTCAGATCGTCATAGACGATCAGCGCGTCTTCGCCGCGGTCGCGGAAGTATTCGCCCATGGTGCAGCCGGCGTAGGGGGCAATGTATTGCATCGCGGCCGAGTCGGACGCGGTCGCCGCCACCACGATGGTGTGACCCATCGCGCCGTGCTCTTCGAGCTTGCGCACCACGTTGGCAACCGACGAGGCTTTCTGGCCCACGGCGACGTAAATGCAGATCACGCCGGTGCCTTTCTGGTTGATGATCGCGTCCACGGCAACGGCGGTCTTGCCGGTCTGGCGGTCGCCGATGATCAGCTCGCGCTGGCCACGCCCGATGGGCACCATGGCGTCCACCGACTTCAGGCCGGTTTGCAGCGGCTGGGTCACGGATTGACGCGCAATCACGCCAGGCGCGATTTTTTCAATGGGGGAGGTCAGCCGGGTGTTGACCGGGCCCTTGCCGTCAATCGGCTGGCCCAGCGAGTTCACCACGCGCCCGATCAGCTCGGGGCCGATGGGCACTTCCAGAATGCGGCCGGTGCACTTGACCGTGTCGCCTTCGGTGATGTGTTCGTATTCGCCCAGCACCACGGCTCCGACGGAGTCGCGCTCCAGGTTCAGCGCCATGCCGAAGGTGTTGCCGGGAAATTCCAGCATCTCGCCCTGCATCACGTCGGACAAGCCGTGGATGCGCACGATACCGTCAGTCACCGAAACGACGGTGCCCTGGGTGCGCAGCTCGGAGGCCGCGGCCAGGTTCTGGATTTTGCTCTTGATGAGATCACTGATCTCGGTGGGATTGAGTTGCATTGATGGCTCCTAGACGGAATCTCTTAACGGGTTAGCGCGTACGCCATGCCTTGCAGCTTGCCGCGCACCGAGGCGTCATACACTTCGTCACCCACGGCAACAATGACGCCGCCAATGAGCGCGGGGTCAACGGTGACGCTGGCGTTGATTTTGCGCTTGAAGCGGCTCTCCAGGCGGGCAGACAGTTCGGCCAACTGGGTGGCGCTGAGGGCAAACGCGCTGGTGACCGCCGCATCCAGCACGCCGCCTTCGCTGGCCCTGAGCGCTTCAAACTGGGCGACGATTTCAGGCAGCACGCCGAGGCGGCCATTTTCGATCAGCAGCTTGATGAAGTTGCCCGCTTCTGCCCCGAGCTTGTTTCCGCACACCGCGAGAAACAGGCTGCCAAGCTGCTCGGCGCTGACCCGGGGGTCGGCCGCCAGGCGCTTCATCTCGGGATCGGCGGCCACGGCGCTGGCCAGCGCCAGCTGCCCGGACCAGGCATCCAGCGCGCCCGCCTGTTTGGCCAGGCTGAACACGGCTTGTGCGTATGGTCGGGCGATGGTTGCAATTTCTGCCATGGTCACAGCTCGTTCTTGATGGCGTCGAGCAACTCGGCATGGGCTTTGGCATCGATTTCGCGGCGCAGGATTTTTTCTGCGCCGGCAACCGCCAGCCCGGCCACCTGGCCGCGCAGCGCTTCCCGCGCTCGCACGGTCTCTTGCGCAATGCTGGCCTGCGCGCCCGCAATCATGCGCTCGGCTTCAAGCTTGGCCGCAGCCTTGGCTTCTTCTACCAGCTGCGCCGCACGCTTGTCTGCCTGGGCAATAATTTCAGCCGCTTTCTGCTTGGCTTCATGCAGGTTTTCAACAGCCCGACGGGAGGCCAGCTCCAGTTCGTGCTTGCCGCGCTCACCAGCGGCCAGACCGTCGGCAATCCGCTTCTGGCGCTGCGACAGCATTGCCACCAATGGATTCATCAAAACTCGATGGATAAACCACACAAGCATGGCAAAAGCAGCCATCTGGGCGATGAGGGTAACGTTAATGTCCATCATGCCTCCTCCACACGTAAGAATCGGGATGCGGTGCTGCTTTTAACCGCCTATGGCCTTGATGGCAACGCCCATGGCACCCACAAACGGATTGGCGAACAAGAACCACATTGCAAATGCGAGAATGATGAAAGGGAACGACTCCATGAGGCCTGCGAAGACAAACATGTTGGTCATCAGGACGGGCTTCATTTCCGGCTGTCGCGCTATCCCTTCGATGGTTTTGGAGCAGATCAGCCCCCAACCAATGGCGGAACCCAGGCCGGCTGCGCCGATAATGATGCATACTCCTGCCGCTGTGTAGGCATAAATCATGCTGATCATGTTTGCTGTCATTTTTGTCTCCTTGCATTGAGTCGGACTGTCGAGAAACACCCGAAGGTGCGGCTTAATCCCCCTTGCTAAAAATCGCGCCTTCGCAGGGGATCATGATTAGATAGCATTGAATGTACGAAGCACGCTTCGCCTCCAGCCGCGCCGCACGCAGGCTGGAAGATGAGGCGTGAACCCCGTAGCCTAATACCCTGTGTGATCAAGGGGGCAGCACGTGCATTGATCGGAGACCGGCCGGGGCAGCGCTATTGTGCTGTCCCGTTAACGCCACATCGATCTGCCGCCGGTGATAGGGTTGGCAGGCCACATTCAAAGTAGTTTTCATTGGTCCGTGTGCGCCATAGCCAAATAGACGATAGTCAGAACCATGAAAATGTAGGCCTGGAGCGTGATTACCAATAAGTGGAAAACCAGCCAGCCGAAATCCAGCACGATCTGAAGCGGTAGCCAGATGAGCAAACCCAGGCCCAGTGTTGCTGCGCCTCCGATCAGCGCAATTAACATGAACACCAGCTCACCGGCAAACATATTACCGAAAAGACGTAACGCCAGGCTGAGCGGTTTGGCGAGCTCTTCAATAATGCTCATCACGATATTTACGGGAATCAAAAATTTTCCGAAAGGGTGAAACAAAAATTGCCTCAAGTACCCGATTGGCCCTTTTATCTTGATGTTGTAATAAAGGATGAGGCAGAACACAGTAAGGGAGAGCGCGAAAGTCGTATTGATATCGGTTGTCGGGACAGGCTTGAGATAATGGATTCCAATCAGGTGCCCGAGCAGGGGAAGCAGATCCACGGGAATCATATCCATGAAATTCATGAGCCATACCCATACCAGAATGGTCAGCGCCAGCGGAGCAATAACCGGATTCAGCCCAGGCAAGGTGTCCCTTATCTGCTTCAGCACAAAATCCACAATGCTTTCAACCAAGTTCTGCAAGGTACCGGGGCAGTCCGGATTGAGCGTCCGCCTTACTCGCCAGCTGACAAGCGCAATCACTCCTGCAAGTAGCAGACTGAAAAAAAGCGTATCCACGTGCAATGCCCAGAAGCCTGCCCCTTGGTGGGTCACAGGGTTGCATTCACCGACACAGAAATTGGTCAAGTGATGCTGCATATATTCCGTTACACCGCTTCCGGCGGCGTTTGATGTTTCACTCACTGAGCGGGCTCCTTCCATCTATTCCCTCATCAAGCAGGCCAGGTAGCTCAGTTGAGCCGCTCCAAATCCAATCAGGCTTGCCAGCGGCTCAAGCTTGAATACCGCAAAACCCACACCGAATACTCCCAGCACGATGATGCAGCGCTGCACAGCCCCCAAGTACAGAATCAATACGCTTTTCCCGGGCGTATCCAGCGTGATTTTCCCGGCTTTGATCACGCTTCGCTTCAGCAATACAGCCAGGGCTACGCTTGCCAATCCGCCGTAAAGGGCGGATTGCGCTTGCGGAAAATATCCTGTAATCCAGAATGTTGCCGCTACCCCCATACTCACAACCATCTGCAAGACCATAAGGCCACGAGGCTGCAACACCGAATGCATTCACCTGGGCTCCGATTTCGGATTTGCGCCGGCTAGCAGCTGGCAAGACTTCAGCATCCCTCCGGCAAACCCCAGGCATCCAAACGAGAGAGTGAAGATCGGCTGCGTATCAAGCCATGTATCGACACCATATCCCAGGATAAATCCTGTTATCGCCATTGAAGTCAATATGGTCCCCGCACTCACCAGCAACATGCTCGTCTTCCGTGGCATCCTCTTACACTCAGTGAAACAACTGTCGCCAGTTCCTGCTGCTTTACTAGCATTTCAGAACGCCTCTTTATCCGGGAGCAGGCCGCAGCAAGACCCCACCAGGTCGTCGGTTCTTGCTCTTGCGATGACCACTCTGATTGATCTCCAGGCAGAGCTGGCCCCGGAAACCTGAACACGATTTTTTGATCGGCATCGCTCCCAAGCGAACGGAACATAAGACGATCATATTCAATCCGCGGCACTTACTTGAATTCGATGAACATGGCGGATGTCCACACCTTCGCATCATCCACCTGTCGCCCGAGCAGATACACCGGCCTGAACCCATGGGGTCCGTTCTTCGGCTCCAGCTCGATTTTGCCTGAAACATCCCGCGGTGCAGGCTGCTCGCTCATGCGTTCCAACCCCAGAAACATTTCGATACCGGGTAAATCTTTTTTCAGCCGCGCCGCTTCCAGCAGCTCTTTGCCACTGATCTCCCAGCTAAAGGTCGGGCAATGCACGAACGGATTGCCCTTGAGCGGATCGCCTACCTTCACGTAGCCGTCGATAGTGCCTTCGACGCGGATCGTCGCCGTCGCCAGGTGTGACACATCGATTTCGATCGCATCCACGTCGCCATACGTATCACTCTTGAAGCCGATGGTCGTCGCACTCTCGCGCCAGCAGGTTTCCTCGCGATGCTCGAAGCCCAGCCCCTGGAAGTCGTTGATCACGGCGTTGGTGATGGTGACCGTACCTTTCCAGATGGCCCAGCGGTAGCGATCCTTCACGCGCGCACCACCCCAGCGGAAGCGAATTTTGCGCTCGGAATAGCCGAGTTCCTGTTGCAAATCGCGGCGCCAGATTTCGCCGGTGTGGTCGAACGCGACAATTTCGTCCCAGCCCGCTTCGCCCAGGAAACGGTAGGTTATGGTCGCCGGGCCCTGGTGTTCGAACTCATCGCCCATGATGTGATCGCCACAATGGATGATGCCGTAAGTCCGCTCGCCGGTGGACGCGAAAGTGTGACGCGCGCGCAACGATTGCGCGATGTCCTTGCGCGTGAGCGCGGGAGAAATCACCCCAGCCATACCCCCTTTGGTGCCGAACACCGCCGTACCCGGCACGCCGCCGCCGCAACGGCCACGATGCTCGTCGCCGGCCATCGAAGCACCGATCTTGTAGCCGCGTTCCATTGCCTCCTGGTACAACCAGCCGAAGTGGCCCCAGCTCGATCCAATTTCAATCAAGCGCTCAAGTTTAGGATAGTGCCAATCGAGAATGCAGCGCCGCCCGCCCACATGCGGAATCAACAGATGCCCTTCGGGGTCTTTCGCATACGCCGCCCACAGTTCTTCCAGGGGCCAGGCGCCGGGCTCAACTCCCCCCCCCTTGGTATCCTCGTTCCAGTCCACCGAGCGCACATGCTCGCCGGTCTTGAGGAAGGGGAATTCGGGGTCGTGGTCATGCAGGAACACCACATTGTGATCGCCGCCCGCGCACGAACTGCCGCACCACTCGGTGCCGGGGTAGGCGACGAAGCTGCCGTCGTGCGTAATCTGGCGGATCAACTCGACGGTTTTGTTCCAGCGCTCGGTGGTGATATTGAAATCGTTGTGTGCGAAAGCCAGCACGTCAAGGCCGCTCACGTCGCGGCCATAAGTCAGATTATAACTAGTCGAGTTAGTACCGATGGTGTCCTCCGAATGCACATGCAAGTCGCAGTAGTAAATGCGCGGTGACATCAAGTTCTTGTCTATGGTCACGTAGAAAGTCTGTGGCTTGATAGTGAGATGGCCCGGCAAACGCGCAGTCACGGCAAGTTCTCCCGTCTTTTTGGTCGGCAGGTCTTCCAGCAGCAGCACGGCCCATCCCTGCTCAGCAAGAAGCGCCTCCTTTTGGTAGACAGGCTTGCCATCCAGGGTCGCGCTGATGATGACTTTCTCCGGATGATTCCTGCACGTGTTGCCCCACTCATCTTCGGCGCGCAGCCGCAGCGGGAATTTTTCGCCAGCGCGCACGATACGCGAACCTGCCCACAACAACTGCGCCGGCACCCCCGGCACGACCTGGATGACGAGATCGTCGCCGATGGCGGCGAAGCGCGAGGTGCCAAGCGGGTCAACGTAGCAGCGGATCTTGAAATTCTCTTCGACGAAGGTTTGCACGCGCGTCCCCGCGCCGCCGAAACGACGGTCGCCGAGACGGATGATGATGTGATCGCCGGCCTTGAGATAGCCATCGTAAGTATCGACGATCACTGCCTTCTGAAACGGCCGCTCATGGCCCTTCTGGTCGAAGCGCACGCTGAGCTTCTGCACCGTCGCGGTGCTCTGGCCCGGCAGTGTCGGGCTGGCATGATATTCGGCCGAGATATAGTTGGCGCCCGCAGGGTCGGTATTTTGGAACAGGGCCCAATCGGAATAGAAGCGAAAAGTCGCCTTGAAAACAGATCCGTCGGCCATGCCGGAAGCACCGAGCTCGTAGTCGATCACAATTTCATGCCAGGAACCGGCAACAATGCTTTCCACATTGCAACTGACCTTGCCCAGGAAAGACATGTCCTTGGTTTTTTGATACAGCCCCTCGGGCGCAAAATAATCGCCAAGTTTGCTTTTCAGTTCTTGATTCGTCATTTTCTTCATGGAACGATTCCTTTCATAATTACGTAAACACGGTGTAGAACTTGCCTCTGCCGGGTGCGACGCCGCAAAGACGGGTTAGTGAAACGGCCAGGGAACGCTGGGATCCCATACCGGCATGCCGAGGAACGCATACCAGGGCGCCATCACCAGGATGCCGTAGGCGATGGCGAGCAGGATGCACAACCAGCCGACCTTGGCATAATCCGCAGTACTGAAAGCGCCGGAACCATAGGCAATCACTGCCGCAGTGATCTGAGTCGGCAACAGGTACGCGTAGGTATCGGTATCCGACACCAGCAGGGTAAAGGCCACCGGATGCAGACCGAGCTTCGGCGCCATGGCGAAGAGCACCGGCGCCAGCATGGCGATCGCCGCGACGTTCGATAGCATGCCGATGCGGATGAGATGGGTACCGGCCATCAGGATCAGCAGAATCAGCCACCACGGTTTGCCCACCACGCTGCCATGGATGAGATCCGCCAGCCAGCCGGCCAAGCCCGACTGGGCCATGGCGGCCGTCATGGTGAGGGCGCCACCGAGCAGCAGGAAGGTACCCCACATGGTGCGCTCCTGCACCTCCTTCCACTTGAACGGGAACAGCCCCGGTGTAAAGAGCAGCACCATGCCGATGAGACCGATGATACCGAGCTGGAAGTGATGCAGCGTATAGATCGGGCTGCCCTTGCCCATGGCGAAGGCCAGGGCGATGGCGGTGAACAGAATCAGCAATGTCCATTCGCCGCGCGACATCGGCCCCAGCTCCTTGTGCATGCTGTGGATATTGCTGTAACCGCCGGCGATCTCAATGCCCTTGGTCTTGAAGTGATACCTCACCCACCACTGGGTCAGGACGAACATCCCCAGATAGGGAAACTGCAGCAGCGCCCAGTCCAGGTAACCGATACTGTAGCCGGCCTTGCCGAATATGCCGACCATGATCAGGTTGGGCAGGTGCGCGGTCATGATGAACACGCCGCTGATCATGGTGCCGTATACCAGCGACTGAATGACGATCGCCTTCTTCGCCTCCTGTTCCCTATGGGTGTTACCCAGCAGGCCGATGACGCCTTCCACCACCGGCAGCAGGGTCGCCGCGCGGGCATTTGCCGCAGGAATGAAAAATGCCAGCAGGACATTGACGCCGAAGAAGCCCCAGATCACCCGGCCCACGCTGGATGCCTTGATCTTGTCGAGGATGCCCAGCGCGATGCGACGATCGAGCTTGAGCAGTTGCATGACCGATCCTATCAGGAAGGCGAACAGGCACAGCCACACGACATGATTGGTGAAGCCGTTGAACACTGTACCCATCGGCGGTTTGCCGTCTTTCCAGGGCAGGGCGTGAGTGAGGATAAGCAGCAGCGGAATCGCGAGGCCGGTGATGCCGACCGGCATGGCCTCGGAGACCCACATGATGCTGGCCCAGACCACAATCGCGAGGACCGCCATGCCTCCCGGCGACAACCCGTCTGGCCGCGGCAGCACCCACATGATGAGGGCGAACATTACCCAGGCCAGCACGAAGCCCGTCAATACGCGGGTGGGATTTCTACCGCTTTTTCTTATGTTGCTGATGATGAAATTCTCGTTACCGATTGAATCCTTGGCCACTTGGTTCATAAGAGCTCTCCTTGAGAGTAGCATTTACTTTTTGCGGGCTGATCGCTGGTTGGAGAAATTCCGGCGCCACCTCAACAGATTTACACCCGCATTGGACTGCACTTTGATTTAACATCAGGAAGTTTCCTTGTGTATGTCAGCCAGCCGACATTCTTAAAAACAAAAAAATCGGTTTACTTAAAATCGTTAATTAATGGTTTACAGGAGCAGACGAAGTGGACATCCAGCCCGATTATTCTCCTCAAAATAACCCCATGACTGGTTCAGAATCCGCTTGTTTTGGGCAGTTAGACAAACAGGAGTTCGACATGCTGCTTTCCCTCGGCACCACCTCTCGTTACTCCAAGGGGACATTCATTTTCCGCCCGGGTGAAACAGGGCAACACGTTTTCTTTCTGCACCAAGGCAGAATCAAAATTTCCAACCTCTCGCCTGCCGGGCATGAAGTCATACTATGGTTTTGCTTCAGTGGTGAAATGTTCGGATTGTCCGAGATTACCCGCGGTAACGACCGCGCCGTAACTGCACAGGTCTGCGAAGATTCCGAAGTAACGTCGATCCCCCTGAATCAGTTCAACACCTTTCTGATACACCACCCCAAGGTGGCATTCCTCATCATGCAGATATTGTCATGCCGCATGAGGGTACTGGGTGACATGCTGGTCAATCTGGTGAGCGACAATGTCGACACGCGCCTGGCAAAACTGATTCTTCGTCTCGGCGCCCAATACGGCACCCGGGAAGGAAAGGTAATCCATCTCGACATCCATTTGACCCACCAGGAAATCGCCGACATGATCGGTACCACACGGCAAACTGCTACCACCTTGCTTGGCCAATTTAAACGCCAGGGTATCTTGAGCATAGATAACCGCCGCATCCTGATTAACAGCGAAGAGCTATTGCACGGGTTACTAAAAATGTCGTAAATAAAGCTGTTGCCATCCACCCGAAACCGCCCCAAGTAAACCGGATACCCTGCCTGAATTTTAGGCAGCAGAAACCGGAAGTGCTGACCGTGCGCTGGTGCATGCCAAATAGGAATATCCGCTTTACCCTTCGCCAGCCTTGCTACGTGGCAGGGCACCGCCCATCGTGGGCGAACTTGCCGATGAGAGTGTTTCGCCAAGGATGATTCGGTGAGTGCATTCCGTGTGCCGTGATAGGCATATGAGCATCCCGTGAGAGCCGGGGATCGGCGTCGGGTCCGCTTCTTTGGCATTGATAGTGCAGCGCCTCAGCTTGATAGTTCAAAATTTCAGAACATGAGTGTTCAATATTTCCGCTTTATTTGATCTGAAACCAGTTCTAGACTGGCTGCACAATCTGAATGAAAGGACAAAAATGATCCAGGTTCGTAAAGCCGATACCCGCGGCCACGCGCAACACGGCTGGCTGGACAGCTGGCATACCTTCTCGTTTGCAAACTACTACGACCCGGCACATATGGGCTATAGCGTGCTGCGCGTCATCAACGACGACATCATCGCGCCCGCTGCCGGGTTTCCCATGCATGCCCATCAGGACATGGAAATCGTTACCTACGTGCTCGAAGGCGCACTGGAACATCGCGACAGCCTGGGCAATGGCGGCGTCATCCGGCCTGGCGATGTCCAGCGCATGAGCGCCGGCACCGGCATCCGCCACAGCGAATTCAACCCCTCGCAAACCGAGCCTGCGCGTTTGCTGCAGATCTGGCTGTTGCCGCAAAAAACCGGCGTGCCCCCCAGCTATGAACAGGCCCGATTTGACCCGGCGCAACTGCAGGGCCGCTTCCGCATGGTGGCATCCCCCGACGGCCGCGACGGCTCGGTGCACATCAACCAGGACACCCTGCTCTATGCCGCCAGACTCGACCATGGTGAAACTGCGCGTCTGGAGCTGGCACCTGGCCGGCGTGCCTATTTACAGGTGGCGCACGGTGATGTTGAACTGAAAGGCTATCCGTTGCAGCATGGTGATGGCGCAGAGATCAGCCAGGAAACGGAAATTGTTGTGACCGGAATCCATGCCGCAGAAGTGCTGGTGTTTGATCTTCAATAATCCAATCATAAGGAGACGCAACATGATGACCCTCCAAAAATACGGCCCGCTGTTCGGACGCGTGCTGATCGCACAAATATTCCTGCTGGCCGGTTTTAGCAAGATTGGCAGCTTCGCCCAGACTGCAGGCTACATGGGCAGTTTGGGGCTGCCCATGGCGGATTTGCTGCTGACACTCACCATCGTGCTGGAAATCGGCGGCGGCCTGATGATTCTGCTCGGCTTCTACACACGCTATGCAGCCATCGCGTTTTTCTTCTGGCTGATTCCGGTGACCCTGACTTTTCATGCGTTCTGGCACGCTGACGCCGCCGGCATGCAAAACCAGATGAATCACTTTATGAAAAACATCGCTATCATGGGTGCGATGGTGTACCTGGCCGTGCATGGCAGCGGGCCGTTCAGCCTGCGCCGTGAATGCCGCAAGGGTCAGGCCGAACACACATGACCGTAGAAAAACAGTTAACCACGGGGATCACGGAGCGCACGGAGAAAACAATGAAGCAGAAGATATTGCCTTTTGTCATCTTGTTTTTCTCATATTCTCCGTGCTCTCCGTGGTGAATGCCGTTTAAGAACAATTTGAGGAGTGCAGCATGAGTGACCAAATACCCGCTATAGATTTCGGCATCGTCATGACCAGTGGCCCGGATACACCCAAGCGCCTGGCCTCGCCATTCTTTCTGGCTGCCACGGCGGCAGCGGAAGAACGCAGCGTGGTGGTCTATTTCACCGGGCTGGGTACGCTGCTGCTGCAAAAAGGTGTGGCGGAAACCGTGTTTCCCAAAGAAGGCGGCAAATCCCTTGCCGGATTTATGGACCTGGCCCGGCAAAATGGTGCGCAGTTTGTACTGTGTGCCACCTCCATGGATTTGCATGGCCTCAAGCCTGAAGACATGGTGCCCGGCATCCCGGCGATGAGCGTGGCGGCGGCCCTGCCTTACCTGGAAGCAGCAAAAAAACTGCTGAGCTTTTAACCTGGAAACCGTAGTTGGACGCGCCCGATGGTGCGTTTGGGCGTGTGGCTGCCGCGAAGCAACGAGGCGCGACAAAGGCAGGCGCGCGACCGGACGTACCGGCGGGTGCGTAGCGATGTCACCCAGAAGGTGAATGCGAACGAAGGCGGAACACTCAGTATTCATGCGGCTCTCATGAGGGAAATGAGCGGTCTACTACGGTTTTTAGGTTTAAGCCTGAGCGGCATCAGGCGGCACGGTAGCCGGGGCCGCCACGTTGATGCGCACCTCCCCCAGGCTCACCACCTGCCCGGCGCGGATCTTGCAGGTTTTGCGCAACTCCGCCTGGCCGTCTACCGAAACCACGCCGGATGCGACCAGCATTTTTCCGGCACCGCCGCTGGCGCACACGCCAACCAGTTTCAGCAGCTGGTTGAGTTCTACATATTCGCCTTCAAGCGTGAATTCAAGTGTTTGCATGTATGCCTTTCAGGCGGGTTCTAGACGGTCTGCGCGCAGCACCACGCGGCGCCCGCGGCGCACATTGACGCCCATCAAAATGACCAGGCCGATCACAAAATAGCTGCCGGTCAGCAGCATGGCGAGACGGTGGTCGCCGCTCGACACCCAGCTCACCACGCCATACGTCACTGGGCCCAGAATCGAAGAAAATTTGACCGCGAAGCCCCACAAACCGAAGAATTCAGCCAGCCGCGCGCGCGGGCTGAGATAGCCGACCAGCGCGCGTCCCGCCGACTGGCTGGCACCCATGCAGAGCCCGGCCAGATTGGCGGCAAGCCAGAATGCGTCGCGCCTTTCCGCGCTGGCGGCAATCAGCACCATCGCGATCCAGCCCAGCAAAGTCAGCGCAATGGTGCGGATATGGCCGATGCGATCCTGCACATAACCAAACACGAACGCGCCGATGGCGGCAGTGATGTTGACCACCAGGATCAGTTTGAGCGTGTCCTGAATCTGGAAATGCATGGCCTGCTGCGCATAAATGGCGGCCAGCACAATCACCGCCTGCACCCCGGCCTGATAAAACACGATGCACACAAAAAACCGCGTCAGATCGCGATACTGGCGCAGATGGACCAGTGTGTGCGCCAGCCGTGAAAAGGTATCGCGCCACAGGTGCGTATGGCGCCCCGGTTGCGGCACGGCGCGCTCGTGCAACCACACAAAGGTCGGCAGGCTGGACAAGGCAAACAGCCCTGCGGTAATCAGCATGGTCACCGGCACATAGTGCGCCGCATCCTGTCCGCGGCCCTGCGCCCAGCTGATGTAGGCCAGCGCGCAACCCAGGCTGAGCAGCCCGCCCATGTAGCCCAGGCTCCAGCCCCAGCCTGACACCTTGCCCAGATCGCGCCCCGCTGCCAGTTCGGGCAAAAATGCGGCAATCAGGTTTTCACCGCTGCCGTAAAAGAAATTGCTCAACACGATCAGCAGCAGCCCCAGCCCGACTGCGCCGGGGCCAGCCAGCGCCAGCGCGGCGGTAAACAGCACGCAGCCCACGGTGGTGACAGCCAGCAGTTTTTTCTTGGCAGCATGGAGATCGGCATAAGCACCCAGCGCCGGCCCGGTCAGCATGATCAGCAGATACGACAGCGCCAGCCCGGCGGTCCAGGCAAACGTTGCCCACTCCGCGTTGCCAGCTATGGTGGCGACGAAATATGCGCTGAAAACGGCGGTGATGACCACCGTGGTGTAACCGGAATTGGCGAAATCGTACATCGCCCATGCCCAGTATTCGCGCCGCTGTACCGGCGCAACCTCAGCCCTTGCGGACAGCTTCGATGACATTGGCCAGACCTTGGATGCGCGCCAGCGCGCGGTTGATCGGTTGCAGGCTGACGCTGTTGACATAAAAGTGCATCACCGCCATGTCGGTTTTTGATTCGGTGTTGACGCGCACCACAGCCAGCCGTTCTTTTGCCAGCACGTCGGAAATGTCGCGCAGCAGACCGTGACGGTCGAATGCCGTGACGCAGATTTCGCTCTCGAAAGCGCTGTCCTCGCCCCACGCCGCCGCCAGCAGCCGTGCCTGGCGCTCGCCCGATATGCGCTGAATGTTGGCGCAGTCACGGCGGTGGATAGTGACGCCACGTCCCTGTGTGGCATACCCGGCAATCGCATCGGGGGGTGCCGGTTTGCAGCAGCGTGCCAGCGTTACCGGCAGATTGCTGACCCCTTCAATCAGGATGCCGTCAGCGGGTTTGTCGGTTGGCGCCCTGACCGCACGTCGCTTGATGGGTGCCTCCACGAGCGGGGAAATTTGCTCTTGCGCAGCGCTCGCCAGCTGGTGCGGGGTGATGTCGCCGCGCCCCAGCGCCGCGAGGAATTCATCGGCACGGGATTCGCCGAATTTCTGCGCCAGCCTGTCCAGATTGACATCCGCAGCCCCCAGGCGATGCAACTCCTTGTCCAGGATAGCGCGTCCCTGGGCGATGTTTTCTTCAAAGTGCAGATATTTGAACCAGTGCCGGACCTTGGCGCGGGCGCGCTGGGTGACCAGATAACCCAGCGCCGGATTGAGCCAGTCACGGCTCGGCGCGCCCTCTTTGACAGTGAGGATTTCCACGCGCTGGCCGTTTTTCAGCGGCGTGTTGAGCGGCACCATCACTCCATCCACCTTGGCACCCCGGCAGCGATGGCCCAGATTGGAATGCACGTGGTAGGCAAAATCCACCGGACTGGCACCCGCGGGCAGGTCGATCACCCGTCCCTGTGGCGTGAGCACATAAACCCGATCCTGAAACAGTTCGTTCCTGAACAGCTCGGCCAGTTCGGCACTGTCCGCCACTTCGTCCTTCCATTGCAGAATCTGGCGCAGCCAGGCGATTTTGTCTTCGGCACCCGCAGCGGTGCGGCTGCCCTCCTTGTAACGCCAGTGCGCGGCCACGCCCAACTCGGCGTGTTTATGCATGTCGAAGGTGCGTATCTGCACCTCCAGCGCCTTGCCTTCAGGGCCGATCACACCGGTGTGCAGCGAGCGATAGTCGTTGCTCTTGGGCTGGGCGATGTAGTCGTCGAACTCGCCGGTAACCGGTTGCCACAGGTTATGCACGATGCCCAGTGCGGTGTAGCAGTCGCGCAGTTCCGGCACCAGAATACGCACCGCACGGATGTCGTAGAGCTGGTCGAATTGCAGATGCTTGCGCGTCATCTTGTTGATGATGCTGACGATGTGCTTGGGACGGCCCGTCACTTCCGCCTGGATATGGGCAGCGCGCAGTTCAGCTTGTAGCTTGGCCACCACGTCATGGATATAACGCTCGCGGTCGAGGCGTTTTTCGTCCAGCAGGCGCGCGATGCGCTGGTAGTTTTCCGGCTCCAGAAAACGGTAGGACAAATCCTCCATTTCCCATTTCAACTGCCACACTCCGAGCCGGTTGGCGAGCGGCGCAAACAGCTCACGCACCTCGTGTGCCACCTGGCGCCGCGCGTTATCGTCGCTGCTCTGCACCAGACAGCGCAGCGCATGGGCGCGCTCCGCCAGCTTGATCAGCACCACGCGGATGTCCTCCACCATCGCCAGCAGCATCTGGCGCAGCCCCTCCACCTGGCTCTGCCCATCACGCCGCGCCGACTCGCCGCCACCTACCAGCTGGCCGATTTCGTCCATGCGCGCCACACCGCGTGCAAGCTTGACCACCTGCGGGTTAAGTCGCGCACTCAGCACATCGTCCTGCCAGTGGTCAGCCAGGCCGGTGAGCAGCGCCGCCGCCACACTGTCGGCATCCAGGTGCAGATCGGCCACCTGCACGGCGCTGCCGATGGCGTGACTGATACGCGCTGCGCCGAACGCGGTGAGCGTGTCCGGCTCGGTCACAATCAACGCGCCAGCGGCACGAATCAGCGCCGCACCGCTGGCGTCAAACTGTTCGGCAAGATGCCTGAGCGCCGCATCGAAATCGAGGTTGTCGCCACAACTGGCGCTGGGGGTATGCGTGGTAACCATGGGCTGAATTATCGCACGCCAGCCTGCCAATAACGCTGTCGGGTTTGCCGCCAGGCAGCAACGCTGGGCGCATGGTCCGGGACAAAGTGCGCCTCCACCGCCCCATGGCTGTCGGAGCGCAGCAACTGGCTGCCCAGCCGTGCGTAGCGCGCCACGATATCGCCACGCGGGTGGCCGAAGCGGTTGCGATAGCCCACCGTGAATACGGTGACGTCAGGATGCACGGCAGCGATAAAATCCGGCGTGGACGAGGTGCGGCTGCCATGATGCGGAGCGACCAGCAAGGTGGCGGGCAATTTGTCAGGCACGCTGGCCAGCAGCTCGGCCTCATCACGCGCTTCGATGTCAGCGGACAACAATACGCTGCCGCCCGCGCCATCCATTTTCAGCACGCAGCCGCGATTGTTGTCTTTCAGGCGGACATCGTCATAGCTGGCCTGCGTGGGGTGCAGCACGGCGAAGTTCACCCCGTCCCATTGCCAGTGCTGCCCGGCCACGCAACGCAGGCTGCGCACCCCGGCGGCCAGCACCGGGTGCGTGGCTGGCAGTGAGCTGGCGAGCCAGCCTGCCGGCACTTCGCGCAGCACCGACAGCGCGCCGCCGCTGTGGTCGTTATCGTCGTGCGAGACAATCAGGCCGTCAAGCCGCGCCACCCCTTCGCCGCGCAGATATGGCACGATGACCCGGCTGCCGCTGTCGGATTCGGCCGTGTAGCGCGGCCCGGTGTCGAACAGCAGGGCATGATGCGCAGTGCGCACCAGCACTGCCAGTCCTTGCCCCACATCCAGCACGGTCACCCAAAGCGCACCTGGCTGCGGCTGCGGGGGTGGCGTCAACAGGGCAGGCAAGATCAGCAGCGCCCCCACCCAGCGCGCCGGAAAGCCGCGCGGCAGCAGCAGCCACAGCGCACCCAGCAGCGCCAGCACCACAGCGGCGCCACCCGGTTCAGGCTGTTGCCACAGCGCCAGCGGCAGGTGTGCCAGCCAGTCCAGCACCCATACGCACCCGGCCATCAGCCAGTGCGCGGCATACAGCAGCCAGTCCATGCCCGGCACGCTGCCTGCGAGTGCCAGCGGCGTCACGCCGAAACTCACCAGCGGTATGGCAAACGCATTGGCCAGCGGCGACACCAGCGACAGCTGGCCAAACAGCAGCAACAGTACCGGTGCCAATGCCAGCGTCACCGCCCATTGCGTTGCCAGCCAGGCGCGCAGCCAGTGCAGCTTGCCGACCCGTGCGGTGGTGGCGAACAGCATCGCTGCCACCGCACCGAACGACAGCCAGAATCCCGCCGACAGCACCGCCCACGGGTCAAGCAGCACGACTATCAGCAATGCCCACAGCAGTACGCGGGTCGGCGCAATCACCCGCCCCGACCACAGTGCCACGGCCACCACCAGCAGCATGTAAAGCGTACGCTGCGCCGGCACCGCAAATCCCGCCAGCAGCACATACAGCAGTGCCGTCAGCGCCCCTGCCAGCACCGCTGCGCGCCGTGCCGGCAACCGCAGAGTCAGCCGCACGCTGCGCCGCCACAGCCAGTACACCAGCGCGAACGCCAGCCCGGAGAGCATGGTCACGTGCAAGCCTGATATGGAAATCAAATGCGTAATTCCGGTGCGCTGATACAGCGCCCATTGCGCGGGCGGGATGGCGGACTGGTCGCCAATCACCAGCGCCTTCAGCACCCCGGCGTAGGGCTCACCTGCCAGCACGCAGTCAAGGCGCAGGGCAATGGCTTCGCGCACTGCCTCCACCGCATAGCCGGGACGCGCCACAAAGACACGCAAACGCTGGTTATCTGGGCTGTCACGCACGCTGCCGAGCGCGCCCAGATTGCGTTCCAGAAACCAGGCCTCCAGGTCGAACACATGGGGATTGGCGTTGGCGTGGGGGCGGCGCAGGCGCACCGTGAAGCGCCAGCGCTCGCCCGCATGCACACGCGGGGCATCGGGCAGCGGCTTGCCGTTGAAGGCCGTGGTGTAAGTGTTGAGTTGGATATGGCGCGGCACTTGTGCGCCGGGAGTGATGACTTGCTCGACATCGAATTCAAAGCGCTGGCCGTGTTCGGTCTTAACCGGCAGGCTGGCCACCACGCCGCTGAGAACGATGTCCACGCCTTCCCACGCCAGCGGCAGCACGTCCTGCATACGCTGCCCGGCGGCGGCAGCGGCAAACAGGAATCCGGCGCCAAACAGCATGCCCAATAACAACCCATGACGCACAACGCCAGGCAGCCTGTGGCGCGGCAACCAGTAAGCCGTAGCCAATAACGGCAAGCCCCACCCCCAGGCCGGATCAGGCAGCACCGCCTGCTGTTGCAGCAGCCACACGCCCGCGACGAAGGCAAGTATGCTGCTGCGCATCGGCTAGACAGCTCGCCCAAAATGCTTGAACGCCTTGAACCAGGCGACGCTTGCCACTCCTGCCGCTATGGCGATGACCCAGAGCCACTCACGTTGGGCAAATCCGGAGAGGACAGGCTCGACATTATCTGGGTCAGGGTGCATGGCATCGTACGGCGCAGGGCAGGATGCAGTCAGGATAGGCAAGAAAGGCCGCTATGCAAAGCACCATCGGCATTGCCACCATCACGGCAAGCGGTGGAATACTGATTCTTTGAATATGCGTAATGCGCAGCTGATTTTGGTTTTCGTAATCGGCTGGCCACGGGAAATTCTGAGTGCCGGTAATGTGGCTATCCTGATTTTCCGTGGCTTCGCGCCCCGCCCGCATTGAGGCTGGCGGGCAGCGTGTGGATTGAGCGGCGCGCCGCTTGCGGCGTGTTCACTGTCAAGGACCCAGCCCGAATGTTCATAAACTGACGCCGCGACTTCATCAAACTTGTCATCCGGGCCGGAACGGGCAGCCCGCTCGCCATACTGGCGCTTGATCCCGGGGCCGCCGACCTCACTTTGCGCCGGTGTAACGCGTCATCTCGGCTCTTGCCTTGAGAATCTCTTCTGACCAGTGGCTCCGGATATACGCCAGCACCGACCCTATTTCCTCGTCGCTCAGTACCGAACCGAACGCCGGCATGTCGCTGAGATAGCCTGCGGGTGCATAGGGTGGCACTACACCGGATTTGACGATTCCAAACAACACTTCGTCGGGATGATGCCAGGTGTGGCCGGAATCGTCGTGCGGCGGGGCGGGCATGCGTCCGCCGGGCAGACGCTGGCGCCAGTTGGGTGCCCCTTCCAGCTTGGCGCCGTGGCAACTTGCGCAATGCTGTTCATATACGATTTTGCCGCGCGAGATACGTTGAACGGATGTATCGGTCCTGCCCGTTTCGGACGAGTCCGGGCGCATGAGCACAATCCCGGTCGCCATCGCTGCTGCCAGGAGCGTGGCGGCGAGCCATCGGACGCGCCTGGTTTGGGCGGCAGGGGAATTCGGTTTCTTCACACTTTTCTCCAACTCGCTAAGGCGTAATGTGCCAACAAGCAAAGCGCCTTGCAGCGGATGTTTCATGCGGCGCACTAACATTGGGCCCGCAGGCTACGCGGGCTATCCTTAATCATGTCAGCATACGCGCAGGAACACCTCAACCCTGCACCAACACCCCATCTGCCAGTTGCAACACGCGCTGCATGCGTCCGGCCAGATCCGGGTCGTGGGTGACCACCAGAAAGCTGGTGCCGTGCTGTTGGTTCAGCGCCAGCATCAGTTCCTGGATGCCTTCGGCGGTATGGCGGTCGAGGTTGCCGGTCGGTTCATCGGCCAGCACGCAGGCAGGCTGGGTGACCAGCGCACGGGCAATCGCGGCACGCTGGCGTTCGCCCCCGGAAAGCTCGCCGGGAGTGTGATGGAGGCGATGCGCGAGGCCGACTTCCTTGAGCACCCTGGCGGCCCGCTCGTGCGCTTCTGCGGTGGGCATGCGCCGGATCAGCAGCGGCATGGCAACATTGTTCAGTGCGCTGAATTCGGGCAGCAGGTGGTGAAACTGGTAGACGAAGCCGAGCGATTCGTTGCGCAGTTTGCCGCGCTCGGTTTCGCCCAGATGTTGAATGTCGCGCCCCATGATTTCCACGCTGCCGCTGCTGGCGTCATCCAGCCCGCCCAGCAGGTGCAACAGGGTGGATTTGCCCGAGCCAGAGGCGCCCATGATGGCGATGCGCTCGCCCGCTTCCACCACCAGATTGACCCCGGTCAGCACACGCACATCCAGCCTGCCCTGGCGGTAGGTTTTTTTCAGGTCGCGGCAGGCAATAACGGGGTTACTCATAGCGCAATGCCTCCGCCGGATTGGTGCGCGATGCGCGCCAGCTGGGGTAGATGGTCGCCAGCCAGGACAGCACCAGCGCCACCGCGCCGATCACCCACACGTCGTGCCACTCCAGCTTGGAGGGCAACTCGCTGATCTGATACACGTCGGACGACAGGAAATGGACACCAAAAGTGCGTTCGATGAACGGTACCACCGTGCCGATATTGAGTGCCAGCAATACGCCCGAGAGCAACCCCGTCGCGGTGCCGATCAGACCGATAATCGCACCCTGCACCATGAAGATTTTCATGATGCTGCCCGGCGATGCCCCCAGCGTGCGCAGGATGGCGATGTCCGGCTGCTTGTCGGTGACCACCATCACCAGCGTGGAAACAATATTGAACGCGGCTACCGCCACAATCAGCAGCAGGATGATGAACATCACGCGTTTTTCCATCTGTACCGCGCTGAAAAAACTGGTGTGCGATTGCGTCCAGTCACGGATGGAATAGTCGCCGCTCAGTATGCTGGCGAGCTTCCTGGACACTTCCGGCGCCCGGTACAGATCATCAATTTTCAGGCGCAGGCCGGATACATGGTCGCCGGTGCGGAACAGCTTCTGCGCGTCCTGCAGATTAATCAACGCCAGGCCGGAGTCATACTCGTACATGCCGATCCGGAAAATCCCCACCACCTTGAACTGCTTCAGACGCGGCACCATGCCCGCCGGGGTGATCTGCCCCTGCGGCGTAATCACCGTCACTTTATCGCCCAGCTGCACCGCCAGTATGCGCGCCAGGTCGGCACCCAGTACGATCCCCCACTCGCCGGGACGCAGCGCCGCGAGACTGCCCACGCGCATCTTGTGGCCGATGTCGGTCACGCTGTCTTCCTGTTCAGGCAATATGCCGCGCACCACACTCCCCTGCACCGCCTGATCGTAGGCCAGCAAACCCTGCCCCATCACATAGGGCGCAGCGGCCTGCACCTCCGGCTCCTTGCGGCTTTCGGCGGCAACTTTTTGCCAGTCGGCCAGGGTATTGTCAAAGCCGGTGATTTCGATATGTGCCGCCACCCCCAGAATGCGGCTGCGCAGTTCATCCTGGAAGCCGTTCATGACCGACAGCACCACAATCAGCGCCGCCACGCCCAGCGCAATGCCGAGCATGGAAATCAGCGAAATGAAGGAGATGAAATGATTGCGACGCTTGGCGCGGGTGTAGCGCAAGCCGATGTAGAGTTCGTAAGGGCGCACGGGGAATTTGAGTTGAATTTGCTGGCAGCAGTGTGCCACAGGCGCACGCCTGCCGCCAGAAAATCGCGCACCGGGTAAATTGCGCCGGGATGGAGTGATAAACTGCGGCGATGCTGATCACCCTGCTCATCCCCGATTTGATTCCCCCGCCTGAGATGCGCGACGCTGCGCTGGGTGGGCTTGCGCCGCCCGCCCTGCAAACCCTGCTGGCACGTGCGGACAGAACCACCGCGCCTGCGGAGGGCGGCCTGGATGGCTGGCTGTGCCGCGCCTTCGGCGTGGACAAGCAACAGGACTGGCCGATCGCACCCGTCACCCTGCTGGCCGACGGCGGCGAACCCGGTAAGGATTACTGGCTGCGTGCCGACCCGGTGCACCTGCGCGCCACCCGCGACAAACTCATGCTGGTGGACAGCGGCGCGTTCCAGCTCACCCAGAGCGAAGCGGAAACCTACGCCCAGGCCTTCAATGCGCACTTCAGCGCAGAGGGTTTCACACTCTATCCGCTGCGCCCGGATCGCTGGTATCTGAAGCTCGATCAGCCCCCTGCCCTCACTACCCAGCCGGTCACCGCGGTAACCGGCAAGCACCTCGATCCCTACCTGCCGCAAGGCGCTGACGGGCTCAAATGGCACCGCCTGTACAACGAAATCCAGATGCTGTTTTTCAGCCTGCCGCTGAACGACGCCCGCGAGGCGCGCGGCGAGTTGACGGTGAACAGCATCTGGCTGTGGGGTGGCGGCACCCCGCCTCGGATCACGCCGGCAGGCACAACCAGACTGTGGGCGAACGACCCTACCGCGTGCGCCATCGCACTCTTCGCCGCCTGCCCCAACGCCCCACTGCCGCACCACGCCACCGCGCTGGCGGACAGCACAGACGATGCGCTGGTGCTGGCCGGACACCTGCGCGGCGCGGCGCAATACGGCGACATCATCGGCTGGCGCGAGGGCTTGCAACAGCTGGAGACCGACTGGTTCGCGCCATTGCTGGCGATGCTCAAAGCAGGCAAGGTACCGGCGCTACGAATCATTGTGCCGGGCGCAGCGGAGATCGTGGAATGGCGGGTAACGCGGGGAATGTTGCTGAAATTCTGGCGGCGCGGAAGCCTGGCTGGGCTGCTTTGATGGTTTGCCCAACCCGAATAATAAACCCAAGCAGTTTGGGTTTATGATATAATGTCAACCGCACTCACTATCTTTGGGCTGCGTGCAGTCCTCTATCCGAACGGGCATCGGCCAGCTCATGTGCACGTCATCGGAAACGGCTGCGAAGCAGTGTTTAATTTGCATTGCCCAAATGGGCCTCCCGAATTGCGTGAGAACTACGCTTTTTCGCGCAAGGACGTGGTGAAGCTCGCGGACGAACTGGCCGCCAATCTGGCGACACTCTGTGACAAATGGAGGCAGATACATGGACATCACGAATGAGGCATTTGATGCAGCCAGCCGGAGAGCAGCCGCAAAAAAGACGGCTTTCCCCACTATCGTAGCCGTGCGCTATGACCAGCGCATTGCCCGCGTGGTCATTTCGCTGGTCTCCGGCCTGGAACTGGCTTTCGCGCCCAAGGATGTGCAGGGTCTGGAACAAGCACACCCGGCTGATCTGATAGGCGCAGAAATCAGCCCGTCCGGCTTGGGCATTCACTTTCCGCGTCTCGATGCTGACCTCTACATCCCGGCACTGTTGGAAGGCTTCCTCGGCTCAAAGCGCTGGATGGCAGCCGAAAACGGGAAGATTGGCGGCAAGGCGGCCAGCGCGGCCAAGGCGTCGGCAGCGCGCCAGAACGGCAAGCTGGGCGGCAGGCCGAAAAAGCCGAAAGACCTGATCGCCGCCTGACAAAAAAACACGAAGGCAGGCGGGATAAACGCATCAATCGTATCAGGCACAAAATTCACCATCGTGTCTGCCCATTACCTTTCATTAGTCCGTTACTGAACCTGTCTGCACACAATAGCCCCATGAAAATCCCAAAAAGACTCGAACCGCTGATCGAAGATGGCCTGGTAGATGCGGTTATCCGCCAGCTTATGAGCGGCAAGGAGGCCATGGTCTTCGTCGTCCGCTGCGGCGAAGAGATACGCTGCGCCAAGGTATACAAGGAAGCCAACAAGCGCAGCTTTCGCCAGGCCGTTGATTACACCGAAAACCGCAAAACCAAAAACAGCCGCCAGGCGCGCGCCATGGCAAAAGGCACGCGCTATGGGCGCAAAGCGCAGGAAGAAGCCTGGCAAAACGCCGAAGTCGATGCCTTGTATCGCCTTGCCGCCGCAGGCGTGCGGGTTCCCAAACCCTATAACTTCCACGAAGGCGTATTGCTGATGGAACTGGTGACCGACGCGCATGGCGACGCAGCTCCCCGGCTCAACGATGTGGAATTCACTGCAGCGCAGGCACGCACACACCATCACACATTAATGATGCAAGTGGTGCGCATGCTGTGCGCCGGGATCGTCCATGGCGATTTATCCGAATACAACATCCTGGTCGGCGCTGACGGCCCGGTCATCATCGACCTGCCCCAAGCCGTGGATGCCGCAGGCAACAACCACGCCAGCAGCATGCTGGAACGGGATGTCGGCAACCTGACCGCCTATTTTGGCCGCTTCGCCCCGGAGCTGCTCAGCACCGACTACGGCAAGGAAATCTGGTCGCTGTTCGAGCACGGCGAATTACACCCGGAGGTCACCCTCACCGGTCATTTCGAGCACAGCACGCAGGCAGTTGATCTGGACAGCATAGTCCGGGAAATCGATGACGCACGCGCCGAAGATGCTGCACGGCGGCTGCGGCTGCAGGCAGCGGGATGATTCATGGGCTGTACTCGAGGGCATAAGGGCACCTCAAGTTGTTTTCTGCCGTTTATGGGCGCGGGGCTTTATCGTGAGCTCCTGACTCATCAGCCTCTGGTGTTGCGCCGCCTCATGCCGTGCAATGGCGCGTTCGGCGGCCAGCGGAATGGTGCGCTCCGGCAGGCCTGCCATGGACAGGTAATCGTCGATGCGAGGCCCGAAGAAATCCCAGACAGGCCCGTTGAGGAGCGGCAGATCGAGCTCTTCATAAGTACTATCCCAGGCAAATTCATTGATGAGCGGCAGATTGAGCGCCGTGTAGACCGGCACCCAAAGCGCTTCTTCGCCGCGCCGCCGGCGTACTGAGAGTTTCGGATTGAACTGGTACCAGCCTTGCGCAACGCGTATGAACAGCGCCCGGTTGTAGGCATAGTCGCGCTCGATTTCGTTGCGTGCGAGCACGCTGGAAAGATGCTGGCGCTTGTTGCGCTCCGGCCGCACCACATTTGTCGGCAGGTGCGGCCAGGCATCCAGAATTGCCTGCGTCTCGAAAGCGCCGTAGCGCCGACACTGCCCGTGGGTGAAACGCGACTTGAACAGCACCCACAGCGTCTGGAACAGGAAATACTCGGAGAGATGCCGGTCGATGCGCACCAACCGCTCACCCGTGTTCACGTCGATGCTTGCCGGGGCGACCAGATCGTAGAGTGCCGCGAACGGACCGCGCGCGAACTTCGGATCGCGGAAGGCTTCGCGCATAGCCCAGTGCAGGGCGTTCCAGCCATAGTGGTCAACCGCCTCACGGTCGGCGCCGCGAGCGAGCAACGCTTCCACCAGCGGCACATTGCCCGCCGCCGCTGCCGTCATCAGTGGCGTCTGATTCATCGGCAGGCGGTGCTCGATGCCATGCTGGTCGCACTGGCGCAGGATATCCTTGAAGTGGCTGGCAAAATATTGGACGTAGGTCTTGCGGCCCAGCGTGGCGCGTTGCTGCTGGAAGCTTCTCGCCGTGTCGAACTTTGCTTCCTGAACGAGCCACGCCGCCAGCACCGGCTCATCAAAGCAGGTGGCGTATTCGTAGAGATGCTGCTTGTGCTTGCCGCCCGGCGCCTGTTCGCGAAACACCTTCTCCAGCAGCTCCCTGATCTTCGTCTCGTCGAACACCGGCCAGGGCACCGCTGTCTGCTTGAGGATGGTGCGGCGGATGGCATCGGCCTGCTCCTGCTTGCCCTGCAGTTCAAGCTTGCGCGCTTCCTTCTGCCAATCTTCCACACTGGACTGCTTTGCCTCGACTTTCACCTGTCCGGCGACGGCGAGATCAAGCAGGCCAAACAGCGGATGTCCGGTGTCCGACTCGATGACATACAGGTTCTTGATGGCGCGCGTCAGCGCGACGTAGAGGGCGTTGACGAAGAATTTGTAGACCTCCAGCGACTTGTCGCTTTTGTCCTTCGCCCGCCGGTAATCCAGCGTGTCGGCGGCAAGATCAGCCCTGTCCACGCCTTCGACGATGTCGGCGAACTCTGCCCGATGGTCGGAGACGAAACGGTAAAGCACGATGTTTTCGTATTCGAGGCCCTTGGCTTCGTGAATCGAAAACAATAGCGGCGTGGCGAAGTGGCGTCTCGCCTCGACCTTGTCCTCGTCGCGCATCACCAGCACGGCGAACTGGGTGGACTGGCGAATCTTCTGGTCGAGCTCGCGCTTGGTGCCGTCCTTGTCCGGCAGCAGCGCCACCTGCCCGGCTTCGCCCCCGACCGCCTGCACGAGAAAGTTGCTCTCCCTGTCGATGGAGCCGAAGCGCCGCTGCTTGATCTTGAGCAGCCGATTGGCGACGCGGGTCGCTTCCAGACCGTTGCGAAAGTTGGCGGTGAGCACCCGCAGCTCCTGCCGCTCGGCCAGTTGCGCATCGCGCCAGAACAGGCTTTTCACCTGCCCCCAGGAGAAGAAGTTGGGATGGACGATCTGATTGGAATCGCCGCACAGCAGGAAGTAGCCAGGCTTTTTCAGGGTCTGCAGCACCAGCGCAAGCTGGACGGTGGTAATATCCTGCACTTCGTCGATGACGACGAAGTCGTAACGCGGCGCAGCCAGCGCCTGCCATTCCTGGGCGACGAGGTTGAGGTCATAGAGCTTTGCCTCCAACAGCCAGATGCGGTATTTCTCGAACAGATCGTAGAGCTTGTCGCGCTGGCCTGCGGGAAAGATGGACTGGCGCACGCCCAGAACCCGATAATCATCCCGCGACAGAACCCCACCGGCGCCGGCGGCAATCACGCCACGGATTTCCTCGAAGGCCTGGTGGCCGTCGAACTCCTTGAACATCTGCCGCATCCGCGCGAACCAGCCGGCGAAGTCGCGCCAGTTCGCTTCCCGCCCTGTCGGCACGCGAATCGATTCGACAAACTCGCGGTAGGAAAGAAACACTGCCTCCTGCCCGGCATGCTCGAAGCCATTGGCGTAATAGAGATCGCGGGCGTTCTGGGCAAGGTAGGCGGAGTGCGTGACGTAGAGCACTTCTCCCTCGGCGTGCTTGAGCTTCTCCAGCGTCAGCGCCGTCTTGCCGCTGCCGGCACTGCCCACCACGATCAGCGGTGGCGGCTGGCAATAGATGGCCTCCTGGGTGTCGTCGAAGGAGATCGGCTTGTCGAGCAGGTGAATGGCGGTGCGCTCCGGGTGCAGGTAACGCACCGGCTGCGCTTCCTTGATGGCTTCTGCCGCATCGATGTCGGGAATCTTCGCCTCGTCAATGGTGGCGCCGCGCAGGAAGCGCGACTTGTCGTAGTCGTGATTGGCGATCACCTCCAGCATCAGCGCGCAAACTTCATCACCGTGGCGCACCAGCGAAAACAGCAGCCGGTCCGCGTCGTCGAGCTTCGCCCGGTAGAACTTGCCGTGGCCAAGATTGGCGAGCTTCTTCACCTGTGCGGCGCGGAAGTCGTCGCGGGCAATGGCATCCGCCACCTTGCGGTAAGCTGCCTTGACACGGGAGGTGTCGAGGCCGGTGTACTCGAGAATTTTCATCGCAGACCACTACTGTCCGGTAAATTTCAAAGTCATTTCACTGTAACCCAACACCTCACCAATCCTCTCCAATGGCCAACCCAATTCAGACGCCCTGATTTCGCGCCGGCGCAATCGCTTTGGCGTAATCATACAGCGCAGCTAAAATCTTTTCGCCACGCTGTCCGCGGTTCCAGGTAGCGAAATGGTTCGTAGGCTGTACCCTGTGAAAATATGTAAAGGCTGACGAGCAATCCAATATTTGGAATGAAGCCATCGATTTTAGTTGTTTCGAGTGTGACAGTCTCCCACCCGCAAAATTTCCAGGAGGCGGCCATCGACATGGCCGGCATAATATTGTTCTCGTTCAAATCAACCCGGCATCAATGGTGCATCATTTTGCCTGCCGCACGAAATGAGTGCAGAAAAACGATCAGCCTGTTTGTTTAAGTTAAGATCATCAAATATTCCACAGAACCCATGCGGGATTAGCCCAAGATATATTTCCCAGAGACATTTTTTACACTCTGCGTCGTGAAATCCAAGCCAGGCATATAGCTTGCTTACAATTCTGGACAAATGGGACGGCAGTTGCGATAGCACTGCGTAGGATTCTGTTTGTTAGGGGCGCTAGGGTTCCGGTCTTTGATTTATTAAAGACGTCTGGTCCGAGAGCGATCCGGCCTCGTTGGAGGCTCCACGGAGGGATAAAAGCCCGGGAGAGAAGCGTTACTGCTTTCCCGTTGCGTAGCTTTTAAACCCATCCAAGGAGCCATCATGTCGTTAGCATTCTCCCTTCAGTCGCTCAAACAACTCTGCCTGGCAGCATTGGTCGCTACTGCTGTGTTCAACCCGCTTGCCGCACAGGCATCCGCTCCCATCAAAATTGGCACCGTGGTCTGGATCGGCTATGGGCCATTTTTTGTGGCCGAAGGCAAGGATCTGTACAAAAAATACGATGTCAATGTCAAGCTACAGATGTTCAGTGACCCGGCCTTGATTCCTACCGCCATTGCAAGCGGGGCTGTGGACGGTGGCATGCTGACCTACGACCAGGTGATCGGCTCAGTGGCGAAAGGACTGGAACAGAAAGTAGTCATGCCAATCGATTACTCCAACGGCGGAGACGCCATTGTCGCGACCACGAACATTACCAAGGTCAGCCAGTTCAAGGGTAAAAAGATCGGTTTCAACCCACTGTCGCCATCGGACTTCCTGCTGTCCTACGCCCTGCAAAAAAACGGGCTTTCCAATAAGGACGTACACGACGTTTCAATGACTCCGGAATCCGTGCCCGCAGCCATGGTTTCCGGTGGAATAGAAATCGGTGTTACCTACGAGCCCAGCCTGTCGCAAATCGTGGGCATGGAGGGAGGGAAAAAATTCCATGTCGTGTTTTCTTCCAAGAATGCGCCGGGCTTGATTACCGACGTGCTGGTATTTGATCAGAAATACATCCAGGCCCACCCTAAAGAAATCAAAGCGATCATCCAAGGCTATCTAGATGGTTTGGCCTACATGAAAGCGCATCCAGACGAGTCGGCGCAGATCATTGGCAAAGCAATGGGTGTCTCGCCCGCTGAAGTAAAGGAACAATGGAAAGGGGTTTACAACATCCCGCTGAACGAGATGAGCAAGAATTTTTCCAAGAGCAAGGACACCACTTCATTCTATGCGAGCGGGGAAATCATCAGCAAAATCCTCAAAAACAAGGGTCAGATCAGCACCATTCCTCTGACCGAAAAAACCTTTGACGATCAGTTCGTCAAATCCCTCACCAAAAAATAAGTGCCACCTGCGGGCGTCTGACGCCCGCAGCCTGACACTGCGTAATAAAACCGACCCAAGGAACGCCGCAAAATGTTGCGTAAACACTTTCGCTATCCGGATGGCGTATTGCCCAATGTGCTGGCGCTCGCCTATACCCTCGCGGGCTACCCGATCGGCATCATGTTGTTGCTCAACCCCTCGGGGTGGGTCAATGGTATTGGCACACTACTGCTTGCCCATGTGCTGGTTTATTCCGCCTACTTCATTCATGAGTTTGCCCACAACACAATTTTCAAAACGCCCATCGCAAACACCCACTGGGGCACTTTGATGAGCTGGCTCAACGGCAGTTGCTATGCGCCATTTGCGGATTTGCGTCGCAAGCACATGCGTCATCACGTGGATCGTGCCGATGTGATCACGTTTGACTCCAAACAATTTCTGCATGCGAGTCCTGCATGGTTCAGAAAGCTGATCCTGGCCCTGGAGTGGGCTTACATCCCGGCCGTGGAAATAATCATGCATGTCTACGTCATGGCGATTCCTTTTCTTGTTCCTGAACGCAAGCAGGCACGCCTGCGCATCATCGCCATCTTCCTGCTGCGCGCCGCTGTATTCCTGGCTTTGGGAGTAATCTCACCCAAAGCACTGGCGCTGTATTTCATCGCCTATGTGCTGTTTCTCACGGTATTGCGCTTTGCCGACGCCTATCAGCACACCTATGACGCATTCGCCATGCTCGGCGCCGACAGGATTCCCAACGACAAGCTGCGCGACCATGCCTATGAACAGTCCAATACTTACTCCAACCTGGTGTCGCTGAAATATCCGTGGCTCAACCTGCTGTTACTGAATTTCCCCTACCACAATGCTCACCACGAGAAGCCCGCCGTACCCTGGCATCGCCTTCCCACGCTACATCGAGAATTATTCGGCGAGGGCTACGAGCAAATCATCCCCATGCGCCTATTGCTGGCCGGGTTCCACACCTACAGGGTCAAGCGCGTGCTGAGCGACGACTATGGTGTAGTTACTACAGGGACAAACAAGGCAGCGGCCTTTTACGGCGCTGTCGGGGTTTCCTTCCTGACTGCCGTCTAACGTGAGTAGCCTTGATTTTTCCGGGCTTTCGGTGGTTGTCACCGGTGCAGCCAGCGGCATCGGCCTGGCTGTTGCACGCGCTTTTATCGAGCATGGCGCCTGTGTGGAAATGGTGGACAAGGATGCTGCTGCACTCAAGGAAGCCAGTGGCCAACTCGCTCGCATCACGTCCCATGTCGTGGACCTGTCGCAGCCGGATCAAGTTGCCAGCTTTGCCCACTGCCTCCAGGAACGCGGCATCAGGATACACGCGCTCATTAACAACGCGGGTATCGAATATCCAACACCGCTGGATGACGACTCGCTCGGGGCCGCACAGCGCTGGGCCGCGTTGCTGCACAACAATGTCACCAGCATGTATCTGCTCACGCGAGCGCTGTTCCCCCTGTTCCGCCAGGACGCCAGCATCATCAACCAATCCTCCATCTGGGGGAAAACCGGGGTGGCCGATTTTTCCGCGTACGTCGCCAGCAAGCACGCGGTCATCGGTCTGACGCGTTCACTGGCCTGGGAGCTTGGAAAGCGAAGAATCCGTGTCAACGCCGTGTGCCCGGGCTGGGTCAGGACTGACACGGCCATGCGCTCCCTGAAAAACATATCCGATTACATGGGCCGGTCAGAAGTCGAGGTGCTGAATGAAATCCTGGCGCGGCAGGCGATCCCCGAACTGCTGGAACCGGCAGATATCGCGGGGACTTTCCTGTTCCTGGCCTCCCCTCTCGCACGTGCCATCACCGGCCAGACCATCGTCGTGAGCAACGGCGAAGTAATGAGCTGAAGGATCCCATACCGATATGAATATCTCTCTACAAGGCAAAACCGTCCTGGTAACCGGCGCCGCCAGCGGTATCGGCCGCGCCATCGCCGTGGAAATGGGACGTGCCGGAGCGACGCTGGTCATCAATCACCTTAACCGCCCGCAGCAAGCACTGGCCGTTGCAGCGGAAATCACGGCCATCGGCGGTACGGCCATCATTGTCGAAGCAGATGTCACTCAGATTGTCCAGGTCAACCGCATGGTGGAGCAATGCCTGGTGCAGTTCGGTTCCATCGACATCCTGGTCAACAATGCTGGCGTCATTCTGGAAAAACCTTTCCTCGATACCAGCGAGGCCGAATGGGATCACGTACTGAACAGTGACCTGAAGTCGGTCTTCCTGTGTTGTCGTGCGGTGCTGCCGCAGATGGTCGAGCGCGACGCAGGCTGCATCATCAATATCGCCTCGGAACTGGGTTATCTCGGACGCGCAGGGTACGCACCCTACACCGCAGCCAAGGCTGGGGTAATCACGCTCACTCGCTCACTGGCACGTGAGTTCGCGCCTCATATCAGGGTAAATGCCATCGCCCCCGGTCCGGTAAACACCGACATGCTTTCCCTGGAAAAGATGAGTCAGGAGTGGGTGGAAAAGGAAACCGCAATTCCTATGGGGCGTGTCGGACAACCCGCAGAAATCGCCCATACCGCGGTGTTCCTGGCTTCCGATTATGCGAGCTTCTACTGCGGCCAGACCCTCGGTCCCAATGGCGGCGCCTTCATGGCCTAGAAAGTAAATACCTGCATGCCTACCCAGTCGATACGGTCGCAGCCCATGACGGTCAGCATACTGCTGTTCGGAGCAGTGCTATGGGGCATATCCTGGTGGCCGCTCAAGTATTTTGGCGCCCATGGACTCAGCGGCGCCTTGATGGTCGTCGCCAGCTATGGTGTGGTGGGGATATTCGCATTGCCCACCCTATGGCTGCAACGGCAGCGCTGGCGCAGCCAGACTGGCTTGCTTGTTCTGATAGCGCTGCTGGGCGGATGGTCGAATATCGCTTTTGTTACCGCCTTGATCAGCGGTAACGTCGTCCGGGTCATGCTGCTGTTTTATCTGGCCCCAGTGTGGGGCGTACTCGGCGGACGCATTTTTCTGCGCGAGCACATTACGCCGAAACGCTGGTTCGCCGTAGGCTTGTCCATGGCGGGCGCTTTTGTACTGCTGGGCGGCGTCTCTGCATTTAGCACCCCGCTCGATCTGGTGGATGTGCTGGCGCTTTCTGCCGGACTCACCTTTGCTCTCAACAACGTCACCACCCGTGCTGCTCAACGCATTCCAATGACCAGCAAGGTGTTTGTGGTTTTTCTGGGCTGTGCGATTTTGGCGAGCAGCGTCGCGCTATTGCAGGGTGCCCGTTTTCCCAGCCTCGCGGGAGGGACATGGGGGCTGATACTTGTGTTCGCGTTTACCTGGCTGCTACTCGCCACGCTCGCCATACAATACGGCGTCACCCACATGGAGGCGGGCAAGGCTTCCATTCTGCTGATTTTCGAACTCATTGCGGCCTTGGTGTCGGCGGTCCTGATTGGCGGCGAGGCAATCTCCCAACACGAATGGCTGGGAGGTGCCCTGATCGCTTCTGCCGCGCTGATCGAGGCACGCAGTCAATAGTTTTATACCGGAGAAAATGATGGGCACAGTGATGATGGAACAGATGAGTTGGAGCGTCTACCGGGACAAGATCATCCGTGACAACCCGGCGCTATTCCTGCCCTGCGGCGCGCTGGAGCAGCATGGGCCGCACTTACCGCTCGGTACCGATGCGCTGCTGGCGTCGGCGGTGGCCGCCAGCGCCGCCAGTCGAGTGGATGGCATCGTGGCACCCGCGTTGAGCTACGGCTACAAATCCCAGCCCAAATGCGGCGGCGGCCAGCATTTCTGCGGCACAACCAGTCTGGACGCGCACACGCTGATCAGCCAGGCACGCGATGCCGTGCGCGAATTCGCGCGCCACGGCGTGAAGAAACTGGTAGTGCTCAACGGCCATTACGAAAACCAGTGGTTCCTGATCGAGGGCATTGACCTGGCGCTGCGTGAACTCGGCCCGAATCATCCGCTTCGCGTGATGCGGCTGGAATACTGGGATTTCATGACCGAGGCCACACTCGCCGCAGTATTTCCTGCAGGTTTTCCGGGTTTCGCGCTGGAACATGCTGCGGTCATTGAAACTTCCATCATGCTGCACTACCACCCTGACTTGGTGCGCCTGGACCTGATTCCGGACAATGGCCCGGCAGACTTTCCGCCTTATGAAATCCATCCGCTCAACCCCGCCTGGGTGCCTGCTTCGGGTGTACTGTCCTCGGCGCGGGGAGCGGATGCGGAGAAGGGACGCCAAATGGCCGGGGAAGTCGCACAGCGCATCGCTGATGCAGTGCGCGCCGAGTTCGCCTGAGGAACTGAATGTGAATAGCCCATCCACACCGACGCTTGTTAATATCAACCCCGCCCGTACCGCCTTGCTGGTGATCGACATGCAGCGCGATTTTTGCGCACCTGGGGGATACGCAGAAAAGGCCGGGCTCAAGGTTTCACTGCTGCGCGAACCCATCCCCGCGATCAGCAGTTTACTGAACACGGCACGTGGCTGCGGCATGCTAGTTGTGTATACGCGCGAAGGGCATCGGCGTGATTTATCCGACTGCGCTCCCACCAAGATGGCGCGCAGCCGCCAGGCACGCGCACCGATCGGTTCCGAAGGGCCCATCGGCAAGCTGCTGATCCGGGGAGAATACGGCCACGGTATCGTCGATGAACTGGCTCCAAAACCCGGCGAACCCATCATCGACAAGCCGGGTTACGGGGCGTTTTACCAGACCGATCTGGAAATTGTGTTACGCAGCCGCGCTATTCACCGGCTTATTCTCACCGGCGTCACCACCGAGATATGTATCCAGTCCACCCTTCGCGAAGCAGTCGACCGTGGCTTCGAATGCATCACCGTGGCGGATGGATGCGCTTCGGCCTATCCTGAACTGCATGCCACATCGCTGGCAATGATTCAGGTAGAAGGCGGCATCCTGGGCAGGGTTCAAACCACCGCAGAATTGCTGTATAGCCTCGAATATCCCCCAGCAAGCGAGGCGTGCCAATGAGTCATGTCAAACGCCTGTGGCCGCTGCTCACCGCCACCCATCGCTACGACAAATCCCTTTCCACCCGCAACCGGGGAGCTGGGCAGATCATCGAGGCACCCATCCTCGCCTATCTGATCGAAACCAGCAACGGGCGCATCCTCTACGACACGGGATGCGATTACAACAAGATCGCCGACCCGGTGCAGCGCGCACGCCACTATGATCCGCAAAAGTTTGCCTTCAGCGCTCCCGGGATGCAGGAGGAACAGCGCCTGCCTCACCATCTCGCCCGCCTTGGCCTCACCCCTGCCGACGTGGATGTGGTGTTCATCGGCCATCTGCATTTCGACCATGCCGGCGGGCTGTGCGACGTGTGCGGCTCGGAAGTGCATGTGCAGCAGGATGAGTTGAAAGCCGCACAAGCGGGCACCGATGCGGCCTATTTCCCGGACGATTTCAGTGGGCAATATCCATGGAAAGTCATGCAGGGAGAATACGATCTGGTGCCCGGTGTGCGCGCTGTCGCCACCCCCGGCCACACTGCCGGGCACATGTCGTTGTGGATCGAACTACCCAAGGGAGCGCCGGTGATTCTGGCGGGCGACGCCGCCGACTTGAGTGAAAATATCGAACAGGAAATCGCGCCCGGCCTGTGCTGGCAAGAGCAGGAAGACCTGGCGCTGGCGAGCATCCGCAAACTGAAAAACCTGGCCCTTGAAGAACAGGCGCGAATCTGGCCCAACCACGACATCCAGTTTTTCCGCACGCTCAGGCAATTTCCGGAATTCCACGAATGACACCATACGACCCCGTACCGGATCATTACCTCGGCGTGTGGCAGCGGCTGTCTTTGGAAAACGCTGCCGGCGTCGACACCGCCACCCGCGTCTATTGGCTGCAAACGCCACTGTTGCACGCAGACATCCGGGTACCCGCCAACCGGCCGGATTTCAGGGGAAAGCATGGGCTGCAAGACCTTACCGTCGATGAACTGAGGCTGCTTGCCCGCCAGCAGGGCTTTGCCGGCGTCACTCAGGCGGCAGGTGACATTTGCGAGTGGTCTCGCCATATCGACTACCAACCGCCTAACGGTGGCCGGGATATCGGGCGCATGATGTTCAACGCCAACCGCATCGTGGAAGATGGCCTGGAAAGCAGCTATCGTGAAGTGTGGCAACGGCTGCCCGATGGCATGGGCGAAACCATCGCCCTGCATTTTCTGGAAGAGCATGCATCGGGTGGCCTCGCTGTGCCACGCAAAGGTTATCTGGTTGCAAGCGGAGACTACTTCATCTTCGCCCGCGACCGGGCTGCAATACTGCCCAAAGCCTCTTCCCTCGCCACTTTGCTTGCGGAATCCAGCTTGAGCCGGGATCAGATCATCGACATACTGGACTTCGAAATTTCCTTCGGCCGGCGCTTGGGCGGACGTGCGCCTTGGGAGATTCTACTTTCCACCCTGCCGTTCCGGGAGGGACAAGCACTATTCTCGGAAGCCGAGTGGGCTGGGATTGTCCAGCGGGGTGGCAATATGGTGCAGCAGTTTGCTACCCCGCATGGGATCGTCACTCGGCGCTGGTCCGCTGACAACTGAAAATTTGTCAAATAAGCACACCAGCTGCCGAAGCGGCTGATGTCCAAGCTTAAGTTTTCCGTCATTGTTTTTTATTCCGCCTGAATGACCAACAAATCCTGCCCCGCCGCCACCTGGCTGCCTTCCCGGCAGAACAGGCGTAACACCTTGCCTGCCACCGGGGCGGTCACACTGATCTCCATCTTCATGGATTCAACGATCACCAAGGTATCACCTGCCTGCACCGTGTCGCCTTCGGCCACTGCAATCTGCCAGATATTCCCCGCCACATGGCTGGCCACGGCGCGACTGTTGGGTGGCAGATCCAGCTCGCTGTCTGTCGCGGCTTCCGCCACGGCGGCATCGGTTGCGTAATCGGCCTGGCCGCTTGCCTGCCAGCGCTCGCGCTCGGCGTCGAATGCGGCCTGTTGCGCGGCTTTGAAAGCGGCGATGTCGGCACCATTGGTTTGTAAAAATGCGTTGTACTCGCGCAGGCTGAAGGTCTGTTCTTCCACTTTCAGATGAAAACTGCCGGTAATGAAGTCCTCGCGCAGCTTGAGCAGCTCGGTTTCCGACACCGGATAGAAGCGTATCTGGTCGAAGAAGCGCAGCAGCCAGGGCTTGCCGTCCCTGAAATCTGCGGTCTGCTTGTAGCGGTTCCACATCTGTATGGTGCGGCCCACGAACTGATAGCCGCCGGGACCTTCCATGCCGTATACACACATGTAGGCGCCGCCGATACCGACGGCATTTTCCGGGGTCCAGGTGCGCGCCGGGTTGTACTTGGTGGTGACCAGCCGGTGGCGCGGATCCAGGGGGGTCGCCACCGGCGCGCCCAGGTACACGTCGCCCAGACCCATCACCAGATAGCTGGCGTTGAACACGATGTCCTTCACCTGGGCGATGCTGTCCAGTCCATTGATACGACGAATGAATTCGATGTTGCTCGGGCACCACGGCGCGTCCATGCGCACCGACTGCATGTATTTCTCGATCGCCAATCTGGTCGATGGATCGTCCCAGGACAGGGGCAGATGCACGATGCGGGTCGGCACCACCATGTCTTCAATCGCAGGCAGTTCGGTCTCGGCGGCCGTCAGCGCTTCCATCAAGGCCTGTAGCGGCAGCACGCGGTTATCGTAATGCACTTGCAGCGAACGGATGCCTGGCGTCAGGTCGATGATGCCAGGCAGGTGCTGCTGCTGGAACCATTGCATCAATGCATGCACACGGAAACGAAGATTCAGATCCAGCACCAGCGGGCCATATTCGACCAACAGGTATTTGTCGCCCGCTGGCCGGTAGGTAACCGCAACCTGGCCCGGTTGTTCTTCCTTGCGTTGCAGTACCGGACTGACGGCCATGACATCGCCCATGGCGATGGCGGCCGATTTTTCAGGAATTTGCAGTGTGTTGATCACAGCATCCTGTTCTGCCTCAAGTTTTATCGCCTGATCCAGTGTGATGCGGCGGAAGCGAACCGTATTGCCGGGACGCAACTGGCCCATCTTCCATAGTTCAGCCTGAACGATGGTAGCCGGACACACAAAACCGCCCAGGCTAGGACCGTCCGGGCCGAGGATCACCGGCATGTCACCGGTAAAATCCACCGCGCCGATGGCGTAAGCGTTGTCGTGGATATTGGACGGATGCAGCCCTGCCTCGCCTCCATCCGTGCGCGCCCACTGTGGCTTGGGTCCGATCAGGCGCACGCCGGTGCGGCTGGAGTTGTAGTGCACCTCCCAATGGGTGGCGAAGAACATTTCGATGTCGGCATCGGTGAAGAAATCCGGTGCCCCATGAGGGCCATACAACACACCGATGTCCCAGTGACTTTCATAATGCGGAATCAGCGCCGGCTCCAGCACCGCATCGCCGTTCACGCCCGTCAGGGCGCTGCCGAGATGGAGTACATCGCCTACTCTCAATGTCCGCCCGGCGTGGCCGCCGAACTGGCCGAGGGTGAAAGTGGCTTTGCTGCCGAGGTAATCCGGCACGTCGAATCCGCCCGCCACCGTCAGATAGGCGCGGCAGCCATTTTCGGGCACGCTGCCCAGGCGCAACACGCTGCCGGCTTTGACGGCTTGTGTGCGCCAGAAAGCAATGGGCTCGCCGTCCAGCTCCGCCGTCATGGTGGCACCGGTTAGTGCGATCACTACATCGCAATTGAAACGCAAGCTCGGCCCGGCGACAGTCAGCTCCAGGCCGGCGGCCTGGTCCGGGTTGCCCAGCAGGCGGTTGCCAAGGCGGAATGCCAGGGCATCCATCGGACCCGAAGGCGGCACGCCCACATTCCAGTAACCGACACGCCCTGGATAATCCTGGATACTGCTCTGCACGCCGGGCTCCAGCACGTCCACAGTGGTAGGCTGGTAGTGAAAAGCGTTGAGATAACGCGTGGTTTGATGACCCTCGACAAATATCCGGTCGCGCAGCACCTGGCACAAATACGCCAGATTGGTTTCGATACCGGCGATATGCGTCGCGTCCAGTGCTGCCTGCATTTTGGCAAGTGCCGCGTCGCGGTTATCAGCAGTAGTAATAATCTTGGCTACCATCGGGTCGTAAAACGACGGGATGGCACTGCCGCGTTCAACCCAGGTGTCCACCCGCGCCTGTTCGGGAAACACCGCGTCGGTAAGCACGCCGCTGCAAGGCTGGAAATTCTTGGCCGGATCTTCCGCATACAGGCGCACCTGAATCGAGGCGCCACGCGGCTCGATGCGGAAGCTCTCCAGTGGCGCCAGATCGCCTGCCGCCTGGCACACCATCCATTCCACCAGGTCAACGCCGGTGACCTGCTCGGTCACGCCGTGCTCCACCTGCAACCGGGTATTCACTTCCAGGAAATAGAACTCACCACTGTGGACGTCATAGACGAATTCCACCGTGCCGGCAGATTGGTAATCGACCGCTTTGCCCAGCTTTACCGCCGTTTCCCGCAAACACGCACGCTGCACACCGGTCAGCCCCGGCGCGGGGGTTTCCTCAATCACTTTCTGGTTGCGGCGCTGTACCGAACAATCCCGTTCGCCCAGCGCCACTACCTGGCCTTTGCCGTCGCCGAAAATCTGCACCTCGATATGGCGCGCCTGCTCTACATATTTTTCCAGATAGATGCCGGCATCCTTGAAATTCGCCCGGGCCAGACGTTCTACCGAAGCAAACGCCTCGACCAGTCCGTCGCTACTCCAGATCAAACGCATGCCGATGCCGCCGCCACCGGCAGTGCTCTTCAGCATGAGCGGAAATCCTATGCGCGCGGCCTCTGCCTGGGCATGCCCCACGTCCGCCAGAAGACCGCTGCCTGGCAGCAGAGGAACCTGATTTTGCTGCGCCAGCTCGCGCGCCGTATGCTTGAGGCCAAAGGCGCGCATTTGCGCCGGGCTGGGTCCGATAAATACAATACCGGCATGGGCGCAGGCTGCGGCGAAATCGGCATTCTCGGAGAGAAAACCATATCCGGGATGAATGGCCTGTGCCCCGGTCTGCTGGGCAACTTCGAGAATTTTCTCGGCGCGCAGATAGCTTTCCGCTGCGGGTGCCGCGCCGATACACACCGCTTCGTCCGCCTGGGACACGTGCAGCGAGTGGGCATCGGCCTCGGAATACACCGCCACAGAGCGGATGCCAAGCCGCTTCAGGGTGCGGATGATGCGGCAGGCGATGGCACCGCGGTTGGCGATCAGGACTTTATCAAACATGCTGTATTTCCATTGCAGGGCAGGTCGTCCCACCACTTTTTCAGCCTTGCAGGTCGTCCTGCGAGGGTTCAGGCCGCCGGATTCCAGATCAGTAGCCGCACTGGCGTCGGATTGTAGGCATTGCACGGGTTGTTGAGTTGAGGGCAGTTGGAGATCAGCACTGTCACATCCATTTCAGCACGCATTTCCACATATTTTCCGGGTGCAGAAATGCCGTCGGCAAAAGTCAGCTCACCCTCTGGCGTCACCGGCACATTCATAAAAAAATTGACGTTACTGGTGAGATCGCGCTTGTCCATGCCACAGTCGCAGTGGCCAAGCGCGTGCAGAAAACTGTCGCGGCAGCTGTGCATGAATTTCTTGTCAATAGCGTAGCGCACGCTGTTGCTCTCCGCCGCGCAGGCGCCACCCAGTGTGTCGTGGCGACCACAAGTGTCCGCTACGATACTTACCAGCACATTGCCCTCGCTCGAGAGCAGGCGCGAACCGGCACCGAGGTACAAATTGCCCTGGGCGCGTATGGTATCCACCGCGCTGTATCGCTCACTGGGCTCGCGGGCATTGTAGAACAGCGTGTCCACCGCCTGGTTACCTTCCAGGTCAAGGATGCGCAACACCTGACCCTGTTGCACTTCATGCAGCCAGGGTTCGCCGGCGGGCAAAGTTAAGTCATAAACTGCGTCACTGAGGTTAAGTTTGCTTTCAACAATCGCCATGTTCATTCCCTTCAGCAAAACAGAAGTTCGGTGTTGTAGAAGCCGCGCTGGTTTTCCGGGCGAAAATTGCGGCAGTAGTCGTCATTGCCCGGTGTGCCGGAGTGCCACGCAGTAAGCTGCACCGGTTTCGGCACGTATTGCGGATTGGGATCGAGCGGATGCTGACAGGCGGACAAGACCACCAGCGTGTTCATCTCGAAGCGCAGATCAACGTAATCTCCGGCGCTGGAATTGCCCGGCTGGAACAGCAGATTACCTTGCGCGTCCGCACTCACCTTGCTGAAAAAATTGACGTTGGCAACGATGTCACGTTTGCCCAGCCCCCACTTTCCCAGCTCGATGAGAAAGCCATCGCGGGCGCTGCGGTGCATGGCGTTGCGGTGTTCCTGATAGCGTGCTTCGCCGTATTTCTGTTTGACTTGCGCGGCATCGCTCATGCCGCAGATGGTATCGTGCCAGCCGCAGGTGTCTTCCACCAGCGAACACAATACCCGTCCCATGTCGGAATAGCACACAAAGCCTTTGGTCAGATGGGCGGTGTGCTGGGCCTTGAGAGTGTCCGCCATGTTGTAGCGTTCCAGCTTCTCCTGCGCGTTATAGAACAACGCCGAGACGTTGGCGCCGCCTTGCATATCGATCAGGCGCAGGGTCATGCCACGCCTGATGACGAAGGACCAGTGCGCACCACCAGGGATTTCCTCCTCCCATACGGGGTGCGGAGTCAGCGTATTGAGTTGATTGTTCATCGAAGATCCTTGCTTGTGGTATGCGTAAATTATGTTGCTGTGTTGCCGTAGTTTTCCTGTTCAATTACCCCGGTTCGGTCTGCCGGGTCAGCCGATCCAGCATGTCTTTGTCTGTACGCATGCCGGAAGTCTCGCGAATGCGCTGCAGGATTTCCTTCTTGAGACGGATGAATTCCGGCGACAACTTCATGTCCTGGTCCCGTTCCGCAGGCAACGGCACTTCGTAGATGGTATCGATACGCCCTGGGCGCGGCGCCATCAGTACTACACGCTGTCCCAGGTAGATCGCCTCTTCGACATCGTGGGTGACAAACACATTGGTGGTTTTTTCCAGGTTGAAAATATGCAGGATCAGGTCGTGCATCACCTCGCGGGTTTGCGCGTCAAGTGCGCCGAACGGCTCGTCCAGCAACAGGATGTCGGGTTTGGGCAACAGCGCACGGGCGATTGCTACGCGTTGCTGCATGCCGCCGGAGAGCTGGTCAGGATAGGCAAGTGCCGCATGATTCAATCCCATCAGCGACAGCAGGGCATCTGCGCGCCCCGAGGCCGTTTCCACGTCGGATGAAGTGATCCCCTCACGATGGACCTTCAAGCGGCGGCTGAACTTGATGTTTTCCATTACCGTAAGCCACGGATACAGGCTGTAGTGCTGGAATACCATGGCGCGATTTACACCGGGTCCGCTGACCGGACGGCCATCCACCCGGATTTCACCCAAACTCAGTTCCTCCAGTCCGCCAATGCAGCGCAGCAGGGTGGATTTGCCGCAGCCGGAGGCCCCGACCAAGGTGACAAATTCGTTGGCAGCGATGTCGAGGTTGACAGCTCGCAGCGCTTCGACATTGTGCTTGCCATCCGTGTAGATCTTGCCTGCTGCCTCAATCTGAATTTTGGTTTGCATAATATTCACTTGCGATAAAGCCAGGGGAAGGATTTGCGATGAACAAGCCGGAACAGCTGGTCGGTAACCAAGCCGATCAGGCCAATTAAAATAATTCCAGCGAATATCTTGTCGGTTTGCAGGAAACGCTGCGCCTTGAGAATGGCGTAACCCAGACCCGAGTTGGCAGCTACCAGCTCAGCTACCACCAGGTAAGTCCAAGCCCATCCCATGGTGATGCGCAGGGTGTCCAGAAGCGCAGGCTTGGCCGATTGCAGGATCACCAGCGAAACGATTTCTCCGCGCCTGGCGCCCATGGTTTGCGCTGCCTCGATTTGCGCCAGAGGCACCCGACGAACATCTTCCGCCACCATCAACACCATCTGAAAAAACGTGCCAATAAAAATGATCGCAATCTTGGAGCCTTCATCGATGCCGACCCAGATCATGACCAGCGGAATGAATGCGACCGCCGGCATATAGCGAATGAAATCGAGCAGTGGTTCCAGCATGGCCTGAACCGGGCGGTAGGTGCCGATCATCAGTCCCAGCGGCAAGGCAAACATCGCCGAGAGTATAAAACCGGCCGTCACCCGGTAGATACTGATCGAGGCATCGCCCATCAGGTTGTCTTCCATGAACCAGCGGTGTATGCGCGTGATCACGTCCAGCGGGCTGGGCATGAACACTTTGTCCATCAACCCGCTGCTGGCCAGCCACCACCAGCCGACAAAGGGCAGCACCATACCCAGAGCAGCCAGGACCAGGTACTCCTTACGGCTGAGGCGGCCCCGGATGGTCCAGAACCTGCGTTTGCGCTGTACAGCTACAGGCATCACGGCTGCGCTGGGCATTGTAGATTTTGAAAGGCTGCGTTCGGTGGTTGGCATGTTGATTCCCTAGCGCCTGGCGACTTCTTTCACCAACGAGCCATCCAGCCCTTTGGCGTAATCCACCTTCCCTTCCATCAGTTTATTTTCCAGAAGGAATTTTGCTATGGTGGGTGCTACTCCCAGTAAAGAAGTAGGATCGGAAGCGGGGCCGAAGGCTTGCAGATTGCCATTCTGATCAAAAAATTTAGTCCCGGACAGGAACACCCTATACTCTTCAGGCGGCATGCTCACCACCTTGGCCATGATTTTGGCCGCTACGCCAGGCTGTTCGCGGATGAATTTCTCGGTGTCGTACCAGGCTTTGATCATGCCGATGAAATCCTTGCGGTGCGCCACCAGGGATTTTTCCTGCGCCACCAGCAGATCGGGAATCAGACCGGGGATTTCCTTGGAGGTGAATAATGCATGCCCCTTGCCGCTAATTTGAATTTTGTTCACCCACGGATTCCACACCACTGCAGCATCGACGCGGCCACTGAGGAAAGCTGCGGCGGCATCACCAGCGGCAAGATTCACCACCTTCACGTCCTTGAGCGACATGCCGTTCTTGTGCAGTGCAGTCACCAGCAGAAAGTGCGAAACACTGAATTCCTCCAGCGCAATGGTCTTACCCTTGAGATCGGCGAAGCGCTTGATGTTGGGGCCGACCATGAGCGCATCGTTGCCGGCGGAGTTGTCGTTGACCAGTACGACCTTGAGTGGAATCCCCTTGGCAAGGGGCGCCAAGGTATCGCTCCAGGTCTGGGAGTTGGCATCAAGTTGCCCTGCGGAAAGGGCGGAAATGGAATCGGTATAGTTAGCAAACCAGACCAGCTTGACGTCGGCGCCATATTTCTTGAAGTAACCCTGCTGCTCGGCGACGTACCAGGCCACCCAGCCAGGCCAGTCGCTTAAGCCGACCTTGATTTCTGCATGTGCGGCAGGCAAACCCGTCAGCAGCAATCCAAGGGAGAGAAACAGCGCGGCAAGGGTGCGTCCAAGAAAGCGTTTAAAGCACATAACAGATACTCCTTAAGGAAGAGTTAAAAACTTGCGAGAGGTGAAGCGACGACTGGTCGCGACCTCCCGGGCTTTTATCCCTCCGTGGAGCCTCTATCATGCTGAGGCCGGACAACTCTCGGACCAGACATCCCACAATTGTGGAACCGGAACCCTAGTTGCCCTGAAAATCAAAGGATACAGTGACGACTGCACCTCTCTGCAAAACCATTAGCACATCTTATGCCATAAAATATTTTGTTTTTATTTCATAGCCATATGAAATTCACTACACAATACTCATTGGGTTTCATCCAAAATCAAGCTGCATTGTGGTGCAGTACAAACACTCACACATCAAATTAGGGCGCGCATATCGAAGTTGCCCAGCAAGGCACTTAATGATCCGGCAATTGGGTAGTTCAAGCCCGCCCCTGAAAGAACTAAAAGGTGTAACTCAAACTTCCAACAAATTTGTTGTCCTGGCTAACGTCATAGCGGTTTTTACCTCCAATAATGTAACTCACACCTCCTGTCAGATTCTTCACGAAGGGATAAGTAACACCGACGGTGACATGACGAAAAGCGGAACTGGCTACGCTATCGCCAGGGGTGGTCCCATAAATATTGCCTGGATTGACGAATTTACCCGTCTTTGCATAGGTGTAATAACCAAGGGTCGCATTGAAGCCGATATCCATGGGAAGCGTCGTGGCATAGGTGGCAGTCCAATAGGTATCCCCCTTATTACCGAATGTCACATCATTAAGCAGAGTCTGTGCATTGAGACCAAAACCTTTATAGCTCACACCTACCAACGTCTCCCAACCGGTGGAATTTTTACCGGGGACATATTGATAACGCGTAAATCCAAGTTTGTATCCAATATCGCCGACCTTGCTGGCATATCCCGCATACAAGTCATGCTCCATCGACACACCCTGGTCAGTGAAGGTCTTGTATGAATAGCTCAAAGTCGAGAACCACCAACCCGCATAAAAGCCACTGCTATGAGCGTAATCCAAACCACCCTGAAATGCAGGACCATCGTTTTCCGGTGCATCCCCCTGGGCATTGCCCAGCGCTCCCACAGATGCGGGATTATAGGTTGTGGTGATGCCACGCAAATAATATTTAGAAGCCAAATCAAGGTGGCCGGTAAAATCAGCGCTTGCCGGAGATGAAATTACTCCCGATGCAAGCACCAGTGAAATTGCCGTCAACATTTTTTTCGAGCTACTGACCCACATTGCTTTCTCCCTTAACCTTGAAAATTGAATTTAGCGAAACCTCTTATAAATAATCTCGCTTTACTTGCTCTAGCATAAAACGCGCCATCTTTGTGAACACATTAAAACAACTCGTTGTACTCAAAACAATTAACGTTCTTAAAGCCCATGCCTACTTAATATCTCCGTAAAATTAATGAATACTTGTGCGCTCTGGATTGGTGCGGAACATCACAAAAACGCACTGAAAGCTTCTCCAGCGTATATGCTTCATCTCCGCCATCGGATAGGTGGAGCATGTTGTTCTTGCCCATTTTTGGCTTTGTTATTTTCCAGCCAGGTTGGGAAGTTGCGGGCAATGCAGTGGGGAGACTGTGTGAAGCTGCCAGTCGTACAGGCAATTTGAAGCTGCCTGCATAGTTTGCAGCACCTTGAAATGAGGCGATTCGCCCGATAAATGGGTAACCTGCGCCCCCCAAGAAATATATTGCATGAAGCAGTTGTGGAGACTTCCAGCATCAGCCTACAATCAAAACCAGGCAGTAAAGTCCATTCCAGAGGTACCTGTGTCGGAAGCCAAACTCAGTGCAAAAGACGTATACAACCAGTTGCGTGAAAGCATCCTCAATTTCGAACTCTATCCGGGAACGCGGATTACCGAGTCTGAACTGGCGGTTCAATATGGTGTCAGCCGCACTCCGATCCGGAGTGCGTTGCAGCGCCTTGAAACCGAGGGGTATCTGCGTATTCTGCCGAAGCAGGGATGCTTTATCCGCAACCTCGATATCGCGGAACTCGCGCATTACTACCAGGTTCGCATCACGCTGGAAATGTTGTCCCTGCAACTGGCCGCCGCCTTCATGCCGACCACCGATCTGGAAAAACTGGCGCAGTCCTGGGATCCTGCCCGGCAGGAAGAACGCAGCAACGACTCGGAAGAAATGGAAGCGCGTGACGAGTCATTTCACATGACCCTGGCGGAAGGCGGTGGAAACATCGCCTTGAGGCATTATCTGGAAGACATTAACGGCCGTATCCGGGCGGTCCGCCGCCTCGACTTTACCGACGCTACGCGCATCGACCGCACCTACGAAGAGCATCACCAGATTTGCCAGCAGCTGCTCCAGCGCGACCTGGCCGAAGCGCAAAGACTAATGAAAGCGCATATCAGCTACAGCGAGAATTTCGTCAAAAACCTCACCCTGACCCAACTCGAACGCGCGCGCCGCGGGGGCAATCGCACCCGTTCAACCTAGAAAAAGTAATTAACCACGGAGTTCACGGAGTAAACACAACAGATTGCAGGTCGTCTGGCCTTCACCCGTTGGGGGTGGCCATAAAAAACTCAGGATTGCCTTCCTCCGTGAACTCCGTGGCTAGAACTAAGTTTTTTAGGTTCAACGTAACAGCGCTACACGGGTTCAATCACCACCAGCGCATCCCCAGCTGCAACCTGCTTGCCAGCGCGGCAATGCAGTGCACACACCGTTCCGTCAATGGGCGCGCAGATGGAAAACTCCATTTTCATCGCCTCGACGATCAGCAATGGGTCGCCTGCTTTCACCACGGCGCCCGCCTCGATCAGCAATTTCCAGATACTGCCGCTGATATCCGAGGCGACGATATGACCGGCGCTATCCGCGCCGGGTGGTGCCACGTCCGGCTCGTCATCATGCGCTGCGATTTCCGTTGCATATGTTTGCCAGTGCGCAACTTCTGCGTTGAAAGCTGCCTGCTGCCGTGCCCGGAAACTGGCGATGCTGTCGGCATTGTCGTGCAGGAATGCATCGTATTGTGCGAGGTCAAACACGGCGTCTTCAATGCGGATGCTGGTCAGCCCTTCGCGGAAATTCTCACGTAGCTGATTCAGCTCCGTTTCGCTCACCGGGTAATAGCGCACCTGGTCGAAGAAACGCAACAGCCACGGCGCACCTTGTCTGAATTGCGGGTTTTTCAGAAACTTGTTCCAGATCGGCAGGGTGCGGCCGATGAGCTGGTAACCGCCGGGCGAATCCATGCCGTAGATGCACATATAGACACCGCCGATACCGACCGTGCCCTCCGCCGTGTAAGTACGCGCCGGATTGTATTTGGAAGTCAGCAGGCGATGGCGCGGATCGACCGGGACCGCACACGGCGCGCCCAGATACACATCACCCAGCCCCAGCACCATGTAACTGGCATTGAACACAATATCGCGCACCTCATCCTGACTGGCGAGGCCGTTGATGCGGCGGATGAACTCGACATTACTGGGCAGCCACGGCGCGCTGTCCCTGACCGACTGCCGATAGCGCGCCACGGCATCCAGCGTGGCCGTATCCTCGAACGCCAGCGGCAGATGCACGATGCGGCTGGGTACGCGCATGCTCCTGGCGGGCGGCAATTGCGCCTCCAGCGCGCACAGCGCATCGAGCAGCGCGGTTTGATGCAGGATGCGGCTGTCGTAATGGATCTGCAGCGAGCGCACGCCCGGGGACAGCTCCAGGATACCATTGACAGGGCTGGCCCTGAGCGCCTCCATCAGCGCATGAATGCGCAGCCGCAGGTGCAAATCGAGCACATTGGCGCCATACTCCAGCAGGATGTATTTATCGCCGGCCTGACGATAGGCCACGGCAGGCCGTTCGTCCTGCGCCGGCAATTCGCGCAGCACGCAGGCCGATACGGTAGCGGCCGGCTGCAAACTGGGCAGCTGGGCACGCGGCAGCGCCGGCATGGGGCTGAGCGTTTCGATCGCCTTGTCCTGGGCACGCTCCAGTGCCAGCGCAGCATCGAAACTGAGTGGGCGGAAGCGGATGCGGTCACCCGGCTTCACCTGGCCGACTTTCCACAACTCGGCGCGGGCAATCGTGGCCGGGCACACAAAGCCGCCCAGGCTGGGGCCGTCACGCGTCAGAATCACCGGCATGTCGCCGGTAAAATTAATGCTGCCGATCGCATACTCGCAATCGTGAATATTGGACGGATGCAAACCGGCCTCGCCGCCGTCGCTGCGCGCCCAGGTGGGTTTGGGTCCATTCAGGCGTATGCCCAGGCGATTGGAGTTGTAATGTACTTTCCAGGCAGTGGAGAAAAACATCGCGATCGCGTCTTCGGTAAAAAAATCCGGCGCGCCGTGCGGACCATACAGCACGCCAATTTCCCAATCCTGGCGGTATTCCGGAATCAGTGCTGCGGGTGCCGCCGACTCGGCATAGCGTGGCGCGGGCGTGGTACAGGCAGGCAATTCCGGGCGGCTGACCGCCAGCATGTCCCCGGCCCTGAGCGGCCGTCCGCCATGCCCGCCAAACTGCCCCAGCGCAAAAGTCGAGCGGCTGCCCAGATACACCGGCACATCCAGCCCGCCACGCACAGCAAAATAGGTGCGGCAGCCGCTCAATACCTTGCCGATCACCAATTTCTGGCCGCTTTTCACCCTGATCGCCTGCCAGAATGCGACCGGTTTGCCGTCCAGGGTTGCGGCCGTCGGCGCGCCGCTCAGAGCGATGGTTGCCGCGCAATGGAATTTGAGCGTCGCCCCCAGTATCGTGCATTCCAGCGCGGCGGCACCAGGATGATTACCGACGATGCGGTTAGCCAGACGGAACGCGTAATCGTCCATCGGGCCGGACGGCGGCACCCCGATATCCCAGTAGCCGATTCGTCCCGGGTAATCCTGTACCGTGGAATAGGTGCCCGCCTCGACCACCTCGATCACCGACGGCTGGAAACGGAACCCTTCCAGTGCAGCGGTCGAGACATTGCCGCTGATAAACACCGCTGACGCCACCACCTGGCGCAAATAATCCAGGTTGGTGGCTATCCCTGCAATGCGCGTGGCGTCGAGGGCTTCAATCAGTTTCGCCAATGCCGCCTCGCGGTTGGCGCCATAAGCAATCAGCTTGGCCAGCATCGGATCATAATGCGCAGAGACTTCCACCCCGGCGGCCACCCAGGTATCCACACGTACGTCATCCGGGAACACCACCTCGGTCAGCACGCCCGGGGAAGGCTGAAAATTTTTCACCGGGTCTTCCGCATAAATGCGCACTTCGATGGCCGCGCCCTGCGGCACGATAGGCGCATCCAGCGCAGGCGGTTCGCCTGCTGCGGTGCTGACCATCCACGCTATCAGATCAATGCCGGTGACCGCTTCGGTAATCGGGTGTTCAACCTGCAAACGCGTGTTGACCTCCAGAAAATAGAACGCGTCGCGCGCTGCGTCGTAGATGAATTCTATTGTTCCGGCAGAACGATAGTTGACCGCCTTGCCCAGCCTGACTGCGGCCTCGAGTAATCGAGTGCGCGTGGCCGGCGGCAATCCAGGGGCCGGCGTTTCTTCCACCACCTTCTGGTTGCGGCGCTGCAGCGAACAGTCGCGCTCGCCCAGTGCGGCCACCTTGCCCTGGCCATCCCCGAAAATCTGCACTTCGACGTGGCGCGCATTCTTCACAAAGCGTTCCAGAAACACGCTGCCATCGCTGAAGAAACTTTTCCCGAGGCGCTGCACCGATTCAAACGCGGCCACCAGTTCGGCTTCATTGTTACACCGGCTCAGGCCGATCCCGCCGCCACCCGCCGTGCTCTTGAGCATCACCGGGTAGCCCAGCTGCGCAGCAGCCTGGGTGGCCTCGGCCAGATCGGCGAGCAGTCCGGTACCCGGAGTGAGCGGCACACCCGCCGCACCGGCAATTTCACGCGCGCTGTGCTTGAGGCCGAACTGACGCATCTGCTCTGGCGCAGGCCCGATAAACACCAGCCCGGCAGCCTCGCACGCCTCGGCGAAATCGGCATTCTCGGATAAAAAACCGTAGCCGGGAATAATCGCTTGCGCCCCGGCTGATTGGGCTGCTTCAATAATCTTGTCGGCACGCAGATAGCTCTCCGCCGGGCTGTTACCGCCCAGCGCAATCGCCGCATCGGCATCGACCACGTGGCGCGCATTGCGGTCGGCATCGGAATGGATCGCGACGCTGCGTATCCCCATTTTCTTCAAGGTGCGGATGGTGCGAACGGCAATTTCGCCCCGGTTGGCAACCAGTACGGTATGGAACATGACAACCTCGTTTTAGTGATCCTGAAAAACTTAAGTTCTAAACCACGGAGGGCATGGAGGAAGGCTATCCTGGGGCTTTTATGGCCTCACCCAACGGGTGAATATCAGGCGACCTGCAATCCATTGTTTTTTGCTCCGTGTTCCCCGTGAACTCCGTGGTTAAATGCTTTTTCCAGGGTTATTCAACTGCGCCAGGAACGCACGCCAGCCACCCAGCGCCGTGATTTCTGTCGCGCCCTGTAACGCACACGGTTCACAGATAAATCCCTTGACTACGCTACCTTCACGCAACTCTACGCTGCCAATGCCGAGGGGCGCTGGAACTTCTGCGACAAAGGATCCAAACCCGGCTAGCGGCACATCCCAAACCTCCACCTCGATTGCGCTGCCGTTTTGCGCATCGCGCACCAGCCCGGGCTTGGGCGGTGCGGTATTGGGCAAGGCATACAGGCGATAGCAATCCGCAGTCCGGGTACGTTCGACAAACTGGGCATGGCGGGTAGTGAGCTGATGATTCAGCGGCATGCCGGTCAAATGCGCGCCGACCACGGCAAGGCGAATATACCCCGGTGCGGGAGCAGGCACCGCCGGAGCGGCACGCTCGGCTGGCAAATCGAGCCCAGTCGCGCCCAGCTTCCACGGGGCGTGACGCTGCCAGCGCCGGGCGAAATCGAGCAGGGCGTGATCGCGCCAGGCCGGGGCAATCAGCGTCACGCCAAACGGCAGACCGTCGCTACGCCAGCCGGCGGGTAACGCCAACGCAGCACAATCTCCCAGATTGACGAAATTGGTATAAATCCCCAACTGGCTGTTGGCTGCGATCGGCTCCGCAGCAACCGCCGCCAGCGTCGGCAGCGTGGGGGCGCTGGGCACCAGTAAGGCATCAAAATCTGCCAGCAAACTATCCAGTGCGCGCTTGAGCTCGGCGCGCCGGTACTCTGCCTTGAAGGCGTCGATTGCGCTGTAGCGGCCTGCCCGTTCGATGATGTCGCGCACTACCGGGTGCATGTCCGCCGCGTGGTCTGCCATGAATTCAGCAATGGCTGCATAGCGCTCGGCCACCCATGGGCCATCGTAGAGCAACGCCGCCAGCGCCTGCATCGGGCCGAAATCAACCGGCTCCAGCACGACACCGAGCGCGCGCATTTGTGCCAGGGCAACGCTATATGCCGCAGCTTGAACCACATCCCCGCAAAAATCCGGCTGTTGCGGTATGGCGAAACGTGGCGTCTGCCCGATGCGCACGGCGGCCTGGTCTGGCGGACACGGGCGCGAGTACGGATCCGCTGCATCGAAGCCGGCGATCACATCAAGCACGCTGCCTGCATCCTCCGCGCTCAACGCAAACACGGATACGCAATCCAGCGTGCGGCACGCCGGTACGACGCCAACGCTGCTGACTAGACCGCGCGTGGGTTTGAGCCCGACCAGGTTGTTGAACGCGGCAGGCACGCGTCCCGACCCGGCGGTATCCGTTCCCAACGCGAACGGCACAATGCCGCGCGCCACCACCGAGGCCGAACCCGAACTGGAGCCGCCGCCGATATACGCCGGGTTGAAGGGGTTGGTCACCACGCCATAGGGCGAACGCACGCCCACCAGCCCGGTGGCGAACTGATCCAGATTGGTCTTGCCGACGATGACGGCCCCCGCTGCGCGCAAGCGCGCCACGACAGCAGCATCCTGTTCAGCCACATGGGAAAAAGCCGGACACGCTGCCGTGGTCGCCAGTCCGGCCACATCCATGTTGTCCTTGACCGCAAACGGGATGCCATACAACGGCAGGCGGCTGCGCTCGCCATTCACCCGTTCCAGGGCATCGGCCAGGGCATCCAGCTGCTGCTTGAGCGCGGCGCTATCCACAATCATGATCCAGGCCGGATCGTCGCGCTGCAAACCTGCCAGCAGCGCCTGCAGCAAGGTGCCGGGATCCGCTTGTGTGTCCATGTAGGCAGCACGCCACTGGCCGATGGTCCACCCCATGGTCGGCATCCCGGGTGCGGTTATTTTCATGTTTTGTCCAGGCATTATTGATTTTTGATGCTGTGTTGATTTTAAATTGACAGGTAGCCACGCACGTTGTCTGCATCCATGCTGCGTCCCTCGCCACGCTTGATGATCTCACCGCGCACCATCACCAGGTACTGGTCCGCCAGATCGCGGGCAAAATCGTAGTACTGCTCGACCAGCAGAATAGCCATCTCTCCCTCCCCGGCCAGGCGCCGGATGGCACGCTCGATATCCTTGATGATGGAAGGCTGGATACCCTCGGTGGGCTCATCCAGAATCAGCAGTTTGGGGCGCATGGCAAGGGCGCGGCCAATCGAGAGCTGTTGCTGCTGTCCGCCGGACAAATCGCCGCCGCGCCGGTGCAGCATGTCTTTCAAGACCGGGAATAATTCAAAAACAAGCGGCGGTAATTTCTCCCTGGCCGGCAGACCGGCCAGTCCCATTTGCAGATTTTCGGCTACCGTCAGGCGCGGAAATATTTCGCGCCCCTGTGGCACATAACCGATACCCAGTTGCGCACGCGCGTGCGGCGGCAGGCGGGTAATGTCGCGCCCGGCAAACTGGATCTGGCCGGAACGCGCGGGCAGCAAACCCATCAGGCATTTCAGCAGCGTGGTTTTGCCGACGCCGTTGCGCCCCAGCAGGCAGGTGACGCGCCCTGAATCCAGCGTAAACCCGACATCGCGCAGAATATGCGAGCCGCCGTAGTATTGATTGAGCTGTTCGACTTTAAACATCAGCGTCCCAGATAGACCTCGATCACGCGTTCGTTGTTTTGCACCTGATCCAGGCTTCCCTCAGCCAGCACGCTGCCCTCATGCAGCACGGTCACCTTTTTGGCGATCTGTGCGACAAACGCCATGTCATGCTCCACCACCATCAGCGAGTGTTTACCTGCCAGGGACAGGAACAGTTCAGCGGTACGATCGGTTTCTTCATCGGTCATGCCCGCCACCGGTTCGTCCAGCAGCAGCAATTTGGGACGCTGCATCAGCAACATGCCGATTTCCAGCCATTGCTTCTGCCCGTGCGAGAGCAGCCCGGCAGGGCGGTCGGCGCTGTCCTGCAGGCGAATCAGCTGGAGCGTGTCGGCGATGCGATCGCGTGCTTCGCTATCGAGCCTGGCGAATAGCGTCGCCCACACGCCACGATCCGCCTGCATCGCCAGCTCCAGATTTTCGAACACGCTGTGATGCTCGAATACGGTGGGTTTCTGGAACTTGCGGCCAATGCCGCTCTGGACGATTTCCGCCTCGTTCATTCTGGTCAGATCCATGGTCTGACCAAAAAATGCCGTGCCGCTGTCCGCGCGGGTCTTGCCGGTGATCACGTCCATCAGGGTGGTCTTGCCGGCGCCATTGGGGCCGATGATGCAGCGTAACTCGCCGTTATCGATGGTCAGGCTGAGCTGGTTGAGGGCGCGGAAACCATCAAAGCTGACAGTGATATCCTCCAGATACAACACCGTACCGTGACTGGTATCCAGCTCGCCCGGCCGCACAAAGTGGGCGAGCCCGGTGGGCGTGCCGCTCTCCTGCGTCTCGTTGTTTTCAATGGCCGGGATATTCATTTCCAGCCGCCCGATAATTTGCGCCGCAATGCGCTCAGCAGCCCCATCAGCCCGTGCGGCAGATAGAGCGTAACAACAATGAAAATCGCGCCCAGAAAAAACAGCCAGTAATTTGGAAAACTTACCGTGAAATAGCTTTTTGCGGCATTCACCAGCACCGCGCCGAGGATCGGGCCGATCAGCGTGGCGCGCCCGCCCACCGCGGTCCAGATGGCAATTTCGATCGAGTTGGCCGGCGCCATTTCGCTTGGATTGATAATGCCTACCTGGGGGACATACAGCGCCCCGGCGATGCCGCACAGAATGGCCGACAGCGTCCAGATGAAGAGCTTGTAGCTGACCGGGTTATAGCCGCAAAACATGACCCGCGATTCGGCATCGCGAATGGCCGCAAGCACCCGCCCATATTTGGAGGTGACGATATAACGCCCGAGCAGCAACGCAGCCAGCAACACCAGCCCGGTCAGCACATAAATGACGACCCGGGTTTCCGGCGCGGTAATGGAGTAGCCCAGTACGCGCTTGAAATCGGTAAAGCCGTTATTGCCGCCAAAACCGGTTTCATTGCGGAAGAACAGCAGCATCGCCGCAAAAGTCAGTGCCTGGGTGATGATGGACAGATAGACGCCCTTGATACGCGAACGGAACGCGAAGAAACCGAACATCAATGCCAGCAATCCCGGCACCAGGATCACCAGCAGCAGGCTATAGGCGAAATGCTCGGTTCCCTGCCAGAACCAGGGCAGCGTCTTCCAGTCGAGAAACACCATGAAGTCCGGTACGTTGGCATGGTAAACGCCGTCCTGCCCGATGCCGCGCATCAGATACATGCCAAACGCATAACCGCCCAGCGCGAAAAACACCCCTTGGCCGAGCGAAAGTATGCCTGCGTAGCCCCACACCAGATCCATCGCCAGCGCCACGATGGCATAGCACATGATCTTGCCGATCAGCGTGATGGCATAACTGGATACATACAGCGGGCTGTGTTTGTCCACGCCCAGATGCAGTATTGGCAAAACGATCAATAAACCGACGGCCAGCACGCCCATCGCCAGCCAGACCGGTTTTGAAAAGTAACGAAAGGTAGTTGTCATGGCCTTAATCCACCGACCTGCCCTTGAGAGCGAACAGGCCCTGCGGACGTTTTTGTATGAACAGGATGATGAACACCAGCACGACGATTTTCGCGATCACCGCGCCCGACCAGGATTCCAGCAGCTTGTTGACGATGCCCAGTCCCAGCGCAGCGTAAACCGTACCGGCGATCTGTCCGACACCGCCGAGCACGACCACCATGAACGAATCCACAATATAGCCCTGCCCCATGTCCGGCCCCACGTTGCTGATTTGCGATAGCGCCACGCCGCCCAGTCCGGCAATGCCTGCACCCAGTCCAAACGCCAGCATATCCACCCTCCCGGTGGGCACGCCCAGCGCCCCGGCCATGGCACGGTTTTGCGTCACGGCGCGCATGAACAGACCCAGCCGGGTACGCGACAGCAGAAAACTCATGAATACCAATACCGCAATGGAAAAGCCCAGAATGATGATGCGGTTCCACGGCAACACTACATCCTGGATGATTTCGATCCCGCCGGATAACCAGCCCGGATTGGCCACATCAACGTTTTGTGCACCGAAGCTGACGCGCGCCAGCTGAATCAGGATCAGGCTGATACCCCAGGTCGCCAGCAAGGTTTCAAGCGGCCGCCCATATAGCCGGCGGATCACCAGCCGCTCCATCACCATCCCCACCCCAGCCGCAGCCAGAAATGCGACGGGCAGTGCAGCCAGTACATACCAGTCGAAATGCTGGGGGAAGTGCGTTTTGAACCAGCCCTGCACGAAATAGGTGGCATAGGCCCCCACCATCAGCAGCTCGCCGTGCGCCATATTGATGACGCCCATCACGCCATAGGTGATCGCCAGCCCGAGTGCCGCCAGCAATAGCACGCTGCCCAGGCTTAGACCGGAAAACAGGCTGGCAGCAGCGCGTGCCAGGCTGACGCGCAGATCGATACTTTTCAATGCCTGCTGCGCCGCAGCACGTACCACCGGGCTGGGCTCTTTGTATTGGCCATTGCTCTGGGTGAGCATGTCAGCCAGTTTGGTACGCACTTCCGGATTATTGGTCGCACCGAGTATCTTGACTGCGGCCAGACGCTCCGCTTCATTCGTACTGGCTATCTGGATGCTGGCCTGTGCCAGCAGCAAATCCTGACGAACTTCAGGATTGGTTTCCTTCGCCAAGGCTTGTTGTATCAGCGGCAACTGCTCGGAACGCGGATCCTGCTTCACATCGCGGGCTGCCTCGAGCCGCGTCGCAAGGTTGGAAGAAAGAAGTTTGAAAGCAGACAGGGCACCCTGAACCGCTCCTCTTAGCCGGTTATTCACAATGATGGATTCGGCGCTATCCGGTACTGGACCCAAAGGTTGCAGCGTGGCGGCGTCAATCGCCTGATCACCACGCACGATCAGCAGACGTCCCTGATTTTGATACAGCGCGTCATTATTCATGGCATTGAGCACGGCTTGCGCTTCGGGGCTGGGGTGACTGGCCAGATATTTCACCACCGCCACTTTGGCATCATTGTCATCGGCCGCCAGCTTGCTCAACTGACTTGCATCAAGTGCAGCGCGTGCCGGCAAGCTCAACAGGGCGAGCACAAGGCAACACAGGTAGATTGCACTACGTGTCATACGCGGGCTTTCCGAATGGGTGCCGCGAGAACCGGGTTCCCGCGGGGAGAGTCTCCGGGGGCATTACCCCGGTATGGATTTACAGCTTTTGCTTACCCTCGTTGCCCGCGATGTACGGACTCCATGGCTGCGCGCGGATGGTTTTCGGCGTTTTCCACACCACGTTGAATTGCCCGTCGGCGCGGATTTCTCCGATCATGACCGGCTTATGCAGATGGTGATTGGTCTTGTCCATTTCCAGGGTAAACCCGGACGGCGCCTTGAAAGTCTGCCCCGCCATGGCGATGCGGACTTTGTCGACCGCGTCCGAATGCGCTTTTTCGACCGCCTGTTTCCACATATGGATGCCCACATACGTGGCTTCCATCGGGTCGTCGGTAACCGGAAAATCCTTCAGGCCTTTCTTCTTGACGTAATCCTTCCACATCTTGACGAAGGCGATATTGACTGGCGATTTGACCGACTCAAAGTAATTCCAGGCGGCCAGGTGTCCCACCAGCGGTTTGGCATCCATGCCCGCCAGCTCCTGTTCTGCTACCGAGAAAGCCATGACCGGCACATCCGTGGCCTTCAGTCCCTGGTTGCCGAGTTCCTTGTAGAACGGCACGTTGGAATCGCCATTGATGGTGGAGATCACCGTCGTCTTGCCGCCGCCGGCAAATTTCTTGATGTTGGCCACAATGGTCTGGTAATCGCTGTGACCGAACGGAGTGTACACCTCCGCAATATCGGCTTCCTTCACGCCTTTGGATTTGAGGAACGCGCGCAGGATTTTATTGGTGGTACGCGGATAGACATAATCCGTGCCGAGCAGGAAGAAACGCTTGGCGCCGCCGCCATCCTTGCTCATCAGGTATTCCACCGCCGGGATGGCCTGCTGGTTAGGTGCGGCACCGGTGTAGAACACATTCTGGGACAATTCTTCGCCTTCGTACTGCACCGGATAAAACAGCAATCCGTTGAGCTCCTCGAATACCGGCAGCACCGATTTGCGCGACACGGAAGTCCAGCAGCCGAACACCACGGCGACCTTATCCTTGGTCAGCAGCTGACGCGCCTTTTCCGCGAACAACGGCCAGTTGGAGGCCGGGTCAACCACCACCGGCTCAATCATGCGCCCCATCACGCCGCCGCTGGCATTGATCTGCTCGAAGGTCATCAGCGCCACATCCTTGAGCGCGCTCTCCGAGATTGCCATGGTGCCGGAAAGCGAATGCAGCACCCCTACCTTGATGGGGGATTTGTCTGCGGCAAATGCGAAACGATTACCTGCTAGCATGGCACCGGCAGTGATCGCACCCATGGTGCCCAAAAACTTGCGACGTTGATTGTCCATCCTGTTATCTCCTTGAGTTGGCAACTTGATTTTTACTGCACCCCATACGCAGCGAGGTTGGGGTTTTATGCCCTCGCTTTTATGGTCCCTGAGCTGTTCTGCTCAACCAAAAAGCAAGTAAGGTGCCAGCTCCAATTAAATCCAAATATTCAATTCAATGCATTGAATATAAAGTTATATTTTAAAAACCCTCATTCCGCTGGCATACGCCCCAGCCAAGCTAAGCGCCCATGAATGAGGCATCCAGGGACGATGCCGCACCAATATAGTGCTACGTTGTATACAACAAAAAAGACATGCTTGAATTACCCCGGACATCTTCAAGCATGAAATCTTCCAGTCACGCTTTACGTGCCTGAGACATATTTACCGCAGTCTTTAATCCGTTTAACATTGTCTTACTTCCCGCCTTACCGTTCTGGAAATATCCATGGAAACCGTCAAACTCTCGACCAAAGGGCAGATCGTCATCCCGAGAGACATCCGGGAAAGCCACCATTTGGCGGCGGGAACGGAATTCGTGATTGCCGTCATAGGGAATGAAATCCGGCTAAAACCCATACCCGTTTTTCCGACCACTCACGTGGAAGAAGGCATGGGGATCCTCGCCAGAAAAGAGCGAAGGCCGCTGAGCGATGAGGAAACCGGGTTCGCCATCGGCGAAATGCTCAAAGAGGCGGACAAAGCGACCAAACCATGATCGCGCTGGACACCAACATTCTGGCCCGCTTTCTTCTTAACAACGATGCCGGGCAAGCCAGGGCCGCCGCCCATCTCCTGGCCCAAAAACAAACCTTCACCGCACCACTCTCTGTCATGCTCGAATTGGTGTGGGTGCTCAAGGTGAACGGTTGCGCAAGAGAAGAAATCGCCAAGGGACTGCGACTGTTATTCGGGCTTTCCAACTTCAAGCCCAGGCAATTCGAGGCGCTTTGCTATGCGCTTCAATGGTTCGAGCAAGGCATGGATTTCGGCGATGCGCTCCACCTTGCCCAGAGCACCGACGAAGAGAGGTTCTGCACCTTCGACAAGCCCTTGGGCAAGCTGGCGAAAAGCCTGGGAGCTATGCCAAAAGTAGACGTGTTGAGAGCGTAAAATCCTTGGAGCCGGGTTTCACCCGGCAGATTATGGCTGACTTGTCTTAATGGGTTAAGGAAACTCTGCAAAACTCCCCCACCCAGAGCGCATTGTTCAAGGCAAGTATGGCAATATTGAGCCTATGAAACAAACCACACTGGATATCAACCTGAGCCTCAAGAAGACCCGCAAGCGCGAGTTTCTGGAGCAGATGGAACAAGTCGTGCCCTGGGCAGCGCTGGTCGGGCTGATTGCCCCGTACTATCCCAAAGGCACCAATGGCCGCCCACCGTTTTCTCTGGAAACCATGTTGCGCATCCACTTCATGCAGCAATGGTTCACCTTGTCCGACCCGGGCATGGAAGAAGCCTTCTTCGACATCCCTCTATACCGCGAATTTGCCCGGCTTGAAGACTACGCCCGCCTGCCCGACGAGAGCACCATCCTGCGTTTCCGCCATCGGCTGGAAAAGCACCAGCTCGCAGACCGCATTCTATCCACCATCAACGAACTGCTGATCCAGCGTGGCCTGCTGCTCAAAGCGGGCACTGTGGTAGACGCCACCCTGATTGCAGCGCCCACCTCCACCAAGAACGCCGACAAGGCACGCGACCCCGAAATGCACTCCACCCAGAAGGGCCGGCAGTGGTACTTCGGCATGAAAGCCCACATTGGCGCCGATGCCGAGTCCGGGCTGGTGCACACCGTGCGCGGCACTGCCGCGCATGTGAACGACGTGACCGAAGGCAACGACCTGTTGCAGGGCCTGGAGACGGATGTCTTTGCCGACGCAGGCTACCAGGGCGCAGACAAACGCCCGAATGCCCAAGCCCGCGTCACCTGGCACGTGGCCATGCGCCCGGGCAAGCGCCGTGCGCTGGACAAGGACAAACCCACAGACGCGCTGATTGACCAGGTCGAGAAACTCAAGGCCGGCATTCGAGCCAAGGTAGAGCACCCGTTCCGGGTGATCAAGCGCCAGTTTGGCTACGTGAAGGTGCGCTACCGCGGCCTCAAGAAGAACACAGCGCAGCTTGTCACGCTGTTTGCGCTGTCCAACTTGTGGATGGTACGAAGCAAGTTGATCGAGACTCAGGGATGAGTGCGCCTGAAAACCGGGCAAAAACCCTAAACGGGGCGAAAAACGTCCAAAACAGCGTCGGAAACAGTATTGTTTGTGCGTTTCACGGCACCCATTCTACGATTTGAAACAGGATGGCCTGCCGCTGTACTTCGGGCGGGGTTGTTCAGAGCATCCCTAAGCAAAAAACCGACCCAAACCGCTCACTGTTCCAACCACGTTATGAGCCGAGTTGGCTCTATGAAGGCGGTTTTCAATTCCAGAAACATTACTTCGGCGTAAGACCCGGCGAACTCGTCGAGTTCAAAAAGAACCGGGAGCTTACCGAGGAATTTCAATGCGCGCAGTTTCTCGATGGGTTGCCGGAAGTTAAATTCTGGGTGCGCAACCTCTCTCAAAAATCCACTTCATTCCGACTGCAAACTTCCAGCGACTGGTTCTATCCCGATTTTGTTTGCCAATTGACGGATGGCCGCATGTTGGTGGTTGAGTACAAAGGCAAGGATCGTTACAGCAAGGTGGATTCGGAAGAGAAGCGCGCGATTGGCACGGTGTGGGCATCGCGGAGCGGGGGACGTTGCCTGTTCGAGATGCCGACGGATGTTGATTTCTCCGGTATCACTAAGGTGGTGAGGCAAACAGTGCATGCCTGAAAGCAGATTTCACTGCCTATTTTGTTTGAGCCTTGGAGTCTGCAACGGGTCGATCTGAGCCATTCAATCACAAACTCGATTTAGCCCTGCGTTAACAGCGGCTACGATATCTATCATGCAGTTTCCGGCGCGATCGCCTCGGCATAGTCATACAGCGCCGCCAGAATCGTTTCGCCGCGCTCGTCCGCGGCTTCGGCCAGCGTATCAATTTCGTTGAACAACTGCTCCAGCGTGCGTGCGCCGCCTGCGCCCTCAAACAGGCGCGCGGCGCGGTGCTCGTGCCAGCGCTGCGCTTCGCTATCGCTTAGCGTAGCGGGGAAATTGCGGGCGCGGTAACGGAACAGCAGTTCTTCCAGACGCGGGTCGTCGAAGCCGGGCTGGGCTTGCGCCAGCTGTTCGGGCGGCAGAATGCGCAGCCGGTTCAGCACGCGGCGGTCGTTGTTGCCGACGAAGCCGCCATACAAATCCGCGTCCACATCCGATGCGCCTGCTGCCGGACGCTGGAATACTTCGCGCCAGATGGCCAGCATATCCGGCGCATCGGCAAAGCGGCTGGCGTGTTGCAGGCCGGCCGCGATATCCATGCCCCAGCGCTCGGCCATGGCAGGCGTCAGGGTATTGAGGTTGTTGATGACGACGGGCGATTTGTTGAGATGGATGGTCTTGACCGGCAGGCGGCTCACACCTTCCGGCAGTGCAGAGGCCGCAGTGAACAGGCGGGTACGGACGCCGGCGGCGTCGAGCTCAAACAGTTCGGCGGGATCGAACGCCAGATCCCAGACGATGACCTCATTTTTGTTGGTGGGATGCAGCGCCAGCGGCCACGCCAGCATCAGGCAGCCGCGCTCGGCCGGCACCCTGCCGGACACATGCAGGAATGGGCGCGGCGCGTGCAGGCTGATCTGCTCGGCCACCGCGTCTTTTTTGTGCAGGGTGAAGCAGAAGTCAAACAGGCGCGGCTGGCGCTGGCGGAGCAGCTGCGCCAGCGCGATGGTGGCACGCACGTCGGACAGCGCATCGTGCGCGGCGGCGTGGGCAAGGCCATTGGCGGCACAGAGGTGTTCGAGCTTGAAACTCGGGCGGCCATCCTCTTTGGTCGGCCACACGATGCCTTCCGGACGCAGGGCGTAGGCTGTGCGCACCACGTCGAGCAGGTCCCAGCGCCCGCAGTTGTTTTGCCACTCGCGCGCGTAGGGATCGATGAGGTTGCGCCACAGCAAAAAACGCGTGAATTCGTCGTCGAAACGGATGGTGTTGTAACCTGCGCCGATGGTGCCGGGCTGGCTGAATGCCTGCTCGATCTCGCTGGCGAACTGGTATTCTGGCAGGCCGCGTTCCAGGCACAGCTGCGGCGTGATGCCGGTAATCAGGCAGGATTGCGGATCGGGCAGGTAATCCGGCGCGGGCTGGCAGTACGACATCAGCGCCGTGCCGATTTCGTTTAACGCCGCATCGGTACGGATGGCGGCAAACTGGGCGGGACGATCGCTGCGCGGGTCGATGCCAAAGGTTTCATAGTCGTGCCAGAGGAAGGTATGCATGCGCTCAAACCACCTCACCCCACAAGTCGTGCTCGCCGCTGTCGGTGATGCGCACCTTGGCAAATTCACCCGGCACCAGCCCGGCCGGATTTTCGATCACCACCACGCCGTCGATCTCCGGCGCATCGGCGTAGGAGCGTGCCACTGCACCCTCCTCCGCAATTTCATCCACCAGCACGGTCATGCTCTGCCCCACGCGCGCCGCGAGGCGATCGGCGCTGATGTCGGCCTGCAATTCCATCAGACGGGCGCGGCGTTCTTCCTTGAGCTGTTCGGGGACGTGATCCGCCAGCGCGTTGGCGCTAGCGCCTTCCACCGCGGAATAGGTGAAGCAACCGACGCGGTCGAGCTGGGCTGCTTCAATGAAATCCAGCAGCATCCGGAAATCGGCCTCGGTCTCGCCCGGGAAACCGGCGATGAAGGTGCTGCGGATCACCAGTTCCGGGCAGATTTCGCGCCAGGCCATGATGCGCGCCAGGGTGTTTTCGGCGGCAGCAGGGCGTTTCATGGCCTTGAGCACTTTCGGGCTGGCATGCTGAAACGGAATATCCAGGTAGGGCAGGATTTTGCCCGCCGCCATCATCGGGATGACCTCATCCACGTGCGGGTAAGGATAAACGTAGTGCAGGCGCACCCACACCCCCAATTGTGACAATGCTGCGGCCAGTTCGGTCATGCGCGTCCTGAGTGGGCGGCCATTCCAGAATCCGGTACGGTACTTCACGTCCACGCCGTAGGCGCTGGTATCCTGGGAAATGACCAGCAGTTCTTTCACGCCGGCATTGACCAGATTTTCCGCTTCCTGCATCACGTCGCCGATGGGGCGGCTGACCAGATCGCCGCGCATGGAGGGGATGATGCAGAAGGTGCAGCGGTGGTTGCAGCCTTCGGAAATCTTCAGGTAGGCGAAGTGGTCGGGCGTCAGGCGTATGCCCTGCGCGGGAACCAGATCGAGGTAAGGGTCGTGCGGCTTGGGCAGATGCGCGTGGACGGCTTCCATCACCGCCTCGGTGGCGTGCGGGCCCGTCACCGCCAGTACCCGCGGATGCGCCTGGCGCACCACATCGCCCTTGGCGCCGAGGCAGCCGGTGACAATGACTTTGCCGTTTTCCGCCAGCGCCTCGCCGATGGCATCGAGCGATTCTTCCACGGCGGCGTCAATAAAGCCGCAGGTGTTGACCACCACCAGATCGGCATCGCTGTAATTCGGCGCAATGAGGTACCCTTCGGCACGCAACTCGGTCAGAATACGTTCGGAGTCGGACGTGGCCTTGGGGCAGCCCAGAGAAACGAAACCAACTTTGGGAATTTTAGTCATCTGTTCGCTTTATCCGTGTTCGGGAACCAGGCTCACCATGTACATCGTATTGTTTGCCTTCGCCTATATCTGGATCATGATGCTGGTCACCGCCACGTCGTTGTTCAAGGCAATTGCCGTGTTCGTCATTGGCGGCAGCCTGATCGCACTGGTCTATTACATCCTCGACACGCCGGGACGCAAACGCCGCAAACCGGCTGAAGAAGATTAAGCGCTGGTCGGTGAGTAATTTATGGGCAAGCGCTACGCGTATTTGCCCACCAGCATTTCCGTCACGGCAATGGTAGCGATGCCGGCGCCGATCAGCAGCACTTGCTCCACGGTCACCACCAGCCCAACCCGTTTGTGCAGCCCGGGAATGAGGTCCGCAACCGCAACGTAGATCATGCTCGCCGCCGCCAGTCCAAGGAATACCGGGATCAGGCTCTGCATTGATTGCAGTGCATAATACGCCAGCAAACCACCCAACAGCGTTGCGGCGCTGGAGAGCAGGTTATACGCCAGCGCCCGCGCCTTGCTGTAACCGGAATGCAGCAGAATCAGGAAATCGCCGACCTCCTGCGGAATCTCATGCGTGATGATCGCCAGCGCAGTGATGATGCCCAACTGCACATCCGCGAGAAACGCTGCGGCAATCAGAATACCATCGACGAAATTGTGGAAGGTATCCCCGACCAGGATCATCATGCCGCTGCGGCCATGATCGTGGCCGTCGTGGCGATGGTTATGGGTCTGCTCCAGACCATGAGTCTCGCAGGTTTCGTGGTGGCAGTGGCGCCACAACACCAGTTTTTCCAGCACGAAAAAACCCATGATGCCGGCCAGCACCGTGGCTGCGGTGGTGTGAGGGTTACCCGATGCCTCAAACGCATGCGGCAGTATCTCCAGAAAAACCGCACCCAGCAAAGCACCAATGGCATAACTCACCAACCTGCCCACCCAACTGGGCTTGGCCGCATAAGCAAACACCGACGCGGCCAATACGCTCAGCGCGCCGCCGAGAAAGCTGGCAGCAATAATCCAGGTGAGGATGGTCATGATGGTGAGAGGATGGTTTGCCGGGAAGGGTGGCTTGCAACACGACCAGCAGCGTTCGCGCCCGGCGCATTCACTTTTTGCGACGTGATTCTCTCACAGCCCGCAACGTCCGGCAACCACATTGCACATTGAAAAATCGCGTCGTATGTACGGTAGCGTACGGATTTTCAGCTATCCCCATGCAAGACTTCCCAGACATGAACTCGCCGGAAATTTAAAAAATGTTGCGCCGCATCCTGGGATGGCTGGGCTACATCGTGGCTGCGATAGCCGTGGTCATTGTTGTATTCATCATTTTTTTCGACTGGAATTGGCTGCGTCATCCCATCGAGCGTGCCGTGACCGAAAAAACCGGGCGCGCTCTGATTATCAACGGAAACCTCAACGTCAAACTGGGCTGGCCGCTCACCCGGATTCAGGTTGCCGATGTCACCTTTGCCAATCCGGCCTGGGCCAGGCAGCCGCTGATGTTTACGGTAAAGCGCATGGATGGCGATATCAGTTTGCCGCAGCTGCTCAGGCGCCATTACGGGGTATCTACGGTCAGACTGGAACAGCCACAAGTATTTCTCGAACAAAGCCTGGATGGTCGCAGGAATTGGCTGCTGGATCGCAATCAGAAAGATGAAAACGCCCAGGTCAAAATTGATCGTATCGTGCTGGATAACGGCCATATCAGTTACATCGATCGCGCGCACAATACGCACATTCAGGCGGCCCTTTCCACGCGTCAAACCATGTCGCATGGCGTTGCGTCAGCTGACATTGTATTTGCCGCGCAAGGCGACTACAAAGGCTTGCCATTAACGGCCAGCGGCAGTGGCGGCTCAGTTCTCGCACTGAGTGATGAAACCACGCCCTATCCGCTCAATATCAAGGCGACTCTCGGGCATACACACCTGCATGCGGTAGGCACCGTTACCAGCCTGACCCGCTTTCGCGCTGTTGACTTGAACATGACGCTGAGCGGCGCCAGCCTCGATCAGCTGTATCCCCTGATAGGCATTGCCATGCCACGCACACCTGTCTATTTGACCAAGGGACACCTGCTGCACAACGCACAGCAATGGCGCTATGAAAAATTCACGGGACGCGTTGGCAAAAGCGACGTCGCTGGCAACATGCAAGTCGATAGCGGCGGGAAACGCCCGTTTTTACAGGGCAATCTAACATTTCAGATGCTGGATCTGGCCGACCTGGGATCACCGATAGGTATGAGCAATCAAAATAAGGGCAAGGCCCCTGTTCCTAATCCGGTTAACCCAGCGCGACAGACTGCACACACCGTGCCTGTCTCCGCCTCGAATAAACGCGACGTACTGCCTGAATTGCCTTTCCGCACCGAACGCTGGAACAGTGTAGATGCCGATGTAAAAATCCGGGCGAAACGCATCCAGCGGGCACGCGCCCTGCCTATCCAAAACCTGGTGACGCGCGTGCAAATGAACAATTCGGTATTGACCCTCGACCCGCTGGATTTTGGTGTCGCGGGCGGCACGCTTGCAGGTGCCATTACGCTCAATGGCCAGCACGACCCGATTCAGGCCAAATTAAAAATTCGTGCACGAAAAATTTTGCTCAACCAGCTGTTCCCAACCATCAAGCTGAACAAAACCAGTATTGGTCAGGTTAACGGTGACTTTGATCTCAGTGGCACGGGTAACGCTGTCAGCCAAATGCTCGCCAGCGCCAATGGCAAGGTAGTGCTGGTTATAGACGGCGGCGAAATCAGCAAACTGATGCTGGAGACAATTGGTTTGCACCTGTGGGAGATATTGCAGCTAAAAATGACCGGCGACAAAGTCATCAAATTGAACTGCGCTGTGGCTGATTTCGATGTCAAGCAAGGCGTCATGCAAACCAAGACCATGGTGCTGGATACCCAGATCACCACCATCATCGGTAGCGGTGATATTAATATGGCACAAGAAACCCTGAGTCTCGATTTGCAACCCCATACCAAAGTTTTCAGCCCGCTGGCGTTGCGCAGTCCGATCTACATTCGTGGCAAATTCGCCAGGCCAGAGGTATCGCTGGATAAAACCAGGCTGGTATTGCGCAGCGCGGGTGCGCTTGCCCTGGCTGCCATCAATCCTTTCCTGGCAATCATTCCGTTAGTTGACACCGGCCCTGGAAAAAACAGCGAATGTGGGCGCCTGATCCATGAGGCGAAGCATTGAACCTTCCCTCCCGGAATTTCGTCTCGCAAGCTTAAGCGGATAGGATAAAGCGAACGAAGAAAAAAGATTTTCAAGATAGCGAAGCATCAAGGAAGATACGATATCTTCTGCACAACGCGGACTTCGAAACCAGTGCCGTTACAAGCATTGATTTGGTGGGCGGTGCAAGGTTTGAACTTGCGACCCCTGCCGTGTGAAGGCAGTGCTCTACCGCTGAGCTAACCGCCCAACAAGGCGCGCATTTAATCACAGCGGGCTTTTGCCGTCAAACAAATTGCGCGTTTCGCGCCCGGTATCGCGTAAAATCCTGGCTTTTGAACTGGCCTGCCCTGTGGAAACAATTCGACTCTCCAAACTCATGTCTGAACGTGGTCTGTGCTCCCGGCGCGAGGCGGATGTCTATATTGAGCGCGGCTGGGTGAAGGTGGACGGCATACTGGTCAACGAACTGGGCAGCAAGGTGCTGCCCAGTTGTACCATCGAGCTCGCCAGGCAAGCGCAGCGCGAGCAAGGCGGTCGGGTTACGATCTTGCTGAACAAGCCGGTGGGATTTGTATCTGCCCAGGCGGAGGACGGTTACAGGCCCGCTGCCACGCTGGTGACGGCGGCGAATCATTATGCTGACGACCGCTCGGGGATACGTTTTTCCAACGAGCACGCGCGCGGGCTGGCGCCCGCCGGGCGGCTGGATATTGATTCCACGGGCCTGCTGGTGCTGACGCAGGATGGGCGGATTGCCAAGCAGCTGATTGCTGATGATTCGAGTGTGGACAAGGAATACCTGGTGCGGGTACAGGGAAAACTCGCCGCAGAAGGGCTCAAATTGCTCAACCACGGTTTGAAACTGGACGATGTGGCGCTACGCCCGGCGCGGGTGTCGTGGCAGAACCAGGATCAGCTGAGCTTTATCCTGCGCGAGGGCAAAAAGCGCCAGATTCGCCGCATGTGCGAATTGGTCGGACTCAAGGTGGCGGGCTTGAAGCGCGTGCGCATCGGCGGGGTGAAACTGGGGGAGTTGCCGGTTGGACAGTGGCGCTATCTTGCTGCGGATGAGAAATTCTGAGTTTGACCCGGAATAACGATGGTATACGGGGTCAAGACTGGCTCAGCGGCTTGAGCGTGAGTTCGGAACCGCGCTGGGTGAATTCCAGCTGTTTGAGGAAGCTCATCCCCAGCAATACCGTGTCGTCATCCAGACCTGCGGTAATCAATGCCGCCACATCACGCACCTCGATTGCCCCCAGGCGCACGGTTCGCAGGCGGGTCTGGTAGGCGCGCGTGGCACCATTGGCGGTTTGTACGTTGACCGCCGGGCCGTGTGCCAAAGCCAGTTTTTCCGCAAGGCCGGGAGACATGGCAACGCGTGTCGCGCCGGTGTCCACCAGAAATGTGACCGGATGGCCGTTGATCTCCCCCTGTGCCAGGTAATGCCCATCCTGATTGCGTTGCAGACGCACTTCACCGTGCTGCAGTGCCAGCACTTCGGCACGATTGGGATTGGCGTTGTGCGCCAGGCGCAGTTCAAACAACCAGTAAGCCCCGGCAAACAATAGCGCCCAGGCGATCAGCAGCATAATGATGCCGCCGCGGCGATGCGGATTATTGGCCATGCTTCACGCCAGGTTAATGAAGTTGTCGCGGTAAAATTTGAGTTCGACAATGGAATCGTAAATGTCGGCCAGCGCTTCGTGCTTGCTTTCCTTGACAAAACCTTTGGCGACCGCGGGCTTCCAGCGTTTGACCAGCTCTTTGAGGGTGCTCACATCCAGGTTGCGGTAGTGGAAGTAGGCCTCCAGTTTGGGCATGTAGCGCGCCAGAAAACGGCGATCCTGGCAGATTGAATTGCCGCACATGGGCGAGATGCCTTTTCCCACATGTTGCGCCAAAAATTCAAGCATCTGGTTCTCCACTGCCGCCTCATCCAGGGCGGATGACTTGACCTTGTCAATCAGCCCGGAGCGGCCATGGGTGCCCCTGTTCCAGCTGTCCATAGCGTCAAGCACTGCGTCGGACTGATGCACTACCAGCACCGGCGCTTCAGCCACGGTGTTGAGCTGGGCATCGGTCACCACCAGCGCCACTTCGAGAATGCGGTCGCTCTCGGGGAGCAAACCGGACATTTCCATGTCTATCCAGACCAGGTTGTTGTTATCTTGAGCCATCATGTTCATTCAAAGTTAAAAAAGGCGATTGTGTCATAATCGCACCATGAATACATTCACACTCATCTTCATCACCGCCTTGACGATCAGCGTATCGGTACGGATCTGGCTGGCGCTGCGCCATCTGCGTTATGTCGCTGCCCACCGTAGCGCGGTACCCAGCGCGTTTGCCGACACCATTTCCCTCACTCAGCACCATAAAGCAGCAGACTACACGATTATCAAAACCCGCCTTTCGCTTCTGCAAATTGCGCTGGAAGCCGCATTATTGCTGACGTTTACCCTGGGCGGCGGGCTGCAATGGCTGGATGACACGCTCGGCGGCATACTCGCCTCGGATATGGCGCGCAATATCCTGCTCATCGGCGGCGTGATGCTGATTGGCGCTGCCGTGGAACTGCCGCTGGATCTATACCGCAAGTTCGTCATCGAAAACCGCTTCGGCTTTAACACCATGACGCCTAAACGTTTTTTGGTGGATCTGTTGATGCAGACCACGCTTGGACTGCTGCTGGGGCTGCCGTTGCTGTTTGCCGTGCTGTGGCTGATGCATGCGTCGGGTGCGCTGTGGTGGCTATATGCATGGCTGGTATGGGTGGGCTTTAATCTCACCCTGCTCGCTATCTATCCGACTTTCATTGCGCCGCTGTTCAACCGTTTTGAGCCGCTGCCGGGCGGCACGCTGAAATCACGCATCGAACAGCTGTTGCATAAATGCGGCTTCACCGCGCAGGGTTTATTCGTGATGGATGGCTCCAAACGCAGCAGCCATGGCAATGCCTATTTCACCGGCTTTGGCAAAACCAAACGCATTGTGCTGTTTGATACCCTGCTGAAACACCTGGAGGCGGACGAGGTGGAAGCCGTGCTCGCCCACGAACTGGGCCATTTCAAGCGCCGTCACGTGGTCAAGCGCATGGCGTGGGTGTTTGCAGCCAGCCTGGTGTTTTTGTGGGTGCTCAACTGGCTCATGACGCAAACCTGGTTTTTTAGCGGCCTGAATGTGACAAGCCAGGACACAGGCATGGCGCTGGTGCTGTTTTTTCTGGTGTTGCCGGTATTCACTTTTCTGCTGCAGCCACTGTCCAGTTTGTATTCACGCAAGCATGAGTTCGAGGCAGACCAATACGCCGCCGTGCAAACGCGCGCGCAAAGCCTGGTCAGTGCGTTGACCAAGCTGTATCGGGACAATGCCTCCACACTCACCCCCGACCCGTTGTATGCCATGTTTTATAACTCTCACCCGGATGCACAACAGCGCATAGCGCGTTTGCAGACTGCGGTGCATAATTAGCCTGAATCCAATCTGTACAAGGAGTTCTAAATGAAATCTTTGCCTGCTGCTGTCGCATTGCTGCTTGCCACTGCTCCGCTCTACGCCGCTCCGTTCGACAAGGGCGACCCGAAAATCGGTAAAATGCTGGTGGATAAATCCTGCGTGAGTTGCCATGCCTCGATGGTCGGCGGCGACGGCTCCAAAATCTATACCCGTGCCGATCACAAGGTCAAAAATGCCCAGCAACTCGCCGCGCGCGTAGCCGCATGCAATGCCAATACCGGCGCCAACTGGTTTCCGCAGGATGAGATGCATGTGGATGCCTACCTGAACCAGCAATATTACAAGTTCAAGTAATCCATCATGACTGGCGTATGCGATCTCACCGCTAAATCCTGCAAGCCCTGCGAGGGGGGCGCAGCTGCGCTGAGCCAGGCTGAAATCACCGCGCTGTTGGCGCAACTGGACGGCTGGGAACAGAACGGCGTCCTAATCGCAAAAACCTACCGTTTCAAGGACCACTACCAAACCATGGCATTCGTGAATGCGGTGGCCTGGATATCCCACCGTGAAAACCATCATCCCGATATCAATCTCGGCTATAACCAGTGCCGTGTGCAATACACTACCCATGCACTGGCCGGCCTGTCTGAAAACGACTTCATCTGCGCTGCCAAGATAGATGCCCTGTTCCACCTGTAGCATTCCACTCCGTACGAAAATTTCCGAGGTTTTAAGGCACCCTGTTCCGCAACCGTACGGCCAAGTGAAAGAGAGCATGATCCGCCATGCCTGTCCCCCGCCCCTATGACTACTTCAACGCCCATGCAGGGACTGGTTACCGCCACCTTCGGCAGGCACTACCAGGTTGAAGCTGGGAACACACTGATCGCATGCGTGTCGCGTGGCAAGCGCAGCGGTATCGCCTGTGGAGATCGCGTTGTTTTTCTGCCCACGTGCGCCGCACAGGGCGTCATCGAATCCATTCTGCCACGCGAAAATCTGCTGCATCGCTCGGTCGCGCATCGCAGCAAGCTGATTGCCGCCAATGTGTCACGCATCGTCATCGTCGTAGCCCCGGTTCCCAGCTTTTATGATTTGCTGGTCAACCGCTGCCTGGTTGCTGCTGAAGCAGCCGCCATCCCGGCGCTCATCTGTCTGAATAAATACGACCTGGGAGAACCCGCGCATGCGGCACAGCGCCGTCTTGAACCCTACATAAAGCTGGGCTATCCGGTACTTGCGCTCTCTGCCCACCACGACATAAGCCCGTTACGCCCTTATCTGTCAGGGCAAACCAGTGTCTTCGTAGGTCAATCCGGCATGGGTAAATCCAGCCTGATCAACGCACTGGTACCTGAAGCACACACCCCTGTCGGGGAGATATCCGAGGCGCTGGATTCAGGCCGCCACACCACCACCGGCGCACGCATGTATAAACTGGGCGCGTCGGGCAGGTTGATTGATTCGCCAGGAATGCAGGAGTTCGGACTAAATCACATTCAGCCGGAACAGCTCGACCAGTACTTTGTCGAGTTCCGTCCGCATATTGGCCATTGCCGCTTCAGCAATTGCCGCCATCAGCACGAACCCGGCTGTGCCGTGGCAGAAGCTGCCGCTGCCGGCAGCATAACGCCGGCACGCTTAACGGCTTATCGACAAATTTTAAGCAGCTTGAATCCTTAAACAGGATAGGGTCTATAAACAGACTATCCTCAGATCGGGAGAGTAGTCATGAAAAGGCGCCTGTTTATTGCTTCGCTGCTGGCGTTGGCAACGCCCGCCCTGGCCAACGCGAAGATCGTCAAAACCCCCTACAAACCGGCCAAGGTCGTATTTGATTTTTATCTGGATGATCCGCAAAAAATCGGCAGCGCCTTGTACTGGATTCGCTCCCTGATGAACCCGCTGCTGGACGAACCCTACAGCTACTCACCTGAGCAGCTGGATATCAAGGTGGTCATTCATGGTACGGAAATTGTCACGGTGGCCAGGAAGAACGCGGCAAAATACAAAGACGCCGTGGACAGGATGCGCTATTACGCCGACCTTGGAGTGAGCTTCAAGGTATGCGGCTATGCCGCTGAAGATTACGGCTATAACGCGAAGGATTTTCAGGATTTCATTGAGATCGTACCCAGCGCCATACCCGAGCTGGTTCACTGGCAAATGCAGGGCTACGCGTTGATCACACCGAATATACAGGACAAGAAGTTTCTGATTGAAGCAATCCGTTGAGTCTTTGATTATTCCGGCCAGTGCTTGATATAGCGCTTGAGCAGGCGGTTTTCAAAGTCTGCTGCGTTGAGGCAGGCACGCGCCACGTCATGGAAAGAAATCACTCCAAGCAGCGTTTCGCCTTCCATCACCGGCAGATGGCTGATGCGGTTTTCTGTCATCACGCCGCGCACGTAGTCCACTGTGTCGTCCGGGTTGCCGATGATGGGTTCAGTGACCATCATCTCGCTGACTTTTACCGCAATCAGTGCGCAGCCGCGCACGTTCAATCCGCGCAGAACATCGCGCTCGGTAAGTAGCCCGACCATGGTGCCATCCTGACGCACGATTAACGAACCGACATCGTGTTCCACCATAACCGCAACCGCTTCTGAAACCAGTTGATCAGGCTTGATGGCGAATATGTCGCCACCCTTGATAGTCAGAATTTCACGAATAATCATTTGATCGTTGCTCCCGGCAAGCCTGCTTAAACACCCGGACAGAATAGCAGATGCCTGTCACGCGGGAAAGCTGAAAGCGTCTTTAACAACGCTCAACCCGTGCGCTTTCAAAGCCGGTCAATCCCTGAAATTCTGGAATTGCAGCGGAAAATCGCTTACGCTCTTGCGCACCAGCGCGATGCTTTCCTGCAGCAGATCACGCTTGGCCCCGGTCACGCGCACCGCTTCGCCCTGAATGCTGGCTTGCACCTTGAGCTTGCTGTCCTTGATAATCTTGACGATCTTTTTGGCGAGTTCACTTTCCACGCCGGTTTTCACCGTGGCGCTACGCTTGACCTTGTTGCCGGTGACTTTCTCCGGCTTACCCATCTCCAGGCACTTGATATCTATACCTCGTTTGATGAGTTTGCCATTGAGGATTTCCTGCACCTGGTCGAGCTTGAAATCATCGTCGGCGTAAACGGTGAGCACGTATTCCGCCTGCTCCACGCGCGCGTCGGACCCCTTGAAATCGAAGCGCGTCGAGACTTCCTTGTTGGTCTGCTCGACGGCGTTCTTGACTTCCTGCTTGTCCACTTCCGAGACGATATCAAATGAGGGCATGTCGGGCTCCAGATCAGTATTTGCCGAGTGTATCAGCCGAAATGGCAGACATAATCCAGCGTTTCCAGGGTTTCAATTTCAAAGCTGCTATTGCCGGGCACCGAGAATTGCTCGCCCGCTTGGTATGTTTTCCAGCCGGATTCGCCGGCGCGCCTGACTTTGCATACACCGCCGTTGATTTCCATGATTTCGGGTGCGCGGGTGTTGAACACCAGCTGGCTGGGGAAAATCACCCCCACGCTTTTTTTGCTGCCATCGGCAAACACCACGGTATGCGACACGCACTTGCCATCGAAATACACATTGGCCTGTTTGACCACACTGACGTTATCGAATTGAGACATGACCTGTTCCTGTGTTAGTTGCTGCTGCGGTTTCTGAGCCTGGCGGCAATCCGCAAACGCAGTGCGTTGAGCTTGATGAAACCGCCGGCATCGGCCTGGTTATAAGCACCGGCGTCGTCTTCAAAAGTGGCGATGGTGGAATCGAACAGCGAATCGGTCCTGGAGTCGCGCCCCACCACAATCACATTGCCCTTGTATAGCTTGACCCGCACCCAGCCATTCACGCTGGCCTGCGATGCGTCAATCATGGTTTGCAGCATGGTCCGCTCCGGGCTCCACCAGTAACCGTTGTAAATCAGGCTGGCGTAACGCGGCATGAGATCGTCCTTGAGATGCGCTACCTCACGATCCAGCGTGATGGATTCGATGGCGCGATGTGCCTTGAGCATGATGGTGCCGCCGGGGGTTTCATAACAGCCGCGCGACTTCATCCCCACATAGCGGTTTTCCACCAGGTCCTGGCGACCAATGCCGTGCTTGCCGCCCAAACGATTGAGTTCCGCCAATACCTTGGCGGCACTCATTGCCTGGTCGTTGATGCCAACGATATCACCATGCCTGAATTCCAGATCGACATATTCGGCGGCGTCCGGCGCCTTTTCCGGCGCTACCGTCCAGCGCCACATGTCTTCTTCAGGCTCGTCCGCCGGGTTTTCCAGCGCGCGGCCCTCATAGGAAATGTGCAGCAGGTTGGCGTCCATACTGTAAGGACTGCCGCCCGCCTTGTGCTTCATCTCCACCGGGATACCGTGTGTTTCGGCGTAGGCCAGCAGCTTTTCGCGCGACAGCAAGTCCCACTCGCGCCACGGAGCAATGATTTTGATGTCCGGCTTGAGCGCATAGGCACCCAGCTCGAAGCGCACCTGGTCGTTACCCTTGCCGGTGGCACCGTGCGAGATGGCGTCGGCACCGGTCAGGTTGGCAATCTCGATCAGCCGCTTGGCAATCAGCGGGCGGGCGATCGAGGTCCCCAGCAGGTATTCGCCCTCGTACACGGTATTGGCGCGGAACATGGGGAACACGAAATCGCGCACGAACTCTTCGCGCAAATCGTCGATGAAGACTTCCTTTACACCGAATTTTCCGGCTTTTTCGCGTGCCGGTTCCAGCTCTTCGCCCTGGCCAATATCCGCAGTAAACGTCACTACTTCGCATTGGTAGCTGTCCTGCAGCCACTTCAAAATCACCGAGGTATCCAGCCCGCCCGAGTAGGCAAGCACGACTTTTTTTACGTCACTCATTTACTTTTCCCAACAATAAATATTCCATCAAGGCTTTCTGCGTGTGCAGCCGGTTCTCGGCTTCATCCCACACCACACTTTGCGGGCCGTCGATGACCTCGGCCGCCACTTCCTCGCCCCGGTGGGCAGGCAGGCAGTGCATGAACAGCGCATCCCTGGCCGCCACGCGCATCATGTCGGCGTCGACCTGCCAGTCCTGGAAATCGCGCACACGCTCCTCGTTTTCCGCCTCGAAACCCATGCTGGTCCACACGTCCGTGGTCACCAGATCAGCACCGCGACAGGCTTCCATGGGGTCGGCAAAACTCTCGTAGTGACTGGTGTCGTACAGTCCGGCGCGTTCCGGCTCGACCTCATAGCCTTGCGGGGTCGACACATGCACGTTGAAATCCAGTACCACAGCAGCTTGCAGCCAGGTATTGCACATATTGTTGGAGTCCCCAATCCAGGCCACTGTCTTGCCCCTGATGCAACCGTGATGTTCGATAAAGGTGAAGATGTCGGCCATGATCTGGCACGGATGGTATTCGTTGGTCAGCCCGTTGATCACCGGCACGCGCGAATGGGCAGCGAAGCGTTCGATGATGTGCTGTTCAAAGGTGCGGATCATCACGATATCCACCATGCGCGAAATCACCTGCGCCGCATCTTCCACCGGCTCGCCGCGCCCCAGCTGTGTGTCACGGGTATTGAGGTAAATAGCCGAGCCGCCCAGCTGGTGCATGCCCGCTTCAAATGACAGGCGTGTGCGGGTGGATTGCTTCTCGAAAATCATCGCCAGCGTGCGATCCACCAGCGGATGATAGGTTTCGTAGCCCTTAAAGCGCGCCTTGATGATTTTCGCGCGTTTAAAAATATATTCGAGTTCGTCGCGCGTTAAATCCTGGAACTGGAGGAAGTGTTTGATGGCCTGCATCACGCTGCCCTGCCGAGAAAGTCGCGGATAAGCGGCGCGAGCCCAGCCACCAGCAGTGCCGCCTCGGCTGGATTCATCACCAGCGGCGGTACCAGACGCACCACGTTATCGGCGGTCACGTTGATCAACAGGTGCTGCGCCAGCGCCAGCCTGACCAGTTCGCCACACGGGCGATCCAGCTCGATGCCGATCATCATGCCCAGGCCGCGTATTTGCCTGATACCCGCTACACCCTCAAGTTCACGCTTGAGACCCGACACGATTTCACCGCCAATGCGGGTCGCGTTGGCCAGCAAGCCTTCATCTTCCAGCGTCTGCAAGGTAATCAGCCCAGCCGTGCAGGCCAGCGGATTGCCACCAAAGGTTGAGCCGTGATTGCCCGGCCGGAATACCTCCGCCGCCGCACCGCGCGCGAGGCAGGCGCCAATCGGCATACCCGAGCCCAGCCCTTTGGCCAGCGCCATCACGTCCGGCAATATGCCGGTGTGCTGAAAGCCAAACCAGGTGCCGGTGCGGCCGATACCCGATTGCACCTCATCCAGCATCAGCAGCCAGCCCTTGTCGTCGCAAATCTTGCGCAAGGCGAGCAGATAACCGGCATCGGGAATCTTGATGCCACCCTCGCCCTGTATCGGCTCGACCAGTATGGCGACAACATCGTGGTTATGCTCAGCCACCTGGCGTACCGCTTCCACATCGTTATACGGCACCCGTGCAAACCCCGTCAGCAGGGGCTCGAAACCCGCCTGCACCTTGCGACTGCCGGTCGCGGTCAGCGTCGCCATGGTGCGCCCGTGAAAGGCTTTTTCCATGACGATGATGGTGGGCCTGGTGATGCCCTGGTGATGGCCATACAGACGTGCGAGCTTGATGGCAGCTTCGTTCGCCTCGCACCCGGAGTTGCAGAAAAATGCCTTGTCCATGCCGGATATCCGGCACAGGCGTTCGGCGAGTTGTTCCTGACGCCGGATTTCGTAGATATTCGAGGTGTGGATCAGCGTGCGCGCCTGCTCACAGAGCGCCGCAGAGAGCTTGGGGTGCGCGTGCCCCAGGCCGTTGACGGCCACGCCAGCCAGCGCATCCAGATATTTGTTACCGGCTTCGTCCCACAGCCACACGCCTTCGCCACGGACAAACGTCACGGGCTGACGCGCATAAGTATTCATCAAATAAGACATAGCCATTGACTTAAGAGAGGGTTAAAAAGCACACGGCGGCTTGCGCCGCCGTGGTGCATTACAAACTGCTACGTTCAGGCCGCGTAATTTTGCGACACGAAGTTCCAGTTTACCAGATTCCAGAACACCTCCACATACTTGGGACGGGCGTTGCGGTAGTCAATGTAATAGGCATGCTCCCACACATCGCAGGTCATCAGCGCCTTCTGCCCACTGGTCATCGGAGTGGCTGCGTTGCTGGTGGAGACGATGTCGAGCTGGCCATTGGCAGTTTTTACCAGCCATGCCCAGCCTGACCCGAATGTGCCCACGGCAGCCTTGCTGAAAGCATCCTTGAACGCGTCAAACGAACCCCACTTGGCCTTGATGGCATCGGCCAGCGCACCGCTCGGCTCACCCCCGCCGTTAGGGCTGAGACAGTGCCAGTAAAAGGTATGGTTCCACACCTGGGCAGCATTGTTGAACACGCCGCCGGAAGATTTCATGATGATTTCTTCCAGGCTCATGTTTTCAAATTCATTGCCCTTGATCAGGTTATTCAGATTGGTCACATAGGCCTGATGGTGCTTGCCGTAGTGATACTCGAGCGTTTCGGCAGAAATATGCGGTTGCAGGGCATCCCTGGCATAGGGTAAGGCGGGCAATTCATGAATCATCGTTTTCTCCTTTAGCAGATCACAGGTAATCGAACTTAAAAGCCATATACGCCGCTATGCGCACCCGCCGCCATGAAAAACAGCATGGGGATGGACAGCATGGTATTGGTACGGGACGCCAGGAAAGCCACCCTGCGCGCAGTATTTTTCTGGGTATCGGTGGCTCTTGCCAGGCCCAGGATTTTTTTCTGGTTGGGCCAGATTAACACCCAGACATTAAACAGCATGATGGTACCGAGCCAGGCACCTATACCAATCACGGCATGGGAAGGCTGCAGACTGAATGCGGCCTTGAAGTAGGGGCCCAACAATGCAGCCCCGGCCAGCCAGGTGACCAGCGCAGCCCAGCGGAAAAACAGCAAGGCACGGGGGGCAACGTGCTTGCTGATGCCGCCTGCGCTGCCATCAGCGGTTGCCGCTTTCATGGCGTCAACCTGCACAAAGTTGAAGTAATACAACAGACCGATCCACATTACGCCTGCCATCAAGTGTAGCCATCTGGCCATTGCCGGAACAAATTCCATCATACCCCCTTTATAATAAAAAGTTTTTGATGAAAACATACAACACCAGCGTCAGTATCAGACCGGAAATGACCGTTCCCCACAGCGAATCCAATGGATTTTTCACGGCTCTAATATTTCCTCAGGAAATTTGTTGGTTGCGGCAGGAAAAAATTTACACCAGCCGTATATTTAGCTGAAACCATGCCTGCCAGCAAGAGCTAAATTTTTAAGCGCTTGAACCGGTCAGGTGTTTGTTGGTGATGTTTCAAGACTTATTGGAATAGCATCGCGGATTTGATGGCCTGCTGCATGGCACGCAACTAAACCGAAAAATTTCAGTCTTGCCTATATTGCACCCAATTCAAGACCGCCCAAATTTAACCAAATTTAATGTACATAAGCGTAACAGCACATTAACCGATGCGCCATACTCTGGTAAAATACCAAACAGGCATCCAGTAAAACCACCATAATGTCCGAGCCTTCCAATAACGAACTCATCATCCAGGGTTTAACCACATCCGGACGCGCATTCCGTCCCAGCGACTGGGCAGAGCGCCTGTCCAGTGTCCTGTCTACTTTTGGCGAAGACCACCGCATGACTTATTCACCCTACGTGCGCCCCATGACGCTGGACGGCGTGAAATGCGTCGTGGTAGACAAACAGCTACAGCACGAGCAACCGGCGGCGTTTTCTTTCCTGATGAGCTTTGCGCGCGAAAACGACCTGAAAGTGCTGGATCCGGCACAGACTGACAGCCAGCCGTAAGTATTGCGCAGTTTTTGCCGCAAACAATCAAACCAAAAATATTGGGGCAATACAGGAACGCGCCCGGAAGACATACCCCCAGGCGGTTGGAGCTATCAGGCCATTGCCTTGACAGCAGAGGACAGGCGGCTCTTGTGACGAGACGCTTTGTTCTTGTGGATGATGCGTTTGTCAGCGATGCTGTCAATGGCTTTCATCGACTCGCCGAATACGGATTGGGCAGCAGCTTTATCGCCCGCCAGAACGGCTTTTTGCACTTTCTTGATGGCGGTACGCAAGGTGGAACGCAGAGCGGCATTGTGGGCGCGCTGTTTGTCATTCTGTCTGGCGCGCTTTCTGGCCTGTGCGCTGTTTGCCATGGATGAAACTCCTGTTCTGATTTTGCTAAACGCAGGATTATAAAGACCACCCGCATTTCTGGCAAGTCAAATTGCGAACGTGCTTGTGCCCAATGTGCAGGCCTTCCTGTCCAAGCAGATCACGCAGCATGCGGAAAGGGATGACCCAATTGCAGGTCTTATCGCCTGTGATGACCACCATGGCCACTTGCGCTTCAAGGTCAGCGAGTGGCTTTGCCACTGCTGGCTTGTCATGCGCTTGCCCCATCCTCAATGGCTGGCCCCCATGTGCGACAACGTACCGACCTGGGTTGGCTCCCGCCGCGGGTTCCCGGCTGAGCCGGTTCAGCGGCGGGACTCAAGAACGCAGGGCCAGCAGGCCAATATCGTGAGGAATCAAGGTGCGCACGCAGCCATTTTGAATCTTCCAAATTAAAATTGCAGGTGCAAGCCTGCGGCTTGTGCCTTGTAACGTTTCTGGATATATGGAAGCTGGTAGTTTAGGAATTTCTGGCTCCACGCAGTGGACTTAGCATTTTTGCTGTATTGATGTAACCTGCTTCTTCTTAACCGTGACAAGACCTGAATAATAAAAGCAATAATTAACGGCTGGAGTGGAGCGCGACCAACATGCGTACGGCAGGCAATCTGGCAGGGGCAATTCCGGTTCCCATTGCCGAGGAGCTGGATTTGTACAAACGATATCTCAAAGCGCTCGGCAGCGTCGCCGAGCTTTTGCTGGAAGAGACCAGCGAACAGAACCTGACCGAGGTGTTACAGCTGTTGGTCGCAACCACAGGAATCAGTTGTTGCGCCCTATTCCTGAACAAACCCGAAAAAAACGCCCATGGTGCCAACCTGTACTGCACCTGGTCTTCTTCCGAAGCGGTCAGCCGCCTATCGGATTTCATGCAGTTCCGGGAAATTGATTACCAAAAATACCCGCTGCTTTTCGATACCCTGCATGCGGGCATGGTGTTTTCCAAAAATATCGCGGAATTACCGCAAGCGGAAGCGATGCTTTTTGCCACGCAAAAAATTCATACTGTGCTGTGCATACCGCTCCTGATGCAGGGCGAAATGGAAGGTTTTCTCGGTCTGTTCAGCCGGGATGAAACCCGCAGCTGGCAACCGGTAGAGGTTAACGTGCTGTGCGCCATCACCAACAGTCTGGCACTCGCGCTGGTACGCAAACGTGCCGAACAAAACCTTGAAGCGAGCACCCAGCGGCTTAAGGCGCTGGTCGGCGCAACCGAAGACATGATCATCGAATATGACCTCGGCGGCCACATCCTCAATGCCTGGACCGACAACCACACCTTTTCCATCGGTCTCGATTCCAACATTACCGGGCTGGCATTGGAACAGGTTCTGCCCAACGACATGGCCCAGGCAATTCAGCTAGCCACACCAAAGCTACTTGCCGGCAGCAATCGCGAAACGTTTGAATTCACTCTGAATATCGGCGACACAGACCGTTTTTTTCTGGGCAGACTGCAAATGCTGCCTTCCGAAACAGGCCAGGCCAGGAACATGGTGGCGTTGATACGCGACGTCACCGAACTGATGCAGGAAGAAGCACAACGCCTGTCCATGCTGGAAACGCTCAATCTGCTTGAAGAAGCCATTATCGATCTTTCCCTGGATGGCTTGCTGCTCAATTTTAGCGCCGCCTGGAGCAAATTGCTGGATTTGCCCTGCGAGCATACCAACGGGCATCCCGGAAAACCCTTGACCGATTTCGTTTACCCGGACGACCGCCCTGCGCTTATTTCAGTTATTCAGCAACTGGCCTCCGGCACGATGCATTCCGATGTGGTTCGCTTCCGTCTGCTGCACGGCAAGGGATCTATCTGGATCGAAGCGCACCTGCTTGCGCACCGCTCTCTTCAAGGACAAGTCACCACACTGCGCGGCGTTCTGCGCGACATTACCTCCAGCTATTTACAGGAGCGACGCATTACCCAGATGGCATTGCACGACGCATTGACCCAACTGCCCAACCGCATTCTGCTGGAAGAACACCTGCACCAGTCCATCGCCCGTGCGCAGCGGCGAAAGGGCAAAGTCGCATTGGGCTTTATCGACGTGGATCATTTCAAACACATCAACGATACCCTGGGACACAAAGCGGGCGATACAGTACTCGTCACATTAAGCAAGCGCCTGCAATCCGTGCTCAGGGAAATGGACACGCTCTCGCGCTGGGGAGGCGACGAATTTGTGGTGTTGTTGCCCGACGCCAACTGTGAAGAAGACATCCGCAGAATTGCCGAACGCCTGCGCGATGCAGCGCGGGAAAGTATCGACCTGGGCGGCATTGAAACCAAGCTCACGCTCAGCATCGGTCTGGCGATTTATCCGGATGACGCAGACAGCCCGGAAACACTCATGAGCATGGCGGATCACACCATGTTTCACGCCAAAAGCGCCGGGCGCAACAATGTGCAGTTTTTTCAGGATATCCGCGACAAAATCCTGGACCGATAAAACATCCAGCCGTAAACCACGCATCAACCGCGTAGCGCAGGGGCCTTGCCCATCTGTAGCCGATGTCAGCACCGGGTTTGAAGGCTGTACAAGCATCGCTGCCACAATGCCGTATAAGCCTTCCCTCCGCGTGTCTTACTCCTGCTCAACATTCCCCGCAATCTGCGGCGTCTCCATCACCACATCCGCGCATTGCGCGCGGTGCCTTAACGCATGATCCATCAGCACAATCGCCATCAGCGCTTCGGCAATCGGGGTGGCGCGGATGCCGACACAAGGGTCGTGGCGGCCATGGGTGACGACTTCGATGGGATTCCCCTGTTTGTCGATGGAGCGTCCGGGTAGCCGTATTGAGGAGGTGGGCTTGATGGCGATGTGGGCGACAATGTTCTGGCCGCTGGAGATGCCGCCCAGCACGCCGCCGGCGTGATTGGACAAGAAGCCTTGCGGAGTGAGCTCGTCGCGGTGTTCGGTGCCTTTCTGGCGGGCGGATGCAAAGCCGTCGCCGATTTCCACGCCTTTGACGGCGTTGAGCCCCATCAGGGCATGGGCGAGGTCGGCGTCGATGCGGTCGTAGAGCGGCTCGCCCCAGCCTGCCGGTACATTCTCGGCCACCACGGTGATTTTTGCGCCGGCTGAGTCGCCGGATTTGCGCAGTTCGTCCATGTAGGCTTCCAGCGCCGCCACGCTGTCGGGATCGGGGCTGAAGAAAGCGTTTTCACTGACGGCCTCCCAGCTTTTGAAAGCCAAATCAATCGGCCCCAGCGCCGACATGTGGCCGCGCACCCGGATACCGTATTTTTGCGCTAGCCATTTTTTGGCGATGGCGCCGGCGCCGACCAGCGGCGCAGTGAGCCGTGCGGAGGAGCGCCCGCCGCCACGGTAATCGCGGATGCCGTATTTGTGCCAGTAGGTGTAGTCGGCGTGGCCGGGGCGGAAGGTATCGGCGATGTTGCCGTAATCCTTGCTGCGCTGGTCTTCGTTGCGGATCAGCAGCGCAATGGGTGCGCCGGTGGTGTGTCCCTCAAAGAGGCCGGAGAGGATTTCCACCGTGTCCGATTCGCGCCGCTGGGTGACGTGGCGCGAGGTGCCGGGCTTGCGCCGATCCAGTTGCGCCTGGATATCCTCGGCGCACAATGCCATACCCGGCGGGCAACCATCCACCACGCAGCCGATGGCCGGACCATGGGATTCACCGAAGGTGGTGACACAAAATAATTTGCCTATGCTGCTGCCGGACATGGTCGTGCTCGCTCAGATTTCAAAGTGGCGAGTTTAACATGGCAGGCTTACTTGCCGACCTGCAGCTCAGCCAGCAGCCTGATTCCCCAGGCCACGCCGAAGCCGGTCACGTCGGTGCCCACCGCACCCAGTCCGTCGTCGCAGTTGCTCGACGACAAATCCACATGCAGCCAGGGACGCTTGTCCACGAAATGGTTGAGAAAGCGCGCAGCGAGAATATGGTCGGCATCACCGTCAAGGGTGCATTGCTTGATATCGGCAATAGCGGAATCAAGCGCGGGTTCGTAGTCTTCATCCATCGGGAAGGCGCACATGCGCTCGCCGCTGACCTTGCCGGCCGCGACCGCCTGCGCAAGCAATTCATCGCGGTTGGACAACACGCCGCTGTAACGCTCGCCCAGCGCGGCACCCATGCTGCCGGTCAGCGTGGCGAAATCGACAATAACGTCGGGTTTCGCGCGCGCTGCCAGGGCGAGCGTGTCAGCCAGCACCATGCGGCCTTCGGCATCGGTGTGCACCACTTCGATGGTGGTGCCGTTGAGCGCGCTGACCACGTCGTTCTGCTTGTAGGCTTTCGGGCTGATGTGGTTTTGCGCGATCGCCAGCCAGCAATCGATGTTCACCGGCAAATCCAGCCGCGTGGCCGCCAGCAGGATGCCCAGCGCCACCGCCGAACCATTCATGTCCTCGTGCATGCCCTGCATGTATCTGGCGGGCTTGAGGTTGTGACCGCCGGTGTCGAAGCAGATGCCCTTGCCCACCAGCGCGATGGTCTGCCCGGCCTCGGGATGACGGCGGCGCAGATGCACAATGGCGGCATCCTGCGGGTCTGAGCCTTGCGCCACCGCGACGAACGCGCCGGCGCCGAGTTTGCGCAGTTTTTTCATGTCGTATTCGGTGTGTTTCCAGCCGTTGTCTTTAGCCAGTTTGCGCACCCGTTCGCGGTAAATACCGGGGGTAAGCTGGTTGGGTGGCGTGACCGTGAGACTGCGGCACAGGGTATTGCCTTCCGCCGCTGCGCGCTGGGCAGCAAAACCATCCGCCGAGGCGTGACCAAACAGGCGCATGGTCTGCAACGGCTTGGGCTTATCCTTGCTTTTCAGGCTGGGCAGAGCGGCGCCGTTGACCCACGCCACATACACCGCGGCAGCCGCGGCCTGAGCGCGAAAAGCCGCATCGCCACTGATCGCCAGACTGATTTCTCGGGGCGATTCTTCCAGCAGGATATGCAAGGCCTGGCGCAATACGGTGTGCTGGCTGAATGGGGGCTGGTCGGTGTCCAGCATGACCCATACTATTAACCCGCCGTGTGCCGTTTCCACTGCGACCGGCGTTTTCGCCAGCTCGGCCGGTTTCTTGTCGCGGCGGCGCAATGCGGCAGCAAGTTGCGCGAGGCCGGGCAGGTCGTCAGCTTTGGGCAAGGCGGCGGTTTTCGGCAAAACCATCAAAATATGGCCGCTTTTGTCCATCTGCGCTGCGGGAATTTGTTTTTTGTTTTCAATCAGTTTTGCGAGCATATTCAACCTTGACGTGGGGTTTTGGCTTGACCGGATAGGGTGTTTTAACCGATGATAGCAGAGTTTGTGTTGCCCAAAATCAGTCCGGGCTCAAGCTCTTGCAAGGAAGAAATACATGAAACTGGAAGACAAAAAGCGCGTGCTGCGCGAAATGGTGCTGCACCGCCGCTTTGAAGAGCGCTGCTATCAGGCCTATATCGAACGCAAAATCGGCGGTTTTCTGCACCTCTACCCCGGCCAGGAAGCCTGTTGCAACGGCGTGATGGAAGCAGCCCGCCCCGGCCATGATTACGTCATCACCGGTTACCGCGACCATATCCACGCCATCAAGTGCGGCGCCGATCCCAAGGCCGTCATGGCCGAGCTGTACGGCAAGGAAACCGGCTGTTCCAAAGGGCGCGGCGGCTCCATGCACATATTTGATGTGGCGCATCGCTTCATGGGCGGTTACGCGTTGGTCGGCGGCCCGTTCCCGCTCGCCGCCGGCATCGCCAAAGGTATCCAGCTGAAGGGCGGGGACGAGATATCCATCTGCTTTCTGGGTGACGCCGCCAACAACCAGGGCGTGTTTCACGAAACCCTCAATATGGCCGCATTATGGAAACTGCCGGTGCTGTTCGTGTGTGAAAACAACCAGTATGGCATCGGCACCTCGATTGACCGCTCCACCGCCGTGCTCGACCAGTACAAGCGCGTGTGCGGCTACGGTATCGAATCCGCCCAGTGCGACGGACAGGACGTGGAAGTGGTGCATGAGCACGCGGTCAAGGCCGTAGAATATGTGCGCAGCCGCAAGGGGCCGTATTTCCTGGAGTTGATGACCTATCGCTACCGCGGCCACTCCATGTCCGATTCGCGCGGCTACCGCACGCGCGAGGAAGAAGAGCAATGGAAGCAGCGCGACCCCATCAACATCCTGCGCGACCGCCTGATTGAAGCCAGCGTCATAAGCATGGATGAATTCACCGCAATCGAAAAGGAAACCGACGCCTATATCGAGAACGAAGTCATCAAGTTCGCCGAGGAATCGCCTGAACCGAACGTGGCCGATCTGGAAAAATACGTTCTGGCTTAAACACATATAGCCACAGAGATCACAGAGCCCACGGAGAAATCCTCCCTGCAGCGCCTCCGGACATCGCTGTGAACTCTGTGCCCTCTGCGGCAAAAAAGATTCGAGAATTAAGGAAGATCAACATGGCTGAAATAATGTACTGGGAAGCGCTGCAGCGCGCCCACGACGAAGAAATGGCGCATGACCCGCTGGTCATCTGTATGGGTGAAGACATCGGCGTGGCCGGTGGGACCTACAAGGCCACCAAGGGTCTGTACGAAAAATACGGCCCGTTGCGGGTGATGGATACCCCCATCTCCGAAGGCGGCTATACCGGCCTGGGTATCGGGGCATCATTTCTTGGCATCCGTCCCATCATCGAGATCATGTCGGTGAACTTTGCCTGGCTGGCAATGGACCAGATGTTCAATTCTGCTGCCAAGGTACGCTATATGTCCGGCGGCCAGCTCACCTCCCCAAGCGTGTTCCGCGCAGCGGGTGGTGCTGCCCATCAGCTTGGCGCCCAGCACTCGGCACGCATGGAAAAAGTGTTCATGGGTATTGCCGGTCTGCGCGTGGTCACGCCTTCCAGTCCCAGGCAGGCTTACGGCTTGCTGAAATCCGCGGTGCGCAGCGATGACCCGGTGTTCATCAACGAGCACGAACTCATGTACAACATGAAAGGCGAAGTGCCGGACGAAGAATACTTCCACCCGCTGGAAGGTTCGGAAATCAGCCGCTCCGGCAACGACGTCACGCTGTTCGGCTACAATATCTCGGTACACTGGTGCCTCAGGGCCGCCGAGATTCTGGACAAGCAATATGGCATTTCCGCCGAAGTGGTGGACCTGTATGCGCTCGCTCCGCTGGATCGCGCCGGGATCAAAAAGTCGGTATGCAAAACCCATCGTGCGGTAATCGCCGAAGAAGACGAAGCCCCTGTAGGTGTCGGTTCCGAAGTCATCGCCATCCTCAACGAGGAATGCTTCTTTGAACTCGACGCCGCCCCGGTGCGCGTACATTCCGCGCTGGTGCCGCAACCCTATAACCACAAGCTGGAAAAAGCCGCTATTCCCGACCACGAGGACGTGGTCAACGCCGTGCTCAAGATGTTCGGCAAGGCGTAGAAAAACTTAGCCGCGGGAAGGCAAAACCTCGGAGCTGCGCGGTTTGGCTTTTAATTTTGCCTTTTGATTTTTGCCTTTTGCCTTCTCATCCCCCGTGGTTTAAAAATACTCGTTGCAGGAACAATGCCCATGTCATCACATTACGTCATCACCATGCCGCAGCTGTCCGACACCATGACCGAAGGGGTTGTGGTGACCTGGGAGAAACAGGTCGGCGACAAAGTCGAGCGTGGCGATATTGTCGCCACGGTCGAAACCGACAAAGCCATCATGGACGTGGAAGTATTCAAGGCCGGTTATCTGGCCGGCCCCCTGGCGGAAGTCGGCGCCACCGTTGCTGTCAGCGGCGCGCTGGGCTATATCACCGATACTCTGGGCGATCTGGCCATTGGCGCCGGAGAAGTCGTGACGGAACTGGCGGCCACCGGGATGATCCCGCACCACGCCGGTATGCCGATTGTCATGCCACAGCTGTCCGACACCATGACCGAAGGCATCGTGGTGACCTGGGAAAAAGCCATCGGTGCACCCATCAAGCGCGGTGACATCGTGGCTACGGTGGAAACCGACAAGGCCATCATGGACGTGGAGGTGTTCCAGGAAGGTTTCCTGTCCGGCCCTCTCGCAGGTGTGGGCAGCACGGTGCAAGTGGCCCACCCGATGGCCTTCATCGTCAGCGACGCCACGCAGGTGAACGACACCGAAGTGACGCTCTCTGCCGAACACAAAGTGGTGGAATCCCATCACCAGAAAAACCATACTTCGATTCCCGCAACAGCGGCCAAACCTGCCAGCGTTGCGTACCCCGGTGCCAGGCCGGTGGCCCGCCCTGCCGGGCGTCAGGCCAGCCCTTACGCGCGCAAGATGGCTGGCGAAACAGGCGTTGACTTGAACCAGCTGGCAGGCTCCGGCCCGGCCGGCGTGATTGTCGCCCAGGACGTGGCGCGCGCGCGCCCGAGCATGGCGCAAGTCGCCCACTCCCTGCCGCAGGTCGAAGTGCCCGGCACTGGCCGCCCCATGTCCTCGATGGAAAAAGCCGTGGCGCACGCGATGACGGCGGCGCTGACCTTGCCCACCTTCGATGTCACCTTCAACATCAAACCCGAGAAACTCATCGCTGCCGCCAAGGCGCGCAAGGTTTCGGTGACGGTAGCCATCGCCAAGGCCTGCTCGGTGGCGATGCTCAAGCACCCGATGCTGAACAACTGCTACCAGCCGGTGGACAAAATCGTCGAGCGCAGCAACCACGATTTCGGCGTGGCCGTCGCAGCGGAGGGTGGCGGGCTGGTGGTGCCGATCCTGCACAACATCGAACAGAAATCCCTGGAGCAATTGCAGGCCGAATGGAACGAGCTGATGCCGCGCGCGCGCGCACGCAAGCTGTCGCCCAACGAATACGCCAGCCCTACTTTCACCATCTCCAACATGGGGATGTTCGGCGTCACCCACTTCACCGCCATCCCCACCCCCGGCATCGCCGCCATCATGGCCATCTCCGCTACCGGGCCGGACGGCATGCCGGTCAACATCACTGCTGACCACCGCGTGGTGAACGGCGCGCATGTCGCCGCCTACCTGGCTGATTTGAAGAAAATCATTGAAAACCCGGATAGCTGGCTGGAAGCGACCGCCACCGCGCCGATTCCTGAGGGCGACTGGGACTTTCCGGTCATCATCATCGGCGGCGGTCCCGGCGGCGAGGACTGCGCGCGTGACCTGGTCGAGCATGGCGTCAAGGTGGCGATGATCAACAACGCGCCGCTGCCTGGCGGCGAATGCCTGTGGCGCGGCTGCATCCCGTCCAAGGCCTGGCGTCACAATGCCGACCTGATTCGCGATCGCGCCCACGACGCGGAAAAAGGCATCGCCGGCACCAGCACCCCCAGGCTCGACTGGGCAACACTGGAAACGCGCCGCAAAGCCATCCTGCAAACCCGTGGCGAACTGGCGCTGAAAACCGACAGGGGCGTCAAGATTGATGTGCGCGAAGGCTTTGCCTCCTTCGTCGACAACCACACCATCAGGGTGCAGCCAGCCGGAGGCGAAACCTACACCCTGCGTTTCGGTGCCGCAGTAATTGCACCGGGCGCGCCGCCGTTCGTGCCACCCATCCCGGGCGCACTGGAAGGTCTGGCCAGCGGCGGCGTGATTACTTCCGACACCATCTGGAACCTGCCCGCGCCGCCGAAGAAAATGGCCATTGTCGGTGGCGGCGTGATCGGCGTGGAAATGGCGCAGATTTTTCGCGACTTCGGCACCGAGATTCTGATGCTGGAAGCCAGGGACCGTATCCTGGCCGAGGTGGAAGAGGAAATCGCCAAGCAGCTTACCGAACTTCTCAAGCAGGAATTCAGCGTCGTCACCAGCGCCAAAATCGGCAGCATTGCTGGCACGCCGGGCAAGATGAAGCTCGACTACACTGACGCCGAAGGCAAAACCGCCAGCTTCGATTGCGACTACGTGCTGATGGCCACCGGCAAGCGCCCCGACACCAGCAAGCTCAACCTGGAAGCAGCAGGCGTGCAGCTGGATGGCGCTGCGATCAGGGCCGATACCCGTGGCCGTACCAGCGTGCCGCACATTTACGCGGTCGGCGATGTGGTGGGCGGCTACATGCTGGCCCACACCGCCGCCACCCAGGGGCGCGTGGCGGCCAGCAACCTGCTGGGCGAAGACCACGTGTACAACCAGGACCTGGACTGCGGCGTCACCTTCAGCCGCCCGCAGGCCGGTTTCGTCGGCCTGTCCGTGGCGCAGGCCAAGGCCAGGGGCATCGACGCGGTGGAAGCCAAGATGCCGATGAGCATCGACGCCAAGGCGATGATCAGCGGCGAGACCCACGGCATGATCAAACTGGTCGCAGACAAGGCCACGCAGAAGATCATCGGCGTGCATTTCCTGGCCGAACACACCGACACCCTGATTGGCGAAGCGGTGATGATGGTGTCAGCCGGGATGACCCTGAAACAGGTCGCCCAGGCGATTCATCCGCATCCGACCCAGACCGAGCTGTTTGGCGAACTGGCGCGGCGCCTGATGTCGCGCCTGCGCAGGACGGCCAAACACTGAGCCAGGGTTTTTGTTGAAGACCCGGGCGCACATCGGATTGTTGTGTGCCTTGCTGCCGCCCGGCCCGAACCATTCCACAAAGTCCGTCACCATGATTCTCCGGGAACTCCTCAGTGCGCGCCGCATCTTACCGCGGTGCCAGCGCCCGATACGATCAGAATACCATCCGATACCCAGCCCCTGGCTTGACCGTCCTTAAGGAGTTATCCATGCCGTTACCATTCCCGTCGCGTGCCCTCGGCGTGCTGTTGCTGGCCGCCCTGTTCGAGGCAGGCGCCGTCGCCGCACCCGTGCCGGCCATCCCCGATGCGCCCAATGTGGACGCCCGCAATTACGTGCTGATTGACCCGGCTTCCGGACAGGTGCTGGCCGCGCGCGCGGCGGATCAAAAGGCGCCGCCAGCCAGCCTGACCAAGCTGATGACTACCTACCTGACCTTCCAGGCGGCGGCGCGCGGCAGTCTGAAGCTCGACCAGACTATCCCGGTCAGTGTGGCCGCATGGAAGGCAGGCGGCTCGACCATGTTCCTGCAGCCCGATTTGCCGGCAACGGTGGAGCAGATGATCCAGGGCATGGTGGTGGTATCCGGGAACGACGCGGCCGTGGCGCTGGCTGAAGCCATCGCCGGCAACACCGATAGTTTCGTGCAGATGATGAACGCCACCGCGCGCCAGCTTGGCATGGCCAACACCCATTTCGATAACGTGGACGGACTGCCCACGCCCACTCATCGGGTCAGCGCGCACGACATCGGCATACTGACCGAAGCCATCATGCGCCAGTATCCGCAGTACCTGCACTATTTCGGCGAAAAAACTTTCACCTATAACCATGTCACCCAGAACAACTGGAACCCGCTGGTATTCAGCGACGCCACGGTGACCGGGATGAAAACCGGCCACACTGACGAAGCTGGCTATTGCCTTGACGCCACAGCGGTGCGCAAGGGACGCCCGCTGATCGCGGTGGTGCTCGGTTCCACCACGCGCAAGGGCAGCGCCCATGCCGCCGAAGCGCTGCTGGATTACGGTTACCACTTTTTCGAAACCCGGCGTGCGTACCGCGCTGGTCAAATCATCAGCACCGTGCGCAATAATCAGGCGAACCCCGCCCAGGTGCCCATCGGAACCGCCAGCGACGTCTGGGTAAGCTTGCCGATCGGGCGCTATGCGCTGCTCAAGCCCGGCGTGAGCCTGGCCGCACAAATGTCCCTGCCGCTGAAGCGCGGGCAGCAGGTCGGCACGCTGATATTGAGTGAAGGCAGCCGGGAAGTTGCCCGAGTGCCCCTGGTCGCGCTGAAATCCGTGGAAAAGGCAGGCTGGCTTGGCCACTGGTGGAACGTCATCCGCGCCAAGTTGTGAAGCAGCAGTTGTCCGCCCGCTGACCATGCTGGGGAATTCAGGAAGTGCAAGGCCGGGCCTACATCCATCCTTCCGCACTGTCTGAGCAGTTCCAAGCCGGGCCGATCAGTCCAGTTGTGCGGCATAGCGCAATGGGGGCTTCAAATAAGCCATCCATTTCCAAGCGGCGCGGTTCAACCCGCGCAGCAAGACAACTGCTTCACGTCCTTGAAAAAAGTCTGTGCGCAGAGCTTCAAGCCTTCGACCATGGTGAGATAAGGGAACAGCAGTCCGGCCAGCTCCTCGACCGTCATGCGATTGCGGATGGCGAGCACCGCCGTCTGGATGATTTCCCCGCCTTCCGCCGCCAGCACCTGCGCGCCCAGCAGGCGGCCGGACGCTTTTTCCGCCACCAGCTTGATGAAGCCGCGCGTGTCGAAGTTGGCCAGCGCCCGCGGCACGTTGTCCAGGCTCAGGGTGCGGCTGTCGGTTTCGAGGCCGAGCCTGGCCGCCTGCGCTTCGCTCAAGCCCACCGTCGCCACCTGCGGGTCGGTGAACACCACGGCAGGCATGGCCGACAAATCCAGCGCGGCATCGCCGCCGGTCATGTTGATCGCGGCGCGGGTGCCGGCGGCCGCCGCCACATACACGAACTGCGGCTGGTTGGTGCAGTCGCCCACGGCATAGATATGCGGCACCGAGGTGCGCATGTGGTCGTCGATGATGACCGCACCGCCGGCGTCGGTGTTCACCCCGGCGCTATCCAGATTCATGCCGGCGGTGTTGGGCTTGCGCCCGGTGGCGACCAGCAAGCGGTCGCCGCTGAGCGTCTCGGTCCCGATATCCACCTGGAACAGCTTGCCGTCGAAACGCACATTGTTCACGCCGGTATCGGTCAGAATGCGCATGCCTTCACCTTCCAGCACGGCCTTCAGTGTATCGCCGATGGCGGGATCTTCCCTGGAGAGCAGCGCGGAGCGCGCCACCAGCGTCACCCGCGCGCCCAAACGCAGAAACGCTTGCGCCAGTTCCAGCGCCACCACCGAGCCGCCATGGACGATGAGATGTTGCGGCAGTTCTTCCGCCACCAGCGCATCGGTGGAGGTCCAGTAAGGCGTGCCCTTCAGGCCCGGCGTGTCGGGGATCGCAGGCGCGCGGCCGGTGGCGATCAGGATGCGGTCGGCGGCGATTTCCTTCTCGCTGCCGTCGGCCTGTTTCACCACCAGGGTATGGGCGTCCTTGAAACGCGCAAAGCCTTTTTCCAGCGTGATGCCGGGGTTGGATTCCAGGATGCTTTCATACTTGGCGTGACGCAATTCATCCACCCGCGCTTGCTGCTGCGCCACCAGGGCTGCGCGGTCAACCACGGCCGGCTGTTTTTTCAGCCCGTCGAACGGGTTGTCGCTTTGCAGGTGGGCGATGTGCGCGGCGCGAATCATGATTTTGGACGGCACGCAGCCGACGTTGACGCAGGTGCCGCCGATTTGCCCCGCCTCGATGACCGTCACAACCGCACCGCCTTCGACAGCGCGGATGGCGGCCGCGAACGCTCCCGAGCCGGTGCCGATGATCGCGACTTTGAGGCCGGTCGTCTCCCCCGCTGCCGCAGCATCACCCAGCGCTTCGGCACCGTAGCCTGCGGCCTTGATCGCGCTGACAAGGGTCGAGACGGTCAGATCGGCGGCGGTTTCAACCTGCGCGCTGCCCGCCGCGTAGGACACCTCGGCCCGGCTTACGCCAGCCACGGCCGACAAGGCCTTTTCGATGGATCTGGCGCAGTGGTCGCAGGTCATGCCGGTGACACGCAGCACGTGCGCGGTCATTTTGCTTGCGCCCCTTTAACGGTTGAGGGATAACCGGCCTGCGCCGTGGCATTCATGATCTGCTTGATATTGGTCTTGGTGTCGTCGTAGACAACAACCTCTTCTTTTGTCTGCGGGGCCGCGGTCGCGCTGATGACGCCAGGGAGTTTTTTCAGCGCTGTTCTCACGGTAATCGGGCATATCTCACAATCCATGCCGGGAATGTCCAGGGTAACCGTCTTCTGCGCAGCAAAAGCCGGAGTGATGGACAAGCTGGAGACAGCAAAAAATGCGACGCTCAACAAATGACGGGTGTTCATGGTCAGACTCCTTTTGGATTAATAAAACAATGGGGCGATATACGGGAAAGCAATGGCCAGCACCATCAGCACGGCCACCATCCAGAACAGCATTTTGTATACGCGGTTGGTTTGCGGCAGCGCGCACAGCGCTCCAGGGGTACAGTCCTGGGTTGCGGGCGCGCGATAAATTTTCCGGTAGGCGAGCACCATGAACACCACGCCGATGCCGAGAAACAAGGGCCGATAAGGCTCCAGCACCGCAAGACTGCCTATCCACGCGCCACCAATACCCAGCATGACCAGCACCAGCGGCCCGACGCAACACAGGGAAGCGGCAATAGCGGCGGCAACACCGCCAATCAGCGGCCAGCTATTCGCTGGTTTACCTTGAGACATGAGCTTCTCCTTCATAATTTATCAGGTGTATGATCAGTATCGATTCCGTACCTGGGTACGGTGTCAAGCGGTTTTTTGTTCACATACCCGGCTGGATGATTCAGGATAAATTCCGTACCATGGTACGGAGTCAAGTAGGTTTAAATCGGAAGGAAACCATGCGCAGGCAGGACATGACGATCGGAGTGCTCGCCCGCCAAGCGGGCGTCAATCTGGAAACGATCCGCTACTATCAGCGCCGCGGGCTGCTGGCCGAGCCTGCCAAACCGCTCGGCGGCATCCGCCGCTACAGCGATATGGATGTGACGCGCATCAAATTCATCAAGCGCGCACAACATCTTGGCTTTTCACTGGAAGAGGTAGGCGCGCTGCTCAAGCTGGAGGATGGCGCCCACTGCACCGAAGCGCGCGTCATAGCGGCCGAAAAACTGGCCGATGTAAGAAAACGGCTGGAGGGCCTGCGTGGTATCGAACAAACCCTGCAAACGCTGGTTACCGAGTGCGCAACCCAGAAGGGCAACGTGTGCTGCCCCTTAATCGCCTCGTTGCTGGAGAGTTGAGAAAACAATTAAGGCAAAAGGCAAAATTCAAGACGCTTTCCCGGGTTTGCCTTTTGCCTTTTGCCTTCATCCCTCCCTCCGTGACCGGTGGTGAAATTGGCCGTTTCAGGTTGAAATGGGAATGAAGCGGACGCCGGGTTAAAATGCCCGCATGTATACCCTACTCCGCCCCCTGCTGTTCCGGCTCGACGCCGAGACTGCCCATCACCTCACCCTGTCTTCGCTGCAGGCCGCATACCGCCTCGGTTTATCGCGGCTGATTGCGCCGCATGCGAGTGGAAAACCGGTCGCCTGCATGGGTATCACCTTCCCCAATGCGGTGGGTCTGGCCGCCGGACTGGACAAGAACGGCGCCTATATCGACGCATTCGCCGCGCTCGGTTTCGGCTTCATCGAAATCGGTACGGTCACCCCGCGCCCGCAGCCGGGCAACCCCAAACCGCGTCTGTTCCGGCTGCCGCAAGCCCAGGCCATCATCAACCGCATGGGCTTTAACAATGACGGTGTGGATGCACTCACCGCCAACGTACGCGCCGCAAAATTCCGCGGCGTGCTCGGTATCAACATCGGCAAGAATTTCGACACGCCGATAGCACGCGCCGCTGACGATTATCTGAGCTGTTTGCAAGCGGTGTACCCGCATGCCAGCTATGTCGCGGTGAACATCTCATCGCCCAACACCAAAAATCTGCGCGACCTGCAATCCGGCGCGGCACTGTCCGATCTGTTAGGCAAGCTGAAAGCCGGGCAGACCCGACTGGCTGAGCAGCATGGCCGCCACGTGCCGCTGGCGGTAAAAATCGCCCCTGACCTGGACGATGCGCAGATAGCCGAGATCGCCCGACTGCTGCGCGAGCACCACCTCGACGGCGTCATCGCCACCAACACCACCCTGGCGCGTCGCGGCGTGGAACACCTGCCCCACGGCAACCAGGCAGGCGGGCTATCCGGCGCACCGGTGCGCGATGCCGCCAGCCGCGTTATCAGCAAACTGGCCACCGCCCTGGCGGGCGAAGTGCCCATTATCGGCGTGGGCGGCATTCTCTCGGCAGCCGATGCCCGTGAAAAAATCATTGCCGGTGCCAGCCTGGTACAACTCTATAGCGGACTCATTTATCGCGGTCCGGCGCTGGTGAGTGAATGCGTGCAGGCACTATGCGGCGCGATACGCTGAAAATGCCGCCGGATATTTCCGGCACAGCCAAGAACAATAAACGCATGGTGAGGTCGGAGTGAAGGCGGCAAGGACACGCTCATGAGCAACAAAGCGTTTGCACATCTTCTTCTCTGGCTGTTGCTTGCCTGGAACAGCGTGGGCAGCGCATTCTCCGACACCCTCCCCAGTTTCCGGCAAGTCGAGGCCGCGCATCGCCCTTCCGAAGCGTGGCTGGTCGATCGCAATGGCGCGCCGCTCGACACCCTGAACCTCGATCCCAAGGTGCGCCGCCTGCCGTGGGTGCCGCTGCGCGAACTGTCGCCGGCAATGCGGCATGCGCTGATCGTGTCGGAGGACAAACGTTTTTATCAACACTCGGGGGTGGACTGGCGCGCTTTTATCGGCGCCGCCTGGGAAAACCTGGTGTACGACACCCATCGCGGTGCCTCCACGCTCACCATGCAACTGGCGGGGCTGCTCGACCCGGCGCTGTATCGCCGCGCAGGCGGACGCACCTACACGCAGAAGTGGGATCAAATCAAGGCAGCACGCAGTATGGAAAAAACCTGGAGCAAGGCGCAGATACTCGACGCTTACCTGAACAAGGTGAATTTCCGCGCAAACCTGTCGGGCATCAACGCCGCCGCCCAAGGCTTGTTTGGCCAGGAACCTTCCCGCCTGAACAAGGCGCAGGCAAGCATACTCGCTGCACTGTTGCGCGGGCCGAATGCCAAAGCCGCGGTCGTGGCGGAACGGGCCTGCGGCGTGGCGCAGCAACTTACCGTGCCACGCCCGTCGTGCGCAACAGTCACCGCTCTGGCATACAAAAGCCTGGTTGCCAGACCGCATATCGATTTTGGCGAACAACTAGCACCCGCCGTCGCGCGCATGTTTCTGCATACCCCCGGCGAACGGGTGCAGGTGAGTTTGGACGCCGGCTTGCAGCGCTTTGCGCTGCAAGCCCTGCAAAGCCGACTCGCGGCACTCAAGGCAAACAATGTCGACGCCGGCGCCGTGGTGGTACTCAACAACAAAACCGGCGAAGTGCGTGCCTATGTGGGTTCCAGCGCCGGCGCGTCCAGCCCGCAGAGGGTGGACGAGGCTGCCACAGCGCAGCCGGCGGGCGCCACCCTCCAGCCGTTTTTATACGGCCTGGCAATCGAGCAACGCCTGCTTAGCGCGGCGTCGTTCCTGGACGATTCGGCGGCGCTGCAAACCTCATCAACTCAAGGTATGTGGCAAGACGATAACCGCGAACTCGGCAACTGGGTGACCCTGCGCACTGCGCTGGGTTCTTCGTTGCATGTGCCTGCAGTACGAACCCTGGCGCTGGTCACGCCGGCAGCTTTTTATGAGCGCCTGCAGGCACTGGGGCTGGCCACCCCCAGTGATCGCCCGCCGCAACGCTACGGCTACGCCCCAGGCGAGACGGCAGTCACGCTGACAGGCCTGACCAACGCTTATCGGGTGCTGGCCAATGGCGGCGTGCTCAAGCCGCTGAGTTTCCACGTCGGCGGCGCACCTGGTGCGACTCAGATTATGCCGGCACCGGTCGCTGCCATCGTCACCGACATCCTGGCAGACAATAATGCCCGTGCAATGAAGGCCGGACTGCACAGTGCCCTGACGACATCCGGCTTTGCTGCCGTTAAAACCGGCACCAGCCCGGACATGCGCAACAACTGGTGTGTAGGATTTTCGGACAAATACACAGTGGGCGTGTGGGTGGGCAATATCTCGGGCGAACCGATGCGCGATGTCTCCGACGTGAATGGCGCCGCACCCGTGTGGCAGGCGCTGATCAGCAAGCTGAATACAGCCCGACCCAGCCGTGCCCCGGCGCTGCCCAGCGGGGTCATCGCCCAGACGGTGCGCTTCGAACCGCCGCTGGAGCCGCCGCGCCGTGAATTGTTCCTGCCCGGCACCGAGCAAAGTGTGGTGACCCTGGCTGAAGGTAAAGGATTACCGCGCATTATCGGCCCCGCCAATGGCACTATGCTGACGCTGGATGCGGATATACCCGCCGCGTGGCAAAAAATGCGCTTCTATAGCCGCCCCCTGCACATGCAATGGAACTGGCTGGTGGACGGCGAACCTGCGCCAGCGCAATGGCTCCAGACAGACGGCAGCCTGCTCTATACGCCCCAGCCGGGAGCGCACCGGATCAGCCTCGTCGATGAACAGGGGCGCGCGCTGGATACAGCGTCTTTTATGGTACAAGTACAGACCACCCCTTAAGCGTTATGCTAACCCGACTTTAGTTGCGAGGACATCAACATGCTGATCGGCATTCCCAGGGAAATCAAAGACCATGAGTACCGCGTCGCCCTCACCCCTGACAGCGTAACGGCGCTGCTGGCGGCTGGGCATCAGGTTCGGGTGCAAACCGGCGCCGCTGCGCGCATCGGCTTTTCCGACGACGCCTACCGTGCCGCAGGCGCACGCATTGTGGAAGACGCGGCAGCCGTGTACGAAGCGCAGCTCGTCGTCAAGGTAAAAGAGCCGCAAATTGCGGAAATCCCCCTGTTGCGCGCTGGACAGATGGTATTCAGCTACCTGCACCTGGCCGCCGCACCCGAACTGACCGCGCAACTGCTGGACAGAAAAATCATCGGCATCGGTTTCGAAACCGTCACCGACGCCAGCGGCACGCCGCTGCTTGCCCCGATGTCCGCAGTGGCGGGGCGCATCGCGGTGCAGGCGGGCGCGCAGGCGCTGACCATGGCGAGCGGCGGCAATGGCACATTGCTGCCCGGCGTGGCAGGGGTGGCACCCGGCAAAGTCACCATCATCGGCGCCGGCATGGTGGGCGCCAACGCCGCGCGGGTCGCCGCCGGCATGGGGGCGGAGGTCAGCGTGCTCGACCGCAGCATGGACAAGCTGCGCCATTTTGACGACCTCTACCAGGGGCGGCTCAGGACGCGCTATTCCGACACTGCCGCGCTGGTCGAGCTGGTGGCCGGGGCAGACCTGGTCATCGGCGCCGTGTTGTTGCCCGGCAGAAAAGCCCCCAAGCTGATTACCCGGCAAATGCTGGCCGGCATGCGTCCGGGATCGGTGCTGGTGGATGTCTCCATTGACCAGGGCGGCTGCGCGGAAACCTCGCGCCCCACCAGCCATTCCCATCCCACTTACGTTGAGGAAGGCGTGGTGCATTACTGCGTCACCAACATGCCGGCAGCCTGTGCCCGCACCGCTACCCAGGCGCTTGCCAGCGTGGTGCTGCCTTACACCTTGCAACTGGCAAACCAGGGCATGGCGGCGCTGCTTGCAGACAAGGGATTTCTCGATGGATTGAATGTTTACCTGGGCGCGGTCACGCATCCAGCCGTGGCGGAAGATACCGGCCACCCCTACGTGGCGCCCCACACCCTGTAAGGTGCTGTCAGACTCCAGTCAGGGAAAGCCAGTAAGCTGCTTGCCGCCAATCCGGCGGGATGTGGGCGCATCTGCCTGTACTTGTCCTGCTTACACCTTGCACATGCTTGAATACAGTCGCTGCGGGAAGGATAATGGCTGACTCATTGCCTAATAAGCGAAAAAATGGATATCCAGAGCTACATCCTGATTTTGATCGGCACGGTTTTCGTCAACAACATCATCATGGCGAAAATCCTTGGCCTGTGTCCGTTCATGGGCGTTTCCAAGAGCCTGGAAACCGCGATCGGCATGGGTGCCGCCACCACCTTCGTGCTCACCCTGGCATCCGGCTCCAGCTACCTGATCAACCAGTACCTGCTGGGCACCGATCTGGCCTATCTGCGCACGCTGTCGTTTATCGTGGTGATTGCCGGCATTGTCGGCTTCACCGAGATGTTTGTGCGCAAAACCAGCCCGGTACTGTTTCGCGTGCTGGGTATTTATCTGCCGCTGATTACCACCAACTGCGCGGTGCTGGGCATCCCGCTGCTCAACGTTCAGGCGCAGCATAATTTCATCCAGTCGCTGTTTTTCGGCTTTGGCGGTGCGGTCGGTTTCTCCATGGTGCTGGTGCTGTTCGCCGGGCTGCGTGAGCGGCTGGAAGGCGCGGACGTCCCGGCTGCGTTTCGCGGCACCAGCATTGCGATGATTACCGCGGGGCTGATGAGCCTGGCGTTCATGGGCTTTGCCGGCTTGGTGAAATAAGGTGCTGTCTGCGATTCTGGTGATGTCCGGTCTGGCTGTATTTCTCGGCGCGGCGCTGGGATTTGCGGCGGTGCGCTTCAAGGTGCAGGAAGACCCCATCGTCGAGCAAATCGACGCCATCCTGCCGCAAACCCAGTGCGGCCAGTGCGGCTTTCCCGGTTGCAAGCCCTATGCCCAGGCCATCGCCAATGGCGACGCCGACATCAACCAGTGCCCGCCCGGCGGCGAAGACGGCATCCACAAGCTGGCGGAACTGCTGGGCGTGGAATTCAGGCCGCTCAACGCCGAACATGGCGAGCCCAAGCCCAAATCGGTGGCGGTCATCGACGAGAACATCTGCATCGGCTGCACGCTGTGCATCCAGGCCTGCCCGGTGGACGCCATCCTCGGCGCGGCCAAACAGATGCATACCGTCATCGCCCAGGAATGCACCGGCTGTGAACTATGCGTCGCGCCGTGCCCGGTGGATTGCATCAGCATGGTGCCGATCGCGGAAGACGTCGCCACCTGGAAATGGAAATACCCCGTGGTCAAACTGAAAGTCGCGTAATGACCCGCCAACTATACGAATTCAACGGTGGTGTGCACCCTGAGCAACACAAACACGCATCCACGCGCCGCCCGATCGCGATTGCGCCGCTGCCCAAAGTGCTGGTCGTGCCGTTGCGCCAGCACATCGGCCACCCCGCCAAGCCTGTGGTGGCGGTGGGCGAGCAGGTATGGAAAGGCCAGACGATCGGCCAGGCTGAGGGCTACGTGTCGGTGGCGGTGCACGCGCCTACCTCGGGCACGGTTACCGCCATTGCCAGCCATGCCGTGGCGCACCCGTCCGGACTGGCCGATATGTGCATCACCATCGCACCGGACGGACTCGACCGCTGGATCGAGCACGGCGCGCTGGATTACCGCAACATGGACCCCAGCCACCTGCGCAATCAATTGCGCGAGCTCGGCATCGCCGGGCTGGGCGGTGCGGTGTTTCCCAGCTTTATCAAGCTCAACCCCGGCGCCGCGCAAAAGGTGCCCACACTCATTCTCAACGGCGCCGAATGCGAGCCGTGGATTACCTGCGACGACATGATCATGCGCGAGCGCGCCGCCGAAATTCTTGCAGGCGCTGCCATCATGCGCCACATGCTGCGCTGTGACGAAGTGCTGGTGGGTATCGAGGACAACAAGCCCGAGGCCATCGCCGCGATGCGGGCGGCAGCCAGCCAGTGCGATTTCGCAGTGGAAGTGGTAGCGGTGCCCACCCTCTACCCCGGCGGTGGCGCCAAGCAGCTCATCAAAACCCTGACCGGCAAGGAAGTCCCCTCCGGCGGACGCTCCACCGACATCGGCGTCGCCACCTTCAACGTCGGCACGGCGTATTCATTGCACCGTGCGGTCAACCATGGCGAGCCGCTGATTTCGCGCATTGTCACCGTCACCGGCAATGTGCACCGCCCGCAGAATTTCGAAGTACTGATCGGCACCCCGCTAGCCGAACTGGTGCGACTGACCGGCGCAACCCGGGACGACACCAGCGGCTACGTGATGGGCGGGCCGATGATGGGCATCGATCTGGCCAGCAGTGATGTGCCGGTGGTCAAGGCCACCAACTGCATCCTGGTCAAATCGCCCGCGCTGTTTCCGCCACCGCCGCCAGCCATGCCGTGCATCCGCTGTACCCGTTGTGCGCAGGCGTGCCCGGCGGATCTGCAACCACAGGAACTGTACTGGTTCGCACGTGCAAAAAATTTCGGCAAAACGCAGGAATACAATCTGTTCGACTGCATCGAATGCGGCGTGTGCACGTATGTCTGCCCCAGCCACATCCCGCTGGTGCAATATTACCGCTACGCAAAGAGCGAAATCTGGGCCAAGGAAAAGGACAAAAAAGCCGCCGACCTGGCACGCGAGCGTCATGAATTCCGCCAGTTGCGTATCGAGCGCGAAAAACAGGAACGCGCCGCAAAACTTGCCCAGAAAGCCAGCGCCAGGCTCACCGGAGCCACCGCCGACAGCCCGGATGACAGCGCCAGCGCTGCCAAGAAAGACGCTATCCAGGCGGCGATAGAACGCGCCAAAGCAAAAAAAGAGGGCATCACCCCGCGCAACATCGACAACCTGCCGGCGGAACAATTGCAGGAGATCGCCGAAATCGAAGCGCGCCGCGCCAGAATCCGCGCAATGGCACAGGATTCGGTGGAGAAGTGAATCCGCTGCGCGCACAATTTCCCATCCAGGCAGACCAATAAACCATGCTCTCCTCCCCCTACATCGCGGAAAAATCCAGCGTCTCCATCATCATGCTCAAGGTGCTGGCGGCGCTGGTGCCGGGCATTGCGGTCTACGTCTGGCTATTCGGCCCGGCGATTCTGGTAACGCTGACCCTCGCCAGCGTCACCGCGCTGGTGCTGGAAACCAGCGCGGTGCGTCTGCGCGGCTGGCCAGCCAGGCCGTTCCTGATGGATGGCAGTGCGCTGGTCACGGCCTGGCTGCTGGCGCTATCGCTGCCGCCGATCGCACCCTGGTGGCTGATTGTGGTGGGAACGTTTTTCGCCATTGTGGTGGCCAAGCATTTATATGGCGGGCTGGGCAATAACCTGTTCAACCCGGCCATGGTGGGCTATGCGGTACTGATTATTTCGTTCCCGGTGCAGATGACGCAGTGGCCGTCGCCGCTGTCGCTGGCGGGCGCGCACCTGGGCCTTCTGGACTCCGCGCAATACATCTTTACCGGGATCTTGCCGGATGGCTTGAAGCTCGACGCGATCAGCTCCGCCACACCGCTGGATACGCTGCGCACGCAATTGCAGCTGGAACACACGGTGCGCGAAATCACCCGTTTGCCCGTTTTTGGCAGCATCGGCGGCACCGGCGGCGAGGTGGTGGTGCTGATGTATCTGCTGGGCGGGCTGTACCTGTGGCTGGCGCGCATCATTACCTGGCATATTCCGGCGGCCTTTATCGCCGGGCTGTGGATTACCGGTGGACTGTTTCATGTAGCCGACCCGGATCGCTATATCTCGCCGTGGTTTCACCTCGCCACCGGCGGCGCCATGCTCGGCGCATTTTTCATTGCCACCGATCCGGTATCGGGTGCCACCACGCCGCGCGGCAAACTGATTTTCGGCGCAGGCATCGGCATGCTCACTTATCTGATCCGCACCCTGGGCGGCTATCCGGACGGCGTCGCGTTCGCCGTGCTGCTGATGAACATCATGGTGCCGCTGATCGACGCCTACACGCAACCCAAAGTGTACGGACACAAGCAAAAAGAGCCCGCAGAATGACTCCGTTATTACGTTCCGCGGCGCGTGCCGCGCTGGTCCTGCTGGGCTTCGCCATCGTCGGCACCGGCGTGCTGGCCTATACCTATGACATTACCCGCCCGGCCATTACCCGCAACGAGGACGCAGCGCGCCTGAAGCTCATCAGCGAGACGCTGGTCCCCGGCAGCTATGACAACAACCCGCTGCACGATGCCCTGCTGCTGCCGCCGCACAAGCTGCTGGGCACCACCCTCCCCAGCCACGCCTGGCGTGCACGCAAAGCGGGTGCGCCGGCGGCGCTGGTGCTCGAGGTCACCGCGCCGGATGGTTACAGCGGCGATATCAACATGCTGGTAGGTATCGGCGCAGATGGACGGATTACCGGCGTGCGCGTGGTGAGCCACAAGGAAACGCCGGGACTGGGCGATTACATTGATATCGCCAAGAGCGCGTGGATACGCATTTTCGACGGCAAGGCGCTGGATAACCCGGCAAGTGACGGCTGGAAGGTCAAAAAAGACAGCGGCCAATTCGACTACATGGCCGGCGCCACCATTACCCCGCGCGCAGTGGTCAAAGCCGTGCACCATGCCCTGGAATACGAAGCGGCGCACCGCAGCGCACTGTACGCTCCTGCACCGCACCCTGAAATCACACCCGGAGCCCAACCATGAGCCAATATCGCGATATCATCGTCAACGGTCTGTGGAAACAGAATCCCGGCGTCGTACAACTGCTGGGACTGTGTCCGCTGCTGGGCATCAGCAATTCGGTGGTCAACGCCGTCGGGCTGGGGCTGGCCACCACCCTGGTGATGACCTTCAGCAACGGCTCGATCTCCGCCATCCGCAACCTGGTATCCCACGAAATCCGCATCCCGGTATTCATCCTGGTGATTGCCGCGCTGGTGACGGTGATCGACATGGCGATGAACGCCTTTGTCCATCCGCTGTATCTGGTGCTGGGCATTTTTGTACCGCTGATTGTGACCAACTGCATCGTGCTGGCGCGCACGGATAGCTTCGCCGCCAAAAACCCGGTGCTGCCGTCCATGCTCGACGGCATGATGATGGGCATCGGCCTCACGATGGTCATCACCTTGCTGGGTGCGCTGCGTGAGGTGGTGGGCAAGGGCACCCTGTTCGCCGGCCTGGATCTCGCTTTCGGCCCGGCAGCCCAGGCTTTCGTCATCCACGTGGTGCCGGACTACAAGGGCTTTTTGCTGGCCATCCTGCCGCCCGGCGCGTTTTTCGGCCTGGGTCTGTTGATTGCGCTACGCAACTGGTGGGATCTGCGCAGCCAAAGGCGCGCCGCACAGCACCTGCCAGCCGGGCTGGCACAAGGAGTGAATTGATGAGCAAATTAGCCAACTCATTACGCGCATGGGGAACGCCTGACTTTAATCGCGTCCTCAAAAGTGAAATTGAACAGCTCGATGCCAGCCAGCTCCCCTTGCAGCAAGGCTTGACCATTGGCAGCTATGCGCTGGACAACAGACTCGATGTGATCGTCATCGGCACTGCTGAAGAAGATGGCCATATACGCGCCAAAATCGGTATTTTTTATACCAGCATCATTGCCGGCTGCAGTTGCGCAGACGATCCCACGCCCGTCGACGAAAATAATGAGTACTGTGTCATGCAGATTGAAATCGACCCAACCACGGCCGAAGCTGTGCTAACACTGCTGACCGATTAAGGCATAAACGCCTTTGTCCATCCGCAGTATCCGGTATCCGGCATTTTTGTACCGCTGATTGTTTGCGTAAACGCTTGCGATATTTTCGCCTGCTGGTTTGAGCAGACGCCCGTCCTGCGCTTTTTGTAGTTCGCGTATCAGTTTCGGGTTGAAGTTGTAAAAACCCATCGCGGTGAGTGCGTCGAAGACGGGCCGGAACACCAACAGGCCCGAAGCGCTCACCAGCGCAAGGTGATCTGGCGCCACAACGGGAAACGCCGGCTCGCTGCCCGCTCTGAGTTTACCGCTCATTTTCCTCATGAGAGCCGCATGAATACTGAGTGTTCTGCCTTCGTTCGCATTCACCTTTTGGGTGACATCGCTACGCACCATCGGGCGCGTCCAACTACGGTTTCTAGGTTTAACGGATTCATGCATCCTCCCCATTCGGCCGTACACAGATACGCTCCGCCAACACATCCACGCCCGCCAGCGGATGAATCGCCGCCGCCGGGATCGGCTCACCCCGGCGCCAGGCCGCGACTGCATCGCATTTGCCCGCACCGCTCACCAGAAACAGCACCGCGCGCGCGCGGCTCAGACGGCGCGCGCTGAGGCTCACGCGTTCGGGTGGCGGCTTGGGTGCGTCCGTTACCGCCAGCACATCCGGGCTATCCGGACAGGTGCCCCAATCGTGGCCGGGAAACAGGCTGGCGGTGTGACCATCCTCACCCAGTCCCAGCAGCACCAGGTCAAATTCCCCCACATCGTGCAAGGTGTTTGCGTAGGCATGGGCGGCGCCAGACGCGCCCAGTTCGGCGGGTATCGGGTGGATCTGCGCGGCCGGAATCGCGCTGCCTGCCAGCCACGCATCCTGCGCCATGCGACTGTTGCGCTCGGGGTGATCGGCGGGCAGACAGCGCTCATCGCCAAACCACACGTGCCAGCCACGCCAGTCGGTATCCAGCCCGGCCATGCGCGCGTAGAGCGCACGCGGCGTGGTGCCGCCGGCCAGCACCAGATGGAAGGCGCTGCGTGTGCGCAGTGCCTCCCCTGCCGCCGCGCGGATGCGGTTGAGGGCAGCCTCGACGAGTTGTTCGACAGCGTTGACGAAATGCCAACGGGTAGCCACATTCAGCTCGGATGATTTCATGTTTGCAGTTTAACCGAGTCACGGCGTCAGTCCTACCTTGCGGGCGCTTCTACAGCATCCGCATGGCGGCATTGGCAAGTGGGCATGCTTGCTGCTTATATCCAGGCGTAACCCAGTGCCGGAGACCATCATGAGAAACGACATCATCCAAAATGCCTGCGACAATGCCCTTGTCGTCAACACAGCGGCGAGCGACTGGCACGGTGTGGCAACCCATGTACTGGCGGTGGAAACACAAGGTCTTCCGTCGCGCCAGGATGAAATCCGCGAGCGCTTGCTGGCGCAGCATGGGATTTACGACCGTGATGGTCAAATCCGCGCGACTGAACTGACGTTGCGCATCAAACTGGCTTACAGCCACGGCCAGCCATGCGTGCCTGAACTGCGCAACGCAGAGGACGAGACCTTGCTGGCGGGCCTGTATTCGCTGGTTGAAGAAGGCAGCCTGAAAACCAGGATCCTGTTTGCCAGCGTCTCGGCCGACACCCTGATGTCGCCCGAAATAGAATACCTGCCGCAACAGAATGTCGTGTTCGCTGTGCATGCAGAAGTTGACGACGTGCCGACACTTTTACCAAGAATCAAACACCTTATCGAGTGTGGCTACCGCGTCGTGCTGGACGAGACTGGCAGCGACGAAGCCTTGCAGCCGCTGGTTGCCGCGACTCAGGCGGTCCGTGTGGATGCAAGCCGCTACGATGCAATCCACCTCGACAGTATGCTGCGCAGCCTGCGCGCCATGGGTGCACGTCAGCTCATCGCGGCACACATTCGCAACGCAGAAACCCTGGAAGTATCGCGCCAGCTTGGGTTTGACCTGTTTCAGGGTGCATTCGTCACCCAGACCGGGGGCAAGGCCGGCGTTGACGTGCCAGTGAACCGTCTGCGCGTGCTCGAACTCATCGACCGGGTCATGGCACACACCGACATGGCCGAGGTGGAAGCCCTGCTGAAAATGGACGCAGTGCTCAGCTACCGCCTGCTGCGCTTTGCCAACAGCGCCGGTTGCGGCGTAGTTCACGAGGTCACCTCGATTAGCCAGGTGCTGCAACAGATGGGACATGGCGCACTGTACCGCTGGCTCACCCTGCTGCTGCATGTCAGCGGCAAATCCGGCAGCACCGGCCAGGCTGTATTGAAGCGCGCGTTAACCCGCGCCTGTTTCATGCAGGCGCTGGCCGGCAAAAGCCTGCAACCGGTAAATGGCGACGAACTCTACCTGACGGGCTTGTTCTCGGTACTGGGCGAAATGCTCAACATGCCGATGCAGGACGCCGTCGCCAGCCTCAACCTGGGCAGCGCGATCAAACAGGCGCTGGTTAGCGGCAGCGGCACCCACGCAGGCTTCCTGGAACTGGCGCTGGCGTGCGAAGAGAACAACGAAACCCGCATCGCGAACGGCTCGGCACAGTGCATGGTGACCTATATCGACGTGAATATCGCGCTCATCAACGCACTGATTAGCGCGGAAGAAGCCGCGCTGTAAATGCAGGAGTCCGCCGGCGTGGTCCGGGCGCGCCGTGTAATCGGGTAAAATGCTGTCTTCCGATTCACGGCGCGTTGTCATGCCCCCCATTCTTGTTTTTGATATCGAAACCGTTCCCGATACCGACGGCCTGCGCACGCTTTACCGTACAGGCGACAGCGCCACCCCGCAACAACTGGCGGAGATCGCCTTCCTGCAACGCCGCCAGACTACCGGCTCGGATTTCCTGCAGCTGCACTTGCAGCGCGTGGTTGCCATTTCCTGCGTATTACGCGAGCGTGACCAGTTCCGCGTATGGTCGCTGGGTGACATTGCGGACAGCGAGGCCGAGTTAATCCAGCGTTTCTTCGACGCTATGGACAAATACGCCCCGCAACTTGTCTCCTGGAATGGCGGCGGTTTCGACCTGCCGGTACTGCATTACCGCGGCCTCATCAACCATGTAGCAGCACCACGCTGCTGGGACATGGGCGAAGACCAGCGCGAATTCCGGTACAACAGCTACCTCAGCCGTTATCACCGCCGCCACCTGGACTTGATGGATGTATTGGCCATGTATCAGCCCCGCGCCCATGCGCCGCTGGATGATCTCGCCCGCCTGTGCGGCTTCCCCGGCAAGCCGGGCATGGATGGCAGCCAGGTGTGGGACGCTTACCAGGCCGGGCACATTACGGACATCCGCAACTATTGCGAAACCGATGCGGTGAACATTTATCTGGTTTACCTGCGCTTTCAGCAAATGCGCGGCGCGCTCAGCGCCAGCCAATACACCGAAGAATGCGCGCTGGTGCGGGAAAGCCTCAGGCAAAACGACGCGTCCCACTGGCGCGAATACCTGGGCGCGTGGCCGCACCGCTGAACCGGATCGACCAGACCGGACGAATCGAATCACACGCGCAATTGCACTTCAAAAAAACACACATCCGCAACCGCAAAGGATAGGGGCGAATTGCGTTCCCGCTATGGACAGTAACTTATTTTTGATCATTGTTGCGCTGCTGCTGGTTGCGCTGAATGGTTTTTTCGTGGCCGCCGAATTCGGCATGGTCAAGCTGCGGCACACACGCGTGAAGACGATCGCCAAGGTATATGGGTTACGCGGACGCATGCTCACCAAGGTTCACGCCCAGCTTGACGCTTACCTGTCTGCCTGCCAGCTCGGGATTACCCTGGCCTCGTTGGGTTTAGGCTGGATCGGCGAACCTGCCTTTGCCGAACTGCTGCAGCCGTTGCTGACTTTTATTGGCGTCAAGTCCCCCAGGCTGATTCACGGCATTGCCTTTTTCTTCGCATTTTTCACCATCTCATTTCTCCATATCGTGGTCGGCGAGCTGGTCCCAAGTCCATGGCCATCCGCCGTACCGAGAAAGTGGCGCTATGGACCGCGGTACCGCTGTACGGTTTTTACTGGTTGATGTATCCGGCGATCTGGGTACTCAACACCAGCGCAAACCGGGTATTAAAGCTCACCGGGCTGGGCGATGCACATGGCCATGACGCCCATTATTCAGCCGATGAATTGAAGTTGATCCTGAAAAGCGGGCGCGCCACGGAGCAGTTCACGCGCGACGAGTGGAATGTGCTCGCCCATACCCTCGATTTCAGCGATCTGGAGGTAACCGACCTGATGCGTCCGTTTAATGAAGTCGTTGCGTTATCGGCCAATCATTCGCTGGTGGGAAACCTCGAACTCATCACCCGGCACCGTTTCAGCCGTTACCCTTACCTGGATCAAAATGATAAGGTCAAGGGCGTCATTCATCTGAAAAACCTGTTCCTGGCTGAACATAAAGAGGGCAGTATCGAGGATCTGGAAAAGTTTATTCGCCCGGTTCAGCAGGTCTCGCCCGAAATGTCGGCGCTGGAGCTGTTTCGCCGCTTTCGCAAAGGGGAACCGCACTTTGCAGTGATCGGCCATACAGACAGTCCGCCGTTAGGCTTTATCACACTTGACAATATGTTGAGCGCGCTGGTTGGCGAAATTCGCGACGAATTCCGCCACAGCCACAACGACTGGACAAAACTCGATGACGGCACGCTGATCGGCAAGGGCAGCCTGCCGATATTCACCCTCGAACGTGCGCTGGGCATAGACATCGACAACGATCAGGTGGATTCGGTCGGCGGCCTGATCATGTGGAAACTCGGCGATCTCCCCAAGGAAGGCGACAAGATTGAATTCGAGCATTTCGATGTGGTGGTCAAAAAAATGAGTGGCCCGCGCATCGTGCTGGTGCGTGTCCACCAAAAGGCAATGGCAGAACCTGGCGAACAGTAACTTGGTACTCACAATTCCGTTAACGACAAGACATCCAGATGAACCTCACCCAACCCACCCTGGTTATCGAATCCCTCAACCATGAAGGCCGCGGCGTCGCCCATCGCGACGGCAAGGCCATTTTCGTGGACGGCGCGCTCACCGGCGAGACGGTTGCCTACTCGGTGTACCGCAAAAAGGACACCTTCGAGATGGCGCAGGCCACCCGCATCCTGCGCGCGAGCCCAGCGCGCGTGCAGCCGCGCTGCAAGCACTTCGGCGTATGCGGCGGCTGCAGCCTGCAGCACATGGAACCCTCAGCGCAGATCGCCGCCAAGCAACGCGTACTGGAAGACAACCTGGCCCACATCGGCAAGGTCAAGGCTGAAACCATGCTGTCGCCCATCCACGGCCCGGCCTGGGGCTACCGCAGCCGGGCGCGCCTGTCGGTACGCATGGTGGAAAAGAAAGGCGGCGTGCTGGTCGGATTTCACGAAAGGAAAAGCAGCTTTGTCGCCGAAATGACCAGTTGTGACGTGCTGCCGCCGCGCATTTCTGCGCTCATTCCGCGGCTGCGCGAGCTGATCATGCAACTGACGATTCGCGACCGTCTGCCGCAGATCGAGGTGGCCGCCACCGATACCGTGGACGTACTGGTCATCCGCCACATGGCGCCGCTTGCCGAAGCCGACCAAGCCCTGCTGCGCAGCTTCGCCGACGCCCACCATATCCAGTGGTGGCTGCAATCCAAGGGGCCGGACACCATCATCCCGTTCTACCCGCTGGACGCGCCGGAGCTGGCCTATACGCTGCCTGAATTCAATCTGGTGATGCCATTCCGTCCGAGCGAGTTCACCCAGGTCAATACAGCGGTGAATCCGGTCCTGATGCGGCGCGCCATGCAGTTGCTCGACCCGCAGCCCAGCGAGCGCATCGTCGACATGTTCTGTGGTCTGGGCAACTTCACGCTGCCCATCGCGCGTCGTGCCAAACACGTGGTGGGCATCGAGGGCAGCAAGGAACTGGTCGCACGCGCACGCCAGAACGCCGAACGCAACGCCATTCATAACACCGAATTCAGGGTGGAAAATCTGTTCGGAATCAGTGCGGAACATCTGGCCGCACTCGGCCACTTCGACAAGATGCTGATCGACCCGCCCCGCGACGGCGCCGTGGAGCTGGTCAAATCCCTGGGGCTGGACGCCCCCCGGCGCATCGTTTACGTCTCGTGCAGTCCCGCCACGCTGGCCCGCGACGCCGCCATCCTGGTGCACACCAAGGGATACCGGTTGCGTTCGGCGGGCATCGCCAACATGTTTCCGCATACCGCACACGTGGAATCGATCGCGGTGTTTGAGCGCTGAGATAATTCTTAAGAACGATGCTAAGCACGGGGGTCACGGAGAGCACGGGGAAACGAGAAGGCAAAATTTAAGACACCTGAGCTTGATTTTTGCCTTTATTATTTCCTCCATGTTTTCCGTGGCTAAACCGCCTTTTCTCGTCCAAAAAAAAAAGCGCACCAAGGTGCGCTTTTTTGCGGGTCCGCGACTGTCAGTCGCGGTTGCCGGAAAATGCCATCAGCAAGTTCAGCAGATTGACGAAGATGTTATAAATATCCAGGTAAAGCGCCAGCGTCGCCATCACGTAGTTGGTCTCGCCGCCATTCACGATCCGGCTCACGTCATACAATATGTAACCCGAGAAAATCATGATGGCAATGGCCGAAATCGCCAGCGATGCTGCCGGCACTTGGAAGAAAACATTGGCCAGCGAGGCAATCACCAGCATCACCAAACCGATGAACAGAAACTTGCCCATGAAGCTGAAGTCTTTCTTGGTCACCGTGGCGATACCGGCGAGCGTGAAGAAAATCACACCGGTGCCGCCCGCCGCCATGCCGATCAGCTGCGCGCCGTTACGGAAGTGCAGCGCCGTCTGCAGAATCGGACCCAGCATCAGCCCGAACAGGAACGTCACACCCAGCAGCAGAATCACGCCCAGGCTATTGTTGCGATTCGCCTGGATGCCGTAGAACAGGCCAAACATCACTGCCAGCATGCCGATCATGGCGATGACCGGATGCTGTGCCATGAAGGCGAAATTCAGGCTCAAACCCATCCATGCGCCGATCACCGTCGGGATCATGGTCAGGCTCAGCATCATGTAAGTGTTGCGCAGGACTTTGTTCTGCGCCAGCGCCAGTTGCGCGGACTGGCTGTTCAATTGCAGTTCGGGTTGCATGCTTACCTCCGTTTATCAGTACACACCGATACAGACTAGCCGAGGTGGCATTAAGTTGCAATCACTATCAAAACCAGGTCGCCCGCGCGGTAAAATAGCGCCATGAATGCACCCGCTGCCCACACCCCGATGATGCAGCAATACCTGCGCATCAAGGCCGAGCACCCCGATATGCTGCTGTTCTACCGCATGGGGGATTTTTACGAACTGTTTTATGAGGACGCCGCGCGTGCGGCACAGTTGCTGGGGATTACCCTGACCACGCGCGGCGCGTCGGCGGGTACGCCGATCAAAATGGCGGGGGTGCCTTACCACGCTGCCGAGCAATATCTGGCGCGCCTGGTGAAACTGGGGCTGTCGGTCGCCATCTGCGAACAGGTGGGCGACCCGGCGACCAGCAAAGGTCCGGTGGAGCGCCGCGTGGCGCGGATAGTCACACCCGGCACCCTGACCGATGCGGCGCTGCTCGACGACCACCGCGACAGCCTGTTGCTGTCACTATGTGCCGAGCGCGGCACGCTGGGACTGGCGTGGCTGAATTTGTCCAGCGGCAGCCTGCGCGTGACCGAAATCCCTGCTGCGCAGCTCGCCGCCGAACTGGAGCGCATCCGCCCCGCCGAACTGCTGCTGCCGGAAGGCTTTGCCCATGCGGCGCTGGCGGCTTATCCCGCGCTGCGTGCCCTGCCCGCCTGGCAGTTTGACAGTGAACGCGCGACTGAACTGCTTACCCGGCAATTCGGCACGCATGACCTGCTGGCGTTCGGATGCGCGCAGCTGCCCGCGGCGATTGCCGCCGCCGGGGCGTTGCTACAATACGCGCAGGCTACCCAGCGCGGGTTATTGCCGCATATCAGCGGGCTGACGGTCGAACACCAAAGCCAATTCGTGCTGATGGATGCCGCCACCCGGCGCAATCTGGAAATCTCCGAGACCCTGCGCGGCGAGGCCAGCCCCACCCTGCTCTCGCTGCTCGATACCTGTGCCACCAGCATGGGCTCACGCCGGCTGCGCCACTGGCTGCATCATCCGCTGCGCGACCGTAACGTGCTGCGCCAGCGCCAGGACGCGATCAGCCGGCTACTGGATGAATCGGGCGCACGCGACAAGCTGCACCGGCTGCTGCAAGGCTGTGTGGATGTCGAACGCATCGCTGGCCGCATCGCGCTGTCCAGCGCGCGCCCGCGCGATCTGTCCGGCCTGCGCGACACCCTGGCCTGGCTGCCGGAAATCTGCGCGCAGCTGGCGCAATGGGACAACCCGCTGCTGGCGGCTGCCGCCAGCGCCTGTATGCCGCAGCACGCAACGCACGATCTCCTCACCCGCGCCATCCGCCCGGAGCCCGCCAGTGTCATCCGCGAGGGCGGCGTGATTGCCGACGGCTATGATGCCGAGCTGGACGAACTGCGCGGCCTGCAATCCAACAGCGGCGAATTTCTCATGGCCCTCGAAGCGCGCGAACGCGAACGCAGCGGCATCGCCAATCTCAAGGTCGAGTACAACAGGGTGCATGGCTTCTACATCGAAGTGAGCCGCGCCCAGGCCGATAAGGTGCCGGACGATTACCGGCGCCGCCAGACGCTGAAAAACGCCGAACGCTATATCACGCCGGAACTGAAAGCCTTCGAGGACAAGGCACTGTCGGCCTCGGAACGCGCGCTGGCGCGGGAAAAACTGCTCTACGAAGGTGTGCTCCAGGCGCTGCTGCCCAGCCTGCCTGCACTGCAAGCCCTGGCTGCCGCGCTGGCCGACCTGGACGTGCTGTGCGCCCTGGCGCAACGCGCCCAGACGCTGGGCTACTGCGTACCGCAGTTCACCGATGAAGCGGTGATCGAGATTTGCGGCGGACGCCATCCGGTGGTGGAGTCGCGTATTGACGACTTCATCCCCAACGACACGCTGCTCTCCCGCACACGCCAGATGCTGCTGATTACCGGCCCCAACATGGGCGGCAAATCCACCTACATGCGCCAGACTGCGTTGATCGCGCTGCTGGCCTGCTGCGGCAGTTTTGTGCCGGCGCAGCGCGCACGCATCGGGCCGATAGACCAGATTTTCACCCGCATCGGCAGTTCGGATGATCTGGCCGGCGGGCGTTCCACGTTCATGGTGGAAATGACCGAGACCGCGCATATCCTGCACAACGCGACCGACAACAGCCTGGTGCTGCTCGACGAAATCGGACGCGGCACCTCCACCTTTGACGGCCTCGCGCTGGCCTGGGCGGTGGCGCGCCAGCTGGCGGAAAAAATCCGTGCGTATACGCTATTTGCCACGCATTATTTCGAGCTCACCCGGCTGCCGCTGGAATGGCGCCAGATCGCCAACGTGCACGTCGAAGCCGTCGAACACAAGGACCGGATTGTGTTTCTGCACAGCGTGAAAGAAGGTCCGGCCAGCCAGAGCTACGGCCTGCAGGTGGCCGCGCTGGCAGGCGTGCCGGGCAGCGTCATCCAGGCCGCGCGCAGGCATCTGGTGACGCTGGAGCAAGGTGCCACGCGCAACGACCTGCAGCCCGACCTGTTCGCCGCACCCAGCGTTGCAACTGCACGCCATCCGGTGCTGACGCTGCTTGCCGGACTTGACCCGGACAGCCTCAGTCCGAAGGCGGCGCTGGAGGCGCTCTATCAACTGAAAAGCCTGCCGGCCGAGTAATCTCTGCAGCGCATGCCCAGTTTCATCCGCATCTATCAGCCACCCGGCCTCCTGCATCCGGGCGTTCACCGCTGCCGGCGTTTCCGGCCGGGCCACGGCAACGCGCCAGTGAGTCCGCTCAGCCCTTCATCCTCCGAAGACGCCGCTGAGCCCGGCTGTGCCGTGGGCCTGTCCGCATCAAGACGTAATAGCAGCGCGCGACATTGGATCAGTAACGGGCATAGGTGCGGGTCGAACCATCGCGATTGACCAGCAACACATCAAACGCGTCCTTGCGATCACCTTCCATGCCGGGCGAACCCATGGGCATGGCAGGTACCACCAGCCCCCGGGCATGAGGCTGCTCTTTGAGCAGGCGCCGGATATCCTTGGCCGGTACGTGGCCTTCCACCAGGTAGCCACCCACCTCGGCGGTGTGGCAGGAACCCATGCCGAGTGGCACACCCAGCCGCTGTTTGTGCGCCACCACGTTGTTGGTGTCGTGGGCAATGACCTGGAAACCGTTGGCCTTTAGGTGCTTCACCCACAGGTTGCAGCACCCGCAGGTGGGACTCTTGTAGACTTCCACAACCGGGGTGCCTGAAGCCGCCCATGCCGCCGGCGCCATAAGGCCGATGAGAAGGATCTTGAGGATCGATGTGTTCACGTCGTTCTCCTGGATTCGATTCGCACGCCGCGAGCAAAGACGTTGCAGGCGGCACTTAAGTGGTGATCGGCTACCGGTTTCAACGCTCGTGGCCCCGAAGAGCGTGTAACGGCCATGGCGACCCATCGGCTGACGGGTCATTCGACTTCGATTTTCCCCACCATGCCGGCTTCCATATGGCCGGGCACCAGGCAGGCAAAGTCCACTGTCCCTGGCTTGTCGAACTGCCAGACGATACTACCGCGCTGCCCGGGGCCGAGCGTGATCATGTTGGGCTCGGCATGCTGCATGCCCGGCATCTTGCGCATCATCTCGGCGTGTTCCTTGAGATCGTTCATGGAGCCGATCACCATTTCGTGAGGTATCTTGCCGGTGTTCTTGACGAAGAAGCGAACAGTTTCACCCGCCTTGACCTTGATCCCGTCCGGCGTGAATCGCATGGTGTCAGCCATTGTGACCTCGATGGTGCGGCTGACCTTGGCTGGATCACCGGCTTGCCCCATGGCGCCATCGTGGCCACCGCGGGACATGCCTTCCATACCGGACATCTGCGACATGTCGTGCCCACCCCTCTGCTTGTCATGACCGCCAGCATGCTCACCGCTTGCCAGTGCCAGGCTGGGCAATACCCACAAAATCAGAATCGAAAGTGACTTTTTCATACAAACCTCGTCTTTGTTGGGTTGAAAAACCTGCTTGAAACTGAGCCCGCATCTCCCAAAACGTACGGAGAAGCGCCGAAGGCTCAGTACCAGAAACGCACCCCGGCGACGAATCGCGTTACTTTGGTGTCTTCACCGGCGGCCCGCGCATAATCCGCCGTCCCCCCGAACTTGGCAGCCCGTTCGACGCCGATGTAGGGGGCAAACTCGCGCCGAATCTCATAGCGCAGGCGCACACCCGCGGCAAGATCGGACAAGCCGCTGCCGAGCGCGTGCGCGGCGTCGCGCTTGCCGTAGAAATTCGCCTCGACGCGCGGCTGCAGGATGAGCTTCTGCGTCAGCAGCAGTTCGTATTCCGCCGCGAACCGGAACGCGCTCCGCCCCTGCTCCCCCGCATAGGCGGTGGCGTCCACATTGAACCAGTAGGGTGCCAGCCCCTGGATGCCGAAGGCCAGCCAGCCGCGTCCCGGCCCCACGCCGCTGTCGTAGCGCACGCCGAGTTGCGTGTCCCAGAACGTGGCCACCGCGTGCCCCCAAAGCAATTCGGTGCGGGCATCCTGCAGCTTGCCGCTGGCCACATCGCCCTCGGCCTTGAGCACCGCGCGGTCGTAGTCCCGGCCGAACCGGGCCTGCAGGTCATACACAGTGGACGAGTTGTCGCGCGTGCGCACGCTTTCGAGCCGATCGATCAGAAGCGAGCCAAATTTATCCACGTCCCCCATCCGTGGCCGCGGAATCGGGCCGAAGTCGTAGCCCCCCGAATAGGCCTGCGGGTCGCGGGCGTCGGGCGGGGCGGAGCCGCCCTGCATGGACATGGACCCGGAGTCCATGCCGCCATCGCCGTGATTCATGTTGCTCATGTCACCGGCTTTTCCCGAACCCTGTGTCGTACCGGATCTGCTGCCTTGCTTCATTCCCGGCATGGAACCGTGATCCATCGCGCCATGATCCATGCCCGGCATTGCCTCCTGCTCCCCAGATGTCTTTGCCGGGGACGTTGCCTCTTCCGCCCAGACGGAAGAGACGCTTAGCGCCAACACTGCGGCGGCAATCTTGTTCACTCGGTTGTTCATCATTCTTGCTTTCTCCGTTGTTCGATAGCACCGCATTCAGGCCACGACTATTTCGCGGAACATGCCCGCATGCATGTGCAAGAACAGGTGGCAATGCCACGCCCAACGGCCCAAGGCGTCGGCGGTGACGAGGGAGGTAACGCGCTGCGCCGGCTGCACGTTGATGACGTGCTTGCGCACCTGGAAGCGCCCGTCCGGGCTTTCCAGCTCGCTCCACATGCCGTGCATGTGCATGGGATGGGTCATCATCGTGTCATTGACCAGGATCACGCGCAGCCGCTCGCCGTAGCGGAAATGCACGGGCGTGGACTTGCCGAACTCGAGGCCGTCGAGCGACCAGGTATAGCGCTCCATGTTGCCGGTGAGATGCAACTCGATCTCCCGCTCGGGTCCCCGCGGGTCGATCGGCCCGCCGATGGTGTGCAGATCGGCGTAGGTCAACACGCGGCGGCCATTGTTGCGCAGGCCGATACCCGGGTCGTCCAGGTTGGTGCGCGGCGTATCGACGCGCATATCGGTGCTCGGGCCGTATTCGCTTTTCGCGTGGCGCACGCGTACCGGTCCGCCCATCGCCATGCCGCCACCCATGGCGTGCGCACCATGATCCATGGCCATGCCACCATGATTCATGCCGGCCATACCGGCCATGCTGCCATGGTCCATACTCTCCATCCCGGCGTGATCCATAGCCGCCCCGCCGCCCATATCGCCCATCATATCCCCCATGGTGAGCGGTTCGGGTTTATCCGGCGCGGGAACCGCCGCCGTCATGCCGGCGCGCGGCGCCAGGGTGCCGCGAGAGAAGCCGGTGCGATCCATCGACTGGGCGAAGATCGTGTAGGCCTCGTCCCCGGGCGTGACCAGCACGTCATACGTCTCGGCGACGCCGATGCGGATTTCGTCCACCGTGACCGGCTCGATGTTCTGGCCGTCGGCCTGGATCACCGTCATCTTGAGCCCCGGGATGCGCACATCGAAAAACGTCATCGCGGCCCCGTTGATGAAGCGCAGTCGTACTTTCTCGCCCGGGCGGAACAGCCCGGTCCAGTTGCCGGCCGGCGTAGTGCCGTTCATCAGGTAGGTGTACGTGTAAGCGGAGATGTCGGCCAGATCGGTCGGGTTCATGCGCATCTGGTTCCACATCTTCCGCTTGCTGATAGCGGCACTGAAACCCTCGTTGGCGACGTCGCGAAAAAAATCGACCGCCGTGGGCTGGTTGAAATTGTAGTAGTCGCTTTGCATCTTGAGCTTATCGAATACCCGCACCGGGTCTTCGTCGGTCCAGTCGGACAACTGCACCACGTAGTCGCGATCGGCGCGGATCGGGTCGGCGTCGGCCGGGTCAATGATGATGGCGCCGTACATGCCGGTCTGTTCCTGCATGCCGGAATGGGAGTGGTACCAGTAGGTGCCGGTCTGCACGACCTTGAAACGGTAGGTAAAGGTTTCCCCGGGCGGGATGCCTTTGAAGCTGATGCCAGGCACGCCGTCCATCTGGAACGGCAGGAGAATGCCGTGCCAGTGAATGGAGGTGTCCTCGGCAAGCCGGTTGGTGACCCGCAGGGTCACCGTATCGCCCTCGCGCCAGCGCAAGGTGGGCGCCGGAATGGAGCCGTTGATGGAGGTAGCCATGCGCGGCGTGCCGGTGAAATTGATCGGCGTTTCCGCAATCGTGAGGTCAAATTCGGTGCCGGTGAGCACCTTGGCCGTTCCGATGGCCGTCCCATCGGCCTCTCGTGCCCAGGCGGGAGTGATCAATGGACCCAGGCCCAGCATGACCCCCCCTGCGGCAAGCCCCTGAAGGAATTGTCGACGCGGCAAGTCCGGCAAAATCAAACGGGATCGGGAATGAGGCTTCATCATCTTGGCATGTCCTCCAAGCAAAAAATCGCGTTTGGCCTGGGCTGCCTGCAATGCCCATGGCCGTTGAACTTATTAGTACAGGGGCAAATAATATCAGCGTGCTACCGTCCCAAGCATGACCGATCCATTACGATTTTATAATCAAATCGTCACTTTCTTGACAGACTCCCGCGAGTATCCTGATCAGCAATAACCCCATGCGGCATATTCGGTATCCAATCAGGAGCCGCGCCTGGCACCGGCTCCAGGCCAGAACGGGTAGGGATTGCACATGAAACTTCTCGTCGTCGAAGACGAAACCAAAACGGGTGAATATCTGCGGCAAGGGCTGACGGAAGCTGGCTTCGTGGTCGATCTGGCACGCAACGGGCTGGATGGCCACCACCTCGTCATGACCGAGCCCTACGATTTGATCGTTCTGGACGTCATGCTGCCGGACGTCGATGGCTGGCGCATCGTGAAGTCGCTGCGCGAGGCCGGCAAGCGTATGCCCGTTCTGTTTTTGACCGCACGCGACAGCGTGGATGATCGCGTCAAGGGGCTGGAACTCGGCGCAGACGATTACCTCGTCAAACCCTTTGCGTTCGCGGAGTTGCTGGCACGGGTACGCACCCTGCTGCGCCGGGGTAACACTCCCGCATCGATGGATCAGCTCCAGGTGGCGGATCTCGAGTTTGACGTAGTGCGCCACTGCGTGATGCGCGCTGGCAGGCGTATCCACCTGACCACCAAGGAGTTCGCCCTGCTTGAACTCCTGGTGCGCCGTCAGGGCGAGGTGCTACCGCGCACGCTCATCGCCTCCCAGGTATGGGACATGAACTTCGACAGCGACACCAACATTATCGACGTGGCCATCCGTCGCCTGCGGGCGAAGATCGACAAAGAGTTCGAGCCCAAACTCATCCACACGGTACGCGGCATGGGCTACATGCTGGATGTGCCGGACGCGTCCTGAGCCGCAAAATGCGCCGGCCCGCCTCGCTCGCGCTGCGTCTGACGGGATTCATCGGTATAGCGATCACGCTGGTGCTGCTCGCCTTCGGTTGGGTTATCGGGCGTTCGGTCGAGAATCACTTCGCCGAACAGGACGCCGGAGAACTCAGGGCTCTTGCGCAGGCGGTACAGCAGTCGCTTGCCGCCGCATCATCCGACGGTGATATCGAGGTGTTACAACGCAGCCTCGCCGCCTCGCTGGCAGGACATCATGGAATGTTCCTTTACGTCGCCGGTGCCGATGGTCAAACACTGTTTTCCAGCCCTGGCCCCGACCTGACGGCGATCGCCCGGTCAATTCCGCCGGCGCCACGCATCGAGACCGACGCATTGCGCGTCTGGCAAGACCCGCCACGAACCTTACGCGGAATCATCTTGCGCATGGGGCCGAACGCGAGTTCGGCAAAGCAGCCATTCCTCGTGGTGCTTGCCACGGCGATCGATTTTCACCTGCACTACCTGACGGACTTTCGCCGCACATTGTGGATCATGGCACTGGGCGCCATAGCGCTCACGATCGTCGCGGTTTGGCTCGCCGTGCATCACGGTCACGCGCCGCTGCGCCGGATCACCGCCCAAGTCCAAAGAATAACTTCAGACCAACTACACGTTCGTCTGTCCCCCGAGACGGTGCCGATCGAACTCACCGAGCTTGCTACGTCATTCAACAACATGCTCGGCCGGCTGGAGGATGCGTTTCACCGGCTCTCGAATTTTTCCGCCGATATCGCACACGAACTGCGCACGCCGGTGACCAACCTGATGACGCAAACGCAGGTCGCCCTTTCCAGCGCGCGGAGCATCGACGAATACCGCGAGATTCTCTACTCTAACCTCGAAGAATATGAACGCATGGCCCAGATGATCGGCGACATGCTGTTTCTGGCCCAGGCCGACAACGGTCTGTTGAAGCCAAGCCTGGCCAATGTAGACCTGGCTGCGGAGGTACGGACGCTCTTCGACTACTTTGAGGCATGGGCAGAAGAGCGCGGCGTCGCACTCGCGCTGAAAGGTGCGCCAGCTAATGTACCAGGCGATCGGCTGATGTTGCGCCGGGCATTGAGTAACCTTCTTTCGAACGCCATCCGTCACACACCCTCCGATCAAGCGGTGCAAGTGAGGTTGGAGACATGCACAGACGGAACCCGTGTCGTTGTTGACAATCCCGGAAAAGAGATTCCGCCGCAACACCTCCCGCGATTGTTTGATCGTTTTTACCGCGTCGATTCTTCGCGCTACCGTCAAGGCGATGGCGCCGGACTGGGGCTTGCCATCGTCAAAGCCATCGTCGATGCGCATGGCGGGACCGTCACGGCAATTTCCACTAACGGCAGGACGCAGTTTCAGATCACATTGCCCAATACGGCAACACCATCGACGGTTCCAAGGGGATAAAGCGCACTCAGAACCTCTTTGATTAAACCCACGATCACGTCTGAGGCAAGCTGAGTTTCGTGGAGTCCGACGTTTCGTCACAGCCGCAAGGGGCGATTCGAATGCTGGACTACCTGTCACCGGCAGCGTTTACACAGCGATACTATGCAAAAACCACTCGCTGCCAACTCGTTGGACTCTCCATGATTGACAGCAGACCTCACGCTGGAGCAAGGTGCCACGCGCAGACCTGCAAGCGGATTTATTCAGCGCGCCTGGCCAGGAAGCCACGCCTCACCCCGTACTGGAACATCTGGCCACGATTGAACCGGACAGCCTCAGTCCGAAGGCAGCGCTGGAGGCGCTCTATCAACTGAAAAGCCTGCCGGCTGAGTAATCTCCGTCAGTGCTGAAGCGGCGCGGGACCATCCGTATCTATCGGCCACAATGTGTGTGTATCCAGCAGCAGCCGGTAGCGGGCTTCGGCTGCGTCCAGACGGGCGCTGACGGCAGCGAGCTGGGCCTCCTGCATCTGGCGGCGGGCGGTAAGCACGTCGGATAGGCCACTCTCGCCCAGGCGGTAGGCACGGGCAAGCAGATCAGCGTTACTGCGCATGGCGGTTGCCGCTTGCTCTGCCGCCTGCCATGCCTGATACGCCGACTGCGCAGTAATCCAGCTACTCGCGGTTTCTGTCTTGACTTTGGTCAGCACGCCGGCTTCACGCTGCGCCGCCACTTCGCTGCTCGCCAGTGCGCTCGCCTGGCTTGCAGCACGCCCTGCACCGGGCAGCGGAATCATCACATTCACGCCGATCAGCCGCTCTTCCCCGCCGCGTTCCGAACCGTAACGCAGGCCGACGGCAGGATCCGGCAATCGGTCGGCCTCACTGCGCGCCAGCAGCAGGCGGCTACGTTGTGTCTCGCCTCGCGCCAGGGACAGCTCATGATTGTCCGCCAGCACGAGTTGCTGCCAGTAACCAAGACCCTGGCTAACCGGCACCGGTTCCGGCAGCATCGGCACCGCAGGCAGCGCAATCGTGGGGTAGCGCTGAGTTAACTCATTCGCAGCAATGCTGGCGCGCAGATGTGCCTGGGCAAGCTGCGCCTCGGCCTGGGACAGCGCCGCCTGGGCCTGCAGTTGTTCCAGCCGGGCAGCGTCTCCCGCCTTGATGCGTTTTTCCACCACGGCGAGCTGCTCGCGCAACAGCCCGACCTGGGTATGCCACTGTTTTTCCTGGTTGAATTCACGTAGCCAGACAAACCAGGACTTGAGCAACATGCGCCCTGATTCATGCAACGCATCACCGTAAACCACGCGCGCCTGCTGTATGCCTTGATCGCCCAATTCGCCATCAATGCGGGATTTCACGGGCAGGCGCAGGCTACGTTCGAGCCCCACGCTCCATTCGAAAAACTGTCCTGAGAAAACATTCACCCGACGTTGCATGGTATCGACGCGCACGCTGGTTTCGTAGCTGCCGGCACGCAAGCGATCACGGTCGGCTGACGCTACGCCAATTCTGGTGCGAGCGGCGCGCACCATGGGGGTATTTTCCAGCGCTTTTTTCACCTCGGACATTGGCGGCAGATCGGGGTAATTCTGATAGGTTTGCGCCACGGCGGGAAGGGGTAGCACCACAATCAGCACGACCAGTAAACAACGTTTCATACAAATCTCCCGAATTCTTGCACATCCGTCATCCAGTAAGCCACTTCCGGATGCGGCCAGATGGATTTCAACAGCGCCAGCAGCTGCACAGCGTCGGCATGCTGCATCACCGTATCAATGCGGACACGCCGGGCGCGGCCGCGCACTTTTTCAGCCGCCGTGTCACAGGTCTGGGACTGGCCATGACCGCTGACTTCCATGCTGGTAAAACCGCTTACCCATTCGGGGTGCTCCAGCAGGGTATCGAGCACCGCTTCTTCCAGCGCCATGGGCAGGATCAGGGTGAGTTGCGTATGGTTAATATCGCTCATATGAGTGTCTCCGTGCGCGCAACGCCAAAGCGCCGATAAAGGATGGGCAGCAGCACCAGGGTGAGCAGCGTGGAAGTAACCAGGCCGCCGATTACCACGATGGCAAGCGGCTTCTGGATTTCCGACCCGGGCCCGCTGGCGAACAACAGGGGCACCAGGCCGAAGGCGGCGATCATGGCAGTCATCAGCACCGGGCGCAGACGGCGCCGTGCGCCCTCCACCACCACTTGATTGAGCGCCATGCCCTCACTGAGCAACTGGTTGAAATAGGTCACCAGCACCACGCCGTTCAACACCGCGATACCCAGCAGCGCGATGAAGCCCACCGACGCCGGTACCGATAGGTATTGCCCGGAAAGCCACAGCGCGAACACCCCGCCGATCAACGCGAACGGCACGTTGGTCAGCACTAGCAGCGCCTGCCGCACCGAACGGAAGGTGGCGAACAGCAGCAGGAAAATCATCCCCAGCGCCACCGGCACGACGATACCCAGCCGCCTGGCAGCGCGCTGCTGATTCTCGAACTGGCCGCCCCACACCGTGGTGTAGCCGCCGGGCAGCCTGACCTTGGCGGCCACCGCCTGTTTGGCTTCGTCTACAAAACCCACCAGGTCGCGGCCGCGCACATTGGTCTGCACCACCACGTAGCGGGCGGCATTTTCCCGCTCCACCTTGACCGGCCCATCGGTGTGGCGAAGGTGCGCCACCTCGCTCAGGGGGATGCTGCGACCATCCGGCAAGGTCAACCGCAGCGCCTCGAACAGTGCCGGCGAGGCGCGCACATCCTCCGCACCGCGCAACACCAGCGGCGTGCGTCGCACACCCTCCAGCACCACGCCCAGCGCCCTGCCTTCAAGCTGGATGCGCAGGTCGTTCTGCACGTCATCGGCATTGAGGCCGAAACGCCCGGCAGCCAGACGATCCACCCCGATTTGCAGGAATTGCACGCCTTCATTCTTCGTCGTCATCACGTCCTGGGCGCCAGGAATGGTTTTCAGCACACCGGCCACCTCGCCCGCCAGGCGGTTTAGAGTGGCCAGATCGGAACCGAAAATCTTCACCGCCAGGTCGCCGCGCACACCGGTAAGCATTTCCGACACGCGCATTTCAATCGGCTGGGTGAAAGCGATGTTGATGCCGGGAAAATCCTGCATGACTTGGCGCAGTTGGTCGGTAAGCCACTCCTTGTCCGGTTTGCGCCATTGATCGCGCGGTTTCAGCACCAGAAAGGTGTCGGTCTCGTTAAGCCCCATCGGATCAAGACCCAGTTCGTCCGAACCGGAGCGCGCAACGATTCCTTTCACTTCCGGGACATGCGCCATAATCGCCCGTTCCACGCGCAGATCGGTGTCCACCGTCTGTTCCAGGCTGATGGAAGGCAGTTTTTGCAACTGCAGAATGAGGTCGCCCTCGTCCATCACCGGCATGAAGGTCTTGCCGATCAGCGTGTATACCCCGGCCGTAGCCAGCAGTGCGACAAGCGCCACGCCAATGACGATTTTGGCATGGGCCAGCGACCAGTCCAGACTCGGCCGGTACAACGCCATGGCTTTACGCACCAGCCAGGGATCCTTGTGGGCACCCTGCCTGAGCAGCCAGGACGCCAGCACCGGGATCACGGTGAGCGACAGCAACAGCGAGGCGGACAGGGCAAACACGATGGTCAGTGCCACCGGCACAAACAGCTTGCCTTCCAGGCCCTGCAGGGTGAGTAAAGGGAAAAATACGATGATGATGATGAAAATACCCGAAGCTACCGGCGTCACCACTTCGCGCACCGCGCGATAGATCACGTGCAGCTTGGGCAGCCTGGTCGCACTGTTGTCATGCGCCAGATGGGTGACGATGTTTTCCACCACCACCACGGCGGCGTCCACCAACATGCCGATGGCGATGGCCAGCCCACCCAGGCTCATCAGGTTGGCCGACATGCCGAACTGCCGCATGAGAATAAAAGTGGCCAGCGCCGACAGTGGCAGCACCATGGCCACCACAACGGCGGCCCTGAGGTTACCCAGGAACAGCACCAGCAGGATCACCACCAGCACGATGGCTTCGGTGAGCGCATCGGAAACCGTGGAGATGGCGCGTTCCACCAGGCTGCCGCGGTCGTAAAACACCCGGATTTTGACGCCGGCTGGCAGGGTTTTTTCGATCTCGGCCAGCTTGGCGCGCACCCCCTGCACGACCTGGCGTGCGTTGGCGCCGCGCAGTCCCAGCACCAGGCCTTCCGCCGCTTCATCCTTGCCGTCCTTGGTCACGGCACCATAACGCGTCAGGCTGCCGATACGCACATTGGCGACATCGCCCACGCGCACCGGGATACCGTCGCGGTTTGTGACAACAATGTTGCGCACATCATCCAGAGTCTTGATGGCACCTTCCACCCGCACCACCAGCACTTCCTCCCCGGACCTCAGGCGCCCTGCGCCGTCGTTGCGGTTGTTCATTTCCAGCGCCTGCTGCAGATCGGACAGACGCACGCCGCGCGCGGCGAGCTGGACGTTGTCCGGCGCCACCTCGAAAGTGCGCACCAGACCGCCCAGCGTATTGACGTCGGCCACGCCGGGCAGGGTACGCAACTGCGGGCGTATCACCCAATCGAGTAACGAGCGACGCGCGGCGAGCGAGAGCTTGCCGCCTTCCACAGTGAACATGTACATCTCGCCCAGCGGCGTAGTGATCGGCGCCAGACCGCCCGAAGTCCCGGCTGGCAGACTGACCTGGGCGTTGCCAAGGCGCTCCGCCACCTGTTGGCGCGCCCAGTAAATGTCGGTGCCATCCTCGAAATCAATGGTTATATCCGCCAGCGCGTACTTGGAAATGGAACGCAACATGTGCTGTTTGGGAATGCCCAGCATTTCCGTTTCGATGGGCGCGACAATCCGCGCCTCCACCTCCTCCGGCGTCATCCCGGGTGCTTTCATGATCAACTTCACCTGGGTCGTGGAGACATCGGGAAAGGCGTCGATCGGCAGGTCCTTGAACGCCATGGCACCCGCACCGATCAACAGCAGCGTGAGCACCGCGACCAGCAGGCGCTGGGTAAGCGAAAATTCGACGAGTCTGTTTAGCATCTCATTCTCCGCCTTCCCCGCCTAGTCCCATCCACACAGCTTTAATCTGCGCGATACCCTGCACCGCGACTTGTTCACCGCTCTTTAGTGCGCCCTCCACTCGTGCTGTATCGCCGCTTTGTCCCAGCAGTTTGACCGGTACCGGGGTGAAGCCCCGGATACGCCGCACGAACACAAAGGATTTACCCTGCTGCAGTGCTACCGCTGCTGCCGGAACTTGCCAGCCGCTCGCTGTGGCCTGCGCAACGCGCGCCTCTACCATCTGGCCCGCCATCAGTCCATTTAGATCACCGCGCACTTCGGCGCGCACGCTCACGGTCTGGCTCATGGACGCAGCGCGTGCCACCGACAGCACTCGGCCCCTGACATTTCTGCCGCTGAGCGTGACCACCTCACCTGGCTGAATGGCGGCGGCATCCTTGGCGGGGACGCTGATCTCCAGCCAGAGCGGGTCGAGTTTCGCCACCTTGAACAGCGCTGTGGCGGAGTCGACACGCTGACCAGGGGTAGCGGTCACCTCCAGAACCACACCGGAAATCGGCGCCGGCAAAGTTATTTCAGCAGATATTGCGCGTCCGGCTTCCATCTGCCGAACCAAACTGTCCGGCACACCCAGCATACGCAGGGACTGACGCTGTTCGACCAACATGGCGTTGGCGCCCAGATAAGCCGCACGGGTCGCCTGATGGCGCGCAGCAGAAATAATGCCGTCGGCCAGCAACTGGTCGTCGCGATTCATATTTTGCCGGGCCAGCTGTGCCTGGACGGCAGCCCGCACCAGATTGCGCTGCGCTTCGGCAAGACCGGGGCTGGCGAGTCGTACCAGAGGCTGACCGGCCTTGACGGTGTCGTTGCTGGCAACCAGTACGCTGCTGACCAGTCCCATCATGGGCGCGGCCACCACCCGCATCTGTCCGGCAGGTACGCTTACCGTGGCCGGATAAGGTACGCCCCGTGTGTTGGCTGCGATGCTGACAGGCACTGTTTTGATACCCAGGGTTTGTAGTTGCACCGCACTCATAACGATATCGTTCGTAGCGTGCGCCGTCAGCGCGGACGCCAGGCACAGGGTGGCCGCCCAATATTGGAGTTTCATGTTTTATCCTTGGATGAGGCAATACGACACGCACAGGCGCGTCAAATCAATCGTGAATACAAGCATGCAGAGCGAAAACGCCCTGAATCAGGTCAGCGGGGATTTGCGCCGGGCGGCGCGTGGGCGGGAGGGAGAAAATAAAAACCGGAGGGTGGGGACGTACTTGCTGTCAGGAACGCAGGTAATGGAGGTGCGGTGGCCCGTGGCAAAGTGAGGACCGCTGCAACAGTCCCCAATATGGGTGCATTAACGACCCTCTCTTCCCGATCGTTCTTGCCAGTGCTCTCCATGCCAATGGCAGTCGAATCATCTACATGCAACTTGAGCTGATGTACACCTGCGTCAGGCTGACTATGCGGCAAGTCCAATTCCAGCCCATCGATGTGTATCTTGTGAGGCATGGAAAACTCGAGTACGTGGGCGTGCAGCAGCGGCGCAATGCCTTGCAGCAGCGCGAGCAGCAATACCAGTATGAAATTATTCCACGAACGAGACATGGTCTAAATGGTAAAACACCTGCTTGACAACCACAAGAAACAATTTACCCGCATTGGATTACAGCCAGAAGACGCGTCCTTCTTCAAGCACGCGGGGCTGATGGTCATTGCTGGCGTGCTGGGCGATTTCTTCCATGATGGTCTGTTCGCGCCCGGGTTTGAGATGGGTGATATAGACTTCCGCAGACCGCTTGAGTTGCGCCAGTTCAACTGCCAGCAACTTGGGGGAAAGATGTTTGGATGCCTCCGCAATGCCGTGCTCGTCCTGCGGAAAGGCTGTTTCGACAATCACAACACGCAGGTTTTCGATATGGTTGAGCCAATCCCATAGCGCCGGGTTGGGGCCCGTGTCACCGCTGAACACCAGGCTGGCCGCGCCGCTGTCGAGCTGGTAGCCGACCGCCGGAACGGTATGGCTGGCAGGCAGCGCGGTGATGCTGCGCTTGCCTAATCGAATTGGCTCATAGACTTCGATCGCCTGGTAGCGCAAGTAGGGCCGTTCCTCCGGCACCTCGGTGAAATCCGGCCAGATGCGCCAGTTGAAGATATCCTGGCGCAGGATTTCGATCACGCTATCAATGGCGTACACCGTCACCGGGCGGTCGCGCATCGCCCCCACCGAGTCGAGCATCAGCGGCAATGCCAGAATGTGGTCAAGATGAGTATGGGTGATGAATACATGATCAATCGCGGCGAGCTGTTCCAATGAAAGCTTAGTCGCGCCACTGCCGGCGTCGATCAGAATGTCGTCGTCCACCAGCAGCGCGGTGGTGTGCCTGCCGCCGCCGATGCCGCCGCTGCAACCGAGGATGGTGACTTTCAACGTATCCTGTCTTTCATTTCGATTCGTAGATCCACACGCCGTCCCAATCCGCGCCGGGCGGATTGTCGCGCAGGTGAGCGAGGCGTTCGAGATAAAGCGCGTAGAGCTTCGAAGGGTTCTCGCTGTGCAGCGCATTCAACAGGACCTCGGCCTCGTCCCAGCGCTGGGCGCGGTACGCGGCCAGCGCGCCGGCGAAGCGCTGTGCTGCGGCAAGCGTGGCGGCGTCCACCTCGCCTTGCAGCCCCAGCGGCTGGAAGATGGCGACGGGCTGCTCTTTACCTTTGACGCGTACCAAATCAAGCTCGATGAATACCATGTCCGGCAGCGCAGCGCGCGTACCCTCGCCCACCGCCACCGGCGCCGCATAAAACTTGGTGATGCCTTCCAGGCGCGAAGCGAGGTTTACCGCGTCGCCCATCACCGTGTAAGCCATGCGGAACCGGGAGCCCATGTTGCCCACGCTGACCCGGCCGGTATTGATACCGACGCCCACATGCAGCTCCGGCCAGCCCTTGGCGACGAAGGTTTTGTTAAGCCCGGTGAGCGCGACCTGCATTTCCATCCCGGCCAGCACCGCGTCACGAGCGTGGTTGGGATTGTCCATGGGCGCTCCCCAGAACGCCATGATACAGTCGCCCATGTATTTGTCGATGGTGCCCTGACGGTGGTGTATCACCTGGGTCATGGCGCTCAAAAATTCATTGAGCAGGTCGGATAGCTGCTGCGGGGTAAGGCTCTCGGAAAGGGTGGTGAAGCCGCGCACATCAGAGAACAGAATGGAAAGCTCCTTGCTCTCGGAACGCATGTTGAAGCGCGACGGATCCTGGCTCATCTCGTCCACCAGCTCGGGCGGCACGTATTGTCCGAACAGACCGGTGATCTGGCGCTTGGCGCGTGTTTCGGCAAAAAAGCCCCAGGCCATGTTGAGCAGCATCAGGCCCAGTATCAGCAGCAGCGGCGTGGCCAGCGGAAATACCAGCTTGTGCTGCCACGCCCAGTAATTGCCTGCCACCACAAGGGCAACCAGTGCCAGCGACAACGCCGCACCGCGCACCGGGGTCAGGCGCGGCAGTATCAGCGCCAGCAGCACGCCAAGTACGCCCAGCACCGCCAGGGTCAGGTCGTGCGCGTAGGCCGGGATATAGCGGATGGTGTCGTCGAGGATGCCGGAAATCAGGTTGGCGTGGATTTCCACGCCGGGGTAGCTGCGCGCCACCGGGGTAACACGCAGATCGAGCAGGCCGGGAGCGGTGGTGCCCACCAGCACGATGGCATTTTCCAGCTCGGCAGCCGGGATGCGCTGCGCCAGTATGTCGGCAGCGGAATAATAGCGGTAGCCAGGATAAGCGCGATACGGCACATACGCCGCAGCCTGGCTGTCCACGGGCACGCGCAGGCCGTCGGCGACCAGCTCCAGATGGGTGTAATGCGGGCCCGCGTCGGCTACGCGCCGATAGCCCAGCGCCGCGCCAAATGCAGTGCGCAGCGTGGCGAGCGACAGCGCTTCGTAATCCGCGCCCTGGTATTTCTGCAACAGGGACATGCGCCGGGTCACGCCGTCGAAATCCGCCAGCATGTTGAAAAACCCGCCGCTCGCTGCGTTTGCCTGCAAGGCTGGCAGGTTGGCGCCATAACCTCGATTGCTGATGAAGTCTGCGTCCTGCCCCGCCATCGCCCTAGACGCAAATACCGGTTCCGGCAGCACGCCCGAAGTCCCGGGATAAGGCGTGAAATAGTAGCCCAGCACCACCGGCCCCGTGCGCAGGGACTCGGCAAACTGGCCATCGAAATCCAGCAACGGCCGCGCACTCTTAAGGGCTGTTGCAAAATCCGGATTACCCTTGAGCCGGGTGGCGGCGAGTTTTTCCAGCACGGGCAGACCGGAACTGGTATCGGGCTCGGCAAACACCACGTCGAACCCCACCGCGGCAACGCTGTAGTGGTCAAACAGACGCTGCACCAGCTCAGCCAGCTTGTCGCGTCCCCATGGCCAGCGCCCGACCTCCTTCAGGCTCTTTTCGTCTATGTTCACAATCACCACACGCGGGTCAACCGTGTGCGGCATGGTGAGCAGGAGACGCGCGTCGTAGGCCCACGCTTCGAGGCGCTCCAGCAAACCGAGCCGCACGCTGCCCTGGCTGGCCAGCACCAGCAGCAGGGTAATCAGCAGGCTAACAATGGTGCGCGGTAACGTGCGCCTGAGCTTGGCGAGCTGCATCCCGGATGATTAACGAATCCGGTAGAACCGATCTTTGAGCTCCTTCCCCGGGGCGAGGCTGTCAAAGTGGGTGCCAATCGCCTCCCCCAGCATGGACAGGCGTTCCGCCGGCGCCGGATGTGTCTTGAACAACAGCGCGACGCGGCTGTCGTTCGGCGCAGTGTGACCGATTTCTTCGAGCACGGCGGGCAGGCCGTAGGGATCGTAACCAGCGCGTGCGGCAAGCACCACACCCATGCGATCAGCGGCAAACTCGGCATTCTTGTCGAGTCCGCGCGCCACGATTTCGGCACCGCTACCAATCAGTTTCTGTACCGCATCCTGGCCCTTTGCCTGTTTGCCAAGGTATTGCGCACCGAGGTTGAGCAGCCTGGTTTGTTGCAGGATTTTGAGATGATCCTTGTGCACCACATGGCTGATTTCATGCGCGAGCACACCGGCCAGTTCAGCCTCGCTATTGAGCTTCTGATACAAACCCCGGGTGACAAACACGTAGCCCCCGGGGGCGGCGAACGCATTGATGTCGGTAGTGTCAATCACGCCAAAATGCCAGGGCAGATCCGGACGATCGCTCTGCAACGCGACCCAGCGCCCCACCTGGTTGACATAGCGCTGCAGGCTGGCATCGGGCACAAGCGGCGCCGCACCCAGCAGATCACCGGCAATCTGGCGCCCGATGCGGATTTCGTCTTCGGTCGAGGTCTTGGCGAACGCACCCAGAACGGTGGCGGCCGGATTGTCCTGCGCGCCGTGGGCGTTGCCCGTTTCACTCGGGGCTGTTTGCTGGGGTTCAGCTTGCCTGGGCTCAATCTGTTTGAGCAGCTCATCTTTCAACATATCCTGCAGATTGAGCGCATACGCACCACTGCTTGCAAATACCGCGCCCAGCGCAATGATCAAAATGGATTTCTTCATTGCGGCACCTCCCAGGCATTGTTACGGTTTTCATCGCCAGATCCGGCCGGGTTGGGCAGATAGGCGACGTTTTGACGACTGAGTCGTGCTTTGCCGGCAAACTGGCGCGCCGCTCCCGCAGAAACCGAGTAGGACGCGAGATCCTGGATGCCAGGCTCGCTGTATCTTGCAGTCTTGAGGTCTTCTTCGTTGAGCCCGCGCACACCTGCCGTGGCCACAATATTACCGGGCCGACGCTGCCCCGCCTGCACCAGACCCGCCAGTTCAGCCGCCGTATTGCCGCCGCCACCGACGCTGCCGCGCACCGAGAACATGCGCACCCAGCCGCGCGTACGGCCACTTGTCACTTCCAGCCAGCCGCCCTGGCGTGCCACCACCGTTACCGGGGTGCCGCGCACCACCCTGCCAACCGACGCGCTGCGCGCTGCGGGTTTGGCATACAGGGTTTCGTCCTTGATCAGCACGCCACCCGATGCCGCGGCTGCCAGCGAGGTGCATAGCACACTCACCAGCAATAACCATTTTGCCCGTCTGATTTTCATCTTCATGATCTCCTTTTGGTAGACCATTCTAACCTCATACCAGTGTACTTGCGCATGGTAACCTTGCAACACATACTTGTCCTGCCCGATAAGCTTTTTTGACAATGAACATGCTGGTCACCTGGATCGAAACCATCGGCAATGCCGTGATTACACGCCTGCGCTCGGCCACTGCGCTGGCAAATTTTGGCTGGCGCTTGCTGGTAGTGGTGCTCAACCCGCGCACTTACGACAGCGCCACGCGCTGGATTATCACCAAGCAGATTTATTTTACGGCGGTGCAGGCGCTGCCCATATTTATTGCCTATTCGCTGGTCATCAGCGCGGTGATTATCCGGATCATGGTGACGGTGGCGCGCAATTTTGGTTTGTCGGAATACGTGCCGGGGCTGATTGTGGGTTTCCTGGTGATGGAGTTGCTGCCGTTTTTATCGGTGCTGTTTGTGGCCCTGCGCTCGGGGGCGGCGATCAACACCGAAATCGCGCTGATGCACGTCAACAACGAGCTGGCGGCATTCGAGCACGCGCGCATCGACCCCATCCGTTATGAATTCATGCCGCGCGTGGTGGGTGGGGTGCTCTCGGTACTCGCGCTGACAGGCCTGTCGGGACTGACGGCACTGGGGGTGGCGTTTTTCGTGATTTATGGCCTGCACCCGGTGAATTTCCCGGCTTACGCGCGCGCCATCGGCCAGCTTTTGGCGTTTCCGCTGATGTTTTGGCTGGTGCTCAAAACCACCCTGTTCGGGCTGTGCGTGACATTGATCCCGCTGAAAACCGGGCTGGAAATTCCCCGGCGGCTGTTCCTGGTGCCGGTGGCCGTACTCAAGGGCATGATGCGGGTGTTTTTTGCCATTGTTCTGATCGAGGTTGCATCATTAGCTTTCAAATACATATAGATTGGTGCGCAGATGAGGCCGCACGGCGTATTCGCCTGGCGGCGCTACTGGGTGATCAGGGCGACGCCTGCGCACTGGTGTCGCCGGAGCTGCCGTTGCGGGTGAACCTGACTGCGCTGGAAAACATTGCGCTGGTCGAACAGTTTCACCAGGCCATGTCATGGACCCAGGCCAGCGCGCGGGCACAGCGCCTGCTCGATAGCTGCGGGCATGGCGATATCGCCATGAAGCGCGATGAAGACCTCACGCCCACCCAGCGCTTTGCGGTGAAACTGGCGCGCGCAATTCAGCTACGGCGCCCGCTGCTGGTAATTGACCGCCCGGCACTGCTGCTTGCGGATGTACCCTACCCGGACGCGCTTGGCACCTTGCTGGCGCGCCTGGCGGACGTATACCCGGCGCACCGGATACTTGACTATACCTGGAATCAGGCCTTGTACGGAACCATGCCTCAAATGGAAACCCACCATGAATAAATCCATGCAATTCAAGGTCGGACTATTTGTCATCAGCGCTGTGTTGGTCACTACGACATTTTTCGTTTATCTGCTCTACGCACGCGGTTATTTCGAACGTACTTGGCATTACACCCTGGCCGCGTCCAGCGCCGAAGGTATCGGCGTGGGCACGCCGCTTACCTTTCGCGGCATTGCCATAGGCCAGGTGGCGAATGTCGCGCTCACCGATCAGGGCCTGGTCCATATCACAATCAGCGTGCCTGGCCGCGAGAGGCGCTGGTTGCGCCGCAACAGCCGGTTTGCCGTGGAAAGACCACTGGTTGGCGCAGCCAGGATACGCGTGGATTTAACCGACTTGAGTAGCCCGGCGTTGGCCAATGGCGCCGCAGTACCGCTGGATATGGGCAGTGCGGCGGTGGACGTGCCGGCACTGGCAGCCAAGGTCAATGGCATCCTCGATCAGCTGGCCGGGGTGAGCAAAAACGTGGCTTACATCACGCGCAAGAATGGCGAAATCGATGCCGCGCTGGTCAACGTCAAAACCGTTACCACCCGGATGTCCGGCAAATACGGTATGGCCCAGGGACTATTGGGTAGCGAGCGGAATGCACAGGTGCTGATGGATGCACTGAACAATGCGCGCAAGCTGACCGCCAACCTCGACGCCCTGTCGCAAAAAATGGATCACTGGGCATTTTCCCGGGGGGGTATGGCCGACAAGGCAGACCAGTCGCTGGCGCAAATTCAGGCCATGCTGGGCGACCTGCGCGTGAGCCTGAACAAACTGGACGCAATCCTGGCCAACGTCAACGGTCTGACCGCCAATCTCAAGGACGGCACCGATGACCTTGGACAACTGCGCGGGCAAGTGGACGAGGCGGTGAGCAAGGCCAATCAGCTCATCACCAAAATCAACCGCATCCTGCCCTCCTCCGAACCCGGCAAGGTCAAGCTGCCATGAAGATCATCTTCATCCTGATTTTGAGCCTGTTGCTCAGCGCCTGCGCAGGCCAGTCTGCACCCGACTGGCAGTACCAGGCGAAAGCTGCAGTCGAACGCTATACGCAACACTACCTCGCAGGCGATGTGAAGCTCGCCGCCACCAGCTTTGCCCGGGCGCGTGCCGCCGTGGCCGCAACCGGTGACGTGGCGGCGGTCGGGCATATCGAACTGGTGCGCTGCGGACTGCGCATCGCTGCACTCGATTTTGCGCCGTGCACCGGCTACAGCAAACTCGCTGCCCTCCGCACCACGCCTGCCGATAGCGCTTATGCACGTTTTATCAGCGGTGACTGGCAAGGCATGGAAACCAAACTGCTCCCTCTGCAATACGCCGGGCTGGTGGGGGCAGCCAGCCGGCCCCAGGCCGATATCAATCGCAGCATCGCGGCGATTGACGACCCGGTTTCACGCCTCATCGCCAGCGGGATCATGGTCAAGCGGGGCCAATTCGATGCCGCCACGTTGCAGGCCGCCGTGGATACCGCCTCAATGCAGGGCTGGCGGCGTCCGCTGCTGACCTATCTGGGCTTGCAGGAAAAGCAGGGAGGCGACGCCGCTACACTCGCCGCTATCCAGGCACGCATCCGTCTGGTGGAACAATCCATACAGCCGGCTGCCAAACCCGCAACTGTCACGGCGGAGTAAACACAACCGGCTATATTAAGGTAAACGGGTATCCCCCATTCTTTGGAGAATTCAGCAATGAGCCCACTGCGCAAACTCAACCAGCTAGGCCAGTCAATCTGGCTCGACAATCTTTCGCGTACCTTGCTGCGCGAAGGCGGGCTGCAACAACTCATCGAAAATGACGGCATTTCCGGGGTTACCTCCAACCCCAGCATTTTCCAGAAGGCACTCGCCGAAAGCCCTTACTACCACGACGATCTGGCACGTCTCAAAGCCAGTCAGGCGGATGCAGAAAAGCGCTACGAGGCACTGGTCATTCCCGACATCCAGGCAGCGTGCGATCTGTTGCTGCCCACCTATCAGCGCTGTCAAGGCGACGACGGTTATGTCAGTCTGGAAGTCTCACCGCATCTGGCGCACGACAGCGACGCCACGATTGCCGCTGCACAACGCCTGCGTGCCGCCGTGAACCGTCCCAACCTGCTGATCAAGATACCGGGTACGGCGGCGGGATTAGCCGCATTTGAACAACTCACTGCCGCGGGCGTCAGCATCAACATCACCCTGCTGTTTTCGCTCCGCCAGACAGTGCGTGTGTTCGAGGCCTACATTCGCGGACTCAAGCAGCGCCAGGCACAGGGCGGCGCTCTGCGCAGCGTCAAAGCCGTTGCCAGCCTGTTCCTGTCGCGGGTGGATACCCTGGTGGATCAACGCCTCGCCAGCATCGATACCGATGCTGCGCAAACGCTGACCGGGCGCGCGGCGCTGATTACCGCCAAACTCGCCTATCAGCGCTATCAGGATATTTTTCATGGCGTGATGTTTGCAGATCTGGCGCGCGCGGGCGCGCGCCCGCAATACCTGCTGTGGGCGAGCACCGGTACCAAAAATCCTGCCTATTCCGATGTGAAATATCTGGAGGCGCTGATCGGCACGGAAACCATCAACACCGTACCCGACGCCACTCTGGCGGCGTTTCGCGATCACGGCCATGCCGAACTGACATTGAATGACGCAATCGCCGCTGCCGAGGCCGATTATGTCGCGCTGGAAAATCTTGGCATCGATCTGAATGCCGTGGGTGACACCTTGCAGGCGGACGGGTTGAAGCTGTTTGCCGACTCCTATGACAAGGCACTTGCGTCCAGCTGATCGGGATAGCTCACGAATTCGCATGACTGATTCAAATTACTGGCAGCGCCTCTTTTGTTCGAGTCCGGTCAGCGCCAGGGGCGGCGTGTTGGCTACGCAAGCATAGCGCCTGAGGCACGCCAAATTGCCGCATTGATAGCCTGCGGACAGGCGCGAAGTCAAGTTTGACAGGCCCGATTGAAGCGGGTAAGTTTTTGCCTTCGGTGGCAGCTGGTAACAACAACCCCGAATCACCATTCCAATATTCATACATAAATTTAAGGAGACACACATGCATGCAGGATTGAAACAACTCGTTGCCCTGTCCGGTTTCGGTTTGGCCATGCTTGCTGGTCAGGTACACGCGGCAACGGTGATGATGTCGGCTGAATGGGCCGCCCAGGCCTGTGAAGCCTGGAACAAGGATGCCAACCTGACCAGCGGCCTGGCCGGCAAGTGGATTAAGAATGACCACGGTCACGGCTACAAGGTCATCCAGATGTACCGCACCGACTGCGAAAACAGCCCCCATGTGGAAATGCGCATTGCCGATAAAGGCGACAAGGCCATGTGCATTTACGGTGGCAAACTGGAAACTGCAAAACTCGACTCCAGCGTGGATTACCTCATGCATGCAACAACCGAACGCTGGAAAGAAATGGGTGCCGGTGAATACGGCCCGATGAAGGCCATGATGTTTGGCCGCCTCGAATTTTCTGGCCCCAAGCTGGAAGCCATGGGCGTGATGGGGCCGTTCGGCAGCTTCCTGATGCTGGTTGGAAAGGTACCCTCCGACACCGCCAGCTGCCCCAAATAAAACACTGCGTTAAAACACAAAGCCCTCGAATCCGGGGGCTTTTTTATTGACTGCGGGGGCATTGGAGTACTCAGTGCAGCCTTGGCGCGCCGGCATCTTCCGGCCTGCCGTTGGCAATTTCTTCTGCAGTCGCATCGCGTATATCCACGATATTGACAATGAAGCGCACGGTCTGTCCGGCCAGCGGGTGGTTTCCATCCACGGTGAGCTTGCCGTCTTCGATTTTGGTCACGCGAAATTCCTTGCTCTCGCCTGCGTCGTTTTCAAAGCTCACGGACGCGCCTACGTGGCGAAACTGGGGCGGCACATTGTCGATGCTGTCGGTAAAGGTGAGCTCAGGCTGATGTTGTCCAAAGCCGTCACCGGGCGTGAGAATCACCTCCACCCGCTCACCTTCCTCATGCCCCGCCAGCGTGGCCTCGATTTTCTCGAACAGGCCGCTATTGGCGCCGTGAACGTAGCCGATAGGCACATCGTACTGTTCGAATACCGCACCATTCTGGTCAATGATGCTGTAGGTGAGATACACCACCTTGTTGTTTGCCACGGTTTTTTTAAGCATTAACGGCTCCGGTTAGATAGCGATCAAGCAGGTGAGATTAGCAGGCTGAGCTCCAGCTGATTTTCGACTGTTGGCAGCTGCCAGTCCAGTTGCAGGGTCACTGCCTGCATGATTTTCTCAAATCCGGCTTCGGATTGCGATACCGTAAACAGGGGCTGCGCAGCAAACCTGGCTGGCGGGCTCACATCGAGCGACAAACTGCCGCCCAGCACAGCGTCTTCCACACTGATTTGATCCAGTACTTCCACTGTCAGCGGCTGGCCAAATCCCCCGGGAATCTCGCCCTGAAGCACGAAACGCCCCGCCGGACCATCGCAACTGGGCATGGCCAGATTGATTTCGGTGATGAACTGGCCGTGCAGTTTTTTAGGGAATTGGTAAGTCACCTTAAGCTGTCCGTCCAGCATGGCAATATGCTTGTGCAGTGCACCGGCACGGGTCTGGGCAACAAAACTCAGCTTGTCTTCGGTACTTGCCCGCAGCACATAATCCAGCGCGATTGCACCCTCATCGACATCATGCAGCGTGTCCCTGAATAGCGTGCGTCCCGCCGCATCGTAGGTCAGGTCGTCCTGCGTCACAATGTGTTTGAAACTGATGCGGTCGTGTGCTGAGTTGATGCCATCGCCGTGATGCGCTGCGCCGGGGTCATTGACCAGAGTTTTGTGGTGATAATGCTCCGGCTGGCGGCGCAGGGTATCGCCAAAGTTGTGCCGCAGGCGGTAGGCATCCAGTTCGATCACGCTGGCGCTGCCGTCCAGCCGCACCACCGCCTGCAGGGCACTGTTGTGAAGGAAAATCTCATCATTGCCGTCCATATCCGTGTCTGCGCGCAACACGGCCGGGCGCGGTATTGTGCTGTCCAGCAGTCCTTCTAGCTCGACGATGGCGTTGTACACGGCGCGGCGCAGATGCGGCAGGTACAGGCCGCCGAACAGACCGTGCCAGTAGGCATCGTTGGCCTGGGCTTCATGCAGCAGCACGCGCATGCGCTCGCTTGCCTGCTCCGCTGGCAGCGTCTGGAGACGTTGCGACAGGCTTAACATGCGCTTGTGCATCCAGTTGGATTCGGGGTACACGGAGAAAAAATTTTTCCAGATACCGCCGCGCAGAAAAGCTTTTTCGGATTCAAAACGTCCGCTCGCCTTGCTCGCAGCAATCAAGCCATCATAGCGCGCAGCGACATGCGCGGGCAGCGTCCATTCGTTCATTTCAATATAGGACGTGGTGGGTAAATATACGACGCCGTGAGTCTTGGCGCGCGCATGATGCGCGCTGAAGGTTTCGGTGCGGATGATCTGTGAGGCCAGCACGCCTTCGATGAACTGGGTGAGCCAGCCTTTTTCAAATACCCAGGCGTAGGTTTCCGGCCAGATACCGAATTTTTCAATGTCATCAAAATAAATCGCCGCTGCCTCGCCGGTTTTGGCCAGCGATTCGATATGGGCCACCGCCTCGTGCGCCGGAGCAAACGGCAGCCGATAACGCAAGGCCTCGGAAATGGGATAAAGATCCAGGCGACGGCCATCTTCCTCGGTAGTAAAAAAGCCGTTGAGTTTGTCCGCGTCCTGTCCGGCACACAGGAAGTGATAGTCGTCCACGGTGACATAGCCAATACCGGCATCAGCCAGCGCCGGCACCACGGTCGCTTCCCACACCCGCTCGGTGAGCCAGGCGCCTTGCGGGCGCTGGCCAAAGGCGGCATGGAGGCGCTCGGACAAGGCATTGAGCTGGCTCATGCGGTCGCGGTAGGGGATTGCTGCCAGTACCGGTTCGGTGTCGCCGGCGCCGACCATTTCCAATTGGCCGCGCGCTACCATTTGTTTGAGCAACGCCATGTCCTCCGGGTAAACGCGCAGCAGATAATCGAGCAGCCAGCCGGAAAAATGCGCGGCAAAACGGAACCGCGGATAACGGTACAGGGTGCGGATAAACGGCCCGTAACAGCGCCGCTGAGCGTCATCGAGCACTTCAGTAAAGTTGCCCACTGGCTGGTGGGCGTGGACGCCAAAAAGCAGGGAAATGGTAGGCTTCATTTATAAGCGTGTCCGGCGTCTTTAATCAAAATGGGGCCCCCCTGTCTGGATCAGGATGCCCGGCGCATGGTGCCGCCCGCCTCGGCTTCGCTGCCGCCGTGGCTGATGGGAATACTCAATGCATCCGGCACGGGCAGTTTGAGGAGGTGGTAGAGCTGAACCAGGTTGGCCCGATACAGGCGGTCAAAGCTCTCCACGCTATGGCGCGGGTTGGAGCCGCCAAACCACCAGAACCAGTCCGAGCTCTCGCAATCGCACAGTTGCGCTTCTGCGGCAGTCTTTTCTGCCGCGCTCAGCGTGTCAGTGGCCATGACCAGATCATACTGCTGCTTGGCACGCGCCAGCAGATCCCAGGCACGGTTTTTTTCCGGCACGCCAATCCAGGTCGAAAACGTACCGTAAACCCAGCTACCCGCTACCAGACGTGGCAACTCGCCAACTTGCGCGGCATGCGGGTGCTTGGCGCGCTCCGCCAAGTAGCTGGCGAAGCTGTGGGTATGAATGCCGGGGTGATTTTCCAGCGCGGCGTACAGTTCGTCGAGGAAGAAATAGCCGTTATAGGGATAGTATTCCCAGGCGTTCTCGCCATCGAGAATCACGCTCACCACCGGGGTTTCGTGCTCCGGAGCCTGATGCAGAATGGTTTCCAGCTCGGCGACAAAATGTTTGACGGCATCATTGGCGTGCCACTTGGCATATTCAAAACCGATCATGTCGGACAGCCGGTCGTCACGAAAGAAACACAGCGTCTTGTGCCCGGCCACGCGATAGGGACGATAACGCAGCTGGCGCTGGTCGGCATCAGGCACCACGGCAGCATGCAGGCTATTGGCCAGCACTGCCTCGCCACTCGCGCTCCATGCCATCCCGGCTTCATCGAACATGCCAACCAGCGCCGTCGAGATACCGCCTTCGGCCGGCCAGATGCCCTGCGCTGCCGCACCAAAGCGCTGTTGGTGGGTGGCAAGCGCAGAATCCAGGTGCCGCCGCACGCGCGCCGCACCACCGGGATAAGCCGCCTCGACAGGCAATTCGCACTGCGGCCAGGCTTCGCGTGCCGCAGCAAAATCCATCAACACCGGGGCAATCGGGTGATAGTGTGGCGTACTGGAGATTTCTATCTGGCCGGAGGCGGCAAGCTTGCGGTAGCGCGGAATCAGGTCGATAGTCACTTCGCCGATCAGCTGGTACACGCTGCGCCGGTCTGCCAGGGTAAAACCCCTGCCTTTTTTCATCAGATCCAGCAACCACGGATACTGGTGGCGCACGGTCTCGCCTGTCCAGACGAGGTGGTACCAGGTCACCAGGTCGGAGAGGTATTGCCCGGAAAGATAATTCAAAGCGTCGCGCCCCTGCCTCTCTGCCAGCTGGAACAGCTCAGCCAGCTGGTGGTAGGCTGGATAAGGCCGCACCATGGTGACATGATTGCAGCGAAAGCAGTATTCCAGAATCAGGTCGCGCTGCACTTGCGCTATGTGTTCCAGCTCGGGTTCTATCAGCAAGGCCAGTAACGGGTCGCGCGGTTTGTTCGCCTTGAACTGGCTGGTGTAATCTTCCAGCTGGTCAAGCAGTACCGGCACGAAATTGCATGTTACGTGCATCTGCGGATGCGCCTCCAGATGCGCAGCCATGTCGCTGTAATCCTTGATGGCGTGCAGATAAGTCCAGGGCAGGCGGTATTCGCCGCTGGCATAGTCGCGGTAGTCTGGCTGGTGAAAATGCCAGCACAGGATGAGATCAAGACAGCGTGTGGGCATAAGTAAACCTTGAAAAATCCGTTAAATCGCCATTTTAAAATTGATCCTAACGGATATGGTGCGGATGCTGGCCGAGCATGCCGGGCGTAATCAGGGTAATGCCGTTTTCGGTCACATAAAAACGCCGTTCGTCCTCCTTGCGGTCCACCCCCACCACCAGGCGCTCGGGTATCTTGCAGTCCTTGTCGATCACGCAGCGGCGCAGGCAGGCATGTCGGCCAATGTCGACGTTGGGCAGCACCACGGCGTCTTCCACCGTGGCGAAACTGTGGACCTGGACATTGGAAAACAACACCGAGCGGCGCACCGTGGCGCCGCTGATAAGACAGCCACCCGATACCATACTTTCGAGCGCCACGCCACGCCGCTCTTCATCATCGAACACGAATTTGGCGGGGGGAAGCTGTTCCTGGTGGGTCCAGATCGGCCATTGCCTGTCGTACAGATTGAGTTCCGGCGTGATGTTGGCCAGATCCAGATTGGCCGCCCAATAGGCATCCACCGTACCCACATCGCGCCAGTAGGGCTCGCTGCCCGGCAGGCTGCCGATGCAACTGTCCTTGAAGCTGTGCGCGTAGACGCGGTAGCGATCGATCAGGTGCGGAATGATGTTTTTGCCGAAATCGTGTTCGGAAGCGGGATCATCCGCGTCGCGAATCAGCTGTTCGTAGAGGAAGCGGGCGTTGAACACATACACGCCCATGGACACCAGCACGCGCTCCGGGTTGCCGGGCAGGGTGCTGGGGTTATCCGGCTTTTCGGCAAAACCCACCACGCGCTCATCGGCGTCCACGGTCATCACGCCAAACGCGCGCGCGTCTTCAATCGGCACCTCGATACACGCCACCGTCATGTCGGCCTCGTGGCGCACGTGGCATGCCAGCATTTCGCCGTAGTCCATTTTGTAGATGTGATCGCCCGCCAGTATCAGCACATAATCGGGTTCGTAATTACGCACAATATCCATGTTCTGGAACACCGCATCTGCGGTACCCTTGTACCAGTCCAGCTCGGAAACGCGCTGCTGCGCAGGCAACAGTTCAATGAACTCGTTGAACTCGCCGCGCAAGAACCCCCAGCCGCGCTGGATATGCTTGATCATCGAGTGCGCCTTGTACTGCGTCAGCACGCCCACGCGACGGATACCGGAATTGAGGCAATTGGAGAGCGGAAAATCGATGATGCGGAACTTGCCGCCAAACGGCACGGCGGGCTTGGCGCGCCAGTCAGTTAATTGTTTGAGTCGGGAACCGCGGCCACCGGCAAGAATCAGCGCGACGGTATTCTTGGTGAGGAGGCTGACGAAGCGCGGAAAATCTTTTTGCAAGACAGGCTCCTTTTTTGCTTTACAAATTTATTGAATAGCTGCGATATCCTCGTAGCTATAATAGCCCACACCAATAAACGCCGATACAGGCCAGCCCATGACAGCCAAATCAAGCGCACCCAAGCCAGCCGCCAATACCCTTCCCGAATTTGACGCACTTGCCGGCGGGCGTGCACACAATCCGTGCGAACTGCTCGGATTGCACCAACTCGATGCCGGGTGGCTGATCCGCATTTACGATCCTTACGCCGTGTCCATGACCCTGCTCGCGAATGGTGCCGAGACTGCGTTGCAGCGGGTGGATGCACGCGGGGTGTTCGAATGGCGTGGAGCGGTGCCTCCCGTTCATCCTTATCGCATCCGCCGCACTTATCCCAGCGCTGAGGTCGTGGGTCACGACCCTTATGCCTTCTCTCCCCAACTCACAGAGCACGATTTGTACCTGTTCAATGAAGGCCGCCTGCACCAGGCCTACCAAATGCTGGGCAGCCAGCCATACCGTGTGGATGGCGTGGACGGCGTGCGCTTTGCGCTGTGGGCGCCCAATGCCGACCGGGTTTCGGTAGTGGGTGACTTCAACCACTGGGACGGGCGCAGGCACCCGATGTGCGCGCATGGCGACTCCGGTGTGTGGGAGCTGTTCATCCCCGACATCATGGCAGGTGCACATTACAAATATGAGATACACAACCGCCACAGCGGTCAGCTGCTGTTAAAAAGCGACCCTTACGCACAGTTTTCCGAACTGCGCCCCGGCACCGCCTCGCGCGTGGCACCGGTCTCCAGCCACACCTGGAATGACGCTGCCTGGCTGGCCACGCGCGCCAACCGCAACTGGCTGCATGCACCGATGAACGTCTACGAGATCCATGCCGGCTCGTGGCGGCGCCACCCGGACGGACGCTTTTACACCTATCGCGAACTGGCCGGACATCTTGTACCCTACGTCCTTGAAATGGGCTACACCCATATCGAGCTGATGCCGGTCAACGAGCATCCTCTGGACGAATCCTGGGGCTATCAGGCCACCGGCTACTTTGCGCCCACCAGCCGGTTCGGCAGTGCGGACGACCTGCGCCACTTCATTGACACCTGCCACCAGGCCGGACTGGGCGTGTTGCTGGACTGGGTGCCCGCGCATTTCCCGCAGGACGGGTTTGCGCTGGCGCGCTTTGATGGGACCGCCCTGTACGAACACGAAGATCCGCGCATGGGCTTCCACCAGGACTGGGGCACCTATATTTTCAATTACGGCCGCAACGAAGTGAAAAGCTTCCTGCTCTCCAGCGCGCACTACTGGCTGGCCGAGTTCCACTTCGACGGTCTGCGCGTTGATGCGGTGGCGTCGATGCTCTATCTCGACTATTCACGCGAAGCAGGCGAATGGCTGCCCAACCGGTTCGGCGGGCGCGAAAACCTGGATGCCATCGAATTCCTGCGCGAGCTCAACATCCTGGTGCACGATGCCTTCCCCGGCGCACTGACACTGGCTGAGGAATCCACCTCGTGGCCGATGGTGTCACGGCCGGTGTATCTGGGTGGGCTGGGGTTCTCGATGAAGTGGAACATGGGCTGGATGAACGATACCCTGACCTATATCCGCCACGACCCGGTGCACCGCAAATATCACCACGACCTGCTTACCTTTGGCCAGCTTTATGCGTATACCGAAAACTTCATGCTGCCGTTTTCACACGATGAAGTGGTACACGGCAAAGGCTCGCTGATCGGCAAAATGCCGGGCGACACCTGGCAGCAGTTCGCCAACCTGCGCCTGCTATTTGCCTACCAGATGACCACGCCGGGCAAGAAACTCAACTTCATGGGTAACGAATTTGCCCAGGGGCGCGAGTGGAATCCGGGCTGGGAACTGGACTGGAGTCTGCTGCAGAACCGCTGGCACGAGGGCGTCCACAAGCTGGTGCATGACCTCAACCAGCTCTACCGTGGCATCCCGGCATTGCACCAGCTGGACTTCTCGGCGGACGGCTTCGCCTGGATTGATTGCCATGATGCCGAACAATCCATATTGAGCTACGTGCGCTACGCCTGCGACGGCTCTCATGTTGTAGTGGTGTTGAACTTTACCCCGGTGCTGCGCACCAATTATCGAATTGGCCTGCCTCAGACAGGTTCATATTCAGAAATCTTTAACAGTGATTCGACATACTACGGTGGCAGCAACGCTGGCAACGGTGCCGGCGTGCTGACCGACGCCGCACCATGGATGGGATATCCGGCATCACTTACCCTGACCGTACCACCATTGGCCGGCATTATCCTTGTGCCCAACGGACAATAATTCAACTGGACTGGAGCCGCTACCATACAACCATGTCAGACCCTACTCTCTCCCCCGCCTGGCAGGCGCTGAAAGCGCAGCGCAAAGCCCTGGCCAAAACCGCCATGCGCGACCTGTTTGCCGAGGATAAAAAACGTTTCGAGCGGTTTTCAATGAGCGCTGCCGGCATCCTGCTGGATTACTCGAAAAACCGCATCACGCCGGATACCATGAAATCACTGGTCAAGCTGGCGCGCACCAGCCAGCTGCAGACGGCCATTGAGGCCATGTTCAGCGGCGTCGCAATCAACCTCACCGAGCATCGTGCGGTACTCCACACCGCACTGCGCAACCGCTCGGAACAGCCGGTTTTTGTGGAGGGGAAGGATGTCATGCCGGATGTGCGCCAAGTGCTGGCGCGCATGAAAAGATTCACCCAGGCGGTGCGTAGCGGTAAATGGCGCGGCCATACCGGCAAACGCATCACCGACATCGTCAATATCGGCATCGGCGGCTCCGATCTGGGCCCGGTAATGGTAACCCAGGCACTCACGCCGTACTGGCAAAAGGGCCTCACGCCGCATTTCGTCTCTAATGTGGATCCCACCCATATCAGTGAAACCCTGCGCCGCCTGGATCCGGAAACCACGCTGTTTATCGTCGTCTCGAAATCTTTCGGCACTCCGGAAACCCTGCTCAACGCGCAGCTGGCAAGACGCTGGCTGGTCACCGCGCTGAAAGACGAAGCAGCCGTCGCCCGGCACTTCGTCGCAGTCTCGACGCATACCGAAAAAGTACGCGCCTTTGGCATCGATACGACCCACATGTTCGCTTTCTGGGACTGGGTGGGCGGACGCTACTCGGTATGGTCCGCGGTGGGGCTGTCGGTTGCACTGATGGTCGGCATGGACAACTTTGCCGCGCTGCTCGACGGCGCATTCGCCATGGACCAGCACTTCCGCACTGCGCCGCTGGCGCAAAACATGCCGGTGATCATGGCGCTGCTGGGTATCTGGTACAACAACTTCTGGGATGCGCAAAGCCAGGTGGTGCTGCCTTACGACCAGTATCTGGCGCGCTTTCCCGCCTATCTCCAGCAACTCGATATGGAAAGCAACGGCAAAAGCGTCACGCGCACGGGCAAACCCGTACATTACGCCACCGGTGCGATTATCTGGGGCGAGCCCGGCACCAACGGCCAGCACGCGTTCTACCAGCTCATCCACCAGGGCACCCGGCTGATTCCGGCGGACTTCCTGGCGGCTGCCGAGTCGCACAATCCCATCAATCAGCAGCATCAAGTGCTGCTGTCCAACTGTTTTGCCCAGAGCAAGGCATTGATGCTGGGGAAAACCCGCGCCGAGGTACGCGCGGAGCTGACTGCCGCCAACCTGGGCAGCGCTGAAATCAGGATGCTGCTGCCACACAAGGTGTTTCCCGGCAACCGCCCCAGCAACACCCTGCTTTACCGCAAGCTTGACCCGCATACCCTGGGCGCACTCATCGCCCTGTATGAACACAAGGTATTCGTGCAGGGCATGATCTGGGATGTGAACTCGTTTGACCAGTGGGGGGTGGAACTGGGCAAGCAACTGGCAGGCGCCATCGAGCAGGGGCTGGTCAACCCCGGCAAAGCCAGTGGACACGACAGCTCGACCAACGGCCTGATCAACACCTGCAAGGCGTTACGCGCGGATTCATGAACACCCGCCGGAAAAACAGAAAACCGCAACATCACAGCGTGATGTTGCGGTTTTCTGATGGTTGGCGGAGTGGACGGGACTCGAACCCGCGACCCCCGGCGTGACAGGCCGGTATTCTAACCAACTGAACTACCACTCCAATTTCCCGATGGCACAGCACCGGAAAACAAACGGGCTGCATCGCTGCAGCCCGTCAAGACTGGCGTCCCCAACGAGATTCGAACTCGTGTTATCGCCGTGAAAGGGCGGTGTCCTAGGCCTCTAGACGATGGGGACCTGTGTACAACTCGACGCGCGCAGTTTCCTATTTCGTGGAAAACTGCGTTACCACCGTACCCAGCAGCAACAAGGCGAACCCTGCGGGTACCATGGCGATCCAGATACTGGGCTCGCCATATTCAACCAAATCAATGGCGCCGAAAATCAACCCAAGCAGGCTCATCAGAATACCTGCCCAGACTGTCACTATGCCAACTTTGTGCATTCGGCTCCCACCTTTCTGGTGGAGGTAAGCGGGATCGAACCGCTGACCTCTTGCATGCCATGCAAGCGCTCTCCCAGCTGAGCTATACCCCCGAAAGACGCGCATTATATGGAGCTATGGCAACCTTGTAAACACTTTGCCGCAACAATTTTCACTGCGGCAACAGCTTGCCGGGGTTGAGCAGCCCCTGCGGATCGAATTGCGCCTTGATTAAACGCATCATTTCCAGGCTGCCCGCATCAATCTCCATGCTGACGTAATCGCGTTTTTCGCTACCGATACCATGCTCGCCGGACAGCGTGCCACCCAACTCCAGTACTTTGGCAAACAGCTGTTGCAAAGCCTGCCTGGCATTCCTCATCTGTTGTGGGTCGGCCGGATTCACCATGATATTGACATGCAGGTTGCCGTTGCCGGCATGACCAAAGCTGACGATGGGCAATGCAAGGCGTTCGCCCAGCTGATCAATATGGCCTACCAGCTCGGCCAGGCGCGATACCGGCACCACCACGTCCTCATTGATCTTTAACGGTGCGATGCGCTTGACGGCGTGCGACAGTGACCTGCGTGCCTGCCACAGCTGTGCGACGTCTGCGGCATTGCCGGCTTCCGCCAGTTCGAGCACGCCGTCGCCGTGCAACGCGGCTTTCAGTGCGCTGATCTGGCGCGGCAGATCAGTAGCAGCACCGTCGGCTTCCACCATCAGCAGCGCCTCGGTACCGGCGGGCAAGTCGGCTGCCGCGCCCGCCGCCTGGATCGCCCCAAGGGAACGCTGATCCATGAACTCCAGCGCACACGGCACCACAGCCTGATTCATCACCCTGGCCACCGCCTTGCAGGCGTCCAGATTGGTGGCATAGCACACGCGCAGGGTGGCGCGGGCTTCGGGCGCGGGCAACAGCTTGAGAGTGGCTTCGGTAATCAGCCCCAGCGTGCCTTCCGAGCCCACCAGCAGGCGCGTGAGATCATAGCCGGTCACCCCCTTGGTGGTACGGCAGCCGGTACGCAGTTCGGCGCCGCTGCCGGCCACGGCACGCAGCCCCAGCACATAGTCGCGCGTCACGCCGTATTTCACTGCGCGCGGTCCGGCTGCATTCATCGCCAGATTGCCGCCGATTTGGCAGTAGGGTGAACTGCCTGGGTCGGGTGGATAAAACAGGCCATGTGCGCGCGCGGCAAGTTCGATGTCTGCCGTCACCACGCCCGGCTGCACCACCATGTACCGGTCGGCGGGGTTGAATTCAAGGATGGCGTCCATGCACTCGAAACTCACCACCGCACTGCCCGGGGCAGGCAGTGCACCACCCACATTGCCTGAGCCCGCACCGCGCGCCACCAGCGGGATATGCCGTGCCAGCGCCACGCGCATCAGTGCGACAACGTGTTCATGACTGGCGGGAAACAATACCGCATCGGGCAGGCAGGATCGGGGGGTTTCATCGTGGCTGTACAGCGCCAGGGTCGCAGCGTCGGTGAACACGCGTTCGGCAGACAGGGCTGCGTTGAAATCCGCCAGGGCAGCCGTGGGGAGCATATTAATTCTCGCTTTCGGCGGCTTCCGACAGCCATGCATCCTTGAGCATGGCATCACTATCGGGGTAACGCGCGTAGGCTTGCTGCACCAGCGCCTCGTAATCAAAGCGCGAGTACGGCAACCGGGTCTGCTCGTGCAGCGTATGACGCAGCGCCTGGGTCATGGCCGGCCCCATGCCCACCACACGCTTGGCCTGGATAATACCGTTGCTGGCGTCCACCAGGGTCATTTGCACGCGCGCGCGGTCGCCGGGCGGATTGGCTGGCACCGCCTGCTCGTCGGGGCGCAACTGGTGAACGTTATAGGCCACGTCCGACCACTCGCACACGCCTTCTATGCGATACAACAAAAACAGCACAGGCTGCTGCACATACAAGGCAAATTCCACCGGCTGGGTGCGGAATCCGCTCACCTCGGCGGGGGTGGGATGGGTCCAGAACAGCACCAGATCATGCACGCCAGCGCGGTAGCAATACTGGGTTGCTTCCGGGTAGCTGGTATGATCAGGCGAGTACACTTCCCCCACTTGGCGTGTGCCCATCATGCCTCCGGGGGCAGGCTCGCCATCAAATCCGCGACCATTTCCGGCTCCAGATCGAAACCCGCATCCAGTCCCGGATTCAGTGCGATACCGGCAGGCGCGCCCATTTTGCGCAGCACCCAGGCAAATTCGGTGAGCAGGCCGCCGCCGTAGCCGGGATGGTTTTCGACGAACGCCTTGGCGCGCTCCGGGCTGGTGAACAGCACCAGCACCCGGGTGCCGGTTTCGTCCTCCAGCACCAATGGCTGGGCGCGCGTGCTACGCTGAAAGCCCTTGATCTGGTTCGCTTCGTCTTCGACCGGCATGAATACTTGCGCATCCATCAGGTAACGCATGAAATCATCTCCCGAAACGCTTCCATCCAGGGCACACTGAAGCTGTTTCTCCAATTCGTTTTTGGGTTCAAAAGTGTCTTGATTCATCGGACTAGCTCGGAAAGTGAGCGTAGAAGTGTAGCGCAATTCAGCACCCGGGCGTATCCCGACTGGCATGACGCACGGATTTTTCTTAGAATGGCGGTCTTCATTGATTATTTGATTCAGAGGAACCAGGCATGTCCGGACATTTCCCTTTCAGCGGCAATACCAATCGCGTCAGCGTGTTCGGTTTTTACGAGCGCTATCATTTCAATCCTGCCATGCAGGAAAAATATTACAAGTGGTGGTATGACTGGGCGAAGAATTTTGTCATGGCTGACGCCGACCTCAAGGCCGTCAAAGGGATGGAGTTCACTCACTATCCGTTTGGCCAGCATTCGCACGTGGACTTCCACCTGCGCCAGGGCGCCTGGACCACTGCACTGATTGACCTGGGCGGATTCATCAAGGGCACGATTTTCCCCAAGCTGTCCGACGAGCAGATGCACAAGCTCGACGAAGACCATCATCACATGCTGCACGCGCTGGAACAAGAAGCCAAGGCAACACCGCGCCCGCCGCAGCCGGAACTCGGCTGGTTCCGTCACACCTGATGCGTTCCGGCAGCGCCGGATGAACGCAGCCAAACGCCGCGAAATTTTTGCACGCTTCGCGACGGCCAACCCCCACCCCGCCACCGAGCTGGAATACACCACCCCGTTCGAACTGCTGGTGGCAGTGGTGCTGTCGGCGCAAGCCACCGACAAGAGCGTCAACCTCGCCACGCGCGCACTCTTCCCGCACGCCAACACCCCCGCTGCGCTGCTTGCGCTGGGCCAGGCCGGGCTGGAAAAATACGTGCAGCGCATCGGCTTGTACAAGAGCAAGGCCAGACACCTGATCAAAACCTGCCAGATTCTGCTTGCCCGGCACAACGGTGAAGTGCCCGCCACCCGTGCAGCGCTCGAAGCCCTGCCCGGCGTGGGGCGCAAGACCGCCAACGTGATACTCAATACCGCGTTTGGCGAAGCGGTCATGGCAGTGGATACGCATATTTTCCGCGTGGCCAACCGGATTCCGCTGGCCCCCGGCAAAACCGTGCTCGAGGTGGAGCACAGATTGATGAAAAACATTCCGCGCGAATACCTGCAGGACGCCCACCACTGGCTGATTTTGCATGGCCGTTATACCTGCAAGGCACGCAAACCCGATTGCCCGCATTGCCTGATTGCCGACCTGTGCGAATATCCGCAGAAAACGGCGGGCTGACATGACCGTCGCCACCGGCCTCGCCATCGGCAGCACCCCCGCCTCCGACCTCGCCACCCAGGCGGTGGCACAGGCCATGCAGCGTGCCGGCATCAGCCACGCCAATAGCGTGCTGCTGTTTTTGTCTGCCGATTTCGCCCATGACCCGCAGCCTGCGCTGCTTGCCGCCTCGCGCCAGAGCCAGTGCATGCAGATTGTCGGGTGCAGCGCAGCGGGTATATTTACCGAGCATGACTGGGTGCTGGATTCACCCGCGGCGGCGGCCATGGTGTTTGGCGGCGCGCTGAGTTTGAGCGCGGTACATACGCCCGCGCACGACGACCTGATACTCGCCCTCACCGCGCCCAATGCGATTGATACCAACTGGATCGGCGCACCGGGCCAGCGCCTCGGCGCCGTGTCGGGCGACGCGACCGGACGCGGTCCGTACAAGGTATGGCGCGGCGGCAAGGTCAGCGCCAGCGGACGCTGCGAGATGACCATCCAGGGCGTGCGCGGGGTGATGGGCGTATCGCAGGGCATCCGTGCGCTGACCGCGCCGACCGAGGTCACCCAGGTCGACGGCTTTGATCTGCTCAGCCTGGGGCGTCAGTCGGCACTCAACCTGCTGGCACGCGAACTGCCGCTGGAAGTACGCGAACTCGACCACATCCCGCTGCACCTCATCATGGCGGCAGTCACCTTTGGCGAACCGTCCAGCGCATTTTTTGAAGGCCGCTACCGTCTGGTACAGGTGATTGCCACCAACCCGGACGACCGCTCGGTGACTTTGTCCGCGCGCCTCAATGAAGGCGACAAGCTGTTCTGGGCACTGCGCCAGCCGCTGGCCGCCGAGCGCAATATGCGCGTCACCCTGGATCGCACCGAGCAACTGCTGGCGGCCACGCCCCAATTCGGCCTGCTGTTTTCCTCGATGGGGCGTGGTCCGGCGTTCTATGGCGGCACGGATCGCGATTTGCAACTGCTCACCGCACGTTATCCGGACATGCCGCTGATTGGCTTCTACGGCAATGGCGAAATCGGCTGGCTCAATTCCGCCAATCAACTGCTGCAATATTCCACCGTACTCGGATTATTTACCGACCATGTTTAACCCCAGCCGCGACGACGCGCGCCGCTTTCTTTTTGATACCTGGCGCAAATACCGCGCACAGCAACCTCTGGAGGGGCTGGAAGCAACCGTGCTGGACACCCTGCTGGCGCACCCGGAATACCACGCCCTGCTCGATCAACCCGAGCGCTATCTGGAACGCGACTATCCGCCCGAATTCGGCGCAACCAACCCGTTCCTGCATCTGTCCATGCACCTTGCCATCGCCGAGCAGATGAGCATCGACCAGCCCCCCGGCATCCGCGCGCACTACCAGGCACTCCTGGAAAAAACCGGCGACGCAATGCACGCGCAGCATGAAATCATGGACTGCCTGGCCGAAATGATCTGGCAGGCACAACGTCACGGCACTGCGTTTGATCCGCTGATTTACCTTGCCTGTCTGGATAAAAAGCAGGGCCAATAAAAAAGCGGTGGAACAAGTACCGTCATTTTTATTCCGCAGAAAACCGCTTCACCGCTTCAGGGTCAGCCCCTTCTGGCTGCCGAAATACGCAGCCAGATCCGCCATGTCCTGTTCCGACAGGTTGGTCACCTGCCCGGACATGATGGCGTTTTTGCGCTCGCCGGATTTGTATTCGGTCAACGCCTGGTACAGGTAATCCGGATGCTGTCCCGCCAGGCGCGGAAACATCGCCGCCTGACTGTTGCCATCCGCGCCGTGGCAGGCCGCGCAGGTTGCCGATTTCGCCTTGCCCTGCGCGGCATTTCCGTCCGGTACCGCCCACGCCTGTGCGCTCGCCACCATACCCAGCAGCGCCAAAATTGCCAGATGCTTCATTGTGTCATCCTCTCTTTTGTTTATTTGCCTTCTGAGTAATACGCGGCCAGATCTTCCATATCCTGGTCCGACAGGCTCGCCGCAATCGCCCGCATGGTGGGGAAGCTGCGCTCTCCGCTTTTATATTCCTTGAGCGCGGCGACGATGTAGTCGGCGTGTTGGCCACCCAGATACGGCACGCTGTATACCGTCGGATAAGCGGTACGCCAGCCGGCAATGCCGTGGCAGCCGATACACATGGAGTTCTTGTTTTTGCCGGCAACCGGGTCACCGGCGGCATGGGCGACGGGTGCCAGACACACGCTCAGCGCAACCAGGCTGAATAACAGACTTGTTTTCATGCTCTCCTCACTCTTGATGGATGTGAACTGCGACTGCCTATACAGACTTCGTAATATTCGGCCGCTTTAATTTTATGACGCCTCTGCGGACACCTTAGTCTTGCTTTTTTAGCCAAGCCATTGTATGCACACTGGGACAGCCTGGCAACATCACGTTAATTGCATGCTGGACGCCCGTATCCGCATAACGGTAGCATGGCGCACACTCATCACAACCGGACCGAGAAAACATGGGATACCGCCTCTCCAAAATCACCACCCGCACCGGTGATGACGGCAGCACCGGCCTGGGTGACGGCTCTCGCACGTCCAAGGATGCTGCCCGTGTGGAAGCGCTGGGCGACGTGGACGAACTCAACAGCCAGATCGGCGTGGTGCTGGCCGAGAATCTGCCCGCTGCTGTCGGTGATTTGCTCAGCGAGGTGCAACACGGTCTGTTTGACCTGGGCGGCGAGCTTTCCATCCCTGGCTATACCACCATCACCGAGGACCACCTCGCCGCACTGGATGCCGCCATAGCCCGCCACAACGCCGCCCTGCCGCCGCTTGAGGAATTCATCCTGCCGGCCGGCTCCCGCGCGGCTTCCCTGTGCCACGTGGCGCGCACCGTGTGCCGCCGTGCCGAGCGCCGTGTAGTGACGCTGGCGCGCAATGAACCGGTATCGCCGCTGGCGGTGCAATACCTGAACCGCCTGTCCGATCTGCTGTTCATCCTGTGCCGCGTACTCAACCGCCATGCCGGACTGGCGGATGTGTGCTGGCAGCCCAAACGCCACGCGCCCGCCGAATAAGGGACACCGCCATGCTTTTTAGTCCCCAAACCAGACTGTAACGCCTCCACTACCCGCACTCACTTCTGCGTATTAAGCCTGTCCGCAACAGCTCGTCCCATTTCGTAGCGCAGCCGGGTCGGTCCGTCCGCCGCCTGCTTTTCCAGCCAGACCAGGTGCAGGTTGCCCTGGCTATCCATGGCGATGGAAGGGTCGGACTGGACACCCGCACCCGCTGCCCCGGGCACATTGACATTATCACTCCATCCCGAGGCGGTCGGCCAGGCAAGCCAGATATCGGGGCTGCCGTCGCGATTGTCGTCCCATACCACCGCAAGCTTGCCCCGGCGGTCGCTGGCAATCGCCGGGTGCCATTGCGGCGTGTTGTCCCCAAAGCCGTCCTGGACCATCTGGTTGGCGCCGAAATGCGCTCCGCCGTCGCTGCTAAACGCCGCGTATACATCGTAACCGGACAGAAAATCCCGCTTATCGGACCACACGGCTGCGACACTGTTGCCTGCCTCGGCGGCCAGCGCGACCCGCATGGCACCGGTGCCCGGACCAACTGCAGCATTGCGCGCGTCACGCCGGGTTTCGTTCATCTGTGTGGCCGCAACGAATTTCCCGCCCGTCCCGGCATGGCTGTACATGATGGTCGTATGCCCCCTGCGGCGATCTTCCCAGGCAATCACTACCCCGCCCGTTTGCAGGGCTGCGACGCTGGGGTAGAGCTGATCCCCCGACAACGGCGCGCCATCCACCGATACGGCCATACCCGGCGCCAGCCTGTCGGCAGCAGGGGCGTAGCCAAGCTTTTCGGCATGAATACCGGCATAGTGCCCATCCTGCTGCGACCAGGCGATCCATAGTCCGGCCCGGGGAGAAAACCCGGCGCTCGCCGCGCTGCTGCCGGGGCCGGCCAGCTTGAGGGGCAGCCCCATCTGTGTGGCGCTCACAACCCGGCTCCAGACACCACCATCCTGTTCCCACGCCACCGCGAAACGGCCATCGTGCAGCGAGACGATACTGGGTTCGAACGCCTCCTTACCGCCACTCACCGGCCGATCCGCCTCAAATCCGCTTTCTGCGGATCGTTTCACCGCCACGTAGCAGCGTGACACACCGTCCCGGTTGTCTTCCCACACCACCGCGACGGAAGCCCCGGAAACGGCAATACTCTTGCGGCCTGCGGCCTCCACATGGTGAAACACTTTTGCACCATGAACCGGCGTGACGTCGATGGGTTGATCGAACTGCCACGGCGCCGCCGATACCGTTGCAGGGAAAATAAAAATCGCAACCGCCAGAGCACGTATCATGAAGATTTCCTGCCCAGGAACTGCAGCAGCGTCTGGGTCTTGTAGTAGCCCCCGTTCACATAGCGGTCGAAATCCTTGAAATCCTGAACGGTTTTGTAGCCGGGAATTTTGACGATCTGTTTGCCTTGCGGGTCCAGGAATACGAACAAGGGCGTGGCGAAGGCGTTGAAGCGGGCACCCAGCTCCGCTTCCGTGATTCGTTCCCCGCTAGGCAATTTGAGGCGCTTGCCGCTTTCCGCATCGACGTAGACCAATACGTAGTGTTCGGTATACAGGCGGTGGATGTCGGGATCGGAAAAGCTTTCCTTGTTGGTCTTCGCGCACCAGCCGCATCCGTAGCGGCCGAAATACAGGAATACCGGCCTGTTCTGCTGTTTGGCGAGGCGTAAACCATCGCCGTAGGAAACGAACGGATAGTGATCGGGCGGATCGGCAAAAGCGGGCGCAGCGAGACACATGACGACAAACAGCATGCCCAGTAACAGACGTTTCATTTCATTCTCCTCACAGCGCAATTAATTATGTGCATTACTCTACCTTAGTCGCGTGCTTTGCACGAAAGGGCACCGCTGCGAGTACTGTCGTAGCGCATTGTGATTTGTGCGGTTTACCCATCGCGCAGGTCAACAATAGTATGCAGAATACCAGTGTAGCGAATTTGTTTGAAAAGCTTATCCGGAAAAGCCGCATGCCTGGCTGACGCGTGCCAGTGCGGCAGCAATAATGTGCCGTGGCGAGGCCAGATTCAGGCGCATGAAACCGCTGCCACCCGTGCCGAAAACAGTGCCCGGGTTCATGCCCAGCCCGGCTTGGTGAATAAAAAAATCACGCAGCGCCGGGTCACTCAGCTGCATGTCGCGGCAGTCTAGCCAGACAAGATAAGTGCCCTCGGGCGCAATCGGCCGGATGCCGGGTAGATGCTGGCGCGCATAGTAGAGTACAAAATCGCGCGTTCCCTGCAGATAGGCCATCAGCGCATCGAGCCAGGCGCCGCCGTCACGATAGGCAGCTTCAAATGCGACGATGCTGAACGGGTTGCTGGCGCTGACATGCTGGCTGGCGAACACTTCGCCGGTCGCGGCGCGCAGTTCCGGGTCGGGGATGATGAGGCAGGACAGCCCGAGACCGGGAATATTGAAGCTCTTGCTGGGCGCAACGGCGGTGATCAGGCTGTCGGCCTCGTCCGCCAGGGTGGCCAGCACGGTGTGGTGCTGGCCGGGATAGACAAGATCGGCGTGAATTTCATCGGATAGCACCACCAGCTTGTGCCGGCGCGCGATGCGCAATATCTCGACAAGTTCGTCGTGCTGCCACACCCGCCCCACCGGATTGTGCGGCGAGCATAGCAGCAGGAGTTTGGCGCCGCTGGCAGCACAGTGCTCGAGGTGCCCGAAGTCGATCTGGTAACGGCCATCAGTCAGGCGCAGGGGATTTTCAATGAGGCGTCGTGCACTGCTGGTCACCGCGGAAAAAAACGGGAAATACACCGGCGGCTGCACGATGACGCCCTCTCCCGCCCGGGCAAAGGCCATTACCGCAGCGTGCAGCGACGGCACCACGCCGGGGCACATGATTATCCATTCGCGCTTGACTGACCAGCCATGGCGCTGCTGCATCCAGGCGATCAGCGCGTCGTAGAGACTGTCCGGATAGCGCGTATAGCCATAGATCGGATGCGCGGCGCGCGCGACCAGCGCTGCGGTGACTGCCGGGGGGGCGGCGAAATCCATATCCGCCACCCACAACGGGGTCACGTCTGCCGTGCCGAAATACGCAGTGCGACCATCGTGTTTGACGCTGGCGGTGCCTTCGCGCGGGATGGTCTGGTCGAAGTCGAAACTCACCCTATGCGTTCCCACAGGGTGACTTCAGCCAGGGTATGCTGGAATTTGCGACGCGTTTCGCGGATCACGAAAGGCACATCCTGGGGCGTTTGCAGCAGGCGGAAATGCTTGCCCAGCAGGGCTTGCAGGCCGTCCAGGGTGGTGAAATTCTCGCCGTCTTTTTTGTAGCCGCCCACCCAATCCGCGCGCCGGGTGTGCTGTTCCAGCCAGGTGTAGGGCGAGGTCAGCATGAGGACCCCGCCCAGGTTGAGGCGCTCATGCACGCTGGCGAGGAATTTGGCCGGGCTGTACAGGCGGTCAATCAGGTTGGCGGCAAGGATGAAATCAAAACCGCTGAGGATGGGGTTGAGATTGCACGCATCACCCTGCAGAAACGCCACTTTGCCGCGCAATCCGGCCAGCCCCAGGTCAGCGAGGCGCCGGGTTTTGTACGATAGCAGTTCGCCTTCGTCCACCAGGGTGTAGCGCATGCTGCCCTGCTCGGCCAACTGCACGCCGAGATGGATAAAACGCGCCGAAAAATCCACCCCGGTGACATGCTCAAAATGCCGTGCCAGCTCGAACGTGGCACGCCCGGTCGCGCAGCCCAGATCAAGCGCCGTGCGGGCAGGTTTGTCACCCATTGCACGGATGGCGATCTGCGCCAGCGTCGTGGGAAAATTGGGCACACCGTAATATTCATCGCCATAGTGGAATTCGGCGTATTCGGAGAGCTGCTTGTCGCTCTCATAGAACACATTCGGCGTGCTGGCAGGCGCATTACTCACCACATAACGGAACCCGGCATGCTGGAAGAAGTGGCGGCGAAAGGCATAGCGCGCGCTGCGCAGCGACTCATTGCCACAGCTGATCCACGAGCCGCCCTTGATGAGGTGGTGGCGGCCATCAAAGGTGGGCGTGGTGAAGTCGTCATAAACCGGGTGGACTTCAAATCCTTCCAACGGATAGATGGGGGGTTCGGTCCATTGCCAGACGTTGCCGACCACATCAAACAAATCGCCGTGGCGATAAGTCGTGACCGGGCAGGCGGATGCCCAGTGCTCAAGGTGCAAATTGGCGCTGGCGGCCTGATCTCGCGGTACTTCTGCCACGCCGGCCACATCATACAGGCGATACCATTCGTCCTCGGTGGGCAGGCGCACGGGCTGGCCGGTTTGCCGGGATTTCCAGTTACAGAATGCCTTGGCTTCGTGGTAGTTGACTTCCGCTGGCCAGGGCATGGGCACCACTTCGGTCATCAAACGCAGGCGCCAGGCGCAGCCATCAACGCGCCAGAAACCGGGATGCTGCGCCTGACTGAAATTTTTCCAGCCGCATCCTTCTTCTTCCCACCAGGCGTCCGCCTGGTAGCCGCCCGCTTCGACAAATCCCAGAAACTCGCGATTGCTGACCAGGTACTGGCTGGCCTGGAATTCGCTCACCGCAACCTCGCGCAGGCCGTATTCGTTGTCCCAGCCGTAGTGCGGGTCCGCTTTTTCCTTGCCCAGGCGCACCGCACCGGCGGCAACCGGCACCAGCACGTTGCACGGCGGTGCGCCGGATAGTTTGCACGCCCCCCACGCAGCATGAGGCTGGACATAGGCCAGCGCGTGCTGGCGAATCAGCACCGAAGAAGTCTCCAGATGGATGCGCTCGTGTTCAATGCCCATCACGATTGCCCACCACGGGTTATCCCAGTCGATTGGCAGGGTCAGCGGGGCGCCGGCTATCACCCGGTCCACCAGCGCGCACCTGGTCACGGTAGTCGCGCAACTCAGCTACGCGCGGCCAGTCATAGTGCGTGTCGGAGAGATCATCCCAACTCATCTCGTCCACGCCTACCGAGAATAGAGACTCGAATTGGGGATGGATGCGCACGCTGATTAGCCCTACCAGCAACAACTTGTTGATGAAAAATGTGGCGCTATGGCCAAGATAAAAAATCAGTGGATGGCGCAACGGGATGGGTTTTTTGTAATACGCTTCTTCGCAGGCGAGCGTCTCGAACAGTTGCTCGTAACGGTCGAAAGTGGTGTGAAAATAGTCGCGGATTTCCGCGCGCATGCGTTCCGGATCGCAGCCATCCAGGCGCGGGCTACGTGCAAACAGGCTGCAGTGCATTTGATCCAAATGTATTATCTCGTTATGTGAGTGCGTAAAGGTAGCTTGCCAGAGCACGGCAGACAAGGCTCGCAGCAAAATAATCCTTTAATCCTAGGCATACATCCCGACTCGGTCTAAAGTATAAGCGGGTAGTCCGGACATTAGCGGATAGCCGTTATCACTACCATGGGTGCCTTGGTATTAAAAACGCGATACACGCATTTTATTAAACTTGATGGAGAAACAATCTTGAATACAAATAGAGTGGGCACAGAAACAGATCTTACCGACATCACCAAAGATCAGCTGATTTCTGATTTCAAGGTGGTGATTGCCGATGCCGAGGCCTTGCTCAAAGTCACAGCCAATCAAGGGGGTGAGGCACTGGCTGCGGCACGTACCAAAGCCGAAGCATCACTCGCCATCGCCAAAGCCAAGATAGCCGAGGCTCAGGATGCGTTAATGGAAAGAACCCGGGCGGCAGCGCGTGCCACCGATGATTATGTACATGAAAACCCATGGAGAGCGGTGGGCGTTGCCGCCGGCGTGGGTTTGGTAGTCGGGCTGTTGGTTGGTCGCCGCTAAACAGCAATGACAGCGGAAAACAATCCTGCCAGCAAAGGACTGCTCGATTCGCTGAAGGCCCTCACGGGCACGCTGATTGCCATCGTCTATACGCGTCTGGAGTTGCTCTCCACTGACCTGGAAGAAGAACGCGAGCGTCTGGCAATCCTGTTGATACTGATGCTGGTAGCGTTGTTCTGCATCGGCGTAGGGGTCATTCTTGCGGTTTTGCTGATTGTCGTGGCGTTCTGGGACACGCACCGCTTGCTGGTTCTGGCTGGATTCACCGGGCTGTTTTTGGTCGGAGGGCTTTCAGCATCCTGGATGGCGCTGCATAAGCTGCGCACCAAGCCCAGACTGTTTGCGGCAACCCTGGCCGAACTCTACCAGGACAGCGCACAACTGCCACCGCGCAGATGAAGCCTAACCTCGACCCGCTAGCGCAACGGCGCCGTCATCTGCAGGCACTGGCAGCGAGTCAGCGCGCCCAGCTTGGACGGCGCATCGAACGCCTGCGTGCTCCGCTGGCGCTGGTAGATCGCGGCGTGGAAGCGATTCGTTTTGTGCGACGCAACCCATTGCTATTGGCTGGCGCAACCACCCTGTTTGTCGCATTGCGCCAATATGGTTCTGGAAAATGGCTGCGCCGCGGCTGGCTGGCATGGCAGCTGGTGCGTAGATTGCGCAGGAAATGAACAAAAAAAAACGGGTAATTCTGTCGATTGGGTTTGCGGATCAAGTGTGCGGGAATGACAAGATCACAACCAGGCAGTGAATCCAGTGAATTTTCTTATTCAGGGGATAATTATGAACGCAGCAAGAATAATGGCGATCGTGTTAATTGTGGCTGGTGTCCTGGGGCTGGCATATGGCAGTTTCAGCTACACCAAGGAGACGCAAGAGGTCAAACTGGGTCCGCTCGAGCTTTCGGTCAAGAACAAGGAAACGGTCAATATCCCGGTCTGGGCAGGAGTGGGGGCAATAGCCGCTGGGGTGCTCCTGCTGATCGTACGCAAGTAGCGCCATCACCGCTGTCTGGCGCGATGGCGGCGTAATCATCTTGCATCCCTGTGGGCGCAGGATGATTACCGGTCTGCCTGATTCCTGTCCCTAAAACCGCAGGCCGGTCTTCGGGACTGTTGCGGCTCTCGGCCGCCTTGGCCTCATTCAGCGATTGCGTCCGCCCGTGCGGTGCAGCGCAGGCGCACGCGCGGCGGGTTTTGCACCGCCGCCGCTACTCCCGGCAGGTCGGCTCCCCGGTTGACCAGCGGGCCTGCCCGGTGCGCGTGTCCTGCCCTGTCCGCCGCCACGCGGCTGGTTGCCGCGCTGGCTGCCATTGAGTATCGGCTCCGGCTTGATGCGTGCGTCGGGTTCGAAGCCTGGCAAAATCTCGGCAGTTAAATCACGTTTGGTAAGCCTGGCAATATCCGCCAGCAGTTTGTGTTCGTCCACACAGACCAGCGACAGCGCTTCGCCTTCGCTGCCCGCGCGGCCGGTACGGCCGATGCGGTGTACATAATCCTCGGCCACATTGGGCAGCTCGAAGTTGACCACGTGCGGCAGTTCGCTGATATCGATGCCGCGCGCGGCGATGTCGGTCGCGACCAGCACCTGCAGGCTGCCGTCCTTGAATTCCTTCAGCGCACGCGTACGCGCCGCCTGGCTCTTGTTGCCGTGGATCGCCATGGCGGGAATGCCGTCCTTGCCGAGCTGCTCCGCCAGTCGATTGGCAGCATGCTTGGTACGGGTAAATACCAGCACCTGGAACCAGTTGTGTTCCTTGATGAGATGGGTGAGCAGTTCGCGCTTGCGCTCGCGATCCACCGCGTAGACTTTTTGCGAAATCAGCTCGGCAGTCGCGTTGCGGCGCGCCACTTCGATCATCGCCGGGTTGTTCAACAGGCTGTCTGCCAACGTCTTGATTTCGTCCGAGAAGGTCGCGGAAAACAACAGCGTCTGGCGCTGCCTGGGGATCAACGCCATGATTTTCTTGATGTCGCGGATAAAGCCCATGTCCAGCATGCGGTCGGCTTCGTCCAGCACCAGAATTTCGACCCTGGACAAATCCACCGTCTGCTGTTGCGCATGGTCAAGCAGGCGCCCCGGCGTCGCCACCAGGATATCCACACGGCTGCGCAGCTTCTGGATTTGCGGGTTGATGTTGACGCCGCCGAACATCATCATCGAGTTCAGCTTCAGATATTTGCCGTACTCACGCACGCTTTCTTCCACCTGTGCCGCCAGCTCGCGGGTGGGGGTGAGGATCAGCGCACGAATCGGCGGCCGGCCTTCGGACGGGCCTTTGACGGCCTTGTCGGAGAGGCGATGCAGGATAGGCAAAACAAAACCGGCGGTCTTGCCGGTACCGGTCTGCGCGCCAGCCAGCAGATCACCGCCGGATAGCACGGCAGGAACGGCCTGCAACTGTATTGGGGTAGGCTCGGTATAGCCGCGCTCGGTAACAGCACGGACGATTTCTTCGGACAAGCCGAGGGATGCGAATGACATAAATTTCCTAAGAAACAGATCGGCCTGTCGCTGCGCTTGCAGCGCCAGTCTTGGGCAGGCGGATGGGGTTTGAAAGCCGGATAGGCTGCGGTATAGGGACTGGAGCAAATGCCGCAGGCGTGCATTCTAACAGAGTGCCGGAATTTACGTTGATTTGCGGATCTGAGCATGTTTGACGCGAAACTGATATGGGGTAGGGTAAAAAAGCGGATTTTGATGTGAAAAACGTTGAACTTCCATCTTCGATTCAACGTAAAGAGCTGCATGATGTTTAGGCGACGCTTTGACGACGGCTCAGAAATAATGCAGGTGCTTACTAATAAGCGCGCTCATGAATGATCCATTTTTTCGATTATTTATTAAATTATATTCGAATATTAATGATAATTTCCACGGTATAGGATAGACGCTCGGCCGCTTTGCCAACCCCGCCAGGTGTTGTCTGCATCGCAGATATCAAATTCAAATATATAAAGGGTAGACATGAGATTCAAAAAAATTCACCTTGTTGCCAGTTTGTGCCTGGCTTTTTCCGCACTGGCGGAGGCGCAAGCCGGTACCGGAACTGGGGAAGTAACGTTTATTCATATGGGCGACCTGCATGGTCACTTGATTCCGCACCCGAATGTGCGTAGCGATGGCAATGGTCAAAGTGAGGGCGGTGTGGCACGCATTTACACGCTGATCAAAGATATCCGCCGTGCCAAGCCCGACCAAACCTTGCTGGTGAATACGGGGGATACCTTACATGGCGGCGCTGAAGCTTTGTTCACCCAGGGCGAAGCCATGATTAAAGTTTTGAACGCCTTTCATATTGATGCGTATGCACCGGGCAATTGGGACTATGTATACGGCGCGAATAAATTCATCGATTATTTCGCGGGCCAGCAAGCCAAAGCCAACTGGCACCCGATTATTTCCAATCTCTATTACGATAACTACCCCGGCGCCGAAGCCCGTACCGGACAAAATATTGCCGCTCCATACATCATCAAGACGATTAATGGTCTGCGCGTCGGGATCATTGGTTTTACCAGCGACCGCGGACCACAGGCCGGCGATCCGAATATCACCAGGGGTCTGAAATTCACCAATGGCGAGGCCGAGTATGAGAAATACGCAAAACTGTTGCGGGAGCAGGATGTCGATCTGGTGGTTGCCATCTCCGAACTGGGGTTGCATGGCAATCTGACGCTGGCCAATCGGATTCCGGGTGTTGACATTATTCTGTCCTCTGATAAGCATGAAATTACGCCCAAACCTATTGTGTCCAAGTACGGCACGCTGGTCGTCGAGCAAGGCATGGACGGTCAGGTAATCGGTGAACTTGGTGTGCGTGTAGTCAAGGGCAAGGTGGTCAGCAATAAATATATTTCTCACCGCATCACCGATCGGATCAAGGAAGATCGGGGCATAGCAGCACTGGTCAAATCGGTGCGTCAACCCTATGTTGCTGGACCCCAGTTCCGTGCCGGGGAGATTAAAAACCCCATAAGTGGAGCTCGTCTGCGCTACCCTATCGACACAGTCATCGGTCAGACGGAAATCCCGTTGTACCGCAGTAATTTCAGCGATGAGGCCATGCCTGGGGTGATCGAAGGGAGTTCACATGATTTCCTGACGGATGCTTTCCGCGTCATGACCGGCGCTCAATTGGGGGGGATTACCGGGTTTCGTTATGGCACTACCATAGCAAAGGGACCCATCAAAATGGAGGATCTCTATCACTTCATGCCGATTGGCCCGCAAATCGCCAAAGGCGAATTGACCGGTGCACAAATCAAGAGGACTCTGGAAGGAAAACCTCAAGGTGAACAAGGGCGTACAAGCGAATGGGTCAATGGTTGGACGGCGGGTTATAGCGGCCTGACTGCCGATTTTGATCCACGGGCGGCACAGGGAAATCGTGTCAGTAATATCCGGGTTAATGGCAAACCCCTGGATCCTAACGCCAGTTACACGGTTGGCGGTTTTTATTACGATCTGGTGCCTAATCTGATCAATCGCGTCCCGGCTAAAAACATTGTTGTGCTGAAGGACCAGGACGGTAGCATTCTGGATGGTACCGATGTGGTGAAACGCTACGTGGAAACGCTGCCCGCCAAAACGGTTAATAGCGAGACACTGCAACTCGATCGTATCCGTCTCATCAATCCATTGCCCCAGGAAGAACATGGCATACGAGAAATTCAACCATTGGGATCAAACGTTATGTAAGGGACACCGGGGGCTGGTATTTTCGCTTACCTACGCTGTGCGGGGCCTTACTTATCGGATCCCGGCAACCGCACAATGTAGCCCCCCTTCTCGGCACGGGTCAGCGCGAGCAACTTGTGTTGCTGTGCGTCTTCCAGCAGATCGCTGAAAGTGCGGTAACCGTAATAGGACTCGTTGAAGTCGGGTTTGCGCCGCTTCATGGTCTGCTTGACCATCGAGGCCCACATTTTTTCTTCCTCGCCGCGCTCGGCCAGCAGGGCTTCGACGGTTTCGACCACGAGGTCGAACGCTTCCTGCTGCTTGTCGTTTTCGCTCCGTGGCGAGGGTTTCTTTGCCGTGTCGTTGGCGGATTTGTCGGGGGTTTTCCGCACCGCACGTTTCTTCTGCGCTTCCTGTTCGCGCACCAGATCGTCGTAGAAAATGAATTCGTCGCAGTTGGCAATGAGCAGGTCGGAGGTGGAGTTCTTGACCCCCACGCCGATCACCAGCTTGTTGTTCTCGCGCAGCTTGGACACCAGCGGCGAGAAATCCGAATCGCCGCTGATGATGACGAAGCTATCCACATGCGACTTGGTGTAGCAGAGGTCCAGCGCGTCGACCACCATGCGGATGTCGGCGGAGTTTTTGCCGGACTGGCGCACGTGCGGAATCTCGATCAGCTCGAACGCCGCCTCGTGCATCGGCGCCTTGAATTCCTTGTAGCGATCCCAGTCGCAATAGGCTTTCTTGACCACGATGCTGCCCTTGAGCAGCAGGCGTTCCAGCACCTTCTTGATGTCGAACTGGGCGTACTTGGCGTCGCGCACCCCGAGCGCGATGTTCTCGAAATCGCAGAACAGGGCCATGTTGTTGATTTCATTGCGTTCCGACATTGCTATCTCCTATTTTCCGCGCATGAACATTTTGTCCAGTTCCGCCAGACTGATCTGAAACCAGGTGGGCCGGCCATGATTGCACTGGTTGGCGCGCTCGGTAGTTTCCATTTCGCGCAACAGCGCGTTCATTTCGGTAATGCTTAATTGCCGGTTGGCGCGCACCGCACCGTGACAGGCGAGCGTGCCAAGCAGCTCGTTGCGGCGTTCGGTGAGCACGCGGCTGGCGCCCCATTCGCGCAATTCGCGCAGCACATCGCGGGCGAGTTGCGCGGGGTCGGCGTTTTGCAGCAACCGCGGCACGGCGCGTACCGCGAGACTGGTGGGAGACAGCGGTGCGATCTCGAAGCCGATTTCATGCAGGGCTGCCGCGTGCTGTTCGGCAGCCGCCACGTCCAGCGCATCGGCCTGGAAGGCGGCGGGGATCAGCAACGGCTGGCTCGCCACCGCTTTTTGGTCGAGTGCGGTCTTGAGCTTCTCGTACACCACGCGTTCGTGCGCGGCATGCATGTCCACCAGCACCAGGCCGGCTGAATTCTGGGCGAGGATATACACGCCGTGCAACTGGGCGATGGCGTAGCCCAGCGGGTGGGCGGCCGTTTCTTCCACCTGCGCGGCAGCGGTTTGGGGCAGCGGCAGATCGCGCATCATCAGGTCGTAAAAAGTTGCCGGCTGCGCCACGCCCAGCGGCATCGGCGCCTGATAAGGCGCGCCAGAGGAAAACACCGGACGCGCGGCATGGCTGGCAGGCTCGGGGCGGGCCAGTTGCGCCTGCGCCGCCGGGTTCTCGCCACCGCGCCCGGCCAGCGCCTTGTTCAGTGCGTGGTAGAGAAACTGGTGCACGGCGCGGCCGTCGCGGAAGCGCACCTCGATCTTGGCCGGATGCACGTTCACGTCCACCAGCGCCGGGTCGAGGTCAAAAAACAGGCAATACGCCGGGTGGCGATCGTGGTGCAGCACGTCGCGGTAGGCCTGACGCAGCGCGTGGGCGATGAGCTTGTCGCGCACGAAACGGCCATTCACAAAAAAATACTGGGCATCGCGACTGGCGCGCGAATAAGCGGGCAGCGCACTCATGCCGGTGAGGCGCAGCCCGGCAGCAGATTCGTCTATCTCCAGCGCGCAGGCAGCGAATTCATCACCCAGCAACGCACCGATGCGGCGACGCGCGTCCTCGCTGCGCAGGTGATGCTGGGCACGGCCATTGTGCTGCAGGCTGAATGCCACATCCGGCCGCGCCAGCGCAATGCGCCGAAATGCTTCCTCGCTATGGCCGTATTCGGTGGCCTCGGATTTGAGAAATTTGCGCCGTGCCGGGGTGTTGAAGTACAGGTCGCGCACTTCAATGGTGGTGCCCGCGGCCAGGGCCGTGGGCTGAGGTTCCCCGGGCCGGCCGCCGTCCGCTAGTACCTGGTGGGCATGGTCGGCGCCAACCGCCCGGCTCGCCAGGCGCACCCGTCCCACCGCTGCGATGCTGGCCAGCGCTTCGCCGCGAAACCCCAGACTGGCAACACGCTCCAGGTCCTCCAGGCTGGCTATCTTGCTGGTGGCGTGGCGCGCCAGGGCAATCTGCAATTGCGCCGAAGCAATGCCAGCACCGTTATCCGCCACGCGCATGAGCTTGATGCCACCCTGCTCCAGCTGCACGCGAATCTCGGTCGCACCCGCATCCAGGCTATTTTCCAGCAGTTCTTTCAACGCCGACGCCGGGCGTTCGACCACCTCGCCAGCGGCAATCTGGCTGATCAGCAAATCGGGGAGGAGCTGTATGACGGACATGGGCTATCCAGAAGTTGACGCCCAATTATACCCGGCTGGCCAGCCCGGCCGGGTATGAAAAAATCAGGAATTCACCGCCAGCTTGGCGCGGATGGTGGCCGGATTGGTAGCGAAAAAGCGCTGGATGCCATCCACGATGGCCGTTGCCATTTTGTCCTGATACGCGTCGTCAGTCAGGCGCCGCTCTTCCTCTGGGTTGGAAATAAACGCGGTTTCCACCAGGATGGACGGGATATCCGGTGCCTTGAGCACGGCAAAACCCGCCTGCTCGACCCGGCCTCTGTGCAGGTGGTTGATGTCGGACAGCTCAGTCAGCACCGCACGCCCGAGACGGCGGCTGTCGTCGTTGGTTGCCGTTTGCGACAGGTCAATCAAAGTGCGCGCCAGGTTTTTGTCTTTCACCCCCACGTTCACCCCACCCACCAGATCGGCGTCGTTTTCGTTCTTCGCCAGCCAGCGCGCAGCGGCGCTGGTGGCGCCATGCTCGGACAGGGTAAACACGCTGGAACCGCGTGCATCCCGGTTGACAAATGCGTCGGCGTGGATGGATACGAACAGGTCGGCATTGATTTGGCGCGCTTTGTCCACGCGCTCGCCCAGCGGAATGAAATAGTCACCATTGCGGGTAAGCACGGCTCGCATGTTCGGTATGGCGTCGATCCTGGCCTTGACGCGTTTGGCTATGGCCAGGGTGACATCCTTTTCGTTGGTGCCATTGGCACCATGCGCACCGGGATCGATGCCACCATGGCCGGGGTCAATCATCACGGTAATCAGGCGCGTGATCTGGAATTGCGGCTTTTTGTCACGCGTACCGGCTGATTTCTCTTCCTTCCGCGAATCGTTAGCCGGTGCGGAAATCCCGGGCCTGACCGGGGCTTCCGCAAGCGGCTCCGCGGGAGAACTGTTGGCACCGGGTAATTGCGCGTTGGCCGGGTAAACATCCAGCACCAGCCGATTACCATACTCACCTGCGGGTTTGAGGCTGAATACATTGGGCTTCACCTCGCCGCGCAGATCCAGCACCAGGCGCATCACGCCAGGGCGGTTGACCCCCGCGCGCAAGCCGGCGATCCACGGGTCGTCTGCGCCGATTTTTCCAGCCAGATCCTGCAATGCGGGCGAGGGTTCCACATCTTCCAGATCAATCACCAGGCGCTCCGGATTGCTCAGCGTGAATAGCTTGTAGCTGATCGGCCTGGACGATTCCAGCGTGAGCCGGCTGTAGTCGGCAGACGGCCAGTAGCGCACCGCATCGACCGCATTGGCGGCCCAGCCCAGTATCGGCGCAAACAGCAGCGCCGCCAGCAATACCCAACTGGTTATGGATGTATTGTGTCTCGCAGTTGACTTAACCATCGCTTGCCCGCCTCCGTTTCCGCCTTCAGTTCGGCTGTTCTACCACCATCCCGCATTCTCAGCAGCACCCGCATATCCGGCCTGGGGAGCCAGTCTCCGGCTTTTTCAGGCCACTCCACCAGGCAAATGCTGTGTGCATTGAAATATTCTCTGAACCCCGCTTCTTCCCATTCTATTGGATCGGCGAAGCGATATAAATCAAAGTGATATAAATTTAACCTAGAAATAGCATAAAGCTCAACCAAAGTATAGGTCGGGCTCTTGACTTTTCCCTCGTATCCGAGCCCGCGCATGATGCCCCGGACGAGCGTGGTTTTGCCCGCACCCAGGTTGCCGTCAAGATAAAACACCAGGCCAGGCACCAGTATCCGCGCCATGTCTGCGCCCAGGGCAAGGGTTGCAGCCTCATCTGGCAGGTGTAGTGTCAGCTGCGGCAGGGTATCATCGGCGGGATGGATCATGGTGAACTCGATTTAGCGGGATTGGTATGGGATATCAAGGCGTGGGGGCGGGAACTTGGTTTTGGAGCCGTGGGCATCACCGATTGCGCGCTGGACAACACCGAGGCGGAACTGCTCGCATGGCTGGATAAAGGCTACCACGGCGAGATGGATTATATGGCAAAACACGGCGTCAAACGCGCCCGCCCCGCCGAACTGGTACCCGGCACGCTGCGCATCATCTCAGCACGCATGAACTACCTGCCGCCACAAGCCGCAGAGAGCTGGACGGTAATGGGCGACGGCGATCTCGCTTTCATTTCCCGCTATGCGCTGGGACGCGACTACCACAAGGTGCTGCGCACCCGCCTGCAACAACTGGCGACGCGCATCGAGGCCGCCGTGGGCGCATTCAGCTACCGGGTGTTCACCGATTCCGCCCCGGTGATGGAAGTGGCGCTGGCTGCCAATGCCGGACTGGGCTGGCGCGGCAAGCACACCCTGCTGCTGGATCGCGACGCGGGCTCATGGTTTTTTCTCGGCGAAATCTATACCGACCTGCCGCTGCCGGTGGACAGCCCGGCGTCCGCGCACTGCGGCAGTTGTCAGGCCTGCCTCGATATCTGCCCCACCCGGGCCATCGTCGCCCCCTACGAACTGGACGCACGGCGCTGCATCTCCTACCTCACCATCGAGCACCCCGGCAGCATCCCCGTTGTGCTGCGCCCGCTGATGGGCAACCGCATCTACGGCTGCGACGACTGCCAGCTGGTGTGCCCGTGGAACCGCTTTGCCAGAACCAGCGAGCTGGCGGATTTCTCGGTACGCAACGGTCTCGACGGCGCCGCGCTCGCGGCACTGTTCGCCTGGAGCGAACACGATTTCGACACCCGTCTGCAAGGCAGCGCAATCCGCCGCATCGGTTATGAACGCTGGCTGCGCAACATCGCCGTGGCGCTGGGCAACGCGCCCACCAGCGACGCGGCTGTCGATGCCCTGCACAGCCGCGCCGGCCACCCCTCAGCGCTGGTGCGCGAGCATGTACAATGGGCGCTGTCGAGACATATTGAAGCTGCCAAACTTGAAAGACATGGACAGGATTAACAAGATTTCTCAGGATTTACGGGATGTTTCCAAGAGGCAGCTGTAGTCATGTAGGCATATTGAAAACTTGGCCAGCCAGTCGCTTACAGAACGGAGGCTCGGCGAAAAATCAATGTTTATTGTTTTATCCTGTCAACCCTGAGAAATCCTGTTAATCCGGTCCATCATTTCCCCATCATCACCATGAAAATCGATCCCAAACAGCCCATTGGCGTATTCGACTCCGGCATCGGCGGGCTCACCGTGGTACGCGCCCTGATGGAGCGCCTGCCGTTCGAGAACATCGTCTACTTCGGCGATACCGCACGCGTGCCCTATGGCGTCAAATCGGTGGAAACCATCGCCCACTACACCACCCAGATCGCCGAGTTTTTGCTGGAAAAACAGGTCAAGGTGCTCATCATCGCCTGCAACACCATGGCCGCCGTCGCCGCCCAGGTGGTGCGCGACTTATCCCCGGTACCGGTACTGGATGTGATCGAAGCCGGGGCCATCGCCGCCGTGGAGGCCACCCGAACCCGCCAGATCGGCGTCATCGGCACCCCCACCACCGTCAACAGCAACGCCTACGCCCGTGCCATTCAGGTCATGGCATCCGACGCGCGCATCTACTCCCAGGCCTGCCCGCTGTTCGTGCCGCTGGTGGAAGAAGGCTGGCTCGACCACGAAGTCACCCGTCTCACCGCACAGGAATACCTCAAACCGGTGCTGGCGGAACACATCGATACGCTGGTGCTGGGCTGCACCCACTACCCGCTGCTCAAGCCGCTGTTGCAGAACGTGATGGGTAAAGACGTGAAACTGGTGGACTCCGCCGAAGCCATGGCCGCACGCACTGCCGCCTTATTGGCGGAACAAGGCCTGACCAACACCGACCCCACCCTGCCACGCTACGAGTTTTATGTCACCGATGTGCCGGTAAAATTCCAGACCATCGGCGAACGCTTCCTGGGACGCTCGCTGAATCACGTGCATGTGGTGAAGTGGTAATGATTGGCGGCAATCCAGGCCTGTCTATCCGGAAATAATCAGCATGAAACTTAGCCCGCAGGATCTGGAAAAAATCTCCAAACTCACGCTGCAGCACTATAACCAGCGATGCGGGGATTTCTGGGAAGGGACACGCCATCATGATGTGAGTCAGAACATCGCCGCCCTGCTGCAATATCTCGAGGGCGAGCCGCCCTATACCTTGCTTGATTTTGGCTGCGGGCCGGGACGCGATCTCAAGGTGTTTGCCGAACTTGGCCACCGCGCGGTAGGTCTGGACGGCGCCGCGCAGTTTGCAGAAATGGCGCGTGCGCATAGCGGCTGTGAAATATGGCTGCAGGATTTTCTGAAGCTGGACTTGCCGCATCATCACTTCGATGGGGTGTTTGCCAATGCCGTGCTGTTTCACGTTCCCAGCCAGGAATTGCCTTCCGTGCTGCTGCAATTGCACGCGACGCTGAAACCGCGCGGCGTATTGTTCAGCTCGAACCCGCGCGGCAATAACACGGAAGGCTGGAACGGCGGGCGTTACGGCGCTTATTACGATCTGCAGACCTGGCAGCGGTATATGTCGGATGCCGGTTTTATTGAGCTGACCCACTATTACCGCCCAAGCGGTTTGCCGCAGGCAGAGCAGCCCTGGCTGGCAAGCGTGTGGCGGAAACCATAAGGGGTACGCCGGAATACTGCCGCTCCTACCACTGAGGTGAACAGCGCTTTCACACTGCCCGGTGCGCATGTCGTAAAATGGCAAGAACCACAGGCAAAAACGATGGTCAATAATATATTGGCCGGGTGTTTGTGCCCGCCTTGTAATCAAATTCTGGAGAGTTGCATATGCCTTACTCGGAGCAAACGGTTACCGCGGTGCGGCCCTGGTCGGATCGAACCTTCAGCCTGACGCTCACGCGCCCGGCCGACTTTGCGTTCGCCAACGGCGAGTTCGTGACCATTGGCCTTAAACAGGAAGGCAAGCTCATCGCGCGCGCCTATTCCATTGTCTCAACCCGGGATGACGACCATCTGGAATTTCTCAGCATCCATGTGCCGGATGGTCCGCTGACCAGCCGCCTGGCCAAGGTGCAGCCTGGCGATTCGGTCTGGGTAAACAGCAAGACCACCGGTTCGCTGACGCTGGCGCATGTGTTGCCCGGGCGCAATCTCTATCTGCTGGCCACCGGTACCGGCCTGGCACCCTTCATGAGCATGATCCGCGATCCGGCCACTTACCATGCCTACGAAAAAGTCATTCTGGTACACACCGTGCGCAACGTGGCCGAACTGGCCTATCGGGATGAACTGGAAAGCAGTGCGGGCGACAAACTGCGCTATGTGCCGACCGTGACGCGCGAGCCTTTCGCGCGCAGCGGCCGCTGCTCGGACCTGTTCATCTCCGGTGAGCTGTTCAAGGAACTCGATCTGCCACAGGCCGATCCGCAGCAGGATCGCGTACTGATCTGCGGCAATCCCGATATGAATCGCCAGATGACTGCGCACCTGCGCGACACCGGCTGGACCATGACCAATCACCGGGGCATAGGCAATTTCAGCGTGGAAGCCGCCTTCGTCATCCAGCACACCTGAGCGGAAGGGAAACAAGAAGGCAAAATTTAAGACCTTTCACTGGGCTTGATTTTTGCCTTTTGCCTTTTGCCTTTTGCCTTTTGCCTTTTGCCTTTTGCCTTTCCAGAACAAACCGCGTCGCTTATATTTGAGGCGCAGGGGCCGAGCCTGCTACCATACGGCGACTTATGAGATGGCGCTTGTTCTGCTCAGAAACCCGCAGCCGGATAGCACGGGTTACGTGCGTGGCAGTCTTTTTGATGCTCGCGGGTGCATGTCTGCCTTCCTTCGTTGCCCACGCCCAGCCACCTGACTTACCTCCTTACCGCTTCGGCGTGCTGCCCCTGCAAAGCCCGAACAAGCTGGCATCCATGTTCCTGCCGCTGGCCAAGGTGCTGGGAGATCGCCTGCACCGCCCGGTGCAATTTGTAACCGCTCCGAGTTTTTCTGTTTTTATGCAACGCGTCGCACAGCGGGAATACGACATTGTGTACCTCAACCCCATGCTTTTCGCCGAAGCGCAAAAATCCGGCTATCACGTTGTGGCCAAAATAGCGGGGGAACCCTTCACCGGCATCCTGGTGGTGCGCCGTGACAGCAGCATCACCGAACTTGCCGCGCATCGTCTGCCACCGGGACTGCGTCTGGGTTTTCCCGACCCCGGCGCTTTCGCGGCGACCGTGATGACGCGACGTTACCTGGAAACCCTGGGCATCATGGTAGACAAGGATTTCAAGGTGAAATATTTCGGTTCTCAAGACTCCGTGCTGATGGCATTGTATTCCGGGCTGGTGGATATCGCCGGCACCTGGAAGCCTTCCCTGCGTTCCATGCCGAAAGACGTCCAGCAAGCGCTGCGGATCGTCGCCGAGACCCCGCCGCAGCCGCAGATGCCGATTGCCGTGCGCGGCGACATGCCCGCGCATGACGCGAAAACGGTTGCCGAGGTTCTGGTAGATCTAAGCAGCACGCCGGACGGTCGGCGGATTCTTCGCGGCATGGAACTTCCCCAGGGCTTCGTGCTCGCCGACGATAGCGAGTATGCCAAGGTGGGTAAATGAGCGTGCCCGAATCCGGTCATCCCTCCATCGCGCCTGCCAGAACTGCGAAAACAACCACCGGATTCACCCATACCCTGCGTTTCCGCCTGATGCTTTCGGTAGCGCTGGTACATGTCGTGCTGATGGGCGTATTCGTCGCCGACGCGGTACAGGAGCAGTCGGACAGAATCCAGGCCGAGCTATACAGTCGCGGACGTTCCCTGGTTGCCCTGACCGCAGTGGCATCCACCAATGCCCTGCTCACCGAGGATCTCGGGGCGCTCGCGGAAATCATTCAGCGGGTCAAAAGCCAGCCCGATGTGGTGTATTGCGAAATTTTGGACTCACGCGGGCGCGTGCTGGGGACTACCCATCCGGAACGGCTGGGTAAAGAACTGCCATTGCTGGTCGCCAAACCGGAGCAGTTCCCGCTGGCAGCAGGTGACCATATCCTCGATCTGCAAGAGCGGATTCGTATTGCCGGCCAGACAGTCGGCACCGTTACGCTCGGACTGTCCACCGTCCGCATGGACTCCGCCTTGGCCAGAACCTGGCGCGAGGGCTTGTTTTTCATTCTCGCGGCACTGATAGTGGGTAGCGCTGCCGCATGGGCGCTTTCCCTGCTCACCACGCGCGGGCTGCACAACATGATGGAGGCTGCGCGCAAGATCAGCCGGGGCGACCTTGACGTGAGGGTTCCCGCCAATTCACAGGACGAGGCGGGCATGCTGGCCATTGCTTTCAATAACATGGTGGCTTCGCTCAAGCGTGCCTCGGAAGATGCCGCCCAGGAGCACGAACGGCGCACCCAGGCGGAACGGCTCGCTTGCGTGGGCGAAATGTCGGCTACCATTGCCCATGAAATACGCAATCCGCTATCCGCGATTATCAATTCGGTCAACCTGCTGGGTGGCGACGCCTTGAACCGGGAAGAGCGCACCCAGGTGATCTCCATCCTGAACAACGAATCCGGGCGTTTGAGCCGCATCCTTGGCGATTTCCTGGATTTCGCCAAAATTCGCGAATCGGAGCCGACACGCGCCGACCTGAAAGGGCTAATCGAGGAAATCGCCAACATGCTGTATCAGGATCATCGGACGGGAAAGCATCTGCATCTTACCGTTAGCTGTGCGCCGGATGCGCAAACAGCGGTTTTCGATCGCGACCAGATGCGCCAGGTATTGTGGAATCTCATGCTGAACGCGCTGCAATCCATGCCCGAAGGCGGCGAACTGTCGGTACGGACGCGACGCGACGGAGAGAAAATAATGGTGAGCATTGCGGACACCGGCTGTGGCATCGCGCCGCAGTTCCTGGAAAAAGTCACCAAGCCCTTCGTCTCCAGCCGCAAGGGCGGCACCGGCCTGGGCCTCGCCATCGTGCAACGTATCCTGGTGCAGCATGACACTCAGCTTGACATCGTCAGCAAGCAGGGTGCCGGCACCGAAGTCAGTTTTCAATTGAACGGCGTGAGCTAACCATGGCGACCATACTGATCGTGGACGACGAGTTTTCCATCCGCAAAACACTCGGACTGCTGCTGAAGACGGACCAGCATCTGGCCCTGGAGGCAAGCAATCTGGCAGCTGCCAAAGCCTGCCTGGACAAGCATATCGTGGATCTGGTGATCACCGACATGCGTATCGGGGAGGAAAGCGGCCTGGACCTGCTAACCTACCTGAAGGAGACCGGTTACGCGGCGGAGAGCATCATGATGACCGCCTACGCTTCCATCGAAACCGCGGTAGAAGCCATGCGTCTGGGTGCCTACGATTACCTCACCAAGCCGATCAACCCGGACGAGTTGTTGTTGCGGGTGCGCAAAGTGCTGGAGAAAAAATCCCTGAGCGAGGAAGTCACCCGTTTGCGCGGGGAATTGTCCGGACGTGGCAAATTCGGCCATATCGCCGCACGCAGTCCACGCATGGTGGAGATTCGGCAAATCGTCGAACGCATCCGGGACCGCGACCTGCCTGTGCTGATCACCGGAGAAACGGGCACCGGCAAAGAAGTTCTGGCGAACGTCATCCATAGCGTCAGCGCCCGCAGCCACGGTCCCTTGGTCGCGATCAATTGCTGCACATTGCCGGAAGAGTTGCTGGATTCAGAACTGTTCGGTCACATCAAGGGCTCGTTTACCAGCGCCACTTCGAACCGCAAGGGGCTGTTTCAGCAAGCGCATGGCGGCACGCTTTTTCTGGATGAGATCGGCGACGTCAGCCCGCGCCTCCAGGCAAAACTGCTGCGTGCCCTGCAGGAGGGAGAGGTGCGCCCGGTCGGCAGTGAAACCCCGATCAAGGTAAACGTGCGCATCATCGCGGCGACCAACTGCGATCTGGAGGAAATGGCGAACCAGGGAAGCTTCCGCCGCGATCTGCTGTTCCGCCTGAACGTGCTCCCCATCCATATCCCCCCGCTGCGGGAAAGACGCGAAGACATTCTGCCGCTGATCGATCACTTCCTTGGCCTGGAGCGCAAACAGCTGGGGCGTAACGATCTCAATCTGAGTCCGGCCGCCCGGCAAAAACTGGTCGAGTACGATTGGCCGGGCAATGTTCGGGAATTAAAAAATGTCGTGGAGCGCAGTTTTGCGCTCCACGGCGGACCGGTTCTGGAAGCGCACGAAATCTCGCTGTCGATGAAACCGAATGCGCTGGATACAGCGGAGAAGAACAAAACCCTGGCCCAGACGGAAGCCGAACACATCCGGCGCATATTGGCCGAAAATCACGGCAACCAGGTTGCCGCCGCCCGCGTTTTGGGCATCAGCCGCTCGACGTTGCGCAGAAAACTGGAAGAAATGAATCTTTTATCCCCTGCCCAATTCTGACCCATCCCTGTAGCATTTTAAATCACATTACTGCACATTTTTTCTGTGCATTCACATCAACATATTGAATATAATAAATAATATGTTCATGGCATAACCATTGCTTATGGTATATCAACACGCTTCCAATAGCGTGACCATAAGACCTAATGGAGAGCCGGATGGAGCTATTCAAAAAAACCCTTAATCCTGTTGCGGCGCTGGCGATCATCGCCGTGCTCGACATATTTCTGTTTCTGGTTGTCGGCGCATGGACTGTCGGCGGCGGCGAAACCATGATGACCGGGCTTATCGCCAAATTCTTCATGGGCGGCGCCATCGATCGTATCCCGTTCTGGAACGTGGCATTCCCGCCAGACCCCTACTACTGGAAGATTTACATCAGTCTGGGAATGGTGTTTGGCGCCTTTGTGGGCGCAGTCCTCAGCAAGGAGTTCTGCTGGCGCATGCCGCACCGCCTGACGGAATGGGTAATGATCACCATCGGCGGGCTGCTCATGGGGATCGGCATCAGGCTTGCCTTCGTGTGCAATGTGAGCACATTTTTCGGGCTTACGCCGGAGATGAACCTGGGCGGTTACCTGGCGGTGAGCGGCATTCTGGCCGGCACCTGGGTCGGCACCTGGATTTACAAGAAAAATCTGGAGGGATGAAATGACACCTTTGGCAGAATGCCTGACGGCGTTTATCTTTGGCACCACCGTGGGACTGCTGGTGCAGCGCTCGCGCTACTGCAACGTGGCGGCCCTGCGCGATGCCATGCTGTTCAAGACCTATCGCAATACCAAAGCCATGCTGGTGGCGATGATGATCATGACGCTGGGATTTACCGCCTTCATCACCATCGGCGCGGGCAAGCCCATGTATTTCGATGTCGGCTTGAACACCTTCATCGGACTGTTTCTGTTTGGCCTTGGCATGGTGCTGGCCGGTGCATGTACGGTGTCCACCTGGGTCAAGGCGGGAGAGGGAAACATCGGCGCGATCTGGGCGCTGCTGTTCACCTTTATCGGCATGTTCCTGTTTTCACTGTTCTGGTCCTTCGACTTCTGGCCGCCCGCGCCGCAGACCATGACCGGCACCCCTAATCTTGCGGGGCTGCAGTTCGGTTTCGCCAATGCGGCAACGCTGCAGAGCAAGACCGGTATCCCGGCAATCGTATTTGGCGCGTTACAGACGCTGGTCCTGTTCGGCATCTACCGTGCGATCCTGAAGCGGGAGCGTGCGGAGGTGCCCGAGCCAGAAGCCGCGGCCATCGAATCAGCAGCCTGTGACGCCTGGGCCGAGGCACCCGTAGAGCCTGCCGTGCAAGGTGCCATGGCGGCGAGGGCGGAGTCTGTCCAGCCGGCATAACGGAATTGTAAAAACATTAAGGAGCAAACGATGGGACTTTTCAGCAAAAAAACCGAGCCAGCACATGGCGCAGGACAATCGACGCAGGCGGTGTTGCCGGACGGCACCAGGCTTGTCATCAAACAGCAGATCAACTGTCTGGGCGACTCCTGCCCGCGTCCCCAGTTGATGACGAAAAAGGCGCTCTCCACGGCGGTTCCGGGTGACGCCTTTGAGGTCCTGATTGACAACGCCACTTCCATGGAAGCCATTCCACCCATGATGAAAGATCTGCGTAGCTCGCACCTTGCCACCGTCAGGGCGGACCGTTGCTGGCATGTCTATGTGCGTAAAGATTGAGGAAACGGCGATGCGCTTCGCAAAATTGCAAATGGTGGTGTTTTCGGTACTGTCGGCTGCCGTGACAGTAGGTGGCCTGGCATACATCTTCATGGAACACCCGGCCTATCTTCAGGCTACCCGGCAAGGGGTGCCCTACTTCACCCCCCCGGTCATCAATCCCGCCGATGGCAAGGCACTGGATTTGAACATGCTGGTCAGGCATTACCAGGGAAAGGACAAATCATGACACTGGATTTTGCAACCATTCTGCAGATCGTCATGTTTGTGGTGGCTTTCTATATCACCTATGTCTGCCTTGCCAAGGACGTTTTCTGAGGGCGCTCGCGATGAAGAAAGAAATTTTGATTTTTTGGCTGGTGGCCCTGGCTATCGGCTTCGGGCTGGCGGCGCTGCTGTACCGCTACGCTGCTGTAACATCCGACGTGCTGGCAAAATCACGCATTCCCCAGCCCATGGAAAGCATGCAGGACGTCAATTTAGGCAGTGCCTATGGGACGGTATCGGTCACCGACCTGGTCGGCTATTACATCGAACATCCACCTGCGCCGAAAGGTACTGCCGCAGCAGACGATGGTCAGCACCGGTTTGGCGGATGTTGAAATAGCTGGCCATGCGTAAATGTTTCCCGATCCTTTTCGCCATGCTGTGGATGGCGCAGACCGGGAGTAGTCAGGCTTCAGACGCTGCGTTCGGCTACACCGATCATGCGTCGAATCTGATCGGCAGTGTGACAGTAGTGGACGCGCGCGCTGAGAACGCCTGCCTGCGTTACACCGTGCGCGGCGCCCACTGCCTTCCCGCTGCCGATTTTCTTGGCCCGCACGGACGCCTCGCGAGCTTTCGCGAAATCTATTGGCTTTTGGGAACCGCCGGATTGTCGGAGAAAGCGCATGTACTGGTAGTCGGTGATGATCCTACCGAGCGTGATTTCGTGGCGGGCATGCTGTATCTGTGCGGCCAGGAGAAAGTGTCGATTCTCTCCATCCCCGTCGCCCGGAGAGCGGGTCTGGAACAGACCCAAATGGGACAGGGCACGGGCCGCGGGATGACGCGCAACCCAATTTACCAGGGTGTCGTGCGCGAAGACCGCATCGTACTGCGCAACGAGCTGGCGCAAGCATTGGCGGCAACCCATCCACCGCTATTGCTGGATGGGCGCAGCGAGGACGAGTACTGGGGAGAACGGATTCGGGCCCTGCGCGGCGGCCATCTGCCGGGAGCGCAATCCTTGCCGATTCCCAAGGCGCGCGGGCAACTGGCCCAGGGAGCCTGGCAGCTGCCGTTGCGGGATGGATTGGTCGTATACGCTGACGACCCATTCGAATCGGTTGCCTACTTTACCTTGCTGCGGGCTGGCGCGGGCGTGGATGCGCGGGTTTTCCCAGACGGCTGGGTGGATTGGGCGAACCACCCGGCGTTGCCGATGGACTCCGTTACTTATCCGGATCCTGTGCTGGCCGGCGCGCCTGCGAAGCGACCAGCAGAGCAGGCGAAGCCTGGTCAAATTGTGCTGGTGCTTGGCGGTATCTTTATGCTGGCCGCGTTTTCAGCAGGATTTTTCTACTTGGGAAAAAGGAGAAGCTAGTTGGAAATGCTGTTCGTGATATCAACCGACCAGGGAGGCGAAATTCTGGCGCCGCTCGCACATGCCTGCATCAGAAAAGGAATCATGTGGGGCTGTTTTTTCACCAATGATGGCGTTCGGCTGCTTGCCGACAGCAGCATTCGAAGCCTGATGGACGCGGCAAAGCCAGCACTCGCCTGCGAGCACTCGTGGCAACGCTTCATGGCGGGGGAAAGCTGTCCCGTGGAACTCGGCAGCCAAACCAGCCACAGCGCCCTGCTCGCAAGCGCGGCCAGGGTCGTCACAATTTGAGGCGAAAAATGACCGGACCCATCAAGACAATCCTGCTTCTCGGGCGGCGTGATCACGCGGAGGCTATGCGGGTAGCCGCTGGCTTGACGATTTTCGGCCATCGGGTACGCCTGGTGTTCATGAATGCTCCGGTGGCAGACACGCCGGAAAATGCTGAGCAGTTTGACCTGCTGGAGTTGGCCGATATTGCTCCGGAAACTACGATAGCCGAGGAGCAACTTCCCTGGCTGGATAGTGCTGCGCTGGCTGAAGCCATGCTGGAAGCCGATTGCATAATGAGTTTTTGATGATGGTGCAAAAATGAATGGAATGGATGTGGTGGTGCTGGATACAGCGATTTTTCCCGATCGGGAAACACTGGATAAAGCCATCGAGCATTTGCAGAAAACCCAGCGCGTGTGGCGCTTTGACGCCGCGCACACGGGCAATAGCGACCGCGATTGGGATCAGGCGCTACTGCGCCTGCTCGAGGCCGGCCGGATCATCGTCGTTTAACCAAGGAGGAGAAATCATGAAACGGATTTTGCTTTTGACTGTTGTTTGGCTGGCCACCGCCAGTGCAGCCGCATTCGCCGCGACCGATGGCCCGCTCGTGGACACCAACTGGGTCAAGCAGAACTCCTGCAGGGCCGGCGTCGTGGTCCTGGATATCCGCAACGAACTTGACGGCCACTCCAAGATGGATTATCTACGCGGCCATATTCCCTGCGCCGTGTATAGCGACTACATGAAAGATGGCTGGCGCGCCAAGGTGAACAATATCCCCGGCATGCTGCCGCCGCTTCCGCAGATTGAGAAACTCATCGGCAGCCTGGGCATCGACGGCAACACCCACGTGGTGATCTATTCGGCGGGCAGCAACGCCCTGGACATGGGCAGCGCCACCCGCGTTTACTGGACGCTCAAGGTGCTCGGGCATGACGACGTTTCCATCCTGAATGGCGGCTACGCCGCTTACACTGCGGATAAGGCCAACAAGATTGAAACCGGCATGAACCAGCCCAAGCCGAAAACCTTCGTGGCGAAATTCCGCAAGGACATGTATCCCACCGAGGCAGACGTGGAAAAAGCCAGGAAACAGGGCATCCTGCTTGTCGACAACCGTCCCAGCGACCAGTACCTGGGGGTAAACCGGACACCCGCCACGGTGAAGCGCAACGGCACCATTCCAGGCGCAAAGAATCTGCCGGAGAGCTGGCTCACCGACAATAACGGCGGCAAATTCCGCAGCGTGGCCGAGCTGGAAAAACTGTACAAGGATGCCGGCATCCCTCTCAAGGGAGAAGAAATCAATTTCTGCAATACCGGCCACTGGGCTTCACTCGGCTGGTTCGTTTCCAGCGAGCTGCTCGGCAATAAGCTGGCCAGGGTATACGACGGTTCGATGGCCGAGTGGAGCGCAGATCCGAAGGCGCCCATAGAGCAGAAAATCAAGGTGGAATAAAATCCTGTGTCAATAGGGCGCATCCTGGTCGCGCTGGTATTGCTCGCCACGGCCCCGCCTGTATGGGCGAGCGGGGAGCATGAGCGGCGCTTGCGGGTGGAGATCGCTGTGTTGCATGGCGACACCAGAATCCTGATCGATCCCGCGACGCCGCCGCTACGGCGTCAGGGCTTACGGCAACGTATCCGCAGCAGTCTCGGAACACTGGGGATGCTGGCGCGCTACGCCGTTCAGGAAGGCCAGCAGCCGCAGCCTGGGTTAAGGAAACAAGTCGCCGGCTTGCGCGTCCTGTTTGCCACCAAGAACATCCGGGCATTCGCACTGCGGCTTGGTCAACTCAAATCGAGCCTGCCATTGGACATGTCCGGTTTTTCACCCCTGACAGCAACCCCTGCGCGTTTGCGTACCGGCCGGTCGATTTATCAGAGCCTGTGCATAGGCTGCCATCAGAACCCCGACCGGACTCAGCCCAATCCGGCCCCTGATCTTTTCTCCATGGCTGCGATCATGCCACGGGACGAATTTGTCGCCCGCATGCTCGGCGGCATCCATGGCGTGCACCTGACTACGCTGCAAAACCCATTTACCGACGAAGAAATTGCGAGCATGACAGCATTCTTCGACCAGGCGCAGCCGGGCAGATAGACAGAAAAAAGATTCAAAAATTGTACCACCTTCGCCGCCGCTTCCTCACGGCCTGGTTTTCCTTTTATTGCATTGGATTAGCACCGCTTTCAGTACCATGCGAATGTTTCGAGTGATCGTCGGCACTCCGCTTGTGACGGGTGCGTAAAGAAGCGCATGATCGACATATACCTTATCCGCCTCCACGCCGGCCGGCTCGATCTGCAAGAGAGAGTAAAATTATTGTGCCTGGAACAGCTTATCCCACCCTCGAAGCGCTGCTGGCTGCAGTGCGCGATTGCCGTGCGTGCGAGGCGCATCTGCCGCTCGGCCCACGTCCTGTGCTGCATGCCGGGAACACGGCCCGCATCCTGATTGTGGGGCAGGCGCCCGGCGTACGCGTGCACACAACCGGCATTCCCTGGGACGACCCGAGCGGGAAACGCCTGCGCGCGTGGATGGGTGTGGACAAGGACGTCTTTTACGATGCTTCGCGCATCGCAATCATTCCCATGGGCTATTGCTATCCGGGACGAGGCACTCACGGCGATATGCCGCCGCGCCGTGAATGCGCAACACTGTGGCTCGACCAGTTGCTGGCCCAGTTGCCGCAGATCAAGTTGACCTTGCTTATCGGTCAATACGCACAACGCCACTTTCTCGGACCTCGCCGCAAATCGACATTGGCTGAAACGGTCAAAAACTGGCGGGAATATGCTCCACAATACCTTCCGTTGCCTCACCCATCGCCACGCAATCAGCCATGGCTCAAGCGCCATCCCTGGTTTGAGCAGCAACTCGTAGCGGTGCTGCGCGCACGAGTCGAAACCCTGACCACGCCAAGTTAAATCATGACGAATCAGGACACCCGTTCTGTCGTTTTGACCGTAGGCCATTCAACGCGGTCTCTGGAAGCGTTTATTGCGCTGCTCAAGGCCCACTCGGTGACCAGCCTTCTTGACGTGCGTACCGTGCCGCGTTCACGCCATAACCCGCAGTTCAACCGCGAGACATTGCCGGACGCGCTGCTGACGGCCGGGATCGGCTATACCCACGTTGCTGGCCTGGGAGGCTTCCGCCATACCGATTCGACGTCACCGAACAAGGGCTGGCGAAACGCATCGTTTCGTGGTTATGCCGACTACATGCAGACTCCTGAATTTGCGAAGAATCTGACAAGCCTCATTGAACTGGCAAGTAAACAGCGAATTGCGTTGATGTGCGCCGAGGCCGTGCCGTGGCGCTGCCATCGTTCGCTGATTGCCGATGCGCTAGTAGTACACGGCATCCGCGCCGAGGAAATCATCAATGAGGCGCGCCGCCAGGTGCACACCTTGACGCCTTTTGCCAAGGTGACCGGCACGACCATCACTTACCCGCCACAAGAAGCGCCACTCCTGAACCCATCGTCCGGCGAATAGACCGGAGTGCACCTGCCACTGCCGCGTCTGGAGACGCTGCATGAGCAACACCAGATCGCGGGAGGCTGCTTTCGGTAATTTCCAATCCAGGTAGTATGCTTCAAGTCCCGCGACATTAAGGGTTTGCTCGACAATCTGCACCAGATCTTGTTGCATGAATTGTTTTGCGGACAGGTTAACGGCCACGCGCATGCCAGGCAGGCGATGCTCGGCACCCATTCGTCGATGGGCCCGATTAGACCGGTTTCTGCAGCCAATGGGATAAATTCTGCGGGAAGCGTCATGCCTCCCGCAGGTCGGTGCCAACGCAGCAATGCTTCCGCACCTATCACACGGCCTGATTTCAGATCGATTTGAGGTTGGTAATGCAACACGAGCTGGATTTCTTCATGCTGTGTCCAATGTATTCGAATTAAGCCGCAGCCAGCGTAAAGGCATCGGCATAAATGTCTTTCATGGCGGCACCTGTCAAAAACGTCTTCTTCCTGCCTGTTTTTACCATCTCGGGGTTGCCGCATAGAAACACCCGCCATCCCGCCAGTTTTCCGATGTCCGCCAGCGCCACATCGAGGGCACGACCAGGGGCATAAGCGTCCCCGGGTATTGCGTCACCGGAAATACAGGGAGTGTAGCTGAAATTGTCGTGGCGCTCTGCCAGTGCGCGCAGTTCGTCCACCAGATACAGCCCTTGCGGATTTCTGCTGCCGTGGTAGAGCCTGATCGGCCCGGTGTGGCCCTGCTCAAGCGCATCGCGGGCAATGCCATACAGCGGGGCAAGCCCAGACCCGGTTCCAATCAGCAGGATGGGCTGTTGCGGGTTGCCTGGCACATAAAAGCAATTGCCTACGGCTGAGCTGATCTCGACGACATCGCCTGGTTTGAGCTTGTGATGGGCCCAGCTGCTCACCCGGCCGTCGGGCACCTTGCGGATATGCAATTTGAGATGCGGGTCGCGCGCCGGAACGCTGGCCAGCGAGTAACTGCGTCCCAGTGTCGCATCCTTGAACAGATTGATGAACTGCCCCGCCCGGTAGTCGAGCGGATTTTCACAATGCAGTCCCACGCAGATGATTTCGTGGTTGAGCGGTTCAATGCTGTGCACGGTCGCCTGGATGCGTGCGACGCCTGCATCCGGCAGGGTAATTTCCATGTCTTCCCGGGGGTGGCAGCTGCAGGCAAGAAAATAATGCTGCGCCTTCAGCGTTTCCTTCAATCCATTTTGCGAATCAGCCGGCGCATTGCCAGTTACAGACCGCATCAAACAGGTCTGGCATATGCCGCTGCGACACGAGGATGGGATGGATACGCCATGCCCAGTCAGCGCATCGAGTACCGACTGATTTTCAGCACAGTGATAGGTATTGCCGTTGAAAGACAGGTTGGGCATGGCGTACCTCCTGAAACTGAATTATTTTCCGAGAATGTCGTTGCGCGTGGTTTCGCAAAGCGCTGCGACCTCCGCGATATGCTGCTCCGGCACATTGAGTTCCTGCAGCGTCGCCGCCAGATTTTCCACCACTAAAACAACCAGCAACTGTGCGATCACGCCGGTCTGTGCGCTCAAATCCATATTGGGCGAAGCGCGTGGCCGTTTTCTTCAAGAGCTTGATCGCCATACGATTGCGGATGCGGTGACCCAAAGATCCGCTCTATCAAAACGCTTTCATCTGAGCTTGCCCTTGATCTCGAACCCACGCCGTACGGTCTGATTATTGACGGCCATATTTCAACCATGTACGGCTGCATCAAACCTGCGTGCCTGTCTGCTGTTCCGGTTTGCGCGATGAGTTAGTAACGAAATTCTTTGCCAAACGCCTTATACAAAGGCGCGGAGGAAACTAATCGAGAAACCGAGTTGGTGATGAGAGCAGCGCCCATCAAGGATACCATCCGGTCCTGATTGTCGATCATTTCCATGACATGACGTGGCTCTATGCTGCTACGTGTGTGCAAAATATTTCTGATGCGCCAGCGCCTCATACAGCGGCGGGGTGAACAAATTGGCAACGCGGCTACTGATCAGCGCGGTAGCCATCAGCGGGATCACCAGGCCACCGCCATTGATCATTTCCATCACGATGATGAACGAGGTCAGCGGAGATTGCGTCACCGCAGCCAGATAGCCCACCATACAGATCGCCACCAATGCCGAGGGCGAGGTGCCGGAAAAAATCGCCGACATCACATGTCCGAAGCCTGCACCGATAGATAACGAGGGGGAGAACAACCCACCCGGAATGCCGGTGATGTACGACAGCACCATTGCCAGCATTTTGGTGAATGGATAGAGCAGGCCAACTGTGTGTTGCTGATTGAGCAGCAGCGCGCGCGCCTGATCGTAACCACTGCCCCAAGTCTCGCCGCCGCTAGCCAGGCCGAGCAGCGCGATCGCCAGCCCGAGGCCGGCACCCCACCATAGCGGTTGGGTTGCCTGAATAGCGCGCAGTTTTTGCGGAATCCAGCGGGTTTGCTTCAGCAGCAGAAGATTGAACACCCCGCCAGCCACGCCGCACAGCACTGCGGCGATCACTACCGGTACCGCGAAGGACATGGGAAACATATCTGGCGCGCTGATCTGGCCGAAATACAGATAATTTCCCGCCAGTGCCAGCGACACCAGGCCGGAGAACACAATCGCGGTGATCAACGTGCCGTTGGTGCGCGTCTCGAAACTGCGGGTGATCTCCTCGATCGCGAATACAATGCCTGCCAGCGGGGTGTTGAAAGCGCCGGACAGGCCAGCGGCGGCGCCAGCCAAAAGCAGGTTTCGCTCCAGCCGCGCGCTGGGGCGCGGATAAAAGCGCCGCATCTCATACATTGCTGAGGCGCCAACATGCACTGTCGGCCCTTCACGGCCGATGGTCAGGCCACCGAGTAGGCCCAGCAGGCCAATCCCGATCTTGCCGATGATGATGCGCAGCCCGAACAGCTGCGGTATAAGTTGGCGACGATCCGGCGCATGAAGCGCTGCAATCACCTGGGGAATGCCACTGCCTTCACTGCCCCCGAAATATTTTCTTGTCAGCCAAACGCACGCTGCCGTCAACGCCGGTGTAATCAACAACGCCAGCCATGCGCGTCCGGCGATCCAGCGGCTGAACTGTGCCTGCGCGTCATTACTCCACTGGGCAAACAGTACCGCCAGCAAACCTACCAATATAGCACCCAGCCAAAAAAACCCATAGTTCAGCCACAGCTGCCGCAGTTTGCGGCGGGTCAGGCGAAGCACAACGGCAAGGCGATGGTGCAGCAACATGGATGGTGGATGAGGAAAGTGGTGCGGATCCGGATACGCATTATACTAGCACGGCGTTGGTAGGCAGAAGACTCAAGTCTGGCTGTGATGACCGATAGCCAATACCTCACACGTCAAGGTACCGCACGTCGTGGATTTGCGGTATCCGGCGCAACATGCCCCCACACCCAGAAGCCACCGAGAGGTAACCCGCAGCCGGAGCGCGAAGCGCATAAGGCACAAAATCACAGATCATCACCAATTGAGTGTTGCTTTAATTGCTTCAGTTGCTGCTCCACATACGCCTGCAAGTCAGGGCTCAGCGTATTGCTTGCCCTGGCCCGGGTGTATGCTTCCTGCGCTTCTGCCAGGCGGTTTTCTGCTTGCAGCGAGATACCCAGCCCCATCAGCCAGACGCCTGATCCGGGAACTTGGCGTAGCGCCTGCAAATAATGCTCGATGGCTTCCTTGTGGCGCCCCGCGCGCTGCAGCAGCGCCGCCAGGAAAGCCTGATAGTCAGGGCGTTCTGCAGCATAGGGCAGGCTGTGCTGCAGGGTTTTCAGACCACTCCGGGTGTCGCCCTGCTCTACTTGCAGACGCGCCAGTATCATGGCCAGCCCGGTTTGACTGGGGTCAAGCTTCAGGCCGTCTTGCAAACTGCGTTCGGCTTCGCCATAGCGCCTGCCTGCCACCAGCAACCCCACCAGGGTCTGCCGCGCTGCCGTATTGCCGGGGTCGAGCTGAAGCACGTTACCGAGCAACTCGCTCGCCTCTGTCACCCGCCCTTGCTGCAACAGGGCCACCGCCTTGCCGTATTCGTTTTCAGCCCGCTGCTGCGGGGTAATTTCTTTTATCTGCCTGGTGACTGCCATCGATCCCGGCACTGCACGCACTCCTGAGCCTGCCTGGCCGTCCGGCAAGGTATCCTGTTGTGTTTGTGCTGCAGGATTTGGTTTTCCTGAATCTGCACGGGACCGGGATGATGCAGCATTGACCGGAGCCAGCTGCTGTTTGCCTGGGTCGAGCCTGGCCGCTGCCGTGGGCGGCAATACAGCCTGCTGTTCCGGTAATTGCCTGCGTTCCGGCGTGAGCATTTGAGTAGCTGCCGGCTGCGGCGCTGCCCTGGCTTGAGAGTCAAGTTGAAAGGGCTGAGTAGGGGGAGCAGGCACGGACGCTGGCGGCAGATGCTGCGTATCCCTGGAAGACTTCGCCTGCGTTACTGGCGCGTCCGCTATCGTTCCGGGCGGCGGCGCGTCCGCCACTTTGGGAATCGGCCGCAGCAGCCAGGCCAGCATGCCTGCCACCAGGACCAGCGCCAGCACTGCCCGCCATGCGGGATGTACCCGGCTGCGTTTCGGCACCGCCTTGACCTGCGCGGACAAGGATGCATCCGCGCCTGTTGCGGAGTGGCGATTTTCCAGGTCCTGCAGCATTTGATTGATCACGCTCATCGCAACACCACCCATCCCAATGTGCTGCCGGCAATCAGCAGCAGCGCAGCCGCCATTACCCACCAGCGCCACAGACTGTTTTTGGCAGCCACGGTATCTTTTCTGGCGGCGCGCACATGACGCGCCCTCACCTGCTGCCTGCCCTCACCATAGGTCAGCATCAAGGCCTTATGCGCCAGGATATTCACCAGGCGCGGAATCCCGCCGCTCGCCGCATAGAGTTGTCTTACCGCGCGCCGACTGAACAGGCGCCCGCCCTGGAATCCCGCCACATTGAGGCGGTGTGAAAGATAATAATCCATGTCGTCGCGCCGCAGCGGGCCAAGATGATGATGAAAGGTGATGCGCTGATTCAGCTGGCGAATTGAATTCTGCTGCAATTTCTGGTTGAGTTCCGGTTGTCCGAACAGCACGATCTGCAGCAGCTTGCGTTTCTCCGTTTCCAGGTTGGTCAGCAGGCGCATCGCCTCCAGGCTTTCCAGCGGCATCGCCTGGGCTTCATCGAGACACAGCACGACCTGTTTATCCTGTCGGGCGAAATCCAGCAAGGCAGCGGTCAGCGACTTGAGCAAATGATGCTGGTCGACATCCTGTTCCAGAACCACGCCTAGCTCATCCGCGAGGGCCAGAAGCAAGGTATGCGGTGTGAGGTAGGGATTGGGGATATAGGCGGTGACGAAGCGCTGGGTGGTGCCACTCGGCGTGGCGGCGGCCGGCGCCTGGTTCGGTTCGGTGCCTGAGGCTGCGACGGCGCTGCGCTCCTTGTTGACACTTGCCAGGAACTGGCGGCAAAGCAGGGTCTTGCCTGTTCCCACCTCACCGGTGATCTTGATGAAGCCCTCGCCATTCCTGACCGCGACCAGCAGGGTATTGAGCGCCTCCTGGTAATCGGCGCAGGCGAAAAAAAAGCTGGTGTCCGGGGTGATCCCGAAAGGCGCTTCACGCAGGCCGAAATGGGCAAGGTACATGGTCACGGCCGACCTGCGGAGTTCCCTGTATCCGACGCATCACCATCCGAGCCGTCACGCTGCATTTTCTGGATGCGTTCGCGGCTGTTCAAAACATCCTGGGACCAGTCGCCACTGCCCCGCACGATGGTTGTTTTCAATAAAATCACCAGCTCGCGCTTTTGGCTGGCGCGGTTGGTATGGCGAAACAGCGCACCGAACAGCGGTACATCTCCGGCGACAGGTACGCCGGAGCGGTCATCCGTCATGGATTGCTGCATCAGCCCGCCAATGGCGACGATACTGCCGTCCTGCACGCGCACGACGCTGTCCGTCTCGGACACCGTGCTCGACGCGAGCGGAAGATTCATCTTGCCTAAGGTGCCACCCAGATCGATCGTTTTGTCTTTCTCGGAAACCTGGCTCACCGACGGGTGGACGTGCAAGGTGATCTGGCCGTCGTCGGAAATTTGCGGCATCACGTCGAGTGCGATCCCCGAAAAAAAAGGCCGCAGCGTGACGTTCGGGGTGGACGTGGTTGCAGTGCCGGTGACCGTGGTCGAACTCACATTGGTGACGAAGAATTCATCCGTCCCGACCTTGAGCACCGCCATCTGGTTATTCAGGGTGGCGATGCGGGGACTCGACAATACATGTACCGTACCCTGGGTATTCAGGAAGGAAATCAGCGCGGCAAAATTATCGGCCTGCGCGGCAATGTTCAGCATACCCGCCGATGTCGCGGCAGCTTTCGGTAACGCTGCACCAAACACGCTGCCCAGCGTACTTCCGGCAACCGGGGCACCGCCCGGCAGCGCGAAGCTGTTGGCATCGGCGCCAAGCGAAAACCGGTTTTGCCCGTTGCGGTTAAACGCCGCCCAGTTGATGCCCGACTGATAGCCATCATTGAGTTGTACTTCAATGATTTTGGCTTCCAGCATGACCTGGCGGTCTACCGATAGCTGTGTGGCTTTCAGGTAATGTTCCACCTGCCGTATTTCGTTGGGCAGCGCCCGTATCAACACCACGCCAGACTGCGGACTCACCACGACCGTGCGACCATCCTTGTCGCCGATGATCGATGTCAGCGAGCTTTTCAGCTCACTCCAGAAATCGGTTTCTGTGGTGGTGGTAATTTTACTGGTTTCGAAGGCGCGGCCACTGGAACCACCCGAGGTGGTGGTGGTTGCGCCGGGTGTAATCGTGCCGGTGGTCGGTGAGTCGCTCACCGAGCCGGAGGTCACCCGGATGTCGGAGGTGCCTTTGCGCTGGCCGCTGATATAGTTGAGCCTGAACACCCGCGTCTGCATGGTGAGCGGCTGGATGAAAATGCGCGTACCGTCCACCTTGTAATCGTAGCCATAGAGTTCGCGGATTGCGTCCAGCGCTTCGAATACGGTGACATTCTTGAGGTTGACCGAAATCGTGCCGCTTACCTCCGGGTGTACCAGCATGCTGTAGCGTGTGCCCGAGACGATGCCCAGGAATACCTGATTGGCCGGTGCATTGTTGACCACCAGATCAAAGCGCTGCTCGGGTGGTTTGCCAAGCTTGGGCATCTCGATTTTGAGCGGCGGCAGGAGCGCAGCATCAACAGCGCCTGGCTGTGCCGGTTTCACCTGCGCTGCAGCGGCCTTGTCGAGCTCGGCATTGATCTGGTTGTAGGTGGTTTTATCCCGCGCTTCCTGGGTTGCACACCCGGCCAGAGCCAGCGTCACCAATCCCAGCAAGGCTGGCATAATCCAGGCCGCAGTCAGGATTTCACGGCTGGCCCACAGTTGCCTGGTAAAAATTCGTTTTTGCATGTTTCTACCTTTTTTCCTGCCGGGACGATCAGTATTCAGGGTGCTGGCTGCGCAGGATGATGCGCTTGCCTACATCGGGGAAAAGTTTCAATGTCTGCAAACCGCTGCCACCCTTCAGCACCACTTCGTTTTCGGTAATCATGACCACCCTGGCGTCGCCAAGCTTATCGCCCACTTTGACGCGCTGGCCACTGATAATGGCCGAGCGCTGGCGTGCGGAAATTCGCACTGACTGCAACTGGGGGCCGCTTGGCACAAGCGCTCCAGCATTCCCTTGCGACAGATCAGCCGGCGGACGCGTCGGATCCTGCAGGGCATCGACAGCGCAAGCCGAAGGCGCGAAGAGACAGGCAAAAGGCAAAAGGCAAAAGGCAAAAACGGGAAGGCAACGGGCGGCGCAGCGTTGGCGTTCTTCGTCCCCCTTTTGCCTTTTGCCTTTTGCCTTTTTATTTAGCGTAATCATATCGCCAACCATGCCTTGTCCAGGCTCAAGGTATACAACCGCAAGGTAAGCGCCACCTTGGGGTATTTCTCCACATCCAGATCTGCCTTGCCCCAGAACATGTGCCACGGCAGGGACTCGATCTCCGTCAGATAGCGCAATAGGTCCAGATAGCTGCCTTCCACCGTAATCTCGACACCGTGTTTGTATACAATACTTCCCGGCGTTGCGGGCTTCTGCGCCGGGGCGGGTTTGTCTGCCTGGCCTGCTGTCTTGCCGGCCGCGGTAGTTTCAGGCTCGCCCAGAACCTTTACCGGCAGTGTTTTCAATACCACCAGACGCAATGAGCGGTTGTGCCGCAAAATATCTTCCAGCAACGCCGGCATCCGCTGCGGGGGCACCAGCCCGCTTTGTATGTCTTCGAGTATTTTGCCGGTTTGCTCGGATTGTTCCCGCAACTGCGCCAGCCGTGCGCGCAGGGCAATATCCGGATCGACGTTCCAGGTCTTCACCAGCGTCTGGATTCGGGTCTGCATCGCGCTGGTTTTTTCCTGTGTCTGCGCGATCTGTTGCTGCAGTTTTTTGTGGCGCACCAGCAAAGGATCGATGAGTACGGTATTCACCAGCACGATCAGCACCATCGCGACTGCGAGAAAAATCAGGGCGCGTTCGCGCAAGCTCATCGCATCGACGCGATCGGCCAGGCGTTGCCATTGTGTTTTCCATGCGCTCATTTGGCAGACTCCACTTGCATCTTGCGCAGGCTGAACTCGATATACGGAGGGGGAGGCGCCGGTTTTCCATCCGCCGCTTTTCCGGCCTCTGGCAGGCTCATTTCCAGCATGCTGAATGTCTTGCCTGCCAGCACCGGTTCCTTTTTCAGTCGATTGATGAAGACGGGCACCAGTTCCGGCTGCAGGGTTCGGCCATTGATCGCCATGTCGCTGCCCGTGCCCGATACATGGAAACCGGTGATCCACAATCCGCCCAGCGTCTGCCGCGAAAGCGCACGCAGATATTCCGAAAATCCCTGGGTATTGCCCAATTCCCCTTTGCCCAGCAGGTCAATAATCTGACGGCGTGCCTTGACTTGGCCGTCCGTCCGCACGATCTCGTCTTGCAGCAATTTGCTGGGTTGGCGTGGACCAAACGCGGCTGTTGCCTGCGCCAGCCGCACCTGCGTGGCCTGGTAGGATTCTGCGGTCTGCAAAGACCGCTGTTCCAGTTCCGAGGTGCGATACCAGGCATAGCCGTAAACCAGCAGTGAACCCAGCAGGGTGAGACCAAGCGCCTGCAGCATGGTCACGGTCGAGAAATATTTCTTCTGCCTGCGGAACAGCGGATTGTAAAGGTTGATCTGCTGACTCACAGAGCCTTTACCTCCTGGCGCAGCGCCGCCCCCAGCACCATGAAATAAAGCTGCTGCTGTTGGAGCTGCTGCAGTTCCGGCACTTTGGAAATATCCAGCACCGCCTCCAGATTCAATGTTTCTACCGGCATGTACAAGTTCGCCGCCAGATATTCCTGCAAACCGGAACCGCCATCGCCCAAAGGCGCAAGCATCAGTTTGGAGACCGCAATGAACCGGAACTGCCGTTCAAAATGATCGAACGAGCGTTGCAGTTCGAGTGTGGTTCTGTCGTAACACGCGTTTTTCTGATCAATATCGGTTTGCAGTAATTGCGCCAGGGTCACCTCAAAGCGCCGCGACAGATACAACTCGCCGGCAAAAGTGATGGTGAGCAACCCGCCTGTGCTGTCAAAGGAAAGCAATGCCAAACCGCGATCTTCCGGCTCCAGCAGGGCTGAAATATTGCGCTGCGCCATTTCCGGGATATCGATGACGCTCAACGGAATCTTGACTTGCTCGAATAGCGTCTGGCGCTGCTTGATGAATTGCTCGTGTGCCGCCACCGCATACATGGAACCCTTGCGCTCGGGTATGTTTTTATCCCCCGGAATATCCAGCACATCGATGGTCGCATCATCGATGTGAAAATCCAGCATGTCCTTCAGGCGCCAGCGGATAGCCGTTTTAAGCTCGTCCTGCGGTACGTTCGGCGCCTCCACGGACAACAGCTGATACTCGCCAGGATTAAGCAAGTTGGTGCACTCATAACGATCCGTGTGCAATTCCTTGGCAAGCTTTTCCAGTGTGACGGCGGTCTGCGTTTTATCGGCAGGGTAAAAAGCGGTCAGCCCCACCTGGGGCCGGGCTGCTGGCATAGGCGCAACATGCGCCATGTAAACGCCATCCTCCTGAATATTGATGGACAACCAGCCGGCGGTTTTTTTTGTTTTCGGGAATAAACTCATGCCCACAGCCATCTAAAAAATCCACTTGAAACTAAAACAATAAGCCATTGTTGTCAATCGACTTTTGCTTTCCTGTATTGAAACCCGGCTGGTCTTTAAAATCACCCTTTGGTTTAAACGGCGTTTTCCGTGATTAAAATGCCGTCTGGTGCTTAATACATCTCGCGCATATAGATGAAATCATTTGCATTTTTATAAATTCCGAAAGTCACGCGCGCCTTTGGGTCACGGTCGTAATTGGCACCACACCATTTGCCGCGCAGGTAAGCCATGCCCGCCCCGTTGCTCGTTGTTGTCCATGCCGGGCAGGACTGATCGATGCTTCCCAGGCCCGAGCCGAGATTAATGGCAAGGTCCACGCTACCCAGCGCAGCTGGCGATGGCCTGGTCAGTTTCAGACTGCCTTTACCGTTAACAAATGCACCGCCGATACTGATATGACTCGTCCCCATATTGGTTGCGTTCAGCCCCTTCCTGTAATTGCCGAGAGCGATATTGCCCGCATTCAGGGAAGTGCAACTGTCCAAATCGTTGGTAACAAAAACCGTGCCGTTCCAGTATTGCGCTTCGATGGGTATCGGTAAATCCAGCGCTTCAGAACCGAACGCATTGCCCAGCTTGAGCCTGCCATAACGGAATGCGTTGCCGGAATCGAAGGCAATGCCGCTGCCCGTGCCGTTGAATTGCGCTGGCGCCGATGTATTGATGGTGCCGTTTCCAGCCACACCCGCCTCGCTGGGATCGGTAACGCTCAGGTTCAAAGAAATATTGGCATTGAAAGCGGCCTGGGGCGTAGCCGGGTTGCGCGTATAAGCCAGCAGATCGGTGCTGTTGACATTTTCGCTGCCGGTGCCGTCATTGTTGGATACCACGGTCGGCGTAGTCGCCAGGCCGGTATCCAGTGTCCCTGAAGGGCTGCTGTACGCAAATGCAGGCACGGGCCGCCACAGGGCGCCACGATAATTCTGCGTGGTGGCTCCGGCAGCGTTTTGGGCAGTAATCAGCGCCTGCGGCGCGGTGGCATAACCAAAGCCCTGACCGATATAAGTAAAGGAACGCGAGCTGCAGGCAGAGTCGTTGAAGGTCTTGAATGCCGGCGTATTGCTCGCCGTCACGCTGAAATGATCGGGCACGAAGCGACCGACCGCCGTAGCCGGTACCCAGGGAACGGGATTGTTGCTTGAGTCACACTGATCGCCGATGGTCAGTTGGCAAGGTGGCGTGCCGTCCATCGCGTCCACTGCAGCAAAAACCGCATCCGTCATTTGCATGGAAACGGCGCCTGCTTCGCTATACGCAGCGCTGTTGCTGACAGCCACTCCGCTGGCGACGTTCCAGGCGCCCCCCGACAGCGTACCCAGCGTGCCGCCGCTGGGCAGTAGCACTGTCGTGGCCGTGAGCGTCGGGGTCGAATTCTGGTAGCCCGTCGTGATGGCACCCGCAGCGTTGACGGCGCTCGCCGTCACACTGAACGACTGGCCCGCCTTGTGCACCACACCTCCCGAGACCGCTGTATTGTTAAGCACCCGGCCAGTTCCGGGCGTTTGCCAGTCGGTATCGGTAGCTGTCACAAGGAAGTAGGCCGGGCGCAGGGCGAAGTTGTCGGTGGAACAGGCGACACTTGTGTTGTTGCCATTGCCATTGCCATTGGATTCACTGATCCGCACCCGGAGATTGGCACGCGCATCGTTGAACTGGATATTGGGTACGGTCAGGCGCCCATTGTTTCTTTTCTGAAAGGTGAACGTGCCCAGGGACAGGATCGACGGCAGGCCGGTGCACGCTCCACCGCTCGAGGCGTCCACCAGTTCGACCTGGACGGCTCCCGTGTAGTTCGTGTCCAGAGTGCCATTGTTCCTGAGTGCCACGATATCCAGATTGAAGGGCTGACCGGCTATCTTGGTCTGGATCACACCCGCAACGGAGCCGGGCGGCGTATTGGAATCGAATGCGTTGAAAAGACCCAGGGTACCGGCCGCAAACCGGGTGAACTTGACCGCGGTCCCCGCCAGGGCCCCAATGCTCGCGTATTGGACCAGGCCATAGTCCGCTCTGGACAGCTCCCATCCGATCTGTGCCATGCCCCGGGAAGGATTGTTGCTGGGGCCAAACTGGTAGACGAACGCCCCATTTTCGTAAAGGATTGCCTGCAGATTGAAGTAGCTGCCGACAGCCCCCCATTCCGGCACATTGCTCCATGTCACCACGAAATACCGGTTCGGTGCGGCCCCGAGCGATGCATAGGTCACGCGGCAACCCGGCAGGCTGCAGGTCGTGGTGCCCCCCCCGCTGCTGTCCGTGGGCAGGGGATCCAGGTCCGCCCCGTACACCTTCATGGTTCGCACCAGATTGTTGTCCGGATAGGGATAGGGATAGGTGCGCGGCGGCCCGACGCTTTGCGTGCCGTAGCCACAGTAGCCGTTGTTGAATTGTAGGCGCCCGTTGGACATGATCTGCACGGATGTGTAATTGGTACCGCCGAAATTGAAGGTGAAGCCGAGCGGAATCTGGGCAGTGATGTCGTCGTCCACAGCCGCGCCGTAGAACGCCCGGGAGCACTGGCTCCCGTTCGACCAGCCGGCGTCGGTGTGCCCTGCGGGGCTGATCCAGACAAAGGTTGTGGGAATGCTGACGTAACTTGCTGCCAGCAGGGCGGACGGGTGCGTGCCGGCCAGGCAGAGGCCGAGCCATACAAACAGCATGCTTACTTGCCGTTTCATTTGTGGTAATCGCTTTCGCTCATTTCCCCACCGTCGCCTGCAATTGCCGTTCCACATAGGTGGCGCTGCCCAGCGTACCCTGGCTTGCGGTTGAAGTGATCTGGTACATGAGCAGCGTGCTGCCGCCTTCCGTATAGGGGCCAAATCGGGTGCACTGAACCGTGACGCCAAAGCCGGCCTGCGTGCCTCCTGGCGTTAACGACGTGCTGGGCGTGCAACTTGAGTTGCGCAACGCCTGATAGGCGCCCCATTCGATACCGGTGCGTGCCGCCTGGTAGGCTCTCGCGCCTTGTATATCCTGTGCCGAGGTAATGTGCTGCACTGTCGAGAAAGTCAGCATGAACGCGCCCAAGGCGGCCAGCACGACTACCAGGAAGATCGCGGCCACGATGGCAAAACCACGCTGGGCTGGGCATCCGGCATTGCAGATGGTTATTGGCTTATTCCAGTCAGGGCACATTGCTGACATGCACCTCGTGATACAAACTCACACTTTCGCCGCTTTGGGTGATCTGCAGCCAGGCCGATACCAGGCCCGCACGCTGGGTGATCACCTGCGTATCGTAAGAAAAAGAGCAGCCAGTTACATTCCTGGCCAACAGCGCGCTTGGCGTGCCGGCGGCAAAGCTGGTGGGCTGACCGGCCTGGACAGGATAATTCCAGAAACGTGTAAGCGTCTGCGCACCCGGGTCACAGACGTAGGTAACCGGATAGGAAACAATCTGAAAGCGGTTGGCGGGGGAAGCAAACGGGAACAGCCAGGAACTGATCGTGACCGTGTTGCCGGCAATTCCGCTAATCGGGCTGGTGTTGTCACCCTGATAAGCGTCCGCGCCCGGTACGCCCAGGTTATACACTACGACCAGGTTCTTTGCGCCTGCCACAGTCGAGACAGGTGGGCCCAGTACATCGAAGGTGGAAGTAGGCTGGGTGAAATCCAGAATATTTCCACCCCCGCTATTATCCACCGCGGCTCGATAACGTCCGCCCCCACTGGTTTGCAAAAACTCGAGATAATATGCGGCACCAGCCTGGGTCACGCGCACGCTGTTCGGCAACGCCAGATGCAAGTCGCGGGAGATGCGGCGTACTGCGGTATCCGCGGTGTCGGTCAGTTCGGCGCGCCGTGCCGAGTCGAAATAGCCCTGCACCGGCGCGCGGATGAACACCGCCACCATGCCGGCGATGATGCCGGTGAGGGTGATCACGATAATCGCCTCGATCAGGGTGAATCCGCGCTGAAATTTTATCATGACCGTCGATATTTCATCAGGGCACCGCATTCGGCGCATAGCGGAAACGGTAGCCGGTGAGGGTGATGTCGGTGTCGCCGGAGATCACCCGCACGTCGATTTGCAGCACCTCTGCAGCAGGCAAGGAAAAGCGCGCGCCTGCCTGGGTGATGCTGACCGAAGCGGTGTATGCACCGAGCCCGGCAAGCGGGCTATTGGTAATATCCACGATGGGCGACATCGAGAATCCGCTGTAGTCATTCACATTGTCGAATTGCGGCGAGGCGTAACGGGTTTCGCCGGTTTCCGGCCCGAGCGCCTCAACAGTGGCAGCGCATCCGTTCACGCCCACGAATGCGCCTGTCGCGCTCGCCGCATTCGCATCATCCGGATCGCAATAGGTGAAGGGCTGCAACTCAATCTCTTCCAGCAGCGATTCGGCAATGGCCAGCGCCTGCTTGCGCAGCATGGGGTCGGCGCTGTGCCGGGTAGTGACGTTCATCACCGACAGCACGCCCGCGACCGCGACGCCGACGATGACGATGAACATCACCAGTTCAACCAGGGAAATGCCGGCCTGGCGGTATCGGCTAGGGATGCACATAACCGGTGTCCTGCTCGACCGTGATGCTGCCTGTCGCCCCGGTCACCTGCATGGTTTGGCCGCTGCTGGCCTGGCCGAGCGCATTGAACTGGAACGGGATCGGGGTGCCGGTAAACGACACTCCTGTGGGTGCCGAGACCTGAAAAGGGCTGGTGCCGGTCGGGCCTGCCAGATTGATATCGCAGCTTGACGAGCCGGCGAGCGCAGCCATGGTGAGGGTAATGCTGGTTGGACTGAAGCCCACGCACACCGTGCGGCGCTGGGCGATCGCGGCTTTCTGGGCATAGCGCAATGCGGCCAGCGCCTCATCATTGAACCCGCGGCTGTCAAAAGTCTGACGATCGAAAAAACGGGGAATGGCAGCAACGGCGAGTATGCCGATGATGATCATTACCACGATCAGTTCAACGAGAGTGAAGCCGGCGGGCTGTGGCATGGTTGTACGGAGGCCGGTTTGCCGGGGCAATGGTTCAAGTTGCATCAGCATATCAGCCCATAAATCCCATAGCTGCCTGTCCCAGAGAAAGCTTCGACCAGCTAACAATGCTAGGGCGCATTAGCCCGAAGGGCATAATGCGCCAGTGCTTTGGTTACGGCATTTGCATCGACACCCATGCGGCGCAATACGCTGCGCTATTGCGCCCTACGCGTGCTTTTACAAAATTCCGATGACGGGTGCCTTCGCAGTGTAGGTGTTTGCACCCGAGGTAAGAGTTACCACACAGCTAACCGTCGTATCTGCGGCAATGGGAGCAGCAGTTACGGTATAACCTGTGGGCAATCCGCCTTGCAGCAATGCGCCTGTCCCATTGGTTCCCCCGGTACTTCCACAGTCTGTTACGGCGATGCCGTTATTAATATTGGCTTTCCTCGCCGCATAATTGATGGCGGAAGCAGACGCAAGCGCCCCTGCCACACCTTGCACTGCTGAGTTCGAGGCGTCGCCGGTAAGGTCGATAAATTTAGGGAGCGCCACCGCTGCCAGAATCCCCAGAATCACGATCACCACCACCAGCTCGATCAAGGTAAAACCTGCTTGTACTTTGCGCATTATTATCTCCTGACTAATAAGAAAACCAACCACTCATTAAAAAACCAGTTTTACCAGGGCATACCGCAATAAACATGCCCGTGCATTCACTCACAACATATTGTTAACAACCTGTACGCGAGAGCGTGATTTGCGGCGCAACCAGACCGGTGCTCGAGGTGGTTGCAGCGGTATAAGAAATCCGGCAGTTCGGCGAAGTGCCTCCGTCGATGTCGATCAATATCGGGTCGGTCGCAGTCGCGCCCGGAGTGATGGCTACCGCATCATTAGTCGCATCCAGTTGCGCCGCAGCAATAATACCCGTCGCAGTTGCCGCCGGGTACTGGTTAACCATGGCAATGGCAGTACCGTCCATGTTGGTTGTTCCACCCGTGGTGGTGCAGGTAGGAGATGCAACAAGCCCCGCCAGATCCACCATGCAATTGGCGCGCGCCAGTGCGGCCGCCGATCTGATTGATCCGAAAATCGCCTGTGCCTTGGCCGCTCGTGCCTGGGACTGCATATTGATGTAGCGCGGCAAGGCGGTTGCCGCCAGAATCCCGATGATAGCGATGACGACGACAAGTTCGATCAAGGTAAAACCGTGATGACTTCTGCTCATTTTCCACTCCTCCATGTCCCGCCATTGAAAAGCGCGGTAAATTCTGTGTTCCGCATATAGCACAAACCATGCCACCGCCCAGCATCAATCATGCCGAGTGATCATGGTCAGGGCCACACCTTCCACTTTGCGTGCGCCACCCTCCCCTGTTTGCTGCGGATGGTGCACTGCAGTGACGCGGAAGCGCAGCGCTTTTTCCCGCGCCGGGCCCGCTTCGAATAGCTTGTCGCGGCGCAACCGATAAACCAGTTCATGGCGTCCGCTATCGAAATACCAGCTGTTCGCGGGGATCGCGTGCTGTTCCGGGTGGGCCAATTGCCCAATGTAGTTGGGAGGCGGCGCCGCCAGCCATGTTATGGGGTTTTCATGCAGCAGACTGCCGATTTCATCGGTCCTGTCCTGCATCATCAGCTCTGCCACGCGCAGCCGCAGGCCGCTGCGCATGTTGATGACGGTCATTTCCATGACAGCCTGTTCAGCCAGTGCCTGGTAGCGCAGAAATTGGTCGTACAGCAGGACTGACAGCACACTGGCTATGAAAATGATCCCCACCAGCTCGAACCGGGTGAAGCCGACCCGCCTTCCCCTATCCAGAATAACTGACGTCAGGCGGCAGAATTTGCCACCCCGTGCATATTTCATTTGTGCAACGCGACCTTGCCGAGGTCCCAGATCGGCAGGAATACGCCCAGGGCAAGGACCAGAACGATGATGCCCAGGCCAACAATCAGGATGGGCTCGATTTGCGACGACAGCGTTTTGAGTTCGTAATCCACTTCGCGCTCATACATTTCGGCAATCTCGTCCATCAGGCTGTCGAGCTCGCCGGTTTCCTCGCCCACCGCAACCATCTGCAACACCACCGGCGTAAACACGCCCGCCGTCACGGCAGTGCGCAGGATGCTTTCGCCGCGCTCAATGCCATCGCGCATTTGCGTGATGCGGCTGGCAATGTAGGCATTGTCCACCGTTTGTGCCACCACATTCAGGCCCTGTACGATGGGTACCCCACTCTTGCTGGCCAGCGCGAAGCTGCGCGCGAAACGTGCCAGCGCGCCTTTCAATACGATCTTGCCCACGATCGGGAAGCGCAGCTTGAGCTTGTCCCAGCGGTACCTGCCGGCGGCGGTGGCGATATAAATCCTGAACGCAAATCCGGCACCGACGACCAATGCCAGCATAAGCGGCCAGAACCTGACCATGAAATTGGAGAAACCGATGAGTATCTGCGTCATGAGCGGCAGTTCGGCATTGAATCCCGCATACACTTTGGCAAACGCCGGGATCACAAACAGGTTGATCACCGTGATGGCCACCGCCATGGCAATCACCACGAACATCGGGTAACGCATGGCTGTATGTACCCGTTCGCGCATCAGGCGCTCGAATTCGAGATGATCAAACAGGCGCAGGAAGATATCTTCCAGGCGCCCGGTCATTTCCCCGACACGCACCATGCTCAGGTAGAAAGCAGAAAAAACTTCGGGATGACGACGCATGGCTGCGGAAAGCTCACGGCCAGAGTCCAGCGATTCGCGGATATCGCCCAGCACACGCCCAAACGATTTGTTGATGGCGGATTCCTGCAAACCTGCCAGCCCGCGCATGATCGGCACGCCGGCCTTGAGCAGGGTGTAGAGCTGCCGGCTGAACAGCTGTACATCAATGGAGCGGATCTTTTCTTCGGTCAACCGCGCCCACCAGCCGCCTTCGCCGCCCAATGCCGGTTTTTTGGTCGGCGCGATTTCAATCGGGGTGATGCCGGTGTTGAAAAGCTGCTCCGCTACGGCACCGCTGTCGGGGCTTTCGAGCACCCCTTGCACCAGTTCACCGTGGGCATTGCGGGCTTTGTAGGCGAAGAAAGGCATGCTATGAAACCCGCAAGGCAAAAGGCAAAAATGGGGCGGGTAATTGACTATCATTTTTCATTTTTCAATCCCTTTGGTTTTTGCTGTGCCTTTGACAGTGGCTACTGATTTTGAAAGTATCGCTTTTAGTTGAGCCGATTCGCCTATGACCACCACTAGCGTCTCTTGAGGGAGCATCTCGGTTTTGGCCAACAAGCGCAGCCAATAGTTGGATTCGCGCAGCTCTTTCAGGGCGATCTGTAATTTATGAGCGAAATCATTCTTCGATTCCGCACCTTGGGCTTCCTCAAAATTTGTGCCAACGGACGTGCCGCTGCGCAACAGTTGATCCCCAATCCGTCTGCCGGCAATAGTAGACGGCAAAGATTCGACCAGTTTGATGATGGTTGCTCCATACACTAACAATCGTTCATCCAGATCACGTTTCACCGCCATTTTTTGCCTTATGCCTTTAGCTTTTAATTTTTGCCTTTCGCCTTTCGCCTTTCGCCTTTTGATTTCCTTCCCCCTAGTCCTCGAACTGATTGCTGATGCGCATCGCTTCAGCCACCGTGGTTTTTCCCGCGGCAGCCAGCACTACGGCATGCCTGCGCAGCGTCTGTCCGGCCATTTGTGCGTGAGCCGCTTTCATGAAGTGCGCCGGTTCGTGATGGTTGGCGGCATCCGCCAGAGCTTCTGTCATTTCCAGCATTTCGTATACGCCTGTGCGGCCGCGGTAGCCGGTGCCGTTGCAATGCACGCAGCCGCGCCCATGCAAATAACGGCGCGTGTCAACGGTATCCCCCAACTCGGCTTTCAACCATTCATGCTCAGTGGCTTTTAACTCATAGGGCTCGGTGCAGTTCGCGCAAATGAGCCGCACCAGACGCTGGGCCAGCACGACCTGCAAGGAGGTGGCCACCATGTAGCGCGGCACGCCCATATCCAGCAAACGCACGGGTGTGCTTGCCGCGTCGTTGGTATGCAGGGTGGACAATACCAGGTGGCCGGTCATGGCTGCGCGCATGCCGATCTGGGCAGTGTCCTGGTCGCGCATCTCGCCTACCAGCACCACATCCGGGTCCTGGCGCAACGCAGAACGCAGCACCCGCGCAAACGTCAGTTCGATTTTGTCGTTGACCTGCACCTGGTTGATGCCGGGCAGGCGATATTCAACCGGGTCCTCAACGGTAATCAGTTTTCTTTCCAGCGTATTCAGTTCGGCCAGCGCGCCATACAGGGTGGTGGTTTTACCGCTCCCGGTCGGGCCGGTCACCAGCACCAGCCCGTTCGGGCGGCGCAGGATGGCGCGAAATCTTTCCAGCATGCCGGGCGGCATGCCGATTGAATCCAGCTTGAGCGTCGTGCCGCTCTGGTTCAACAAGCGCATCACCACCGACTCGCCGTACTGGGTGGGCATGGTGGAGATACGCACGTCGATCTGCTGCTGCTTGACCTTGATGGCGAAGCGCCCGTCCTGGGGCAGGCGTTTTTCCGAGATATCCAGACCCGACATCAACTTGAGGCGCAGCGCCAGGGCCGAGGCAATCTTGATGTCGGATTCGGTCTGCAGATGCAGCACGCCGTCGATGCGGAAGCGGATTTGCAGGCGCCCTTCCTGCGGCTCGATGTGGATATCGGATGCCCGCACCTGCGTCGCATCATCGAATACCGACTGCAGGAGTTTGACTACCGGCGCTTCCTCAAGCCCAGCCGTCGCCCCCAGCGCGCCAAAATCCACATAGGTGTCGCCCAGATCCTGTTCCAGCTCGCGGGCAAAATCGGTTATCTCTTCAGTCTTGCGGTAAATGCGGTCGATGGTCTGCAGCAGTTCGCCCTCGTTCACCACGGCGAGCTCGATATTCCTTTTCACGGAACGGGCGATCTCGTCGTAAGCGAACAGGTCGGTGGGGTCGGCCAGGCCGAGCAACAGCGCGCTGCCGCGATCCTCCAGTGCTATGGCACGGAAGCGGCGCGCCTGGGTTTCCGGCAACAGGCGCACCGTATCGGGATTGAAGTTGTAATACTTGAGATCGATGTAGGGGATGTTGAGTTGCTTGGCCAGTGCGCCGGAAATCTGCTCTTCCGTGACAAAGCCATTTTCGACAAAAAAACGCCCTAGCTTGCGCCCGCTGCGTTTCTGCTCGCTTAATGCCAACTGGAGCTGTTCTTCAGAAAGCAGCTTTTGCTGAACCAAAAGTTCACCCAGGCGAACTTTTTCCGGCCTGGCCATAGCGCTCCTTTATTATCTGCTTATTGATGTAACACCAAGTAACGGCCAGTAATGGTATTACTGTAGCAACAACCCTGCCTGAGTATTCAGGCGCTCCCTGGTTCTGCTAACGCCGCCACAAATAACGGTATACAAATCCGGGATAGGCCATTACCAGAAACAGACAGGCGGTAACCGCATAAAACTCCCAGTTCTGGTGTTGCACGGGGCCAATCTTGCGCTGCAGCAGGAAACCCACGCCACCCACCAGAAAGTACAGCACGAGCAGTTCCAGCGCGCGCCAGCCCAGCGCTTTGTGACTATCCCTGGGGGCAATGACGAAAAAGATGCGCTCCAGCAAAAACGGCAGATTGGCGGCGACCAGTGCGGTCAGCAGCAAGGCAATAACAGGGGCATTCATAGCGATTTACCTATAGCATAAGCACACAGCGCCATCAGCGGCTGCGGCACAATACCAAGGACCAGCATACCCAGCCCGTTGGCGCTCATCAATACGCGCATGTCGCCCTGGGGTGCGATCGGGGTCATGTCATGCGGCTTGTCAAAATACATCAGTTTGACCACGCGCAAATAATAAAATGCGCCGATCAGCGAGAAAATGACTGCGACTACGGCCAGCCAGGTGTAACCGGCATGAATCACCGCCTGCAGCACCGACAACTTGGCGTAGAAACCTACCGTGGGCGGGATGCCGGCCAGCGAGAACATGATCAGCAGCAGCATGAATGCATACCATGGGCTACGCTGATTGAGCCCCTTGAGGTCGTCAAGCTTGTCGGCCTCGAAGCCTTTGCGCGACAGCAGCAGGATCATGCCGAATGAACCCAGCCCCATGAACACGTAGCTGATCATGTAGAACATGGCGGACGTGTAGCCGTTGATATCGGCGGCCAGCAGGCCGAGCAGCAGAAAGCCCATGTGCGAGATGGTGGAGTAAGCCAGCATGCGCTTGAAATTGGTCTGGGCGATGGCCGTTATATTGCCCACCGCCATGGACAATACCGCCATGATGACCAGCATGGATTGCCAGTCGGGGGACAGCGACTGCAGCCCTTGCGCCAGGATACGCAACACGAAACCCAGTGCGGCAATTTTACTGGCGGTACCGATAAACAGCGTGATGGCCGTGGGCGCACCGTGGTACACGTCCGGAATCCACATATGGAATGGCGCCACGCCAAGCTTGAACGCCAGTCCCGCCACCACGAATACCAGACCGAACACCAGCACGGTATTGTTGCCCAGCCCCTGTTGCAACACAGCGGCGATTTTGGCGATCTCCAGGCTGCCGGTGGCGCCATAAAGCATGGACATGCCGTACAGCAGCATGCCCGACGCCAGTGCACCCAGCACAAAGTATTTCATTGCCGCTTCGGCTGCCACTGCCGAGTCGCGCTGCAGCGCCACCAGCGCATACAGCGACAGGCTCAGCAGTTCCAGTCCCATGTACAGGGTAAGGAAATGACTGGCGGAGATCATCACCATCATGCCCAGCGTGGCGAACAGCATCAGCACGAAGAACTCGCCCTGGAACATGCCGCGCACGCGGATATATTCGCGCGAGTAGACCATGGTCACCGCAACGCTGAAATACACCATAAGCTTCAGCACATCGGCCAGCATGTCATTGACAAACATGCCGTGCATGGCATACACCACGCCGCCACCCGCACCGGAAAAAGTCAGCCAGCCGCAGCCCAGCAGCGTGGACAGGCTGAGAATATAAGTAATGTAACGATGTTCATCGCTGAGAAACAGGTCAAAAATCAGGATGAAGGAAACGGCCGCCAGCAGAAAGATTTCCGGCAGCAGCGGCGTCAGGTCGGTGAGGGCAAAATTCATCTGTAGTCCTTATCAATACAGCTTAGGGCAGTTTGCTCTGCGCCACGTGGGCGAGCAGGTTGTTCACCGAGGTATGCATGACATCGGTTACCGGCTTGGGGTAGACGCCCATTGCCAGCACCGCCACCGCGAGTACGGCAAGGAAGCCGAATTCGCGCGCACCGATGTCCTGCATGTCATCCACGTGCGGGTTGGTGATATTGCCGAACACCACGCGCTTGTACATCCACAATGTATAGGCTGCACCCAGAACCAGGGTGGTTGCAGCCAGGAAGGCGTACCAGAAGTTGACCTTGATGGCGCTCATGATGACCATGAATTCACCGATGAAGCCGCTGGTGGCGGGCAAGCCGGCATTGGCCATGGCAAACAGCATGAAGAACGCCGCAAACATCGGCATTTTTTTAGCCAGACCGCCGTAGTCGCCGATCTGGCGTGAGTGCAGGCGATCATACATCACGCCTACGCTCAGGAACATCGCGGCAGAGATGAAGCCGTGCGAGATCATCTGCACCAGCCCGCCCTCCATGCCGAGGGTATTGAACATGAAAAAGCCCAGGGTGACGAAACCCATATGCGAAATGGAAGAATAGGCGATGAGCTTTTTCATGTCGCTCTGCGCCAGTGCAACAAAGCTGATGTACACCACCGCGATCAGCGAAATGGTGATGATGAAGCCGGACAGGTAATGGCTGGCGTCCGGCGCAATCGGCAGGTTGAAGCGCAGGAAACCGTAAGCGCCGATTTTCAGCGTAATTGCCGCCAGCACCACCGAACCGCCGGTGGGCGCCTCGACGTGGGCATCCGGCAGCCAGGTATGCACCGGCCACATCGGCACCTTCACCGCGAACGACAGGAAGAAGGCGATGAAGATCAGTATCTGCGCGCTCATGCCGATGGGCAGGCGCTGATAATCCAGAATCTCGAAGCTGCCGCCGGACTGGAAATACAGGTAGATAAACGCCACCAGCATCAACAGCGAGCCCATCAGGGTGTACAGGAAGAACTTGACCGCCGCGTACACGCGGTTTGGCCCGCCCCAAATACCAATCACCAGGAACATGGGAATCAGCATGGCCTCGAAAAACACATAGAACAGCATCGCATCCATCGCCGCAAACACCCCATTGATGAGGCCGGACATGATGAGGAAGGCTGCCATGTATTGTGCGGTCTTGTTCTGGATGACCTGCCATCCGGCAATCACCACCAGCACCGTGGTGAAACTGTTGAGCAGCACGAAGGGCATGGCTATGCCGTCCACGCCGAGGTGATAGTGGATATTGAATGCCGGAATCCAGCGCGCCAGCTCGGTGAACTGCATGCTGGCGGAGAACGGGTCAAACCGGGTGTAGAGCGGCAGGGTAACAATGAAGCCAAGCAGGGCACCCAGCAGGGCAATCCAGCGCGCCAGCGGCGCATTGCGATCCGATCCCGTGGCAAGCACCAGCACGCCGGCGATGATCGGCACCCAGATGGACAGGCTCAGTAGTGGGTATCCAGCTAGCATAAATTCCCTATTCCCTTGTATTTATTCGTCATGTGTTGCGTCAGGCTGCGCGTACAAACCAGGTAATCAGCGCAAACACGCCAATAATCATGGCAAAAGCGTAATGATAGATGTAGCCGGACTGGAAGTTGCGAATCACCCTGGAGAACCATCCCACCACACGCGCCGCACCATTGACGAAGAAACCATCGATCAGTTTCACATCACCGTAGCGCCACAGAACGTTACCCAGCTTGCGGGCGCCACCGGCAAAGAACCAGTCGTTGAACGTATCGAAACCGTATTTGTTTTCCAGGATTGCGTAAATCAGGCTGAAGCGTTCCTTGATCGCGGCAGGGATGTCCGGACGTTTCATGTAGAAGAACCAGGACAGCGCGACACCGGAAAACGCCAGCCAGAACGGCAGCGTAGTCAATGCATGCAGCGCCATCGCGCCGGCACCGTGGAACTCCTGCCTGAGTTCCGCCATGGCCGGATGCAAGTCATTGTTGATAAAAATCGCACTCTTGAAGTAGTCGCCATACAGCATCGGATCAATCGTAAAATAGCCGATTGCCAGTGAAGGTATCGCCAGCAGGATCAACGGCAAGGTGACCACCAAGGAGGATTCGTGCGGCTTGCCACCATGGCCGTGGTCATCGTGACCATGCGCGTGACTTTCATGGAGGGGAAAACGCTCCTTGCCGTGGAACACCAGGAAATACAGGCGGAACGAATAGAAGGCGGTGACAAACACCCCCGCCACTACGGCGAAGTAGGCGAAACCGGAACCGGGCAGCCGCGACAGCGACACTGCCTCGATGATGCTGTCCTTGGAATAGAAGCCGGACAGGAACGGCGTGCCGATCAGTGCCAGCGAACCGACCAGGAAGGTGATCCAGGTGATCGGCATGTACTTGCGCAGGCCGCCCATGTTGCGGATATCCTGGTCGTGGTGCATGCCAATGATGACCGAGCCTGCCGCCAGGAACAGCAGCGCCTTGAAGAAAGCATGGGTCATCAGGTGAAACACCGCCACCGAGTAGGCGGAAGCGCCCAGCGCCACCGTCATGTAGCCCAGCTGGGACAAGGTGGAATACGCTACCACGCGCTTGATGTCGTTCTGGATGATGCCAAGGAAACCCATGAACAGCGCGGTAATCGCACCAATCACCATCACCACCGACAGCGCGGTCTGCGACAGCTCGAACAGCGGTGACATGCGCGCCACCATGAAGATGCCCGCCGTCACCATGGTCGCGGCATGAATCAGCGCCGAGATCGGGGTGGGGCCTTCCATCGAATCCGGCAGCCAGACGTGCAGCGGAAACTGCGCCGACTTACCCATCGCACCGATGAACAGCAGGATGCAGATCAGCGTCAGCAACGACCATTCCTGTCCCGGCAGGATGCTGATGGTGTGGCTCGCCATGGCCGGCGCCTGGGCGAATACCGAGGCGTAATCCAGGGTACCGAAGTAGGTCAGCACCAGACCGATGCCAAGCAGAAAACCGAAATCACCCACGCGGTTTACTAAAAACGCTTTCAGGTTGGCGTAAATCGCCGTGGGACGGGTATGCCAGAAGCCAATCAGCAGATAGGACACCAGACCCACCGCCTCCCAGCCGAAGAACAGCTGGAGGAAGTTGTTGGCCATCACCAGCATCAGCATGGAGAAAGTAAACAGCGAAATGTAGCTGAAGAAGCGTTGATAGCCGGGGTCGTCGCGCATGTAGCCGATGGTGTAGATGTGCACCATGAGCGAGACGAAGCTCACCACCAGCATCATCATGGTGGTGAGCGGGTCGATCAGAAACCCGATCTCGAAACGGAGATCGCCGCTGCTCATCCAGGTGTAGACAGTGCCGTTGAATACGTGTCCGGCCTGCACGTCCTGGAAGATAATCCAGGAAACCCAGCACGCCACCGCCACGCCGGCGATGGTCACCAGGTGCGACAAGGTGCGCCCGATAGCCCAGCCGAACAGGCCGGCAATGACCGAGCCGAGCAGCGGCGCCAGCGGCACCAGGAGATAAAGCTTTTGCATTTCCGTCATGGTTAGTTCCCGTCGGGTTCGCCTGAGCGCCCTTAGCCTTTTAGATGATCCAGATCGTCCACGTTGATGGTATGCAGGTTGCGGAACAGCACCACCAGAATCGCCAGGCCAATGGCGGATTCCGCCGCTGCCACGGTAAGAATGAAGAACACGAAAATCTGCCCGGCGGTATCGCCCATATAGTGCGAGAAGGCGATGAAATTCATGTTCACCGACAACAGCATGAGCTCGATCGCCATCAACAGGATGATGACGTTCTTGCGATTCAGAAATATGCCCAGCACGCTGATGGCGAACAATATCGCGCCCAGCACCAGGTAGTGTGAAAGTGACAGCACGGGTATCCCCCCTATGGTTGCGGTGCCTGCAATAACGCTGGCGAATTATTTTTCCGGTTGCGTAACTGGTTCAGCCAGTACGGTTTTTTCAGACGGCATGGAAACCATGCGAATGCGGTCTGCACGCTTGATTTTCACCTGCTGTGCCGGATCCTGATATTTGGTGTGCTTGCGGCGGCGCATGGTGAGCGCAATGGCGGCCACTATCGCCACCAGCAGAATCACCGCAGCCAGCTCGAACGGGTATACGTAATCGGTGTAGAGCAAGCGACCCAGTTCCTTGGTGTTGCTGTAATTTGCAGCGTGGGCAATGGGTGCAGGAACCGCACTCAGGCCGAACTGTTTACCACCCAGCACAACTGCCATTTCCAATACCATCAGTGTCGCTACGATAGCGGCCAGCGGCAGGTAATCCCAGAAGCCTTCGCGCAGCTTGTCGAGGTTGATGTCGAGCATCATCACCACGAACAGGAACAGCACCATTACCGCCCCCACATATACCAGCACCAGGGTAATGGCGAGGAACTCCGCCTCCAGCATCAGCCACAGGCCGGCTGCGGTAAAAAATGCCAGCACCAGGAACAGCGCCGCGTGTACCGGGTTGCGCGCGGTGATGACGCGTACTCCGGCAAACAGCAATATCGCCGAGAAGAAATAAAAAACTGCGGTTTCAAAATTCATGCATATCCACCTAATTCTTGGACAGGATTAACAGGATTGTTCAGGATTAACACGGGGCTGCAACAGAGCACGTCAGATTCGCATTTTTTCCTGTCAGTCCTGCAAGAAATCCCGTTAATCCGGTCCATGTTCTAACGGTATTTGGCATCTGCGGCACGCGCTGCAGCAATTTGCGCTTCATATTTGTCACCCACGGCAAGCAGCATTTCCTTGGTGTAATTGAGGTCGCCGCGTTTCTCGCCGTGGTATTCGAGGATGTGGGTTTCCACGATCGAGTCCACCGGGCAGGATTCTTCACAGAAGCCACAGAAAATACACTTGGTCAGATCAATATCGTAGCGTGTGGTGCGACGCGTGCCGTCGTCGCGCTGTTCCGATTCGATGGTAATCGCCAGCGCCGGACATACCGCTTCACACAGTTTGCAGGCGATGCAGCGCTCCTCGCCATTGGGGTAGCGGCGCAGCGCATGCAGGCCGCGGAAGCGCGGCGACATCGGGGTTTTTTCCTCGGGGAACTGCACCGTGATCTTGCGTGCGAACAGATGCCGCCCGGTCAGGGCCATGCCGCGCAACAGCTCGGTGAGCAGCATGCTGGAGAAGAAGTGTTTAATCGCTTTCATCAAATTACTCCGTGATTCCACGCTCAGTGGAACAGGTAGCCGTAACGGGTTTGCATCATGCCACCCACGAACAGCAGCCAGATCAGGGTGACCGGAATGAATACCTTCCAGCCCAGGCGCATGATCTGGTCGTAGCGATAGCGCGGGAAAGTGGCGCGGAACCACAGGAACAGGAACAGTACAAAACCCACTTTCAACATCAGCCAGACGAAGCCGGGTACCCAGGTGAACGGCGCAAAATCAAACAGCGGATTCCAGCCACCCAGGAACATCAGCGCGGTGAGCGTGGCAATCAGAATCATGTTGGCGTATTCGGCGAGGAAGAATACCGCGAACGCCATTCCGGAGTATTCCACGTGGAAACCGGCCACGATCTCGGATTCGCCTTCGGCCACGTCAAACGGGGCGCGGTTGGTTTCCGCCACACCGGCGATCAGGTACACGATAAACATCGGCAGCAGCGGCAGCCAGTACCAGCTGAACACCCCCCCCGCCTGCCCCTTCACGATGTCGACCAGGTTCAGACTCTGCGCAGCCATCAACACGCCCACCAGCGCAAAGCCCATGGCGATTTCGTAAGATACGATCTGCGCGGCCGAACGCAGACTGCCGAGGAATGCGTATTTGGAATTGGATGCCCAGCCTGCAATGATCACGCCGTACACACCCATGGAAGTGATCGCCATGATATAGAGCAGGCCGGCGTCCACGTTGGCCAGCACCAGCTCAGGGCTGAACGGTATCACCGCCCAGGCCGCCAGCGCCGGGGCGATGGTCAGCACCGGCGCCAGCACGAACAGGAACTTGTTGGAACCGCTGGGAATGATGATTTCCTTCATCATCAGCTTGAGACCGTCGGCAATCGGTTGCAGCAAGCCCTTGAAACCGACCCGGTTGGGGCCGATGCGTACCTGCATGTAGCCGATCACCTTGCGCTCGGCGTAGGTGAGGTAGGCCACCGCAATCATCAATGGGCCGACAATGGCAATAATCTTGGCCAGCGACCACACTGCCGGCCAGGTGAAACCAAACAGGTTTTGCAGAAATTCCATGTTATGCACGCTCCACGGAGACTTCACCCAGCATCGCACCCAGCGTGGCGGTCAGCGGGTGCGCAGCGGCTAACCGCACACAATGATCGGGCAGGCGGTCATCGGCCAACGCCCGCACCACAGCACGCGCATCGCCCTGACGCACCGTCACCATAGCGCCATCGGCGAGACCCAGGCGCGCCAGCAAGGCCGGGTGCATGGACGCATTGGGCAATGCTGCCGCGCGCGTGCCATGCAGCGACGCGGCACGGCGCACGATGGCATCGGCCTGGTACATCGGCACTTCGCCCACACGGGTCAATGTGTCAGCAATCGCGGCCGATTGCAGTACCGGTTTGGACAGGCGGTTATTGAGCGCACCTGCGGCCAGGGTGCTGCCGCCCAGCGCATCCTGACGCACGGCTTCACTGGTATCGTAGTCGAAGCCTTTCACTCCCAGCATGGTGCCCAGCACGCGCAATACCTTCCATGCCGGACGCGTTTCGCCCAGCGGCCTGACCGTGCCGTTGAAACTCTGCACGCGACCTTCGGTACTGATGAAGGTGCCCGAGGTTTCACTGAACGGGGCAATCGGCAACAGCACGTCGGCATACTCCAGTGCGGTATGCTTGTAGGCGCTCATCGCCACCACCATGTCCGCAGACTGCAGTGCGCGCATGGCGGCGGCCGGGTCATTGCAATCCAGTTCCGGTTCCGCACCCAGCAGCAGATAAGCCTTGCGCGGCGCAGTCATCATGGCAGCGGCATGCATGCCCGCCTTCAGACCAGGCTTGGATGGCACCGCGCCCGCAATGTAGGCGCCGACGCTATTGGCCGACTCGCCCAGACAACCGAAATTTGCCTCGGCAAGATCAGCGATGACTTCAGCCAGGCTATGCAGCTCGGCGTACTGGGGATGATGCTGCGCCAAATTGCCCAGGAATACAGCGCAGCGCCCACTGCCTGCCAGGCTGGCGGCGATGGCGCGCGCGGCTGCACCGACCGCGACGTCCGCGATCACGGCTTTGACGGCTGCGGGCAGTCCGGTCTGTCTGATCTCGGCCAATGCCAGCGCGATTTGCGCCAGGGTGTTGACCATGGCTTGCGGAGGCACGATCGCCTGGTTGGCGATTCTGGTCAGCAGATCGTCGTCCACCGGATTGACCAGGTTAAGCTGCGCGCCATGTTTGACGGCCTGGCGCAGGCGATGCGCGAGCAGGGGATGATCCTGGCGCAGTGTGCTGCCAACAATCAAAACACGTTGCAACTGATCCATATCCGCTACCGCCATGCCCAGCCAGGGCGCGCCTTGCAGGCTGGCGTCCAGGCTGAAATCGGCCTGCGCCAGACGGGTGTCCACGTTACCGGAACCCAGCCCGCGCATCAGTTTTTGCAGCAGGTAGAGCTCTTCCACGGTCTGGTGTGGCGTAGCCAGCGCGCCGATGCTGTCGGCGCCGTGTTGCGCGCGAATCTGCTTGAGGCCGTTGGCGACATATTCCAGTGCGGTCTGCCAGTCCACTTCCAGCCATTTGCCATCCTGCTTGAGCAGCGGACGGGTGAGGCGCTGTGCGGAGTTCAATCCCTCATAGGAAAAGCGGTCCTTGTCCGCCAGCCAGCATTCGTTGACCGCTTCGTTTTCCAGTGGCAGCACGCGCATCACGCGGCCATCCTTGACTTGTACAATCAGATTGCTGCCCAGACCGTCGTGCGGACTCACCGACTTGCGCCGCGACAGTTCCCAGCTGCGCGCGGTATAGCGGAACGGCTTGCTGGTGAGCGCGCCGACCGGACACAGGTCGATGATGTTGCCGGACAGTTCGGAATCAATGGTCTTGTTGATAAACGGCATGATCTCGGAATGCTCGCCGCGCCCTACCTGCCCCATCTCCATGATGCCGGCGATTTCCTGGCCGAAGCGCACGCAGCGCGTGCAGTGGATGCAGCGCGTCATGTCGGTGGCAACCAGCGGGCCCAGGTCTTTTTCCTTCACCACGCGCTTGACTTCCTGATAGCGCGAACTGCTGCCGCCGTAGCCGACGGCCAGATCCTGCAAACTGCATTCACCGCCCTGGTCGCAAATCGGGCAATCCAGCGGGTGATTGATCAGCAGGAATTCCATGACACCCTTCTGCGCCTTGACGGCGTAGTCGGATTTGGTGAACACCTTCATCCCGTCGGTGATCGGCGTGGCGCAGGCCGGCAGCGGCTTGGCGGCTTTTTCCACCTGCACCAGGCACATGCGGCAGTTGGCCGCGATGGAGAGTTTCTTGTGATAGCAGAAATGCGGGATATAAATCCCGATCTGTGCAGCAGCTTCCATTATGGTGCCGCCCGCCGTCATCTGAACCTTGTTGCCGTCAATTTCGATCTCTAGCATCTGCTTCACCTAAGGGCTAACCATGCATTTGCCATGTTCGATATGGTGCTCGAACTCGTGGCGGTAATGTTTGAGCATTGCCTGCACCGGCATCGCTGCCGCATCCCCCAGACCGCAGATGGTACGGCCGCCGATGTTGTGGGCGACGTCGCTCAACAAGTCGAGGTCTTCCGGCCTGCCCTTGCCGTGCTCGATGCGGTGAATCACCCGATACAGCCAGCCGGTACCCTCGCGGCACGGGGTGCACTGGCCGCAGGATTCTTCGAAATAAAAGTAGGACAGCCGTTCCAGTGCTTTCACCATGCACACCGTTTCGTCCATGATGATGACCGAGCCCGCACCCAGCGCGGAGCCGGCTTTGGCGATGGAGTCGTAATCCATGGTGCACTGCATCATGATCTCGGCGGGCAGCACCGGTGTAGAAGAACCACCGGGAATGCAGGCCTTGAATGTGCGGCCGTCACGAATGCCGCCAGCCATTTCCAGCAGCTCGGCAAAAGGCATCCCCATCGGCACTTCATAGTTGCCGGGACGATTGACGTGCCCGGATACCGAGAAAATCTTGGTGCCGCCGTTGTTGGGCTTGCCCAGTTCCAGAAATTTCTGCCCGCCCTCACGAATGATGTAGGGGATGCTGGCAAACGTTTCCGTGTTGTTGATCGTGGTGGGCTTGCCGTACAGGCCGAAACTCGCCGGGAACGGCGGTTTAAAGCGCGGCTGGCCCTTCTTGCCCTCGATGGATTCGAGCAGCGCGGTTTCCTCGCCGCAGATATAGGCGCCGTAGCCATGATGGTTGAACAGGTGAAAACTGAAATCCGTGCCGCAGATGTTGTCACCCAGAAAACCGGCGTCCCTGGCTTCCTCGACCGCAGCTTCCATGCGTTCGTAGGTTTCCCATATTTCGCCGTGGATATAGTTGTAACCGCGCCGGGTGCCCAATGTATAGGCGGCGATCGCCATGCCCTCGATCAGCGCGTGCGGGTTCAACAGCATGATGTCACGATCCTTGAAGGTGCCGGGCTCGCCTTCGTCGGAATTGCACACCAGGTATTTGTCGCCATCGAAATGGCGCGGCATGAAACTCCACTTCAGACCGGTCGGGAATCCCGCCCCGCCACGGCCGCGCAGAGCCGATTTTTTGACCTCGGCAATGATGGTCTCGGCAGAAGTTTTCTCGCTCAGAATCTTGCGCAATGCCGCATAACCACCGTTGGCCACATAGGTGGACAGCTTCCACGATTCGGGAAGATGTGCCGTATTGAATATGACTTCGCCGCCTTTGATCACCATGTTATTTCAGCTCTTCGAGGATGCTGTCCACTTTCTCGGGTGTGAGAAAGCCTTCCATGCGGTGGTTATTGATCATGCACAGCGGCGCGTCGCCGCAGGCACCCATGCATTCACCTTCCTTCAGGGTAAAGCGGCCGTCCTCGGAGGTTTCGCCGAAACTACATCCCATCTTCTCTTTCAGGTGTTCGGCAATCTCCGGGGCCCCCATGAGCGCACAAGAGATGTTGGTGCACAGGGTGATCTTGTGCCTGCCCAAAGGGGCCGTGTTGTACATGTTGTAGAAAGTCGCCACTTCATACACTGCAATGGCCGGCATGCCCAGGTAATCGGCGACAAAGTCCATGGTTTCGGTGGACAGCCAGCCTTTTTCCACCTGGGCGATGCGCAGCGCCGACATCACCGCGGACTGGCGCTGATCAGCCGGGTATTTGGCAATTTCGTGGTCGATCCGGGCGCGGGAATCAGGGCTCAGCATTATCGGTCAATCTCCCCAAACACGATGTCTTGCGTGCCAATGATGGCAACCACGTCGGCAATCATATGACCGCGCGCCATCTCGTCAAGCGCGGCCAGATGCGGGTAGCCCGGCGCACGGATTTTCAGGCGGTAGGGCTTGTTGGCACCGTCTGACACGATATAGATACCGAATTCCCCTTTGGGGTGCTCAACCGCCGCATAGGCCTCGCCTGCCGGCACGTGCATGCCTTCGGTGAAAAGCTTGAAATGATGGATCAGTTCTTCCATGTTCTGCTTCATGTCCACCCGCGACGGCGGCGCCACTTTGTGATTGTCGGTAATGACCGGGCCGGGATTGCGGCGCAACCAATCCACGCATTGCCTGACGATACGGTTGCTTTGGCGCATTTCTTCCATGCGCACCAGATAGCGGTCGTAGCAGTCGCCATTCACCCCCACCGGAATGTCGAATTCCATGCGGTCGTAGACTTCGTAGGGCTGCTTCCTGCGCAGATCCCACTCAATCCCCGAGCCACGCAGCATGGGCCCGCTGAAACCCAGTGCCAGCGCGCGCTCCGGAGACACCACGCCGATGCCGACGGTGCGCTGCTTCCAGATACGGTTGTCGGTGAGCAGGGTTTCGTATTCGTCTACATAGGTCGGGAAGCGCTGGGTGAAGTCTTCGATGAAATCGAGCATGGAGCCCTGACGATTGGCGTTCATGCCACGAATCGCGGCGGCATTGTGAATCTTGGATGCCTGATACTGCGGCATACTGTCCGGCAGATCGCGGTAAACGCCGCCCGGCCGGTAATAGGCGGCATGCATGCGTGCGCCGGACACCGCCTCGTACACGTCCATCAGGTCTTCGCGCTCGCGGAACGCATACAGGAACACGGTCATCGCGCCGATATCCAGCGCGTGCGCGCCCAGCCACAGCAGGTGGTTGAGAATGCGGGTGATCTCGTCGAACATCACGCGGATGTATTGCGCGCGCTCCGGCACGGTAATGCCCATCAGTTTTTCGATGGCCATGACGTAGGCATGCTCATTGCTCATCATGGACACGTAGTCCAGGCGATCCATGTACGGCAGCGACTGCATGTAGGTCTTGTGTTCGGCAAGCTTTTCGGTGGCACGGTGCAGCAGGCCGATGTGCGGATCGGCGCGCTCGATTACTTCGCCATCCAGCTCGAGTACCAGGCGCAGCACGCCGTGGGCTGCCGGGTGCTGCGGCCCGAAGTTCATCGTGTAATTTCTGATTTCTGCCATCAGGCACGCTCTCCGTAGTTCTCTTCACGCACAATGCGTGGCGTCACCTCGCGCGGGTCTATGCTCACCGGCTGGTAAATCACGCGCTGCTGTTCCGGGTCGTAGCGCATTTCCACATTGCCGGACAGCGGAAAATCCTTGCGGAACGGGTGGCCGACGAAACCATAGTCAGTCAGAATGCGGCGCAGATCAGGATGACCGTCAAACACAATGCCAAACAGGTCGAACGCCTCGCGCTCGAACCAGTTGGCGGCAGGCCACACCTCCACCATGGATTGCACCACCGGGAAATCATCCTCCGGCGCGAATACACGCACGCGCACCCGGCGATTCTTGCTGATGGAGAGCAGGTGATACACCACGGCGTAACGCGCGCCTTCCCAGGTGCCATCACCATATGCGGAGTAATCCATTCCGCACAGGTCCATCAATTGCTCAAAGCGCAGGCCGGCATGGTCGCGCAGCGTCGTCATGACCTCTCTGAGGTCACTCGCGCGCACTTCGATGGTCAGCTCACCCAGGGCATCCTGTTGCCGGACAAGCCTGGTGCCCAGCGCGGTGATCAGGGTAACGGACAGGCTTTCCAGTGACGGATTCATGGCTTCTCGCTCTACCGGTTAACGCGCGATGGTGTTGGTGCGCTTGATTTTGTTTTGCAGCTGGATAATGCCGTAGAGCAGCGCTTCGGCGGTGGGCGGGCAGCCCGGCACATACACATCCACCGGTACGATGCGGTCGCAACCGCGCACCACAGAATAGGAATAGTGATAGTAGCCACCCCCATTGGCGCAGGAACCCATGGAAATCACCCAGCGCGGCTCGGCCATCTGGTCATACACCTTGCGTAGCGCGGGCGCCATTTTGTTGCACAGTGTGCCTGCCACAATCATTACGTCAGACTGGCGCGGACTGGGGCGAAACACAATGCCGAAACGATCCAGGTCGTAGCGCGATGCACCCGCCTGCATCATTTCCACCGCGCAGCAGGCCAGGCCAAAGGTCATCGGCCACAGCGAACCGGTGCGCGTCCAGTTAATCAGCTTGTCAGCCGTGGTGGTGACGAAACCTTTCTCCAAAACGCCTTCTATTCCCATTCCAGCGCTCCTTTCATCCACTCGTACACAAAGCCCACCACCAGGATGCCCAGAAACAGCGCCATCGCCAGGAAGCCGAACATGCCGATTTCCTCGAGCACGATTGCCCACGGGAACAGGAACGCGATCTCCAGGTCGAACAGGATGAACAGAATGGCAACCAGGTAATAGCGCACGTCGAATTTCATGCGCGCATCCTCAAAGGCCTCGAAGCCGCACTCGTAGGGCGAAAGTTTTTCACTGTCCGGGTGATTGGGCGCCAGCAGCCAGCCGAGCACCATCGGCCCTACGCCCACGGCGAGACCAATCAGCACGAACAATAAAACAGGAAAATAATTTTCTAGCATGCATCCGCTCCAAAGCCGTGCGCAACCATTCTCCGGAAGCGTGCACAGCGTTTCAGTTTAGTTGCGCGAAAAGCGTCGTGTCAAGCTGAAAAAAAGATTGTTTTATGCAAAACAATCAATCAGTTATGCGATCATCACAGCTGATTGCCACATAACCTGAATTTATGGTGCCGACGGCGAGACTCGAACTCGCACAGCTTTACGCCACTACCCCCTCAAGATAGCGTGTCTACCAATTTCACCACGTCGGCGTATTGACAGAACGGATTGATAATCCGCCCCAACGGCAACTCCCCCGATTACTTGGGAATTTCCCCGGCTTTTGACCCGGCGTTGCCTGGAACTGCATTACCTGAAGGCTGGGCTGGCGTGGGTACACTAGCGGGTGCCACAGGCTGAACTTGTACTTTTTGCTGACCTTGCATGACGCCGACAGCTTTGGTCTGATGACCCGAGAGATAGGTCAAACCCAGACTGGTCAGGAAAAAAACGGTGGCAAGGACGGCCGTGGCGCGACTCAGGAAATTGGCCGAACCGGTGGAGCCAAACAGGCTACCCGAAGCGCCACTGCCAAACGCCGCGCCCATGTCCGCGCCCTTGCCCTGCTGCAACAGCACCAGCACGATCACCGACACCGCCGCCAGCACATGCAAAACCCAAATAATTGTTTCCAAATCGATATCCTCAGCCTTGTGCCGCCCGGCAAATGGCGATGAACTCATCAGCCACCAGCGACGCGCCGCCAATCAACCCACCGTCAATGTCCGGCTGGGAAAACAATTCTGCCGCATTGGCGGCCTTTACGCTACCGCCATATTGAATCACCAATGCCGCTGCAACAGCCTTATCCAGCACGGCCAGCCTGTCACGAATGAACGCGTGCACGGCCTGCGCCTGCTCCGGGCTGGCTGTCTTGCCGGTACCAATCGCCCATACCGGCTCATATGCCACCACTGCGCGCCCCATACCGCCAATGCCGGACACCGCCAATACTGCATCCAGCTGGCGCCCGATAACGGTTTCGGTAACACCCGCCTGACGTTCATCCAGCGTCTCTCCCACGCACAGGATGGGGGTTAAGCCTGCAGCCAATGCCGCAGCGAATTTGGCGGCGACTGCCGCATCATCTTCACCATACAGCGCACGCCGCTCGGAGTGACCGACGATGACGTGGCTGCAACCAAAATCCAGCAACATCGGGGCGGAGACCTCGCCCGTATATGCCCCTTTCGCGTACTGGCTCATGTTTTGAGCGCCCCATGCCAGCCCGGTGCCGGACAACACAGACTGCACCTGCGCCAGATACGGAAATGGCGCACACACAATGCAGGCAGCTGCATCCGCCTGCCCCAGCGCAGCCACCAAAGCATCAAGCAATGCCTTGTTCTCAACCACGCTACCGTGCATTTTCCAGTTGCCTGCGACCAGTTTTTTGCGCATCGCCTAACCCGACCCATAGAAAGCCACAAATAGTACACACAACAGCGAGTCCCGGTCAATGGCTTAACAAGTCATTCACCCATTAGCTTAACCATTTCGTCATATTTCTGTAATATTCGAGCCTTACCATGTGTGTCTCGAAACAAGCCGGGATGGTGCAGTGCGCAACTCCGATTTGTTTTACTGCACCAACAGGGAAACATAAAATATTATGCATACGAAAAAATCTGCTGTCCGGGGACTTGCAGCTGCAATGATACTCGGCGCTGGCTGGGCTTTTTCAGCCAGTACAGCAGCCAACGAGATTACTGGCGCGGGTGCTCTTTCCCGTATCCGATTTATGCGAAATGGGCTGAGGCATACAAAGCCAAGACCGGTATTGGCATGAACTATCAATCCATCGGTTCAGGTGGCGGCATCAAACAGATTAAAGCCAAAACCGTAGATTTCGGCGCTTCTGACATGCCTCTGAAGCCTGATGTTCTGGAAAAAGACGGCCTGATGCAATTTCCCACCGTAGTCGGTGGCGTGGTGCCTGTAATCAACCTGCGCGGTATGGCAGCGGGCACAGTTCGGCTGAACGGTACGGTACTGGCAGACATTTTCATGGGAAAAATCCAGAAATGGAACGACCCGGCCATTGCAGCCTTGAACAAGGGGACCCGCCTGCCCGCTTCTTCGATTACCGTGGTGCATCGTTCCGATGGCTCCGGCACCACGTTTATCTTTACCAATTACCTGGCCAAAGTCAGCCCGGAATGGAAAGAAAAAGTGGGTAATGACACTTCCGTGGCCTGGCCGGCGGGCGTCGGCGGCAAGGGCAACGAGGGCGTGGCTTCCTTCGTACAGCGCATCCAGGGCTCGGTTGGCTACGTGGAGTACGCTTACGCCAAACAGAACAGGATTCCTCACGCGCTACTGCAAAACAAGGAAGGCGTCTTTGTTGCTCCAGAAGCAAATGCGTTCAAGGCAGCCGCCGCGGGTGCAGACTGGGAACACGCCCCCGGCTTTTACGAAATACTGACCAACGAACCTGGCAGGGCGAGCTGGCCTATTACAGGCGCCACATTCATCCTGATGCACAAAGTGCAGAGCAAGCCTGCCTCTGCCAAAGAAGTGTTGAATTTCTTTGACTGGGCATACGCCAACGGCGATGATATGGCACTAGGACTGGATTATGTGCCACTGCCTGGCAGGGTGACGAAAATCATTGCCAATGCATGGAAAACCCGGATCAAGGACACAAACGGCAAGGCCGTCTGGTAGCCCCGACTGCCTGCCAATCTGCAAGGACAAACTCCGCCATGCCTCTGCATGGCGGAGTTTGGTTAACTGAAGGGCGCCTCTGAAAATCCAGAATCCCGGGCGCGGCACCAAGTGGGAGGAAGACAATATTGCCCAGTATCCCTATGCCATACAAGCGTAAAGTTTTTCTGGCAACATGGGCACCGCGATGAAGTATGGATTTTTAAAGGCGCCAGCATATCTGCGTAATCAAGACGATAATCGACCTGGCACGAATCACATGAGCAACCCGCTATCCACCCATCGCACTCGCCGTTTCATGTGGCAGGACAAACTGTTCCGCGGTGCCACACGGATTTTTGCGTTTATTGTGCTGGCCCTGCTTGTCGGCATTCTGGCTTCTCTGGTAGCAGGTAGCATACCCGCGATCCACACATTCGGACTGGGATTCCTGACGGATGGCTCCTGGAACCCGGTCACCGAAAAATTCGGCGCGCTGGTGCCTATCTATGGCACCTTGGCGACCTCGATCATCGCATTATTGATTGGCGTACCACTCAGCTTTGGCATTGCGGTATTCCTGACTGAATTATCGCCCAAATGGCTGAAGCGTCCATTGGGCATTGCAATTGAATTACTGGCAGGCGTGCCCAGCATTATTTACGGCATGTGGGGACTGTTCGTATTCGCTCCCCTGTTCGCTGAACATGTCCAGCCCTGGCTGATTGACAAGCTTGGCCCGCTGCCTGTATTCGGGCCGCTGTTTCAGGGGGCACCGATGGGTATTGGCATGTTGACTGCAGGCTTGATTCTGGCGTTGATGGTGGTACCGTTTATCGCTTCCGTCATGCGCGACGTATTTGAAATCGTGCCACCCCTGCTCAAGGAATCCGCATATGGTTTAGGTGCCACCACCTGGGAAGTCGTGTGGAACATCGTGTTGCCCTATACCAAGATCGGCGTGGTCGGCAGCATCATGCTCGGACTCGGGCGCGCCCTGGGTGAAACCATGGCAATCACGTTTGTGATTGGCAATGCGCATCAGCTCAGTACTTCGCTGATGATGCCTGGCAACACCATATCCTCGGCGCTCGCCAACGAATTCACCGAGGCCGATGGCAAGCTGTACACCTCGGCCCTGATCGAGCTCGGGCTGATTCTCTTCTTCATCACTTTTGTTGTGCTGGCCTTGTCCAAACTGCTGCTGCTGCAACTGGGCAAGCACGAAGGCAAAAAAAGCTAGGAGCCTGCATGTTTTCCCTGTACGCACGACGGCAATTCGCCAACAAATTCAACTTGATCGCCTCGCTCGCGACCATGCTGATCGGCCTGTCAGCGCTGGCCTGGATATTTTGGACATTGCTGTCATATGGCTTGACGGGTGTAAGCCTGGACATGTTTACCAAATCCACCCCACCACCGGGCAGTACCGGGGGGCTTATCAACGCCATAGTGGGCAGCCTGCTGATGACGCTGGTCGCGACTCTGGTGGGCACGCCCATCGGCATTCTGGCAGGTACCTACCTGGCAGAATTTGGCCAACGCGGCTGGCTGGCGCCAACCACTCGCTTTATCAATGACATTCTGCTGTCTGCTCCGTCCATTGTGATTGGTTTGTTTGTTTATGAAGTTTATGTGGTTAGCACGGGACATTTTTCGGGGTGGGCGGGTGCATTTGCGTTGTCCCTGATTGTCATTCCGGTGGTCGTGCGCACTACCGAGAATATGCTTAAACTGATTCCCAACAGTTTGCGTGAGGCGGCAGCCGCACTGGGTGCCCCGCAATGGAAAGTGGTCACCATGGTCACCTGGCGCGCCTCCAAAGCGGGAATATTGACCGGGATTTTGCTGGCCATCGCGCGCATCAGCGGAGAAACCGCGCCACTGCTGTTCACAGCGCTGAACAATCAGTTCTGGAGTACCGACATGAACGCGCCGATGGCCAACTTGCCGGTGGTGATTTTCCAGATGGCGATGAGCCCATATGATGATTGGCACAAACTGGCGTGGGCTGGCGCCCTGCTGATTACCTCTGCGGTACTCGGACTCAGCGTCGCTGCACGCATCCTGTTCCGCCAGCAGTCTTCATCCCATTAAGCCTTACACACGGAACCCATACATGACCCAGAGCATGGATCACAACGCAAAAATCAGCCTGCGCAATCTGAATTTCTACTACGGCAAGTCGCATGCCCTGAAAAACATCAACCTGGATATCCCGGACCGTCAGGTCACTGCTTTTATCGGCCCTTCCGGCTGCGGCAAATCCACCCTGCTGCGCACCATGAACCGCATGTATGACCTGTACCCTGGACAACGTGCCGAGGGTGAGATCTTGCTTGACGGGCAAAACATCCTGGAAAAAGGCGCCGATCTCAACAAGCTGCGCGCCAGGGTCGGCATGGTATTCCAGAAACCGACACCGTTCCCCATGTCGATTTACGACAATATCGCGTTCGGCATCAAACTGTATGAGAGTATGGGGCGCTCGGCCATGGACGAACGCGTGGAATGGGCGCTGAAAAAAGCTGCACTGTGGAATGAAGTGAAGGACATCCTGAACCGCAGCGGCAATAGCCTGTCGGGGGGCCAGCAGCAACGCTTATGCATCGCACGCGGCATCGCGGTCAAGCCGGAAGTGCTGCTGCTGGACGAACCGGCTTCGGCACTCGACCCGATTTCCACCGCACGTATTGAAGAGTTGATCCACGAACTCAAGACCGACTACACCATCGCCATCGTCACTCACAACATGCAGCAGGCGGCGCGGGTTTCCGATTTCACCGCCTACATGTATCTGGGTGAAATGATCGAATTCGGCAAGACCGATCTGGTATTCACCAATCCAAAACAGAAAGCCACCGAAGATTACATTACCGGGAAATTCGGCTGACCGGCCCGTTAATGCCGTTACAAAGAGCCGCGGTTGCGGCTCTTTTATGGACTGCCGGGTGCTGGTGCTGCCTGACGCACCGCTTTTGCAATATGCTCGGCCTGACGCATGGACTGATCCGGGCAGGTGCTCTCCACCATGACGCGAATCAGCGGTTCGGTACCCGAAGCGCGCAGCACGATGCGGCCCTCCTTGCCCAGGGCGCTTTCAGCATCGTTGCACGCCTGCCGCACTGCAGCATGGTTGAGGTCGAAGCCTTTGGCAACCCGCACGTTCAGCAGTACTTGTGGATAGAGCGTGAGATCCGCCGTGTATTCAGCCAGCGATGTGCCGCTGTCACGCAGCGCATGGAGCACTTGCAGAGCGGAGATAATGCCGTCGCCGGTGGTGTGTTTGTCCAGGCACAATATATGTCCGGAGGTTTCCCCGCCTAGCTGCCAGCCGTTTAGCTGCAGCAATTCCAGCACGTAACGGTCACCCACCTTGGCGCGGGCAAACGGGATATTCAGCCGACCCAGCGCGTGCTCCATGCCCAGGTTGGTCATCAGTGTACCGGCCACGCCGCCCTTCAGATAACCGCTCTCGGAACGGTGCCTGGCGATGGCGTAGACCAGTTGATCGCCGTCGAAAATCGTGCCGTCGGCATCGGCCATCATCAGGCGGTCGCCATCGCCATCCAGTGCAAGACCGAAATCGGCACGATGGCGGCGCACCGCCGTGCTCATCGCATTGGTGTGAGTAGCACCGCATTCGCGGTTAATATTGAGACCATCCGGGTGATTGCCGATGGGAATCACTTCTGCGCCCAGTTCATGCAGCACATGCGGAGCGACATGGTAAGTAGCGCCGTGCGCGCAGTCCAGAACAATGCGCAGGCCACGCAGATCGCGCTCAAATGGGAAGGTGCTCTTGCAAAACTCGATATAGCGTGCTGCAGCGTCGTCGATGCGCTTGACTCGTCCCAGGCCCCTGGAAGGCATGGTTTGCATCGGTTCATCAAGCAGCGCTTCAATGGCCAGTTCGGTTGCGTCCGGCAGTTTGGCTCCGATAGCGGAGAAAAACTTGATACCGTTGTCTTCAAACGGATTGTGCGAGGCGGAAATCACCACCCCTGCCTGCAGGCGCAGCGCACGGGTCAGATAAGCCACCGCCGGTGTCGGCATCGGCCCCACCAGACGTACATCCACACCGGCGGCGCACAGACCGGCCTGCAGTGCAGCCTCCAGCATGTAGCCGGAAATGCGGGTATCTTTTCCAATCAGCACCACCGGGTTTTCTCCCGCTGCCAACCCCAAGGCATCGGAAGCGAGCACCTTGCCTGCCGCATAGCCCAGACGCATGACAAAGTCCGGCGTGATCGGGCTTTCCCCTACCCGCCCGCGCACCCCGTCCGTACCAAAATATTTTCTATTCATCACTCTCCTCCACTGCCTGAATTATTTTTAGCGCGTCCTGACATGCCGCGACATCGTGGACGCGCAAAATGCGTGCGCCACGCATGACTGCCAATATGTGCGCCGCCAGACCGGCATATTCACGCTGGTCAACAGCACGGCCGGTAATCTTGCCAAGCATGGACTTGCGTGAAATGCCCACCAGTACCGGCACGCCGAATTGCGTAATACGGTCAAGATGGTGCAGAAGTTTAAGATTATGCTCCAGGGATTTTCCAAAACCAAAGCCCGGATCCACCACAATGCGCGCGCCGGCGATACCTGCAGCCCTGGCAGCCGCAATGCGCGCAGCAAGAAAACCGGTCACCTCGGCCACCACATCGTGGTAACGCGGATTGTTCTGCATCGCTTGCGGTTCGCCTTGTTTGTGCATCAGACACACCGCTACATCGCCGCATGCCACGGCCTGCAACGCACCTTTTGCCTGGAGTGCGTCGATGTCGTTAATCATATGGGCACCCGCTGCAATGGCAGCAGCCATGACCTCGGGTTTACGCGTATCCACCGACAGCACGGCGCCGCAGCCTTGCAATGCGGTGAGCAGCGGCACCACCCGGTCCAGCTCCTGCTGTAATGGCACCACCTCCGCTCCCGGGCGGGTAGATTCACCCCCGATATCAATTATCGCGGCCCCCTCCGCAATCAATTGATGCGCATGCTCCACCGCAGATTCAACATGTGCGTGCCGGCCGCCGTCCGAAAATGAATCCGGGGTGACGTTGACTATCCCCATGATACGGGGGAAAGACACATCGAGTTGAATGTTGGCGCAGTGTAAAATCATCGATTACAAAACAAAAAAGCCAAGGGCTGGATTATAGCCCTTGGCTGGCGATACGATTCCCTAGATGAATGCGCTTAGACTTCTTGTACAGGCGTCGCAGCAGGCACGGGGGTGACCACTGGCGCACCTCCTTGCGGCGGATTTGTCGGCAGGCTTGTACTGGGCTTGGGTGGCCGCGGCGGCTGACCTTTCATGATGTCGCCAATCTGATCGGCATCAATGGTTTCCCATTCCAGTAACGCGTGCGCCATGGCTTCCACCTTGTCACGGTTATCTTCCAGTATCTTGCGCGCCAGGGTGTACTGCTGGTCAATGATGCGGCGGATTTCCATGTCCACCTTCTGCATGGTCGCTTCGGATACATTCTTGTGCGTGGTCACGCTGCGCCCAAGGAATATCTCGCCTTCATTTTCACCATACACCATCGGCCCCAGCGCATCGGACATACCCCATTGCGTCACCATGCGCCGTGCCATTTCCGTGGCGCGCTCGAAATCGTTCGAAGCGCCCGTGGTCATATGATTCATGAATACTTCTTCGGCGATGCGCCCGCCAAACAGTACCGATATGTTTTGCAGTATCTGCTCACGGTCCATGCTGTAGCGGTCTTCCGTCGGCAGCTGCATGGTCAGTCCCAGTGCGCGTCCGCGCGGGATGATGGTGACCTTGTGCACCGGATCTGTCTTGTCCAGCAGATACGCCACCACGGCGTGCCCCGCCTCGTGGTAAGCGGTGTTACGGCGCTCTTCTTCGGGCATGACCATGTTTTTGCGCTCAGCACCCATCATGATCTTGTCCTTGGCATGCTCGAAGTCATCCATGTCCACCAGGCGCTTGTTTCCACGCGCAGCGAACAGCGCCGCCTCGTTCACCAGGTTGGCGAGATCCGCCCCGGAAAACCCGGGGGTGCCACGTGCCAGAATATCGGCGCGCACATCCGGCGCCATCGGAATCTTGCGCATATGCACCAGCAGAATCTGCTCGCGTCCGCGAATATCAGGCAAGGGCACCACCACCTGGCGGTCAAATCGACCCGGGCGCAGCAAGGCTGGATCAAGCACATCCGGACGGTTGGTGGCGGCGATCACGATCACCCCGGCGGTGCCCTCGAAGCCGTCCATTTCCACCAGCAACTGGTTCAGCGTCTGCTCGCGTTCATCATTGCCGCCACCCATGCCCGCGCCGCGCTGGCGGCCGACTGCGTCAATTTCATCAATGAAGATGATGCAGGGGGCGTGTTTTTTGGCCTGCTCGAACATGTCACGCACGCGTGCTGCACCCACGCCGACAAACATCTCGACGAAATCGGAACCGGAAATACTGAAAAACGGCACTTTGGCTTCGCCCGCTATGGCCTTGGCCAGCAGGGTTTTACCCGTACCAGGGCTGCCTACCATCAGCACACCACGCGGGATACGCCCGCCCAGTTTCTGGAATTTGGACGGGTCACGCAGAAACTCGACGAGTTCGGAGACTTCTTCCTTGGCTTCATCGCACCCCGCCACATCGGCAAAGGTAATCTGGTTGGTGGATTCGTCCAGCATGCGGGCCTTGCTCTTGCCGAACGAGAACGCACCGCCCTTGCCACCGCCCTGCATCTGGCGCATGAAGAATATCCACACCCCGATCAGCAGCAGCATCGGGAACCAGGATACGAACAGGCTCATCAGGAATGACGGCTCTTCTTCCGGTTTTGCTTCTATCACCACGCCATTTTTGAGCAGGTCGGAAACCATCCAGGGATCTGAGGGCGCATAAGAGGTGAAGTGCTTGCCGTCGGTTTTCACCCCTTTCAACACATGGTTTGAAATCACCACTTTGGCGATCTGGCCCTGTTTGACCTCATCGATGAACTGCGAGTAGTCCATTTGCGCTTGCGCGGTCTGACGCGTGCTGAACTGGTTGAATACCGTCATCAGCACCAGGGCAACCACCAGCCAAATGGCAATATTTTTAAACATGTTATTCACGTAGCGCTCCTGTGAGCAGGTAAAAATTGCGAATTTAAACTCATTCTAAACTGATTCGGGTGCTGCTGCCACTGTTTGCCGTCTGCTTTTTCCCAGCACATAGACTTCACTGCTGCGGTCGCGCGAAGCGCGCGGTTTGCGGGTCACAACCTGCGCGAACTGGTCTCGCATGGCCTTCACGTATTCCTGAAAACCCTCACCCTGAAAAGCCTTGACCAGAAAATCGCCGCCCGGTTTCAAATGATTGCAGGCAAATTCCAGCGCCAGTTCGCATAGATGCATACTGCGCGCCTGGTCGGCGCTGGCGACGCCACTCATATTGGGTGCCATATCCGAAATTACAAGGTCGGGCAGCCGTCCTGCCAGCACTTGTTCCAGCTCCGTCAGGGCGGCCACACCGGTAAAGTCGCCCTGGATGAAAGTCACCCCGGCGATCGCATCCATCTCCAGCAGATCCAGTGCAACCACCTTTGCGCCCAGCTTGGCAGCAATCTGCGACCAGCCCCCGGGTGTGGCACCCAGGTCAACCACCAGCATTCCAGCCCGGATCAGGCGATCACGGGTGTTGATTTCATCGAGCTTGAATGCCGCGCGTGAACGATAACCATGCTGCCTGGCCAGTTTCACATAGGGATCATTCACATGCTCGCGCATCCAGGCTTTGCTGGTTCTACTGGGCTTCATCGGCTAAAATCCGGGTTTGCTTTAGAAATGCCCATCATGATTACCCTCAATGCACTACAACGCCGCTATTTACGCGGACAAGCCCATCACCTGCATCCGGTTGTCATGATCGGCGATGCGGGGCTGACCGACGCGGTCATGCGTGAAGTGGACATCAACCTGAAAAGTCACGAGCTCATCAAAGTAAGGGTATTCGGCGATGAGCGCAGCAATCGCATTGCCATCATGGAAAAAATCTGTGCCGATCTGGCCGCAGCACCGGTTCAACATATTGGCAAACTGTTATTGATTTACCGTCCGGCAGCCAGGCCCAGGATCAGCCTGCCCAAGTAACTGGATCAGCGGCTATTCTGCTTTAAAATCAATACCAGCCCTAGCAAGCTCTGCACCAGATAGACAATGCTGGAAATGCCATGCCAGCGCGCGAAGCGGTCACGGAAGATGCTCTCCATTACCGCCTGCGGCATGGCCCGCTCCTTGAGGTTTTCCATGATGGGCTGGATGCCGAAATGCCCGCCCAGCGTCAGTAACAGCATCACCAGCGCCACCCAAAAGAATGCCTGCTTAGGCGCGCTGCTGCCAAATGCGGCCAAGCGCTGAATAATCAGATAAAATCCGCATACCATGCTGACGTAGGCCATGACGGTAAACATGTGCCCCGCCAGATTACCCGCCAGCTGCTTGTCTGCCAGGCTGCTGAACAGTACCGGCGCGGTGATGTAGCCAATTGCCCAGATCCCGCCCACCCACAGGGTAACGGCAATTCTGGCGAGTGCGTCGGGCAGGTTTTTCATGATTTCATTTATCTCGGAAAAAGCATTAACCACGGAGTTCACGGAGTAAGCGGATTGCAGGTCGCCTGGTATTCAGCCGTTGGGTCATAAAAGAATCAAGTTGCCTTCCTCCGTGCCCTCCGTGAACTCCGTGGTTTAGAACCAAGTTTTTCAGTTTATATGTAGCTCACATCCAGCACTTCATATTGGCGCACACCGCCCGGCGCCTGCACGTCAGCGGTATCCCCCGCACTTTTGCCGATCAGTGCGCGGGCGATCGGCGAGCTGATGGAAATTTTGGATTGCTTGATGTCGGCTTCATCGTCGCCGACGATCTGGTAGGTAACCATCGCGCCGGTTTCCAGGTCTTCCAGCTCTACCGTGGCACCGAACACCACGCGCCCATCTGCATCCAGCTCGGCTGGATTGATGATCTGCGCCGAGGACAGCTTGCCCTCCAGGTCGGCAATGCGGCCTTCGATAAAGCCCTGCTTCTCTTTGGCGGCATCGTACTCGGCGTTTTCCGACAAATCACCCTGCGCGCGCGCTTCTGCTATTGCGGTAATCACCGACGGGCGTTCTATGGTTTTCAGCCGATGCAGTTCCTGACGCAGCATTTCCGCGCCCTTGACTGTCAATGGAATTTTGCTCATGGCATTCATGGTTCATCCTTATCGAGCAGGCAATTGCCGGTGCAATCCCTGCAGGTCATAAACTTTCAGCCCACCCATCGCCTGCATTCCGATGCAGGCGGCACGTGCCCCGGCCAGCGTGGTGTAGTAAGTGACGCGTTGCGCCAGTGCAACACGGCGAATTTCCACCGAATCGCGCACTGCACGTTTGTCGTCCACCACGTTGACGATCAGGCTGATTTCGTTGTTTTTGATCATGTCCACAATATGCGGACGCCCTTCAGTAACCTTGTTGACAACAGTCACCGCCAGCCCGCCAAGCGCCAGCGCTGCTGCGGTGCCGCGGGTGGCATGCAGGGTGAAGCCCAGAGCTATCAGCTGGGCGCCGATTTCGACGATTTTTTGTTTATCGGCGTTGCGCACACTGATGAATGCAGCGCCCCCCTTGGGCAGCTTCACGCCAGCCGCCAGCTGCGACTTGACGAAGGCTTCGCCGAAACTCGCGCCCACGCCCATGACTTCGCCCGTGGACTTCATCTCCGGCCCCAGCAGGGTATCCACGCCCTGAAATTTGGCGAATGGGAACACCGCTTCCTTCACCGAGAAATAGGGTGGCACCACTTCTTTTTCAAGCCCCTGCTCAGCCAGACTGCGCCCCGCCATGCAGCGCGCCGCCACTTTGGCCAACTGGATACCGGTGGCCTTGGATACGAACGGCACGGTACGCGAAGCACGCGGGTTGACCTCGAGTACGTACACCGTGTCACCCTGCAGCGCGAACTGCACGTTCATCAGCCCCACCACGTTGAGTGCGCGTGCCATGGCGACAGTCTGGCGGCGGATTTCGTGCTGGATTTCAGCCGGCAGGCTATACGGCGGCAATGAGCACGCCGAATCGCCAGAGTGTACGCCAGCCTGCTCGATGTGCTCCATGATGCCGCCGATGAGCACCTGCTCACCATCGCTGATGGCGTCCACATCCACTTCAATGGCATCGTTGAGAAAGCGATCCAGCAGTACCGGGGAATCGTTGGAAACCTTGACTGCTTCGCGCATATAGCGCTGCAAATCGGCTTCCTCGCGCACGATTTCCATGGCACGGCCGCCCAGCACATAGGAGGGGCGCACCACCAGCGGGTAGCCGATCTCGGCAGCCAGGCGCATGGCTTCTTCGGCAGAACGCGCGGTGCGGTTGGGCGGCTGCCTCAAGCCCAGCCCGACCAGCAATTGCTGGAAGCGCTCGCGGTCTTCGGCGCAGTCGATCATGTCCGGCGTAGTCCCGATAATGGGCGTGCCGAAAGCCTCCAGATCGCGCGCAAGCTTGAGCGGGGTCTGCCCGCCGTATTGTACAATCACGCCGACAGGTTGCTCAACACGCACGATCTCCAGCACATCTTCCAGCGTCACCGATTCGAAATACAGGCGGTCGGAGGTGTCGTAATCGGTGGAGACCGTTTCCGGATTGCAGTTGACCATGATGGTTTCATAACCATCCTCACGCATTGCCAGCGCCGCATGTACGCAGCAGTAATCGAATTCGATGCCCTGGCCGATGCGGTTGGGCCCGCCACCCAGCACCATGATTTTCTTGCGGCTGCTCGGTTGCGCTTCGCATTCTTCCTCGTAGGTGGAATACAGGTAGGCAGTGTGGGTGGAGAACTCCGCCGCGCATGTGTCCACACGCTTGTATACCGGGTGGATGCCCAGCGCCCAGCGCTTTGCCCGCACCGCATGCTTGTCGCAACCCAGCAACGCCGCCAACCTGCGGTCAGCAAAGCCATTGCGCTTGAGATTGCGCAGTTCCCCGGCATCGAGCTCGTCCAGCGTGCGGCCTTTGAGTGCCGCCTCATCCGCCACCAGCGCCTCGATCTGCACCAGGAACCAGGGGTCAATCCTGGTGAAGCTGAACACCTCATCCAGGCTCATGCCGATGCGGAAGGCATCGGCCACATACCAGATACGTTCGGGGCCGGGGTTGCCGATTTCCGCCTCGATCACATCGCGATCAGCGGTGATTTCGTTCAGCCCATCCATGCCGGTTTCCAGCCCGCGCAGGGCTTTCTGGAAGGATTCGCGGAAAGTGCGACCGATTGCCATCACCTCGCCCACCGATTTCATCTGGGTGGTAAGACGGTCGTTGGCCTGCGGGAATTTCTCGAAGGCAAAACGCGGAATCTTGGTCACCACATAGTCAATGCTGGGCTCGAACGAAGCCGGCGTCGCGCCGCCGGTGATGTCGTTTTTCAGTTCATCCAGGGTATAGCCCACTGCCAGCTTGGCGGCGATCTTGGCAATGGGGAATCCGGTCGCCTTGGACGCCAGCGCCGAGGAGCGCGACACGCGCGGGTTCATCTCGATCACCACCATGCGTCCGTCAACCGGGTTGATACCGAACTGCACGTTGGAGCCGCCGGTCTCGACACCGATCTCGCGCAGCACCGCGATGGAGGCATTGCGCAGGATCTGGTATTCCTTGTCGGTCAGCGTTTGCGCAGGCGCCACGGTGATGGAATCGCCGGTGTGCACGCCCATCGGGTCGAGGTTTTCGATGGAGCAGACGATGATGCAGTTGTCGGCACGGTCGCGCACCACTTCCATCTCGTATTCTTTCCAGCCGATCAGCGACTCTTCGATCAGCAACTCGCGGGTGGGCGACGCCTCCAGGCCACGCTCGCAAATGGCGACGAATTCTTCACGGTTGTAGGCAATGCCGCCGCCGGTGCCGCCCATGGTGAAGGATGGCCGGATGATGGTGGGGAATCCCATCACCGCCTGCACCTGTAGGGCCTCTTCCATGCTGTGGGCAATCGACGAGCGCGGCGAAGCGAGGCCGATGCGGGTCATCGCCTGCTTGAATTTCTCGCGGTCTTCGGCCATGTCGATGGCATTGCGCGAGGCGCCGATCATCTCCACGCCGAATTTTTCCAGCACGCCGTGCCTGGCCAGATCCAGCGCGCAGTTCAACGCGGTCTGCCCGCCCATGGTGGGCAGCAGCGCCTCGGGGCGCTCTTTGTCGATGATTTTTTCCAGCACCTGCCAGGTGATCGGTTCGATATAGGTCACATCGGCCATCTCCGGGTCGGTCATGATGGTGGCCGGGTTGGAGTTGACCAGGATAACCCTGTAGCCCTCCTCGCGCAGTGCCTTGCAGGCCTGCGCACCGGAATAGTCGAATTCGCAGGCCTGGCCGATGACAATGGGGCCGGCGCCGATAATGAGAATGCTGTGGATGTCGGTACGTTTCGGCATGGCTTAACGGTGGGCTTTCTGCATCATGGCCACGAAGCGGTCGAACAGATAACCGACGTCATGGGGGCCAGGGCTGGCTTCGGGGTGGCCCTGGAAGCTGAACGCCGGTACATCGGTGCGGGCAAAACCCTGCAGCGAACCGTCGAACAGGGAAACATGGGTCACACGCAGGCTGGCGGGAAGCGAGTCGGCATCCACCGCAAAACCGTGGTTCTGGCTGGTAATTGCCACGCGCCCCGTGTCGAGGTCCTTTACCGGATGGTTGGCGCCGTGGTGGCCGAATTTCATCTTGATGGTCCTGGCGCCGGAAGCCAGCGCCAGCAACTGGTGACCCAGACAAATCCCGAAAATCGGGATGCCGGTTGTCACCAGTTCGCTGAGGGCGGCAATGGCGTAATCACACGGCTCAGGATCGCCCGGACCGTTGGACAGGAAAATGCCGTCCGGCCTGAGCGCCAGGGCATCTTGCGCGCTGGCCTGCGCGGGCAGCACAGTCAGCTTGCAGCCGCGTTCGGCCAACATGCGCAGGATATTGCGCTTGATGCCATAATCGAAGGCCACGACGTGGAACGGCATGCTGTCTGGCCTGGCGTAGCCTTTGCCCAACTGCCATTCGCCTTCCTCCCAGGGGTAGGCGGCGCTACAACTCACCACCTTGGCAAGATCCATCCCGGCCAGGCCAGGAAAACTGCGTGCCTGCGCCAGCGCCTCGGCCTCATCCACCTCACCCGCCATGATGCAACCTGACTGCGCACCGGTCTCACGCAGGATGCGGGTGAGACGACGCGTGTCGATGTCGGCGATTGCAACGACATTTTCCGCAACAAGATAATCGGACAGGGATAAGGTGCAGCGGAAGTTGCTGGCCAACAGCGGCAAATCGCGTATCACCAGGCCGGCGGCGTGCACCTTTGCCGCTTCCACATCTTCCGCGTTGACGCCGGTATTGCCGATATGAGGATAGGTGAGTGTGACGATCTGGCGCGCGTAGGACGGGTCGGTCAGGATTTCCTGATAGCCGGTCATGGCGGTGTTGAACACCACCTCGCCCACAGTAATGCCTGGTGCACCAATGGCTACGCCGCGAAAGACTGAACCATCGGCAAGCACCAGAATGGCGGGTTGAGCGTGCGGCAAGGGAGTACTCCGGTATGAGACTTACACAAAGAGGCGGGCTGAGTTTTCACCCGCCCGCCTCTGAAATATAGGCCCCATTTTAGCCGAAAACGCCCCCGAACTCAACGCGAGTTCAGCGCAGGCCGAGCACGTCCTGCATATCATACTGCCCGGCGGGGCTAATCGACAGGAAACGCGCGGCGCGCAGCGCGCCCTGGGCGAAGGTCATGCGGCTGGATGCCTTGTGGGTAATCTCCACGCGCTCGCCTATGCCGGCGAACATCACCGTGTGGTCGCCGACGATATCGCCACCGCGTACCGTGGCAAAACCGATGGTGGAAGGCTGGCGCTCGCCGGTCACGCCTTCGCGGCCATACACCGCGCATTCCGCCAGATCCCGGCCGAGCGCCCCGGCCACCACCTCGCCCATGCGCAGCGCCGTGCCGGATGGGGCGTCCACCTTGTGGCGATGATGCGCTTCAATGATCTCGATGTCATAGCCCTCGTTGAGCACTGTGGCAGCGATTTCCAGCAGCTTGAAGGTGAGGTTCACGCCCACGCTCATATTGGGGGCGAATACCACGCCAATGTCGTGCCCGGCGTCGGCAATCGCCTGTTTTTGCTCGGCAGAGAAACCGGTCGTGCCGATAACGATGTTCACGCCCAGCTTGCGGCATAGCGCCAGGTGTTGCAGCGTGCCTTCGGGGCGGGTGAAATCAATCAGCGCATCGGCCCCGGCCAGGGTAGTTGCCAGGTCGTCGCTAATCATGACTTGAGCTGATCCGCCCAGCACGCCCGCATCGCGGCCAAGATACGGACTGCCAGTGCGTTCCAGCGCACCATGCAGCACACAGTCGGCTGCCTGCGCGACGGCTTCCAGCAGCGCCCGGCCCATACGCCCGGAACTGCCCGCGATGACAATTTTAATCGGTGCAGCAGCGCTCATTTGCTACCCGCAGCTGGCTGGGGGGGGGCTGGAACGGTACTGTCGGCCGGTTCCGCAGCAGCGGGCGCGTTCACCCCGGCGGGCGCGGTTTCAGCTGCGGGAGGAGCGGCCTTGATATCGACTTCCTTGCCGTCATCCATCACCTCGACAATACGCTGCGCCACGTCGCCGTCAAAATACACGGCCACGCGCCGTTTCGCGACCAGCTTCCCGGCTTTGTTATCGATATAGACATAATCCCAGCGTCCGCTGTGGAACATGTCCGTCACCAGCGGCGTGCCCATGATGAAGCGCACCTGCGCGCGGGTCATGCCGGGCTTGAGCTTGGCTGCGGTCTCGCGATCCACGTAGTTGCCTTGCTGGATATCGATTTTGTAGGGTGCCAGCGACGGCACGGAGAAGGACGGCATGCTTTTGCAACCGGCCAGTCCAAGGCAGGCTGCGAAAATCAGGATCAGGGCGCGCATATTTTAGTCTGGTATTTGCAAAGCAACAAAATAAAGGCACTATGATAGCTCAGATAACCCGCACGAGACACTCCCCACATCATGAGCGACCCCAGCGATCTGAAAAGCATCGGCCTCAAAGCCACCCTGCCCCGGCTGAAAATCCTCGACCTGTTCGAAGGCTCGACTAAACGCCACCTCAGCGCTGAAGAAGTGTACCGCCTGCTGATTGCCGAAGACATTGACATCGGACTCGCCACGGTTTACCGGGTGCTGACCCAGTTCGAGCAGGCCGGACTGCTGATCCGCCATCATTTCGACAGCGACAAGGCGGTGTACGAGCTCAACAGCGGCGGCCATCACGACCACCTGGTATGCCTGCAGTGCGGGCGCGTGGAAGAATTTTTCGACGAGGAAATCGAGCGCCGCCAGAAAAAAGTCGCCGCGCAGCGCGGTTTTACCATCCACGACCACTCGCTGCATATTTACGCGGATTGCACTAAGAGCGCGTGTCCGCACAAACCCAGATAAGCCTATTCCGCGACCAGCATGGCAGGTTTGTGGCCCTTGACCGATCTGATCAACAGCAGCAACGGCAACAGCATTACAAAACTCAGCGCAATCAGCCAGAAAGTACAGACGAAGCCCTGCACACTGGCCTGGCGTTGCACCGCCTGTCCCAATACCCCGGCCCCGCCACCCGGCATGGCCAGGTGCAGCGGCGCCAGAACCTGCTGCGCGTGATTATTGTAGGGCGTGATGTACTGGCGTAGCTCCGCCCAGCTGACGCGCGTCGAATAGCGCAGATAAGTGCTTACCGCCCGGATACCTGGCTGGCAACTGGCACAATCGCGGCATTCCAGTACCAGCCGCCGCCCGCCAGCAGCGCCAGCACGGTGACGGCAATCAGGGATTTTTCGTGGCATTCATCACTGTGCCTCTGCCTGGGTACGGATGTGCTCGAGCAAAGCCAGGGCGCGGTCGATATCCTCACCTGCCACATCCGCCAGAATGACTGCGCGCAGCTCTGCCGCCACCTGACGAATCTGCCCGCACACCACCAGCCCCGCCGCGCTCACCTCGATGCGTTTGGCGCGGCGATCGGCGCGATTCACGTGGCACGGCTCAGCCCCAGGGGTTTGAGGCGGCGATCCAGTGCCAGCTTCCAGGCATGGGCGGCTGTGTGCAGCGCCTCGGCAAAGCGCTGCGCAGTCGCAGGCGTCGTGCGCATGGTCATTCCCCCAATAGCCAGCGGGCTAACTATTCAACATTTCCGCCGCGTGCTTGCGTGTGGTTTCGGTGATGGTGACGCCGCCCAGCATGCGGGCGATTTCATCCACGCGTGCGGACGCATCGAGCGCGGTGATGTGGCTCACCACGCCGCCGTCGCGCGCTGCCTTGCTGACTTGCAGATGCTGCTGGCCACACGCGGCCACCTGCGGCAGGTGTGTGATGCACAATACCTGACGGCTGCCGGCCAGATTTTTGAGCAGCGTGCCAACGATTTCCGCCACCCCGCCGCCGATGCCCACGTCCACTTCGTCGAAGATCAGGGTAGGCACGCCCGCCACCTGGCTGACCGCGGTCTGCAGCGCCAGACTGATGCGCGACAGCTCGCCGCCCGAGGCCACCTTGGCCAGGGCTTTAGGCGCTGTGCCGGGGTGCGGCGCGACCATGAACTCGACCTGTTCCAGGCCGTGCGCATTGCCCTCGGCCAGGGGCGTCAGGCCAATCTCAAATGTGCCGCCGGCCAGCGCCAGCTGCTGCATAGACAGGCTCACGCTGGCTGCCAGTTTGCCGGCGGCCCTGGTGCGCTCCGTGCTGAGTTTAGCTGCGTGGGCGAGCCACTGTTCGCGCGCGCCACGGGCAGCCTGTTCCAGCGCCGCCGGGTCGGCGGTCGCGCCGAGTTCGCTGAGCCGGGTTTGCGCGCTGGCCAGCAGGTCGGGCAATTGTTCCGCTTTGACGCGATATTTGCGTGCCGTATCGAGCACCTGTTCGATGCGTGCCTCGACCTCATTCAAGCGTGCCGGGTCGGCTTCCAGGTGATCCAGATAGCGGCGCAGGCTGTGCGTGGCTTCCTGTAACTGCAGCGCTGCGGATTCCACCAGCTCACGCGCCGGTTGCAGGTCACTATCGTAATCCGCCAGGCTCGCCAGCCGCGCGCTCACCGCGCTGATTTGCTGTTCGGCAGCGGTTTCTCCTTCAGATAGCACATCCAGCGCCAGGCCCACGCCCTCCATCAGGCTGGCGGCATTGGCCAGGCGGCGGTGTTCAGCCTGCAGCTCGTCCCAGCCCGCCTGCGTAAATTGCAGCGTGTCCATATCGGTGACCAGCCAGTGCAGGCGCTCGCGCTCGGCGTCGAGCCCGCTGCTGTTGTCACGCAACGCGCTGAGCCGGTCGTGCAGATCGCGCCAGTGGCGATAGGCGTCGGCAACTTGCCGCACCAGGGGCTGCAAGCCGCCGTAGCTGTCGAGCAGATCACGCTGGGCGGCCGTTTTGAGCAGCGACTGGTGCGCGTGCTGGCCGTGGATGTCAACCAGAAACTCGCCTGCCTCGCGCAACTGCTGCGCGGTGACGCTGCGGCCATTGATAAAGCAGCGTGAGCGTCCGTTGCTGTCTACCACCCGGCGCAACAGGCAGGTGGCATCGTCGTCCAGCGCGCTCTCGGCCAGCCAGTCCTGCAGGCCGGGCAAACCGCTGCAATCGAACTCGGCGCTGATCTCGGCGCGCAGCGCACCCTCGCGCACTACACTGGCGTCGCCACGTTCGCCCAGCGCCAGCGCCAGCGCGTCCACCAGGATGGATTTACCCGCGCCGGTCTCGCCGGTGAGCACGGTGAAACCCGGCTCGAATTCAATATCGAGCGCGTCCACGATAACGAAGTCACGCAGGCTGAGTTGGCGCAGCATTTTAGAGTTGGGTACCCCAGTGCAACTTATGCCTGAGCGTAAAGTAGTAGCTGTAATTTTTGGGATGCAGCAGGCGCAGGGTTTTGGGTGCACGACTGACCATGATGCGGTCGCCGACCTGCACATCGAAATGGCGCTGGCCGTCAAAATAGACGCGCGCATCGCCTGCCACAATCAGGCGCAGCTCAACTGCAGACCGGCTATTCACCGCAATCGGCCTGGCCGACAGGGTATGCGCGCAGATGGGCACCAGCACGAAGGCTTCCAGCGTAGGGTGCAGGATCGGTCCGCCTGCTGACAGGGCATACGCGGTGGAGCCGGTGGGCGTGGCAATGATCAGGCCGTCGGAGCGCTGGCGATAGACAAAATCGCCGTCAATGAAAACTTCGAATTCAATCAGCCGCCCGCTACTGGCCTTGCTCACCACCACATCATTGAAGGCGCAGGCGGCGAAAATCTCCTCGCCATCGCGCACAATACCGGCATTGAGCAGCAGGCGTTGCTCGGCAACATACTCGCCATCCAGAATGGCGGCCATGCTTTCGAACATCGCTTCCACCGGCACATCGGTGAGGAAACCCAGATGTCCCTGGTTGACCCCCATCAGGGGGATGTCGTCTTTCATCAGCATGCGCGCGATGGACAGCATGGTGCCGTCGCCCCCCAGCACCACCGCCAGATCCGCACGCGAGCCGATCTCGGCCAGCTCGGCAATCGGGTAAATGGCGCTGCCGATATGCTCTGCGGTGTTGCGCGCAATCAACACGTCATGGCCGCGGCCGCGCAGAAAATCTGCCAGGCGCAACAGCGCCTCACCGATTTCCGGACTGTCGTATTTGCCCACCAGGGCGATGGTTTGAAAGATTTCAGACATGGGCGGAATTATAGCGACGCCCTTTGTGCATTGATATACCGTTGCAGCAACAGATTATCTGTGGATCAGCCAAACCCAAAATAATGGGTATCCGGTTTCTGTAATTGCGATCAACACGAATTGACAGGTTTATACCGGCGCCAGGAGCAGGAACCCCCAGCTTTGTTCAGGGCAAACGCGAAACTGGAAATTGGAAGGATGAAGTTTGGCTGAACGTGGATCAGATTCAGATGGAACCATTAAAGCAGGTAAGCTGAGGTGACGCGACAACCACGTTGACAAACGCCTTGGGCGTAAAGTAAATTCGGTGCGCCAGGCCTCTGGCTGATTTTTTCATTTCACCCTATTTGAAACGGAGACAATGATGACCTACGCTGACTTGATAAAAAGGGCTGCCTTCATTGCCTTGGTGGGTATTTCTGGCATGGCGTTCGGCGAAGGGGAAAAGGTCACCGCTCCCTATGGCACAGCGAAATTCAGCAGCTATGCTGACATCAATCAGCTAAAACAACTCAAAGCCGTGTGGGATTTCAATTTTCAGGATCCGAAGAGTGTGGGCTTTGTATTCAACAATGTCGCAGCCTTGCTAAAGGCAACTGAGGATTACGGTCCCCATGAAATTGACCCAATCAAGGTCGTCATTGTTTCCCATGGCCCGGAAGTGGTGCTTTGGGCAAAGAAAAACTATTCCAAATATAAAGACATCGTTGACCGGGCCGCCAGTTTTTCCCAACAGGGGGTCAGGTTCGAGGTATGCAAGAATGACGCCGCCGCACTGGGTTTCAAACCCGAGGATTTGGACGGGTTTGTCACCGTCATCCCGGCCGGACCCTATGCACTGACCTACTGGCAAAACAAGGGTTATGCCTATATCGCCGTGGGGGCGACCCTGCCTACTCCGCCGATTAGCGCTTACAACAAAGACGACACCAACAAACGCTAGGGTTCAGAACGCGACAAAGCCGGGGGGGTTATTGGGTGAGCGCCTCAAAGGCGCCATTAACCCGTAAGCCGGCCAAGGCGGGGCTGCGCGCCCAGTTTCATCTGGTCATGACGTTCATTGTTCCGGGTTGCGAATGTACACCCTGGCCAGTTGCTCATCCGGCCCCACCATGGACCCAAGGCAGCCTCTGGCCCAAAACACCTCTCCGGTGGAGTTCCCAGCCCTATCACAAACCTGCGGGTAATCGCTGTCGCACGCTTGCCCTTGATGCAGCCCATCACGTCCGGCATCGCATAACCATACAGACGACACATCAACGCCTGGCATCCTTGGTCTCTGCAGGAGACTACCCCTGCAGCGCCCGTATAACAACGACATGGAAAAAAGACAGCGTGAGGCTGCCAGGGGCTGGATCACTGAATGGGGCGCGACTGGAAAACCCTGCCTGATGCAGGCAGCCACCGTCTCGCTGGTGGTCTGCTTTCGAAATAGGGGGACAAAATGAAACGGATGGATTTTTTCACAGGGCAAGGCGCGAGGAGGCGACATAGCACGGACTATGGCAACGACGAGCAACGCCGCCATGCGGGAAAAGACGCCGTTTCATGTTCCGGTATTTCGAAAGCAGACCACTAGCGTCCACGCCACGCGCTTCACTCGCTGCGAACCGGCGCACTACCCAGTGCAGGTGTATCGCCGCCCCAGCCCCCGCCCAGCGCCTGGATGAGCAGCACACTGGCGGTCAGGCGACGGCCGAGCAGGCCGAGTTCGGCATTTTGCGCGCTGCTGGCCGTGGCTTGCGCGGTGATCACATTGAGGTAGGGAACCGTCCCTGCCTTGTACTGGTTCTCTGCCAGACGCAGCGAGGTTTCAGCCGCTTGCACGGTTTGCCGCTGTAGCGCCGCCTCCTCGCTCAGGATACGTTGCGCGGCCAGGTTGTCCTCGGCTTGCTGGAAGGCGGTGAGCACGGTCTGCCGGTAATTGGCCACGGTCTGGCGGTAACCGGCCTCGGCACTGGCGACTTGCGCGCTGCGCGCACCGGCGTCGAAAAGCGTGAGCGCCAGGGTGGGCCCAAGCGACCAGAACAGGCTCGGCGCACTGAACAAATCCGCCAGATGCGACACCCGGCTGCCGGTCTGCGCCGACAGCGTCAGCGCCGGAAACCACGCAGCCTGCGCCACGCCGATCTGGGCATTGGCCTGCGCCACCTTGCGCTCGGCTGCCGCCAGGTCGGGACGGCGCTGCAGTAGCTGTGCCGGCACGCCGGCCGGAATCTCAGGCACCGCGGGGCGCATGTCCACTGCCGCAAGACTGAATTGGGCGGGCGGCACGCCCACCAGCACGGCAATCGCATGTTGCTGCTGGGCGCGCGTGACGCCCAGATCCGTGTGCGTCACCTGGGCACCCAGCAACTGGGTGCGCGCCTGCGCCACATCGGCAGCGGATACCACGCCGGCGCGATAGCGGTTTTCGGTCAACTGTAATGCCTTTTGATAAGCCGCCACGGTTTGCCCGGCCAGGCCGATTTGCGCGTCGGTCACGCGCAATTGCAGATAGGTTTGCGCCAGCGTGGCTTGCAGGGAAAGCAGCGTGGCTTGCAGCGTGGCGGCGCTGGCCTGCGCCGACGCCTCGCTGGCGGCCACCTGCTGGCGCACCTGGCCCCACAGGTCCGGTACCCAGCTGGCAGTGAGCCCCGCGCTAAACGTGTTGCTCGGCACCGACTGAGAATTGGTTTGTCCGGTTGAGAAGAGGGTGCCGCTTTTCGAGCGGCTGGCAGACAGGCTGGCGCCCAGCGTCGGATAAAACTGGGCGCGACTGGCGGCGGTCAGCGCCGTGGCCTGGTCGTAGGCGGCCAGCGCCGCCTGCAGGCTCTGGTTGGCTTGCGCCACCTGCTGTTCAAGCTGATCGAGTAGCGCGTCGTTGTATACCTGCCACCACGCACCGCGCGGTGCGGCATCTTGCGGGCGGGCGGGCATCCAGCCCTGGCTCTCGGCAAAGGCGGCCGGCACGCCGAGCTTGACCGGCGGCTGCGGCGGCGTGGTGCTGCACGCGCCCAGACCGGCGCATAGCAGCAGCGCCGTCAGCACCATGCGGCGCGGGTTCGGGAGACAGGACAAGTCGGCTGGATGTGCAGTCATGAAAGAGGCAGTTCAGGTAGGCAAGGAACGTGGAAAGAGACGCTGCCAGCGGCTCAGGCTCCACAGGCGCAGGCGGTCGAGTTCCAGATAAATCACCGGCGTCGTGTAGAGGGTGAGCAACTGGCTGAAAATCAGTCCGCCGGCAATCGAGATGCCCAGTGGCTGGCGCAACTCCGCGCCGTTGCCGGTGATGAAGGCCAGCGGCAGTGCGGTAAACAGCGCCGCCAGCGTCGTCATCAGAATCGGGCGCAGGCGCAATGTGGCCGCCAGGCGGATGGCTGCACGCGGTTCCAGGCCCTGTTCGCGTTCGGCCTGCAGGGCAAAGTCGATCATTAAAATGGCGTTTTTCTTGACGATGCCAATCAGCAGGAACACGCCGATCAGCGCGATGATGCTGAATTCGGAACCGGCCAGCAGCAACGCCAGCACCGCGCCCACGCCGGCTGGCGGCAGGGTGGACAGAATGGTCAGCGGATGGATGGTGCTTTCGTACAGCATGCCCAGCACGATGTAGATGGCCAGCAGCGCAGCCATCAGGTACAGCGGCTGGTTTTTCAGCGTGTCGGAGAAGAGTTGCGCGGTGCCCTGAAAACCGCCGTGAATTTCGCTGGGCAGGCCGATTTCCGCCAGCGTCTGGTCGATTTTTGCCTGTGCCTGCGACAGCGACACGCCTTTGTCGAGATTGAACGAAATGGTCGAGGCGGCGAACAGCCCCTGGTGGTTGACCGTCAGCGGCGTGTTGCCGAGCTCATAATGGGCCAATGCAGACAGCGGCACGCGCTGGCCGCTGGCGCTGATCACATAAATATCGTCCAGCGCCGACTGTTGCTGCTGGTACTGTGGCGCGGCTTCCATCACTACGCGGTACTGGTTCAGCGGGGCATAAATGGTCGACACCAGACGCTGGCCGAAGGCGTCGTTCAGCGTCTGATCGATCAGGCTCACAGGGATAGCGTAGCGTGCCGCCGCGGCGCGGTCGATGACCAGCTTCAGCTGCAGCCCGCTGCTTTGCTGATCGGTATCGACATCGCTGAGCCCGGCAATCCCGCGGAACGCTGCAAGCACCCTGGGCTCCCATAAGCGCAGCGCATCCAGGTCGCTGGCCTGCAGGGTGTATTCGTATAGCCCGGTCGAGGGACGCCCGCCGGCACGGATGTCTTGCACGGGGAACATCGACACCCGGGCACCGGGCACTTTGGACAGGTTCATGCGCAACTGTTGCATGATGGTCATCACGCCTGCACGCTGGCTTTCCGGCTTGAGCGTCATGAACATGAAGGCGCTGTTGGTTGAGCCCCCGCCGGTAAAGGCCACGACGTTTTCCACGCCCGGGTTTTTGCGCACGATGGCGACGATGCGCGTGAGCTTGACACTCATGTCCTGAAACGACACCGACTGATCGGCTTGCACATTGCTCACCAGGAGTCCCGTATCCTGGGTCGGGAAAAAGCCCTTGGGCACGATGGTGTACAGATAGACGTTGAGCGCGATGGTGGAAAAAAACACCAGCAGCATCAGCCTGGGGTGGGCCAGTGCCCCGTCCAGGCTGCGCGCGTAGCCGCGCACTACCGCATCCCAGCCGCGCGCCAGTGCCGGGCGGTGCAGCGGCTGTCCATCCGTCGGCGGCGCATGCGGACGCAGCCAGCGCGCTGCCAGCATCGGCGTCACCGTCAGCGACACCAGCAGCGAGATGGCGATGGCGATGGTGAGGGTGACGGCGAATTCGTGAAACAGCCGGCCGATGATGCCGCCCATGAACAGTACCGGAATGAACACCGCGACCAGCGACAGGCTCATCGACAGTACGGTGAAACCCATTTCGCGCGCACCCAGCAGGGATGCCGCCATGGGACGCATGCCGGCTTCGACATGGCGCATGATGTTTTCCAGGACTACGATGGCGTCGTCCACGACAAAGCCGGTCGCCACGATCAGCGCCATCAGCGACAGATTGTCCAGGCTGTAATCGAGCAGCCACATGGCGGCGAAGGTACCGATCAGCGACAACGGCACGGCAATGCTGGGGATCAGCGTGGCGCGCCAGTCGCGCAGGAACAGCCACACGACGGCCACCACCAGTAGCACCGACAGGATCAGGGTGTTTTCCACCTCCTTCAACGAAGCACGGATCGTGGTGGTGCGGTCCAACATGATGCGCACCTGGATGGCGGCCGGGATCGACGCTTCCAGTCCGGGCAGCGCCGCCTTCACGCCTTCCACCGTATCGATGATGTTGGCGCCGGGCTGGCGAAAGATGATGATCTGCACCGAGGGATCGCCATTGGACAATCCCATGTTGCGCGCGTTTTGTGTCCCTTCGTAGACGCGGGCAACTTGATTCAGAGGGACTGGCGCGCCGTTTTTATAAGCGACGATCAGGCGCTGATATTGTTCCACTGTGGACAACTGATCATTGGCGCCGACCTGCCAGCGCTGTTCACTGTCTTCCACCACGCCCCTGGGCGCATTCACATTGGCGCTGGCGATCGCCTGGCGCACCTGTTCCAGCGCCACGCCGATGCCGTTGAGCTGCGGCACATCCAGCTCCACGCGCACCGCCGGCAACGCCGAACCGCCTACCGTCACCTGACCGATGCCGGACAGCTGCGAAATCTTCTGCCCCAGCAGGGTCGAGGCGGCGTCGTACATCTGTCCGCGCGTCAGGCTGGCGGAGGTGAGCGAGATAATCATGATGGGCGCGTCGGCCGGGTTCACCTTGCGATAGGTCGGGTTGCCGGTGAGCCCGCCAGGCAACAGCGTACGGGCTGCGTTGAGCGCGGCCTGCACCTCGCGCGCCGCGCTGTTGATATTCTTCGCCAGATCAAACTGCAGGATGACACGGGTGGAGCCGAGCGAGCTCGACGAGGTCATCTGGGTAATGCCGGCAATGCGCCCCAGCGAGCGCTCCAGCGGGGTAGCCACGGTGGCGGCCATCACGTCCGGGCTGGCGCCCGCCATACTGGCCTGTACCGTGATGGTGGGAAAATCCACCTGCGGCAATGGCGCGACCGGCAGCAGGCGAAACGCCATGATGCCGGCCAGCAATACCGCCAGCGCCAGCAGCGTGGTGGCCACCGGGCGGCGAATAAAGGGGGCGGACAGATTCACCCGCCACCCTCCTCGGGGGCAGCGCTGGCGGCACTGCCGAAACGCCGTATGCGCCAGTTCTCCCAGCGCGTCGCCAGCCGGTCGAACGCCAGATAAATCACCGGCGTGGTGAACAGCGTCAGCAATTGCGACAGCAACAGGCCGCCCACCAGCGTGATGCCCAGCGGCTGGCGCAGCTCGGCACCCATGCCTCCTCCCACCACCAGCGGCACCGCGCCGAACAGCGCGGCAAACGTCGTCATCAGGATCGGCCGCAAGCGCAAACGTGCCGCCTGCAAGATGGCGTCAGGCGCATTCAGTCCCTGGCGGCGCTGCGCATCGAGCGCAAAGTCCACCATCAGAATGGCGTTTTTCTGCACGATGCCGATCAGCAGAATGATGCCGATGATGGCGATCACGGTCAGGTTGTGGCCGCTGAACATCAACGCCAGCAAGGCGCCAATGCCCGCCGACGGCAGCGTGGACAGAATGGTGATGGGATGGATGTAGCTTTCATACAGCACGCCCAGCACGATGTACATCGTGCCTACCGCGGCCAGCAGCAGCCACAGCTGGTTGGACAGCGCGGCCTGGAAGGCTGCCGCCGCCCCCTGGAAACTGATGGCTACCGAAGCGGGCAGCCCGGCCTGCTGCGCCGCATCCTGGATGGCGCTCACCGCCGCGCCCAGGGACGCGCCCGGCGCAGGCTGGAACGACACCAGCGCGGCCGGGAACTGACCGAGATGGTCGATGGCCAGCGCCGTGGTGCGCTGCTCGATATGGGCGATGGCCGCCAGCGGCACCGTCTGGCCGCCGCTGGTGCCGATATAAATATTGTTGAATGCCGCCAGCCCGGGCGCCTCGGTGGATGCGGCCTGCAGCACGACGCGATATTGTGCGGACTGGGTGAAGATGGTGGACACCAGGCGCTGGCCGAAGGCACTGTAGAGCGCGCTGTCGATGGCGCTCATGGTGATGCCCAGGCGCGCGGCGGCGTCGCGGTCGATGTCCACATAGGCTTGCAGGCCATGGTCTTGCAGGTCGGTGGTCACCCCGGCCAGTTGCGGCAGCTTGCGCAGTTGCTCCATCAGAGTATGGGTGGATTGCGCGAGCTGTTCGGCGCTGGTGGCTGAAAGGCTGAACTGGTAGGGATAACGGCTGACCAGATCGTCGATGCTGAGATCCTGCACCGGCTGCATGAATAATTCGATGCCGTCCACCTGCGCCGCACGATGCTGCAAGCCGGCGATGATAGTCCCGACGCGCTCGGCGCGTTGATTCAGGGGCTTGAGGCTGATCAGCAGGCGGCCGTTGTTCAGGGTGGTGTTGGTGCCGTCAATGCCGACGATGGACGAGATGCTCTGCACCGCCGGATCCTGCGCCAGCGCTTCCACCAGCGCCGCCTGGCGCCGCCCCATGGCGCTGAACGAAACATCTTGCGGCGCGGCGGTGATGCCCTGGATCAGCCCGCTATCCTGCACCGGGAAAAACCCCTTGGGGATCGCCACGTACAACGCCACCGTCACCAGCAGGGTGAGCAGCGCTGCGCCCAGCACCGCAGGCTGGTGGCGCAGCACCCACACCAGGGCGCGCGAATAGCCGTCGGCCAGACGCTCGAAGGCACGCCCGCTGGCGCGGGAAAAACGTCCCTGTTTTTCCTCCGGAACATGGCGCAGCATGCGCGCACTGAGCATGGGCGTGAAAGTCAGCGACACCGCGGCGGAAATCACGATGGCCACCGCCAGCGTGATGGCGAATTCGCGGAACAACTGGCCTACCACATCGCCCATGAACAACAGCGGGATGAGCACGGCGATCAGCGAGAAGGTCAGCGAGATGATGGTGAAGCCGATCTGGCCCGCACCCTTAAGCGCGGCCTGCAGCGGCGGCTCGCCGGCCTCGATGTAGCGCGCGATGTTCTCGATCATCACAATCGCGTCGTCCACCACAAAGCCGGTGGCGATGGTCAGCGCCATCAGGGTCAGCGTGTTGACGGAATAGCCCGCCAGGTACATCACGCCGAAGGTGCCCAGCAGCGCCAGCGGCACCGCCGTGGCCGGAATGAAGGTGGCGCGCGCGCTGCGCAGGAAAACAAAAATCACCGCCACCACCAGCCCCACCGCCAGCAGCAGCTCGAATTGCACGTCGGCAATCGCCGCGCGTATGGTCACGGTGCGGTCGGACAGCACCGTCAGCTGCGCGGCACCGGGCAGGCCTTGCTGCAAACCGGACAGCAGCTCGTGAATGCGATCGACCACCTGGATCACATTGGCGCCAGGCTGGCGTTGCACATTCAGCACAATGCCCGGCCTGCCGTTGACCCACGCGGCCTGCCAGGCATTTTCAGGCGCCTGCTCCACCGTGGCCACGTCGCCCAGACGCACCGGCGCACCCTTCTGGTAGGCAATGATCATGTCGCGATACGCCTCGGGCGACTGCAACTGGTCGTTGGCGTCGATGGTAAACGCGCGCTGCGGCCCGTCGATGCTGCCTTTGGGGGTGTTGACGTTGGCGCCGCCAATCGCGCTGCGGATATTGTCCAGGCTCAAGCCCAGCGCGGCCAGCGCACGCGCATTCACTGCGACGCGCAGCGCCGGCCTGTGCCCGCCTGACAGGGTGACCATGCCCACCCCCGGCACTTGCGACAGCTTTTGCGACAGGCGCGTGTCGGCCAGGTCATAGAGCCGGGTCAGCGGCAGGGTGGCGGAGGTCACGCCCAGCGTGATCACCGGCGCGTCGGCCGGATTGATCTTGGCGTATACCGGCGGCGACGGCAGGTCATTGGGCAGAAAGCTGCCGGCCGCATTCATCGCCGCCTGCACCTCCTGCTCGGCCACGTCCAGCGGCAGCAACAGATCGAAGCGCAGGGTGATGACGGAAGCGCCACCGGAACTGACCGACCACATCTGCGCCAGCCCCGGCATCTGGCCGAACTGGCGCTCGAGCGGCGCGGTGACCGAGGAGGTCATCACCTCCGGGCTGGCACCGGGATAGAACGTGGTGACCTGGATGGTGGGGTAATCCACTTCGGGCAGCGCCGCCTGCGGCAGCAGCCGGTAGCCGATAAACCCGGCCACCAGCACCGCCAGCATCAGCAGTGTGGTGGCGACAGGCCGCAGAATAAACAGCCGCGACGTGCTCGGGCGCTCAGCCGCTGCCGCCAGCGCATCGCCGGTGGGCGGCGTGCTCACGGTGTCCTGCCCTGGCCTGCACCTTGCTGACCGGCACCGTGCCTGCCCCTGGCTTGACCTGCGTTGGTGTTGTCTCCGGTGTGTGCCGCCACGATGCGCACCGCGCCACCCGCACGCAGCCGGTCCAGCCCATCGGTCACGACTTTTTCACCGGCCTGCAGGCCGGACGCGATCACGGTCAGCCCGGCATCGCTGACGCCGGCTGTGACTTTGCGCACCGCCACTTTGCCATCCGCGTCCACCACATACACATAGGTGCCGGGCACCCCCACCGCCACCGCGGATGAAGGCACGACCACTGCCTTATCGAGTGTGGCCACGCGCAGCCGCACATTGACGAACTGGTTGGGATAGAGCGTCAACGCCTGGTTGGCGAATTCAGCCTTGAGGTTGAGTGTGCCGGTCGCGGTGCTGATCTGGTTGTCGGCGGCCAGCAGCTTGCCGCTGGCGAGTCGCGCGCTGTTGCGCGCATCCCAGGCCTCCACGAGGGGCGCTTTGCCGGCGTACAGGTGTTGCAGCACCGGGCCGATTTGCTGCTGGGGGATGGCAAAGGTTACGGTCACCGGTTGCACCTGCGCCAGGGTGACGATGGGGGTGGCGCTGCCGCCCACAGCAGTGCCGCTGGCCGATTGCGCACCTGCGCCGATGGCGCCGCTGGTGTTGACCATGTTGCCGGCGTCCACCGGACGCAGCCCGGCCAGGCCGGATACCGGCGCGATGATGCGGGTATAAGCGAGTTGCAGCCTGGCGTTGTCCAGTGCCGCGCGGTCGGCGGCCAGCGTCGCCGTATATTGCGCCACCAGCGCTTTCTGGTCATCCACCTGCTGATGGGCAATCGAATCCTGCGCCTGCAGGGTTTGATAACGGGTCAGGTCGAGCCTGGCGCCGTCAAGCTGCGCCTGGTCGCGCATGACCACCCCTTGTGCCTGCTCTACTGCGATCCGGAACGGTCGCGGATCGATCTGGGCGAGCAATTGTCCGGCCTTGACCATCTGGCCTTCGCGGTAATGTACGCTTTGCAGCAGGCCGCTCACGCGCGGCATCACGTTCACATAGCTGCGCGGCGTGACCGTACCGAGTGCAGTGAGCCACACTGGAACCGGCTGGATGCGGGCAATGGCGGCAGTAACCGGTATCGGCCCGCTGGCGCCGCGCTTTTTATCTGTAGAAGCATGCTGGGCAACGCTATTGTGTCTCGCCCCCCACACCACCAGCCCGACGACGATGGCCAAACCGGCCACTATCAGAGCGCCGCGAAACCGGCGCCGGTCATGCTGCGTGGGGGGAGGCGTGGAAGCGGGTGCGGGCTGAGTGGGCGTGTTCACAGATTATTTTCCGTTGATCGCGTTCAAGGATGGGGGAATGGATTTCGATACGGCTAGCGGCTCAAATTTCAAATTCAGGATGGTAGCACTCCATCTTGATTTTGCTTGTCTAATGCAATGCATGGTAGAGCCGTTAATACGGGAAAAGTGCTCAACCGCAGAGAATACGGGGAAAATTGAATTGAATTCATGTTTTTTCGCATTATTATGTATTTGATCAAATGATGAATTATCCGGGGCTCCCTTGTACAATCGCCAATCATGCTGACTGAACGCGCTCAAATTCTGCTCAAAACCCTGGTCGAACGCTATGTTGCGGAAGGCCAGCCGGTAGGCTCGCGCACGCTGTCCAAGTATTCCGCGCTGGACTTGAGCCCGGCTTCCATCCGCAACGTCATGGCGGATCTGGAAGACATGGGCCTGGTGACCAGCCCGCACACTTCGGCCGGGCGCGTCCCAACGGCGTTGGGTTATCGTTTTTTCGTGGATACGCTGCTCACCATCCAGCCGCTCAACAGTATGGAAATGAGCCAGCTGGAGGAACAGCTGCACACAGACGACCCGCAGCGGCTGGCCGCGAACGCCTCCCAGCTGCTGTCCGACCTGACCCGCTTCGCCGGGGTGGTAATGGTACCGGGACGGCGCAGCACGGCATTCCGCCAGCTTGAATTTATCAGCCTGTCGGAAAAACGCATCCTGCTCATTATCATCACCGCGGAAGGCGAAGTGCAGAACCGGGTATTGCTCACCGACCGGGCCTACACCCCATCGGAACTCACCCGCGCGGCCAACTTCCTCAATCAGAATTACGCCGGCAAAACCTTTGCCGACGTGCGCCGCCTGATGCAGGACGAACTGCAGCAACTGCACCAGGACATCAACGGCCTGATGAATCTGGCACTGACTGCCGGCAGCGCGGCGCTCGCCCCCAACCGCGACGATCTGGTCATGTCCGGCGGACACAATCTGCTCAAGGTCAATGAGCTGTCCTCCAACATGGAGCGGCTGCGCAAACTGTTCGACATGTTCGAACAAAAAACCTCGCTGATGCAATTGCTGGACATCAGCCAGCGCGCCCACGGAGTACAGATATTCATCGGCGGCGAATCCGAAGTGGCGCCGCTGGACGGCTGCAGCGTGGTCACCGCCCCCTACAAAGTCAACGGCGAAATCGTCGGCACCCTGGGCGTGGTCGGCCCCACCCGCATGGCCTACGAGCGCATCATCCCGATTGTGGACATCACCGCCAAGCTGCTCTCCAGCGCCTTGTCCTTTCATTGATGGCGGCTGCCATCGTTTTCTGATGTCCTGATCCCATGCCGAAATATCTGACCGAACCTGCCCATACTCATGGCAACATTGCCAAAACCGGCATCCTGCTGATCAACCTGGGCACCCCCGACGCTCCCACCAAACCGGCGCTCAGGACGTATCTGAAAGAGTTCCTGTCCGACCCGCGCGTGGTGGAAATCCCGCGCGCCATCTGGTGGCTGATCCTGAACGGCGTGATCCTCAACATCCGCCCGAAAAAATCCGCCGCAAAATATGCCAGCATCTGGACCAGCGAAGGCTCGCCGCTGCGCTTTCACACCGAAAAACAGGCCAAACTGCTCAAGGGCTGGCTGGGCGAGCGCATTAAATCGCCCCTGGTGGTGGAGTACGCCATGCGCTACGGCAATCCCTCCGTGGCCGATGCCATGGATCGCCTCGGCGGGCAAGGCTGTGACCGCATCCTGGCGCTGCCGATGTACCCGCAATACGCCGCCAGCAGCACCGCCACCGCGTTCGATGCGGTGTATCGCATTTTGCTGGCAAAACGCAACCAGCCCGCCTTGCGCACCGTCCGGCATTATCACGACGATCCCGGCTACATCGCCGCGCTGGCTGCCAATGTGCGCGACTACTGGATGCGCAACGGCCGCCCCGAAATGCTGGTGATGAGTTTCCACGGCGTGCCGCGCTACAGCCTCGACAAGGGCGATCCCTACCATTGCGAATGCCAGAAAACCGCACGCCTGCTGGCCGAGGCGCTCGGGCTTGCCAAGGAACAGTACCGGGTCACCTTCCAGTCGCGCTTCGGCCGCGCCGAGTGGATCAAACCCTACACTGCCGCCACCCTCGAAGAACTGGGCCGCGTCCACACAAAACGGGTGGACGTGGTATGCCCCGGCTTCGTCTCCGACTGCCTGGAAACCCTGCAGGAAATCGCCATGGAGGTCAAACAGGAATTTCTCACTGCCGGCGGCGGCGACTTCCACTATATCCCGGCACTCAACGAACGCCCGGAGTGGATCGCCGCGCTGGGCGAACTTGCGCTGGCCAATTTGAACGGCTGGGTATCGCCACAATGGGATGGCGCACAGGCAGTACAGCATGCGGAATCCAGTCACGCCCTCGCCATCGCGGCAGGGGCGTCTGCTTGATCAGGCGAATATCAAAATAAGCTTCATCATCGAGTTTTGTGAGTGAATGGCTCAGATGTGCCAATAACAGTCCGTCAGTCGGCATACACAAAATTCATCCCAGCCGTATTCGCGGCCTGATGGACGAATCGAAAAACCTCATCTTCGTAAAAAATCTAACGGAAAAGCTGCTCGGATTTTCATCTCAATGCTGGAGAAAAATCGGTCGATGATTCGCACTCGCTCGGTTTGCTACGCTATATTGAAATTAACTATACCACCAAAAAAAAGGAGCCTGCCGTGCAAAAATATTTGCCGCGCTTCGTCAGCCTCCTCACCAAGAATACCGTCGCGCTGATTCTTGCCGGTGGCCGCGGTTCCCGACTCAAACAATTAACTGACTGGCGCGCCAAGCCCGCCGTGCCGTTTGGCGGCAAGTTCCGCATCATCGATTTTCCGCTCTCCAATTGCCTCAATTCCGGTATCCGTCGCGTGGGCGTGCTGACGCAGTACAAGGCGCACTCGATGATCAAGCATATCCAGCGCGGCTGGGGGTTCTTGCGCGGCGAGTTCAACGAGTTCATTGAACTGTTGCCTGCGCAGCAGCGCGTTTCCGAGCTGGACTGGTACAAGGGTACCGCAGATGCGGTGTTCCAGAACATGGATATTGTGCGTAATTACGAACCCGATTATGTGCTGATACTGGCGGGCGATCACATCTACAAAATGGACTACGGCGAAATGCTGGCATGCCACGTGCGCCACGAGGCCGACATGACGGTGGCGTGTATCGAGGTGCCGATTGAAGACGCGCGCGCGTTTGGCGTGATGACCGTGGACGCCGATGAGCGCGTGGTGGGTTTTGCCGAAAAGCCGGATAACCCCAGCACCCTGCCCGGCAACCCGGAGCGCGTGCTGGTGTCCATGGGCGTGTATGTGTTCAACGCCCGCTTCCTCTACGAACAGCTGATTCGCGACGCGGATGATCCCGCTTCCGAACACGATTTCGGCAAAAACATCATTCCGCACCTGATCGATCGCTACCGCGTCTACGCGCACAGCTTCAAGGACAGTTGCATCGGCAGCCTGCCGGGCAGCGAGCCCTACTGGCGCGATGTGGGTACGGTGGATGCCTATTGGGCGGCCAATCTGGATCTGGCCAACATCACGCCGGAACTCAATCTGTACGACAGGCAATGGCCGATCTGGACCCACCAGGAACAGCTTCCCCCCGCCAAATTCGTGTTCGATGATGAAGAGCGGCGTGGCGTGGCGCTCGAAAGTATGGTATCGGGTGGCTGTCTTATCAGCGGCGCCACGGTGCGCCGCTCGGTGTTGTTTTCCAATGTCCAGGTCCACAGTTTCGCCACGGTGGAAGACGCCGTGGTGCTGCCCAACGTCGACATTGGCCGACATGCCTGCCTGCGCCGCTGCGTGATCGACAAGGACTGCAAGATACCCGAGCGCCTGGTGGTGGGGGTGGACCGCAAGGAGGACGAACGGCGTTTTTATGTGACCGAAAACGGCATTACCCTGATTACGCCCGGCATGCTCGGCCAAAACCCACACCAGATACGTTGACGTTATAGAAAATCCCATTTTCCAGTTTCTGTTGCACGTTCTGTCCAGCGGCTTTCACCGCATCCGCTACTCAGGGCTGGTCACCAATCGCGGGCACCGCGATAACCTCGCGCGGGCACGTGAGCTGCTGCACGCAGCACCCGGCGCCGCTGCGGCACCCAATGGTGCTGATGCGCCGCCCGAATCCATCCAGCAACCTTCGTCTGCCCGGACAGTGGTGCGGCGATGATCATCGTCATACCTTTGCGCGCGAACAACCGATCCGCACACCACCCGGGCATCGAGGCACACCATGAGCACAGGCGCTTTTCGATACTCAAACCGCCAGCCAACGCTCCAGCGGCCAGAGCCGATACGGGAGGCTTTGCCTTACGCTGCGATAACGCCGTTCCCAGCCCGGCGCGACACCAAAAAATCTGGCGCATCAGCTCCGGCACCGGGTACCTGAGCGATGTCGCCGTCCGGCTGATCCATCTGATCGCCACGTCAAGCCGGCGTGCGGCCCTTCAAATCCCCCTAGTTTGTAGCCTGATTGACCACCACGAACCATCCCGTGGTTTCCTCCCCCGAGGCTTGTCCGACGCCTGCCCAGTGAGCTCTGCCGAGTCCGGATAGTTCTGCGGCTGAGGGCAGGTGTCGGACAACCCTTAAACAGGAGCGGCCGGTCGCATAGCCAGTGATCGATTAGAAACACTCTCAAATTCTTTTCATGTTTTCATTGGGAACTATAGCTAAACGCCCTATGCCTGAGAGTAGATAAAGATTGCGGCCATACTTCCGAATTTTCTGTGAGGCGTATGGCCTTTGCTTGTGTTCCTTATGGGATAGACTGATCCTGCTCCCAATCTTGCTCGGTCTCTTGGAGCGGCACTGCCGCTTGATGTGTTCTTTATCGTACAAATGAATGATGTTAGCCTGGAGAAACTCAAAATGATTAAAAGCAAAGCATACGCTGCACACAGTCCATCGAGTCCACTGACCCCTTTTGAAATCCATCGCCGTCATCCCGGCCCCGAAGACGTACAGATCGACATCCTGTTTTGCGGTGTCTGCCATTCTGACCTGCATACGGCCCGCAACGAGTGGGCAAACACACTGTACCCTTCCGTGCCAGGCCATGAAATCGTCGGTCGAGTGGTCGCCGTGGGAGATAAGGTAAAGGGTTTTAAGGTGGGCGACCTGGCAGGTGTGGGTTGTATGGTCGATAGTTGCGGGCATTGTCATCCTTGTGATGAGGGCGAAGAACAGTATTGCGAAAGCGGTTTTACGGGTACCTACAATGGTCCGGTCTTTGGCGGTGAGAATACTTTCGGTGGTTATTCCCAGACCATAGTCGTCAAGGAATCCTTTGTTCTGCGCATCCAGCATGACGAGAAGGATTTGGCAAGTGTGGCGCCGCTTCTGTGTGCGGGCATCACCACTTACTCGCCGCTGCGACATTGGAAAGTGGGCCCAGGCAAGAAGGTGGGAATAGTCGGTCTCGGCGGGCTCGGGCACATGGGCGTCAAAATCGCCCACGCCATGGGGGCCTATGTGGTGCTGTTTACCACCTCCCCCGGCAAAATCAAGGATGGCAAACAGCTAGGCGCCGACGAGGTATGCATCTCCACGGACCCAGAGCAAATGGCAGCTCACGCCAACCAGTTCGATTTTATTCTGAATACAGTCGCGGCTCCCCATAACCTGGATGCCTATCTGCAACTCCTCAAGCTCGATGGCACCATGACGCTGGTAGGTGCTCCGGCAGAGCCGCATCCTTCTCCTAATGTGTTCAACCTCATTTTCAAGCGCCGCCAGCTGGCCGGATCCCTGATAGGAGGAATTCGCGAAACGCAGGAGATGCTCGACTTTTGTGCCCAACACGGCATTGTCTCGGATATTGAACTCATCAACATGGACTACATCAACACCGCCTACGAACGGATGATCAAGAGTGATGTGAAATATCGTTTCGTCATCAATATGGCGAACTTATAGAAAGCAGCAGTTTTAATTTTAGGAGAAGAACGGTGAAAACGGGATTTATCGGGCTGGGGAAAATGGGCGCAGGCATGGCCTCCCGCCTGTGTCAGGCAGGATACGACCTTAGCGTATACAATCGGTCTGCTGAACGCCTGCAGCCGCTGATTGCTCAAGGTGCAAAAGCGGCGACAACTATCGCTGAAGTTTGCGATGCCGATGTGGTTTTTACCATGCTGGCAAATGATACCGCACTGAGTGAGGTGGCACTGGGCCCTTCAGGGATTCTGGAACATCTCAAGCCCGGGGCCATACACGTCTCCTGCAGCACGGTGAGCGTCGCTTTATCGGCACAGCTTGCTCATGCCCACGCTGAAAAACAGCAGGGTTTTATTGCTGCTCCCGTATTCGGCAGGCCGGATGCAGCCGCAGCAGGTAAGCTTTTCATGGTCGCGTCGGGCAAACCTGAACTCATCACAAAGATCCAACCGTTGTTGGACATTCTGGGCCAGCGTACTTTCATCGTGTCGGATGATCCTGAAAAGGCCAATCTGGTGAAGTTGAGTGGCAATTTCCTGATCGCTACGGTGATCGAGTCGCTGGGTGAGGCCATGGCTCTGGTGGAAAAAGGAGGCGTGGATCGGCACCAGTATCTCGATCTGCTGACCTCCAGCCTGTTCAATATTCCTCTGTACAAGAACTATGGCGCCATGATCGCTGATCGCCATTTTGAGCCCGCCGGGTTTGCCGCTCATCTGGGTCAAAAAGATATGCGACTGGTTCTGGCTGCAGCAGAAGAGTTAAAGGTGCCCCTGCCTTTTGCCAGCATTTTGCGCGATCGTTTCCTGAAACTCATGGCTCATGGCGGTGATCATCTCGACTGGTCAGCCGTAGGCAGCCTTGCGGCGAAAGATGCGGGGATTATTTCTAGTTGAGGGTGCTTGGAATTCTAAAACCGGGTTTCTTTACTGTTGCGGCCTCCGGTTACTGAACTCGGGCGCGAGTCTCAGTGGATTTTATAATTTCGACAAGTACAACCATCCACGCTTTTCAACTGGCCACGGTCTAAAGAATGCGGATATGACAAACCAGTTTCCATCTTATGTTGGCTATCAATTGACTTGGTCGTTTCCCGATATTCACCACAAGTATCGTCATTGGAGACGGACGGTCTTGGCCTGCATAATTGATCCGGCCAGAAAATGCCTGAATGTCGGGAGTGGATCGAACTGAGCCAGTTGGACAGGCAGTGTCAGAACGGAACTTTACCAATTAGGCGATCCGCAGCTGCGCAAGGGAGGCATAGGCATAGACATTTGCGCCGCTTATATCCGGGGTAATGCACAGTTCAAGCACCGTGAGCCCGGCAAGTTCGACGTGATAATCTTCCGTCTGCGAGGTTGCCCCCGTGGGGCTGAAGTTCCACTGCTGACGCACCACCTCTCGGAACGATTGCCCGCCATCGGCAGACCAGCGCAGGACATACTCCTGCGTACGCGCGATGACGGATTCCACGAAACTCAGTCTGATCCGGCGGATCAGTTGCGGATGCTCAAGGAAAAGCCTAATCGCCTGCTTTCCTGGTTCTGCGGCGCGCCAGCCCGGGCCTCTACCTGGCAGCAAAGCAAGCTCAATGGGGTACTCGGCGTCTTCCGAGGTAAGTTCCACCTCTGCAAAATCCTCAGTATTCAACCAGTCCTGCTCCGAAGGCAACGGGGCTTGCTGAACAGTAGCAGTCAATCGTTTACGCATTCGTAATCACCCCATCAGGACTTTGAGCAATTGTGGCTAACTCCGCGTAGCAGCCATGTAGAGTAATTTCTATAGCCACGTGATGCGTTAGGAAATCTTGCCCAAGAAATCCTGTTTGCCGATTTCCACGCCGTTATGCCGCAGAATGGCGTATGCAGTTGTGACATGGAAATAGATATTGGGGAGCACGTAATCGAGCAAGTAGGGCATACCCTTAAAGGTGAGCGTCCTGTCGTGCATAGGCAGCGAAATGGTTTTATCCTCAGAACCATCTATTTGCTCAGGCTTGAACGTTTCAAGCAAGGCAATCGTCTTGTCGATACGTGCCACCAGTTCCGGAAAGGTGGATTCGTTGTCTTCATACTTCGGTGGCTCCCTACCTGCAAGGCGCGAAGCGGCGCCCTTGGCGTTGTCTGTTGCAATCCGGACTTGACGCGAGAGTGGGAGCATGTCCGGATAGAGACGTGCGTTGACCAGAACCGAGGGGTCGATCTTCCTGGCCTCGGCGTGTGCGGCGGCTTTCTCGAGAACCGCCCGCAAGTTAGTCAACGCACGGAGAATGGGCGGGACTGATGCCAGATACATGGAAATAGACATGGTGGTTTCTCCTGGAAGTTATAGTTCAGTATCTCGCTTGACGGATGGCAGGCAATGTCAAATCGCCAGCGTCTGGCAATCAAGTATGGGCTGCCTTTTATAGGGTTTCATCTTGGCGCTCTTTGCATTGCTTGCAAATCCAGCGTTGGTGCAATTTGTCCTCCGAGACTATCTGTATTCCTCCGATTGATGGGCAGAAGTGCTTGCACTGAGTGCAAAACTTGTCTCCCGCCTGCCGGGGCATCCATCGTTCCGATATTTTAGTCAAGGTCTGCCTAACAGGGCACTGGGTTTTCCATCATAGGCTTCGCATCTGTAAACGGCTAGTGAGTTTTCCCATCACATCGGACAGCGCTCGTAAGTGGACGTTGTTGGCACCAGCGAGCGCCAATGCCTGTTATCCGCGTCCGAGGCTGTTTCCATGACGATTTGGTTCGCGTCACAAAACCCTCCCGCATTTACCAATCCCGCCAACCTACAGTCGCCAGCTGGGCAACTCGACCCTCGCAATGCCTGGGCTTGCGGTCGAGTTGCCCACAGGTACAGCACCGTGGATAAGTGTACAACTGCTAACACAAACGCGCTGGCTGCCACAGCGCACCCCAAGCAACTAAAAACAATTTGGGACAGTGTTGGGACAGTGACAGGCAACAAATAGGGAGAAATGGATACAGATATAGTTTACTACAAACAAGAATATTGTTAACTAAGTTACTGTTTGTTAGTATTTATTCTGGTGCCGGCAAGAGGAGTCGAACCCCTGACCTGATGATTACAAATCAACTGCTCTACCAACTGAGCTATGCCGGCGTAGGCGCGAATTATAGGAGGTATGGTGCTCTTGGTAAACGGCAAATTATCTGGATTAATGCTTGCCTGAGCGCCAGATCGAGAATATCACCCAGATGCTGTTTAAAAACGCCAACAGAAAACCAACTATGCCGAGGAAACGCCAACCCGGAACAGTCATGACAATGGATGAGCCGATGATCAGGGCGGCAGTGAGGATGCCCATGGTGATGCGGCTGCTGGCACGGTCGAGTTGATGCCCAAACTGGTCGAGGCGTTTCAGGTCCAGGTCAATGCGCAGGCGCCCGCGGCGGGCCTCGCGCAATAATTTTGCCATGTCCCGCGGCAGGCCGGAGACAACTTCCAGGGCCTCTTTGAGATTTTTGCGGCCACGTTTGATCAGTGCAGCGGGCTGGTAGCGCTCGGCGATCACCCCACGTACGAAAGGGGTGAGATGATCCACCATATGAAAATGCGGATCGAGCTGCTGGCCGAGTCCTTCCAATGTGATCAGCGCCTTGAACAGCAACGTCAAGTCAGCAGGAAGCACGAGGCCATTCTCGCGGATGATGGCGGTGATGTCGGTGAGCAAGGGACCAATTTTTATATCCTTGAGTTGCAGGTTGTCGTAGCTGAATACCAGCTCCGACACATCGCAACCGAGCTTGGCCTCGTCCACCTCGCCATCGCCGGTCCAATCCATCAACACAGCCAGCATCCCCTCCTCGTCCTTGCGCGCCAGTGCGTCGAGCAAATTCACAATCTGGTTGCGGCGGTATTCGGTGAGCCGCCCCACCATGCCGAAATCAATCATGCCGACACGGTTGCCGGGCAAGTAGATGACATTGCCGGGATGCGGGTCGGCATGAAAATAGCCGTGCACCAGGATCATTTTCAGCACCGCATCGGCACCGCGCGCGGCCAGCACCGGCAAATCCAGCCCGGCGGCGCGTACCTCGCCCAGACGGGTGCCCGGGATACCAATCAGCTCCTCCTGCACGTTGAGTATTTCGCTGGTGTAATCCCAGTACACCCTGGGGATATGCACGGTTTCATCATCAGCAAAATTGGTGCGGAAACGCTCGATGTTGTGGGCTTCCATCAGGAGGTCAAGCTCGCGTCGCAACGAACGCCGGAACTGCGCCAGCATCATCACCGGCTGATAACGGTGTGCGTCGGGTATCTCGTGTTCGGCCAGACGGGCGATGTGCTGCATGATGCGCAGATCGGCTTCGATTTTTTTCTCGATGCCGGGACGCCGGATCTTGAGGATGACCGGTGTGCCGTCCTGCAATTTTGCCCGGTGCACCTGCGCCATCGAGGCGGCGGCAAACGCATCGATATCCAGTTCAAGAAATATTTCGGTGGCAGGCAGGCCCAGTGCAGTTTCGAGATGTGGCGCCAGTTCTGCGAACGGCACGGGCGGCACTTTCGATTGCAGCTTTTCGAATTCCGCAATCCATGCTGGCGGGAATACATCTACACGCGTGGCAAACAACTGCCCGAGCTTGATGAAGGTGGGGCCCAGTGCCTCCATCGCCAGCCGAATGCGTACTGCGGGTTCAAGCTGGTCGATTTCGGAAGTGGTCTGCCAGTGCAGGATACGCCCGGCGCGCTCCAGTATGGTACCGATACCCAGTGCGCGCACCATGTCGCCCCAGCCGTAGCGGATCATGATGGTGGCAATTTCGTGCAAGCGCGGCAGGTCGCGCACGACGCCGATAGTCTCCCAAAGCATAATTTATGGTTGTTGATCCAGCGGGTTGGTTTACTTTGCCTTGTTGCGCAGCGCCTCGCCTGCGCCCGTCAACAGGCCGCTGGCAAACAGCGCCACGCGACCGGCTAGCTCCCGGGCGCCAAGCTCGGCGCTGATTTTACCCGAATGCGCAGCAGCACGCAGCGTGGCGACAAGCTGCGTGAGGGTATCCAGCGCCTGTCCGCCAGCGTCTGATCCGGTAGTTTTGAGGTGGGCAACGATACGGTTCATTTCCGCCTTGAGCGTGCCTGCGCTGGTGCCGGCAGTCTGGCGGATTGCGTCGATCAGCGAATGTTCCAGATCACGTAGCGTTTGCAGCGATTGCTTCAATTCGCCCGCGCGGAATTCCCTGCCGCTGGCAAGCGTTTCTTCGATCATCAGCTGTATGGACTGGGCAAACCTGGCCAGTGCCTGATCCATGCCGCTCACCGCTGCGCGCAGCGATTGCGCGATATCGCCGCCGCGTTCAGCCAGCCCAAGATTGACACCGGCACTTACTGCCGCCAGCACCGCCTGGATCTCGGCTGCATTCAGGCTTCTTTGCTCGATCGCCCGCAGCGTAATTGCATGGACGCGTTCGCCGATATCCATTCCGTCCGCACCAGCCTGCCTGGCCTCTTGCTTGATGGTTTCCAGCGTCGCTGCAGGGATAGCATGTTCATCCATGACGCGCTCCTTCAACGTGCCAAATACGATTTGATATTAGCTGTTAATCTACAGGGGTGACGGTTTTTTCTTTACCAGCGTGCAAAAATTCATTAAATTTCATGTCCATGCGCATTATCTTTTTCTTATTGGTCAATTTGTATCTCGCCGTGTTCCATCCGGTGTATGCGAATGACGCTGCCAGCGACTCGGTCTCTGCACACGCTGCCGTGGACGGCGAGCGCGCTGATTTGCTGTTCTACGCGGTGAGTCTGATCGGTACCGCTTACAGGTATGGTGGGAACTCACCGCAAACCGGCATGGACTGCAGCGGTTTTGTGCGCTACGTGTTCAGCAATGCAGCAGGCTTGCAGTTACCTCGAAGTGCGAGCGAAATCAGCATGACGGGCGAAAGCGTAGACGAGCAAGACCTGCGCCCGGGCGATCTGGTTTTTTTCGACACCATGAAGCGCGCGTTTTCGCATGTAGGCATTTATCTGGGCGAACATCGCTTCATCCATGCCTCCAGCAGTCAAAGCGGCAACATCATGATTTCTGACATGCACGAAAAATACTGGTCACAGCGCTTTGAAGGGGCGCGCCGACTGCTCAGTCTGCCACTGCCGGGCAATCCCTGACTTCATCTGCCCGCTTTAATGCACACACTCCCGCCCCCCTTCCCTGTATCAGCCAGCCTTGGCATTGCCACGTGAATTTGCGCAGCATCAAGTTCGGCTTAGGCCTGGGCTTCGCCCTGATATTGTGTCTGATGCTGGGCATTACCCTGCTCGGGTTGAATCAGATGGAGGCAATCAATAATCGCCTGGTAGCGATTGTCACCGTCAACGACTACAAAACCGAACTTGCCAACATCATGCGCGACGCGCTACGCGATCGCACCATCACCATGCATTCGCTGGTACTCAATACCGCGCCGTTTGAGCAGAACGACGAACTGTACGATTTCCATAACTACGGCGTACGTTTCACCCAGGCCATGCAGGCACTGACGTTAAGCAGCCTGAACCCGGAAGAAAAGACGATTTTGGCACGCGTGCGCAAGTCGGCCGCCATCGCGCAGCCCATTGTGATGCATACAGTCGATCTGGCGCTGGATAGGGAAAACGGGAACGCACTAAAACTACTGCAGAACGAAGCTATCCCCGCCCAGAAAGCACTTGTGGGCGAACTGGACACCTTGCTCAAGCTGCAGCGTGAAGCCAACGCAAATGCGGCAGTGGATGCCTTCGACGCATATCGCGAAACACGCTCGCTGATGATAGCCATGGGGAGTCTGGCCGGGCTGATTGGCGCCCTGATCGCTTTCGTTGCCGTGCGCCGCACTGCTTACCAGACCAGCGAACTGCAAAAACAGAAGCTCAAGTATCAGACCCTGTTTGAAACCAACTCCGATGCCATTGTGATTATGGACGAGGAAGGCTTTACCGATTGCAATCCCGCCGCACTGAAAATGTTCGGCATCCATTCTGTACAGGATTTCATCGCACGCCAGCCCTATCAATTAGGTGCGCCCATTCAGGGGGATGGGCGCACGGCCGCACAATTCGCCAATGATTGCGTGGCACGTGCGCGTGCCGAAGGCTATTGTTTCTTGGAATGGCTGGGCGTGCGGGATGACGGCAGCGAATTTCCCGCTGAAATCGCACTGCATGCCATGACGCTGGATGACAAGCGTGTGATACAAGCCATCATGCGCGACATCACCGAGCGCAAACTGGCCGAACAAAGCCTGAAGGAAGCACACGATGCCGCCGTGGAGGCCGCGCGTCTCAAAGCCGAATTTGTCGCCAATGTCAGTCACGAAATCCGCACCCCAATGAACGGCGTCATCGGCATGGCCAACCTCATGCTCAAAACCACTCTGAGCCCCCAACAGCGCGAGTATGCACAAGCCATACACAGCTCCGGGAAGAGCCTGTTGACTATCATCAACGACATCCTGGATTTCTCCAAAATCGATGCCGGCAAACTTGACCTCGAATCCATCGACTTCAATCTGCACGAAACCGTGCTGGAAATCGCCAGCCTGTTTGCCAACCGTGCCGAAGAAATGGGGCTAAGCTTTGATTGCAACATCCTCGCTGGCGTCCCCGAACAAGTACGCGGCGACCCCCACAGGTTGCGCCAGATACTCACCAACCTGGTGGACAATGCACTTAAATTCACCCCCGCCGGATCAGTGCACATTACGGTCGCTGTGGTGCCGGACAATGCTTCCGATTCGACTTGCCGGATCATGTTTACGGTTGAAGACAGCGGCATCGGCATATCAGCCGAAACGCAGAGCCGCCTGTTCCGCTCATTTTCCCAGGCGGATGGTTCCACGACACGCAAATACGGCGGTACCGGACTCGGGCTGGCGATTTGCAGGCAATTGTCGGAATTGATGGGTGGCCACATCAGCGTGGACAGCGCCGCTGGACAGGGCAGCCGGTTTCGTTTCACCCTGCCACTGATTCGTGTCGAATCTGCAGTTCCGGCCCATACCGGGCGCGCACCGGCACGTCCTGACCACACCCAATTCATGGGCAGGCGGATACTGGTTGCAGAAGACAACGTGGTCAACCAGAAAGTCATACAGCACTTGTTGCGCCACCTGGGAGCACAGGTAGACATCGCTGCGAATGGCCGCGAAGCAGCAGCGCTCGCGCAGGCCGGGGGCTACGACCTGACCCTGATGGATTGCCAGATGCCGGTAATGGACGGCTACCAGGCAACCGCGCTGATCCGCAAAACCAACCCCAATGCCGCCCCGATAATCGCCATGACGGCCAACGCCATGCAGGGTACGCGAGAGCAGTGCCTGGCAGCGGGGATGAATGATTACCTGACCAAGCCGGTGCAGGAAGAAGAACTGGTCAACATGCTGGCGCGTTGGCTCAATCATGCGCCGGTCCGGCAAACCATCGCTATCCGGGCTGAATCCGCCGTCAATAGCAATCCGGTTGACATGCCGGCTCTGGAAAAAAACTGCCAGCAGGACGCGGCCCTGGTCTCGGAACTGCTTAATCTGTATTGCTCCAGCACCGCGGCGCTACTCGTTGAACTGGGCACCGGGATACAGGCACACTCAACTGCCAGTGCACGCCCCGCCCACGAGATCAAGGGCGCGTCCGCCTATATCGCCGCCAATGACGTACAACGCCTGGCCGGCGCGCTCGAACAGGCCATCAAGGCCGGGCACTGGGACGAAGCCAGCAATCTGTTTGATGACCTGGAAGCCGCTTTTATCAGGGTGCAGCTATTTGTGGGCTACCGCGCAGCAGCTAGTCAGTAAGTGATGGACTTCCATTCATCATCCATCACCCGGCAGATGTAGGCTGCGCCACCCGCGATACCCGTGCATTCCGGAATCAATAATTCGGGCGTAATGGCATAGGCATCCAGCGCACCGCCGCAGGCAAAAAACTTCACCCCCAGCTGCGCCGCATCCTGCATGAAGCCATATACGGATTTCGCCTTATTGTCGGAAGGGTGGATTCTCTCCGCAATTCCCTGGACGAGTAGCCGGGTAGCCTGGCTGGCGAAATATATCTCAACCTCGACATCCATCGCTGCCGCTGCTGCCGCCTGGAAAAACGGCGTACCACATAAGTGAGGCTGGTCGGGGCTTACCGTCAACAGCATCATTACAAGCTTGTCGGACACGATTATCACTCCGGAAAGACAGGCGCCGCAGCTTACCCCCTTGTTCGCCACGCGTCAAAGCGGCATTGACTCTCACAAGCTGCATTGGTTAGGATGAACAGCCCGCAAAATAGAAAGTGTCATTCAGCGCCGCGCATCATTGCGATGGGTATTCTCGCAACAGGGAAGAAATCATGCACGCAGAAACGACAAACGACCATGCCAATACTGACCAGTCACCTGAAACGATGGATAGGACAGATCAATGCGCACCATCGCGCGGCGTTAGCCAGCCTGTCAGGTGTCGCCGTGTTTTTCCTGCTCCCCATTGCGCTCCTCGACACCCGCGCCATTGCCAGCTGGGACGTAGCCTCGGGGGTGTACCTGCTGTTGGCCTGGATCACCATGGCCGGCACAGATGCCGAAGCCACCCGTATCAGCACCAGCAACAGGCAAAGTAGCCTGGCGATATTGTTGCTGGTGTTGGGTGCGGCCTGCATCAGTGTTGCGGCGCTGGCATTCATGTACAAAAGCGGTCACGGCTTGCCGGTGTGGAAGAAGATGCTGCATGTCGCGCTTTCGTTTCTGGCGTTGGGATTTTCCTGGCTACTGGTGCATACCCGTTTCGCCTTCCACTATGCACATCGCTACTATGTTGGCGGCAAGGGCGCGCGTGCCGCACAGACCGGCGGACTGAATTTCCCCGGCGAGCGCAAACCGGATTATCTCGATTTCGCCTATTTCTCTTTCGTCATCGGCATGACCTCTCAGGTGTCCGACGTGGCAGTGACTTCCCGTGTCATGCGTCGGCTGACGCTGGCGCATGGTCTGCTTTCGTTCGGTTTCAATGTCGCCGTGCTGGCATTGAGCGTAAACATTTTTGCCAGCCTGATCTGATGGATTACGCCAAGCTTATCCACGAATACGGCTATTACGCCGTATTGTTCGGTACCTTGCTGGAAGGTGAAACGATCCTCGTCATGGCCGCGATTGCCGCGAATCAGGGCTATCTGCATCTGCCGGTATTGATGCCGGTTGCGGTCGCCGGGGCGATTATCGGCGACCAGTTTTTCTACTATATGGGACGCCGCCACGGCAATATGCTTCTGACGCGCTTTCCGTCCCTGTCAGCACGCGCCGCCAAAGTGGAAAGCCTGATTGCGCGCCACCATGCACCGGTGATTGTGGTGTTGCGTTTTACCTATGGGCTACGTATCGTCGGGCCCATGATGGTGGGAATGAGCGCAGTGAGCCCGTTGCAGTTCACGCTATGGAACAGCCTGGGTTCAGTGCTGTGGGCGGCGTTGATAATCAGCGCGGGCTATGCGTTTGGCGATGCGCTGCAATGGCTAATGGGCAGCATCCAAAAACTGGAATTTCTGGTGTTGGCCGTGCTGGCCGTGATGGGCGCGACAGTCTGGCTCATCGTCCGCTACCGCGCCCGCCGTCGCTAACCGCCATAGCAGCTATTTAGAAACCGCAGCGAGCACTGATAGTTGGGGGGCAGAACACATTACAGTAGGGAGCATTACAACTTTGGGCTGATTTTTTTAAAACGTCTTGAAGCCATGCCCTCAAAATGAGAGAGTCCACGAAATTTGCCGCCACTGCGGATTCGCGCTTCACTCAATATAAATAATCCGCGACATTCCGACAGGATGCGAAGGGGATGTCTATGAGCGACACTCTATTACTGCTATTACTGCCGATCAACCGGCGATTGCGCTTGGCTTTGGCTCTTACACTGGCCCTACCCTGGGCTTATGCTGCAGCAGACAGGCATGAAGCCACATTCAGCCTGTACGCGCCTCAGGCGAAATCTGTCGAGGTCATCGGTGATTTCAATCAGTGGCAAAGCGGGGTGACGCTGTTGGTCGGCCCCGACGAAAAGGGCATGTGGCGCGCCAAACTGCCTCTTCCGACCACCCTGACCCGTATCGAATACGTTTACTGGGTGGACGGCGCGCAGCGGAGGATTGATCCCGGGCAGCCTGTTGTCCAGGATGGATTTTTCGGCGAAAACAACGTCCTCGTCCTGCCATAAACCCCATCCGACTTCAACGGAGCGTAACCTTTCGGGCGCCTTTCCCGTCTCAACGGGAACTATATTACGAAAGGCCGTGCGTGGAGGAATGGAGTGATCTGCCGGACAAGGCGCTGATCGATGCCTGTCTGGCGGGGCGGTCAGCAGTGTATGAAACCCTGGTCTGGCGTCACCAACACAAGGTGTTCAACGTGCTGTATCGGTTTCTCGGCAATTATGAGGCCAGCCAGGACATCAGCCAGGAAACCTTCATCACCGCCTACCAGAAGCTCGAGATGTTTGGCAGCAGGAGCGCGTTTTCCACCTGGCTGTGCCAGATTGCGCTCAATAAGGCGCGCGATATGTTGCGCAGCAACAGTGCCGATACGTTGTGCGATGATCTGGCGGACCACGTCGACACTCTGGCTGCGACAGACGCTACACAGCCCGACCATCAAGTGGAGCAAGGGCAATTGCATGATCATATCCAAGTGATCCTCAACCGCATGCCCTCACATTACAGGGAAGTTTTGATATTGAAACATCTGGAAGAGCATAGCAACGATGAGATCGCCTTGATGCTCGACGACACGGTACAAAACGTGAAGGTGAGAACGTTCCGCGCGCGCCAGATGTTCAAGCAACTGTACGGAGGATTGTCATGAAAGCATCGCTATTCGACGAAGCCCGGCAGCGTTATCTGGATCAGGAAATGAACCCATCCGAAGAAGCCGCTTTACTCGCTCGATTGAGCGAGACCGAGCGCTCGGAGTTGCTCGCCACCCGCATGGCGCTGGCAGCGCTGGAACACTTGCCGCGAATTCCCGCTCCTGCCAGTCTGGCGCGCGGTGTGATGGCGGCGGTTAAGCCCAAAAGGCAAAGCGCCTTCACGCGCCTGCGCCAGTGGCTGGAACGTCACCCCTTGCTCGGCTGGGAACTCTCCGGAGCCGCGTTGGCAGCCTCAGTGCTGTTTATTGCGCTTGCCCCTCTATCGCTGGCGCCCTCGGTCGGCGGTCCGCGCCAAGCATCTTCCCCCCTGACCCTGGTTTCGCATACACCCGGCCCAAGCAGCAACGCGCTGCGGTTCAGCCTGTACTCACCCCAAGCTCATAGCGTGGCATTGATCGGCGATTTCAATGGCTGGGGCAGTATGGCACAAGTCAAACTGGTGCCTTCCGGCAACGGCATCTGGAGCGTGACCGTCCCCCTGCCCGCCGGTCGCTACCAGTATGCGTTCCTGGTCAACGGCCAGCGCTGGGTGACCGATCCGCACGCCGAACAGCATGTGAAGGACGATTTCGGCAGGCAAAACGCGGTCGTCACCATCATATAGGACACGACACCATGACCCACTCTCGCATTCTCATCATGTTGACCGGGTTGATGCTGGCAGCGGCCGCACACGCCGAGCTCCCTCCATCGCTTGGGCAAGCCACGGTACAGCTTGCCCTCACGCCGGCCCAGCGCCAATCCCTGACCACCAATCTGGAAAGCGCCCTGGCAGCCGGCGTGGAAGAACAAGACTTGCGAGCGGTGATGCGCCTGGCCGCTATGCATAAATATTCCGCAGTCCAGGCCGCGGCGTTCGTCCAGAAGCTCGCCGCCGTGCGCCGGGATGGCCTGCCTGTCGCGCTGGTGCGCGACAAGCTACTGGAAGGCATGGCAAAGAAAGTGCCGAGTGAAACCATCCTGGCAGTGGCATCCAAGTGGCAGGAGGCTCTGCAGGATGCCCGTTCGCGTGTTCAGGCAATGGAAGAACGCGGCCTCAAGTACGGCAATACCGAGGAACGCGACACGCTGATCAACCTGGGTGCCGGTCTGCGGCAGCGCTACGGCGCAAAGGAAGCGCTCTCCACGCTGGCGCAATCCGGCACACAAGGCGGCCGCATGGCGTCCAGCGCCGGGAGCCTGATTGCTGCTGGCAATCTTGCTGAACTGCTGCTCCTTCACGACGCTACGCCAACGCAAGCGTTGGAACTGCCCAGGGCCAGCCTGAGAGCGGGCGACACGCCCGCGCAGATTCTAACCTTGCAGAAAAATGTGCTGGACCAACTGCGCCAGGGCATCGCTCCCGTCGATGTCGTCGCGCGCATGCGTCGTCAGTTCAGTCCCGAAGCAGACGGGAGGCCACCGTTCGCCACCCCGGGCCAGACTCCCGGCGGATCTTGGCCGGGTGGCGGCTTCCCGGGCGGCGGCTTCCCGGGTGGCGGCTTCCCGGGCGGCGCGCCAGGTGGCGGCTTCCCGGGCGGCGGCTTCCCGGGCGGCGGCTTCCCGGGTGGCGGCTTCCCGGGCGGCGTGCCGGGCGGTGGCTTCCCCAAAGGGGGGGGCGGTTACTGAAACGCGGCTAACGAATGACGGCAGCGGCAAGCAGGTTGCCGTTGCTATTTTGGGAAAAGTTATCTTGTTTTTTTACGTTCCATCACTCAAAGAAAGGACATACTGATGCGATTCAATCCCCTTCCCGCTATGGTCAGCGCTGCAGTTTTAGCTGGGGGGCTGGCCGGTCCGGCTCAAGCCGACTTCACCGTCAATGCGGGTGCCAAGCTGTCCTATGAATCCAACGTTAACGGCTCGCCCGATTCGCCGACAAAAGCGAATCAGCACAGCGATAACTACGGGACGCTAAGCGCTTCTGCGGTGTACTACACGCCTCTCGACGCTGCGCAAACCCGCTATTTCATCGGCCAGATCGGTGCACTCTCTTCCACCTATAACAAATTCAATAACCTCGACAACACCATGCTGGTGACGAGCGCGGGACTCTACCAGCAGCTTTCACCCACCTGGTCGGGTCTGGCCACGGCGCGCGGTTTTACCCGCGACGCCAAGCAGAACGAGCGCGATTCCAACGGCTTCGGCGGAACCCTTGAAATCAAGAGCCAATTGAGCCAGACCGTCTGGATCAAGGGGGTCGTGGACTATGAGGATAGCAAAGCCAATCTCGGTGCCTACAGCTATACTGGTGAAACTTACGGCGTGAATCTGGGCTACCTGCCGCTCCAGGATACGTTCGTCAACCTTGGCTACAGCCACGCCACGCGCGATTTCAAAACCACCTCGCCTTTCAATACCACTGCACAAACGCTGTACACCGACGTGACGCAACGGATCGCGAAAAACTGGTATTTGAACGGCGGCTATGCCTATCAGGACAATAAATCCAACATCGCGGGCACAGCCTATACTGACAATATCGTGTCAATAGGCGTGAATTATAGTTATTGACTGACTCAGTAACCAAAACCCCGTTTACCTCGTCTCAGAATTACAGAAACTCACATGCCTCTTGCAATCGAGGCTTAACCCAATGAAAGGAGATTGAAATGAATATCAAACTCGTAGTATCGGCAGCAGTCTGCGCCGTTCTTTTCGCCGGCGCCGCCGTTGCGGATCAGACGACGGATCAGGTTGAACACCCACCGGTAGTCGGCTTCGGCAGCGGCACCGGCATGGGCGCCGGTGGCGGCGCGGGTAGCGCCACCAGCATGGCCGACGGCTTCAGTGCGCAGACCAGTGGCAGTGGAGCCGGCAGCCAGACCTTTGGCGCGGGCTTCAGTCAGCAGCAAACCACCGGGTCCGGCCCGCTTTCCTCCAATCCTTCGACAAGCCCGGGTTATGGTTCTAGTTCTAGTTCTGCACCCATGTTGACCAATCCGTACAAAGCACCGTAATCGTTCCTTCCCGAGCCCTTGCCGAGCATGCGGCAAGGGCTCGGTTATTTTTAGTGCCCCAATCTGGATAACTTTTCAAGGCGGCAAATCGTCTGAGGTAATATTCCCCCTTACCGGCCTATTAAAAGTGATCACAGAATCTCGCTGCCCAGTCCCGATGCTGGTCTCAATGAGGATTGCGCAGCTCACATTCCGTGGAATGCCGCTCGTCCAAGGCATGACCCTGGCCAGGATGATCCGCCTGCTTGAGGCGGTGAGGGAGCTCCCGATTTTGCGCCTCCCAGAAAGACATATACCCCTTGGTAGACACAATTCCAAAATGCTGGTGAAGCGGTCGGCCACCTCATCGCTTTGGGGTTTGCCAAAAAACTCGGTATCGCAGAAACAGGCTTGTTCACCCGCATCGTAGGATGATCCTCACCGGGGAGCTTGCGCCGCAGCAAGATACCGTCATCCTAAGTGATGCAATCCAGTTAGCACTTCCCGACAGCGACGCTACTTCTGGCTGAAAACACGCCTGGGCGCAACGGGTTGAATAGTGCCCGACGAAATCTGGACCCACCGAAATATCGAACCGGTAAGCACCCGGCAGAATGATTGGCGCACGCAGAAGCATGCTTTCCACGACCTGGCGAATTTTCGGGAACTGTAACCAGTGTGTGCGGGCTTTCGTCTAAGGAAGCAACAGGAGGCAACAAGGGGCTCACTGTTCACCGCCAAACCGGGTGGAATCAATATCAACTCACAAAGGAGCATTTATCATGGTTAAAAAAATTCCCTCCACACTTGCAATCGCCTTGCTGAGCGTGTTCCTTAGCGGAAACGCTGCAGCTGCCACCGAGCAAGAAGCGCAGGTTCAATTGGATCATGTCCAGGCCAAGACTGCAGATGCTCAACAAACCGCACATGCGGTGCTGAGCGACCTGGTGGCTGCCGGTGTACCTGTCGATCAGGCCTATGCGGTTGTCCGTAGCGGTGTTGAGCACGACTACAGCGCCAGCGACCTGCGCCGGGTGGGTGACGAGATACGCAACCAAGTTCGCCAAGGCATTCCCGCCGAGCAAGTGACCAAGACCGCCGACCAGGCTATCGACGCGGGCTATTCCGCTGCCGCGACCCAGAACGTGCTCAACACTTTCCAGGCTCGGGTCGAGCAAGGCATGCCTGCTACCCAAGCTTCTGCCCGCAGTGCAAGCGATATCAGTCTGAACAAACCAACCGAACGCAGCGGTGTGCGCATGGGTAGCGGTGCAGGCATGGGTGCCAGTGCAGGCATGGGTGCCAGTGCAGGCATGGGTGCCAGTGCAGGCATGGGCGCCAGTGCGGGCATGGGTGCCAGTGCAGGCATGGGTGCCAGTGCAGGCATGGGTGCCAGTGCAGGCATGGGCGCCAGTGCGGGCATGGGCGCCGGTGCGGGCATGGGCGCCGGTGCGGGCATGGGCGCCGGTGCGGGCATGGGCGCCGGTGCGGGCATGGGCGCCGGTGCGGGCATGGGCGCCGGTGCGGGCATGGGCGCCGGTGCGGGAATGGGCGCCGGTGCGGGAATGGGTGCCGGTGCGGGAATGAGCAAGCGCTAGTCGGTTTCGTCTCCGAGTTTCGGCTCCACCATCGCTCGATAATATAACTATCGCGCTGGATTAGGCGAAACGAAGTCAGGCATACAGGTCGAGTAATCGACCTGTTCCGTTTCCGTCATGCCGGTCAAAATGTCCAACGTTACCCGTTACCGCTGTGTTGTTGCCATTGCAGACTTCACGGCAAGTACTTAATTGATATCCCCGCAACTCCTTATTGGGTAGCTGCACCCTTCTCGAACACCATTGCCCCATCGCGGAAATCCACCCGGATGGTATCCTTCTCGGCAAAATGTCCGGACAGAATTTCCTTCGCCAGCGGATTTTCCAGCCGCGACTGGATAGCCCGTTTCAAAGGCCGTGCGCCGAATATCGGGTCGAAACCGACCGCAGCCAATTCCGCCAGTGCCGCATCGGTGATCTCAAAGCCCATGCCCATGGCCGCCAGCCGCTTCGCCAGATACTGCACCTGGATACGCGCGATGGAGAGGATATGCGCCTCGCCCAGTGCGTGGAATACCACCACTTCGTCAATGCGGTTGATGAACTCGGGGCGGAAATAGGTTTTTACCTCGCCCATCACCGCCAGCTTGATGACCTGGTAATCGTCACCCGCCATCTGCTGGATCATCTGCGAACCGAGGTTGGAGGTCATCACAATGACGGTATTCTTGAAGTCCACCGTGCGCCCCTGGCCGTCGGTCAGGCGTCCGTCGTCCAGCACTTGCAGCAACACGTTGAACACGTCCGGATGGGCTTTTTCCACCTCGTCCAGCAGGATCACGCTGTAGGGCTTGCGCCGCACTGCTTCGGTGAGTGTGCCGCCCTCCTCGTAGCCGACATACCCCGGCGGCGCGCCGATCAGCCGCGCCACCGAGTGCTTCTCCATGAACTCGCTCATGTCGATACGGATCAGGTGTTCTTCCGAATCAAACAGGAAACCCGCCAGTGTCTTGCACAGCTCGGTCTTGCCCACGCCGGTGGGACCGAGGAACAGGAACGAGCCGTAGGGCCGGTTGGGGTCGGACAAGCCGGATCGGGAACGCCGGATGGCGTCGGACACCAGGCGCACCGCCTCGTCCTGCCCCACCACACGCTGGTGCAGCGCGTCTTCCATATGCAACAGCTTGTCGCGTTCTCCTTCCATCATCTTGGAAACGGGAATGCCGGTGGCGCGGGACACCACCTCGGCGATTTCCTCGGTGCCTACTTCCCGGCGCAGAAGCTTGAATTCGTGCTTACCTTCACCCGCCTCGGCCTGTTTGAGCTGGGCTTCGAGCTTTGGCAGCTTGCCGTATTGAATCTCCGCGACCTTGTCGAGCTTGCCCTGGCGTTGCAGATCGGCCATCTCTGCACGCAGATGTTCGATCTCTTCCTTGACGTGCTGGGCACCCGCCACCATGGCTTTTTCCGCCTTCCAGATTTCCTCCAGATCGTTGTATTCGCGCTGCAGGCGCAGCAACTCATCCTCGATCAGCTGCAGGCGTTTCTGCGAGGCTTCGTCCTTCTCCCGCTTCACCGCTTCGCGCTCGATCTTGAGCTGGATCATGCGCCGCTCCAGCTTGTCCATGACTTCCGGCTTGGAATCGATCTCCATCTTGACGCGCGAGGCGGCTTCATCAATCAGATCAATCGCCTTGTCCGGCAGAAAGCGGTCGGTAATATAGCGGTGGGAAAGCTCCGCCGCCGCGACAATGGCCGGATCGGTAATCTCGACGCCATGGTGCACTTCGTATTTTTCCTGCAGGCCCCGCAAAATGGCGATGGTGTCCTCGACCGATGGCTCGTCCACCAGCACCTTCTGGAAACGCCGCTCCAGCGCAGCGTCCTTCTCGATGTATTTGCGGTACTCGTCCAGCGTCGTCGCACCGATACAATGCAGCTCGCCGCGCGCCAGTGCCGGCTTGAGCATATTGCCCGCGTCCATCGCGCCTTCCGCCTTGCCTGCGCCGACCATGGTATGAAGCTCGTCGATAAACAGGATGATGCGGCCCTCGTCCTGGGCGACCTCCTTCAATACCGCCTTGAGCCGCTCCTCGAACTCGCCCCGGTACTTGGCACCGGCCAGCAGCCCGGCCATATCCAGCACCAGTACGCGCTTGCCTTTCAGCGTCTCCGGCACCTCGCCATTCACAATGCGCTGCGCCAGGCCCTCGACAATCGCGGTCTTGCCCACACCCGGCTCGCCGATCAGCACCGGGTTGTTCTTGGTACGACGCTGCAACACCTGGATGGCACGGCGAATCTCGTCGTCGCGGCCGATCACCGGGTCGAGTTTGCCCAGGCGCGCGCGCTCGGTGAGATCCAGCGTGTATTTGTTGAGCGCCTCGCGCTGGCCTTCAGCATCTGCGCTCGCCACGTTCTCGCCGCCGCGCACCTGGCTGATGGCCGCATTCAGCGCCGGACGGGCGACACCATGCTGCTTGAGCAGCCGTCCCACTTCGCCCTTGTCGTCGCAGGCCGCCAGCAGGAACAGCTCGCTGGCGATGAACTGGTCGCCGCGCTTTTGCGCTTCCCTGTCAGTGAGATTGAACAAATTGTTGAGCTCGCGCGAGATTTGCACCTCGCCGCCGTGTCCTTCCACCTTGGGCAGACGCCCGATGGCCTCCTGCAAAGAGGTACGCAGCGCGCGCACATTGCCGCCAGCGCGCGCCAGCAGCGAAGTGGTGCCGCCCTCGGTCTGGTCGATCAATGCCGCCAGCAGATGCAGCGGCTCGATAAACTGGTTATCCTGCCCCAACGCCATACTCTGGGCATCGGAAAGCGCTTGCTGGAACTGCGTGGTAAGTTTGTCAAAACGCATGGCTTGTTATCCTTGAATGGCTAGACTATCCATAAGATGGTGAGGCAGTTCATAATTTCAACCGGCCGACAGTCATAAAGAGGAGAAAAATCATGATAAGCGACCAGCCAGCCGACGCCCACAGCCACTTGGAAAACCTGTTCCCGCGCATCGCCCAGGCGCTAACGGAAAAATGGGGCACACCCGATGTGGAAACCTATCTCGCTGACCTCATGATAGATAATCGCGGCACGCGCAAAGGCTTTCCCTTCGAAGTGGTGGAAGAACTGATACTGATTGACACGATCCTGTGGGAACTATCGGACACTCGCAAACGCTTTCTATCCACAGCGGATGATTCCGATTTTGCATTTGGCGGATCGTAGCATTCATATCCTGGAAAAAGCAGTTAGCCACGGAGGTCACGGAGAATACGGGGAAAACCATGCCGTGGCTAACATTGCCTTTTGTAAGTTTATATTTGCTCGCCAACACGTCACCCCGCAAAATACCTGCCTGCCAATTTACTCAAGCGCGCCGCCATGTCCTCCTCACACGCCGTTTCCCTGTCTGCCGAACTGGCTGATGCTGTCCATGCCAATGTCACCGCTGCACTTGCCGAGGATATCGGCAGCGGCGATCTCACCGCCCGTCTCATTCCTGCACATGCCACCGCACGTGCAGCGGTAGTCTGCCGGGAAAAAGCAATTTTGTGCGGCCAGGCATGGTTTGAAGCGTGCTTTCACCAGATCGATCCGTCAGTCGCAATCCACTGGTACACGCGCGATGGCAGCTGTATTGGTGTCGATCAGATGCTGTGTGAAATTCATGGCAATGCGCGTGCGCTGCTGACAGCCGAGCGCCCTGCGCTTAACTTTTTACAGACATTGTCTGCCACCGCCACCATCACACGGCGCTATGTCGATGCAATTGCGGGCACCAACGCGATGGTAATGGATACGCGTAAAACACTGCCCGGACTGCGCCTGGCGCAAAAATACGCGGTATTGACCGGCGCTGGTGCAAATCAGCGCAGCGGGCTGTATGACGGCATTCTGATCAAGGAAAACCATATCGCGGCGGCCGGCAGCATAACCCGGGTATTGGCCGCTGCTGCACAGGTGGCAGGCAGCGTGCCGGTGCAAATCGAAGTGGAAAATATCGACGAGCTGCAACAGGCGCTGGATGCCGGCGCGCGCCTGATCCTGCTGGATAATTTTACTCTCGACGCGCTGCGCGAGGCAGTCAGGCTCACCGCTGGCCGGGCGGTGCTGGAAGCCTCCGGCAATATCAGCCTCGACACCATCCGCAGCGTAGCGGAAACCGGTGTGCAGCGCATCTCGGTGGGCGCCCTGACCAAACACGTTCAGGCAGTGGATCTGTCCATGCGCTTCGAGTGGGCTGTTTGATCCTAAAAAACGGCATTCACCACAGAGCGCACGGAGAACACGGGGAAAACAAGAAGGCAAAAATCAAGCCCAGGGAAGTGTCCTGGATTTTGCTTTCATGGTTTTCTCCGTGCGCCCCATGGTTAATCGATGGTTAATCACTTTTTCCAGGTCGAATCAGCGGAAGCTGAAAGTATAAAATACATCCACTGCACTCTGGCTGCCGGTCTGCGCACGCACTGACACGCGCCTGGATAGGGTGTAGTTGATCTTGACCAGGCTGGTGGTGCCTGCCAGCCCTTGTTCATAGCTCAGATAAACGTTTTTCGATAGCCGTTTTCCCAGCACCAGGATGCTGTTTTTCAGCGAGCCGCCCCCGCTCAGATTCACCTCGCTCAAGCCGGTTGCCTCGGCCAGCCTGGCTTGCAGACTGACCGAATCACCCATCCCCAACAGTACGCCAGCCGCCGTCTGCAGCACGCTGAACTCAGCGGCGCTACTGTTTTCCGTGCCGTGCCCCAGCACCAGCCACGACAGCTTTTCGGTGTCCGGCACATCCGGGACGGACACCAGCTTGACCACGGGTGCCAGCGCACTGCCGGTAATCGCCACGCCCGCCGCAACGGTCTGATTTTTGCGCAGGGCAAGAATATTCAGTCCGGGGTTATCCACCGGCCCGGAAAAATTCACCACGCCGCGTTCAATGTCCAGGCGCTGGCCATAGGCGCTGTATGTGCCTTTGGCGACCTGCACGCTGCCGATAGCGGTAGGCAGGCCACCATCACGGGCGTGCAGCTTGACCAGGCCGGTCAGACGCGCATCCACACCGCGTCCTGTCAGGTAAAACTGGTCGCCCATGTCAAAATCCAGGTCGAAGTCGAGCGCCGTGGGCAGACGCTTGCTGGGCTGCGGTTTTTGCCGTCCCAGCACGATCACGTCCGAGCTCAGGGTCGGCGCATCATCGCGCGGCAGCGCGATCATGGCGCGATCGGCGCTGATTCTGGCAGTGACGCGAATCAGGCGCGGCGCCAGGCTGACATCGGCATGGCCGCTCACCGTCAACTGCCGGTCCGGGCGCTGCAACAAGGCTAGTTTGTCCGCCAGCAAGGCAATCTGCATGGCGGGTTTGCCGTCACGCAACAGCGCTGTACCGGTGCCACTCAGGCTGCCGCTGCCCGCACGCAGGCGCAGGCTGTCCAGAGTCAGGGTGTCACCGTGCAGACTGGCACGCAGGCTGCCGTCGGTGAACGCGATGCCCTGCCCGGGGTAGGTGAAGCGCAACTTGTCGGCACTCACTGCGCCACTCAGCAGCGGCGCATTGACCGTGCCGCTGGCACTGATTTGCGCCTGCACTGCGCCGTCCAGCGTGACCGGCATACCCAGCAACGGGCTTACCCAGGCCAGCGCCGGCATGTTGACCTGGGCGGCGATGCGTAACGGGGCATTGCCCGCCAAACCCCATTTGCCATTGCGCTGTGCCAGGGTGGTAGCGGCATGCGCGCTGACTGCGCCGAGCTTGTTTCCCTGCGCGTCCAGCTCGGCGTGGATGCGGCTATCGACAGCCTGCAGGGTGAGGGCGAGGCGCTGGATGCCTAATGCGGTTCTGGGCTCGCTCGGCACCGTGACATCGCCGCGCTCGCGCCATAGCTGGATGCTGCCATTGACCTGGCTGGCGGCTGCGAACTGCCATTTGCCTCCCACGATCAGCGTGCTCTCCACATCCGGGTTGATATTGGCCAGACGCAGCAAATATGCGCTATCCAGCCCGCTCATGCTGCCCTGGCCGGTAATCCGCCCGCTCTGCAGGGCAAATTCATCCACGCGCACACGGCCGCGTGCCAGGGCGAATTCAGCGTGGCTGAGGCTGACATGCCCCGCACCGAACGCGAGCAGGGCTGGCGCGTTGAGCGCCACCGGATAGCGGCCGCTGTTTTCCAGACGCAGGATGCGCCCGTTCCAGCCCCGACCATTGCGCCAGCCGCCGCTCAGCGTGGCGCGCGCGTCAATCTGCGGATTGCGCGCGGCCAGATTGATCGTATGCGCCGTACGTGTGCCGTGCACATCCAGTGCGGCGCTGGCGAGCGCGAAATCTGCGCTGCGATAGCCGCGCAGGCGCGCAGACAGATTCAATACGCCATTGAGTCCGTGTTGCAGCTGGCCCGCTGCCGACACGCTATCGAGATGCCGGGTGCCCTGCCACACCAGCGCCTGCCCTTCCAGTTTCAAGGTAGCCGAGGGCTGCGCCAGACTGCCGCCGAAGCTGCCCCGTGCCGTCATGCGCCCGCCGAAGCCCTGCCCGAATGCCGCCATGTCGGGTGCAGCCAGGCGCCAGTCCAGGCGGTCATTGACGGCGCCAAACGCACCGTTGACCTCGAGCCGGTTGGCTCCCAGGCGCAGTGCGATGTCGCTGTCCCGGACGCGCTTTGCGGCCAGTTTGAATGTGCCTTTGCCTGACAGCGGCTGGCCGCGATAACGGCTGTGCGCCACATTGAGCGCAACGCTGGCGCTGATTTGCGGACCGAACTGGCCTTGCGCTGCGGCAGTGGCGTTGATGCTTGCTGCCGGGTAGCCGCCAAAGCGCGACGGGTCGAAGCGCCGCAATTGACCCCGGGCGCTGAAGGCATGGTTGCCGGCCAATGCCAGCCTGGCGTTGAAACTGAACTCGCCGCCGCCCGCCGCCAGCTGCGCGTTGTTGATAATCAGTTGCTCGCCTGCGCGGCGGGCATTGAACGCGATGCGGTAGCCCGCCTGGGTCAGCTCGGCGAGCAGCGTTTGCGCGCCCTGCTCCGCGCCCAATGCGAGTTTGCCCGCCAGGCGCGTGGGACGCAGCGGGTTGTACAGGCCATGCAAATTCAGATTGGCAGTGCTCAGCTTCACTGCCAGCAGACCGTGTTGCAAACCGCCCTCCCCTTTGAACTGCCCGGCGTCCCCCAAATCGAGCGCCAGTGCTTGCAAGGCAAGCTGATCCAGGTTGCCACTGAACCGGGTATGCGCAGACCTGACTGGTATGCGACCGGCATCCAGCGCGCCTGGCAAGCGGTTGGCGAGACTCAACCCACCGGTAAATGTGGCCGCTGTACGCGCCTGCAGCGTAAGGCCGGCATCCATGTCGGTCTGCGGCAGACCGGCGCCCAGACGACGCAGGTCGAGCTGGCGCACGCTCACGTCCGCCTGTTGCAGCGGCACTGGCTGAAATGGTGTCAGTCGTGCCTGCCAGCGACCGCTGGCAGCGCCCGAACTGCCCGCTCCCTGCACCCCCAGATGCTCCAGCGTACCGCTCAGTGCGGTGTGCGCGGTATAATCATGCAGGCCATCGTTGCGAGCGAAATCCAGCGTGCCGTTAATGGCAAACGGCGCATCCGGCGCGAGGCGGGCGCTGGCCTGTCCCGCGCCCCACGGGCTCTGCACGCTGAGTCTGGCGTGGTAGGCGTCACCCGGATTGGTCAACGCCAGCCGCACCTGCGACAGCGGCCAGCTGCGCCTGCCCTGGTGCAGCGTCAGGCGCTCGATGCGCGCGTCCGGGATAGCCAGCCCGTATGCCAGGCGCAGCGTGGCAGGCAGCCTGAGTGGCTCGGGGCCGGGTTTGATCAGGGTGATGTCGAGACTGGCCAGCGTCAGCTGCCGGATAAGCAGCTGATGGTCATACAACAGTGCGCGCGGCGACCAGTCGAGCACGACATCGCGCGCTTCAATGCGCCGCTCCGGGGTATCGAGTCGCACGCGGGTGAATTTAAGCGGCCCGTACAACGAGCCACTTACACCTTCGAAGCTGAGTTGGCCGCCAGCCAGGCGCGTGGCAATTTGTACGCCGATATGCAGTGTCGGCTCGCGCCCGGCCAGCCAGACCAGTCCCGCGATCAGCGCCAGCAGCAGGCCCAGCCACAACACCAGCCCGCCAGCCCAGCGCAGCGCCAGCCGGCGCGCACGCATCAGAACGACACCCCGACGCTAAAATGCAGGCGCAATGCGTGCACTGCCTGACCATAGGCCAGATCCAGCTTGAGCGGGCCGACCGGGCTCTTCCAGCGCGCACCCAGGCCGTAACCCTGTACCAGATGAAGGTTGGGCAGGGTATCGGCGGCATCACCCACGTCATAAAAGATCGCTGCGCCCCAGCGCTCGGTCAGCCAGTGGTCGTACTCAGCGCTGCCCACGGCGAGATAGCGACCGCCCACAATCGCATTCGCCTGTTTCACGCCCAGGCTCAAATAAGGGTAACCACGCACCGACTGGTCGCCCCCGGTGCGAAACAGGAAATCCGAGGGAATCCCGTTGCTGCTGGCGGCCAGCACGCCGCCCAGCTCGCCACGCAGAATCAGGCCGTCGCGCTGGCCCAGCGGCAGGTAATACACCGCACGTGTGTAGCCGCGCACAAAATCCTGATCCGACAGCAACGCGCGCGCCGCACCGCCCAGCTGGGCGCTGAACACATAGCCGCGCGCCGGAAACAGCGGATTGTCCACATTGTGGTAGGTCCAGATGTAGTTGAGGGTGAGCGCCTTGCGGTTATTCCCGGCAGCACCCGCGATGGACTGGTGCTCGGTCTGGAACTGCGCCGCCAGCGTGGCTTCAATCCGGCCTTTGGTGCGCGTGCGCTTGACGCCGGTACCGACGCGCACGCTGGTCTCGCCCTTGATATCGGTACGTTCGCGAAAGGCGTTGATGCTGTCGAGGTAACCCAGTTCATTGCGCGGCAGCTGCAACTCGGTGTTCAGGGATTGCAGCTTGGTTTCGAGTTTGAGCAGGCTCTTGAAACGCCAGCCGTGTCGCATCACGTTCAGATCCTGATACTCGATCTGCCCGCGCACCCCGCTATCAGTGCTGACACCGATCCCGAAGCCGAGCCTGCTGGACGGGTTTTCCACCACGTTGACCTGCACCGGCACCTGGTCCGGGTGCGCCGGATCGGTGTCGGCGGACACGCTCACCGTGCGGAAATAAGTCGTGCCCTGCAAACGCGCCTGAAATTCCAGCAGTTTGGCCTGCGCATAGGGCGCGCCCGGCTGGATCGGGTTGAGCCGTTCGACAATGCTGGCCGGGTAACGCTCCAGACCGCTGATGTGCAGTGCGCCAAAGCTGAACGCAGGACCGCTGTCCAGCACCAGGCTCAGCGTCGCCTGGCGTGTTTCTGGATTGACCACGGCCTGGCTGGAAACAATACGGGCAGCGGGAAAGCGCTCAATCAACAAGGCTTTCAATGCGTCGCGTTTGGCCGACTCCCAGGCCGTCTGGCGAAACACGCTGCCGGGTGGCAATAGCCACGCCTGGCGCAGCTGGGCGAGCAGTTTGTCACGCACCTCAGGCGTCTGCTCCAGCGCCCCCTGCACGGACAGGTCAAACTGCGCCACCTGTGTTGGCGCGCCTGGAACGATGACAAAGCGCATTCGAACCGGCTTGTCCTGCAATGCAATCGAAGCTGTGATTTGGGGGGAGTAAAAACCCTCCGTGGCGAGCAGGGTGCGGATATTGTCCGGCGCAGCCTGATACAGGCTTTGCAGCTGCGCGGTGTCCAAAACCGGATTATTGTGCCAGCGGTTGATGTCCAGGTTTTTTTCCAGCAAAGCGCGATAGGCTTCAGGCACATCCAGTTCGACCCGGTAATCCAGCCCCGCCGCATAGGCGGGCAGAAGCATACTCATCAGTATGCAAGCCAGCACCAGCAAAGCGCTTTGGAATCTACCGGCACACCAGCGTGAAAGCGGTTTAACGGGCTGGCTTTGTTCCATCGCGCTGCAACCAGATAAGGCTGGCCATGCGCCCCGTCGCACCATCACGCCGATACGAATAAAAACGCACGGGCTCGCTGTAGGTACACGCGCCACCGCCGTATATCCGGGTGACGCCAATACGCTGCAGCCGCAGTCGGGCCAGGGCATAAATATCTGCAAGCCATTTGCCGCGCCGCTGCGCAACAAACGCCGCAGATGCTTCTGGCTGCACGGCAACAAATGCCTCACGCACCTCGTCGCCCACCTCAAACGCCTGCGCGCCGATAGCCGGGCCCAGCCAGGCCATCACGCTATCTGCTGGCACCTGCATGGCGGCGGCCGTGGCCTCCAGCACCCCGCCAACCAGCCCGCGCCAGCCTGCGTGGGCGGCGGCCACCACGCTGCCGTCGCGGTCGCAAAACAGCACCGGCAGACAATCGGCGGTGAGTACGGCGCACACCGGACCCGCCTGACGCGTCACGCTGGCATCGGCTTCTGTTGAGGCAATGCCGCTATCGGCGTCAAACACCGCAATGCCATGCACCTGTTTGAGCCAGACCGGTTCGGCGGGTAGCGAGGCACGCAAAATGGTACGGTTTTGTGCCACCCTGGCGGGATCATCACCCACATGGTCGCCCAGATTCAGCCCGGCGTAGGGTGCTGTGCTCACGCCACCGGCACGCGTTGTCACCAGCGCTCTGACCTGTGCCGACGCCGGCCAATCCGGGACGATCCAGTCTGGATTCATGCTGTCTCCGCTCTCAAATGATCGAGCAAGGCCTGAAAATCCTCGGGTGGTTCAACTTGCCATTCCTGTAACACGCTGCTGAGCGGATGCAGCAGCCCAAGCCGGGTAGCGTGCAACGCCTGACGTTTGAAATCGCGCAGCGCTGCCGTCTGGGTGGCGCGACCATATACCGGATCACCCACCAGCGCATGGCCGATGGACTGCAAATGCACGCGAATCTGGTGGGTGCGGCCGGTTTCCAGCACACAGCGAATCAGGGTGCAGTGGCCAAGATGCTCGAGCACGGTGTAGTGCGTGACGGCCTCGCGGCCGGAGTGCACCACCGCCATTTTGGTGCGCTGGCTGGGGTGACGGCCAATGCGCGCGTCGACCTTGCCGTCTTGCGCGATCAGCCCGTGCGCCACAGCCAGGTATTCGCGCTTGACGCTACGCGCCTGCAACTGGCGCACCAGACTGGTTTGCGCGGTAAGTGTTTTCGCCACCACCAGCAGGCCGCTGGTGTCCTTGTCAAGCCGGTGCACAATGCCCGCGCGCGGCACCCCGGCCAGTTGCGGCGCATGGTGCAGCAGCGCATTCAGCATGGTTCCCTGCCAGTTGCCGCTGCCCGGATGCACCACCAGCCCGGCAGGCTTGTTGACCACCAGCAAGGCATCATCCTCGTAGACAATCTGCAGCGCGATGGCCTCGGGGGCCGCCGGCACTTCGGCGGGATGCGTGTCGGGTATGACCTGTACCTGCTCCCCCCCCCACACCTTGTCCTTGACCGCCAGCAAACGGCCATTGACCGTCACCCGCTCATGCCGGATCCAGTGCTGGATGCGGCTGCGCGAATAATCAGGCAGCAACGCGGCCAGCGCCTGGTCCAGCCGCTGGCCGGCACTGGCCGCGGGGATTTCCGCCACGATAGCGGCTTCGGCAGAAGTGTTTGGAGTATAATCTGGCAACTGTTTTACGGACGATGTCATGAAACGAAGTTTACTTGTTTTGTTGGTGGTACTGCTGGCCGGATGTGGCTTGTTACCCAAGACGGTTGATGAAACCCAGGGCTGGTCAGCACAAAGACTCTACGCGGAAGCCAAGGATCAGCTCAATTCGGGTGGCTACGAAAAAGCCATCAAATACTTCGAGACGCTGGAAGCGCGTTACCCCTACGGCCGCTATGCGCAGCAGGCGCAACTGGAAGTGGCCTACGCCTATTACAAGGACAATGAGCCGGTTTCCGCCATTGCCGCCTGCGACCGCTTCATCAAGCTGCACCCCGAACATCCCAATGTGGATTACGCCTACTACCTGAGGGGACTGGCCAACTTTACCGAAGACCAGGGGCTGTTGGGAAGTATTGGGGACCAGGATATGACCGAGCGCGATCCCAAGGCCGCACGCGAGTCGTTTGATTCGTTCCGCGAACTGGTCACACGTTTTCCGAACAGCAAATATGCCCCGGATTCGCTGGCGCGCATGAAATACCTGGTGGATGCGCTGGCCTCGCACGAAGTCCACGTCGCCCTGTATTACTACAAGCGCGGTGCCTATGTCGCAGCCAGCAAGCGCGCGCAGTACGCGATTGAGCACTACCCCAATGCACCCGCGATCGAGCAGGCGCTGGCAGTGCTGGTAAAGTCCTACGATAAAATAGGCATCAATGACTTGCGCGATGATGCCTTGCGCGTGCTGCAGAAAAATTTCCCGAACAGCAAATATGTCTCCGGCAATTTTGACAAAAGCAAACCCTGGTGGCGTTTCTGGCAACTCTAAATCAGCTTGTGTCTGAAGCTGGCAGCAAGGCCAGACAAGACAAGCCGCCACCAGCCAGATCAAATCGCAGTATCGCCGGTCTCGCCGGTACGAATCCGCACCACCTGCTCCACACTGGTAACAAAAATCTTGCCGTCGCCAATTTTGCCGGTGCGTGCGGCATTCACAATCGCTTCCACCGCCTGGTCGACGAGATTGTCCGACACCACAATCTCGATTTTTACCTTGGGCAAAAAATCCACCACGTATTCGGCACCGCGGTAGAGTTCGGTATGCCCTTTCTGGCGGCCAAAACCCTTGACTTCGGTGACGGTCAGGCCGGTGACACCGATTTCCGATAACGCCTCACGTACCTCATCGAGTTTGAACGGCTTGATGATGGCTTCGATTTTTTTCATTTCATTCCCCTTGCATAAAACAAATCAGCCCGGCCTGAACCGGGAAGTGATCGGATAGCGGCGGTCCTTGCCAAATGCACGCGGCGTAATGCGGATGCCCACGGGCGCCTGGCGGCGTTTGTATTCACTGCGGTCGATCATGCGAATCACGCGTACGACCTCGGTCTCATTGTAGCCTGCAGCGACAATCTCGGCAGGCGTCTGATCATGTTCGACATAGCGCTCGATGATCGCATCGAGCATTTCGTATGGGGGCAGCGAATCCTGGTCAGTCTGGCCGGCGCGCAATTCGGCGGAGGGTGCACGCTCAATGATGCGTTGCGGTATCACCGGCGCAATGCCATTGCGGTAATTGGAGAGCCGGTACACCAGCGTTTTCGGCACATCGCGCAGCACCGCGAAGCCCCCTGCCATATCACCGTACAGCGTGGCATAGCCGACCGCCATTTCGGATTTGTTGCCGGTGGTCAGCACGATGTGGCCGAACTTGTTGGCAAGCGCCATCAGCAGCGTGCCGCGTATTCGTGCCTGGATGTTTTCCTCGGCGAGGTCAAACGGCAAATTGTTGAATTCGCCGGCGAGGCCGTTGAGGAAGCTGTCGAACACGCCCTGGATGGGCAACTCGCTGTATTTCACGCCCAGCGTTGTCACCATGGTGCGGGCGTCTTCCAGGCTGATATCGGCGGTGAATTCGGACGGCATCATCACCGCGTGAACCTTGTCTGCGCCCAGTGCGTCTACTGCCAGCGCAAGCGTCAGCGCCGAATCAATGCCGCCGGACAAGCCCAGCAACACACCGGAAAAGCCATTTTTCACAATGTAGTCGCGCACGCCCAGCTTGAGCGCCGCGTACACGCATGCCTCGGTGCTCAAAACCGGCGCGATCTCGCCCGCTAGCGGCGACACGCCATCTATTTCGACCAGATAAACATCTTCAGCCAGCGCCGGAAACTGGCTGGTGAGCTCGCCATTTGCATTCATCACGAAGGAGCCACCGTCGAAGATCAGCTCATCCTGCCCGCCCAGCAAATTGCAATACACCACGGGCAGGTTGCTTTCACGAATACGTTCGCGCACCACCTGGTAGCGCTCCTCCTGCTTGCCGACATGAAACGGCGAGGCGTTGAGCACCAGCAGCACTTCCGCCCCGGCCTGGGCGGCGCCACAGGCCGCACCTTGTTCCCACACGTCGGCGCAGATATTCACGCCAAAGCGCACGTTATCCTGCTCGAACACGCAGGCTTGCGTGCCCGGCGTGAAGTAGCGCACTTCGTCGAATACCGTGTCATTGGGCAGGCGCTGCTTGCGGTAAACCGCTTCAATTTTGCCGGCGCGCAGCACCGAGGCGGCGTTATAGCGGCGATTACCTTCCTTGAGAGGGTGCCCCACCACGATCGTGATCCCGTGCGCCGCATCCAGCAGGCTGTTTAATGCAGCAGCGGACTGAACATAAAAATCATCGCGCAACAATAAATCTTCCGGTGGATAGCCCGACAACGCCAGTTCCGGTGCCAGCAGGATAGTCGCGCCTGCTGCCTGGGCACGTGCCGTCGCGGCACGTATCCTGGCCGCGTTGCCGACCAGATCGCCCACCGTGCAATTGATCTGCGCCAGCGCAATTTTCATCGCTGCATGGCCATCTGCACCGCCGCGCCCATTTCCGCCGGGGATTGCGCCACCACCGCACCGGCGGCTTGCAGCGCGCGCATCTTGGCTTCTGCGGTGCCGCTGCCACCGGCGATGATCGCCCCGGCATGCCCCATGCGCTTGCCTTTGGGCGCGGTGCGTCCGGCAATGTAGGCGGCCACCGGCTTGGTGATGTGCTGCTTGATGTAGTCGGCGGCTTCTTCCTCGCGCGCGCCGCCGATCTCGCCCACCAGAATGATGGCTTCGGTTTCCGGGTCGGCCTGGAACATTTCCAGGCAATCAATGAAATCCAGCCCCTTGATGGGGTCGCCGCCGATGCCCACGCAGGTGGTCTGTCCCAGCCCGAGCCGGGTGGTCTGGTGCACCGCCTCGTAGGTGAGCGTGCCGGAGCGCGAGACGATGCCCACCTTGCCGCGCTGATGGATGAAACCGGGCATGATGCCGATCTTGCATTCGTCCGGAGTGATGATGCCCGGGCAGTTGGGGCCGATCAATTTGGCACCGTTGGCGCGCAGCGCGGCTTTAACGTTGAGCATGTCCAGCACCGGAATGCCCTCGGTGATGCAGACGATGACCGCTATCCCCGCATCCGCGGCTTCCATGATGGAATCCGCCGCGTAATTTGCCGGTACATAAATCACGCTGGCATGGGCGCCGGTTTGCCGCACCGCCTCGCGCACGGTGTTGAATACCGGCAGATTGAGGTGTGTCTGTCCGCCCTTGCCCGGTGTCACGCCGCCCACCATCTGCGTGCCATAGGCCAGCGCCTGCCCGGAATGAAACGTGCCCTGCTTGCCGGTGAAACCCTGGCACAGGACTTTGGTATTTTTGTTAACCAGTATGCTCATGTCAGGAACCCTGTACTGCGGCAACAGCGCGCTGCGCCGCATCGGTCAAGCCGTCGGCGCTAATGATGGACAAGCCGCTTTCGGCCAGTTTTTGCTTGCCTAAATCAACGTTGGTGCCTTCCAGGCGCACCACCACCGGCACTTGCACTCCCACTTCCTTCACTGCCTGGATGATGCCGTCGGCGATAATGTCGCAACGCATGATGCCGCCGAAAATATTCACCAGCACGGCGCGCACCTTGCTGTCGGAGAGGATGATCTTGAACGCCCTGGCGACGGTTTCAGCCGTGGCACCGCCCCCGACATCAAGGAAATTGGCCGGTTCGCCGCCATGCAGCTTGATCAGATCCATGGTCGCCATCGCCAGCCCGGCGCCGTTCACCATACAGCCGATGTTGCCGGCCAGCGCGATGTAATTGAGACCGGCCTCCTGTGCGGCGACTTCCCTGGCGTCGATTTGCGTGTCGTCGCGCAGGCCGGCGAATTTTTTCTGCCGGCCCAGCGCGTTGTCGTCCACGCCCATCTTGCAGTCCAGCGCGACCATGCGCCCGTCTTCGGTAATCACCAGCGGGTTGATTTCCAGCAGGCTCAGGTCGGATTCGGTGAAGAGCCTGTACAGCGCGCGCAACATGCGGGTCAGGTCGCCGACATGGCTGCCAGACAACCCCAGACCAAACGCCAGATTGCGGCACTGGAATTCCTGCAGGCCTAGCAGCGGATCGCATAATTCACGCAGAATCTTGTCCGGCTGGGTTTGCGCGACTTCCTCGATCTCCATGCCGCCCGCAGCCGAGGCCACCACCGCGACGCGCTCGGTTTCCCTGTCCACCAGCAGGCTCAGGTACATTTCGCGCGCAATCGGCAGGGTTTCCTCCACCAGCAGCTTGCTCACAAATTGTCCGCCCGGGGCATTCTGGTAGGTCACCAAAGACGTGCCCAGCAGCGCATGCGCCGCTTCCTGCAATGCGGCTATGGATTTCACCAGCCGCACGCCGCCGGCCTTGCCGCGACCGCCGGCGTGGATTTGCGCCTTCACCACCCAGGCGTCGCCGCCCAGATAGCCGGTCGCGGCCAGCTCGGCGTGGGTCGGATCTTCCACCACAATCCCGCGCGGGGTAGTGATGTTGAACTCGCGCAATAACTGCTTGGCCTGATATTCGTGTAAATTCATGCTCGAAATGTTTTTTAGCAAAAACCGAATTGTGTCGGAAAACCCATGAACACGCCACAACCACCTCAGTTGCGCGTGCTGGCAGGCATGCACGAAGTCACGCCCGCAGCCTGGAACCGGCTCGCCGGAAACCAGCCCTTCCTCTCCCACGCCTTCCTGCATGCGCTGGAAGCCAGCGGCTGCGTGAGCGATGAAACCGGCTGGCTGCCGCAACACCTCACGCTATGGGAAGGCGAACACCTGGTCGCCGCGCTGCCTCTTTACGCGAAAAACCATTCCTACGGCGAATACGTATTCGACTGGGCATGGGCTGACGCTTACCAGCGCAACGGTCTGGCCTACTACCCCAAATTGCTGTCAGCGATACCGTTCACCCCGGTCACCGGGCCACGCCTGCTGGCGAAGAGCGACACCCAGCGCACGCTGCTGGTTCACGCTGCCATCGAACAGGCACAGGCTGTCGGTGCATCATCCTTTCATTGCCTGTTCCCCGGCGCAGCCGACAGCGCCGTGTTGCAGGACGCCGGGCTGATGATCCGGCGCGGCGTCCAGTTTCATTGGCTCAACCATGGCTTCGCCGGTTTTGACGACTACCTCGCCGCAATGAGCCACGACAAGCGCAAGAAAATCAAACAGGAGCGGCGCCGTGTGAGTGAGGCCGGCATCAGCTTCCGCCAATTGACCGGCAACGACATCCGTGCCGCGGACTGGGCGTTTTTCACCGGTTGCTACGACAACACCTACCGCCAGCACCGCTCCACTCCCTACCTCAACCTGGATTTTTTTCAGCGCCTGGGTCATGCACTGCCGGACAACGTGCTGATGATCGTCGCCAGCCAGGGTGGACACGACATTGCCGCCGCGCTAAACCTTTACGACAACACCACGCTATACGGTCGCTATTGGGGCGCGCACGCCTACTCCCCGGCACTGCATTTCGAGACCTGTTACTATCAGGCCATCGAATTCTGCATCGCACGCGGCATCCGGCTATTCGAAGGCGGCGCGCAAGGCGAACACAAGCTGGCGCGCGGATTTTTGCCTGTGGCAACCGCCTCTGCCCACTGGCTGGCCCACCCGCGCTTTGCCCAGGCGGTGGAAACCTTTCTGGAACGCGAATCGCTGGGCGTGGCGCATTACATCGGGGAATTGAATGAGCACACCCCGTTCAAGAATACTTGCGTGCCAGATCCATCCGGCAGCGCGGGCGGCGGCTGACCGGACAGGTGCGGCCTGTGTCAGCCAAACAGGCCGGTTAACCCGCCCCACACACCCAGCCCGGCGGTGAGTGTAATCGTCAGCGCCACGATCACGGCGTAGGCGCCCCGAAGCTGGCTGCCGCGAGGCAGGGCACGCCGCGCCAGCGCGTAGAGAAAGCCAAGGACAACCGGCAGCAACAGGGCGTTCATGACCTCTACGCCGACGCTGAGGTCGACCAGGTTGACACCGGAACTCACCAGCAGGCCGCTTGCCACCAGTACCGCCACGAACACCAGATAGAACCATGGTGCCTCGCGCGGGTGATGTTCCAGCGAGTGTTTGTACCCGGTGACTTCACCCAGCCCCCAGGCGGCGGTGAGCGACACCACAATGGCCGCCACCAGCGACGCACCCAGCATGCCCAGGGCGAACATCAGGCGGCCATTTTCCACGTCCAGGTAAGGGGTAAGCGCATGGGAAATCTGCTGCACCGTGTCGAGCCGGGAATCCCCGCCGCTGCGCCCGAAGGTGGCAGCCACGGCTACAAGAATGGCCGCCATAATGACCTGAGCGACAACTGCGCCGATCGCCGTGTCCCAGCGCGCTGCCGGCAGATGGTGCGGTTTCAGACCCTTGTCCACCACGGCTGACTGCTGGTAGAAAACCATCCACGGCATGATCACCGCACCAATGTTGGCCGCCACCAGATAGAGATAACCGTGATCGGCCAGCGGCACGCTGGTAAGGCCATGAAGCACCTCTGCCGGGTCCGGGCGGGCCACCACAGCAACGTAGACAAAGGCCAGTTCAAACAGACCAATGGCCACCGCGACGCGCTCTACCGAGCGGTACGACCCGGAAATCACCACCGTCAGCAAGAACCCCAGCGTGACCAGCACGCTGGCCCAGATGGGAATGCCGTAGAGCGCGCCTACGCCGGCGATGCCGCTCATTTCGGTAATCAGCGCACCGAGGCAGGACACCAGCAGTGTGGACACCGACAGCCACGCCCAGCCACGGCCGAAGTGTTGTTTAATAAGTTCGCCATGACCGCGCCCGGTGAGAAGACCCAGGCGCAAAGTGAGTTCCTGAACCAGATAAAGAATCGGGATCAATAACAATTGCAGTGCCAACAGCTTGTATCCCCATTGAGCACCGCTCTGCGCTGCAGTGATAACGCTACCGGCATCCGTATCGGCCAGCATGACAACCAGACCGGGCCCCGCCACGGCAAAGAAAGCGGCCAAGCGAGCGCGGGACGGCGCGACAAGTGTATTCATGGTGATGTATCAGTTAATTAATGAGAATGGTTTTCATTTTTTACCACCCGAAAGACAGGTCAATCACGCATATGGTTCCATGATGGTAAAAATCGTACCCTTGACCCCGGGCTGGACTTGAAGAATCAAAACGAACTACGGAGAAGGCCGGGCTTCGGCTCAGACGAAGGTATCTCGCAGGGGCGGCGCCATGAGGTGCCCTGCTCTTTGCCTGCTTTCTCCTGGGCAAGCAAGAGAAAGTCAGGCCATTGCCGGGCGGGGCCCCGGCGACTTGTGATGCGGGTAGCGATTGCTTAATCGTGTCTGCCCCATGATTTCGTATTCCAGCCTGTAGTGTGCAGCCAGTCAAAACATAGCCTATGCGGCTATATCTCCCGCACCACTCTGAACCCCAGATTCACATCCAGTTCATCCCGGAGCCGCGAGCGGCGGGCTGCGCTGCGGGCGGCGGTGGCGGGATCGAACCACGAGCCGCCCTTGACCACAATGCGGTCATTGCTGCCGCGCCCAGGCAGGCTGTGACCATCGGACGGCGCCTGTTGATGATCAGATTGCCAGGAACTGGCGGTCATTTCCCAGACGTTGCCGTGCATATCATGCAGCCCCCATAGGTTGGCGGGTTTGGTGCCGACTTCCATCGCCCACATCATGGGAGCGCATTGCGGGAAGAAGCTGCGGCGTTTTTTGGTTTTTTCCGGGAACGGAAACATCGGTTTGAACAGCACGTCGCGACAGCTGGCGTAATCGCCATAATGAAACGGGGTATGGGTGCCGGCACGCGCGGCATATTCCCACTCGGCTTCGCTGGGCAGACGGTACAGTTGGCCGGTCTCACTGTTCAGCCATGCGATGAACAACAGTGCATCAGCCATACGAATGTTCACCACCGGCTCGCGCCCGTGCGCCTGGATCAGTTCGCGCGCCTGGCTCCAGCCGGTGGCGGCACGGAAACGCAACCACTCCTCGGCGGTGATAGTGTAGCGACCCATCGCAAAAGCGCGACTGAGTTGCACGTAGCGCTGCGGTGCTTCGCTCGGCTCATGACCTGGCTCGTGGCTGGGCGAACCCATCTCGAACCAGCCGGCCGGGATCACTGCCATTTCCGGCCCCGCCGCGCCGTCGCTGCGCAGGGTGTCTGTGAAGTGTGCGTTCAGCCCCAGCTGTCGGGCAGCAGCCTGCTGGGCGTGATGCAGGGTGGCTTCGTCCATGTCGTGAACGAAACCGCCGGGGTGAACCTGGGCTTGATTGAACTGCATGGCTGTCCTGAATTCGATGATTGGGGAATATTCTATCGAATAAGACGGCTAGGCGCGAAATCCGTTCCGGTGCACCTGATTAATTGCCAATAAAAGCGGCTTGAACGGGATATCGCGTCCCCATTTTTGCACCAGCGGCATGAAATCGAGGTCGGTTTGCGCAGGGCAAGTGTAGCGACCGGCGGTCATGTCATCGAACAGCTTGCGCAATTGCACGTCGAGCTGGTCAATAAACGGCAGGTAGCGTTCCATTTCCTCGGGATCGTCCTCGACGCAGGCACGCAGTTCGTCCACTTCGTAAACGGCCTGGTGGACGAGGTCGATCAGCTCGTCCATGGTTTTGGGCTGGTGCATGGCAGTCCTTTTATGAAATGAAACAAAAACAGGGGCAAACGCCCCTGTGTCAATTGGTCCGGACAGCTTAACGCTTGGCGGCGATTTCTTCCAGCCTGGTGGCACGGATCATCTGGCCGTCGAGCCCCGCATCCTTGGCCGATCCGCCATAGGCGACGGTCATCAACTGGCTGTAATACATCACCGGCATGTTGAATTTTTTGCCGTATTTCTTGTTGATGGCACCCTGATATATCTCCACGTTGGCTTGGCACAGCGGGCATGGCGTGACGATCATTTCAGCGCCGTGGTCGTAGGCGGACTCGACAATGTCCTTGATCTGCGCCTGGGCTTTGTCCGGCTCGGAAAAAGCCAGCGCGCCGCCGCAGCAGGTAACTTTCTGGTCGTAGCTGGCGAGGGCTTCGCCACCGACGGTTTCCACCAGCTTGTCCAGGTACATGGGGTTTTCGAAGGATTCGCCGTCAATGCCGAACGGGCGGTTGGTCTGGCAGCCGACATAACCGGCGAACTTGATGCCTTCCAGCGATTTAACCACCGGTTTTTTCAGTTCGTCGTAGCCGAAGTCCTCGATCAACACTTCGACCATGTGGCGGATGTCGGCCTCGCCCTTGTAGTGGAGACCGGCTTCCTTGAGTGCTTCGTTGGTGTCCGCCATCAATTGCGATGAGGCGTCCAGACGCTCCTTGGTCTCGCGCGCGCCCAGCCAGCAGGCAGCGCAGGTCGCAACAATTTCCTGGCCCGGCAGATTTTGCTCGGCCAGCGCGAAGTTGCGCGCATTCAACACGTGGCGCGGCAGCTCGCCGCCTTCGGCATAACCGATGGAGGCGCTGCAGCAATTCCAGTCGGGGATTTCGGTGAGCTTGATATCGAGGGTTTTGCACATCGAGTCCACGGACTTGAGGTAGTTGGACGCCGAGGCACCGCGCTGCGACGAGCAGCCGGGGTAAAACGCGTATTCTTTCTTGGCCATTTTCAATACTCCTTAAGCCGTTTTGATCGCCTTGCGGCGCTCTTCAATCTCATGCGCCTTTTTCAGCATGGCATGGATGCCTTTCTGATCCTTGCAGCCGTGCGGCTTGAACAGCTCAAACGGGTTGAGCCGTTTGGCTTTCAACAAACCCAGTCCGACATCCTTCATCGCCAGGCCATTGATAATCCCCTGTTTGAAACCATCCCTGAAATACAAACCCAGGGAGAGTTTCAGCTCATTCACCCGGCCGGTCTGGATGCAGTTGTTCCAGAACAGCTTGGCAAAATGCCGGGTGGGCTGGTTTTTTGGAGCAATCCCCAGGCGGTGCGCGTAGTTGGCAAGTCCGTGCATGATGTGGGTAATCGGCAGCTTGCGCGGGCAACGCACGATGCAGTTGTAGCACGAGGTGCACATCCACATGGATTGCGAGGTCAGCACTTCCTCGCGCTTGCCGGCACGGATCATCATGAAGATTTCCTGCGGCGGATGATCCCATCCCGCCTGGAAATTGGTAGGGCAGGAGCCGGAGCATACGCCGCACTGCATGCACATCTTGACCCAGTTGCCCTCCTCCACCATGGCCTCGACTTCCTTGAGGAAGTTATTGTTGTACCGGGCGGCGGCCTGACTGCTTGAATTACTCATCGCGATGTTCTCCTAAAAGCCCTTGAACGGGCTCATGCCGATTTCGAACATGCGTTTCTCGAAGTCGTTGATCAGCTTCGGCACGCGGTCAATGTCGGTAATCGCCACTTCGTAGGTCTGCACCCGGTCGGTTTCCAGGTTGAAACCCTTCAAGGTGTCGTCGATTTTGCTCATGCGGTAATTGGCGAGTTCGGAGCCTTTCACGAAATGGCACTGGTACTCGTCGCCGTGCTTGCAGCCCATCAGCATCACGCCGTCATAGCCGGAGTTGAGCGCGTCGGTAATCCAGATGGTATTGACCGAACCCAGGCAGCGCACCGGCACCACGCGCACGAAGGCGCTGGCTTCGGTGCGGTTCATCGCCGCCATGTCCATCGCCGGGTAGGCGTCGTTCTCGCACGCCAGCACCAGGATGCGCGGCTTTTCCGAGAACTCGTCGGGGATGCTGACCGCCTTGATCTGGCTGCCCACGGTATCCACCGAGTAGTTCTCGAACGAGATCACCCGTACCGGGCAGGCGCCCATGCAGGTGCCGCAGCGGCGGCAGCGCGACTCATTCATCAGCGGATAGCCTTTCGCGTCCTCGTCAATCGCACCGAACGGGCACTCCACCGTGCAGCGCTTGCACTGGGTGCAACCCTCCATCCGCACCGAGGGGTAGGACAGGTCGCCCGAGCGCGGGTGTGCGGCGCTGCCGATGGCGGCATTTTCCAGCGCCTGGATCGCCTTGAGCGTGGCACCGGTGGCGTCTTCCCTGGCCTGGGCGATATCCATCGGGCGCCGTACCGGACCGGCAGTGTAGATGCCGGTGCGGCGCGTTTCGTAGGGGAAGCAAATGAAGTGCGAATCGGTGAAGCCGTATTTCAGCTGCGGCACGTCCTTGCCCTGACGGTAGTCCAGGTTGAGGATGGAAATGGTTTTTTTCTCCACCTCGGCGGCCGCCTCTTCGCCTTCCACCGCCTTGAAATCGATGTTCACGCCGGAGTTCGGTACCTGGCCGGTGGCCAGCACCACCAGGTCTGCGTTTTCAATGCAGGCATGCTGGTCGTCCAGGATCAGGTCATGGAAATTGACTTTGCAGGTATTGCCGGCAGGCTCCACCGAAGACACTTTGCCCTTGGTGAAAATCACCCCTTTTTCCTGCCCGCTGCGATAGAAATCCTCGCCGTTACCGGGCGTGCGCAGGTCGGTGTAGAGCACGGTGGTGTCGATGTCCGCATTGACGTCCTTGAAGTACATCGCCTGCTTGATGCTGGTATTGCAGCAATGGCCGGAACAGTAGGCCAGGTGCGTGCCGCTGGCGTCGCGCTGACCGGCGCATTGTACGAACACCACCGACTTCACCGGCTGGCCGTCGGAGGGACGCAGAATCGGGCCGCCGCGCTCGGCAGCCTCCCGCGCCAGTTGTTCCAGGCCACCCTGATCCACCACATTGGGCGATTTTCCATAACCAAATTCGGGCAGCTTGTTGGCATCGTAAAGTGCAAAGCCGGTAGCCTGAACAATCGCGCCTACGTCTTCCGTAACTGTGCTACCGGATTCAGTGGCGATTTCTGCCTGAAAACGCCCGGGCGCACCGCTGGTCTTGGCGATCGTCGCGTTGAGGTAAACCTTGATGTTGGGGTCGGCCTCGATGGCAGACACCATGTCCGCCACGCCATTATCCACCGGGGCCTTGTAGGGCTCGTGGGAAGGCACGCGCTTGTACAGTTTGGCCGCCCAGCCGCCGAGCTGGCCGGATTTTTCCACCAGCACCACGGGATAGCCGGTTTTGGCAGCTTCCAGCGCCGCGGTCATACCGGTGATCCCGCCCCCCACCACCAGCAGGGTCCGGCTGGTGCCGGTGTTGGGGTTACCCTCCGGCTGGCGCATGGTCTTGATTTCGGCACAGCCCATACGCAGGTAGTCTTCCGCCATTTCCTGCGTGGTTTCACGCGCTTCTTCGGTATCCGGACGAATCCAGATCACGCCTTCGCGCAGATTGGCGCGCGCCATGGCCACTTCGGGAAAATTGAACGCATCGGTCTTGGAGCGGCGCGAACAGGCGCCGATCATGATGTGACTCACGCCTTCGTTATCAATGTCGTTCTGGATCATCGCCACGCCTGCGTTGCTGCACAGGAAGGGATGAGGTTTGACTTGCTGGATTTTGCCTTCTTTTTTGACCACATCCACCAGCGCTGCAGTATCCAGGCGCTCGCCCAGACCGCAGCCCTGACAGATATACGCGGCGACTTTTTTCTCTACGGCCATGGTTAAACCTCCGCCTTTGCCACTCTGTTGACCACTTGAATCGCCCGCAGCGCGGCCGCCGTGGCGGATTGCACCGAGCGATTCACGTCCAGCGCGTTGGATGCGCAACCGGCACCGAAGAAGGCACCGTTGGCCGGGTCGGCCTCAATGAAGCCGCTGGAATCCACGAGGATTTCAATGGGGATGTTGGCGCCTTTTACCGACGGCTCCATGCCCACCGCCAGCACGCACAGGTCGTGCGGGGTGGCGTAACGGTGATAGCCTTCGGTATTCACACCGTGAAGAATGACATCGCCGCTGGCGTCGTCCTGGGTGACCTTCGCCACTTTGGATTTGATGAAACTGACATTGGGATTGGCCTGCACCTTGGCGTAGAAATCCTCGAAACGGTCAATGGCACGGATGTCGATGTAATAGATGGTGGACTTGCCCTCATCGCCATAGCGTTCCTGCACGTAGTTGGTCTGTTTGAGCGAAGCCATGCAGCAAATACGCGAGCAGTGGCGCAGGTGGTTTTCGTCACGCGAACCGGCGCACTGGATGAAGGCGACATTCTTCGCTTCCCTGCCATCCGACGGACGCAAAATCTTGCCGCCGGTGGGGCCGTGCGGATCGGCCAGACGCTCGAACTCGACGCTGGTGATCACATTCTTGAAGCGGTCGTAGCCGTAAGGCTGAATCCTGCTGGCGTCGTAGGGCTGCCAGCCGGTCGCCCATACCACAGCCCCGGCCTTGATCTGCACGGTTTCTTCCTGCATGTCGAGATCAATGGCGTCGTATTTGCACGCCGCCTTGGCCTTGTCTGCGTCCGGCGTGCCGATAATGGATTTGTCCAGTACATAGCGCATGGGATAGGCCATCTTGTTGGGCAGATAGGCTGCCTTCATCCTGTCCAGCCCGTAGTTGAACGGGTTGGGTATCTCGGCATCCACTGCCTTGGCGCAATCGCCACAGGCAGTACAGTTGGCGTTGACGTAACGCGGCGTGATCCTGATGGTGGCGGTGTAGTCCCCCCTGGCGCCGGTGATGCCGGTTACCTCCGCCATTGTCAGCAGGCGGATGCGCGGATTGGACTTCAGCCGGCGCAGGTTGATCTCCAGCCCGCAAATGGGGTGGCACAGCTTGGGAAAATAGCGGTACAGCTGAGAAGTACGCCCGCCAATGGCCGGATTTTTCTCCACCAGCACCACATGCTTGCCGGTTTCCGCCGCTTCCAATGCGGCAGTCATACCGGATATGCCGCCACCGACGACCAGGATGGTCTCGTTTGTTGCCACGACTTCCGTCATCAGGTCTCCTCCATTCAAACGGATAAAGCGTCCGCCAGTTACGACGAACACTAAAAATTTAGCTGGGATGCCGCTCGGGCGGTCTATTTTTTCCCGTAAAAAACTTGTTTCGCATACTCCCGAACTGCGGTGAATATTACTCCCAACGACGCAGCCTATCCACAACGTACCGGGGTAAATTCAATTGAAAATTCTTATCCTGAAATAGAGGTGTTGAATTGCAGCAAATGCTTATGCGGGTTGTGGTACAACTGTAAGTGCCAGAAAACTTCAAAACATGGTTGATGCCCCATCATCTTGAATGGAGGCAAGACCGTGGACCTCAACCCGGGCGCTTTTTGCTGCAAGTTAAAGAAACCCCATCGGGAATGAGCCGATGCACGATTGCCGGGGATTGTTTTCAGCGGCCGAAAAAACTTCTTGACACATCCATACCGGTTGGTATGATCCATGAACCATGGATACTAGGCAATCCGATCTGACACGCGAAAAAATCCTGCACGCCGCTTTCGGAGAAATCCACCGCAACGGGTTTCAAGCGGCGAGTATCACCAATATTTTATCCGACACCGGATTGACCAAGGGTGCGCTGTACCACTATTTTCCGGCCAAGCATGCGCTCGGCCTGGCGGTCATTGATGAGGTGGTGCAAGCGGGGCTGGAAGAAATGGTGTTCCGCCCGTTGCGCGAAGCCGCGCAGCCGGTGGCTGAATTGCTGGATATCATGCAGCGCAAAGCCGAGTGCGTGAACGAGGACACCATCAGGTTGGGCTGCCCGCTGAACAACCTGATGCAGGAAATGAGCCCGCTTGATGAAGCCTTCAAGGCGCGCCTGACGCTGATACTCAAGGCCTGGCAGACGGTGATACGCAACGCGCTGATAACGGGGCAGCGTCAGCGACAGATCCGGGCCGATGTGGATTGCGAGGCCGCTGCGCTGTTTATTGTGTCTGCCTGGGAAGGCTGCTGGGGCGTGGCCAAGAACATGCAGTCGGTAAAAACCTTTCGGTTGTGTATGGCGCAATTGCAGGACTATGTCCTGAGCCTGGGTCCCCGGTCCAGGTCCAGGAATAAACAGACTCAGTGAAATCGCTGCAGGCAGCGCGGTTTTATTTGGGGCATCAACATACCGCATGGTCGGTATGCATTCGTGAGTTGTCAATTCAAGGAGAAGTAATATGCCTATCATTCAAACCGTAGCCAGCGATCAAGCAAGCGGTAAAGTGGCTGAAATTTACCGTCAGATTGAGCAAGCCTTCGGACATGTGCCGAACGCCTTGCAAATGTACAGCAGCAGCCCGGCGATGCTGGAACAGCAATGGCAATCGATCGGCTATTACAAGAATCACCCCGCGTTAAGCTTTCCCCTGTTGACGATGGTGCGCATGCTGGTGTCGCAGGAGAACCTCTGCGAATACTGTGTCGGTTTCAACGCTGCCATGCTGATCAATATGTGCGGCCTGACGCCGGAGCAGGTTGCCCTCACCAAGCGGGATCCCGAACAGGCGCCCTTGAATGACAAGGACAAGGCAATGTTGCTGCTGGTACTGAAAGCCGTATCCACTCCGAATGCGGTCAGCGCGGACGATTTGCAGAAATTGCGCAGCCTGGGCTGGAGTGATAGCGACATGCTGGATGCGGTATCGCACGGCGCGAGAAATATGGCTGTGGATATCATCTTCAATACATTCAAAATCGAAAATGATTTCTAGACTGGAGGCTTAACATGAATTTCGATAAAGAACTGGATGCGCGCGGTTTGAATTGCCCGCTGCCGATATTGCGCACCAAAAAATCGCTGGCTGAATTGAATGCGGGACAAATATTGAAAATCGCGGCCACTGACCCGGGCGCGGTGAAGGACTTTCAGGCCTTCGCCAAGCAGACCGGCAATGAACTGCTGTCTTCGGCGCAGGACGGCGCCGAATTCGTGTTTTTCATGAAGAAGAAATAATTCAATCCAGGAGAGTGAAATATGGATGTCGCAACAGCAATTGAAACCCGCCGCGCGGTCAAGACGTATGACCCCGACCACCGCATGACCGAAGCGGAAATCGAGAAGTTGATGTCGCTCGCCATGCTTGCACCCTCTGCATTCAATATCCAGAACTGGCGCTTCGTGCTGGTGCGCGATCCGGGGCTGCGCAGGGAAATCCGCAAGGCAGCCTGGGATCAGGCGCAAGTGACGGATGCCTCCTTGCTGATCGTGCTGTGCGCCGACACCAAATCCTGGGAAAAGGACACCCCCCGCTATTGGCGTAATGCGGCGCAGCCGCTACAGGATTTTATGGTTCCCGCCATCGGCCAGTACTATGCCGGCCGGGAGCAGGTGCAACGCGACGAGGCCATGCGCTCATGCGGCATCGCGGCCATGACGCTGATGCTGGCGGCCAAAGAGATGGGTTACGATTCATGCCCGATGGACGGCTTCGACTTCGAGGCAGTGGGCAAGCTCATCAACCTGCCGCAGGACCATGTGATCACCATGATGACGGCGATCGGCAAGGCCACCAAGGAAGCGTGGCCGCGCGGCGGGCAATTGCCTATGAACGAAGTGGTGATCAACAACCATTTCTGATTTTTGTCATCGCCCCCACGTTTCACTAAATATGCGGGGTTACCCGCGTGAGATTGGTAATCTCATTCGGCGCGGCCGGTACGTCGCATACTTCAAACCGCATGGTTTCCAGGTCTCCCATGATATAGGTGGGCGCTGCGCCGACACCGCCTACCGTACCGGGGTTAAGCATCAGGCTCTGGCCGCCGCTGAGGTTGTCCACGTGTTTGATTTCGGCACGATGGTCATGGCCGCAGCAGACCAGATCGTAATCGCCGGTGCAAGCCATGGCGCGCGCGTAATGAGGATAATGGACGATGAAAATCTTGCGTCCGCCCAGTTCGATTTCGGCGTCCTGGCCATGGTAACGGATGACGCTGCCCTCCTCCGCCCCCAGACGCGACAGGTTGAACATGTCACCGGTGTTGTTGCCATGAATGACATGCACCGGCAAACCAAATTTTTGCAGCGCACGCAAGGTGGTGGGCGCTACCACGTCACCGCAGTGAAGCACGGCTTCTGCACCGCGGCTTTGGGCGTCTTCCACGGCTAACGCCATCAGGCGGCGGTTGTCATGACTGTCGGAAATGATGCAGATTTTCATGGTTGCACGCCCCAAAAAAGAGCCGCTGCCAGGCGGCTCGGCGGATTAAAATGCTGGCTTGTCCGCAGCGGCGTTGTAGCGTTCCACACCGGCCATGATTTCGGCCCTGGCTGCGTCGGCGTCAACCCAGCCCTTCACTTTCACCCACTTACCGGCTTCCAGGTCTTTGTAGTGTTCAAAGAAATGGGAAATCTGTGCCAGGGTCATTGCAGGTAAATCCTGGGGCTTCTGCACGTGTTTGTACAATCCGCACAACTTATCTACCGGCACGGCAAGCAGTTTGGCGTCCACGCCGGCTTCGTCGCTCATCCTGAGCATGCCGATGGTACGGCAGCGCACCACCACGCCGGTAATCAGCGGCACCGGGGTCATGACCAGCACATCCACCGGGTCACCGTCTTCGGACAGGGTGTGGGGAATATAGCCGTAGTTGCAGGGATAATGCATGGCGGTGGACATGAAACGATCCACGAACATGGCGCCGCTTTCCTTGTCTACTTCGTACTTGATGGGATCGCCGTGCATGGGGATTTCGATGATGACGTTAAAATCGTTGGGGACGTCCTTGCCCGCGGGAACCAGATTCAGACTCATGCGTTAAACCTTTACTTTCAGTGCAGTACAAAAGCCGCGATTATACCGTATGCTCCGTTCGCTCTACGTTGATTTCAATTCCTACTTTGCCGCGGTGGAACAGCAGGCCGAGCCGGCCCTGCGCGGCAAACCCGTGTGTGTGGCACCGGTGGTGGCGGAAACCACCTGCTGCATCGCGGCAAGCTATGAAGCCAAGGCATTCGGAGTCAGGACCGGCACGCCCATCCATGAAGCGCGCAAATTGTGCAAGGGTATTCGCATCGTGCCGGCGCGCCCGGCAATGTATGTGGAATATCACCATAAACTGGTCGCTGCGGTGGAGTCCTGTAGCCATGTGGAAGCCGTATATTCGATTGACGAAATGCACTGCGAACTGACCGGGAGCGAGCGCATGCGCGTCAACGCCGAAGCACTGGCGCACAAGATCAAGCGCACCATTTACAACACCGTGGGAAGCGAACTGCGCTGTTCGATCGGCATTGCGCCCAACCTGTTTCTGGCGAAAACAGCTTCCAACATGCGCAAGCCGGACGGCCTGACGGTGATTGAACTCAACGACCTGCCCGATTGCCTGTATCCACTGGAGCTGCGCGATATCAATGGCGTCGGGCGACAGATGGAAAAACGCCTGAAGCAGGCCGGGATTCACACCCTGCGCGAGTTGTGGGCAGCGGACAAGGCCCGGCTTGCGCGCGCGTGGGGCAGTATCGAAGGCGAGCGCATGCATGCCAAATTGCGCGGCGAATGGCTGCTGCCCGCCCCCAGCGCGCGTGCCAGCATCGGACACTCGCATGTGCTGGCACCGGAAATGCGCAGCGACCACGCCGCGCATTCGGTACTGCACAAGCTGTTGCAAAAAACCGCAATGCGCCTGCGCAGCCACGAACTGCTGGCGGGAGCGATGCAGGTCAAGGTGAAATACCTGCGCTACCCGCCCTGGAACGAGAAAATCAGCTTCGATCCAAGCGCGGATACGCTCACCCTGACCAACATGCTCGACCTGCTGTGGCAGAAAAAACCGGCCGTGCGCGACGCTCCGCTGGCGGTCGGGGTAACGCTCACGCGTCTGGTGGAAGCAGCGCACCACACTCCGTCACTGTTCGATACCAGCAATGCGCGCAGCACGCTCAACGCCACGGTGGACAAGCTCAATGCGCGCTTCGGCAAAAACGCCGTATATTTCGGCGCTGCGCACGATGCGCTGCAGGCCGCACCGATGCGCGTCGCTTTCAGTCATATTCCCGATCTGGATACGGAAAGTGACGAATAACCGTATTATGGGTAGCCACCATTGCGCTGCGCCGGATCAGGCAAATAGGCCACCGGACGGCTCCTCAATCCACCTCGCGCGGCAAAATTCCGTGCCGCATCGGCGCTTACCGCCAGCGATTCCAATCGGGTAAGCTGGGCCGCATCAAAACGCGCGGCTTTGAGCTTTTCCTCGTCCAGCCCGCGTATCCCTGCAGTAGCGACGATCTGGCCGGTACCCAGAACGCTGCCCGATTGCGGCCGCGTGCCCATGGCACGGGCCGCGGGCATCGACAGCAGGCCAGCCGTTGCGCAAATTGCGACAATGCCCATCAATAAGTGGGTACGCATAAATTTACCTCGCAGCGCGATTTGACTGTTTGAGATGAGTACAACTCGACTTGGCTGTCCAGTCAAGCTAATCTCTTGGAAAATTCCGCACACCAGAAATCATGCATACAAAAACCGCCCTGCTCGCCCTGACCCTGCTTGCTTTCTGCCAGTCCGTCCAGGCCTTTGAGGTCGGTGAATTCAAAAGCGGCATGACGCGCAACCAGCTCAGGGCCACGCTCAAATCGTGGAATTTTGAAAACAGCATCGAAACCGGCGACACCCTGATGGTGTATGACGCGCCGGATAACCCGGCAGGCCGGCGCTACGTGTTCATTTTTTGCAATGACAAACTGGTTGGCTTCGATCAGGAACTGGCTGCTTCTTTCAGCAATTTTGTTACCGTTACCGGCAATTTCAACACCCAGTACGGTAGCCCATTGAAGCTCGTGGCACTCCACAACGTGGTCGGCACGGGCGAGAAAAATACCATGGCGATTTACTGGCGCAAGATAAGTGACGTCATCGGCGTGCGCTACATCCTGCAGCCCAACAGCGAGCAGCTTACCACCACTTACCAGGTCAGCAACAACTGCTGGCAGGCGCCAAGATAAAACTTGATGGCGGTGTGCATGCCGTCATGAAACCCGTTCAGCTACCGGAATTGCAACATGCTTCGACCTATCCCAATGCGCTTGACGCTCCTTGCAGCGATCGCCTTGACCGGGCTGGCCCCGGCTTGAGGAATGGGCAGGCACCCGTCATTTTCAACCAGCCATCAACACCGCAAGAACCAGGTGGCAACGCCCCGCAATACTCAACGATACCGCAGCTGCGCCAGCTTCCTGGATCAATCGTGAACCTCGCCAGCTTTGTCATACACCCGGCTCGCGCAAATGGCAGCGGCACCCAAAGCACACCGCAGCGTCGCTGCGGCTATTGGCAAAAACACCATCGTCCTGCCCGGCAATCAGTTCCACTGCCGTGTTGGCATCTATGTGCGTTCACGTACAGACAGGGAAATTGCGAGGCTTTATTGTGAATTCCAATGTTTCGGTTTCCTCACGGCGGAGTTAATCGTCTGTGGTGATAATCAAAATAGCGCAGAAATAGAGAAGATCGCCGAATTGGCGAAAGCAGTGCCGGGAATTAAAACACTGAACAATCAACTTGAAGTTAAATAAATACTTCACCGCTTACCAAGGAGAACGTCATGGAAACAACGGCTAATAATTTGAGTTCCAATCAGAGCCCAATAGGCAAATCCATTGCCGGAAATATTGACGACGCCAGCGTCGGGGCCCATCATACTATTGACAAGGTTTCAGAGGCTGCCCGGCCCGCCGTGGATCGCGTTGCCACAGGGGCGCACCAGGTCGTCGACAAGCTGGCTGGCGCCGCGGCCAATGCGGCCGAAACGCTGGGTGTCAAAGGCGAGCAGTTCAAACAGGCACAAACGCGAATCACTGAAAATTGCCGCGATTATGTACGTGAGAACCCCATTGCGTCGGTTGGTATCGCTGTAGTCGCAGGCTTTCTGCTGAGCCGGTTCATCGGCACGCGCTGATCATAAACCATCCATCATGGCAAATCCCGCTGCCGATATCCTTCCTCCGCACGAAACAGCAGCACCTGCGCCCGGGCTGATTGAAGATGCCAAGTCTTTATGGCTGGAACTGGTTGGCCTGTTGCAGGATCGCCTGCAGCTTGCGGCGCTGGAGACCAAACATGCCGGGGAAAGCCTGGTTGCCATGATTGCAACCGCTGTCATGAAAGTTCTGTGGCAGGCCAACATGGGCCGCGGGGCGAAGCCGCCGGCGTTCAAGGGTGGAGTGCCGATGATTCACGCCGGGGTCCTGTACGCACCCTGATACCGGAACGGTATTTTTTTGTTTTTCGATGCGGCCAGACACAACTTTCTGGCGCTGGCGCACCTGTTTTAGCTGTTTTTCTGCCCGGTGCTGCGCCGTTTCCCGGCAGCGGACGCACCTCGGCCGTCATGCAGAGATTCGCCCGTCCACCAGCCTGTTCACCTGTGCCGCATTCTTCGCCAGCCCGCGGTAACGCGTCTTGGGGTATCCATAAAACATGCCAATCTGGAAAACCGAATCATTCGGCGCTCGACAAGTTTTTTATCCAGGCTACTGGCTGGACTGCTCAGGCCGCAAGCAAGTCAGTAACCAGACGTTCTGATTCCTTCTTCAATATGCCGTAACACTCGCATACATGGGTCTCTAATTCTGGTCTGTTCGTCACTTCTATGTGCCCACGATGGTAGCTGATTATGCCAGCCTGCTGCAATTTCCTGGCCGCTTCGGTTATGCTTTCACGGCGTACCCCGAGCATATTGGAAATCAGTTCCTGTGTCATCGCCAGACTGCTAGAGTGCATACGATCAAAATTCAAGAGCAACCAGCGACATAACTGCTGTTCTACTGAATGGCGCCGATTGCAGGCAGTAGTTTGCGCCATTTGCATAATTAAAGTTTGGGCATAACGCAGTAGCAATTGCTGCAACGTCCCGGCGCGGCGCCCTCCGCTCCGACCTAACGCCTCCCGTAACGATTTGGCCGGGATTCGATAGCCGTAGCCTGCGGTGTGGATCGTGGCCTGAGTAAGCGCCGCATCCCCTCCCATGAAAACCGAAACGCCGAGCATGCCCTCATTGCCAACCACAGCCACTTCCACCGATGCTCCATCTTCCAGGCCACAGAGCAGTGATGCTGTGGCAGTGGTGGGGAAATAGGCAAATTGCAATTTCTCATTAACCTCGTATAGAACTTCAGCGCAGGACATTGAAACCAATTCAAGGTGAGGAGCAATGCGCTCAAATTCAGGTGGGCTCAACGCGCGCAGAATATAATTTTGTTGCGGATCACGGAGCTCTGACATATCGATTACCCCCCCGTTATTAGTTTCGTATTTATTTTTGCAGCGAATAAATGGGACGCCCCTCTTCCTTTCTCTCGAATATCAGATAATCATTGCCTCCTGCAGTCTTAACCCTATACATGGCACTATCGGCGTGTTTGAGCAGGGTCTGACCATCCTCACCATGTTCCGGATAAATTGCTATACCGATACTGGCTTGGACAGGAATATTCTGACTGTCCATAATCAAAGGCTCGCCTAGCAACGCGACTATTTTTTCGAGCACCTTCATAACATCTTGCCGTAGCGCAACTTCGGTTAGGATCAGAGAAAATTCGTCGCCACCCAAGCGGGCTACCGTATCCCCTTCGCGCAAGCATTGTCTAATCCGGAACGCCGTAGTTTGCAAAACCGCGTCGCCCACAGCATGCCCAAGGGTATCATTGATGGCCTTGAAGTGATCCAAGTCCAGCAACACAATGGCAAACCCGTCATGGTTGCGTGACCCCCGCGCCTCTGCTTGTTGCAACCTGTCCAGAAACAGATTGCGGTTTGGCAACCCGGTCAGACTATCGTAGTTGGCAAGATGCTCGAGCCGGTGCATGATTTGAACCTGCTCGCTTACATCGCGTCCTGAGGCCATAAAATGGCTCATTTTTCCGCTGGCATTGTAAAAAGGACGAATGATTTTATCTTCATAAAAAAGCGCGCCATTTTGACGGCGATTCACGAACTGACCCCGAAATGACCTGCCTGCCCGCAAAGTTGTCCACATTTCCAGGAAAAATGCGGGTTCGTGCACCCCGGAATTCAAAATGGCATGAGTACGCCCCACTAACTCGTCTTTGCGATAGCCCGTGAGTTCTTCGAATGCGGGGTTCACGTATTCGATTAGGCCTTCCATGGTAGTAACTGCCACAGCGTCATCGCTCAATTCCGACACCTCTTGGAATTTCTGCAGCTTCTCATCTTCGCCTGCAAGAGCACGCTGTGTACGCAGTTCGAGTAAAAAAAAGGGGCGGCCATCTATCTCCAATGGCACGAGTGCAGCCTTCAGGGGAAATTCTCTGCCTTCGTTGTCTTGTCCGCTAAAAGCCAGCCACTGTTTGCCCTCCAAGTGGAATGTATTGCAGGCGAGGCTGAATCCGGGGAAACGCGCCCCAATCGGCAATCCAGGCAATAGACCCGTCACAGGCTGGCCGATAATCGCCTGCGGGTTTACGCAAAAGCAGTTCGCAACTCCCGGACTGCAATATTTGATGATGCCGCTTTCATCCAATAGCAACAGGGCGCGCTCGGTATCTGCACACAGGTACGGAAATGAGGATGGTTCCTTTGTATGGCGTATTACGGGCACTTCCATCGAGGAACCTTTACTGGGAATGGTATGGCGCCTTATTCATTGACCTTTGTCTGGATGAACTCTATATCTATGCAAATTGTCCGGACATACCCCGAAGAAAGTATTTTGTATACCCGATTCAGGGTAGAGCGGTGTAGGTAATGTGGCTGGGGGCAACACGCTCCTAAAGCCCAAAAGGCCAGACTCGTGTTTTTTATCAGGCTTGTATAAGGCCTTCGCGAATGGCGTATTTGGTAAGTTCAGCAATGTTATGCAGATCGAGCTTGTTCATGATATTGCGGCGATGAACATCAACCGTGCTAACCGCGATGAATAACTCCCAGGCAATTTCAGATGAGCGCTTCCCCTCTGCCAGAAGACACAGAACCTCGCGTTCGCGGGGAGTAAGGATTGTTGGAAAGCGCAACTCTGCACTGTACTGACTTTTGCGCATTGAGGTCATTAGCGCCATGAGGATTTCGGGACAAAAATAGGGTTCATTCTTTTCCATGGCGCGTATCGCCCGCAGCAATTCATCCCCGGCCGCGGCCTTGGAAACGTATCCCGATGCACCAGCATTGAGCATTTCCTCGACGAAATGTCGGTCTGTATAGGCAGACAGCGCGATCACCTTCACATCGGGCTGTTGGGCAATCAATTGTCGTGTGGTTTCGATACCATTAATACCCGGCATGCCGATATCCATAATCACGATATCGGGATGCACCCGTGCAGCGAGATCGAGTGCATCTTGCCCGTCCCCCGTCTCCCCCACCACATCGATATCACCTTCCATATTTAGTAAATAGTGCAGCGCGTCACGCAGCAATTTGTGGTCGTCCACCAGCATCACACGCAAACTCATTCGAGCAGCTCCGGGGCAATGGATGCATAGGCCAACGGGGCGAGGAGAGAAACTTGGGTGCTTTTACCCGGCCTACTCTCGATTTCGATACCCCCCTCAATATAGCTCAATCGTTCCTGGATGCTTCGCAGGCCTAACGCGCCGGGCTGGGCCAGGACTGCGTCATAATCAAAGCCCTGACCTGCGTCAGCAATCACGATTTTCAGCCGGCCGCCCATACGCTTGACTGATAGCACGGCCCTGTCGACCCCGGCATGTTTGGCGACGTTGATGAGTATCTCCCGCACGGCGCGGAACACGAGGGTCGCTACCGGCAGATCAAGAGGTATGGGCAGGCCGCCGTCTTCTATCGACACATTCAGACCGCATACGCGGTGAGGCGCCTCCGTCAACCACTCCAGTGCCGATACCAGACCGGTTTCATGCAACAAAGGCGGGCATAGTTGAAAAACCATCGAGTGCAACGACTGGTGGGCTTTGGCGAACAGCGAACTTATTTCCCTCACAGGCTGCCTAAACGAAGGGGATTGGTTTTCTTTCTCCCAGGCTGCCAGCTTGTGCCTGGTGACGGTAAGAATCTGACCCAGGTCATCGTGAAGGTCATGGGCCAAGGCGTGGCGCGCCTGTTCCTCTGCCAGAGTCAATTCCATTGTCAAAGCCCGCAGTTGCGCCGTGCGCTCCTGCATGCATCGTTCGAGAGGCCCGGTCACCTGCCTGCATGCCTTGATAGGCATCTGCGCATTGTGCTCGCCGTTAGTGATATCGATATAGATGATAACTATCCCGCAAAGGGAATCGTTATCCGTACTGTAAGGCAGTATACGGCACAGGAACCGACGGCCGCTGCGCATTTTAAGTTCGCGTTGAAACGGCGATAGCGTATTCACGACTGCTTTTGCGGCGTCGATTAAGCCATCTGCAACGAGTTCCTGAGAAACCTCGCCCAGTGGCCGCCCCTGATCGGACAAAGACAGGCTGAGTACATTCTGTAAGTTCAAAGTGAACCCCGTGACACGTAGTTCATGGTCAAGGCATAGGAGCGAAATTTCGCTGCTTGGCAACGTGTTAACGAGTAAGGAATAAGATGTATTCATCCAAGGGTTGCCCCGACTCATTCGCCCCCACTGCCGGGATTAAGGTAAGTATAGCCGGTTCGGGCGATTTCCTATTTTGATGAAGCTTTTTGTTTCTTACTGCTTGCAGTGGCAGCTTTTCTATGGGTTCCGGATGGTTCGTCCATTTGAGTTTCAAGCTGATCTTTCAACTCGCTGATCCGAGCGCCTAATTCAGGCCTGTCCAATTTTGTTTTTTAGTTAATGGGAACATGTGCGCTTCTTCTTCCTTGACGTGATGATCAACATATTCTGCCAAAACAGTCACCTTGGCATCGCAAAGGTCATCATCGGGTGTCTTCGTTTCGAGCTGATTATCCTAAAAACCGTAGTAGACCGCTCATTTCCCTCATGAGAGCCGCATGAATACTGAGTGTTCTGCCTTCGTCCGCATTCACCTTCTGGGTGACATTGCTACGCACCCGCCGGTACGTCCGGTCGCGCGCCTGCCTTTGTCGCGCCTCGTTGCAGGCCGCGGCCTGCTGCCTCGTTGCTTCGCGGCAGCCACACGCCCAAACGCACCATCGGGCGCGTCCAACTACGGTTTCTAGGTACTGTCGTCACGAGATAGTCAGCCAAAGGGTAAGACAGCGAATTTGTACGGCAGCCACGAAGGATGACAAGTTTTTCGCATAGCGGGTGGCGATCCCTCGCCACCGCTTGAGATGCAAGAATGCGTTCTCGACCAAATGGCGTAGCTTGTAGAGATGCTTATCGTACTCTCTGGGTTGTTTACGGTTTTTGCGCGGCGGAATAACCGCTTTTGCTCCTTGTTCCTCGACTTTCGCCACGATCGCATCGCTGTCGTAGCCTTTGTCGGCAAGAAGGTGCTCCATCTGAAATCCCTCAATCAATTGGTCAGCCTCAGCGCAATCTGCTCGGGTACCTTCTGTAATAACTGCTCTGAGCGGCATACCATGCGCATCCACGGCCAGATGTATCTTTGTGTTGAGCCCCCTTTTGTACGGCTCATGCCTTGATTGCCTCCGCGTGCCCCAGCGGCATGGGGGGGAACCTTGCAATGGCTGGCATCGATCATGAGCCATTCGTAATCCGGCTCGACAATGAGCTTTTCCAGCAACGACTCCCAAATGCCTTGATCGCGCCAACGGCAAAAGCGTCGATGGGTGTTTTTCCATCCTCCATACGAGGCAGGCAGGTCTCGCCACGGCGCACCCGTGCGAAGAATCCAAAACACCGCATTGATAAATCGGCGGTTATCTTGTGCCACTCCACCCCAAACACCTGCGCGCCCAGGTAAATGCGGTTCGAGCAAGGCCCAATGTTTGTCCGTAATGTCGTGTCGATGGATGGTTTCTGGCATTCGGTTATGAGTTTTTTACGAAAACCATATTTTGCCACATCTTGTGACGACAGTATCTAGGATTATTGAGCTTTGGCGCCGGAGGCAGCCAGACCATGCAGATTTTGAGGCAAGCAGAGGCAGCCCCCCGTCCCGGCCCGTGCCGCGAGCACCGCCTGAGCCCGGCAACGTTTTACTAATGGCGCGCCAGGTCTGGTGGCTTCTCAGGCGTGTGCCGCGTTCGGCCTGTGCTTCCTGCGCCTGCGCAACGTAAAGCAATTTGGCTGGAACCACAGACGTTGCCTCCCGCATCTGCCGGGAGCTGGCGCTGAACCTGTGCATCAGGCCAGGACGAGGTCTGGTGCGCGAGAAACCGCCGGCACTGGGGGTGCCGGCGCAGATCAATCAATGAAGTGTGGTCGGTGGACTTCATGCACGATCAATTGGCCGGTGGCCGCGGCATCCGGCTCCTCAACGTGATCGACGACTTCAACCGGGAAGGGGCTATACATTGGCTGATGGTCAGATGATGCCTTGCCAGCATGGCTATGCTCATCTCCCTTTTGACCGGCATTCCCCGGACGCTGGGTTAACGACTCAAATCGAACTATTTCATGTGACCCATGGATTGCATGTGGCTCATGTGCATTTTGTCGAACGCATTTTTTTGTTCAGGCGTGAGGGTTGCATAGAATGTTTTTACCGCGTCTGCCATCGTGGCCATATTCTGCGCACGGTCTTCCATCATGCCTGCCATCATCGCCATGCGATCAGGCGCGGTCATGGGCATGTTCTGCATATTGCCTTTCATCTTGTCGCGCACCGACGCCATGTTTTTGGCTTGTGCGTTGACCTGACCGGAGAATGCCTGCCAGGCAGGTTCTTGTTCTTTGGTGAGCTTAAGCCTGGCTTTCAGTTCACTCAGGTGTTTGTGGGCGGTGGCGACCGGATCCATCATATGGCCCTGCATCATGCCCATGCCATCACAGTCCATTTCATGTTTTTGCCCATGCATCTTCCCGTCATGATTCGCAGCCGTTGCGACACCGGTTGCGAACACAGAAGAGATCAGGCCAAGAGCGAGTTTTGTACGCAGCTTCATGAAACTTCCTTTCAATGGTGATAAAAATATTGCCTGCCACCTGCCGGTCGCAGTAAGCAATAAGAGCAATGCGTTTTGCTATTAGTTGCAGATTTACAATTTCCATTTATATCCATCGCCACTCGGTCTGCCGCTTCTCCGATTTGCTGAAGTGTCTGTCGGATTCAGGCCAGACCGCGATGAGTCCAGGTTCACTTACCGTCCAATACGAACCCCCGAGAGGGAACCCAGCACTCCGAAAACGCTCAACAGCCAAAGGATTACCGCAATGATCACCACCACATTCAAGATTTTCTTGATAGTGGCTTCCATCGGTATGTAGGTATTGATCAGCCAGAGAACCACCCCAACGACAACCAGCACAATCACTAATTGAATTAATGGCATCATTATTCTCCTTTATCGCTTTAAATGGATAGCACCATGATCTGGCGCAATTGTGTTTGCTACTGTTGGCAAACCAGGCTGCTGGGCGAAAATCCGGTGCGCCACCCAAATACATCCGCCGCAGAGCACGTCGTCGCACGCCACTGCCGGACAACATCCGGCAGTGGCGTGTCATCAGCCGTCCTTATTTGAGGCGCATGTCATTCTTGACGGAGCGCACGCCCTTGACGTTGCGTGCCACCTCAACCGCCTTGTTGATGTCTGCCTGTGAGTTCACGAAACCGCTCAACTGAACCACGCCCTTGAACGTTTCAACATTGATTTCAGTTGATTTGAGAGTGGGTTCATTGAAAATGGCTGCCTTAACCTTGGTAGTTATGACGCTGTCGTCAATATAGGCACCGGTGCTCTCCTGCGTATGGGTAGACGCGCATCCCATGAAAGACACCAACACAACACTCAGGAAAAATGCGGAAAAAAATTTAAATAATTTCATGATTAGACGCTCCAAATGAATACAAAAACAAAACTTACCAAAATCTGCTCACGGTCAAGCGATATGTCTCCGTGAGCGTTTACCTGCCTGCCAGCCAATCTGATCCAGCCCGTTATATTCGTCCCAGCAGCAGCAGGATGATCAGGATCACCAATATCAACCCCAATCCTCCGCTCGGACCGTACCCCCACCCCCTGCTGTGTGGCCAGCTTGGAAATGCTCCAATCAGCATCAGGATCACCACAACCAACAGGATTGTTCCTAACATTTTTCTCTCCTCGTAGCGTTAATTAAAATTCATATCCAGCCGTTCATAACGGGGCATGGATTTGCACTATTCAGCACTCAGCGTGGCGCGATATTGCCACCCTCGTCGGACAGGACAATTTCCACACGACGATTCAGTTGACGACCAGCAGCGTTGTTGTTGCCGGCAATCGGATAAGATTCGCCATAGCCGCGCGTGCCAATACGATCACTACTGGTACCCATGTCGATCAATGCGGTGCGTACGGCATTGGCGCGCTGCTCAGAGAGTGCCTGATTACGGCTGTTGCTGCCCGTACTGTCGGTGAAGCCTTCGATCAACACCTTGCGTTGCTGGTATTGCCTGAGAAAATCAGCCAACTTTTGCACGTTGCGCATGCTGCCCGATTTAAGTTGCGCCTTGTTGGTATCGAACAAGACATCGCCGAGCGTGATCACCATGCCGCGTGCTGTTTTCTTGGCATGCAGGTCATTCAGTTGCGTCTGCAGTGCCTCCAGGCGGGCTTTGTCCTGTTCTGCGCTTGCGTGCGCGAGAGCCGCCTGCTGCTGGGCCTGCCCGGCTTCTGCCGTTCTCGCCTCAAGGTTAAGCCTTTGGCGTTCCGTAACGGCATTGGCAACTGCCAGCTCAGCCGTTTTCTGATCCGTGCCCTGCTGCGCGATAGCCGCTTGCTGCCTGGCTTGATCCGCTTCTATGGTGCGCGCCTGAAGCAATACCCTGTTACGTTCGGAAGCGGCATTGGCAACTGCCAATTCAGCACTTTTCCGTTTAGCGGTTTCTTGTGCGATTGCGATTTTTTGTTTGGCCAGATAAGCCAGATTGTCTACAACATTGCGATCTTCTCGCTTGCTCTGAGCTGCATTGGCGCGGTCTAGCGCCTCACCGGCTTCCTTCAGTTCAACTGGCGCAAGTTTGGTAACTTGCGGGTTGGCCTGGGCATCGCTGTACTTGCTGCGGGCTTCATCCAAAGTCGCGCTTTGTGGCATGGAACTGCAACCGGCGAATACGGCAACTGCAATCAGTGCAAGGGGGAAGAAACGATTTTTTTTCATGTTCAACTCTTTCGTAATTATTGGGTCTTGCGGTTGATCTCTTCGCGCAGTACACGAATGGCTTCCTGTGAATCTTTGGCGGCTTTCCGGGCTGTGGCTGATTGACTTTTTGCTTCAGCGAGCTTGGCATCAACCTGCGCTTCTTCGGCCAATTGCTGGGCAAGCTCATAATTCTCCTGGACCATTGCCCGCTCGGCACGGGCCAGCTTGTCCTTTGCGGATTGCAGTTCCACAGGTGCAAATTCATTGGCATCAGCACTGCTGGCACGGTCTACAGCAGCCTGTGAAACCGCCATCTGCGCTGTTGGCGGCGGCACACTTGCACAACCGGCCATCATGATCACGATAGCGGTGATCAGCGCCGGAACACCGGTCCTGTTCAGCATTGGCTGCAATTTGAGTTTGGAAGGTTTTCTCATCATTGTTCTGGATCCTGACAGTTGAATTTCGAATGCGGCTTTATGCAGGCCAGCCTGGCTGACTGGCTTGAATTTAGGCGTAAAACCAGACATGGTCTGTACGGTGTCACACATAGCTGTATAAGCACTGGCATCATGGCGGTGAGCATTCTTCAGGCCACACCGGGCTGGCTGATGAGTCGCGCGTGCTATCCTGCGGATATTTTGTGCACCGCAGCCTGATGGAGCATGCCAGCCGCAGTCCCGCAGCAGGATGGTGCCTTCCGAGGCAACTGCAGCGCCCCTCGGTGCCTGACAACATCTCTATGCTGAATGGAAAGCGCTGGGTATGCTATGCAGTCACGAGGAACCGGCGGATTGCCGCCCACCCGCCCTGCAAGACTGGACTGACGCGCATCATGGAATTCATCGATCTGTGGAATCCCACCCACCCCGGCGTTGCTGCCGCACTGGTCACCGCATTACTGCTGGGCCTTGTCCACGGCATGGTGCCGGACGAGCATACCTGGCCCATCACTTTCAGCTATGCGGTCGGCGGCTACTCCACCCGCAAAGGTCTGCGTGCCGGGCTGCTGTTCTCGCTGACTTTCACCATGCAGCGCGCGATCGCCAGCGAATTGGCGTGGCTGGGTCTGTCGCACTGGATGCAGAATGACTGGTTGAACCAGGCCCTGTTCGTGCCCATTGGTCTGTTGATGGCGGCGGGCGGCTGGCTGATGCTGCGCCAGCGTCGTGCCGTGCACCTGCACCTTATCGGTCAGTGCCATGAAGATCGCTTTGACGACACGTCCGGAACATCTCGCTGGACGCGCATGACCGGCTGGATGCCGGCGCTGCACGGCTTTGTCGCCGGCTGGGGCTTGGGTGCCTTTGCCCTCATTCTCTACACCACCCTGGCACCCGCTATGCCCAGCGCCGCCTGGGGCTGGTTACCCGGCGCCCTATTCGGGCTGGGTACCCTGATAGTGCAAGCAGTAGCGGGCGCCTTGTTCGGTCGTATGGCAGCCAGCCGCAAGCTTTCTCCCCAGGCAGTACGTGCGGTGGCGCTGACAACAGCCGCGCGCACCCTGCTGTGGGGCGGCGCCGCCTATATCGCGGCGGGGGTGTTGGGCCTGCTGTTCCCCAGCCTGGCTCACTGGAGCATCAACACGGGCCTCCATGTGCATGGCCTGTCCCACATCGATCTGCCGCTGGTGCTGGCGGTGGTGTGCGTGGCGGGCGTGGGACTGGGCACGTTTTTCACCCAGACCCGGGCCTTGCGCGCGGCAAACCCCGGTGGCTGAGGCTGCCGCATCACCTTGCCAAATACCTCGTTGACATCGGGTACCGGCCAACAAAGCGCGAAATATGCCCTGGTTTAAGATGTATTCCCCGTGCTCGCCATGGTTAACTGCCTTTCCAGGATAAATCAACGCGATGACACCTGTCGGTAAAACAGCGTCAGTTGCCTGTGAACACTGGGACAGCAGTTTTTCAAAATATCCGGCGCAGTAAAATAATACTCGCTCAAGACCGCGAAAAACTCTGCCGGGCTGGTGGCGGCATAAGGATTGATAAAAGCCGCTTCTCCTGCTGCCACTTGCAGACACAGTGCATCGTAGGCCTCACTCAAGGCCTCGGCCCATCTTTTCCGGCTCATACCACGATGCAATGGCGGCATGCCGTTCGTCACCCCATTGAGACCATCCAGCTTATGAGCGAACTCGTGCAACACAACATTGTGGCCGGCCTGGTAATGATAGGTATCCCGCTCGACGTCATCCCAGGACAGAATCACCGGGCCGCGCAGCCATGACTCACCGGTTAAAATGCTTGCCTCGTCATGTACCAGGCCAATCACATCCATTTGCGCATGATTGACGCGGAACGCGCCCGGGTAGAGTATTACCTCAACCCAGCCATCGAAGAGTTCCACTCCCAGATTCAGGATCAACAAGCAGGCCTGGGCGGCCACCGCCACCTTCATCGACGGAGTCACTTCCAGGCCCTGGGCCCCGGTGATCGATTTCTGATCCAGGAACCATGTCGTCATTTCGCGCAGGTGCGCCATTTGCACTGCATCCAGCTCTTTCAACACCACCACGCGCCGCGTCACGCCTTGCCAGACATGATGAGGTATCGGATGACGCTTAAGAATCCTGCGCATGCGCCAGCGCCGTAACGCAGTGCCTAGTGGACGCATCTCGTTTTCTCTGTGGCCAGCGGCATGACGTGGTATGCACCCCACAGGTTTACCCATCCCAAGAACATGGCAAGCGGTCTTGATCGCCTTGTCCGGAGTGTGATTTGGAAATTGTGATCGGAATTATTCAAAATTCTGCCGATGAAAGTGCGTACTGTTGCACTTGGGGCAAGGGGGAATGTGACCTGGTTTATGAAAATGCAATTTTTCACCACACTGGTCGCAAACCAGCGTTCCTAGCCCAGTGAGCTCACCGGTATGATATCCAGCGTTTTCTGCCTGCAGCCTTAAGAGCACCAGCTCTGTCGTGGTCTTATCTGCTGCTGCGGAAAACATCTCCAAAAATTCATGTTTTATCAACACCAGGTCAAAACCAAGCCAGTCCTGCAGCGTCTTGCCAGTCTTATCCAGATACCGTGCCGCAGCGATCAGATCACGTTTAACGTAGCCCTCCAGCTTGACCACATCCTCTTCCCTAAGCTTATTCAAGGCGGGTGTATCGCCCCGAATCCCGCCTATCATGGGGTGAAGCGCGGCACCAGTTTGGTGTGCTTTCTGCAACGCCTTTTCCAATAACACTGCATAAGCCTCACCCAGTGTCTCAACGGGATCATGTGGTGGAGGAAGGTCCTTCATTTCAGGGTTCCTTTCAACTATATAAATTCGACCAGAATTTCTGGAACAACCAGGGATGCGGCCAGGCACGCTGATCCAAACGCTCCGCTCCGCAGTTGCCTGGATTCAGCCGAGGAATTCCTTTTCAAGGTCATCCAATGCCTTGCGGATCGCCGCCAGGATAAGCCGGTCTGCAAGGTTTTGATTGATCTCCGGAACATCCCAATCGAATATTGCACGGTATTTTTCGACCAAACTTTTCACGTCAGCAATGATTTGGCTGCGATGTTCATCCAGTTCCAACTGTTCGATTTTTTCCACTTTTTATCTCCTTGATATTCAGATGATGAGCGCCACTGCACTTGTCAGCCAGGCTCACGTTCGGTTCCTTTGTCTTTTTGTCGCGTGCACCGGATCTGCTGGCTCGTTCCTGTACCTTTCAAAACCAAATCACCGCTGCCACAGGATATGGGTTTCTTCCAGAGGAACCGCCGCATCATCGTGGTGCGCTATGAGTCGCGCCGTATAGTCCGTCGCCGGGCGGCTGGCAGGCACCCCTGCGCGATAGGCGTAGCCGTTGGTTGCGCCCACCAGTTGCCGCACGCGCTTCATCTCCACCCGCTCCGGCGCGGTACCGTTAACGCCATTGGCATAAAGCTCGACCCGCACTGCCGCCGGGTCGAGGTCATCGAGATACATGTGAACCTCAAATAGGTGCTGCTCGCCGTCGGTTTCCACCTTCACTTCGCCGAAGCGTAGCGCAGCCCATTTCTGGTCCAGCGCGCGCCGCCAATTAACCATATCCACGCCGATTGCGCCTTGATTGGCAGCCCGCTCACGGTAGGCTGAGGCCGCCGGGAAGTAGTATTGCTCGGTGTATTCGCGCACCGCGCGGTTGGTGGAAAAGCGCGGCGTCAACCGCGCCATGCTTTCCCGCATCCGGGTCACCCAGGCGCTGGGAATACCTTGTTCATCACGCGTATAGAACTCCGGGATCACCTCGCGTTCGAGCAGGTCATAGAGGGTTGCGGCTTCGCTGGCGTCCCAAGCGGGATCGTTATCATGTTCCTGGCCATCCCCCAGCGCCCACCCCACTTCCGGCGTGTAGGCTTCCGCCCACCAGCCGTCCAGTTCGGACAGGTTGATGCCGCCATTGACCAGTACTTTCATGCCGCTGGTTCCACACGCTTCCCAGGGGCGGCGCGGGGTATTGAGCCAGACATCCACTCCCTGCACCAACCGCCCGGTCAAATGCATGTCGTAGTCACTGAGGAAGACCACATGCGGGCGTGCCTCGGGCCGCCGGATGAAATGCATCCATTGCTGGATCAGGGCCTGCCCCGCCAGGTCTGCGGGATGGGCCTTGCCGGCCATGATGAGCTGTACCGGGCGTTGCCGATCAGTCAGCAGGCGCAGCAGCCGCTCAGGGTCGTGGAGCAGCAGATTCGGTCTCTTGTAGCTGGCAAAACGGCGTGCAAAACCCAGTGTCAACGTATTGCCGTCAAACAGATGCTTCGCACCATCGGCCGCCTCGGGCGATGCGCTGGATGCAGCCAGTTGCCGGGACAATCGTTCGCGGGCGTATTCAACAAGCGACATGCGGGCGGCACTGCGGAATTGCCAGAGCCTGGCGTCGGAGATGCGGCGAATGTCTTGCTCCAGGGTTTCTGTTGCACCCAGCCAGCGATCTTTTCCACAGGCCTCCGTCCAAAGATCGTCCGCTGCTGCCGAATCCCAGCTCCGCATATGAACGCCGTTGGTCACGTGTCCGACCGGCACTTCCTCCGCCGGCCAGCGTGGAAAAAGCGGCTCAAACAGGTGCCGGCTCACTTTTCCATGCAGACGGCTCACGCCATTCACCGCCCCGCTCCCGCGAATCGCCAGATAGGCCATGTTGAAAGGTTCCGACGCGTCGTTCGGGTTCTGGCGGCCCAAGGCCAGCAAATCGTGGCAGCTTATACCGAGCTGCGTGCGTGCATAACCAGCGAGGTATTGCTCGATCAGCGCCGGAGCAAAACGATCAAAACCGGCAGCCACCGCCGTGTGCGTGGTGAACAGGTTGCCCGCCCGGGTGACGGCCAGCGCAGCCTCGAAGGTCCGGCCGGTTTCCTGCATGAAACTTCGCGCGCGTTCCAGCACCGCGAAGGCCGCATGTCCTTCATTCAGGTGGCAGACTTCCGGCTGGATGCCGAGTGCCGCGAGCAGCCGCCATCCGCCAATCCCGAGCAGCATTTCCTGTTTCAGGCGCAACTCCGGCCCGCCTCCGTATAGCTCGCTGGTAATGCCTCGATGCGCGGGATAATTCGCTGCGTCATTGCTGTCCAGCAGGTACAGCTTTACACGACCGACCTGAACCTGCCAGGCGCGCAGCCAGACCGAGTAACCGGGTAACGCGACCTCCAAGCGCAACCACTCCCCATCCGGTTTACGCAACGGGGTGATCGGCAACTGTCCGGGGTCGTTATACGGGTAAAGGGCCTGTTGCGCGCCACCCTGGTCGATCACCTGGCGAAAATAGCCTTGCTGGTAGAGCAGCCCCACGCCGATCACCGGAACGCCCAAATCGCTGGCGGCCTTGAGTTGATCGCCGGCCACGTTGCCCAGTCCGCCCGAGTAAATGGGCAATGCTTCGCTCAACATGAATTCCATACTGAAATACGCAACACAGCTCAGCTGCGATTGCGGGTGGACCTGCTGAAACCACGCCGGCACCTCCGCCGCTTCGCGCCTGGCCTGCACCAGATCGTCAACGTTTTTGCGGAAAGCGGGATCGGCTAAATCACGCTGGAGTTTCTCCCGTGACACCGTCTGCAAGACGACCCAGGGATTCTGGGTCAGATCCCAGAGCGCCGGGTCAAGCTGCCGCCACACGTCGTCAGCGCCATGACTCCACGACGAACGCATATCCAGGGCAAGCTCGGCCAGGGAATCGAATCCCTCTATGTCTTTGGATAAAAGACGCGTCTTCGAATGGCCGGCCCGTGTTTGTTCGCTCATGGCCCCTCCTTCAAATTTGTCCCGGACGCAGTCCCCGGTTGCTGCGGTGACGCCGCCAATGCAGCAGCGACGATGGTCTGCGCTTCCGCCAGGATGCGGCGCAGATGATCCTCTCCACGAAAGCTTTCAGCATAGATCTTGTAGATGTCTTCGGTGCCGGACGGACGCGCCGCAAACCAGCCGCTCTCTGCCACCACCTTCAACCCGCCGATGGCTGCGCCGTTGCCAGGCGCCTGGGTGAGGATGCTGTGGATTTTTTCACCGGCCAGTTCTGCAGACAGTACCTGCTGTGGCGAGAGCTGCGCCAGCATGTGTTTTTGCTGCGCGGTCGCCGGCGCCTCGACACGATCGTAAACAGGCTCGCCGAACTCGCGCGCCAGCTCACGGTAGATTTCGCCGGGATCGCGTCCCATGCGCGCGGTAATCTCCGCCGATAGCAAAGCCGGGACTATGCCGTCTTTATCTGTCGTCCAGACGCTGCCATCCAGGCGGGTAAAAGTGGCACCCGCACTCTCTTCGCCGCCGAAGCCAAGCGAGCCGTCGAGCAGGCCATCCACAAACCACTTGAAACCGACCGGCACCTCGCAGAGCCTGCGGCCGAGCTTCGCCGTGACGCGGTCGATCATCTGGCTGCTGACTACCGTCTTGCCAACCGCCGCATCCTTGCGCCACTTCGGTCGATGCTGGAACAGGTAGAAAATGGCGACCGAAAGGTAATGGTTGGGCGACAGCAGCCCTGCGCTTCGGGTGACGATCCCATGCCGATCATGGTCGGTGTCGCAGGCGAAGGCGATGTCGAAGCGATCCTTGAGGTCGATCAGGCGCTGCATTGCGTAGGACGAGGACGGATCCATGCGAATCTGACCGTCCCAATCGACCGTCATGAACCGGAAGGTCGGATCGACGGCTTCGTTCACGACCGTGAGATTCAAACCATAGCGCTCGGCAATCGGGCCCCAATAGTGCACCCCGGCGCCACCCAGCGGATCCACGCCCATGCTGATGTTCGCGCCACGAATCGCATCCATATCGAGCACGCTGCCGAGATCGCTTACGTAAGCATTGAGAAAGTCATGCCGGTGCGTGGTAGCGGCGCACCGGGCCTGTTCGAAAGAAATTCTTTTCACGCCCTGCAGACCGCTTTCCAGGAACGCATTAGCCTTGGCTTCGATCCATCCTGTGACGTCGTTACCCGCCGGTCCGCCGTTGGGCGGGTTGTACTTGAAGCCGCCATTATCGGGTGGATTGTGTGAAGGCGTGATGACAATGCCGTCCGCCAGTCCTTTATCGCGCCCGCGGTTGTAAGTGAGTATCGCGTGAGAAATCACCGGAGTGGGCGTGTATTCGTCCTTATCCGCGAGCATGACTTCCACACCGTTGGCCGCCAGCACTTCGAGCGCACTGGCAAACGCCGGCACGGAAAGCGCGTGCGTGTCAATCCCCAGAAACAGCGGGCCATCGATGCCCTGCTGCTTGCGGTACTGACAGATGGCCTGGCTGATGGCAAGGACATGCCATTCGTTGAAGCTATTTTCGAACGCGCAACCACGATGCCCCGAGGTGCCAAATGCGACCCTTTGTCCGGGCACCGAAGTGTCAGGCAGGTTGCTATAGTAGGCCGTGATGAGTCTGGGCACGTTGACCAGCATCGTCGGCTGGGCCAGCTTGCCCGCCAATGGACTTGTTTTCATTTCCACATTAGGGTACCTATTATTTGCACTGCTCATTCGGTACCAGCAGAAGCGAGAGGGGCAGCGCTCTGGACACGCGCGAGGGTGCTTCCAGCACGTCAGCTGCGATTCCGGATAGGCGGCCCGGTTCAAATGCAATCATCGGCCAGCCTGATTCCGGAAAACTGCCAGCGCGCCAGCGGCGGGAAGAAATTGCGATAGGACGTACGTATGTGCGACGCAGGCGTGGCGCAGGAACCACCGCGCAACACCATCTGGTTACACATGAACTTGCCGTTGTATTCCCCTATCGGACCGGCTGGCGGACGATAACCTGGATAAGCGCCATGCGGGCTCGCGGTCCACTCCCACACATCCCCGAAAATTTGCTGCAGATTCGTATCGGGGCGAGCCGGGCAGGATGATACGCTCCGCTCTCAAGCAGGTTTCCGCGTATTTCAACTGAGCCGGCTGCGACTTCCCATTCAAACTCTGTCGGTAGCCGGGCACCTGCCCAACGTGCGAAGGCGTCGGCCTCGTGGAAACTGACGTGACATACCGGCTCGTTCGGATTCAATGGCAAGCTGCCCCGGCAGGTGAACACATACCATGCATCACCTTCCCGCTCCCAATAGAGCGGTGCCGCGCAGCCGTTTGCATTGACATGATCCCAGGCATCGGACAGCCACAGTTCCGGACGCAGGTAACCGCCATCGGCCATGAACTCCAGGTACTCGGCATTGGTAACCAGGCGCGAAGCGAAGCGGAACGGTTTGATGCACGTGCGATGGCGCGGCAATTCGTTATCGAACGCGAAGCCACAGCCGTCATGCCCGGCTTCATGGATACCTTCGTCGAAAGCAATCCACGACAATGGCTGCGAGGCCGGTCCAAAAGCCTTGATTTGACCTGGCTGGTAGCTGGGCCGCAGGGGATTGGTCCAGAACGCATGCTTGATATCGGTGATGATCAGCTCCTGGTGTTGCTGCTCGTGATTCAGCCCCAGCTCAAGCAATCGCAAAAGCTCAACGGAAACTTCGCGGTCAAATAGCGTCTGAATGCAATTGTCGACATGGTTGCGATAACGGAGAACCGCATACAGTTCAGGACGTGAGAAAGCGCCGCGGATGGCGCGATCGGGATGACCGCCAAGTTGCTTGTAATAAGAGTTGAACAGGAATTTGTAGCGCGCATCGAAGGGGACGTAGTCGCGCACATGCGGCGATAAAATGAATGTCTCAAAGAACCACGTTGTATGTGCCAGATGCCATTTGGTGGGGCTGGCATCGGGCATGGACTGGACCATCTGGTCCTCGGGGCTCAGTGGTGCCGCGAGTTTCAAGGTGTTAGTGCGCACCTCGACGTAGCGTCTCAGCATTTCGTGATGCGCCTGTAATGACGTAGGCTCGCGAGGTGCGACAGAAGTTCTGGTCATCGTTATGTTGCTCCTTCAAGTCCGGCCAGGGCCACTGCCGGTGGGCACCCTTTCAAAGCATATATTCCATGTCGGATGCGTGGGTCGGGTAGACGAACAGAACCTGTTTAAGTTGTTCGGCAGTGATATCGAAGCGCATCGCCAGCGTGAACAGATTGATGGTTTCTTCAGCTGCCGGGCCGAGCAAATGCGCACCCAGAATACGCTCCGTCCCCTCTTCGATCAGCACTTTGAACGCAGCGGTCTTTTCTGCGACGCGGCGAGAAGCATACCAGTCGCCGATTTCCGAATAATTTCTACGAAAATGCAGCCCCTTCCGGTTAGCCGCCTGTTCGGACAAACCGACAGAAGCAAGCGGCGGAATGGTAAACACCACACTCGGGATCAGGTGATACTCAGCTTGCAGATGATTACCCTTGAGCATATTGGCCGCGATAAGCTTGCCGTCGTATCCCGCAACCGGCGTTAGCGGCAGTCCATCGGTAGAGGCGACGTCGCCACCCGCATAGACTGCAGGATTAGAAGGACTTTGCAGATATTCATTAACCACTACACCGCGCTTTTCTCTGGTTACGCCCGCCGCATCCAATTCAAGATCATCCAGATTCGGTATCCGTCCTGCCCCATGTACCACCAGGTCACCTTCGAAGGTGACGCTTGCTCCATGTTGTTTTGTAACGACGGCAAACCGGCCATTGGCTGTTTTTTCAATTGCCTCGACTGAGGTTTCTGTATGAATAGTTACCCCTAGCGCGGTGGTTGCGGCAGCCAGACTGGATACGAGATCCGGGTCGAAACCTTCGAGAATGCGAGCTCCCCGGTGCAGCACGGTGACCTTCGATCCGGCACGCGCCGCAACATGGGCAAACTCCATGGCGATGAACCCCCCGCCTACAAAGACTATTTCCTTCGGCAATTGCTCGAGCTCCAGAAACTCGGTGCTGTCGATGAGATACTCCTGGCCTTGAATGTTCAGATTTGCGGGCGTTGCGCCGGTGCCAATGAGAAAATACCGAGCCTCCAAGCGCTCACCCTGGACCTCTACTGCAGTACGGTCAATGAATTTTGCTTTTCCATGAAAACGCTTGATTCCCGCCTGCTCGAATGACTGTTCCTTATGTTTGGGAACCGGGTCTGTGAATGAGCGTTTGAACCGCATCAGCTCGGGCCAATCGATCTCCAGATCGCCTTTGACAGTGCGTTTGTCTGCCATCCTGCGCGACCAATCGAGCAAGTCGGCGACACCCACGAGCACTTTCTTGGGATCACAGCCGCGCAATGCGCAGGTTCCACCAAACGGAAGCGAATCGACCACGGCCACAGTCCAGCCCGCTGAGCGGCACGTCAGGGCGACAACAGATCCAGCTGTCCCGCTTCCGATCACAATCAAATCGAACGCCTGCATATCGCTATCTCCAGTAAAGTAATGAGGAAATTTCTGCACTGCCTCTGTGCCGCCAATCGTAATGCTGCAGTCAGAATCACCAGGCCTCATATCGGCGCTTCGATCTGTTTATGCGCCTTCAATCACTGTGGAAATTGTCCCCTGCGCATGGAATGCTGTATGTACGCTGGCGTACGTAAAGCGGAAAAGCGTGCATTGCCGGTCAACTATGGACCAACACCACCCGAGCAGCAGCCCGGTGGCCGAAAGCGTGGCGCCCGCACCCGGGCAACCCCGGCTCACTTCTTCAAAGCGTGGCGCGCAACTTGTTCCCTGGCTGCGGCGGCAACGTGCGCGGGTTCGAACCCGAAGTGCTGCGCAACGACCTTCATCGGCGCAGACAATCCGAAGCTATCCAGGCCAAGGATGCTTCCACCGAAGCCGGTATAGCGTTCCCAGCCGAAGCTGGACGCCGCTTCCACGGCGACGCGCGCGGTTATCTCGGGCGGCAGCACGCTGTCGCGATAGTCCCGGCCCTGGCTCTCGAACAGTTCCCACGACGGCATGCTTACCACGCGTGCGTTGATTCCCTCCAGCTTCAGTTGCTCATAAGCCGCAATGCACAGCGCGACTTCGCTGCCGGTCGCCAGCAGAAGCACATCCGGCTTGTGATCCGGGGCGCCGGCGAGCACGTAGGCGCCGCGTGCCACGCCGCTGGCCGGCGCATAGCAGGTGCGGTCCAGCGTCGCCAGCGCCTGCCGCGTCAACACCAGGCAGACAGGGCGATCCTTGAGCTGCATGATCACGCGCCACGCTTCCACCACTTCGTTGGCATCCGCCGGGCGCAATACCAGCATGCCGGGCATCGCGCGCAACGACGCGAGGTGTTCGACCGGCTGGTGGGTGGGCCCGTCCTCGCCCATGCTGATCGAATCGTGCGTCCAGATGGTGATGACCGGAATCTCCATCATTGCGGCCAGCCTCAGCGCGCCGCGGCAGTAGTCGGTAAAAACCAGAAAACTCGCGGCATAGGGCCGCAGATTCGACAGGCTCAGCCCATTGGTGATGGCGCACATCGCGTGCTCGCGCACGCCGTAGTGGAAATTGCGTCCGCGGTAGTCGCCCGTCTCACCCGGCGCCTGAAAATCGCCGGCAAACTCGAAGCTCAAGCGGGTTTTGGTTGACGGTGCCAGGTCTGCCGCGCCGCCCAGCAGCCACGGCATCTTTGCGGCGATGGCGTTGAGCACTTTGCCCGACGCATCGCGCGTCGCCATGCCCTTCGCATCGGCCGGAAACACCGGCAGCGCGCTGTCCCAGCCTGCGGGCAAGTCACGACGCTGCATGCGATCGATCTGCTCCGCGAGATCCGGGTACTGCTTGCGATAGGCCGCGAACAGTTGCTCCCAGGCTGCGCGAAGCTTGGCGCCGCGGCGGCCAATCTGCTCCTGGAAATATTCTGGAACGCCGTCCGGCACATGGAACCGGGTGTCAGGATCCCAGCCGTAGAATTCCTTCGCCAGCCGCACCTCTTCCGCGCCGAGCGGCTCGCCGTGCGCTTCCTTGCTGTCCTGTTTGTGCGGTGCGCCGTAGCCGATGTGACTCTGCACGATAATCAGGGTGGGACGATCATGGGTGTCGAGAAAAGTGTTGTAGGCGCGCGTCAACTGCTCCAGGTCGTTGGCATCGGCGACGCGCGTGACATTCCAGCCGTAGCCGAGAAAGCGCACCGCCACATCCTCGGTGAATGCGATGCGGGTCGAACCCTCGATGCTGATGTGGTTGTCGTCGTAGATCCAGCACAGCTTGGCAAGCTGGAGGTGGCCGGCCAGTGACGCGGCCTCGCTGCTGATCCCTTCCATCATGTCGCCGTCGCCGCACAGGGCATACACCCTATGCTCGAACAGATCGTAGCCGGGACGGTTGTAGGTAGCCGCCAGCCAGCGTTCCGCGATGGCCATGCCGACGCTCGTCGCCACACCTTGCCCAAGCGGCCCGGTGGTGGTCTCCACGCCAGAGGTCCAGCCATACTCGGGATGGCCGGTACAGCGGCTGCCGGCCTGGCGAAAGCGCTTGATATCGTCGAGCGTCACCGCCACACCGCCGGCCTGTTCATAGCTTGGGCTCAGTGCCTTGACCCCGCACAGGTAAAGCAGGCCATACAGCAGCATCGAGGCGTGACCGGACGACAGCACGAAGCGATCGCGGTTCGGCCAGTCGGGATTCTGCGGGTCGTAACGCAGAAAACGCTGCCACAGACAGTAGGCCGTCGGCGCGGCGTCCATGGGCGTACCGGGATGCCCGGACTGCGCCTGCTGCACGGCGTCGATGGAAAGCGTGCGCAGGGTATTGATGCACAGCTGGTCGAGTTGCGCTGCGGCTGTCATGGCTTGGCTCCATCTGGGCGGGTCTGCGTCAGCGCGGCGCTTTTTGACGCAATGCGCTCCATCAGGTCGCGCCAGGATTGGGTGAAAGACCGGGTACCCTCGCGCTGGAGTTGGCTGGCGAGCGCTGCATCGTCGACCCCGGCGCGCGCAAACTCGGCGAGCAGCGCTTCGGCATCACCGCCGTCAGGCGGCAAGACACCTTTCACTTTGCCATGCTCGGCAAAGGCGAGCAGCGTCTTTTCGGGGAGGGTGTTGATGGTATCCGGCGCCGCCAGCGCCTCAACATAAAGCGTGTCCGAGGCGCCGGGGTCTTTTGTACCGGTGCTGGCCCACAGCAGGCGTTGCGGCCGGGCGCCGGCGTCGGCCAATTTTTGCCAGCGCGGCGCGGCCAGCAGATCGCAATAGGCTTGGTAGGTGCGCATGGCGATGGCAATGCCGAGGCGGTTGCGCAGCGCGTCCGGAACCCTGTCCTGGATGGCGACGTCCCAGCGGCTGACGAAAATCGAGGCCACGGAAGCGACCCTGGCATCGAGGCCGGCAGCGATGCGCCGTTCGAGACCGCGCATATACGCCTCGGCTGCGGCGATGTAGTGCTCGCGCGAGAACAGCAAGGTCACATTCACCGGCACGCCGGCGAAGATCGTCTCCTCGATCGCAGCAATGCCTGCACGGGTGCCGGGTATCTTGATGAAAAGGTTCGGACGTTGCGCCTGTGCATGCAGTTGCACTGCCGCCTGAATCGTGCCGACCGTGTCGTCCGCCAGCAACGGCGAAACCTCCAGCGATACCCAGCCGTCAACGCCACCGGTGGCGTCGTGGACCGGACGCAACAGATCGGCGGCCTGGGTCAGGTCCTCCAGCGCCAGTTCTAAAAAGAGTGCTTCGCCCGACTTGCCGGCCAGCGCTTTGTGGCGGATGGCGGCGTCGTAGAAGCCGGCATTCCCGATGGCCTGATCGAAGATCGTCGGGTTGGAGGTCAGCCCGGTTACGGAAAGCTCGCTGATATAGCGGCCCAGTGTGCCGCTCGTCAGCAGCCCGCGCGTGATGTTGTCGAGCCAGAGGCTTTGCCCGAGATGGTGCAGTTGTTGTGTGGCTTTCATGGTATCTCCTATAGCGTGCAGCCGGCCTGGGGGGGGCCGGGCAAGGCGGAAAAATCGTAATTGATCAGGCCGCCGATACGCTCAATCGTGATGTCAGCGGGCGGATAGGCGGCGCTATTCCCGGGGTCGAGCGCGTAGTGTCCCTGGCGCGGGAAGACGGTTGTCAGACGATCTCCCCAGACCTTTTTCATCGCCGCCAGAATGCGCAGCTTGTCGTCCACCATGACGTAATGGCGAGCCGGGTAACGCTGCTCGATGTCATCGAGCATTTTCTCTTTGTGCAGGTAAATCAGCACCCGGCCCTCGACCGCGTCCCACAATCCCGATCGCTGTGTCTTGCGCGGCTGGAACACCACGTCGCCATCCGACAGAATCACCGTTGCTCCCCAACGGCGCAGATGTGCGATGACGTCGAGCGCGCCAGGATACAAGCGCTCTGCAAACGCATAGTCCACCAGAAATGAAGACATCATCAGCAAGCGCGGATCATTCATGGCGCCCAAACGGTAGCGTTGCAACGCGCCAAGGTAGTCCGCATAGCCGAGTTCAACGCGCAGCGCTTCGAAAATTTCCCAGTATCGATTCCGGCTCGGTTCACCAAACTCATGCGCAAGATGGCTGCCCAGGTCGGCTACGATGCGATCGTTATCGAGCAGGGTATTGTCCACGTCCAGCAGGAACACCACTTCGTTCGCCGCTGTCATTTTGCCGCCTTCACCGGTATCGGGTTGTGCCAGCTACCGTGTGCCGCAATGAGCGCGTCAGCCTGTTTCGGCCCCCAGCTGCCGGGCTTGTAGCGGTGCGCCCGGTGGTGTGTGTCAAGGACGGGATCGACCACCGCCCAGGCGGCCTCAACCGCATCCTCACGGGTGAACAGCGCCCCGTCGCCGGCCATGGCGTCGCCCAGCAGCCGCTCGTAGGGTGTTTCCTCTCCCGGCTGTGCATCCAGCAGATAGAGCTCGCGCTGGTCGCCGACGAACTCCTTGCCTGCGCGCTTGACGCGCGCGGCGAGGGCGACGGCGGAGTTGGGCGAGAGCCGGAAGCGCAGGTAATTGGCGCGCCCGGCCAGCGGCGCTGAATCGTCGAACAGCCTCTGCGGTGGCGGTTTCAGTTCTACCAGGACCTCGGCCGCCGTTGCAGCCAGGCATTTACCGGAACGCAGGTACCACGGCACCCCTTCCCAGCGCCACGAGTCGATGAACAGCCGCAGGGCGCAGAACGTCTCGACGTCCGAGTCCTTCGCCACGCCCGGCTCTTTGCGGTAACCGGCGTACTGGCCGCGCACCACGTCGTCCGGGTGCAGCGGGCGCATCGCCTGGAACACCTTGGCTTTCTCGCTGTGCACGGCGCCATAGCCCTGATAAGCGGGCGGCTCCATGGCCAGCAGCGCGGCAATCTGGAACAGGTGGTTCTGGATGACGTCGCGCAGGCAACCGGCGCTTTCGTAAAATGCACCGCGCCCGTTCACGCCGAAATCCTCGGCCAGCGTGATCTGCACACTGGCCACGTGGTTGCGGTTCCAGATCGGCTCGAGGAATGAATTGGCGAAGCGGAAATAGAGGATATTCATGATCGCCTCTTTTCCGAGATAGTGGTCGATGCGGAAGATCGCGTCTTCCGCGAACACCGACAGCGCGATGCGGTTGAGTTCCCGCGCCGAAGCCAGGTCGCGTCCGAACGGTTTTTCGACGATGACGCGCGCCTGATCGGCCAGGTCCGCAGTACCGAGCCCTTTGATCACCGTGGCGAACAGCGCAGGCGGGATGGCGAGGTAATGCGCCGGGCGCCGGGCATCGCCCAGCGCCTGCTTGAGCGCCTTGAACGTAGCCAGGTCGGTGTAGTCGCCGCCCACATACCGGAGCAGTGAAAGAAGATGCTCGAAGGCGGCGCGGTCATCGATCCTGCCGGCGTGCCTGATACTGTCCGTCGCCCGTTTGCGCAGTTGCGCCAGGCTCCATTTCGAGGCGGCGACGCCGACCACCGGCACGTTGAGGACACCGCGCCTGGCCATCGCATAGAGCGCCGGAAAGATCATCTTGTGGGCAAGGTCGCCGGTCACGCCAAAGATCACCAGCGCATCGGCCGGCGTGGTGCGGCTATCGGCATGGCCCATCTCAGCGCCCTTCTTTCTTCTCATCATGCCCGCCAAACTGCTTGCGCATCGCGGACAGGAGCCGGTTGGCATAGTCGGCATCGCCGCGCGAAGCAAAGCGTTCGAATAGCGCCGCGCTGAGGACCGGTGCCGGCACGCCCTCGTCGATGGCGGCCAGTGCCGTCCAGCGCCCCTCGCCCGAATCCGATACACGTCCCGAGAACCCGGTGAGCTCGGCATCCTCGGCCAGCGCCGCTGCGGTCAGGTCGAGCAGCCAGGACGCCACCACGCTGCCGCGCCGCCACACTTCCGCGATCTCGGGCAGGTCCAGCTCATACTGGTAATACTCCGGGTTGCGCATCGGCGCGGTCTCGGCATCGCTGTCGCGCGAGCGCTTGCCGGCGTTGGCATTGCGCAGGATGTTCAGGCCCTCGGCATAAGCCGCCATCAGGCCATATTCGATCCCGTTGTGGACCATCTTGACGAAGTGCCCGGCACCAACCGGACCGCAGTGCAGGTAGCCCTGTTCGGCGCTGGCGTCGGGCTTGTGCCGGCCCGGAGTGCGCGGTGCCGTGCCCACGCCGGGGGCAAGCGTGGCAAACACCGGATCAAGGTACCGGACAATGTCTTTCTCGCCGCCGATCATCAGGCAATAGCCGCGTTCCAGCCCGGCAACGCCGCCGCTGGTGCCCACATCCACATAATGCACCCCAGCCTGCTGCAATTCGGCCGCGCGCCGCATATCGTCGCGGTAATACGAGTTACCGCCATCAATGACGATGTCGCCCGCTTCAAGCAGCGGCACCAGTTGCGCCAGCACCTCATCCACGACCGTCGCCGGCACCATCAGCCAGACCGCGCGCGGCTTGGTCAGGCGGGCGACAAAATCCTCAAGCGAAACCGTGCCGACAGCGCCCTGGCTGCGGAGTGCCTCGACGGCTTCGCCATGGCGGTTGTACACCACGCATGGGTGCCCTCCCCGCATCAGGCGCCGCACCATATTGCTGCCCATACGTCCCAGGCCTATCATGCCAATCTGCATTTTGAAGCTCCTTCTTTTCGGGGGGATCCGGGGTCTCGCCGGCTGCGCCGCGCGGGCGTGATGAGCGACCGTCATTGCATCTTTGCGGCAGCCAGGCTGCATCGCTTGTTGCTGTGAAGATCATGCCAACCTCATATTTGCTGTCTGAGGCAAAAATCGTTCCTGCCGCGTACAAAATAATAGCCATTAATAAACAATGCAATGTGGAAACATCTTCATCGGGGAACGGTTGAAAAACACCGCGCTCGGTTGTATTGCCCCTGAAAGAAGGGCGGCGTGAAATTCTTCGCGTTTTTTAGAGGTGCCCTTAAGTAGATCATCTCGGTTTACCCTTGGCGTGCTGTGTATATAAAGGCTGCGTGACATCCTGGAGTGTTGGTCGTGTTCACGCCACAGTACCGAGCAGCGCTCCGACCCCTGCGGTCAATCCCATGGCCAGTGCACCCCAGAACGTGACACGCATTACGCCCGCCATCACACGTGCGCCGCCCACGTACGCTGCCAACCCACCCAGGAACGCCAGGAACACCAGTGAAGTTCCCGAGACAAGAGGAATCAGACTCGTATGGGGAGCGAGCGCCACGACCAGCAGCGGCATGACCGCGCCAACAGCGAAGGAGCCAGCCGACGCCAACGCAGCCAGCGTTGGGCGCGCACTGAGCGTGGCAGAAATGCCAAGCTCGTCGCGGGCATGCGCGCCGAGTGCGTCATGTGCCATGAGTTGTTCCGCGACCTGCTGCGCAAGCGCGGGATCGAGGCCGCGACCGATGTAGATTGCTGTCAGCTCCTTGTGCTCGCCCTGGTCATCTGTTTCCAGTTCCTTGCGCTCCAGCTTGAGTTCAGCCTGTTCGGTGTCTGCCTGTGAATGGACAGACACGTATTCACCGGTAGCCATCGACATGGCACCCGCAACCAGGCCCGCGACTCCGGCGACCAGGATACTGCCATGCGTCGCATGGGCAGCAGCGACACCGAGCACCAGGCTCGCTGTGGAAACGATACCGTCGTTCGCACCCAATACCGCTGCGCGTAACCAGCCGATGCGTTGTGTGCGATGTCGTTCCCGGTGGCGTGCAGGCATGCTTGAAGCCTCCTTCGATTACGACAAATATGGGCAAGATGCGATCCTTCGCCGGAAACTCACGACGCGCCAACCACATCCTTGAACCAGTCGCACGCCAAGCATGGCGAGCCCCAGCAGAGTCCAGGTGTCAATATTGCGCACAGCGGGGTGAGCACACGCAGTCACGGTTGCTTGGATTGCGTTGGATGAGACAGGCATTTCGAATCTCCTGGACGAACAGTTTTCATGGACTGCCTGAACAGTGTGTCCTTCCTTCCCGGGACGCGCTGTACGCTATCGCACATAGAGTCCGGGAAACGACACTGTTTATTCCCGTCTGGTTGCCGGCACCCATCTGGCTGACAGCCCGGGGCGTGCCAACACACGCCCTGCACCGCAGGTATTCGTCTTTGCGGTTTTCCATGGGCAGGATCTTTTTCGTGTGGCATTTGAGGTAACCTATGCCTTTCGTCCAGATCAGAAATTTGCTTGGCTCACATGAACAAAGATAGCCACGGGACTTCTCAACACACGCTTGATCCGTCAGATTGGCAAGAACTCCGCGCCCAGGGCCATCGCATGCTCGACGACATGCTGGACTACCTGGAGCATATCCGGGAGCGTCCGGTATGGCAGCCGGTCCCGCAGCAAGTGCGTAATCTGTTCCACGAAACGCTCCCCCGGCAACCGACCGATCTCGGCACGGTGCATGCAAGTTTCATGCGCGATGTGTTGCCGTTTGCGGTGGGGAACGCGCATCCCGGTTTTATGGGCTGGGTCCATGGCGGCGGCACGCCGGTGGGCATGCTGGCGGAGATGCTGGCGGCGGGATTGAACGCAAATCTGGGTGGACGCGACCAAATGCCCATCGAGGTGGAACGCCAGGTGTTGCAGTGGATGCGCGAACTGTTCGGCTTTCCCGTAACTGCCAGCGGCCTGTTTGTGACCGGCACCTCCATGGCCAACCTGATTGGCGTCCTGGTTGCCCGCACCGCAGCGCTTGGCGTCGGTGTGCGCCAGCAGGGCGTCGCTGCCGGTGGCAAACGCCTCACCGCCTACACTTCCGCTGGTGCGCACGGCTGTATCGCGCAGGCGATGGACCTTTCCGGTCTCGGTATCGATGCCCTGCGCATCATCCCGATGAATGATCAGTACCAGATGGATACCCCAACACTCGAACGGGCCATCGCAGCAGATCGCAGCGCCGGTTTCACCCCGTTCTTCATCGCCGCGACGGCGGGTACGGTCGATGTCGGTGCCGTCGATAATCTCGACGTCCTGGCGGACATCGCCCACCGGGAAGCGCTGTGGTTTCATGTCGATGGCGCTTACGGGGCACTCGCCATGCTCGCCCCGGATATTGCACCGCGCCTGCTCGGTATCGAGCGCGCGGACTCGATCGCCTTCGACTTCCATAAATGGGGTCAGGTACCCTACGATGCGGGGTTTATCCTGGTGCGGGACGGCACGCTGCACCACAGCACCTTTGCTTCACCCGCGGCCTATCTGCGCCGGGAAGCTCGCGGCATGGCCGGCGGATCGCCCTGGCCGTGCGACTTCGGGCCGGATCTGTCGCGTGGTTTCCGGGCACTGAAAACCTGGTTCACCATCAAAGTCTACGGTGCGGAGCAGCTTGGCCAGGTGATTTCCGGCACCTGCGCACTGGCCCAGTACATGAAGCAGCGTATCGAGGCCATGCCGATGCTGGAACTGATGGCGCCGGTGGCACTGAACATCGTCTGCTTCCGCTACCGCAGCGACAATGCCGACCAGGTCAACACGCATATTGCTGCCGCCCTGCAGGAGTCGGGCATCGCCGCGCCGTCAACAACGAGCATCGACGGCCACGTCGCGATTCGTGCAGCGATCGTCAATCACCGCACTCATACCAGCGACATCGACGCACTGCTGCTGGCGACGCTTGCATTCGGCGCAGCCGCTACCAAGACTGGTATCTGAACCCAATAATGGCGAAACTGGAACATGGACAGGATTAACAGGAATACCCGGCCAAATGCTGATTTAGCTTCGTTCCTGTCAATCCTGGAAAATCCTGTTAATCCTGTCCCATATGTTTCGTCATTTACGATTTGCAATACCAGGCAACTCAGGAAAACAGGATGAATCTCGAATCTTTGGAGCAATCCCCCGCCAATGGCGATGACTGCGAACCGCTCATTGGCCTGGCAACGTTAATGCGGATGGTCTTTTCCGGCGCCGATCTCGGTCCGTTGGGGGCGCGTTTGCTGCAACGCGCGCAAGCGCATCCGCACGATGCCAACACCTTGCTGGATCTGTCGACGCTACTGCAGCTCCAGGGCAACCGCGACGCCGCACTCGCCGTGCAGGCCCAGGCGCTGGAGATGCAACAGCTGTATCACATGCCGGCGGCCAATGGCGCGGCAGCCATGCGCCTGCTCGCCATCATGGGGCCGGGCGATTTGATGGCCAATACGCCCCTGGAATTTCTGGTGGAAGGGTCCGATATCGCGCTCGATATGCTGTATGTGGCGCCGCATCTGTCCTTGCCTGCAATCCTGCCGGAACACGACGTGGCGTTCGTCGCCGTCGGCGAATCGGACCAGAATCGTCCGCTGTTGCAATATGTTGCCGACCTGATCCAGGACTGGCCGCGTCCGCTGCTGAATGCGCCGGACCGAATCGCCGGCGTGGCGCGCGATGGCGCCTGCGCGCTGCTGGCATCCGCGCCGGGGGTAGTCATGCCGACCACGGCGCGCATCGACCGGCATATCCTGGAACAAGTCGGCCGCGAACAGCAATCGCTTGCCGGCATCCTTGACGAGGGCGATTTCCCGATCATTGTGCGTCCGGTCGACTCCCATGCCGGGCAAGGGCTGGACAAGCTCGATTCAGCGGCAGCGCTTGCCGGCTATCTGCAGACGCAGCCGATGAGCACGTTTTATGTGTCCCGTTTCGTCGATTATCGCGGTGCGGACGGCCTGTTCAGGAAGTATCGCATTGTCCTCATCGACGGTCGCCCGTATGTCTGTCATATGGCGATATCCGGGCACTGGATGATCCATTACCTGAATGCCGGCATGACCGAAAGCGCGGCAAAACGCGCCGAGGAAGCACGCTTCATGGCCCGTTTCGACGACGATTTCGCGCGTCGGCATGAAGCTGCCTTGCGCGCCATCAGCGAACGCATGGGGCTCGACTATCTCGGCATCGATTGCGGCGAAACCGGTACCGGCGAATTACTGATTTTCGAGGTGGACAGCAACATGATCGTCCACGCGCTGGATCCGGTCGACCTGTTCCCGTATAAACAGCCGCAGATGCGTAAAGTGTTCGCTGCCTTTCGCGCGATGCTGACCAATGCAAGCCATCAGCCCTGACCTTGACAGCCAGGCTTGCCCCCATTCCTCACCTGCGGGAACCGCGGCGTGAGCAATAGGCATATCGGGCCCGGCCTCCCAGCCACGCAACAGCTTCTGGTGGAAGGCGGCGATGCGCGCATCGCGCTGGTACCGGGCCATGCTTTAAACAAATACGGTTGCCCGCCTCAGCCCGACCCGGGCCTGATGGGTTTTGGATCCGCAACTGCATCGGTCATCTCCGCGGCGGGCTTTGCCGCGGCGGACGATCTGCGCCGCCGCCTTCTCCGCGCTGCCGATGCGGAACCGCATGCCATCATCTACGCCCGCGAACTGAATCGGCTGCGTCAGGAACTGGCTCAGCTGTGCGGCGCAGGCGATCTGCCCGGCCTCGAAATCGTCTTCGCCGCATCGGGTACGGACCTGCACCTGATTGCTGCCCAGCTCGCCGGCAGCAGTGCTTCTGTATCCACACTCGCGCTTATGGTGAACGCAGAGGAAACCGGTAGCGGCGTACCGGCAGCCCTGGCCGGCCGCCACTTCAGCGCCCATACCGCATACGGGGATTCAGTCAGCGCCGGCAGCTCCATCACCGGCACGGGTGCAATTGAAGTCGTGGCTGTGCCGATTCGCCTGGCCGACGGCACCCCGCGTCCGCCGGCGGCAGTAGACGCCGCGGTCGAATCCCTGGCGACCAGTGCCGTAGCGCAAGGGCGGCGCGTGCTGCTGATACTCACCGATGTTTCCAAAACCGGCTTGCTCGCGCCGAGCCTGGCCTGCATTGCCGCACTGCAGCGCCGCTGGCCGGATACACTCGATATTCTGGTCGATGCGTGCCAGTTCCGGCTCGCACCATCAACCCTGCGCACCTATCTGGCGCATGGTTTCATGATCGCCCTGACCGGCTCAAAATTCCTTACCGGCCCGACTTTCTCGGGCGCGCTGCTTATCCCCTCAGCGGCCGCACAGCGCCTGCGCAGGCACCCGCTGCCGCGTGCTTTGCAGGCCTATTCCGCCACGGCCGACTGGCCGGATGGCTGGACCACCGCCGGCATCCTCGATAACCTGACCAATTTCGGGCTGTTACTGCGCTGGGAAGCCGCTATGGCAGAATTGCGGGCGTTTCGCGCCGTGCCGGAAGCCGTGGTCGCGCGCTTCCTGCAGGCCTTTGCGCGTGCCGTTCAGCATCGGCTGAAGAGCGATCCGGCCTTTGAACTGGTCCCCGTTCCCCGGATCGACCGCCGTCCCTTGATCGAGGCGGCAAGCTGGGATCATATCCCGACGATTTTTCCGTTTCTGCTTCATCACTGCGCAACCCGGGCCGGAAACAGACCGTTAAACCAGGAAGAGACAGCACAGGTCTATCGACGCCTGCAAGCCGACTTGACCGACCATCCCGGCTTGAATCCCACCGGCGCCAGCCACACCATCGCCGCATTCCGCTACCAGTTGGGGCAGCCAGCTGCATTCGGCCAGCGTAATGGCTTACCGGTGAGCGCGTTGCGCCTGTGCGCCAGCGCGCGCCTGGTGGTCGAAGCGACAACGGGTGACAGGGACAACAGCGCCGTTGTCATTGAGCGGGCCTTGGCGGCGCTGGACAAAACGGCCCTGCTGGTGCGCTGCCTGCCGGCTTAGGGAAACGTCGATTTATCCTGGAAAAAGCAGTTAAGCACGGGTTGAATTGCCGTTCTAAACTTCCAAGCCCGCTCTTTTAAACCCTGAAATGGCAAATATTTCAGTCACTAATCGTCTTATTGGCAGCAGCTGAATCCGCCTAATATGCTCACAATCAGAACCTATCCCGCAAGGCTCGCTGACCCCCACCATGAAAGACACCCCTGCACCGCCACAGAATGCTGCCGACATTGCTCGGGAAGCCTTCCGTCGTCTGGCGATGCAGCGTACTGCCCCGACACCGGACGCCTATCGTACTGCCTACAATGAAATCGCAGGTATTCGAGCAGGTCTTGACGCGGAAACCGTACTTGCCGACTTTGCAAAAAACCTGGCACATACGCGCGGCGACGCAGCCGTATTGGGTGTCCGATTTAATCGCGCCATAGAGGCTCGCGACTGGCGGGACTATGCAGAGGGCCTTTCCCAGCTCATTGAAAAGCGCCTCAAGAAAACACCCCCGGTCGCCAGCACGCCCGTGTATTTACCCGCTGACGACAGCCAACAAATCCGGCTACTGCGGGAGTTACTCACCCGCACCCTGATATTTGCCGTCGCCTCCCTCCTTGCCGGTAGCCCGGAACTCGTTGCCGAATCCGAATCCCTGGCTGCTGCGATAAAGGATGCGCAAACCGAAGCAGCGCTCAACGGCGCCGCCAGCCGCCTGAAGCAATTGTGCTTCCGCATCGAACTGAAAAGCGCCGACCGGGCCGAACAACAGGAATTGCTGCTGCGCCTGTTCAGGCTCCTGCTCGATAACGTGCGTGATCTGCTGGAAGAGGACAGCTGGTTGCGCGGTCAGATCGATGTTGTTCAGAGCCTCATCTCCGGCCCGATCAATCACCATGTGCTGGAAGATGCCACGCGCAGTCTCAAGGAAGTGATCTACAAACAGGGCACGCTTAAGAACAGCCTGGCGGAAGCCAAGATCACGGTGAAAAACATGGTCACGATGTTCATTGATCGTTTGAATACTGTCGCCGTCAGCACCGGCGATTACCATGAAAAAATGGACATTTATTCGCAGAAAATCGCCAAGGCCGGCAGTATCAGCGAACTCAATTCGGTACTGGACGACGTCATGCGCGATACGCGCACGGTGCAGACGGAAGCCTTGAATTCGCGCGATGAAATGCTGGCAGCACAGCAGAAAGTGCAAGGCGCCGAGGCTAAAATCCACAAGCTGGAATCCCAACTCGCTCAAATGAGCGAGCTCGCGCGCGAAGATCCATTGACCGGCAGCCTCAACCGCCGTGGCCTGGATGACGTTTTCGAACGCGAACAGGCACGCGCAAAACGTCGCGGCACGCCACTTTGCGTCGCCCTGCTGGATATGGATGATTTCAAACGGCTCAATGACACCCATGGCCATGGCGCGGGTGACGAAGCACTGATATATGTAGTAAAAATCATCAAGGAAACACTGCGCACCATGGATGTCATCGGTCGCTTTGGCGGAGAGGAATTTATGGTCGTGCTCCCTGATACTTCGCTGCAGGATGCCTTGAGAGTAGTGGCACGGCTGAAAAAAGAGCTGACCAAGCGCATCTTTATGCACAACAATCAGCGCCTGCTGATCACCTTCAGCGCGGGCGTGGCGTTAAGCGCCCCTGACGAAGATCCCAAATCGGTGTTGAAGCGCGCCGACGCGGCGCTGTATCAAGCCAAGAAAGCCGGCAAGAACCGCGCGGTCGCCGCGGACTAGTCTGTATCTATGCGAGGCTGGTTAACTGCCTTTATCTGAAGATCTCCAGGATTAAAGATTTTCGCGATTGCTGCCGAAACGTGGAATAGGCGGTTCAAGTTTCAGTCAGTGCCGGCAAAAAAAAAATATTTTTACTCTAAATATTTCTCTGGCACTGCCCGATAAGCTAAATAACGGCGGTTTGAATGCCTGGCCTTACCAAGGTCAAACCAAAGTTGACGGCACTTAAGCCGGATCCATCAAACCACAGGAATCTAAGGAGATCTAAAATGGCTAGTTATATCAATACCAACCTCGCTTCGCTGAATGCCCAGCGCAACCTCACCACTTCCCAGTCTTCGCTGGCCACTGCATTGCAGCGCCTGTCATCCGGCCTGCGCATCAACAGCGCCAAGGACGACGCCGCCGGCCTCGCCATCAGCGAACGGATGACATCGCAGATTAACGGCGCTAACCAGGCCGCGCGCAATGCCAACGACGGTATTTCCCTGGCACAGACGGCCGAAGGCGATCTGGCTCAGATCGGCAAGAACCTGCAGCGCATGCGCGACCTGTCGGTGCAATCCGCCAACGCTACCAACAGCGCCAGTGATCGTGCCGCGATTCAAAACGAAATTACCCAGCTGAGTAGTGAAATCGACCGCGTGGCACAAAGCTCATCGTTCAACGGTGTGAAACTATTGAATGGCTCCTTTACCAGCCAATCCTTCCAGGTCGGCGCCAACAACGTCGCCGCGCAGGATCAAATCACCATATCATCCATCTCCAGCGCCCGCACCAGCGCCCTGGGTCAGTTTCAGGGTTTCACCCTGACCGGCCAGTCGATCGGTACAGCGAGCAACACGGCAGCCGCTCAAAGCGTCACCGTGGGCGGTGCCACAACTTCGCTGGGTACGATCGCCAATGATGCCAAGGTGCTTGCCAGTGCAATCAACAGCTCTGGCGTGGCCGGCTTGGGTGCCACGGCTAACGCGACATCGGTTGCGGCCGCGACCCAAACGATCGGCACAACCACCGCCGGTACCGTGACCCTTACCGTCAATGGCACTGCTATTACCGTCAACGCAACGACCAATGCTGCCACCAACCGCACCAACGCAGTAACGGCACTCAACGCGCAATCCTCGGTGACGGGTGTCGTTGCAACGGATACGGGGTCTGGCGTCAGCCTGGCCGCTGCCGACGGGCGCAACATCACAACCGCGCTCACACTGGGTACGGCTGTCGGAACGACCATGGCGGACTTCGGCATGGCTGCGGCAGGGACCTACGGTTCCACGCTGAACATCACCTATCAAGCGCCAGCCGGCATCACCGGCAATGTTGTATTCACCGGTGCGTTCTCCAATACGACTGCCATCGCCGCTACCGGCACGGCAATCAGCGCGATCGACGTCAGCACGGTCAGCGGCGCGCAAACGGCACTGACTGCAATCGACGCCGCGCTCTCCGCTGTGAATACCAGCCGTGCATCACTCGGTGCCTATCAAAACCGTTTCTCATCGGTTGTAGCCAGCCTGCAAACAACGGCAGAAAACCTGACCGCATCGCGCAGCCGCATCCAGGATGCCGATTTCGCTGCAGAAACCGCCGCGCTGACCCGCGGGCAAATCCTGCAACAGGCAGGTACGGCAATGCTGGCACAAGCGAACGCACTGCCGAACGGCGTGCTGGCACTGTTGCGTTAATCAGCACCAGGCAACCCTGTCGGGTTGCTGTAACCGGATGGAAGGCGGGAAACCGCTTTCCATCTTCCCACTGCAAGGGAAATGGTCATGGAAATCAGTCGAATATCACAGGCCCCGAATACGCCCGCGTCAAAACGGCAAGCAACGCCCGAAACGGTTCCGACCGCCGCACCCTTGATTGTGCCCGCTCTACCAAACAATGGCGTCCGCGTCCCAGCACAGGAGCCGTCCAAACCAGCACCTGTCGATGCAGCCGAGTTGAAACACGCGCTCGACGCAATTAACAAGTTCCTGAAACCGATCACCAGCAATATTGAATTCAGCATTGACCCGGACAGCGGCAGAACCCTGGTCAAGATAGTCGATACCGAAACCAATACCGTAATACGGCAAACGCCTTCCAAGGAAGTGCTCGCCATTGCCAAAGAACTGGACAAGCTGCAGGGCCTCCTGATCCGGGAAAAGGCCTGAGCGCCAGGCTCACACAAGGAAACAGATCATGGGAATCTCAACACCAGGCATAGGCTCGGGACTTGACGTTAACGGCATCATCTCAAAATTGATGTCCGTCGAACAACAGCCGCTCATTGCGCTTAACAATAAAGTAGCGAGCTATCAGGCGAAGCTTTCCGGTTTTGGCATGTTGAAGAGCGCACTTTCCCAGTTCCAGAGTGCGATGCAGGGTTTATCCGCTATCGGCCAGTTTCAGGCTGTAAGCGCAACCCTTGCGGATGCCACGATTGCTTCTGCCAGCGCCAGTTCCAGTGCCACACCCGGTACCTATGCGCTGGAAGTATCCAGTCTCGCCCAGGCGCAAAAACTGGTTGCCGCAGGCCAGACCAGCGCCAGCACTGCCATAGGAAGCGGCGCCACCACCACGCTGACCTTTGATTTCGGCACCATTTCCGGCGGTACATTCAGTAATGGCACCTATACCGGCGCCAGCTTCACCAGCAATGGTTCCGGCACCAAAACCGTGACCATCAATGCCAGCAACAACTCTCTTTCCGGTATACGCGATGCCATCAACAGCGCCAATATCGGCGTATCGGCCACCATCGTGAATGATGGCAGTGCTTCACCTTATCGCCTGGTGCTGACGGATAACACCACCGGCAAAACCAACAGCATGAAAATTTCGGTGTCCGGCGATGCCACTATTTCCAGCCTGTTAAGCCAGGATCCGGCCAACAACACCGGCCAGGCGCTTTCTGAAACCGTCACTGCTCAAAATGCCAATTTCAAGATAGATGGCGTCGCTGTCACCAAAACCACCAACACCATCAGCGACGCGATACAGGGTGTCACTCTCAATCTGACCAAGACCAATGTCGGCAGTCCCACCAATATCACGGTAGCACGCGACACCGGTTCGGTCACGAAAGCAGTGAATGCCTTTGTCGCAGCTTACAATAGCATCAACCAGACGTTATCCGATGCATCGGCCTACAACGCCACGACCAAGCAGGCCGCGATACTGAATGGCGATCCCTCGGTATCCCTGATCCAGAACCAGATCCGCCGTGTGCTATCCACGCCGGTTGCAGGAGGCGCCAGTGCTTTCACGCTACTGCCTCAACTCGGCGTCACATTTCAGAAGGATGGCTCGCTTGCTGTTGACAGCACCAAGCTGCAGAGTGCGGTCACCAGTAATTTCAGTGATATTGCCGGGCTCTTCGCTGCCGTGGGCAAATCCTCGGACAGTCTCGTTGCCTATTCCAGCGCGAGCACCAAAACCGCTTCAGGCGCATACAGCATCAAAGTCACGCAGCTCGCCACACAAGGCAGCGCCACGGCCTCGGCCGCCGCTGGACTCACTATCACGGCCGGTGCAAACGACACCCTGCAGGTATTGGTCGATGGCGTATCTGCCAGCGTGACGCTGCCGCCAGGGAGCTACGCCACCGCTGCGGCCCTGGCCACGGCTGTACAGTCGCAAATCAACGGTGCAAGCGCTTTTGTGGCAGCCGGCTCCGCGGTAACGGTGACGCAATCAGCCGGCGTGCTCAAGATCATTTCCAATCGTTATGGATCATCGTCCGCTGCCAATATTACCGGCGGCAATGGCCAGGCCAACCTCAATTTTGGCGGCAGTGCGGTGGTCACAACCGGCGTGGATACCGCCGGCACCATCAACGGCGTAGCCGCAGCGGGTAGTGGACAGTACCTCACCGGTGCCACCGGCGATGCTTCCGAAGGACTGAAAATACAAGTCACTGGCGGCAGCCTGGGCGCGCGTGGCACGGTTAATTACTCGCAAGGCTACGCCTATCAGTTTAATACGCTCGCGAATTCACTGCTCGGCACGGGCGGCTTAATTTCAGCGAGTACCGATGGCATCAATGCCTCGCTCAAGAGTCTTGCCAAAGACCAACTGGACTTGAACGCTCAACTGGTCAACATAGAGGCACGCTATCGCGCGCAATTCACTGCGCTTGACACCATGATCAGCAGCATGAACACCACCAGCAGCTTTTTAACGCAACAGCTCGCGAATTTACCTAAGATCGCCTGAGGGAGAAACCTAAAATGTTTGGAACAGCACGCAACGGTGCAAACACTTATGCAACAGTCGGCATGGAAACCGGCGTAGCGGCGGCAAACCCGCACAAGCTCATTGTCATGCTGTTTGACGGCGCAAAAACTGCCGTAACCAACGCCATGCAACAGATGAAGAGCGGTGAAACCGAAGCCAAGGGCCAGGCCATTTCCCAGGCGATCATGATTATCAACAGCGGCTTGCGGGCAAGCCTGGACAAGGCTGCCGGCGGGGAAATCGCGGCCAGCCTGGATGCCCTGTACGAGTACATGAGCAATCGCCTGCTGATGGCCAACCTCAACAATGAACCTGCAGTACTGGAGGAAGTGGGCAGCCTGCTCAGCCAGCTGCGCGAAGCCTGGGAGGCAATCGGCACCACCGTCACCACTGAAGCAGTGCCGACAGTATCGGTGCAAGACCCCATCATGCCGCGTGTTGATTCCTTTGTGAGAGCGTGACCTCTAATGATGAATAGTGAAGAAATCATCTCCCTGTATGAGTCTGTGGCGGACATCACTGAACAGATGCTGGCCGCCGCGCGCAGCAGCAACTGGGAACGCCTGGCGGCACTGGAATCGCGCTGCGCCAGCCATGTACGCACGCTTGAAAAAGGCGAACCGCGCCTGGCGCTGACCGCGGTTATGCGTGAACGCAAGCTTACGATCATTCAAAAGATCCTCGCGGATGACCGCGAGATACGCAACATTACCGAGCCGTGGATGGCACAATTGTCGTCGTTGCTGAGCAACGCCAGCACCGAGCGCAAGCTTTCCATGGCTTACGGCAGGAATCAGGCAGGCTGAGCATGACCCCCGTGCGACCGGAAATGGCGGCAGGTGCGCGGCTGATCACCCCGATCGAGGCACTCATGCCTGTATTGCCGCTTGCTGATGCACGTGAGGAGGCATCTCGCCAGTTCACACCAGGCGCGTTGGGCCAGCAATTCCAGGGCAAGGTTGTGTCGCGTTTTGATGATGGCAGCTTTCTGGTACGCATCGCCGATGCGGTGGTACGCATGCTACTGCCCGCCGGCACACGCACTGGCGATTTACTGCCGCTGACACTGATGAGCCGGGAACCTCAGCTCGCTTTCCTGCTGGGGGCCCAGCCTGGGGCTGCCATGACTTCGCTCAGCAGCACCGGCCGGCTCATCGACAACCTGCTGCATGCCGCGCAGCAGAATGGCGCGCCTGACACGGTGGCCGGCAAGGCGGTGCTGGTCGCTTCACCGGCCATGAGTACTGCGCAAATCGCTGTTGCTTTGCGCGACACGCTCAGCTTCAGCGGTCTGTTCTATGAGGCGCACGTCCGGGAATGGGCCAATGGTAACCGCTCCTTACCTGAGCTGATGCGTGAACCGCAGGCACAGGCTGGACACGCCCTGCAAGCAGATCCCGCCACTGCCCTGCCACGTCCCGACGCAAACAACACGGCATTGACGCAATTGATCAGCCAGCAATTGAATACGCTGGAACAACAACGGGTGCTGTGGCGTGGTGAGGCCTGGCCCGGTCAAGCCATGGAGTGGGAAGTTGGCGAAGACACGCCCGAAGGCAGCAGCCGCGATATGCAGCCGTCCTGGCACAGCGAGGTACGTTTTGAGCTGCCGACTCTGGGGACGGTAGCGGCGACCATACGCCTGACAGGAGAACACCTGCACATTCAGATTCATGCCGACACGGAAGCCTCGGCATCTTCGCTGCGCGCACATGGCGCACAGCTTTCCGATGCCCTGGATGCTGCCGGTATTCCACTTGATTCCCTGATTGTGAAACAGCATGAACGAGCCTAGCGCACCGTTACAGAGTGCTGTTGCACTCGCCTACCAGACCGGCGCTGCCGCACCCAAAGTCGTCGCCAAGGGTAATGGGCTGGTCGCACAGGCAATCATCGCCCGCGCCAAAGAGCATGGCGTTTTCGTGCATGAGTCCAAGGAACTGGTTGCCCTGTTGATGCAGGTTGAGCTCGACCAGCACATTCCGCCCGCCCTGTATCGGGCCGTTGCAGAGTTACTCGCCTGGCTATACCGTATTGAGACGGAGCATCAAAATAGCGATGCGTCACATTGATGGACATACTGCGTTATCCGCTTGGGCGCATTTTTTTATTCCTCCAGACCGCTCATCAACATGCCCAATGACTACCCCGACTTCGGCACTGAAAATCAGAGCCCTTATCTGGTGCATTCACGCCGTGAAATCGTTGCCTTGCTACGCGCCATTGGTGAACATCATCAACTCATCACCATGCTGGTCAATGGCGGGGCGGATGCTGTCGTCACCTCGATACTGGAAGTAGACGAGGCCAACGATGCTGTGATTATCGACTGTGCGCCCAGCGCATTGCTGAATCAGCGCATTACACAATCGGACGACATCGCCTTCGAGGCATCGCTTGACAAGGTGCGCATCCTGTTTTCCGTTGCGGGCGCAGACAGTGCGCTCCATGACAACCGCCCTGCCCTGCGCATTCCCATTCCTCACAGTCTCATTCGGCTGCAGCGGCGCGAGTACTACCGCGTCAACACGCCCATCAGCAATCCCATACTTTGCATGATTCCGCTTCCCGCCGATGTCGGCGGGGGCAGCTACGCGACACCGCTGGTAGACATCAGCTGTGGCGGGATTGCCCTGCTTGATGACAAGAAAATACTGGATACCACGATCGGGCGTGAATACAAGAACTGTCGTATCGAGCTGCCCGGCCTCGGTGTGATCACGGTCACCCTGCAAATCAGGAATTCGCAGGAATTGACGCTATTCAACGGCAAAACCAATCGCCGCCTGGGATGCCTGTTCGTCGATCTGTCAAAGGCCATGCTGGCCGCAGTGCAACGCTATATCATGCACCTGGAGCGGGAACGCAACGCGAAAATTACCGGGTTGGGGTGATCTCTGAAAAGCGGTTAACCCCGGAAGGCACGGGACACACGGGAACCAATGTATTATATTGCGCAGTTTGACATGCCGTCTCCGGCATATAACGTTTTTGAGTTCCGAAACCCCGGGGGTTTCCCCATGTACCCATGGTCAAATCGGTCAAATCTGCATATTCATTATCTCATTATAAGCGGCGACCAGCTTATTCCGCACCTGGACAGTCGCCTGGAAAGAGATATTGGCTTTCTGCATGGAAATCATCACATCCGACAGGTTCACCTTGTCGTCACCCATGGCGAAACGCTGGCCCAGTTGCGCTGATTGGTGCTGCACATTGTTGACCTGATCGAGCGACGACTTCAGCGCATCCGCGAAATCCGCCCTGTGCGCAGTCTTTCCGGCCTGAAGAGGGCTTTGCGCGCCCTCGGCACGTACTGCAGCAGCCTTCAACTGCGCCATCATCGCTTCTATCCTGCTGGTATCGATCATCCCGGTCTTCATAGCTGGCTCCATACAAGTCACAACCGCTGCCCGGCAGTGCACCGGGTTTATCCTAGAAGCGGGGCAGTTTGCCACAGAGAGCACAGAGTAAAAACAACGTATTGGCGGATTTTCCAGACTCGCCCGTCAGGAAAAATAACTCTCCCCAAAACCTGCGTCGCACGCTGTGTTCCCTGTGGCTTCAACTGCTTTTTCCAGGATTACGGGTTTCTACAACGCCACATTATCACGCAGTCGCCGCAGCCTCAGCCGGATAAGCGCCGGAAACAGTCCTCTATTCAATCAATTGAAATGCCGCGCCATGCTGATAATCGATGCTGAGGCGAGCACCCCGAATGGGTGAGGAAACAATATGAATCAAAACATCAAGAGCAGCCGAACAATCCATAACTGCAACGATTGCGGAGCTACATCATGCCTGTAGCAGGCGAAGCCGCTCTCCCTCCCAAGATCATGGGCCTGGCGCAGGGGCCGGGCGGACGCAAGTTTTTGCAGATGCTGGGCATTGCAGCCGTCATCGCCATCATGGCCGGTGTGTGGATGTGGAGCCAGCAGCCGGATTATCGCGTCCTGTTCTCCAATTTCAGCGACCGCGATGGCGGCGCCATCGTCGCTTCCTTGCAGCAGATGAATGTGCCCTACAAATTTGCCGAAGGCGGCGGGGCCATCCTGGTACCGGCAAACCAGGTATATGAGGCGCGTCTCAAGCTTGCCTCGCAAGGCCTGCCAAAAGGCGGCAATGTCGGTTTCGAGTTGATGGAAAACCAGAAACTGGGGGTGTCCCAATTCCTTGAACAGGTGAATTTCCAGCGCGCGCTGGAAGGTGAACTCGCGCGTTCGATCGAGTCAATCTCGGCGGTACAGTCGGCACGCGTGCTTCTCGCCCTGCCGAAAGCGTCGGTATTCGTACGCGAACAGCAGAAACCCACGGCATCGGTTTTGCTGAATCTGCAACCCGGCCGGGTACTGGATCAACAACAAGTCAGCGCGATCGTGCACCTTGTTGCCAGCAGCGTAGCGGAGCTGCCGACAAAAAACGTGACCATTGTTGACCAGAATGGCAACTTGCTCTCCGATACCAGCTCGAGCGCCGGCGCCAACGGCCTCGATCCCAGCCAGCTCAAATACATCCATGAACTCCAGCGCAGCATCGTCAAACGCGTTGAATCCATCATTACCCCGATTGTAGGTGCCAACAATGTGCACGCCGAGGCCACCGCCGACGTGGATTTTTCCCATAGCGAGCAGGCTGCTGAAACCTACAAGCCCAACCAGACACCCGACGCGGCTTCGGTACGCAGCCAGCAAACCAGTGAAACGATCAACGCGGGCAGTGCCAATGCAACGGGCGTGCCGGGCGCACTGTCCAATCAGCCACCCGCGCCTGCAACGGCCCCTATCAACGCGCCGGCTGCCAAGAATACGGCACCCGCGCCCGCCTCCACCAATCCGCCCACCAGCACACAAAAGGAATCCACGGTTAATTACGAGCTCGACAAAACCATCCGTTACGTACAGCAACCCATGGGTGGCCTGAAGCGCCTCTCGGTGGCGGTCGTCGTCAACTATAGAAACACCATCGACAAATCGGGCAAGGTCATCAGCCGGCCGCTCACTGCTGCAGAAAAGACACAGATCACGGACCTGGTAAAGGAGGCAATGGGCTACAACCAGCAACGCGGGGATACGCTGAACGTGGTCAACAGTCCATTTGCCGGGGCTGAAAAAGAAGCCATTCCCGAAGTGCCGCTATGGAAGCAACCTGAAAACATTCAACTCGCCAAGGATGCCGGCAAATACCTGATCGCCATCGCGGTGCTGCTCTACCTGTTTTTCCGTGTGCTCAAGCCGATGCTGCACAGATTATCCGGAGATGCGGACGCCCATGCTGCACTGCCAGCTCCCGGCGATGACGATGTGGTTCACATATCTCACATGCCTGCCGACGGTGAACTCATGGATCTGACCACGCACGGCGTGCTGGGCTACCAGCAGAACCTGGAAGTGGCCAAGCAACTGGCCAAGCAAGATCCGAAAATAGTAGCGAACGTGGTAAAGACCTGGGTAAACGGCAATGAGCAATGATATCGGCATAGAGAAGGGTGCTATCCTGATGCTCGCGCTGGGCCAGGACGAGGCTGCGGAAGTGATGAAATACCTCGGCCCGCGTGAAGTGCAGAAACTGGGGCAGGCCATGTCCGTGATGAAAACCATCGCACACGATCAGGTCGCCTCGGTGCTCAACGATTTTTGCCAGGAAGTAGGGCGCAGTTCATCGCTGGGCATCGACTCGGACGACTACATCCGCACCGTGCTGACCAAAGCCCTGGGCGATGACAAGGCCGCCTCGCTGCTCAACCGCATCCTCGGCGCCAGGGATGCCAGCGGCATAGAGAGCCTGAAGTGGATGGATGCGCCATCGGTGGCGGAGCTCATCCACAATGAACATCCGCAGATCATTGCTACTATCCTGGTGCATCTGGAGCGGGATCAGTCCTCCGATATATTAAAGAATTTCACCGAACGCCTGCGCAACGATGTGATGCTGCGTATCGCGACGCTGGATGGCGTACAACCGGCAGCGCTGCGCGAGCTTAACGACGTGCTCACCAAACTGCTCTCCGGCAACGAAAACCTCAAGAAAAAACCGATGGGAGGCATCCGCGTCGCTGCGGAAATCCTCAACTTCATGAGCGGTGATACCGAAACCTCCGTCATGGAAAGTCTGAAAAACTACGACGATGACATGGCGCAAAAGATCATGGACGAGATGTTCGTGTTCGACAACATCATGGACATCGATGATCGCGGCATCCAGCTCCTGTTGCGCGAAGTGCAGTCTGACGCGCTGATCGTTGCGCTCAAGGGCGCGGCGCCGGAACTGCGCGACAAGATATTCAAGAACATGTCGCAGCGCGCAGCCGAAATGATGCGTGAAGACCTCGAAGCCAAGGGGCCGGTGCGTTTGTCGGAGGTCGAGGCCCAGCAAAAAGAAATCCTGCAGATCGTGCGTCGCCTGGCCGACGAAGGCCAGCTGATGCTCGGCGCAAAAGGCGAGGACACCTATGTCTAACGTCGTCCCCAAGGAGCAGCAATCCGCTTACCAGCGCTGGGAAATGGCATCTTTCGACGATGCCCGGGTCACGCCGCAAGCAGCAAATTTATCCGCCGTTTCCCTGCCTACCGTCGATGAAATTTTAACAATTCGCGAACAGGCCCGGATTGAAGGTTATGCAGCGGGTGTTGCGGAAGGCCGCACTGCCGGACTCGCCGCAGGCCGCAGCGAGGCCACCGAAGAAAGGGCGCGCTTGCTGACCATCGCCGCAAGCTTTGCCACCGAGGTCGCGCAGGCAGATGAGCTGATCGCAAATGAGGTACTGGATCTGGCGCTTGATCTCGCCAAGGCAATGCTCAAGACCGCGCTGGACGTGCGCCCGGAACTCATTAACGCCATTGTCAGCGAAGCCATTCACTACCTGCCTGCCCTGCACCAGCCAGCACGGCTCTATCTCAATCCGAACGACCTGCTGCTGGTCAAAAACCAGATGGGGGACGAGCTCGACAAAACCGGCTGGCATTTGGCCGAAGACGCGCAACTGGAGCCTGGGGGCTGCCGCGTGGAAACCGCCCACAACCAGATCGACGCCTCGCTCTCGACGCGCTGGCAACGGATTGCCGCTGCCCTGGGCAAGGAATCGGACTGGCTTGCGTCATGACTTCCCCCCAGCCGCACAGTCAGCGCTGGAAAGCCTATCTGCGCGACTGCGGCGAGCTGCTGGCGATCGCAGAACCGATGCAGGTATCGGGACGCGTCACCCGTGTAGCCGGGCTGGTTATGGAAGCGGTGGGCCTGAAGTTGGCGGTGGGCAGTGCCTGTACTGTGCCGTTACCCAATGGCTCCAGGCTGGAAGCGGAAGTCGTGGGATTCGAGGGAGAGCGGCTGTTTCTGATGCCGCAAAGCGATGTTGAGGGCCTGGTTCCCGGCACGCGTGTATTTCCCGTGGAGGTCGTGCAAACCCTGCCCCGCCCCGGCCAGGTTACCCACCCGCGCCGGCGTCCCAGCGACCGTACGCGTCACCTGCCGGTTGGCGAGGAGCTGCTGGGCCGTGTTCTGGACGGCGCCGGCCGCCCGCTCGACAGCCTCGGGCCGCTGCGCGCCCAGCACACCGCGCCGCTCAATGTGCGCGCCGCCAACCCGCTGTCACGCGCACCCATTACCGACATACTCGATGTCGGCGTACGCGCCATCAACAGCATGCTGACCGTCGGACGCGGTCAACGCATGGGGCTGTTTGCCGGATCAGGCGTGGGCAAGAGCGTGCTGCTGGGGATGATGGCACGCTATACCAGCGCAGATGTGATTGTGGTCGGCCTGATTGGCGAACGCGGTCGCGAGGTCAAGGAATTCATCGAGCAGATTCTGGGCGCAGAAGGGATGGCGCGCGCGGTAGTCGTGGCCGCACCCGCCGACACGCCGCCGCTGATGCGCCTGCAGGGCGCAGCCTACGCCACTGCCATTGCCGAACATTTTCGCGATCAGGGCAGGCACGTGTTGCTGATTATGGATTCACTCACACGCTATGCCATGGCCCAGCGCGAGATCGCGCTGGCTATCGGCGAACCTCCCGCCACCAAGGGCTACCCGCCGTCCGTATTCGCCAGGCTGCCGGCACTGGTAGAACGCGCCGGCAATGGCAAAGACGGCGGCGGTTCGATTACTGCCTTCTATACCGTGCTCACCGAAGGCGACGACCAGCAAGACCCCATTGCCGATGCCGCACGCGCGATACTCGATGGACATATCGTGCTCAGCCGCACCCTGGCTGAAGGCGGACACTACCCCGCCATCGATATCGAGCAGTCCATCAGCCGTGCGATGCACACCATCACCACGCCGGAACACCTGCAACTCACACGCCGGCTGAAGCAGCTCTACTCGCGCTATGAACGCAGCCGCGATCTGATCAGCGTGGGTGCCTATACCGCGGGCACCGATCCGGTGCTGGACGAGGCTATTGCGCTGCACACCCGGATCGAATCATTTCTCCAGCAAAATATTCCCGAACGCGCCGGCATTACCGAGAGCTTGGGGCAACTTGCGGCTCTATTCGAGTGATTGACTGAATACCGTCAAAAATATAATCAACCACCATGACTACCCATTCCGCAATCCACACCCTCATTGAGCTGGCGACGAAAGACGCCGATGAGGCCGCCAAGCGGCTTGGTGCGGCGCTTCGTGCCAGCGAGGAAACCGGGCAGAAGCTCTCGCTGCTGCTGCAATACCGCGACGATTACGCCGCCCGCTGCCAGGCTGACCTGGCTTCGGGGCTGACAGCGACGGGATACCTCAACTTCCGCGTGTTTCTGGAAAAGCTCGACAATGCCATCGCCGGGCAGCGCGAAGTGGTACGTGAGGCACAAAAGCTGGTCGACGCGGCACGCAGGGTCTGGCAGGAAAATGAACGCAAGCGCATGTCATTCGGTACGCTGGCAACGCGTGCCAAAAAGCAGGCCCGGCAGCACGAAACACGGCGCGACCAGAAACTCACGGACGAACATGCCACCCGGCAAACACTTTACAAACGGTAAGCCACGATGACCATGACCCCGACAAATTCCGTGCAAGCCCAGTCCAGCCCGGCCCCTATGGACAAGCAGGCGAATGCCACGCCAGCGGAAGTACCGTTCAACCAGGTGCTGTCGGGCGAGATAACGAGCCGTCAAAATTCCGCCACGGCTGACAAAACTCCGGATAAGGGAGCCGACAGCGGAAATCGTCAGGATCAGCAGACCGCACCCCCAACCGGGAATTCAAGCGCCAAGGAGGCAAAACCGGCAGAAGCAGCCGACGCTCAGCTCAAAGACAGCAAGAACGGCACGGACAGTAATGCCGCACCTTCCGCATCGGCTGAATTACTGGCGCTGGTGGCCAATCTCAACCAGGCAGCAACAAAATCGGCTGAACCCGGCACATCCTCTCCTGTACTGGGCACCGCTCCTGCCGTTGGCATCGGCAAAGGCGTGTTGTCTGCCCGTTCCGGGGCGCAGAAATCCCAGATCGCCGTGCAGCCGGATGGCTCGTCTGAAAAAACGGCATCCCTCAAGCCGGAGCCTGCTTTCACTTCGCTGATCAAACAGGCGGGTGAATTAAAGCCGGCACTCGGTCAGGCTGCAATAAAACTCGACGCGGCCAAAATACAGGATATTCCGCTGGGTACTGCACCTGCAGCACTGTCACCGTTACAGCAAGCTTCTCTCAATATTGCGCAGGCGGCAGCCGGACATCCCAGCGAAAAATTGACGCCAAGTGTGGGGACAGCGGCATGGGATCAGGCACTCGGCCAAAAAATCGTCTGGATGGCGGGGGGCGCCCAGCAGAGCGCGTCACTGACCCTCAATCCGCCCGACCTCGGGCCGCTGCAAGTGGTGTTGCACGTATCCAACGATCAGGCCAATGCGACTTTCATTTCGGCACAACCCGAAGTGCGTCAGGCACTCGAAGCCGCCCTGCCAAAACTGCGCGAAATGATGGGCGACGCAGGCATCCAGTTAGGCCAAAGCACGGTGAGCGCGGGCACCCCCAACCAGCACGATGCCTCCGGCGGATCGTCTCGGCATGCGTCTCCGGGTTTGCGCGAAGCAGACGGCACAATAGACAGTGCCACCCGGGTTGGACACAGTCAGATACGGATGACGGGCCTGGGCATGGTCGATACCTTCGCGTAACGCGCAGGAAGGCATTGAACCCCGGAAAAGCAGTTAACCATTACGGAGCGCACGGGGAACACTGGGGAAGGCGAAATCCAAGACACTTCCCTGGGCTTGATTTTTACCTTTCCATTTTTGCTTTTTGCCTTCTTTGTGTTCCCCGTGATCCGTGCTTCAAAAGCCGTGTTTTAGTTGAATCCAGGCGCCAAGAAAGCCAAAGACACGGATATACGCCCACTTCCCCCCTCTTTTCCCCGCATCCAGATTTGCATTTTTTCTCAATAATGAACACACCCGATATATTCATGCAGGACTAGAGGAATAAAAATGGCAAAAGCGCCACCCAAACCCGAGCCAAAAGCCCAAGTTCCCGCGGTCAAATCGAAAAAACCGCTGTTCCTGATACTGGGCGTCGCCGTGCTCGTGCTGGGCGGCGCAGGCACCGCTGGCTGGTATTTCATCCAGCCGCAAAGCGCCCATTCCCGGGCCAATGCCGAGCTGCCCAAACCGCCGGTGTTCATCAACATGGAGCCGTTCACCGTCAACCTGCAGTCGGAAGACTCCGACAAATTTCTGCAGACTGCCTTTACCCTGCAGGTAAAGGATGATGCCCAGGTGGAGCTCATCAAACTGCATATGCCACAAGTGCGCAGCCGCCTGCTGATGCTGCTTTCCAGCCAGAAAGCAGCGGAAATCCTGACCCCGGAAGGCAAGAATAAACTTGCCCGGGAAATCATCGCACAGGCCAACAAACCCTTCGAACCCAAAGCCGCATCACAGAGTGTTACCGGCGTGTTCTTCACATCGTTCGTGATCCAGTAGCACCATGTCGGACAGCTTTCTTTCCCAGGAAGAGGTGGATGCCCTGCTCAAGGGCGTCACCGGCGAGCCGGATGAGGTCCAGGTACCGGTAGACACTTCGGCAGTGCGTCCCTACAACCTGGCCACCCAGGAACGTATCGTGCGCGGCAGGATGCCGACGCTCGAAATCATCAACGAGCGCTTTGCCCGGCTGTTCCGGATCGGCCTGTTCGGCTTCCTGCGGCGCAGCGCCGAAGTGTCGGTGGGTCCGGTACGCGTTTCCAAGTACAGCGAATTCATCCGCAACCTGATGGTGCCCACCAACCTTAATCTGGTGCAGATGAAACCATTGCGCGGTACTGCCTTGATGGTGTTTGATCCGGGCCTGGTGTTTCTGCTGGTAGACAATCTTTTTGGCGGTGATGGACGTTTTCACACGCGTGTCGAGGGCCGGGATTTTACCCAGACAGAGCAGCGCATCATCCAGCGCATCCTGGATATCGTTTTTGAAACTTATGCGAAATCCTGGGAGTTTGTGTATCCGGTTGAATTCGAATTCATCCGCTCGGAAATGAATACCCAGTTTGCCAATATCGCCACCCCCAACGAAGTGGTGGTGGCAACCACCTTCACGGTAGAGCTTGGTTCTGCCAGCGGCGAGATGCATTTTTGCACACCCTACTCGATGATCGAGCCCATCCGCGACATCCTCACCAGCAGCTTGCAGGGCGAGACGATGGAGGTAGACAAACGCTGGACGCGCCTGATGACGCAACAGATTCAAAGCGCGGAAGTCGAGATCGTCACTGACCTGGGCACCTCGAGGGTGACGCTGGGCGACATTCTGAACATGCAGGTGGGCGACGTGATTCCTTTCGCCATCCCGGAAACCGTAACCGCGAAAGTCGACGGCGTTCCGGTGATGGATTGCAGTTACGGCATACTCAATGGCCAGTATGCGTTACGTGTCGAGAAGCTTCTGACCCAGAGCCCCAATGAATCCATTCAAGGAGAACAACATGGCTGAAATGGAGCAAGCAGGGATGGGCGGCGTGCCGCCCAACTCGCAAAATGCAGATACCCAGACAATTGCCGAAGACGATTGGGGTGCCGCCATGGCCGAACAGGCCGTGGCCGAAACAGAAGCAGCCACATTGCAGCCTCAGGCTGCGAGTCCGACCATTTTTAAGGAATTTGCCAGCAAAGGCACCAAGGGCGAAACCCACAACGACATCGACTTCATTCTCGATATTCCAGTGCAGCTCACAGTAGAGCTGGGACGCACCAAGATTGCAATTAAAAACCTGCTGCAACTGGCGCAAGGTTCAGTGGTCGAGCTTGACGGTCTCGCCGGAGAACCGATGGACGTGCTCGTCAACGGCTGCCTGATCGCACAGGGTGAAGTGGTGGTGGTGAACGACAAATTCGGCATCCGCCTGACCGACATCATCACGCCGGCTGAGCGCATTCGCAAACTCAACAAATGAAACACATCGCCGTCATTCCGGCCGCATGGCTGTGGTTCTCCTCCACCGCCAGCGCCGCCGTGCAACCCGATGCGGCCTCGACTGGCGGTCTGTTCCAGGTATTGCTGGGACTGATTCTGGTACTCGGATTGATGGCCGCCCTGGCCTGGACGCTCAAGCGCTTCGGCGCAACGCGGGCGGCTGGCGATGCTGCCATCAGGATCGTTGGCGGCGTCAGCGTGGGCGGGCGCGAGCGGGTGCTCATCATCGAGGCGGCGGATCAGTGGATCGTCGTTGGCGTGGCTCCCGGACGCGTCAATGCACTCGCAACCATGCCACGCCAGGAGCATGCCGCACCCATGGCGGCACCTGTCGCGAAAAACTTTTCCACCTGGCTCAAACAGACTGTGGAAAAACGCAATGCCCATTAACTGCCCGGGTGCCCGCAACAATGCTTTGCAACATCTGGCCAGAACAGCCTTGCGGGTGCTGAGATTCCTGCTGCCACTGGCCTTGCTGGGCGTACCCATGCTGGCCGCAGCAGAGCCGGCTGGCCTGCAGGCATTCACCAGCACCCCCACCCCCGGGGGCGGACAGGCCTACACGCTGAGCCTGCAAACCCTGCTGCTGCTGACAGCGCTTTCTTTCCTGCCGGCCGCCCTGCTGATGATGACCAGCTTCACGCGCATCATCATTGTACTGTCTTTGCTGCGCCAGGCACTGGGCACACAGTCGGCGCCACCCAACCAGGTGATGATCGGCCTGGCGCTGTTTCTCACCCTGTTCGTGATGAGCCCGGTTTTTGACAAGATTTACGTGGATGCTTACCAGCCATTGTCGGAGAACAAAATCTCCATGACCCAGGCGCTGGACAAAGGCGTTGCACCTCTGAAAACTTTCATGCTGAAGCAGACCCGTCAGGCTGATCTGGCATTGTTCGTGAAACTTTCCAATGGCCCGGCTTTGCAGGGGCCGGAAGACGTGCCGCTGCGCGTGCTCATCCCCGCTTTCATCACCAGCGAATTGAAAACCGCTTTCCAGATTGGCTTCGCCATCTTCATCCCGTTCCTGATCATCGACATGGTGGTGGCCAGCGTGCTCATGTCCATGGGCATGATGATGGTGTCGCCCGCGATTGTCGCACTCCCGTTCAAGCTGATGCTGTTCGTCCTGGTGGATGGCTGGCAGCTGCTGCTCGGCTCACTCGCCCAAAGTTTTTACTGAGGAAAGTATTATGACCCCGGAAAGCGTCATGACCCTTGGCCACCGCGCCGTGGAAGTCACCCTGATGGTAGCCGCCCCCATGCTGCTGGTGGCACTGATCATCGGTCTGATCGTGAGCATTTTCCAGGCAGCGACGCAGATCAACGAAATGACCCTGTCGTTCATTCCCAAACTGGTGGGCATTTTCGTGGCCCTGGTGGTGGCGGGGCCGTGGATGCTGTCCGTCATGCTCGATTACATGCGCGAAATATTCACCAGCATACCAGCCCTGGCGGGCTAGATATTCGTTGTTAAAGGCTTTTTTCCAGGCTGATTCTTGCTCCAATGATTACCCTTACCAGCGCCGAGCTGAATACCTGGATTGCCGCACTGCTGTGGCCGCTTACCCGAATTCTCGGGCTGATTGCCGTGGCCCCTGTGTTTGGCAATACCAGTGTGCCGGTGCAGATCAAAATCGGTCTCGGCGTCATGCTCGCGCTGATCGTGGCACCGACCCTCCCGGCGTTGCCCGCCACTGATCCGATGTCCCTCCCGGGCCTGCTGATTCTGGTGCAGCAGCTCATTATCGGTCTCGGCATGGGTTTCGCGATGCGCATCATCTTTGCCGCGGTGGAAATGGCCGGGACAATCACCGGCATGACCATGGGTCTGAGCTTTGCAAGCTTTTTCGACCCGCAATCGCAGGGGCAATCAAACTCCATCAGCCAATTCCTGGTGCTATTGGCAACACTGGCTTTTCTGGCTGTTAACGGTCACCTGCTGCTGCTGGCAGCGCTGGCACACAGCTTCTCCACCCTGCCCATTTCTGCTTCACCCCTGGGGGGTCAGATGTTCAGACAGATTGCGGACTGGGGAGGAATAATCTTCAGCGCAGGTATCCAGCTATCACTGCCCATGGTAGCGGCTTTGCTCATCACCAATATCGCGCTGGGCATACTGTCGCGCGCTGCACCCCAGCTCAATCTGTTCGGTATCGGATTCCCGGTCACGCTGACTGTCGGCTTTGTCGTCATCGGTCTCACCCTGCCCTATCTGGCCACCCCGCTGGAGCGCCTGTTTCAGCAAGGCATCGAGATGGCCGGGCAGATGGTGGCAGTTGCATCCGGGACGCGCTGACCGGCCCCCGTCCGGATTAAAACAATTCGATGTCGCCCTGGGAAGGCACCATGCCGGTCAGCTTGCCTTCCTGCAGCAGCCTTTCATAGGCGCATACCTGGTTGCGTCCGTTTTCCTTTGCATAGTACAGCGCCTGGTCCGCCTGCCCGATAATGGTGGTCGGCAAGTCCTGTTCACTTATGGTTACCGCGCCGACACTGGCCGTGATATTGCCTACCTGGGGAAAATGATAGGCCTCTACCGCCTTTCTGAAGCGTTCCAGGACGGCCAGCCCCGTGGTCAAATCGACTTCTTTGAGGACAACCACAAACTCCTCCCCACCGTAGCGGAAAAGCTGATCGTCATCGCGAAAGGTGCGGCTCATGATTTGCGCAAACAGCAGCAACACTTCATCGCCGTATAGATGGCCGAACTGGTCATTTACTTTCTTGAAGTGATCGATATCCAGGATGGCCAGACAACATTGCATTGCTTTATTATCCGCCGCGCGACGCTGGCCGGCACGGTGCGCTGCCATGATCGCCATGATGCGCTCGTCAAAGGTTTTCCGGTTCAACAGGCCGGTCAGGGTATCGTGCTCGCTATCATTGATCAGCTGCAGATAATTTTGATAAATATGCAAGAAGCTGGCCGCCACTTCCTGGTCTTTTTCCACAAAAGCGCCACTCCTGACGGTCAAAAACCCGGCGATGCCGTTCACGCCGGCTATCGGATGGATCACTCTCACGCCGCTCCCATCATCCTCAGTGGATACAAGTTGTTGTCCCGTGGTGAAGCATTGCATCAAGTCGGGGTCGTCCTCGACACAACGCGGAATGATGTGCTTTTCTGCTTCCGGCACACGGCCTCGATGAGCGGAGTCAGCATCAACAAGCAGCCTGAGCATTTGCTTGCCGGATTCCCCGGATATTTCAAACAACATGATCTGACTTGCTGGAATAAGCCCTTGCAAGGTCTTGATCAGGCATATTTCCAGCGAATGCTGGTCGCGCAGTGAAGTCAACCTGACTACGGATTCAAGTAGATGCGAAGTATTATATTTTGTCATGCGCCGCACTCCATGAGCCACCTGGAATTACTGGAAATCGTCCAAAATTTTCCCTGATTATTCCTTATATTGGTAACTTTTTGGGCAATTAATCCATTGTTTGGCTATCCAACCAGCAAGCCTGCACTCGCTGGATTGCATGACAAATTCATCAAGCGTGACCACTGGTGGTGGAGCTGGCCCTGATTACACGTCCATATTTTGCGCCCACGCGAGTGCCGACAGATGTTTCTGGCTGACCTGGGCGGCATCAATCTGTAGAGAGGCAGCCAGCCTTCCTGCACAACCGGTACCCCGTTCACAGGCTTCGGCAAGGGCCAGAAAGTCGCCATATATCCCTTCACGGGTCAGTAAAGCCTGCGACATCGCTTCGGGCAGCTGAATCTTGTCCAGCACCTCTCCCATCGACATGCCTAGCAGCCGGTCCAGCAGGGAAAACAAACCTGCGACAAAGAGATTATCCGTCTCGGCCTTGGGCAGAAAAGTATCGCCAAGCAGCTCAGCCAGCCGACCACGGATAATTGCTGTCTGCATCAGCAGCTGAGCAGTCTTGCTGGTGCCGGCGGTCGCCAGCAACAATGATAGCCAGCGATAAAGCGGGGTGTAGCCAAGTACCTGAACTGCGTGACGCAGTGACTCTATCTCACAACCAAGACCGAATCCCGCCGAGTTGATAAAGCGCAATAATTTGTAGGAAACGACGGGGTCGCGTTTCAGCACAAGCTCGATCTGGCGCACGTCCGCGTTCTTTCTGACCATCTCCAGCAGCTCCACAATCAACACTTGTGAGGTGTTCAAGCCTTTGGACGCGCTATCTGGCCGGGGCATCAGATGGAAAGGGCCAGCCAGCAAATCAAAGCCAAGCGATACGCAGGCGTCGTAGTCATGCCAGCCAGCGATGTGCCGCGCCACCTTGTGCACTGGCAGGTGTTTGATCAAGGCATATTGCTTGGCTTGCACGGCGAAATCGGTCTTGCTGACAGATATCTCGATATGGGTAACCAGAGAAAAGAGCGCCTTGTCCGGTTCTGCCAACCCCGTCCAGCGCAGTGAGATACCAAAACCCCGCTTACGCAGTGCCCGCAGCGCGGCTACGGTGCCGACATCCGCACAATCGCTCGCGTTTATCACAAGCACAATGTTGTTGGCCGGCAGGGCTGTGAGCACATCGGCCAAAAGAAGTGCTGGCGCGGCTTCCAGGAACAAGACATGATCACCGAGGCGCCAGCCAGCCTGCTCATTATTGATTGCGGCGGCAACCAGGCCAGCCAGCGTTGTGGGGTTCATTGCAGCTGACCTGCAAGCATCAATCTCGGCCTGTTGCCAGGCAAGCGCGTATCCGATAATGCGCTGCTGCGCATCCAGCAGCGGCTCGCGCACGACGACATTCATTTCAGGCATGGGCTAGTCAACATTGTATTGGGTAGGGGAATGACTCCGGCGCGGCGCAACCCCGTTCCGACCTTTGCTAAAAACGACAATTTAACCATGGGGAAACAAAAAAGCAAAAGGCAAAATCCAAGATACCTCCCGGGGCGTGATTGCCACCTTTCCATTTTTGCCTTTCGCCTTCATTGTTTCCCCCGTGCTCGCCGTGACCGCCGTGGCCAAATGGGATTTTTGAGTTTATTCAAAAACCGAGACTGTCCAGCAGGTCGTCCACCTGCCCCTGGTCAGCAACCACATCGCTATTGCCAGCAGGATTAATCTGCGGGCCATTGAGCAGTCCGTTGCCAGCATCCCGTCGCACCTCCGCAGAGGCAGGCGCATAGTCAATGAGCAGCTGCACGAGTTGCTGCTCCAGGTGGTGCGCAAGTTCAGTCACTCTGCGGATAACCTGACCGGTAAGGTCCTGGAAATCCTGCGCCATCATGATATCCAGAAGCTGCTGCTTGGTTGCGCTGGTGTCGTGGCGCATGTCAGCCAGGCACTGCATGGTAAGCGTGGCCATGTCGCGGTAATCCGCCTCCGAAAAGGGTGCTTTCAGAACCGTGTGCCAGCCATTCAGAACTTCGCCGGCACCCGCATCTATCCTCTCCTGCAAGGGTATTGCGGTATCGGTGGCGTTCAGCACCCGCTGAGCAGCCTGTTCGGTCATGCGTGCGACATAGTTCAGACGTTCCCTGACATCGGGAATGTCATGCGTCGCCTTTTCCAGAACCTTGTCGAAACCCAGTTCACGCAGGCTCTCGTGCAGGCTCCGCGTCATCTGGCCAATGCGCGCCATGACCTCGTCATGCTGGCCGGGCTCGGAACCCTTGGCTTGGTAAGCGACAGCATCCAGCGTCACATGCGGGAGTAGTGTATTCACATCAGGCTCCCACTTTTTCAAGTTTCTCGAAAATCTTGGCGAGTTTCTCGTCGAGTGTAACGGCTGTGAATGGTTTGACCACGTAGCCACTGGCACCGGCCTGCGCCGCTGCGATAATGTTTTCCTTTTTTGCTTCTGCGGTGACCATCAGCACCGGGAGCTTTGCCAGCGCCGCATCTGCGCGGATTTCCTTCAGCATGGTGAGTCCATCCATGTTGGGCATGTTCCAGTCGGACACGACGAAATCAAAATTGCCTGCCCTCAGTTTGGCCAGCCCATCGACCCCGTCTTCCGCCTCTTCGACGTTGGAATAGCCAAGCTCTTTGAGCAGGTTGCGCACGATGCGGCGCATGGTTGAAAAATCGTCAACAACCAGGAATTTGGTATTCGGATCAGCCATGAATTGCTCCATTGATTCTATTAACTTGGTTAATCGGTTATCGGCAGCTGCGCACCGAACTTAAGCGAAAAACCGAACGGAAAACCCCGGTGTTGGGGTGGATCAGACCCGCAATGCGCGGCTGGAATGCGCTGCAAAATAAGCCAGCATTCTGCCTGGCAACTCATTCAGCGGTCCAACCTCATGCGTGGCGCCAACAGCAATTGCTTCCCGTGGCATGCCAAATACGACACATGTGGACTCATCCTGGGCAAAGTTATACGCGCCGGCATTTTTCATTTCCAGCATCCCTGCTGCGCCATCCTTGCCCATGCCGGTGAGGATGACCCCAACCGCGTTCTTGCCGGCGCTGACTGCTGCGGAACTGAACAGCACATCCACCGAGGGGCGATGACGGTTCACCGGCGGTCCCTGATCGAGTTTGGTCATGTAGTTTGCGCCGCTGCGCACAAGCAGTAAATGGGAATGCCCCGGTGCGATGTAGGCATGACCCGGCAGCACCCGTTCGCCCTCTTCGGCTTCTTTGACGGATATTTTGCACAGTTTGTCGAGCCGGTTTGCAAATGACCGGGTGAATCCCTCCGGCATATGCTGGGTGACCAGGATGCCGGGACAGTCCGAGGGCATCTGCATGAGGAATTCCTTGATGGCCTCGGTGCCGCCGGTGGAGGCGCCGATGATGATCAGTTTTTCACTGCTGGTGAGCGGATTGCGGATTGGAGCCAGCGCCTCGCCATGAGTGCCATGTGCTCCCGCAACAAGCATGCGTGGTTTGATGTTTGCCCTCGATGCGATGCGGATTTTCTCTGCAATCAAGTTCGTATACTCGCGCATACCGCTCTGGATGGATAGCTTCGGTTTGGTCACGAAATCCACGGCGCCCAGTTCCAGCGCGCGCAGGGTGATTTCCGACCCGTTCTCGGTCAGCGACGACACCATGACCACTGGCATCGGCCGCAGCCGCATGAGTTTCTCGAGGAAATCCAGGCCGTCCATTTTCGGCATTTCCACGTCAAGCGTGAGCACATCAGGATTGGTCTGTTTTATCAGTTCGCGCGCAACAATGGGGTCAGGCGCCACGCCCACCACTTCCATGTCCCACTGGCTATTGATGATCTCGCTCATCACGCCGCGGATCAGCGCCGAATCATCCACAATCAGAACTTTTATTTTCATGCAGCCTGCTTTCCGGGCATCGCCCTCGTACGTTGAGGCCTGGCGATCAAAAAAGATCGATATCGCCGCTCACCTGGCTGGTTCTTAACCGGATTGCGTAGTCCTGCTCCCGCTTCACCAGCGTGTAGTTGTTGAGTTGCTTGAGTTTCTTGACCAGTACCTTGCCGGTGCGCGGAAAGAAATACACTTTGCGCGGATGGATATCGTTCAGATCCTCGGCCGTGATGCGCACATTCTCGGCGCGCAGGTAGTCGCGCACGAACAGGGCATTGCGTTCACCCACGTTGATGGTGGTAAAACCGCGCAGCACATTGCCGCCGCCAAACACCTTCGCCTCCAGGTTTTCACGTCGCGCACCCGCCTTGAGCAGCTCGTTGATCAACACCTCCATGGCATAGGCGCCATAACGCATCGATGCGGACAACGGACTGTCGGCGTCATTCCCGCTGTCCGGCAGCATGAAGTGGTTCATGCCACCCACACCCGAGACACGATCACGAATGCACGCCGCCACACAGGATCCCAGCACGGTGACAATGAGCATCTCCTTGCCGGTAAAGTAGTATTCACCTGGCAGTATCTTCGCCGCATCACAAGCGAACGTCCGGTCATAGTAAATATTGGTCGCAAAATGCTCTTCGATTGCAGGGTTCATGTGTCGCTTCTCATGCCAGCTGCGCTGCGACGCTGGTCCAGCTCGTACACTGTCTTGCCGCGCAGCCTGAACGCATCGGATGCGTACAGGAAATTTTCGGAGTGCCCGGCAAACAACAAGCCCTGCGGCTTCATCAGAGGTGCAAACCGGGACAGAATTTTACCCTGGGTAGGCTTATCGAAATAGATCATTACGTTGCGGCAGAATATGGCATCGAATGGGCCCGCAATCGGCCAGTCGTTTCCCAACAGGTTAAGCTGTTTGAATGATACCAGCTGGCGAAGTTCAGGGCGTACCCGCACCAGGCCTGCCCGCTCGCCCTTGCCTTTCAGGAAAAAGCGCTTGGCGCGATCCTTCGGCATCTTGTCCAGCCTGTCGATTGCATAAACGCCATTGGCCGCGGTCTCGAGCACGTTTGTATCGATATCCGTTGCCACGATGGTCACGGGGGGGGTGAGTGTATCAAACGCTTCGCATAGCGTCATGGCGATCGAGTAGGGCTCTTCCCCGGTCGAGCTGGCCGAACACCAGACCGCCAGCGGCTCTTTCATCTTGCGCATGTGCTCCGCCAGAATCGGGAAATGGTGTGCCTCGCGAAAGAATGATGTCAGATTGGTGGTCAAGGCATTGGTGAATGCCTCCCATTCGTCGCCGCCGCGCCCGCTTTCCAGCGCATCGAGATATTCCGTGAAAGAGGTCATTCCCTTTGCCCGCAGGCGTCGCGCCAGACGGCTGTAGACCATTTCCTGCTTGCTTTCGCCAAGCGAAATCCCGGCTTGCCGGTAAATCATGGCACGCACTCTGGCAAAATCGCGAGGCGTGAATTCGAATACCTTGTCGGGATCCGATTTATTCTGCGCAGCCTTCATGCTGAGATTTTCCTTAACGCCCGGTTGCACCGAACGATCATTTATCAGGGAATCCGACCGAGCGCGAACGCGGGTCTGATATCAACTTATGCATGAGAACCGCCAACCATGGTCCAGACATCGTGTTCCGGTTAAAACTCTTCCCACTCCTCGCTGCTGCTCCCGCCGACAGCCAGTTTTTTAGGCTTGACGGCCATTCGGGCTGGCGCTGCCTTGGGCTTTGGCCGCATTTGGCTGTGCAGGACCGGGATGTCCATCTGGGCGCTACGGGCCGGCTGGCTTCCTCCTCCCAGATTAAACACGCTCACTGCCTGCGCCAGCTTGCCGGCCTGTTCCTGCAGGCTCTCCGCCGCCGCCGCGGCCTGCTCCACCAGCGCGGCGTTCTGCTGCGTGGCTTCGTCCATCTGACCCACTGCCTGGTTGACCTGCTCGATGCCGGCGCTCTGTTCCTGGCTCGCTGCGGCAATCTCGCCCATGATGTCGGTGACCCGCTTCACTGAGTTGACGATCTCTTCCATGGTCTTGCCGGCTTCGTCCACCAGTTTGCCGCCAATGTCGACTTTGTCGACGGAGTCTTCGATCAGGGATTTGATTTCCTTGGCGGCACCCGCCGAACGTTGCGCCAGGTTGCGCACTTCCGCCGCCACCACGGCAAAGCCGCGTCCCTGTTCGCCGGCGCGCGCCGCTTCCACCGCCGCGTTCAAGGCCAGGATGTTGGTCTGGAAGGCAATGCCGTCGATCACGCCGATGATGTCGGATATCTTGCGTGAGCTGTCTTTGATGGAAGCCATGGTGTCGACCACTTTGTCCACAACCTGGCCGCCCTTGACCGCTACATCGGCGGCAGAGACCACGAGCTGATTGGCCTGACGCGCGTTCTCGGCGTTCTGCTTCACCGTGCTGGTGAGTTCTTCCATCGAGCTGGCGGTCTCTTCCAGCGAGCTCGCCTGCGATTCGGTACGGCCTGACAGATCGGCGTTGCCCGAGGCAATCTGGCGCGAAGCCACCGCGATGGTCTCGGTTGACTGCCTGATGCCGCCGATCGTCGCGGTCAGGTTCTCACGCATCGCATTCATGGCAAACAGCAGGCTGCTATTGTCACCTCTCGCAACGGCAATTTCCCGGGAAAAGTCTCCGGCAGATATCGCGCGTGCAACTTCGACTGCATATACGGGTTCACCGCCCAGCTGCTTCATGATGTGACGGATCAGCCAGAACACGATCCCCGCGCCCACGATCACCGCTGCCAGCATCAGCACCAGCGCGATGACCAGCATGCGCTGGCTAAATGCGGCCATCTGCGCCTTGGTGTTTTCTACAGCAGCGTTCTTGGCCTTGATGTAATCCCGTAAACGTATCCGGATATTGCGCCACACCGGGGTTTCTTCCTTGCTGACTGCCTCAATGGCCGCAGCCTGGTTCACACCTGCGAGGGAAAGGATTTTGGCCTGAATCGGAATTTGCTGCTCGCGCAGTGCCGCCACGTCTTCCAGGACTTTCTGGTCGGGTGGATCCAGTTTATCGATGGACAGGGCCTTTTGATTGGTTTCCTTGAACTCTTTGCCCGCCATGTCCAGATTCTGGTAGGCCATCTTGTTGGCCGGATCTATGACAATGTTGCGCACCGCCTGCCCGATTTGCAGCCCTTGGGCATACAGGTTGGTTGCAGCCTGCGAGAGCGCGAGATCGTGTTCCAGGAAGCCCTCGAACCGGTTCTTGGTGCTCTGCATTCCCGTCAGCGCCACGCCGATCGCAACGCTGAAAAGCAGGAACACCAGCCCCATGCTCAAAATGATCTTTGTTTTTAACTTCATATTCATGTTTGCAAATCCCTTTTCATCCAAATTTAATCTACTGTTACCGGGATTTACGGTCGGCGCATATTGCCTGACACTTTCTCCGAAATCGTCCCGCTTGCCCAGTGGGGCTTGCTTTTTTATCGACACAGCAGAGTCGGAACTTGAGTGCAGGGCGAGAATATTATGTCGCCGTATTCAGGCTGGCAGCATGGATTCGGGCTGGTCCGTATGGTTCATAAATTCGCGTGACATCACGCGAATTTATGAACCATCCAGGTTAGGTTTGGCCACGGAATATAGCAGGATGGAAAATCTCAACGCCAATTGAAATCGCGCTCTTTCCGGGGAACGTCTTAGGTACGACGCTGGCCGGCGGCAGGCGCTCAGAATTCTTCCCAATCCTCGCCGCCCCCGGCAGCCAGTTTTTTCGGCTTGGCAGCCATTCTGGCGGATGCTGCCTTGGGTTTCACCTGGTCGTGCAGTACCGGGATGTCCATCTGCAGGCTATGGGATGGGCTTCCCTCACCCAGCTTGAATATACTCACTGCCTGCGCCAGTTTGCCGGCCTGTTCCTGCAGGCTCTCCGCCGCCGCCGCGGCCTGTTCCACCAGCGCGGCGTTCTGCTGCGTGGCTTCGTCCATCTGACCCACTGCCTGGTTGATCTGCTCAATGCCGGCGCTCTGTTCCTGGCTCGCAGTAGCGATTCCGCTCATGATTTCAGTCACCAGTTCCACCGAGGTGACAATGTCATCCATGGTCTGGCCGGCTTCATCCACCAGCTTGCTACCCACGTCGACCTTTTCCACCGAGTCGCCAATCAGGGTCTTGATTTCCTTGGCGGCACCCGCCGAACGTTGCGCCAGGTTGCGCACTTCCGCCGCCACCACGGCAAAGCCGCGTCCCTGTTCGCCGGCGCGCGCCGCTTCCACCGCCGCGTTCAAGGCCAGGATGTTGGTCTGGAAGGCAATGCCATCGATCACGCCGATGATGTCGGATATCTTGCGTGAGCTGGCCTTGATGGAAGCCATGGTGTCGACCACTTGACCCACAACCTGGCCGCCCTTTACTGCAAATTCGGCTGTCGACACAACCAGCTGGTTGGCATGACGCGCGTGTTCGGCATTCTGCTTCACCGTGCTGGTGAGTTCTTCCATGGAGCTGGCGGTCTCTTCCAGCGAGCTCGCCTGCGATTCGGTACGGCCTGACAGATCGGCGTTGCCCGAGGCAATCTGGTGCGAGGCCACGGCAATGGTTTCGGTGCCGGTGCGCACCTGGCCGACAATATGCGCCAGACTGTCGTTCATGTCTTTCATGGCCTGCATCAGCTGGCCGGTTTCGTCTTTGGAGTGGACTTCGATTGTCTCGGTTAAATCTCCCGCCGCAACGCTTCTCGCAATCCGTACCGCCTCATTCAATGGCCCGGAAATGGCGCGGATAAGCCAGACACCGATAAAGGCGGCCAGCAGCACACCGGCCAGAATAGCGACGATCGAAATATTGCGCACCGTGGCATACATGCCCTGGGTTTTTTCAAACTCGCTTTTGGCCTGATCCATCTGGTACTGGATGAGCGCATCAATATTCTTGCGCACCTGCATATAACCATCTTTCATCGGGCCCTGAACAATTTCCCCGGCCTGCTGGAAATCTGCGGCACGCAACGCTGCCATCGCCGGGCGCATGCCTTCGCCGCCGTATTTCTTGCGGCTGGCGACAAAGTTGTCCGCGAGCTTTTTCTCTTCCGGAGTCAGGCTGGTCGCCATGTAGGCGTTCCAGAGCCGGTCAATATCCTTGATGGTTTTTTCCGCGTTATCCATCTGTTTTCCGATGACCGCAGGCCCGTCAGAGAAAGCAGATAACTGACCGACGATGGATTCGGCAACGGCCAACTGGTTTTTGTTGATCAGCCTGACCAGTTCATCCAGACGCCCCATGGTGACCAGCCGATTCTCATATACGGTCTTCAATGAATTGTTGGCGGAATTCAGGCTGATCAGGCCCATGATGCCGATCCCCGTCAGCAGCAGGGAAAGAAAGCCGATCACAAAGACCAGCCGCGATTTGATGCTCAGATTCCTTAACATTGTCCCATCCTCCACATTCTTATGCCGGGGTCGAAAATTTGCCGGAAAGCGCTTGACGTCCCTGGTCAGATTTCCTGCGTTATGCCGCAGCCTTCTCAATCAGCCCCATCTCGGCGCTGGACATGAGCTTGTCGATATCCACCAGGATCAGCATGCGCTCCTCGAGGGTACCGAGGCCGATCAGATAATCGGTGTCAAAAGTCGTCCCCATCTCGGGTGCCGCTTTTATCTGCCCCGCGGAGAGCGTTGTTACGTCAGAGACGCTGTCCACCACCATACCCATTACACGGCCGGCGATGTTGAGGATGATCACCACTGTAAACTGGTCGTAGGTCGGCTCCCCCAGGTTGAACTTGATGCGCATGTCGACGATAGGCACGATGATGCCGCGCAGGTTCACCACCCCCTTGATGAAATCGGGGGCGTTGGCGATCCGGGTAACCGGCTCGTAACCGCGAATCTCCTGCACCTTGAGAATGTCGATGCCGTATTCTTCCTTGCCCAATGTGAAGGCAAGAAATTCGTTTCCGGATACTTCCACGGCGGATTGCGCCTTGTTTACAGCAGTGTTGGTTTGCGTGTGTGCGGTTTGCGACATGATCTTGGTCCTTATCAGGAGAAAATGGGAGCAGCGTTAAGCTGGCGACTTGAGCGCAATAGCGCAGAGACGTCGAGAATCAGGGAAACGCCGCCGTCACCCAGAATGGTGGCGCCGGAAATGCCTGCCACTTTGCGGAAATTCGACTCGAGGTTTTTCACCACCACCTGCTGCTGGCCAACCAGCGCATCGACCAGCAGCGCCGCCTTTTTGCCATCGGATTCGAGGATCACGACAATACCCAGCGACGGCTCGGTGAAACGCGGTTCGATCGCGAAAATCTGATGCAGCGGGATCAGCGGCAAATATTCTTCGCGGACTTTGACCACCCGCCCCTGACCGGCAATTTCCTTGACGTCTGCGGGTGCGGGCTGCAGTGATTCGATGACGTAACCCAGCGGCAGGATGTACACCTCCTCGCCGACCTTGACCGACATGCCGTCCAGAATCGCCAGCGTCAGTGGCAGGGAGATCGCCATGGTGGTGCCGAAGCCTTTGGCGGAGCGGATTTCCACGGTGCCCCCCATTGCCATGATATTGCGCTTGACCACATCCATGCCGACACCGCGACCGGAAACGTCTGTCACCGTTTCAGCGGTGGAGAAGCCCGGCGCGAAGATAAGCTGCCAGACTTCTGCGTCCGGCATCCCGTCTGAAACCGGCAAACCCTGCTGTTCTGCCTTGGCAAGAATTCTTTCGCGATTCAGGCCAGCGCCATCGTCACTCACCTCGATCACGATGTTGCCGCCCTGATGCGCCGCGGAAAGGGTGAGTTTGCCGGCTTCGTCTTTGCCTGTGGCCCGGCGCACGTCGGGCATTTCGATACCGTGATCAATGCTATTGCGCACCAGGTGCGTGAGCGGATCAACGATGCGCTCGATCAGACCCTTGTCGAGTTCTGTAGCAGCGCCGCGCGTGATGAATTCAACTTTTTTGCCGAGCTTGGCAGCCAGATCGCGCACCATGCGCGGAAAGCGCGAGAACACATAATCCATCGGCATCATGCGGATGGACATCACCGCTTCCTGCAAGTCACGCGTATTCCGGGTCAGCTGACCGACACTGTTCAACAGGCGCTCATGGATGATGGGATCGAGCGATCCGGTGCGCTGCTCGATCATGGCCTGGGTAATGACCAGCTCGCCGACCAGGTTGATAAGCTGGTCCACCTTTTCAATGCCGACGCGGATCGATGACGATTCCTGGGTTGCGGGTAGTTTATCTGTGGCACGCCTGCCAAATGGCTTGCCTTCGGCGGATACCGTGGTTTCGGCTTCTGCCGGATGGTCTGTGTGAAGCGCGGCTGCAGTTGCGGCCTGCCCGGTTGCGGAAATATCCTTTTTCGCGATTTCCGACTTCATCGGTTCGAAGAACCCGTAGCCTGACTCTGTCCCCCGCACTGCCAACGCTGCTGCGGTTTCAACCTCTGGCTGCGCTGCTGGCGGGGCAGCTTCCTCGGTGATTCTGAGATCGTCCGGATCCAGCACGAATGAGCAGATGGCGATGATATCGTCCCGCTTCTCGCTGGTGGCCAGCGTGAAAACGAAACGCTTGTCGTCAAGTGCTGTCTGGCTGATTGCGCCCAGCAAGCCCAGTTCTGCAGCCAGCGCGTCTACGTCCCGCTGGGGCACCTCTGGCAGTTCGATGCGGAAGCGGCGGGTAGTCGCCGCGGCTTGAATTTGTGTGGATTCGGCTTCGGGTTCACGCTTTTCCGGCTGGGAGACAGGCGACGCCGCAACGCCTGCATGTGGGGCGGAGTCCTGTGACAGTGCGTGTAACCGCTGGCATACACTGTTAACCGCATCCTGATCGACGCTCGCACCATGACGGTGACCATCCATTTGCATTTTCAGAATGTCCTTGGCGGCAAGGAATGCGTCTACATGCTCCGCCGTCAGTGCCATCTCGCCTTTGCGAATTCTGTCCAGCAAGGACTCCAGCATGTGCGTCACTTCGGTGATGTCAGTGAAACCGAAGGTGGCTGCTCCACCCTTGATCGAGTGTGCTGTACGGAAGATCGCGTTGAGGTCTTCCGTATCCGGTGCAGATACATCGACAGCCAGCAGCAGTTTCTCCTTTTCGGCAAGCAGCTCCTCTGCCTCGTCAAAGAACACCTGGTAGAACTGACTCATATCAATGGTCATTGCCGGACTCCGTCATTTACGTACTGCATGATTTCTTGTGGTTCCATCAGCCGATTACTTTTTTCACAACCTCGGTCAGGCGCTGCGGATCGAATGGCTTGACCAGCCATCCATTGGCGCCCGCAGCTTTGCCCTGTGCTTTCATATCGTCGCCGGATTCAGTGGTCAACATCAGAATCGGCACGCGCTGGTAACTCGTCATTCCACGCAGCGCCTTGATCAGGCTCAGGCCGTCCATGCGCGGCATGTTCTGATCCGTCAGCACCAGATCAACGGTCTGTTTCTTCGCCTTGTCCAGGCCATCCTGTCCATCCACCGCCTCAATCACCTCGTAGCCAGCCGCCTTCAGGCTGAACGCCACCATCTGGCGCAGTGAACCGGAGTCATCTACTGCAAGTATCGTCTTGGCCATCTTTGCTCCTGCTGTTCTCGTTTCCGGGCTGGATGCCCGCTCGTATTGTTTCCTGCTGTTGGTTAAAACAGCTCGATGTCTCCGCTTTCCATGTGCCTCTGGCTAACCGCCTTGCGCACAGCGCCTTCGAGCGCAACGCTTCGCTCCGCGAGCATCTGGTTGATGCTGTTCAACAAGGTGACGATGTCTTCGTGACCGCTTTCCGGCAACACGTTTGAGCTTCCTGTGTCGAGCGCGCCGAACACATCGCGCAGCCCTGCCAGATGCGTCACCATCCTGCCAATCAACTGGCTGGTCATATCCTGGAACTGCAGGCCGGTAACGGCAGCATTCACGTGCTGGCCTATCTCGCCATGAATGGCCTCCAGCCTGGTGGCACATTCAGCCGCAGGGGTTCTGCCGGACAGCAGCAGGTTCACCGTCTCCTGCTGGATACAGAGCGCGCCATGAATCGCCATGAAACTCGCACCCAGCTTTTTAATTGCTTCGCCAAGCAGAATATTCATCTGCACCAGATCCGTTTCGACTTCCGCCAAATGCCGATCCCCGTGATCCGACACACCGGATAGCAGGCACTTGACCTGTGAGCCCATCATTTCAGTGGGATCCATGGCCGAACTCAAAGATAATTGAACAGCGACAAACCTGCGATTTTCACAAAGGACTGCTGCGCCGCCTGCAGCGTGGTTTGCTGCTGCGAAAGCTGGCTGATGGCCTTGGCATAATCGACGTCCTGAAGCCAAGACAGTGTCTGGCTATACTGTATGTCCCGGCTTGAGCCGGCACTGTCCAGGGAGTCCAGCTCTTTGAGGCGCGAGCCGACGGAAGCGCGCACTTTCAGCACATTGTCCAATGCCTGGGTAATATCGCCATTCGCCGTAGACAAACCGCTGGCCAAATTGGTCGTGCCCGGGGTTTCCAATAACGTGGCCAGATCATTCAGCGTTTTGAAAATGTCCTTGCCGGCAGGCTGAAAAATCGCCTGCCCGGAGGCACTGATCGCGAGCTGGCGCGAGCTATCAACCTGCAACATGCGCTGCCCCTGGTCCCCCACATATTGGGCGCCCGTCACTGTGACCCCACCAGTCGTGACTGAAGTTTTATTAAAAGGCGGTGCTGCCGTCTGATAGCCCGAAAACAAATAATTGCCAGCGCCATCGCTGGCATTGGCAAGTGCCAGCAGGTCATCGAAACGGCCACGAATGCTAGCAGCAATATAGCCCCGGTCAGCATCGGACAAGGCGCCATTTCCGGCACTGATAACCAGCGTTCTCACATCCTGCAGCAGTGAAGTGACACTGGTTAAACTGCCCTCAACCGCAGTGAGCGAACTTACCGCAGTCTGACGGTTGGTGGCGTACTGGGCATTGACCGACTGCGACTGGGTGACATCAAGCGCGCGTGCCGCGGCGACCGGATCATCCGCAGGCGTCAATATGCGGCGCCCGGTGGACAGCTGTTGTTGCGTCTTCACCAGGCTGGATTGCAGGTCGCTGATTCTGGCCGCGCCTTGTTGATAAATGGTGCTGGTGCTGATACGCATGATTGGTGGACCTCTTAATTACCCAATGTGAGCAGGGTATTGAACAGTTGGCTGGCTATCTGCATGACTTTACCGGCGGCCTGGTAGGCCTGCTGGTAACGCAGCAGGTTGGTCGCCTCTTCGTCGAGATTGACCCCGGATTCTGACTGCTGAACCTGTACCAGGCCCGTCAATAAATTACCCGTTGCGGTACTCGATACATTGAGTTCGTTGGTTTTGTTGCCCACGCTGCTGACCAGTTGCGAATAGGCGCCCTGGTAGGTCGTGGTACCGCCAGCCATGGTATTGCTGGTTTGCAATGCGCCCAGCAGGAGCGCATTGCGGTTGTCGCCTACGCCGCCGGTGTTAGAGCTGATGGTAAATTTATCACCGCTGGCAGGCGCGCCGGTGATTTGGACACTCCAGCCGTTATAAGTAATGTTTGCACCAGGCGTATAGGTAACGCCCGTCGGGTTTCCCGTTCCCGTTCCGCTCACATCGAATGTCGTCGCGGACGTAAAGGTAATCGTGACAGGCTGTTGTAAATTGGCATTAGGGGGCGGCGGAGCGTTCACGCTGCCGGCGCTGATATTCCCCCCACCCGTATTAGTCGAGGCGGCCGCAGAACGAATCGGTGCCGCAGCAGCAATCAGGGACGTGTCGCTAATGGCCACGCTGAACGCCTTGGCACCATCCACCGTGGGACGGATCAGAAAACTGTCTCCCGCCGCCGGTGTGCCGGCAAGATTCAGGTTCACGCCATCGATAGTTTGCGGCAAGGTGCTAAACGTGGTGACAGCACCATCCGTAGCGCGCGTGAGCTTGTAACTGGTACCATCGAAATTCAGCCGATAATCGCTGGCAGTCAACGCACTCGCATTACTGATACTGGCAGTGAGCGTTCCGGTTCCGGTATTGGCGCTGCTGGCACTCACCCGCGGGGTCGCCACGGTAAAGAAATTTCCACCCAGCTTGCCGTTGAGGTCCTGCCCCAGTTGGTGCTGTGCGTTGAAAGTGCTGGCCAGGCCGATCGCAACCCGTCCCAGCGCATTCTGCGCGGGATCAAGAGACTGGCTGCGAAAATCGACAAGTCCACCCAGCTTGCCGCCGGTCAGACTGCTTTCACCCATGATGATGGTATTGCCGTTAGTCGCATAAGCCACCTCGGTACGGCCTGGATCGGTCGGCGAAAGCGCCGTCTTGAGCGCGAATGTCTGATTGCCGATTACCAGCGGCTGGCCGCTGCCGATAAAGACGTTATATTTGCCATCGTCCTGCTTGACCACCGTGGTTTTGATTTCCTTGCTCAAATCCATCATCAGCTGGTCGCGCTGGTCGAGCAAATCGTTCGGTGGCTGGCCGTTGGCGGCACCTTGCGCCTGGGTGATCGAATCATTCAGCTGCGCGATTTTCTGCGCATAGGTATTGATGACGTCGACGCTCGATGCGATCTGGCTGTTCACGCCCTGGTTCATCTCATTGAGCTGGTCGTTCAGACCCTGAAAGCGTGTGGCAAGCGACTGGCCTGAAGACAGCGCGGCCTGGCGCGAGGGCACGGAAGCAGGATTTGCGGCCAGGTCCTGCACTCCCTTGAAAAAATCCTGTAACGCCGGCGACAGCCCGGCGGACGGGTCGGCCAGCATGTTGTCGACTTGCTGAATTTGCGCATAGTAGCTGTTCAGGCCGCTTTTTGCCGACTGCGTGGCGCGTATCTGGGTGGCCTGAAAATCGCTGTAGATGCGTTTGACCGTGTCAATTTGAGTGCCCTGACCGAGAAAACCATAGCCGAAATTTTGCGGGAGGGCGGCACTCTGCACGACCACCTGGCGGCTATAGCCCGGCGTTGCCGCGTTCGCGATGTTATTTCCGGTTGTGCTGATCCCTGCCTGGGCTGCGGCGAGTGCACTTTGACCGATACTGAGGATATTGGAAGCCATGGTGTGTTTGATCTACTGGTATGAGTGGGTTTTCGGCATGCTGCCGCAAAACTTTAACGACAGCCCGCAGCGCAGCTGCTTAGGCAGACAGCGACTGCGTGATGATGCGCGTCAGTTTGTCCGCGTAGTGCGGGTCAGTTGCATAGCCGGCACGCTGCAGCCCCTGGGCGAATCCCGTTACATCCTGCGCATTGGCCAGCACCTGTTGGTAGCGCGGGTTACTGCGCAACAGATGGGCGTAATCGCGGAAGGCATCGGCGTAGTTGTCATAGGCACGGAATTTCTGCACTTTTTTCTGCGCCACACCGTGCACGTATTCGGTGGTGATGTGCTCCACCACCTTGCCATCCCAGCCACCGCCAGCCTTGATACCGAACAGGTTGTGGCTGGGCGTGCCATCCGCCGCGACAATCTCGCGCCGCCCCCAGCCGCTTTCCAGTGCGGCCTGACCGAGCATGAATTTGGCCGGAATGCCGGTAGTGCGGCTGGCTTCTTCTGCATGCGGCCCGAGACGTGTCTGGAACGCCTGCACATGCGCCGGTTGCAATGCATCGGTCTTGCCGGCGCCGGTGCCTGGGGCGGGAGGGATAAGCGCCGGTATTGCCGGTCCAGCCTGCTTTCCCGGCGCGGGAGCGGTCACGCTGCTGGAGAGCTGCCGTATCAATACGTCTGCCAGCCCCACCCCACGCGCGGCGAGATTCTGGCTTAACTGCTGATCCAGCATCGAGGTGTACATCCGGCTTTGTTCGTTGTCGAACGCCCCGTCCTGCGGGCTGGCCTCGCGCATGCTCTTGAGCATCATGTTCATGAACAAGGCTTCGAACTGCCTGGCGACGGTCTTCAATCCCTCGGGCGAATTCTGCCTGGCCGACTGGCGTAACGCCTCCACACTCTGGGTGTCGAGAGCAAGTTTTGCGGAAAGCTCAGACGGATTGATCATGGTGGGCGATCCTCAAATAATTTCGAGTTCGGCGTGCAACGAACCTGCCGCCTTCATCGCCTGCAAAATGGCCAGCAAATCCTGAGGCGTGGCACCGATGGCGTTGAGCGCCCTGACCACATCGGCCAATGAAGCGCCGCCTTTTAGCATCAATACCTTGCCCGGCGCCTTCTTGATCTCGATCTGGGAACGCTGTGTCACCACCGTCTGGCCCTTGGAAAACGGCGCAGGCTGACTGATGACAGGCTCAGTGTCGATCATCACGGAGAGGTTGCCGTGGGAAACCGCACAGCTATCCAGCGTGACCGCCTGATTCATTACCACGGACCCGGTACGTGCGTTGAGAATCACTTTGGCGGCGGTCTGCGCGGGCGTCACATTGAGGCTTTCCAGCGCACCCAGGAACGCAACCCGTTCATCGCTGCTGGTCGGCGCCTGCACCTGGATCACACGGCCATCAAGCGCTGCCGCAGTATTCTTGCCGAAATGCTGGTTGACCGCATTTACCACGCGGCTGGCAGTGGAAAAATCGGTGTCGTTGAGTTCCAGCCGAACGACATTACCCTGGCTCAGCGAGCTGGGTACCGCCCGCTCAACGGTTGCACCGGCTGAGATGAGACCCACACTAAGATGATTGACCTGTACCTTACTGCCGCTGGCAGAAGCGCCCACACCGCCCACCAGCAAGTTGCCCTGGGCCATGGCGTAGATCTGGTTATCGGCCCCTTTCAGCGGCGTCATCAGCAGGGTTCCGCCGCGCAGGCTCTTGGCATTGCCCATCGAGGATACCGTGACATCAAGTGTCTGCCCGGGCTGCGCGAAAGCCGGCAGCGATGCCGTCACCATCACCGCCGCCACATTCTTGAGCTGCAACGTGGTTCCGGGCGGCAGGTTCACGCCCATTTGCTGCAGCATGCTGGCCACGCTTTGTACGGTAAAGGGGGTTTGCGTAGTCTGGTCGCCGCTGCCGTCAAGGCCCACCACCAGACCATAGCCGATCAGCTGGTTCTGCCTGACGCCCTGAATGCTGGCGAGATCCTTGAGGCGCTCGGCATGCGGCACGCCAGAGACCAGCATGCCCAGCAGCGCAAACAGCACCGCTAAAATCCTGCTCGATTTTGACATGCCCAGACTCCTGATCCTCATAGCGGCAGCACGCTCAGGAAAAACCGCGTCATCAAGGTCATCACTTGCGCAGCATCAATGCGGCTGTTGGTACGGTATTCGACCCGCGCGTCGGCAACCTGGGTGGAAGACACCACATTGCCCGTGGCAATCGTGTCCGGGTTCACCACGCCGGAAAAACGGATGTATTCGACGCCTTTGTCCAGCGCCACCTGCTTTTCGCCGCTGACCACCAGATTGCCGTTCGGGAGCACCTCGGCAACCGTTACCGTGATCGTGCCGGTGAAAATATTGCTGGAATTTTCTGCGCCCTTATCCTCGTATTTGTTCGCGGATTGCGCCGACACCGACGTACCCTGCAACATTTTAAGTGGCAGGCCCAGCACGGTCGGGATACTGGCCGCCACACTGCCGGTCTTGCTGCCGGAACTCCCGGCCTGCTTGCCGGCATTGGTTTTCTCGTTGATGGCAATGGTAAGCACGTCACCCACCAGGCGCGCACGGCGGTCTTCGAACAACGGGCGATACGCCGTTGCCTGAAAAATCCCGCCATTGGCTGGCGCAGCCGGTGCGGCCTGCGGTGGCTTGATGCTGGTCGGCTGCCGCACAATGGTATCGGGTACCACGGCGCAGCCGGCGAGTTCCAAAATCGAGAAAACCATCACGGCAGCGGCACGATTATTCATTTCTGCTCCGTTAATATTGAATCTTTAAAAAGCACTTAACCACGGGGACATAGGGGATCCATATATGCATATATTGCGTCGCCACACCATGTCGTCCAGTGGGTGAGAGGACCCGAATTCCGAAACTCCTGGTTTTCTCCATGCACCCCGTGTTCCCCGTGGTTCAGATACTGTTTTCAGATTCGCCAATCAAACCGGTGAAGGAAACACTCAAAGCTGGGTCAGTTTCTGCAACATCTGGTCAGAGGTGGTGATGGCCTTGCTGTTAATCTCGTAGGCACGCTGGGTCTGGATCATGTTGACCAGCTCCTCGGCCACGTTCACGTTCGAGGTTTCCACATAGCCCTGGTTTAGCAGGCCAGCGCCGTTGCTACCCGGGGTATTGGTATTGGCTGTGCCCGAGGCGGCGGTTTCGACATAAAGATTTTCGCCTTTGGCTTCCAGTCCGGCCGGATTGATGAACGTGGCCAGTTGCAGCGCGCCCACCTGCACCGGTGCCACGCTTCCGGCCTGGGTCACCGATACCGTGCCATCACGGCCGATGGTAATGCTCTGCGCATTGGCCGGGATGGTGATGGCAGGCTGTATGACATAACCGCTGGAAGTCACCAGTTGCCCCTGGTTGTCACTCTGGAATGAACCGTCGCGGGTATAGGCCGTCGTGCCATCCGGCAGCAGCACCTGGAAAAACCCGGCACCCTGGATCGCGACATCCTTATCGTTGCCGGTCTGCTGCAGGTTCCCCTGGGTGAAGATGCGTTCGGTGGCGACCGGGCGCACGCCGGTGCCAAGCTGCAAACCGGATGGCAGCTGGGTTTGCTGGGACGACTGCGCACCGGGCTGACGCATGGTCTGGTAGAGCAGGTCTTCAAATACCGCGCGCGAGCGCTTGAAGCCGCTGGTACTGACGTTGGCCAGGTTGTTGGCGATTACATCCATTTGTGTCTGCTGTGCATCCAGACCGGTCTTGGCTATCCAAAGTGAACGGATCATTTTTTTCTCCCAAAAACATTTCATCCAAAACAGCAGTTAGCCACGAAGGGCACAGAGAGCACGGGGAATAAATATTAAAATCATGGTGTTGAATGGCTTTCTCAGATCATCTGGCGGACGAGGGAGTTTCCAGTTCCCTGGCTTTGCGGGCAGCGCGACGAGTCGCCCATCCCTGCGCACCCCATTTCCCCGTGCTCCGTTGTCAGGTTTATCGCCGATGCCCGGAACCAGCCCTGCCCACCGGCAGCCAATTACCATTCTGCGCCGTGCAGCACTAGCTCAAACTGAGAAGCTGACTCGCTTTATTGGCGTTATTCTCGGCGTTCTGCAACAATTTCATCTGCATTTCAAACTGGCGGCCCAGGCTGATCATGTTGACCATCGCCTCAACCACGCTGACGTTACTGCCTTCCAGCGCACCAGCCACCAGGGTCACATTCGGATCCGCGGCGGCCGGGCTGCCGTCCCGGGTACGGAAGTAACCGTCATCGCCGCGTACCAGAGAGGCTTCCGGCGGATTGACCAGCTTGATACGCCCCAATACGCTCACCGCAGCAGGCGAGCCGGTTTTCGGGATAGCCGACACGGTGCCATCTTTGGCGATTGCGATCGTCACATCCGGCGGAATGCTGATGGGGCCGCCCTCTCCCAGCACATTCAGTCCGTTCTGTGTCTGCAATACGCCATTTTCGCTGAGCTTCAGGCTGCCGTTGCGCGTGTAGGCTTCTGCGCCACCTTCCGGCTCGACGGCAATCCAGCCCTGGCCCTGCACCGCCACGTCGAGATCGCGCCCGGTTTGCTGGATTGCGCCGGGAGTGAAATCGCTGCCCACCGTTGAGTCCACCACAAACGCACGCGTCGGCAACCCATCGCTGATAACCGGCACCGCCCGGAACGAATCCAGTTGGGCACGAAAACCGGTCGTGGTGGCATTGGCCAGATTGTGCGCAGTCGTGGCCTGCTGTTCCAGAATGTGCTTCGCGCCGGTCATGGCGGTGTAGATCAGGCGGTCCATGCTGGTCTCCTGGTATTACAAATCGCAAATGACGAAACACATGGGACAGGATTAACAGGATTTCCCAGAATCGAAGCAAAGTCAGCATTTAGGCGGGTATTCCTGTCAATCCCGTAAAAAATCCTGTTAATCCTGTCCATGTTCAAGTTTCGTCATTATTGGGTTCAGATACTGGTAGCCGCGGCCAAATGCAGGTTAACGCAGGTTCACCAGGGTCTGCAGAACCTGATCCTGTGTCTTGATGGTCTGCGCATTCGCCTGATAGGTGCGCTGGGCGGTAATCATGTTCACCAGTTCGGCGGTGAGATCGACGTTCGAGTCTTCAACGGCAGACGATTGCAATACACCCAGGCTGCCTGAGTTGGGCGTACCCACCAGCGCCGGACCTGAGACCGCCGTTTCCGTCCAGAGATTGTTGCCAAGCGACTGCAAGCCGTTGGGATTGGTGAAATTCGCCAGCACCACCTGCCCCAGTGTTGCCGACTGGCCATTGGTATAACGCCCGACGATGGTGCCGTCCGCACTGATGTTGAAGCCGGACAACCGGCCTGAGGTATAGCCATCCTGCTTCAGCGCATTGACACTGAATGACGAGCCATACTGCGAGGTTCCCGTGTAATCGAGTTTTACCGTAAACGGCGTGGTCGCCCCGGTGGTAACCGCCACCGGCACTGCGAATGGCGCTGCGGGGATAAGCGAGCCGTCGCTGGCGAAAGCAAGCGAACCCACCTTGACCGGCGCAGCAGGCGGTACATAACCGATAGGCACTCCATCGTTGGCGGCATACACATCCCAGTTGTTGGCGGAGGTCTTGACGTAGAAAGTCTGCAGGGTGTGCGCGTTACCCAGGCTGTCATACACGGAAACTGCTGTCGAATTATTATAAGTCGTCGGATCCGCCATATTGAATGGCGTGGTGGCCGGCACCGCACTACCCGAATTCAGATTCAACAGCGCATTCACTTTAGTGGTGGTTTTGGGTGTGAGGTCTGCAGTATTGATGTTCAAATCGGCCGGCGCGCCAGTCGAGATCACCCCACTGGCATTCGCTGTATAACCCGTCAGGCGGGAACCGGTGGCGTTGACGACATAGCCGGCTTTGTCGAGCTGAAACTGGCCATTGCGCGCATAGGCAGTCGTGCCGTTATTGTTCATGCGGAAAAACCCCCCGCCGTTGATGGCAACATCCAGAGGATTATTGGAGGCGGTGATGTTGCCCTGGGTGAACCGCTGGGCAACCTGGGCGACCTTGGTGCCGATACCCACCTGGGAAGCGCCCGCGCCGGTCAGGGAGTTGGCATAAACGTCGGCAAACTGTGCCTGCGACTCCTTGAAACCGACCGTGTTGGCGTTGGCCACGTTATTACCAATCACGTCCAGACTCTTTGACGCAGCATTCAAGCCGCTTAAACCTTGCTGAAAACCCATTTCGTTCTCCTAAATATGTACTTGACGCCGGTTCAAAGAATCTGCCGGATGTCGATCAGATTGACCGGGCCAAGACCGGGCACGTTGAGCACCACGCCTTGGCTACCGCTTGCGACACTCGCAACCTGGCCAAAGGCCAAACTGTCTGCGCTCACTTTCTGCCCAGCCTGGGTCGCGCTGACGGTAAAACTGTATTGGCCGCCGGCGGCAGCAGCACCGCTATCGGTCCTGCCATCCCATTGCAGCGGCAGCATGCCCGCTGGTTGCGAGCCCAGATTCATGCTGCGAACAGGTCGCCCGCTGGCATCCAGAATGGTGACCTTCACATTGTCAGCCGCCCCCGCGAGATCAATACCGAATGGCGCCCGACCATTGCTCAGATTCAAGCTGGAACCCACCACCAGCACCCCGTGGCCGATCATGCCTGCTGCCTGCAGGGCCTGGCTGGACTGATAGCTGCCAATCAGCGACTGCAGCGTCGTATTCATTTTCTCGATGCCGGTGACGGTGGACAGCTGCGCGAGCTGGCTGGTCACCTGCGCGTTATCGAGCGGGTTGAGCGGATCCTGATTCTTCATTTGGGTAACCAGCAGCTTCATGAACGTATCCTGCGCGGCGGCAGCGCTACTCTGGGTCGCTGCGCCGGCTGGATTCATGGCTGCCAGCAAGCTGGGGGATACGGTATTGTTTTGCACGGTGTTCATGGAAATCTCCTCTGCTACTGGCCGATGGTGAGTGTTTTCAGGAGCATCGTTTTGGCTGCATTCATGGTTTCCACGTTGGTCTGATAGGAGCGCGACGCGGAAATCATGTTGACCATTTCTTCCACCACATTGACGTTAGGCATGGCGACGTAGCCTTTTTCGTCGGCAACGGGATTTTTCGGGTCGTAAACCATTCTGGGCGGCGATGCGTCCTCGACTACCTCCAGCACCTTCACCCCGCTCGCCTGCGAACCGGCGACAGGCACCGCGCTGAATACGACTTGCTTGGCCCGATAGGGCTGGCCGGTGGAACTGGTGGTGCTGTCGGCATTGGCGAGATTGCTGGCTACTGTATTAAGGCGCTGCGCCTGCGCGCTCATGGCGGAACCGGCGACATTGAAAACATCGAATAGCGACATGGTGATTACCCCTGTATTGCTGCCAGCAGACTCTTGATCTGCCCGCTGATCATGGTAAGACTCGCCTCATAGCGAATTGCGTTGTCGGCAAACTGATTGCGCTCGGTATCCATATCCACCGTGTTGCCATCGACACTCCCCTGCTGGACGCTGCGGTAAAGCAGCGGCGCGCCGCCGGGGCGCGCTGTGCCTGGAGCGTCGAGGTGTGCGGCAGAAGTTTTGGCAAGTTCAGATGGCGCCTGCCCGGCAGGTGCCAGCGCACTCTGCAAGGCGCTGCTGAAGTCGATATCGCGCGCCTTGTAATCAGGCGTATCCGCATTGGCTATATTGGATGCGAGCAATTGCTGGCGCTGCGCACGCAGGCTGAGCGCAGTTTCCTGAAAACGCAGGTAGTCGTCGAGCTTTCCGATCATGGCAATCTCCGAAAATAAACGAAAACGTGTATGCATGCCGCCATTACATTTTTACAGCCCTGATCTTACGACTGCAGATGCGTCCGCAATTGATTGATAAGCACCCATAACTGCAGGCTGTTCGCTGCTTTGAGTAAACGTTGATCCTCTAAGATAAGCGTGGAATCAATCCATCGGCCATCAATCCATGAAAACCTTGCTTGCCCTGCTGCTGTTGTCGTTCGTGCAAATTACCGCCGCGCAAACCAGCGCCCTGCGTCAGGATCCGGCGCTGATTCGCCAGGTCGCCGAACAGTTTTTGAATGCGCAGGCACGCGGGCTTCCCGGCCGGGTCAGCATCACTGTCGGCAAACTCGACCCGCGTCTGGATCTGGCGTCCTGCGCCGCGCCACAGGCGTTCATGCCAACGGGTAGCCGGGTATGGGGGAAAACCACGGTAGGCATCCGTTGCACCGTACCTACGCCATGGACTGTCTACATCCAGGCCAAAGTAACCGTGGTGGCCGATTACATCGTCGCCGCCGCACCGCTGGCCCAGGGTCAAATCGTCGGCGCGAGCGATCTCGCCACAATGCAAGGCGATCTGACCACCCTGCCAACCGGCATTATTACCGATGCCGCACAGGCCATAGGCCGCACGGTCACCCTGTCCCTGCAAGCGGGAACCGCACTGCGCCAGGACAGTTTGCGCAGCCAGCCTGCCGTACAGCAAGGGCAAACGGTACGCCTGGTATCCGCTGGCCCGGGGTTCCAGGTTTCTGCCGAAGCCCAGGCGCTGACCAGTGCCGGTGAAGGCCAGCTCGTCCAGGCCAGGACACAGTCCGGGCAAATGATCAGAGGGGTGGCCAAAGCCGGTGGCGTGGTTGAAGTAAGCTATTGACGGGGGTGTCGCGTCATCTTCTGATTGGGTGTTAAAGTTTGCAAAAGCCTCGCCGATATAATGCTCACCGGTTCCGGCTTACTTGAACCCAAATCAGATAGAGATCACACAATGAAAATCCATGACTCGAAAAAGTCCACCAGCCTACCGATCGGGCAAACTCAAGCAAATGCAGGAAAACGTGTCGACAAAACCGGAACGGATGCCGTCCCACCAGCGGATACGCTCAAATCCTCGCCCATGTCTGCGCAATTACAATCTTTGCAAGGCGCAATGGCCGCCAGTAATGTATTCGATGCGAACAAAGTGGAAGCCATCAAGCTCGCCATTGCCGATGGGAAGTTCCAGGTCAATCCCGAGAAAGTTGCGGACGGGCTGCTGGCAACCGTGAAAAACCTGCTGCAAGCACGCCGGAACTGAACCTGCATTTCATGGATACCCGCCTGATGGATACACTCAACGAAGAACGCGATGCAATGCACTGCCTGCTTGGCCTTATCCAGCAGGAACAGGCCTTATTGCTCGAAGCAGACATCGACCGGCTGAGTGCCGTAACCGATGAAAAAGCCAGAACCGTGGCACGCATGACGGAACTGGCCAACACCCGCCTGCACGCCCTGGCGACAGCCGGATACCCGCAGAGCGAAGCGGGCATGCAGGCATGGCTGGCCAGTCAAACAGCCGGCAGCGCCGCAGAAACCTGGGCAGAACTGCTGGCGCTGACACAATCCGCAAAAGAAATGAACCGCGTCAATGGCTTGCTGATCAATACCCATTTGACGCGCAACCAGGTCGCCCTGAACGTGCTGCATGGCGCGGATCAGCGCAGCGGTTTCTATGGCCCGGATGGGCAATCGAAGATTTCAGTAGCGGCACGCAATCTGGTCATCGGCTAATTTGTACCAACCCAGCCTAAAGCTGACAGGCCGTGTCCACACATGCCCCGGGTCACCCAGGGCATAACTGCAAGCAGCCTGGCGCATAAGACCAGAAATACACCCGGCTACTCCACCGCTCAAATTCCATGCGTGCTGACCTTACTTCCATGTCGCAACCTGCCAGCACGGCCGCAAGGCGCGCTGCGCTTTTGCAAAAATTCAGCGATGATGCCAACCTGCCTGCGCTGGGCAGCGCCGTGTCACGTGTGGTGCAGCTCGCTTCGTCCGATGACGAAGCCTTGCAGGAACTCACCAATTTCGTCTTGTCCGATGTCGCGCTTACCCAGAAAATACTGCGGCTATCCAATACGGTGTCGTACCGTACCGCCTCAGGCAGAACGATCACCACCATCTCAAGCGCAATTTTCCTGCTTGGTTTTGACACGGTCAAGACCTGTGCATTAGCCATGCTGCTGGTTGACCGCCTGCCCGACAACAACCATGCGCAGAGCGTACGTTTTGAACTGGCGCAGGCCTTGCGTGCCAGCGTCATCGGGCGGCAACTGGCGCGACGCAGCCACTTCCATGATTCTGAAGAAGCCGCCATCGCCGCCCTGTTCAAGAATCTGGGCCAGCTATTGGTTGCTTCACATGATCACGGTTTGTACAGCGAAATAACCGAACTGACCCATAGCGCCGATCTCACCCCCGCCAGGGCGTCCATGCAGGTGCTGGGCTGCAGCTTCGACCAGCTCGGCGCCACCGTGCTGCATGACTGGAAAATCTCCGATACGCTCATTCATGCCCTCAGCCCACTTTCCGCCCGCGCACAGAAAGCGCCCGAGAGTCGCCAGGAATGGATGTCCCTGGTGGCATCTTTCAGTTCGGAAGCAGCCAGACTGATGCCGCATTTGAATGACGCAAAACAACACGCTGATAACCAGATACTGCTGGCGCGTTTCGGCGCCGCGCTCAGCCTGGACAAGGGAAAAATCGACCAGCTGTTTGCACTGGCGATCGAAGAAGCCCACATCCTGCTGGACAGCATGGGGCTGCTCTCCCTGCCCGACAAACCGGCTGAACTGCCGGGCGAAATTGAAACCGGCACCAGTGCGCAAAATCTGCTGAATGATTTCCTGCTGACCACAGCCGGGCCTGACAGCAAGCCATCCATAGCGTGTCATGCCAGTGGAAAACCCATCAATGCACATGCGTTGCTGCTGGCAGGGGTACAGGACGTGACGCAGATGATGGGCTCCGGCCATGGCAAGCTCAACGAGCTGATCATGCAGGTGCTGGAAACCCTGTACCAGGGCATGGGCTTTCGATTCGCGACGGTTTGCATGAAGGATCTGAAAAGCAACCAGTTTCGGGCGCGTGTTGCGATTGGTGAGCACCATGCCGCACGCCAGGCGGGTTTCAGATTCTCCGCCACCACCACGCACGATATATTTCATCTGGCGATCAAGAACAACGCCGACCTGATGATTGCGGATGCCGCTGCCACCAAAATTCACCAGCTCATCCCAGTCTGGCACCGCGAATTGTTGCCGGATACGCGCAGTTTTGTTGTCCTGCCGCTGGTAATACAGGAAAAGCCGCTTGGTCTGCTCTATGCAGACCGCTCCCGGCTAGCGCCGGAAGGTGTCTCGGCGGATGAAACCGCGCTGATCAAGACATTGAAAAGCTTGTTATTGGCGACACTCAATTCGCGTTGATGCAGGCGCCCGGATGTCTGCTGCTGTGCTGGCCGTTTTCCGTCTTTCGGGTGCCCTAAGGTCTGCCTGCCCAGGTCTGCGCGACTATGGCCGGCTCAACTACGCGTCCGCACTGAGCAGCCGGGCTAATTGTGGGAGCTTGCTTTGACCGGCACTTCCGTGACCACTTCCGGGAGTGCCGACAGGATGGTCACCGTCACGCGGCGGTTGCGTGCCCGGCCCACAGCAGTGGTGTTGGAATCGACGGGCTGGTTCGATCCGTGTCCAACCGCCGTCAGGCGATTCTCGCTAATGCCGCTCTCGCCAAACAGCCTGACCACGCTGCTTGCACGCATGGCAGACAATTCCCAGTTGGAAGGGAAAAACGCATTGCTGATCGGCAGGTTGTCCGTATAGCCTTCAACCCGTATGGCATGTTGATCGTTGTTCAGCACCGCCGCTACGGCTTTTAATGCCTGGCTGGATTCCTCGGTCAGTTTTGCTTCGCCAGGCGCAAACAGAAGACTGGCATTGATCTCCACGCTCACCCCACGCGCGGTCTGGGTAACGCGAACCTTACCCTCACTGACCAGCGGCGCGAGCACCTTGAGGATGTCCCGGGCAATCCCGGTCATCTGCTCCCTTTCACGCCTTACCGCTTCACTGATACGCGGCCTGGGCACCAGCAACTTCCCTGGCAGCGGCAATGTCGGCTGCTCTTGCCAGGATTTTGTCTGGGGGGGTCGCGTCTGACCAAAAGCGCTGCCGAGGGAATCTGAAAGCACGCGATATTTACTCTCGTTCACCGACGAAATCGCATACATCACTACGAAAAATGCAAACAGAAGCGTAATAAAATCCGCATAGGAGACCAGCCAGCGCTCGTGATTGTCATGCTCTTCTGCGTATTTTTTGCGGGCCATGATGCTCTCTTGTAAGAAGGAAAAAGGCAAAAATTAAAAGGCAAAAGTTAAAAATTAGAAGCAAACCCGCGCCTTGCGCCGGGTTTTGATTTGTCTTTAATTTTGCCTTTTAATTTTTGCCTTTTGCCTTTTGATTTTATTTAAACCATCCTATCTGAGGTAGACGGCCACACGCTCTTCGATGGCACGCGGGTTATCGCCCGTGGCAATCCCCAGAAATGCATCCGCGAGCATTTCGCGCTTGTTGACTTCATGCATGACCGTCGCCTTGAGCCGGTTGCCGATGGGCAGAAAGACCAGGTTGGCCAGGCCGACGCCGTAAATGGTGGCGACGAAAGCCACCGCGATGCCGCCACCGAGCTTGGTCGGGTCGGAGAGATTCTCCATCACGTGAATCAGTCCCAGCACCGCCCCCAGAATACCGATGGTCGGGGAATAGCCACCGGCGGCTTCCCATATCTTTGCAGCCTGGCGCTGTTCCATCTCATAAGCGCCGATCTCAAGATCAAGAATTTCCCTGAGTTTGCCGGGCTCAGTCCCATCAATTATCAGCCGCAGGCCCTTGGCGATGAAGGGGTCACGCGTCGCCTGCATGAAGGGTTCCAGACTGAGCAGGCCTTCCCGGCGCGCGGTGTGGCTCCAGCTACTGATCTCGTTAGCCATGGTCTGGCGATTGTCTGGCGGAGGAGCGAATACCCAGCGAGCCATACGCACACCGCGCACAAAAACCGGCATACGATTTTGCAAAAGGACGGCGCCAATTGTTCCTATAACCACGACAACAAACGCAGCCGGTTGCACCAGCGAACCGATATGGCCGCCGTCCAGCAGATGGGCAACCAGGACAGCCGTCAGTGCGAGGGCAACGCCTGCTAGGCTTCCCCAGTCCACGCATGTCCCCTGAGTGTTGATCGGAGCCGGGCAACGGCCTGGCTATGCAACTGGCATACGCGCGATTCCGAAACCCCCATGACCGCGCCGATCTCCTTGAGATTCATTTCTTCTTCATAGTAGAGCCCCATCAGGATTTTTTCGCGCTCCGGCAAGGCTTCGATCGCCTGCGTGACTGCCCCGCGAAAACCGCTGTCAAGCAGGCCTTTCAGGGGATCACTCGAGTCGTTCATGGCGTGATGGTCAAGGAAATGGTCGTTATCCTCGGCATCATGAAAGTCTTCGTAGTAAACCAGTTGATGCCCCGCGCCGCTACCCAGCAATTCCTGATAATCAGTCAATGAGAGTTTGAGCTCCTTGGCAATTTCGGATTCCGTGGGCTCATGGCCCAGGCGTTGCTGCAGGGCGCTCATCGCCCCCTCAACCTTGCGCATGTTCTGGCGGATACTGCGCGGCAGCCAGTCGGTACTGCGCAGCTCGTCGAGCATCGCGCCACGGATACGCTGCACGGCATAAGTCTCGAACTGTGCGCCGTGGGTTTCTTCATAGCGATTAATCGCATCAAGCAAACCTATCATCCCCGCCTGCACCAGGTCGTCCACTTCCACACTGGGCGGCAGCCTGGCTTTCAGATGGTAAGCGAGCCGCTTTACCAGAGGTGCATGCTGGGTCAGGAGATAATTCTTGTCTGACTTTCCGTTGACGGTATACATATTCAGGACAGACTGAATTGTCCGGCGAGACGCCTGAATGCGACTGAAGCACCGGCCAGCGGGAATGCATCGATCACCGAACGACCCAGGCGCGCCGCGCGATTGAGGTGTTCATCCGCCGGTACAGAGCCCATGGAGTTCAGCTGGATAGCGAGATAGCGCTTCGCCGTGAGCGCCATATTCTCGTAAACCCGTCCCGCTTCCGCTTCGGAGGCGCCAGTCACCAGCACCCCGAACGAGCGTCGTCCCAGACAGGCGTTCAAGCGCTTGATCAGGCAGTATGCAGATTTGATCGACTCTGCGCCGGAAGACATCTGAATCACAATCTGACCATCGGCCATGGCCGGGACAGGCAACGCATCGTTCGCGTCGAGTTCGCCGTCCACCATGACCACGCCGGTCTGCCGGGCGAGCAAATCAAAAGTATTGGCAAGATGCTGAGCCTCCGCATCATTCCCTGAACGCTTCTGCATGCACCCCAAGGTGACCAGGCCCAGACCTTGCGATACCGGCTGGATCGCCTCGTCCAGCACACTTTCCCGACGCGATACATCGAGCAAGGTCGCGCGGCGTGCCGTCCCCAACCGCGAAGCGACACCACCCGCTACCGAGCGCGCATCGACCAGCAGCACGTCGCTTCCCGCCTGTACCAGCGATGCGCCAAGATTGGCGAGCATCGCGCTTTTTTCCTCATCGCGCAGCACGGACAGAAAGGTCACGATGCGCGGCCTGGGCCCGGCAAGCATGCGCCGCAGGCCTTCTGCCTGATCGAAATCGAAATTAGCCAAGATTCACCTCGCGCAGTGATTTATCTTTCATCGCACACACCGTATTGGCGATCACCAGCGGCAACTCATCATCCTTAAACTGGAACGGCGAGGTTTCGCGTTTTAATTTGAACGCGCGGTCAATCAGATATTCACGCTTGATGACGTGCAGATCTTCCGGCACACGCTGGCCGTTGGCCGTGTAGTAGAGACTCAGTTTCTGGCGAATGACCACGTCGAGCACGTTGCCGATGGTCGCCGCTTCGTCGAGCTTGGTGATGATGCAACCCGCCAGACCAGCGCCCTGGTAGGCGCGTACAACCTCGTTGAGCGTCTCGCCGGTGGAAGTGGCGTTGAGGCAGAGTAGGCGTTTCACCTCGGTGCCCGCGCCCGACAACATGGCAATCTGCTCGGCCACCATGTGGTCGCGCTGGTTCATGCCCACCGTATCGATCAGGATCGTGTGCTTGTTCTTCAGTTCGTCCAGCGCGATGCGCAGGTCCGCTTCATCCTTCACTGAATGCACCATGACACCCAGTATCTTGCCGTAAATACGCAATTGCTCATGGCCACCGATACGATAACCGTCGGTGGTAATCAGTGCCAGCTTGCCGGTGCCGTGGCGCATCACGCAGCGCGCGGCAAGCTTTGCGGTGGTGGTCGTCTTGCCTACGCCGGTGGGGCCGACCAGGGCAAACACACCGCCTTTTTCCAGTATCTCGTTTTCGTTGTTAATGGCCAGTAAATTGCGCACCAGAACAGACTTGACCCAGCCCGTCCCCTCTTCCGCTGTGGTCACAGCCGGCAAGTTTTGCGCCAGATGACGCGCCAGGCTGGCGCTGAACCCTGCCGCCAGCAATTCGCGCAGGACGACCGTCCGATGCGGCTGCCGATTCTGGGATGCCCCCCATGATATCTCGGCGAGTTGCGCTTCCAGCATGCCGCGCATCGAACGTATTTCGCTCATCACTTCGGTGAGTTCGCTGGCGGCGGCTTCTTTCGCAGTCGACGCAGTGCGCGCGGTTTCGAGCGCACCCGCAAGGCTGGCCGCCTGGTTGCTGTCCACACGACGCTTTGGCGGCAATGCTGCGAGTACCGGCTGCGATGCGGCTTCCCGCTCAACCGACGGGGCCATCAGCGCAGCGATATCCTCATTCGCCAGTGCCATGATCTCAACGCCGCCATCGACACTGCGATTAGACAGAATCATCGCATCCGGACCGAGTGCATCGCGTACCTTGCGCAACGCGTCACGGGAATTGCTCGCAGAAAACTTTTTAACGTTCATGCTTGGCCTCCAACTAGGCTGGTAACCCTAATGGTTTTTGAATCGGGAAGTTCGGCGTGCGACAACACCTTGAGTTGCGGAAGTGCGCGGCGCAGAAATCGGGCGAGCAGCGCACGTAACGGCCCCGGCACCAGCAGCACCGGCGTGAAGCCCAGCTGCTCCTGTTGCCGGGTCGCCAGTTCGGCCTGGGTGGCCAGCATATCGGCAAGACCAGGTTCAATACCGGCTCCCTCTGGCCCGTTCGCCTGCAAAGCCTGCATCAGCAGGCGTTCCAGGCGGCTATCCAGCGTCATCACCGAGAGTTCGCTGGCCGATGGAAATAGCTGCTGGACAATCGCGCGACCCAGTGCGATGCGCACCAGGGCGGTGAGTTCATTCGGATCCTGGATGCGCGCTGCATGTTCCGCCAGGGTTTCGATGATGGTGCGCATGTCACGGATATGCACGCCTTCAATCAGCAGGTTCTGCAACACCTTTTGCAGCGTGGAAAGCGGTATCAGTTTCGGCACCAGGTCTTCCACCAGCTTGGGCGATTCCGTACCCAGATGGTCAAGCAACTGCTGCACCTCCTGCCGTCCCAGCAGTTCTGCGGCATGCAGTGTGATCAAGTGGTTGAGGTGGGTCGCCACCACCGTGCCGGCGTCCACTACGGTATAGCCCATGGTCTGCGCCTGTTCGCGCAGCCCGGCGTCAATCCACGTTGCCGGCAGTCCAAACGCCGGGTCGCTGGTCAATGCACCGGGTAGCGTGCCGGTTACCATGCCGGGATTAATGGCCAGATACTGGCCGGCATGGGCTTCGCCACTGCCCACCTCGACGCCTTTCAGGCTGATGCGATACGCCGATGGCCTTAATTCAAGGTTGTCACGGATATGCACCGGCGGGGACAGAAAACCGACTTCCTGGGCAAATTTTTTGCGGATACCCTTGATGCGGCGCAACAGTTCACCGCCCTGCCCTTTATCCACCAGCGGAATGAGGCGGTAACCCACTTCCAGACCCAGTGTGTCTACCGGGACAATGTCCTGCCAGGTAGCTTCTTCCAGCTCGGCGGGAGCGGCCACCAGTGCGGATTCCGGCTCGATGTCTGCCTTGAGTGCGCGCTGCGTGAGCAGGTAAGCGCCGCCGCCCAGCACTGCAGCCAACAGGACGAAAGCAAGGTGTGGCATGCCGGGAATCAGGCCCATGCCGCCGATGATCCCGGCGGCAATATAGAGCACCTGCGGCTTTGCAAAAAGCTGGTCAAGCAGTTGCCCGCCGATATCCTGATCGCTGGCAACACGGGAAACCACGATGCCTGCTGCCGTGGAGATAAGGAGCGAGGGAATCTGCGCGACCAGGCCATCGCCAATCGCCAGCAAGGTGTAATTCTTGATGGCGACGGAAAAATCCAGATCATGCTGAACCATGCCAACGATGAGGCCGCCGATAATGTTAATCACTGTGACCATGATGCCGGCTACCGCATCGCCGCGCACATACTTGCTGGCGCCGTCCATTGCGCCGTAAAACTCGGCTTCCTGGGCGACTTCGGTACGGCGGCGGCGCGCTTCCTGCTCGCCGATCAGGCCGGCATTCAGATCGGCGTCAATCGCCATCTGCTTGCCGGGCATGGCATCCAGAGTGAAGCGCGCGCCGACTTCCGCGATGCGCCCGGCGCCCTTGGTGACGACCATGAAGTTGATGATGGTCAGAATGATGAATACCACGATACCGACCGTGTAATTGCCGCCGATCAGGAAGTGCCCGAAAGCCTCGATCACCTTGCCCGCAGCGTCAGGTCCGGTGTGCCCTTCGGTGAGTACCACCCGGGTTGAGGCAACGTTGAGGGAGAGCCGGAGCATGGTGCTGACCAGCAGAACCGTAGGGAAAACCATGAAATCAAGTGGTTTTACCGTATACAGACTGGTCAGCAGCACGATAATGGCAAGCGTGATGTTGAAACTGAAAAAGATGTCGAGCACAAAAGCCGGCAGCGGCAACATCATCATTGCCAGCATGATGATAATGATCACCGGAGCAACCAGAGTAGCGCCACCTGGAGTGGTCAACCAGGCAGGGAGTTTCAGGCCATTCATTGCATGCCTCCATTATTGTTCGTGGCCTGTGCCGCTGCGTTTAGCGGATCAAGCTGCGGCGGCACGTCAAGCTCACCCGGGATCTCCGGAGGAACACCGCCATGCTGGCGATAAGCGCGCAACTGGAATACGTAAGCGAGCACTTCCGCAACTGCGGTATACAGCGCTTCCGGAATCTCATCGCCCAGTTCTGCGTGCCGGTAAAGGGCCCGCGCAAGTGGCGCCGCCTCCAGCATCGGTACATGGTGCGCGCCCGCCAGCTCACGGATCTTCGCGGCTACCTCGTCGGCACCTTTGGCGACCACTTTGGGGGCGCGCATCGCACCATCTGCATATTTGAGCGCCACTGCGTAGTGCGTCGGATTGGTCACTACCACGTCCGCCGTCGGCACTTCGGACATCATGCGGCGGCGTGCCATCTCGCGCTGTTGCGCGCGAATTTTGGCCTTGATTTGTGGATCACCATCCGATTCCTTGGCCTCCTGGCGAACTTCCTGGCGCGTCATCTTAAGTTTATTGGCGTGATGCCATACCTGGTAAGGCGCATCAATCAGGACGATTACGCCCAAAGCACCGGCAATGGTAATGAAACTGATCCACAGCAGGCTGGCAAGATGGGCGCCGGCCTCATGCAGGGATTCCACGCTGAGGGCCAGCACCGCGTCTTTTTGCTGCCAGATCACCAGTCCGGCCACCACACCCACCAGCATGGTTTTGGCTATCGTTTTGCCGAACTCCATGGCCGCGTTGGAAGAGACCAGATTACCCAGCCCCCTGACTGGATTCATCCGTCCAAAATTCGGTTGCAAGGCCTTGGTGCTGAACAGCCATCCGCCAATCACGGCGGGGGAAACCAAAGCGACAATAATCAGCAGCAGTGCGATGGGCACGAACACCGCCAACAGCTCGCCCAGACTCGCGCCCAGGCGGGCGAAAAGCGCGGAAGAATCAAACGCCAGGACACGCCCAAAGCCAAGGCCGGAGACCAGCATGCTTTCCAGCTGACGGATCAGCCTGTCGCCCGAAAACCAGATACCGCCACCTGCCGCCAGCAACACGGTGAAAGTGGCGAGCTCGCGCGAACGAGGGACATCGCCATCCTCGCGCGCCTTTTCAAGTCGCTGGGGTGATGGTGATTCGGTTTTTTCGAGGTCGCTGTCTTCAGCCATCGCCTGTTCCTCTTGCGCGCCACCGTCTTGCTTTCAACATGACGCATTGACGGCTCGCACAGCTGCGATTATTGGCGAGAAAGCGCGCGGGTCATCGGAGGAATAAGTACATAAAATCCCCCGTATTTCACTGAAGACAATTGATTGAACCTGGAAAAGCAGTTAGCCACGGGGGTCACGGACCGCAACTGATCTGGCCGGTGCGGGCCGCAACGGGGCCGTATCCCGTGCAATGGCATTCCGCACAAGGCAATGAGACCAGCCGCGCAAATACGCCTCAAGACTTCATCAACTTATGCCGATGTATAAAAGCCATGGCTCCGAATCAGAGCAGACGGGGTTTGATTTTGCATGAGTGAATGGATTCGCTGAGTACAGTCAGCCTGACCCAACAATGATAGGCCGTATATGCGCGACAGACCCGAAGACATGCCTGGCTTCAATGCCGAATGTGCACTACCCGACTGCCCGAGCATTCGCATATGACGCTCAATCAGACCAGATACCCGCAGCTTGACCACATGTTGCAGATAAGCAACCGCGCACTGGCGTCTTCCGGAAGCGGGATCATCATCATGGATGCAACTACGGCATCCAATCCGATCGTCTTTGCCAACGACGCATTTTGTCGCATGACCGGCCATGCAATCGAAGAGGTACTGGGACGCGATTTTTCTTTTTTGCTCAGCAAGCACCACGATCAACAGGAAATTGCCGCAGTCTACAGCGCACTCGCCAACAATAATGAAGCCAATCTGGTGCTGCGCAAGCGCCACCAGGACGGCGCTGAAATCTGGAGCAAACTGCTCATTTCCCCGGTACCCGATGACACTGACAGGATTACGTATTTCATTGGTGTGCAGACCGACATCACCGAGCACAAGCGCGATGAGGAGCGGCTTGCTCACCAGTCAACCCATGACGCGCTCACCGGACTTCCCAACCGCAACCTGCTCAAGGATCGCTTGCAACAGGCGATAGCGCAAACGGACCGCAGTGAAGATAGTGTGGCACTGCTGTTCCTCGACCTTGACCATTTCAAGTTGATTAATGACAGCCTTGGCCATGCCGCAGGAGACCGGATGCTCCTCGGCGTGGCTGAACGGCTGCGCGCCTGCGTAAGAGAAGGCGATACCGTATCCAGGCATGGCGGCGATGAATTCGTACTGGTGTTGAGGGAAATTGACCAGTCGCATCATGTGGCGGCGATTTGCGAAAAGATATTCCAGACCATCGCTGACCCATTTTTCATACAAGGTCATAGCTTCCACGTCACCTGCAGCATCGGCATCGCGCTTTACCCGCAGGATGGCCAGGATACGGCGACACTCTTCAAATACGCCGACATGGCCCTGTACCAGGCGAAAGACCAGGGACGCAACCACTACCAATTCTTTTCCCGCGAAATGAACGAGCGCATGCTGGAGCGCGTCACGCTGGATGAAGCCTTGCGTTCGGCCATTGCAAACGACGAGCTGCTCCTGCATTACCAGCCACTGGTTAGCCTGAGCACAGGCCAGTTAGTGGGACTGGAGACGCTGGTGCGATGGCAGCACCCCGAGCTCGGCATGGTATCGCCTACGCGGTTTATACCCATTGCCGAAGAATCTGCCCTGATCGCCAGTATTGGTGAATGGGTATTACGCAAAGCCTGCCAGGATATGCGCGCCTGGATTGACAGTGGCCTGACCGGCTTCCAGGTTGCCGTTAACGTTTCGCCCAGACAATTCCGCGATCCCAGGCTGGCAGACCGGATTGAGCATGTACTCGCCGAGCACCGCATTGAGCCACGCATGCTGTCTCTGGAAATCACCGAAACGGTGTTGATGCAGGACACGGCATCGAGCGAAGCCACACTTCGGCAACTCAAGGGGCTGGGAGTAGATCTGGCGCTGGATGACTTCGGCACGGGTTATTCCTCATTAAGCTATTTGAAGCGCTTCCCGTTTGACCGGGTCAAGATTGATCGCTCCTTCGTCAGGGACATCATTACCGATAGCGATGACGCAGCGATATCGAAAGCGATCATCTCCATGGCCCACAGCCTCGGTATCCGGGTCGTCGCCGAGGGGGTCGAGACAGAAGCCCAGTGCCAATTCCTGCGCCGCCACCGATGTGACGAAATGCAGGGATACTACTTCAGCCGGCCGCTTCCGCCCATGGAAATAACCATGCTGCTGGTTGAAAAGAAGCATCTTCCAGAAAGTATTCTAATGCTGCAGAAAGCGCCGCGCACTCTGCTGCTGGTGGACGTTGATCCGGACATCCTGGCCGCACTGCAACAATTGCTGCGCCAGGACAATTATCGAATCATGACCGCATGTAGCGCAGAGGAAGCGTTGGGGGTGCTCGCGCAGCACGAAGTCGACATCATGGTATCCGGCCTGACGATGCCCGGCATGACCGTAATTGAGCTGCTACGCCGGACAATGAAAATGTATCCCGACGTGATACGGATCATCTTGTCCAATCCCATCGAATGGCAATGCGTTGCCGATAGCGACAGCAACGGCCTGATCCATAAAATCCTCATCAAACCGTGGGATGACCAACAATTGCGTAGCCACCTTGATGATGCTTTTCGGCATAAGGCGTTGGCGGATGCAAACCAGCGCCATAATCTTGAATTTCACAAGGAATTCAAGGAGGAAAACCAGCGTCTCGGCCTCAGGACAAAAGCACTGAGCCAGGCACTGGCAAGCGCCAACCTGAAGCTGGAAAGGGCGCTTGACCAGCAACAACAGCGGGGCATGCGCGATAAAGTCCAACTCGACATCATGCGCGAAATGCTGGAGCACATTCCGCTACCCATGATAGGTTTGGACGACGACTGCGTCATTGTCTTTGTCAACGCCGCAGCCGAAGCGCTGTTTGCGTCTCATGGGCCGATCCTTGGTCGCGATTCGCGCGAGCTGCTGCCCGCGCTTTGCGATGCTGCAGACAGCACTGGCGCGGACAGCAAGCTGCCAGTCCGGATCGGCCATCAGCATTACCGCATCATTTGCCAGCGAATGGGGATGCACTCGCTCTCCCGCGGCAGCCTGTTGGCCCTGGTGAAACAGGAGGCAAACGCATGAATCCCATTCACGAACAGATTGGTTTGGATAACGCCGTTGCGGGCATGATCCTGACGGACAATTTACGTGATGCCGAAGGTAACATGCTGCTGTCACGGGGGACGGTACTGACCGAAGCCGCACTTATTACCCTACGTCGCCGCAAGGTCGAATACCTGCGCGTGTTAGCTGCTGCATATTGCGCAGCGGATATGGAAGCCACGCACGGATTCCAGCGCCACCGTCTTGCCAAATTATTCCGGGCAGCCGGCAATGCGGGCGCAAATGGTTTGTTACTGCAGCACATCATGCAATATCGCCTTGGTGAAAATCATGAATAAGCTGACCATGAGCGAAGCTGTCAGAACGATCCATGGCCGTCTGCCGCACCTGCCTGAAATTGTGGCCGATTTGCTCTGCAGCATGAGGCAGGAAAATATCGATATCGATACGCTGGCCGAAAAACTGTCCCATGATCAGGCATTGGTGGCAATGACATTGCGCCTGGCCAATTCCTCGTTTTACGGAATGCCACACAGAGTGACCCGCATTCGGGAGGCCTTCGCGATTCTTGGCCTGAAGGGTATGCGTACCCTGATTACCGCAGCGGCAGTGACTAACGGCTTTATCGCCAACCGCGACAGCGCTGGCGAGATCGAGAAAAACTGGCGCCATTCCATTGCCGTGGCTGTTTGCGCCAAAGCGCTGGCGCGTCAGCTCCATCTTGACCAGGAACTCGCGTTTACAGTGGGCCTGTTGCATGATATTGGAAGGCTGATCCTGGCGGTGTATTTTCCGCTGCAGTACCAGGCGACACTTACACATCGGACAGCGCATGATTGCACCCTATTCCAGGCAGAACAGGCAGTCCTGGATATTGACCACGCCATGGTTGGTCAGGCGCTTGCCGAACACTGGAAATTTCCACTGGCGATGCAGCTGGCCATAGGCAGCCACCATGCGCCCGGGCAATCGGGGCACAACGCCTTGATCTCCCTCGTGCATGTCGCCGATGCGATCGTTCACGCACTGGATCTTGCGCTGGACGAGGAGGAACTGGTTCCCCCGGTTTCCACAGCCGCATGGAACAGCCTGGGCATAGGTCAGGAAGCATTCTTGCAGGTGTTTGACGAAACAGAACAGCAGTTTGACGAAATGTGCCAGATTTTAGTCGTGTAGAAAAAGCGATTAAACACGGAGCGCACGGAGAACACCGGGAAAACAATGAAGGCAAAATCCAGGACACGCCCCCGGGCTTGCCTTTTGCCTTCTTGTTTCCGTTTCATCTGCCGTTGTTAGGTTTATGGATCGCCCCAGGCAGGCTTTGTTGTACCTGCCCCGCACTGGAAACCTCAGCCGTCCCGCCACCCTCCTTGGTAATGGACTCTTCGGTTTTCTTGTTCATGACAATGATGCTGATACGCCGGTTGATGGGATTGAAAGGATCATGCCTGTCGATAGGTACCGCTGAAGCGAGTCCCACCACGCGCAATACTTTGCCCTCATCCATGCCGCCCGCAATCAGCTCGCGGCGCGACGCATTGGCCCGGTCGGCGGAGAGCTCCCAGTTGCTATATCCCGCCCCGCCGCCTGAATACGGTGTTGCATCGGTATGTCCGGAGAGGCTGATTTTATTGGGAACATCGTTCAGGGTATGCCCGATATCGTGCAGGATTTCCTTCGTATAAGGTTCTAGTACCGCCTTGGACAAGGCAAACATGGGACGGTTTTTCTCATCGACAATCTGGATACGCAAACCCTCGGTAGTGATATCAAGCAATAATTGTTTTTTGAATTGCTTAAGCGTCGGGTTGGCGTCGATAGCCGCTTCAATGCGGCCCTTCAGGGCTTTCAGGCGGGAATCCTCGATACGCTCCAGGTCTGCCTGTGCTGCCTTGAGGTCGTAGGTCTTCTTCTGCACTGGATTGTCGGCTTTATTAAGCTGGCCGATCTGCTTGGTCAGGTCGGTACCCCCGCCCTTGATGACGCTGGAGCTATCGCCACTTCCCGAACCGCCCGACATTGCAACCCTGAGCGGCGTCTGGAAATATTCCGCAATGCCTTGCAGTTCGCCTTTTGTGGTTGAACCCAATAACCACATCAACAGAAAAAATGCCATCATCGCCGTGACGAAATCGGCATAGGCGATCTTCCAGGTACCACTGTGATGGCGACTGCCTGATTTCTTGACACGCTTGACGATTATGGGGCGTGGTGCTGCTTCGGCCATGTCTGTTCCTAACTAGTAGGCTATCTGATTACTTGGATTTGGCTTGTCTGACATGATCTTCCAGCTCGCTGAAAGAAGGGCGTTCGGTCGAGAACAGCACCTTTCTGCCGAACTCCACCGCAAGCGCGGGCGCATAACCGTTGAGGCTTGCCAGCAATGTCACTTTGACGCACTGGAACATCTTCGAGGATTCATGAAGCTTTTGTTCCAGCAGGCTGGCAAGCGGCCCCACAAATCCATACGCGAGCAGGATGCCGAGGAAAGTTCCAACCAGCGCGTTGGCGATCAGGATACCCAGTTCCGCCGGCGGCAAACCCACCGATGACATGGTGTGCACAACCCCCATGACTGCGGCCACGATGCCGAACGCCGGCATGCCGTCGCCGAGCCTTGCAATAACGTGCACCGGCACTTCACCTTCGTGATGGTGGGTTTCGATTTCGTTGTCCATGAGATTCTCGATCTGGAATGCATCCATGTTTCCCGACACCATGAGGCGCAGATAATCAGTCATGAACTCCATAATATGATGATCGGCGAGAATGCCCGGATACTTGCTGAAGATCGGGCTGTCATCCGGCTTGTCGACGTCACCTTCGATCGACATCAAGCCCTCCTTGCGCACTTTGCTCAATAATTCGTACAGCAGCGCCATCAGCTCCATGTATAGCGCTTTCGTGTACTTGGATCCCTTCAGAAGGCCGGGCAACGCCCTGAGTGTAGCCTTGATGGATTTTGCGTTATTACCAACCAGGAATGCGCCGGTCGCGGCACCGCTGATCATGAGTAGCTCCACCGGCTGCAGCAGCGCGGCCAAGTGTCCGCCGGCAAGCGCGAAACCGCCAAACACGGAAGCCAAAACAACGATATATCCAATAATGACTAACACGCACGCAAACTCCGTTGACAGGATTGAGGGAGCTTAACCCCCCGTTTGTAATATGACTCTTAGAATAACTGGTTGCCTGCTCGCCTGAATGGCTGAACAGGTATCTGAAAGCCGGGCTCATTTGGGTTTACGACGCCCGCTACAGGAACTTGAGCAGCGACTCCGGGCGTGGAAACCATCCATACAGCAGGCTAATCAAAAGCGCCAGGCATAGAGGATGGGGCCGTGGGTTTGAGGCGTGACGATGACGTCCGCAACGACGCCTGGAATGGAAAATTCATAACTCAGCAGCAATGTGCCAGGCCGCATTTCGGTCCTGGATTTCTCCCCCAGCGCAGGCATGGCCGCAGGCGACAAATAGGCAAATACCACATCGTATTGCGCAAAATCCAGATGCGTGTAATCGCCACGGATGAAACGCCCACGGCTGCGTACCATCCATGCCCGCAACCAGCTTGCAAGCCATGGCAGTGGCGCCAATTCGATTCCGGAAATAGTGCTTTCCGGTCTGCGCGCGGCAAGATTCAGCACCAGTCCGCCCAAACCGCTGCCGATGTCGATGAAGCGTACCGGCCGGTCAACCGGTAGCAGACCAGCGACAGCTTCCCAGACCGCCAGCCCGGATGGATAAAACGGAACCTGGGTGCGGAATGTAGTCCAGTACCAACCAAGAAGAAAAACGAATAGGGCGAGGAAAATTCCCGGCGGTAGAGAAAGCGAATGCATCGCTATCAGCGCACCCGGAAACAGGAACTGCATGGGAAGCCACCAGGGTGCAAGACGGCGCCAAAACGATACGGCCGCAGCAATTGTTCCTTGCAGCAACGCCGCTACGACAATGGTCACTTGCATGCCTGCCAGCACCCAGATGCCGCGCATGACCAAAATGGTCAGCAAAAACGACGCACACTGAATGATCAGCGCCTGCACTGCCGGTGTGCGCCACGCGGATTGGCGTGTACGCACCCTGCTGTCTGACGATATCCCGCGATCCACGAGCTGTTGTACTGTTGGCGCGGCGTTTGTGTTGATCAGGCTGCCATTGCCAGCGCAGCTGCCGCATCTTCACGGACTTTTTTGGTTTTTCCGGCACGGGAAGGCATGTGGCAGAGGCCGCAGGCATAGTCATGGTGCAGATCAAAACTGTTCACCACGAAGTGCCCGCCACACTTGCAACAAGAAGCAGTCGTGAGCATTTTTCTGTTCACAAAACGCACCAGCGTCCAGGCTCGCGTAAGTGAAAGAACGGGCTCCTCGCTGTTGCCGGGCTGGGTTTGCTCAAGGTAAAGCTGATAAGCCTTCATCACGGCTTCAATACCATGAACACCCGCGTGTTCCACAAGATAGTTATGGATATTGATAAACAGCGAAGAATGGATATTGGGTTGCCAGGTCAGGAACCAGTCGGTGGAAAATGGCAGCATGCCTTTCGGTGGCGAAACCCCCCTGAGCTCCTTGTACAGCTTCAACAGGCGCTCGCGCGACAAGGACGTTTCCGATTCAAGCAGCTGCAGGCGCGCGCCGAGATTGATCAGTTTGATTGCGAGTTGAATTTCGTTGGCTTCGGTTACTACGCTTTTCTTGGTCATTTTGCGATCCGGGCTTAATCGATTGAAGTCTGAATATTATTGTCGCCTTGGCTAGACAATTTCTTCAATCGGCTGACCCGCCATCAGGATTGCCGCGTGGGACTGGGCCAGCGTGCGATCCTTGTTGTAATTGGTCAGCATGCCGAGAATGGCGCTATCGTCGAAACGGAAACGCGCGAGCATCATGTGGGTGCCTGCGAGCTTGAGAATTTGAGCATTGCTCAGACCCGCAATAAGATCGGCGATGTGTTTGTCGATCCCCAGACGGAAGATTGCCGTGGCCTTGTCAGAACGAATCATCTGCTGCGCAAGCATCAGGTAGCTCAGGTTGGCGTCACGGATTTCAGTCATTACATCGTTCGCTGTCATTTTTCTTTCCCTTTGCTGTAACCGTCGGAAACCAGTTTGCAATTCGCTATTCTAGTGACAGCTATATTGAAGGCTGGATCAAAGAGGAAAAATAGGCCATGTTCGGTATTTTTCGTAGGAGACGACAACAGACAGGCTGTAGGTGTTTGTCTTACAAACGCGTGCAGGCGCTGGGCGCGTCCATAGAATATTGCATATCCCGCACCCAGCCGGACAGTGCAATCAGGCGACAGATTCAAACCCTGTGGCAGATATTCACGGATCCGCAACAAACGGGCGATGCTGATGCGGCACTGGAAGACCGCGCCGAACCGGTTTACCATCCGGTTCGATAAGTGGATGCCATAGCGCAAAACAGGATTCCGTTTGCAAAAACCACGCATTCGCAAATTCCGCTTTAAAGCAAAATTGCGGGCACACAAACGCGGCCTCTTCTTTAGCAGCCATACAGGCATAGGATAACAGTAACGCAGCGCACCACGGTTGATACGTCCCTAAATTGGAGACCGGTTCCCATCATGTTCCTCATACCCGTTCCACCTCGTGCCAATCTTGAAATCCAGCTAGAGAACCTGATGGAAGCTGCGGGAGATGCGGTTTTCCAGCTGAATGCCAAAGGAGAAATTCTTTGCGCCAGCAAGCGCACGATCGCGTTGATCAGACCGGACGGCACGCTCACCGGCCTATTATTGTCCGACCTGGTTGTGCCAGGGGAACGCTGTGTGATTAGCGCGGCGGTGCAACAGGCCATCCAGTCGGACCGGCATAGTCAGGTGAAGGTACGGATAAAAACCCGCGTTACGACGCACTGCTTTGACTTTCTGATCACCGCTTATGCTACCGGGGAAGGCAATATGGAACTGCTCGCCGTGGGCAGGAATATTGCACAACAGCTGGCAACTGAAGAAAGCTTGCGCCACCTGGCCACCCATGACGCGTTAACCGGCTTGCCCAATCGGTCGCTGCTTTCTGACCGCCTGAATATGGCGATGGCGCAAGCCCGGCGGACCGGGAAAGGCTTTGCCGTCCTCGCCCTTGATCTCGACGGCTTCAAGAAAATCAATGACGCGCTGGGACATCCGGTTGGCGACATCTTGCTGCGCGAGGCAGGCGTGCGGCTACGCGGCACGCTGCGCGACACAGACACCTTGGCGCGAGTGGGGGGTGATGAATTCATTGCCGTGCTGCCCAGTGCATTGACAGAGGGGGAGATTCGGATTGTCGCGCGCCGCATGATTGCCGCCATTCAGCAGCCCTTCGAAATTGAAGGCCATGCCTTGTACGTGAGTACTTCTATCGGCGTGACAATCTACCCGGATCATGGCGATAACGAGGTCAAACTGCTGGCGCACGCCGATACTGCCTTGTACCGCGCAAAAGAGACAGGCAAGGCCCGTTATGTGCTCTATAACCCCCAAACATTCACCAAGCCGGTACACGATGTCTCGATCGAGGCGGCGATGTTCGAAGCGGTCAAAAATGGCGAATTCTTGCTGCACTATCAGCCTGTGGTGGATGCGTGTACGCGCCAGATTATGGGTTTTGAGGCGCTCATGCGGTGGATGCATCCTGACCTGGGATGGGTGCCTCCGATCCAGTTCATCCCGATGGCGGAAAACAACGGCCTGATCAATTTGCTGGGGGCGTGGGTTCTCAAGGCAGCCTGCGTACAAATCAAGCGTTTCGAAGAGGCCGCCGGGCGGCAGCTCTATGTATCCGTTAACGTAAGCCCAAGACAGTTCAGAAGCGACCAGTTCCTGGAAACCCTGGATGACGCCATGAAGCTGTCCGGCCTGCAAGGCAGTCGATTGCTTCTGGAGATCACCGAAGGCATCCTGATGTCGGATCCGGAACATGCCGAAGCATTACTGACCGCGATAGCTGCGCGCGGCGTGCGCATCGCGATCGATGATTTTGGTACCGGCTACTCTTCACTGGCGTATCTGAAGCGTTTTCCTATTAACACCCTGAAAATCGACCGGGTTTTCGTCAAGGATTTGCCACACTCGATAAAAGATGCTGCCATCTGCGACGTCGTGATTAGCCTGGCAAACCACCTGAACCTCACAACAGTCGCCGAAGGCGTTGAGGATGAACAGCAGTTGCAATTCCTCGCTGCGCAGGGCTGCACATTGATCCAGGGATTCCATACTGGCCGTCCCATGCTGCCTGAGACCGCCATGGAAGCATTGATGGCAAATACTGAGCGGCATTCTTGACCTGACGACCTTATGAAAAACCTCGATTCAATGAGCACGATGCCGGTCCGCAATCCCCAGAAAACACTGGAACTGCTGTGGAAGCGCGTCAGACAGCGGGGCGATTTGCCCGGCTTTGCCAATGTGGTCAGCGCAATCATGAGCGCAATACGCGGCGAGGACGACCGCGAGTTCAACATGACAAAAACGGTATTGTCCGATCCGGCACTGACGCAAAAGGTGTTGCGACTCGCCAATAGTGCGATGTACTCGGTTTTCGGACAGGACATCAATACCGTGTCGAAAGCGGTCCTCATCGTCGGTACGGAATCAATAGGCCACCTGGCTTTGGGCTCAAAACTGATTGACGGCCTGGCCAGGGCATCCGCAGGCTCGACGAGCACGCACAATGAAATGGAAAAGGCGGTTCTCGCCGGCCACATAGCGCGGCAAGTCAGCTGCGCTGCCAGTGCCCGCGATGCCGAGGAAGCAGTGGTATGTTCGATGCTGCATGGCCTGGGCCGCATGATGGTGACATTCTACCTGCCCGATCACTGGTCATTGGTGCAGGCGCGCTGTGCAGAACAGGGCGTCGATGAAGCGCAGGCCACGCTCGACACATTGGGGCTGGGGCTGGATGAGGTGGGACGCTGGGTGGCGCAGAAATGGGGCTTGCCGACTGCGCTCATCAACAGTATGCGCGATGTGTTACCGCAAACCGTGGGAGAACCGCTGGATCATGCCGGTTGGCTGGGGGCAGTCTCCACCATGTCCTCCCGCTGCGCCAGGGTGCTATGCGATGAGGCTGACGCCAGCCCGGGCGAACTTGCGGATATTGCGAACAGCTATGCCGATATGTTGGGGATGGATGGATCCGAGATGTTTGCCGCAGTCCAGGCCGCCCGGGAATCCGCTGCGCAAGACGCCCTGTTTGTAAGTGTGGCTAAATCACTGAAGCCTGAAAAAGGCCTCCTCACGACAGCGCCAAGCGGCAAGCCGGTGCACGCCGTCAGGATTTTGACACGCGGCGTGGCTGATATGCGCGGTGTGTCGAATAGCGCAACGGCCTACCAGCTCATGACAATGGCGCTGGAGACGGTTTATCAAGGCCTGGGCTTGAGCCGCGCGATTGTTTTCCTGCGCAACGGCAACGAAGGGAAGTACTTTGCCCGCATGGGTTTTGGCGAAAAGGTGCAGGAACTTATTCCGCGTCTGGTTTTCGGTGAAGCCTATCAACCTGACGTTTTTCACGCCGGGCTGGCGAACGATAGAATAATCGTTGTGAAAGATGCCAAAGACCCTGCTTTCGCCAGCAAGCTGCCACGCTGGTGGCGCGATGCGCTGCCGACGGTACACAGCTTGGTCGTACTGCCCCTGACAGCGAACCGTCATCCCGCGGGATTCATCTATGGCGACTGGGATATGCCCCTGTCCGGCACCGGATTGGATGCTGCGGAACTCTTGCCACTGAATGCGCTGCGCGCGTTGATGGTTCAGGCGATTGAGCAGCGCTGCCAGCAGAATTCCCCCTTGATTATTTGAGTCCGGGGGTCACTGCACAGCCCGGTTACGGCGCTGCCCGGGGGAAAGGAAGGCAAAATTCAAGACGCTTCCCCAGGCTGGCAGTTGAAATTCATCCGCACCATCCCCATTTCAGGTTTGGAGTTTTGGAAATGGAGGATAAATCATGCTCGATTCGCTCAAAAAGGTAGGCAAGGAAGTCGGCAAAGAGCTCAACCGCGCCTGGGATAATCTGTCCGAGGGCTGGCGTGAAATGCTCTCCCGCTCCGGTGATGCACTGACCCATTTCACGAAACGCAAGGTGCCGGAAGGTAGCGCGCCTCCTGCCCGATTCCCGAGCTGGAGCATACTGGCAGGAGAAATGGAGGAGACGGAAAAAGCCATCCTGGTGCGGCTGGAAGTCCCCGGTCTGGATAGGGATGACCTGGATCTCATGATTGAAGGCAACACCCTGCGGGTAAGCGGCGAGAAGCGCTACGTACGGGAAGATGAGGGCGGCAACTACCACATCATGGAGCGTGCCTACGGCAGCTTCCAGCGGATGATCCTGTTGCCGCAGGAAGTGGATGGCGAGCAGGCTGAGGCCAGTCTGAATAATGGCGTGCTGACCGTACGCCTGCCCAAAACCGGCGCCCCCTCTGGCAGGCGCATCAAGGTGATGTAATATGAACCAGGAAGCAGCAAGCACAGCCATCAAGTCCCGCTTCGCGCAAGCTCTGACTCAATGGAATGTCATGACGCTGTACGAAAGATTCGAGCAGGGCGTCGCATTGATCCTGACTGGCCTGATTGCAGCCATCATCATGGTTGCCCTGCTGGAGCTATCCAAAGAAGTATTCCAGCTGGTCCTTGTCGACGCCGCGAATCCCCTGGATCACACACTATTCCAGGCGTTGTTCGGCCAGATACTGACCGTGCTCATTGCCCTCGAGTTCAAGCATTCCATCCTCAAGGTAGTTGCCAGGAAGGAAAGCATCATCCAGGTGAAAACCGTGCTGCTCATCGGGCTACTGGCCATCTCGCGCAAATTCATCGTTCTCGACATCGGCGAAATCCAGGCTGATACGATCCTGGCGCTGGCGGCAGCGGTGGTGGCGCTTGCCATTGCTTACTGGCTCATCCGCGAGCGGGAAAACAGCAGAGCCAGGTGAAGCAGGCGCCAGCTTGTCAGATACCCAGCATCAGCCGCGCCGGGTCTTCCAGCGCGGTTTTCATCTCCACCAGAAACTGCACTGCATCACGGCCATCGATCAGGCGGTGGTCGTAGGATAACGCCAGGTACATCATCGGACGGATCACCACCTGGCCGTTTTCGGCGATGGGGCGCTCCTGGATTTTGTGCATGCCCAGAATAGCCGACTGCGGCGGATTCAGAATCGGGGTGGAAAGCAGCGAGCCGAACACGCCGCCGTTACTGATGGAGAAGGTGCCGCCGCTGAGTTCTTCCAGGGTCAGCTGCAGGGCTTCGGCGCGCCGGGCAAAGTCGCCGATGGCGCGCTCGATATCGGCGAAACCTTTGCAGTCGGCGTCGCGCAGGATGGGTACGACCAGGCCGCGCGTGGTGGAGACGGCAATGCCGATGTCGTAGTAATCGTGGTGCACGATATCGCTGCCGTCTATCGCGGCGTTGACGACGGGAAATTGCCTCAACGCCAATAATGCGGCTTTGACGAAGAACGACATGAAACCCAGTTTGACCCCGTGTTCGCGCTGGAAATCGTCCTTGTAGCGGGCGCGCAGGTCCATTACCGGCTGCATGTTGACTTCATTGAAGGTGGTGAGAATGGCGGCGCTGTGCTGCGCGGCCACCAGGCGCTCGGCGACGCGGGCGCGCAGGCGGCTCATGGGTTCGCGGCGCTCGCTGCGGCCCTGGCGGGTGTCGATGACGGAAGGCGCGGGTTTGGACGGGACAGCGAGTACTTTTGACGCGGCGGGTTGCGCTGCGGATGCCGGCTTGTCCTGCTCCATGCTTCTCCCCCCCTCCCCAGCCCTCTCCCGCTCCCGCTGTGACAGTGGGGTGGACATCGCGGTACTCGACAAGGGAGGCGCTGCTGTCTCAGGCTCGCCGTTTTCGATCCGTGCGATCACTTCACCCGCCGTCACCACCGCGCCGTTCTCGCGCAGCAACTCCACCAGCACGCCGGAAGCGGGGGCGGAAATTTCGAGAATGACCTTGTCGGTTTCGAGATCGATCAGGGTTTCGTCGCGCACCACCGTATCGCCGGGTTGCTTGTGCCATTCCAGCAGGGTGCCCTCGGTAATCGAGTCGGACAGTTCGGGGGTTTTGACTTCGATCAGCATTTATTTGAGTGCCTCGTCTATGAGCGCTTTGCGCTGTGCTTCAAACACTTCAGGGTAGCCCACCGCGGGCGATGCGGCGAAGGGCCTGCCGGCATAGCCCAGGGTCTGCGGCGCCGCCATGCATTGGCGCAGGTGATGCTGGATGGAAAACCAGGCACCCTGGTTTTGCGGTTCTTCCTGCGCCCACACCAGTTCGGTGGCATTCGGGTAGCGCGCCATTTCCGCGCTGAATGCGTCGCGCGGGAAGGGGTAGAGCTGCTCGACACGTACCAGGGCAATGTCGGTGATGTTGCGCTCCTGGTACGCATGGAGAAGATCAAAGTAGACCTTGCCGCTGCACGTCACCACCCGGCGCACGCTAGCGGCATCCACAGCGCCGCCCGCGCCGATCACGACGTTGAATCCGCCAGCAGTGAATGCCTCCAGCGGCGAGCTGGCCAGCTTGGCGCGCAGCAGGCTTTTCGGCGTCATCACGATGAGCGGCTTGCGATACGGGCGCAGCATCTGGCGGCGGATGAGGTGGAACATCTGCGCGGCGGTGGTGGGCTGGCACACCTGGATGTTGTCGTTGGCGCACAACTGCATGAAGCGCTCCAGCCGCGCCGAAGAGTGTTCCGGCCCCTGGCCTTCCTGACCGTGCGGCAAAAACAGCGTGAGACCGCACAGCCGCCCCCATTTGGCTTCGCCGCTGGCGATGAACTGGTCAATGACTACCTGTGCGCCATTGGCGAAATCGCCGAATTGCGCCTCCCAGATCACCAGCTCGTCCGGCTCGGCGGTGGCGTAGCCGTATTCGAACGCAAGCACCGCCAGTTCCGAGAGCAGCGAATCGATCACGACGAAATGCGGCTGATTGGGGTAGATATGTTGCAGCGGCACATGCTCGCCTGCATCCCAGCGTTCGCGCTGCTGATCGTGCAGCACGGCGTGACGGTGGAAGAAAGTGCCACGTCCGCTGTCCTGACCTGACAGACGCACCGGATAGCCGTCGCGCAACAGGCTGGCGTAGGCCAGTATCTCGGCCATGCCCCAGTCCAGCGGCAGTTTTCCCGCCGCCATGGCACGACGGTCAGCAAGGATCTTGGCCACACGCGGGTGCAGCGTGAAGCCATCCGGCACAGCGCTGGCTTTTTCTGCCAGCTCACGCAGCCGGGTGAGCGGCAAGGCTGTATCTGCCGGATGCTGCCAGTCTATGCCGCGATAGGCTTTCCAGTTGGCGGCGAAGGCGCGTTTGTATAACGACACCGCGGGCGCCACGATGCGCTGGTCGGTTTCCAGCTGCGCACGGTAGGCGCCAATCAGATTCACCGACCCGGCCGCGCTGATCACGCCTTCGGCGGCGAGCTTGCCGGCATAAAGTGCACGTGTGCCGGGGTGCGCGGCAATCTTGTGGTACATCAGCGGCTGGGTCACCGCCGGTTCATCCTGTTCGTTGTGCCCGTGACGGCGGAAGCACACCAGGTCAATGATGATGTTCTTGTGAAACTCGCGCCGGTAGTCGAGGGCAATCTGTACCGCCAGCAGCGCGGCCTCCGGGTCGTCGGCGTTGACATGCAGTACCGGCGCTTCGATCATTTTTGCCACGTCGGTGCAGTACAGCGATGAGCGCGTATCACGCGGGTCGGAAGTGGTGAAACCGATCTGGTTGTTGATGACGATATGTATCCCGCCGCCGTTGCTGAAACCGCGTGTCTGCGACATGTTGAGGCTTTCCATTACCACCCCCTGGCCGGAGAAAGCGGCGTCGCCGTGCAGAATCACCGGCACCACTTCGGTGCCGTCATGGTCGCCACGGCGCTGCTGGCGTGCGCGCACCGAACCGCGCACCACCGGGTGAACGATTTCCAGATGCGACGGATTGAAGGCCAGTGCCAGGTGCAGCGTTCCATGCCTGGTCGCCACCTCGGTGGAAAAACCCTGGTGGTATTTCACGTCGCCGGTGAGCGCACCGTTGCCATTGTCCTGAGTCGTGTTAAAAATCTGCCCGAGCGGCTTGCCCAGCACGTTGACCAGCACATTGATGCGCCCGCGGTGCGCCATACCCAGCACCATTTCCTGCGCGCCATGCGCCGCAGCGCCTTCGATCAGTCCGTGCAACATGGGAATGAGGGTTTCTGCGCCTTCCAGCGAAAAGCGTTTTTGTCCGACATAGCGTGCATGCAGGAATTTTTCCAGGGTCTCGGCCGCGGTGAGGCCTTCGAGTATGTGTTTTTTATGCTCTGGGTCGAACTGCGGCGTGGCCAGGCAGCCCTCCAGCCGCGCTTGCAGCCAGCGTTTGCGCGTATTGTCGGAGATATACATATACTCTGCCGCCAGCGTGCCGCAGTAGGTGCGCCGCAGGATGTACAGGATTTCGTCCAGCGTGGCCTGCGCAGGTGCCACCAGAGAACCGGTATCAAACAGGCGTGCGCTGTCGTCGGGCGTCAGGCCGTAATGTGCGGGGTCGAGTTCGGGTACTTCGGACTTCGGGAAGCGTTTGAGCGGGTCAAGGTCAGCCTGGCGCGCACCGAGAAAACGATGCGCATTGATGAGTTGCAGCACACTCACCTGACGCGTGTCACACGGCGTGCTGGTTGTGGACAGGGGGGGTGCGGCTACGGGTATGGCAGCGGCTGATGGCAGCCCATCAAACCAGGCCCGCCAGTGCGGGGACACGCTGCCCGGGTCAGCCTGATAAGCGTCGAACAACGCCTCCAGCAGCGGTGCATTGCCGGAAAACAGCGCGCTATGTGGCTGCCATTGATCCACAGCGGGTTACCGTTTGTTCACCGGAACATAATCGCGCCGCACGTCGCCCACGTAGAGCTGGCGCGGCCGGCCGATCTTGTTTTCCGGGTCGCCGATCATTTCGTTCCACTGTGCCACCCAGCCGGCGGTGCGCGCCAGCGCAAACATGGCGGTGAACATATTGGTGGGGATGCCCAGTGCACGCAATACGATACCGGAATAGAAATCCACATTCGGGTAGAGCTTCCTGGCGACGAAGTATTCATCCTCCAGCGCTATCTGCTCCAGCTTGCGGGCGATCTTGAACAGCGGGTCGTCGTTCAGCCCCAGCTCGTCCAGCACTTCATGGCAGGTTTCGCGCATCACTGCCGCACGCGGGTCCATGTTTTTGTATACCCGGTGGCCGAAGCCCATCAGACGGAACGAATCGCTCTTGTCCTTGGCGCGCTCGATGAACGCGCCGATGCGCGAAACATTGCCGATTTCTTCCAGCATTGCCAGCGCCGCCTCGTTGGCCCCGCCGTGTGCCGGACCCCATAGCGAGGCAATGCCTGCCGAGATGCAGGCGAAGGGATTGGCACCGGAAGAACCCGCCAGCCGCACCGTGGAGGTGGAGGCATTCTGCTCATGGTCGGCGTGCAGGATCATGATGCGTTCCAGCGCGCGCACCAGCACCGGGTTGGCAATATAGGATTCACACGGCGTGGCGAACATCATGTACATGAAATTTTCTACATAACCAAGCCGGTTTTGCGGGTACATGAAGGGCTGGCCAATATTGTATTTGTAGCTCCAGGCGGCAATGGTGGGCACTTTGGCCAGCAGGCGGAAAGCCGAAACTTCACGGTGGCGGGGATCGCTGATATCCAGTGAATCGTGATAGAACGCTGACAATGCCCCCACCACACCAACCATCACGGCCATGGGATGCGCATCACGGCGGAAGCCGCGAAAAACATTGCTGATCTGGTCATGCAGCATGCTGTGCTGACGCATGGTGGTATCGAAATGATGCTTCTGCTCGGCACTGGGCAATTCGCCGTATTGCAGCAGATAAGCCACTTCGATGAAATCGGAATGCTGCGCCAGTTGCTCGATGGGATAGCCGCGGTAATAGAGCAGGCCCCTGTCGCCATCAATGTAGGTGATGCTGGAACTGCAACTCGCGGTGGCCTGAAAACCGGGGTCATAGGTAAAATAGCCGTACTTCCCCAGGCTGCGAATATCAATCACGCTGGGACCGAGCTTGCCGGACAGCACGGGCAATTCGATGGGCTTGGCGCCGTTGTCGAAAGTGAGGGTGGCTTTAGTCGGTGCTTTCATTTTTTTGCTTTCCTGTACGCAGCCATTCAATAATTTTCGCCTGTTCGGGCTGGGCCGCAGACTGGCCTGTCTGGATCATATCCCACAACTCGCTATCGCCCAGTTCCAGCAATGCGCCAAATGCAATTTGCTGGCTCGATGGGAGAACGGGGTATTGCTGCTCCAGAAAATCCAGTAACAGAATGTCCAGTTCGAGCATCCCGCGTCGGGCGCGCCAGCGCAGACGATTCAACTCAGTCATGCGCCGCGCTTTACCAGCAGCGTCTTTATTTTACCAATTGCGGCCGTGGGATTCAGCCCTTTTGGGCAGACCGACACACAATTCATGATGCCGTGGCAGCGAAACAGGCGATATGGGTCTTGCAGATTATCCAGGCGCTGATTGGCGCCCTGGTCGCGGCTGTCGGCAATGAAGCGATATGCCGCAAGCAATCCGGCGGGGCCGACGAACTTGTCCGGATTCCACCAGAACGACGGACAGGCGGAAGAACAGCAGCCGCACTGGATGCACTCCACCAGCCCGTCCAGTTGCGCCCGCTGCTCCGGGCTTTGCAAGCGCTCAATCTCGGGTGCGGGGTCGGCGTTATTCAGCCACGGCTCGACCGAACGATATTGCTGGTTGAACGGCGTCATGTCCACTACCAGATCACGAATCACTGGCAAGCCGGGTAACGGACGCACTTCCACCGGCTGGCGCAAATCGGCCAGCGGGGTGATGCAGGCGAGCCCGTTGCTGCCGTTAATGTTCATGCCATCCGATCCGCACACCCCTTCACGGCAGGAGCGGCGCAGGGTGAGCGTGCTGTCCAGTGTGTCCTTGATACGCAGCAGCGCATCCAGCAGCATGTTGCCGGCCGGTTCGATGTCCACATCGTAGGCCTGCATGTGCGGCTTGGTGTCGTGCTCCGGGTCGTAGCGGTAAATGGAGAAACGCATCAGTAGATTCGCTCCTTGGGTAAAAACGGTTCGACTGTGAGCGGCTTCAGGCGCACCGGCTTGGTGTCAATCTGGTCGTTTTCCCGTGTGTACAGGGTGTGTTTCAGCCAGTGGCCGTCATCGCGTTCGGGATAATCCTCACGCGCATGCGCGCCCCGGCTCTCGGTGCGCGCATGCGCGGAAACCAGCGTGGCGCGGGCCACGGCAAACAGATTCTCCAGCTCCAGCGCCTCGATGCGGGCAGTATTGAATACCTGGCTGTGGTCTGCAAGGCGGGCGTTATCCAATCTGGCCTGCAGGATATCCAGTGCGGCAATGCCCTCACCCATCAGCGTTTCGGTACGGAATACGCCGCAATGTTTTTGCATCAGCGTTTGCAGCGCCAGACGCAGCTCGGCCACGCTTTCTCCCGCGCCGGTTTTATTCCAGCGCGCCAGCCGCGCCAACGCCGCTTCGGCTGCGGATTCCGGCAACAGGCGCGGGAACGGATTATCGCGCAGGGTTTCGATGATGTGATTGCCGGCGGCACGACCAAACACCACCAGGTCCAGCAGCGAGTTGCCCCCCAGCCGGTTGGCGCCGTGCACCGACACGCAGGCGCACTCACCCACTGCGTACAGCCCGGGCACCGGCTCCTCCGGCCCGAAACGCGCGGGCATCACCACCTGGCCATGCAGATCGGTGGGAATGCCGCCCATCATGTAGTGGGCAGTGGGCACCACCGGGATGGGTGCGTCAATCGGATCCACCCCGGCAAAACGCAGCGCCAGTTCGCGGATACCCGGCAGCTTGTCCTTGATGAGTGCCGCGCCGAGGTGGTCGAGCTTGAGGTGTATGGTGTCGCCGTGCGGCCCGCAACCACGCCCTGCATGAATTTCCAGCGCCAACGCGCGCGCCACCACATCGCGCCCGGCGAGGTCTTTGGCGTGCGGCGCGTAGCGTTCCATGAAACGCTCGCCCTGGTTGTTGACCAGATAACCGCCCTCGCCGCGCACACCTTCGGTAATCAGGCTGCCCGAGCCGGGCAGCCCGGTGGGGTGAAACTGCCAGAACTCCATGTCCTGCAACGCCAGACCTGCCCGCAACACCATACCCAGACCATCGCCGGTATTGATGTGGGCGTTGGTGGAGTAGCGAAAAATGCGTCCCGCCCCGCCGGTTGCAAGCAGCGTGGCGCGCGCCTCAATCACCAGCGGCGCGCCGGTTTCGATGCACAGCGCGGTCACGCCCAGCACATAGCCGTCGGCGTCGCGCAGCAGATCAAGCGCGAAGTACTCGTCGAAAAAATGGGTGTGGGCCTTGAGATTCTGCTGGTGCAAGGTATGCAGCAGCGCATGACCGGTGCGGTCGGCGGCAGCGCAGGTGCGCGTGGCCTGCTCACCGCCATAATTCATGGATTGGCCGCCGAACGCGCGCTGGTAGATGCGGCCATTGTCCAGACGCGAGAACGGCAGCCCCATGTGCTCCAGTTCGATCACCGCTTCCGCGGCATGGCGGCACATGAATTCGATGGCATCCTGGTCGCCCAGATAATCCGAGCCTTTCACCGTGTCATACATGTGCCAGTGCCAGTTGTCCGGCGTGACATTGCCCAGCGCGGCGGTAATGCCGCCCTGGGCCGACACCGTGTGCGAGCGCGTCGGGAATACCTTCGACACCACCGCCACCTGCAGGCCGGAACCGGACAGCTGCAACGCGGCGCGCAGCCCTGCCCCGCCGCCGCCGACGATGACTGCGTCGAATTTGCGCTTGACCGGCATCATGGCAAGCTCCATAAAACCGCGCCTGCCCACACCACGCAGGTCGCCAGCCAGAGCAGCGCCCCCACATGCAGCGCCAGACGCAGCCCGAGCGGCTGCACATAATCCATGAAAATATCGCGCATCCCCACCCAGGCATGCAGCGCCAGCGCCACCACGAACAGCAGCGTCACAATCCGCATCGGCAAGGGCGCGAACAACCCGCGCCAGACGGCAAAATCGAGCGGCCAGTGCAGCGCGACCCACACCGGGAAAAACAGCGCGTATGCCGCCAGCAGCAGCGCACTCACGCGCTGCACCAGCCACGCAGACAGCGCACCGCCTACCACAGCCCTATCCCCGCGATGACCAGGGTCAGCAAGGCACTTGCCAGTAGCGTAGCGGCAGACAGCTTGCGCGCCGTCGCCAACGCCGTGCCGACATGGATATCCAGCAGCAAAAAGCGCAATCCGCCCAGCAGATGCAGCAAATAGCCCCACAGCAATAGCGTCGACAGCGCTTTGACCACCGGTATGTGCAGCCACTCGCGCAGCCGTGCGTAGCCGTCGGCGTCAAATGAGGTTTGCAGCAGATATAACAGCAGCGGCGTGACGAGAAAAAGAACTGCACCGCTCATGCGCTGCAGGATCGACATCCAGCCCGGCAAGGGCAGGTGGATTTTGAAGATGTTGAGGTAAACGGGACGAGACGGATGCCGCACCGTTTATTCCTTTGCAGCCTTCATCACTGCAGGCGGAATCCGTTCGATCAGCCGCGCGTCAAACGGTTTGGGCAGGATATAGTCGCGGCCAAACGCCAGCTCGGTCAGATTGTAAATGGCCAGAACATCAGCCGGCACCGGCTCGCGCGCCAAATCCATCAGCGCATGCACCGCCGCAATCAGCATTTTTTGTGTGATACGTTTGGCACGGGCGTCGAGCGCACCGCGAAAAATGAACGGGAAGCCCAGTATATTGTTCACCTGATTCGGGTAATCCGAACGGCCTGTCGCGATAATGGCATCGTCGCGCGCGGCGTGAACATCGTGCGGTGCAATCTCTGGATCGGGATTAGCCAGGGCAAATACCACGGGCTTGTCCGCCATGCTCTTGATCATCGCTGGCGTCACCAGATTGGCTGCGGACACGCCGATAAATGCATCCGCACCCTGCATCGCGTCAGCCAGCGTTCTGGCATCCGTGTCGGCGGCAAAGAAAGCATGATGCGGTGGCAAATCGATCATGCCCGTATGCAGCACGCCCACCTTGTCCACCACCAGCAGCCTGGATTTGTCCGCACCCATAGCCAGCAACAAACGCAACGATGCGTTGCCCGCCGCACCTGCACCCAGACAGACAATCCTGGCATCAGCCAGTTTTTTTCCCTGGACATGCAGCGCATTGATCAAGCCGGCGCAAATGATCACCGCAGTGCCGTGCTGGTCGTCGTGGAACACCGGGATATCGAGCCGCTCGGACAGCGCTTTTTCGATCTCGAAACAATGCGGCGCGGCGATGTCTTCCAGGTTGATGCCGCCAAAAGTCGGCGCGATATTCACCACGGTATCGATGAATGCCTGCACGCTGGGTGCGTTCACTTCGATATCAAATACATCGATATTGGCAAAGCGCTTGAACAGCACGCCCTTGCCTTCCATCACGGGTTTGGCGGCCAGCGGTCCCAGATTGCCCAGCCCCAGAATCGCCGTGCCGTCGGTAATCACCGCCACCAGATTGCCCTTGTTGGTATAGCGATAGGCCAGCTCCGGGTCAGCACCGATCGCGCGCACCGGCTCCGCCACGCCGGGACTATAGGCCAGCGACAACTCGTGCTGGGTAGCGCAAGGCTTGGAGGATTCGACGGAAAGTTTGCCGGGCTTGGGAAACTGGTGGTAATCGAGGGCTTGCTGTTTGAGTGTGGGCATGAGATTCCGGAATGGTTGATTGCACAGTGGTTATAATGAAGCGGATGACATATTCATATTCAGAGTCATGTGCGGATTATACCCATAGCGCCATCTCCTATGTGTTTGTTATATAAAATCATATCGTTACAGCTGCACGATCCGGACCTCATCAAGCGCTACGCGATCAGCGCGCAAAAAAATCAGCAAATGTTCATAAAGCTTCAGTTACTCCTGCCGATATTATCAACGACATCATGTGGACTCACCACCAGCCGGCACCATGACCAATTTTAATCTGCCAGACACCAGTGCCGTCCTGATCCTCGACGACCAGGCTACAAGCCGCACCATTCTAGCCCAGGTTGTTCGCAGCATCGGCTCCGGTATCAGGGTACAAGAAGAAACCACGCCTTCCGCCGCACTGGCCTGGGCAGCAGCCCACCCTGCCGATCTGGTGCTGGCAGACTATTTGATGCCCGACATGAATGGCGTCGAGTTTATTGGCCGCTTGCGCCAATTACCCGGCTATCAACACGTTCCGGTCGTCATGGTCACCATCAAGCAGGATATGGAAACGCGTTACGCGGCACTGGACGCGGGTATGACCGATTTTCTCACCAAGCCCGTGGACATGCGCGAGTGCCTTTCACGCTGCCGCAATCTGCTGACGCTGCGGCAGCAGCAACTGGCTCTGGAAGACAAGAGCCGGGTGCTGGAGGATATGGTTGGTCAGGCCACAGAGGAAATCCGCTGTCGGGAAAAAGACACCCTGATGCGGCTCGCCCGTGCCGGGGAATACCGGGATACTGATACTGCCAGGCACCTGCTGCGCATGTCCCGCTACAGCCGCGTGCTGGCGGATGCGATTGGGCTGCCCGAAGACGAGGCAGAGCTCATTGAACTCGCTGCTCCTTTGCACGATATCGGAAAAATCGGCATTCCGGACAGCATCCTGCGCAAGAACGGGCCGCTCTCGGACGAGGAGCTTGCCATCATGCGCCAGCACCCGAAAATCGGGCACGACATTCTGGAAGACAGCCCATCCAAATACCTGCGGCTGGGGGGCGAAATTGCCCTGGCCCATCATGAACGCTACGACGGATCGGGTTACCCGTTTGGCACTACCGGTCAAGACATCCCGCTCTCCGCACGCATCGTGGCTATCGCTGACGTGTTTGACGCACTCACCTCGGTGCGGCCCTACAAATCCGCATGGAGCATCAAATCGGCCATGCAGTATCTGCTCAAGGAAAGCGGCCGGCATTTCGATCCCGCACTGGTAAAAGCCATGCTTACGCTTGAGGCGTCCGTGGAAAAAATCCAGGAAGAACATGCCGAACCCGGCTGAATCCGATACCCGAGGAACCCAAAAAATGGGCGCCACGATGCTCGCATCTTTTGCTTCACAGCGTTTATTCTCACTCGAGATTCCCTCAGCCCCATGTCCGTCCGCGATATACGCAGTGCCCCCACCTATCGCCAGACCGTTCTCATCATAGATGATCAGCCCATGGTGCTGGCGATCCACACTGCAGTGCTGAAATCCCTCTCCATGGATTTGCGCATCGTATCCATGACGGATCCCAAAGCCGCACTCGAGTGGCTGCGTCAAAAACCGGCAGACCTGATTGTCACCGATTACCGGATGCACCAGATGGACGGCATCCATTTCGTCAATGCTGTACGTGACTCAAGCATTGAGCCGATGCGGCCGATAATCGTGGTGACCGCGCTAAAAGACGAAAAAATTCATCAACAATTGCTCGCAGCGGGCGTTTCGGCCTGCCTGATCAAACCCGCGCGGGCAGCGCAGTTGTCAAAAATAGCCCGGACCCTGCTCGAACAAAGCAGACGGCAATACACAACACAGTAAAGCAGACAGGCCACTACCCATGCTGGATAAAATGAAGATTTGGTTCACTGATCGTGTTGCGAAATGCGACAGGGTCGAACTTGAGCAGTCATTGATTCGGCTGGGTATTGGGTTGGCTATCCTAGTGTATCTGCTATACCGTTACCTCACCCATACCACGCTGAGCCACAATGACATTGTCGCTTTCAGCATTCTCAGTGTGTTTCTTTTCCTTACCCTGGTACTAATAGGCTCCATTCTGTATAGCAGCAAACCGTCTGTTGTCCGTCGTTTGGCAGGAGCATGGGTGGATCAGGGAGGGACAACATTATTTATGGCGTTTACTGGCGAAGTAGGTGTCATGGTAGTAGGCGTTTATTTGTGGGTCATTTTCGGCAATGGATTCCGCTTCGGCAGAAAATACCTCATTCATGCTCAGGTACTAAGCATAGTGGGGTTTGCCATCACGACTCAGGTTAATCCTTACTGGGATGAGCACGAGGCTATCAGCTATAGCGTAATGTTAATGTTGCTTGCCTTGCCGATTTATGTTTCCGCACTGATCAGAAGGATGAACGAGGCCAGGCAAAAAGCGGAAGAAGCCAACGCCGCGAAAACCCGCTTTGTGGCCAACATGAGCCACGAGATTCGCACACCTTTAAGCGGCATTATCGGTATCAGTACCCTGCTCAAGGCGACCCCGCTCAACAGCGAGCAACAGGACCTGCTCGGCACATTGAACAGCTCTTCCAGATTGCTGGTATCCCTGCTCAATAACGTACTGGATTTCGCCAAAATCGAAGATGGCAAGCTGGCTATCGAGCACACGGATTTTTCCGTGAATAGCCTGCTGGAAGAGACGGTCAAAATCTTCCGCTCCCAGGCGGAAGCCAAAAGCATCCGTCTGGATACCCACATCGCGGCCGCGGCGGGCACACTGCGCGGCGACCCTCATCGGCTGCAACAAGTGCTCGCCAATCTGGTGGGCAACGCGGTCAAGTTCACAGAGCGCGGCAGCGTTACCCTCTCCCTTTCAATACTTGGGGAAAATGAACATCACCGCAATATGCGCTTCGAAGTGGCGGACACCGGTGTGGGCATTCCCACCAGCGCACAAGGCAAAATATTCGAGAGTTTCACCCAGGCGGATATCTCCACCACGCGTCGCTTCGGCGGCAGCGGGCTGGGGCTGACCATCACCAGGCATCTGGTGGAAGCCATGGGTGGACGCCTCTCGTTCGAAAGCGCAGAGGGTCTGGGTAGCCGCTTCTGGTTCGACTTGCCACTGGAAAAAGCGGTCCAGGCTCAGCCAGGCAGCGCCGAAATCGTGCCATTGCCCGCCACCCGGGATGCGGGCCTCGAGAACACGCTGCGCATCCTGGTGTGCGAGGACGACGCCACCAACCAGAAAATATTGCTGCGGCTACTGGAGCTGGCCGGCCACCACGTCTCCCTGTCTGCCAATGGCGAAGAATTGCTGGATCAACTGGAACAGTCCAGCTTCGACCTGGTCATCGCCGATCTCAACATGGCCGGCCTGAGCGGGACAGACGCCCTGAAGCTGTATCGCTTCACCCGCGCTGACGACACCCGCACCCGTTTCATCCTGTTCACCGCCGATGCCACGCTGAGCGCACGCCAGGCCGCCAAGGAAGCCGGATTCGATGCTTTCCTGAGCAAGCCTGTGGATGCGTCCACCCTGTTTGGCACCATTGCAAATCTGCTGGGCATGCCTTCCGCCAGCGCCGAACACTGGCTGAATACGGTCATGGGCGGTTCCCGCTCCAGCCCTCCAGCCAGCGCGGAAACGCGTGCCGTGCTGGATGCCGCAACGCTCAGGGAACTGGAAATCCTGGGCGCCGGCGATGCCCTGTTTGTGCAGCGTCTGCTACGCAATTACCTGCGTGACTCGGGCGAATTGCTGGACAGGATCGAACACGCGGTGCAGCAAAAACAATACGGCGCCCTGCGCGACCATTGCCACGCCCTCAAGGGCAATAGCCTGAGCATCGGCGCCCGTGGCGTATTCGGCCGCGCCGAAACCATAGACCGCGCCGGTCCGGGCGAACTGCGCTTTCGCGGTAGCGCCATGGTCGGGCTATTGCGCACGGACTACGCAGCCGCGCGCGCCGCCATCGAGGATTACCTCAGTCGCCGCCAGACCGCCGCACGCTGAAGCCTCAGGCGCTTGCCTGCTCCGCCACGACCGGCTCCGGCTCGGTCACCTTGCGGTTCTGCGCCCGCACCAGGCGCTCCATGATCCTGAGGTCGCGCTCGCTCAGGCGCAGCGCCGCATCCACCCAAATCTCGGTGATCTCGTACAGCTCTTCTACGGTGAGCGGGTTCACGCGCTGCCTGGCGCGCTGGATGGCCTGGAACGAATTGAGCGAGCGGTGATTCTTGCGTATCCAGTCATACAGCGTCTTTTCGCCCTGGCCATCCTCGGCCAGCACATCCACCACGCCCATCTCGTGCAGCTCCGTCGCCGTGTATACCCTGCCCGAGCGCACCATGGCTTCAGCCGCCCGCATGCCGATCTTGCGCGACAGGAAACTCAACGCGCCCATGCCCGGAAAGAGGTTGAACAGCACTTCCGGCAAGCCCATCAGCGCACTTTTCTCCGCAATCATCACATGGGCGGATAGCGCTGCCTCAAATCCTCCCCCCATCGCCTGGCCCTGAACCATGGAAATGGTCGTGATGGGCGCCTGCAGATTATAGAAAGTCCATACGTTATCAATGCATAGCTTGGCATAGGACAATAACTCCTTTCGCGTTTGAGCCCTGATTGCTTCGCCAAACGCGGCTAGATCGCCGCCAAGATTAAACACCCCCTGTAGGTCCGAGGCCAAAATCAAATAGTTTGTCTGCTGAAAATTGCCATTTGAAACAACACGTCCTTTCATGCTTTCCAGATACGTATGGTGCTGCAACAAGTCCTGCAATGTCGTCCTGGTAAAGCACGGTCTCGGTTCAGGCCGCATGAACGACCACATGACACCGTATTCTTCATCGAAACGGATGCGGACCTGTTCCAAGCTGGCGTTGCTGAACTGCTGAAATTCCACAACTGCGTTCATTGTTTTCTCCTGGTGCATCGTTGGGGGCGAGTCTGCCGGCGCACTTGCGCGGTATCAGTCGTATCACAAAAATATTGCAGCGTAAACAAGCCAAGCTTCATCTGCATAACTAGCTTGCTCAAGCTGACTATAGAACCAAAATAGCGCTAGCTATATTTAGCCTCACCATCGCCTCATCCCGCGGGTGCGGGGAACACCTGACAGGCTGCGTGGCGATTGGCTGCGGCTGCGGTTCATCCCCGCGGGTGCGGGGAACACACTTCTTGCAACTTATTGTTCTACCAAATAAACCTAACGCACTAAAATCCTACCGAATTTTACGTGGGTAGGCAGCGATAAATTATTCATGTTGTTAAAGAGCGTCCGTATCGGTTTGTGGGAGGAAGCTGACGAGTTTTGCGCCATCCAGCTCTACGGGGATGCGGCGGTTTTTACCCAAGGTAACAAAATCAAAACCGGCTTCACTACTGGTACGCCATGCCATGACGGCGTTGCCTTCGCCAATGCCGACTTCAACCTGATGCCAGATGTGATCCCGCACTTTGTCTGAATAATTCCCCACGTACACCCCGGCGCGGATTTCCAGCAGCCAGATGGCGAGCCGTCCGCGCAATCGGGGTGGAACGTTTTCAAGCACGATGACCAGCATCGCCGATGTTCTCCGGGTTGGGGATTGCGGGGCCAACTTGCTCTTCGAAGGCTTCCGGGGGTTCGATCTCGCCTGCCGCGAGCATGTCTTCTATGCCTGGAATAATGCGTTCGAGCAGCCGGGTTTCGCGGAAGATGTCGCGGCAGGCGAGGCGAACCTGTTGCTCAGGATTAGCCGGGCGGCGTGCGGCAATTCGAAATGCGAGGGGGACGACGGTTTCGAATTTGTACACATCGGCTACGTCATAAACAAACGAGAGCGGTTTGCCGGTGTGGATGAAACCGATGGCGGGAGCATAGCCTGCGGCGAGCACGGCGGCCTCCGTCACGCCATACAAACAGGCGGTAGCGGCGGACAGGCAACGATTGGGCAAATCGCCCTTATCCCACTCGCTGGTGTCGTAGTTACGGGCCTTCCATTCCACGCCGTATTTGGCGGCGATGCGTTTGTAGGTTTCACGAACACGTGCGCCTTCGATACCGCGTAATTGCTCGACGGAGCGGCGCTGCGGCGGTTCTTCGCCAAAACGCAGCGCATACATTTTGCGCACAACTTTGAGTCGCAGGCCGTCTTCAAGGGCCAGTTTTGCCTGGTAGAGCAGGCGGTCAGCGCGCGCGCCGCCAGGTTAGCCGGCAGAATACAGGCGCACGCCCGCTTCGCCGATCCACACCAGCAACGTGCCGACACGCGCCGCCAGAGCGCAGGCCGCGTGCGACACGCGCGTGCCCGGCTCCAGTATCAGGCAGGCCACGCCGCCGACTGGAATGTGGGTGCGCACGCCATTTTTATCGACCACGGCAAACGCACCGTCCAGCACATCGAGGTGACCGTGCTCAATGTAGAGAATGGACAGCCGTTCTTTGATGGGAATGGGTTTGAGCGGGGGGAGCAAGTCAGCCATGATGAGTTTGCGCTTAGTGGTAATCGTCTTCGCGCTGGTGGCGCACCGCCAGCACAGTCACGCTTTCGGCATCTTCCACTTCAAACAGCGCGACATAACCATAGCTGCCAAAGCTGATCACCAGTTCCCGCAAGAACGGGTTTTCGGGAGAGGCCTTGCGGCAACTGAACGGGAAGATTTGCAAAACCTCAATGGCCTGACTGATTACCGCCCGCGCCCGCTCGGCTGCGGCCAGATCCTGCTCAGCCAGAAAATCAAACAGCCGCTGCAAATCATCCGCTGCAGCAGACGCAAAGCGGACTTGATACCTCACCTGTTACCGACCGCCTGTTTGGCACGCGCCTTGGCAAGCGACGCATCCAGGCGCTTGAGCATTTCGTCAGACGAAACGTAATGACCGGACAGTTTGGCCTCTTCACGCGCAACCAGGCCGCGCGTTATGAATTCGCGTTGTGCTTCACGGCGCGCGATATTTAAACGCACCGCCTCCAGCACAAAGCCCGACAAGGTCTCACCTTCCTGTAAAACTGATTCAGCCGCCGCGCGTAGTTCACTTTCCACACGCAAAGGGGGCAAAGTGGCGTTTTTCATGGCATCTCCTTTGAGTATCGCATATGCAATGCATTATAATAGCGGCCTATAGTCCTGCGAGCAAACCGTTATATCCGCCGCACCAGCAGCAAACCGCAGCCGAAGGCTTTGGCGGGGCCGATGCCGTTTGCGAGCAAGGCCGCTAAACGGTCTGGATCTCGCACGCGCAACACCCCCTCAAATGTGGCGGTTACGAGCTTGCCGGCACGGCTACCCTTGTGGAAATACACTGGGGCATGGGGCAGTACACTGACAGCCTCGACTTCGCCCGCTTCGCCCAATTTGCGGAGAAGCCACTGGCGCTGCTCTTCTTCCTTGATGAAGGGCACGCGACACTTTTCGGATTGCTTCCCCGGCTTGGCATCGCGCTGGGCGTCAACAATGGTTTTAACCGGGTTAGCCGTGAGCACGAAGGCCAAGCGCTGACCCGCACTGGGGCATGGGGTGATCTCGCGTGTGCCAACGAGGAGTAAGCCGTTTGCCCGAGTCGGTGCGCGACGCGATTGCACCAGCAATCTGGCCGGGCGACCAGTCGCATTTTCCTCGATCCGAAACAAGAATCCCTGACGGGTTTCGTCGTCGCTGCTGCGGGATTCACGGTCTTCACCAGGGAACAAATGCCAAAGCTGCCGGTGCAGGTTGTAGGGGTTGCGCGCGGCGTCCCAAGGTATTTCAACGCGACTCAGGAACATGTTGGATCCTTGTGCAGGTAGACCAGGCGGGTGCCGAACTGGCGTTTGTGCCCATGCAGAGGCACGTCGCGCAGGCGCAGGGGTTGATCGGATTGCTGCGTCTCGCTATAGACAAGTCCGTCCACAGGTGCCGTTTTGGCCAGCGCAGCCAGCGCGTCTTCAGCTTCGAGTTCGCCTTCCAGCAGCGGACGCGCCAGCGGGCAGGAGCGCCGTCCGAGCGAGGGGGTGTAGAGAGGCTGACGCAAGGCAGCGGCGAGCTGTGTGAGTGTGACGGAAGCTCCCGGTTTGCTGCCCACGGCCACAGTAAACGCCGCGTCGAACAGGTACGCGCCTCGGCGATGAGCCGAGGTGAGGGAGGCGCTGGAACATTCGAGCCGGGCTTTCAAATCGGTACGGGTAATGGGTGCGCGGCGCGCCGTCCAGGATCTGGTGCAGCTTGAAAATGCGGGTGAATTTGTCCATCCCAGCTTCCCTGTTTTTGGTTTTATGTCCGATTCTGCCAGCAATGGCCATTCCCGGCTGAAAATTTACGTGGTGAATGCGGTAAAATCATGAACTTTTAACGTTTTCGGCACATCCCACCATGAGCACAGCCCATAACCTGTTCAACACCCTTTCCGAATTCACGCTCGGCAACGGCACTCCCGGCCGCTTTTATTCCTTGTCTGCGCTGGAAGCTGTCGGGATAGGGAAAATATCGCGTTTGCCGGTATCCATCCGCATTGTCCTGGAAGCGGTGCTGCGCAACTGCGACGGCCGCAAAATCACCGAACAGCACATCCGCGAACTCGCCAACTGGCAGCCCAACGGCCCGCGCACCGAGGAAATCCCCTTCGTGGTGGCGCGCATTCTGTTGCAGGATTTCACCGGGGTGCCGCTGCTCGCCGACCTGGCGGCGATGCGCTCGGCGGCGGCGCAGGCGGGCAAGAACCCGAAGGTGATCGAGCCTTTAGTGCCTGTGGACATGGTGGTGGATCACTCGGTGCAGGTGGACGTGTTCAACCAGCCCGACGCGCTGCAAAAGAATATGGAACTGGAATTCATCCGCAACCGCGAGCGTTACCAGTTCCTGAAATGGGGCATGCAGGCCTTCGATACCTTCAAGGTGGTGCCACCCGGCATCGGCATCGTGCATCAGGTCAACCTGGAATACCTGGCGCGGGGGGTGATGGAGAAGGACGGCGTGCATTACCCGGACACCCTGGTGGGCACCGACTCGCACACCACCATGATCAACGGTCTGGGCATCGTCGCCTGGGGCGTGGGCGGCATCGAGGCGGAAGCGGGGATGCTCGGCCAGCCGGTGTATTTCCTCACCCCGGACGTGGTGGGCGTACACCTCAAAGGCCAAATTCGCGAAGGCGTGACCGCCACCGACGTGGTGCTGACCGTGACCGAAATGCTGCGCAAGGCGAAGGTGGTGGGCAAGTTCGTCGAGTTTTTCGGCGCAGGCGCGGCGGCGCTGTCGCTGCCCGATCGCGCCACCATCGCCAACATGGCGCCGGAATATGGCGCGACCATGGGCTTCTTCCCGGTGGACGAAGCCAGCTGCGCTTACTACGCTGCCACCGGACGCAGCGCGGAACAAGTGGACACCATCCGCAATTATTTCATGGCGCAGGGCTTGTTCGGCATCCCCCAGGCCGGCGATTGCGACTACTCACAGGAGCTGGAAATCGACCTGGGCAGCGTGGTGCCCAGCGTGGCCGGCCCGCGCCGCCCGCAAGACCGTATTGAGCTGGGTCACGTCAAACAGGCCTTCGCCGGGCTGTTCGCCAAACCGGTGGCCGAGGGTGGCTACGGCAAGGCAGCCGCGACGCTGGCGCAGCGTGTCGCGCTCGCACCAGCCCCCGCCGGAACGGATATCGCGGGTGGCGGCGTGCAGAACAGCGACACCCTGCCCGCAGGCGGCACCGACCCCGCAGTGGTGATCGAACGCGAAATGGTGGACAACCGCCCTACCCCCGACCATCTTGCCAGCAACGCTGTCTACACGGCGGCCCAAAGCGGCACGCTGGGTCACGGCGACGTGGTGATCGCTGCGATTACTTCATGCACCAACACCTCCAACCCCGGCGTGATGCTTGCCGCCGGTTTGCTGGCAAAGAAAGCGCTGGAAAAAGGCCTCACCGTGCCCGCCCACGTCAAGACTTCGCTCGGCCCCGGCTCGCGCGTGGTGACCGAATACCTGAAAGCCGCCGGACTGCTGGACGCCCTGGGAGAAATGGGTTTCAAGCTGGTGGGCTACGGCTGCACCACTTGCATCGGCAACTCTGGCCCGTTGCCTGCCGCGATTGAGTCCGCGATTACCGGCAACGACCTGATCGCCGCCTCGGTACTATCCGGCAACCGCAACTTCGAAGCGCGCGTGCACCAGAACGTGAAAGCCAATTTCCTGATGAGCCCGCCGCTGGTAGTGGCTTACGCCATTGCCGGCAGCATGAACACCGACCTGGCCAGCGAGCCGCTGGGTACGGGCCGCGACGGCGCGCCGGTATACCTCAAGGACATCTGGCCGTCTCTCGACGAAGTGGCCGCCGTGATGGCTACCGCTACCAACCCGGACACCTACCGCAAACTTTACGCCGACTTCAGCGCCGACAACCCGCTGTGGGCCGCCGTGCCTGCGCCGGCGGGTGCGGTGTACGACTGGGATGGCGCATCCACCTATATCCGGCAGCCGCCGTTTTTCGACGGTGCGGCGGGCGACAGCGGCGTGATCCGCGGCGCACGCGCGCTGGCGGTATTCGGCGACTCTGTCACCACCGACCACATCAGCCCGGCGGGTTCGATCAAGCCCGCCTCCCCCGCCGGCAAGTTTCTGCTGGAGCACGGTGTGGATCGTGCCGACTTCAACAGCTACGGCGCGCGCCGCGGCAACCACGAAGTGATGATGCGCGGCACCTTCGCCAACGTGCGCATCAGGAACCTGATGCTGCCCGGCAGCGAGGGCGGCGTCACCAGACACCAGCCTGACGGCGCGGAAATGGCGATCTACGACGCAGCCATGCAATACCAGGCGGCCGGCACGCCGCTGATGATTTTCGCCGGCGAGGAATACGGCACCGGCTCCAGCCGCGACTGGGCGGCCAAGGGCACGCGCCTGCTGGGCGTGAAGGCGGTGGTAGCGAAGAGCTTCGAGCGCATCCACCGTGCCAACCTGGTGGGCATGGGCGTGCTGCCCTGCCAGTTCAGGGACGGCATGGGCGCGGATAGCCTGAAGCTGGACGGCAGCGAGACTTTCGACCTGCTCGGACTGGAGCACGGCATCACCCCGCAGCAGGACATCACGCTGGTGATCCACCGCGCTGATGGTTCGGCCGATGCGGTGGCGGTGAAGCTGCGCATCGATACGCCGATTGAAGTGGACTACTACCAGAGCGGCGGCATTCTGCCCTTCGTGCTGGCGCAGTTGCTGGCTGACTAGGAGAACCATATGTCCGATCTCAATGACCCACGCGTATTTTTCGCCGCCGAGCGCACCCTGCTGGCCTGGAACCGCACCTGCCTCACGCTGATGGCGTTCGGCTTCGTGGTGGAGCGCTTCGGCCTGTTCCTGCACATGCTCGCCCCGCAGACGCCGCAGCACCTGGAGCGCGGCATCTCGTTCTGGGTGGGACTGGGTTTCATCCTGCTCGGCAGCCTGATGGCCGTGCTGGCCGTGATCCAGTACCGGCGCGTGCTACGCACCCTGAAGCCGGTGGAAATCCCGGAAGGCTACTGGGTCAACATGGCGGCGCTTTCCACGCTGTTGCTCGCCGTGCTTGGCATAGTGCTGTCCGCTTACCTGACCATGGGGCTGAAATAAGTTTCGCACCTCGCTGCCATACGACGAACCCCCACCTGTCCCTATCAATCACTGACCCCCATGACCCGCAAAATTCTCGTCACTTCCGCCCTGCCCTACGCCAACGGCGCCATTCACCTTGGCCACCTGGTGGAATACATCCAGACTGATATCTGGGTGCGCTTCCAGAAAATGCACGGGCATGAATGCTATTACGTCTGCGCCGACGACACCCACGGTACGCCCATCATGCTGCGCGCCGAAAAGGAAGGCATCACGCCGGAACAATTGATCGCACGCGTGCACGGCGAACATCTGCGCGACTTTACCGGCTTTCACGTCGGCTTCGACAGTTACCACTCGACCAACTCCGGGGAAAACCGCGAGCTGTCCGGCACGGTGTACCTGAAGCTGCGCGAAGCCGGGCTGATCGAGCAAAAGACCATCGAGCAATACTACGATCCGGTCAGGGAAATGTTCCTGCCGGACCGCTTCATCAAGGGCCAGTGTCCCAAGTGTGGCGCGCAGGATCAGTATGGTGACGGCTGCGAAGTGTGTGGTGCAACCTATACGCCCACGGATCTGATCAACCCGGTCTCAGCCATCTCCGGCAGCACGCCGGTGCGGCGCGAATCCGAGCATTACTTCTTCAGGCTCGGCGCCTGCGAAGCGTTTCTGCGCGAATGGACACGCTCCGGCGCGCTCCAGCAGGAGGCCGCCAACAAGCTGGACGAGTGGTTTGCCGCAGGTCTGCAAAACTGGGACATCTCGCGCGACGCGCCCTACTTCGGCTTTGAAATCCCCGATGCGCCGGGCAAATATTTTTACGTCTGGCTGGACGCCCCCATCGGCTATATGGCGAGCTTCAAGAAGCTCGCGGCGGAAAAAAACCTGGACTTCGACGCCTGGTGGCAAAACGATTCCGGCGCCGAGCTGTATCACTTCATCGGCAAGGACATCCTCTATTTCCATGCCCTGTTCTGGCCGGCCATGCTGAAAAACGCCGGCTACCGCACCCCGAGCGGCGTGTTCGCGCACGGTTTCCTCACCGTCAACGGTGCCAAGATGTCCAAATCGCGCGGCACTTTCATCACCGCCGAGAGCTACCTGGCCAGCGGCATGGACCCGGAATGGCTGCGCTACTACTACGCCGCCAAGATCAACGGCAGCATGGAAGACCTGGATCTGAATCTGGCCGACTTCATCGCCCGGGTAAATAGTGACCTGGTCGGCAAATACGTCAACATCGCCAGCCGCACCGCCGGTTTCATCGCCAGGCGTTTTGACGGCAAACTGGCCGCCCGCCTGCCCACCTCGGAATTGCTCGCCGAAGTCCAGCACGCCGCCACGCTCATCGGCGAATGCTACGAGACGCGCGAATACGGCAAGGCGTTGCGGGAAATCATGCGCCTCACCGACCTGGCCAACCAGTACGTCAACGACAACAAACCCTGGGAACTGGCCAAACAGGAAGGTAGCGAGGCACTGTTGCACGAAGTCTGCTCGGTCAGCGTCAACCTGTTCCGTCTGCTCACCCTTTACCTCAAGCCGGTCCTGCCCAGGCTCGCCACCGAGGTGGAAACTTTCCTCAACATCGCCGCGCTGGCCTGGGTGGATGCGGGCACGCTGCTGACCAGCCATAGCATCAACGCCTACAGCCACTTGATGACGCGTGTCGAGCAGAAGCAGGTTGACGCCCTGGTGGCTGCCAACCAGCAAAGCCTGGCAGCCAGCGCCGACGCGCATTCCCCGGCACGTCATGCTGAAGCGCAGAACCACGTCATTGCGCCGATTGCCGACACCATTACGGCAGATGATTTCGCCAGGATCGACCTGCGCGTGGCGAAAATCGTCAACGCCGAACACGTGGAAGGCGCGGACAAGCTGATTCGCCTGACCCTGGACATTGGCGAAGGCAAAACCCGCAATGTTTTTGCCGGCATCAAGTCCGCCTACGATCCGGAAAAATTGATCGGCCGCATGACCGTGATGGTCGCCAATCTGGCGCCGCGCAAGATGAAATTCGGCGTCTCCGAAGGCATGGTGCTGGCCGCTTCGGGCGAAACAGCGGGGTTGTATATCCTGTCGCCGGATGACGGCGCCGTGCCCGGGATGCGGGTGAAATAAACGGTCAAGCCCTTATTCCCTGCGCCGGTAAAAGGCGTCTTTGCCGGCATTAGCGCGCACATCTTCAGGGATTTGGGCTGTTGTCTGTATCCATTGATATCTGTCCACGCCGCTCCTCTCGTCCCAGAAGCCGCAAACCTGCCAGCGCCTGCTGCAGAAAATCATCGTTGCGTGACAAGGGATACACCATGTGCGCAGTCACCGAGAAATGGGGGGTGCCAGGCACACGGTGCAAACGTTTTTTGGCAAGCAGCGTGCGTACCATTCGCAGCGGAAAGTACGCCGAGCCACCCGATGTCAGGAGTTGCTGGATGCCTAGCCAGCCAACATTTGCGCTGAGTGCCGGGGGCGGATGGTCAGGAAAATTGAGGGAGAACTGGTGAAAGAACTCCGTGCCCCAGTCCACATGGACATAACCTGGATCCGGCCAGGGGCGCATCCTGTCGGTCGTTACCAATACCAGCGTTTCATCAAACAAGCGTTCCAGGCCTAGCCCCGGACGGGCTTCGGGCGTGTACATCAAGCCGATATCCAGTGTGTTCTGCACCAGACCGTGCATGATGTCCTGCTCGAAGCCGATCTCCAGGCGCAGGGAAATAGCCGGAGCGGCTTGCCGCATCCATGCCACCCAGCGCGACAAAAAACCTTCCCATAAAGCGATACGCCCGCTGACGGTCAAGCCGCCCGAATAGCCATCGGGCAAACCCACATCCTGCTTGGCGATATCTGCTGTGCGCACCAGCGTCTGGGCGTGGCGCACGAAGCGCTGCCCGGCGGCCGTCAATGCCGCACCTTGTTTTCCCCGGCTGAATAATTTTGCGCCCAGCTTCCTTTCCAGATTCTGGATACGCGCACTGACCGTGGATTGGGTAACGTGAAGTTTTTCGGCAGCGCCCAGAAAATTCCCTATGGCTACCACATGGAGAAAAGTGCGCGCCTGTTCTATATCCATCTATCGATAATCACGATACAAAACACCATAATATTTCGTTTTTCTTATAAATAAAAGCACCTTAAACTATCCGATTTTCAGTGGACTCAAGGCGTTACATCAAAGCTTACCACCTTCGACCAGTATCACCCGGAGCACTTAACTGCAGGATATCGAAAGGCCGGCGCTTAACATTCCCAGGAATGACAGCTCGCTGCTGCGCCAGCGGATCACCCCCCTTGCCTTGGACACATTACAGGAGTCATGCCATGCAACTATTCAGTTTTTTCAGCAGTTCAACCGCCTTCCGGGTCCGCATCGCGCTTGCGCTCAAGGGAGCGGATTATGAATATCAAGCTGTTAACCTGCGCGCCGGCGAGCAGCACCAGCAGGCCTTCCTTGACCGCAATCCTTCAGGCAACGTCCCGGCGCTAGTCGATGGGGATTTCAACCTCGGTCAATCACTGGCCATTCTTGATTATCTCGATAGCCGTTATCCGGAGCCCCGGCTGATCCCCGCAGATACCATTCAGCGTGCGCGGGTGCTGGAACTGGTGAATGTGATTGCCTGCGATATCCATCCCGTCAACAACCTGCGCGTGCAGCTGTATTTGAAAAACATCCTGGGCGTGACCGAAGCCCAGAAAAATGCCTGGTACCGGCACTGGGTCGCGCAGGGTCTTGACGTAGTGGAGCGTCTGCTCGCACGCCAGGAGGACACACCTTATTGCTTTGGTACCCACCCCACCTTGGCCGATTGTTGCCTGGCACCTCAGGTATGGAGTGCAGCGCGTGCAGGCTGCGATATCGCGGCCTATCCACGTATCGATCGGATCTATCGCCATTGCATGGCCCAGCCCGCTTTTATACAAGCGGCGCCAGAACAACAAGCGGATGCGCCGCAAGGGGGTTAAGCGGATGTACCAACCGATAAGCCCCGTTCGCGTAAAACAATCCAACACTATCGTATAAAGCATCGTCATCAATGAAGCACATAATAAAAAACCTAGGCATTACTTTCTCGTACCAGTTGCCCTTGCCCGGTCACCGTGAAAAATGGATTTCCGGCTTGGGTGGCGCAGTGGGTATTGCCATGACGCTATGGATCAGCCAGCTGGTTCCTGGTCATCATGCAATTCTGATCGTGGCGTCGATGGGTGCCAGTGCAGTATTGCTTTTTGCCGCCCCGCATAGTGCATTTTCCACGCCGTGGGCAGTTCTGGGTGGCCATGTTATCTCCGCCCTCATCGGGATTGCGTGTGCCTGGCTAGTACCCAATCTATTCATTGCCACACCGCTGGCACTCGGGCTGGCCATCGTCTGTATGTACTACTTGCATTGCATCCATCCGCCGGGCGGCGCCACTGCTTTAATCGCAGTGATGGGCGGACCGGAGATTCACGCGATGGGACTGGATTACATACTCTTTCCTATCCTGGTGAATGCCGGCATTCTGGTAGCGGTAGCGATGGTCTTTAACCAGCTATTGCGCGCTAGACAGGAAGCTCACGTAGCGGACGTGGAATCCCATCTGCATCTGCCGGAAAAATATCTTATTCGGCACAGTGACCTGGTCTATGCCTTGTCGGAGATTCAGTCCTACATCGACGTGAGCGAGGAAGATTTGTTGCGTGTCTACAATCTGGCGACAGAGCATGCGCATCCCGGCGAAATGGAGAGGGATAAATGATCTCTGGCCTGCCAAAATGGCGTGGCCGATCAGATTTTTCTTGAAATTCAGGGCAAAAAAATGCCCGGCGCGTAATCGTTGCCGGGCGAAATCCTCTTATTAAGGAGGAGGAGGAGACAACACTGAGCTCTTGGGAAAGAGCTGAAGATCAGCGTTATAAGTATTTTCTAATATTATTACTTTCTTGTCAATTGTTTTTTCTCCCCATGTTGATACATGTCAATCAGAAATCATTATCTATTTGATTTATTTGATGAATAAAAAATGGGTGTAACAACCACCCGTTTTAATTTGTCTGGAACCTGGCTCAGAACTCGACCCTTACATTATCGCGGCTGAGCCAACCACTCAGCCCTTCAAGCAAACCATCGTGCAGCGCCACGCGCCAGTTGTCACCCAGTGCCAGTTCGCAGGCAGCCGTACCGTTGTGATATGCGATCCGTACCGGGCACCCCCCTTCATGGGTGCGGTACGGTTGCAGTATGTCCAATAGCCGGATGGCGCCGGATTGCCCATTCATGGCGAGCTTGAGTGATTTGGCATAACGGGTGCGCGCAGCGGTGAGGTCATAGAGCTTGTCCACCATCACGCGCAGGCCGCCGGAGTAGTCATCTTTCGACACCTTGCCTTCCACCAGCAGCAGGTGGTCTTCCTTGAGCCACTCGCGGTGGCGCTCGAACACTTCGTTGAACACCGGCACCTCGAGGGCTGCTGTGCCGTCATCAAGTTGTACAAAAGCCATTTTGCCGCGCCGCGTCATCTGTGTGCGCAACGCCGAAATAATGCCCGCCAGCAACACCGGCTGCGGGCTGGGGGCAACGTCCTTCAGGCGCAACTTGGCAAATCCCGCCAGCTCAGGCGCGTAAGCGTCGAACGGGTGGCCGCTGTAATAAAAGCCCAGTGCGGTTTTTTCCTGCAGCAGTTTTTCTTTCTCGTGCCAGCGCGGCACATCCGCCAGCATCGGCTGTGTGTCGGGATGACTGTCGAAGTCGCCGAACAGGCTCACCTGGTTGATGTCGGCGGCGGCCTGCCCGGCCAGCTCCAGCGCCATGCCTACCGAGGCCAGCAGCGCCGCGCGATGGTCGTTGAGGCTGTCGAACGCGCCAGCGCGGATCAGCGATTCCAGGGTACGCCGATTCACGCTGCGCTTGTCCACGCGCTGCGCCAGGTCGAACAAATCCTTGAACGCGCCGTCTTTTTGGCGTGCTGCGACAATGGCGCTGATCGCCGCCTCACCGGTGCCTTTGATGGCACCCAGACCGTAGCGGATCTGTTTGTCGTTTTCCGGCGCGAACCGGTAACCGGACAGATTAATGTCCGGCGGCAGCACTTCCAGACCATTGGCCACCGTGTCTTCGTAGAAATTCTTCACCTTGTCGGTGTCGTCCATGTCCGCCGACAGGGTGGCGGCCATGAACGCCGCCGGGTGATGCGCCTTCAAATACGCGGTGTGATAAGCCACCAGTGCATACGCGGCAGAGTGGGATTTGTTGAAACCATAGCCGGCAAACTTCTCCATCAGGTCAAAGATGGTGGTCGCCTGCTTGGCTTCCACGCCTTTTTCTATCGCGCCGTTGACGAAAATGTCGCGGTGCTCGGCCATTTCCTCGGCATTTTTCTTGCCCATGGCACGACGCAGCAAGTCAGCAGAGCCGAGGGTATAGCCGCCCATGATCTGGGCGATCTGCATCACTTGTTCCTGATAAACGATGACACCGTAAGTGGGCTTGAGGGTGCCCTCCAGCATGGGATGCATGTAGTCCACGCGCGCCTTGCCATGCTTGCGGTTGATGAAGTCGTCCACCATGCCCGACTCCAGCGGGCCGGGGCGGAACAGCGCCACCAGCGCCACAACGTCTTCGAAACAATCCGGCTGCAAGCGCCGGATCAAGTCTTTCATGCCGCGCGATTCGAGCTGGAACACCGCGGTGGTGTTGCCGGCTTTCAACAGCGCGTAGCTGCGCCGGTCATTCAGTGGCAGGGTTTCCAGGCTGAATGGCGCTTTGCCATCGGGCGACAGCGCCGCCACATAGCGCATCGCCCAGTCGAGGATGGTAAGCGTGCGCAGACCAAGGAAGTCGAATTTCACCAGGCCGGCTTTTTCCACGTCGTCCTTGTCGAACTGCGATACCGCGGAATCCGAACCCTCGGCGATATAAAGCGGGCAAAAATCGGTAAGCTTGCCGGGTGCAATCAACACCCCGCCTGCGTGCATGCCGACGTTGCGGGTCAGGTCTTCCAGCTTTTGCGCCAGATTGAACAGCTCGCGCACGTCTTCTTCGTTGTCGTAGCGCTCCTTGAGCTGCGGCTCGGTTTCCAGGGCTTTTTGCAACGAGACCGGTTTGACCCCCTCGATCGGCACCAGCTTGGAGAGCTGGTCGCACAACAGATAAGGCATGTCCAGCACGCGCCCGACGTCGCGAATCACCGACTTGGAACCCAGGGTGCCAAAGGTCACAATCTGCGACACTGCCTCGCGTCCATATTTGTCCTTGACGTAGTTGATGACGCGCTCGCGCCCATCCTGGCAGAAATCCACGTCAAAGTCGGGCATGGACACCCGCTCCGGATTCAGAAACCGCTCGAACAGCAGATCATAAGGGATCGGGTCGATGTCGGTGATGCCGAGCACGTAGGCCACCAGCGAGCCCGCACCGGAGCCACGCCCCGGCCCCACCGGCACGCCGTTGTGCTTGGCCCAGTTGATGAAGTCCGCCACGATCAGGAAATAGCCGGGGAAGCCCATCTGGATGATGGTGCCGAGCTCGAATTCCAGGCGTTCCTGGTACTGCGGGTAGCGTTTCCCGCGTTCCGCGGCGTCGGGGTACAGCAGCGCCATGCGCGCCGCCAGCCCTTCCCGGGAACGTTCCCGCAAGTGGTCGTCGAGGGTCATGCCCGCCGGCGTGGGGAACTGCGGCAGCCTGCTTTTGCCCAGCTCCAGGCTCAATGAACAGCGTTTGGCGATTTCCACGCTGTTGATAAGCGCTTCGGGAATATCGGCGAACAGCGCCACCATCTCCGCCTGGGTTTTGAAATACTGCTCCTCGGTAAACATGCGCGGACGACGGCGGTCGCCCAGCAACGCGCCTTCGGCGATGCATACGCGCGCTTCATGCGCCTTGAAGTCATCGCGTTCGGGGAACTGGACGGGATGGGTAGCCACCACCGGCAAATCCAGCGCCAGCGCCAGCGGCAGCGTTGCCTGCAGGCAGTTTTCAGCATCTGCGTGGCCGCTGCGCTGGATTTCCAGGTAATAGCGATCGGGGAACAGGGCCGCCCAGCGGCCGGCCGCTGCGCGCGCCGTGTCCCTATTGCCCGCCAGCAGGGCTTGCCCGACATCGCCCAAGTGCGCGCCGGACAGCGCAATCAGCCCGGTTGTGCCGATTTCGCCGAACCACGCCTGGCGCAGCTCTGCCCGTCCGCGATACATGTTTTCACGGTAGGCGCGGGTAAGCAATTCAGACAAACGCCGATAGCCGTCGCGGTTTTGCGCCAGCAGCAAGAGACGGCCGGGCCGGTCGCGATCGCTATCATTGCCCACCCACACATCGCAGCCCAGGATGGGTTTGACCCCTTTGCCACGCGCGCATTGATAAAACTTCACCATCCCGAATAAATTGGATAGATCGGTCAACGCCAGCGCAGGCATGGCATCCGCCACGGCGCGCTGCACCGCGTCGTCGATGCGCACGATGCCGTCGCTGATGGAGTATTCTGAATGCAGGCGGAGATGGATAAATTCGGGATCGGGCATTGCCTGATTTTACCCGGTTGCAGCAGGGTATAATACCGTCTGTTTACAAGCCTTTGAATCACTGAATCATGTCAGCCATTCTTAACGTCGCCGCTTACCGTTTTGTACAACTGGAAGATCTGCCTGCCCTGCGCGAAACCTTCCGCGAGCGTACCCGTGCCCTCAAAGGCACCGTGCTGCTCACGCCGGAGGGCATCAATATGTTCCTCGCCGGCGTTGCCGCAGAGCTGGAAGCCTTTATCAGCTGGCTCACCGCGGATGCGCGCTTTGCCGACATCGCCATCAAGCGCAGCAGGTCGGACGAAATCCCGTTTAACCGCATGCTGGTCAAGCTGAAAAAGGAAATCATCACCTTCCACCAGCCCTGTTTCGAGCGTACCGCCCACCCGGCGCCTCAGCTGCCCGCCAGCGAACTGAAAAAATGGTACGACGAAGGCCGTGAGTTCATCATCGTGGACACCCGCAACGATTTTGAATACCGCGTCGGCACGTTCAGGAATGCGGTGAATCTCAAGCTGCACAGCTTTGGGGATTTTGCCGCGGCTACCGAGCAGCTCAAGGACTACCGCGACATGCCCATCGTCACCTTCTGCACCGGCGGCATCCGCTGCGAAAAAGCCGCGCCGTTCATGGCCGGCCAGGGCTTCAGCCAGGTTTACCAGCTGCAAGGCGGCATCCTCAAATACTTCGAGGAATGCGGCGCTGCACACTACGATGGTGAATGTTTCGTGTTCGACAAGCGCGTCGCGCTTGATGGCGAACTCAAGCCTACGCAAACCAATATGTGCTTTGCCTGCCGCAGTATATTGACGCCTGAAGATCAGCAATCCGCAGACTACGTGCTGGGCGTATCGTGCCCGCACTGCGTGCACAAGCAAGCTGTAGCCTGACTGATTATCGCAACGCATATCTGATGATGTGGCAATGGCGGCCCGTAGGCCGCCGTTGCTTTGCGGGTTATGGTGGATAATCGTGCGCAACAAGTTCAATTCTTTTGAATATGAAAATCACCCTGGAATCGCTGCAAATACTTGATGCGATAGATCGGCGCGGCAGCTTTGCCGCAGCCGCGGAAGAGGTGTTCCGGGTGCCTTCTGCACTCACCTATTCCATGCAAAAACTGGAAGGCGATCTGGGCGTGGCCTTGTTTGATCGCAGCGCACGCCGTGCCCAGCTCACTCCGGCCGGACGCGCCCTGCTGGATGAAGGCCGTGTGCTATTGCAGGCTGCGGATGCGCTGGAGTGCAGGGTAAAGCGTGTCGCCACGGGCTGGGAGACGGAACTGCGCATCGCACTGGATGTGGTACTCGATATCACCGCCCTGTTCCCCCTGATCGAGACGTTTTACGCACAGATGAGCGGTACCCGCCTGCGCCTCAGCCACGAAGTGCTCGGTGGCAGCTGGGATGCGCTGGCGACGAACCGCGCCGATCTGGTCATTGGGGTATCCGGCGACGGCCCGCCGGGTGGCGGCTACGCCACGCACAAAATCGGCGATGCGGAATTCGTATTCGCAGTGGCGCCGGGTCACCCGCTTGCCGCTGCGGATCAACCCATCGCCGCACACGAGTTGCTCAAGCATCGCGCAGTGGCCATTGCAGACACTTCGCGCCAGCTTTCCACCCGCAGCAGCGGCCTGCTTGACGGACAAGACGTGCTTACCGTGCCGGATGTGGCCGCCAAGCTTGCCGCACAAATTGCCGGACTGGGTGCCGGCTTTCTGCCGCGCGCCATGGCCGAGCGGGAAGCCGCCGCCGGTCGTCTGGTGATATGCGAGGTGGCCGAGTCCAAACCGCTGATCCCGCTTTATCTGGCCTGGCGCAGTCGTGACAAGGGACGCGCGCTGCGCTGGTTTCAAAAACAGCTCGAAGACGCTACCCTGGCGGGCGCATTGTTGCGCAACCTTGCTCCCCAGCACTAAACAGACGAAAAAGCGCCCGTCTGCCATTCTGTAGCATACCGGTGCCTGGAAAAATCCGGCAGGCCTGTAATAACGGATTGCGCCTGAAGCATTTCATTTTCTGTTATTTGAGCTTTTTGATCCCCAGGGCGCCGAGTACATATTTCTCGTACAGTGGTTCGGTGGTGCCTTTCTTCATGCTGCGGATGAAGCATTTTTCGAACGCGACTTTAGCCAGGTGCACCCGGTCGCACCGGGTTAAGCGCCGCTATCGTTGCGCCGAGATTGCGCGAGACATTCCCGACAACGACTTCACGCACCCTGTCTTTCAGTCGCTTCACACTGCTGTCGGCGACAGTGGGCCGCCTTGCGGCGTACCTTCTGTCCTCGTACTGACGATTCCCTCTGACATCATGCCCGCTTCCAGATAGTACCAGTCCATCACCAACTGGTTTCGCGTTCCGCCGTCGCAGAAATCCTGTGGATGGCAAGGTCTGCGCCGTTAAACTCATCTTCCTGGCTGAGGCGAATGCCTACAAACATCTTCAATAGACCATAGACCACGAAGCCGCCTATCAAGGCAACCGCAATACCCAGCAAGGTGCCCAGCAATTGCGACATGAAAGCAACGCCACCCAGGCCGCCAAGCGCTTTTGCCCCGAAGATCCCTGCGGCCAGACCGCCCCAGGTACCACATAAGCCATGCAATGGCCACACGCCCAACACATCATCAATCTTCCATTTGTTCTGGGTAATGGTGAACATCCACACAAACAACGCCCCTGCCACCGCACCCGTTGCCAGCGCGCCCAACGGGTGCATCAGGTCTGACCCTGCGCAAACAGCCACCAGGCCTGCCAACGGGCCATTGTGGATAAAACCCGGGTCGTTACGGCCAAGAATGAGCGCAGCCAGCGTGCCACCGACCATGGCCATCAGCGAATTCACTGCCACCAGGCCGGTAATCTTGTCTATGGTCTGCGCCGACATGACATTAAAACCGAACCAACCTACCATCAGAATCCACGCACCCAAAGCCAGGAAAGGGATGCTGGAGGGCGGATGGGCAGCTATTTCGCCGTTTTTACGATAGCGTCCATGCCGCGCACCCAGCAGCAACACGGCTACCAAGGCAATCCAGCCACCCACCGCGTGCACCACTACCGAACCAGCAAAATCGTGGAAATTTGCGCCAAAACTGGATTTTAACCAGTCCTGAATACCGTAATGGTTATTCCAGGCGATACCCTCGAAAAACGGGTAAACAAAACCCACCAGTGCAAACGTAGCAGCGAGTTGCGGGGTGAATTTGGCGCGCTCGGCGATACCACCCGAGATAATGGCAGGAATCGCCGCTGCGAAAGTCAGCAGAAAAAAGAACTTCACCAGTTCGTAACCGCTTTTTGCTGCCAGCACTTCGGCGCCGCTAAAAAAACTGACGCCATAGGCGACACTGTAGCCAATGAAAAAATAGGCAATCGTGGAGACACAAAAGTCCGTGAGTATTTTTACCAGCGCGTTGACCTGATTTTTTTTGCGGACCGTACCCAGTTCCAGGAACGCAAAGCCGGCATGCATGGCCAAAACCAGGATAGCGCCCAGCAGAATAAACAACACGTCACTGGCATTTTTTAAGTTTTCCATATCCATCCCGCCTGAAAAGCTGAAAATCAAAAGCAATTTACAGGCCAATTTATTTATTTAATACATAACAATAAGATAGATATTTTAATAACTAAAAAATCAGATTGATTGCACCTATATAGTGCATACAGAGATTTATTGCACAATACTGGTGCAATACGGTCTTCAGATACTCCAGTAGTGCCTGGATGATCTCTATGGTTGGGGAGCAGGTTTGGAACAGAAGTACACTGGCTAAGGGCACTCAGCCTTTGAATTACTTGTCGCCGCGTTGTCTGGAATCGGAATCCAGACCATCCAGTTCGCGCTCCATTTCTGCTTCCGAAAGCGGATGGTATGCCTCTGAATCACGTGGTTTTGGCCTGGAAATAAAACTGGCAACAATAATGCCCAGCTCATACAACAGCCACAGCGGCAATGCCAGCATGGTCTGTGAAACGACGTCAGGCGGCGTGAAAATCGCGCCGATGACAAATGAACCGACAACAACGTAGGGTCGGATTTCGCGCAATTTGGCGACACTCACCAAACCGATCTTGACCAGCACCACCACCACTACCGGCACCTCGAAAGTAATGCCGAACGCCATGAACATGGTTAGCACAAAATCCAGGTATTTACTGATATCGGTCATCACCGCCACACCGACCGGCGCCACTCCGGTAATAAAGCCGAACACCACCGGGAACACCATGAAATAGGCGAATGCCATGCCACAGAAAAACAGCACCACACTGGCGACAATGAGCGGCACGCCGAGGCGCTTTTCGTGCGAATACAGGCCGGGAGCAATAAATGCCCATATCTGATAAAGCACATACGGCAAGGCAATCAGGAAAGCCGCCATCATGGTCACTTTGATCGGCACAAAGAACGGAGCAGTGACTTCGGTGGCAATGAGCTGGCCGCCCTTGGGCAGGGCATGCAACAGCGGGCGGGCAAGCAAGGTGTAGAGGTCATTCGCCCAGTGGAACAGACCAAGGAATACCACGATCACGGCAATGACCGAACGCAGCAAGCGGTCACGCAATTCGATCAGATGGGAGATGAAGCTTTCCTGCGGGCCGGGCGTACTCATGTTCGGGGTTTGTCTGATTCAGGCGTGACGTGGGGCTGGGGCGTACTGACGGGTTCCAGCGCCAGCTCGGCCTGAGGCGAATCGACAAAGTGAGTTTCTGCCACTGCCGGATTATGCACAATGGCATCTGGCGGCGCACCTTCATTCCCAGTCCGCGTCATCGCCTGCAGGGCATGCTGCGCGCCGGCGACTTCCTCGGTGATCCTGTTTTCCGTTTGTTCCAGGCTCTGTTTGAATTGCTCGCCGGCTTTCTTCAGTTCGTCCAGTTCCATTTCCCGGCTAATGTCGGATTTAATGGTAGATACATAGCGTTGCAAACGCCCGAGCAAATGCCCTGCTGTACGCGCGACCTTGGGCAAACGCTCTGGACCGATCACAATCAGCGCCACCACGCCGATCACCACCAGCTCGGAAAATCCAACATCAAACATAGTTCAGCCTGCGCAAATCGTGCTCATACCTTGGTTTTTTCTTTGACTTCGCCTTCAATTGTCTGGCCGCTGCTGGCGCCATCAATCTTGCCCTGTTCGCCTTCCTTCATGGCGTCTTTGAAACTCTTGACCGCGCCGCCCACATCCCCGCCGATGTTGCGCAGTTTTTTGGTGCCAAACACAACCAGCACAATTGCCAGAACGATCAGCCAATGCCAAATGCTAAAGCTGCCCATGATTGTCTCCTTGGTTAAATTAAGTGCGGCATCTTACCGCCGCCGAATACGTGTATGTGCAGATGAAACACTTCCTGTCCGCCACCACGCCCGGTGTTGATCGAGGTACGAAATCCGTCATTCAACCCGTGCTCGCGCGCCAGCCTGGGTGCCAACAGCAACATGCGGCCGAGCAGGCCCTCATGCTGCGCCTTGCATTCCACGAGCGAAGCAATATGCACCTTGGGGATGATCAGCAGGTGCACCGGCGCCGCCGGATGAATGTCGTGGAATACCAGCAACTCGTCATTTTCGAAGACTTGTTTACTGGGCAATTGGCCCGCCACAATTTTACAGAAAATGCAGTCGTTCATTGCTTGCCCCGTGATGCCTTCTCGGTGTACCCCGACACGCCTTCGCGCCGTGCCAGTTCGTCGAGCACGTCCTGCGGACCCAAGCCCTGGCTCGCCAGCAGAATCAGGGTATGAAACCATAAATCAGCGGTTTCATACACGATTTTTTTCGGGTCGCCATCCTTGGCTGCCATGATGGTCTCGGCAGCCTCCTCGGCGATTTTTTTCAGCATCGCATCCAGACCCTTGGCATACAGGCTGGCTGCGTACGACGAATCCGCAGCACTCGATTTGCGGGCTTCCAGAGTGGCGCCGAGACGTTCGAGAATATCGCTCACTTGTGGTAAATCTCCGCAGGATCCTTCAGCACCGGCTCGGTGGTCACCCATTGACCGTTTTCATACTTCTGGAAAAAACAGTCATGTCGCCCGGTGTGACAGGCAATCCCGCCAACTTGTTCAACCTTGAGCAAAATCACATCCTCGTCGCAGTCCAGGCGGATTTCTTTCACCTTCTGCACATGTCCGGATTCCTCCCCCTTGTGCCACAATTTCTTGCGCGAGCGCGACCAGTACACCGCTTCGCTGGTCGCGACAGTGCGTTTCAGCGCCTCGCGGTTCATCCACGCCACCATCAATACGTCACCATTGCCGGCATCCTGGGCAATCGCAGGCACCAGACCATCCTCCGTCCAGTTCACCTTGTTTAACCAGTTGTCCGATACGCTCACAATCTGACCTCGATCCCATTTTGCATCATGTGCAGCTTGGCTTCGTGCACGGTGTATTCGCCAAAGTGGAAAATGCTTGCTGCCAGCACGGCGTCGGCATGACCTTGCATCACGCCATCGGCCAGATGTTGCAAATTGCCCACGCCGCCGCTGGCAATCACCGGGATCGTCACTGCATCCGACACCGCGCGCGTCAGCGGCAGGTTGAAGCCGCTCCTGGTGCCATCGCGATCCATACTGGTCAGGAGTATCTCACCTGCCCCCATTTGCTGCATTTTTTGCGCCCATTCCACGGCGTCCAGTCCTGTGGCGCGGCGTCCACCATGGGTGTAAACCTCCCATTTGCCATCGCTGCCGGCCTTGGCGTCGATCGCCACCACGATGCATTGCGAGCCGAAGCGGGCGGCAGCATCGGCCACTACCTGCGGGTTGGTCACGGCGGTGGTATTGATGCTGACTTTGTCGGCACCCGCATTGAGCAGGCGGCGCACGTCGTTGACCTCGCGCACGCCGCCGCCCACGGTGAGCGGAATGAATACCTCGGCAGCAACGGCTTCGATGATATGCAAAATCAGGTCGCGCTGATCGGAACTGGCGGTAATGTCGAGAAAAGTCAACTCGTCGGCACCTTCGCGGTCATAGCGACGGGCGATTTCAACTGGATCACCCGCATCGCGCAGGCCGACGAAATTAACACCCTTGACCACCCGGCCGGCTGTCACGTCGAGACAGGGAATAATGCGCTTGGCCAGCCCCATTACGTTTCCGTCAGCGCGTCGGAGAGCTTTTGCGCGGCGGCGAAATCCAGCGTGCCTTCGTATATGGCACGGCCCGTAATCGCACCCATGATGCCTTCCTTTTCTACCGCGCACAGGTGGCGGACATCATCCAGATTGGTAATGCCGCCGCTCGCGATCACCGGAATGGTCAGCGCCTGCGCCAGCTTCACCGTCGCTTCGATGTTGACGCCCGAGAGCATCCCGTCGCGACCGATGTCAGTATAGATCACCCCTTCCACACCGTAGTCCTGGAATTTTCGCGCCAGATCAATCACGTCGTGATGGGTCATTTTGGACCAGCCTTCCACCGCCACTTTGCCCTCCTTGGCGTCCAGCCCAACAATGATATGGCCGGGGAAAGCATTGCAGGCGTCATGCAGAAAGCCGGGGGTTTTCACCGCTGCCGTGCCGATGATGACGTAGCGAATACCGTCATCCAGATAACGCGCGATGGTGTCGAGGTCGCGGATGCCACCGCCGAGCTGTACCGGCACATCCTCGCCCACCGCGTCCACGATGGCTTTAATCGCGCCTTCGTTGACCGGCTTGCCGGCAAATGCGCCATTCAAATCCACCAGATGCAGGCGGCGTGCACCTTGTGCCAGCCAGTGTCGTGCCATTTCGGCGGGGTCTTCGGAAAATACGGTGGCCTCTTCCATCAGGCCTTGTTTGAGGCGCACGCAGTGGCCGTCTTTCAAGTCAATCGCGGGAATAATCAACATGGCATTGTTGCTTGTAATATCTATAGGGAACAGTTGATGTTGAAGGTATCACATTGATCGGCAGCAATGTTACCATTCCAGGTCACAAAATTTCCCAGCAATGCAAGTCCGGCCGCCTGGCTTTTTTCCGGGTGGAATTGCACGGCAAAAATATTGCTGGCCGCCACTGCGCTGGTGAACGGGAATGGGTAGAGCGTAAAGGCCGAAACCAGATCGGGGTTACCCGCTTCCACATAATAACTGTGCACAAAATAAAAGCGCGCGCCATCGGCAATACCGCCCCACATCGGATGCGGCACAGCCTGGTGCACTTCGTTCCAGCCCATGTGCGGCACTTTCAGCCGGTTGCCAGCGCTGTCATGCATCGCCCCGTCCGGGAAGCGCAGCACACGCCCGGGCAGGATGCCCAACCCGGCGACATCGCCTTCCTCGCTATGCTCGAACAACATCTGCATGCCCAGGCAAATTCCCAGGAATGGCTTGCTGGCCGCAGCCTGCCTGACCACTTCCACCAGGCCGCGCTGGCGTAGCTCATGCATGCAGTCGCCCATCGCGCCTACGCCGGGAAATACCACGCGCCCGGCATTCAGGATGATATCCGCATCAGCGGTTACCCTCACACTGGCGGCGGGCGCCACGTGCTCCAGCGCCTTGGACACCGAGCGCAGATTGCCCATACCGTAATCAATTACGGCAATATCCACGCCCATGTCAGAGACTGCCTTTGGTGGAGGGCATCACACCGCCCATGCGCGGGTCGACTTCCACCGCCATGCGCAGGGCGCGGCCAAACGCCTTGAAAATGGTTTCGGCCTGATGGTGGGCATTGATACCGCGCAGGTTGTCGATATGCAGCGTCACCCCGGCGTGGTTGATGAAGCCCTGGAAGAATTCGTGGATCAGGTCCACATCGAAACTACCGATGGCGGCACGCGTATAATTAACGTGATATTCCAGCCCGGGGCGCCCGGACAGGTCCAGCACCACGCGCGACAGCGCTTCGTCCAGCGGCACATAGGCATGGCCGTAACGACGCACGCCCTTCTTGTCGCCGATGGCCCGGGCGAACGCCTGGCCCAGCGTAATACCGATATCTTCCACGGTGTGATGCGCGTCGATGTGCAGGTCACCTACCGCGTCCACTTCGATATCCATCACGCCGTGGCGGGCGATCTGGTCAAGCATGTGGTCGAGGAAAGGCACACCGGTATGGAAGCGACCGTGACCGCTACCGTCCAGATTGAGGGTCACGCTGATCTGGGTTTCCAGGGTGTTACGGGTAACTTGGGCTGTACGCATGATATTTGAATGCTCGAATTAAACGGGCTGGCGCAGGATGTCGGCCAAAGCACCCACCAGTGCCGCACATTGCACGTCGGTACCTATGGTAATACGCATGAACGGTGCAATGCGTTCCGGCTTGCGGAAATGCCGCACGATAATACTGCGTTCGCGCAATTTCGCCGTCAACTCTTTGCCATCATACTGCGGGTGGCGTGTCAGGACAAAATTCGCTGCGGACGGCAGCACCTCAAAGCCGAGTGTCTGCAGGTCAGCAACGAGTTTTTCACGGGTGCTGATGACCTTGCGGCAGCTCGATTCAAAGTAGGCGCGATCCTGCATGGCAGCTGTGGCACCGGCCTGGGCGAGCCGGCCCAGCGGGTAGGAATTGAAGCTGTCCTTGACCCGGTCGAGCGCTTCGATCAACTCGGCGTTGCCAACTGCGTACCCCACGCGCAAGCCTGCCAGGGAGCGCGATTTTGACAGGGTATGCGTGACCAGCAGTTGCGGGTAACGCTTGACCAGACCAACGGCAGACTCGGCACCGAAATCAACATAGGCCTCGTCCACCACCACCACTGAATCAGGGTTGGATAGCAACAGGCGCTCAATCTCGTTCAGCGCCAGCGCACGCCCCGTGGGCGCGTTCGGATTCGGAAAAACAATGCCGCCATTCGGCCGCAGGTAATCATCCACGCGGATTTCAAAACCGTCGGTCAGCGCCACTTCCTTATATTCAATACCGTACAGGCCGCAATACACCGGATAAAAACTATAGGTAATGTCCGGAAACAGGATGGGCAAATCATGTTTGAGCAGCGCGTGAAACGCGTGTGCCAGCACTTCATCCGAGCCATTGCCCACAAACACATTGGCGCGTTCGACGCCGTGATATTCGGCAATTACCTGCCTGAGACGCTCGCTGTTCGGATCCGGGTACAGGCGTAAACTGTCTGCGGCTTCCGCGCGTAGCGCCTCCAGCACACGCAGTCCCGGGCCGTACGGATTCTCGTTGGTATTGAGCTTGACCAGATTGCCCAGTTTGGGCTGCTCGCCAGGCACATAGGGGCTCAGCCCATGCACCACCTGGCTCCAGAAACGACTCATAAGCTTAATCCGTGGTGATGCGGTATTCAGCGGAGCGGGCGTGCGCCTGCAAACCCTCGCCGTAGGCCAATGTGGCGGCAATTTTCCCCAGCGTGCGCGCGCCTTGCTCCGATACCTGGATCAGGCTGGTGCGCTTCTGGAAGTCATACACCCCCAGCGGGCTGGAAAAACGCGCGGTACGCGAAGTCGGCAATACGTGGTTGGGTCCGGCGCAATAATCGCCCAGCGCCTCGCAGGTAGTGCGCCCCATGAAAATCGCGCCGGCGTGTTTGATCCTGGCCGCCCACACTTCGGGCTGATCCACCGACAGCTCCAGGTGCTCGGGTGCGATGTGGTTGGCGATGGCGATTGCCTCATCCAGGTCGCGCACCTCGATCAATATGCCGCGGCCACTGAGCGAGGCTTCGATTACTTCCCGGCGCGGCATGTCAGCCAGCAGTTTCCGGATACTGGCGGTCACGGCGTCAATGTAGGCCGCATCCGGACACAGCAGGATGGATTGCGCCAGTTCGTCGTGCTCCGCCTGCGAGAACAAATCCATCGCGATCCAGTCCGGATTGGTCCTGCCGTCGCAAATCACCAGGATTTCCGATGGCCCGGCCACCATGTCTATGCCCACTGTGCCGAACACGCGGCGCTTGGCAGCGGCCACGTAAGCGTTGCCGGGGCCGACGATTTTATCCACCTGCGGGATGGTGGCGGTGCCATAGGCCAGCGCTGCGACCGCCTGCGCGCCACCAATGGTGAATACTCGCGTGACTCCCGCCACCGCGGCAGCCGCCAGCACCAGTTCATTCTGCACACCATCGGGGGTAGGCACCACCATGATGAGCTCTTCCACACCCGCCACCTTGGCCGGTATGGCATTCATCAGCACCGATGACGGATACGCGGCCTTGCCGCCCGGCACATACAGACCGACGCGATCCAGCGCGGTCACTTGCTGGCCGAGCACGGTACCGTCGGCCTCTGTGTAAGTCCACGACTGCATCACCTGATGCTCATGGTATGCCCTGACCCGCGCGGCAGCTGCTTCCAGCGCATCACGCTGGGCTTGTGGCAGGTTGTCAAGTGCGGTGTGCAGACGTACCAGCGGCAGCTCCAGCTGCGCCATACTGGCGGCATCCAGACGATCGAAGCGTCTGGTGTATTCAAGCACGGCGGCATCGCCATCGCGGCGCACATGGCGCAGGATATCCTCCACCGTGTGTTCGATAGCAGCGTCTTGCCCGCCCTCAAAGGCAAGCAGGCGGTCAAGCTCGGAGTGAAACTGCAGCGAACGGGTGGTCAGCCGTTGGATAGTCAGCATGGTCTCAGTCAATACGTAAAATGGCAGCAGGTACAGTGCAGGCGAACCGATATTATACCGGCAAAGCCTCTGAATTCACGGCTATATTATGGCGTGACAACGAATTAGACGGAGTCCAGATTTTGGATTACTATTATAACGTTGGCAAGTTGAATAAAGGCACACAAGCTATGGACATGATGGTGCAACAATACAGTCGCGACAACATGGCGGATTTGCTGCGCAGCCACGGCATCAATCCAACCCATCAGCGTATCGAGATTGCCTATGCGCTGTTTTCGCGCCAGCAGCATCTGTCCGCCGACCAGATCATGGCCATTGTCAACGACCGTCATTCGGAAACATCCAAGGCCACGGTGTACAACACGCTCAATCTGTTTCTGGAAAAAAAGCTGATCCGCGAAGTGATCGTGGATCCGAACAAGGTTTTCTACGATCCCAATACCCAGTTGCATCATCATTTTTACGATGTTTCCAGCGGCGAGCTAACCGACATTGATGCCGACGGCATCACCATTTGCGGCCTGCCGCAATTGCCCGAGGGGGTGGTCACCGAGGGTGTGGATATTATCGTACGCATCCGCCCTGGCGCCGCCATCCAAGCCTGAGAACGGCTAACCCAACGGCTCAAACATCACCCGCAAATCCTCTGCTGTCAGCGTCGTGCCGGCGTGTTCACCATCACCCAGAACGCCTGCAACCATGCTGCGCTTGCGCTCCTGCAGCGCCAGAATCTTTTCTTCCACCGTGCCCTCGGTATAGAGCTTGTACACAAACACCGGGTTGAGCTGGCCAATGCGATGAGCGCGGCCGGTGGCCTGGTCTTCCACCGCCGGGTTCCACCACGGATCATAGTGAATCACGGTATCGGCGGCGGTCAGATTCAGGCCGGTGCCGCCCGCTTTGAGGCTGATCAGGAACAGCGGCACTTCACCCGCCTGGAAGCGATTCACCGGGGTCTCGCGGTCGCGCGTTTGCCCGGTCAGTTTGACAAAGTCGATTTCGCGTTCATCGAGTTCCTGCTCGATCAAGGTCAACATGCTGGTGAATTGCGAAAACAGCAAGATACGACGACCTTCGGCGAGCATCTCCGGCAACAGCGACATGAGCAATTCCAGCTTGGCCGATTCCTTCACCCTGCGTGCCGCCGGAATCGCCAGCAGGCGCGGGTCACAGCATACCTGACGCAACTTCAGCAGCGCGTCGAGAATGACAATCTGGCTCTTTTTGAAACCCTGCTCGGCAATCGCGGTACGCACTTTGTCCTGCATGGTCGCGCGTATGGTTTCATACAGGTCACGCTGTGCACCGATGAGCTCGCAGGTGCACGGGATGTCGGTCTTGGCGGGCAGATCCTGCGCCACTTCGGCTTTCGTGCGGCGCAGCAAAAACGGCGCGATGCGTCGTGCCAGAGCGTCGCGGCACAGGGTATCGTTGTATTTCTCGATCGGGTTACGGAACACGCGCTTGAACTGCGCCTCGCTGCCCAGTAACCCCGGCACCAGAAAGTGAAACAGCGACCACAGTTCGCCCAGATGGTTTTCCATCGGTGTGCCGGTGAGTGCCAGGCGGTGGCGCGCCACCAGCTTGTGCACCACCTGGGTGGCCTGTGCTTTGGGATTTTTGATGAAATGGGCCTCGTCCAGGATCAGCAAGTGAAACCGGCATTGCGCCAGCACCGCGCTGTCGCGTGGCAGCAGTGCATAGGTGGTCAATACCAGGTCATAGTCGTTGATATTGTCGAAATGCGCCGCGCGATCCGGTCCGTGCAATACCAGCACCCGCAAATCCGGGGCAAAGCGCGCAGCCTCGCGGCGCCAGTTGAACATCAGGCTGGTGGGCGCCACCACCAGGCTGGGACGCCCGGCACGCCCAGCCTCTTTTTCGGCCAGGATGTGCGCCAGGGCCTGCAGGGTTTTGCCTAGGCCCATGTCGTCGCCGAGCACACCGCCCAGCTGGTATTCACGCAGGAATTGCAGCCAGTTGAGACCGTCCTGCTGGTAGGGGCGCAACTCGGCGTGCAAGCCGGCGGGCGGCGGCACCGGGGTCACGCCGGAGAATTCCCGCAGCTTGCGTCCCAACTCCAGCAGCTTGTCGCCGCTTAGCCAGCGCAGCCGCGCTGCCGCATCGATATCAGCCAGGCGCGCTGCGTGTACCGCATTCATCGCCAGTCGTCCGGCGCCATCCAGCGCATCCCCATCAAACAGTTCCACCAGCACCGCCAGCAGACCGCGCACGCGCTCTGCCGGCAGGGCTATTTTCTTGCCGGAGGGCAGCGCGGCCAGATAATGTCCGGTTGCGGGCGATTCACCCCGCAACAGCGCAGCATGCGCTTCGTCGCTCAAATCACGCACCAGTCCGGCCAGGATGGGCAGCAGACTGATACGCTCGCCCGCCACGGTGATGCCGAGCTCCAGGCCAAACCAGTCGGTACCGGAAGTTTCATCCAGATCGGCGTGCCATTCGTCCTCCGCCTCGGCGATATCCCAGCGGAATTCAGGCTCGCTTTCCACACGCCAGCCAGCCTCGACCAGGCCAGGCAGGTGCTGCATGGCGAAATCCGCCCAGCCATCTTCGTCATCCAGCGTAAACGCATCGCCGAGCTTGCTTGCACCAGGCAAATCCAGACGCTTGGCCGAAAAGAAATTCAAAGCTTCCAGTTGCTGCAGTGCGGCACGTTCAGTGGACTGGTGACGGCTGATGGCAAGCAATTCATTACCGACGCGGCGATTCACGCTGTCGCCCGAGGCATGAATGTTGACCCGTGTGCCCAGGTAATCAAACTCGAGCCGCGCCAGATCCACATGAACCGTTTGCCCCGGGCGCTGCCAACCGTAATGCACCAGGGGCGGCCCATCCATTTGCTGGCTGGTGAGTCTGAGCACCGGCGTCGGAATGACATCGTTGAGATGACGGGTCTGCAAGCGCGCCGGCGCGGGCAGGGCGACAGGAATTTGCGCCAGGCGTTGTGCTACCGATTCCATCGCTTGCGCGGGTATGGCTGGCGCGCAAGCGATGGCTTCGGCGACCGCATCGGCCAGGCCGGATTCCAGTTCGCCGCATTCATGTGTGACCACATCCAGCCACCACGGTGGTGCCAGCGCCAATACCTGCGCGGGCGGTTGCGGCTGCAACGTCAAACGCTGGTTGCCATCCGCTGCATCCACCCAAACCGGCAGCGCCGGACGTGCCCCCTGATAGCGCAGCGGCGGTGTTTCGGCAGACTGCCAGAACGCGCGTCCGGTCACCAGCAACTGGCGTAATGCCAGTGCGCCGCGATGGCCGCCAAGATAAAAACTCGGGGTGGCGTCCATGCTGCGCTCGAGCGTGCGCAGCAATTCAACCGCATCCCAGTCGGCGGCAGAAACAAATTGCGGGGGGTTGGGATTGTACAGGGCCTTGAACCCCGACCACGGCTTGGCTGAACCATAGCCACCCTTCTGCAGCAAACGCGCCTTCATCAGCCGCGCGACCAGCCGCCCATCTGCCATCTGCTCAATCACATACAGCAGGCGATCCTGCACTCCCGGCGCAAACTGCCCGTCCGGCTTATCCGCCAGCGCTGCCAGCCCCAGCCGCTGCAACCAGTGATCCAGCCCGGCTGGCACCCCGTCCACTGATTGCACGCCCTCTCCCAATGCTGCAATCAGCACTGCCGCGACATGCTTGCAGTTGTAACCCACCGGGCACCCGCAATGTCCCACCGGATACCAGCCTTTGGGGCTATGATTCACGCGGATGGTCACCGGGTAAGGTTGCGCGCGCGAACCCTGCACCCGGGCTGACATATAGCGCTTATCCGCACTGCACTCCATATCCAGCACCCGTTCTCGCCAGACCAGCTCGCGCCCGCGCGTCAGCCAACCCTCGGAAAAGTGTTCGCGCAGATCGTGTTCGGATAGCGTCATGGATTTATCTATAGGCGAAAGGCGCGATTATCCCCCGGGTTGCCGGCACAGTTCAACCATGGAATCGATTCCGCGCATTCCCATGCAACAAGATTGCCGTAAACCCGGCCGTTCTCTATAATCCCCGCCTTGTGCCGCCGATGTAGCTCAGTTGGTAGAGCAGCGCATTCGTAATGCGAAGGTCACCAGTTCGATTCCGGTCATCGGCACCAGCAAACAAGCGGCTTCCAGAGATGGGAGCCGTTTTCATTTATAGCGCGGGGTTACGCCGGGGTTACGTTCAAAAATCCGGGCCAGTGGTGTCGGGGAAACCTTAAACGCTGCGACCAAGACCTCGCAGACCGCTGCGCTGTATGGCACTCATTCCGCATGAGCATTCGATGGCCTATCGGGTGCCCCGGACCGCAAATTGGCGCGCACCAAGAGCTTGGCGTGCCGCGTGACATGCCTGTATTCCGCGAAGGAATGATGGCTATGCCCCGCATCGGGCTTCTGCGGCTCGCCAAGATCCACGAACATGTGCTCTATCTGACGCCACCCGTATCCACCACCAGGAGCTCGCTCATGACTCGTTTCACTACCCCTACCGTCGAAACCGCGCCCGAGGCGTCCAAGCACACGCTGGAAGCCGTCAAGAAGGCATTTGGCTTGGTCCTCAACCTGCAGGCCAACATGGCCGAATCGCCGGAGCTTCTCGCCGGCTATACGGCCCTCTGGGATATGTTCTCCAAGACCACACTGACACCGCACGAACAGCAAGTGGTCTACCTCACCTCCAATTTCGAAAACAACTGCCGCCTCACCCACACCTAACTCGATCCCTTCATAAAGGGCAACGAATGGAGCAAACCCGCCACCAAGGCGGCCTGATCCCCGTATGGCACGTGTGCGCGGTTCACCGAGCGCCTAACCATCCTCATGGAGAGACCATCATGTCACTGCAAGTTGATCGCTTCGAGGCAAGCCGAGCGTGCGTTGAAAGCGGGCGACAAGGTGCCCGTTTTCACCCTGAACGATCCGGATGGCAAGCCGATGTCTTCGACCGCCCTGCTTGCGAGGGGGCCACTGGTGCTCAGTTTCTACCGCGGCGTGTGGCGCCGCTACGGCAATCTGGAATTGCAGGCCGTGGAAGCGGCGCGGCCGGCTTTCCGTGCCGCCGGCGCAAGTCTGGCGGCGATCTCGCCACAAACCGCCGCCAACAGCCGCAAATCGGTGCGCACCAACCAATTGAGCTTTCCGGTCCTAAGCGACGCGCACAACAAAGCTGCGGCAGCATTCGGCCTGCGCTTCGCGCTGCCCGACTATCTGGTCGAGCTGTACCGGAGACCTTCTGCCGGTGCTCCGGTGCCGGCCGATGGCCAAGGTTTCCTGATCAACTCATGCTGGAGCGAATATGTCTGCACATACTTATCTGATTACCGGCGCCAGCAAAGGCATCGGGCGAGCGCTGGCTGAACGCTTGGCAAAGAACGGTCACCGCGTTGTCGGCCTGGCCCGCCATGCCGACGACAGTTTCCCCGGCGAACTGGTCCCTGTCGACCTTGGCGACAGCGCCGCTACCGATGCCGTGCTGCGGTCGCTCGCCGCGCGCCATGCCTTCGACGGCCTCGTCAACAATGTCGGCCTGGTACGCCCACAGAAGCTCGGCGAGATCAAGGTCGACGATCTTGATGCGGTGCTGGCGCTCAATCTGCATCCGACCGTGCAGGCGACGCAAGCCCTGCTGCCGCATATGCGCGAGCAGGGCTGGGGCCGCATCGTCAATATTTCCAGTCTGACGATCCTGGGTATTACCGAACGCACTGCCTATGCAGCGGCCAAGGCAGCCCTGGTCAGCTTTTCGCGCTCATGGGCACTCGAACTGGCCAGTACCGGCATCACCGTCAACGCGATCGCGCCCGGCCCAACTGAAACCGAACTGTTTCGCGCCAACAATCCGCCTGGGAGTCCCGGCGAGCAGCGCTATCTGTCGGCGGTGCCGATGCGCCGCTTTGGTCAGCCCGACGAGATCGCCGCGGCCATCGCCTTTCTGCTGTCGGACGATGCCAGCTTCATTACAGGTCAGACTCTGTTCGTCGACGGAGGCGCGTCGATTGGCAAGGCGGCGGCATTCTGATGCCCGGCAGAAAGCCCATCGTTCCATTCGCCATGGTGTATTGGAAATGTCCCCTCAGGGACTTCACTGAATTGACCTCGCCAAGGAGTTTCCCGTGAGCCGACTGTTCTCGCCCCTGAATCTCGGTCCCTTGCATCTGGACAAGCGCATCATCGTTGCTCCGATGTGCCAGTACTCGGCCGACAACGGCCGGGCCACCGACTGGCACCTGGTGCATCTGGGCAACCTGGCGCAGTCCGGTGCCGGATTGATGATCCTCGAAGCCACCGCGGTCGAAGCGCGCGGCAGGATCACTTATGCCGACCTCGGCTTGTGGGACGACACCACCTCGGAAGCGCGCTCCCCGGAGGCAGCCAGCGCGGCTTCGACGAAGGCCACGAAAGCGCGCGCCTTGGCGCTGGCCATGCGTCCGGTGGGATAAATCGCCCACAGGTCCATCGGCGGCAACGACCAGTCGACGAGCACGGGCTTGACCGCACCACTGGCCAGTTCCGGCGCGAACATCCATTCTGAGGCGATGGCCACGCCCATATCGGCGAGCACCGCCGCACGCACGCCTTCCGCGGCCGTCACCTGGACCCGCCCGGAAACCGACACGGATACCTCTGACGTGCCACGTCGGAAGGCCCAGGCGCCACCGCCGCCGCGCTGGTCGTAAATGATGGCCTGGTGCGCGACCAGATCGGCGGGCACCTGTGGCTCGCCGGCAGCGGCGAAATACGCGGGCGTCCCCAGCACCAGACGCTGTGACCGAGCGATCCCGCGCGCGGTCATGCCCGAGTCACCCAAGGTGCCCATGCGCAAGGCAATGTCGATGCCTTCCTCGAGCAGATCGATATTGCGGTCGTCCAGGACCACGTCGATGTTCAGTTCCGGGTGTTCGACCAGAAAGGACTTCAGCTTCGGCAGGATGTGCAGTCGCGCGAAGGTCACTGCCGCGCAGATGCGCAGGCGACCAGATAGGCCGGTCCCCGCGCCGCGCGCCGCTAGCTCGGCCTCGTCCGCTTCCTCGATCGCGCGCCGCGCATGCTTGTAGAAGCTGTGGCCTGCTTCGGTAGGCGTCAGGCCTCGCGTCGAGCGCAATAGCAGGCGCACGCCAAGCTTGTCTTCCAGATGGGCGATCGACTTGGACACCGCCGGCTGCCCTACGCCGAGCCGACGCGCGGCAGCGGAGAACGAGCCGGCATCGACCACGCTGACAAAGGTTTCCATCGAGGCAAATCGATCCAATGGGTATTCCTCCTTGGAATGAATTATATCGTCACCGCCTATCTGCCGTCATCGCCGCGCAGCCTTCAAAACTTCCCTGGACCGGATCTCCTGCCCCCCAACGCACCAACCACGCTGCACGTCCAGGCCTACGCCACTCCGAACAATCAGTCTCAAGGTTCCGATCGCGCCGAAGGAACTTGGGCTGCCTTACGGGCTTGATGCCCATCCCAGGCTCGCGCAGTACGCGAGCTGTGTCAGATCGCTTTGCCGCCAGGCATCAAGGTACCTTTGCCAAAATTCCCGCCCTTGCCGTGTCGCCATGAGGTGTGCCTTTGAAAAGGCATCAGGATCGCACGAGTGCAGGGATGGATTACAGGTGAATGGGCCGGCCGCTTACCGCGGACCGATGAGAGAGGACAACAACATCTACCTGATTCCCGGGAGCGATGACAACCCGCAGGCTGAAAATGGGTATTGAAGCGCTGGCGCTGGTTCTTCGAGGAAGATAGGGGCGAATGGCTGACTGACCTGGACCTTTGACCCACGACAATGTCACCCGCTCTGTTCAAGCCGTTCTTCGACATCGAGATCCACTCCACGGTCTCCGACGTATCGGGGACTGGAACGAAGGGGACAGCAATGTCAAATAATCGACCAAAACGCCCAAAGACGAAACCCACCTGGAGCGATGTGAAGATCAAGCGCACCGACTTCGACCGAGCTGGCCTGACGCAGCCGACGCCTGTAGAATCGTCTCCTCCGTGGCGTCATTAGTCACCGGCATGATTTCCAAGGGATATCTGCAGGCCGCGCGCGGCATTGACAGAAGTTGGCTGGGCAATAGCAACGCCGGCCAACGCAACGGATACGGGAGAATGAACGATGAAAATGGAAGATCTCACCAATAAGGTCGCCGTCATCACTGGAGCTTCCAGTGGTATTGGTGAGGCCGCCGCACGATTATTGGTGCAGGAAGGTGTTCGTGTCGTGCTGACGGCACGCCGACGAGAACGCCTGGAGGCTCTTGCCGCCGAGCTGGGTGATGCCGCTATCGCGATCCCTACCGATGTGAGCGACCCCGAGCAGGTACAGGCCTTGTTCTCCCAAGTGCGCGAACGTTTCGGCGGGCTCGACCTGCTCTTCAACAACGCCGGTGTGGGTTACCATGCCCCATTTGCGGACAGCAAACCGGAGGAATGGCAACGCACCATCGACGCCAACCTCTACGGGGTGCTGCGCTGCACCCACGCCGCGATTCCGCTGCTCAAAGGGCGGCCGGGCGCGATGATCTCTACAGTCTCCAGCGTTGGCGGACGCTACGGCATTGCCGGCTGGTCGGTCTACAACGCCACCAAGTTTGCGGTGGTGGGTTTTCACGACGCGCTGCGCAAGGAACTCGGTCCTGAAGGCATCCGGGTTGCCTTGATTGAGCCCGGAGCGGTATGGACCGAGTGGGGTCATAATGTCCCCGCAGAAGTGATGCACGAGCGCCGCGAGTCCCTCGACGCCCTCCATCCCGAGGACGTGGCGCAGGCCTTGGTTTACAGCTTCGCGCAGCCGGCCAATGTGCTAGTCGAGGAGATTCTGGTGCGCCCGGTACGGCAGATCAGTCCATAATTTGTCCCGGCAACCTTAGGCATGGGCCCTATACCGTAAAGCGCATGGCAGGGCCGAAAAGAATGTCGCCATGCCAGGTGTTGGAAAGTCCTTTGTCCTGTCGATGCCTGCGGTCGCCATTTTCATGAGGCGGCTGCCTTTTCTCCATCTGAAGCCCCGCTTCCTCAGACACCGGACCTTTATCGCCATCTTCGCTGCCTCCATGGCGATGCCCTACTGAATCCGCAGAATACCTCTTTCCGACCCCTTGTGCCGGGGCGAAAAATCATTTGTGCCGGATTTTGGCAAAGCATTCGAGCGTTTGCCGCGCGACAGGGTCTTTTTCAGCGCAAGCTTGCCATGGGCATCCACGCTGTGCACACTGAATACGTTCTTGACCAAGTCGATTCCTACACCAGTAATATATGACGGACTCTCCTCCTCTTTCGATTGAACAGTACTGCTCTCTTCAATCCGGCACATGTGGTGCCGTCTGGGACGAGGAAGTCCATGCATTCGTTAGACGGCCACGGGACATGCGAGACCATGACACACCGTTTCTACATAGTTGATGTATTTGCAGAGCGATCCTACTCGGGGAATCAGCTGGCGGTTGTGGTCGGCGCGGAAGCATTGTCCGACGAAACGATGCAACAGCTCGCGGCGGAGACGAATTACTCGGAAACGACATTTGTGACGCCTGAGCCCGAGGATGATGGTGGGTATCGTGTAAGGATTTTTACGCCGGCACGGGAGATTGCCTTTGCTGGGCATCCGATCCTCGGCACCGCGTGGGTCCTCCGCCATCACATTGCGTCTGAGGCTTCCGGGCCGGTGCGGCTGAATCTCGCGGTGGGGCAGGTCCCTGTCAGCTTCGAGGTTTCCTCTGAAGGAGGAGAGGTGGCGTGGTTTCTCGCGCCGCCGGTGTCGCTCGGGATGACGTGCGATCGTGAACCGATCGCAGCGGCACTTGGAGTATCGCCAGAGGACATTGAGGCCAGTTTCCCCGTCCAACAGATTTCTGCCGGCACCTCGGCCATGATCGTCCCGCTGCGCAGCCTCGACGCGCTACGACGCAGCAAGCTTGACCTCGACGCGTTCGCCACTCTGGGGGCCGAAGGTTTTCCGCCCCTCGTCTACCTCTTCTGCCGCCAGACGCATCACCCCCAGAACAACCTGTGCGCGAGGTTCTTCTTCGAGGCGCATGGCGTGCGCGAAGACCCGGCCACGGGAAATGGCGCGGCGTTCCTCGGCGCTTACCTCTTGGAGCATCGATTCTTCCCCGGGCCCCTTCTCTCCGTGCGGATCGAGCAAGGCTATGAGATTCGTCGGCCGTCGTTGGTCATGCTGCGCGCACGAATGGTCGATGGGTCTCGTGAAGTGAGCGTGGGCGGTTATGTCATTCCAACGGTGCGGGGAGAGCTGATGTGAACCAGAGAGCCCGTGCTGCATCGCTATCTTCATCGTCATGTCGAGCTGGATGGGGATGAACATGGCCCACTCGCCGTGCGCCTGATCGAGGATCTCTGCGGGCGCGATGTCTCCAAGCACCAAGAGGCGATGGATTCAGCCGCCGAGGCGCTCCGGTTACTCAGGCATGGGCTACTGGAAGCGGCCCTGACTGACCGCACGGGCGTCACACCGCGGTTTTGCCGGGTGGCTCCAGGCCCGCAACTCAGTCGTCGAAGGATTCGTCCCAGAATGCTGCCGGGGCCTCTGTTCCGGCATCGGATGCAACCGGCGGCGTCTCGTCGAAGGCGTCATTGAAGGCTGACTTGAATTCGCCATGCACACACGCATCGGACAGGGGGCACGGCCTGAACCTGTGACCGGGCTTCACCTGACATCTGACAGCGGACCATTCCGCTGCCAATTCCCCAAAGGCCTGGCAGGCAGGACTCTTATACGCACCTTTGCGGCAGATCAGGCTGATCGTGTGGCGGGGCAGTTCTGGCAGCAGGGTAATCGAATGAAGCCCGTGCTGCGCGCAGGCAATGATGTTGGGAAGTATGGTGGCGAGCCGGCCGAGACGGACGATTTCTATAATCACGCTGAGCGAGGTGGCCTCGATCGCGATGGGCGGTGTGAGGCTGTGTTCAAGGCAATACAGGTCAATGTGGCGTCGCAGCGCATAATCGGCATTGAGCAGCACCAGCGGGTTCTGCTCCAACGCATGCCCGCTCAGCGGACCCTGCTGTCCGGCAAGGGGATGATCCTTGCCGACGGCGAGGGTGAGCGTTTCGATGAACAGGATGTGGTTTTCGATTTCGTCCGAACGCTCCTCGGTTGAGGGGGTGCTGCTAAATGCAATACCGATGTCAACACGGTCTTCGGCCAGGGCAGCCTCAATGTCATTCTGGGGCATTTCCAGCGTGCTCAAGGTGATGCCGGGATAGCGGGCGTTGAAGCGGTCCAGTAACGGGATGGCGAGATAATCGGTAATCGGCGTCATCCCCAGGCGGAGCGAACCGCGGCTCATATCCTGCAACTCATGGATGGCCCGCCTTCCTGCGTCCATTTCCCCCAAGGCGCGGCGGGCATGGTGCAGATAGACTTCGCCGGCAGCGGTCAGCCGCACGGACCGCCCGGACCGGTCCAGCAACTGCACGTCCAGCAAGTCCTCCAGTTGCTTGATTTGCTGCGACAGCGTCGGCTGCGAGACATACAGCACTTCCGCCGCGCGCGTAAAGCTGTGGTGTTCCGCCACCGCGATCAGGTAGCGGATCGAACGCGGGAAGACGATGTTTCGATCCATAGCCAACCCCTATAGAACTCATCAGAATTTAGTCTTGGGAAACTATAATCGCATGGCCCATAGTTATGCACAATAGTGGCTTGTGGTGTCGTCTCATGCAACATGCACAGCGCTAGACCATGGATAAACGCCTCACACCATTAGATCAATATTTAGTCATTGGTAGATACTGTCGTCACAAGATGTGGCAAAATATGGTTTTCGTAAAAAACTCATAACCGAATGCCAGAAACCATCCATCGACACGACATTACGGACAAACATTGGGCCTTGCTCGAACCGCATTTACCTGGGCGCGCAGGTGTTTGGGGTGGAGTGGCACAAGATAACCGCCGATTTATCAATGCGGTGTTTTGGATTCTTCGCACGGGTGCGCCGTGGCGAGACCTGCCTGCCTCGTATGGAGGATGGAAAAACACCCATCGACGCTTTTGCCGTTGGCGCGATCAAGGCATTTGGGAGTCGTTGCTGGAAAAGCTCATTGTCGAGCCGGATTACGAATGGCTCATGATCGATGCCAGCCATTGCAAGGTTCCCCCCCATGCCGCTGGGGCACGCGGAGGCAATCAAGGCATGAGCCGTACAAAAGGGGGCTCAACACAAAGATACATCTGGCCGTGGATGCGCATGGTATGCCGCTCAGAGCAGTTATTACAGAAGGTACCCGAGCAGATTGCGCTGAGGCTGACCAATTGATTGAGGGATTTCAGATGGAGCACCTTCTTGCCGACAAAGGCTACGACAGCGATGCGATCGTGGCGAAAGTCGAGGAACAAGGAGCAAAAGCGGTTATTCCGCCGCGCAAAAACCGTAAACAACCCAGAGAGTACGATAAGCATCTCTACAAGCTACGCCATTTGGTCGAGAACGCATTCTTGCATCTCAAGCGGTGGCGAGGGATCGCCACCCGCTATGCGAAAAACTTGTCATCCTTCGTGGCTGCCGTACAAATTCGCTGTCTTACCCTTTGGCTGACTATCTCGTGACGACAGTACCTAGAAGTGAAATTGGCATATTCGGAAATGTTTATAGCCCAAAGGAAATACACATGCATATTGAACCAGGCGTCGTTGTCGGCGCAAAATCAGCGCTTAGTTATGTTACAGCTGCAGGTGCGATTGGCTGTGCGGTCGACTCGCGTTGGACACGATCCCGCAAGACGGGATTGCTCCGCTTTCCGTTCGCAGCGTTATAAGGGACAGAGCTGATGAACAAAGCTGAAATGAAGGAAGCCATCCTCGAGGCCAAATTTGAAAAAGGTCTGAAGTGGAGCGACATCGCCAAGGCCGCGGGCCTGTCCGCCGAATATACCTGCTCGGCATGCCTTGGCATGAACCACCTGGAAAAGCAGAATGCTGAGGCAGTGGCCGAGGTGCTCGGTCTTGGCAATGAGATTTCGACCGAGCTACAGCGCTTCCCGCACAAGATTTGGAGCCAAGCTATCCCGACCGACCCGGTGATCTACCGCTGGTACGAGATGGTGGGCGTGTATGGCGAGACCATCAAGGAGCTGATCAACGAGAAATTCGGCGATGGCATCATGAGTGCGATCGACTTCACCATGAACATCGACAAACAGGAAGACCCGAAAGGCGATCGCGTGCTGGTCACAATCAGCGGCAAGTTTTTGCCTTACAAATCATGGTAACGACACGCAGGGTGTGATGCCGCATTAGGGAGGGGGTCCTGGTTCGCTGCTTGCGGCGCGGCGCCCGGATTGAAGGCCTCCTGGGCCGCTGAGCCGCCATTGCGGTACTCGCCGACCTAACTATCGGTTTCTCCGTCATGACCGATTCACACTGTGCCGCCATAGCGGTAGCAGCCGCGAAGTTGCCCCAGTGGTCGCGTGCCACAGCAGCGCCGATCATGCCAACCTCCGCCCGATGGCCACTGTCGCCAGGACAGGGGACCATGACCTGGCAACAGATGCGTTGCAAGCAGTCAGGATGGACAAGGAATGAGGTGAAACATGGTTGCACGTGATCCACACCGTTTTGTCAACGAACTTGATAAGGCGGCACTTGAACGCCTCATTGCCCGGCTAGAAAGCCGCGCTCAAGACGCCGTCTTCGCGAGACTGTTTGACAAGTATGCGGCTCAGCTGGCCCTCCCCCCGTCAGCTCAAGTACTGGAGGTTGGATGTGGCACAGGCGCGCTGCTGCGATCCCTCGCACGCCGTGGCGACTTCACGGGCAACGCGTTCGGCGTTGATCAGTGCCGTCCTTTCATTGATGCCGCGAAGGAATTCGCGCAGGTCGAAAATGTCAACGACCGACTCGTCTTTCAAGTCGGTGATGCCCACTGCCTGGATTTTCCCCCTGCGACATTCGATGCGGTCATCGCGCACACGCTGATTAGCCACGTCACTGAACCAGCAGAGGTTCTAAGCGAGATGGCGCGCGTGGTTCGCCCAGGTGGCATTATGGCAATTTTTGACGGCGATTATGCCTCTTTGACTTACGCTTTTCGGGATCACGTCTTCGGCCATCAAATGGATGTGGCCCTGTCGAGTGCTACCTTCAACAACCCGCGGATCATGCGCGATTTGCCGCGACTGTTACCCGAACTCGGGCTGAGGCTGACGGCGGCCTGGGGCGATGCCGTGGTTGAAATCGGAAACGGAAGCTACTTCAAGTCTTTCGCGGAGACGTACGTGCCGTTCGTCACGAGAGCGGGTTTGTTGCCAATGCAGGCGGTGGAGGCCTGGCTCGACGAGCAGCGACAGGCGATGGAAAACGGAACATTTTTCGCGGCATGCAATTACTACACTTATCTGGCCCGCCGCATTTGACGCGCTTTACCCCGCGCTCATTGCGGACGCGCACTCAGCAGCCCGAAACAGTGATCTAAATACCCTGGGTGGACATGCAGTTGCCCAGCATACGTAACGACAGGCTGGCGCTGCCAGGACATGGCGCAGCGTTTCCACCAGGTGTTAGCGGCGCGCTACCGCTTGATTGCTGCCATGCCGTCGGCTACGAGACCTACAGTACTCCCAACACGCCCGTGAAATCATGGTGTTCCGCCTCCCGAAGGTAGCAGATCGAACACGGGAATACGATGTTTCGACCCTATAGTCAACCCCTATAGAACTCATCAGTATTTAGTCTTGGAAAACCCTAATCGCATGGTCCATAGTTGTGAACATCAATGGCTTGTGACTCCGTCCCGTGCAACCTACGCAGCGGTTGACGATAACAAAGCGCATCAAGTCGTTGATGTTTCGGAATCAGCAGAGCGAAGTCAGCATGTACATAAATGTTGATAGAACATCACGCGCAAGCCGACTTGTTCGTAATTTACATGAGGAGACCAAAACAATGCCATCGTCTACCAGAGAAGAGGTGTTCCGACATATCGAAACCGTCGGTTACTTACAGCCGGCTTTGCATCGACCGACGCACGCTCCCTATCCAGATGCCATCGATCACACCCTCTACAGGGCATACACACGGCCGGTGCATGATGTCGGCGGCGAAGCGGATGTGCCCATCCCGTGGGAAGAAAAGGAAGAAGAGCAGTGGGAGCTGAATACCTTTGCGACCTGCGAATGCCTGGCCTGGCGCGGCGTGTGGAACGCCGAGGAACGCCGCCGCCGGCAGAACGTTGATGTCGGCCAGACGCTATACCTGGGTATGCCCTACTACGGTCGGTGGTTGCTGACCGCGGCGCGGATCCTGGTCGACAAGCAGTACGTCACGCTCACTGAGCTGGTCAACAAAATTGATGAGGTGAAAAAGCGCCATGAGCAAAATTCAGCACGATAGAACCCACCACGCCAAAATGGCCACGGGCATTGGTGATCCCCAGTGTTTCAGGGGCAAGGCCGGCACCCCCAAGTTTAAGGAGGGCGACCGCGTGCGGATCAAGGATCTGCCGGATATCTTTTATACCCGCACCATGGTCTACACGCGCGGCGCGGTCGGTACGGTAGCCAAGCTGGTCTATGAGAGCCCTGCTGCTGAAGATGAGGCGTGGGACAACACGGACAAGCCCGAATGGTTCTACAGCGTGGTTTTCAAGCAGAAGGAGCTTTGGCCCGAATACAGCGATCTGTACGCAAACGACACGTTGGAGACCGAGTTTCCCGAGCGTTATCTTGAGTCGGCATAACGTGGCTAACGGACAATATTGACAAGAGGAAATACAGATGTCAGATCATGATCATAAACCCGCACCGATGGTCGACGAGATCAGCGATTTTGAGATTCTCGAAATGGCAGTTCGTGAACTTGCTATCGAAAAAGGTCTTTTTTCCGCCGACGACCATCGGCGTTGGACGGAGTACGTTCATACCCTCGGCCCGTTGCCTGCGGCACGCCTTGTCGCCAAGGCGTGGCTGGATCCCGAGTACAAGAAGCTGGCCGTGGCCGATGGGGTTGAGGCCAGCAAAGCGGTTGGTGTCGACTGGGTTACCAGCCCGCCAACCCAATTCGGCACGCCGAGTGACTACTGCAACCTGCGCGTCCTCGAAGACACTCCCAAGGTAAAGCACGTGGTCGTGTGCACGCTGTGCTCGTGTTATCCCCGGCCGATTCTCGGCCAATCACCGGAGTGGTATCGAACCCCGAACTATCGCCGCCGCCTGGTTCGCTGGCCGCGGCAGGTGCTCGCGGAGTTTGGTCTGCAGCTGCCCACGGACATGGAAATCAGAGTCGCAGACTCCAACCAGAAGACACGTTACATCGTGATGCCGGTGCGACCCGAGGGCACGGAGGGATGGACCGAGGACCAGTTGGCCGAGATCGTGACCCGGGATTGTTTGATCGGCGTGGCGGTTCCGAAACCTGGAGTGACAGCGAATACCAAGCGCCCAGTGCATCCGGCAGTCCATCCTGTACACCATGATCACAATCATTAGGAGCGATCCATGAACGCTTTGAGCAGAAATGACGCAGGTGCAGAAAGCGGCGATCACAAGGTCGACTCGAATCCCATTCCTCTCCTTGAGGCCGTCCGGTCGCATGGAAGGGCGTGGAACGAGCTGGCTGCGCAATACGGCGTAACTAACCCTGACCCTCCTTGGAAGGTTACGCTGGAAGCCACTTGTGATCTCCTTGCTGAGGATGCCTGTGCGCTTCCGGCGCTGGAGCGACGCTGGGAAGAGGATGAGCTTTCCGCATCTGTCTACCAGGATGTTCCCTTTCCTGAACGACAGCTTCTGGCGCTGGCACATTCGTTGATCAAGCGCGGTCTGGTGAATGAGGATGAGCTTGCTCGCCGGATGAAGGACGTTGAGCGGCGCCTCAATAGCGCCTAGCGGGGATCGTCGCTCGGCTCGACGGTGAAAAACAACTGGGTGCAGGTTGCAGCGAAGCGGCGGCCAGGCTCTTGAGGGAACGCCGCAGATTCGTTTTTCGATTCTTTGAAAATAATCAGCTTCCGCATCATGCCAGAAGTCATCACTGGCTCACGCAGCGGACGGAGGAATTTGCAGATGGCAATTCGCGGAGTCCAAATCAAGATCAAGGGTCTTACCCACCGCTACAGCCCGCGGGGCGCGGTCACATTCAATCGCGTTGACCTGGAGGCACAACCGGGCGAGGCGCTGGCGATCATCGGCCGTTCCGGTTGTGGCAAGTCCACCCTTCTCCACATCGTGGCCGGCCTGCTGCGCCCCACGGAGGGCACGATTCATCTCGATGGCACGCTGGTCGAAGGGCCGTCGCCACGCTGGGTCATGATGTTCCAGGCGCCTCATCTCTTTCCCTGGATGAAGGTTGCCCAGAATGTCGGCGTCGGCCTACGCTTCGGGCGTTGGTCTAAGAATGAGATCCGCGAGCGCGTCGCCGAAGCGCTCCGTCTCGTCGAGCTCCAGGATTTCGCCGAGTCCAATGTGCAGGATCTCTCGGGCGGCCAGCAACAGCGTGTGGCACTCGCCCGCTCCTTGGTAATGGAGCCCGAACTCCTTCTGCTGGATGAGCCCTTCTCCGCGCTCGACGCCTTCACCCGTTCCTCCCTGCAGCGCGACGTGCGCTCCATCGCCAAGCGCCTTGGTATCAACCTGGTTATCGTTACCCACGATATCGACGAGGCCGTTTTGATGGCGGATCGCGCGTTGATCATGGCCGGATCCCCCGGAAACATCGTCCACGAACTCGAGGTGGATCTCCCCGATCCGCGTGAACGCCAGGACCCGGCCGTCCAGGCATTGCGCGCGAGCCTGATGGCAACTTTCCAGGGAGCGGCCAACTTGAAACCAGGTACTTCCGGCGCGGGGACTGGCAATGGATCCGTGTCCAAAACCGAATCATTCAGCATCCACTAGCAGGCCTGAGCGCGCACAGGTCGGGACATTCAATCGCCCAAGGTTAGGAGACCGAAAATGAAGAAATATCAAAACGAAGAGCATACCGATCCACGCCCGTTGGTACACATTGATGGGTGTTCATGCGGTACTTGCAGTAACGCAAAGCCTACCGATCCACGCTTGGAGTTGATGCCTGACCACCCGGACATCACCGACGGTGGTAAGCCAGATCCGAATCTGGCTCTCGATTACGATCCCCTTTTCAGCTCCGTACTCGGTACCGGCGTCAGCCGGCGCAGCCTGCTCAAGGCAGCCGGTCTCGCTGCCTTGAGCAGCTTGCTGCCTTCGGCGCCTTCCTTCGCTGCCAAAGCGAAATTCGACCCGGTGGTCCGCATTGGATATATCCCGATTACCGACGCGGCCGCGCTTCTAGTCGCGCATGAAATGGGATTTTTCAAAAAGGAGGGCATCGATTCAGAAGCGCCGACGCTCATTCGTGGTTGGTCCCCGTTAGTCGAAGCGTTTGCTTCCCACCGTTTTAATCTCACGCATCTACTTATCCCGGTTCCGATCTGGATGCGTTACAACAACAAGTTCCCCGTGAAGATCACGGCCTGGAACCATACCAATGGCTCCGGCTTAATCGTCCACAAGGATAGCGGCATCAATTCTCCCAAGGACTTCGGTGGCAAGCAGTTCGCGGTACCGTACTGGTACTCGATACACAACATCGTCTCGCAAAAAATAATGAGAGCAGCCGGAATCACACCTGTGATTCGGCCGCAGCACGCGAAAATAGCCTCCAACGAGTGCAATTTCATCGTTCTGAACCCGCCCGACATGCCGCCCGCCCTCATGGCGAGACAAATTGATGGCTATTGCGTCGCCGAACCGTTCAACGCCCTGGGCGAGCTCAAAGCCAACGGCAAGATGCTGCGCTTCACCGGCGACGTCTGGAAGGGCCATCCCTGTTGCGTGGTGGTCATGCACGAAGAGGACACTATGGATCCCGAACGTGCGGCCTGGGCGCAGGGGGTACATAACGCCATCGTTGCCGCACAGATTCATCTTGACGGGAACAAAAAGGCGATGGCTCAGATGCTTTCTAAAGACGGCAAGAAATATCTGCCGTTTCCGGCCGAAGTCGTCGAGCGGGCGATGTTGTTCTACAGCGTTGCCGACTACCCCAAAGCAATTCAGCATCCGGGGTGGGGACAGAGTCGCATCAATTTCGAGGGCTGGCCGTATCCGAGCGCTACCAAACTTGTCGTAAACGACCTGAAGAAGACACAGCTCTCTGGCGACATGGGCTTCCTGTCCAAGCTCGACGCTGATTTCGTGGCCAAGGACCTGGTCAACTACACCTTTGTCAAGAAGGCACTCGCCGCCAACCCCAAATGGAAAGATGATTTGAGCGTTCCGCAAACAGGCGACCCTTATAATCGGGTAGAGGAGTTCGTTCTATGAACAGCGCAGGTGTACACGCCGGGGGGGGTGGGTTCCCCCGCTTGATGAAGGATCCGGCGGCGCAGCGTCTTGTCTTGGGAATGATCGGCGTTGCGATCCTGTGCGCTGTTTGGTGGATCGGAGGTTACCTTATATCCATCAATCCTAAGACGAGGAGTTTTGCCTCCTTTGGTCTCATCCCGACGTTACAGGCATTCCCAATGCTGTGGGGAGAGGGGAAAATCCAGAGCGCGGTTGTCGCCAGCAGCTATCGCCTGGGCGTCGGGCTTCTCTTCGCCATTGTCATCGGCGTGCCGATCGGCATCCTCATGGGGCGCAGCAAGCGGTTCCGCGATTTGAGCAACTCCCCGTTCCAGTTGCTGCGCATGATCAGCCCGCTCTCCTGGATGCCGCTTGCGGTGCTGGTGTTTCCGGGATGGGACAAGTCTATCATCTTCCTCATTGCGATCGCTTCAGTCTGGCCGGTGGCGTTTGCAACCGCCGCCGGCCTGGCCAAGGTGGACCCGGCCTGGTTCAAAGTGGCGCGCAATCTTGGCGCCAAGCCTTGGCATATGTTGGCGCAGATTATCTTGCCGGCAATCACTTTCGACGTTCTGACTGGCATTCGCCTCGCCTTGGGTGTCGCGTGGATTGTGCTCGTCCCTGCAGAATTTCTCGGAGTGACTTCCGGCCTTGGCTACACCATCGAGGACGCGCGCGAGACGTTATCGTACAACAATCTCACAGCGATGGTGGTCACCATTGGGATCATCGGCTATTTGCTAGATACCCTTCTCGTGTTGCTCATAAAACGTTTCAGCTGGCATCGTGGGGGATCTTGATGCGAAAAAGACAGTGCTCACCGGCGATGCAATGTTCCTTAGATACGCTCAGCCTCGAGTTCGTGGCCAATGAGCCGGTCACTTACACCTACGGCAACAAGAAATCGCCAGACATGAATCCCAAGTGTGGAAATGAACGGGCGCTCCGACGTCAGGCGATCCCTATACCCGGTACCTGGGTGGAGGTAATTGAACGATGAGCAATAACATCGCAACTGTCGGAGGCAACATAATCACCGCTGGGCCGGATGAACTCCGATCGTCCCGCGTCCTTAAGTCCTCGGCGCGGGGCCTTTCGTACTTTTTCGGGGGCCTTGCGATCCTGTTCGCTCTTTGGTGGATCAGCATCTACCTTGTCACTCTCAATCCCTCGGGGGCGCTGTTTGCCTACTTCGGGCCCCTCCCGGCGTTTCAGGCGATCCCGGGTCTGTGGGAACGCGGGACGATCCCGAATGCGCTTTCGACCAGCGGTTATCGCCTGGGCGCCGGACTTTTCATCGCCATCGTCATCGGCGTGCCGATCGGCATCCTCATGGGGCGCAGCAGGTGGTTCCTCGAACTGAGCAATGTGCCGTTCCAGTTCCTGCGCATGATCAGCCCACTCTCCTGGGAGCCGATCGCGGTAATTGTGTTTCCGGGATGGGATCAGGCGATTATCTTTCTCATTGCGATCGCTTCAGTCTGGCCGGTGGCGTTTGCAACCGCCGCCGGCCTGGCCAAGGTGGACCCGGCCTGGTTCAAAGTGGCGCGCAATCTTGGCGCCAAGCCTTGGCATGTGCTGACGCTGATTATCTTGCCGGCGATCACTTTCGACGTTCTGACTGGCATTCGCCTCGCCCTGGGGGTCGCGTGGATTGTGCTCATCCCGGCGGAATTTCTCGGGGTGACTTCCGGTTTCGGCTACGCCATCGAAAACGCGCGTGAGGGGATGGAATACGCCAATCTCATGGCGATGGTGCTCGTCATTGGGGCCGTCGGCTATGTTCTTGATAGCACCTGCTTGTTGCTTATCAAGCGTTTCAGTTGGCACCGTCAGTCATGAAGAGTCGTTGGAGTCCACGTGGATGTCCGCTCCAACCCGAATCATTTGTTGTTGGATATGGTGGGCCGGGTGGCGGCGTCCCTTCGTGGGTCGGGCTCAGTGCCGCGCAAGTGCCGGGGGTCTTACAGCATGCAGGGACGCAAGGCCTTCCCGGAACTGTGGTGTGTGGCCGAATTCCTGCGCTGGCCTGAGATAGGAGAGATTCCAATGAAACATATAATTTCGGCGTTGCATCATATCTTCGATGATGAAGCTGGCAACTTTCAAAAAAAGGTAGTCGGCCTCTACATCTTACTTGTCGCCTTCAATATCGCGACGTGGATCTGGGCCATAGTCGCGTTAGCTGGCAATGCGGTGCTTCTTGGCGCCGCGGGCCTAGCCTATACATTTGGGCTCCGTCACGCATTTGATGCCGACCATATCGCGTCGATCGACACTGTCACGCGGAAATTGATGCAGCAGAACCGGCGCCCCGCGACAGTCGGATTCCATTTCGCGATCGGGCATTCATTGGCGGTGCTAGCGTTTGTCATCGCGATCGCCGCGTTAGCCGCATGGAGCGCCGCCAGCGAGAAATTCAGTTTCATGGCCGGCGCCGGGGTTGCCAGTACGTTTTTCTCTGCATCGTTTCTACTCGCTATGGCAATGCTTAATCTGATGATAGCAAGGTCCACTTATCTTGCCTTCAGACAAGTCCGCAATGGGGGTGCTTACGCCGCAGAAGACTTTGACCTTCTCCTCAACAAGCGTGGATTCCTCTCGCGTATCTTCCGGCCCTTGTTTCGATTGGTCGATAAAAGTTGGCACATGATCTTTATTGGCTTTTTGTTCGGACTCGGCTTTGATACTGCGACGGAGGTCAGCCTACTGGGCATTGCGGGCGTGGAGGCAGCAAAGGGATTGTCGGTGTGGACGATCCTGGTGTTTCCGGCGCTGTTCGCGGCCGGTATGTCCTTAATGGACACGACCGACGGCATTCTGATGGTTCGCACTTATGGTTGGGCATTCCGAAACCCGATTCGGAAACTTTATTACAACCTCTCGATAACGATAGTCTCAGCCGTTATTGCCTTGCTTATTGCCGGCATCGAGATCCTCGCGCTCATATCGGAGCAATTTAGTCTTAAGGGTCATCTATGGAATCAGGTTAATTCCTTAAGCGAGCATTGGGAGCTGATTGGGATACTCGTGGTGTCGATATTTGTTGCTAGTTGGTTTATCTCCACGCTTGTCTATCGATTTGCCGGCTACGACAAGATGGACTCGGCAGTCGTACCTTAGCCTCGATGGTCTATCTGATAAATTCAATGCCACAGAGAAACTCTGGACCTCGGTCAGGTCATTGCAGGGAATGCATGATAATGAAGCCACGAATTACACAAAAGCAGATCAGGGTTGCGCCGAAGGAAGCCGAGGCAGGGGAAAAGGTTCAGGATATTTTCTGCAAGCAAGGGGGCCAGAACCTTTTGGAGGCGAGGTGCTCCAGCGCACGCGCCGACCGAACGTGGGCCCCAAAGCACGGGATTTCGACACTATCCCCTTTTTCCGGGCGGATGCGATATGTAGATGCCCGATTGTGGACCGCGGGTGTTTTTTGATTACCCGCGTCGCGCGAACGACGCGGCCTTAAGAGAGGCGAGAGCATCATGTCCAGAAAAATCTACATAATTTGCGTGTCGGGCACGCGCGAAAAGCTGCAGATGGCCGCGATGATCGCGTCGGTCGCGGCGGCGACCGGCGACGAAGTTTCGGTGTTTTTATCCATGAACGCCCTGCCGTATTTCGTGCAAGGTCACGCCGTCGACGCACCGGCCGAAGGCGAGCTCGGGGCGCTCATGGCGCAGAAGGGCGTGCCGCCATTCAAGCAGCTGTTCAAATACGCGGTCGAGCTAAGCGACGCGGCGCTGCTGCCATGCTCGATGGCGATGGACCTGATGAGAATCACGAAAGATGAACTTGACCCAGAGGTTGGGCCGCCGACCGGGCTGACGCGCTTTCTGAGCGACGCCGAAGGCGGCCAACTGCTCACATTTTGAACGGGGCGGAGAATCGAACCCAAGTTAACTGGAGGATGAGCAATGAGTGAAAGCAAGATCATCGACGCATGCGACACATACTGCCCGGGACCGCTCATGGAGCTGATTACCTATATGAAGCAGGCCAACGTGGGCGATACGCTCGAACTGCTGTCGACCGATGAGGGCTCAGCCGCGGACGTGCCGGAATGGATCCACAAGGTGGGACACGAGGTGGTCAGCAACGAGAAGGTCGAGGGAGTCTGGCACATCAAGGTTCGCAAGGCCAAATAGCGCGTTACTTGGTGGGTCGAGATACGTCTGTCTGCCCAGCGGCCAGCAACGCTGAAAGTTTTGAATAGGAGAATGCAATGAGAATCTTAGTCGTCGGTGGTGGCACGGGCGGTACCATTCTGGCCAATAATCTCGCGCGGCGGCTGTCCGCTGAGATTCGTGCTCGCAAGGTCCGGCTCACGATGCTCTCGGCATCCGACAAGCACATGTACCAGCCGGGCTTGCTATATGTCGCGTTCGGACAGATGTCTCCGGATCAGCTTTATCGTGATCAGGCGAGCCTGCTCGAAGCGAGTATCGATTTTCACGTGGACCCGGTCGAACAATTCCAGCTCGATCAGAACCAGGTGAGGACCCAGAGCGGCAAGGTCCACGAGTACGATATCCTCGTAATCGCCACCGGTTCGCGCATCGTGCCCGAGGAGGTTCGCGGATTGACGGAGGGGGCAGAGACCTTCTACACCGAAGCATCCGCGGTGAAGATGTTCAAGCGCCTGCGGGAGTTCCAGGGTGGAAAGGTTGCCGTCGTTGTCGGGGTCCCGCACAAATGCCCGATCGCCCCGGTCGAGGTCATGTTTTCGCTGCACGATTATTTCAAGGCACGCGGCATCCGCGACAAGGTCACAATGAAGTACCACTACCCGATCGGCCGCATCCACACCATCGAGAACGTCGCCAAGTGGGCCAAGCCTGAGTTCGACCGCATGGGCATCGAGTACGAGACACTGTTCAACGTCAAGGAAGTGGACGTGGAAAACAATGTCGTGAAGAGCGAGGAAGGCACGGAGACCAACTACGATCTGCTCATCGCAATCCCGCCGCACCGTGGCATGGAGGTGATCGAGAAGAACAACCTCGGCCAGGGCGGCTGGATTCCGACTGACCGTTTCAAACTCACCATGAAAGGCCGCGACAACGTCTACGTGCTGGGTGACACGAGCAACCTGCCGGTCAGCAAGACCGGGTCGGCCGCGCACTTCGAAGCCGAGGTGGTCGCCGAAAACATCGCCTCGATCGTGAAGATCGGCGCGCCGGTGCGCGATTATGATGGCAAGGTGTACTGCTTCATTGAAGCCGGCCACGAACGTGCGACCTACGCGATGTTCAATTACCTTAACCCGCCCGACCTGAAGCCACCGACGAAACCAATGCACTGGTTCAAGATAGCCTACAACCAGATGTATTGGACCAGCGTGCGTGGATTACTCTGAGGAAGCCAAGATGACCACACAAACAGAAACTCCCGCCGCAATAGCCAACGACGACCTGCAGCGACTCGTCGAATTCGCACAGATCATTACCGCGGCTCGGGACGCGATGTCGGACGACATGGTTACGCGGATGGCAGGGGCAATGAGCGAGGGGGTGAACCTGCTCGACCGGCTGACGCGCAACGAGGGTCTGATGCGCCTGCTCCTGGCCCTCGATCGCCAGGAGAGCCAGTGTCTGCTGATCGCTCTGTCTGAGGCGATCCATGCGGCGAGCAAGGATATCGCGGCGGCCGCGCCGGCAACGGGCGGTCTGGGCTGTATGTTGCGTGTAGTACGTGATCCCGGGACGCAGGAAGGGGTACGCTTCCTTGCGGTGCTCGGCCAGCACCTGAGTCACAGTCTGCGCGAGCAGCGCCGGCGCGGCGGGTAGTTCGTCCAGGCAGTTCAGGTGGAAACGCCTGGCATGAGGGAGTAATCGATCGCCTGCGGGACGAAGGCAAGACCCCGCTCTACATGGACACTGCCACTCAGGAAGAAGCATGGGCGGCCCCATCGGCGTGGTAGGCCTGCGCGCAGACGCCGGCTACTCCCTCAAACACCTGCGCGCCCTGGCCCTGGGCATCACCCGGCGGGTCATGATCACTGCGGACAAACACGCCAAGGATGGAGACACAAAACGCCCAACTCACGCGCAATCCCGCCCGCTTTCTTGCCGGCCAGCACTTGCTGAACTGCCGCCGTGTACTCCGCTGTATAGGCTGGCCCCGGAATTCGTTTCAGTTCCAACCTCCAATTTCACCATCATCGCCATCAGAATGGCTTTCTGGAAGTATCCGAAATTCGCGGGGAAGCTCATTGACTGTTCGCAGCTGAGACTCGATCCGTTGAGCAAGATACTCGACCAGGGTCCTGACACGATGAGGCACATAACGGTTGCTCGGGAAGACCGCATAGATCCCCAGCTCTGGCGTCGGAAACTTGGGCAGCAGAATTTCCAGCTTGCGTTCACGCACGGCTTGTTCGGCCATGAAGGTGGGGGCATTGGTGATCCCCAGGCCACGCATCGCAGCGGCGAGCAAGGCATCGCCGCTGTTGGCTTCGAGCCTCCCGGTAACGGGAAACCACTGCGTTTTGCCGTCAATGACAAAGGCCCAACTTGAGCGCGCAGCCAGCAAATAACCGAAGCATTCGTGCTTGAGGAGCTCACTTGGATGCTTGGGCCGGCCCTGGCGCTGCAAATATTCGGGAGCAGCGACGACGACGCCCTGACTGCTGCCGATCTTTCGTGCCACGTCGCCAGGATCAAGCCGATCACCAATGCGGATGGCCAGATCAAAGCCGCCTTCGATCAGGTTGGCGCGGCGGTCGCTGAATTCCAGTTCGATCGAGATATCCGGATTGGCAGTCATGAAGTCGCCGAACATCGGCATCAATTGATGAATGCCGAACGAAAATGGCAGGGTGATACGGATGTGGCCTCGAGGCGCTTGTCGATCCTCAGTCAGGCTGGCTTCGGCGGCTTCCACCAGGCTCAGAATTTCGCGGCATTTTTCCAGGTAGGTGGCGCCCGCCGAAGTGAGGCTCAGGCGCCGCGTGCTGCGGGCAATCAACTTCGTTCCGAGGTGCGTTTCGAGCGCCGCCACCTGCCGCGTCACGACCGAGCGCGCCACATTATTCTGCTGCGCCACGGCCGAAAAGCTACCCAGTTCGGCGACCCGCACAAAGAGTCGCATGCTGTCGAGCCTATCCATGAACGTCCCCGATCGATTGTTGCAAAATTAGCAATAATATATTGCTAATTGTACGCTATTTATTGCATTACGGTTTGTGTACAGTACGTCCATCAAGCAACCTAAACCCTTTGGATTTCACTGATGAGCCATCCCGCCAGCTATACCCGCACTGCTAAATTTGATGGCGACAAGCCGGTGGCAGTCGAGGGCAACCTGACGGTAAAAGGCGTGACCAAACCGGTGACCCTGACCGTCACCTCGTTCCAGGAAATGCCGCATCCGATGCTGAAGAAAGACGCGATCGGCGCTAATGCGGGGGCAAAGATCAAGCGTAGCGACTTCAACATGGGCAAATACGCGTCCTATGTTTCCGATGATGTGACCCTCACCATCGCTGTTGAGGTGGTGAAGGAGTAAGGGAGCGCAATATGTCCGCACGCATGCCCGTCGTTTTTGTGTCCCACGGCGCCCCGGATGCCTTGCTGAAGGCGCCGGACGCCGTGGCCTGCTGGCGCGAGATCGGCCAGCAGGCTCCCGAACCGGCGGCGATTCTCGTGGTGTCGGCGCATTGGGAAGCGCGCCAGCCAACGGCCAGTCTGTCCGGCGCGCCGCAAACCATGCACGACTTCGCGGGCTTTCCAGAGGAACTTTACCGCATGCAGTATCGCGCGCCGGGCGCGCCGGCGCTGGCCGAACGGGCCGTGTCGCTGTTGTCCGCTGCCGGCCTGGCGGCTGACCTCCACCCCAGCCGTGGACTGGATCACGGCGCCTGGGCGCCGCTGTCGGCGATGTATCCACAGGCCAATGTGCCGGTCACGCAACTCTCGCTGGCACGCAATACCGGCGCCGCAGCCCATGTCGCGCTGGGACAGGCGCTTGCACCCTTGCGCGAGGAGAGCGTGCTCATCGTCGCTTCCGGCGCGATCACGCATAACTTTGGCTGGCTGGATTGGCATGCGGAAGGCGACCAGGCGCCTTTGCTGCAAGCCCGGATGTTTACCAATTGGGTTGCCGAGCGATTGGCCGCGCAGGATGTCTCAGCCCTGTTGGCATATCGTTCAGCACCTTACGGTGCCGACGCTCATCCATCCGAAGAACACTTCCTGCCGCTTTTCGTTGCCTTGGGCGCAGCGAGGGGCGATACGCCCCTGCGCTATCGTCCCCACTTTGCCTATGGTGGCCTGGCCATGGATGCTTATGTCTGGCGAGGAGTGACGCAGGCTTCCTGATGTTGTTCGTTTTAAATCCAGCAATCACTTTTAAAGGAGATCGTCATGAGTCAATATCAGATAGCCGTCATCGTTGGCAGCCTTCGCCAGGATTCATTCAACCGCAGGCTGGCCAACGCCATTGTGAAACTGGCGCCGCCGGAATTCTCGTTCAGGCAGGTACAAATCGGCGACTTGCCACTCTACAACCAGGACGACGACGCGAACCCGGCCGAATCCGTCAAGCGGCTGAAGGCCGAAATCACGGCTGCCCAGGGCCTTATGTTCGTCACACCCGAATACAACCGTTCCATCCCCGGGGTACTCAAGAACGCGATCGACCACGCCTCGCGCCCCTATGGCCAGAGTGCCTGGGCGGGCAAGCCCGCTGGTGTATTGGGCGCTTCGGTCGGTGCCATTGGCACGGCCATGGCGCAACAGCATTTGCGCAACGTCCTCGCATACCTGGACGTGCCGGCGCTTGGCCAGCCCGAAGCATTCATCCAGGTAAGGGATGGATTGTTTGACGAGGCAGGCGACATCGATACAGGCAGCAAAAAATTCCTGCAGAACTGGATGGACCAGTATGTTGCCTGGGTGAAAAAGCACGCTGCCTGATGCAGTAAAAAACAAGCCAAAATCCCGTTGCGATAAACTGGCAAGCTCATTATGTCCATGGCTGCATCTTCAACCGATTGTTGAAGGAGAGCGATCGTGTGATCTTATCCCCATAAACCTATCCTTTAGCTGATTGTTAAAATCAGTTAAAGGATATCAAAATGAGTAAATCAAAACGACGCGCGGGAACACCCCGGAACGGCCTGATGGCCTCCATTGGGCCGGAATGGCTGCCGAGCTTCTCCGCTGCGGCATTAGCCACAGAAACCAAACCTGTGGGCAGTTCACCTTCCCGCTGCAACCACCATGGAGAATATGAGAAAGGACGTCCGGTGGTCTTTTCCCACGGATGGCCGCTAGACGCCCTCGCGTGTAGCCCAAGCGGTGCTAATCGGCGCGGTACCCCCGATCATGCTCAAAACCGACGCCAATCCCGGCGGACTGCCCATGGATGTCTTCGACGGCATCCGCGCCGCCGTGACTGCCTACCGTTCGCAGTTCTACAGGGATCTGGCCACTCCGTTTTATAACTTCGACAGACCGGGCGGGTAGCGATGTCACCCAACAGGTGAATGCGAACGAAGGCGGAACACTCAGTATTCATGCGGCTCTCATGAGGGAAATGAGCGGTCAACTACGGTTTTTAGGTTTAAGGGTCAAGCGGACTGTATCAAGCAGTTCTCCGAGACGGACTTTACCGGCGATCTCAAGAAAATTGACGTGTCCACCTTGATTCTCCATGGCGATGATGACCAGATTGTGCCCATCGCCGATCCGGCTCTTCTTGCCGCGAAGCTGGTGAAGAAGTCGACGCTGAAGATCTATCCCGGCGCACCACATGGGATGTGCGTAACCCCGGCGGACAAGGTCAACGCCGATCTCCTGGCGTTTCTTCAGGCGTAAGCCGGGCCCATGTCCGACTCGGGCTGTTCATGCTGGCAGCGATGCAGCGAACCTACGAGCCCAATAGCAAAGGCGCGTGGCAGCAACAACCGGATTTTTCGGAACCGCCCCTGGCGACCGGAGGCGCAGCAGGCCACTGGGATCATCGCGCCGATGATGATTACCACACCCAGCCTGGTAACCTGTTCCGCCTGATGACGCCGGAACAGCAACGGCTGCTGTGCGAGAATACGGCCCGTTCGGTCGGCGGCGCGTCCAAAGAAATCCAGCAGCGTCATATTGCCCACTGCACCAGGGCCGATCCGGCTTACGGCGCGGGAGTAGCGGCAGCATTGGAACGCGGTGCGTCGGAAAAAACCCCGGATGCGGTGATCTGAGCGGCCGCAATTGATACTGCGCAATATCCTTGAACACATGACTTCGGTCATGCATTTTTTATGTGCGCCCGGCAGGACGCACATAAAAAATGGCCACAGATTTCACTGTCGCCACCAGAGTATATCTACTATTGTTTCAAATCCAGCCATGCCTCGAATTTACTCACTCATGTTCCGGGCAGTATGCATTTAACACGGCCTGGCTTCGGTCCGGCCTTTTTTCATTTTAGCTGTCCGAGCCTTACAGCAGCGGCACAATCAGCAGTGCAACAATATTGATGATCTTGATCAGCGGGTTGATAGCCGGGCCGGCAGTGTCCTTGTAGGGGTCACCCACGGTATCACCTGTGACCGCGGCCTTGTGTGCTTCAGAGCCTTTGCCGCCATGATTACCCTCCTCGATATATTTCTTGGCGTTATCCCAGGCACCGCCACCAGTGGTCATCGAAATGGCAACGAAAATACCGGTGACGATGGAACCCATCAGCACGCCGCCCAGTGCCTTGGTGCCTGCGCCCGGTCCCATCAGCGCGGTCATGCCCAACGCCACGACGATAGGCACCAGCACCGGCAGCAGCGAGGGGATCATCATTTCCTTGATGGCGGCACGGGTGAGCATATCCACGGCCCTGGAATAATCCGGCTTGGCCGTACCCGCCATGATGCCGGGAATTTCCTTGAACTGGCGGCGCACTTCCACCACCACGCTGCCTGCTGCACGACCCACGGCCTCCATACCCATGGCGCCGAACAGATACGGCACCATGCCGCCAATGAACAGGCCGATAATCACCGCCGGATCGGACAGGGAAAAATCCACCAGTTTGCCGGCGTGTTCCAGGGTATGCGTATAGTCGGCGAACAGCACCAGTGCCGCCAGACCGGCTGAGCCAATCGCATAGCCCTTGGTAACCGCCTTGGTGGTGTTGCCAACGGCATCCAGCGGGTCGGTGATGTTACGCACGCTGGCTGGCAAATCGGCCATTTCCGCGATGCCGCCCGCGTTGTCGGTGACCGGGCCGTATGCATCCAGGGCCACGATGATGCCGGTCATGGACAGCATCCCGGTAGCGGCAATGGCGATACCGTACAAGCCCGCCAGCGAATAGGAGACGAGAATGGCCACGCACACCGCCAGCACCGGTGCGGCGGTGGACCGCATGGATACCCCCAGCCCGGCGATCACGTTGGTACCGTGACCCGTTGTGGAAGCCTGCGCGATATGGCGTACCGGTGCGTATTCAGTGGCGGTGTAGTACTCGGTAATGAGCACCATCGCCGCGGTCAGCGCCAGTCCGACCAGACCGCACAGATACAGATTCATCACGCTGTAGCTGCCGTTGTCCGCCATCAGCCACTGGGTCACGGGATAGAACGCCAGCGCCGCCAGCCCGCCGGATACGATCAGGCCGCGGTACAGCGCGTTCATGATTTTGCCGCCTTCGCGCGCATTGACGAAGAACGTGCCGATCACCGACGCAACGATGGACACGCCGCCCAGCACCAGCGGGTAAATCATCGCGCCAGCACCCGCGGTGTGCAGCACCAGGCCGCCCAGCAGCATGGTGGCGATGATGGTCACGGCGTAGGTCTCGAACAGGTCGGCCGCCATCCCCGCGCAGTCGCCCACGTTGTCGCCCACGTTGTCGGCAATCACCGCCGGGTTGCGCGGGTCATCTTCAGGGATACCTGCTTCCACCTTGCCGACCAGATCCGCGCCCACATCTGCACCCTTGGTGAAAATGCCGCCACCCAGCCGCGCAAAAATGGAAATCAGCGAGCCGCCGAAACCCAGACCAATCAGCGGCGAAATGTTGACGACCGTGCCGGCCGGCGTCGTAGCCGCCAGGAAAGCATAAAAGCCCGCCACACCCAGCAGTCCCAGACCCACGACCAGCATGCCGGTAATGGCACCACTGCGGAACGCCACTTTCAATGCCGGATTGAGCCCTTCACGCGCAGCCTCTGCGGTACGCACATTGGCACGCACCGAGATATTCATGCCAATGTAGCCCGCCGCCGCAGACAGCAGGGCCCCCAGCGCGAAGCCTGCGGCGGTGAGTTTGCCGATGAAGATGAAAATGAGCACGAACAACACCACACCCACCATGCCAATGGTGCGGTACTGACGATTGAGATAGGCTTGCGCGCCTTCCTGAATCGCCGCTGCGATTTCTCGCATACGCTCGTTGCCAGTGGGCTTGGCCAGCACCCATTTAATGGAAACCAGGCCATATATTATGGCAAAAACAGCGCAGGCGAGCGCCAATACTAGACCATCCGACATACTTCATCCCTCCTTGGATTACTTGTGCGAATCGGAGCCTGTTCCGGCCGGCTCATTGCCTTGCAACTTTTCTCATTGCTATTTCAATACGGCTTGCCGATGGCAAGACCACCCTCAAAACGCATACCCGGCTCAAAGCCGAAAATTTCGGTGAGATTCACCTCCTGTATCAATTGATCCACAGCCTGCTGACCATGCTCGCGCTGCACTTCCGAGAGGATGAGCTTGGCGGAATTGCCGTTGTAGAATCCGCCGAAATTGGCCTGAACAGCAAGCAACTGGCGCGCGCGGTCTAGAGTCATGGTGGGAGGGTCAGCCAGCTGCGCGCATCAAATTTCAAACGCCTTCAATTTTTTCGCCACCGCCACATTCTTCAGTGTCACATATTGCGGCAGACCGTCTTCATATCTGGGATAGTCCTCTCCCTGAATCAGTGGCGCCAGGTAACGGCGGCATTTTTCGGTAATCCCGTAGCCGTCCTTGCTGATGAAGTCACGTGGCATGAATTTCTCGACGTTGGCGACCTTGGACAGGGGCGCCATACCGATCTTGTATTTGTAGGGAGAATCAGAGATGCGATCCACCGTGGGCATCACCGAATTATGTCCCTTGATCGCCAGCTCGACGGCCTTTTTTCCCAGCTCGTAGGCCTGCTTCACATCGGTCTTGGAGGCGATGTGGCGTGCCGAGCGTTGCAGGTAATCCGCCACCGCCCAGTGGAACTTGTAACCGTGAGCCAGTTTGATCATGTTGGCCACTACCGGCGCTGCGCCACCGAGCTGGGCATGACCGAAGGCATCGCGGGTGCCCTGTTCGGCAAGGAATTTGCCGTCGGGGTAGTGGCAGCCTTCGGACACCACGATCGTGCAGTAGCCGGATGCATCGACTTTTTTCTTCACCGCCGCGAGGAATTTTTTCTGATCGAATTCGATTTCCGGGAACAGGATCACCACCGGAATACCCTGGTCAGCCACCAGGCCGCCAGCAGCGGCAATCCAGCCGGCGTGACGTCCCATCACTTCGATGACAAAAACCCTGGTCGAGGTCTTGGCCATGGAACGCACGTCAAACGAGGCCTCCAGCGTGGACACGGCGATGTATTTGGCAACGGATCCAAAACCGGGACAGCAGTCGGTAATGGGCAGGTCATTGTCCACGGTCTTGGGTACGTGGATGGCCTGGATCGGGTAGCCCATGGATTCGGACAACTGCGAGACCTTGAAGCAGGTATCAGCGGAATCGCCGCCGCCATTGTAGAAAAAGTAGCCGATGTTATGCGCCTTGAACACCTCAATCAGCCGCTCGTATTCGCGCTTGTTGGCTTCCAGGCTTTTCAGCTTGAAGCGGCACGAGCCGAAAGCACCGGAGGGAGTGGAGCGCAGCGCGGCAATGGCAGCGTCGGTTTCCTTGCTGGTATCAATCAGGTCTTCGGTCAGCGCACCGATAATGCCGTTGCGGCCTGCATAGACCTTGCCGATCTTGTCCTTGTGCTTGCGCGCAGTTTGAATCACGCCGCAGGCCGATGCGTTGATGACCGCGGTGACGCCACCCGACTGTGCGTAGAAGGCATTTTTTTTCGCCATTTATGTTTCCTTCCAAAAATGAAAACGCCAGCGGGTTGCCCTGCTGGCGTATGGGTTTAACAGATGTCCTTGCCGGTTTTGCCTGAAGTCACGCCCGCCTGTTCTTTTTCGTGATCGGCCTGCACTCTCAGCAACACCAGCACACAGTCGCCGAGGTCATCGTATTCCTCGCGCCCGGTGCCGAACATCTGATGCACCCGGTAGAAAAACATGCTGCGGAAGCGTCCTTCGCCCACCTTGGCGATGACGAAACTGCAATCCCGCTGTTTCCAGAACAGGCACGGACAGGTGGTCAGCTCACGGTCTTCCGGGTATATGCGCAGTTCGGTGTCGGCGACCTCGACCGGCACAGCGTGCCCGTAGCGTTCCTTGACGGCGCTCTCCACCACGCTGCGTTCGGTGTCGCTGAAATCCGCAATGGCGCTTCCCATGAGTGCTTAACCCAATGCTTGAAAAATGGAATCGCGGATCCCTTCCACCTTGCCGGTACCCGTAACCTTGACGTATTTCGGCGCGCCAGCTGCACCACTTGCCGCCCATCTGGAATAGTAGGCTACCAGCGGTTCGGTCTGCGCGTGGTAAACATCCAGGCGTTTTTTCACTGTCTCCTCAGTGTCGTCGTCGCGCTGGATCAGGTCTTCACCGGTCACATCATCCTTGCCGGCGACCTTGGGCGGGTTGAATACCACATGATAAGTACGCCCCGATGCCAGGTGCACGCGGCGACCCGACATGCGCTTGACGATTTCTGCATCGGGCACGTCAATTTCAACCACGTAATCAATCGGCACCCCGGCGGCCTTCATCGCTTCGGCCTGGGGAATGGTGCGCGGAAAACCATCGAACAAAAAACCCTTGGCGCAATCGGGTTGCGCAATACGGTCTTTCACCAGACCGATGATGATATCGTCCGATACCAGCTGGCCGGCATCCATTACCGCTTTGGCGGCTTTGCCCATCTCGGTGCCAGCGGCAATCGCGGCACGCAGCATGTCGCCGGTGGAAATCTGCGGGATGCCATAGCGTTCCTTGATGTAATTGGCTTGTGTGCCCTTGCCCGCGCCGGGGCCGCCCAACAGGATCAGTCTCATCTCTTACTCCATGGTTTATTTTACTATGACAGCCCGTGAGGGTATTGGATTTCAGGCCATTCTGAATACTCAATTTTTTTTATTCAAACATAAAACCAGTTTCAAACCCATAGCCGGCGCACCATTGCGAGGTCTTCTGCGGTATCTACGCCAAGCGGCGCAGGCTGCCCGCTCACCGCCACGCTGATCTTGTAGCCATGCCACAACACGCGCAGCTGCTCGAGAGACTCAAAGCGTTCGATGGGGGCCGATGTGAGTCCCGCATAGCGCCGGAGAAAGCCGGCCCGATAGGCATACAGGCCGATATGGCGAAACACCGGCAAGCCTTCCGGCAAACTTTGTCCCGCCGCAAAAGCATCGCGCGGCCAGGGAATGGGCGCGCGGCTAAAATACAGCGCGTAGCCCTCTATATCCATTACCACCTTGACCACGTTGGGGTTGGTCAGCGTGGTGTAGTCATGAATCGCATGGCAGGCGGTCGCCATCACTGCTTCGGGGTGCAGTTGCAGCTCGCGCGCGACGGCGTGGATCAGCGCGGGATCAATCAGCGGCTCATCACCCTGCACGTTGGCCACAATGGCGTCGTCATCCAGTTCCAGCTTGTCCACCACTTCCGCCAACCGGTCCGTGCCGGAGGCATGGTGTGCCGAGGTCAGCAGGGCCTGATGGCCGTGCTCCTCGACCGCCGCGATGATGCGCGCATCGTCTGCCGCCACCCATACCGCGCTGGCACCGCTCTGCGCTGCGCGTTCAGCCACCCGCACCACCATGGGCTTGCCGGCAATGTCAGCAAGCGGCTTGGCGGGCAGGCGCGTGGAGGCATAGCGCGCCGGGATGACTGCGATGAAATCGGTCATGAGCCCCCCTAAAAACTCATCGTTCGCCTAAAGCCCAGGCACTCGAAAAATTTGCAATTTGCGCTTTTGGAAGCATCCATCAGACTTCTTCGGTTTCTGCCAGCCTGCGCGCTTCACCCTCCAGCATCACCGGAATATCGTCGCGGATGGGGAAAGCCAGGCGGTCGGCCTTGCAGATCAGTTCCTGCTCGGTTTTTTTGTACACCAGCGGCCCCTTGCAAAGCGGGCAGACGAGAATATCCAGCAGTTTGCTATCCATGACGGTTTCCTAGTTTGGCGAGCACGAGCCCGAGAAGGTCTGGTTGTATGGACGCCTGCACCGGCAGCGCCCACATGTTTTGAGCCGCGAATGCGCTACATTTTACCGCATCTTTACTGGTCATCAGGATCTGGCCCGAGTAAGCGAGATCGGCGGCCCGATAGGCATGATGATCGGGAAAGGCATGATACTGCGCGTGGATGCCCAGGGCAGCAATGTGGTCAAAAAAACGCTGGGGATGGCCGATACCGGCAATGGCATGGATTTCCTGTCCGACAAAATCGGCGGCGCGGACGCTGCGAGAAGGGTCCGCGAGGTTCACAAAACACGCGCCTTCCAGGCGCATCGAATAAACCGGCAGCATGGCAGGCAAATTCAGTTGCGCCGCCTCTGGCTGGTTCACCACAATGGCATCTACGGCGCCCAACCTGACCACCGGCTCGCGCAGCGGACCAGCGGGCAGCGGACGGCCATTGCCAAAACCGCGCGCACCGTCCACCACGGCAATTTCCACAGCGCGCGCCAGACGATAATGCTGCAAGCCATCGTCGGAAATCAGCACGTCCACCTCCGGGTGGGCTACCAGCAATGCGCGTCCCGCTGCAGCACGGTCGCGCCCGACCCATACCGGGCATTGGACCAGGCTTGCCAGCAGCACAGGTTCATCGCCCACGCGCGCCGTATCGCTGTGCATGCCTGCCTGCTGTGGAATATGGGCGCTGCCACCGTAGCCGCGACTGATCACCCCAGGGTGCCAGCCATGTATTGCCAGCTCGCGTGCCAGCCAGGCGACCAGCGGGGTTTTGCCGGTGCCGCCAGCGCTGATGTTGCCGATCACGATGACCGGCACCGGCAACGTTTGGGCACGCAGCATGCCGACCCGATAGAGCGTGCGGCGCAAGCCCGCCAGCAGACCAAACACCCAGCCCAACGGAATCAGCAACAAGTGCCAGAGCGTGGTGCCCTGCCACTGCCGCGTGATCCAGCTGCTTACCATTCAAATACCCGTTCCACCAGTTCCCGGCTTACCGATTCCGCCAGCCGCCGTTCCTGCCAAAACAGCCGCCGCGCGGTGTCGCCGTGTTTGCGCGCGGCAATCGGCGCATCCCGGTAACTGTACCATAACGCGGCGACATCCGCCGTCTCCGCTACGGCTTCTGTCAGCGCGGCTTTGGGCAGCCTCATCCCGGGAGCACGCGACAACGCCGCTCCTCCCGCCATTGCCTGCCACAGCACTGCCGCATCAAACCGCACCAGGTGGGCTGCCGTCACCGCCGCGGCGATACCCGGCAACCACTTGCTGTCATCCACCCACATCACGCTGCCGCCCGCGGGTGGTTCGCGCTTCCAGCTACTCATGCAAATCACTGCTGCTTGCGGACGCTCCCCGCTGACAAACAGGATATCCTGCGGCGCCCGGCTGAACAGTACCTGTGCCAGTTCACCCGCATAGCCTGGAGTGGCGCCATGCAACCACCACAAATGCCGTTCCGCGTTGCCATTGACCAGCGATTTGAAATTGGGATCTACCTGCGCCTCGACTAGAATGGCACGCATGTCGGCGACAGGTGCCTGATTTGCCAGCGCTGTGGCAGTCTCATTGCTCGCATACACACGCTCGCAAGCGAAATCGACCTGACCGGGAACATTCACCGCCAGCAGGTGTGGCCGCCCAGCCAGCGCTGCCAGCAAATTCGGGCGCACCTGCGTACCTACCAGCACCACGCCGAATGGCGCGAAGCGCTGCAGCACCCGCGCGGTTGCCTGGGGATGATCGCATGGCGCATAACCCCAGCCAGTCTTGTCGCAATCATCCAGCAGTGCCAGCAGTTCCGGGTATTCATGCTCGTACGTCAGCACCAGGCGAATATCCAGCCGCCGCGCCCGGATGGCGCGCAGCAGCTCCACCGCCAGACGCACGCTGTCGCGTTCCGCCCCGGCAATAATCCACACCACCTTGCCGCGCTCGCCCATCGGCTTTAGCCAGCCCCATCGCGCGGCGACGCGGTGCATCAACCCGGTCTTACGGTCACGTCGATCAGCCAGCCACAGACCAAGACGATTGCTGCCAAAGGGGTCGGTCCAGGATTTGGCTGTGGGATGACTCATGGGAACGGGGAAACATCGGCTGGCAGCAGCCAGCCAGGATAATTAGCGGATTTCGCCCCGCTGGGTGGCGAAGGTGACGCGCACCAAGCCTGCCTCACGCGCAGCTTCCATCACGTTGATCACTGACTGATAGTTGGCTTTAGCGTCGGCGTTAATGACGATCACCGGTGCGGCGGCACTGCCTGCCGCTTTTTTAAGGGCATCGGACAAACTCGCGATGTTGGCAAAATTCACTGCCGCATCGTTGATCTGGTAATTACCGGCGGCGTCCACCGCCACATTGATTTGGGCCGGTTTTTCCTTGGCTGGTTCACCGGCGGCCTGGGGCAGGTTGATCTGCAATTCGGAGAATTTGGCGTAGGTGGTGGTCACCATCAAAAAAATCAAAATCACCAGCAACACGTCAATCATCGGAATCAAATTGATTTCCGGCTCATCCCGGTGCTGGCCGCGCTGGAAATTCATGTCCGCTCACCGTGCACCATTTCCACCAGCTTGATGGCCTGCTGCTCCATCTCCACTACCAGGGCTTCCACACGGGTGCGAAAAAACCGGTAGAAAATCATGCTGGGGATCGCCACAATCAGGCCAAACGCCGTGTTGTACAGTGCAATCGAGATACCATGCGCGAGTACCGCCGGGTTGCCGCCTGAAGGCGTTTGCGCGCCGAAAATTTCCACCATGCCGATCACCGTGCCGAGCAGGCCAAGCAAGGGCGCAATCGAAGCAATCGTGCCCAGCGCAGTGAGAAAACGCTCCAGATCGTGCGCTGCCGCGCGTCCGGCCTCTTCGATGGATTCCTTCATGACCTCCCGGGGCGCTTTCGCATTGCGCAAACCCGCGCCAAAAATGCGCGCCAAGTGTGAGCCCATGGACAAGCGGCCCAGCATCTCCGCGGTTACGCCCTGCTTGCGGTACTCCTGCACCACACCCTCCAGCAGGCCGCGCGGGGCAACTTCTTTCTGACGCAATGAAATGAAACGCTCGATGATGATGGCAAGCGTCAGCACAGAGGCTAAAATCAGTGGCCAGATCGGCCAACCGGCTGCTTCGATAATGGCTAACACGCATGAACTCCCGGGAATCGAAAACGTGCGTCACTTTAGCTTGGCAAGCCAGTTTCGGCAAGGGCGGCACCGGGAGTAACGGTGATGCAATTTCCAATTTCCAGATTTAGCACACATTGTTCATGATATGGCTACAATGACGATGCTAACTTGCCAGCCCGCAAGCTTTTTTTCAGTTGCCCACAAAAGCTGTGGATAACTTTGTGGGTAAGATGTTCAGCTCACCCCTAAGTAACCAGCAGATAAAGAAATTTTATCCGTCGCTGTATTTTTAATCGTATAATTTTTGTTTAAAAACATGATGTTATAAAAAACCCTGTTGCATCAACCCATTAAGCTCAACGCTCATGTTAAATTTCCGTGACTGTGGAAGAACTTCTTGACAAAAACATGATCACGCCCCTGTTTTCTCCTCCCGCCCAGCCCGTGCTGAGTGTCAGCGCACTCAATCGCCTGGCGCGCGAGACGCTGGAACAAACGCTACCGCTGGCCTGGATCGCGGGCGAAATTTCCAACCTCACGCGTGCTGCCTCGGGGCACTGGTATTTTTCGCTCAAGGACGCCAGCGCCCAAGTACGCTGTGTCATGTTTCGCGGGCGCAACCAGTTTATTGACTGGCTGCCAGATAACGGAATGCAGGTGGAAGTACGCGCCACGCCGACCCTGTATGAGGCACGTGGCGAATTTCAGCTCCAGGTGGATAGCCTGCGCCGCGCCGGACTGGGTGCGCTGTTCGAGGCATTTGAACAGCTCAAGGCCAAACTGGAACAAGAGGGCCTGTTTGATTCTGCCCGCAAGCGCCGCCTGCCCGCCTTCCCGCAGCGTATTGGCGTTGTCACCTCGCTCCAGGCGGCAGCATTGCGCGACGTGCTCACCACCCTCAAACGCCGCATGCCCGCCCTGCCGGTGGTGCTATACCCAACACCGGTGCAGGGTGCGGACGCCGCAGTGCAGATCAGCGCCGCACTGCAAAGCGCTTATCGAAGAGCCGAATGCGACGTGCTGATCCTGTGCCGGGGGGGCGGCAGCATTGAAGACCTGTGGCCATTTAACGAAGAAATCGTGGCGCGCACGGTAGCCGCCAGCCCCATCCCCATCGTGTGCGGCATCGGCCACGAGACCGACTTCACCATCGCCGACTTCGCAGCCGACCTGCGCGCTCCCACCCCCACAGCGGCGGCAGAGCTGGCCAGCCCCAACCGCACCGACCTGATCCACAAGCTGGAACTTAACCAGGCGAGACTACGGCGCCTGGCACGCCATCGACTCGATACCCACAGCCAGCAACTGGACTACCTGGCACGCCGACTGGTGCATCCGGGGCGCAGGCTGGAAGCCCGGCAAGCTGCCCTCGGCCACCTCACGCAGCGCCTGCGTAACGCGATGGTAACCGCCCGGGAACGCCGCCACTGGCACCACAGCACGCTCGCCCGGCGGCTCCTGCAGGCCAGCCCCGATTTCGCCGTTCGGCAGCTTGCCCTTGCTGCCCGCGCCGCCGCGCTGACACGTGCCATGCACTTGCAACTCGCCCATGCCAATCAGGAAACCGCCCGGCTTGCCAGCCACCTCACCCACCTCAACCCGGAAGCGGTACTGGCGCGCGGCTACAGCATCGTGCAAAACGAACAAGGCGACATTATTCACGGCAGCGACCAGATTCGGGTTGACGAATCTCTCAACATCCGCCTGGCGCGCGGGCGTGCCCGAGTGAAAGTCACCGGCCACTCCACATGAGGAAATCACGTCCTGCGGGGCTGGATAATATTAATTTAGTGAATGCGCGCCAAAAAAACGTTAATTCAGCGCATGGGTAGCTTAACTCTCCGGGACTGATTGCTTATGAATCGATCTGCCGAAAGACGCCAATACAAGCGGTTCCGGGTATTGCAACCCGCAATTCTGAAAAATGGCTGGGCCGGGTCGTTGCCATGCGAAATCAATGATTTCTGCCCGAAAGGCGTCCTTGTATCCTTATTATTACCGGATTCCGGTATATATCCCGCATCTGTCCCTGCCCTGCAGGACCGGATAATTACCATCGAATTTCGTCCGGATCTGGCCGGCGCGGACTTGTATCGACTCTCCGGAAGCGTTGTGCGCGTTTCTCAGAACTCCCTGGGAATTGCAGTAGAAAATTTCCCGATAAACGCCTTCCTGGACTTGACACGGGTAGCGGAAGAAAGCGCCAGGACCTCCACGCCGAACCCGGCGCATGCCTTTCCCCAACCCCGGGTTGATACGGCTAAAGCCAGATGCCACGAGCAATTTATTGCTTTCATCAAACAGGTTATCCAGGACTTCTATGAAAACCTGGAGGACAAGCTGATTCAGGCTGCCTACCAGTCCCCTGATTTCACAGAAAACCGGCTCATCAACACCCTCTACCCGTTGCTTTTCTCGCGTCGCGCAGAAATCGAGCTGGCGTTTCTGGATGCGTCATATCTCCAACAAATATTCGATCAACGGCCCGCCTCGGTTGACCAGTACCAAAGCGAACAACTATCCCTGGTCGATATCGACGATTTTGAAGATTGGCTAAACGTCTCCCAGGTAATCAATGAGCTGGGCTTTGAACATCAGTCCGCAATAGAAAATTTTGAAATACGATACCGGGTACTGGCCTCCAGCGCTGCCACTGCGCACGACAACCCGTATGGGCCTTATTTCATTTTTCAGACTTTTCGCAAAACCATATCGGATATTGACCTGAAATATACGGTCAGGGCGGTACTGTACCAGACATTTTTCGAGTCGCTTTCCCGTTTTTTCGGGGATTTTTATCAGGGCTTAAACGAAACTGTCGCGTTCGTGCCGGCGCTCAGGAATCCAAAGGCCGCCGCTGTGCAAGACAGCGGGCCCGCACAGAAAACAAAAAATTCGGACACCTCTCCGAATCAGGCCGGGCAAACGCTCGCACCTGATCGGAACGGCAAACCGCCGTCCTCCCAACGCACCACTGGCCCCGCTTCTGATTCTATCGGCAACGATCAGCGGGAGTACAAGCTGGACAATCTACTGCACTATTTAAGTGATCCTAAGACCGAATTTAGGTCGCCGATCGACCATCTCGTTTTCCGCGGGCATGCGAATTTCGCAGATTCGTCTACCCCGCGGACCAGCAGCCTGATACCTGCGGTGAACAGCCTGTTCAATGCCGCTCACAACGCGCAGCAAGATAACTTCAAATATGGCCACACCGGCACTCAGCCCTCCCCAGGCGCCAATATCCCTGAGGGCAGAGCCAACCTGGAAAAAATACTGAACGTGCTGGACAGCGTCCGACTCCGGCAAAACTGCGGGATCGAACAAAACGACCACGTTTCAATCAAGCGGCGATTGACTACGGAGCTGCCGCAGCTCGAGGGCAGCGAGGCGGGCAGTGATAAATATTTTCAGGCCATACGGCTTTTTGATGCGCTTCTCAGCAAACCGCTCACGGACGATGCCCAGGGTTCCGATATTCGCGCCCTGCTCAAGAAACTGGAGATGCCGCTGCTCAAGCTGGCTTTGCTGGATGAAAAATTTCTGGAGTCGGACGCGCATCCCGCGCGCCAGACGGTGAATCTGTTCGAGCGCTACTACGTGGCCGCCGATGATTCCGGAAAAATATTCGATCCCAAGCTGCTCCAGCTCCTGCACCAACTGGCCAATCGGGTGGTGGACAATTACGAGGCCAACCCCGCCGTCTTCGACGAAGTGAACGGGATATTGGCCAGCCTGCTTGGACCCATCGAAAACGCCAGGAAAAAAAACGCACGCCGGATTCAACTGATCAGCGAGGGCGGCGAGAAAATCTGCCTGGTTCGAGATCAGGTAGAGCAGGAAATTCGCCTGCGCCTGGGCGGTAAAATGGTGCCGAAAATTATTCTGGTTTTACTCGATACGGGCTGGCGCCATTATCTGCAGATGACTTCCCTGCGCCAGGGCCAGGACAGCATGGAGCACCAACGCGCCCTGGCGCTGCTGGACGATTTGCTCGCGTTGCTGGCACCTGATGCGATCGTCAAAGGAATCGATGCGAAAAAAACTCACATCCTTGTCACTTACATTTCGGAAAAACTGAAAGAAACGCTCTTCGACGAAGCGGCCATCGAAGACATCACGCAAGATTTATCAAAACAGTTGCAGGGGAAAAAACCCGTCGAATTTCAGTTCCATGGCTCGGGCGAACCTGATGCGACAGGCAAACACAATCCGGGCGATGCGAAAATCCGCCAATTGCGCAAAGGGGATTGGCTGTCCTTCGACCAGCAGGGAAGCCAGGTGCCTCACCAATTGGTCTGGTCGAATCTTTTGCAAAGCCGATTCGTTTTCACCAACCGCTCCGCGACAAAAAAGCGCCATCTGGAACAGCACGACCTTGCGCACGCTATCAAAACCGGTACCGCAATCAAGATCCCGGGACTGGACGCGCCATTCATGGAGCGCTCGGCGCACAAGGTCATGCTCGATGCCTACGAATGGCTCTACCACCAGGCGACGCATGATCCTGAAACCGGGCTGTTGAACCGCAAAGGCTTGATGAACCAGCTTGAGAAAATTTTTGCCGGTGACGGCACAGAAAATCAGGGCGCCATTCTGTGCCTGATGATGTTCGACCAGCTCAAGGCAATTTATCACAGCTGTGACCAGGCCGAGGCTGAAGCCTCGTTGCTTGCCGTGGTTGCGTCCTTAAGCAAGGAGATTCAGCCAAGCGACCTGTTTTCGCGTTTGGGCGAAGATGTATTTGCAGTCCTGTTCAGGGGACGCACTCTCGACAAATCTTATGTCGCCGCTCAAAACATGGTCTCCCGAATCAAGGAACACCGCATCACATGCCAGGACAAAAGCTTCGTGCTGGGGGTGAGCGCAGGCATTGCAGAACTTTCTGCGGATGCAGATTCCCCGTCCACGCTGATTAAAAATGCCGGATCAGCCTGCGTGGCTGCAAAATCAATGGGGTCAAACACGGTCCAGCGTTATGAAAATACCAGCTCGCAAATAAAATCCGAGCAGGCGCTTTTCGAATGGGCAGGCATTATCGACAAAGCACTCAATGAAGACCTGCTGTTTCTGCGCTGTCAAAAAATCCAGCCAGTACTGTCAGATAACGGGAGTTTGCCCCACTATGAGATTCTGCTTGGCCTGCACGACAGCCTGGGGATACAGCCGTTCGACTTCATTCGTGCCGCCGAACGCTGGAAGCGTTGCCCCGATCTTGATCTCTGGGTACTGCGCAACAGCTTCAAATGGATCAGGAAAAACGCCGCGCAGCTTGGCGTCATAAACGGCTTCTCGATCAACCTGTCTGGGCTATCGCTGGTTAACGAGAATGTGCTTGATTTTATCCGCAATACGCTCGACGCAAGCGACCTGCCGCCAGAAAAAATCATCTTCGAAGTAACCGAGAGCGCAGCCATAGAAAGGCTGGATGCGGCGCAGGATTTCATAGACAAAGTCAAAGCTTACGGCTGCCGGTTCTCATTGGATGACTTTGGCAGCGGTTACTCCTCATTCGCCTATTTGAAAAGACTTAAAGTGGATTATCTAAAAATAGACGGCGCATTTATCCGCGATATGCTGAAGGAGCACGCCGATTTTTCCATGGTCAAATCGATGCACGAAGTCGGCCACGCGCTTGGCCTGAAAACCATCGCCGAATATGTGGAGAGCGACGCCATTTTCGACAAGGTGAAAGAAATCGGCATTGATTACGCACAAGGCTACGCGATTGAAAAACCTGTGCTCCTGCACCAACTGATTCCAGTCTAGCCGCGTTACTGCAGCCTGCTATCCAGTTCGGCGGTCACCATCGGCAACACGCCCAGGCTGGCATTGTCCGCGTATGATGGCTCGACCCGGATAATGTCCTGCATCCCGCGCAGCCAGGTCAACTGACGCTTGGCCAGTTGACGTGTGGCGAAAACGCCGCGGTCGCGCATCTCGTCCCGGCCGTATTCGCCTTCCAGATATTCCCACACCTGCCGGTAACCCACACAGCGCATGGACGGCAGCGCCGCATCCAGCCGATATTTTTCGCGCAAGGCGCGTACCTCATCAATCAGCCCGGCGCCAAGCATGGCATCAAAACGCCGTGCAATCCGCCCATGCAGCAACGCACGGTCTGCCGGCACCATGGCTATCGGCAACAGGCGATACGGCAGCGTATTCGCTCGCCCTGCGCGCCAGTAATCCGACATCGGCCTGCCGGTCAGCCGCACCACCTCCAGCGCGCGCTGGATACGCTGCGTATCGGTCGGCTGCAAACGCGCCCCGGATTCGGGGTCGAGCCGTGCCAGTTCGGCGTGCAGCGCGGGCCAGCCGCGCGCCGCAGCCTCGGCCTCGATGGCTGCGCGCAAGGCAGCATCCGCCTGGGGCAAATCCGTCAAGCCCTCACGCAGCGCCTTGAAATACAGCATGGTGCCACCCACCAGCAGCGGCACCCGTCCGCGCGCGGTGATGTCCACCATCAAGGCCAGCGCATCTGCACGAAAACGCGCAGCAGAATACACCTCGGTCGGGTCGATCAGGTTGATCAAATGATGCGGCGCAGCGGTGAGCATAGCCGCATCCGGCTTGGCCGTGCCGATGTCCATATCGCGATACACCAGCGCCGAATCCACACTGATGATCTCCACCGGCAGCCGTTGCGCCAGCTCCACCGCCACCCCGGTTTTGCCGGAAGCGGTCGGACCCATCAGGAAAATCGCCGGCGGCAGCGCCGTCACAGCACATCCAGCGGGCTGGCCACGCCGCGCCCGCCCCGGTTCAACACATGCGTGTAGATCATCGTGGTCTGTACATCCTTGTGCCCAAGCAACTCCTGCACGGTGCGGATATCGCAGCCCGCTTGCAACAGGTGCGTGGCAAACGAATGGCGCAGCGTATGCGGCGACACCGGCTTGGTTAAACCTGCATCGCGTGCCGCCTGCCGCACGGCCCGTTGCACCGCCTGCTCGCTCACATGATGGCGACGCTCCACATGACTGCGCGGATCAAGCGAACGTCTGGCTGCGGGAAACACATATTGCCAATGCCATTCACGCTCGGCTGCAGGATACTTTCGGGCCAGCGCAAAGGGCATATACACATCGCCAAAGCCCTCTGCCAACTCACGATCATGCAAATCTTTTACCCGGGCCAAATGACGTTGCAACTGCTCGACCAAACTTTGCGGCAACATCGTCACCCGGTCTTTATTCCCCTTGCCTTCACGCACAATCAACTCGCACCGTGCAAAATCGATATCCTTCACTCGCAGCCGAACCCCCTCCATCACCCGCATCCCTGAGCCATACAACAGACGCGCAATCAATCCGCTAGTGCCCTCAACCCGCTCCAGCAAACGTAACGTTTCCTGCACGGTCAGCACCACAGGCAAGCGCTTGGCGTTTTTCGCCTGAGCCACCTCCCCCAACCAGGGCAAGTCAATCGCCAGCACATCCCGATACAAAAACAACAAAGCGCTTTTCGCCTGATTCTGTGTTGAAGCGGAAACCTTGCCCACCACCGCCAGATGCGTGAGAAATTGCTCAACCTCAACAGCGCCCATTTCCCGGGGATGACGCTTTTCATGGAATAAAACAAAACGCTTTACCCAGTCGGTATACGCCTGCTCAGTCCGAATGCTATAGTGCTTCAGCCGTATTTTGTCCCGCACCTGATTCAACAAACGCGGGGCATTGGAATCTGTTGGGGAGAGCGTTGAGGATTGACGCATTTTAAATTCCTGATAGGACGGAAAATAATATCACCATGATTGATATTTCATCATATTATGCCGTTTCATCCGCATTATACGTCAGTGTGACGCATTACTTTCTGTGTTTTAGGACGGCTACTTTACGTTAGGCATCTTCAGAACAGACAATGGCTGATTGTTGCAACGACAAGGCTTTCGAGATCGAGGCACTTCGCACTCGCCAAAGCTCGACGCTCAAAATAGTCCTGGGCATTAATGCTGTAATGTTCGTAGTAGAGCTCACAGCAGGACTGCTCGCCAATTCCGTCTCATTGGTCGCGGATTCGCTGGACATGCTGGGCGATGCTTTGGTTTACGGCTTCAGCATTTACGTTGTCGCACGCGGTGCAAGAATGAAAGCCATTGCTGCTTTATTCAAAGGCAGCATCATGGCTGCGTTTGGTCTTTTCGTTCTTGGGCAAGCCATTTACAAGATCATTGTTCCGCATGTCCCAGTGTTCGAGGCCATTGGCGCTATTGGCCTACTCGCACTTGCCGCAAATAGTTTATGTCTGGTTTTACTCTGGCGGCATCGAGCCGACGACATCAATATGAGTTCGGTTTGGTTGTGTTCTCGCAACGACATTATTGCGAATGTCTCGGTACTGTTCGCCGCCTTGGGCGTGTGGCTCACCAATTCGGGTTGGCCCGACATCCTGATTGGCTTGGCGCTTGCCGTCCTGTTCCTTCGGTCAGCACTGCTTGTGTTACGCGGGGCCATGACGGAGCTTCAGGCAATCAATGCCTAACAAATCGCTCAACACGGACGTGCAAAAGCGCCGCTTCGCTCTGCTTTTGCACGCCGGTTAGCTCCACGTTGGGCGCCATGATAAGCATGCTCAGAAACCTTGGTCGACACTCGCAGGAAATGCTTGCTGCCGCTGGATCATGACGGGGACTGCGCAAAAGCGCGCAGCGCCTCAATTTGAACGTTGGGCCTAACCAGAACACGCTGCGCGGCGGGAGAGATAACCAATACTTGCTGCGCGCATTTTCGCGCGCCGCTTGTGAAATCGCTTGGTCATAGCGGGCTATTTGCGCATCGAGTTGACCCGCGTGCGCCAGCAAGCCCCCGATGCAGCGCTGGACGTAGCCCGGCAGGTCTTCAAGATGCTGGCCGATGTGCTGGCGCAGGCCGGTGACCTTCTGCGGCAGAACGATGCCGAATTCAGCCATCAGGCCGGGGGACGGCTTCGCAGATGGCGGCCGCATCGGCGGCGGCGTTCTTGCCGCGCTTGCCGCTCATCCGGTACGGGGTGACGAACTTCGGCGCCATCAGTTTGACAGTGTGGCCGTGCTGACGGCACAGGCGTGCCCAGTGGTGGGCGCCGGAGCTGGCTTCCATGCCGATCAGGCACGGTGGTAAATTGGCAATTAGCGGGCAGTAACGGGTCGCGGCTTAGCTTGGGTTTGACCAGTTCTGCCTTGCCGCTTTCATTCACGCCTGCACAGCGAAAAGAGTCTTGGCGGGATCAATGCCGTTGGTGATAATGCTCATGACTTTGCCTTCCTGGTGGTGTTGATGAAAGCGATGAATAAAAATGACTTGTCAAAACGCGCAGTATTCAATGATCGTGGACTGGGGAAGGGTCAAGCGACTCCCGAAGACCGGGTTGCCTGACCCCTCAAGCAGTTTTTCTGCAGCCTCGTTGAGGGCTCACGATGACCACGCTTGGTCCCGTAGAGCGTGTAACGACGGCTCTGCGGGATGGCGCGGGTAATGATGACGGCGATATGCGGCCAGACAAATTCGCCTGGTGATGGGGGTGCCGCTGTCCTGATGCGGGGCATACAGGCGCGCGCCCACAGCCGCCAGGGTCGCATTGCCGGGTCAGCACCCAGGGTGCTGACCCGGAGCCGGCGGTCTTCTACTGGCTGATCCCGGACTTTTTTTGAGCCAGTCCGGCTCCCTCTTCAGCCGGCAGGACTATCGGGCTATCACGTATGGAGCATTTACCACAATCAGTGCTCATGCACCCCGCCACGCTTGATGTTGAATACTGGCTGCGCCGCGCCGGATGGGGCGGCAGATGTGGCGTCGGGCTTGACTGGTGCACTGGCTGCGGCGGGCATTTCACCGGTCCATTCGTAGGCCCGCGTGCCAGGTGGCTGGTGATACCAGCCAGGGTCTTTGTAGTCATTGCGGGCCAATCCTTCACGCACTTTGACTACGGTGAACATGCCTCCCATCTCGATGGGGCCAAACTGCCCCTGGCCGGTCATCATTGGCAGGGTGTTATCCGGGATGGGCATCTCCATATCTCCCATCGAGCCGCCCTTGTCGCCCATTACCATGTAATCCGGCACCAGCTTGGTGATCTTCTCGGCAATGCCCTTGTGATCGACGCCGATCATGGTCGGCACGCTGTGCCCCATGGCATTCATGGTGTGATGCGATTTATGGCAGTGGAATGCCCAGTCGCCCGGCGCATCGGCGACAAACTCGATGGCGCGCATCTGGCCGACGGCAATATCGGTGGTCACCTCCGGCCAGCGCGCCGATTTGGGCACCCAGCCGCCATCGGTTCCGGTGACTTCGAAGTTGAGTCCGTGCAGGTGCAGCGGGTGATTGGTCATGGTCAGATTGCCGGCACGGATGCGCACCCGGTCGCCTTTTCTGACGACGAGCGGATCGATTCCGGGAAACGCCCGGCTGTTAAAGGTCCACAGGTTGAAGTCGAGCATGGTATTGATCTTGGGCGTGTAGCTGCCCGGCTCGACGTCGTAGGCGTTAAGCAGGAATACGAAATCCCGGTCGACCGGCATGAAACCGGGATTTTTCGGATGCGTAACCCAGAAACCCATCATTCCCATCGCCATTTGCGCCATTTCATCGGCGTGCGGGTGATACATGAAAGTGCCGGGGTGACGGGCAACAAATTCGTAGACGAAGGTTTTGCCGGGTTGGATCGCCGGCTGCGTCAGCCCGCTCACGCCATCCATGCCGTTTGGCAAAATCTGCCCATGCCAGTGAACGCTGGTGTGCTCGGGCAGCTTGTTGGTCACGAAAATGCGCACCTTGTCGCCTTCGACCACCTCAATCGTGGGGCCCGGGCTCTGGCCGTTATAGCCCCACAGATTGGCTTTCATGCCGGGCGCAATCTCGCGTACCACGGGTTCGGCCACCAGGTGGAATTCCTTCCAGCCGTTTTTCATGCGCCATGGCAGACTCCAGCCGTTCAAGGTGACCACCGGGTTGTAGGGACGACCATTGGACGGCAGCAACGGAGGCATGGTGGCAGGATCCGATTGGGTAACGGCTTCCGGCAGCGAGGCAGCCTGCACCCGGCTTACCATCGCGGCGCCCATCAGCACCGCACCCGATGCGGACAAAAAATCTCGACGACTGGTCATGGTCACTCCTTGTTGGATAGGTTGGCGGGCAGATTACCGCCCAGGGCTGCTGAGAGATCAGTCTGGGCGACCCAGTAATCTTTCAGCGCATTGATGTAGCCATTCACACTCAGCACCTGTTCGCGCGCATCCGCCAGCAGCTCGAATACGCTGATGAGCATGCCGTTGTAGCGCAGCAGGTTCTCATCCGATATCTGCTTTCTGAGCGGCACGATGTTGTCGCGGTAATGTCTGGCAAGATCGTAGGCGCTGCGATAGCCAAGATAGCTCTCACGCACTGCGCTGCGGGCGTTAACGGCGGTTTCGGCGAGGTGATTGACCGACTGCATATAGATCGCTTCGGCCCTGGCTACGCGCGCACTGCCCCAGTCGAAAATCGGGATCTCCAGACTGAGTTCATAGCCCGTGGCGCGCGGCAACCCGCTGTCGGTATTGCGCACGTACCCCAGATCGAGCACGTTGATAAAGCGGGTCGTACGCGTGAGACCCAGCGATGACGCGAGACTGGCCGTCTGCTGTCTTGCCGCCTGAATATCGAGACGATTATTGATGGCAAATGCCTCGGCATCCTTCACTTGCAGCGGCCTGGCTGGCAGGTCAGGCAAGCGTTCAGGCAACTGGAACTGCGTCTCGTCGCCCCACAAGCCCAGCAGGCGGGTCAGTTTTTCGCGCGCCATCACCGATTCCTTTTCAGCACGCGCCACTGCTGCCGTGGCATCGGCATAAAATACCTGCTCGCGATCCTGCTCCAGCTTGCTCCAGTTGCCCACCCGCGCCATGCGGTTGCCCAGTTCAGCGCCCGCCTCCGCCGCCGCATTGACCTGCTTGGCATAAAGCACACTTTGCTGGGCAGCCACCGCCTCGAAATAGGCTTTGCGCGTGTCGGCGGCCAGACGCAGCACTTGATTGGCCACTTGCAGCTTTACCGCCTCAAAGCGCTGCTGCTCCAGGCGGCTTGCCTGTGGCAGCATGATGAGGTTGACCAGGCTCATCGTAAAGGTGCGCTCGATTATCGTATCCGCGCCCTGTGTGATGTGCTTGAAATCAAACCCGGGATTGTGTAGACGTCCGGCCTGCACCAGGTCCGCTTCGGCGATGCCCAGCTCGGCATACCCGGCCTGTAGACCCCGATTGTTCAATAGTGCAATTTGTACCGCATCATCGGCAGTCAGCGGTTTTGCCAGCAGGTTTTTGATTGAGGCGTCAATAGCCCTCGCGTCATCACTGCTGCGTACCGGCCTGACCGTTTTGCCAAGCCGCGCTTCGGCAATCTGCGCCACTGAATCAAACCCGCCATCTTTGGAGAACGTCGCGCAGCCGCCCAGCAGCAGCGTGAGCGCAACGCCCAGCACCGTTCGCCGCATAAATGAATAGCTGCTCATGGTTTGCCTCCATGCTGATGTTTGCCGGCATCGCCCGACATATCCATGCCGCTCATCTCATCCTCCTTGCCAACGGCAGCGTTGGCAGAGCGCCAGTTTTTGGCCGGCGACCCAGCGTCTTCAACGATGACACGGTAGTCATCCAGCGGTGATTGATAATGCAGCGCAGGTACCGTTACCTGCGCATCGGCAGGGTCAGGCAGCCCGCTGGCACCGGGCTCGCCCTGTGCCAGCGCGACCAGCGGCAACGCCGACAACAGCGCCGCACACGCAAATGCTTCTAATGAGTTCATGGCAATCCTTGTTCGTCTGTAAGCAGAATTCTGTCACCGCAATCAATTCGGTGGCGAAACAATAGCGAGTGCGGGCAGACCCCCTGACGGGGGCATGCGCCGACTCGCTGACTAAACGAAAGAGCTTTGTGGAGGACGTTCCGGTGTTGCCGAAACGAAACTGCGGAATACCCGGGGGCGGAAAGGAATGGCCTCGCTGCCATAAACTGGCATGGCAGAAACAGCAATGACCGGCGGGGCAATCACCACGCCAACACAGCCGGCCAAGCAGGAACTGCATGTGCCAGCGTTAGCGTGGCTGCCACCGGTCGACATGCAACAATCGGCATGATCCATAGACGCGGCCGCAGGGTGCCGGGGCATCTCATGCCCGGCGTGATCGGCTGGCATCATCGTCATCTGTTGTTGCGTGGGCACGCAACACATCATCGCCGCTGCTGCGAACCCCTGAACGGGCGCGGAAAGCAGCAGCAACCAGACGACAATGGTTTTAAACAGGATTTTCATGATGCCAAAATTCAAACGATATCACTGCCTGAAGCGGATAATATCGGTCAGGCGATGTTAGCGGGCTTTACCGGCTTTGGCGCCAGCCACGGCATCGGCCATGGCTTTACCCACCTTGAACTTGACTACTTTCTTGGCTGGAATAGTGATGGTTTTTCCAGTTGCCGGATTGCGGCCTTCGCGGCCCGCGCGCTCAGCCACGGCAAAAGTGCCAAAACCGACTAATTGCACCGTATCCTGTTTGGTCAATGCTTCCTGGACGGTGACCATCAGGGCATCCAGCATCGCTGCTGTCTGGGCCTTGGTGCTATCGGTCCTGGCGGCAACTGCGTCGATCAGTTCAGCTTTGTTCATGGGTATTGTTCCTGTCGGGTTGTTGAAAAAGAAGGGCCATTCTTACAGGTAATGCATCAATGCTGCAATATTTTTTCAGGACGAGGGTTATGAAACAGCTAAAATTTCAACCGTCCGTATCGTGACGAAGTTTGGATTTTAGCGGTGCCCCCTATACCATTGCGGCTGTTTCGCGTCCTCTTGCTGAATCCATGAACCTGCTCAGAGCCCTCGCCAAAGTCAGTAGCATGACCCTGTTGTCACGCATCTTCGGGTTTGTCCGTGATGCGGTCATCGCCCGCAGCTTTGGCGCAGGCATCTACACCGACGCGTTTTTTGTCGCTTTCAAAATCCCCAACCTGTTGCGACGCCTGTTTGCCGAAGGTGCATTTTCGCAGGCGTTTGTGCCTATCCTGGCGGAATATAAAAACCGCCGCGGCCACCAGGACACGCAACTGCTGGTGGACCATGTAGCCACGCTATTGTTCATTGCATTGCTGGTGGTGACCCTGATCGGGGTGCTGGCGGCACCCGCAGTGGTCTATATCAGCGCGCCCGGATTCTCTGCCGCACCGGAAAAATTTGCGGTCACCGTTTCCATGCTGCGCGTCATTTTCCCGTACATCCTGTTTATCTCGCTGGTATCGCTGGCGGGCGGCATATTGAATACCTACAGCCGCTTTTCGGTACCTGCATTCACGCCGGTACTGCTCAATGTCGCGACCATTGCTGCCGCCCTGTGGCTGGCGCCGCATCTCGCCATCCCCGCGATGGCACTGGCCTGGGGAGTGATGCTGGGCGGCATCCTGCAACTGTTGCTGCAACTGCCCTTCCTCAAGCAACTTGGCTTGTTGCCGCGTTTTCGTCTTGAGCTGCATGATGAAGGCGTATGGCGCATCCTCAGGCTCATGGGACCAGCGCTGTTCGGCGTGTCCATTGCGCAGCTGTCGCTCCTCATCAATACCGTTTTCGCTTCATTCCTGGCGACGGGCAGCGTGTCCTGGCTATATTATGCCGATCGCCTGATGGAATTTCCCACCGGCATGCTGGGCGTGGCGCTCGGCACCATTCTGTTGCCCAGCCTGGCCAAGCACTATGCCGACAACGACCCTACCCAGTATTCGCAACTGCTGGACTGGGGACTACGCCTCACCCTGATGCTGGCGCTGCCCGCCGCCGCCGCTTTGGCAATATTGGCTGTACCCTTGATCAGCACGCTGTTTTTTTATGGCCAATTCAGCGTTAACGACGTCTTCATGACGCGTCAGGCACTGGTGGCCTATAGCCTGGGATTGCTGGGGCTGATCATGGTAAAGATCCTCGCACCGGGGTTTTATGCGCGGCAAAATATCCGAACCCCGGTAAAAATCGCCGTGATTACCCTGTTTGCCACCCAGGCCATGAACCTGATGTTCGTATGGAAACTACAGCATGCCGGACTGGCATTGTCGATCGGCCTGGGCGCCTGCCTGAATGCTTCACTGCTGCTTTGGAAACTGCGCAGTCAGGGCATTTATCAGCCTCTGCCGGGCTGGTATCTATTTTTCCTGAAAATTGCGGCCGCCATCGGCGTGATGAGCCTGCTGCTGTGGTGGGGCATGGCGGGCGAATCAAGCTGGCTGCACATGCATTCTTTCCAGCGTGTCGCACATCTTGGCGGCCTGGTTGTGCTGGGTGCGGGTAGCTACTTTGGCACTTTGCGGGTGTTGGGCATGCGCCCGGCTCAATTCATCCGCCGCACCGCTGAATAGCTTTGACCGGCGCGGCGCACAAACGCTAGAATCCCTGATTTTCAGACTGTTCCGGCCCATACCGCAATGCGCATCACTCACGGCATAGCGCCAGTCGTCAGCCAGCCCAGCGCGGTGACGATAGGCAACTTCGACGGTGTCCACCTCGGCCACCGGGCGATGCTGCGTCGTCTGGTGGATGCAGCCAGCCAGCGCGGCCTGGTGCCCTGTGCGGTCACTTTCGAGCCGCATCCGCGCGAATTTTTCGCGCCGGACAACGCCCCTGCCCGCCTCTCCAGCCTGCGCGAAAAGCTGCAGATGCTGGGCGAATGCGGCATTGCCCAGGTCCACATCTGCGCCTTCAACCAGACCTTTTCCCAGCTCGCAGCAGAAACCTTCATCGAGCGTATCCTGGTCACCGGCCTGCAAGCGCGCTTCTTGCTGATTGGCGACGATTTCCGCTTCGGCGCCAGGCGTACTGGCGACTTTGCCCTGCTACAGGCGCGCGGCGCACAGGCTGGTTTCGAGGTGGCTGCAATGCACAGCATGACCCTGGACGCACTGCGCATCTCCAGCACCGCGGTACGCGAAGCGCTGGCAGCAGGCGATCTCGATCGCGCAGGCCGCCTGCTGGGTCGTCCTTACAGCATCAGCGGGCGGGTCGTCGGCGGCGACAAACTGGGGCGGGACATCGGTTTTCCCACCGCCAATATCCAGCTCAAACACAACCGCCCGCCGCTGACCGGGATTTTCGTGGTACAAGTGCGCGGGCTGGCCGATACACCGTTGCCCGGCGTGGCCAGCCTGGGCGTGCGCCCCACGGTCAAGGAAAACGGCCGGCCGGTGCTGGAAGTACACCTGTTAGACTTCGACCGCAGCATCTACGGTCATCACGTGTGCGTGGACTTTCTGGCCAGGCTGCGCGACGAGGAGAAATATCCCGACCTGCCCGCGCTAGTCACCCAAATTGGTCATGACGTGAACCAAGCCAGACAATACTTTCTAAATCATTCCGAGCCGCTACGCGCCGCCAAGCACAATGACTGACTACAAGAACACCCTGAACCTGCCCGATACGCCCTTCCCCATGCGCGGCGATCTCGCCAGACGCGAGCCGGGCTGGCTCGCCCAGTGGCACGAGAAAAAACGCTACCAGCAAATCCGCACAGCCGCCGCCGGACGCCCCAAATTCATCCTGCACGACGGCCCGCCCTACGCCAACGGCGATATCCATATCGGCCACGCGGTGAACAAAATCCTCAAGGACATCATCGTCAAGAGCAAGACCCTGGCAGGTTTCGATGCACCCTATGTGCCGGGTTGGGACTGCCATGGGCTGCCGATCGAATTGCAGGTGGAAAAACAGCACGGCAAGGCCATCCCCGCCGCACGCTTCCGCGAGCTGTGCCGCGAATACGCCGCTACCCAGATCGAACGCCAGAAGGCTGACTTCATCCGCCTCGGCGTGCTGGGCGACTGGGATCAACCCTACCGCACCATGGATTTCGCCTTCGAGGCCGGCATCATGCGCGAGCTCGGGCGCATCCTCGCCAACGGCTATCTCTATCAGGGTGCCAAGCCGGTGCACTGGTGCGTGGACTGTGGCTCTGCGCTGGCCGAGGCCGAGGTGGAATACGAGGACAAGACTTCGGCCGCCATCGACGTGGCATTCCAGATCGCCGATAACGCGGATTTCGCGCAGCGGCTGGGCATGCCCAGGCTCACCGGGCCGGTGTATGCGGTGATCTGGACTACCACGCCGTGGACTTTGCCCGCCAACCAGGCCGTGTCGGTGCACCCGGATTTCACCTACGACCTGATCCAGACGCCGAAAGGCATCCTGATTCTGGCGCGTGACCTGGCGGAAGCGTCAATCAAACGCTACGGCTTTGAGTCCGTGGAAGTGCTCGGCCAGTGCAAAGGCAGCGTGCTGGAGCACCTGCAACTGCGCCACCCTTTCCTCAACCGTAGCGTGCCGATCATCTGCGGCGAACACGTCACCCTGGAAGCCGGTACCGGCCTGGTGCACACCGCGCCGGCGCACGGCGTGGACGACTACCAGGTCGGCTTGAAGTATCGCCTGGCGGTGGACAACCCGGTGGGCGATGATGGCAAGTTCTTCGCCAGCATCCCGCTGGTAGGCGGACAGACGGTGTGGCAAGGCAACAGGACGGTGGTCGAAACCCTTGCCGCCAGCAGCCTGCTGCTGGCCAATGAAAAACTGCTGCACAGCTACCCGCACTGCTGGCGGCACAAAACGCCGATCATCTTCCGCGCCACGCATCAGTGGTTCATCGGCATGGACAAGACCGGCGCGGATGGTGTGAGCCTGCGCAACCACGCCATCGGCGCAGTGGACAACACCGCCTTCTTCCCCGCCTGGGGGCGCGCCCGGCTCGAAGCCATGATGAAAAACCGCCCCGACTGGTGCGTATCGCGCCAGCGCAACTGGGGCGTGCCGATGCCGCTGTTCGTGCACAGGGAAAGCGGCGAGCTGCACCCGCGCACCGCGGAGCTGATGGAAGCCGCCGCGCAGCGCGTGGCGCAGACCGGCGTCGAAGCCTGGTTCAGCCTCGACCCGGCGGAACTGCTGGGCAGCGAGGCCAGCCAGTACAGGAAAGTCACGGACACGCTGGACGTGTGGTTCGACTCCGGCGTGACCCACGCCTGCGTGCTCAAGCAGCGCCCCGAACTCGCCTACCCTGCCGATCTGTACCTGGAAGGCTCGGACCAGCATCGCGGCTGGTTCCAGTCCAGCCTGCTCACCGGCTGCGCAACGGATGGCCATGCGCCGTACCGTGCCCTGCTCACCCACGGCTTCGTGGTGGATGCCAAGGGCCACAAGATGAGCAAGTCCAGGGGCAATGTCGTCGCCCCGCAAAAAGTGATGGACACCTACGGCGCCGATATCCTGCGCTTGTGGGTGGCGTCCACCGACTATTCCGGCGAACTGACCATCTCCGACGAGATCCTCAAGCGCGTGGCCGACGCCTACCGCCGCATCCGCAACACGCTGCGCTTCCTGCTCGCCAACCTGGCCGATTTCAACCCGCGCAAGGATGCCCTGCCCGTGGACGACTGGCTGGAAATCGATCGTTACGCAATGGTGATGCTGGACGAATTCCAGACTGAATTATTGGCGGCCTACGACAGATACGAATTCCATCATGCCGTGCAGCGCATGCACCATTTCTGCTCGGAAGACCTGGGCGGCTTCTACCTCGACATCCTCAAGGACCGGCTCTACACCACTGCCGCCGGCTCACATGCGCGGCGCTCGGCGCAGAATGCGCTGCACCATATCACCCACGCACTGGCGCGGCTGATGGCGCCGTTCCTGAGCTTCACCGGCGAAGAAGTGTGGCAGCAACTGGTACATGACGAGAACGATAGCATCTTCCTGCATCATTGGCACAGCCTGCCGGTGGCTGCAGACGCGCCGCAACTGGCCGCCAGATGGGCTCTGATCCGCGCCACTCTGGCCGACGTGCGCAAACATCTGGAAACCCTGCGTGCAGCGGGCGACATCGGCTCCTCGCTCCAGGCGGAAGTGTCGATTCATGCCAGCGGTGCGCAATACCAGGCGCTGGCCGGTCTCGGCGACGACCTGCGTTTCGTGATGATCACTTCTGCCGCCACGGTGACGCAGGCCACAGCCGATTCCGTCAGCGCCCTGCCCAGCACCCATGCCAAATGCGAGCGCTGCTGGCACTACCGCAGTGATGTCGGCAGCCACGCCGACCATCCCGCCCTGTGCGGGCGTTGTTACAGTAATCTTTTTGGCAAAGGCGAGGACAGACAGCATGCCTAGACTCAAGCAGGGACTCGTTGTGGCCGGGTTGATCATCGTCCTCGACCAACTCAGCAAATACGCGGTCACGCAGGCTTTCATGCTCGGCGATTACGTCACCCTCACGCCGTTTTTTGACCTGGTACGGGCTCACAATACGGGCGCGGCGTTCAGCCTGCTTGCGGACCAGGCGGGCTGGCAACGCGCGTTTTTCATCAGCGCTGCGCTGATCGCGTCCGCCATCCTCATCCATCTGCTGCGGCGCGAATCCGGCAGCGTGCTGTTCAAGCTCGCGCTCAGCCTGATTCTGGGCGGCGCCATCGGCAATCTGATCGACCGCATCCTGCACGGCTACGTGGTGGATTTCCTGTCCTTCCATATCCAGCAGCACTACTGGCCGGCGTTCAACGTGGCCGATTCCGCCATCACCATCGGTGCGCTGCTGCTGGTCTGGGACAGTCTGAAAAAACCGCGCAAGTCATGAACGACAAGCTGCGGCGGGTTCAGCCCGGCGACACACTCACCCTGCACTTCGCCGTGCGGATAAATGGCGGCGCAGAAGTGGACAGCAGCTTCGGCGCCGCGCCCATCACGCTCACGCTCGGTGACGGCACCCTGACGCCGAATCTGGAGCAATGGCTGATGGGCATTGCCCCCGGCGAACGCCATGTGTTCCAGCTCGATCCCTGGCAAGCCTTTGGCGAGCATAATCCCGAACTGGTGCAGGCGCTCCCGCTGAGCGATTTCCCGTCCGACGAGCCGCCGCGGGCGGACAGCGTGGTCGAATTCAGCCTGCCCAATGGCAGCACCCTGGCAGGGCGCATACTGGCGCTGACGGATACCCACGCCAGCGTGGATTTCAACCACCTGCTGGCTGGTTTGCCGATTGAGTTTGAGGTTGAAATCGTCGAGATTTGCCGTCAACCCGGAGATTGACGCGCCTTCAGGAAAAAGCTATTGTACCAATATTCGTACAATAACATTGTGAGACCAGAATGGATGCCATCAGCTACAGCTATACACGCCAGCACTTTGCCGATGTGATGGACAAAGTGAATGACGATTGCGCGCCGGTTCTGGTTACGCGCCAGAATGGCAAACCGGTGGTGATGATGTCGCTCGCGCATTTCAACGCACTGGAAGAGACTGCATACCTGCTGCGCAGCCCGGAAAACGCGCGCCGTCTGATGGCTGCAGTGGCGGAATTAAGAAGTGGTGCGGGCGTCAAACACGAGCTGCTGCCTGATGCAGATTAGATTTGCTGAACAAGGTCGGCAGGATTACATCTATTGGCAGCAAACAGATAAAGCGGCACTCAGGCGCATCAATACGCTCATCCATGACATAACGCGTTCACCTTTCGATGGCATCGGAAAACCCGAACCGCTACGCCACAATCTGGCTGGATTCTGGTCACGCAGGATTAGCGATGAGCATCGCCTGGTTTATGCAATCGAGGATGGCTGTCTGCTGATCGCCCAATGCCGCTATCATTACTAACCATTTCCGGGCAGACCCCATGACCATCCGCACCCAAATCCTCCTCGCCAACCCACGCGGCTTTTGCGCCGGAGTGGATCGCGCCATTGAAATTGTCGAACGCGCACTGCAACGCTTTGGCGCCCCTATCTACGTGCGCCACGAAGTCGTGCACAACAAGTTCGTGGTCGATGACCTCAAGGCCAAAGGCGCGATTTTCATTGAAGACCTGGCTGAAGTACCCGTCGGCAGCACGCTGATCTACAGCGCCCACGGCGTCTCCCAGGCGGTGCGGCATGAAGCTGAAGCACGCGGCCTGAAGATATTCGACGCCACCTGTCCGCTGGTCACCAAAGTCCACGTCGAAGTCGCCAAAATGCGCGCGAAGGATCTGGAAATCATCATGATCGGCCACAAGGGCCACCCCGAGGTGGAAGGCACCATGGGGCAATCGGCGGGCGGCATGTATCTGGTGGAAACGCCGCAAGACGTGGCAAAGCTGGCAGTGAAAAATGCTGACAAACTCGCGTTCGTCACCCAGACCACGCTCTCGATAGACGACGCCGCGCGCGTGATTGAAGCCCTCAAGGCGCGTTTCCCCGCCATCGTCGGCCCGAAAAAAGACGACATCTGCTACGCCACGCAAAACCGCCAGGACGCGGTCAAAGCGTTGGCAGCGCAATGCGACCTGGTCATCGTGGTCGGCTCCCCCAACAGCTCCAACTCCAACCGCCTGCGCGAAGTGGCGCAGAATTTGGGAGTGAGCGCCTATATGGTGGATAACGCCGCGGAGTTGAAAGCGGAATGGCTGGCGGATAAAACCTGCATTGGCGTCACCGCTGGCGCCTCCGCCCCGGAAGTGCTGGTGCAGGAAGTCATCGCCCGGCTCAAATCGCTGGGGGTAGAGAGTATTTCTGAAATGGGGGGTATCGCTGAAAGCGTGGTCTTCCCGTTGCCGAAGGGATTGATTCAGCCAGTGTCAGTTTAGCCCCTCCCCCTTGATGGGGGAGGGCTGGGGAGAGGGTGGCGGGCTATATCAATCAACGCCGGTCAACGGTTCCAGCCAATTCTCGACCCCGAGGCCGGGAACCCGGGTAAATTCACCTATGTTGTCCGTCACCAATGTGAGCCCTAGCAACAGCGTGTGGGCTGCGATCATATAGTCGTTCGCGCCAATTGGCGTACCAAGTTTCTCCAGCGCTGTGCGTACCTCGGCATATTTCTCGTCAGCCCCAGTTTCGAACGGCAGCACCTCAATCGCGGACAGCAATTGCTCAATCTTGTCCGACAAAATTTGAGACCCTTTCTTTGCCGCACCATAGCGCAATTCACAGGCGACCACGACACTGGTGCAAATTGCGTCTTCACCGACTGCATTGATTCGGCTGGCTACTGCCCCAGCCGGTTGCTTGAGCAGGCTACTCAGGATGTTGGTATCAAGCAGATAGCGATAGCCTGACACCTCAGAGTTCCACCGGTTCGGCAGGCAAATCCTCGACCACGGGGAAATTCTCTTCCATCGGCTCCCATCCGGCGAGCAATCCCAGTAACGAACGACGCGGCAGCGGTTCAATAATCAAGCGATTACCTTCTTTGCGGATGATGGCTTCAGTACCCGACAGTTCGAACTCGCGGGGAATGCGTATCGCCTGGTTACGACCGTTCTTGAATAGACGTACATGGCGCTCGGTTAACATGGTGGCCTCCTTGTTGGCGCAGCTTGGCATATATTCAAGCATATGCTAGCAAGTAGGCGCCATTTAAGCAATACCTCCATTACCAACCCAACCAGGTTGGGCTATTCTTGGCAATTAACCTGGAAAACATTTAACCACCAAGGCGCTGAACAGGCGCTGGCGAGCCAATGCGATCCCATTATCGTGGTCGGCTCCCCCAACAGCTCCAATTCCAACCGCCTGCGCGAAGTGGCGCAGAATTTGGGAGTGAGCGCCTATATGGTGGATAACGCCGCGGAGTTGAAAGCGGAATGGCTGCCCGGATAAAACCCGCATTGGCGTCACCGCTGGTGCCTCCGCCCCGGAAGTGCTGGTGCAGGAAGTCATCGCCCGGCTCAAGTTGCTGGGCGTAGACAATGTTACAGAGTTGGGTGGCACAGCGGAGAGCGTGATGTTTCCGTTACCAAAAGGATTGATTCAGCAAGGCCAGCCTAGCTAGAATTCCCGTATCCTCTTACACTGACCATTCGCAGGGGCAATCCGGTCTGCGTGTGTCGCGTGGCCACACTGGCTGGCATTAAACAACTCGACACCAAAATCTCCTGCTCACGAAAATCAGCTTAGCGCCCCCAACACTCCGCAGCTGATAGAGCGCCTCCAGTGACTCCCTGCACCCCGGCATTATCCAATGTAAACACCCCGCAGGCATCTGAGGCCATGGGGCCTGTTGGTGTGGCTTTCAGTAAAAAATCCGTGGCAGGCGTTGTGTTAAAAGCCACGCCAATCGTATAGTTGGCGGTGCCACTGGGGGGCGCTTGCGCGATAATCAGCCCACTGGTGGCAGTACCTCCACCATTGAGTTGCGTATTGTCGTAACGGTTCGCCATGGTGAAATTCCGTTCCAGGATGGTGGCATCCTGAAGCAAAACCGCCTTGGCTTCCGACCGGCGCGCACGTTGCACGTATGAGGTATAGCTGGCATAGGCAATGGCTGACAGTATCCCGATCACCACCACTGCGATCATCAATTCGATGAGGGTAAATCCCCCCAGTGCCTGGATTGGTTTCTTCATTTGATCTGGCTCCATGATGCGCGAGGGCTACCCTGAATCTTTAATGTATCTGGGAGTCCGGGCCCATTTTGACCGAACTGACCTGTCCACTGCCCAGTCTGGTTAGCGCCGGAGCCACCTCCGGCCGTTGTCCCACCGCTGGACAGTCCGCTTACCGTAGTATAGGAGCCGCCATTAGACAATGACACCGGCGTACTGCCAAAGCTGCCGCTGATCTTAACACCGGTAACCACGGCGCTGGCTCCATTGGACAAGGTAACATTGTCGCTGCTGTCGTATTTCCCATCCCCATTGATATCCATGAAGGTGTAACCGGGCGCACCGCCACTGGCAGCATCCAGCTCCATAAACCAGCTACTCCCGCCACTCACGCAGGTACCCGTTGCAGGTATCCTGGTAACAAAAACCACGCGGCCGGAACGCAGCAAAGCCTCACTGGTCACCCGTTCGCCCTGCTGGGTGGCATTTGGCGGCTGTAGCAAATCCATATACCAGCCCAAGGCCCCCCCCGCATAATTCACGCTATTGCTACTCACAGCACGGGCCTGGGCGCTCTCGAAGAGGATAGACTGCTGCACCAGCACGTTGACACCGCTGAGCTGGGTAGTGCGGCTAAAATTGCTGGTACCGCCGCTAAATGCGCCAGATAGGAAGGTACTGCTGTCCAGCACACCATACAGGCTCTGCGTCGCAGTATTGGTCAGATCGGCAGTATTCAGATACTGCCCCGTACCAAAGTAAATCAGCACCGTGCCTGTTGCTCCATTGGGCAGTGTACTCAGGACAAGCGGCGCGGTAATCGGCTGAACGGCACCGCTGGCGTCTCTGGCCTTGAACAGCGGCAATTTGGTGCTACCGCTAGTGTAAGCAACTTTCCACTGATTCTTATTGGTACTGCTCACATCGAACTTCCACACGTCCCCCTGCAAATCCCCCGCGTAAATTGCATCGATGGTGCCATTGTTGTCCTGATCCAGCAAAGTGGGTTGCGACAAGCCATTGTCCACACTGCCGCCACCCACGCCGGTATCGATCTTGATGACATTGGAAGGGTTATCTACCTGAATCAAAAACAGCACCGCATGCTTGTTGACACTGTTGTAGCCGTTATTCACCACCGCATAGTAATTGCCGTCATTGAAGCGCGCCACCGTTCCTTTACCCCAGGTGTTGCCCAAATCGCTGGCATCGGTGAATTCCCACAGTGCGTTGCCGGCGCTCATGCTGCCCGGGTTGGTGACATCCATCGCAAACACTGCATTGGTGCCCATGGTCGAGCCCAGCGTACCCAGCAAAATCGTGTGCCAGGCGCTGGCGTAATACGCATCGCCGTTGCCGGGAGAACCGTCCACGAAATACTCGTGATTGCCGTTATAACTGGGCAGGGTCAGATCTGCCAGATGGGGATACACTGCACTGGGTACATAAGCAAATGTTTCCACTCCAGTGCTTGCATTGAACCCATGCAACATGCCGTCATTGGCACCCACGTAGAGCATGGGCGTGTTACTCGACTTGTTCTGCAGATAGGCTGCGTAGCTGGACCCCTCCGAGCCCGGCAGGATGGAATAGCCATAATCCTCATTGCTGAGGTAGAGCGGATTGGAATTCACGATATCGCCCAGCGAGGTGCTACGGTTGCGGTAAGAACCTCCGTTTTTCTGTTCCAGACTGGCATCGCCACGCAGGTAGTTCAGCACGTTCTGGCCGGTGCTCGCCTGCCCTGCTGTCAGCGTGCATCCCGAAGCCTGCGATGCCAGATAGCACTGTTCGTTAGCTGTTAAATTTGTCCATGAAAAAGTCTTTCCTGCAGTACCGTTCCAGGTGAAAATGGAACGTGCTGCAGCAGCAGGCATCAGCGTGGCTGCATCCCACGCTGGCGCGACACTGGTGCTGCCTGACACCAGTAAAGCGCGCAAGCTGCCCGACCAGTCGGCGGTGTTGAAACCGGCCTGGTAGATATACGAACTGCTATTGACGCTGGTGGAATTGGACGTCAGCGCGGAAGACGAGCCAGCAGACTGGACAATGCTGTTGAATACGCCATTCAGGGCGCTTTGCAACTGGGCCGGATTGCTGGCGGAAAAGGATGTGCCGGTACCACCGGCACTCGCCAGTTGATCCAGCGGATTAGTGGCGTTGCCGCACAGAGCCGTATAGTTCTGTAACACTTGCGGCAGCATGGCGTAGCCTACGACGTACAGATTCACACCGGATTTTTTCAGGTTTGTTGCAGCCGTCACCGCCTGACTGGTCAGCGTGCAGATATCAATCTGGCCGTTGGACAATTTGGGTATGGTGCCTGTGGACGTCACGCTGGGCAAACCATTGGTCAGCAGCACGGCAAAATTCTTATTGCAGGAATTGGGCAAGGTGTTGGTTGCAAATCCCTGCGCGGAACTGGTTCCTCCGGAGAAATAGAGCTGGTTTGCTTTCAGCGTGCCCTCGATCGCGGTCAGACCGGCATTGAGTATGCTGCTGCCCGTGGGGCTGCTATTGCTATTGCAGGGCGCGGAACTGGGGGTGGGATTCGGGTTGGGTTCGCTGCCATTAGTGGCTGGCACGTTGCAAGTCAGCTTGTTATTCAGCTTGGTCTGCTGAGTGGAATTTAAAGGTGCGACGGGCACCTGCAAGTAGCCACCGCCGGGCGAACCTGCTGAAAACCAGGCTGTGGAGGTATAGATGGAAGGAATACGTGCACCAAAATCCAGGGTGTTGGTGGCATAGTCGGTATCGGTGGGAACAAAATACCCCTGATAAATCACGGGCCCCTGGTAACCATAGGCCTGCTCCGCAGACGTTGCGCTACCCGAACCCGGCATGGGAGAGACGATGCCGTCACTGGTGCCGGTTTTGGTATTAAAACAGCGGTAATTGTCGTATGAAGAAATATTGGTTGTATTATCGAATCTAGCCGTATCGGAATAGCAAAAATTGTACGGGTAAAGACCGCTATCGTAAAAAGGCGACGCCCAGTTGTAATAGATGTAATTGGCGGTATCGGCAGGATTGGCAATCCGGTAATTCTTGGTGGTGGCGTTCTTCGCCACATAGGGTGGCGGCGCAGCGTAGTTGGCAGGATTGTAGCTGGCGTCGTACAGGGAATTGTAAAGATACAGCGGGCTGGGCGTATATTGCTTAAATGTCATCAATCCCAGATTAATCTGGCCGGCATAACTGCTACCCAGATTGCGGATCACGCCGCGGGCAATTTCCGATTTGCTGTCCGGACTGCTGCCACCGATGGCTGCTCCAATGGGAATACCGTTCGCCGGATTGCCATTCTCGTCCATGTTCTGGGCATTGGAGAGCGTCAGCAACACATTAGGCGGCGCGCTGGTGCCCAGATACAGCGGCGTATTGGAAATGGTCACTGCATCGGCCGCTTTCATGCCTGCCAAGGGCAATAGCGTCACTAGCATGGCAGCATATAGATGCCAGCCGGTCGTAGGCGTGGCTGCTGAACATTTGCGTGAAGGTAATGGGTTCATGGTTGCTCCCTTGCGCAAGGGTAAAACATGGATTTACCGGTTTTTCTTGACCGGTACGGTCAGCGGTACTGTCTGATAGTTTTGCTGTTGGGATGACTGTGTTTTGTCAACAGGATGCTTTTTTATCTCATGCTGAGGCTTCTGCTGGGTTGGGGATGCTGCACTGCCTGGTGCGCGCATCATGGCGACGGCAGATGAGGTAGAACCCAATACCCCTAGAAACACAATAAGCAATAAGCAATACGATTTCATTTTTTCTCCTATGAGCAGCGGACGTAAATTTCCTGAAGAATCACCGCAGCATTGGTGCTGCCGCCTACCCCCCGGCTGGTGATGCGGTAGTAGCCTTCACCAGTGTGAACCAAGTTTTTTTGTTTCGGCAGCGGTCCGCAGGACGCGGTGGTGGAAAGCCTCTCAATCACATAGCGGGGCTGTTGCGCCACATATTGGAGGCTACCGCTAATCGTCGCGGCACTGGTGGCCCATGGATAGGCGGTGTCCCATTGCTGCACCGAAGTATAAGTAGCGGCAGGTGATGAATTCAGCCCCATATAGATTCCTGGTCCATTGGGGGGAAGACCCGGATTGCCCAACAGGGCATCGCCGGCACGCAAGGCCATCTCGGCGGCCTGGAAAGCCAGCATGCGATCACGGGTATTTCCCGCCATCCGCTCTTGCAGGATGGTGCCATGCATCGCCGAGACAGCCAGCAGGGTCAGCAGCACTAAAAAAATCAGGCTGACCATCAAGACCATGCCGGTTTGTCTGAAAGAAATAAGCGACTTGTCCATGATTTAGGGGAGGCGGTTGCGGAGGGCGATGGTAGCGGTGGCATCCTGGCGCATGCGCCGGTCTGCTGGATAGGATGCGTAGGTGGTTCCGTTGACGATGAAACTGTACGGTTGAGAGGCTACGGCAACATTGCTGCGCGCGTCATTGGCCGGGCCGCCCACCATCAGCAAATGCACTTGTACCGTGAGCACCTTGGCCCAATTTCCAGCGTTCGCAACCGCAGCAGGTGTCTGGTAAGCCCCCACGACTTGGGCAGGCGGCACATTGGGAGGCGGTGCACTCGTATCCACTCCCAGCATGAACGCCATGTTTTCCACATTATCCACCAGCGCTTGCGGAACGCCGTTGTTGATCACCTGATAAAGCGCTAAAGGCACGCTGCATTGACCACCAGAAAATGATGCCGTGGGGCAGCCCACGAAATAATCCGCCTGCCGGAAAGCGTAAACCTGGGCTCCCGGTGATCCCGGCGCCGAAGGCGAAAATGTATGGGTCGCGGAAAGATATGGCACGGTATTTACATTGCTCGCATGAGCAAAAGTGACCATTCCCGGTGCATTCGACACGCTACTTGTCACGAATATCACCGCATTCGTGCAATCGCTTATCAACAGCACGTCGTTAGCCTGGAAATTGCCAGGATTGCCGCTAACGTGAATAGCGGCAGCGCTACCTGGAAGTGCTGGGCCGGCAAGCGACACTCCGGATGGATCGACCCCGGACACACGCAATACGTCACCGGCCGCCCAGCTGACTCCAGCTGGAGCAGTCCAGCCAGTGCCGCCGGGAAAGACCTGCAAGGCGCTGGCGGGTGTTACGGGGGCAATTGCGGGGGCCTTGGTAATATTGCCAAGCGTGCCAGGAGAAGCAGCATATACGGCCAGGTTGCCACATCCCATGTAGCCGGCCATGCGAATGTCGCGGCTCATCGTATCCAGCGCAAAACGGCCGTTTTCCTGAATGGCCGACAGGCTATCCTGGGCGTTAAAAGCCTGACGGCTGCCTAAATACAGATAGCCCACGCCAGCCACCACGATGAAACCGATGGTAATGGCAACCATCAGCTCTATCAGGCTGAAACCGGTCTGGCGCAAGGACATGGATCGATTAAGGTTCATAGCTGCGTCTGTATTAAAATGGATTGAGCCTGGTTGCCAGCAAAATTTGCATTTGCTCCCAGCCCGCGTCTGTCATCCCAACTAACAGTGACAGTAGCAATGCCTCCTGACACTGAAACTGATCCATCTCCAGTTGGAAGAGCGGTTGCCAGCTCCGTTTTCCATTGACACAGATCATCAGAAACCACTACCCCCGTACCACAGCCGGTTGGTGACACCCCAAGCGAGATATCGTAGGAACCATTTTGAGCCACACTCCGGTTAGCACGCATGCGGTCGATGATGTCATAGCCCATCCAGCTCGCCTGCGAACGGTAATAAGCGCTCTGGTTGTTTTTGGCACTGGTCATCATCAACCCGGCCAGGCCGACGAGGCCAATGGACACGATGACCATGGCCACCAGCACTTCCAATAAGGTAAATCCATGTTGCCGCATGTGGCTCACTCCATTACGGACAAGTTGCAAGACCGGGGTTGGCGACGCGCCGCAAATGGCCGGATGGGTCGATGGTAATGCTGTTGGAAAGCGTCAAATCGCTTGGGGTACAAATGTTGAACGTATCTCCACCGGTGGTCGTGGTCAGGGCGCCCTGGCCGTTGAAACTGAAGCTGGTCTGGCTGCCCCCCATGGCCACGTCACCTGCATTGATCGGCCCATGAGAGCGCATAAGTTCGCCAGCATCCAGCATGCCATTGGCATTACGGTCAGCCCAGATGACCCACCCCTGGCTCCACTGCGTGCCATTACAGGTGCTGCCGTTGCTGGACATGCACAGGGTTGTAATGGCGCCGCCCTTGACTGCCTCGCTGCGGGCGTAGTTGATGGCGGCAAGGTAATCGTTGGTCACCGCAGCTATGCGGTTACGGTTGAAAAAAGTCTGGAAACCGGGCACAGCCATGGTCACCAGAATGGCTGCCACCGCCATGGTGACCAGCAACTCGATCAGCGTGAACCCGTGGTTGAATTGTCCGTTCATGATGTTTTCTTTTTTCACAGCCTGAAGCCTAGCCAGATATTCTGCAATCCACCAGCGCCACCCGACAAGCGGCAGGTTTGTTAGAATGAACGGGCAGAATCTGGCTCAATTGCGTTTTCATCCCCTTTCCCCACTGTGAATCCAGACTTCCTCATCATCGGCGGCGGTGTCATCGGCTTATCCAGCGCACTCGAACTGGCGCGTGAAGGCGCGCGCGTTACCGTGCTGGAGCGCGGCGTGGCGGGTGCGGAATCTTCCTGGGCCGGTGGCGGCATTTTGTCGCCGCTGCTGCCATGGGACTATCCGGATACCGTTTCCCGGCTGTGCGATCTGGGCGTCGAACTTTACCCGCACTGGTCGGCTCGTCTGACTTCCAGCAGTGGCATAGATCCCGAATTCCGGGTCAGCGGGATGCTGGTGTTGCCGCCTGTGGATGACATTGCTGCCGGGCGCTGGTGCGCGCAGCACGGCTGGCGCCATGCGCGCGAGCACGCGCAGGCGCGGGTGCCTGCGCTGGCGGAAAACAGCCCGGCATTGTGGCTGCCGGATGTGGCACAGGTGCGCAATCCGCGTCTGGTGCAGGCGCTGCGCGTTACCGCTTTGGACGCCGGGGTAAATCTGCTGGAAGGGGTTGAAGTCACGCAGGTCGCGCGCGCCAGTCCGGCACACATTGATTATCTCGATACGCCGCGGGGAAAACTGCAGGCCAGTGCTTATGTCATTGCAGCCGGTGCATGGAGCCAGTCGGTATTGGGCAATATCGCGCCGCATTGGCCAATCAAGCCGATGCGCGGGCAGATGCTGTTGTTCAAGGCCGCGCCGAACCTGTTGCCGCATATCGTCTATCGCCAGGGCATTTACCTGATCCCGCGCCGGGACGGACATATTCTGGCGGGCAGCACGGTGGAAGATGCCGGTTTTGACAAGAGCACCACCGAAACGGTCAAACGCATGCTCTACAACGCCGCAACCAACATCCTGCCCGCGCTCCAGTCGGTGCCGCTGGTGCAGCACTGGAGCGGACTGCGCCCGGGCTCGCCGGATAATATCCCGACCATAGGGCGCCACCCGCTGGTCGAAAATCTCTACGCCAACACCGGGCACTTCCGCTATGGGGTGACCATGGCACCGGCCAGCGCGCAGATTCTGGCGGATTTGATTGCAGGCAGGCCGCAGACGCTGGATGTTGCGCCGTACCGCTGGACGGCGATGTAGGCCAGCTCAGTGATGCACGTAAAATTACCCTAGTGTTGCCACCATCTCGATTTTAGGCGCGACAGAGCGCACCACTTTTTGAATCCCGTGCCCCGGATTGGACTGGCGTTGCGAGACAAGCAGCCCCATCTTCTCAAGCAGCCCGACATCTTTGGTGATAGCCGAACGGTTACGATGCAGGCGGTGAGACAGCTCATTAATCGTTCTGGGCTCATGCATCACTTCAAGCATCAAACGGCGACGCGCTTCCGAGAGCACGGTGAACATCTGTTGCGGGTCTTCGAACGAGAGCGTTAGCTTGCCTTCAAACGCTGCGCCCTGATCGGCTTTCCGCGCCGCATCCTTTGCGCGCGAAAAGAAAGCCGCCGCATCATCCGTACGAATCACGATCCTGGTCATGGTTTTATGCCTCGTGTCTGGTTAACAATTTCCAGCCACTCTTGCTGGAACCTTTCTTGTATTGCTTCATAACTGATGAATTCGACTACTTCAATCTCACCCATGTAATGCCGGTGGTGGTAATTGTGGGCATTGTCAAAACCGAGAACACGCCCATTATCGCCCTGATAAATCGCGTGGTTAATGTAGGCCAGATTGTACCGCGTCACCACCGTCTTACCGCCCTCGACAGCGCCCCAGACCTCATATCTCAATAGCCCGCCACCCGATTTGGATTTGAGTTCGAACCGCTCCTGCTCAAGCAGGATTTCCTTGTTTTGTTTCGACATTCTGCCTCCAGATGTGTATTATCTTAACACGCCTGATTGGAGGTGCCTCATGCCGTTGTGCCATGCCCTATCGAGAGGCGCATAACTCAGCGAGCATATCAAAAAATGCATTGTGAATTGTTTCGCCCAATGAAGCTTCTATAAATAATAATGGATAAGCAGTTGACCCCGAACAAACCCCTGACTGTCCTGCAAATCCTCCCCGCCCTTCAGGGCGGCGGGGTGGAACGCGGCACGCTGGAAGTGGCGCGCCATCTGGTGCAGCACGGACATCGTGCGCTGGTGATGTCGGCGGGCGGGCGCATGGTGGCTCAACTGGAAGCAGAAGGCGCGGCGCATTTCACCTGGCCGGTGGGGAAGAAATCGCTGTTCACGCTGTGCCTGGTACCGCGCCTGCGGTGTTTTTTGGTGGAGCACGAGGTAGACATCCTGCATGTGCGCTCACGCATGCCGGGGTGGATAGCTTATCTGGCCTGGCGCGGCATGGACCCAACCACCCGGCCGCGACTGGTCACCACGGTGCACGGGCTGTATTCGGTCAACCGCTACAGCAAAGTGATGCTGAAAGGCGAGCGCATCATCGCCGTCTCCAACACCATCCGCGACTACATCCTGCGCAATTATCCTGATAACGATCCCAGCCGCATCGAGGTCATTTACCGGGGCGTGGACGCGGCGGAATTTCCTTACGCTTACCAGCCCGCACCAGACTGGCTGACCGCATGGCGCGCGCAGTACCCGCAGCTCATTGGCAAACATATCCTCACCCTGCCTGGCCGTCTGACCCGGCTGAAAGGCCACGAAGCTTTCATTGAACTCATCGCCCGCCTGAAACAATATGGACTGCCGGTACATGGTCTGATCGTGGGCGGCGAAGACCCCAGGCGCCGGGCCTACGCGCGCGAACTGCACCAGGCCGTGGCAGCACGGGGGCTGGCTGGCGACATCACGTTTACCGGTCATCGCAGCGACATGCGCGAAGTGTTTGCGGTGTCGGACATGGTGCTTTCACTGTCCAGCAAACCGGAGTCGTTTGGCCGCACGGTGCTGGAGGCGCTGCGTCTGGACACGCCGGTGGTCGGGTATAATCACGGCGGCGTGGGAGAGATACTCGCGACAGCCTATCCTGCCGGGCTGGTTGAACTGGGTAACATGAACGCACTGGTTGAACGTGTTACCGGATTACTGGAACAGCCGGTTGTGGTTGCGGATTCTGGCGCTTACCCTTTGGCGGCGATGCTGGAAAAAACCATGGCACTTTATCTCGCAGTTGTGAATTGACTGCCGGTTCAATTCAGACATGAGCCAATTTGGCCCGGATAAATCCAGCATGATGAATGACATAGAAATTAAACCAGCTCGCTCCCGATGAAAATAGTGCTGGTCGCCAAACCCTGGAAAGGCGGACTTGCGCAATACGTGTTCGATGCCTTGCAAGACTTGTTCTCCGGACAGGCGCAGTGGATGACCACCTACCCCGACAGCCTTGCCGACTATCTGGCCTACCGTCTGGACAAGCGCAAATGGCTGGGCGAGCGGGTGGCGCGCATCAACGCCACTGATTATGACATCGCGCTGTTCATCAACCACATTCCTGCGTTCAGGAAATTACGCAGCGATCGCAAACACATACTCTGGCTGACCGATGCACCTACGCTTTCAGTGGGCGATTGCGTCCCTTTTGAGCGTATTTATCTCTCGGATGCGGGTTATGCGGAAGACTTGCTCAAGGTCATCGATCCGGCACGCTACCAAGGGGAACTGGCGTTTGCCTGCCACCCCAAGGTACATCGCCCTGCCCCGGCTGCGGACAATCCGCAAGGCTGCTGTTTTATTGGCAACAAGGATAGTCAGCGCGACGTCTGGCTGAACGGTCTGATTGCATCAGGCGTACGACCGCTGGTATACGGCAATTATTTCCTGCGCACACGTCTTTTCTGGCAGCACCCGCAACTGTTTCGGCCCGCGTTCGCCAACTCAAAAATGGGGGAAGTCTATGCGTGTCATCGTGTCTCGCTCAACATTCACGCCCAGGTGGTGCGGCACGGTACCAATATGCGCAGTTTCGAATGCGCAGCTTACGGCATCCCGCAGGTAGTTGATTATCGGGATGGACTCGCGCAATATTTCGAGCCAGGCACCCAGATGCTGGTCAGCCACACTCCCGCGCAAATGGGGGAACGAGTAAAATATCTGCTGGCGCATCCTGATGCCGCCGTCAGCATCGCGCAACGGGCGCGTACACGCGCCTTGACCGAACATACTTATTACCATCGCCTGCTCACGATACTTGCGGACTGGTTGTCGCCAGCCGCAAACACTGCCAGCAGGCAACTTGTTACCACGCTAATTGCCCACCAGGAAACCCCGCATGACTTCCTCTGAACCTGCTGCCCTGTCCACCCCCGCCGGATCATTTGCACACGCCGTGCGCCAACACGGCTGGTGGCTGATCGCCGCTTTTGTTTTCGCCATGCCGCTTGGCAAGGGCTTTGAGGTGCCGCTGGCATTGATGACTTTCGGCGGCATTGCGCTGATGTTCAAGGATGGACGGGCCATCTGGCGGCACCCCTCGATACGCTGGTTGCTGCTGCTGTTCGTCTGCATCTGGCTGCCGCTGGTGACTGCTCTGCCGGACGCGGTGTATTTCGAGCGCGCAGCCAGCACTGCACTGGCTTTTGTGCGCTTTCCGCTGGCCGGTGTTTTTGCATTGTATGCACTGCGGGATGAGGCAAACCGCCGCAAACTGTTTATAGCCATCACCCTATTACTGAGTTTCTGGGTCGCCGATGCGCTACTCCAGGCAGCTATCGGCCATGATGTATTCGGCTATAAGTCCGCTGGTGGCCGTATCACCGGTCCGTTTGCCAAGCTCACCATGGGACTCATTGTGGCGGTACTGGCGCCAGTATATTTTGAAGTCATTCGCCGCCGCGCCGCACGCTCAAGCGGCTGGTACTGGCTGGCATTGGCACCTTACACCGCGGTGATTCTGCTGTCGGGCAGCCGCGCCGCATGGGGAATGTATGCAGCGGGGATGGTAGGGTTTGCCGTGTATGCCCATTTCACGGCACCCAGACGTCATTTAGGCCGGGCAATCCTGATTGTCTTGCTGTGTGCCGCGTCAATCGGGGCACTGATTGCTACTTACCCTCCCCTGCAAAACAAGCTGCGAGTCACAGCCGGCCTGTTCAGTGGCAATTATGAAAAAATGGACGAGGCGACCAGCATCCGCCTGCCGATCTGGCACACAGCGATCAAGATAGCCAAAGACCACTGGTTGAACGGTATCGGCGCGCGCGGGTTTCGTTACATCTATCCTCAATATGCCGATCCGGATGACCCTTTCATGAAGGTCAACCCGACCTCCGGCCCCACCCATCCGCACCAGATCACCCTGGAAATTCTGGTCGAGACCGGTGTGATCGGCCTGCTGGGCTTCGTGGCGTTCCTGGTTCTGCTGCTACGCCGCACCTGGCAGGCGATGCGCGCCGGCAATACGTACGCCGTACCGCTGGGGCTGTCGGTGCTGGTGGCGACCCTGCCGGTGAATGCGGGCATCGCATTTTATGGCAGCATTTTGTCGGCGCTGGTGTGGTGGCTGGTTGCGTCGTATTGCGCGACACTGGCAAATGAACCTGAAAACGGCTAATGTGTTCCTGCATCCACCCAATCATGCAACACCCCCGCCCCCCCCTGCACGAAGCGCTCGTGCCACAAACCGTACTGAAGTAATGCCCAGACAAAGATGGTTTCATCTCCAGTGCGGGATTGACGGCCAATCAGCCGTGCCAGCGGCGCAGCACGCATTGCCTGGAACGCCGCATGGCCATGACAAGCCGCGCCAAGCTGCACCATACGCTCACCGCGCAGCCATTCCCTGACCGGCACGGTGAAGCCTTTCTTCTTGCTCCACAGATGATCCCTGGGCAGGAACTGCTCGGCCCAGCGGCGCAGGAACACCTTGCCGGTGCGGCCTTCCACCTTGAGCCGGTCCGGTAGCGCCAGGCCGAATTCCACCACGCGGTGGTCGAGGAACGGCACGCGCCCTTCCACGCCATGCGCCATCATCATGCGGTCGGCTTTCACCAGCAGGTCGTCGGCGAGCCAGGTCGCAACGTCGGTGTATTGCATGCGCACCAGATCACTCCAGCGCGGGTTGGCTTCACGCCAGGCCTGTATGAATGGAGCGCGGGCGATGCGTTCCGCGTCACCGCCATTGAACAAATCCGTAACAGACACTGATTTTGCCAACCCGCGGGTGCGGTAACCGCCGCTGCCTGGGTGTTGCAGCGCTTGCCACAGCCGCCTGATGCGGGGTGCGCGATAGCGTCCGTAGCCTGCGAATACTTCATCCCCCCCTTCACCTGACAGCACCACTTTGACGTCCTGGCTGGCGCGCCGGGCGAGCAGCCAGGTGGGCAAATTGGCGTAGTCGGCCATCAGCTCGCCCGATACCGCAATGGTGTCATTGAGCACCGCGAGCAGATCGCGCTCGCTCAGAGCCAGCTCGGTATGCCCGGTGTGGAATTGCTCGGCAACGCGGCGCGCAGCGGCAAGCTCGTTATTCACCGCCGCGCCGGGAAATCCCACCGAATAGGTATGCAGCGGCTGGTCGCTGTAACGGCGGATCAGCGCCACCAGCGTGGAAGAATCCACGCCGCCGGAGAGAAACACGCCGAACGGCACGTCGGCGCGCAGATGCTGCTGCACCACGGTCGCCATCAGATCGTCGAAACGGCGTGCCGCCTCGGCGTAGGAAATTTCCAGCGGCTCAACGTCGCTTAATTGCCAGTAGCGGCTGCGTGAGGTAATGCGGCCGTCGCGCACTTCCACCAGCTCGCCGGGCAATACTTTTTCGATGCCGGCGACAATGGTGCGCGCACCACTGATGAAATTGCTGTGGAAGTATTGCAGCAGCGCATCAGGCTCGATGTGCGCGGGCGCGCCTGCCGGCAACAGCGCTTTGATTTCGGAGGCGAACCCGACACCCGCGCTATCCGCCATGATGAACAGCGGCTTGATGCCGAGCCGGTCGCGCGCCAGCAACAGGCGGTCGCGTGTCACGTCATACAGCGCGAAGGCAAACATGCCGAACAGATGCCGGACGAAATCATCGCCGTACTCGCGGTAGGCATGGAGGATGGTTTCGCAGTCGGAGTGCGTGCTGAATACATGGCCGCGCGCTTCCAGCGTGGCGCGCAATTCGATGTGGTTGTAGATTTCGCCGTTGGCCACCACGCACAGCCGGCGATCCCGGGTATACAGCGGCTGGTTGCCGCCGGCCAGATCGATGATGGACAGCCGGGTATGCACCAGGCCCAGCCTGGCGGTCTGGTGATAGCCGGTCGCATCCGGTCCGCGGTGGCGCAGCGCTGCAGCCAATTGCGTGAGGGCTGCTTGCGGCACCGCTGCCGACACCGAATAAATGCCCGCAATGCCGCACATCAGCGCAGCGCCGCCAGCAGGTGTTGATACAGTGCGGTATATTCGCCCACGATTCCGGCTTCCGAAAACTGCTGCGCAAGCTTATGACGCGCTTGCGCGGCAAGCCTGCCACAAGCGCTTTCATCCCCTATCAGCGCGCGTATCGCGCCGGCCATGGCAGCGGCATCCCCTACCGGGGTGAGCACGCCATCCACGCCATCCTCAATCAGTTCCTGCGCGCCCTGGCTGCGCGTGGACACCACCGCCACACCCTGTGCCCAGGCTTCCAGAATCACGTTGCCCAGCGGTTCATGCCGCGACGGACAGACAAACACATCTGCGCTGCGATATACCGGCGCGGGGTCGGCCTGCCAGCCCAGCCAGTGTACGCGGTCACTGATGCCCAGCTGCGCCGCGTGCTGGTGCAGCGCAGCACGCAGCGGACCGTCGCCCGCAATCGCCAGGTGCAATGGGCGGCCTGCCAGCTGCGCGGGCAGCAGATGAAAAGCGTCGAGCAAATCCGCCATGCCTTTGTTGGGGTGCAGGCGTCCCACTGCCGACACGACCCAGGCATCGTGCGGCACGCCCAGCGCCTGGCGGTGTATGACTTGCTCCGTGGCACTGAGCGGCGCGCCCGGCTCAACGAAATTGCCGATATGGAACACCCGCTGCGCAGGCAGTCCATGCTGGATGAGGTAATCGCAAATGCCGTGGGTGTTGCCTACCCAGGCATGGGCGTGGCGGTAGCCCTTGAGGTCGTAATAACCGCCCAGACGCGCCACGTGCACAGGCTTTTTCCCCGGCTTGAAATGCGTCAGGCGAGTGGCACGCCCCATGTAGGTCTGCACGATGTCAGCGTCCCCGGTGCGGGCAGTCATGCCGATTTTCCAGCGTGAAGGCAAGTCCCACACACTGCGCAACGGCAGGTGCCGCTGCTGCACGTTGGCATTGAGTTCGGCATTGATCGCACTGCCCGGCGGCGTGATGCTGGTGACACGCCCGCCGCACTGCGCCAGCGCGTTCACCAGACGCGCATAGAAACGCTCGGCGCCGCCGGATTGCCTGCTGCCGATAATGTGCAGGGAGTGGATGTTCATCCTGGAAAAAAGCAGTTAACCACGGCGTTCACGGAGAACACGGAGTAAAAACAACGGATAGCAGGTCGCCTGGTATTCACCCGTTGGGTGAGGCCATAAAAGCCCCAGGATTGCCTTTCTCCGTGCCCACCGTGAACCCGTGGTTTAGAACTAAGTTTTTTTAGGTTCATGAAAGGCTCAGCAGATCGTCCAATTGTTCGGCAACCCGCGCCACCTCGAGCCGGGCAAGGTCGTTGCCCGGCGCAGTCAGCCAGCGCGCCCGTGCGCCCCAGGGATGATAGCGCAGTGGCTCGCCCGGGCCGAATACGGTAAGCGTAGGCGTACCGACTGCGCCGGCGAGGTGGCCAAGGCCGGAGTCATTCCCCACAAACACGGTTGCGCGCTGCAACACGGCAGCGGCCTCGAGCAGACCGCTCTTGCCCGTCAGATCGAGGCAGGGCAAGGACAGCGTGCGGACGATGTCTGCCACACGCGCAGTGTCGGCCGCGCTTCCCAGAAAAATCACGGCGTCGAATTGTCCGGCGCAGTGCTGCGCCAGCGCAGCAAAGTGCCGGGCAGGCCAGATTTTGCCTTCCCAGTTGGCGCCCGGCCCAAGGGCCAGCCAGCGCTTGCCGGGCAGCACTTGCAGCCAGGCTGCCACACGGGCATGGATCGCCGGCGCTATCCATAATTCAGCGGGCGGCGGCCGGATGTGTCCAAGCAGCGGCGCAATGGCCATGAAATGCCGCACCACGCTATGGCGCTCGGGCGGGTGGTGCTTGACTTTATGCAAGCGCCGTTTGGCGCGTAGCAGCCAGCCCAGGCCATCGGTGCGCAGGTCCACGATGAGGTCGTAGCGCTTGCGGCGCAGCCGGGCGACGAAGACCAGTTGGTCGCGCCAGCGGACATTTTTGTGCTTGAGGATAATCTCGTCCAGTGCGTCGAAGTGTTCGAACAAGGCAGCCGAACGCGCATCGGCGACGATGTCAAAGCGCGCCTGGGGATAGCGTGCGCGCAATGCGGCCAGCACCGGGGTGGTCATTACCGCATCACCGATGTTGCTCAGGGTGACGAACAGGATATGGCGCGGATCAGGCATGGGGAAGCGCCTCAAGGATTCTGGCCGGCACCCGGATGATGGCGTGCACCTGCGCTACTGTGAGCAATGCCAGCACCTGCGCCGGGCGCACCTCGCGCATGCACGAGTGATGCGCGCAATGCTTGCGATAGCAATTGCTGCATGGCAAGTCGGCCTGGATGGCGATGACCTGGTCGCCCAGCGGTTTGACGCGGGTGGGATCGGTAGGACCGCAAATCACCACTTGCGGACGTGCGCTGCAGGCGGCCAGATGCGAGGTGCCGGTGTCGTTGCCGATGATGTAGCGGGCGTGCTCGGCCAGCGGAATGATGTCCAGCATTTCGGTGGCACCGCACAGATTCACTGCCGCTGTGCCAATGTGGCTGGCGAGGGTGTTGCCCAACCCGACTTCATCCGGGCCGCCGGCGATGACAATGTGCCTGACCAGTCTCTCCTGCAACAGCAATCGGCCCAATTCGGCGTAGTTTTGCTCCCCCCAGCGCTTCAGGTAACCGCGCGGATGGCAGCCAGGGAACAGCAGCGCGTAGTCCTCATCCGCGATACCGTGTTGCGTCAGCAGACGCTGCACGCGCTCACGATTATGCTCCGGCACCGCCAGCACCGGATGGCTGGTGGGCGTGGGAATGCCTGCCAGCTTAAGCGCGGCGCGCATGCGCAGCACCGGATTAATGTCCAGCGGCAGATCGTCCGGCCCGATGGTGTATGGCCAAAAGCCATGATTGCCGACGCGATGGCGGATACCCATGCCGGTGAGTTGCAACACGCCGAGCAAAAAACGGCTGCGGTCGCTGGTCTGCAGATCGACCACCAGGTCGTAGCGACCTGCACGTATGCTGCGCAGCCAGCGCAGCATGGCGCCGAGCCTGCCGGATCTGGCACGCGTATCCAGCGCGATGATTTTGGCAAAGCGTGTGTCGGCGGCAAACAGCTTCTGATTGGCAGGCTGGGTATTTAGATGTATCTCGGCGCGGGGAAAGGCGCGGCGTATGTCCTCAAACAATGCGCTGGCCATCACCAGATCGCCCAGCGCACTCCATTTGATGACCAGGATGCGCTGGATGGATGAATCAGCTGGCAGGTTGACGGGCGTCGCCAACAACAGACGTCAGCCCGCTGCGACGGCCGAGGCGAAGCTGTCCAGCATGGGCTGGATTTCTGCGCGCTTCAGCTTGAGCGAGGCCTGGTTGACCACCAGACGCGAGCTGATGTCCATGATGTCCGCTACCGCCACCAGGCCATTGGCCTTGAGGGTATTGCCGCTGCTCACCAGGTCCACAATCACGTCGGCGAGCTTGACCAGCGGTGCCAGTTCCATCGAGCCATACAGCTTGATGAGGTCAACGTGCACGCCCTTGGCGGCGAAATATTCGCGTGCGGTTTTGAGATATTTGGTGGCCACGCGCAGGCGCGCGCCCTGACGCACGGCTTGTTGGTAGTCGAAAGCCGGATGTGCCGCCACCATCATCTTGCAGCGCGCGATGTTCAAATCCAGCGGCTGGTACATGCCCTCGCCCCCGTGCTCGATCAACACGTCCCTGCCCGCCACGCCCAGGTCTGCCGCGCCATATTGCACGTAAGTGGGCACGTCGGTGGCGCGGATGATGATGAGGCGCACATCAGGCCGGTTGGTGGCGATAATCAGCTTGCGCGATTTTTCCGGGTCCTCGCGCGGGATGATGCCCGCGGCTTCAAGCAGCGGCAGGGTTTCCTGGAAGATGCGTCCTTTGGACAGGGCTATGGTAATCATGGGTACCTCGGGTCATTTTATGCGGCGGATGCGCGCGCCCAATTGGGCGAATTTTTCCTCGATGCATTCGTAGCCACGGTCGATATGGTAAATGCGTTCGATGATGCTTTCACCCTCCGCCACCAGCGCTGCCAGCACCAATGACGCCGAGGCACGCAGATCGGTCGCCATGACCACCGCGCCTTCCAGCCTGTCCACGCCGCGCACCAGGGCGGTGTTGCCTTCCACCGCGATATCGGCGCCCAGGCGCTGCATTTCCTGTACATGCATGAAGCGGTTTTCGAAAATGGTTTCGGTGACCGTGCCCACGCCTTCGGCTATACAGTTGAGCGCCATGAACTGTGCCTGCATGTCGGTAGGGAATGCCGGATAAGGCGCGGTTTTGAGGTTCACCGCCTTGGGACGGGTGTGCATTTCCAGGCTGATCCAGTCGTTACCCACATCGATATGAGCACCGGCTTCGCGCAGCTTGTCCAGCACCGATTCGATAATATCGGCGCGCGTATTCAGCAACCTGACCTGCCCCTGCGTGATCGCCGCGGCCACCAGGTAGGTGCCGGTTTCAATCCGGTCCGGCATGATTTTATGGGTGGCGCCGTGCAGCCTGTCCACACCATGAATGAAGATGACATCGCTACCCGCGCCTTCGATTCTGGCGCCCATGGCAATCAGGCAATTGGCCAGATCCACCACCTCCGGCTCGCGCGCCGCATTTTCCAGCACGGTCATGCCATCGGCCAGGGTGGCGGCCATCATCAGGTTTTCGGTACCGGTCACGGTAACGGTATCCATGAAAATGCGCGCACCCTTGAGACGGCTGGCCTTGGCGTGGATGTAGCCGTGCTCGATGTGGATTTCTGCTCCCATTGCCTGCAAACCCTTGATGTGCAGATCCACCGGACGCGAACCAATCGCGCAGCCGCCGGGCAGCGACACCCTGGCCTCACCATAGCGCGCCAGGATGGGGCCGAGCACCAGAATCGAGGCGCGCATGGTTTTGACCAGTTCATAGGGCGCTTCGAGCCGGTCCAGATGCGCGGCCTGTAACGCCACGCCGCCCTGGTCGTCGAGCGAGACCTGCATGCCGATATGGCCGAGCAGTGTCAGGCTGGTGCTGATGTCCTTGAGTTTGGGCAGGTTCTCCAGGCGCAGAATGTCGGCGCTGAGCAAACCGGCACAGAGCATGGGCAGTGCGGCATTCTTGGCGCCCGAGATGCGCACTTCTCCGGACAGGCGAACGCCGCCCTGCATTGCCAATTTATCCATCAGCTATTCCCTGCTGCCCATTCTTCCGGGGTCAGGGTTTTCATGGAAAGCGCGTGGATTTCGGCCTTCATGCGATCGCCCAGGGCACGGTACACGATCTGGTGCTGCTGCACGCGATTTTTGCCACGAAACTCGGCGCTGACGATGATCGCTTCAAAGTGCTGACCATCGCCAGCCACACGCACGAGCTCGCAGGGCATGCCCTGCTCGATGTATTGCTGGATATTTTCGGGAGTAACCATATATTGTCAATGCCGGAGTTTGTAGCCGCTTTTGAGCAGAATCAGGGTGAGTGCGGATAATGCCACAAAGCACACCCCCACCACCAGCAGGCTCAATTGCGGTGCCACGTCAGCCACCCCGAAGAAACCGTAGCGGAACCCGTCTATCATGTAAAAAACCGGGTTAAAACGCGACACGTCCTGCCAGAATGGGGGCAATGAGTGGATGGAGTAGAACACGCCGGAGAGAAACGTCAACGGCATGATGATGAAGTTCTGAAACGCAGCCAGCTGGTCGAATTTTTCCGACCAGATACCGGCGATAATTCCCAGCGTGCCGAGGATACCGGTGCCCAAAAATGCAAAAACAATCAGCCACAGCGGATGCAGAATAACGAGCCGGGTAAACACCAGCGTCACTACAAATACGCCCAGGCCGACCACAACGCCACGCGCTATCGAGGCGAGCAGGTAGGCCGCAAAAAATTCCAGATAGGATAGCGGCGGCAGCAGCATGAATACAATATTGCCGGTAATCTTTGACTGAATCAGGCTGGACGAACTGTTGGCAAAGGCATTCTGCAGCATCGACATCATCACCAGGCCGGGTACCAGAAACGCCGTGTAGCGAACGCCCGGATAGACCTGCACATGCGCTTCCAGCACGTGCGAGAAAATCAGCAGATACAGCAGCGCGGTAATGACCGGCGCCAGCACTGTCTGGAACGACACTTTCCAGAAGCGCAGCAGCTCTTTGTACAGCAGCGTGTAGAAGCCGACCATCAGGATGCTCCCATGATCCGGACGAAGACATCTTCCAGATCGGGCTGGGTGAGTTCCATTTCCTGAATGCAGACACCCGCCTGACGCAACTGTGCCAGCACCCCCTCCAGATCCGCGTAATGATCCAGCGCCAGCACATGCAAACCGTCGATGTGGCTGACGACGCGTGCGGCCAGTCCGGCAGGCAGCGCGTCGGGTGTAATCCTGATGCGCAGATGACGCTCGGCAATACTGTTGAGCAGGTTGGCGGTGCTGTCCAGCGCGACGATACGCCCCTGCTTGAGCATGGCGACGCGATTGCACAAGGCCTGCGCCTCCTCCAGATAATGCGTGGTGAGCACGATGGTATGGCCACCCTCATTGAGCTTGCGGATGAATGCCCATAGCGACTGGCGCAATTCCACGTCCACCCCGGCGGTGGGCTCGTCGAGGATCATCACCGGCGGCTTGTGTACCAGCGCCTGCGCTACCAGCACGCGCCGTTTCATGCCGCCGGACAGGGTGCGCATGTTGCGGTCGGCCTTGTCGAGCAGATCGAGATTGGCCATGACCTCGTCTATCCAGTCGTCATTGCGGCGCAGGCCAAAATAGCCGGACTGAATGCGCAGCCCTTCGCGCACGGTGAAAAAAGGGTCGTACACCAGCTCCTGCGGTACCACGCCGAGCGCCTTGCGCGTGGCGCGGTAGTCACGCACCACGTCGTGTCCCATCACTGCTGCGCTGCCGCTGCTGGCGCGGGTGAGCCCGGCAAGAATGCTGATGAGCGTGGTTTTGCCCGCACCGTTAGGACCCAGCAGGGCAAAAAATTCGCCCTGCCGCACTTCCAGGTCAACCCCCTGCAACGCGTGCAGGCTGCCGAAATGCTTGTGCAACCGGCGCACCAGAATGGCAGGCGTGGCACCCATTTATTGCGGGATCAGATCCAATACGCCGTAAAGCGTGGCGAGGCTTCTCAGATTGGCCGGCAGATTGATGCAACGCAGTGCAAGCCCGGCGTGCTCGGCTTCACGCCGGCATTCAATAATCAGGCCGAGCGCGGCTGAATCCACCTCATTCACCTGGTGAAAATCTATGACACGGGCACCCTGCCTGATGGCCTCGGTGCAGGCCTTGAGCACGCTGCTGGTGGTGGAGATGGTCACTGCCGCACCGAGGACGCAGATAGCATTTTCGGCTGCTGTCATTTGTGCGTGCTACGCGACTTTTTGGTCGGTGCAGCCGCCGGTGCTTCCTGCTGGCTGACCGCATTCTGCTGATTGCGGCTGGCGAGGGTACGAATCAGTCCATCAATGCCCGACTGGCGGATTTCGCTGCCGAACGAGCTGCGGTAGTTGGTCACCAGGCTCACGCCATCAATCGCCACATCGTAGACTTTCCAGCCGAAAGGTGTTTTTTCCATGCTGTAGTCGATTGGAATGGGCTGGGCGCCGGGCTGCTTGACCTGGGTCTGCACCGTCACGTCGGTCGCCTCCGGCGCCATGCTGAACGGCTTGAATTCGATTGCCTGGTTATTGAATGCGGTCAGCGAACTGGCGTAGGTGCGCACCAGCAGGGTACGAAATTCCTGGATCAGCAACTGGCGCTGGGCGGGCGTGGCACGCGGCCAGTATTTGCCCACCGCAAGCATGGTCATATGGTTAAAGTCGAAATTGGGCAGAATCTTGGCGTCCACCAGTTCGTATATCTTGCGGGTGTCGCCCGCCTGAATGTCCTTGTCCTTTTTAAGGATGGCAACCACTTCCTGGGTGGTGGTCTTGACCAGCACATCGGGCGCCACATCGGCGCCCGCAGCCTGTCCGTGCGCGACAACCAGCAGGCTCAGCGCAGCCAGACCGGCGACCAGCCATTTTCCTGCACCTGCGAAAAATTTCAACGGGGGCTCATGCGTCATGATTTGTATTGGCCTTTAGAGGTGGTTTTACTTGAGTTCACCGACAGCGCGGTACATCTGGGCAACATCCATGTTGTAATCGTTCACCGTTTTCAGGTACTCCGCCTGGGTAAGCGCGTAGCTTTTCAGGGCCTCGGCGACTTTATCGGCATGCCCGAGTCCGGCGCTAAAATCCGCCAGCGCGGATATCATCCAGCGCCGCGCCGCCGCAGCGCCTGCGGCCAGATCGCGCTGCGCGTCGTAGTTGGCCTGAACCTGCTGATACGCCGCAGATACCTGGAACGGAATCCCGGCCTGCGCATACTGGTTTTTATAGTTGAGCGCTTCCAGTTCGGCCTGCTCCTGCGCCACTTTGGCAGGCACCACGCCGAATTCCATGTCCCATTTCACCCCGACCACCGGGGTCAGACCGGCGTTGTTGAACGGGTCATAAATATAGGGATTGTTGAGCCGATCGCGCCGCGATGCGTAATTGGCCGTCCCTACAATACCCGCATAAACGTCCGGGTATTGCTCCGATTTTTTCGCGGCCACCAGGGCGCGACGCGCACGCATGCCGGCTTCCAGTTGCGCCATTTCCGGGCGGTCCAGCAGCGCGCGCGACTGCAGTTCCGCCAGGCTATCCCGGGGCAGCGCCACCGGCGCCAGGCTGGCGTCGGCCACTTGCAGATCGGCATCCATGCCCACACCGGTGAGCACCTTCAGGCCATCCAGGCTGATTTTTTCGATGGCTTTGGCCTGGCTCAGATATTTGCCCAGCATGCCGCGCGCCGCTTGCAGCGCGTACAAATCCGATTGTCTGGATTGGCCATTATCCTCCTTGAGGTTGTGGCTAACGCGGGTCACCGCGCTGTCCAGCCGGCTCTGCACGTCTTCCAGGAAACGGCGCAAATCCCGCGCCGTCAGGTAACCGTAGTAAGCGCGCTTGACGTCCAGCACCGTGTCCGCCCTGCTGATGCGCACATCGCCGCGCCTGACATCGATATTGCCCTGCGCAGCCTCGCTGTAATGCTGGATTTTGCCAAACGTAAACAGCGGTTTGATCAGCGCAACCTGCAGCGAGGTCCAGTCGGACAGGCCTCCCGGAAACGGGCCGTCGCGACGCGGCGTGGTGCCGGAGGGGGCGCCGCCCTGATAAAAACCGCCGTTCACCTGGGGCGCCAGCCCCACAAACAGGTTGGCGTTAACGCGCCAGCCATCCTTGGCCTGCGCCTGTTCGAGCAGGGCGCGCGCCGATTCCACCAGTTGCTCGCGTTCCTTGACCCGCGGGTCGGCGCTCAGACTCATTTGCTCCGCCTGCGCCAGGTTCACGGTTTGCGCCAAGCTGCCTGCCGGCCACGCAACTGCCAGCGCCAGCATGAACCGGGATAATGTGCTCGATTTTTTCATTTTCACTGCTGAATTCCTTGGGTTGCGGGCGCGCCTGCCGGGGCAGATGCCGGTGATTTGGCTGAACCGCCCGCAGCCTTGTTGTAGAGAAACTGGCTAATCAGGTTCTCCAGCACCACCGCAGACTGGGTAATCCGGATTTTATCGCCATTGGCCAATTTTTTGTCACTGCCACCCGCATCCAGGCCAATATATTGTTCCCCCAGCAACCCCGAAGTCAGAATCGCCGCAATGGTGTCCTTGGGGAAGGTGTAGCGTTTGTCCAGGCTCAGGGTGACCGTTGCCTCGTAAGTCTTGTCGTCAAACGCGATCTGGCTCACCCGTCCAACCACCACGCCCGCGCTTTTTACCGCTGCACGAGGCTTGAGCCCGCCGATATTGTCGAACTGTGCCGTAACCGTGTAGCCGTCGGACACATTAAAGCTGCTCATGTTCCCCACCTTGAACGCCAGTACCAGCAAAGCCGCCAGCCCCGCCGCCACAAACACGCCTACCCACAGGTCGAGTGCGGTTCTTTCCATTTGCCTATACCCCTTTGAACATGAATGCAGTGAGCACAAAATCCAGTGCCAGAATCGCCAGCGAGGAAGTCACCACCGTGCGCGTGGTCGCGCGCGACACACCCTCCGCAGTGGGCGGCGCGTCGTAGCCTTCAAATAACGCAATTGCCGTAACCGCGAAACCAAACACACAACTCTTGATCACGCCGTTGATTACATCGTGGCGCACATCCACCGCCGCCTGCATCTGCGACCAGAATGCGCCGTCGTCCACACCGATCAGCACCACGCCGACAAAATACCCGCCAAATACGCCCATCACCGAAAAAATCGCCGCCAATAACGGCATCGAAATTACGCCGCCCCAGAAGCGCGGTGCCACTATCCGTGCTATCGGGTCTATCGCCATCATTTCCAGGGCCTTGAGCTGCTCTGTGGTTTTCATCAGACCGATTTCGGCGGTGATCGCCGAGCCGGCGCGACTGGCAAACAGCAGGGCTGCCACCACCGGCCCCAGTTCGCGCACCAGTGACAATGCAACCAGCACCCCCAGGGACTGTTCCGAGCCGTAGGTTTTCAAGGTTTCATAACCCTGCAGGCCCAGCACCATGCCGACAAACAGCCCCGACACCACAATGATGATGAGTGACAACACGCCGCTGGAATAAATTTCGCGGATCACCAGGCCAAACCGTGCCAGGCTGGTACCCGAGCGCAGCAGCGTAAGCGCCACAAAACGCGCGGCGTAGCCCAGGCGCCAGATGCCATCAATCACGCGCCGTCCAATGGCGGAGAAAAAACGCACGCCCATACGCATCATTTGCGCGCCCCCAGTCCGAGATCCTGGGCATAGTCAGGCGCAGGGTAATGGAAGGGTACCGGACCGTCTTCTTCGCCATGCACAAACTGGTGCACAAACGGCAAGCCGGAGGCACGTATTTCCGCAGGCGTGCCTTCCGCCTCGATCACGCCACCCGATACGAAATAGACGTAGTCAACAATTTCCAGCGATTTCTGCACATCGTGGGTGACCACAATCGAGGTCAGACCCAGGGTATCGGTCAGCCTGCGGATCAGATTGCCGATTTGGCCCAGGGAGATAGGATCCAGGCCAGTAAACGGCTCGTCATACATGATGAGCATGGGATCCAGTGCCACCGCGCGCGCCAGCGCCACACGCCGCGCCATGCCGCCGGACAATTCTGCCGGCATGAGCTGGCTGGCGCCGCGCAATCCCACTGCATGCAGCTTCATCAATACCAGATCACGGATGACGGCTTCAGGCAGATCAGTATGCTCACGCATCTGAAACGCGACGTTGTCAAACACGCTCAGATCGGTAAACAAGGCACCAAACTGGAACAGCATCCCCATCTTGCGCCGCAGCTGGAACAGCGCCTGATGACTAAGCCGGTGCACCACTTGCCCGGCCACGCGCACTTCGCCGCCAGTGGGGCGCAACTGCCCGCCAATGAGGCGCAGCAGGGTCGTTTTACCCGATCCGCTGCCCCCCATGAGGGCGATCACCTTGCCGCGCGGGGCAGTCAGATTGACACCTTGCAGAATCGGGCGCTTGCCATAGGCAAAAGAAAGATTGCGAATTTCGACCAGATTATCTGTCGACACGGATATGCCTTAAATTGAAGTTGAGCGGATTTTATAACGGCTGGACGGCGCGAACAATTTAATAACCCAGGATTTCCAGCAATGTGACGGCTTGTTGCAAATCAGCCACAGCCTGTGTCTGACTGATCAGGTAACACGGTATTCCCGGTGTTTGCGCACGGTGCTGAATTTGTGCCGACAGCGCGCGCCAGTCCGGCGCATCAGGCAACCACATGCAAGATGCCTGCAACGCTGCCGCAGTGTCAGCCAGGCCGGTGCGCGGCGCCAATATTGCCAGGCGCGCGCGATCGGCTTCCGACAGGCTGGCTGGCGTCTCCAGCACAAAGCGAAAACGCGGCAGGGTATCGGCCAGCCACTGCGCCAGCGTTGCCTCGGGCTGTTGCGCCCAGGCAGGGTAGTCGAGGTAACAGCAGGTAAAAAAATTATTGTAATAGGCAAGCCGCCAGTCGGCCGGGAGATCGTCCGGATAAAAGCTGCCTGCCCAGTCCTCGTGTTCCCAGCCGCGCGCGCCCACGTAACAGGTATAGCTTGGCGAATTTGTCATGATGCTGGCATTATAACAGCCCCTTGTGACCCGCTCCGGCCATGCAATTCGACCTGTTTTACGAGATTTCCCAGCCGCCGCATCTGGCACGCAGCGAGGCGCAGGCATGCGCCGACACCCTGGCCGAAATCGAGCTGGCCGACCGCCTCGGTTTCGGTTGTGCGTGGCTGGTCGAGCATCATTTCATGCGTGGCTACTCGCATTCTTCCAAGCCTGATCTGGTGCTGGCCGCGGCCAGCCAGCGCACCCGGCGCATCCGTCTGGGCCTGAGCGTGGTGCCGCTGCCCTACCACCACCCCGTGCATGTTGCCGAGCGTGCCGCCACGCTGGACATCCTCACCGGCGGTCGTCTGGAGCTGGGCATCGGGCGTGGTTTCTCGCCCCAGGAGTATGGCGTGTTCGGCGTCGCCATGAGCGACAGCCGCAGCCGCACGGCGGAGTCGCTGGCCATCCTGCGCCAGTCGTTCCTGCGCCGTCCGGTCACCTTTCATGGCGAGCATTATCATCTGGATGCGCTGGATATACTGCCTTACCCGGTGCAATCCCCTCACCCGCCGCTGTGGACCGCTGCGGTCAGCCCGGATACGTTCACCTGGGCTGCGCAGCAACAACTGGGGATGCTGGCGGGCCCGTTCAAACCATGGATGATGGTGAAACACGACATCCGCAATTATCTCGACAGCGCGGCTGCCGTACCTGCGCCACGTGCCGGCATGAGCGTCGGCATCGTCTGCCTGCCCGACGGCAAGCGCGCCCGCCAGCTCGCCAAACCGGCATTGACGTGGTTTTACAATGCGCTCTTCGCCACGACATTACCGGTGCTGGAAAAACTCTATCCCAGCTATGAACACTTTCACGATCTGGGGCGCTTTCGCAGCCTGATGAAGCTCGGCATCAACCTCACCCTGCTGGAAACATTCGGCATGGCAGTCGTGGGCACGCCCGCAGAATGTATCGGGAAACTGCAGAAATACCGTGATGCCGGGGTGACCAATCTGCTCTGTGCGGTCGGTGCCGGCGCGCTCCCGACCGAGGTCATCCAGGAATCCATGCACTGCATTGCAGAGGACGTCATGCCTGCTTTCCACACCTGAACGCCATGCGTGTATTCATTAGCGGTAGCGCCAGCCACCTTGCCCGCGCCCTGTTGCCGCGCTTGTGCGATGACCCGGTGATCGAATCGGTGCTCGGGCTGGATATTCGGCCGGGATGGTTTGAGCACCGGAAATACCGCCACGTCCAGGCGGATCTGCGCGATGTCAGTCTCGCCCCATTGCTACAGGCCTGCGACGGCCTGGTGCACCTGGCGTTTGTGGTGCTGCGCGGCAGAACCCCGCTGCACGCCATGCGCGCAATCAACCTGCATGCCTCGCAGCGCCTGTTTGCTGCGGCCCGCGCGGCGGGTGTGGCACGTCAGGTGCATCTGTCCAGCGCGGCAGTGTACGGGAGCGGCGTGCTGGTCAATGAAGCAGCCCCGCTCAAGCCTATCCCGGGCTTTCTGTATGGCGAGCACAAAGCCGAACTGGAACACTGGCTCACGGCTCACTATCCGGATGTAGTGCGTCTGCGCCCGCACATCATCCTCGGCGCCCATGCCCAGCCGCTGCTCAAGGCCCTGCTGCGCCAGCCATGCTATGTGCGCCTGCCCGACCCGCAACCGCTGCTGCAATGTGTGCACGAAGACGATGTGGCCGCGGCGATTGTACTGGCACTCAGGCAACCGGCAACGGGTGCCTACAATCTGGCTGCGGACGACAGCTTCAGCTTTCGTGATGCGATTCGCGCGCGTAGCCGCGTGGCTGTGCCGGTTGCGCCAAAACTTGCCGGCGCGGCATTGAGTCTTGCCTGGAAATTGACCGGCGCAGGCGGCGAACCCGGCTGGATGGAGGGTGTACACCGGAGTCTTACATTGAATTGCGGCCGCGCTCGCAATGAGCTCGGCTGGTGTCCGTTGCACACCAGCCGGAATATGCTGAGGCGCTGAATTACTCGCGCCGCCAGCTGGTACCCTGAGCGCTGTCTTCCAGCACGATCCCGGCATCCAGCAATTGCTTGCGAATACGATCGCCCTCGGCAAAATTTTTCGCCTTGCGCGCTATGGCGCGGTCGATAATCAGCTGTTCTATCTGTTGTGCTGAATAAGCGCTGCCGGTCAGCGCCTGCAGATAGGTTGCCGGGTCGTTTTGCAGCAAACCCAGCACGCCGCCGAGCGCCCGCAGCAGCGCGGCATCCTGCGCCGAGCGCGATTTGTTGGTTTCTCCCGCCAGCTCGAACAGCACCGCCATGGCCTCGGCGCTATTGAAGTCATCGTCCATTGCCGCCTTGAAGCGCGCCGCCTGCGGGTGCGTCCAATCGATCCGGATGTCCAGCGGCGCAATATCCCGCAACGCGGTGTAGAGCCGGGTCAGCGCCTGCCGGGCGTCATCCAGATGCTGGTCGGAATAATTCAGCGGGCTGCGGTAATGCGCGCGCAGGATGAAAAAGCGCACGGTTTCGGCATCGTAGCGGGTCAACACTTCGCGGATGGTGAAAAAGTTGCCCAGCGACTTGGACATCTTTTCGTTATCCACGCGCACGAAACCGTTGTGCATCCAGTAGTTCACAAAGGTACAGTTGTGTACACCCTCGGACTGCGCGATTTCGTTTTCATGGTGCGGGAACTGCAGATCCTGCCCGCCGCCGTGGATATCGAAATGTGCGCCGAAGTAATGCTCGCCCATCGCCGAACATTCTATATGCCAGCCCGGGCGTCCTGCTCCCCACGGCGAATCCCACGCGGGTTCACCCGCTTTGGCGGCTTTCCACAGCACGAAATCAAGCGGGTCGCGCTTGTTCCGATCCACCTCAACGCGCTCGCCCGCCCGCAATTCATCCAGCGTTTTGCCCGACAGCTTGCCGTAACCGGGAAAGGCATGCACAGCGTAGTACACATCGCCATTCGCGGCAGGGTAGGCCAGGCCACGCGCGATCAGGGTTTCAATCATGTGCAGCATGGGCGCGACAAATTCGGTGGCGCGCGGCTCATGGGTGGGCGGCAGCACGCCCAGTGCAGCGGCATCTTCATTCATCGCGGCGATAAAGCGCGCGGTGAGTTCGTTGATGGATTCCTTGTTCTCGGCGGCACGCTTGATGATTTTGTCGTCGATGTCGGTCACGTTGCGCACGTACTCGACTGCATAGCCGGACGCGCGCAGCCAGCGCGTCACCATATCGAATACCACCAGCACGCGCGCATGGCCCAGATGACAATAGTCGTACACCGTCATGCCGCACACATACATGCGCACCCGGCCAGGGTTGATCGGAACAAAGGCCTGCTTCTCGCGGCCCAAGGAATTGTAGATGGTCAACATGGCGTGTCGGACAAAAACGTGCGGAGATAAAGGCGAGATGGTGAATGGCGATTTTGAATCAGGGGGAGTTCTTGCTAGAATTGGCCTCCAGGCTCAGTCCACCCGAGTATATCATAATGAAGCGCGCGCCCTTTCGTGCTGTTGCCTGCAACCTTTTCTCCACTTTTCCCAATAAGTAAGTGTTTAGCTGCCTACGCATCCCAATCCCGATCCATTACAAATCTCAACCCAATCAGGAGATATACCCCATGGTCAAACTGCATACCAATCACGGCGTCATCACCCTCGACCTTTATGCCGACAAGGCACCCAAAACCGTCGCCAATTTCCTCGACTATGTGAATAGCGGCGCCTATAACAACACCATTTTTCACCGCGTGATTGATGGCTTCATGGTGCAGGGCGGTGGGTTTGAACCCGGCATGAGCCAGAAGCCGGCCCACGCTCCCGTTGAAAACGAAGCCGGTAATGGCCTCAAGAACGAGGCCTATACCGTTGCCATGGCGCGTACTCCAGACCCGCACTCAGCCACTGCACAGTTCTTCATCAACGTTGCCAACAACAGCTTCCTCAATTTTACTTCGGCCACGCCGCAAGGCTTTGGCTACTGCGTATTCGGCAAGGTCGTGGAAGGCCAGGAGGTGGTGGATAAAATCAGGAAAGTCAAAACCGGAAACCGTGCCGGACACCAGGATGTGCCGGTTGAAGACGTCATCATCGAGCGCGCCGAAACAGCCTGATCCCATGAGCGAGTGCGCGCACAGCCTGTTCATATCCGACCTGCATCTGTGCGACAGCCGGCCGCAAATCAGCCGGCTGTTTTTTGATTTCCTGGAAACGCGCGCGCGCAGCGCCGAAGCCCTGTACATTCTCGGGGACCTGTTCGAGTCCTGGGTGGGCGATGATGAGGACACAGCGTTGAGCCGCAGCGTTGTCGGTGCATTACGGCGGCTCTCCGACAGTGGCGTAGCGGTGTACTTGATGCATGGCAATCGCGATTTTTTTCTGGCGCAGCAATTTGCCGATGCCAGTGGCGCGCGTCTGCTGGCTGACCCCACGCTGCTGGACCTGTACGGCCAGCCGACCTTGCTGATGCATGGCGACACGCTGTGCACCGATGACAGATCCTATCTGGCTTTCCGCGCGCAGGTGCGCGATCCTGCCTGGCAAACCGGTTTCCTGGCACAGCCGCTCGCCGTGCGCCGCACCATGGCGCAGCAGGCACGCAGCCAGAGCGAACATGCCAAACAGGAAAAAACCGCCGCAATCATGGACGTCAATCACCAGGCCGTGATCGAAATCCTGCGCGAATATGCCTATCCGCGCCTGATTCATGGTCATACCCACCGCCCCGCGCGTCACGTTTTAGAAGTGGACGGGCATGCCAGCGAGCGCTGGGTATTGCAGGACTGGTACGACAGCGGGGGCTATCTGCACTGCGACGCGGCGGGGTGCAGCGCGCATCCGCTCACTTGCCCTGAACCTGATCCGCATTGACCATTTTGTATTTTGGCGGCAACTGGAACAACGCCGCCTGCGATGCCCGCGTGCCATGTGAAACATAGCGACGGCTGCGGCCATTGGCGTACAGCTCTTCAATGGGGAGCCCGTATTGCAGGGTGCGCCGAATCTCGAACACATGTTGTGCCAGATCGCACTGATCGCGCATTTCCGCAGGGGTGCGCTGCCAGGTCAGCACCTCTACCGATGTCAGTGTTTGCCGATAGGTGGCAAGCGCTGACACCACATCTGGCAAAAGATTGTCCGTGGCAGTGATTTCCATGCACGGCTTGCCATTGACGCCGAGGGTGAATTTACGCGTGTTGCCCGGCAGCTGTTTGACTTGCTCCTGAATTTTCCATGGGGTGGGTTTGGCCAGTGTCAGCGGATGCGGATTATAGCGGTAAATATTTGCCTCGCTCCGGATCACGTTGTAAACCGTGCCCGCGTGGCGATCCATCAGAATGAAATCACCTGCATCCTTGCCCGAATCCATACGCATGAATTTCTTGTTGACCAGAATGCGGGTGGGATAAGCTGCGGTACCGGGATCCTGATCGAGATAGTCCAGCTCAGTCATATTCCCGGCCAAGCCCAACATGGGCCATAACATAGCCAGCCAGAGCAGGATTTTAGTCAGCTTGTTCATAGCGTATCCAATCCTCTTGCCAAATCAGCCTGAATGTCACGCACCGATTCCAGCCCCACGGCCACGCGCAACAGCCCGTCACCGATACTGGCCGCAATCCGCTGTTCCGGCGCCAGTCGGCCATGCGTCGTGGTGGCGGGATGGGTGATGGTGGTTTTCGCATCGCCCAGATTCGCAGTGATCGAGATCATGCGGGTTGCGTCCACCACTTTCCAGGCCGCTTCCTTGCCCCCTTTCACATCGAAGGCAACAATGCCCCCGCCGCTGCGCTGCTGGCGCAGCGCAAGCGCATGCTGCGGGTGCGATGGCAGGCCCGGATAATATACACGCTCCACGCCAGGATGCTGCTCCAGCCAGCTCGCCAGTTGCAACGCCGAGGCCGAATGCGCGTCCATGCGCAGCTTGAGGGTCTCCAGCCCTTTCAGGAACACCCAGGCGTTGAATGCACTGAGGGTGGGGCCGGCGGTACGCAAAAAGGTGAACACGCCTTCCATCAGCTCCTTGCTGCCCAGCACTGCCCCCCCCAGCACCCTGCCCTGGCCGTCCAGGTATTTGGTGGCGGAATGAATCACGATATCCGCGCCCAGTTCCAGCGGACGCTGCAGCGCCGGCGAGCAGAAGCAGTTGTCTACCGCGAGCCTGGCGCCGCTTTCCCTGGCCAGGGCAGCGAGCGCGCCGATGTCGCTGACTTCGGTCAGCGGGTTGGAGGGCGACTCAACGAAAAACAGTTTGGTATGGGGGCGTACGGCACGTCGCCATTCGTCCACATCAGTCGGCGACACCAGCGTGGTCTCTACCCCGAAGCGCGCGATGATGTTATTGAACAACTGCACCGTGGAGCCAAAGATGGAACGCGAGGCAACGATGTGGTCGCCAGCCGACAGCAGCCCCATCACCGTGGCCAGGATGGCGGACATGCCGGAGGCCGTGGCAACGCAACGTTGCGCGCCTTCCAGCGCGGCCAGGCGCTGCTCGAACATGGTCACGGTGGGGTTGGTGAAGCGCGCGTAGATATTGCCCGGTTCCTCACCCTTGAAGCGTGCCGCGGCCTGCGCTGCACTGTTGAACACGAAGCTGGAGGTGAGGAACAGCGCCTCGCTATGCTCGTTGAACTGACTGCGCTCTATTCCTGCGCGCACACCCAGGGTTTCGATGTCGTATTGATCGTTGTCGTGATTCATGTCCACTCCAAAAATAAAAAAACCCGTTCAGCAGGAAAGCTGGAACGGGCTGTTCCGCTTTAGCTGAATTTATTAAGCGCCCGCAAGCTGTATCAAATCGGCGCGTATTCAATCTATATCTGCAAAGCTTGGCTGTCAACCACCGCGTCCGCCAGCGACCAGGTTAAGGTCGAGTTGCAAGGTATCCATACCGTTAACGTCTTTCCTGCCAGGATTGCAACGCAAGGATTCGATCAACGCCAGGTATTCCTCGGTGATATCGCCGGTGACATACTCGCCGTTGAAACACGATGCATCGAAGTGCTGCAGGGCCGGGTTGAGCTCGCGCACCGCGTCCACCAGCGCGGCAATATCCTGATAAATCAGCGCATCCGCGCCGATTTCACGGGCAATTTCCGCGTCGTTGCGACCGGTGGCGAGCAATTCCTGGCGCGTAGGCATGTCGATGCCGTACACGTTGGGGAAACGCACCGGCGGCGCGGCGGAAGCAAAGAATACCTGGCGCGCGCCGGCATCGCGTGCCATCTGTACAATCTCGCGGCTGGTGGTGCCGCGCACGATGGAATCGTCCACCAGCAGCACGTTCTTGCCCTTGAATTCGATACTGATGGCGTTGAGTTTCTGGCGTACCGATTTCTTGCGCATCGCCTGCCCGGGCATGATGAAAGTGCGGCCAATGTAGCGGTTTTTGATAAACCCCTCGCGATAGGCAAGGCCAAGCTGGTTGGCCAGTTGCAGCGCACTGGGGCGACTGGTATCGGGAATCGGGATGACCACGTCAATGGGCAGATGGCTCCAGTCGCGGCGAATCTTTTCCGCCAGACTCTCGCCCATGCGCAGGCGACTCTCGTAGACGGACACGCCATCGATCACCGAATCCGGGCGCGCCAGGTATACGTATTCGAAAATGCACGGATAGTATTTGGTCTGCTGCGCGCACTGCATGCTGTGAAACTGCCCGGCTTCGTCAATATAAACTGCCTCGCCGGGCGCCACGTCGCGCATGATTTTGAAATCCAGCGCGTCGATTGCCACGCTTTCCGAGGCCACCATGTATTCCATGCCTTCCGCGCTCTGGCGGCTGCCGATGATCAGCGGGCGGATGCCGTAAGTATCACGAAACGCCAGCAGGCCATGTCCGGCGATCATCGCCACCACAGCATAAGCGCCCTTGCAGCGTCGATGCACCCCGGATACCGCCTTGAAAATGCGCTCCGGACTGAGGCGCTGGCTATTGCCCACCTCGACCAGCTCGTGTGCCAACACATTCAGCAGCACCTCGGAATCGGAGCTGGTATTCACGTGGCGCAGATCGAGGCGGAACAGGTCTTCCTTGAGCTGATCGACATTGGTGAGATTGCCATTGTGGCCGAGCACGATACCGAACGGCGAATTCACATAAAACGGCTGCGCCTCGGCGCTGGAGGCGGCATTGCCGGCAGTCGGATAACGCACATGACCGATGCCGGCATTGCCCAGCAGATTGCGCATGTCACGGGTACGGAACACATCGCGCACCAGCCCGTTGGCCTTGTGCATATGGAAGGTGTTGCCCTCGGCGGTAACAATGCCTGCCGCATCCTGGCCACGGTGCTGGAGCACCAGCAGGCCATCGTAGAGCAGCTGGTTGACGGGACTATGGGAAACGATGCCGAGTATGCCGCACATGATAATTACCTGTAATGAATATGATTGGCCAGATCCATCGGCAACCACGGTTTAACCATAATGGCCAGGATTTCAAACACTCCGGAAAGCGATGCCTGTCGCCATACTTCGGTTTTCGGCAGCTGGGTCAGGCCGGCCAGCAACACCAGCATGGTCACAATCACCATGCCACGTAAAAAGCCGAATACCCCACCCAGCATTCGATCCACCATACCCAGGCCGAGCGCTTTCAATGATTCGGACAACAGCAGGCTCAATAACATTGCCAGCGCCATCACCACGATGAATACCAGGATAAAGCCGGCCAGATAACGCAACGCCGCATTGCTTATAAAATCCGGCATCACGCCAGCGGCGGTGGCGGCGAATGTTTTTGCCGCAACAAAGGCAAGCACCCAGGCTGCCAGCGACAGTATCTCCTTGACCGCACCCCGCATCAGGCCAAGCAGTACTGACAGAGCAACGACGCCTATGACAACAAAATCGAAACCGGTCACGGTTTGTCTATACCCACCACTCTGGCTTGCACCCCAAGCAGCGCGATGCCGGCCTCGGTGCGGTCCGCCTGCTCACGGGTTTTGAATGGCCCCGCGCGCACTCTGGTTGCACCACTCGGTAACGCTTCAGTATAGGTATGAATACCTGCCGCCTGCAGCTTGTCGCGCAGCTGGCGCACATTTTCGGCATTGCTGAATGCACCCAGCTGAACAACAAAATGGGTGGGCGTGACAGGGTTTTCAAGTGCCGTTTCGGCTGATTTGTGAGCAGCTTCGGCTTTTGGCGAAGGTTTTTCCGGGACTTTGCCGGCGTCTTGTCCCAGTTTGTGGGCGGGGGCAGGAGTGGGCACAGCCAGCTTGTGCGGGGCATCGGATTCTGCGGGCGGCTCGGATTGGGTGATGATCGGTTCAGTCTGACGGACAGTTGCCGCAGGAGGTGGCGCGACGGTTTTATCTGCTGCAACTGGCGGCGGGGAAGCACTTGCCTGTGCGGATGGTGCGCCAGCCGCTACTGGCGGCGGGGATGCCAGTGGCGCTGCTGTTTGTGAAGGAATGCGGATTTCAATATCGCGATCCAGCGGGCGCGGTTGCTTGTCGAGCACCATGGGCAGAACGATAGCCGCCAGCAACAGCAGCGAAGCTGCGCCGAGCAGGCGGCGGCGCGCACGGCGGCGCATCCGCAGTTGTTCTTCAGAAGTGGCTTGAATGGCCATGATGCAATGTTTTCCTGTTTATCTGTCAGTAAGCTGCAACACCCACGCGACAGTGTAGAAGGAACCAAAGACACAGATTCTATCATTTTCGCGGGCCCGTTCACAGGCAAGCCGCCACCCCTCTGCCACACTATCGCTGCACGTTATCGGTGCGCTGACACCCGCTTTACGCAGCGCATCGTGAAGCACCTGTGCAGTAGCGCCGCGCGGCACATCCAGGCTGGCCAGCAGCCATTCGTCTACTTCAGGTTGCATGGCCTGCACCACGCCGGCGATGTCCTTGTCCGCCAGCATCGCCCAGAGTGCCAGCGTTTTGCCGCTGCCGGGACGGGCTTGTAAATTGGCTGCCAGCGCACGCGCAGCATGGGGATTGTGTGCCACATCGAGCATCACCTCGGGCTGCCCTGGCAACACCTGGAAGCGCCCTGTCGCGCGCGCCATCCGCAGGCCCTGGCGAATCGCCGCCTCGGTCACCGGCAGGCGCCTGCTGAGCGTTTCCAGCGCAGCGATCGCGCAGGCGGCATTGTTGAATTGATAGCGGCCGGCCATGGCCGGATTGGGCAAATCCCGGTATTCATGCTGCCCGCTGTAATGCCAGCAGTTTCGCTCAGGCGCTGCGCTGAACGTTTCACCTATGACGCGCAAATCCGCGCCGATGTTGGCGGCATGTTGCAGCAACGACTGCGGCGGGTGATCATCTCCACAAATTGCCGGACGGCCTGCGCGAAAAATCCCGGCTTTTTCAAACCCGATTTTCTCGCGCGTATCGCCCAGATAATCGGTGTGGTCGATGTCCACACTGGTGACAATCGCGCATTCCGGGTCGAACACATTGACCGCATCCAGCCGCCCGCCCAGCCCTACTTCCAGCACCGCCACATCGACTTCAGCACGGGCAAACAGCCACACGGCGGCCAGGGTGCCAAACTCGAAATAACTCAGCGACACCGTACCACGTGCAGCCTCGACCGCAGAAAAAGCGGTGCACAGCGCTGCGTCCCCCACTTCGCGATTATCGATGCGCACACGCTCGTTGTAGCGCAGCAGATGCGGCGAGGTGTACAGCCCCACCCGGTACCCTGCTGCTGTGAGCATGGCTTCCAGATAGGCGCAAGTCGATCCTTTGCCGTTGGTACCGCCGACGATAATGACAGGCAGGGACGGTGCGAGTTGCAGCGCGGTCTTGACCGCCTGGACACGCGCCAGTCCCAGTTCGATGGTTTTGTGATGCAGGGACTCCAGGTGGCCAAGCCAGCCCGCCAGGTTAGCCGGATGATGTTCCGCCATTCAGGCAGCCGCAGGCAGCCGCAGCAGCATGGTGAGCAGGCTGGCCAGCCGCTCGCGCATTTCGCGGCGGTCAATAATCAGGTCAATCGCACCGTGCTGCTGCAGAAACTCGGAACGCTGGAAGCCCTCCGGCAGGGTTTCACGCACCGTCTGTTCAATCACGCGCGGCCCGGCAAAGCCAATCAAGGCTTTCGGCTCGGCAATGATGATATCCCCAAGCATGGCAAAGCTGGCCGACACCCCACCCATGGTTGGATCTGTCAACACCGAAATAAACGGTAATTTCGCCTCGGCCAGCTTGGTAAGCGCCGCGCTGGTCTTGGCCATCTGCATCAGCGAGAACAGTCCCTCCTGCATGCGCGCCCCGCCGCTGGCAGAATAACAGACGAACGGCAGCTGGTGCTCCAGGCACACCTCAACACCGCGCACAAAGCGCTCGCCCACCACCGCGCCCATGGAACCGCCCATGAACTTGAATTCAAACGCCGCCACCACCACCGGTACCGCCAGCACGCTGCCCTGCATGACAATCAGCGCGTCTTTTTCCCCGGTGGCACGCTGGGCTTCGGTCAAACGATCAATGTAGCGCTTGCTGTCCTTGAATTTCAGCGTATCCAGCGGAGTCACCCGGGCGCCGATCTCGTGCCGCCCCTCCGCATCCAGCAACATCTCCAGCCGGGCGCGTGCATCAATACGATGATGGTGTCCGCACTTGGGGCAGACTTCCAGATTGTTTTCCAGATCAGCGCGGTACAGCACCGTTTCACACGCCGGGCACTTGCTCCACAGCCCTTCCGGCATGACTTTCTTGGCCGCACTATCGGCTTCTCTGCGATTAATCTTAGGGCGCAGGATTTTCTGGAACCAGCTCATGGGATTTCCTTATTGGACGTCCATCGCAGCGCGGATGCCGCGCACGAAGGTACCGAGATTTTCAATAACTTGCTCGCGCGGGGAATTTTCCATCTCCTGCACGATACGGCTGCCAATCACCACGGCATCGGCAAACCGGGCGATAGCGCGGGCGGTTGCAGCATCCCGAATCCCGAATCCCACCCCCACCGGCAGTCCGCAACGCTCGCGGATGGCGGGAATATGCGACGCCACCTCGGTCAGATCCAGGCTGGCCGAACCGGTCACGCCCTTGAGCGAGACGTAATATACAAAACCGCTGGCCTGCTGTGCCACCACGTTGATGCGCGCCCCCGGCGTGGTGGGCGAGAGCAGGAAAATCATGTCCACGCCGTGGGCGGCAAACACATCGGCTACGCCGGTGCTTTCCTCGGGCGGAATATCCACCGTCAGCACCCCGTCCACGCCGGCAGAAGCCGCATTTTTGGCAAACACTTCATACCCCATGCGCTCCACCGGATTGGCATAGCCCATCAGCACAATCGGTGTGGCGGTATTGATTTTACGGAATTCCGCCACCAGCGCCAGCACATCCTTCAGCCCGACATGGTGCTTCAGCGCCCGTTCAGACGCGCGCTGGATGGTCGGCCCATCCGCCATCGGGTCGGAAAACGGCACGCCCAACTCGATGATGTCCGCCCCGGCTGCCGCCAGTGCATGCAGAATCGGCACGGTGAGCTGCGGGTCAGGATCGCCGGCGGTGACGAAGGGAATCAGCGCGGTTCTGTTTTGCGCCCTGAGTTGTTCAAAAACGGATGAAATACGAGACATAGATAACCAATAGGTAAATTTGGATTAGCGCCGCGCTTTAAGATTTGAAACCATCAAGGCTGCGGTTTCCTTATCCGAGGCTATCGCTGAAGCTTCCAGATGTTGAATGACACTTTGCTGATCGTCATTGCTGCGATTTTGACTGAGTTTGAATTTGCCCTGAATTTCGGTGACTTCGATTTCGAAGCCGATAATCATATCCAAAAGTCGTGTTTTATTCTCGCGCATATAGCTCGTCTGCATAGACTCTGGATAGTCCGCATCATGTACTGCAGTCAATTTATCGAGAAGTTCCTCAAGTTGAGATTCATCTTCAACCATCTGCGCTCTGCCATATAAATGCACAACGGCATAATTCCAGGCAGGAACACCCGGCTTGGCATACCAGCCAGGAGAAACATAAGCATGAGGCCCCTGAAACACCGCCAGCACCGTCTGCCCTTGTGCCAAATGCTGCCATTGCGGATTGGCGCGCGCCATATGCCCAATCAGCTTACCGTGAGGGCCCGCATCCTGTTCAAACAAAAACGGAAGGTGGCTCACGAAAGGCAATCCTTCGTGTGCAGAAATAAGCGTTCCAAAGGAATAATCTTCAATAAGCGCCGTGATCCGCTCCAAATTTTCTTCCTTGAATTGCGATGGGATATACATGCAAGCCTCGCCCAGTCTACAGTTCAATCCCCGACAGCTTCGCCACGCTATTGATGTCCTTGTCGCCGCGCCCGGACAGGTTGACCAGCAGTACCTGATCCCTGCTCATGCCGGGCGCAATCTTGGCCGCGTGAGCGAGTGCATGGCTGGATTCCAGCGCCGGGATGATGCCTTCAAACCGGCATAGATCGTGGAAAGCGCGCAGGGCTTCGTCATCGTTGATGGCAACATATTCAGCGCGGCCGCTGTCCTTGAGCCAGGCATGTTCGGGGCCGACGCCGGGGTAGTCAAGGCCGGCGGAAATCGAGTGGGTTTCGATGATCTGGCCGTCTTCATCCTGCATCAGATAACTGCGGAAGCCGTGCAGCACGCCGGGGGTACCCGCTGACAGGGGCGCAGCGTGGCGGCCGGTGGCAACACCCTCGCCGCCGGCTTCGACGCCGATCAGACGCACGTTCTTGTGTTCGATATAAGGGTAGAAAATGCCGATGGCGTTGGAGCCGCCGCCGACGCAGGCGATGACCGCATCGGGCTGGCGGCCGATCATGTCGGGCATCTGGGTGAGGCATTCATCACCGATTACCGACTGGAAATCGCGCACCAGCATGGGGTAAGGGTGCGGGCCGGCAGCAGTGCCCAGAATGTAGAAGGTGGATTCGACGTTGGTGACCCAGTCGCGCATGGCCTCGTTGAGGGCGTCCTTCAAGGTTTTTGAGCCGGAAGACACCGGCACGACGGTAGCGCCGAGGAGTTTCATGCGATACACATTGGGCGACTGCCGCACCACATCATCAGCGCCCATGTAGACGACGCATTCCATGCCATAGCGTGCGGCCACGGTGGCGGAGGCCACGCCATGCTGGCCCGCGCCGGTTTCGGCGATGACACGCTTCCTGCCCATGCGCCGGGCCAGCAGCGCCTGGCCGATGGTGTTGTTTATTTTGTGCGCGCCGGTGTGGTTGAGGTCTTCGCGCTTGAGGTAAATCTGCGCGCCACCCAGGTGCTCCGACCAGCGCCTGGCATGATAAATCGGGCTGGGGCGGCCAACATAGTGCTTCAGCTCATGGCGGAATTCGGCCATGAAGGCAGCGTCGCAGCGCGCCAGTTCGTATTCGCGACGCAGCTCGTCGAGCGCGGCAATCAGCGTCTCTGCCACGAAAATACCGCCGTACGGACCAAAATGTCCGCGTTCGTCGGGGAGTTCACCGATCCGCATTGCTCACCTCTTGAATGAATTGCACAACCTTCGCCGCGTCCTTGATGCCTTTACTTATCTCGACGCCGCTGGAAACGTCCACCGCCCACGGATGCACACTTTGCACCGCATGGCGCACGTTTTCCGGCTCCAGTCCGCCGGAGAGTATCAGCGGCAGCGGCAGGTTTTCCGGGATAAGCGCCCAATCGAACGATTGTCCCGTACCGCCGGCCTGGCCGGGCACGAAGGCATCCAGCAGCAAGCCCTGCGCATCCGCATATAGAGCCGCGTATTGTACCAAATCCAAGCCTGCCCTGACCCGCCCTGCCTTGATATAAGGCATACCAAACTGGCGGCAGTATTCGGGCGATTCATCACCGTGGAACTGCAGCAGGTCGGGACGCAGACCGGCGAGCACTGTTCCCACCTGTGCCGGGTCGGCATCCACAAACAGCGCGACGCGGGTAACAAATGCGGGCAGCGCCCGGCCGATGGCGCGCGCCTGCTCCAGCGTGACATGACGCGGACTGGGCGGGTAGAACACCAGGCCGATGGCATCCGCGCCGCAGCGGGCAGCGTGTAAAGCATCGGTCACGCGCGTCAGGCCGCAGATCTTGATTCGGGTTCGCATGGGACAAATCAGTTCATAAATCAAGGCGTTGTGCTGTTGGCAAGCCCCATTCCTCAGCATATTGCACGGCGCTCAAGTATAACCCATCCGGCGCGAAGGTCGGTGCGGCGAGCTTGCGGTCGCGCTGTTGCAGCAGCTCGGCCACCCAGTACGGCGGATGCTGGCCTTTGCCCACGTACACCAGCGCACCAACGATGTTGCGCACCATGTGATGCAGGAAGGCGTTGGCGCTGAGGTCAAATACGATGCGGTTGCCGTGGCGCCTGACCTCCAGGCAGCGTAGCTCGCGCAGCGGGGATTTCGCCTGGCAGGCGGCGGCGCGAAAAGCGCTGAAATCATGTGTGCCAACCAGCAGTTGCGCCGCTTCGCGCATGGGTTCGAGCGCCAGCGGGGCATGAAACCAGCCAACCCGGCCGGCCTGCAATGCCGGGCGCACCGGATGGTTGAGCAGCACATAGCGGTAGCTGCGGGCCAATGCGCTGAAACGGGCGTGGAAGTCCTGCGGCACCGTGCGCGCCCACAACACTGCCACGCTGTCCGGCAGAAAGCTGTTTACGCCGCGCACCCAGGCGCTTTCAGGGCGCCTGGAGTGCGCCTCGAAATGCACCACCTGCATGGCGGCGTGGACACCGGCATCGGTACGGCCGGCAGCGACAACTTCAACCGCGTGACCGGCAATACTCGTCAATGCGCGCTGCAAAGTGTCCTGCACACTGCAGCCATCGGGTTGCGTCTGCCAGCCGCAAAAACGCCGGCCATCATACTCCAGCCCGAGTGCAATTCTTACCATGGTGCGATGCCTACCACAGCGTGACGGTGGCGACGCCTATCGCCAGCAGCAAACATAGATAATCGGCCCTACCCATTGCCAGGTCCGGCAACTCGATGTGCGATTGCGCATCGGGCAACGCTTCATTTAACTGCAGCGTGTCGAGACGCTGCTTCATGTTTATTTTCTGCTTGTTTCCCAAGGCGGCCTCGGCATAGTGCAGGGTAAGCCAGAGACGCACGGCGATACGCTCCACGTCTACCCCAAGCAATTGCAGCGGACACAAAATCCGGTATATGCCTAGCAGCAGACCGGTGCGCGGGATGTGCATCACCAGGACAGAAAGGGCAGCGAGCAGCAATATCATGCGCGCGATGCGCAGCGCACCGTGCTGCAAACCGTGCACGCTCGGGCTGAGACTGCCCAGCAGGCTGGACACATTTTCACCCGGCAGCGTGTATGCATAGATCACCAGCAACGACAGCAGCAGCCAGCGGGTGCGGCGCAAGTAGCGTAAAAACTGCGTTAACGTGGCGCCCTGCAGCCAGGGCAGCAATGTCAAGGCGGCCAAGCCGAGCGCTGACGGGCGAACGAATTCAAGCCACACAACAAAAAACAGCCACAGCACGATGGCGGTGGCTGGATGCAGTTTGCAACGAGTGGACAATATGTCGCTGTGCATCAACCCATCTGGGCAAGGAGCATCTGCGCGTCCTCTTTTTGCGTTGCGTTACCTTCCTGCATCACTTCCTGCAGGATTTCGCGGGCATTTTCCTTGTCACCCATTTCCTGATACACGCGCGCCAGGTCGAGTTTGGTTGCCGCTTCCTGGAAGGCTTCATCAGGCTCACCCGCAGCCTGGCTCATGTCACCGATATCGTTCAGATCCAGACTGATATCCGAAAAATCCAGAGCCGGTGCCGTATCGGAAGCTGTCATCGGCGCCTCTGTTTCCGGCAGGTCGAAATCAAAATCCAGCCCGGCATCGTCCACCTGTCCTGATTCAGGCGGTGCCGTGGCCGTGTTGCTGCCCAAATCATGCACAGCGAAGTCAAGGTCCGGGAAACTCAGTTCATCATGGGTAAAAGTGCCTGAGTGTGTATCGTCGTGTGTATCCGGCCCCAACATCGAATCCAGCTCGTGGAATACGGAATCCTCATGCGCAGCATGCTTTTCAACTGCGTCTGCGATGATGCCTTGCTCTGCACTGGGCGTAAAATCCAGGCTACTGTCTCCCAGGGTATCGGAAGCATGCCCATCATGATGCGCCGTTTCTGTAGCACTCGGCAGGTGTGAAAAATCCAGGTTGAAATCACTGTGCGGCACCTCGCTTGCCGTATATGCAGGATCAGCCTCACCCGTATCTGTGCGCCGGCGCGAGGCCAGGGCAACCGTCGCCATGCCCGCTGCTGACACCACTGCAGCAGCGCCATCGGTAGCTGTCGATGGGTGGGTAGCATGGGTAGCTTCGCCAGCGTTGTTGTACAGGGGATTATTGGGATCCAGCTTGCGTCCGAGTTCGGCCGCCTTTGCCCACACCGGCGTCATCTCGCCACCCAGGGCTGCATACAGCTCGGTGGCCACGGACTCAAACGCGGGCAGGTTTTTACGCGCTGCGTAAATTTCCAGCAGCTTGAGATGAATTTCGTGCCGCCCCGGATCCTTGGTCAGCGCTTCCTTGAGGATCTCCTCGGCTTGCGCGTCACGCCCATAGGCCATGTAAACCTCGGCCTCAGCGATCGGATCCACGTCATGGGTGTCAATTGTGCCCAGACCCGCCTGACTGAAATCAGTAAGGAATGAGGTGTTGCTGGTATTCACCGCACCGCCACCCTGGGTACCATAGACGGTATTGGCCCTGATGTCAGTGCCGGCCATGATGCTGTCTTCAAAATTCGATAGCCCCTTGCGGCGGCGCTTGCCATGCATCATGAACGCAAGTAGTGCCAACAGCAGCGCTGCCAACGCGGCACCGCCCAGATAGAGCGGGCTAATACTGTCATACCAGCGCCCCCCGTCATCTGCTGGTGCTGGCCCGGGCGCAACCGGCTTGGGTATCGCAACCGGCTGTAGCGGCGGGTTTTCAGGCCTGGCGGATGCTGCCGGAACAGCAGGCGCTGTTGCCCTGGCTCCTGCAGCCTGCGTGGCATTGGGGTTGGCCTTGGTGGCATTGTTTTGCAGCTCTGCCAGCGCCTGGCTCTTGATATCCAGCAGACGCTGCATGTCCCGGATATTTTTTTCCAATGCAGCCACACGGTTGTTGGCATCCTGCAAGGCTTTCTGCTTGGCGGCAGCATCTTCCTGTAGCGCGTTCAGTTTGTCCTGTGTGGCCGCCGCCAGCTTGGCATCTTTGCCCGCTGCCGACTGCCTGCCGGTGGCGGGAGCTTCGCCTTTAGAGAGTGTAAGCACGTCCTTGCCCGCTTGCGTCCGGGCGGCTTTGTCTTCCACTTTTGGCATGATCTTGCCAACTGCCTGTGCAGATTTCTCCGGTGCTGCCGTTGCCTTGACGACTTCTCCGGCCAGCTTCTGGCGATAGCTTTGCCAGTCAGCGGATTGCAGCTTGATGTCACGCGCGGCTTCCGCCGCAGGGATTGCGGCAACCTGTTCCCTGCTCGGCAGCTTGAGAATCTTGCCGGTTTTGAGCCGGTTCATATTGTTGCCATCGAACGCCTTGCGATTTTCGCGGTACAAACCAACCAGCATCTGTTCGAGGTTGACACCATCCGGCCTGGTCTGGCTGGCGATGGATGCCAGGGTGTCACCCCGTTTGACCGGGCCGTAAGTTTGCGCAGTGGATTTTTCGGCGTTGTCGGTGGCGGGTTTCTCGGTCGTTTTGGCCGATTTGCGCGTCGCCGCAGCTGCGCCTGCTGTCTTGGGTTCTGCGGCAGATGGCGGTTTTGGTTGTGCTGCGGATTCTCTGGATTGGGCGGCGGCCGCATTACTGTTGACGGTGGCCGGCGTGACCTCCAGTGGCGGCACCGCTGCCTGTATCGCTGCTGCGCCGGGTGGATCAAGCAAAACCGTATATTCCCGCACCATTCGGCCGGTCGCCCAGTCGAGTTCGATTAGCATGTCCAGAAAAGGATCGTTGATCGGCTTGCTCGAGGTGATTTTCAGCACAGCGCGGCCATCGGGTTTTCTGTCAACCACAAATTTGAGGCTGGATAACACTGCGGCCGGATCAATTCTGGCTTCGCGGAACGCATCATTACCGGCGAGACGTGCGGACAATGCTGCCAGTTCAGCCTGATCCTCGGCCAGCAATTCAATTTCTGCATTGAGGGGTTGTCCCAGTGCTGACTTGACGGATAGTTTCCCCAGCCCGGCTGCATGTGCAGTTAACGGCAGCAGCATCAGCACGCCTGCCGACAGATAACTCGCAATGATCTTTTTTCGCATCATGCCAACCCCTCATTACTGAAGACTTTTATCAAGCACTTCATGTAGTTATATTGTGATTTTAAAGCCGGTAATATCAATACGCTTATTTCAGATATTTTTCAATAAAAATTTCTGCGATGTTGACACAATTCAGGGCCGCACCAGCTCGCACATTGTCTGCGACAATCCACATATCCAAACCGTCTGGATGAGAAATATCCGCGCGGATACGCCCTACCAGCACATCATCTTGCGCCGCCGCATCAAGCGGCGTGGGATAACTGCCATCCTCGGGTTCGTCTATTACGGTCACACCCGGCGTGTTCTTTAGTAAATCGCGTGCGGCCGCTGCGCCTATCCTGTTGCGCGTTTCGATATGCAGTGCCTGGGCATGGCCATAAAATACCGGCACGCGCACTGTGGTCGGGTTCATTGCCAATGCTTCATCGGCCAGCACGCGGCGCGTGTCATTCACCATTTTCATTTCTTCTGTGGTGTAAGCATTGGCTGTAAAGGCACCAATCTGCGGCAGGAGATTAAATGCAATGCGTTTGGGATAAACCGTATTCTCGGTTTGCGCCAGATTAAAAATGGCGCGGGTCTGGTCAGCCAGTTCATTGATTGCCTCTTTACCGCTACCCGATACAGACTGGAAGGAAATCACATTGATGCGGCTGATGCCCACAGCGTCGTGAATCGGTTTGAGGGCTTTCAGTAAATGCGTGGTTGCAGCATTGGGGCTGGCGATCAGCCTGCGCGGCAAATAATCTGCAATGCATTCAGGATTCACCTCTGCCACTACCAGCGGCACCGCTGCATCCATGCGGAATTGCGGGCTGCTGTCGATCACCACGCAGCCCGCTGCTGCGGCTTTGGCAGCGTAATGCGCTGCCGCCTCAGCCCCGGCTGCAAACAGCGCAATATTCACCTGGGCAAAATCAAACTGCTGCGCATCCTGAACCACGATATCGCGCCCGGCAAAGCTGATTTCGTCCCCTACCGACAGGCTGGGCGAGAGCAAATACAACTTGCCCAATGGGAAATCGCGTTCGGACAAATGTTCCAGCATTGCCTCACCGGCCAGGCTGGTTGCGCCAAGGACGGCTACATCAACTTTTTTGGACATCAGGCTTCTACCAGTATGCGCAACATGCGCCGCAACGGTTCGGCAGCACCCCACAGCAACTGGTCGCCCACCGTGAAGGCGGACAGGTATTCACCGCCCATGTAGAGCTTGCGCATGCGGCCTACCGGCACGCTAAGCGTGCCGGTCACGGCGGTGGGGGTGAGGGCGGTCATGCTCGCCTGGCGCTGGTTGGGCACTACCTTCACCCAGTCGTTATGGGAAGCGACGATGGCTTCTATCTCATCCATCGGCACGTCTTTTTTCAGCTTTACGGTCAATGCCTGGCTATGGCAGCGCATCGCGCCGATGCGTACGCACAGGCCGTCAACGGCGATCAGGTCGTCATTGCGGCCAAGAATCTTGTTGGTCTCGGCGCGCGCTTTCCATTCCTCCTTGCTCTGGCCGTTGCCCAGGTCTTTGTCGATCCAGGGGATCAGACTGCCCGCCAGCGGCACACCGAAACTGGCGGTAGGAAAGCTGTTGTCGCGCAGCGTGCCGGCCACCTCGCGATCAATGTCGAGGATGGCGGAAGCCGGGTCGTCCAGCAGATTCTTCGCCACACGATGCGCTTCGCCCATCTGGCTGAGCAGTTCGCGCATGTTCTGCGCACCGGCACCCGAGGCAGCCTGATAGGTCATGGCGCTGATCCAGTCCACCAGTCCTGCGCGGAACAGTCCGCCCAGCGCCATCAGCATCAGCGAGACAGTGCAGTTGCCGCCAATGAAATCCTTGCCGCCCTTGGCAAGCGCGTCCTCGATCACATGCTTGTTCACCGGGTCGAGAATGATGACGCTGTCCGCTTCCATGCGCAGCGTGGAGGCGGCGTCGATCCAGTAGCCTTTCCAGCCGGCGGCGCGCAGCTTGCCGAAGATTTCGCCGGTGTAGTCGCCACCCTGGGTGGAGATGATGGCGTCCATCGCGCGCAGCTCATCAATGTTGCGGGCGTCTTTCAGCGGTGGCACGTCGCGGCCGATGTCAGGCCCTTTGCCGCCCACCTGCGAGGTGGTGAAAAACACCGGCTCGATCACGTCGAAATCGCCTTCCTCGCGCATGCGCTGCATCAGCACCGAACCCACCATGCCGCGCCAGCCAACCAGACCTGCTCGCATCATTTTCCGTGTCTCCTGTTGTTTTTTATTCAGTCACAGCGCGGCAAGCACTGCATCGCCCATGGCCGCGCAGCCCACCCTGGTGGTACCGGGCGTATAAATATCAGCGGTGCGCAGCCCCTGGCTGATCACTTTTTTCACCGCATTCTCAATGCGGTCGGCCACACCATCGTGGCCGAAGGTGTAGCGCATCATCATCGCGGCGGAAAGAATCGTGGCGAGCGGATTGGCAATGTCCTTGCCGGCGATGTCCGGCGCCGAGCCGTGGATGGGCTCGTACATGCCCTTGCGGTTCTCGTCCAATGACGCCGAACCCAGCATGCCGATGGAGCCGGTGAGCATGGAAGCCTCGTCGGAGAGGATGTCGCCGAAGATGTTGCCGGTGAGGATCACGTCGAACTGTCTGGGATTGCGCACCAGCTGCATCGCTGCGTTGTCCACGTACATGTGCGACAGAGCCACCTCCGGGTATTGCCTGGCGGTCTCGATCACCACTGCGCGCCACAGCTCGCTGGTTTCCAGCACATTGGCCTTTTCCACCGAGCACAGCTTCCTGCCGCGCTTCATGGCGATCTGGAAACCGATGTGCGCCACGCGCCGCACTTCGGATTCGGCATAGCGCATGGTGTTGTAGCCCTCGCGCTCGCCCGCCTCGTTGACCTGGATGCCGCGCGGCTGGCCGAAGTAGAGGTCGCCGGTGAGTTCGCGCACGATCATCAGGTCCAGCCCTGCCACCACTTCCGGCTTGAGCGTGGACGCATCGGCCAGCTCCGGATAGAGCGTGGCCGGACGCAGGTTGGCGAACAGATTGAGCTCCTTGCGGATGCGCAGCAAGCCCTGTTCCGGGCGCATCGGGCGCGGCAGCGTATCGTACTGATAGCCGCCCACCGCACCGAGCAGGATCGCGTCGGCTTGGCGCGCCAGGTTCAGCGTGGCTTCCGGCAGCGGATCGCCAGCCGCGTCGTAACCTGCACCACCGATGGCGGCATGTTCCATTTCAATCTTCAAGCCGTTATTGTTCAGCGCCTGCAACACCTTCACCGCCTGTGCGGTGACTTCCGGGCCGATACCGTCGCCGGGCAATACTGCGATTTTCATATTCTTAAAATCCTTGAACCACGGGGACACGGAGGACGCGGGAAAGCACATCCAGACAGCCCGGTGCGCCCCGTGGTTAATTATTGATAAACAGCCACGGCGCTTCCACCTTGCGCCGTTCTTCATAAACCTTGATCTTGTCCGCCTGCTGCAGGGTCAGGTCGATGTCGTCCAGACCGTTGAGCAGGCAATACTTGCGGTGCGCATCCACGTCGAAGCCGAAGGCCTCGCCACCGGGTGTGGTCACGGTCTGTCGTTCCAGGTCCACGCGCACGCTGTAGCCCGGCGCGGCTTCAGTCTCGCGGAACAACTGGTCGACGATAGCAGCGTCCAGCACGATGGGCAGCAAGCCGTTCTTGAAGCAGTTATTGTAGAAAATATCCGCGAAGCTGGGCGCGATGAGGGCGCGCAAGCCAAAATCTTCCAGCGCCCACGGCGCGTGTTCGCGGCTGGAGCCGCAGCCGAAGTTTTCGCGCGCGAGCAGCACCTGCGCGCCCTGATAACGCGGCTGGTTGAGCACGAAATCCGGATTCCTGGGGCGCCTGCCGGCGTCCTGTCCCGGCTCGCCGTGGTCGAGATAACGCCACTCGTCGAACAGGTTGGGCCCGAACCCGCTGCGCTTGATGGACTTCAGGAACTGCTTGGGGATGATGGCGTCGGTATCCACGTTGGCGCGGTCAAGCGGCACCACCAGGCCGTCCAGTAGCATAAATGCACGCATTATCTTTCCGATTTCTTCTGGATGGAGTCGCCGACTTTTTCAAGATCCTGGCCGAAGCCATGCATGGTATGGCAGGCGGAAAGGCCGAGAACGGAAAACAGGGTAGCAATAAGAGCAAGGGTGCGCATGATTTCACTCCTTCAAGTTAAAATTTACGGACATCGACAAAGTGTCCCGCCACAGCAGCGGCGGCGGCCATGGCCGGACTCACCAGGTGGGTGCGCCCGCCCTGCCCCTGGCGGCCTTCGAAATTGCGGTTGGAGGTGGAGGCGCAACGTTCGCCCGGCTCAAGCCGGTCGGCATTCATCGCCAGACACATCGAACAGCCCGGATCGCGCCATTCAAAACCGGCTGCGATAAATACCTTGTCCAGCCCCTCCCGTTCCGCCTGCTGCTTGACCAGGCCGGAACCAGGCACCACCATGGCCAGCTTCACACTGATGGCCTTTTGCCGGCCTTTCACCACCGTCGCGGCGGCACGCAGGTCCTCGATGCGGGAATTGGTACAGGAGCCGATGAACACCTTGTCCACGGCGATTTCCTCAATCGGCGTATTGGCTACCAGCCCCATGTAGGCCAATGCGCGTTCCCAGTCGTGGCGCTTGACTTCGGAGGGCGCGTCGGCCGGGTCGGGCACATGCCCGTCCACGGTAGTGACCATCTCCGGCGAAGTGCCCCAGGTCACTTGCGGCACAATGGCAGTGGCGTCCAGATGCACTTCCTGGTCGAAAACCGCATCCGCATCCGACACCAGCGTGCGCCACCAGCCCACGGCCTGATCCCACACCGTACCCATGGGGGCGTAGGGGCGGCCTTTCACGTATTCGATGGTCTTGTCGTCAACCGCCACCATGCCGGCGCGCGCACCGGCCTCGATGGCCATGTTGCACAGGGTCATGCGGCCTTCCATGGACAGCCCGCGAATCGCCGAACCGGCGAACTCGATCGCGTAACCGTTACCGCCGGCAGTGCCTATCTTGCCGATGATGGCGAGAGCCACATCCTTGGCGGTGACGCCGCGCCCCAGTTCGCCTTCCACATTGACGCGCATGGCCCTGGATTTTTTGGTGACCAGGCACTGGGTGGCAAGCACGTGCTCAACTTCGGAGGTACCGATACCGAACGCCAGCGCGCCAAATGCACCGTGGGTGCTGGTGTGTGAATCACCGCATACCACGGTCATGCCGGGCAGGGTCAGCCCTTCTTCCGGGCCGATCACATGCACTATGCCCTGACGCACGTCGTTCATTTTGAATTCGACAATGCCGAAATCGGCACAATTCTGATCCAGCGTTTCCACTTGCAGACGCGAAATCGGGTCGGCAATACCGCCGGCACGGTTAGTGGTGGGGACGTTGTGGTCGGGCACCGCCACTGCCGCGGCAGCACGCCGTGGTTTGCGCCCGGCCAGGCGCAGGCCTTCGAATGCCTGCGGGCTGGTCACCTCGTGCACCAGGTGGCGGTCAATGTAAAGCAGCGTGGCGCCGTCCGGTTCCTCGTGAACCAGATGAGACTGCCAAAGTTTGTCGTAAAGGGTTTGCGCGCTCATGGATGCAGCCACTTAAGAGTTGAGTCAAAAATTATACACAGGCTGTCGCAACCATGCACTGAATCAGGCCTCCATCGCCTTGAGTTTCCATGCCACCAGCACAAATCCCAGCAACGCGAATCCCGCCGCGATGGTGAACGTCCATGGCGCGCCGAGGCTGTCCCAGATGGCGCCGGCGTACAATCCGCCCAGCGTGCCGCCCGCACCGAACGCCATACTGTTGTAGATGCCCTGCCCGCGCGCCTGATGCCTGCCACGGAAATGATGGTGAATCAGCGCCACCGCAGCCGCGTGGAAAGCACCGAAGGTCGCCGCGTGCAGCACCTGGGCAAAAATCACCCAGGCCGGGTAATCCACCCCCCAGGCAATGATGAGAAAGCGCAGCACCGCGATGGCAAAAGTCGCCAACAGTATCCGTGCCATGGACACTCCCGGCAACAGGCGCGGCAGCCACATGAATACAGCAATTTCGCAGATCACCCCCAGCGCCCACAGCCCGCCCACCGCGCTTTTGGTATAACCATGGTCCACCAGATAAATGGAATAAAAAGTGTAATACGGCCCATGCGCTGCCGCCATCAGGAAGCATGCCACGATCAGCGCCATGACTTCGGGGCGGCGCACGATGTGCCACACCGGCAGATGATCGGCCACATGCACTTCGATCACTGCCTCCGGGAGGTGTCGTGCCAGCAGCGCAATACCGATCATGAAGCCCAGCACCGCCCAGGGCAAATCGCTGATGGGCCGGACATCGAACCAGTAACCCAGCCCCAGCACCGCCACGATAAAACCCACTGAACCCCATAAGCGGATGCGCCCGTAGCGGTGACTATGCTCGCCCAGGTGCGACAGCGTAGTGGCCTCCACCAGCGGCAGCGACGCGCTCCAGAAGAAACTCATGGTCGCCATCACCGCAAACAGCCAGGCAAAGCTGGTGCCAAAAAACACGCCGAGATAGCACAACAGGCTCCCGAGCGCCGCGATCTGCACGATCATCACGCGTTTGCCGCTGCGATCCGCCATCCAGCCCCAGATATTCGGCGCAAAAATGCGCATCACCTGCAACAGCGACATCAGCACACCGATCTGGAATGCACTGAACGCCAGCGACTCAAGGTACAGCGCCCAAAACGGCGACATCGCCCCGACCAAGGCGAAATAGAAAAAATAGAAACCGGACAGGCGCCAGTAGGGGAGATTTTGCATCAGGAATTCAAACGGGGGAAAAAACGGGGACAGCCGCCCCGCACGGACTCACGGATGGATTATGCTGCCAACCTGCCCCTATGCAGCAAATCCTCATCAATCTGCCTGCAAGCCCATCCACAACCTTTCACTGCTACCGGGGGCGCGAGCCAGGCGCAGCGCCGTGTCAGCCGTGACACCATGCTACCCAGCGCGATTTCATTAATGCGGCGCGCGGCACGCAGATTGCACGGGCGAGCGCACCCTGGCTAGTCCCCAGGGAATCAGGAACACCTCTTTTAGCACCAATGATTTCAAGCGGCAGGCATGACCGGAATGCGGCACCGTGGCCTGAGTGAGTGCGGTCTGCCCAACCATGAAAATCGGCACGCCCAGTACACCCTCGTTGCCGCAGCAACCATTGCCGAAGCGCCGTTTTCCATGCTGATGGGGTGCGATGCGCTCGAATTGATTGCCAGGCATCCGCTTGCCAGCGGGTAATTTTTTGGCTCGTGTATTGCTGGCATAGACCCTCTCATGATTTTGTCGGCCAAAAAATATTTAATTTTTTATGTGCGCCAGCGTACCGACTGCCCCTTGCTTTACAACTAATCTGGGAACTCGATCATAGGAGATTTCATGAAAACATTCCATAAAGTGTTTGCGCTTGCAGGCATGAGCGTGATCTTGCTGGGTGGCTGTGCCGGCACCAACCCATACTCAGATACCCGTTCCAATAATCCATACCCCGACAACCGTTCCGGCAATTCCCCGCGCTACATCAGTGCCTACGGCGTAATCGATTCCATCAATTCAGTGCGAACTGACGGCAATGGCTCGGGTAGTCCGATCGGTATCGGCACTGTCATCGGTGGTGTTGTGGGCGGTGTACTCGGCAACCAGATCGGTGGCGGCAGAGGCAAGACCGCTGCCACTGCAGCAGGAGTAGTCGGCGGTGCCGTGGTAGGTCACGAGATCGAAAAAAACCGTAACAACGCGAGCTCCCCTGCTTATCGTATCGGGGTCCGCCTTGATAACGGCGGTTATGAGAGTTTCACGCAGGACAATATTGGCGATATGCGCGTAGGCGACAGGGTTCGTATCGACAATGGCCGCGTCACCCGCTATTGAAGTCGCATTGACCTGCCCTTGCCTTCATTAGGGCGAGGGCATCAATCCTCGATCGGCAATCCCGCCTTTCGTAATGACATGCAAAGAGGAACACATGAACCCCGACATCGCAAAAGGTAACTGGAAACAATTCAAGGGCAAAGTCAAACAACAGTGGGGCAAGCTCACCGATGATCATCTGGATCAAATCGCTGGCAAGCGCGACCAGTTGGCCGGCAAGATTCAGGAAGCTTATGGTGTTAGCAGGGATGAGGCTGAAAAGCAGATCAAGGAATTTGAGGAGCGTAACAAGGACACCACGCCACCTTGATACCGGCAGCACTCAACATTCATTTGTTTATAGTTCACAACCGATTCGGGCGACATGGCCGGAATCGGCCAGATATGAAGGAGTGAAATCATGGGATTTGATCAAAAAGGATCCACTGTTTTTTGTGTGAAACATGGTAAATCCGGGCAGTGGGATGTGAGCGAAGAAGGATTTGATAAACCGCTTGCGTCCTTCGACAGCCCGGAAGACGCCAAGAAATATGCGAACGACCTGGCCAGGACCCAGGAAGGTTCAAGCGTCAAAATAATTGATTGACCCACCCATTCAAAAAAGGAATAAATCATGAAAAAGACCAATCTTACTGCACTTACTGCAGCCATTCTGCTTACTTTCAGCGCTGGCGCCATGGCCCAGACCATGTCCAAGAACGATTACAAGGCAAGCAAGAACAGCATTACCGCCGAATACAAAGCCGCCAAACAAAAATGTGATTCGCTGTCAGGTAATGCCAATGACATTTGCGCAGCCGAAGCCAAAGGTAACGAAAACATCGCTAAAGCCGAGCTGGAAGCGAAATATGAACCCAGCGCAAAAACACGCTACAAGGCATTGATGGCGAAAGCAGACGCCAGTTACAAAGTGGCCAAGGAACGCTGTGACGACAAATCAGGTAATGCAAAAGACGTGTGCATGAAAGAGGCCAGGGCAGCTTATGTGCATGCAAAGGCCGACGCAAAGGTCCAAATGAAGACCTTGCAAGCCGATGAGAAAGCTCACGACACATCAGCGGAAGCCAACATGAAAGCCAGGGAAAAAGCATCCGACGTGCGTCATGATGCTGCCAAGGACAAGCGTGCTGCAGATTTCGCAGTTGCCAAGGAAAAATGCAACACCTACTCCGGTGATGTCAAGGAACGCTGCATCAACCAGGCAAAAACCCAGTTTGGAATGTAAGTCGACTGTTTAAAAGCTGCACCAGCCAGTTGATTTTATCATCCGGTGAACGCCGTTCTATATGTAAGTATGGCCTTACACCGGAGACGAATGCTTTGGATTGGCGCAAATCAATTACAAATCTTTAAGAGGGGTGCTGTCATGCTTTACACGATTGCGGTTATTCTGATCATTCTCTGGCTGCTGGGCATGGTCACTTCCTACACACTGGGTGGTTTCATCCACATTTTACTGGTTATTGCGCTGGTGGTTATCCTGCTCAGGGTGATCAGTGGCAGACCCCCGGTGTAACATCCCTTCGGGACATCATTGTATCCGTGCGGCTTAATGGCTGGAGTGCCGGTTCCGCCCCATCTGGCAATCATGATCGTGGCTGGAATCCGCATGCATGGTGCCTGCAGGAAAACAAGCCAAACGGGGGAATAGAATGAAATTCGCGCGCTGCTCATCAGCAGGAATCCTACTGATCCTGCTGATGTCGGCCCAGGCAGGACTGAGCCACGCCGATGCGCAGGCGGGCGCTACGATAGCAAAAAATGGCACGGGCAGCGTGGCAGCCTGCATGCAGTGCCATGGCGCAAATGGTGAAGGCCAGGCCGCAGCCGGGTTCCCGCGTCTGGCAGGGCAAAACAGGGATTACCTGGCAAAGCAACTGGCCGATTTCAAGGCAAAATTGCGCACCAATCCCTTGATGCAACCCATTGCCAGTGCACTGAGCACAGCGCAGATGAATGATGTAGCAGATTACTACGCCAGTTTGCCGGCCTGGAAACCTGGACCAGGTATTGCATCCAGTACAGCCCAGACAACACGTGGTGCGCAACTGGCGCATCAAGGCAATTGGGACAAGGGCATGCCTGCCTGTTTTGCCTGCCACGGCGAAAATGGTGCAGGTATCGCGCCGCATTTCCCCGGCATTGCCGGGCAAAATGCCACCTACATTGCCAGTCAGCTCAAAGACTGGCAGACTGGCGCGCGTCTGAATGACCCGCAGGGATTGATGAAGGCAGTTGCCGACAAACTCAGCGCCGCCGACATCAGCGCAGTCAGTGCCTATCTTGAGAATCCAAAATGATGATTAATCTGGATGCACACCATGATTCGCTGGATTAATCGTCTTACACAAAATGGAAAATTCCACCCAATGTGGATTGTGCTGGCGGTAACGGGAGTGTTGATTGTTGCGGCCATTGTCCTTGTTCCCGCCCGCTATGAAGGCTCCAAGGAACCCAGGCAAAATGTTGCGGCCACCCCCAGGCAGCTCCCTGCAGCGAATCTACCCGAACCGGATTCGGGACAACACGACCTCATGCAGACCCCGCATGGCGTTCAACCAGTTCATTTCACACCTCCATCAGAGCGCGATATGCCAAGCGGTGAGCTGGGGGACATGATCAAACTGGGCAGAAATATTTTTGAGCATACCCAGATCTATGCAAAAGGCCTGGTCGGCAATGGCCTCAATTGCGTCAACTGTCACCTGGACGCGGGACGCAAGGCGGATTCTGCTCCATTATGGGCTGCCTATGTGATGTTCCCGGCTTACCGAAGCAAAAATCACAAGGTAAACAGCTTTGAAGATCGTTTGGCCGGCTGTTTCCGCTTCAGCATGAACGGTACCGCACCGGAATATAACAGCAAGGAAATGATTGCCTTGACCAGCTATAGTTACTGGCTTGCGAAAGGCGCCCCCACCGGGGTGGAGCTGGCTGGCCGCGGTTATCCAGAGCCGGGAAATCCGCCGCTGCCGCCTGATGCACAGCGCGGCGCTGCCGTATTCCAGGCAAATTGCGCCATTTGTCATGGTGCAGATGGACAGGGTAGCAAAGTAAACGGGCAATACGCATTTCCACCGCTATGGGGCAACGACTCCTATAATGCTGGCGCAGGTATGCACTCCGTAAAAAATGCAGCTGCCTTCATCAAGGCCAATATGCCGCTTGGCAAAGGAAATTCCCTCTCACTGCAGGAGTCCTGGGATGTTGCGCAATTCGTGAATAGCCACGACAGACCCGCGGACCCAAGGGTGAAATAGCTTGTCTATTTGCATTGAATACTGCAAAAACCTGGGTATGGACGCATGCCCCAGAATAATCCAGTAACGACAACACTCCAGCTCAGGCGTCCCGTCTGTCCGGCATGTGGCGGTTGCGTGGCCCGCATACACCGCAGGCTGGTCGACCGTTTAACCAGTCTGGTGGTCTTGCGTCATCGTTACCGCTGCCTCGCAATGGGGTGTGGCTGGGAGGGCAATCTTCCCCCCATGAAAAAATATGTGATGTAACTGAAAGCGTTAAGATTGAGGTTCCCTCGGTCCAGACCCCCGCAGTACTGGTTGGGCAGGCTTTGTAGCTTGTGTGCGCCAACGTACAGATGGCAGCAGGCCATACAGTCTAATCTGGATCCGGCTGCAATCCGTGTTTTGATCCTTGCTGTGCATTATTTAACATGCAGCTGAAATGCGGCAGGCATTTCCCACTACCACGGTGACACCATGCAATCAGAATCTAATAAATCCCCGCATCCGCTCATCTGGGTGGCAGGCATAGCCGTCATACTTTTTTGTGGCGCCGGTATAGCAGCGCTTATGGGCTGGTTGCCCGCGTCAACCGGCAATTCCGGAGTAAACACAACGGTACAGCCAGAGAAAGAGTCTGCCGCAATCAGCCAGCCCGCCAATACTAAAACGCACCACCCGGAAACGGCAAGAAAAGAACAGCATAAAACATCCGAACGTCCAGCGAACAATGCACCTGCCAGAATAAGGTGCAATGAATGTGGCGTCGTAGAGGACATTCGCGCGCTTGACACGCGTGGTCAAGGAAGCGGTGTGGGTGCTGTCGGCGGCGCAGTCGTGGGTGGCGTTTTGGGGCATCAGGTGGGCGGCGGACGCGGCAAGGAGGTAGCCACTGTTGCGGGTGCACTGGGTGGTGCTTTTGCCGGAAATGAAATCGAGAAACGCGTGAAATCCGAAACACAATATGAAATTGCAATCCGCTTCGAAGATGGCTCCCGGCAAGTATTCACTGAAACGAACCCGCCCACATGGCGTGCCGGAGATCGCGTAAGGGTCGTCAACGGCGAGATCAGGTCAAGCGATTGAATGTGCAATCGTTGACAGCGAGCCGCGTCCCTGGACAAGCGCTCATTTCCATCACCTCATTCCTACGGAGACTCAAATGCCACAAAAAACGGTTCTTACTGACATTACCACCCTGCGCAAACGTGCACGCCAGCATATTGAGGAGGGCGCAGTAACCGCTGGTTATGATGCGGATCGCGCAACAGTTCTCAAATTGCTGAATGACTCGCTCGCCACTGAAATAATTTGTGTGTTGCGTTACCGGCGCCACCATTTCATGGCAAAAGGAATTCAATCAAAAAGCATTGCTGATGAATTTCTGGTTCACTCCAACGAGGAACAGGGTCACGCGGACCTGATTGCCGAACGTATTGTGCAACTCGGCGGGGCGCCCGATTTCTCGCCGGACGGGATGTCCGGGCGCAGTCATTCTGAATATGTGGAAGCCGTCTCACTGGCGGGCATGATCAAGGAAAACGTCGTGGCTGAACGCATCGCCATTGATACTTACCGCGAGATTATCCAGTATATCGGCGATAAGGATCCCACCACTCGACGCATGCTGGAAAGCATACTCGCAATGGAGGAGGAACATGCGGACGAAATGGCGGATTTACTGGAAAATTTCGCCACTGGGGACAATTCCAAAAAATCATCTGCAAAAAAACATAGAGCTCTGACCATGATGGAGTAATTTCACACGCTCAAATAAAGCCAAACCCCGGGACAGTTTCATGTTATGTGCGACAGCGTACAGACTGCTTTTGTCATGCCCATTAAGCTGTTATCAGGCTTGAAAATTTTCGGGTTCCAAGTTTCAGGCTTTTTAATCAGCGCTTATCGTTCAGGAGATAAATCATGACCAGGAAAATTTTATCCGCATTGGTAATGGCAAGCACACTGGGCATGTTGCTCAGCGTTTCCGCCTGCAACACCGTAGCGGGCGCAGGCAAAGACGTCGAACATGCGGGTGACGCGATTCACGACAAAGCCAGAGACGTGCAGCAGGGGAACTAAAGTATCATCCGGTAGCATCGGCAATAATTAAAAAGGGCTCTGCAGGGAGCCCTTTTTAAATACACTACCGATTCATTCGCCGCCTGACCTGTCAGGAGTCTGTCAGACTTAAAGCAAACCGGCCGGATATCCGACAGACGCCTGGGCCGGCCATAACAAAGCATTTATATCATTTCCCGGATAGCGTGATCATGGAAACAGCTTCTCAACCCGAGTCAGCAACAGCAGCCGAAACCGTGGTCAACGCTTCCGATACCGATAATTTGAGCCTACCACCGACACATGAGGCGGTGGTAGCGCACAGTATGGCGCTTGCCATCCTCGCTGTCATCGCCCTGATATTTGTCCTCGACTGGGCACAGACCTTTGTCATTTCCCTGCTGCTCGGCATTTTGTTTGCCTACACTCTGAATCCGCTGGTGGCATGGCTGGAATTCATCAAGATCCCGCGCGTGATTGGCGCCAGCATTGTGATGCTGGCAGTGGTAAGCATGGTATTGCTGAGTGCCTACGCCTTGCGTGGGCAAATGCAAACCATAGTGAATCAGTTACCCAAAGCCGCCAGCAAGCTGTCGTACGCAGCCAATCAATGGCGACGTGGCCAGCTCGGCAACATGCAAAAAGTACAAATCGCAGCAAACGAAATTGAAAAGGCGACCAACCAGGTCGCCGCCACACCAGGGGCCAACAGGCATGCGGCTACCTATGTGGTCATTGATCCGTCTCCCTTCAAGCTCAATACCTTATTGTGGACAGGCTGGAGGGGCGTGCTGGCGTTTTTCGGACAAGCCATCATGGTGGCTTTCCTTACCTATTTTTTGCTACTGTCGGGTGATACTTTCAAGCGCAAGCTGGTGCGCCTGGCCGGGCCGACGCTGACCAGAAAGAAAATTACGGTCCATATTCTGGATGACATCAACAACTCCATCCAGAATTACATGTTCATGTTGTTGATCACCAATGCCCTGGTGGGTGTGCTGACCTGGGCGGCTTTCACCTGGCTGGGTCTGGAAAATGCGGGCGCCTGGGCGGTAGCGGCGAGTCTGTTACACATCGTTCCGTATTTTGGCCCTGCCATTACTGCCGGTGTTACCGGAATGGCGGCGTTCATTCAATTCGATTCACTTTCATCTGCACTACAGGTGGCGGGGGCATCATTGTTGATTGCCACCCTCATCGGCACCCTTGTCACCACCTGGATGACGGGTAGATTTGCGAAAATGAATACTGCGGCCGTGTTTATTTCCCTGTTGTTCTGGACCTGGCTGTGGGGTGTATGGGGCATGTTGCTCAGCATACCCATCATCGTCATCGTGCGGGTCGTGTCCCAGCATATAGAACAATTGCATCCTGTTGCAGAACTGTTGGGGGATTGAGCCGATTCAATCGGGCCCGTATGTTGGAGGCGAATGCCTAACACGGATCGATAACCGCGCGGAAAAGGGTCACCCGCGCGCGAACCCCACCGGGTTGCCCTGTTGCCAGCGCCAGGCATCGATACAAATATCTTCCAGCCCGCGCCTGGCACACCAGCCCAGCAGCGCCTGTGCTGCGCCGGGGTCAGCCCAGCAGGCCGCGATGTCGCCCGGCCGGCGTTCAACAATTTCATAAGGCAGTTCGCGCGCGCAGGCGCGTGAAAACGCCTGCACCATCTGCAGCACGGAATAGCCCTGGCCACTGCCCAGGTTGACAGTGAACATCCCCGGCTGCTGCAACAGATGCGCCAATGCCGCCACATGTCCTTCCGCCAGATCCATCACATGGATATAGTCGCGCACGCCGGTGCCGTCGGGTGTGGGCCAGTCACCACCGAATATCCGCAGTTTATCGAGGCGGCCGATGGCCACCTGCGTGATATAAGGCATGAGATTGTTGGGGATGCCCTGGGGGTCTTCGCCAATCAAGCCACTGGCATGCGCGCCCACGGGATTGAAATAGCGCAACCGGGCAATATGCCAGTCCGGCTGGGCGTAATGCAAATCGGCCAAAACATCTTCGATGATCAGCTTGGAGCGCCCGTAGGGATTGGTCGCGCTGCGGGGGAAATCCTCGCAGATGGGAACGCTGGCAGGATCGCCATACACGGTGGCGGACGACGAAAAAATAAGCTTGTTTACCCGTGCGCCATGCATGGCCTGCAACAGGCTCAAGGTACCGTGCACGTTGTTATCATAATAAGCCAGCGGCTGCTGCACCGACTCGCCTACCGCCTTGAGTCCGGCAAAGTGTATGACGGCGGCAACCGAATGCTCGGCAAAAACACGTGTCAGCAGCGCGCCATCCCGCACGTCGCCTTCGATGAATTGGGGGCGAGTGCCGGTAATGCGCTGCACACGACCAAGTACCGCAGGATTGCTGTTGCTGAGATTGTCCAGCACCAGCGGTACATATCCGGCTTCAATCAACGCAACGCAGGTATGCGAGCCGATGTAACCGGCGCCGCCGGTCACGAGTATGCTGTGAATGGTCATTTGTGCCTCTTGTAAAAGTACTCGGCCGTGCATGGTTTGTGCGCCCAAGGTATTCGAGTGTTGATGCACAGCGAATTTTAATTAAATACTCTGCAATCCAGCGGCCAGGACCACCTTTCTATATATTCAACCGCTCCGCGCCAGACTCTCAGGCCGCCCATACTGCCGTTTTTTTCTCCCACCAAATACATTGGGAAAATATCGATATAAGAACAGCGATGCTGGATAACTCAACAATAATGCAGAAACCGCGAACAGCACAGTCCATACAACAGAAGATTCCCTGAAAGAATGAGGCATTCCAAATACCACCTCTGCAATTCCGGTGAATACACTAAACATCAACAGATGTACCGGGAAAATAATAATGGTATTTTTTGACAGCCATTTAAAAACAAGGTTGTTCGGTATGGATATGGAAAAAAAATACAGCGAAAATATCCCCAGATATGCGATTAAGAAATAAAGAATTTTATAATTTCCAAAAGACATCGTGTTTAAATCCACCTCACCATTCAGGATTGTAAAAATCAGAACCCATGAAAACAGAAACAGGGATGCCGGAATCGCTCTTTTTTTGGACATGCTTTCCAGAAAAACCGGCTGGTATTGACGAAAAGAATGACCCGCAGAAAAAAAAGCAAGTGCTACTACTGCGTTGTCCAACCCCATGGGCGTACGTGGCCATGACTTGTCATAAAAAAGCGTAAAAGCGAATGCTATTGAATTGAATAATATAAGTAAAGATAAATAAGAAAAAAACTTTCTGGCAATGAAGTAAATAAGTGATGTGGTAAAAAGACAGGTAAAAAACCACAACACCACGTTAACGTAAAGCGCGTTGCCGTTTCCGATAAAAACGCCTTCGATTGGTTTCCACCAGGGGATGCCGACATATTTTCCTGCACTGGCCGACAAGGTGTGCGTTGGCAACCAATAAAGATATGAAACAAACCAAAAGAACAAATATGGAATACCAAGTGCACGTGTCTGCAATATAAAATATTCCGTTATTTTTAGCTGCCGTTTTTCATCCGACAGAAGCAGTCCTGAAATAAAGAAAAATAACGGCATATGAAAACCATATATTGTACTTTTTACATATTCGTTCAGACCCGGTGAATGCCCGAGCACAACCAGCACGATGCCGATCGCTTTCATGATGTCTATATATTGTATATTCCTGGTCATGGAATTCGCGTAATCACATCAGGCGGGTATTTTTTGCACATGTCCAGGATGCGACACAGCTATCAAGCTGCGTCACAGTATCAGCCGGGTCTGCGCTCCCGGCATTTATAACAATGAAAAAGAAACCGCACGATATCGACGGTGTACCGGCGCAAAAGACGACGCGGCTCCAGCAACAAGCGATAAAACCATTCGAGCCGGACCTTTTGCACGAAGACCGGCGCGCGCGGCTTGTCGCCGGCCCAAAAGTCGAACAGCGCGCCAACGCCTATGATGACACCAGCGTCAAGCGCTTCGCGGCTATTCAAAATCCACTCTTCCTGAAGCGGATTCCCAAGCGCGACCAGGATCACATCCGGGCTGGCCGCATTAATGATTTCAAGCAGATGCGGGTCGTTAATACCCTGATAGCCATCGCGGACACCAACCACCTCCTGGCCGAGCCGCCGGGCTAGATGATCCGCCGCCTTCTGCAGAACAGCCGGCTTTCCACCCAGCATAAATATGCGCAACGGCTTGCCTGATTGGCTGAATAAGTAAGGCGTGAAATCCGTACCGTTCAAATTCTCTTTAAAGCGGCTACGATGAATCAGCCATGCCGCAATATCCATCCCTACTCCGTCATTCACGATCAGCACGGATTCCTTGCACATCCTGGCAGACAACCCCCGGCATTTAACGACGAAATTGGTATTGGCGAAGAACAGCATGAGGCGGCGCTTGCGCTGGAGGCTGTCAAGCAAATGCATCGCCAGCTCGCGCGATGTGGTCTGCAGTACCGGAAAATCACCCACCCGAATAACCTTGTCAAAATGCATCAAATGCTCCCTGATTCAAGCTGCGAGACCTTTTAACATGGTCAGAAACAGGGCTCCATTCAATCGATGCCATTGACTATAAAGTTCGCCGGTCTGCTCGGAACCGGATTTATCCAACTCCAGATCGGCATCGAGAAGCTTCTGTAAATCACTAATGAAGCTCAGATAATCTGCCGGATTGAAATAGAGTCCAACAGTTGGCGAACGATACTGCGTTGCCAAAATCCGGGAAAAACATCCTTCCAGACAATTGGAGGAGATGAACCTGAAAGCCTTACCTGCAAAGGCTTTCTTTAACCTCGACGGAAAATGCGCGTTCATTACCAGCTGCGGTAAATGCCATATCGGATATGCCGAAAATCCTTGCATACAATACCATCCTGAGCAGGGAACTGCGCTCATGCCGCTGCGCGCTTGCGCCGCACTTCGCCGGTAAAAGCCACGATACGTCGAACCAAGGCCGGGTCTGCCAACCATAGCAAAGCCGGATAGACCAATGCACCCACCCCGACCATGAGCGAGAGCCTGACGGGAACCGGCCACGCCGGAGCCAGCCAATGCTTCACTGCCAACACCGCGAGTGCCATCCCCATAGTGCAAATCAATAGCACAGGCACGCCACGTATTTGATCATGCACATTCAAACCCGTTGCACGCTTTAGCATCAACATATCGACAGGAGTGCTTATCACGATACGTGTTGCCCAAACCCCGCACGCCCAAAAATAGGATTCCCGGCCTATGAGCAACATTCCTGCCACGATGAACGCCACCTGAATACCAACAGATAGGCTCGGGAACGAAGGGCGGCCAGCGGCATTCATCATTGAAGCCGAGTACGCTCTGGCGAAAAATTCGACAGTCAGTACTGCTACGGTTGCGAGGATGGGAATAGCCGCTTGCCAACGCTCGCCAAAAAACAGCATAACCATCTCTGCCGAACACACGGCAAGGCCGACAAAAAGGGGAAACATGAATACACAGGTGAACTGTACTGCTGACGAATACGCTGCGGCCAGAACCGGGCGATTATCCTGCAGACGCGAGAACATCGGCAATGAGAGTTGAGATACCGCACCAAAAAAAAGATCGCGTGCCGTGTGGACGACACGGAATGCAAGGTCAAAATAACCCGCTATATGGGTACCTAACAAAGCCCCCACCATCAGCGTGAAAACTCGTTGTATAGACACCGCGAGAAAAGTAACTCCGGTAGAAAAAAGCCCGAAGCTTAGCAACTCACGGGATTCGGGTCCGCTGATGCGCCAGGAAGGGCGCCTACTCGCCAGTATCCATAAAATAATTGTTGAAAATGCTACTGTCAGGATCTGTTGCGCAACTAAGCTCCATACACCAGCACCCGCAATAGCCATGACAATCCCGGTTACGCCTCCCAGCGTGCGGCCTGCGACCGACCGTATCGCCAACGGCCGAAATTCCATAGCTCGTCGTTGCTGCGCAGTGACTGCAGTGGCAAATCCCATAAACGGCAGGCTCAGGCTCATCCATTGCAATACCGGTGCTATCACTGGTGTGCCAATGAGCTCGGAAAACCATTCTGCTCCGAACCAGCACAAACCCAGTAACAGAAACCCCAGCAAAACCGATATGGCGTAAGCGGTATCAAAATGACGCTGCGTCACCTCTTTTCGCTGTACCAGTGCATCATGGAACAATACCTCGACCGGAATATTGAGAAGCTGTACAACACCAAGTGCCATTGCCGACACGCCGAGTTCCGAGGGGGTTAGAAATCGTGCGTATACGACAACAGAAATCAGCGAAACTCCGGATACACCGAAGCTTTCCAGGGCAGTCCAGATTAATGACCTTGCAACGCGTACTTTATGTTCATTCATTTGCTTGCTTGGCGTGGTCTGCGCAGCTTTATGACCGCGGGCACGCCGACCGCAATTGAACCGCTGGGAACATCCGTAATCACCACGGCGTTTGCGCCAATACAGCAATCGTCACCTATGGTGATTTTGCCGATTAATTTGGCACCGGCTCCGATATCCACCCGGGAACCAATCGTAGGTGCGTCCAATGGTTTATCCGAGATTTTGTTTCCTACCGTCACCCCGTGTCGAATCATGCAGTCATCGCCAATCACGGCATGACCATGAATCACAATCCCGCCAAAATGCTCTATCATAAATCTGCGCCCGATACTGGCTGTCGCGCCAATCGTGATGCCGCAGGTTAATTCGATCCACTTGGACAACACCAAATGCAGCAATCCCCAGGGTTTCCGAATCAAGGCGGAACGCACCTTGAAGCGGGCGTGCCCGAACCGGTAGACCTGCAAGGCCCAGAAACCCTGTGCAAGCAGGCCTTCGCGATAGCCGCGCAAATCTTCTAGAAATTTCGTCATACCGTCTCCCGGCCCGCACAAGAATTCAGTCTTGGTGCGGCAGCCCGACAAATTGCCTGCGCAACTTGGAGAACACGCCGTCCTTGCGCCAGGGCTCACACGACAAAATATAGGATCGCGTCTCCGCGCTCAGCTGATACGCGTGTTTATCATGAACCGAATTTTTGAATGCCCGGCACATCGCGAATGAGGCTTTGAACGCGCGCAGCGCCTCGCCGGGTATCCGGTTGGCGTATCCCTTGATCAGGAATGCCAAGGCCGCGGCACCCAGCCGGAAAGTGGATTCGCCATATTTATACTTGGTGTACATACTGTTGCGCACAGTGTAGAAATAACGGCCTTTGCCCCAGAAAACCCGATGTTCGGGAGCAACTTTGTGGCGGATTGCAATTTCGGGCACATATTCAATACGCAGGCCGGTATTGAGCATGCGGTAGCACAGATCGATTTCCTCGCCGCAGAAAAACAGGCGTTCGTCATACGCGCCGACGGATTCGAAAGTGCTGCGCCGTATGGCATGCCCGGCCCCGATAAAGCGCGTAGTGGCGAAACGTTTGTCGGGATGACAGCCGGCGGCCGGGTAATCCCAGGAGGTGGCGTCGTTTTCGCCATTGAAGAAATTCACGATGCGAAACCCGATCGCACATAGTTGCGGGGCCGCATCCATATGCGCCACCGCGCGCGCGAGCATGCGGGAATCGGCAAACACCGCATCGCTGTCCAGCGCCACGATATAGGGGGCATTACCCATGCCCGCCGCGATATTGCGGCCGCCGGCCACCCCCACGTTTTTACCGAGTTTGTTGAGCTCCGCGCACGGAATATCCCGCAGAAAATGCTCGATCCTGCGCAGATTTTCCGACTCGCTGCCCTGATCGACGATGAGAATGCGTTTGTCGACATCAACCTGTTCGTTGGTACTCGCGATCGCCGCAATGGTGTCGTCCACCCGGTTCCACGAGAGGATGATTACGTCAACCTGATTATTGTATTGTGTCATGTTTCTTCCTTGTGTATTCCAGCCAGCGCGGGTTTTTACCCGAATTCATTACAGCCTGGTGTCACCAAAGCGTTGCGGCCCTATCAGGCGGTCGACGACCTGCGCCCAACTCAGATGCCGCCTTGACGGAACATGCGGGGCGGCGAGCGCCGCGCGGATAGCCGATTCAATCGAGGCGGCGTTGCCGGGGTGGTAACCGAACCGGGACGCATAGGAACCCACCGCCGGCATGGGACATACCGCGGGCAGGCCGAAGAAATCGTATTGCATGAGTTTCATGGAAGTGTCGGCCAGATATGCGGGGACCGCTTCGGCTTTATAGGGCGCGATGCCGAAGTCTGCATGCTTGATATAGCGCAGGGTATCCCGATATTTCATTTCGTCGTACACGCGTACGTTTTTTCCGTAGCCTTGTCGGACATGGCCAGACCCGATAACGTGAAAAGTGATATCCGGAAATTGCCGCGAAGCGATCTGAAAGAACGACGGATCGAACAGCATCGACCCGACCGAAACCGCATGCCGCCCTGCGGCATAGGGCGAAGGGTCGGCATCGCCCGCAATGGAATGGTCGATGCCGTGCGGGACGAAGTGCTTGTTAGCGGTCTCGGGCATGGCCGATGACAGCACCCGTGACGGCAGACAGATTGCCGTCATGTTCGGCGCAGCACGATCGAAACATTTACGGACATATTCGGCGACATTGATGGTATCCAGGTCATCCGAAGCGATGTAGGTCTTGCTGGCGCCGGGATTGACCTGGCAGGCAAGGTCAAAAAAAATCGGGGCGGAGCCGCTCTCGAAAAAAATCACATCGGCCTGTTCCATCCATTCGACCAGCACCGCGCTCGGGTTGTTTTTGTACCATCCGAAAAACAGGTTCTCCAGGGGACGGAGCGGCTTTTTTCTCGTATTGAAGGGATGAATCAGCGTTTTCCAGAGAAAACATTCCGCGCCATTGAAAACCTCCTTGCGGTTGGCGCTGGCATCAATGCAGGCTCGCGGATCCGCTTTGTAACGCGACAGCATGCTGTAACGCAGTGAAAAAAAACGGGTCGTCCCGCGCTTGACCAGTTCGTCGGCAATAAAGTGAAGATTGGCCTTGCGCGGTGTCCTGTAGTCAAGCGCCGTGATCAAAAGAAAATTTTGAGGCACGGTATTTTTCTCGTTGGTTTCGTTATTTCCGTTCATGAACACCCCCGCTGAATCCGCACATTGCGTGCAATGCAGTCATGGCCTCGGCCAGATACATCCTCAACAACATCCTCACTTACTCAAAAATTTCTTTAACACGCCGGTTTGGGGCATATCAGTTCCATTTTTCGGCTCGATGTTCAATGGATAAGTGCCCAGCCAGCTTCCGGCCGCCCAATACGTCCATCCGCGCCAAACACTTGCATCTTGAATCCGGGCAAGAATTGCATCCAGTGCTTCCAGGCACTGTTGATTGGGTGGGACCCCGAACTCCCCGAGAAAAAGTTGCTGGTTGTTCGTTTTTGCCCAACGCGTGATGTCATCGAACATTTTTCCAAAGGCCGCCGCAGGTACACACGTCTGGCCGGTACCGGAATAATAGGGGTCTGCATATTGGTGAACTTCGATCAGTGTGCGCTGTGTCGGATCCTGAAAATGAGCAAAAGCATCTGCATTCGACGTCTCGCCGATTTGCTTTTCCCAGTCATGTACGCCACTCCAGCGGCCGCCGGAGACTAGGATCAGGTTTTTCGCACCGCTTTTCCTGATTGCATTCACCGTTTTCTGAGCCAGGTCGGCCCATTGACCAATTGATAACTTGTTAGGCTCGTTCATCAGGCCGAACGCTGTGGCGGAGGTGTCAGGAAATTTGGCGGCCAACCTGGTCCACAAATTAAAAAATGCACTGGCAGGCACTATCGATGTGCCAATTGCCTTGCCTCGATAGCCGCCATAGTCGTGCACATCGAGGATGACGCACATTCCGTGTGATCTGGCCGACGCGACCGTGGCTGCAATATTTTGAAGTTCGGCAGGATCAAGATCGCCAAACAAAGCTGGCTGAATACGCTCCCACAGGAAAGGGAGGCGGATCACATTGGCGCCGATGGATGCGAAATAATCAAGTTCTGCGCTGTTCGGATAGATATAGTTCTTGTACAAAATCCCCGGCAACTGATCCGCATTGAATTCCGCGCCGGCAATATTGACGCCTTTCAGTACTGCGTTCCGGTTACAGCTCGCGGCCGCACCTGACATAGCCAGGACTGCGATAACAGCGCACGGCAAAAGGCTTATCAGCTTGATGGACAGTGACCGCGTTACACGCATGTTGATCTCCTCAATGCCTGGTTTGCCAGGATAGAGTAAATATCGACATACTTGTCTGCGATGTGCTGCCAGTTATAGCGGTCAACAAATGCCTGGGCCAACATCCGCCTGTTGGCATATCCGCGTTCGCCTTGGTGATGAAGAGCCAGCAAGGCAGCCGTCCTGTCTGCAGGGCTTCCTTCCCCGAGCAGGACACCCAGACCCGACTGCTCAATCAAATTCCGGAAGGGCGGGATGTCACTTAACACAGGGGTCAAACCGGCACTCATCGCTTCTATCGGCGCGATGCCAAAACCCTCATGCCGCGACAGGCAGATGAAATAACTGGACTGCCCGATCAGACTTGCCAATTCCTGATCCGATGGATTCGGCGCCAGGCGAACGCACCCGCTAAGTTCGTGTTTTTGCAGCAAGGCCATCAACTCTTCCTGGCTGTGATCATATTCCCTGCCCGCTATGATCAGCTTCCAGCCGGGCTGTTGAGACACCAGGTGCCTGAAAAACGCGATCGTTTCAAGCAGCCCTTTGTTCTCTGACCAACGCCCGAAATAGATCAGTGCAGGCATCAGGTTCGGGGCGGATTTAGCGCTGTACTTTTCGACATTGACGCCATTCTCGATGACCACCATTTTTGGCGGTTTCACGATGCCGCTAAAAATTTCACCATCGTTGTCACTCGTGGCAATGACCCTGGCGTAGGCGCGAGATGAAACCCGGGTTACGGTGTCGAAATAGATTTTTTTGAAAGCAGAGGCAAAGCCTGTATGAAAAAAACCGCCATGCGTGGAAACCACCATGGGACGTCGATGTATCGGCCATGTGGCAGCCAGATAATCGAAAAAGAAGTCGATTCCATGGACATGGATTACATCCGCGTCCTGCACATGCTCCAGTACGCTCGGACACAGCGGATATCTGCTGGAGCCACGATAAGGCAGGCGCATAACCGGGATATTGTTGACAAGCTCATCGGCCGCAAGACGCTCGGCAGAATTTCTGAACAGGCGATCCAGCGTGATGATTTTGGGTAACTGGCCATGCCGTACACGTTGCTGATGCGCAATGTTTTGCACCACGTCTTCCATGCCGCCCACCGATGGATGATATTGGCGCACCACATGCACGACCTTAATGGGCATAACTCACCCCCTCTCCCGCTGCTGGGCGGTGGATTGCCGATCTTGGCACAGTCGCCGGTTTGCTGTCCTCGCGCCGCGCATAGCTTCCCACCAGGAACCACAGGATGCCGGCCGACTTGAGTGCCAGCAGCGAGGTTCCGCTCACACACAGGATCAGCGACATATACACGGCGATATAGATGCGGAAACGGTTTCCTCGTTCATCCTGCATACGTATCATCCAGAATGCGAACCACAGGAAGATACAAAGCAGAATGCCGATACGCGTCATCAGCGAGGCATAACCCATATCGCCAAAAAAAACATTGAAACCGGCCAGACCCAGCACCATTTCCGCATTGAAGTTCAGCAGCGTTTTTCCGCTGACATACAAACGACCGAGAATGTTGTCGGCGTACTGCCCCCGAAAAAACAGGCCGATCACCACCAGCATCAGCATGCTCAGCAGGGGCAGCATGCTGACGACAATCCGCGCTCGCCCAAGCGGCAGCAATCTCATTATCACCAGCAGGGCAACAGTGACCATTCCGTAACGGGAATCTGCAAGTGCAATCATGATGACGGCAGCACCGACAAAAAACAGCATCTCGCGAGATTCTTCACGCTGTTTTGATAAGCCCCAGGCTGCCACGATGACCGCAAAATTGCCCAGCGACACGGGTTCAAGAAAAACAGACGAGATACGGTGGCTACCAAACAGGGCGGGTAATATCGTGCGACCGATACCTTCCGGGCGCAAGCCATTGAGACTGAGCGTGCTGTCCTTGATAAAGTTGGTCGACGTCGCGATACTGCCCAGGCTGACGTAGTAAGAAAAAATATCGAACAGTCGGCTATACCAATCAAGGAAAAACAATTCAAAAAATCCGAAAAACAACACGATGCCAATCACCCGTTTCAATATCCGGTCGGCATAGTGGATGTCGCCAACGTTGCGTCCCAGCCAGTAGAACAGGATGGGAATCATCACATCTCGAAATCCTCTCAGCTCCACTTCATTGCGCAGGATAGCCAGAACAAACAGGTACGCCGCGACCAGTAGCGCAGTGATGACTATTTCTGGCCGGATGCGCCGGCTCAATACAACAACGCAAGCCAGATAGATGAAAAACTCTGCCAGCCCGACAAGCGAAGAGGTAATGCGGAAAACATGGGTATGAATCAGCGCCAGCAACGCCTGATAAGTGGTACTGGCAATCAAAATCACGGAAACCAGTTGGGTCGAAGCCAGGGTATCTGGCCGAGGCAAGGCAATGCCGGACGTGAGTGTAGAGAATCGCATATAAATGAATGGCTAGAACTGATTCAACACAGTGCCTATCAGCGTAGCGCCGGCACTGCTCAGATTGGCCTGGAATGCCGCAGCAGCAGCCAGCTGGGTGTGATCCTGACGCAACACCAGCAACGCCCCGCCGCTACGCACTGCCACCATTTCCGCATCGGCACTGGTGCGCGCAGCGGAAGTGTCCAGCAATATCACGTCGTGGTGCTGGGCAAAATCCTCCAGCTTTATGGGAGAGGCGGCACGGGACAACAGTTCAGAGGGATTGGGGGGAACTGCCCCTGCAGTCAGCACCGAAAGATTGAGGAAGGCGGGAATGCGTGTCACCGCAGACATGCCGGCACGTCCCGCCAGCATGTCCGACAGCCCGGGGCGGTTACCCAGATTGAACAGCACATGCTGGCGTGGCCGGCGCAGGTCCGCGTCAATCAGCAGTGTGCGCTCGCCCAACTGGGAAAACACCACTGCCAGATTGGCCGCAAGATAGCTCGCACCATCACCCGGATTGATGCTCGCGATCGCCAGCGCCTTGTGGCCGGCTGTGAACCAGCGCAGCATCAACTGGCTGCGTAACGCACGCAGGCTCTCTACCTGGGGCCCGAATGGCTGGTAAGCGGCAACCAGTTCCGGACTGAAATGGCCTTCGCCCGGGGACAAGTAGGGATAGGAAAACTGCTGCGATAGCGCCTGGCACAAGTCAGCCTCGGTAATCAGCCCGAGTTGGATTGCGGCCTCGCCAAAACGCAGATTTTCTGCTTTTTGCAATTGCAATGCGCGCTCGGCACCGGCTGCCGTCAGCTTGCCGGCGTCCAGTAGTAGCCCACCCAAATTTTGTTCCCCATTTGCTGGAGATAACTCGTCGATGCGTTTAGCGGCAGCTGGGTGATAAGGCATATTCATGGCTAGTCCTCGAAATTCAGAATGGGCGGTAGGCGCTTTGTCACCCCGGCTTTGGGGCAGGCAGCCCAAGCCAGCCGCGCCTTGCTAGCCACTGCCTGCCGGTGGCCTGTGCAACCAGCACACCGAGGACGGGAACACCCAGGAATGCGACCAGGTCATATTCGGAACGCACGCGTCGATCGAGCATTTCCATGATCAGCGCCAGACCAATGCCTAGCACCACGCCCAGAATAATCGACAACAGGATGTTAAGACGCACCCTGGGGGTGGATGGGGTGAGTGGTGCCACGGCTGAACTGAGCAGCGCGACCTCGGTTTGTCCGGCGTGGCCTTCCAGCCTGGTCTGGGTGAAACGCTGCAGTGCCTGATCGTATGCCTTCTGCGCACTTTCCACCTCGCGTGCCAATACCCCGGCTGCGTCACGCTGCGCATTGATTGCCAATATTTTGGCTTTCTGCGCCGCCACTGCTGCGCGCAAATCTCCTTCCCGCTGCCGCGACACAGCAAGATTGCTGTTCATGCTCTGACGCACTGTGCTGATCTCACTGGCGAGCTTCTCACGCAGGCTGTCGGCCTCGGCTGCTGCACGCTGGTATTCGGGATAATTTTTGCCTTCGCGCTGCGCCAGCTGGCTGAGCTTGGCTTCGCTTCTGGCCAGATCTGCCTTGAGCGACTGCACCACCGGGTTGTTCATTACACTTGCCGATGCATTGCTGGCATTGCGCTGTATGGAAAGACTATCGTAAGTCTGTCCCTGCGCAGCCACCATCTGGCTCGACAATTCCGCCAGGCGCGTAGATTCGGTATCCAGTTTGTCATCCAGGGAAACAATCCCTTTGCTTTGCTGATAGCTGGATAATTTGGCCTGGCTTTTCTCAAGGTTGTTACGCAGATCACCCAGTTGTGCGTCGTACCAGGCAGCAGTCTGCCGGGCAGGCTGGGTCTTGAGTTCCAGGTTGGTCAGGAGATAAGCCTGCACAAAGGCATTGGCAAGCCGCGCGGCCGTCTGCGGGTTCCCGCTGTTAAAGGCGACATAGAGGACATTGCTGTCGCGCGACGGTTGCACATCCAGATTCCCCAGCAGCCTATTGGCGAGCCAGTCACGGATGGATATCTGGCCTTTGACGTCATGCCGGAATTGCTGCTGGAACACCGCCTGTTGCGCCAGCTTCAGATCATCCACCACTTTCAGCGCGACGTTGTGGCTGCTGATGATATCCACCTGCGTTGCCAGATAGCCGGATACGAGCTGACTCGGCATGGTCAAGCCGGTCACCGGGTCCGCTCCCTGCATATTCACCACCAGCGAGGCGGTTGCCGTGTAGGCCTTGGGTAACAGCAGACTGATGCAGCCGACGATCGCTACCGAAAGTATCAGCGTAAGCAGAATGAGCTTCCTGCGCGCTTTGAGGATCAACAGAAACTGCAGGACATTCATGATTTATCCGCCTCCACTCAAAACAGGCTCTCTTTGACATACACCACATCATCTTCAAGCACGGGAGCGGTCAACACGGCATTCAGCGTGATGGGACGGCCGTCTGCCCCCCGCCTGCGAATCTGGATGCCGCGTTGCGTGCCGCGCTGGGTAATGCCTCCGCCCAGCGACAATGCCTGCATCACGTTCATGTTTTTTTCCAGCCGATATGCGCCGGGTTTCTGCACTTCACCGTAGATATAAAATACCGGTGCACGCGGCACGTAAATGACGTCGCCGTCACTCACCTGATGATTCAGATCAAATTGCCCGCCCTGAAATAACGACTGGGTATCAATCCGGACTCTTTGGGATTTGCCATCCTGCTGGTGAATCAGGATCAGGTTGTCAGCACCCGCCAGTGTCACGCCGCCCGCCTGGGCAAGCAGATCTGTCACCGTACTGGTGGATTCCAGGGGATATTTTCCGGGATGATTGACCTGCCCCAATACTGCAACCTGTTTGCTGCGATATTGCTTGACGATCACGTTGACCTGGGGATTTTTGAGGAAGCCGCCTTGTGCCAGTCGATCTTCAATGAGTTTCTGTGCAGTACTGGCAGTTTCACCAGCCACCGGCACCCCCCCGATAAGCGGGAAATTGATTTTCCCCTGTTCATCCACCCGTGCATCCATAAGCAACTCGGGGTGGTCATACACGCTAATGTGGACAATATCGCCGCTACCCAGGCGGTAGTCCATCGCAGCAACAGGAAGGGAGAATGCGGTCAGCAATACCAGCACTGCATACAGGATTAAACGCATAAAAAATGCCTCCGTTTCAATTCATTTAAAAGCCAGGGACGACCATTACGCCCATCCGGGTTTTTTCGTCCGGCTCGATCAAAATTCACTGCGCAGGTTGAACATCGCGCTGCTGTAGCCATAGCTCATCAGCGCCTGATTGGAATGCACAGCCCCACGTTGCAGCACCAGGCCGAGGGTGGTATTGCGCAACAAGTTGTAACTCACACCCGCCCGTACCGCGTTAAGCTGATCCCGCCTGGCCGACACAGTAGACAGGACAAACCCCGGGTCACCCGTATAGGCAATGCGGTCATGGCTGATTTGCAGATTGACCGCCACTTTGGCGGTTGGCTTCCAGTCGGCACCGAGCGCCACTCCCTGGATCACGGCGTAGCTTGCCGTGGGATAGGTCACTGCGCCTATGTCGCGATAGAGCGCCGACCTCAATGTGGTTTTGTCAGTGACCATCCAGTTCAGCGCCACACGCCCGGTGATGCCGGAGAAATTACGCTGCGGCACATCCGCATAACTGCGCTGGGTATAGTTGAGCCGGCCTGACAGTTGTGTTTTTGCCGTCGGCGACCAATTCGTTTTGACGCCGTTATCCCATTGCCGATAACCGTTATTCACGGCTGCCAGACCGACAATCTGGGGATTGGGATAGTTGCCGTCACTGCGCTGGCTCACCCATTCAATCCGCGTGCCTTCAGTGGTCTGGTACTGCACGCCCGTGCTGACGGTATCCACGGTTGAATCAAGCGTCTGCTGAATCGCTGCATTGTTGCTCAAATTGGTTCTGTCCAGGCCAAGCTTTACTTGCCAGGGGTTCCCCACCTTGATCGCGGTGTGAAAAAAACCTTTCCGGGTTCGAATCAGGTTGTTGATCGGCTGCTTGATGTCCACAAAGCTTGCCTGGGTGAGCGATTCTGCAATGCCAGCGTCACCTGTCGCCATGCTTCCCACCAGCCAGTTCCATTGCAGCGACGTGTCGCGGCCGTTGTAACCGAGTCCGGTATATTTGTTGAACCGCGTCTGGTTGAATTCGGCATGCGCCTTGATTGCCTGACGGCTGATACGCAGATTCACATCCATGCCCGCTGCCAGGGTGTGATACGACTCGGCAGTATCGGTCGTGCCGAGAATGGCCATTGCGGCCTGGTCATTCTGCAAGCGGAACAGATTGCTGTCATAGCCATACAGCCCGCGCACATAAGGTGTGAAGGTGTCTTGCGCAATTGTCTGGAGCGGATCTGCCTGAGTATTGGAAATCATCGCCAATACCATTAGCAAAGCGAGATTTTCCGCAGTTACGAACCGCTGCGTGTCAATTGCATTTGTTTTCATAACGCACAATGTCGTCTTCGCCCGGATAAGCGCCGGATTGCACTCCTATCAGATGCAATGGAATCATGCCCGTGTTTTCCAGGCATCGTTTGACGTAGTTTCCAGCCGGCTTGTCCATTGACCCTGTTTCGTCCCTCACGCAAATACCTCTGCTGCTTTCAGCGACACATCCTGCCTGTCTTTGCCAGCCACATCGGCTCAGGCTCCAGCGGCCATGCATCATGCCACAAGGAAGACATACAACAGCGGAGTACTCCTGAGCCGAACAACTGATGCATACATCCTAAAGAATCAGTTCAATTGATCGCCGGCAAGCCTTTCTTGCCACCACGCCACAGACGCATACCGGTCAGCCCGAGTATCGCTACAAGCATGGTCCAGATATCCACTTCCGGCACGGCTGAGACACTTGATTTATCCACGGCCGCCGCATCCGTCACGGAACTGGCATAGCCTGCATAGGCGGGAGTCCTATATGAAACAGCAACAACCGCAGACTTGTGGTTCCCAACGGCGTGGGTCACATTTGTCGTCGCCACTTGCAGACTGGATGCAGCGGTATCGCACGCCAGTGAGCCAGCCAAACCAGCCAGTGACAAGCCAAAGACCGCAATGAAATTACGTATATTCAAGCGCATAACAAATCCACCTCCATTTCCAGTGAAGCACTTTTCAGGCCATCATCCCTTGTGAAGACCTGCTGCCGGCATTGCCTAATCAGTATGCATGGGCGTCTTTCAGCACCAGCTTCAGGGTCTTAAAAATGATGGTCAGATCAAGCCACAATGACCAGCTTTTCAGGTAGGCAATATCGTAAATCACCCGCCCTTCCATCTTGCCAATGGTATCGGTTTCCCCCCGGTAGCCATTGACCTGCGCCCACCCGGTAATGCCCGGCTTGACCTTGTGCCGCCACATGTAGCCATGGATCAGTTTGCGGTAATGTTCGTTATGTGCGACTGCGTGCGGACGCGGCCCGACAATACTCATCGTCCCCTGCAGCACATTGAAAAATTGCGGCAGTTCATCCAGCGAAGTCCTGCGCAAAATGGCACCAATGCGGGTCACCCGCGCATCATTTTGGGTCGCCTGTATGACAACCTGGCTGTCCTCGCATACACACATTGAACGAAATTTGTAGACCAGGATTTCATCACCATCCATCCCGTAACGGCGTTGTTTGAAAATCACCGGGCCTTTTGATGTCGCTTTCACCAATACCGCAATAACCAACATCAGCGGCGCAATCGCGCATAAAATCAGGCCTGATGCCGCCACGTCGAAAACACGTTTGTGCACTGCGTTAATGCCGGTCAGCGGCGTCTCGAATACCGAGATGACCGGAATACCATTGATGTTATCCAGCCGCGCCTGAACCAGATCGAACATGAACACATCGGGCACGAAATAGATCGATGCGGTGGTGTCCCTGAGTGAGTTGACCAGGTCAAGCACGCGCGGATGATTGAGCATAGGCAACGTAATGTAGACCAGATCAATTTCATGCCTGGCCACATAGGCTGCAACGTCATCAATACCGCCGAATACGACATTTTTCAGTTCGTTCTCGCAGCGCTCTCCCGAACGATCATCGAAAAATGCTTCGACCCGGGTCATCAGGCTGCGCTGCTGATGGATTCTGTCTGCCAGCTTGTGTCCCAGTTCATTTGCGCCAACAATCACCGAGCGCCGGATACTGCCATTGCTCCGCAACATCTCAAGATAGGTGCGCACCAGTGAATGCCCAATGAACAGCAGCACGGGCGTAATCAGGCTCCACAACAGCAAGACGCGGGGATTGTAGTCTTCGATGATCCCGCTGAACGCCCCCACTGCACTCAATATGCCCAGCACAAGGGCCCAAGCGACCAACAGATTGCGGCCATGAGTCACGATGCCGGTACCATGCAGGTTGGACACTTCAAAAAACTCAAAGCCGTCAAACACCTGGGAGGCAACCAGAAATGCCAATATTCCCAGCAGCAAGTGCAGACCATCGAATTTCTGCTGCTCTATCACAACAGCAATGATCAGGGAAATGAAAATAACCAGCGGATTGACCAGCCGCTTTGCCAAACTTAAAACCGGATGCTCATAGCCACCAAACATTAGGTCCCCTCACATCCGTGTTGTCGTATCAACCAGCCGGCTTGCCCGGAGTGCCAAATATCATTCAGATTACTGGACTATATTCATTCACTACCCCATCCCAAGCAAGAATCATGACAGCCAAACACAAGGCCACACCAAGTCGAAAACACGTTTAGACCCAGACAAAAAACCATCCATTGTGTTAGCTGTGATCGTGAATGCCAAAATGGGCTAAGACAGCTCAATTGTTGCCAGCAACGTCCTCACCAGGCCGGCCATTGCGGGCAACCCTAATTTCCAGATTAAGTTATGAATCAATCACTTTGCGTTATTGCTGCATTTTGCCTTTGGCCGTCGATTTCCCTTTATGATGGGCTTTAACGGATTGCCTGGAAGTGGCTTCTGCATCAGTAGCCTGCTCATGTTCGCTAGCCATCGGGTTGATTCGTTCGTGGGCCCGCTCCGAGCCGCGAGTTGCTTCCGGCAACACCTGGGAATTTTGATTGGCGCTGCCTTCCGTACTCATACGATCCCCAGCCAGGCCGTTTGCATTGACGCCAGCCGCTCCTTCTGCATGAGCACCTGCTGCCGGCGCCGCCTCCATGCCCGCATTGGCGCGTGACCCGGCACCTACATGTGCACCCGGCCCCGCACCCGCTCCAAGGCCAGCGGCGGAGGCGCTACCGGCAACAGTGAAGACGGCAGCGCTGCTAAGCAGACTACAAAACAGTTTTTTCTTGGTCAGGGAATTTTGATTCGTCATCATCAAGGATCCTTAATTTATTCATGCGGTTGTCAAATATCTACTCATGCAGCAGGCTCGGAGATTGAAAGCCTGCGCTACAGACCATGAGCAAAGCCCATGCCAACCAGATAATTTCTTTTTAATCATTTAGTTGTGATTTATTTTCGCGACTGATCATGGAGCTCAGTGTCTCCGCTTCCAGACACCTCCAATGCAGCAACCGCGCCTATGCCCTGGAACCATCTGAATTTTCAAATCGGAAAGCAGAATAGCGCTGGATTCGCGCAATGGATAAACAGCACATGATCAATCAAACAGGGAATGCGGCACTTCGGAACGGCTCAAGAGATGGGTAAATCGCCCTTGTCTCTTGCTGGAGACACTTAATCCATAGCGTTTTTATTAATCGGACTAAATCAAAAGCCTGGGTCGATTTATCGATGTTGCCAAATGGCGACGCGGAAAATGGCGAACAAGCTGGCGCTTCAGTTTGACCGGTATGTCTTGGCCGGGATGCAAGGCAGCCCCCTCAGCCAGGACAGTCTCAGGTCGAGTTCAAGAGGATAGCCGATCATACGCAGCAGACCGACGCGGTGCCGGTTTTGGTTCTGTTTCCAGTTCTGCACTGTCCAGCGAATCATCGGCCCTTCCCGGATTCGGCGATTTGAAACTCACCGATCCATTGGCCGCGCCGATTGTCGATGAACAGATGTTTAGGTACGAAAGCCGATGGTTTTTTAATCGGGAAATCCGTCAGGGGTGTTTCATCGCCGCCCAGATCGCTTATGCGGCAAGCCTTGGTCATCACGGGACGGAACCTTACTTTCAGTTGCGGGGTGACAGACACAAAATTTTCCGGACAGGCGTCTTGCCGGAACCGGACAGCTTTACGTATCAGGCAGCTGAACAACAGTTCCATTTCGACCCATAGCGGGGTTTTCAGCTTATTCAGGGCTTTTTCAGCGGCTTCGCTCCATTCAACCCGAACGCTTTTTCCCAGAATTTCGATGGTTGCCATCATGACATCTGCCCCTGTGCGGTTATGGAATTCCCTGGCTATTGCCGTTTACAGGCCTTGCCGTCTAACCGGCTATCGGAATGCAAGCTCAGGCAGCGAACGTTTTAAAGCATCCAGGCAATCGCCATCGATCGCAGTGCCGCGTTCTTTTTCCATGATGGCGATGGCTTCCGGTACCGCTATCGGTCCGCGGTAGGGCCGATCTGCAGTAATCGCATCAAAAATATCAGCGACCGTGATAATCCGGGTTTCGAGGGGGATACGCTCGGCGCTCAGTCCACGCGGATAGCCTTTGCCGTCCAGCCGTTCGTGGTGTGCTGCGGCGACAAAAGACAGCTCCGAAAAAATACTCATACGCGCCAGAATCTGTTCCGAATGGGCCGCATGCGATTTAATCTGCTCCCATTCGTTTTCATCCAGCTTGCCTGGTTTATCCAGCACCGCATTGCTCACGCCGAGCTTGCCGATGTCATGCAGCAGCGCCCCCCGGCGCAGCCACCTTTGCCGCGTCCGGGGGATATCCATGGCTTTTGCCACGGTCTCTGTATAAGCAGCAACCCGGCTGCTGTGGCCGTAGGTGTAGGGGCTTTTCGCATCGACTACCTGGGCGAAAGCTTCGGCAATGGTATCCAGCCGGCATTCATCAATCCTGATAACTCTGGATTCGGGCTCCAGCAGGCTGACTTTTTGCTGCAACCCGTCGTCAGTTAAACCTTTCCAGAAACCGGGTTGTTTCTCGACCTCACTGAAAGCGTTCACCACGTCAGGATCAAACCACGATCCCGCGCGTTTGCCGACTTCCTCCCTGGCAAGTGGCATGCCGCCAGCGCAATGGAACACATCCACAACCTGCGACAGCAAAGCGATTCTGGCATTGAGGGGTATCAGCGGGCCCTGCAGGCGGGCAGGTTTGCCGTTGCCATTCCAGTGTTCGTCGAGACAGCGGATGCCGGCTGCCACTTCATCATCGAAGCCAAGCTGGCGGGCAATGCCAGCGCCGCGTTCGCAACGCGTGGCGACCAGTTCGGTGGCGAATTCGTCGCCATTCTGCGCCAGATTCATAATGCGGGTAACCCGCTCATGCAAGGATTTGCCAACTCCTGCATGGGCGAGCACGAATCGACCCAAATGCATCAAGCTGTCTGAATCGACCTGCTTGAAGTCGCGTTTGATCAGGCGCTCATCCGCGCCGTAGAGCTCAAACAAGCGTGCGGCATTACTGCTGCAACCCGCATCCTTGAGCAGAATGGTGTAATAAAGGTGCGACAGCTCCCGGCAGTTCATGCCCATGCGCTGGCCCACATGCATGCCAATCCAGCAGCTGCGCAGACTATGTCCGGCAGGTAAGCCCTCGGTCAGATCCAGGGCATAGCTGAGCGAGCCGATAATCGTGGAAAGCGAAATCTGCTCAATTGTCGTTGATTGATGCTCATCGATAAAATCCATAACAGACAGTTGCGGCATTTTTTTCAAAAACTTTACCGGCAAACCGGTCTCTATCACCCGATGCCGGATACCTCTCCAATTCGCAACCACATGGCAACCGTTATACTCGCACATGAATTAAATTTTCACGGTGCACAATCGGGGCACAAAATCAGTTCAATTTGAAGGAGAAACAGGCAATGAAAACCAGGGCAGCAGTCGCATGGAAAGCCGGACAACCGCTGACGATCGAGGAGGTGGAGGTGGGTGGTCCACGCGCCGGGGAAGTGCTGGTGGAAATCAGGGCAACCGGAATTTGCCATACCGATTACTACACTTTGTCCGGTGCCGATCCAGAAGGTATTTTCCCTGCCATCCTCGGTCACGAGGGTGCCGGGGTGGTGGTGGACGTCGGCCCCGACGTCAAAAGCCTGAACAAGGACGATCACGTCATCCCGCTGTATACGCCGGAATGCCGTCAGTGCAAGTTCTGCCTGTCGCAGAAGACCAATCTGTGCCAGGCCATCCGATCCACCCAGGGCCGGGGACTGATGCCGGATGCGACCAGCCGTTTTTCCATCGCCGGCAAACCGGTTTTTCACTACATGGGCACTTCCACGTTTTCCAATTACATCGTGGTGCCGGAAATCGCGCTGGCCAGGATTCGCGAGGATGCGCCGTTCGACAAGGTCTGCTATATCGGTTGCGGCGTGACCACCGGCGTAGGTGCGGTGATTTTTACCGCCAGAGTTGAAGCCGGAGCGAATGTGGTGGTATTCGGCCTGGGCGGGATCGGGCTGAATGTCATCCAGGCCGCGCGCATGGTGGGCGCCAACAGGATCATCGGCGTCGACATCAACCCGGCACGCGAAGCGATGGCGCGCCAGTTCGGCATGACCCATTTTGTGAACCCCAAGGCAGTGGACAACGTGGTGGACCACATCATCGCGCTGACCGATGGCGGCGCCGATTACAGCTTTGAGTGCATCGGCAACGTCACCACCATGCGTCAGTCGCTGGAGTGCTGCCACAAGGGCTGGGGACAATCCATCATCATCGGCGTTGCCGCTGGCGGCGAGGAGATCAGCACGCGACCGTTCCAGCTGGTGACCGGACGGGTCTGGAAGGGCTCCGCGTTCGGCGGTGCGCGCGGGCGTACCGACGTACCCAAAATCGTTGACTGGTACATGGATGGCAAGCTCAATATCGACGACCTGATTACCCACCGCCTGACGCTGGATCAGATTAACCAGGGCTTCGACCTGATGAAGCGCGGCGAATCGATTCGTTCCGTTGTGATTTACTGAGGCGCTGACCATGCTCGAATGCATCAGCGAACACGCCTGCTTCGGCGGCGTACAGGGGTTTTACCGCCACAACTCGGCTGTCATCGGTCTGCCGATGCGGTTCTCGGTATATCAGCCGCCGCAGGCCAAAGAACATCCGGTGCCGGTTCTGTTCTATCTGGCGGGGCTCACCTGTAGCGAGGAAACCTTCATGATCAAGGCCGGCGCGCAGCGTTTTGCCGCGCGGCACGGCATCATGCTGGTGGCACCGGATACCAGCCCGCGCGACACAGGTATTGCGGGCGCAACGGACAGCTGGGATTTCGGCGAGGGCGCGGGGTTTTATGTGGATGCGACACAAGCGCCGTGGCACCGGCACTTCAAAATGCACAGCTATGTCACACAGGAGCTACGCCGTTTGATCCTCGACGCATTCCCGGCGCGCGCAGACCGTATCGGCGTGTCCGGTCATTCCATGGGCGGGCATGGGGCGCTGGTGCTGGCGCTGCGCAACCCGGATATTTATCGCTCGGTGTCGGCATTTGCGCCCGTGGTTGCACCAGCGCAGTGCCCGTGGGGGCAGAAAGCCTTCACCAGCTATCTCGGTTCCGATCAGGCCGACTGGCAGCAATACGATGCCACCGAACTGATGAAAAAACGGACGCTGCCCTTCCCGCACGGTATCCTGATCGACCAGGGGCTGGACGACAGATTCTTGCAGGAACAACTGCTGCCGGATGAATTTGAAGCGGCGTGCGCAGTCGCACAACAGCCGCTTACCCTGCGTCGACACGCCGGTTACGACCACAGCTACTACTTTATAGCCACATTTATCGAAGACCACCTCGCGTTCCACCAGCGCATTCTCAGTGCATAACACATGATCTCCTGGCTCAAACTGACCAGCTTCGGCGGCATTGTCGTGACCGCGCCGGCAGCGGCCGCCATTACTGCCTGGCTGATGATGGGACGTGCCTGGCGGCTGGCTGCCTGGTGGTGGGTACTGTTTATCGGCGGCATGGCATTGGTGGTGGCGACGAAAATCGCATTCATAGGCTGGGGATTAGGCATCCGTGTGCTGGATTTTACCGGCATCAGCGGCCACGCCATGCGCGCGACTGCGGTGTATCCGGTACTGTTTTATCTGGTGCTGCTGCGTACCGCACCATTGGTGCGCATGCTGGGCGTGACGACGGGGTTTGGCGTCGCCATTGCCATCGACATATCGCGCGTGGTGATTCACGCACATTCGATTTCAGAGACGGTGGCAGGCTGCGTGCTGGGTGGTTTGATCAGCCTGGTTTTTCTGCGCAGTGCGGCTTCGCTCAAAGCCTTTCCCGTCAGCCGTGGGGTGCTGGCAGCCGGGCTGCTGGCCGTAGTGGCCGCTTCCTGTCTGAAGCCGGTTCCCACCGAGCGCTGGATTGAAGACGTGGCACTTGCCCTAGCGGGACACGATCAGCCGTTCACCCGCATCGGCTGGAAACCGCGGTCCGTGCACTTCCAGTCGTATTAGCGTCACCCCGGCTTGGGGTCGGCAATATGATAATGCGTATCTTCGAGCACGTTGACCTCGACCATGTCCCCCGCCTTTTCCAGCAACTCCAGGCAATCCGGACCGAGGTGGCGCAGGTGCAAGCGCTTGCCCGCCTGGCGGTAACGCCCGGCCAACCTGTCGATGGCGACAATGGCCGAGTGATCCTTGACGCGCGCGTTGTGGAACTCGATCACCACGTCCTGCGGGTCGTCTCCGGGTGTGAACAGGTTTTGAAATGCCGCTGTCGAGGCAAAGAACAGCGTGCCTTCCAGTTCATAGACTTTCCAGCCCTGCGGGTCAATATAGGCTGCCACCCCGATGCGTTTGGCATGTTGCCAGGCAAACACCAGCGCAGCGATCATCACGCCCACCAACACCGCGATCGCCAGGTCGGTGAGCACGGTAATCAGCGTCACCGCGACGACAATGAAAGCGTCGTCGCGGGGTATCTTGCGCAGGGCTTGCAGGCTGCCCCATTCAAAAGTCTGTTCTGCGACCACGAACATCACGCCGATGAGCGCTGCCAGCGGGATGCGTTCAATCCAGCTGGCAGCGAACAGGATGAACGACAGCAAAAACAGCGCGGTGGCCATCCCGGACAGGCGTCGGATCGCGCCGCTATTCACGTTGATCATGCTCTGACCGATCAGGGCGCAGCCGCCCATGCCGCCGAAAAATCCGGTGACCACGTTGGCCGCACCCTGCGCCATGGATTCGCGATCGGGCTTGCCGCGGGTGTCGGTCATCCCGTCAATCAGGTTCAGCGTCAGCAGCGTCTCGATCAGGCCGATTGCAGCCAGGATCAGCGCATACGGAAACACGATGCGCAAGGTTTCCCAATTCAGCGGCACGTCGGGCAGATGGAAGCTGGGCAACCCGCCAGCAATGGAACCCAGATCACCCACGGTTCTGGTTTCAATGCCCAGCGCCGCCACCAGCACCGCCACCACCAGAATCCCCGCCAGCGTGGCGGGGATGGCCCTGGTGAATTTCGGCAGCAGATAAATAATCGCCATGGTCAGCGCAATCAGGCCGAGCATGGTGTAGAGCGGCGTACCGCTCATCCAGTGCTGATTACCCTCCGCTCCCAGGGTTTTGAAATGCCCGAACTGCGCCATAAAGATAACGATGGCCAGCCCGTTAACGAAGCCCAGCATCACCGGATGCGGCACCATGCGGATGAGCTTGCCGAGTTTGGCAAAGGCGAACAGCATTTGCAGCACGCCCATCAGCACTACAGTAGCGAACAGATACTCCACGCCATGCGTGACCACCAGCGCCACGATCACCACCGCCAGGGCGCCAGTCGCGCCCGAGATCATGCCAGGGTGGCCACCGAAAGCCGAGGTAATCAGCGCGACGATAAAGGCGGCATACAAACCGGTCAGGGGCGAGACATGCGCCACCAGCGCAAACGCAATCGCCTCGGGCACCATCGCCAGCGCCACGGTGAGGCCGCTGAGCAGGTTGATTTTAATTTCTTGTGGATTGAGCTTGGTCAATATTTTCTCCAGAAACGGATAGCACAGCCGTTCGCGCTGCCCGAATCGGACTCGGCGCGACAGACGGCAACACAATGCGGCGGGTAATGCGTTCCCCTGGCTGCTCGCAGGGAAAGCTGATGAAACGCAGAAACGAGGGGGCGATGCGCGGAATTACATCGGACGGGTCAGGATCAAGCTGGCTGAATCAGGCGCGATTATCCCACAAGCTTGTTGCATTGTCATGGACGGGCGCCATCACTACTCGGACAGCACGCCGTCATGAAACATCAGCGTCGCCAGGCGCTGTCCGTGGCGCGCCTCCACCGTGATGCGCGAGATGGCGGCACTGCCCACCTGGATGCGGTAGGCATTGTGAGCGGGCATGCCCAGCACACTGGCCAGCAACATGCGGATCACGCCCGCATGACACACCACCAGCAGGTGCTCGCCGGAATGCGCATCGAGCATGGCTTGCCAGCCGGCCGTGACACGGGCATGAAAATCCGTCAGCAGCTCCGCGCCAGCCGGGCGATGTGCTAGCGGGTCGCATTTGAAGTCGAACAGCAAGTCAGGATGATGGGCAGTGAGTTGTGCGGCGGTTTGGCCTTCCCAGACACCGAAGGTAATTTCCTGGAAGCGCGCTTCCACGCTGACCGGGATGCCGCGCGTCTCAGCCAGTGCATCGGCAAAAGCCAGGCAGCGGCTGAGCGGCGAGGTGACGATGCGTTGCCATTGAGCATAATCACCCACTGCATTCCACATCTGCGCCCAGCCTTTTTCCGACAGCGGGTCGTCGGTTTGGCCGCGATATTTGCGTCCGCCCACGGGCTCGCCGTGACGGATCAGGTCGATAGTGGTCAGCATGTCAGCTCCTGAAACAAAGCGCGATTATAGCGGCTCAATCGCGTTAGAATGATGCGGCCAATCCGAGGAGAAAAACCATGCAGCAATCCAAACAACGGCGCGCGTGGCCGTGGGTCGCAGGCTTAGTCATCGTGCCGCTGGCGTTGTTTGCCGCTTATACCTGGGTGGTGCTGAACTGGTCGTATTCGTCCGGAGACCGTGCGGGATATGTGCAGAAATTTTCCAAAAAAGGCTGGCTGTGCAAGACCTGGGAAGGTGAACTGGCGATGGTCACCATGCCGGGAACGCTGAGCGAAAAATTCTACTTCACGGTGCCTGACGCCGCCGTGGCGGACAAGATCAACAAAAGCCTGGGCAAGCGTGTGAGCCTGACTTATGACCAGCATGTAGGTGTGCCGTCCACCTGCTTCGCAGAGACCGAGTATTTCGTCAAAGATGTTCGCGTCGTCGAGTAAGCGTCAATTCATGAAACGTCGGGGTTAAAGGTAAACTGCGGGCATGGTCAGAATCACTCCCCGCCCCTACCCCGAATCCGCCGCCCGCACGCTTGCTGCCAGCGGCCTGCATCCGGTGCTCGCGCGCATTTATGCGGCACGCGGCATAGTCCGGCCGGTGCAGCTGGAAACCCAGCTCACCGGGCTAATTTCCTTCGATTCTCTCAAAAACATTCATGCCGCAGCCCGGCGCCTGGCAGATGCCATCACCCGGCAGGAGCGGGTTTTGGTGGTGGCGGATTACGATGCCGACGGCGCCACTGCCTGCGCCGTGGCACTGCGCGGGCTCGCGTTGCTGGGCGGCAGAGCAGATTATCTGGTGCCGAACCGGTTTGAGTACGGCTACGGCCTCACACCCGAAATCGTGCGCCTGGCTGCCGAACGCCGCCCCGCTCTGATCGTCACCGTGGACAACGGCATCGCCAGCGTGGCCGGCGTGGCCGAGGCAAAACGGCTGGGCATCGAAGTGCTGGTCACCGACCACCACCTGCCCGGTGACGCGTTGCCCGAGGCGCTGATCGTCAATCCCAACCAGCCGGGTTGCCCCTTCCCCAGCAAGAATCTGGCCGGGGTGGGGGTGATGTTTTACGTGTTGCTGGCGCTGCGCGCCGAATTGCGCTCACGCGGCGTGTTCACCGCAGACACACTGCCCAATTTGGCGCAACTGCTCGACATCGTGGCGCTGGGCACGGTGGCTGACGTGGTACGGCTGGACGCCAACAACCGCATCCTGGTTGAGCAGGGTCTGCGCCGCATGCGTGCGGGGCGGGCGTGTGCCGGTATCCGCGCGCTGTTTCATGCCGCCGGACGTGATCCTGCGCGGGCGTCGGCGTTTGATCTCGGTTTCACGGTGGGGCCACGCCTCAACGCTGCCGGGCGGCTGGAGGACATGTCCTTGGGTATTTCCTGCCTGCTCACCGATGACGACACCGCCGCGCTCGCCATCGCCCAGCGCCTGCACGCACTCAACGCCGAGCGCCGCAGTATCGAAGCCGACATGCAGGAAACCGCGCTGGCCTCACTCGACGCCATCGAGACCACCGACAGCTACAGCCTGGCGCTGTTCGACGCGGGCTGGCACCAGGGCGTGATCGGCATCCTCGCCTCGCGTCTCAAGGACAAATTCCATCGTCCCGCAGTGTGCTTTGCGCGCGGCAACGACGGCGAGATCAAAGGCTCCGGCCGTTCCATCGGCGCACTGCATTTGCGCGACGCGCTGGACATCGTGTCCAAGCGCGCACCCGACCTGATTCTCAAATTTGGCGGCCATGCAGCGGCGGCCGGGCTGTCCATCCGCGAGGCCGATTTTGCCCGTTTTGCCGCGCTGTTCGAGGAAACCGTGCAAGGGCTGCTGTCGCCCGGTGATCTGGCGAAAGTGATCGAAACCGACGGCGAGTTGCCGCTGGAAACCTTGAATCTTGAACTCGTTCAGGCACTCGACGGCCAGGTGTGGGGGCAAGGTTTCCCCGCGCCCAGCTTCAGCGGCGTGTTCCGCGTCGCGCAGCAGCGTGTGGTGGGAGAAAAACACCTGAAACTGCGCCTGGAAATGGCCGGACGGCTGTTCGAGAGCATCCTGTTTTTCCGCGACCAGCCGCTGCCCGAACACATTCAGGCCGTGTACCGGCCCGAAATGAACATCTACAACGGCTCGGCCAGTCTGCAATTGAAGCTCGAGCACTGGGCCGAGGAGACCTGAATCAACACCGGATCCATTACTGACGGCGGCCTGGAACATCTGCCCGCCTTCGCCATCAGCCTGGCCATCGGCATGCTGATCGGCCTGGAACGCGAGCGCGCACCCAGCGCCAAGGCCGGGTTGCGCACCTTCACCCTGGTGGCGCTGTTCGGCACGCTGGCGGCTTTATTGTCGGAGCAAACCGACACCGCCTGGGTGCTGGCCGGTGGCCTGCTGGTGGTGGGCGGCATGATGGTGGCGGCTTACGCCCGCGCCCCGGACCTCGGGGACGATCCCGGCACCACCACGGTGGCGGCCATCGCCCTGTGCTACGGGCTGGGCGCGCTGGTGTGGTATGGCTACCACCAGCTGGCGGTGATGCTCGCCATCGTCTCCACCGTGCTGCTCTACTTCAAGACTGAACTGCACGGCATCACGCGCAGCCTTACGCGGCGCGACCTGATTTCCTTCCTGCAGTTCGCGGTGTTGTCGCTGGTGATCCTGCCCCTGCTGCCGAATCAGGATTACGGTCCTTACCGTGCGCTCAATCCGTATCAGATATGGTGGATGGTGGTGCTGATTTCCGGCGTCAGCCTGGCTGGCTACACCGCGCTGCGCATCGCCGGGCAGCGCCACGGTGCGCCCCTGATGGGGCTGCTCGGCGGCCTGGTATCGAGCACCGCCACCACGCTGGTGTTCGCCCGCCACGCGCGTGCCAACGCGGCGCTGATCCCGGTTGCCGCAGTGGTGATCCTGCTCGCCAATCTGGTGGTTCTGGTGCGCCTCGGTGTGATCGCCGCGGTGGTGTCGCCGCGTCTGCTGCCGGCGCTGTTGCCGGTGCTGGGCGGCGGCCTGGTGTTCGGGCTGGCGGGCACAACGCTGCTGTGGCGCGGCTTGCGCGGTCCGGACGAATTGCCCGATCTGGCGCTCAACAATCCCACCGAGATACGCACCGCACTGGGCTTCGGCCTGCTCTACGCGGCGGTACTGTTCGCTGCCGCGTGGCTTTCCGACTATGCCGGCAGCCAGGGCCTGTACGCGGTGGCGCTGGCGTCTGGCCTCACCGACGTGGACGCCATCACCCTCTCCAGCCTGCGCCTGTTCGAGCTGGGCAAGCTGGCGCAGAACCAGGTGGTGACGGCGGTGACACTGGCCTTCATCGCCAATATGGCATTCAAATCCGGCCTGACGCTATTTGTGGGCGGAGGGCTGCTGGCGCGCAAAACCGCTGTGGGCATGCTGTCCATCGCTGTGGGCACGGGGGTGGCATGGGCAGCTTTCCACGCATAATTCCAAACCAATTGGACAGGATCATCCTGTGAATCCTGAAAAATCCTGTCTAATGCACTTGCTCCGTAAAAGCTAACGACATGCCTCCTCCGCCAACCTACACCTGGTCTTACGTGCTCGGCATCGCCCGCGAGCACAAACGCGCGCTGCTGGTTGCCAATCTGGTCGCGTTGTTTGCAGCTGCCGCCAGCGTGCCGATTCCGCTGTTGCTGCCGCTGTTGGTGGATCAGGTATTGCTGCACAAACCGGGCGCACTGACCCACTTTATCGACCAGCACTTTCCCGTCGCCTGGCACGGGCCGCTGCTGTATATCGGCGCGGTGCTCATCGCCACGCTGGTGTTGCGGCTGAGCGCCATGCTGGCAGGCGTATGGCAGAGCCGCGAGTTCACTCTGATCGCCAAGGACGTGACCTACCGCCTGCGCCGCCAGATGCTGACGCGGCTGTCACGCATCGCCCTGTCCGAATACGAAACCCTGGGCAGCGGCACGGTGGCCTCGCATTTTGTAGTGGATCTGAACGCGGTGGACGATTTCATCGGCGCGACTGTGGCCAAGTTCGTGGTGGCAGTGCTCTCGCTCATCGGCGTGACCGTAGTGCTGTTGTGGATGCATTGGCAGCTGGCGCTGTTCATCCTGCTGCTCAATCCGCTGGTGATTTACTTCACCATGGTGCTGGGCAAGAAGGTGAAAGACCTCAAACGCTTCGAGAACAGTGCGTTCGAACTGTTCCAGCAAGCGCTCACCGAAACCCTGGACGCGATCCAGCAGATCCGCGCCGTCAACCGCGAACGCTACTACCTGGCAAGGGTAATGGAGCGGGCGCAGGACATCCGTACCCGCGCCGCTGCGTTTTCGTGGCAAAGCGACGCGGCAAACCGGGCGTCGTTTCTGGTGTTCCTGTTCGGCTTCGATATTTTTCGCGGCGTGAGCATGCTGTTGGTGGTGTACTCCAACTTGAGCATCGGCGAGATGATGGCAGTGTTCGGCTACCTGTGGTTCATGATGGGGCCGGTGCAGGACATCCTTGGCATCCAGTACGCGTGGTTCGGCGCCAGGGCCGCACTGGCACGCATCAACCACCTGCTCGCCCTCAAGGATGAACCGCAGTATCCGCACCTGCACAACCCTTTTGCTGACAAACACACCGTGGGCCTGGCCGTGCATGACGTGCACTTCCGCTATGGCGAAAACGAGGTATTGAACGGCGTCAGCCTGAACATACAAGCGGGCGAAAAAGTCGCGCTGGTAGGCGCTTCCGGCGGCGGCAAATCCACTCTGGTGCAGGTCATCCTGGGGCTGTATCAGACGCAAACCGGCAGTGTGTTGTTCGATGGCGTGCCCATCACCGAAATCGGCCTCGACGTGGTGCGCGAGAACGTCGCCACCGTGCTGCAACACCCGGCGCTGTTCAACGGCAGCGTGCGCATGAACCTGACCCTGGGCCGCGACATGGATGAAGCGGCGCTGTGGCGGGCGCTGGCAGTAGCGCAACTGGCCGACACCGTGCAGGCCATGCCCGGCGGACTGGATACCATCGTCGGCCGCCAGGGCGTGCGCCTGTCGGGCGGACAGCGCCAGCGCCTGGCCATCGCGCGCATGATCCTCGCCGATCCCAAGGTGGCGATCCTCGACGAGGCCACCTCCGCGCTGGACGCCGCTACCGAAGCCCGGCTGCACGCGGCGCTGCATGATTTCCTGAAACACCGCACCACCCTCATCATTGCCCACCGCCTGTCTGCGGTGAAGCAGGCCGACCGCGTTTACGTGTTCGACGGCGGCCAGATCATCGAGGAAGGTGCGCACACCGAGCTGCTACGCGGCGCTGGGCTCTACGCCAAACTCTACGGCACGCTGCAACACTGACGAACACCGGGCGCGGCGTCATCCAGGGACAACGGGCGGCGACTGGCCAACCGGCTGCTGTTGCCGGTGCTTGTCATTGACGTCCACGCTATCGCCGGCAGCCGGAATGAAGTATATTTAAATTCAAAGTCTTGGAAATACTCAGTGGTGGTGTGTTTTATTATCCGTATTTGTTGTCGGGGGAAAAACATGAGAGCAAAGCCGCACCACCATCCTCTATCCCCGCGTTGCCTTCTGAATGGATGACACTTCGACGGAGCATGACGCGATGATATCCCCGCCTCTCCGCATCGCGCTGCTTTACTTGCTGCTCTCCGCCTTATGGATAGTTTTGTCTGATCGCCTCCTGCACCAACTGGTTGCCGACCCCTACCTCGCCGAGCGGCTGGCAACCCTGAGGGAATGGACCTTCGTGCTGGCCAGCACCGTGGTGCTTTTCTTGCTGCTGCGCCGCGGGCTTACTGCTACCCGGCGCGCTACCAACACCCTGCGCGAGCGCGAAAGAAATTTCCGCATGCTCACCGAGACCATCGCTACCGCCATCTTCCTTCATCGTGGCGGACGCCTGTGTTTCGTCAACCCCAAGGCGATTGCCTACAGCGGTTATACGCGCGAGGAATTGCTGACCATGGATTTGTGGCAACTGGTGTCTCCCGAGTATCAGGAGATGGTCAAACAGCGTTCTGTGTCGCGCCTGATAGGCGCTGGCGGTCCCGTCTGCTACGAACTCAACATCATCACCAAACAGGGGGAAGAACGCTGGCTGGAGGTCACTGCCGATTCCATTGAATTCGAAGGTGCGCCGGTCGGTCTCGCTACCGCTTACGACATCACCGAGCGCAAGCGTGCGGAGCACCAGATCCACACCCTCAACAGCGATCTGGAGCGCCGCGTCATCGAACGAACCGCAGAACTGGAGGCGGCCAATGCCCAATTGCGATTTTCGCAAGAAAGCATCCGCGAATTGAATGTGGCACTGCAGCAACGGGCGGAAGAACTGCAAGCGTCGGTGCATGAGATGGAAGCCTTCAGCTACTCGGTTTCCCATGACCTGCGCGCTCCATTGCGCGCCATCCAGGGTTTCACTCAGGCGCTGCAGGAAGACTATGCAGCACAGCTCGACCCGGCAGGCCAGGATTTTGCGCAGCGCATTGTCGCCGCAGCCAGCCGCATGGACATCCTGATCCAGGATTTGCTGGCCTACAGCCAGCTGAGCCGCAGCGAACTCAGTCCGAAGCCGGTCAGTTTGTCCAAAATTGTGGCCGAGGCCACATCCCAGCTTGAGGTACAGATCGCCGCGCACCAAGCCGCGATTTCGGTCATTGAACCACTGCCTGAGGTACTCGGGCATCGCCCGACCCTGGTACAAGTGATCACCAACCTGTTATCCAACGCCATCAAATTCGTCGCACCCGGTGTGGCGCCACAAGTGCGGGTATGGGTTGAATCGTATGGGAACGGGGTGCGCTTGTGGGTGGAAGACAATGGTATCGGCATCCCCGCCGAACATGAAGAGCGCATCTTCCGCGTCTTCGAGCGTTTGCACGGTATAGAAACTTACCCCGGCACTGGCATCGGACTCGCCATCGTGAGGAAGGGAATGGAGCGTATGGGCGGCAGCGCGGGTGTGGTATCGCAAGAGGGTAAAGGCAGCCGATTCTGGATAGATCTGCCGGAAAAAGGGGGGGGATGATGAATGTAACGCTGTCAACGCTATTGCTGGTGGAAGACGACCCCAACGACGTGATGCTATTCCGTCGCGCCAAGGACAAGTCGAATCTGGCCAATCCGCTGCAGGTGATGCAAGACGGCGAAGCGGCGGTCGCCTACCTTTCCGGCCAGGGCCAATACGCCGACCGCAATCGCTACCCGTTACCCGCGCTCGTGCTGCTGGATCTGAAGCTGCCGCGCAAATCCGGCCTTGAAGTGCTGGAGTGGCTGCGCCGGCAACCCGGTCTCCAGCGCCTGCCGGTGGTGGTCTTGACCTCTTCCAAGGAAAGCCTGGACGTCGGGCGTGCCTATGATTTGGGGGCGAACTCCTACCTGATCAAGCCAGTGGCGTTCGACAAGCTGCTGGAAATGGTCAAGGTCCTGGGGCTGTATTGGCTGATTCTCAACGAAAAGCCGGATATTCACCTGTCCAGGGGTGAGTGATATGGGAATGAAAGGAGCGAAACAGGCCACCCTGAAATGCCTGCTGGTCGATGACAACCCGGACGATCGCGTGCTGGCCACACGCGCGCTGCAGCTTGAATTTCCCGAGCTGCAGACCGAGTTTGTCACCGACATGGATGAATTCATGCGGCGCATTGAGGTGGGCGATCTCGACCTCGTGATTACCGACTATCAATTGCGCTGGAGCGACGGATTAGCCGTTCTGCGCAGGGTCAAGGCGGCACTGCCGGAATGCCCGGTGATCATGTTCACCGGCACCGGCAGCGAAGAAATCGCTGTGGAGGCGATGCAGGCAGGACTGGATGACTATGTGCTCAAAACCCCCCGGCACTATGCCCTGCTTCCCACTCGGGTGCGTTCGATTTTGGCGCGGGCCGAGCAGCGACAGCTTCTGCAAGTAGCGGAGAATGCCCTGCGCGAGAGCGAATCCCGGCTGCGCGCCATCATCGACACCGAACCCGAGTGCGTCAAAATCATCGACGCAGATGGCCGCCTGCAGTTCATGAATAGTTCCGGGCTGATGATGCTCGAAGCCGACTCGACCGAGCAAGTCCTGGGGAAAAAACTGATCGATATGCTCGTGCCCGAGTATCGGCGGTCTTTCCAGGATTTAGCCCGCAGCGTGCTGGCCGGCAACAAAGGCATCCTCGAATTCGAAATCATTGGTTTCAAAGGTCGCCGCCGCTGGCTGGAAACGCACGCTGCTCCCCTGGTCAATCAAATGGACGGCACTACTTCATTGCTTTCCATCACACGCGACATCAGCGAACGCAAACTGGCCGAAAATACACGAGTGCAACTCACCGCCATCATTGATTCCGCCATCGATTTTATTGGCATATTCGGCAAGGATGGCAAGGTCTCGTTTGTGAACCGGGCCGGGCGCAACATGCTGGGCATCGCCCTGATCGAGGACATCTCCGCCACGCGCATCCGGGATTATCTTCCTCCCTGGGCGGCGGATATGGTGACCGGCAAGGGCATCCCGACAGCCTTGCGTGACGGCGTATGGAGCGGGGAGTGTGCATTGCTCAACCGCAACGGGGAAGAAATCCCGGTTTCAGCGGTCATCGTTGCACACAGGCACCCGGATGGAAGCCTTGATTTTTTCTCCACCATCATGCGCGACGTTTCGGAACGCAAGCACCACGAGGCGCAGCTGCTGCACCTCGCCACTCACGATAGCCTGACCGGGCTGCCCAATCGCGCGCTCTACACCGACCGCCTGGAAGTGGCGATCCTCGAAGCCCAGCGCCATGAGCGGCTGGTGGCTGCGATGTATCTCAACCTCGACCGTTTCAAAACCATCAACGACACCCTCGGCCACGAGGTGGGTAATACGCTGCTGCAGGCGGTCGCCGAACGTCTCCAGGAAAATGTACGCGCCGATGACACCATCGCTCGCCCGGGTGGCGACGAATTCGCGCTGATCTTCACCGACCTCGCGCAGCTCGACGACGTGAACGATTGCACCCAAAAAATTCTGCACAGTTTCAAGGCGCCATTCCGTATCGATGGACATGAATTATTCCTTACCGCCAGTATCGGCATTGCAGTCTACCCGTTTGATGACCCCACCTCGGATGGCCTGCTGAAAAATGCCGCCATCGCATTGAACCGCAGTAAGGACATGGGTGGTGACGCCTACCGGTTTTACACTGCCGAGATGAACGCCAAGGCCCTGCAGCACCTGATTCTGGATAACGCGCTCCACCACGCGCTGGAGCGCGGGGAATTGCAGCTGCATTATCAGCCGCAGGTGAACCTCGTCACCGGCCAGGTATGCGGGATGGAAGCGTTGCTGCGCTGGCAGCACCCGGAACTGGGGATGATTTCTCCCGCCGAATTCATTCCCCTGGCCGAGAAAACCGGCTTGATCGTTCCCATCGGCGAGTGGGTGTTGCGCACCGCCTGCGCCCAGAGCAAGGCATGGCAGACGGCAGGACTGCCTGCCCTGCCCATCGCAGTCAACCTGTCAGGACGCCAGTTCGCGCAGAAGAATCTGGTGCAAACCGTCACCCAGGTACTGGCGCAAACCGGCCTGGCTCCTGACCTGCTGGAACTGGAAATCACCGAAAGCACGCTGATCCAGGACACCCAGGCGTCCATCCCCATGCTCCATGAATTAAACGCCCTGGGCATCGCCATTTCCATCGACGACTTCGGCACCGGCTATTCCTCATTAAGCTATCTGAAGCGCTTTCCGATTAACGCCATCAAGATCGACCAGTCGTTTGTGCGCGACATCTACACCGACCCGAACGACGCGGCGATTGTAAGCGCCATCATCGCCATGGCGCGCAGCCTCGGCATGAAAACCATCGCCGAGGGAGTGGAAACCAACGAACAGCTGACGTTTCTGCGCTCGCGCCAGTGCGATCTGATGCAGGGCTATTATTTCAGCAGACCGGTCACCGCTGGGGTGATCACCCAAATGCTGGGCGAGAGCTGGAATTTAAGTTTTGTGGTAAATCCCTGAGCCTGGATATGTATCAGGGCAGCGCCGTTGCAGAGGGTATTTGTCCTGGAAAAAAGTCAGTCCGGCAGCACTTGCCCGGATCAGTCACCTGCGCCACACAATCCAGCGCCACCGCGAACCATCCATTGGCCGTAGTTGGCTGATCTGTTTCGACGAGAATAACTGTCGCGGCGTTTTCTTGTTATTCGGAACAGAGAGCGAGCTGTGCCTGCTTCGTCGCATCCGCTTGCAACTGGTCAAACAGCCTGACAGCCAGCGCGGCCAGCCGCCCGCGACGAACATCCCAAGCGGTGGCAAGAAATTCGTTCACTGTTGGTTTGACAGCTGATACAAAGAAATCAGCAGCCTTTGCCGTCAAAGGCTTGCCTCTGACAATGGGGCGGACTATCAGTTTTTGGTCTGGAACCGACCGATAACCGACTGCTTTATTTTAAGTTCACGATTGGGCTGTTGCTAGCCCGGTGCTAGCCAGATACGAATAAAAAGGGCCTGCATTTCTGCAAGCCCCTGATTTTATGGTGCGCCCGGAGAGATTCGAACCCCCGACCCCTTGGTTCGTAGCCAAGTACTCTATCCAGCTGAGCTACGGGCGCATTAACGCATGAAATTGTAACATAAGTTCTGGCGGAGAGAGTAGTGATCCGATAAAACCCAACTATAATCTCAACAGAAACAATGAGTTGAAACGAAATCGCATTAGTCGCCAGCTACAGCAATTAGCTACAATTCTGGCCACAAATTTGTGCGAAGCGCAGTGTAGCATAATGGGTGCCAAGCACAAACTTAATTGCTTCCTGGAAGGTTAAAAATGTTCATGAGCAGCAGTATTGAATTGCGCTAAGAATTGCCCCGCATTTGTGTTGACTGCATAGGCTCTTGCAGAGCTTATGCCTGTGTTATCGAAAAAACGTTTTCTGTCCTCAAAATTCTGGATTGAAAATCGCAGCATTGGGGCGGACATCATCAAAAAAAATTCATGCAATAGAAAGCGTTGTTGCTGAACTTAACGCAGCGAACAATAATCTGCTTGCATACGTCACTACAATCGCTGATTCTAGGGGGCACTTCGACCTGGACGCTAAAGCATGTCAACTCATGAGCGATCGTGATGCCGCTCAAGCTAAGCTAGATAAAATTCAATCAATAAGCGAAGGATCGTTCAAGCATGTTTATCACCGTGGGCAACAATGGATAGGCGGTCGCTGAAACAAGTCAAGCACCCCAGGCAAAGCCAATATAATATGGATGCTTAACCTATTGAAAGAAATGTTTTTATTTATACCCTACCCCGTAGTTTCAAAGAGTTACGGAGGGTTTTTATTGCCTTCAAAATGTCACCGGGCACCATGTTTCGCGTCGCCCCGCAACTCCGATAAGCCCCAATACCACTCCACCAGGGACTGTATGCCTCAGTGCCAGGATAAGACGGTCGAGGAATGAGGTGGAATGACCGCTTTTCGACCTTATGTAAAGCTTTGCATAATCGGCCTTTGCGGCCCTGCGTGATTTCCTGCAACCAGTTTTTTAAAAATGTCAGCTTTCGAATTTTCCGAATTGGCGCTTTCGACCCAAAGCAGTAGCAGAACTCAATCGATTCAGCGCTGCAAAAAGGCAGTGGCGCTGAAGGTAGAACAGTCGTAGGCCAGCAGTATTTTCCGGTACATGTTCCCTTTAATCGCTGCGCCTTGATCCTTGACCGGGGTGCGCATCGACCTCCGGCCCCGAGCCTCCCAACGCCAGGAAGAGCTGCGCCGTGTCCATATAGCGCTGGGCGCGTATCCGCACATAGGCTAGGCTCGCCTGCTGATAGCGCCGTTCGGCGTCGAGCACCTGCAGCACGCCGATATTGCCTTCGCGGTAGCTTTTGCGCGTCAGGTCCAGGTTGTCGCAGGCAGCCTGTTGGGCCCTGGTCTGTGCGTCCAGCCCCTCAGTGTCGTGGTCCAGCGCTTGCAGGGAATCGGCGACCTGACCGAAAGCGGTCAGCACGGTCTGCTGGTACTTCGCAGCGCTCGCCTGCATGGCATCCACTGCGGCCCTTCGCTTCGCGCGCAGCGTACCGCCGTCGAATACCGGCGCGACGAACCCGCCGGCGAGACTCCAGGCACTGCTGCCCGAAGCAAACAACTGGCCGATCACGGTGGACTGCTGACTGAAGGAGGCGCTGAGATCTAAATGTGGATAGAGATTGGATGTGGCGACCCCCACGGCAGCCGTCGCGGCGTGCAGTTCCGCCTCGGCCGCCAGGATGTCGGGACGTCGATGCGCGAGCTCGGACGGCAGGCTCACAGGCAGGCGCCGTGGCAAGGTCAGCTGTGCCAGATCGAATTCAGGCAGCGTCCCTTCTGCGGGCGCCTGCCCGAGGACGATAGCCAGCGCGTGCTGCGCGAGACTCAACTCCTGGCGCAGCGGCGGCACTAGCGCAGTGTCAGTGGCGAGCTGACTATCCGCGCTCACAATGTCGAGGCGCGATACGGAACCCGCATCGAAAGCCTCATGCACCAGTTTCAGGTTTTCTCTGTCCTCGTCTAGCAAAGTCTGGACGGTCGCGATCTGCGCGCGCAGCGAGGCGATTTTGAGCGACTCCAAAACCGCATTGCCGGTGACGGTAAGGTAAGCGGCCTTAAGCTGCTGCCGCTGGTAACTCGCCAATGCGTTCTGCTGCTCGACCGAGCGGGCGCCCCCACCGGTGTAGTCGAGGGAGTAGCTGATCGTCGGTCCGACGGCGAAATAGGTGAAGGGTGGCGGTTTGGGCGAAGTGCCAAGAAACTCGGCGCCGTATTTTTCCCGGCCCACCCCGGCTGTCATGCCAACCCGGGGGTAGAGCGTCCCGGCCTGGGCAGCGGCGAGCTCCTGCGCCTGAGCGAGCGTGTAGCCCGCCGCGACGATGGAACGGTTCTGGGCCAAGGCACGTTTGACCACGCCATTGAGCGCATCGGACTGAAACAACTGCCACCACGCCTGGTCAAGCTGTTCGCCCAGGATGGCTTGCTGCGCCGATGCGGTGCGCGGATTCTTGCGTTCCAAATTCAATGGCTGTGCTGTGTAACGGTCTGCATGCGGCGCATCGGGGCGCTTGAAATCGGGGCCTGCCGCGCACCCAGCAAGAATCGTCACCGCCAGCAGGGTTGTCAATGTCGTTCGGTTCATTCGATCACCACGGGCTCTGCCCCCTTTGTTGCCTGAGCGGTCTTCAACAGCATGATCAGCGGGATGGCACAAATCGTGAGGACCATCATCAATTTGAAATCGTTGTTGTAGGCGATCATCGCCGCCTGAGTGCTGACCAGTTGGTTGAGTCGGGCCAGGCCGTTCGTGGTCGAGAGCGCTGCGTGCGGAAGCGCATGCAGCCCTGCCCCATACGGAGTGACCTGTTCGGCAAGGCGAGAATGCATAATCTGCGTGCCCCGTGTCAGCATGGTTTCCACCACCGAAATGCCGACACTGCTGCCGACGTTACGGATGAGACTGAACATGGCTGTTCCTTCGTTGCGATATTGCGGCGACAGTGTCGCGAAGGTGATTGCCGCGAGCGGCACGTAGACGAAGCCGGTTCCGAGACCTTGAATGAACCCTGACCACATGACGAGTGAACTGTCCATCTGCAGGTAGAACCCAGTCATCTGCCACAGCGAATAGGCGGTGAGAACAAAGCCGGTGGCGATGATCAGGCGGGTGTCGATCTTTCCCATGATCCAACCGACGATGAACACGGCCGTCAGCGTTCCCACGCCACGTGGCGCGGTGAGCAGACCGGTCAGGACGACCGGAAAGTGCAACAGATCCTGCAGCAAGGGCGGCAGCAAGGCGAGCGTTGCGAACAGGACAACGCCGACGATGAAGATGAACACGTTGCCGGTGAGGAAGTTGCGGTCCTTGAACAGGGCTGGACTAACAAACGGCTTCTTCGCTGTCGTCAGCATATGCACGATGAAGAGGTATAGCGCAAGACCCGCTACGGCGGCCTCGATGCAGATTTCCGTTGAGTGGAACCAATCCTTGAGCTGGCCGCGGTCCAGCATCAACTGGAAGGCGCCGATGGCGAAACTGAGTGTGGTGAAACCAAAGAAATCAAACGCCGACTTGCGGATTTGCGTCTCCGGCATGAACGAGAGGACACCGAGAAAGGAGAGCACTCCGAACGGCACGTTGATGTAAAACACCCAGCGCCAATTGTAGTTCTCGGTGAGCCAACCGCCGAGTACCGGGCCCAGGATGGGACCGATGATGACAGCCATTACCCACAGTGACATCGCACGAGCATGTTTTTCGGGCGGGTTAATGTCGAGCAGCACGGCTTGCGACATCGGGATCAGGGCTGCACCGCATAAACCCTGAAACAGGCGGGCAAGGACGATCTCAGGCAGAGACTGGGCCAATCCGCACAAGGCCGATGCAACGGTGAAGCCGACGATGGAATACAGAAATACCCGCCGCCGGCCGATCTGCCCGGCCAACCATCCGCTCAAAGGCGTCATGATCGCGGCGGCGATGATGTAGGAGGTGAGCACCCAGGTCATCTGGTCCTGGGTGGTCGACAGCGAGCCCTGGATGCGCGGCAGTGCCACATTGGCAATCGTGTTGTCGAGCGCTTGCATGATGGACGCCAGCATCACCGACACGGTGATTAAGACGCGGTGTTGTGTGCGCGCAGGCTCCTCGGCGACAATCGCGGCTTTGTTCAAGTGCTGCCACCGGATGTGTTGGCCGAGCTCGCCTCGACAGCCCCGAACAGATGGCGTCGGTGGCGCGTGTCGACACTGACGTCGGCGCTCAATCCACCTTGCAGCGGGAATGTGGCCGGATCGAGACGGTCAAGCTCGATGCGCACTGGCAAGCGCTGCACGACCTTGACCCAGTTCCCCGTCGCGTTCTCAGCCGGCAATACCGAGAACTGCGAGCCGGTTCCCGGGCTGATGCTCGCTACCCGGCCTTCAAAGGTCTTGCCGGGATAGCTGTCGATCTTGACCGTGGCCGTCTGGCCGGGGAGCATGTGTGCGAGCTGGTCTTCCTTGAAATTCGCTTCGATCCAGACATCGCGCGTGGACACCAGCGCGAATACCGGCGCTGCAGCATTGATGTAATTGCCTACCTGCAATTCTTCGACGCGCGCGACCACGCCCTCGGTCGGCGCCTTGACCACGGTATAAGACAGATTGAGCTTGGCCCGGTCGAGCAGGGCTTGGGCCTGCTGAACCTCGGGGTGGCGCTTCAGTGAGATGTCAGGATTGCCCGCCAGGTTCGCAACCACGGCGCTGATCTGCTGTTTGATCCCACCCAGCTGTGTACGCGCTTCATCGAACGCATGCAAGGCCTGATCCACCTGCGACTGCGATGCGATACCCGATGCGGACAAACGCCGTTCGCGCTCATACTCAGTCTGCGCGAACTTCAGCGTATCCTGAGCTGATACCAGATCTGCCTGGCGTTGCCGATAGTTCGCCTTCAGCATTTCGACCTTCAACCTTGCGGCGGCGAGCTGCGCGCTTGCAGCGTCGACTGCGATGCGAAACGGCGCATCGTCAAGGCGGAATAGCACGTCCCCCTTGTGCACCAGTTGGTTGTCGCGCACGGCAATTTCCTTCACCCGTCCGGCGACGTCGGCGCTGATTGCCACTTGAGCAGCCTGCACATAGGCATCGTCGGTCTCTTCGAAGCGCCCCCCGCTGAGATAATAATAAGCGGCGACGGCAAGTACCACGACCAGCCCCAGGAGCATCAAAGGCCGGCGCAGGCGAGCGCGCAAGTCTTTCCTCGGCAAAGCTTGCGGCGTGCTGGGTTCTTGCTTGTCTTGTGTGGTTTCGTCCATGGTTGTCATTCTGTTGTGAGTCTGCGTGAACGGCGCTTGCCGCTCACAAGGTTCGGTGCGGACACGCTGGCTGCAACGGCTAGTGCAGCTTCGACCGGCAAATCTTCGAGCTGGCGGAGGTTTTTCTCCAGGCGCTCAAGGACGCCGAGAAAAACATTACGCTCCGACTGGCTGATGCCGGCAAATGCCTCCGCGCGAGTCAGGGCGGCAAGGCGCCAGATTTCATCCAGCGTCGGTTTTGACTTTGGGGTGAGATAGAGGCTGCGCGCCCGACGATCAACGGGGTCGGGCCTCCGCTCAACAGAGCCGTCGGCTTCCATGCGATCGAGGATGCGCACCATCGCCATCGGTTCAATACTGGTGAGTTCGGCAAGCTTGGACTGGCTGATACCTTCGTGGCGTTCGAGAGAAGCCAGAACTTTGCAAGTCGGGAGCGTCAACGACATCTCTTGCGCCCGTTGCTCGAAGCGCCGTACATACCGACGACTGACCTCGGCGAGTAGAAAGCCGAAACGACGTAAGCGATCCATGTAGTGTGCCAATCAATAAGATAACTGTGGATATAATATCAATTGTTATTTGATTTCGTCAATATGGAATTTCACTACATTATTTGCCGTCATCAGATTTAACTTCAGCGCGGCACCCGTAACAGGAAAATCACGCCAATAGCCCGCTATTTTGATAGGAGAGTGCCTGGGCTCTTATACCACCCGGGCTAAGGACAAGTTCGGATAGGTGCGCATTTTGCAATTTGTTCACGGTGCTTATTTAAATAAAATTTGAGCATTAAAAACGTTCAGCGCTACGAAAATAATTTTGGTTTAATCTTGTCTTTGCAATTGCCACCCTAAATTGCCACCCTAATGTGAAATGCATGATCCCCTTTTCCATCCTTGACCTATCCTCAATCATCGAAGGCGGCGACGCTGCCAAGTCGTTTCGCAACACGCTTGATCTTGCCAGGCACGGAGAGCGCTGGGGCTATCAACGCTTCTGGCTGGCCGAGCATCATGGCATGCCGGGCATTGCCAGCGCCGCGACCGCTGTCCTGATCGGGCATGTAGCCGGCGGCACGTCGACCATCCGCGTCGGTGCCGGCGGGATAATGTTGCCCAACCATTCGCCTCTGGTGATTGCCGAACAGTTTGGAACCCTGGAATCGCTCTTTCCCGGGCGCATTGACTTGGGTCTCGGGCGCGCGCCAGGCTCAGATCAACTCACCGCGCGTGCCTTGCGTCGAAATCTCGGCTCCGATGCCGATCAGTTTCCCCAGGACGTCGTCGAACTGATGGATTACTTCGCGGCGACGCACCGGCAAGCGGTTCAAGCCGTTCCGGGTGCTGGCCTGAATGTACCGCTATGGATTCTTGGCTCAAGTCTTTTTGGTGCGCAACTGGCAGCTGCGCTGGGCCTGCCATACGCGTTCGCGTCGCACTTTGCGCCGGCGCAAATGATGGAGGCGATTGCTGTGTATCGCTCCACCTTCAGGCCCTCTGCTCAACTGGAGAAGCCATACGTGATGCTCGGCTTCAACGTCTTTGCGGCAGATACGGAAGAGGAGGCGCAATTTCTCGCGACTTCAATGCAGCAAGCATTTGTCAGCCTGCGCAACGGCCACCCCGATCGTCTGCCGCTACCTGTGGACGGTTATATGAATCGCATCGGTCCCCAGGAGCGGACCCTGCTGGATCAGGTCCTGTCATGCGCCGCGATCGGCTCGGGCGACACAGTAAAGCGCAAATTGGAAGAATTCATCGAACAAACAGGGGCAGATGAATTGATGATCACGTCGCAGATCTTCGATCATTCTGCTCGTCTCAGATCGTATGAGATCACTGCAGACCTGCGCGAAGCATTGGGGTGACAGCCGCTCTCGTCCAAAGCACCCCCATTCCGAATGTCAGCTTTGGAGAATATTTGTGAACGAGCGCTCAAATGTCAGGAGCGGCCGGTCGCATAGTCAGTGATCGATTAGAAACACCCTCAAATGCTTTTCATGTTTTTATTGGGAACTATAGCTATAAGCCCTATGTTTTTTTAAGTGGATTCTCCGCTGATTGTCACGCTGCCAGTTTGACCGTCGGCAGCATCACGGCATAAGCCTCATCCGGTGTTTTCTTGCCCAGGCTCGAATGCGGTCTGGATCGGTTGTATCAGTCCATGTATTGCATGATAGAGGTTCTGGCTTCGGTTACCGAGTCATAACACCCGCTCGTCCTTCACCGATTTCCACAGGCGCTCGACCAACCCATTATCCTGCCAGGCGCCGCGCCCGCCCAAGCTGAACTTGCAACCCTGTTCCTTGACCGCCTGCACGAACTCATGCGCGGTGAACTGGCTGCCTTGGTCGGTGTTCACACTCTGCGGCCTGCCATGGCGATGGAACGCCTGTTGCAGCACATCGACCGCATGGCACGCCTCCAGCGTGATCGCCACTTTTGCTGCTAATACCGTGGCTGGTCCAATCTACGACGGCGGTGAGGTAGACGAACCCTTTGGCCATCGGGATGTAGGTCGTGTCCAGCGCCCAAACCTGGTTGGCCCGGTTGATGGCGAGGCCGCGCAGCAGGTAAGGATAATTTCATGCCCGGGGTGCTTCTTGCTGGTACCCGGCTTCCTGTAGAGCGCCTATGCCCATGCGCTCCATTAGCGTGCCAACGTGCTTGCGCCCGACATTGAAACCCTCCCGATTAAGCTGGTCGCGCAGCATGCGTGCGCCCATGAATGGGTGCTCCAGATGCAATGCGTCAATGCGGCGCATCAGCGCCAGATCGGCGACACTGTCCGGTTTGGGCAGGTAATACACGCTGCCCCGACTGATGCCGGCCAACTGGGCCTGACGGCTGATCGAAAGTGCGTGGCGGCCGTCTATCATTGCGTTGCGCTCAGCAACCCCACCCTGGTTCCCGCACTTTCTAAAAAATCATTTTCCAGCGTCAGTTGCCCAATCTTGGCATGCAACACCTTCAGATCAACGGGCGGCTCTGCCACCGCGCCACCTCCGCCAAACAAGTCGGCAGCCCGTTCGCTCAGCTGCCGTTTCCACTCCGCAATCTGGTTAGGGTGAACTTCAAACCGCTGCGCCAGCTCGGCCAGCGTATGGTCTCCCGCCACGCTGCCAGCGCCACTTTGGCTTTGCATACCGCTGAGTGTGCCCGCCTCGCTTTTTTTGTGCCATCTTCTGCTCCATATCAAAGCCCCGCAGGGGCCATCAAAAGGGAGCATATCCTCCACTTATCGGCTTGTTCAGATTTCCGGGGCCACTTCTCCGGAACGCAGTGCAGGTGGACTCAACAGCTTGCTTAGTAAAGCGGTGACTTGCGTGATCTCGGTTTCGGACAGCGTGGTTTTGATCCAAGTACTTGAGTCGGCAATCAGTTCCTGCATGGTCTGTTCTATTATCGGTAAGGCGGACGGGCTGAGGCGGATGGGTTTGATACGGCGATCCGATGCATCGGTCGAACGTGTCACCAGCCCACGCGCTTCCAGCTGGCGTAAAATTTTGGTCAGTCCGCCCGAGGTGATGATGACCGAACGCTGCACGTCTGATGGCGTCAGCTCGTGTGGCGGTGCGGTGCGGCGCAAGCTGGCCAGCACGTCGAATTCAGCCGGACACAGACCATGACGGCTGAATATGGCGTTGGAGCGTGCGGTTTTGGCAGCATACACGCGATGCAGAGCAATCATCAGCGGCATCAGCGCGCCATCAAAGGTGGCTGACCAGTACTTGCAATGCATCGCTATCGGATCGGTAGGGTCATCAGGCATGAAGTGATTTCTGCTAAATGCTAAATGAAATATAAAGGTGAGAATATCATCTTGCAGGAAAGATAATTATGCAATATTATATATCTTTCTTGATAGATAATAATTATTCACCTGCATTGCTCTAACTATATTGGGGCTACGGCCATGTCATCAAGATGGCGGTGCCGATTCATTCAATCAGGCCTGAAAGTCCGCATATGTCGTATCGGTCACCCGCTGTAAATCATGTTCCTGCTGTGCGTCCCTGGTGGTGGGTGACAGCGGCGCTGTCGCTAGTGGGCTGCACCACGGTCGGGCCCGACTACAAACAGCCCGCTCCACCGGCCATGGCGGGCTACACGGCGCAGGGTTTGTCGCTACAAACGGCGGCGACGCCGACAGCTTTGCTGGGTGGCAGCCAGCGTTTCGTGTCTGGGCAAAGCGTGCCTGTGCGCTGGTGGCAAAATTTCGGTTCGGCCAAATTGAACGGTCTGATCGACCAGGCGTTGCAGGCCAGCCCCAGCCTGGCTGCGGCGCAGGCAACCTTACGTCAGGCGCAGCAATCGTATGCCGCGCAGGCCGGTTCCAGCCTGTATCCGCAGGTCGACGCCAATCCCGGCGCACAGCGCCAGCGTTCCAACAATGCGAGCTTTGGTCAGCCGGGGGGCGAGCGCATATTCGAGCTGTACCATGCAGGCGTCGCGGTGCGCTATAACCTGGATGTGTTTGGTGGCAACCGGCGCGCGCTGGAGGCATTGGCTGCGCAGGCCGATTATCAGCGTTATCAGCTCGAAGGCGCGCGTCTGACGCTGGCTGCCAACATTGCGACCACTGCCATGTCGCAGGCGCAATATGCCGCGCAAATCAGCGCCACCGAAGCCATATTGGCAGCGCAGCAGTCGCAGGTGGACATCGCACAGCTGCGTTTCAAGCTAGGTGCGATTGCGCGCGGTGACGAGCTATCTCTGCAAACTCAACTGGAGCAGACGCGTGCCAGCCTGCCGCCCCTACGCAATCAACTGCAACGGACCAACCACCTGCTCGCGCTGCTGGTGGGCGAGGCACCGGGTGCAGCACACATCCCGCAATTCAGCTTGAGCGATTTCACTCTGCCGGCCGATATTCCGCTGCTGGTGCCGTCCGAGCTGGTGCGTCAGCGACCGGATATTCGGGCTTCGGAAGCGCTGCTGCGTGCGGCCAACGCGGAATATGGCGTGGCCATTTCAAAAAGCTATCCGCAAATCAATCTGTCCGCCACGATGGGCACGCAGGCGCTGGCGGCTTCCAGCCTGTTTGGACCCGGTTCGATGATCTGGAGTCTGGCGGGACAATTGGCACAGCCCTTGTTCAACGGCGGACTCAAATCCGGGGTCAATTCGGCGCAGGCGAGTTTTGACGCCGCCGCCGCCAATTACCGCCAGAGCGTATTGCAAGGCTTGCGCAACGTGGCCGATGTATTGCGTGCGCTCGCTAACGGCGCACAGACTTTGCAGGCGCAGGCTGCCGCCAATGCCGCAGCGCAAGCGTCGCTGAACCTGATGCAGCAGCAATATAAGCTAGGTGGCGTAAGTTATCTGCAACTGCTGTCTGCCCAGCAACAGGCGCAACAAACCCGCATCAGCTTGATCTCAGCACAGTCGCAACGCCTGACCGATACCGCCGCGTTATATCAGGCTATGGGTGGCGGCTGGACTACCACCGCGAACTAGCCCGCACTGCACGCACTTTTGAATATCAACTGAATACGGAGTATTTTCATGACCAAGGGCACAACCAAGCGCATGATCATCATGCTGCTGATAGCCGCGCTGGTGTTCGGCGGGATTTATGGTTTTCAGCTATTCCGTAATTCGATGATACAGAAGGCTATCAAAGGCCAGGGTATGCCGCCGCAGGCGGTATCCACCATTGTGGCGCAGATGCAAACCTGGCAGCCCAGCGTCGAGGTGGTGGGCAATTTGCGGGCTTCCAGCGGCGCCAATCTGGCCGCCGAAGTGAGTGGTCTAGTGTCGGCCATCCACTTTAAATCCGGCGCAAGGGTGAAAGCCGGGCAGGTGCTGGTTGAGCTCAACGCCGCGCCGCAAAAAGCCCAGCTCGAACAGCTCAAAGCTGCCGCTGCATTGGCGCAGCAGAATTACCAGCGCGATCTGGCGCAGCTCAATGTGCAGGCAATCAGCCAGGCTGCGGTCGACGCAGATGCGTCCAACCTGAAAAGCGCGCAGGCGCAGGTGGCCGCACAGCAGGCGGTGATCGCGCAAAAAACCATACGCGCGCCGTTTTCCGGGCGCCTGGGTATCCGTCAGGTAGATATGGGGCAATATGTCGGCCCAGGTACCGCCTTGGTCAATCTGCAGAAACTCGACCCGATGTATCTCGATTTCACCGTACCCCAGGCGCAGATAGATATGATTAAGGTCGGCGAAAAAATCACCGCATACACCAATGCGCTGCCGGGTAAAATCTTCACCGGCCACATTGCGGCGATCGAACCGCAGGTCGATACCGCGACGCGCAACATCAAGGTGCGCGCGCGTTTTGCCAACCCGGACGGCGCCTTGCTGCCGGGCCTGTTCGCCACGGCGCGGGTGGGCAATGGCGCCACACAGCAATACATCACGCTGCCCAATACCGCCGTGGCGTACAACCCCTACGGCAGCACGGTGTTCATCGTCAAGGACGCGGGCAAGAGCAAGGATGGCAAGGCGCAACTGACGGTACAACAGCGTTTTATCAGCACCGGGCTGACGCGCGGCGATCAGGTAGCGGTGCTCACTGGCTTGCAGGCGGGCGAAACCGTAGTTACTGCCGGGCAACTCAAACTGCATAACGGCGCACCGGTGATCGTCAACAATAGCGTACCACCCTCGAATAACCCCAATCCTGAGGTGAAAGACGAATGAGTACCGCTGTTAACGCGACACTGCGCAAATTCACCGATATTTTTGTCGAGCGTCCGGTACTGGCGTCGGTGATCAGCCTGGTCATCCTGGTGCTGGGGCTGCGTTCGCTCGGCCTGCTGCCGGTGCTGCAATTTCCCTATACACAAAATGCAGTGGTGACGGTGAGTACCGCTTATCCGGGCGCAGACGCCAATCTGGTCGCCAGTTTCATTACCACGCCGCTGGAAAACGCCGTGGCTCAGGCCAATGGTATCGACTACATGACCTCCAGCAGCGTGCAGGGCGTGAGTACGATTACCGCCAATCTGCGACTGAATTACGAGCCTGACAAAGCGCTCACCGAGATCAACACCAAGGTCAACGCGGTGCTCAACCAGTTGCCGCCGCAGGCGCAGAAACCCACCCTGTCGGTAAGCATCGGCCAGACCATCGACGCCATGTACATCGGTTTTTACAGCGACGTGCTCAAGCCCAATCAGGTGACCGATTATCTGGTGCGTGCTGTGCAGCCCAAGTTGCAGGCGATAGACGGGGTACAGACTGCCGAACTACTGGGGGCTAAAAACTTCGCCCTGCGTGCCTGGCTCGACCCGCAGAAATTGGCGGCGGTTGGTCTCACGGCAGCCGATGTGTATACCGCGTTGTCGGCCAATAATTTTCTCTCATCGAGCGGTCAGTCCAAGGGCCAGATGGTGCAGATCAACCTGAATGCCTCGACTGCGCTGAATTCGGTCGAGTCCTTCAAGCAGATGGTCATCAAGCAGCAGGACAGTGCAGTGGTGCGCCTGTCGGATGTGGCGAACGTGACGCTGGGCGCGGACGATTACGATTCAAGTGTGTCATTCGACGGAAAAAAAGCGGTGTACGTGGGGATACAAGTCGCACCCGGTGCGAATCTGCTAGACGTGGTGGCGCGCGTGCGCAAAGCCATGCCAGGTATTGAGGCGCAATTGCCGCAGGGTATAAACGCCAATATCGTGTACGACTCGACCAAATTTGTTAATTCTTCGATCAAGGAGGTGGTAAAAACCCTGCTCGAAGCGATCCTCATCGTCACTATTGTGGTGTTCGTATTTCTCGGTTCACTGCGCTCCGTGCTGATCCCGATTATCGCCATACCGCTATCGCTGATCGGTAGCTTTACCGTGATGCTGGCGCTCGGTTATTCGATCAACCTGCTTACCCTTCTGGCGCTGGTACTGGCTATCGGTCTGGTAGTGGACGATGCAATTATCGTGGTGGAAAACGTCAGCCGTCATCTCGAAGAAGGGCTGACGCCGACAGCCGCAGCAATACAAGCGGCGCGCGAGCTGTCCAATCCGATTATCGCCATGACGGTCGTGCTGATTGCGGTGTACGTACCGATTGGTTTTATGAGTGGGCTCACCGGCGCGCTGTTTACTGAGTTTGCGTTTACCTTGGTCGGCGCCGTGACCATGTCGGCGGTGATCGCGCTGACGCTGTCGCCAATGATGTCAGCACGCCTGCTGCGCGCGCCCAAGCGCGAGGGTGGCAACTGGCAGGACCATCTGGTGATCTGGCTCGACAAACAATTCGAGCACCTGCACACGCGTTATGAACGCAGCCTGCACGGTGTGCTCAATTACCAGTCAGTGGTGGCGGTGTTCGCCGTGGTGGTGCTGGGCGGCATCTATTTTCTGTACAGTACGTCGATGTCTGAACTGGCACCCCAGGAGGATCAGGGCGTGCTGATCGCGGCCTCGTTCAATGCGCCAACGGCGACGCTGCAGCAGCGTGAGGCATATGGCAAGCAGGTTAACGGCGTGTTTACCTCGTTCCCGGAAAATGGTCATGTATTTCAGCTGAATACGCCGACTCAGGTCATCAGCGGTATGGTGCTCAAGCCTTGGGATGAGCGGGTGAGAACCTCCAATCAATTGCAACCGCTGGTGCAGAAAGATTTGGGGAAAATCGCCGGGACGCAGAACGCCATCTTCCAGCCGCCACCCTTGCCGGGTGCGCGTGGCCTGCCGATACAATTTGTGATTACCACCACCGAACCGTTTGACCAGCTCTTCGATGTATCGCAAAAATTCCTCCAGGACGCACAGAAAACCGGCGATTTCATATTCATGCAATCCGATCTGCGCATCGACCTGCCGCAAACCACAGTGGTGATCGACCGCAATCTCGCCGCACAGGTCGGGCTGAACATGCAGGAAATCGGCTCGGCGCTGTCGGCCATGCTGGGCGGCGGCTATGTCAACTACTTCGAGTTCAGCGGGCGCTCGTATAAGGTGATCCCGCAGGTCGAGCAAAAATTCCGCCTCAACGCCGACCAACTCAAGCAATATTACCTGAAGACAGCGAGCGGGCAGATGGTGCCGCTATCCACAGTGGCGCATCTGGAAACCAAAACCCAGCCGGAGACCATCAACCACTTCCAGCAGCAGAACATGGCAACCATTCAGGGTGTGGCGTTCCCCGGCATTTCTCAGGGGCAGGCGCTGGAACGTCTGAAGGTGCTGGCGCAGGATACCCTGCCACAGGGCTACAGTTTTGATTACTCTGGCCCGTCGCGACAATACATCCAGGAATCAGGCGGCTTAGTGCTGACCTTCTTCTTCGCCATCGTGATTATTTTTCTGGCATTGGCGGCGCAGTTCGAGAGCTTCCGCGACCCGGTCATTATTCTGGTATCGGTGCCGATGTCGATTGCCGGGGCGCTGATCTTCATCAACCTCGGCATCGGTCACGCCACGCTCAACATCTATACCGAGGTGGGGCTGGTGACGCTGATCGGGTTGGTGTCCAAGCATGGCATCCTGATCGTGGAATTCGCCAACAACCTGCAACGTCGCGGTGCGAGTAAGCGCGAGGCGATTGAGAAGGCAGCCGGGCTGCGCCTGCGTCCCATCCTGATGACCACGGCCGCGATGGTATTGGGCGTCATACCACTCATCACTGCTAGCGGCGCCGGCGCGGTGAGCCGCTTCAACATGGGGCTGGTGATTGCCAGCGGATTGTCGATCGGCACGCTGTTCACCCTGTTTGTGGTGCCGGGCATGTACATGCTGCTGGCCGCGGATCATAGCCATGAGGCGCGCGCCCGGCTGGTGACCGAAACGGCATAGCGCATCAGGCTTCTCCATTCTGGCAGGACACAAACGCTACGCCCACACTACCGCCCTGCGCGACGATGCAGTCAGCCCGCAGATATTGGGGATGAACAAACTCATCAGCGAAGATGCACTGCGCCCAGCGGCCACGGCAAGCTGATCTGGTACGCACTCGGCGCGAAAACCATCGAACTGATCCACCACAGAATGTGCATGTTGACACCGTGCGCGATGATCTCGATACGGGATGCTGACCTGCAGGAAGCGCTGCTCGCCAACCTCGATCCTAAGAATGGAAAGGCAATTGAGATCAACAAGGTGGCTTGGCGGTTGCGCAAGCATCTCGGCAACCCGAAATTCAAGGCGCTATCGGAGCAGTGGGATGCACTGCGGGATCGCTTCGAGTCCGGGGGCTCAACAGCGTCGAGTTCCTCAAGCAACTCCTCCAGATCGCCAAGGAAGTGTTGCAGGCCGAGAAGGAAATCCCACCCGAGGAGGACGAGGATCGCGGCAAAGCGGCACTGACCGAACTCTTCAATGAAGTGAAAACCGCCGAGACGCCGATCATGGTCGAGCGCGTAGTCGCCAACATCGACGAAATCGTTCGCCTCGGGCGCTTTCCTGGCTGGCAGGACACCCTGGCCGGTGAGCGCGAGATCAAGAAGGCGCTGCGCAAATCGCTGTTCAAATATAAGCTGCATGCGACGAGGAACTGTTCGAGAAAGCCTACAGCCATATCCGGCAATATTACTAAACGTGGGTTAATCGGTTTTGAAATTCAACATAGGAAGCTGCGGATGTCCAGCGTCACCGTTATTCCGACTGTGCCAGGTGAATTATTTGCAAAATTCCAGACCAGCTTCTATTCCAAGGTACTTGAGGTGGAATAGATCAATTTTTCTTTAGCGCAGTCGTAAGCTGTATGCGGTAGATCTTTTCGAGTTCGCCGCGCGCGCAGATTTTTTTCAGGTTTTGTTCAGTATCCGCGAGGCGTTCAGCTTGTTCATCGAAGCTTTCGTCCGAATAGCCCTCCAGACGTTGTTTGTCGTCGGTTTCCAGCACGCAGCGCGTCCACAGCAAGCTCAGGCGTTCGATTTCAGCGTCGGTGTAATCAAAATCGCCTGGGTGGGTTTTGAGCGTTTACGAGCGAACGGCGTAGCGCTTCGAATTCGGTTTGCAGTTTGCCCGCTTCGATAGGCACACGACGCATCGCTTCGTGGTGGTCGCGTGTCTTGAGGCTGAAGATGATGTCGCGCTTGTCCTCGTAGCAGGACAACAGGTCGTTGGGGATGCGGCAGCGGAAATAATGGAAATAGTAGACAGCAGACTTCGCGCGTTTGTGCAGATAGGTTTGTTTCGGCATATAAGCTCCACTCAGGTTGTGGGTAACATCTGAGTGTAGCTATCGGTTGCTGGATAAACGCCTGATTATCTGTTTATCAGGAAATTCAAGCGCTTAACTAACATTTTGGCGGAGAGAGAGGGATTCGAACCCTCGGTAAGGCTATAAACCCTACGCTCCCTTAGCAGGGGAGTACCTTCGACCACTCGGCCATCTCTCCGTTTGAGACAGCGCGCAATAATAGCTTTTTGCGCGGTACCGGTCAAATTTATGCGGCTTTTTCCAACCCAAAAGCCTTATGCAGAACGCGCACGGCAAGTTCCAGATATTTTTCGTCAATGACGACGGAAATCTTGATCTCGGAAGTGGAGATCATCTGGATGTTGATGCTTTCTGCGGCGAGGGTTTTGAACATGTTGCTGGCGATGCCCACGTGAGAGCGCATGCCGACGCCGACGATGGAGACCTTGGCAATTTTGTCGTCACCGATCACTTCACGCGCGCCGATTTTGGCCTGCATGCCGCGAAGTAGCTGCAGAGTGCGGGTGTATTCGTTGCGGTGTACGGTAAAAGTGAAATCGGTGTTGTTGTTGGCGCCGACGTTCTGGATGATCATGTCGACATCGATGTTTGCGTCAGCGACAGGCCCCAGGATTTGATACGCGATGCCAGGTGTGTCCGGCACCCCAAGAACGGTGATTTTGGCTTCGTCGCGGTTGAAGGCGATGCCGGAGATGATGGCTTGTTCCATGTTGTCGTCTTCCTCGAATGTGATGAGCGTGCCTTCGCCTTCTTCCTGAAAGCTGGACAGCACGCGCAGTTTGACTTTGTACTTGCCGGCGAACTCGACTGAACGAATTTGCAGTACCTTCGACCCCAGGCTGGCCATTTCCAGCATTTCTTCGAAAGTGACCGTCTTGAGACGCCGAGCTTCTGGCACGATGCGCGGATCCGTCGTGTATACGCCATCCACATCGGTATAGATCTGGCACTCGTCGGCTTTCAATGCGGCGGCCAGCGCCACGCCGGTGGTGTCAGAACCACCGCGGCCCAGCGTGGTGATGTTGCCATGTTCATCGACCCCCTGGAAACCCGCCACCACAATGACATTGCCGGCTTGCAGGTCAGACCGAAGGTGTTGCTCGTCAATATTCAGGATGCGCGCTTTGGTATGGGCATTGTCGGTGAGGATGCGCACCTGCGCACCAGTGTAGCTCTTGGCTTTGAGGCCCAGATCCTTGAGCGCCATGGCGAGCAGGGCAATGGTGACTTGCTCGCCGGTGGAGACCAGTACATCCAGTTCGCGGGTATCGGGCGGTGATTGCACATCGTGCGCCAGCTTGATCAGGCGATTGGTTTCACCGCTCATGGCGGATAGTACGACCACCACCTGATGTCCGAGCATTTTGAATTTGGCGACGCGTTCGGCTACCTGTTTGATGCGTTCGACGCTGGCGACCGAGGTTCCGCCGTATTTTTGTACGATGAGTGCCATGTATATTCAGAATTCAAAAAAGTGAAATTCTATCCCAGCGCCGTAAAAATAACGAGGCAGGCCGCCCGCGCTTACTTTAATGCCGGCGTCAGGTGAGGCGCCAGGATTTGCAGCAACTGGGCAAAAATCTTGGGATTGCCTGCGACCACGTTGCCGGTTTCGATGTAGGTATCGTCGCCGTGGAAGTCGCCAACCAGGCCCCCCGCTTCCTGGATGAGCAGGCAGCCGGCGGCGATATCCCATTTGTTCAGGCCGATTTCCCAAAAGCCGTCCAGCCGTCCGGCAGCGACATAAGCCAGATCCAGCGCCGCCGAGCCGGGCCGCCGCACCCCGGAGGTTTTTTGCAACATGTCACGGAACATCGCCAGATAGACATCGAGGTGGCTGAAATCGCGATACGGAAAACCGGTGCCAATGAGAGATTCCGCAAGTTTCAGGCGGTTGGACACGCGGATGCGACGATCATTCAGATACGCCCCCTGGCCACGCGAGGCGGTAAACAGGTCATTACGGCTGGGATCGTATACCACGGCCTGATTCAGCTGGCCTTTGTGCAGCAGCGCGATGGATACGGAATATTGCGGAAATCCATGCAGGAAATTGGTCGTGCCATCCAGCGGGTCAATCACCCACTGGAATTCGGAATCGCCTTGCGCGCCACTCTCTTCTGCTAAAATCGCATGGCTGGGGTAGGCGGTCAGCAGTACATCGATAATGGCCTGTTCCGCAGCACGATCCACCTCAGAAACGTAATCATTGTGACTTTTGTGTTTGACCGTGAGCGCGTCAATATCCTGAGACGCGCGGTTGATAATGCCGGCGGCGCGGCGGGCGGCTTTCACCGCGGTGGTGAGCATGGGATGCATGTTGATCTGTCAATGAGCGTGGAAACAGCCGCCATTTTAAAGGTAAGTGCGCGTTGAATAAAACTTTTTTGCTCAATAATGTGCGTATTGTACTGAGCCATACCAGTCATCCCGGTAATATTGGCTCGGCGGCGCGCGCGATGAAAACCATGGGGCTGGCCGACTTGCGCCTGGTCAACCCCAAACGGTTTCCTGACCCGGCCGCGCACGCCATGTCTTCCGGGGCGCTGGATGTGCTGGACAACGCGCGCGTATGTGCGTCGCTGGAAGAAGCGCTTAGCGGGTGCGTATTCACCGTCGGATGCACGGCGCGACGACGTGACCTGTCTCACCCGATGCTGAGCGCGCGCGACGCGGCGCCCGTTTTACTTAAGCACGCGGCCCGGCAACCGGTCGCCCTGGTGTTCGGCACCGAGATGTCGGGTCTGACCAATGCGGAGCTGGATCGCTGCCAGCTGCTGGCACATATTCCCTCTAATCCTGACTACAGTTCATTAAACCTGGCGTCTGCCGTCCAGGTTTTGGCGTACGAGTTGCGCTGTGCGTTGCCGGGATTGCCCCTGCCGCCAGCCGACACGCCGGAACTGGCGCAGCATGAAGATGTCGAGCTGTTTTACCACCAACTTGAACGCACCCTGATTTCGACAGGCTTTCTTAATCCTGCGGCCCCCCGGCGCCTGATGACACGGCTGCGCAGACTGTATGCGCGTACCCTGCTGGAAAAAGAAGAGCTCAACTTTCTGATGGGGATACTTAAGGCGATGCGTAAAGTTGACTGAATTACTTGGGTATAAGATACTTTTGGTTTGCGTCAAGAAGGGTTGCATGAGCCATGTTTAGCAAGCTGCGTGAAGACATTTCAGTGGTGTTTGAGCGCGACCCTGCGGCACGCTCCATGTGGGAAATCCTCACTACCTATCCGGGCATACATGCAGTATTGATCCATCGCCTGTCGGCGCGATTGTGGCATGCAAACTTCAAGTGGCTGGCACGTTTCATCGCGCACCTGGCGCGCGGTTTGACCGGTATCGAAATTCACCCCGGCGCCAGCATTGGCCGGCGTGTGTTTATTGACCACGGCATGGGCGTCGTCATTGGTGAAACCGCCGAAATAGGCGACGACTGCACCCTGTATCACGGCGTGACTCTGGGCGGCACCTCGTGGAATAAAGGCAAACGCCACCCCACCCTGGAGAAAGGCGTGGTGGTGGGGGCAGGCGCCAAGATACTGGGGCCGCTCACAATAGGCGAAGGCGCCAAGATTGGCTCCAACGCCGTGGTGGTAAAAGACGTGCCGGCGGGCGCCACAGCCGTGGGGATACCAGCACGCATTCTGGACGAGAATCAGGCCAGGCAAAATAATCAGGCGGCCGGCAAGCTGGGTTTCTCCGCTTACGCCATCAGTGCGGACATGAATGACCCCATGGTCAAGGCAGTGCATGGATTGATTAATCACTCCACTGTTACCGATGAACGCATCGAATGGATTCTGCAGCAGCTGGAAAAAATGGGAGCGGAGCCTCCGGCAGCGTGTAAAACTGACGAACAATTCGACGCGGCCTACCTCAATAAAATAGTTGACTGAATTTATCGGGTATTGTATTGTCGAATCTGATGTCATACGAGTGAGACCACGCCAATGCGCTTGACGACCAAAGGACGCTTTGCAGTAACCGCCATGATCGATTTGGCATTGCATCACGGTCATGGGCCGGTGACGCTGGCCGGTATCAGCGAACGGCAAAAAATATCGCTGTCCTATCTGGAACAGCTGTTTGGCAAGCTGCGGCGTCGCGCGCTGGTGGAAAGCGTGCGCGGCCCGGGCGGCGGCTACCTGGTAGCAAGGCCGCTGGGCGAAATATCCGTGGCGCAAATCATCCAGGCAGTGGACGAACCGATTGACGCGACTCAATGCGGCGGTCTGGAGAACTGTCAGGACGACCAGCGCTGCATGACGCACGAACTATGGACGAATTTGAACAGGCGCATTCAGGATTATCTGGCGGCGGTGACGCTGGAGAGTCTGGTGGCGCAGCAATCAGGCAAGCAGTCTGCGGCGAATGTGGTGCATGACCACCGTCCTGGACACGAAAAGATAAGTGTCGCGGCCTGACGCGATACGGATTGAACAGTGGAGCAAACGATGTCAAAGATGCCGATTTACCTGGATTACTCAGCGACAACACCGGTTGACCCGCGTGTAGCGCAGAAGATGATCCCCTATCTCACCGAACAGTTTGGCAATCCGGCCAGCCGTTCGCACGCTTATGGCTGGGATGCCGAAAAAGCCGTGGAAAATGCGCGTGAGGAAGTGGCCAAACTGGTCAATGCCGATCCCAAAGAAATCGTGTGGACATCAGGTGCGACAGAAGCCATCAATCTGGCGCTCAAGGGCGCGGCGCATTTCTACAAGGGCAAGGGCAAGCACCTGATTACCGTGCGTACCGAGCACAAGGCGGTGCTCGATACCATGCGCGAGCTGGAACGCGAGGGCTATGAGGTGACCTATCTCACCCCGGAACCCGACGGTCTGCTGGATCTGGAGAAATTCAAGGCGGCGATTCGCCCGGATACCATCCTGGTGTCCGTCATGTATGTGAACAATGAAATCGGCGTGATTCAGGACATTCCTGCCATTGGCGAAATCTGTCGTGACAAGGGCATTATTTTCCATGTAGATTCTGCCCAGGCTACCGGCAAGGTAGTGATTGATCTGGCCAGCCTCAAGGTGGATCTGATGTCGTTTTCGGCACATAAGACTTACGGTCCTAAAGGCATCGGCGCGCTGTATGTGCGGCGTAAACCACGTGTGCGCCTGGAAGCGCAAATGCACGGCGGTGGCCACGAGCGCGGGATGCGTTCCGGCACCCTGGCTACGCACCAGATTGTCGGCATGGGCGAGGCATTCCGCATCGCGCGCGAAGAAATGGCCGCAGAAAACGAGCGCATCCGCATGTTGCGTGATCGCCTGCTGAAGGGCTTGTCAGACATCGAAGAGGTCCATATCAACGGTGATATGGAGCATCGTGTGCCGCATAATCTCAACATCAGCTTCAATTTCGTCGAAGGCGAATCGCTGCTGATGGCGATCAAGGATCTGGCGGTGTCGTCCGGGTCGGCGTGCACTTCGGCCAGTCTCGAGCCCTCGTATGTATTGCGTGCGCTGGGGCGTTCCGATGAGCTTGCGCATAGCTCGATCCGCTTTTCCGTAGGGCGCTTCACGACCGAACAGGACATAGACTACGCAATTGAATTGTTGCACCAGAAAATCGGCAAACTTCGGGAGCTTTCCCCGTTGTGGGAGATGCACAAGGAAGGCATCGACCTCGACACCGTGCACTGGGCGGCACACTAAATATTTACTGAAGGAGAACGATCATGGCATACAGCGATAAAGTACTCGATCACTACGAAAATCCCCGCAACGTGGGTTCCTTTGGCAAGGACGATGAAGATGTCGGCACCGGCATGGTAGGCGCGCCGGCCTGCGGCGACGTGATGAAGCTGCAGATCAAGGTGGGCAGGGACGGCATCATCGAAGATGCCAAATTCAAAACCTATGGCTGCGGTTCGGCGATTGCTTCCAGCTCGCTGGTGACCGAATGGGTCAAAGGCAAGACCCTGGATCAGGCGATGGAAATCAAGAATACCGCCATTGCTGAAGAGCTTGCGCTGCCGCCGGTTAAAATCCACTGCTCCATTCTGGCTGAAGACGCCATCAAGGCTGCTGTGGAAGATTACAAGAACAAGCACGACAGCACACAAGCTGCCGCCAGCCACGGCTAACCAGGCGAGGGTCATTATGGCAATTACCCTGACTGAGCGTGCAGCCAAACACGTCTCCAACTTTATCGCCAAGCGCGGCAAGGGCGTGGGCTTGCGGCTGGGTGTGCGCACCAGCGGCTGTTCCGGACTGGCTTACAAGATGGAATTTGCCGATCAGGCCGGGGCGGAGGATCTGCGTTTTGAAAGCCACGGTGTGACCGTGTTGATTGATCCGAAAAGCCTGCAATACCTGGACGGCACCGAACTCGATTTCGTGCGCGAAGGCCTGAATGAAGGTTTCAAGTTCAATAACCCCAACGTCAAAGACGCCTGTGGCTGCGGCGAAAGCTTTAACGTCTGACCCGCGCGCCCGGACGTCATTCCCAGCGAGCGTACCATGCAGTTTGACTTCACCCGCAACCATTTCGAGTTGTTCGGGCTGACTCCAGGTTTTGCGCTGGATTCAGCTGCGCTCGAACAAGCCTATCGTGCCTTGCAAAGCCAGGTACATCCGGACAAATTCACGCATTTGTCGCAGGCGGAACAACGCGCCTCGATGCAATGGTCAACCCGCGTCAATGAAGCCTATCAGGTGCTGAAGGCGCCACTCACCCGTGCCCAGTATCTGCTGCAACTCCAGGGGATTGACGCGCTGGCGGAGCATGACACTGCGATGCCCGGCGACTTTCTGATGCAACAGATGGAATGGCGAGAAGGCATACAGACCGCGCGCGCGGCAGCAGACGTGACAGCCTTGCAAACGCTCGAGGCGGAACTTGCCAGCACTGCCCGGCAATTGCGTGGCGGACTTGCCCAGCAGCTGGATGAACAACACGATTACGCCGCCGCGGCGCAGAGCGTGCGCAAGCTCAAATTCATGGACAAACTGGTCGCGGAAATTCACGATACCTACGAAGCACTCGAAACCTGATGGCACTTCTGCAAATTTCCGAACCCGGCATGAGCACCGCACCGCATCAGCACCGGCTGGCGGCGGGCATTGATCTGGGTACCACCAATTCACTCGTGGCCAGCGTGCGCAACGGCGTATCCGTTGTGCTGAACGACGAAGACGGGCGTGCACTGTTGCCGTCCGTGGTGCGCTACACAGCCGCGGCCGAGCCGGTGGTGGGTTACGCAGCGCAATGCACGCAAAGCATCGATCCGCATAATACCGTCGTATCGGTGAAACGCTTCATGGGGCGCGGGCTGGCCGACATCGCTGATGCTGGCAGCTTCCCTTACCATTTTGTGGATGCGCCTGGCATGGTGCAGTTCAAAACCGCCGCCGGGGTGAAAAGTCCGGTCGAGGTTTCAGCCGACATTCTGCGCGTATTGCGCGGCCGCGCCGAGCGTTCGCTGGGGGGTGAATTGAGCGGCGTGGTGATTACTGTGCCGGCGTATTTTGACGATGCCCAGCGCCAGGCCACCAAAGACGCTGCCAAACTCGCCGGCCTGAATGTATTGCGCCTGCTCAACGAGCCCACTGCCGCCGCCATTGCCTACGGTCTGGATAATGCCGCAGAAGGCATCTATGCCGTGTACGACCTGGGCGGGGGCACTTTCGATATCTCCATCCTGCGCCTGTCGCAAGGCGTGTTCGAGGTGCTGGCCACCAATGGTGACTCGGCACTGGGTGGGGATGACTTTGACCAGCGTGTGTTCTGCTGGATTCTGGAAAAATCGCGCCTGGCTGCACTGGATGCAAAAGATACCCGGCTGTTGTTGACCAAGGCGCGCGAGGCCAAGGAAGCGCTGTCCGAGCACCGTGAAGTCAGCATCACTGCCGTGCTCTCGACCGGCGAAACCGTAGACCTGATGCTGACTGCGACGACGTTTAACGAGATTACACTAAGCCTGGTCAACAAGACCCTGGCGCCAACGCGCAAAGCCTTGCGCGACGCAGGTTTGAGCGTGGATGAGATTAAAGGGGTAGTCATGGTGGGCGGCTCGACGCGGATGCCGCGCATCCAGGCAGCGGTGGCTGAATTTTTCAAACAGACACCTCTGACCAACCTCGATCCGGACAAGGTGGTTGCCTTGGGCGCGGCAATTCAGGCCAATGTGCTCGCAGGAAATCGTGCCGAGGACGACTGGCTGCTGCTGGATGTGATTCCGCTGTCGCTGGGGATCGAGACCATGGGTGGCCTGGTGGAGAAGATTGTGCCGCGCAATACCACCATCCCCGCTGCGCGCGGGCAGGAATTCACCACCTACAAAGACGGCCAGACCGCGATGAGCATTCATGTGCTGCAGGGCGAGCGTGAGCTGGTGTCCGATTGCCGCTCATTGGCGAAATTCGAACTGCGTGGCATTCCCCCGATGGTGGCCGGTGCAGCGCGTATCCGCGTGACCTTTCAGGTGGACGCTGACGGTCTGCTGTCGGTTACGGCACAGGAACTGAAAAGTGGCGTGCAGGCATCTGTCACGGTCAAACCCGCTTACGGTCTGGCCGATGAAGACATCACCCGCATGCTGCGCGATTCCTACACCCACGCCAAGGACGATATGCAGACGCGCGCATTGCAGGAAGCACGGGTGGACGCGCAACGTCTGCTCGACGCGACGCAAACTGCGCTGGATGAAAACGCTGCGCAGCTGTTGACTGCAGATGAGCGTGATGCGATTGAAGCTGCCGTGAGCACGCTGCAGGCCCGGCTCGACGCCTCCGACCATCGTGCCATCAAGGATGCTGCCGAAGCACTCAACGCTGCCACCCATGATTTTGCCGCGCGGCGCATGGATGTGAGCGTCAGGCAGGCATTGGCGGGCCAGCATCTTGACGCCATTTAATTAACCAAGCGGTTACCGATATGCCCCAATTAATCGTCCTGCCCCACGAGGAACTGTGTCCTGAAGGCGCTGTGATCGAAGCCCAGCCCGGCGTGTCCATCTGTGACACGCTGTTGGCCAATGGTGTGGAAATCGAGCACGCTTGCGAGAAATCCTGCGCCTGTACCACCTGTCACGTCATCGTTCGCGAGGGCTTCGACTCGCTTGCGCCCTCTGACGAGCAAGAAGACGATTTGCTGGACAAAGCATGGGGTCTGGAACCCCACTCCCGGCTGTCCTGTCAGGCGCGGGTGGACAAAACAGACCTGGTTATCGAAATTCCAAAATACACCATCAACATGGTCAAGGAAGGGCATTGACATGAAATGGACGGACACCCTGGATATCGCCATCGAACTGGCGGAAACGCACCCTGAAGTCGACCCGCAATACGTGCGCTTCACTGACCTGCACCGCTGGGTGACCGAGTTGCCCGGCTTTGACGATGCGCCGGATAAATCCAGCGAAAAAATTCTTGAAGCGATCCAGATGGCGTGGATGGATGAGGCTGAATAACGCTGCCTGATCCGCTCCATGCGATGACTTCATATCTGTCCGGATCGGCCTGTTCCCGGTTGCGGTTGCTATGGCATTACCACCCCAATGCGCGGGCGCTCTGGTAGAAAATGAAGCTCACCAGCCAGGCCAGGCCGAGTGGCCAGGCGACTGCCAGCACGGTGAACCACCCGCTTTTTGATTCCTGTTTGAGCACCGCCACGGTGGACAGACACGGCGTGTAAATCAGTGTGAACAGCATGAAACTGTAGGCCTGTACCCAGTCCAGCTTGCCGGCAATGATGCCCGCCAGATTCGACTGTCCGGCACCATAAATCACCGCCAGTGCGCCGATCACGATTTCTTTGGCGATGAAGCCAAACAACAATGCCACAGACAGCAGGCGGTCGATACCCAGTGGCTGGAACAGGGGTGCCATGAAGTCAGCCAGTTGTCCGGCCAGCGTGGCCGGGCTGGCGGGCGGCACGCTGAACGGATAATGTGTCAGTGCCCACACCACAATGACGCCGCCGACGATATAGCCGGAGGCGCCTTTCAAAAAGTGCTGCGACTGCTGCCAGCCCTGCGCGATGAGTTGTTTGAAGGTGGGAAAACGGTAAGGCGGCAGTTCCAGCAGCAGCGGTTCCACGCTGCGATATTTGCCGCGCCACACCAGCGCAGTGAGGAACGCCATCAAAAAGCTCATCAGATACAGCGAAAACATCACCATCGCAGCCGCGCGCGGCGCGAAAATGGCGGTGGTGAAAAACAGAAACACTTGCAAACGCGCCGAGCATAGCGAGAATGGGATCACCAGCATGGTAAGCAGGCGCAGCGCACGCGAGCGCATCACGCGCGTGCCCATTAGCGCCGGTACATTGCAGCCAAAGCCCATCAGCTGCATCACGAACGAGCGCCCATCCAGTCCCAGCCTGGCCATGACCGCATCCATCAGATAGGCGGCACGCGCCAGATAGCCGCTGTCTTCGATAATCGCCATGAACATGAAGAACACCACGATGATGGGCAGGAAACTCAGCACGGTGCCGATGCCATCGAACAAACCGTCCTGGATGAAGCTCCGCAATGGCAGCGGAGCATGTACCAGCGCGGGTTGCAAAAGGCCGCTCTTGATCTGTTCCAGCCCCCAGTTCATGCCGTCCTGCAGGGGGGTGCCGATACCGTAAACCAGCTGGAACAGCAAAAACACGGTAATAAAAAACAGCGGCAGCCCCAGCCATGGATGCAGCAATACCCGGTCCAGGCGTCGCGTGATATCGGGCGGCAGCGTAATCGGCGTGCTTACCGAGCCACTGACAATGCGGTCAAGCTCGACTTCGATGCGGTCATCCTGACTGAGGCCCGCGGCATCGGCCAGGCGCGCTGCCGGATTGTGTTGCACAATCTGTTCAATGGCATGACGTGCGGACTCGAACCCCTGGCCGTATTTTGCGCTGATCAGCGTGACCGGCATATCGAGGTTGCGCGCAAGCTCGGCGAGATCAATTTTGACTCCCAGTTGCCTGGCCTCGTCCGACATATTCAGAACCAGCGTCATGGGCAGCTTGAGTGCCTTGAGCTGGAGCAGCAGCGCCAGTTGCCGGTCCAGCTGGGTGGCATTGAGAATCACCACCAGGCCGTTGACGGTCTGGGATTCAAGAAAATGGCGTACCACCTGTTCGTCGTCAGAAAAGCCGTGCAGATTGTAAATGCCCGGCAAGTCCACCACCTCCACCATAGTGCCGCCCAGCAGGATTTTGGCGGCCAGCAGGTCAACCGTGATCCCCGGCCAGTTGCCCACACGTGCGCCAGCACCGGTGAGGCGGTTAAAAAAAGTGGATTTGCCCGTGTTGGGCATGCCCAAAAGGGCGATACGTTTCATCATGATGGCGAGGTGTCAGGCGACCTGATTTACGCTGATTTTGGCAGCATCGATACGTCGTATCATCAGCTCCGTATGGCCAATGCGAATTTGCAGCGGGCCTTTGAGCGGTGCTGCGCGTAGTACCTCTATACGCCGTCCAGGGCGCAGCCCTAGTGCGGCCATACGCCGCCCGAGCTCGGGGCCGGCTTCGATGGTTTCAATCGTGCCGCTCTGATTGGGGAACAGGTGATCAAGCGGGGTATGCATAAAATTATCTAAATGAGAAACATTCTTATTTTTATCACAAGGCGGTATGCCGCGCAAGCATGCGAGCATTTTTTTTGAAAAGACATGCAAAATAAAATACAGTTGGAACACATTGATCCGGAAACCCGGTCAATCAGAGACAATCACAAGACGGGCTAAACAACGTTCGGGCATGGAGCAGACGTTGAAGACGTGTAAATGCAAACCCGGATCCGGCGCTTCAGCGGAAATGGCCACTCCGCCGATGTGCAAAATCAACTCACAGGCCAATTATTCAAGGAGCGTTTTCCATGCCAGCTTATACCTCGAGAACCGTTTACCGGCCGGTTCAGCTCACACCATTGGCGAACGATGCCAAGGCTATCGGCACCGATTTTCAACGTTATCTGTCTTATCATCTCGGACGCTTTCAGGGATGCGCGCCATTCTATACTTATGAGGCCCTTGCTTACACGCTGCGTGACCGCCTGATGGTGGACTGGCGCAATACCTGGGATACTCAGCTGCAGCCCGGCAGTCGCCGCGCCTATTACCTGTCGCTGGAATTTCTGATTGGGCGGGCTATGGGCAATCATCTGCTTAACCTTGGCATCAAGAATGAAACCGATCAGGCCATGCTGGAATTAAGCGAACGGTTGGAGGAAATTGCCGATCAGGAACCCGATGCAGGGCTGGGCAATGGGGGCTTGGGGCGCCTGGCAGCGTGTTTCATGGATAGCTGCGCCACTCTGCAGCTGCCGGTAATGGGCTACGGCCTGCGTTATGAATACGGCATGTTTCGCCAGCACATCGACAACGGCTATCAGGTGGAAGAGCCGGATCGCTGGCTGCGCAACGGCAACCCATGGGAGATCGAGCGCAGTGAATACTGCCAGCGGGTGCATTTCGGCGGACGTAGCGAGCACTATCGGGATGGTCTGGGCAATCAGCGTGCACGCTGGGTGGATACGCAAGACGTGCTGGCGGTACCATTCGACATGCCCATTTCCGGCTATCGCAACAAAACAGTGAATACCCTGCGCTTATGGAAGGCGGCGGCAACCGACGAATTCAACCTGGGTGAATTCAATGCCGGCAGCTACACCGAGGCAGTGGGTGCAAAAAATAGCGCCGAGCATATTTCCATGGTGCTCTATCCCAACGACAGCAGCGAAAACGGCAAGGAACTGCGTCTGCGTCAGCAGTATTTCCTGGCCTCGGCCAGCATCCAGGATGCCATGCGTGTATGGGAACGTCATGAAGCGCGAGATTATCGCGATTTTGCGGCAGAAAATGTGTTCCAGATGAACGATACACATCCGACCATCGCGGTCGCCGAACTGATGCGCATCCTGATGGATGAAAAAGGTCTGAACTGGGAACAGTCATGGTCAATCACCACGCGTTGCATGGCTTATACCAATCACACCTTGCTGCCGGAAGCGCTGGAAAAATGGCCGCTGGGGCTGTTCGAGCGCCTGCTGCCGCGCATACTGGAAATTATCTACGAAATCAACGCACGTTTTCTGCGCCAGGTGTCACTCAAATGGCCGGGTGACATCGAACGCCAGAAGCGCATGTCCATCATCGAAGAGGGCAGCCAGCGCCATGTGCGCATGGCGTGGCTGGCAATTGTGGGCAGTTTTTCAGTCAATGGTGTGGCGGCATTGCACTCGCAGTTGCTGCGCGATGGCTTGTTCCACGATTTTTATCAATTATGGCCGGAGAAATTCAACAACAAGACCAACGGTGTGACCCCGCGACGCTGGGTGGCTTACGCCAATCCGGGCTTGACCGCGCTAATCAGTGAAACCATCGGCGATAGCTGGGTGGCTGATTTGAGCCAGCTGGAGCGACTCAAACCCTATGCCGAGCCTCACCATGAGGCTTTTCATGCACGCTGGCGCGAGGTCAAATTTGCCAACAAGCAACGTCTGGCTGCACTTGTCAAAGCCGAGTGCGATGTGGATTTTGATCCCACGGCGTTGTTCGATGTACAGGTCAAGCGTATCCACGAATACAAGCGTCAGTTACTCAATGTGCTGCACGTGATTCATCTCTACCTGCGCATCAAAAACGGACGCATGGACAACTGGACCAACCGCTGCGTGCTGATTGGCGGCAAGGCTGCGCCGGGGTATGTGATGGCCAAACGCATCATCAAGCTGGTAAATAACGTGGCTGCCGTGGTGAATAGCGATCCGGACGTAAACGGGCGCCTGAAACTCGCATTTCTGCCCAATTACCGGGTGTCCAGCATGGAGATTATCGCCCCGGCGACGGACCTCTCCGAACAGATTTCCACCGCTGGCAAAGAGGCTTCCGGCACCGGCAACATGAAGTTCATGATGAATGGTGCCGTCACCATTGGCACCTACGACGGCGCCAACATCGAAATCATGGACGCAGTCGGCGCTGAAAATTTCTTCCTGTTCGGCCTCAAGGCCGACGAAGTCGATGCCATGGGGCGCGACTATCACCCATGGCGCTACGTCTCCCAGGATAACGACCTGCACGACGTGCTCATGCTACTGCGTTCAGGTCATTTCAATCCATACGAGCCGTACATCTTCGACATGATTCTGGATGCCCTGCAAAGCCCCCACGACCCATGGAAGACACTGGCCGATTTCCGCAGTTATGTGGATGCGCAAGAGCACGTTTCGCTGGCCTGGCAGGATCAGGTGCGCTGGACGCGCATGAGCATTCTCAATACTGCCTCCAGCGGTTTCTTCTCCACCGACCGCACCATGCGGGAATACAACCGGGAGATTTGGAAGCTCAAACCCGGTGCGATGTAAAGCGGTCTATTCCGGCCGCATCTGCGGGAACAGAATCACATCGCGGATACTCGGGCTGTCGGTCAGCAGCATCACCAGCCGGTCGATGCCGATACCACAGCCGCCGGTGGGGGGCAGGCCATACTCCAGCGCACGGATATAGTCGGCGTCATAGTGCATGGCCTCCTCGTCGCCGGCTTCCTTGTTGCGCACCTGCTCCATGAAACGCTCGGCCTGGTCTTCCGGATCGTTCAGCTCGGAGAAGCCGTTGGCCATCTCGCGCCCGGTTATGAACAGCTCGAAGCGCTCGGTGATGTCGGGCTGGCTATCGGAACGGCGCGCCAACGGGGAGACTTCCGCCGGGTAGTCGATGATGAAAGTGGGCTGGATCAGCAAGGCTTCGGTGGTTTCCTCGAAAAACGTCAGTTGCAAGCCGCCCAGTCCGTCGGATTCGCGGAACTTGGTCTTGTGGGCCTGGAACCAGCCCACCAGCCAGGCGCGGTCGTTGAGTTGTGCCGCGGAATATTCCGGATGATATTTGCGCACCGCAGCCACGATAGCGAGGCGGTCGAACGGTTTTCCCAGATCAATCAACTGGCTGTTGTAAGTGACCTGTTCGCTGCCGGTGGCCACCCGCGCAGTTTCGCGCAGCAGGGATTCGGTGAAGTCCATCAGGTAGCGGTAGTCGCGATACGCCTCGTAGAACTCCATCATGGTGAACTCGGGGTTGTGACGGGTGGAGAGGCCCTCGTTGCGGAAATTGCGGTTGATCTCGAACACCTTCTCGAAACCGCCCACCACCAGCCGCTTCAGATAAAGTTCCGGCGCGATGCGCAGAAACAGCTCCATGTCCAGCGCGTTGTGGTGGGTGGTAAAGGGTTTGGCCGCCGCACCGCCGGGGATGGGGTGCATCATCGGCGTTTCGACTTCCAGGAAGCCATGCCCGGTCATGAAATTGCGGATCGCCTGGACGATTTTCGAGCGTGTGGCGAACACCCGGCGCGTGTCCTCGTTGGTGATCAGATCGAGATAACGCTGGCGGTATTTCTGCTCCTGATCGGTCAGCCCATGGAATTTCTCCGGCAATGGACGCAGCGATTTGGACAACAATCTGACTTCGGTGACGCGTACCGACAGTTCGCCGGTCTTGGTCTTGAACAGAATGCCGGTGGCAGCGACGAAATCGCCCAGATCCCAGTGTTTGAATGCGTCATGCGCGGCTTCGCCGGTGACGTCGTTGGAAACATAAATCTGCAAGCGTCCGCCCATGTCCTGCAAGGTGGCGAAGCTGGCCTTGCCCATCACCCGCTTCAGCATCATGCGTCCGGCGAACTGCACTTCCACCGGCGCGGCTTCGAGATCTTCCTTGGTTTTGCTGCCATGCGCTGCCTGGATGGCGGCGGCATAATCCTTGCGTTCAAAATCATTCGGGAAGACCACACCTGCCCCGCGCAATTTGGCGAGCTTGGCTCGGCGCTCGGCGATGATCTGGTTTTCGTCCTGGGGCAGCGTATTTTCTTCGGTCATGATGTGAAAATGCTCAAGCAAAAAAAGTTGCTACGGTTATACCCAGTTTGTGGGCGGCATCGGCCATGACTTTGTCAGCAGTAGCAATATGTTTCAAACCTGCGGCGCGTGCTGCAGCCAGATGCAATGCATCCAAAGTGCGTAACGGGATGGGTTTGACCGCCTCCAGAATTTCCAGCGCTTCTATGAACCGGGCATCGCCAAAAGTTTGAACCAGGAAATAACCCCCGGCCAGATGGCGGGTAAATTCCTGGCGCGCCGCCTTCAGATAGGAGTCCGGAAACGCGCCAGAGCGCTGACGGCGCGCCATGGCGCAGTGCCACTCCAATACACCCAGGCGACTGATAACCGGCCGTTCGACCCCTGATATGAAATGCTCTGCCTCGGCTGAAAATACTTCGGGTACATACAGCTTGATGAGAACACTGGTGTCCAGATAGGACTCAGCCGCGGGCATCCCGGTCTTCTCGAATCAGTACTTCGCTGGGTATTTCCTGGAACGGAATTTTGTCGCGCAGCCATTTTAGCGACGGCAACTTGCGCGGCGGGACGGCAGGCTCCAGCGGCAGCAGGCGTGCAACCGGCTTGCCGCGGCGGGTGACAATGACTTCGCCTTCCGTGGCGAGGAGTTCGTCGATGCGGGGCAAGTCCTGACGAATTTCGCGGATGCTGAGTTGTTTCATTGGGCGCTCCTGTGTGTCACATATTGTAGCAGTGTGACACATGTTTTGCTATACGCCCTGCTTCAAACTGGCCTGGATAAATTCGTCCAGATCGCCGTCGAGCACTTTCTGGGTGTTGGAAATTTCCACGTTGGTGCGCAGGTCCTTGATGCGTGATTGATCCAGCACGTAGGAGCGGATCTGGTGCCCCCAGCCGACGTCGGATTTGCCGGCTTCGAGCTTGTCCTGCTCGGCCTGGCGTTTGCGCAGTTCGGCTTCGTACATGCGCGATTTGAGCATGGACATCGCCTCGGCGCGGTTCTTGTGCTGCGAGCGGTCGTTCTGACACTGCACCACGATGCCGGTGGGGATGTGCGTAATGCGCACCGCCGAATCGGTCTTGTTGATGTGCTGGCCGCCTGCACCGGAGGCGCGGTAGGTGTCAATGCGCAGGTCGGCGGGGTTGATGTCCACCTCGATCGAATCATCCACCTCGGGGTAGACGAACACGCTGGCGAACGAGGTATGGCGGCCACCGGACGAGTCGAATGGCGATTTGCGCACCAGCCGGTGCACACCGGTTTCGGTGCGCAAAAAACCGTAGGCGTATTCGCCGTCCACCTTGATGCTGGCGGATTTGATACCGGCCACGTCGCCGTCGGAGACTTCCATTACCTCGCTCCTGAAACCTTTGCGCTCACAGTACCGCAGATACTGGCGCAGCAGCATGGACGCCCAGTCGCACGCCTCGGTGCCGCCCGCGCCGGATTGAATGTCGATGAAGCAGTTGGCGGAGTCCATCGGGTTGGCGAACATGCGGCGGAACTCCATGCCCTCCACTGTTTGTTCCAGCTTCGCCGTGTCTTCGCCCACCGCTTCCAGCGTGGCGTCGTCGTTCTCCTCGCGTGCCATCTCGAACAGGTCGCGCGCATCGCGCAGACCCTGATCCAGGCTTTGCAGCGTGAGCACCACGTTTTCCAGGGATTTTTTCTCGCGCCCCAATTCCTGGGCGCGTTTCGGGTCGTTCCAGATGGCCGGGTCTTCGGCCAGCACGTTGACTTCCTCGAGGCGGCCTAGCTTGGTATCGAAGTCAAAGATACCCCCGAAGTTCGGCGGTGCGGCGCACCAGGTCGGACAGGGTGGCATCGATCTGATTGAGGCGTTCTGCTTCCATGATGTTTGTATAAGGCGCTGAAAAACGGCAAATTATATCATTCTTGTACTATTGCCTTCACGCGTAGAATAAGCTCCTCAATTGATGAAGGACGCGCACCATGAAAAAAACCGACCTGTACAAAAACCAGGGACTGAAAATCAACGGCCAGATGAAACAAGCCGGCATCCCCGGCCGTTTTGGCGGCGCGGCCAGCGCCCTGCCGGATCGGCGCGAGCAGCGCAAACTCGACCAGGCTCAGGGTCTGGTGCCGTTTGCGGTGAAGCTCAACAGTGAACTGGTGCAACAGATTCAGAAGCTCGCTCTGACACGCCAGATGGGCTTGAATGAGGTGGTGGCGGAGTTGCTGAAAAGGGGGCTGGCGGGGTAAGTGGTTTTGCCGGAATGGAATGAGAGAATGCAAAACAACGAGCGCTAGCGTCGCATGAAAATCCGTTTTTCCATCTTGCCTGTGGCCACGATGAGCCTGTTCCTGGCGACAAATGCGCTTGCGCAGTCCACTCCTGAAATAAGCGCGCCGTCGCTGGCATTCAAGCTCACCCCTTCCTATTACCGCATCAGCGACGGCAATAATGCGGCTGACCTCAACCTGCGCGCCAATTACGGTGATAATGTCGGCTGGATTGGCTACTACCGTGACCGGCTGGGTTTCCAGCAGGCTAGAGCAGGTTATGAGAACCATACTGGCCTTGGTGCTGTGCGTCTGGTCCTATCCGCCCAGGCGGCCTCGCGCGGATTTTGGGGGGGCGCGGCGAATGCAGAAATCGGCGGCGACACTTTTGCCATTGTCGGCTTTGGCCGCACCAATCTGCGCGACTACTACAACCTCAATTTCGACCCGAACGATGCCATTACGCTCGGTGCCGGCACGCGGGCGATCCGCAATACCGAACTGTCGCTATACATGGTCAGGGACGACCGGCTGGGCACGGGGCAGCGCGTCACCCATCTGATAGCGCGCCGCGCGTTTGCCGGAAAGCAGCGGCTCACACTTGATCTGTCCCACAAAAGTGGACAGCGCACTGCAGGCAATACCGTTGTGGGTAGCGGTATCACCCTGACTGACGATTACGCGCCCTGGTTTGTGCGTGCGGCCTATGATCCTTATGTCAATTTCACCGGCAATCGAATGACACTGTTTGCCCTCGGCAGGCGCTTCTGAAAACCGCCCCATCTTTAATCCTGCTGAATGACTGAAACCGCCAGCCTGTTTTCATTATTTGCCAGCAGCTTCCTCGCGGCGACGCTGCTGCCGGGGGGCTCGGAAGCGGTGCTGTTCGGTGTGCTTAAAGCTTACCCGGCAACCCTGTGGACCGCCCTCGGCGTCGCCACACTGGGCAACACGCTAGGCGGTATGGTGAGCTTCGGCATGGGCTGGCTGGTACCGCAAACCAGGCGACTCAAACACGTGGAGAAAGTGCGCCGCCATGGCACGCCGGCATTACTGCTTGCCTGGGCTCCCCTGATCGGCGATGCGCTGTGCCTTGCCGCTGGCTGGCTGCGCCTCAATCCGTGGCAGGCCGCGCTGTATATGGCAATTGGCAAATTCGCGCGCTACTGGGTAATTGCTTACGCCGCCAGCTAATCCAGCAGACAAACGGGCAGACAAGTGTCAAAGGCAAAAATCAGGTCCGGGGAGGCGTCTTGGATTTTACCTTCCTGGTTCCCCGTGATTAACTGCTTTTTCCAGGATTAACCAACTTCAAAACAGTTTGCGTATCCTGTCGTAACCCCGAGCGATTTCATCCGCTAACTGCTTGGCAGCAGCCTTGACGTCCCGGGCGGTGTCTTCTGCGGAGTCACTCACCTGGCTGGCCTTGGCACGCAGTTGCGCCAGTTTGCTTTCCATGTTTTCCCATTCTTCCATGACTTCCAGCTTGGCCAGATGGGCCTGGACAATCAGTTCATCACGTTGCCGGGCCAGACTATCCAGAATTTTCTGCATTTCCTCGCGCGTATCCATATAGCTTCCTTTCTCGTTGCGACAGTGGCATCAGGTTTCTATAATATAGTTCAGATTCGGAGTGAAGTAGCGCGACTCATAGTCCCGCCAGCACCCGGATATGGGCGGCGGCGCTGCGACCAAGCGCGGGCAGGGCGTAGCCGCCTTCCAGTGTGGAAACGATGCGGCCATGGGCGTATTTCTGCGCGATGGTTTTAACCTGTTGCGTCACCCATGCGTAATCCGCCGCAACGAGATTCAGCCCGGCCATGTCGTCCTCGCGGTGAGCATCGAAGCCGGCCGAGATGAACACCATCTGCGGCGCAAACTGTTCCAGCGCGGGCAGGCATCGTGCCCTGAAGACCGCGCGAAATCCGGCGCCATCCATGCCTGCCGGCAGCGCCACGTTGATGATGTGCCTGTTGCCGGAAGCAGCGCCGCTGTGCGGGTAGAACGGGTGCTGGAAGGTGGAGCACAACATCACACTCGGATCGTCATGGAAAATGTCCTCGGTGCCGTTGCCATGGTGCACGTCGAAGTCGACGATAGCCACCCGCTGCAAGCCGTATTGAACTAGGGCATGGGCGACGCCGACGGCGACGTTGTTGAAAATGCAGAAGCCCATGGCCTGGTCGCGGGTGGTATGGTGACCGGGCGGGCGCACATTGCAGAAGGCGTTGTCCACCTCGCCTCCCATCACCATATCGGTAGCCATGACTGCCGCGCCTGCCGCACGCAGGGCGGCTTCCAGAGAATAGGAATTCATCGCGGTGTCGGGATCGAGCCTGGTCAGACCGGCGACAGGCGCACTGGCCTCTATCTGGTCCAGATACGCCGCCGAGTGTACCCGTAACAACTGTTCCAGGGTGGCGCGCGGTGCGTCGCAATAACGCAGAAAATCCTGCAGCCGGGCGGCAATCAGCTCATCCTCTATGGCAGTGAGCCGGGCCGGACTCTCGGGGTGAAGCGGTCCCATGGCGTGTCTGGCGCAGGCGGGGTGAGAGAGGATGGCGGTCAGCATGAATCGTACCCTGTCCTATGACGCATGGTCATGAATACTGTACCAATCAGTGCCGCATTTCAATCCGCCATTTTGATAACCGGTTTAGCCGATGGTTCGCTGGCCAGTCCTTGCCTGGTCCTGCTCATGGCTAGTGATCCGACCATCCATGGCGCTAACGTAATCACGAAGGGCTGCTCTGAACAAATCCACGGGTTTGCGCGACTGCAGGCCCGTGGATATTGTGATTGAAGAGATGACTTATTTCCGGCCGGTTTCCCAGCCCCATCTGGCGAATATTTTTGCACCTGCAGGCGATTCCAGGAAATGGACAAAAGCCTTGGCTGACGGCTTGTTTTCGGCACGCTTGGTGATGGCAATGCCGGTATCACGATAGATTGCGTAGTCACGCTCAACCGGCACGATGTCGGCTAATTGCGCATTGGCCACCTGCCAGATATTCCAGATCAGCCAGACGTCGATGCCCCTGTTGTCAATCCAGGTCTGCTTGGCTTCGGCGCTGTTTTTGGAATAGGCGACGATATTGCGGCGCAGTGCGCTGACGGTCTTGATATCACCCTTGCGTCCGGCCATGTCCTCCCAGACGCCATTCTGGCCCGCGCCATTCACTACCAACACTTTCACGCCAGGCTTGAGGATGTCTTTCACGCCCTTGATGTGCTTGGGGTTGCCGGGCCTCACCAGGATGGACAAGGGTCGCAGGTACAAAGGTGTGACTTGCTGATGGGAAAGCTGGCCGTCCATGGCATAGACAAAATCAGTCATCATCGTCTCCGAGCCGCTAAAAATCAGATCGGCGTCGTTCTTCGCCTTGTCCAGCCATTTAGGCGTGGGACCGGCGGTGACTTCCACTTTTATGTCCGTGGTTTTTTCAAAGGCGACAGCCGCTTCTTTCATGGCCGGGGCGGGACCGCCAGGGCCATAGACGAATAGCGTTTCCTGTGCCAGCGTCGACTGGGAGAGCACAATCGCTGCAAAAAAGGCGACTGCACGCAAGTTGCTGAAGATGATGGATTTGAATGAGAACATGCTGAAGGCACCAAAAATGTTGAATACGGTTGATGTTGCTGTGTTCAAAAGTAATGAGCGCATTAACCGTGGACGATATCAGCCCAGCGGATTTTTACTTGCAAATTCCTGATGGACTGAAAACAGACAGCTTGTGCTGTCGCGCGAGCTGTCTGCTTGTTCTCATATGGCTTGTCTACAAAACGCCCGCAAGTGCGTTTAGCGTTGCACCTGCACCGGTGTACCTGGCTTGTCATCGGTAATCGGTGCAATCACCAGGTAACGACGCGGACCAGCGCCCTTACCCTCTACCGCTTTACGTAGAGGTCCGATTGCAACGACGATTTGTGCACCGGCGGGATTGGTCATGAACTTCGCCACGGGTTCAAGGCTGCCCGAACCGTCAGCATTATCGGAAAACGCCAACATATAGGGCTTTTTCGGCACCAGACCGGTGACGCCTGCTTCGAGGGCGTCGATCAGCCCCTGGTTGTTGACGGTCACCGTGGTCTCGGCTTTTGTTGCCCCGGATGAAGCCAGCGTCAAATGTACGGCATCGCCGGATGTGCCGATTGGAGACAGGTTCTCGGTGCCAGGACCATTTGGAACTGCGTTCGGCAGGTAGACCATGCCTTGGGGGGCTTGACCGGTGTGGATAGTCGAAATCACTTTGTTGCTTGTGGTATCGATCGCCGCGACGCCATTGCCATTCTCCAGCCCGACGTAAATCCGCGTGCCGTCACCCGAAGGCCAGAGCCCGTGTGGAAGTTCGCCGGTCGGAATCGTCGCCACCAGCTCAGGATGATCCGAGGTGGTAAATACCTTGACCTCACTGAGTCCGCCGATGGTGACGTAAGCGAACTGGCCTTGCGCGTTGCGCACGATATTGACGTGGTTGGTAATGGGGCCGGTATCCAGCAGGGCGAGTGTGTTAAACGGTGGCTTGGCGTTGACCACCTGGGTTTTGCCGATGTCTTTGAGCGTGAACCAGACCTGCTTGCCGTCAGGAGTCGCGGCAACATCCGGGCTGAAAGGTGAGGCCTGCTTCACGCGGCCAACGATCTTGTGGGTTTTGGTATTGATGACCACCATTTCCGGGGTAAAGCTCGACACCACGTAGCCATATTTGCCATCCGGCGAAAAAATCGTCATGCCCGGGCCATTGGGAACCGTGATGCGGCGGATCGGCTGGTAAGTTTTGCCGTCGAGAACCTGGATATAGTCTTCTCCACGGACGGTGACCCAGACTTCTTTCCCGTCCGGTGTGAACATCGCCTCGTGCGGGGAGCGTCCGACATAGCTGATGTGCTTGACGCGGTTGGTTGCGGTATCAATGAAAGCAACCGAGTTGGAGCCGATTGAGACGACGTCGAGGGTGCGATGGTCAGGAGAAAATCCCATGCCATGCACCAGGAGCTGGCCCTTGTAAAGCGGACTCAGATTGCCGGGGGTCGGGTCGCCGAGACGAATAACGCCCAACAGCTTTTCACTGGCCGGGTCGACGACGGAAACGGTATTGGAAGTTTGATCACTTAAATAGACCCGGTCGCGTGAACTGATGGGGATATCCGGGGCATTGGCAGCACCGGGAGCTTGCCCGGCGAAAGCCGGGGAGAACAGTGCTGGCATGAGTACCAGAGAGGCCATGTATATTTGGGACAACTTCATGATAGTGCTCCTGTGTAAGTCAAGGTTTGGCAGATTTGCCGGAAGCATGCTTTTTGAGTTCCATCTGCATCACTGTAATTTCGGATCCCTGGGTCACGATGATCTCCTGCGCCAGTCTGCGCAATACTGGATTTTTGCCGTAAAGCAGCTCGGCCTTGGCCATGTCTATGGCGCCTTGGTGATGGGGAATCATCATGGTGGAAAAGTCGTGGTCAGGGTCACCATTCATGGGTGCATGGGCCATTCCGTAATCCATCACGCTCATTGCGTCGTCCATCAGGATTGAAAAGGATTTGCTCGTGCTGGCAACAAAGGGAGCCGGTGCGTGACTGGGGGCAGTGCCATGGTGCTGATGCGCCTCCTGCGCAGACGCAGTGGCGCCTGCAGTGCACAGCAAAACCGATAGCAGCCCGGCTGACAGGCGATGCACGCGGTTATGATTTTTCAACGATTGCATTCGATCCTGCTCCTTGAAAATTAATGAATTCGCTCAACGGGGTCATAAGTTGTTGTAGCGATGAGCTTGATTGAGCGCCAGTCATACCGAGAGCGAGTGCGCCTGCCCGCACTTGGCGTCCCCGAGTCGCTGTGTCCCGCTCGTCCAACCTGGCAAAGAGGATCATGTCCGTCTGCGCCTCGGGTTCAATAGGCAGCGACGGCCAGTTTCGGATCGATTTGCCAGATTTCGTTGACGATCTTGCCTTCGCGGTAGGTCAGCACATAGCGAACCTTGATTGCATTCTGTCCCTGAAACACGACATTGGCGGTGACAGTGGCGCCCTTCGGATTCGCCGATTCCTCCATCTTGCCGACGCTTGCCTTGAGATTCGGGCTGCCTTTGGTGAATTTCCCCCAGGTCTCGCGCACCTTGTCGGCACCGACATACGTGCCGTCCAGCGGACCACCGACCCATTCCAGGATGGGTTGTGCCCCATACTGCTGCATGATGGCCGCCACATCACCGGCGGCGATGGCGTTAAAGTGTGCCTGGGCGTCGTCCACGGGCGCGGCCAGTGCGGAAGTGGTGATGGCGAAGCTGACGGCGGTTGCGGACAGGATTTTTTTCAGCATGTGGGTACTCCTTCTGTTTGGTTGATCGACATGAGTGCTACCCTGACGTATACAGTCACACGCTGCGTTTTATTCTCCCGTTTCATTATTATTTTTTGGATGACAGAAATATTTCCGCCGCTATGGAATAAACCGCTTCGAGTGACTGTATATGGGAAATAAATTACATACTGCCGCGTCCTCTTTTTCAAGCTTGGTCTGAACCCATGCCGCTATTCAAACATCCGATCGTCGACCACATTCCCAGTCTGCGCCGCTACGCCCGGGCCCTGACCGGAGGCCGCCCGGACGACGCCGATGACCTGGTACAGGACACCCTGGAACGCGCCTATGCCAAGTGGCACTTGTGGCGAATCGGGTCGGAGCTGCGTCCCTGGCTGTTTTCCATCATGCATAACCTGTTCGTGAGCCAGGTGACGCAACTTAAAAATCGCGCCCCGTATGCCTCGCTGGACGATATGCCGGAGATTGCCACCCGCGCAACCCAGTCGGAGCGGCTGGAGGGGCTGGACATCGCGGCGGCAGTGTCCCGGCTATCTCCTGAATTGCGTGAAGTGCTGTTGCTGGTGGCGCTGGAAGATTTCAGCTATGTCCAGACCGCCAAGACCCTCGACATTCCGGTCGGCACGGTGATGTCGCGTCTGGCCCGTGCGCGGCAGCGGCTAAAGGAGTTCATGGATGGCACAATATTGCCCGAGCACCGGGTTGGACTAAAGGTGGTGAAATGAAGGCACATGCACAGCCCGTTACGCTGGACGATCTGATGGCCTGCGTCGATGGGCAACTGGATGCCGAACGGCGCCCGCAAGTCGAGGCGCTCATCGCGTCCGATCCGCTTACCGCTGAACGCGTCGCCGGGATGCGCGCGCAGCGCCAGGCATTGCGCGCCCACTACGAGCCGGTGTTGACCGAGCCCATACCTCTGCGACTCCTCGCTTCACGGCGTCAGACCGGTTCTGCGTGGGCCAGGGTGACGAGTATCGCCGCATCGGTGTTGATAGGGCTGGCGGTCGGTAGTGCCGGCACCTGGCAGTACCTTGCCCACACGCCGGGCATGTCGGCCAACGTGGCTTTGGAGAACAGCGGGATTGATTTGCCGCGTTTTGTGCATCAGGCTGCGGTGGCCCATACCGCCTATGTGCCCGATGTGCGCCGGCCGGTTGAAATCTATTCGGCCCAGCAACAGCAACTGGTGACCTGGTTGTCCAAACGGCTGGGGCGCCAGCTCAAGGTACCCAACCTGGAAAACACCGGGTTCAGTCTGGTGGGCGGACGCCTGCTGCCGGGCGAAGTCAATAAACCGGCTGCGCAATTCATGTATGAAAACTCGGCAGGTCAGCGCATCACACTGTATCTGCGCGGCATGGCGCAACCCACGCCAGAAACGGCGTTCCGTTTTGCCGAGCAGGATGGCATCGCCACGTTTTATTGGGTCGATCTGGACTGGGGCTATGCGCTGTCAGGGGATTTGCCGCGCGCCACTTTGTTGAATGTGGCCAACTCGGTATATCAACAGCTGGGCGGTTGACCACAACTCCTCATGGCCTCCTGCTGGAGAGGGCAGGAGCATCAGAAATTGTGTTGGCGCAAAAATAAAAAACCCCCGGGTTATTCACCTGGGGGTTTTGGGTAGAGGAGTCTGACGATGACCTACTTTCACATGGGTAATCCACACTATCATCGGCGCTGTCCCGTTTCACGGCCCTGTTCGGGATGGGAAGGGGTGGTTCCAGGACGCTATGGTCGTCAGACGTAAGCTGTTCGGACGCGGGTGATTTTGAGGTCAACCAACGCCCGGAATCGGGAAGAAGTAAAGGGGTGTTGCGTGTTTTGATTGTACTGCGCTGTATTAACCTAAGCTTGTTACTTCACTTAAGGTTATAGGGTCAAGCCTCACGGGCAATTAGTACTGGTAAGCTTAATGCATTACTGCACTTCCACACCCAGCCTATCAACGTCCTGGTCTCGAACGACCCTTCAGGGGGGTCTAGCCCCCGGGAAATCTCATCTCAAGGCGAGTTTCACGCTTAGATGCTTTCAGCGTTTATCTCTTCCGGATTTAGCTACCCGGCGATACCACTGGCGTGATAACCGGTACACCAGAGATCCGTCCACTCCGGTCCTCTCGTACTAGGAGCAGGTCCCTTCAAATTTCCAGCGCCCACGGCAGATAGGGACCAAACTGTCTCACGACGTTTTAAACCCAGCTCACGTACCACTTTAAATGGCGAACAGCCATACCCTTGGGACCGGCTACAGCCCCAGGATGTGATGAGCCGACATCGAGGTGCCAAACTCCCCCGTCGATGTGAACTCTTGGGAGGAATCAGCCTGTTATCCCCAGAGTACCTTTTATCCGTTGAGCGATGGCCCTTCCATACAGAACCACCGGATCACTATGACCTGCTTTCGCACCTGCTCGACTTGTCAGTCTCGCAGTCAAGCATCCTTTTGCCATTGCACTATCGCTACGATTTCCGACCGTAGCTAGGATACCTTCGTGCTCCTCCGTTACGCTTTGGGAGGAGACCGCCCCAGTCAAACTGCCCACCATGCACGGTCCCCGATCCAGATAATGGACCCAGGTTAGAACCTCAAACACACCAGGGTGGTATTTCAAGGGTGGCTCGACGATATCCGGAGATACCGCTTCAACGCCTCCCACCTATCCTACGCAAGTATGTTCAAAGTCCAATGCAAAGCTACAGTAAAGGTTCATGGGGTCTTTCCGTCTAGCCGCGGGTAGATTGCATCTTCACAAACACTTCAACTTCGCTGAGTCTCAGGAGGAGACAGTGTGGCCATCGTTACGCCATTCGTGCGGGTCGGAACTTACCCGACAAGGAATTTCGCTACCTTAGGACCGTTATAGTTACGGCCGCCGTTTACTGGGGCTTCGATCAAGAGCTTGCACCCCATCACTTAACCTTCCAGCACCGGGCAGGCGTCACACTCTATACGTCCACTTTCGTGTTTGCAGAGTGCTGTGTTTTTATTAAACAGTCGCAGCCACCTTTTCACTGCAACCCCGTTCTGCTCCGCGAGCAAGTCGCTTCACATAATAAGGGCACACCTTCTCCCGAAGTTACGGTGTTAATTTGCCGAGTTCCTTCTCCTGAGTTCTCTCAAGCGCCTTAGGATTCTCACCCTGCCCACCTGTGTCGGTTTGCGGTACGGTCGTCCTTGAACTGAAGCTTAGTGGCTTTTCTTGGAAGCAGGGTATCGCTCACTTCAGTGCCGTAGCACCTCGTCATCATGCCTCGGCATTGACCCCCCGGATTTGCCTAAGGAATCTGCCTACACACTTAAACCAACTATTCCAACAGTTGGCCGAGTTAACCTTCTCCGTCCCCACATCGCATTCAAGGCCGGTACAGGAATATTAACCTGTTTCCCATCGACTACGCTTCTCAGCCTCGCCTTAGGAGCCGACTCACCCTGCGCCGATGAACGTTGCACAGGAAACCTGGGGCTTTCGGCGAACGGGCTTTTCACCCGTTTTATCGCTACTCATGTCAGCATTCGCACTTCTGATACCTCCAGCAAGGTTCTCACCTCACCTTCAACGGCCTACAGAACGCTCTCCTACCATATGCATGCTCCTTTAAACGCACTTGTCAGCCCTTTAACGCAACTTTGGGGAACGCTTTGTCGCACTGCGTGCGACAAGCTTTCGCCCTAAATGCCCTTAAAGGAGCATGCATATCCGCAGCTTCGGTGCACAGTTTGAGCCCCGTTACATCTTCCGCGCAGGACGACTCGACCAGTGAGCTATTACGCTTTCTTTAAATGATGGCTGCTTCTAAGCCAACATCCTGGCTGTCTATGCCTTCCCACATCGTTTACCACTTAACTGTGTCTTTGGGACCTTAGCTGGCGGTCTGGGTTGTTTCCCTTTTGACACCGGACGTTAGCACCCGATGTCTGTCTCCCAAGCTCGCACTCTTCGGTATTCGGAGTTTGCAATGGGTTGGTAAGTCGCGATGACCCCCTAGCCATAACAGTGCTCTACCCCCGAAGGTGATACTTGAGGCACTACCTAAATAGTTTTCGGAGAGAACCAGCTATTTCCAGATTTGTTTAGCCTTTCACCCCTATCCACAGCTCATCCCCTAATTTTTCAACATTAGTGGGTTCGGACCTCCAGTGCGTGTTACCGCACCTTCATCCTGGCCATGGATAGATCATCTGGTTTCGGGTCTACGCCCAGCAACTATCGCCCTTATCAGACTCGGTTTCCCTACGCCTCCCCTATTCGGTTAAGCTCGCTACTGAACGTAAGTCGCTGACCCATTATACAAAAGGTACGCAGTCACCCCTGCACGAAGAACCCTCCGGGTTCTTTACCTGCCCAAAGATCTATTTCATCTTTAAGTTCTTTTGAGTCGCGCTGCGCGCTCCTCGAAAGAACCCCGAAGACTCTTTGTGCAGGGGCTCCCACTGTTTGTATGCATGCGGTTTCAGGATCTATTTCACTCCCCTCCCGGGGTTCTTTTCGCCTTTCCCTCACGGTACTGGTTCACTATCGGTCGATTACGAGTATTTAGCCTTGGAGGATGGTCCCCCCATGTTCAGACAGGATTTCTCGTGTCCCGCCCTACTTGTCGCAAGCTTGGTTCCACACACAGGTTTTCACGTACGGGGCTATCACCCTCTCTGGCCAGCCTTTCCAGGCTGTTCTGTTAACGTGTGCGCTAAATCTTGCAGGCTGTTCCGCGTTCGCTCGCCACTACTTGCGGAATCTCGGTTGATTTCTTTTCCTCGAGCTACTTAGATGTTTCAGTTCGCTCGGTTCGCTCCTCTGAGCCTATGTATTCAGCTCAGGGTACCCTTGCGGGTGGGTTTCCCCATTCGGATATCTGCGGATCAAAGCTTGCTTGCCAGCTCCCCGCAGCTTTTCGCAGGCTGCAACGTCCTTCATCGCCTGTAATCGCCAAGGCATCCACCACATGCACTTAGTCGCTTGACCCTATAACCTTAAGCCTCTCTCGCGAGAGCATAAAAGCTACAGGTTAATAAGCGTTTGCTACCCGATCCAGGCCGACTAAGCCTGAACCGGTCGATACAATCAAAACCCATTGTCTACCGCCCTTCAGGTAGCGATCTCTCGCTGCCCGGCCGGCAATAAACACTTTACTTCTTCCGATTTTTTAAAGAACAGCTCCACTCATAAAGAGTGAGGTCTAAAGCGCGCGCACTTTACACCTG